>NZ_DS999411.1:3253308-3261541 GCF_000158175.1 Luminiphilus syltensis NOR5-1B | reverse complement strand
TGTGGACGTCAGGGATCATCTTTCTCCTCGCATAGGCTTTGGGTATCTGTTCGTACCTGACCCGGGCGGCCTACCCCCACTTTACTCAAGCTGCTCGCGTGGCTCCAGTGGAGAGGGAGTAGCAACCAGCTCGCTCGTCGGACGCGATAGCAAAGCGGCGTCGAGCCACCCTCAGGGGTCGAGACAGGGCGGCGGCGAAATAACGACCCAATGTGGCGCTAAGCTGGTGAGGTAAGCGGTAATTCTTTGTGCGTCGACGAGCGACTCTGACAGTGCGCTGACATTGCTGGAGCTACGCGAGCAGCTCAAAGGACTACCGTCTGCCTCACCGATTTCAAGACATAAGGTGTGGTCGTCAACGAACGTCTTCCAGAGCAATGAGTGAGGTACTGCGCAGGCCTTGATCCCGCTAACCCACGATAATCCTTTTTGTGTGTGTTGAAAAAGCAAGGTTGCTTTACTTCTACGCGGAAATATTGGAGACACTAACCGCCTTATTATTAAAAGAGCAGAATCAGTGCCATCGCTGATGGATATATGATGGTCGCTAATGCAGCTCGTTTAGCGACCATCTTTCGACCAACAGCACTACAAACACCTTAGGGTAAGGTATCGAAGCTCCTGCGAAGCTACGCCCGAAGTTGTATGTTGCGCGTGGCGGGCAGGAAAAAGGTTACTATTAGATTATGCTGCACCGACGCCCACTGAGAATGAAAGATAAATCGGCGTCAAAGAACTGAGAGACAGAACGGACGTTTTGGTTTTACGCTACCGAACGTCGCGTTCCTCTATGGCGTGCATATCAAAACCCTTCCAATCGTTATCCATCACGTCGTAAAGTGTACGACGATAGGAGCGTACCCCGCCCGAGTAAGGCATAAATACATGTGGCTTTCCAGGTACTTCGGCCCCCATATAGTAAGAGGCTGCCTTTGGATAAAGCGTTTTCTTGGAATGTTCGTTGACGTGTTCGACCCATTGTAGTTCGGCTTCTGCGTTTGCTTCGACTTCATCCATTCCTGCTTCCTTCATATTTACAATCAGGTCGCGAATAAAGTCCGCATGATCCTCGGTTGAAACTAGAACATTACTGAGCAGCGAAGGGCTACCAGGGCCAACCATAATAAACATATTGGGGAAACCTACGGTACTCAGTCCCAGATAGTTTTTGGGGCCATCCTTCCAGCGCTCCCGAAGAGTTACGCCGTTGCGGCCAACAATTTCGGGGGCCAGAAGGGATCCGGTAAATACATCGAATCCCGTCGCAAAAATGATGATGTCGAGGGGGTATTCATTATTTTCTGTGCGAATTCCCGTTTCAGTAATCTCCTGAATGGGATCTTCCTTGATGTCCACCAGTTCTACGTTTTCTCGATTGAAGGACTCATAGTACAGGTGATCCACGGCAGGCCGCATTGCACCGAAAGGAAACCCTTTCGGTGTCAGTTTTTCTCGCACAACCGGGTCGTGAACCTTTTCGGCAATTTTGCGATGTACGAATTCTTTTGCAACGTCATTGGCCTCTTCATTCAACAGGATATCCTTGTAAACCAAGGCGAAACCAAAGCCGAGTCGATTCCATGCTTCTTCGAAGTTTTTCTCCCGTATATCTGGTGGGTCATCCAATGCAGATGCGCCATTGGGTACGAAGCCTAGTCCGCTCGGGGAATTGCGAGCTTGCTCCCGCCTGGTCTTATAATCCGCCTTTATTGAAGCGTCTTCTTCGTCGCTTATATGGGCGTGACAGGCCGGAATACTGTAATTCGCGGTTCGCTGGAAGATGCACAGGTGGTCGGCCTGGTCGGAGATGACAGGCGTCATCTGAACACCCGAAGATCCGGTGCCAATGATGCCAACACGTTTGCCCGTAAAATCAACTTTTTCTCTTGGCCATAGAGCGCTGTGGTAAATGTTTCCTTTAAAAGAGGATTCTCCCTTTATATCAGGCTTCTTGGGTTTCGAAAGCTGTCCAACGGCCATTATAAAAAATCGTGCGGTAAGCCTGTCGCCCTTACTCGTTTCTATGTTCCAAGTTGCATGGCTTTCGTCATATTGGGCCGATTCAAGTCGTGTCTTGAATGAAATATCTTTCTTCAGATCAAACCGGTCTGCGACGTGACGAATGTATTCAAGTATCTCTCCCTGCTTTGCATAACGCTCCGTCCAGCGCCATTCGTTTTCGAGTTCTCTGGAGAAACCATAGGAATAGTCATAGCTTTCTACATCGCAACGGGCGCCTGGATAGCGATTGTAATTCCACACACCGCCCACCTCGTCAGAGGCCTCGATCACCAGACAGCTCAGTCCGGCTTTTCGAAGGGTATAGAGGGCGCGAAGTCCGGCAAACCCTGCACCTACGATAACGGCGTCGATCAGCTTGGATTTTTTTTCCTGCATAGCTTGGTCTCTTTAATGGTGAAAAGTCGTCGAAACCGAGAGCTCTGCCCGCGTTCAACGATGTAGCAGGTTCAATTATCAGGACTCTGCTTGCAAAAAGTCAACAGTTGTGTTGAAATTAATCCATATCATCTTAAGCACTCAGGGTTTTGGTATTTCGTGCTGGGCAAGAGTTGCGTGCAGCAGATACGCCGAGCAAGCGGAGAAAGGATAATCATGACATCAACCGATCTGACACACCGCGTAACTAGCGATACTGAAGTGGGCTATGCGCTACAACCAATTTCAAAAAAGGCGGTGATTCAACTCATGGGTTCACGACTCTGGGGTCGATTTAATCCGAATCATTGGGACCCCGGCTACGCGCAAACAACCGGTCTCAGTGCGCCCATTCAGACAGGCGAGATGTCGTCCGCCTACATTGCCGAAATGTGTGTCAACCACTTCGGTGAACACATATTTCAGGGGTCCAGGATTGCTTGTAAGTACGTTAGCTCGGTGCTGGCCGACGAAGTCATCACTACGGGTGGCGTAGTCACGGAGAAGACTCCACTGGAGCGCGGCTTTCGTTTTAAGGTTGATGTCTGGTGTGAAAACGAAAAGGGTGAAAAAAAGACGGTTGGTGTAGTTGAGGTGACTGTTCCCGAGTGAGCGGTATCTTAAAAACGCAGGCACGCAGAAACACGAAGAGAGTAGAGCGCTAGTTATGAATCGATTGAAGCCAATGACAGCTATACAGGAAGGTCAGACTCAGGAGTTTATCAATGGACTCGCAGAGGAGTGTCTTCCGTATTGGGATATGGTTGAAGTAGGGGACGTGCTTGAGCGTGAACTACACCTCTCGCCTGAGTTAGTTACTCTTTACGCAGATGGTGTCGAGGACTTCAACCCCTGGTACGAGGCTTGGCGGATGAACTCGTGGCGTATTCCGGGAGAGTCACCCTTCGGAGGCGCTATTGTTCCTCCCTTGCTCGTCTCACACTTTGTACTGTCAGTTCAGTTCGATCACACCAAGCCATTTGCTATTGGATCGATACATACGTTTCATGACTCAGAAATTTTCGCTCCGATTGCGGTGGGTGCAACAGTAAGGATTACTACTCGCGCCACTGATAAATTCGAAAAACGTGGGCGCCGATACGTGCGCCACAACGCGGAGGTAGTTGATGTTGATAACGACACCCTCTACTTTAGCGAGACGCGGGACATTCTTTCGCTATGACTGGCGATATGCCGAGCACGCTTGAGGCATTTAATCCCGTTGTAGAGGGATTAATGGTCCAGACTGAGGCGGGGCCTAGACTGATGGGGACGCGCTGCCTTGGCTGCCATATGACCTATTTCCCGTCTTCCACAACCTGTCGAAATCCGGCCTGTGGTTCTGACACGGTCGAATCAACTCAACTATCCCTTGTTGGAACGCTCTACAGCTATACGGTTCAGCATTATCAGCCGCCGCCGTTGTTTCGCAATGATGATTGGCAGCCTTATGCTATTGGGGTTGTTGAGTTTCCAGAAAAGGTGCGGGTGATGGGCATGCTGTCTGGAATTGCGCTCGATGATATCGCTATTGGGGAGCGCTATGTTTTAGCCCTTAGCGATCTTGTCAAGGATGCTGACGGCAAGCAGGTACACACACACGCGTTTACCCCCGAAAGTCAGGGCACGCCGAGTGAGTGAAGGAGTCTATGTAGCAGGTGCGGGTGCCATTCCCTGGGGCAAGCGACCGGAGACAACCCAGCTTGCGATGGCCATCGAAGCCCTCAATGCCGCCTTTTTAGATGCCGGTATTGGCTGGGAAGGTATTGAAGGTCTGGTTGCAGCAAGTTCGCGGTTTGAAGGTGGCATGGGCTGGGGTCTGCACGCCAATGAGATTTTGCAGGCGGTATCGGAGCGGGCGATTTCCTGTATTAATGTGGGCGGCGCCTGTGCTGCCGGCGCCATTGCGTTCAATACAGCATATTCAATGATTGCCAGCGGTCAACACGATTCAGTGGCAGTTATCGGTGCTGAGCGTATGCCGAAGGGCTTTATTCCTCGGCCGCCAGGAAGTCAGGACGATATTTCAGACAGCGACTTCTTGCGCTGGGTCACCATGGGCGCGACCAATCCAGCCTATTGGGCCCTTGAGGCGCAGCGCCGGCGGTATGATTTCGGTACCAGTGACGAAACCCTGGCGCGCGCATCCGTATTGATGCGCAGTAATGCGGCGGCCAATCCTTATGCGCGCTTCAGAGATCCGTTAACGATCGAGGAGGTCCTTGCCTCACCGATGGTAGCCGACCCGCTGCACCTTCTTCAGATATGTCCTGTAAGCGACGGCGCCGCTGCAGTGGTTCTCGGTTCCAGGAAGTTTGCAGAGGGGACGGGTCGTCCACTAGTCGAGGTGGCCGGGTGCGCCATCGGCTCGGGCCAATTCGGAGATCCCGCACGGAGAATTCCTACGATTTCCAACACTGTCTTAGAGGGTGTAGCGCACACCAGTGAGGTCACCACTTCGGTAAAACGAGCAATGGAAATGGCCAGCGTCGACCTGCCGGATATCGATGTGCTGGAGATGGCCGATAATACCTCATGGCACCTCCTGGCCTGGCCTGAACTGTTTGGCTTTGTTGAACCAGGGCAGAGCGATTGGATGATCAATAACGGGCGTTTTGCGATTAATGGTGATTTGGCCTTGAACCCGAGCGGTGGCTTTTTATCGTTTGGCGAGGCGACCACTGCGCAGGCCGTTCTTCAGGTTTGTGAACTGGTGTGGCAGCTGCGTGGTGAGGCCGTAGGACGTCAGGTGACGGGGGCGCGCGTAGGAATGTCAGCGGTGCTGGGCCTCGCCGGGAATGGTGGATCAATTGTCCTCAAGCGGTGAGGGTCGGTAAATGGGGTTAGTGAAATCAGTAGGTGAGCGTCAAAATGAGTTGGAGGGTAAGCATCCTGTATGGACTCCAAAGGCGCTGCATCAGGCTCTTGCCAGTGCCGCAGACCGCTGGCCCGACCGCGATTTTATCGTCGCTGATACGTCCAGCTTCAGCTATAGCGAGATGCATAGTTGGTCATCCAGGATCGCCACTGGCCTGGTTGATGTTGGTATAAAGCCGGGCGATCACGTTGCGCTGCTCATGGCTAACTATCCCGAGTTCGTAGCTGCTAAGTTTGCGATTTCGAGGGTTGGTGCCACCGCTGTTCCAATCAATTTCCTCAATCGCCGAGATGAGCTTGCCTATGTGCTTGCGCAGTCGGAAGCGCGCTGTTTGATCGCAATGGACCGTTTTCGCGACCTCAACTATCTTGAAATGTTGGATCAGATAGTTCCCGGATGGGTAAGTGGCGGTGGCGGAGAGGTCTTGCCGTACCTTAAAACTATTTTTGTTCTACCTGTTTCTGGCGAACCATTACCAGCTGGTGTACAGAGCTTTGAGGCGCTTAGCGATGCTTCAGGATCGACACCCGAGTTGACTGTCGATCCCCGATCACCATCAGATATTATTTATACATCTGGAACGACAGGCGGCCCCAAGGGTGTTTTGCTAACCCACGATATGTTGCTTCGCACTGCCTATGGAAGTGCATACGCTCGCGCTATGGAAGATGGGCAGCGAATTCTATTTGCACTGCCCATGTACCATGTTTACGGCTATGTCGAAGGTCTACTTGCGGCGTTGACCGTGGGTGGTGCGGCGGTCATCAAGCTACTGTTTGATCCTGCCGCAGCTCTTGATTCGATTGGTCTTCAACACGTTGATGATATTTTGTTGATTCCAACCATGACGCTGGCACTACTAGACGAATTGGAGGCTGGTGATTATGACGTCTCTAACCTGAAGACAATGCTTTCTTCGGGGGGGAAAGCGCCTCCGGAATTGTGGGATCGTATTTTTCAGAAGTTCGGCCAGATCGAGGTAACCACAGGATACGGCATGAGTGAGGCAACCGCATCATCAACCGTGACACGTCCCGACGACCCAATTGATAAATTGCGTTTCACCAATGGACGTTTGCGAGATGTGGGTGTGGCGGGAGATCCACAGAATCAGGGAAAACTGGTGACCTATCGGGTAGTGGATACCGAAACCGAAGATGAATTACCACCCGGCGAAGTGGGTGAATTACGAATGAAAGGTGCCGGGGTCACCAGGGGGTACTACAAGAAGCCAGAGGAAACGGCCACTGCTTTTGATGATGAGGGCTGGTTCCGAACCGGTGATCTAGGCGTGGTCGATCCAGAGGGTTATATCATCCTTAAGGGGCGCACTAAGGAGAGCTATCGCTGTGGTGGTGAGTTGGTGTTGCCGCTGGAAGTGGAGCAGGTGCTGATCACGCATTCTGAAGTTTCCGACGTTCATGTTGTGGCGATCCCCGATAAACGCATGGGTGAAGTGGGCGTAGCATGCGTGGTCGCTGAACACCTCCCGTCGGTCGATGAATCTGAATTGATCGAGTTCTGTCGCCAGCGGTTGGCTCGTTTTAAAGTGCCGCGGCATGTGGTGTTTATCAAGCCAGAGGAGTTGCCAACAACGGCTACGGGGCGACCGCGTAAGTTTTTGTTGGTCGAACCGGTTCTAAAGAAGTTGGGCCTAACTGAGAAAGGTGAAAAGCAATGACACGCATTGCTGTAGTGACAGGAGCGGCGCGGGGCATCGGTGCACAGATCGCCAGTCGCTTGGCGGAAGACGGTTGTGATGTGGCGGTTCTCGATCTGGATGCTGAGCAGTGCAAGGCTACCGTCGATAGTATTTTATCCGTTGGTCGTCGGGCCATCGGGGTTGCTGTAGACGTGACAAATGAGTCTTCGGTTGCTGCTGCGGTTGCCGAGGTCGCAGGAACTCTTGGCCCGCCACTCATACTGATCAATAATGCTGGCGTCATGCGGTCGCGGATGGTCCATAAAATGGTTTTGGAAGATTGGGAGCTGGTGATGGACGTGAATTTGCGCGGCACATTTTTAATGACTCGCGAGATAGCGCCATTCCTGCGTACTGAGAAGTGGGGACGTATCGTTAACCTCTCAAGTATGGGTGCCTTGGGTCTGGCGGGCAGCGCAAATTATGCTGCTGCAAAAGCGGGTGTTCAGGGCCTGACCAAGAGCCTTGCGCTAGAACTCGGGCATTTCAATGTGACGGCTAATGCGGTCGCCCCCGGGTTTGTGGTGACTGACATGACGCGCGCAATCGCTGATAGTAGCGGCCAGTCGGTTGAGAATATGGAGGCAGAAATGGCGAGTGGTGCCGCGGTGGGGCGGGCGGGCACGCCTGCAGA
Source organism: Luminiphilus syltensis NOR5-1B (assembly GCF_000158175.1). Classification (GTDB taxonomy): domain Bacteria; phylum Pseudomonadota; class Gammaproteobacteria; order Pseudomonadales; family Halieaceae; genus Luminiphilus; species Luminiphilus syltensis. The sequence goes on along the minus strand of NZ_DS999411.1, from coordinate 3,253,891 downwards.
TATCGCGCAGGCAGTATCGTTTTTTGTTGATGAGCGTTCGTCGTATGTTTCGGGCCAGGTGCTTTATGTCGCGGGAGGGCCAAAAACCTAAGTCGTATTGGTACTAAGCCTGCACTGGCCATTCTAAATGGACCGACAAATTCGCGTTTTTTGGAGGGTCTGTTTTTTACTAATGAAAGCCAATGCCAGCCGAGCGTGCTTTTTGCGTTATCCGGCAGTTTCTGGTCGATTTTTTTCAAATAAGGCTTTTCGCAGGGCGTTTTTTACAGCTAGATTGCCCTTTCTGGCGACCTCGGATTGCGGTGCCAGGATATCAAAGCCGTGTATCGCACCCGGATACACATGCAGCTCTGTAGCCACCCCTGCCTGAAGTAGCCGTTGTGCGTAGGCGATGTTTTCGTCCACAAAAAGGTCCAGATCGCCAACCATAATAAAGGCATCAGGCAAACCCGTGAGATTTTCCTCTCGTCCCGGCGCCGCGAATGAAGTCAGCTCTGCACCACTCGGTAGTTCGCCCAGATATAGCTTCCAGGCAAGGAGGTTGGTTGATCGGTCCCAGAGCGTCGAGTCATCAATTCCATAG
>NZ_DS999411.1:3250246-3252426 GCF_000158175.1 Luminiphilus syltensis NOR5-1B | reverse complement strand
AATATCAACTACATTGTTGACAAAAATGACATGTCGGGAGATTATCATTCCAATCTAAACGATCGCTTGGCATTGCGTACGGTCGGATAAAGTGGGGGGGCGAAATGTATTGGATAGTTGTTCTTTTAACACAGGTTTTAGTAGCGCTGTCGGCTGAAGTTCATGCAGCGAACGGCTTTATCAGCGGGAAAGTGGTTAATGTCAATCAGCGGCCAGAGGCCGGAGTTTGGGTGATTGCCCAAACCGAAGATTTACCAACGAATTTCCGAAAGATCGTCGCCACGGATGCAGAGGGTCGGTTCGTTCTGCCTGAAATGCCCGAGGCAGATTATCTGGTTTGGGTACGTGGCTATGGTTTGCTCGATAGCGCTAAAGTGGCCGCTTCAGAAGGCGATAACCTGATGCTCAGGGTCGAATCAGCCAAAACAGCGAAAGAGGCTGCGCGTATCTACCCTGCGAATTACTGGATGGCGATGATTCAGGCACCGACATCCGAGATGATCGAAAGCGCTGAGCTCGCTTACGATTCTCCAAAAGCATGGACAGATCAGTTTAAGCTGAATTGCATAATCTGCCATCAGCCGGGTAGTCCTGTCACACGACTTCCTGCCAAGGCGGTTTTTGATCATGGACTGAAAAAGGTTGCGCTGATGGATATGCTCGCGCAGCAGCTTAATCGAGATATGACGCTCGATGTGCTCGATGAGTGGGGACAGCGGTTAGCTGCAGGTGAAACTCCCGATTCAACGCCGCCGAGGCCAACAGGCATTGAGCGCAATTTCGTTATTACGCAGTGGGAATACGGTGGAAAATATACCTACGCTCACGATGTTATTTCCACGGATAAGCGAGATCCTTCTTTATATGCTGAGGAGTTGATTTATGGTTTGGATATTGGCAACGATCACCTTCTGATACTTGATCCCGAGAAAAGCAGCGTCGAGCAAGTGAAGTTAGAACCTTGGGAAGGTGCCGTACCATGGTGCGAGCAAACCTACAAAGCATTAGATTCCGATGAGGAAGTTCATGTCGGCGCCATGCTCTTGGGCTGTCCGGTTGAAGGTGCTACTTCAATGCATAAAGGGGCGTATAACAATCCGGTTAACGCGCACAACCCGATGCTCGATGAACAAGGTCGCATCTGGATGACTATGCAAATTCGTAGGGAGTGGGGTGAGGATCTGCCAGATTTTTGCAAAAAAGACCCATTTATTTCCAGCTATTACCACCACCGCCAGCTAGGTTACTACGATACGAAGAGCGGCGAAGTGGTTCCAGTTGACACCTGTTTTGGTACTCATCATCTGCAGTTTGATGATAAAGGAGTACTTTGGGTCAATGGTGACGACCGGGCAGTTGGTTGGTTGGATACTAACGTTTTCGATCCTTCCCGGCCCGATACGCTTGAGCAGGCAATGGGTTGGTCCGAAGCGGTTGTCGATAGTGATGGCGATGGAAAGGCCGATCTACCGATTGTTGGGTTTCGGTACAGTGTAATCCCGAATCCTGTGGGCAATGATGTTTGGTTTGCCATTCCGCCTGGCTCTTATGGGAAGTTCCCTACCTACGGGAAGCCTGGTTACATCATGCGCTACGATCCTGCCGGTGACACCCATGAGGTTTATAGTCCACCGTTTCCTGCGGCGGGAGCACGCGGTATCGACGTCGATAGCGAGGGTAATATTTGGGCGGCGATGGCGGGTAGTGGCCATCTCGGACGCTTTGATCGGGAGGCCTGCGCGAAAACATGGGGCGACGGCGATCAATGTCCTGAGGGCTGGAAGTTATGGGAGACCCCCGGACCTAATTTCCAGGGTATCGAGTCCTCTGGCTCTGCGGATTTCCATTACTTTATCTGGGTAGATCAGTTCGATACGTTGGGGCTGGGTAGCGATACGGTGGTTCTGAACGGAACTAACTCTGATTCTTTGATTGTGTTTCAACCGGATACCGAAGAATTCACGGTTATACGAATACCGTACCCCATGGTAAGTTTTACCCGCGGAGTCGATGGTCGCATCGATGACCCGAGTGAAGGCTGGAAGGGCCGCGGCCTGTGGTTTACCAACGGGCTGGATCCCATTATGCATTCGGAAGTGCCGAGAAGCTATGTCGGCCATATTCAGCTGCGCCCCAGTCCGTTGGCTCACTAGTATCGAGTTGGCTTAAGTGCGGTGGTC
>NZ_DS999411.1:3243956-3249856 GCF_000158175.1 Luminiphilus syltensis NOR5-1B | reverse complement strand
CTCTGCGTACTCGATAGCAGCAGCTTTTGTCATCATACGCACGGCTCCCTTAGAGCCGCAGTAAGCGAGCAATTGTGGAAAGGCGACGATCGAGGCCATTGACGCCGTATTCACGATTGATCCGCCGCCGCTTTCCAGCATCATAGGTATGGCGTAGCGCATGCCAAGGAATACACTACGGGCATTAACCGCCATCACTCGCTCATAGTCATCTTCAGGATAATCAGTGGCGGCGACGATAGGCCCTTGAATGCCAGCGTTATTGCATAGGATGTGCAGACCACCGAACTCTTTCTGTGCCATCTGCAGCATGGCCTGCACGTCACTGCTCTCGGAAACATCGGCTTGAAAGGCAATGCAAGAAGCGCCCAATTGCTCGGCCAGATCATTCTGTTTTCCGGAGATGTCGACGGCAAGCACTCTCGCGCCCTCTCGACAAAAACGTTCGACAATGGCATATCCCATTCCCGAACCGGCTCCGGTAACTATGGCGGACTTTCCTTCAAGTCTTCCGGTCATGGATTAGATTCCTCATGTATTTCTGTCGGGTCTGTCCGGGTTGTTAATAGGATCTTGCTTAGTCACCCGGATGTATTCGCACAATCATGTTGTTTGCGTTCTCGGTACCCCATATTATCGGGTCGCGCTTGCCGACAGGTAAGCTGGAATAGGTTGTCCATAAATCACCGGTTTTCCCGTCGATCTCGATTACACGAATGTAGGCTTCCCGTCGAGGGAGTGGGTAGTGCGTCCATTTCTCTTCATCGATATCGAATCGATAGATGCGATCGGAATTGCAGGTGGCTGCCCAAATGGCGTTACGCTTTTTATCCAGTGTGATGCCATAAGGGGAGCTCCCTCGGTCTGGAATTTGATAGCGCGCTAGCTCAAGACCCGTGTTGGTATCAATTTTAGATAACTCGCTAGTGCCAAAGAGAGGCACCCACAAAACGTTGCCTTGAATTGCCAGCCTACGTGGTCCCTCTCCTCTGTCGTAAGGAATGATACGCTCGGCAATGTCTGCTTTGGTATCGAAGGATCCAGCCACGCCGAAGAGCTGAGCCCACCACACACGGTCATTTTGGGCGTCGATAGCAGCGCCGTAAAGTAGTGAGTGGAAGGTATTTTCACCACTGACTACGGGCAGGCGAAAGGTCTCTATTTCGCCGCTTTCAACATTTAATCCCCACAGTTCATTTTTCCCGAGGTCGGTAATCCATATTCGACCCTTGGAGTCCATTTCAACGTGCCGGTCAGAATTGAAGGCGAAATCGTGGGTGACACCGAATAGCGTACCCTCCGGCGGAGGATAAAGGCGCCATTCCTTGCTTTGAGTATTCAGTCGTCCAATATAAAAGCTGTCCTCCAATGCAACCCAGATATTACCCTCAGCATCTGAATTCATGGTGTGCGGCCCCTGCGCGCCCTCGAGAGGCACGGGGTGCCACGTAATATTTCCATCGGTGGGATTGAGGGCGCCAAGGCGGTGCTTGTCAGTCTCTAGAAACCAGATATCACTGGAACCAGGCGGGGCGGTAACCTCTCTTGTCCAGCCGAAGGTGGGTAGGGTGAATTCCTCAATCTCTGTGTCTGCAGTTACGCCGTATTCACCCAACTCTTCAGTATCGTTATAACCCTCATAGCTGTCGAAATCGGTAGGAAAATGCTGAGCAAGGTAGGGGACGATCACTTCCATATCCCGCGGCGAAAACAGGCTGGTTTCCGGCTGTAGCAGTGCATTATAGAAGGGACTACCCTCTTCGAGTCCCCAGCGTAGCTCATCTTTTTCACCCAGACGCATGGTTACCCAGCGCATGTACTGCACGATCGCGTCCCAGCCTTTTCGCGTCTTCGCGTCCTTCGCTGTTGTTTTTGGTGTGTTACCTGTGCCGGCCAGGTCTTCTGCAGCTTGGTTCAGCCACGCTTCTGCACGATCTGCGCTACCGTGAGCACCTAGGTTAGCTGAAAACTCTCGCACCCTTGCTGACCCCAGTTGATGGCAATTAGCACAATGCAGATTGGACATTTGATAGCCGAGATCATCCGGATTACCCCCGAGCCAGGCCGAGGCGGGCACCTGTTGTGCAACGTTAGTTAGGGGCTGCATGACAACTTCGATATGGAGACTATCATCGTCGAGTTGTTGCTGTTTTTGAGATACCGACCAGCCAATACGGAAGAAGTCAATTTCGAGTGACTCGAGGTTGAATGCAAGATCCCTTGTTTTGAAAGCACCGTCGGCACCCGTAAATACGGTATGCGAAAAAGCGGGGGCGCCTGTTCCGCTGCTACGTATTCGAACGTGGGGTATTGGGTCTCCCGACAATGTTGTAACGACACCAGTAATCTGGAGTGAAAACGCTTCTTGAGCACATAGCATCAATATCAGCGCCGCAAGGAATGTCATGAATCGCATTGCTTTTTCTCCTTGGCGTCCTGTCGCCGCGTATCTGATTGTCGCCAGTTTTAACCCTGTCCGGTAACTACGGATACGACCGGTTTTGATATATCCTGACGATGAAGTTAAGGGGAAGATTGCCAAATGTCAACAAATACGTTGACAAATATCGGAAGCTGAGGCATCCAGTGCTTTCTTTAGCTATTATTTGTCTTGCGAGGCCTTATATTCTCTTTCGAATCGCTGTCATGGCTTTGCCTTTCTCGATTTGAAACATTCGCTTGGGCGCAGGCATTTCCTGTTGTTTAATGCCCTCCGTTGTTAATCTGAATTATGAGAGAGCAGTATTGAAAACGACTACAAGCAAGATTGGTAAACGCCGGGCAGCCGCGAAGTCCAAGACCGTCAGTTCGGAAACCTATCAACGCCGTCGACGCGAAATTGCCGCGGCTGCGGCCCGCGTTTTCAATGAGAAAGGGTTCCGTGGCACCACAATTAGTGCGGTAGCTGAAGCGCTGCAGATCGATAGGGCATCCATTTACTATTATATTTCTTCAAAGGATGAGCTTTTTGACGATGTTATTCGAGAGGCGTCGGAAGAGAATGTACTGAGAGCGCAGCGAATCCAGAAGAGCGACCTGTCCGCAAGTGAGAAATTGCGCACTTTAATTCGGGAGCTTATGGATTCCTACGCCGAAACCTATCCACTCCTCTATATATTTATCCGAGTTGACCTAAAGCATGTGCCTGACAAGCGGTCAGCATGGGCTAAGCAAATGAAAAAAATCGGACGCCAATACGATGATGCCGTTACCTCAATTATCGAAGAAGGCTACCGAGACGGCAGCTTCCGCGATCTCGGTCCGGCTCGATTAGTAGCCTTCGGAATCATCGGCATGCTCAATTGGACCAATCGCTGGTTTGACCCAGAGAACAGCAAAGCATCGGCAGAAGACCTTGGGAATATGTATGCTGAACTCGTCACTTCGGGGCTTGAACACGCTAAAGCACCTGCGCGAAAAAAAAATCGCCCCGTGGCTGCTAAACGACAACGAGCGGAAGGTAAATAAAAAGAAGTAACCTATCTCAGTGTTCGTCCTGCTGTCGTTGACTCAGCTCAGTCCTCGTAGGGCGCGACTTAGCCCGAGTCGATCAGTAGTAATTCGTGCTGCCACGACTGTGTTATCACGTACCGTCAATATCGCCGCGAAGCGGAGAAGAGCCTGGCAGCCGACAAGAAGTGGAGATAGGTCGCCAAAGCCACCAACATAGATCCCCTCGTATTGTGCGTGGAGTACTACGCGGTCGCCAGCTGAAAATATTTCGTTGATTCGACTGCTACGTATCTCGAGTAGCGACGTAGGATCGGGATCGAGGGGAGAAAGGCGGTTGTTCGCAGGAAGATCCTTTAGAGGCCGTTTCTCGAGAATCCAGTCCCGGGCAGTTGCTTCTGCGACAGGATTCGCTGGCTTTGGTTGGGTATCCCAAGGCGAGGTTTGTGGAGGCTCAACCGGGTCACACTCGCCGATAAAGAGTTGCCGCTTTCGGGAGATGTACTCCTCTTCCGCCCAACCCCTGAGTAAACGTTCTCCATCGGTATAAAAAAAGGTGATGCCGCTCCAAGAAGCCTGCTTACCCTCGTCATCGAGGGAAGCGCCGTGTTCTGTAAAACACATGGCGATAGTATCTTCCCCTAAAACAACATCGTGTACTGTGACACAAAGCCCCGGAAATTGATCAAGTTGCTCTAGGGTTGCCGGCAAGTATTCCTCATCACGACCATCGAACACCACACCACCAATGTCGAGTCGGTAGCTGGGCGACATGATGCGTTCAGCAGTCTCGGCATTGTGAGCCGTGAGAAAGTCGACAGCAAAACCACGCAACAGTCCTGCCAGTGGGTGAATGTTCGATTTAGAGGGCTGTGCCAAAGTGATAGGCATTGTCTTCTCCGAAACTGTGCTTCTATGAATATCCAAACTAGCTGGGGGCTCAGTAACTTTTTGGCAAGCCAAGGCTATGCTGGCCCACATGATTAAGGATCATTTCGCGACTTACTGGCGCGGTTTTATGTAGACGTGCGATAAACCAGAGGTCTGCCAGGCCATATTCAAGTGCTAATCCATTGCCGCCGTGGACCTGCATGGCCTGGTCCAGAGCCTTAAGCGAGCTTTCCGCTGCCGCGAATTTCGCCATATTTGCCGCCTCAGCGGCATCCTCTCCCAGGTCGAAAAGTTGGGAAGCTCGCGCGGCCATCAGTCGAGCTTCCTGCACAGCGATGTAGGCTTCAGCTAATGGGTGGGCGACACCTTGATGGGCGCCAATGGGTTTACCCCAAACATTACGGTCTTTTGCGTACTGCGCCGCCTGCTCCAGAGCGAATCGCGATATGCCATTGTTAATTGCGGCGGCGGATACCCGCTCTGGGTTGAGCCCAACGAATACCTGCTTTAGGCCTGCGCCGCGTTCGCCCACAAGCGCGTCATTGGGCAGTTTTACGTCATCATAGAAAGTCATAAACTGCTTGTCGTTTGAGCTCAGTGCGGCCTCAATGGGCTTCCAGCTAAGGCCTTTTGTATTGGTAGGAATGATGAACAAAGACAGAGCAGATCGCTCTGCCGTGGAAAGTTCGGCATCTCGCGCTACCACCATTACAGACTCAGAGTCATCGATTGCCGACGTCCAGTACTTCGCTCCGTTCAGCACCCAGCCGTCTTCAATTTTCGTTGCGGTAGTCTTGATTTGGTGGGTGTTTGAGCCAGCGTCGGGTTCAGTAATGGCAAAGGCTATCCTCTTGCTGCCGTCAGCGACGCCAGGCAGCCAGTAGTCTTTCATTTCGGTCGAACCAAAACGCTCAATGATTGGTGCGCAGATTGAAGAAATTACCAGCGACAGCATTGGACAACCTTGTGCTGCGGTCTCTTCTATAACGATGTATAAATCGCTAAGACCTCCGCCGCTACCACCATGACTTTCGGGAATATGTGCACCAAGAAAGCCAGCTGATCCGAGCTCGGCCCACAGCTCTCTCGGTTGCTCCCCGCGAGCAACAATGTCTTGAAAATACTTTCGTCCGAAGCGGCCGGTAAGCTTGGCAACGGCTTGACGGAGATCTGAATGGTGGTCGGCGGTGTCGACTAATGTGGTGTTAAATACCTGTGGCGTAATCATCTCGTTTTATTTCCTTATACCTTTTTCTCAGCAGTAGGTCACGACTACTGATTCTGTGTTTTCGAATGCCGCTTTATTATTTGCTCTTCGGCGGACTAACTTTCCCATGTGTAAAAACCGCGGCCGGTTTTTTGCCCAAGATCACCTCGTTGAACCATTTCCACCAGCAACTCCGGTGGTGAGAATCGCTCGCCATGAGCGGCTTCTAACCCGCGCGCAATATCAAGTCGAACATCCAGCCCAACGATATCGCTTAGCCTTAACGGTCCGATTGGGTGTCCATAGGCAAGGGTGGCGGCGCGATCAATCTCCTCGGCACTCGTTACATTAC
>NZ_DS999411.1:3242769-3243690 GCF_000158175.1 Luminiphilus syltensis NOR5-1B | reverse complement strand
AAAAGTGCATCCCAAAAACGTTCAGCGTCTGCACGCTGTTGCTGAGCTCGCCTATCGGCAGGGCGCTGGTATTGCTCGCGATCAGACTGGGACTTCGCTTGGAAATCTTACTGAGGATATCGAGCTTGAGTCCCAGGCGTTCCGGAACTGTTTCAATAACAAGATCGATTCCCCGGTCCAGTTCATCGACTGATTCCAGCCGACTAATGCGCGCCAGTAGCTCATCTGCCTTCCGTTGATTAATACGACCGCGAAGAACAGCATTATCCGCTGTTCTTCTAAGGGTGCTGACCATTCTTTTTTCGGCGTCAGAGTTGGCTTCCACTACGGTCACGGGATAGCCGGCCAACGCGCTGACATAGGCGATACCCGTACCCATGGTACCTCCGCCAACCACTGCAATGCTGTTTAACATTAGATCGCGCCTCCTGGGCAGGTTGGGATTGCTATTTTCATTAGCAGCCACGCCACTGTGGCTTACGTTTTTCGGCAAAAGCGCTGGCGCCTTCTCTTGAGTCTTCCGTAGCCAGAATGGAATCGACCAGCGGTCGCTGTAGTTCCCAGATCTCTGCTTCCGGCCATCCTGAGGACTCTTCGATAATCCGCTTACTCATCGCCACCGAGAGCGGTGCGTTGCGGGCAATTCGGGCGGCCAGAGCCAGGGAATATGAAAGCGCCTCACCCTCAGGGGCTAACTGATTGGCGAGACCCCATTTTAAAGCTGTCGAGCCATCCATACGGTCCCCGGTGAGCGCGAACTGTAGCGCGATGTTCCTCGGTATCCGCTTAGGTAAGCGCACCAATCCACCGGATCCTGCTACAAGGCCACGACCTACTTCAGGTAGCCCGAATACCGCCGTTTCAGAAGCGATAATGAGGTCGCATGCAAGTGCGAGCTCAAATCCTCCTGCAAGCGCATAA
>NZ_DS999411.1:3062748-3238078 GCF_000158175.1 Luminiphilus syltensis NOR5-1B | reverse complement strand
TGACCTACTATGAAGCCGATGGAACCAACGTTTCCGGCGTTGCGATCAATTCCTTCAATCCATCGAACGATACCGCGTTCGTTCCCGCATCAGTGCTCTACAGTCCGCTCATGGATGTGGCATTCGGATTTCCGGGTGCTTGGGATTTATTTCTGGACGCGCATCCGGGTGTGAATCCGGAGGGTCTCTCGGCAGAGGTGACGCGAATGCAGGAAGAGCTAGATTTTCATGATGCCTCGGTTGATGCCCCGTCAATACACACCGCGGAAAATCTGATCATATCGAATATTACATCGATACAGCTTGGGGAAAACCTGGAGCTTCGTAATATCATCGGTTACAACGACATGGATCAGAATAATGCCGGTGAATTCGACGGTACCCACTTTCCCAGTGATGACTTATCAGATGTCGGCCGTCGTAATGAGCTGACCCAGTTTTCAGAGGAGCTGCAGCTTCAGGGTACTACATCTAATGGGCTGCTTACCTACGTCACCGGCATCTACTATTCTGACGAGGAGGACGAGCAGTATTCACTGAGTAAGCTGTTTGACTTTCTACCCATTGCACCGCCGGTTGAGCAGATTAATTCGGGTATCACCTCAAATGAAACCATTGCTGCCTACGGCCAGGGTACCTTCGATCTTAGTGAAATGACCGGAGTCGACGGGCTTGGTGTAACTGTAGGTGCGCGTTACTCAGAGGAAGATATTGAGTTTGACCGTAATGATGATGATTTTTTCCTAACCACTGGGGCGCCTCCAGGAGCGGTATACACTGATCCTTTGACCGAAACGTTCAATCAGGTGAGTTGGACTTTGGGTCTGGAATATCAACTTAGCGATGCGACACTGCTTTACGCAACGACACGGCAAAGCTTCCGCAGTGGTGGCTTTAACTTTTATGCGCCGCCGATCGTCGGGAACGATAACGAGGCCGATGGTACGTTTGACGAGGAGAAAGGCACGGACGTCGAGCTGGGTTACAAATACCTTGGAGCGATTGGTGATATGCCGACTCGAGTCAATCTCGCTGTGTACCAGATGGTCATTGATGACCTGCAGCGGTCCAATTACGTTGCAATTTTTGGCTCTCTGGCCGGGATCACGGTTAACGTTCCAGAGGCCGAAATCAAGGGAATGGACCTCGACGTAACCCTGGCACCGGCCGACTGGCTGACCATTGGTGGTTCACTGAGCCTCCAGGATTCTGAGTTCACTGATAATGTCGTATCGGTGCTTGATAATCCTGATACCGCTTTTGGCCCCTATCCAGATTCACCCGATTGGTCAGGGTCTCTTTTTGCGGACGCAAGATTCCAGCTGGGTTCTGATCTCGAGCTGTCGCTCTATGGCGAGGTTTACGGGCAGGACCAGACGTTCTTCAGTTCAACCCACGATACGCTTAATCCTGGCTCAGATATTGACTCCTACACGGTGGCAAATTTTCGGGTCGCAATTAGTGATGACGATGCAGGTTGGACGCTTGCCGCACACCTGCGTAATGCCTTTGATGAGGAGTATTACGTAGGTGGGATTGGCTTCAAGAGTCTGTTTTCAGTCAACGTTGCGGTGCCCGGGGCGCCACAAACGTGGATGCTTGAGGCGAGCTATCGCTTCTAGTAACGCGGCCGCGGGAGAGCCAGTACCGTGTTGAAGCTGATCAATGCAGGCCCGAGTCCATTTGGCCGCAAGGTGATGGTGGCGCTCCATGAAAAATCCATCCCCTTCAAGGTGGAGTGGGATATTCCGTGGCACAAAGATACGGTGGTAACGGTTCACAATCCGTTACAGCAGTTGCCGATCTTGATAGCGGATGACGGAGAGACAGTATTCGAGTCCTCTTACATTCTGGAATGGATAGATACCCGGTTCCCCGAGCCCCCGCTGACACCATCAGACCCTGAGGCGCGTCTAGAAATGGGGCGTTTTCGGGTGCTTTCAGTTGGCATTATGGATGCATTGGTCCGTACGAATTTCGAGGTTTCCAGGCCACTCGAGCACCAAAGTCAGGAATGGGTACAGCGGCACATTCGTAAGATCAATGGCGGTCTGGCTGAACTCGACAGGGAAATTCAAGATCGCAACTTCGTTGTAGGCAACGAGCTCACCCTTGGTGATATTGAGGTCGGCTGTGTGCTCGGGCAATTGGATTTCATTGCTGAGAACATACCGCCGCTTAAGGAATTTTTTGCGGAGCATGTACCTTGGCGCAGTGACTGCAAGTATTTATCGCGGTATGCGGACCGGTTATGCCAGCGGCCGTCATTCGTCGCATCCGCACCGTTCATGGTCGATATCGATTTCGCCTCGGTCATCGCCTGAGTCGACAAAGGAAAGTTAACACCCTAATGCAACGAGCTAATATTGATGGATAGACTGAAACGTAAAGTAGTAATTGTCACGGGCGCAGCACAGGGTATGGGTGAGACTCATGCAAGAGCTATGGCTGCGCAGGGAGCCAAAGTTCTGATGACCGATGTCAATGAAAAAGATGGTGAACGTATCGCCGAGGAGATCGGTGATGCCGCGATTTTCGCGCTTCATGATGTCGGCCGAGCCGATCATTGGACGCGCGTTGTGGCGCTTGCCGAAAAGCATTTTGGTCCGGTTACGGTGTTAGTCAATAATGCCGGAATTATCGGACCAATTTCCTCGGTTGCAGAGCTAACGCTGGAGGAGTTTCTAGGCGTTTGTACCGTTAATCAGACAGGGGTTTTTCTGGGAATGCAGGCGGTGATACCGGGCATGGTGTCGGCGGGTGGAGGCTCTATTATCAATGTTTCCTCTATCTCGGGGCTGGTAGCCAATATCGGCTCACCAAATCTTGCCTATGTTGGCAGTAAGTTCGCCGTACGCGGTATGACCAAGCAAGTTGCTGTCGAGTATGGCGCTCACAAGATCCGGGTTAACTCGGTGCACCCTGGCTATATTAAAACGCCAATGATGGTCGCCGCTACCGATGAAGACGGCGGCGGCGCCGCTGACCTAATACCGCTCAAGAGGATGGCAGAGCCGGAAGAAGTTTCCGATCTGGTGGTATTTCTTGCCTCCGACGAATCGAGCTTTATTACCGGAACCGAGCAGGTCATCGATGGTGGCATGACAGCGATGTAACATCTCAACCGCGCTGGTCCGAATTAGTTCGCCTTAAGACGCAATAGACACAAGTCAGATCTGTTTTAAATGGCGTAGAACATTTAAGGCCATCGAACTATCTAATATCTTGGTGTGTGAGTCGCCCGAATCATCCAGGTACGCAACGTAGATCGAGAATTTTTTGTGTAGACCGTTCTGCCAATAGGAAAGATCGGTATGCCACTTCTGCTTTTGAGTGAAATTTAGTGGGATGATTTCTAGCAGTGGGACCATCCCTCCGTTGCGCCACCCCCCGTCCTTACGGTTTAGGCCTGTGATTTTGGTTTGATGTGTGGCTTCTTTGTTATTATGCCGAATGGGGCGGGGTAGGGTTGCTGCAGCGTCCGTGCGGCACGCTTGGGTCGCGGTCATCGTAACCAGTCAGTCGGCGATAGGACGCTGAGCAGTTCGAAGACGCCCGGGACCTCCGCAATCTCGATCCTGTTTCCCGTCGGAGGGGGCTCCGGGTAAAGAGGGCCGCAATTCCGTGTGGCGATAGTGAACGCGTTTTCAACGCACAGATTCTTCTACCCTCAAGATGCATCCGCCAGCGCAGGCAGGCGTTTTCTCAAAATCAGGTAGGTGTAAAGATAGACCAGCATCGCGATCGCCGAGGCGATGGCACACATGATGAAAACGCCGTTATAACCGGAGCCAAACGCCAGCACCGATGCGGCGATATTCGGCCCAATGCCATTGCCGACGCCCTGGGCGGCGGGCACCAGCGCGACAAACCGCCCAGACCGGTCAATATTGGCGAGGATGGCGGCTTGATAGAGGTCGACAAGCACCCAACCGATATTGAAGGCGAACATACTCAGCGCAATGCTGACATTGGTAATACCCAGTACCAGCATAGCGGCCACCCCGGTCATACAAAGCAGTGTTATCAGCAGCGGGCGGGACAGACCATAGCGGTTGCTGAGTAAAACGCCGAAGTAGCAGCCGACTACCGCCGTCACCGAAGTGTAAACCAGCACATCGGCTACCCAATCGGGGTCGGCCGCAGTGCCTACAGTGGCCAGTTCGATATAGGTCCAATAGGCGCCAATATTGATGTAGGTGAACAGAATGACGATCATCGCCAGCCAGGGAATATAGGCTGGGACGTGCTTGTGCTCGATATGGTGCTCTCCGCGCTCTTCCTCGACATCCACCTCCACATCGAGAGGCTCGGCGGCGGGTCGTCGAGGTAGCCAGGGCAGGAATACCAAGCTTAAGCCAAAAGCGAGCGAAAGGACCGTATAGATTTCTGCAATTGAGAGCATGGGCAGAAATTTCATCTCTACAGCCTGATAGAGGGCGAAGGCAAACAGCTCAATAGCAAACGCAAAAGCGGGTCGGGAGTGCCCACCAATGGTTGCGATTGCAATGCCCGTGAAGACCCCGGCGCCGACGCCGGCCATAAGCCGCAGCCAAAGGGTCACGCCATACTCGGGAAACACGATACACAGCAGGTTGGCGGTAATGGCGACGAGCGCCGCGCCTAGTGTGATGTATCGACGGTCGAAGCGGGCAACGAGAAAAAAGGAAATGGCGGCGCCCAGGCCGAGTCCATAGAGATCTGCTCCGGTCAGGCGTCCGACCTGAACGGCGGTGAATCCAACGCTGTTGACCCACTGGGTTGAAATAACCGGGAGGCCGACCATAACGGAGTAGCCCGTTAGTGCCATATAAATACCCAGTGATAAGGATCGCCAGTCATCAAACTCGGTTTTGCGATGGACGATGGTTCTTGTGTGGGCTCCTGCCATTACTTGTTCCAGTCGGGGATATGTCTCACATCATGACAGTTTCTCACCTCCGATCCAGTGCCGGGGGCTCGGATGGACGATCGAGGATTCATTGTTTAACCATAAGTTGCGCTTGCGGGTTATTGGCGTGATCGGGCGCGATGGCTTCGCGGAAGGCTCGCACGCTGGACAGCGCCGCTCGGTTCTTGGTTGCGCAGAGGCTAGAGCGCTACGGGTTTGCGAAAACGCAGCGTCATACGCGAGGACTCACCGATAGCGGCATACTTCGCTGCCAAGGCTTCGTCTTCCACGGGCTCAAGGGTAGGCGACAGTCGCCAGACATATTCCTCCTCCGTCGGCGTGTCTTTGGGGTTTTCGTTCACATCAGACTCGCCGTCGAACACGAAGCCTGCCGCTTCAAATGCGGCAACGACCGCGCTCTTCTTCAAATAGCCGTTGGAACCATCTGCCCAGGCATCACTGTGGGATTCCGGACCCATGTGCTGCACGACGCCGACAACTCCTCCCGGCTTTAATATCTGAAAACTATCGTCTATGGCTGTGGATAGATAAGCCCCACTGGCTTCAAAGGAGGCCAGGTTGTGAAGGGCGCGGATAAACAACACGCGGTCCGCGCTGCTGTGTAACTCGGCAGGCAACGAGCCAAAGTTAAAGGCCATCGCAGTTGCACCCTCACCGGGCCACTGGGCCACTTCCTCCGGCCAGGTCTCGGACCAGACCGCCTTGGCGGCCAGTTCCTCAGCGCTGTAGAAATCAAACAGGGGGTACATCTCAAGCGAGTAATCGGCACCGATGATCGTGCCCGCTTCTCCCAGGTAGGGACGGAGTATTCGCGTATACCAGCCACCCTCGGGCAGCGCTTCGACCACCGTCATACCTGGCTGAATATCAAAGAATTCAAGGGTTCGCGCAGGATGTCGTGCACCGTAGCGTGCCTGAGTGTCCTCAGACTGATCGGCGAGTATTGCCGCGAGCTTTTCTGTAGGAAAGTCATTAACAACGGGGGCCTTCTCGTCCGCACTTCCTGGACTCGGCAAGGCCGTTGGGGCGTCGTCAACGACGCTTGCCTCAGATGTGGCGACCTCGTCACCACCACAGGCGCTGAGTGCCAGCGTAGAGGACAACATTAAACTCAAAGTAAGCCGTCGCGATGAATAACTCAGATCAGAAAAACGCATAGCTGTGCCCTCCGAAAAGTAAGTGTTCTACCACGGCCTGAAGAAGTTCGCAGTCCGTGCGGACAGGCTGAGAAGAAAGACGGCGAGACTCCAGTCGCCACAGCGCATACCCAGGAGAGCGCTCCGCGTACTTTTATTGCGCGTCCTGCGCATTGATTGCCTTGTTGAGTGCCGTGCTCTGGCTCCTTTGATCTCGCATGGGCCTGATCTAGAGGAGGATTCAGGCAAGGGAAAGGGCGTGGCTTCGAAGGTTAGCTCTTATGAGGCTACCAGGGGCTCGCGCGCACCCTGTTTGAGGACTGCAGGGTCATAGGGCGATCGTGCAAACACCTCCCGCACCCTGTTTGCAAAGTGTTCCAGTGGCAACGTGTCATAGGCGGGGTCAAAGCTGGACTGGTCCCAGCGTTCGCAAAAGCTTGCACAGTCGTCGAAATAGGGATGGCCGGCGTATTGGTCCCGTTTGTGCGAGTCTGCGCCCACATGTTGACCGTAGTAGATCAACTGGAAATCGCCGTGTTTCTCGACGGCCCATGTGCATTGCTCACGCACGAACGGCCGCAGGATGGTCGCGGCGTACTCGTCGTGATTGTAAGGGGCGAAAATATCGCCAATGTCATGCAGCAAGGCCGAGACGATCCAATCGGTATCCGCCCCATCCCGTTCAGCGCGCGTCGCCGCTTGCAAGGAGTGGTCGAGGCGCGTGATCTGGTACCCGGAGAGGCCCCCGTCAAGGCTTGCGAGGGCTGTCAGCAATCGGTCTGCGGTGCCCTTCGCGTATTCAATCTCATGCTCTGTCAAAAAGGCATAGTCCTCGGCGCTGCCGTCCTTCATGGCGGTGAAGCTGACATGACCTTGTTCTGTTGCGTTTTTCATCCGTGGAACGTTCCCTGTTTTTCGGCACTCGGCACTCGGCACTCGGCACTCGGCATTATGGCTTTGGCTCGCCCTGTGCGAATCTGATGGTAAAACTGCAAGGCGTCTGGGGTAAAGGACGCGGTCCGGGAGACGACGAGTGCGGTATTCCCCTGCAAATTTTTGCCGCGCAAGAACCTGATAACGTCCTTTTCGATCATCCGTGTTGTATCCCAGGCATGCAGCAGATCACGGCGGCGATCCGGTGTATCGGATGGAGTGAGGCCGGAAGTTTACTCATGGCATTACCGTGGGTTTTTCTCCAGTGGTCGACTCTTTGTAGACTTTTTTTGTCCGATATTCATTCAATCTCTGATACAGCCATTCACCGGAGGGGCTACTGGCGTCCTGGTCACAATCGATGAAATAGGGCCTGCGCGTGATAGAGCTTTTTGACGCCAATCGGTCGATAAATTCTTCTGCAGTTGATACATAGCGAAAACCATTACGGTATTTCATCCGCAGGTGCGCTTCCGCATCCTCAGCATCATGAACGCGGCCGTTGCGTAGAAATTCGCAGCCACTGTCCCCGATAGCAGAAAGCAAATATTCGATTTCGGCTTCGGGGTTGTCAGCATAGGCCCCGGTTGTTAACAGTAGCCAATGGGTGATCACCCAACCCAAAAATACTGGTGTGAATCGACGACTTTCCCGCTGCTTCATGGTTTTTCTTTCTTACTCGTGTTTCCAGTAACGTAGCGAAGCTCCGCGATAAGTGGGTTGTGATCCGAGGATTGCAGATCGGGAGATGCCGTGAAAAGAGCGTCCAGACCGCGTACATAAATGTGGTCCAGCGCATGCCCGAAAGTCCTTGTACGATAATCGGGGTCAAAGCTTAATGCCGAAAGTCCGAGGCCTGTCTTTTTTCTGTCGAGCAGATCGATACGCCCCGAATGCCAGGTGTTGAAATCGCCGGTAAAGACGACAGGACCTGTGTGTGCAGCAATCAGTGCCGCAGCATCGTCAAACTGTGCTGAGAGTTCGATCAGACCAAGGGAAAAATTGATCCCGTGAATGTTGATAACCAGTAGCGTTTGATCAGTACCTTTAAGTCCATAGCGCGTCACCAGCGTCGCCTTTGGTGTGCGCAGCCACGGTTCGTAGGAGATCAGTTTGCACTCGGCAATCGGCTCGACCTCACTGAACGTCATGACACCGGTACGCTGATACGAGTTCGTGTAGCCTTCAGCGAAAGAAACGCGGTAACGATCGGATAAGCGGTTGACCATCGGCAGCGACGGTGAGCCTTCTTGTAGAGTAATCAGATCAGTGGACGACAGGAAATTTGCTAAATCATCGGCCCAGAGAGGGTTGGTACCTTTTTCAATATTCCAGTTTACTAGTCTGATTGCCTCGGGGTCGAGCCCGGAATACCCCTGGGGGGAATGCCAATGGAGCGTTTTCAGGCAGGCTTCAAGCCCCAGTGTCTGTTCACCAGCGTTTGTTTCGGCCGCATCGTCCGCTGCGATCATACGACCGCACAGCAGTGAAATAGCGATCGCCAGTAGCAGTATCAGTCTTCTTTGAGGGCGGTCGTTCCTTTGCATCACTCCGCCGGTCTTGTGTGCTGGAGCCTGACTGTCGTAGCCAGGCTCAAGCTGTGAGGTTTATACATTCGTTTTCGCTGCTTTCATCAGTTGTCGCACTGGGTCGCGCTGGCTCGCGCACGATAGCGCGAGGGCAAACGCTACAGTTTTTGGCAAGTTGCCGTGCACGGCACAAGTCGTCGGCTGGTTTGAACACTCAGTAGCAGGACGCTTCATTACCGTTCGGACAATCACAGCGCTGGATTGCCACATAGTGTTCATTCGCCACCTGTCTTCCCTGCATAGCCGAGGTCAGCGAATTTTCTTCTTATCTGTACCTCGTGGCCATTTGCGTTTGAATAAGTCGGGGTTGAGCTTGAGGTTGCGCGCCATATTGCTGAACATCACGGTCATGACCTGGCCGTTGCCCGCCGATTCAATCACCTGCTCAACGGGCATCCACGATGCCTGATCAATCCAGATCTTCATACCGACAACACGGTTGCGGTCCTTTTCCTTTTTGGGTGTTAGGTCCAGGCCCAGGGTACGACGATCACCGATCATGCGCTCGCCAATAGCGCTAACCAGGAAGTCGTCTTCAAGGTCCTTGCCTGTGGTAGAGAAGCCCAGCCGTAAGAAAGGCGCCACAAGTTGAGGGTGCTTGGGGAGGTAGTACTCCTCCACCACCTCTTGCTCCGGTATATATCGGTAGAGGTCGCGGTGATCGAGTAAGTACACCAGACTTTGAGGGGATTCGATCACGATACGCGTATCGCCTTGCTTGTTGGCAAAAATAACGCCTTTTTCCTCGGTTTCAGAACCCGTCGCGTCCGCGGTGTTACTGCGTGTGATGACAACATGGGCCATTACCGACTCAAAGTCATCGGCCTGGCGATCGATCTGGCGAATGGCGTCCTTGAGTTCCCAGGTGATCGTGGGATCTTCGGCGTGGGCCTGGACGGTGCAGGTGGCTAGCAGTGCCAGAGCAAAAAATCGATAGAGTGTATTCATGGTGTATGTTCCAAGAGAAATGAGTGTTGACCTTGCGCTCGCCCCGGTGATTCCGTCGAAGGTGCCGGCAGTGATTGGTATAACTATTTTTCGTGTACGGTCTTTGACATGATAATACATCATGGCCATCCAGATGTTTTGCGATGGATCTTGTGCCTTTGCAAAGCGACTTTGGGTATCTACCCCCCCCCCTTTTAATCGGCAATCAGGAAATGCCATGAAAACCCCACTCTGGAAACCTTCCGCGGAGCTGCAACAGCAGTCACAGGCCAGTCAGTTTATGGCGTTGGCGAACCAGAAATGGGGGCTTTCCCTCAGTGACTACCGTGATCTGCACGATTGGTCAGTCAGTGATCCGGAAAACTTCTGGCAGTTGGTATGGGATTACTGCGATATCACCGCCAGTGTACCCGCGGCTAAGGTCCTCGTTGATGGCGATAAAATGCCCGGGGCGCGCTGGTTTGACGGCGCGCGATTGAATTACGCTGAAAATCTGCTTCGCCACGAGGGATCGGGAACGGCACTGGTGTCATTGCTGGAAGACGGTGAGCGACGTAGCCTCAGCTGGGGTGATCTTAGAGCACAGGTAGAGGCGTTGGCCTCCAGTCTGAGAAACGAGGGTGTTACCGCGGGAGACCGAGTGGCGGCCTTTATGCCGAATGTTCAGGAGACCGTCGTGTTTATGTTGGCGGCGACGAGCATCGGTGCGACGTGGTCGAGCTGTTCACCTGACTTCGGTTTCAATGGGGTACTCGATCGGTTCGGTCAGATCGAACCCAAAGTAATGATTGCAATCGATGGTTATCGCTACAACGGCAAGGTCTGCGACTGTACGGAGCGTGTCAGCAAGATCGCGAACGCTATTGATTCGCTGGAGCGAGTGGTACTCGTTGATCTGGTTGGTCTGGCGGATACCCGTGCTGATCTGAACAAGGATCCGCGTGTGGTGTCTTTCGAGGCGTATCTTGATCCGGCGCCAATGCCGCTTGAATTTACCCAGTTACCCTTTGATCACCCCTTGTTCATCATGTACTCGTCGGGCACCACCGGCATGCCAAAGTGTATTGTTCATGGCGCCGGTGGCTCATTGTTACAGATTACCAAGGAGCATCGCCTGGCCGTGGATCTGCACCCCGGCGATGTCTTTTTTTACTTCACCACCTGTGGCTGGATGATGTGGAACTGGCTGGTCACCGGCCTTGCGAGCGGCGCCACCTTGGTGCTTTACGATGGCTCACCCTTTGCCGACAACGGTCGGACGCTGCTTGAGGCCATCAATCGTGAAGGTATCAACGTCTTTGGCACCAGTGCCAAATTCATCGCCGCGCTGGAAAAGGCCGGGCATAACCCCCGCGAAGACTACTCGCTGGACAGTCTTCGCACGATACTCTCGACCGGATCTCCGCTCTCTCCTGAGAGTTATGATTACGTTTACCAGCACGTAAAGTCCGATGTTTGCCTGTCCAGTATTGCCGGAGGTACCGACATTCTTTCCTGCTTTGTTGGCGGTAGCCCACTACTCCCCGTTTACAAAGGGGAGATCCAGTGCGCAGGACTCGGTATGGCGACCGAGATCTGGAGTGATCGCGGTGAACGTGTGTACAACGAAAAAGGTGAATTGGTGTGTACGCTTCCGTTCCCATCGACACCCATTGGCTTCTGGCAGGATGACAACGACCAGCGGTATCGCAGTGCCTATTTTGAAAAATGGCCCGGCGTTTGGGCGCATGGCGACTACGGCGAGGAATTCGACAATGGCGGTTTCGCGATTTATGGTCGATCCGATGCAATACTGAATCCCGGTGGTGTACGGATTGGCACCGCGGAGATTTATCGACAGGTCGATCGTGTTGAGGAAATCGCGGACAGTATCGTAGTCGGTCAACAATGGTGCGATGACGTGCGTGTCGTACTCGCGGTAGTTACCGCCGAGGGTGCCTCCTTGACCGATGAGTTGCGCAATAAGATCCGTTCGACCATACGGGCGAATACAACGCCCCGACATGTGCCTGAAAAGATCATTGAAGTCCCCGATATACCGCGCACTATTAGCGGAAAACTGGTCGAAATTGCCGTCCGCGATATGATTCATGGGCGAGAAGTAAAGAACAAGGATGCGCTGGCAAACCCCGAGGCGCTCGAATACTTTCGTGGTCGAGAGGAATTGAGCCGATGAATGTCGGCTCATCTGTCGGAATGGATTGTCGCTGCTGGTCGTGAGCTGACGCCAGAGGTCGATACCATGCTATTCGTGTCTAGACAATGGAGGTTGCAAGCGTGGAGCATAGTGAGCCCATCCAAAATGCGCCTGCGCCAGTATTGGATGGCTGCCTAGTGCCTGAATTGTCAGAGACACTCCCTCCGCCCGGCCATTTGCTGTTTATAGGCGGGTCGGAGTGAGTGATGTGAAGCCTGTAGTGTCGCCAGAGGGTATTCCGGTTTCCAATCCCTATGGGTCATCTCGAGCCCAGTGGTATGCACTGTCATTATTGACGGTGGTCTACGCCTTCAACTTTATTGACCGACAGTTGCTGGCTATCCTGCAGGAAGATATCAAGGCTGATCTGGCGCTCTCTGACAGCCAGTTGGGTCTGCTCACGGGATTTGCCTTTGCCATTTTTTATGTGTCAGCGGGTATACCGATTGCCCGCTGGGCAGATCGTGGCAATCGTCGCGATATTCTCGCCCTGTCACTGGTAATCTGGAGCGGTATGACAGCGGTTTGCGGTCTTGTGCAAAATTACGCTCAGCTGCTGCTGGCCCGTGTGGGAGTGGGTATCGGCGAAGCCGGGGGAAGCCCACCATCCCACTCGATCATCTCCGATATTTTCCCACCCAATCGACGGGCGACGGCGATAGGGGTGTATTCCACCGGGTTGAGTATCGGGATTCTATTCGGCTTTCTGGCCGGTGGTTGGCTTAATGAGTTTTTCGGCTGGCGTACGGCCTTTGTCGTGGTCGGTTTGCCGGGGGTCGCCCTGGCCGTGGTGTTGCGCCTGACCCTGGCGGAGCCGATTCGCGGTATTCATGATGCAGCGGGCCAAGGCCCCGAATCGTCCTCCTTCGGTGAAGCGCTGGGAGTTTTATTCAGCCGCCCGACGTTTCGTCATATGGCGCTTGCAGGCGGTCTCAACGCCTTTTGCGCCTATGCCACTGCCAATTGGATGGCTTCGTACCTCATCCGCTCTTTTGGGATGTCCACCGGTGAAATTGGCACCTGGCTTGCCCTGATTATCGGCTTGGGTGGCGCCGTCGGCGTGCTCGGTGGCGGGATGCTTGCGGATCGACTCTCCGCAAGAGACAAGCGCTGGTATACATGGATACCGGCGCTGGCCGGCGCCATCATGATTCCCTTTATGCTGTTGGTCTATACCGCCACGACGGGGAGGGCGGTATTGCTACTCTCGATTATTCCGGGCGTTCTTTTTCAGGTGTATCTGGCAACAACCGTGGCAACCACACACGCCGTAGTGAGCCCCAGAATGCGGGCCACGGCTTCGGCGGTTCTCTACCTTATCCTCAACATTGTTGGACTGGGGCTGGGTTCCTGGGTTATTGGATCGCTGAGCGATGCCTTGGCGGACTCCAAGGGTAGTGAGTCGCTCCGCTACGCACTACTGTATACGCTGCCGCCGGTCATGACCTGGTCGGCGCTTCACTATTGGCTCGCCGGTCGAAAACTGCGTGAGGATATTGCCAGGGCACCGGACTGAGCACGGCGCCTAGTTTTTTGAAATCCTTGACCCCGGCGCTTAACGCTGGAGTTTCTCGAGAATACTCGAGAAGTCACGCTGACCGTTACCGGCTTGTTGATGCGCTTCAAACAAGTCCCTGGCGCGCTGCCCCATGGAGTTGTCGAAGTTGGCGCTCTTGGCAATCTCCATCGCCAAACCGAGATCCTTGACCATCAGGTCGACCATGAAGCCGGGCTTGTAGTCATTGCTCGCCGGTGCGTTTTCCATCACGCCGGGATAGGGGTTGTAGACCTCCAGTGACCAGTTGCGCCCGGAACTTGCGAGCATAATGTCGGATAGCACTGCGGGGTCGAGTCCGTGTCGCGCACCCATTTCCAGCGCTTCGCTGGTGCCGATCATGTGAATGGCGAGCAGCATGTTATTACAGCCCTTGGCCACCTGGCCTGCGCCGGCGGGGCCGGCGTGGAAGATGTTCTTGCCCATGTCGGCGAGAATGATGCGGGCCTTTTCAAAGGTCTCTGCATCGCCGCCACACATGAATGCCAGGGTGCCGGCTGCCGCTGCGGCGACGCCGCCCGACACCGGTGAGTCCATAAAACCAATACCCATTGCCTTTGCCGCGAGGCCAACTTCTCGTGCGGTTTCCGCATCGATCGTGCTGCAATCAAGCACTGTGGTGTTGCTGTCCAGGAGCGAAAGCAGGCCATCGTTGTTATCGCCGACGTAGGTCGACCGGACGTGCTTGCCGGCGGGCAGCATGGTGATGACATAATCAACATTGCCAACGGCTGATGCCGCAGAATCGGCGATTTCCGCACCGGCGGCCTTTAAGTCTGCGCAGGCCTCCGGCATGAGGTCAAAAACTGTAACGGCGTGTCCGGCCTTAACCAGATTCTTCGCCATGGGACCGCCCATGTTGCCCAGGCCAATAAATGCCACTGTTGCCATTGTTAACTCCTTGTATGGTATTGCCTGCGCAGCCTCTCAGCAGCGCGCGAAAGCGTATGTGACTACAGATCAGCCAGCGGATTCTGATGCCAGGGTGCGTTAAAAAATCCATTCAGAATCGACTCGGGGATATCCCTTGAACTGGAGTAGCTCCACTGTGGGTTGCGATCCTTGTCGATCAACAGAGCACGTACTCCCTCAGCAAACTCGGGATAGCGAATCACATTGGTTGCCAGCTGAATCTCTGCCTGGAACACTTCACGCAAACTGGCATGTCGGGTTTCAGTCATTTGTCGGTGAATCCACAACGCCGCGAGCTTACTGCCGTGAGCCAGACCGTCCCGTGCTTTGGCCAGCCACTTGTCGTCGGTATCTATCGCCATGATGTTATCGATGATGCTGTGAATATCATCGCCATCGCAAAGCTGATTAATGGTGGCCATATGCGGCTCAACCTGGCCTTCAGGTTTTGCGCCCTCGCTGGCTTCGGAGAGCGGCCGCAAGGCATGTCGGACTCTGGCGTGATTCTTGTTCACGTCATCGTCGAATGACTGGGCCAGCAGCGCGTCGATGACCGACGACTTGTGCTCGCTGGCGATGAAACGATCGGCTATACCGGTGTAAATGGCATCGGCGGCATTAATGCTCGCCCCCGTCAGAGCGAGGAACAGTCCAGCGCTGCCAGGCATGTGGTTGAGGAACCAGCTGCCGCCGACATCGGGGAATAGCGCGATAGTGACCTCGGGCATGGCGATACGGGTTCGCTCGGTAACGATCCGATGACCGCAACCGGCCATTACACCCAGGCCACCGCCCATAACAATACCGTGTCCCCAGCAGACAATGGGCTTTGGGTAGGTATGCAGGGTGTAGTTCATCCGATACTCGCGGGCGAAGAACGTTTCGGCGTAGTCGCAGGGGCCACCTGGCGTTTCGACCGCAGACGCGTGCAGCGCCTGAACATCACCACCGGCACAGAGTGCCTTTTCTCCCGCACCTTCTACGAAAATCGCACCAATGCTGTCATCGTTACGCCACGCATCGAGCTTGGACTGGAGTAGATCGACCATCTCCAGCGTCAGTGAGTTCAGTGTGGATTCAACGTTGAGCGTGATGCGTCCCAGCTTTCCGCCGGCCGCGGCGACTTCATCAAAAAGAACAGGGGCAGTCATCAGGCGTTCTTCCACTCGGGCTTGCGCTTCTCAAGAAAAGCATTGACGCCTTCTTTCTGATCGTGAGTGCCGAAGAGGTCGACGAACTTCTGGCGCTCATTGGGCAGTGCGCTGCCCATAGCGTTGTCGCGCGCCTCGTGGATGAGTTCCTTGCAGTAGGTGACCGAAATCGGGCTTTGCTGTCCGACCTGCGCGGCGAGCGCTATCGCACGGTCTTTTGCACCACCTTTGGCGACCACTTCCTCCACCAGACCAATGTGCTCGGCCTTGGCCGCATCAATGCGCTCTCCACACAGAATCATTTTCTTGGCCCAGCCTTCGCCGACCAGCCAGGACAATCGCTGGGTACCGCCGGCGCAGGGCAGCAGTCCGACCTTGGCTTCGGGCAGGGCCATCTGTGCCTGCTCCTCAGCGATACGGATATCGCAGGCCAGGGCAACCTCAAGCCCACCGCCCATGGCGAAGCCATTCATTGCCGCAATGCTCACGCCTCGGAAATCAGCGAGGCACTCAAAACCCTCGCCAAAGTACTGGGACATTTCTCGCGCGGTATCAGGACTGCCATCGGCGAATAGCTTCAGATCGGCACCCGCGGAAAAGAATTTTTCCCCGGCACCGGTCAGCACCAAGGCCCAGATATCGCGATCCGCGTTGAGATCCTCCACCAACGTTTTCAGTGCGGGAAGGCTTTCCGTATCCCAGGTATTGGCGGCGGGGTTATCGATCGTGACCAGTGCGGTGTGGTCGATGATTTCTAGTTTCAGCTTGTCACAGGTACTTTTAACCGGCGCGGTCATTGAATTACCTCCAGCGCTCCTTCCATGAGTAAACGTCGGGCAATAATCACCCGCATGATTTCGTTGGTACCTTCCAGAATCTGGTGCACCCGGGTATCGCGAACATAGCGCTCCAGGGGGTATTCCTTGATGTAGCCGTAGCCGCCGAACAACTGCAGCGCATCGTTACAGATAGTGAAGCCGGCATCGGTGGCAAAGCGCTTGGCCATCGCACAGTAAGTGGTTGCCTGGGAGTCCTTGTTGTCGAGTTTCCAGGCCGCGAGCCGCACCATCTGACGTGCAGCCACCAGATCGGTCGCCATATCGGCGAGTTTAAACTGGGTGGCCTGGAAGTCGGCGATGGCGCTGTTGAATTGCTTGCGCTCCTGAGTGTAAGCGGTAGCGTCTTCCAGGGCTTTTTGCGCGGTGCCGATGCTGCAGGTGGCAATATTGATTCGCCCCCCATCGAGGCCTTCCATAGCGATGGCAAACCCCTGGCCTTCCTCACCCAGCCGGTTGGTCTTCGGGATTCGCACATCCTCGAAGGTCACCATTCGCGTAGGCTGGGCTTTCCAGCCCATTTTCTCTTCGTTCTTACCGTATGAAATGCCCTCGGCATCAGCGGGTATCAATACAGCGGAAATGCCCTTGGGTCCGGCGTCGCCGGTTCGTAGCATCACTACCAGTACGTCGGTTTCTCCGGCGCCGCTGATAAAGACCTTGCTACCGTTGATGACGTAATCATCACCATCGGCTGCAGCGCTGGTACGCAAACTGGCGGCGTCCGAGCCCGCACCGGGTTCGGTCAGGCAGTAGGAGGCGAGCTTGGTTCCCATGACGAGGTCGGGACACCACTCTTCGATCACGGCTTCGGTGCAATATTTGCCGATCATGCTGGTGGCCATATTGTGGATCGTCAGGAAGGCTGCCGTTGTGGTGCAGCCTTTTGCCAACTCCTCGACGATCAGGCTGGCATCGAGCCGGGAAAGCTCAAGGCCACCGGCGGATTCTGGGGTATACATCCCCATGAAACCCAGCTCTCCAGCCTGGGCCAGCGCGTCCACAGGAAAGTGAGATGTGGCATCCCATTCCGCGGCGTTGGGTGCCAATACGCCTTCTGAAAAAGCTTTGGCACTGCCTACAAAGGCCTGCTGGTCATCCGAAAGAGAAAAATCCATCGATCATCAATCCTCAAACTTGGCCATGACATCGGCGCCGAACAACTCTTCGTCGTCCGGGATCGCCTTGGTCACAGTCAGCGGCTTGGACACCCAGGTTTCGTTGATCAGGTCGCGCCAGGTAATATTGTTGTTGGTGGCGTTGCCGCCCCAGGAACCACAGCCCAGCGAAAAGGTCTGCCGCATGCCATTCCAGAGGTTTCCGCTATTGGATGCCGCCTGGGGCTGGTTCACCATCACTCGTGAAGTACGGGTCGCCTCGGCGTAGCGCATGATGTTGTCATCGTTGTAGCTGTAGATGCCGCAGGAGTGCCCCTGCCCCTGGTAGCGCTGAATATCGTTGGTCAGGGCAATGGCCTCCTCGATATCCTTCACCTTGTACAAGGCCATGGTCACCGACATTTTCTCACCGGAGAAGAGGTGATCGGGGCCCGCACCCGTCTCGGGGACAATCAGGAATTGCTTGCCTTCAGGCAGTTCGATTCCGGCCATACCCGCGATCTTGTGTGCGGGCTGCGCCACGATGTTGACGTTTAAACGGCCGTCCTGCCAGATCGTCTTTTCGAGCTTCTTCTTCTCGACGTCGTCGAGTACATATCCGCCCTCGCGCTCGAGTTGGGCGATCATATCGTCGTAAATCGACTCAAAAAGCAGCACCGAGTTGTCCGATGAGCAGGACGCTGCGAGGTCGAGAGTCTTCGAGACGCGGATTTTCTCTGCGGCCTCCTCAAGATTGGCGCTGTCGTCCACCGTAATAACCGCATTGCCCACGCCCACACCGAGCGCCGGGGTGCCCGACGAGTAAGCGGCCTTCACCATGGGGCCACCGCCGGTAGCGAGAATGCGGTCACACTGGCGCATCAGTTCATTGGTCAGCTCCATCGAGGGTGTTTCGATGGCAATGACCAGGTCCGCCGGCGCGCCCATACGCTCGAGGGCATCGCGCATGTAATCGCAGATCTTTTTGTTGGTGAGTTTGGCTCTCGGGTGTGGCGCGACGATAATCGAGTTGCGCCCTTTGATGGCCGAGATGGCCTTGATGACCGGTGTCGCCTCAGGGTTGGTGGAGGGTGACAGGGCGCCGATAACACCGATTGGTTTTGCGATCTTGACGATATTGCGCTCGGGAAGCTCCTCAATAACCCCTACGGACTTGTCGTTGATGATATCGAACAACGTGGCTCGTGTTTTACGGTGAATCTTGAGGTATTTACCGGTGTAGTTGCCCAGCTCGGTCTCCTCCACCGTAAACTGGGCGATCTCTTCTGCGCGATCCTCCTTTGCCACGGCATAGACCATGGCCCGGATCAGTCCGTCGACCTGTTCCTGCGTGTAATTGGCGATTTGCTCCTGCGCCGCGCGGGAGCGGGCGATGAGCTCTTCCATCTCGTGAACCGCAATATCTTCGGGTTCGTGAAAATTAGACAGCTGGTCTGACTTGGACATAGTCAATCTCCTGCTTGGCAGCGTTGATGGTGGCTAAAAAAAGTGGGCGATTATCATAGCAGAGGCGGGCACTCGTCTCACATTGACTAAATTGCGAAAAATAAGGACTATATTGCGCTATGAGTGCACCCTCGAAATGGCCGTTGCCGGCGGCGGGAACCCGCTTTATCACTCCCGGCTTCATGGTCGATACATTGAAGCATCACGCGCTGACCAGCGATTGTTACCCCACTGCCATGGGCTATTATCCCAACGCCTCCGGGCATCGCATGCGACGTCAGCAGCATGATGACAACCTGCTGATTTATTGCGTTGCCGGGCGGGGCGAGGTTTCAACCGATGGCTGGTCCGGTTCTATAGGCCCCGGCGGCCTTCTTTTGTTGCCCAAAAACCTGCTCCATGAGTATCAGGCGAGCGCCCGAGATCCCTGGTCGGTGTACTGGGTCCACTTTCAGGGAAGTAGCAGTGAGGCTTTCTTTCGGCATCTGGGGTTTCGCAGAGCGCGACCGATGGTGGATGCGGGCAGGGCGCCCGCACTCGCCAGTGCCTTTCAGGGTCTTATGGAGGTGCGCCATACGGGCTATTCCAGCCAGGCGTTCATACTTGCCGGTAATCAACTGAGGTTTCTGCTGGCGCAGTTTGCGGTCGAAGCGGGACGACAGCAAAGTCGACGGGACAGGGCGGTAGACCTCGAGCAGATCCAGCAGTTCATGCGCGAACACATCACCCAAAACTTGTCATTGGATGCCCTGGCGGCGTTTGCCAATCTATCCAAATTCCATTTTTCCAAGCGATACAAGCAGCTCACGGGTTATTCCCCGATTAAACATTTCCTCAACATGAAGATGGAGCATGCCTGCCAGTTGCTCGACGCGACCGATATGAGCATTCAGGCGGTCGCGTCGGCCCTGGGCTACGACGATCCGCTGTATTTTTCGCGATTATTTCGCCAGACGATTGGCACGTCGCCCCGCGATTACCGGGCATCGATTACCCGTTAGAGAGATCGCCGTATCACGGGCCGGGTTTTCAGGGGCCGGGGTTTCAGGTGACAAGGTTTCAGGTGCAGAGCTTCAGGGGGCTAGCGACAAGGGCGCCGCATAGCGATGTTTGAAGTTGCGTTTCTCCAGATCGGCACCGACCGCCTCGCCCTCGATACCGGTATCGCCCTGAAGGGACTCGGTTGTGGCCGTACTGAGTAAAATGATGATGTCTGTATCCGGTTCCTCAGCGAACGGAAATTCATGCCACACATTTTCAAACATCATGAAGCCGCCGCCACCGTCAAAACGAAACGCTTTAATGTCCTCTAGTGCGGGCAGTTCATTGTCGGGAGTGGCTGGAGCCATAACCGCAATGAAAGGGCGACCGCCCAGCGGGATGAACGCCTGGGTATGCCCGGGATGCCGTTCCAGGTATTCGATATCCAATGGTCGTTCCTGCAATCGACACACCGTGATATCGACGTCGGAGTCACAGCGGAAAGCACCTGGTTTTCGCACATCGACCGCACCGCCATAAAACGTAATGGGCAGCGGGTCGACGCCGCAGTCCGTGCTCAGGAATACGCCGAATGGCGCCAGTGCTTCGGGAGTCGCCGGTATCACCGCCAGTGTGTTGGTCATCATATCCTCGCTTGTCAAAGGCACGGCTCTCGTTTAACCACTAACTCAAGGAGCGGCTAGGCCAACTGATTAACAGCCGGCGGTTTCTACGCGCCGCGGCACGGTCGAGACCTACGCGTTCTGCAGGTCCAACGGTCGCTCATCGGCTCCGCTGGCATGTGGTCGCCAACTGTATCAGTATATTCGCCCTCTGCGATTCAAAAAGACCTGCTCGAGCCGAGTGTGGTGACGAGGTAACCCTAATGACCGAAGCCGATGTTTTCGAATGGGATGTGGCCGATCCTCTGGCGGGTGCCCGAGAGTCATTCAGTCTGCCCGATGATGTGATCTACCTCGACGGCAACTCGCTGGGTGCCATGCCCAGGGCAGCGGCTTCCCGTGTGCAGGAGGTGGTAGAGCGCGAGTGGGGTCACGACCTGATTCGAAGTTGGAACGATAACCACTGGTTTGAGCTGCCTTATCGTATTGGTGACAAGATCGCTGGGCTTATCGGGGCCGACACCGGCGAAGTGGTGGTTACTGACTGTGTGTCGATCAATCTCTACAAGCTGGTATCGGCGGCGTTGAAGCTTCGGCCGGGGCGATCAAAACTGGTCACCGAAGCCGGCAATTTCCCCACTGATCTTTATATCCTCGAGGGCATTCAGTCGTCTCGCGCCCAGCCCCTCGAAGTCAACGCCGTGGCGGATCGGGATCAGATCATTTCCGCGATCGATGAACAGACCGCAGTCGTACTGCTGACGGATGTTCACTATAAAACGGGTCATCTGTTGGATATGGCCGCCATTACGACACGTGCCCACGATGTGGGTGCTCTTGTCATCTGGGACCTCTGCCACAGTGCAGGGGCTCTGCCCGTTGACCTCAATGCCATCGGTGCCGATTTTGCCGTGGGATGCGGTTACAAGTACCTGAACGGCGGCCCGGGCGCCCCCAGTTTTGTTTTTGCGGCGAAGCGGCATTTGCCGGATGCGCGGCAGCCCTTGTCGGGGTGGTGGGGGCATCAGTCGCCCTTTGTGTTTTCCGACGAGTTTGAGCCGGCAGATGGCATCGGACGAATGATGAGCGGCACGCAGGGGGTTATTGGCCTGGCTTGCGCCGAGGTTGGTGTCGACATCAGCTTGCGCTTCGGGATGACGGCGATTCGAGATAAGTCGGTTCGCATGACGGATCTGTTTATCCAGCTATTTGATGAGCATCTCGCCGAATACGGATTTCAGCTGGTGTCCCCGCGGGATTCCCAGCACCGCGGTAGCCAGGTGGCGTTCACCCACGCGGAGGGCTACGCGATCATGCAGGCGTTGATCGCCCGGGGAGTGATCGGTGACTTTCGCGCGCCCGATATTTTGCGGTTTGGTTTTGCTCCGCTTTACCTGCGCTACGCGGATGTCTGGCAGGCCATCATGACCCTCGCGGAAATTATGAAGACCGGTTCCTGGGATTGCGATGAGTTCAAAGTGGTCAATGCTGTTACCTGAGTCCGTGAGCCGGGGCGGCAGGCCCTCACCTGATTGTCTTACTGTGGGGCCATCGGCGGTCGGGGTCCTGATCATTAGCGATCAGGTCTGTGCGTGGCCGATATTCACTGATCTCCAATGGTTTACTTTGGATTAACGTAAGCCATGCCTCGGTCTACAAAACCTTTTCTGATTATTCAGCCGGCAACATCGTTCGATGATGTGCCGGCGCTGTGTGCCTTTCGCGGTGACGAGGTGCGCTGGTTCAGCGAGAAGATGGCACTCTCCGACCGGGATATAACCGCGGTTAAGGTTTATCAGGGAGAATCACTGCCCGATCCGAGAAACGTTCAGGGTGCCATTATTACCGGTGCTATCGATATGGTGACCGACGGACACCAATGGATAGAGACCGCCGCTCAATGGGTTCGAGAGGCGATAGTGGCTGAGACGCCGGTGCTTGGGGTTTGCTTTGGTCACCAGCTGATTGCACATGCCATGGGAGGGCGGGTCGGCGAAAATCCCCGCGGTTCCAAGTTTGGCAAGATCACCCTGCGTAACCGGGCGGTCGATACCGACGATCCGATTTTTCAGGCGCTGCCCAAGGTGTTGGAAATGAAAGTATTCCACCAGCAGTCGGTCCTCGAACTCCCTGCGGACGTGGTTGTTTTAGCAGAGAGTGACCACGACCCATTTCAGGCTGTGCGCTATGCAGAGACGGTCTGGGGAGTGCAGTTCCATCCCGAATTTGACAGCGAAATCATGGCCTACTCCTACGACGTTTACGAAGACATGATCACCAGTGAGGGGTTTTCGGTTCCGGACCTGCGGGCTCAGGCGTTTAGTGACAAGGATGGCGCCGCCCTGCTGGCACGTTTTGTCGAGTACGCCAGGCAGCGGGACAGCGGTGATGGTGCGGTCAACTGATTCCGGTTTCTATTAGGTTTTTCTAAAATGAAGCTCTCCGGGACGAGTAGCCGCACCACCCTTTAGCCGGCGGTTTGCGGTCTTAGGGTTTCAAACTTAGGACTTCAAAAAGGTCGACTTTGGTCGTGCCAGCTGTCGCAAAAGGGTCAGCGCCGGCTTTTACTCTGTAGTGCGGGTTTTGGTGGTCGCGGAAGTTACCGAATCCAGTCGCATTAAACACGTGACGGATTCCTGTGGGTTGGTTACCAGTTATCGGTGTGGTGTGGGTGTCTTCGATAATGCCTCGGTGCTGAGGCCAGTCCAGGATTGGTTTTAAAAGCGCCGCGCCAACGGTACAGTAGGCTCAAGGAGAGCGTCTTTCCGTGCGTGACAGTCGGTCGTGCATGGCTAGTGATAAAACAGACAAAGGTAACCAGTCCCATGATTAAGCTGACGGTAAATGGCGTTGCGCATCAATTCGACGGAGACACCTCGACACCGGTGCTCTGGTTTCTTCGCGACGAACTGAATCTCACCGGCACCAAGTTCGGCTGTGGTGCGGCGCAGTGCGGCGCGTGTACGGTGCACGTCGATGGCAAGGCCCAGCGCTCCTGCGTGCTGCCGATCTCCGCTGTGGATGGCGCCTCGTTGACAACGATTGAAGGCCTCGATCCCGAAGGGAATCATCCCTTGCAGAAAGCCTGGATCGAGCATCAGGTGCCGCAATGTGGTTACTGCCAGGGCGGACAGATCATGCAGGCCGCCAGCCTACTCGATAAAAACCCCTCCCCCAGCGATCAGGACATTGTCGACGCCATGTCGGGCAATCTGTGTCGTTGTGGCACCTACACGAGGATCCACAAGGCCATCAAGTCGGTGGCCGCCTCGACACTTTCCCAGAACGACTCGGGAGTACAGCAGTTCGAGCCCGCCACCCGCGGTCGGGGGGTGGTGGTATGAGCCGTTACTTTGATATGGACCGTCGGCGTTTTCTGAAGACCAGCGCCTCGGCGACAGCGGCCATTTTGGCGGGCACCCATTTAATGACGGCGGCGGGACGCGCTGTGGCTGGAGTGCTGGATCAACCGGCATCCGATGCGCGGCCGGCTAATCTGTTTGTCGCACTCCGACCGGACGGTGACGTGGAGATCACCTGCCATCGCTCGGAGATGGGGCAGCAGATCCGAACCGCGATCGCGCAAATTGTCGCTGATGAAATGGAGGCCGATTGGAGCCGCGTGCATGTGATTCAGGCGCTGGGCGACCCCGCGTACGGTGACCAGAATACCGATGGCTCGCGAAGTATTCGCTACAACCTGCAACGCCTGCGGGAAATGGGCGCTTCGGTCCGGTACATGCTCCAGCAGGCGGCAGCACAGACCTGGGGTGTCGATCCCAGCACCTGCGATGCACGAGGGCATGTTGTTTCCCACTTCTCGGGCAAGCGGCTCGATTACGCGGAACTCATTGATGCCGCGTTGACCATCAAGCCCCCGGAAGCCACCGAACTGACACTCAAGCGCCGCGAGGAATGGCGCTATATCAACACCGGTATGGCGCATATCGACCTGCAGGATATTGTTACGGGCAAGGCCAGCTTTGCCGCTGACCTGCGTGCGCCCAAGGCCAAAGTCGCGGTCATTGAGCGCCCGCCCGTGAACGGCGGCACGGTAAAGCGTGTTTCTGACGCGGCGGCGCGAAAGGTCAAAGGCGTCATCGACATTATTCAGATACCGGCGCCCAAGGGGGCAGCCGGTTATCAGCCCAAAGGCGGTGTCGCTGTGATTGCGGAAACCACCTGGGCTGCTATCCAGGGGCGCAAGAAACTCGAGATTGAGTGGGATGACGGCCCCAATGCCGCTTACAACTCTGAAGCGTTTAAGCGAGAGTTGCTGGACAGTGTGAACCAACCCCAGGGGCATGTTCGCGAAGCCGGGGATGCAGCCGCGGTGTTGGCCAAATCGTCGAATACCCACAGCGCAGATTACTACATGCCGCACCTGAATCAGTCACCCATGGAGCCCCCCTGTGCCACGGCCGTGTATAGCGACGATGGCGTCGAGGTCTGGGCGGCGACACAAAATCCACGGGCTGACATGGATACGGTCGCCGCCATGGTCGATCTCGACAAGGCTCAGATCAAGGTGCACGTGACGTTGCTGGGTGGCGCTTTTGGGCGCAAATCCAAGCCCGATTTTTCCGCCGAGGCGGCTTACCTGTCGATGAAAAGTGGACTCCCGGTACGGGTGCAGTGGACGCGGGAAGACGACATACAGCACGGGTTTTATCACGCCGTCTCGGCGCAGCATGTGGAGGCGGCGCTCAGTGACGAGGGTAAAGTCGAGGCCTACCTGCACCGCACGTCCTTTACGCCGGTCGCCTCGCTGTTTAGTGAAGAGGCCAGGGCTCCTGCCGACTGGGAGCTCGGTCTTGGTTTTACCGATAACCCAATCGATACCCCCAACATCACGCTCGAGCGCGGCGACCCCGGGGCGATGACGCGGATTGGGTGGATGCGCTCGGTGTCCAATAATTTCCACGCCTTCGCGGTCCAGTCATTTATCGCGGAACTCGCGAATAAGGCGGGTAGAGACCAGAAGGATTATCTGCTTGAAGCGATTGGTCCTGATCGCATCATCGATGTCTCCGAGCAGAACGCGGAGTACGGTAACTACGGTGGTGACAAGGCGGTTTATCCCCTCGATATCGCGAGACTGCGCGCCGTTATCGAAAAGGTTGCGACGATGAGTGATTGGGGGCGCGACATTACGCCCGGGCGCGGATTGGGTATTGCCGCCCATCGCAGCTTTCTGACCTATGTGGCGACAGTTGTGGAAGTCGAGGTGTCCGATGCCGGTGAGCTCGATATCATCAAATCCTGGGTCGCCATCGATGCCGGTACGGTGGTGAATCCAGACAGTGTGATTAATCAGACCCAGGGCGGATCGGTCTTTGGTATCAGTAACGCCATCAGTACCGGAATCACTTTCGAGAACGGCCGGGTGCAACAGAGCAATTTTCATGATTCGAGTATCGCCCGCATGAGCGATGCGCCACTGGAGATAGAGGTGGTGGTGATGCCCAGCGAGGAGGAGCCCGCGGGTGTCGGTGAACCGGCCACCCCCGTTTTCGCCCCTGCGCTGTGCAATGCTATTTTTGCCGCCTGCGGCAAGCGCATCCGCCAGTTGCCCATCGGCGACCAGCTCAAGCCGCGTAGCACCTGACGGGCAGCCGGATGACCAATCAACTGGCCAGTGTTCTTGCCACCTGGTTTCCCGATCGTGACAACCACGATTGGGTGCTGGGTACGATTTATGACACCGAGGGTTCATGCTACCGAAAGCCCGGTGCCATGATGTTGGTTAATAGTCTGGGTCAGCAGTTCGGGTTATTGAGTGGCGGCTGTTTGGAGGCTGATATCCGACGGCAGGCGTCACGGGTGATGCAGACCGGTCGCTCTACCGTGCTGTGTTACGACGGTAGCGATGAAGATGACATTTCCTATCGGTTGGGCATTGGCTGTGGCGGCACGGTACACATTATGTTGCACCCGATTCACGCCGATAATGCCTATCACCGACTGGATGAGGTCTACCACGCGCTGCTTGAGCGGGGTTGCGGAGACTATGCGTTGACGATCCCCCCAGTGAACGCCGGTGACGATGCGTCATGTTTCACACGTGCCTCCGTTGCTGAGCATCCTGCCCCGGGTGAGGCGATTACGATCGATGAACAGGGTCGTCGCTGGTTTAATAATTACGTCAAGGCACAGCCTCATCTTTTGATTGCCGGCGGTGGTATCGATGCGCAGCCGGTGGTGGCGATCGCCAAACAGCTGGGCTGGACCGTCTCTGTCTGGGACCCGAGACCCGCCAATGCCCGCGCCGACTACTTCCCGGACGCCGATGAATTACTGCGTCTCGATGTCGCTGAATTATCGAACTATGTTACCGAGCACAACGTCGGTGCCGCCGTATTGATGGCCCATGATGTGGCGATTGATGCCGCTGCGCTATCGGCGCTCAATGGAACCGGCCTTGACTATATGGCCTTACTGGGCCCACCCCACCGACGTGCGGAGGTGTTGGCAAAAGCCCGATTGGCGGAGCACGATTTAAGCCCCCCTGTAGCCGGTCCTGCGGGCTTTGATATTGGCGGTGAATTGCCCGAGAGCATTGCACTGTCGATTCTTTCCCAATGCCATGCAGTGCTCTACCAGCGTTCCGCGAGTATCGGCGTCAGCCAGCGGGTCGCTTGAAGCTCGGCATCATGGTGCTGGCGGCGGGTGCCAGTCGCCGGTTTGGCGGTTGCAAGCTGTTGGCGTCGGTGCACACAAAACCGCTTCTACAGCATGCCATTGACCTCGCCCAGACCCATGATCACGAAGCGCTTGTGGTGATCACGGGTCACTGGCATGAGGCTATCGTCGCCGCTCAGGCGCAGGGTGAAATCGGTGAAGCCCGCATCATCCACAATAAGGATTGGCAACTGGGGATGTCCTCATCCATCCGTTGCGGAGTTGAAGCCCTCGAGGGCCGTTGTAACCACTTGCTGATCCTGCTCGGGGATCAGCCGGGTATTACCCCCCGCGATATCGACACGCTGATCGCCGCGTTGCCCGACCACCAGATCGCATGCGCGTCCTATGCAGGTATTTGTGGTGTTCCCGCGCTTTTTAGCGAGGAGGTGTTTACCGATCTGAAAGCACTTCGAGGCGATCGGGGTGCCAAGGCACTGTTTGTACAAACCGACCGGCGTGTGGCGCAATGCGCGATCCCAGCGGCAGCGGTGGATATTGATACCCTGGTGGATCTTGAGTCCTACCGAAACACCACTGCCCAGTGATTTTCAGGCCACGCGATTCTGCGGCTCACCCCGCATAAACGCCGCGGCATTCAGCGTAATCCCATCGATGGCTCGCTGGCGAGCCTCGCGGCTTCCCCAGGCGATATGGGGCGTGAGAATCAGATTGTCACCGGTATAATCGAGTAGCGGATCGCCATCAACGGGCGGTTCCTGTGGCAGTACGTCGATGGCGGCGCCAGCAATGGTTTTTGATGACAGCGCTGTGGCCAGCGCGGCGGTATCGATTAAGGCGCCCCTGGCCGTATTGATGAGTAACGCGTTGTCTTTCATCGCATCAAGTGCATCGGCGTTGATTAACCCACGGGTGTTGTCGTCGAGTGGGCAATGGAGAGAGATCACGTCGCACCGACGGTAGATCTCAGCGAGCGATTCCCGCCCCTCTGGCACGGTTGGGCTTCCCGGGCGGGCCGCAACGACGACATCCATACCAAGGCCCGTCGCTGCCTTCGCAACGCCCCGGCCCAGCTCGCCAAAGCCAATAATACCCAGAGTAAGACCCGACACTTCCCGTATGGGCCAGACGAGGTCGTTGCCGTCCTGTGATTGCTGCCAGCCTCCGCGTCGCACGTGGGAGGAGTAATGGTTGAGGTTATGACTCAGCATGAGCAACGTACCGATGACGTGCTCTACCACGGACTGGGTACAGTAAGCGCGAAGATTGCTCACAACAATGCCGGCCTCGCCGGCGGCATCAAGATCTATGTTGTCGGTGCCGGTAGCCGTCAATCCGATGAACGCGAGCTCGGGGGCTGCGCTCAGGACTTCCGCGCTCAATTCAATGGCATTGGTAAACACCAATTGGCTCCCCCGGATACGCTCCACCACCTGATCGTCTTCGGTGGTATCAAATACATCGAGGTGCTCGACCAGATTCTGTAATGGAGACAGGTCCAGATCGGGTCCCATACTGGCGTAATCGAGGAAAACAGCCTTCATTCGTCACTCCTAACGGTTCCTGTCAACGATGCAGGAAGTCTTCGCCTTAGGCAACTTCAGTATCACTGATCAGTCTTAATGTCTTTGTGGGGGGGCGTTAACTGACAGCACGGTTCCAACGTGCTTGAATGCCGCTATGACTGATATTGGTCTCGATACTGTCGTCAAATCATTTGGTGGCCAGAGGGTGCTCGACGGCATTTCTGTGGAATTCCCACGCAATGGGATTAGCGCGATCGTCGGACCCAGCGGCTGCGGAAAATCAACGCTGCTGAGATTATGCAACGGACTGGAAAAGCCTGACTCGGGTGAGGTGCGCTGCTTTGGCGACACAGTCGATTACACACAACTGGTGACCTTGCGGCGACGAATCGGATACGCGGTACAGGGTAATGGCTTATTCCCGCACCTGACGGCGAAAGAGAATATGGTGCTACTCGCCCGAGTCGCCGGCTGGCCTGTAGCAAGGCTCGAGCTGCGCCTGAAAAAACTAATGCGGTTGTGTCACGTGACCGATGACTTACTGGAGCGCTTTCCCAGTCAGTTGAGCGGCGGACAGCAGCAGCGCGTCGGATTGTGTCGCGCGATGATGCTTGAGCCCGCCGCCTTATTGCTCGATGAGCCCTTCGCCGCAATAGACCCCATCACGCGAAGGGATATCCATCAGCAATTACTGGCGCTGCACGCCGCCGAGCCCACGACGGTGATCCTGGTGACCCACGACATGCGCGAAGCACTGCGTCTGGCGGATTATTTGCTGGTCATGTCGTCGGGTAAAATACTTCTCGCGCTCTCACGCGATGAGTTCTCAACAGACGCTATGCAGGATGACCCTGATCAGTTTCTTGCTGATCTACTGTCGGGAGCGTCATCGTGATGCAGGCGATATTCAGGGTTTGCGTGCTGGTCCTGGCGATTGCCCAGACATCAGTGGCGTTCGCCGACGGTATCCGCGTGGCATCGAAAACCTTCGTCGAAAGTTACCTGTTGGGTGAGATGGTCACACAGCTGCTGTCAGCGCGCGGCGTAGAAGCCGAACATCAGCAGGGGTTGGGCGGGACGCTGGTGACCTTTACCGCGTTGGGTACCGGAGAAATCGATGTCTATCCCGATTACACCGGTACGCTGGCTCAGGCGGTACTTGGCCAGCCCGAGCTCACTGGCGCGGCGCTGATCGAGGCGCTTAATGCCCGCGGACTGCGTATTGCCGTCAACCTGGGCTTCAGTAATAGCTACGCCCTCGCGATTCCGGAAACACTCGCGCAGGAACTGAGTATTTCAACGATTAGTGATCTGGCGCGGCACCCGGATTTACGCGGTGTGTTCTCCCATGAGTTCCTGCGCAGAAACGATGGTTGGTCGTCATTACGCCGTTATTATGGGCTGCAACAACAGGCCGCCGGGATTGAGCATGCCCTTGCCTACGATGCGCTCGCCAGCGGCAGTGCGGATTTGACCGAGGCCTATACCACCGACGGTGAGTTGGTGGAACGCGGCCTTGTGGTCCTGGAAGATGACCGCGGATTCTTCCCCGAGTACGCGGCTGTTTTACTGGTCAGAGAAGACCTTTCCGAAAGTGCAGTCAGGCATCTTCAGGAGCTGTCCGGAGTGCTGGATGCACAGCGGATGCGGTCGTTGAATCATCGCGTTTCCATTCTCGGCGAGACGCCGGCGGCGGTGGCGCAATCGGCACTGGCTGAATTGGGTCTGGTAGCAATGGAGGAGGGCGCAGCCGAGAGCCGTCTTGCACGCGTTCTGGGCACCACGATGACGCATCTGAAGCTGACACTGATCGCCTTTGTGTTGGCGTGTGTTGTGGCTATACCATTGGCGCTGGTTCTGGCCCGTTTTGAGCGTATCTCCCGGGGTCTGATTTATCTGGCGGGTCTTATCCAGACGATCCCCTCCCTCGCGCTGCTCGCCTTACTGATACCCCTGGTCGGTCTTGGTCAGATCCCGGCGATTATTGCCTTGTTCCTATATTCCCTGCTGCCATTGATCCGCAATACGCTCGCCGGCTTGTTCAGTGTCGATCCGCTGTTGATTGAGGTGGCCGATGGTATGGGGCTTACCCATCGGCAGCGCCTGCGGCTGATTGAGGTCCCACTGGCCATGCCGATGATTCTGGCGGGGATGAAGACCGCGGTGGTGGTGAGTATTGGTACCGCAACGCTCGCTGCGTTTGTCGGTGCCGGAGGCTTGGGAGAGCCGATAATCGCCGGGTTAAACCTGAATAATACGACGTTGATTCTCGAGGGTGCGATACCGGCGGCGTGTCTCGCGATGGCGGCCGAGCTTCTTTTTGAGAGTATTGAACGCCGTCTGATTCCGGCGCATCTGCAGCCCGGTTTGCGCGACTAATGACTTTGATTCAAATGTACGCGTGCCATGTCTGATGAATTAACGCCATCAGATGCGGCGACAGAGGCGGATATCCCCGCCGGCTTTCGCCGCTATCTGGCATTTACCGGTGTCGGAGCTCTTCTAGCGCAGGGTAACCCGTGCGTGCTGGCCGTCACCGATGCCCGGGCACCGGTGCGAATGGCGCCGGGGAGTACTACCCGTTGCATCAGCCGTTTACTGTCTGACAACCTCGCTGAGGTGCGATGTTACTCATCGACAGGTGTGGCGATTGAGTGCTGTGGCCACGGTTTGCTCTGCAGCGCTGCCTTCTGGGGTTCCCGGTGGAAAGGTTCTGGCCATTTGTTGATGGGCTCTGTGGAGATTCCTTTTCGTGCGGATGGCACCCGATACTGGCTCGGTTTTTCACGCC
Source organism: Luminiphilus syltensis NOR5-1B (assembly GCF_000158175.1). Classification (GTDB taxonomy): domain Bacteria; phylum Pseudomonadota; class Gammaproteobacteria; order Pseudomonadales; family Halieaceae; genus Luminiphilus; species Luminiphilus syltensis. The sequence continues at coordinate 3,206,782 of NZ_DS999411.1, read as the reverse complement.
CCGAAATCATCCCGGCCGAGCTTTCGGATGATCTCCAGCAAATAGTACCGGGTAAACCGTTGTATAGCGCTCAGGTGGGCGCAGCCTCGGGCTACCTTCTGGTTGAGGTGGGTGAGATCGGCGAGCTGATTGCCATGGCCCCACCCGGTGCCGCGCTGACAGCGCTTACCGATCGTGCGCTCCTGGTATTTGCTCGTGACCTCCCGGACGGCCCAGATGGGCCCGATTACCGATTTCGTTATTTTGCACCCCAGTACGGTTCCCCGGAAGATATCGCCACTGGATCGGCGATGCGATTACTGGCAGCGGCCGTCTGCGAACGCTACCCTGTAGCTACGCTGACAGCGCTGCAGTGTTCACCAGAGGGTGGCGTACTGTATGCGGAAGTCGACGGTGATACGGTCTGGGTGGGAGGCCACGTGCAAGAGACGGATAGCAGGTAATGAATCAGAGGTTGTCAGCGGTCTCAGACCTTATCGCGCGTTTTAAGGCGGTCCGGGAGGATTCGCTCTCCCATTGTCGTCCGTTATCTACCGAGGACTATGGGCTACAGGCAGAGCCCTTTACCAGCCCACCCAAGTGGCATCTGGCCCACACGACCTGGTTTTTTGAGACCTTTCTCCTGGTGCCATTTCTAGAGGGCTACGAGCGCAAAGATCCGTTGTATGAAATGTTGTTCAATTCCTACTACAACGGAATCGGTGAGCAGTTTCCCCGCCCGAAGCGAGGTCTTCTCTCTCGACCCGCACTTGAGGAGGTTGTCGCTTACCGTTCCCATGTCGATGCTGCCATTGAGCGGTTAATGAGTGACGACGGCCATCCGCAGCGCGAAGTCATCACGGACCGTATGCGCCTCGGCATCGAACACGAATGCCAGCATCAGGAGCTGTTTTTTACGGATATCAAATACTCCTTATCGATCAATCCGTTACACCCCGTTTTTTCTCCATCCGAGACTGATGCCGACACGTCGGACATCGAATCACCGCTGCGCTGGCTTTCATTTCCGGGTGGGCTTTCCTCAATCGGTCACGAGGGTCCCGACTTCTGTTTTGATAACGAGCAGCCTCGACACCCGGTTTATCTGCAGCCCTTTGAGTTGGCCAGTCGACTCGTTACCAACGGTGAATTCCAGCAGTTTATTGATGACGGTGGTTACCAGCGCCCCGAGTTATGGCTGGCGGATGGCTGGAATACACTGCAGCAGGAGCGCTGGTCTGCACCGTTGTACTGGCGTGGCGACCACGAATACACGCTTCATGGTCTGAAGCCGCGATCCGCCCACCAGCCGGTGACCCATGTGAGCGGCTACGAAGCGGAGGCCTACGCCCGATGGGCGGGTGCCAGGCTGCCTACCGAGCAGGAATGGGAGTCGGCGGCGAGTGGCACTCTGCTTCCTGAAAAAAATGCGCCATTACTGCATCCCGGTAGCGCAGCCCCCGATGTCGCAGACTTACAGCAGTTATTCGATGCCTGCTGGCAGTGGACCCGCAGTGCCTATGTCCCCTATCCGGGCTTCAGTGCTGCAGAGGGTGCGATCGGCGAGTACAACGGGAAGTTCATGAGTAACCAATGGGTGCTGAGGGGCGGGTCCTGCGTCACCAGCCCGGATCATCTGCGCCCCAGTTACCGAAATTTCTTTTATCCCAACGACCGATGGCAGTTTTCTGGACTGCGTTTAGCCAGAGATATTGCCTAAGAGGCCCTGTGAATAGTCGACAACCCATGCCCCAAGCTGCCAACGTCCATTTTTTCGATGCTCACCCGGCGTTCGGTGACTGCCGCAGTGAAATCGTGGCGGGTCTCCAACGTGAGCAAAAAACCCTGGATCCCAAGTGGTTTTATGATGCTGAAGGGTCGGCCATTTTCGAGAGGATTACCCGGTTACCCGAGTATTATCCCACCAGAGCCGAGGTCAGTATTCTTACCTCCCAGCGCGAGGCTATCGCCCAGCGCTGCGGCCTCGGCAGCGTGTTCATTGAGCCGGGCGCGGGAAATTGTGCGAAGGCGCGGTTGCTTTTGGATGCACTGCGTCCTTCGGCTTTTGTCCCCCTGGATATATCGGCGGATTTTTTATTTGCCGCCGCCAGGGGTGTGGGTGAGGACTTTCCCTGGCTTGAGGTCACCGCACTATGCGCTGATTTTCGCGATTTCCGCTCGTTTGAAGATCACCTTCCGGTTGGTCGTCGTGTGCTTTTTTATCCAGGCTCGACGATTGGCAACCTGGATCCGGACCATGCGATTGAGTTTCTTTCGGAGGCAAGAGATCTTGTCGGTGCTGACGGCGGTGCACTAATCGGCGTGGATCTGCATAAGTCGACCGGGCGCCTGGAATCAGCGTACAACGATGCTCAGGGCGTGACCGCTGAGTTCAATCTCAATATTCTCAGACGCGTCAATGATCTGGTGGGTTCGGACTTTGATCCGGACCGTTTCGCTCACCGGGCTTTTTACAATGAACGCCTGCGTCGGATTGAAATGCATTTGGTCAGTGAGCAAACGCAGTCGGTCTGTATTGACGGTCTGCCGTTCCACTTTGAGGCCGGTGAAAGCATTCATACCGAGAGCTCTTACAAGTATTCCGTTGAGGATTTCTCTGATCTTGCGGCGCGCGCGGGACTGCAACGCCGGGAGACGTGGCTCGATCATGACGGACTTTTTGCTCTTCATTATTTGGAGCCACTGCATCAATAACGGTGTGCAGTTATCTATTCGCACCTGTCGATCGGCGTCCGCAGAACCAGATAGTGAATCTTGTCTGCGGCGGCAAGTCCCTTGATTCGCGCTCACCCGAGCTTTCGAATACCGATCACTGGCATCAGCGAACCGTTTTTTTGAGGAATTTCAGAATGGTAATGCGCACAGAAAATGTATGGGATTTCCCTCGACCGGCGATTTGTGAGCCTTTTGACGGCACGCTTATGATTAAGCAGGACGGCGAGGTATTGGCACAGACGACGGCGGGGTATCGCACACTGGAAACATCGCATCCACCCACCTACTACTTTCCTCCAGAGTCCATTGATTTTTCGCGACTGGAGAAGAACTCCCACCGTTCATTTTGCGAATGGAAAGGGCAGGCGAGCTATTTCGATCTGCACACGGATGGCCGCGTTGTGGCCAATGCCGCGTGGATGTACAACGATCCCTCGGAGTCGTTTGCGCCGATAAGGGGGTATTTAAGTTTTTACGCGTCGCGGGTAGATACATGTTTCGTTGACGGCGAGCAAGTCGCGGCCCAGGCGGGTGACTTTTACGGCGGTTGGATTACCAGCAATCTCGTTGGACCGTTCAAAGGTGCGCCGGGCACCCGGGGATGGTAGGTTCATTCGTTTGGGGTTTCGGGGCAATTTCGCGTGAATGGTGTCCAGGCAGCCATCAGCTTTTCGTGCAGCGTATCATCGTGTTATGACGCATTTGTCTGTTGTGATTACTAAAGGCAACCCGCGTCATTCCAAAATTCATCAATCTGACATTGAGGTTTACCCAGTTTGAAGGCTCCCAAACGTTTACAACCGCTGCTTGAGGACGGCTTGATCGACGAGGTAATCCATCCGCTGATGAGCGGAAAAGAAGCCGATGTATTCGTAGTCCGCTGCGGTGGCGTGCTGCGCTGCGCCAAGGTCTACAAAGAGGCCCGTAGCCGAAGCTTTAAAAAGGCGGCCCAGTACACCGAAGGTCGTAAAGTGCGAAACAGTCGTCGCGCCCGAGCGATGGAGAAGGGGTCGCGGTTTGGTCGACAACAGCAGGAGGAAACCTGGCACAACGCGGAGGTCGATGCATTGTATCGACTGGCTCGTGCCGATGTGCGCGTGCCCGAGCCCTTCGGCTGTACCGATGGTGTATTGATTATGGAGCTGGTTACCGATGAAGCCGGTGACGTCGCGCCGAGGCTGAGCGAGGTGACCATGTCCGCAGAGCAGGCCCGTGAAGACCATGCCATGATGATGCAATACGTGATGCGTATGCTCTGCGCGGGTTTGATACACGGAGACTTGTCCGAATTCAATATACTCGTTGATGAGGATGGGCCGGTCATTATCGATCTGCCGCAGGCGGTGGATGCTGCATCGAATAACAATGCGCAGGCCATGCTCAAGCGGGATGTGAAAACGGTGACCGACTACTACGCACTATTCGCTCCGGATTTGAGCGGTCGATACGATGCCGAAGAGATGTGGAGTGTTTTTGAAGATGGCGATCTTCATCCCGACTATGCGCTGACCGGCTCATTTGTCCCCGACGCCGCTGACGCCGATGTTGACGCAGTCATGCTTGAGATCAAGGCCGCTCTGGAGGAGGAGGAAGAGCGGCTGGAGCGCCTGCGTGCCGATGAGCAGGACGAATGATGCGATGGGCTTTTCTTTCGGCTCACACGTCAGATTTGCCGTAGATAGGGGGGGCGAATAGTGAATATGCTGACCATCACCATCGGTATCAGCCTGCTGGTTTACCTTGTTGTGGGGAGCTACGCGGGGCGAGGCGTAAAAAAGCTCGATGACTATTTCGTAGCAGGCAGGCGCGCACCAACCCTGTTGATTCTCGGCACCCTGGTCGCGAGTGTCATGAGTACCGCGATTTTCATGGGCGAGGCCGCGTTCACCTACGACGGGCAGTTGGGTGCCTATTTATTATTTCCGGGTATCGCGGTCACCGGGTATCTGATTGGTGCGCTTTTCTTTGGTGTTTACCTGCGGCGAAGCCGCGCCCCTACCGTAGCCGATTATTTTGGCCGGCGTTTTCAGAGCCGGGCACTGCAACAGTTCGCCGGGTTCACCATTATTCTGGGGTTGGGGGGTTACCTGCTGATTGTGACCCAGGGGGCAGCACTGCTGCTTGCCGATATCACCGGTATTTCTTTCGCCGCCAGCCTGGGGGTCGCCTGGTTGGGCTATACCGTGTTTACGATGTATTCCGGCTCCAGAGGCGTGATCATTACCGATACCCTCATGTTCCTCCTTTTCATGGGGGCCACCATTGTCTTCGTTGTCTATATTGTTGATGATTTTGGCGGTGTATCGGCGGCGGTTAGTGATCTTACCCGGGTGGAGGGTAAAGAAGGCATAGCCTCCTGGACGGGAATTATTGGTGAGGGCACCAGCTGGCCGACCGCGCTCGATTATGTGATCTGGGCGGTGGTGGTGGATGCGGCATGGGCCTTTGTTTACGCCGTGGGACCCTGGCAGGCCAGCCGACACCTGATGGCGCGGGATGAACATGTGGTCCTGCGCGCAGCTATTTTTGCCACCTTTTGTGTCATTGTTCTTCAGATGCTGGTCTACGCCATTGGTGGCTTTATCAACCTGGCTAATCCGTCGATTACGCCCTCGGAAACCGTGATCATCTGGGCGGCGCAGTCACTGGTACCCGAAATGCTGGGCGCAGTATTACTTACGGGTATCGTCGCTGCAGCGCTGTCCTCGGCGTCTACGTTTTTATCCCTGGTGGGCTTTAGTATCGGTAATGATATGGGGCCAAGACCGCTGGCGCTGACGGTCAACGCTACCCGAAAAATCATTTTGGCGACCAGTGTACTGGTGCTGGTGTGCTGCTATTTTTTCCCGCCGAATATTTTCTGGTTCATGCTGTTTATCGGAACGGTGTTTGCCTCGAGCTGGGGGCCTGTAGGCATGATGAGTGTCTGGAGTCGTCGTATTACCAAGCAAGCCGCGCTCTGGGGCATGGTCTCGGGGTTCTTTATGAATGTTATCCCGGCCACCGTGGACTACCTGGGTTGGTACTCCATGCCCGAGTACTACCCACCAGTGATCGGCACTGTCGCCAGTCTGGTGGTGATTGTTGTGGTGTCGGCGTTTACTCGAGTGACTCGCGAGGAGCGCGTTTATCAATTGCGCCTGCATCGGCCACCGGCCTCGGATATCGACCTGGGTAAGCTTCGCACCACGCTGCTGGCACCGCTGGGGCTGATCGCATATGGCGTGACAATGCCCTTTTTGTTGCTGCACTATTATGTCATCCCGTATCAGATCGCGACCGGCGAAATCTCCGCTGACGGATCGGTGAATTGGGATACCGGCGAAGCGCTCATCAGTGTCACGGTAGCTATGCTGCATATACCCCTGGCTTTGATGGCGATGAAGATTATCTGGGATCGCTATAATCCGAACACGCCGCGCAACAAGCGCATCGTGCAGATGGCGGCGAACTCGGGTTCCTCGAAAGAGCGTGCGTAACCCTGATGACCATGATCGGGTGATGTCTGGAGGGGAACGTCGGGGTGCCACAATTCTGACCCCGAGCGGTTGCCTTTCGTGGCGGCGTTGTTCATGTCGCGAAGGCGTGGTTTACCCAAAGACCAATGAAAATCACTGCTTCACGGCAGACCAAAGCGTGGTAAATTTCCGGGTGATGATTCGGGGTTGCTTGCTCATTAAAGCGCGGTGCTCCAGGCCCGTCGAAGATGCCAGAAGAAATGCGTAAGGGAACAACTCGGGACCGGTTATGCAGCAAAGCTTTGATGAGATTTTTTCCGCAAGTTACGAACGGGTTTTGGGTGCTGGTGCCTATAATGAGCCGCTAATCGCGGGCTTTTATGATCGATTCCTCGCGAGCTCCACCGAGATAGCCGATCGTTTCCGTAACACCGATATGTCGCGCCAGATGACGATGCTGCACGACTCATTGCAAACTTTGGTTGATTTCAACCGCCAGCGGCGTCTGTCACCACAGATGTCCCGCCTGGCGACAGTGCATGCCCGCAAAGGGCACGATATTCGTCCTGAGTTATATGGGCTCTGGCTCGATGCCTTGCTGGCCACCGTCGCCGAGACGGATCCCGATTGGAGTGATGACGTAGAGTTGGCCTGGCGGCTCACTTTGGCGCCGGGGATTGCCTACCTGCAGTACGGTTACGAGGCGAATTGAGGGAAAAGCTGTCGGCGCTTTCAGGTCGTGTTTGTTGTATCTCGCACTCTGGATAGGTGGTTTTTCGCGATTGATGTCGGCGCTGAAAGCGCTACTGACCGGCAGCAGTGCAATCTGATACAAAAAAGTAGAGAAAGCGGTGGTTTTTGAGCCAAATCGATAATTTTTCCTATAAAAATCAGGTTATTTCATCGTAAAAGTGGCGCAAAATATCGCATGGCTGTGTTTTACAGCTCGGCGCGCTTGCGTGCACAGAAACAAATAGAAAATCCAAAAAGGATACTCACCATGAAAAAGCCACTTCGCCACTCTTCGAATCGTACGCCGCTGGCTCTGGCCTGTGCGGCCGCCCTTGTATCGGGCTCTGCGCTGGCCCAGGAATTTACCGGGCTTGAGGAGGTTATTGTGACCGCCAGCAAGCGGACTGAAACATTGCAGGAAATCGGCATGTCCGTGACCGCGATCTCCGAGCGCGAGATCGAGAACATGGGCATAGACAGCTACCTCGATTTTGCAGTTCGTATCCCGAACCTCGCTACTGCTTTTCAGGCGGATGGTCGTTTCGACGCCAACTCCCCCGCACTGCGTGGCGTCTTTGGCAGTGGTGACAAATCATCCGCTGCCACTACGGGCTTTTATATCGACGACGTCCCCATTACTTCCGCGCTGCAGCCGCGGGTTTTGGATCTTCAGCGCATCGAAGTGTTGCGCGGGCCCCAGGGATCACTCTATGGCGCCCGCTCGATGGGGGGAACAATCCGCCTGATTACCCAGCAGCCCAGCCTTGATGAAACCTATGGCTCCTTCCACACCACGGCGTCTTCGGTGGCTGACGGCGACCAGAATTACGCCGCTGACGGCAGCCTGAATATCCCGCTGATACAGGATAAGTTGGGTCTGCGCGTGGCGGGTTATTACGGCTCAATCTCCGGTGTCTATGATCGCGTCTACGACCCGACCTGGACCAACTATCAAACGGGAGAGGAAGTCACCGGTACCACCCCGGCATTTGATGACAATGAAAATGTTGACGATGAAAAGTACTGGGGCGGACAGGTCTTCATGAAGTGGATGGTGACCGAAGATCTGTCGATCACCCCTAAATTTATGTACCAGAAGATCGAAGCCGACGGCCTGCCCTTCGCCGATGTCGATCCGGAAAATATGGAGACCCCCCGGTTCTTTGATTCTGAAGAACCCGGTGAAGATGAATGGTGGATTGCCAGTGTGGTCGTTAACTGGTCGCTGGACGCCGGCGATATCACCTCGACCACCGCTTACTACGAGCGCGACACCGAGGAGTTCGAAGAAGAGCATACCTTCCTCGACTTCATCTACGGTGCCGCAGTAGGGGTGCCGATCACTCCCATTGAATCGGTGTTGTCTACAACCTCCGAGTATGAAAACGTCTCTCACGAGACGCGTTTTACCAGTAGCTTTGACGGCCGCTGGAATTTCACTGCCGGCATTTTCTACGCCGATAACCAGTTCGTCCGAGGCTATCCGCCTGCATTCCAGCCGGGAGCCAATCAGGCGCTGAATGACGCCATTGGCGCGCCGGCGGACATTGTGCCCGACGATCTTATCTTCATCACCAACCAGCCCGAGGATGTTGAGGAGCTGGCGATATTCGGTGAGGTGACGTTTGACGTGACTGATCGTCTGTCGCTCACCGCCGGCGGGCGCTGGTACGATACTACGGTCGATTTCGAATCGATCTCGGATGGTTTTGCCAACGGTGGCCCCAGTGAATTTTCCGGTAGCCAGAGCGAAAGCGGCTTCAACCCGAAGGTCATGGCGGCTTTCGATGTCACCGATGATCTGAATGTTTATGCCAGTGCGGGCAAGGGCTTCCGGATCGGTGGTGTCAACGGACAGTTGTCGCCCACCTTATGTGGTGATGAGCTCGACGCGGTTGGCCTGAACCCTGACGATCTGCGGACCTACGATTCTGACGAGCTTTGGAGCTATGAAGCGGGTATCAAATCCAAACTCGCCAACAACCGGGTATCTCTCAATGCCGCGGTATTCTTTATCGATTGGCAAGACTCGCTACAGGTACAGCGACTCGCCTGCGGTTTCCAGGTTGATGCCAATATTGGTGACGTTGAAAGCACCGGCTTTGAGGTGGAAATGTCAGCGGCGCCGATTGAAGGGTTGACGATTCAACTCGGCTTTGGCTATACCGAAACCGAAGTGGCTGACGCGGCCGGGGATGGTTTTCCAGGGTACCTTAAGGGTGATGAGCTCCACGGTATTCCCGATTGGACCGGTACCGGCTCGGTCGAGTACGTGTTCCCCGCATTTGATAGCTGGGATGCGCGCTTGCGTGCCGATGGTAACTACTACGGCGAGAGTACCAGCTTCAACAACGGTACTGTTGTCGATCGTGAAGCGTGGGAGGCGATTAACCTCCGTGCGGGTCTGATGAACGAGACCTGGGATCTCACACTATTCGTCGATAACGCGGCGGATGAGCGTGCTAATCTCGCCGACAACCGCTCGATCGCGGCAGAGATGCCAGGGCGTCCGCGCATTGTCACCAACCGTCCGCGAACGGTGGGTCTGGAAGCGCGCTACCGTTTCTGACCCCGGCATCACGCACGAACCCGAAGGGCGCTGATTCAGCGCCCTTTTTTTTCGCTCATTGCGGGTTAGCGGGATCACGACGTGCGCGGTACTTCAATCATTGCTCTGGAGCATCGGCTGACGACCCCACCCTCTGTCTTGAAGGCGGTGAGACAGTCAGGAGCCCTTTGAGCTGCTCGCGTCGCGTCGGTAAGGTAAGCGTGCTGTCACAGTCGCTCGTCGACGCTCATAGGCCGCCGGCGACCTCGCCTCACGCGAGTGCCACTCACGGGAGTTTGTCCACCGAACTTGCACCGATCACTGAGGGTCGCTCGACGCCGGTTTGCTTGCGCTGACATGCCAGTCACAGCGAAATCGCCATGCAGTTGGCACCCCTCACCACATTTGCGGGTATCAACCGAGAATGATCTGCTGGTGTTGCGCCGCCAATGCGACCAGTGCATCGCGATCAGGACTGTCCCAGTTCACCTTTTGATCGAAGTCGGTGAACATGGCTGCTGCATTACCTGCAGACGTGGTGGTGATGAATTCGGCACCATCGGAGCAGGTAAACCAGTGAGGGGTGCCGGCGGGGATATGGATAAAGCTTCCGGGTGTCGCGACGATTTCCTCGCTGGCGACACCGACGCGCACCTCGCCCTGGGTCACCAACAGGGATTCATCCCAGGGGTGGTGGTGGGGCCCGGGCCCCTTTCCTTCAGCACCTGCGCCGTGAAACATCTCATAGCTGCCGGTCTCCTGCGTTGAGGCCAGGACGGTGATTTTGATGCCGCCCACATTGAGTGCCCCGGGTTGATCGCTTGCGGATCTTAAATAAGGTTTGGGCATTTCTTGTCACCTCCCAGGTGATTGGGGCCGCGGCCGAGTAAGCGACATCAGCTGGATCGCATTTCGATCTCGCCGACCCATGGATCCAGCGAATGCGGTTGTTTCGTATATCACCACAGTCCGGTTGCTGGGACAATTGCGTCCCCCTTGATTATTAGCCCGTTGACATCGGTAATGCCCGACAAGCGCTGGCCCGGAATGCTGATCGAGATTCGCGCACTTCAGTCACCGACCGCCAACCGATGAGCCTAACCGATTAGAAAGGGCGGCCATACGCCTGCTCTACGAATGGAGAGAACCATGAACAAGCCACTTGCGGGAATCCGCATACTTGACCTCACCCATATGCTGTCGGGCCCTTATGGTGCGATGATTCTCGCTGATCTTGGCGCGGAAACCATCAAGGTTGAACCCTTGAAGGGGGAGGGGACGCGCAAGCTGTTGGCCACCGACCCCAATAATTCACTCGATGGTCAGGGCGCCTACTACATCACGCTCAACCGCAACAAGCAGAGTGTCTCGCTGGATCTGAAAAGCGAGGAGGGCCTTGAGATCTTTTACGATCTGGTCCGTAACGCCGATGTGGTGATCGAGAACTTCAGCGCCGGCGTCGCGGCAAAGCTGAAGATCAGCTACGACTTTCTCAAAGCGATGAACCCGCGCATTATCACCTGCTCGATCAGTGGTTTTGGCTCAGCAGGCCCCAATTTCCAGCGCCCGGCGTTTGACCAGGTGGTTCAGGCCCTGGGCGGTGGTATGTCGATTACCGGAACCGATTCGGATAATCCGACCCGGGCCGGTATTCCCATCGGTGATCTCGGTGGTGGAATGTTCGGCGCCATGGGTATTCTCTCGGCGCTGGTTGAGCGGGACCGCAGCGGCGAAGGCCAGCACGTCGATATCTCCATGCTCGACTGTCAGATCTCGATGCTCAACTACATGGCGACCATGTACTTCCTCTCCGGTGAGGATCCTCACCCGATCGGGAACGCCCATTTTGTGCACGTGCCCTACAACAGCTATCGCACGTCGGACGGCCATATCATCATCGCCGTGATTTTTGACAGCTTCTGGGACAACCTGCTTGAGGTTATCGATTACGAGCCTTTCCGCATCGAAAAGTACAAGACCCAGCCGGGGCGACTGGAGGACAAGGCTATTATCGAAGCCAAGCTCAATGAGTTACTGGCGACCAATACGTCGGATTACTGGATCACCCAACTCGAAGCGAAGCGTATCCCCTGTGCCAAGGTCAATCAGTTCAGCGAAGCCCTGAGCGACGAGCAGGTACTGTCGCGCAACATGGTGGTGGATCTTAAGCACCCCAATGGCAACAGCACACGTGGTCCGGGTAATCCCATCAAGCTCTCACGCACCGATGAGGAATCCTTCTCCCCCGCGCCGCTGCTGGGCCAGGACACCGACAGCGTTCTGACCGATGTACTGGGCTACAGTGCCGAGAAAATCGAAGCGCTGCGCAGCGACGGCTTCATCGTCTAGCCACGCCGTGCAAGCGCGACAGGGTGACCGTCGGGGGAGTCTCGGCGGTCATGGGTCGGGCTGGCGTCAGAAGAACTAAAGCCCCCGACGCCGTCGCATCGGGGCTCATTTATTCGCTGATATCAAAATCCCAGCCGGTGCTGGCTACGGAGTCAGCAAACTCATTGAGTTTGGGGGCGCGGGTTCGTACCTGGCCGGGTTCGTTTTCAAACTTCACGGGTGTCCCCGGTAGCTCGGTCCCGGTCCCGTCATCAAACAGCATTTCCCGCGCGCGGGCATGGGGATGGTCGAAGGCTTCTGCCATATTCAGTATGGGTGCCCAGCTGACTTCGACGTCGGCGAGGAATTCTCGCCACTCTTCAAAATTCCGTTGCTTGAAAATAGCCTGCATTTCGGCAATCAGCTGCTGCTGATCAGGGCCCGGATCCTGTTTGGCGAATTCAAACAGTTCCTCGCGTCCCAGAGCCTTGAGAAGCGCTCCGGCAAACTTGAGTTCGCGACCGGTGAGGGCGATATGGCGGCCGTCTGCGGTCTCGTAAATATTGTAAAACGCCGACCCCCCAATAGAGCGGTGGGTGCGCGTAGTCGGTGGGATCCGCTGGTCAAATACGGGGCCCGACAGGTGCGCCGTCCACGCCATCAATGAATCGTACATATTGGCGTCTATGATATCGCCCTTGCCCGTTGTTTCACGGCGAAACAAGGCCATGAGGATCGCATTGAGACCGGTTAGCGCCGACGCCATGTCGGCGGAGGGCATACCGGGCACGACAGGCTTTTCATCGCCGTTATCATTGAGCGCCAGAAAGCCGGTGAACGCCTGTGCGCCCATGTCGTGACTCGCCTTGACCGACAGCGGACCGGTCTGGCCAAAGGCCGACAGCGAGCAGTAAATCAATCGCGGGTTCAATCCGCACAGGGTCTCGGCGTCGACCCCCAGTTTTTTGACCACACCGGCGCGAAAGCCCTCGATAAACACATCGGCTTCTTTGGCGAGCGCTATCAAGGTCGCTCTATCCTCGGGGGTTTTCAGATCGAGCTCCAGGCTGCGCTTGCCCCGGTGGGTATTGCGATACCAGATCGACTCGCCCGATTCATCGAAAGGGCCAAACCCGCGACTCGGCTCGCCACCGGGCGGCTCGATACGGATTACCCTGGCGCCGTGGTCCGCCATAATTTGGGTCACTACCGGGCCCGGTAGGAACATGCTGAGGTCGATGACCTTGACGCCTTCTAGTTTCATTGTTGTGGGTCCTGTTCGTTACGGGTGGGTCGTTGCGAGCCCATCGCTTATGAGGAGCGGTACTTTTCGCGCAGCGCGTCACCGTGCTCATCGAGCGCCGGCGCTGCTTGCTGTTCCGGGCGCTTGCCGTCGATTTTGATCGGGTTTGAGAACATGCGAAGCTCGCGCCCTGAAGAATGATCGATACGATTAATCATCTCGATCTCTTCAAGAAAGGGGTTATCGACCGCCTCATCGAGGGGCAATACCGGTGCGGCGGGGATTTTGCCCTTGAGAATCTGCATCCAGTCGGTGGAGGCTTGTGTACTGAAGATCCCATCGAGTACCTCTCCGAGGGCATCGCGGTTGCCGGTGCGCGCGGCCATGGTGGCGAAGCGCGGGTCTTCACCGAGATCGCTGCGATCGATCAGGGTCAGCAGGAGTTCCCAGAAATTCTGGTTCATGCAGCAAATATAAATCCAGCCGTCCGCGGTTTTATACAGCTGCACCGGCGTTGAGGAGGGGTGGGCGGCCCGGGCTAGCTTGGGCGTAACAATGCCCTCGTTCAGATACCAGGTGCCCTGATAGGCGAGCTGATGCACTGCGGTATCAAATAGCGCGGCGTCGATGTCCATTCCCTCTCCGGTTTTCCCCGCCGAGAGCACCGCGCTGGTAACGCCGTAGGCGAGCATCATGCCCGTCATATAATCGATCATAGAGAGACCGATTCGTGTCGGTTCGGCATCCGGATCACCGGTGACCGACATGATCCCCGCCTCCGCCTGCATCAGGAAATCATAGCCCGGCCAGTCGGCTCGAGAGGTGTCGCGCCCGTAGGCGGAGATATGGCCGCAGACGATGGCGGGCTTAATGGATTTTAGTGAAGGGTAGTCAATGCCGAGCTTGGCGGGAAGACTGCCCCGCAGGTTGTTGATGACGGCATCGCAGTCGCTGACCATGGTTTCGAACAACTGGCGGTCATCCGCGTCCTTGAGGTTGAGCACCAGGCTTTTCTTGTTGAGATTGAAGCACTGGTAGTAAAGGCTGTCGCCGTCACCGAGTGTCTGGGGGCCGGTTTGTCGTGCGTAATCGCCCTGGGCGCTCTCCACTTTGATGATCTCTGCACCGAAGTCGGCGAGAAACATGGAGGCGTAGGGGGCTGCACCGAATTGTTCGAAGCTGATGACCCGCAGGCCTTCGAGGGGTTTTTTGGTCATATCGAGTCCTTTTGGGGTGATCAGCGGAGCAACGAGTGTGCTACAAAGAATAGGACATATCTACTCATAGATTCGAATTAATTGGCGCTCGTCCCCGCAAATACCGATGGTCTATCGTCAAGCGAAAGGCCTCGCTCCACTGCACGGGCGGCGCGCAGGAGCAGGGCCTCGTTTCCCCAGCTCGCGGCGAGCATCGCGCCCATGGGCAGACCGTTGCGATCAAGCCCCATGGGTACCGATACCGAGGGTATGCCTGTGGCGCCGAGATCGTAGGTGAGACCGGCGACCTTTCGCGTGGTTTCTACCATGTCGGCGGAGTCGCGCCACAGCGGTGCGGTCATGGGTGTGGTTGGCAGAAGCAGGAGGTCGGTGCCACCGGAAAAGAGGTTTCGCAGCCATCGTCGCAGCCCCAGCAGCGAGCGTATGCTTGCGGCGTACTCAACGCCAGAGACGGCCTGGCCGAGCTCGATGCGGCGCCGAACTTCAGCCCCAAGACACTCGCGGAGCCGGGTATCCCGCATTAAATCGCTGCGGGCGTCCGCCACGTCTGCAAGAATGAAACGGAAGGCATGGTGTTCCCTGATCGCAGTGTCGTTCTCGGGAGGCGTATCAATGAGTCGCGCGCCCTGGGATTCGAGTAAACGGGCCACCTCGTCAAGCCGGCTTTCGATGTCGTATTCAATATTCTCGGAAAAATAACCGCCGAGTCGGCCGACGGCTATACCCTCTACCCCCTGTTCCAGGGTGGGCAGGCTTGCATCGCCGGTCGCGATTGAGTTGGGGTCGGCAGCATCGTAGCCGTGGATGGCATCGAACAGCCAGGCGGCCTCGGTAACCGACGCCGCCAGAGGGCCAATGGTATCGCTGATGGTGCTCACATCAAGACAGCCGGTGTTGGGCACGCGACCCATGGTCGGTCGCAGTCCTACCACGCCGCAGAGGGAGGCGGGTACGCGAACCGAGCCGCCGGTATCGGTGCCCAGGGCCATTCGCACCATGCCGCTCGCCACGGCGGCGGCGGAGCCGCTGCTCGACCCGCCGGTGATGCGGTCGGTGTCCCAGGGGTTCTTACAATTGCCATAACATTCATTCTGACCCGTGGCGCCAAAGCAGAACTCGGTGAGGTGGGCTTTACCGGCAAAGGTCACGTTGTGCTGCCGCAGTCGACCGACGACGGTGGCATCGCCGGTTTCCGCGGTATTGTTGCTGAAAATCTGAGAGCCATAGGTGGTCGGCATTCCAGCGACATGCATACAGTCTTTGATCAGCACGGTCCGGGTTGGCTTTGAGCTATTCCCGGGCGCCTGTATTTCGGGGTGTATCACTGCATTGATGAGCGGGTTGATGTGTTCGATGGCTCGCTGTGTAGCATCACCCGGCTGCTGATGGTTCGTGTGCGTTGCAGACATGAATTAATGGCCCCTCGGGTAATCGAAATTCAGGATTCGCTGCCCAGGTGGAACAGGTGGTTGAGGACAAAGTCCCGGGAGCGATACACGCTTTGCGAGATGAGAAAAATCCCACCCTCGGCGTCAAAGTAGCGTCTGATGACCTCGATTACCGGCATGTCGGCGACGTCGTGCAGTATCTCGGCTTGCTTGGCGGTCAGTCGCGAGGCGCGAATGTCCTGGGATACGGCCTCAGATTTGAGTCCGCGCTCGGCTTCCAGCCATTGGTATATCGGCTTTCTGCCGAGCGCACCCGGCTCGGGCAGTGAGGCCCGCTCGGTGTCGACGTAAACGTTGACCAGCGCGAGAGGATCGTTTTCCTCATCGAGACGCAGTCCATTCATATGATGCCATTGGCGCCCTTCGTCGCAGCCCAGGAGTCGCGCCAACTTGCCGTCGGTGCTGATGAGCTGTCCCGGACTCCATTGCATGGATGTGGAGGAGGCGTAATTCAGCAGATCTTCACGGGAAGCCACCCCCGAGCGTGACATGGCAAGCGGGAGGCGTCGCAACACCGTTGAGCCCGACCCCCGTCTACGCTTGATCAGTCCATCGGTCTCCAGCCGCGCCATGGCCTCGCGCAGGGCGTAGCGGCTCGTGCCCAGGGTGGTGCACAGCTGCTTTTCGGTGGGAAGCATTCCACCCACAGCCCACGTCCCATCGGCAATCTGTGACCGGAACAACCGATAGAGCTGTTCCTGATTGGATTCGGCGGTCTGCACTTTATTCGACACGGGTCACCCTTAATGGCAGTGGTGGGATGCTCGGATCCGACCCGAGGGTTATATCACACCTATATCCGAATTTGTTCGAATATGAATTGACAAGCAATTCGCTCCCTGACTACTCTGCCCAACTCTGTTTCCACAACACCGCAATGCTTCGGGAGTGTCACAATGGCGTACAGCGTAGGAGTTGATGTCGGGGGTACGTTTACGGACGTATTTATGTTGGACGATGCCGGTGGGCAGCCCCTTACGGCCAAAGTGCCCTCTACCCCTGAAGATCCCTCGATTGCGGTGATCAACGGCATCGAAAAAGTCTGCCAGCAAAACGATATTGACCCCACTTCGATTCGTGCAGTGATGCACGGCACTACTGTGGCGACCAATGCCGTACTCACCGGAAATGGTGCCCGGGTGGGCTTGATTGTCACCGATGGCTTCCGACAGATTCTGCATCTTGCCCGGGGCTTTGTTCCGGGGGCGTTGTCCGGTTGGATTAACTTTGTCAAAGGCAAGCCTATGGCCGAACTCCGCGACACGGTCGAGGTGGGCGGGCGAATCGGTGCCGACGGCGCGGTGGTCAGGCCCCTCGATGAAGACGGGGTTCGGCGCGAGGTGGCCAAGCTTAAGGCCAGCGATATCCAGTCAGTGACGATTTGTCTGCTCAACAGCTATGTGAACAGCGAGCACGAGGATCGGGTCGAGGAGATTGTCCGGGAAATGATGCCCGACGTATCGATCTCGGTGTCCTCGCGGACTCTCCCGGAAGTTCAGGAATATGAACGGGCGATCACCAGTGTGGCGAACGCCTTTGTCAAGCCGGTGGTTTCGCGCTACCTCACCAATTTGAAAAAAGGATTGGAAGAGCGAACAGGGGCTTTGAGTCTGTCGATTCTTCGCTCCGATGGTGGTCTCGCTGCCGCGCAGACCGCCGGTGAATACCCGGTCAATCTGCTCATGTCGGGCCCGGCCGGTGGTGTTGCGGGTGCGAACTGGGTCGCTCGCCAGTCGGGCTTCGAAAACATTATTACCTTTGATATGGGGGGAACCTCAACCGATGTCTGCCTCATTGAGGGGGGCGAAGCCCAGGTAAGGCGCGAGACGGTGGTCCATGATGTCGTCGTCCGGGCATCGTCGGTGGACGTTCGCACGGTCGGTGCCGGCGGCGGCTCGATTGCTTACGTGCCCGATCTCACCAAGGCGCTGCGGGTGGGCCCGAGCTCAGCCGGTGCTGTGCCCGGCCCTGCGGCTTACGCCAAAGGAGGCGAGGATCCGACCGTGACCGACGCCAACGTGGTCCTGGGTCACCTGCCTTCAGATGCGCGGCTCGGCGGTGATATGGAGATCCGCAAGGATCTGGCGGAGAAAGCGCTGACGAAAATCAGCGAGCCACTGTCCATGTCGATCGAGGAGGCCGCCGAAGGTGTTATTCGTATCGTTAACGAGAATATGTTCGGCGCGCTGCGGCTGGTGTCGGTGGAGCAGGGCCACGACCCCCGAAATTTTGCGTTAATGGCCTTTGGCGGTGCGGGACCTCTGCATGCAAACGCGCTGGGCCGACTGCTCGGTGCGTGGCCGGTCATCGTGCCGCGTGGCCCCGGGGTGCTTTGTGCGGCGGGAGATGCGACCACCAATCTTCGGGATGAGGCGGCACGCAGCTTGATCAAACTCGTTGATGAAACGAGCAAGGAAGAGCTGAGTGAGGCGTTTGATGAGCTTACGGCGCGCGCCTGTGCGTCGCTCGATTCCGAGGGCGTTCCGCGGGATAAGCAGGAAGTGCGTTTTCAGGTGGATTTGCGTTACGCCGGGCAATCGGCGGACATCACCGTCACCCTAAGCCCCGAGGACTTTGCGAAACATGGTATCGAGCAGGCGGTGGGTCGCTTTGATGAGCTCCACGAGCAGATGTTCAATTTCCGCCTGGCGAAAGCCAAGGAGATTGTGAACCTGCGCGTGATCGTGCTGGGGCCGGGGGCCGAGGCCGTCGAGCTGAGTCTCGAAGACGGCGATGGCGATATCACCCGAGCGGCCATTGCCGACACCCAGATCTATTCTGAAGGCGAACACCATCCGGGTACGATCTATGACCGGGCCAAGCTACTTGCAGGGGATCGCATCGAAGGGCCCGCGATCGTCACCGAACTCGATTCCACCACAGTGATTCTTCCGGGCAGCCATGCCACGGTGGACTCGGTGGGTAATCTATTGATCCGCGATAATTCCTGAGCGGAAGGGAGAGCAGAAATGGCGACGCTAATTGAAAAGAACACAACGCCCTGGGACGAAGTCGAGGTTGATGCCGTCACTTTGGACGTTATTGAAAATGCCATCCAGAACGCAAGGGTGCAGATGGATGCCATTCTTTTCCGCACGGCGATATCGACAATTATTCGCGAACAGCGGGATGGTTTTCCGGTATTGACCGACCGCGATGGGCAGATGCTCGCCGGTCAGTTCGGATCTCCGGTCGATGGGTTTATCGATAACTACGATGGCGACGTTCAGGAAGGGGATGTCCTGCTTACCAATGATCCCTACGCCTGTGACGGTGCAATCAGCCACCTCAACGATTGGCTGGTATGCACCCCCGTCTTCTACAACGGTCGCCTGCTGGGTTGGACGGCGATGTTTGGCCACATGAGTGATATCTCGGGTTCGACCGCGGCATCGATGCCGGTTACCTCCACCGATCTTCTTCAGGAGGGCATTGTCATTCCGCCGGTCAAGGTCGTTTCAAAAGGCGAGCTGCAGCAGGATATCGTGCGCATGGCGGTGAGAAACTCACGCACCCCCGACTGGAATGAAGCTGACTTCTACGCGATTCTTTCGGCCTGCCGCACGGGTGCCGCGCGTCTGGTTGAAATGGCCGACCGTTTTGGCCCTGAGGTTCTTGTCTCCGCTCAGAAGTTGTTGCTTGCGCGCAATCGGGAAGCCATGCGTGAACTGATTGTGGCGACCATGCCCGAGGAAAAAGTTGTTTTCGAGGACTATATCTGCGACGACGCCCTGGGCTACGGACCTTATAAAATTGGTTGTGAAATGTGGCGTGAAGGCGATCAACTGATTTTTGATTTTGCGCGAACCGATCCCCAGTCAGCCGGTTGCGTCAACTTTTTGCTCAACGATCGAATGTTCAAGATGTTCTGTGGTCAGTTCATGGTGAACGTGTTTGATCCGCAGATTGTTCTCAACGACGGCTACATCGATCTGATTGATGTGCGCATACCCAAAGGCAGCCTGCTCAATCCGGTGGCACCGGCGGCGCTCAATGGTCGAACCCACGCCCTCGGCCGAATTTTTGACATTATCAGCGGCCTGTTCGGCACGGCAAATTCAGACTTTTTGGTGGCGGCGGGTTTCTCCGACAGCCCCCATATGATGTTCTCCGGTTTCAACGAGCGCGACGACTGGTTCCTGATGTTCCAGATTGGCTTTGGCGGTATCCCGGGTAAACCGGGCGGTGATGGGCCCGATGGGCATTCGCTGTGGCCGAAGATGCGCAATGTGCCCAATGAATACACCGAAGCGTACTTTCCGATTCGCGTTGAGCGCTTCGAATCGATCCCGGACACGGGAGGCCCCGGCCTTCATCGCGGTGGCAATGGTGTAAAGACCGAGTACGCGTTTCTGGTCGAAGGCAAGGTGTCGATTCACGATGACCGTTGGTTCACCTACCCATGGGGTGTCAAAGGTGGACTACCCGGCGTCCGCAGTACGAAGACACTGATTCGTACCGACGGCAGCCGCGAGACCTTACCCTCCAAGATCGATAACGTGGCGGTTGAGCCCGGCGACCTGCTGGTGTTTGAAACGTGGGGCGGCGGTGGCTGGGGTGACCCGCTTGAGCGTCCTTACGATGCCATCGCCTACGATCTTGAGTCGGGCCTGGTCACTGAAAACGGGGTAGGGCGTTACGGCGTTGTGGTTAAGGCTGACGGCACTATCGATGTGTCTGCCAGCGACGCGCTTCGTGCCAAAATGACCGAGGAACGCGGTGAGATCGAGCCCTTTGATTTTGGCGCCACATTGGATGAGATACGCGAAAAGTGTCTTGAAGAGACGGGCTTTGAACCGCCGAAACCGCCCATTCAGGCACCCATTGCTGCGGCATGGGCACGAAAACAAAAGCGTGGGAGTGAGCAGGCGAGCGGCGCTCGAGCTGCGGGTTAAGTGTCGTCAGTATCGGATCCATCGGGAGCAGGTGGCGACGCCTTTGCCGCGGCTTCCTACGCGGCCCGCGACATGGGGTTTGGGACCCACGCGGCGATTCTGGTCGTTGATTTTCAGCGGGCCTTCACCGACCCCGACTATCCGATGGGGCGTTCAGAACATGTCAGCAGCGCGGTAGATCAGACCGCGCAGCTTATTGATTTTGCGCGGCCACTCGGGGTTCCGGTTGCCAGTTGCTCGATCGGTTGGCACAGCGAGGGCGATATGGCGCGGTGGAAGATCGGCGCTGTTTACAACGATATGTTTTACGGGGATAAAAGTCTTGAAACGGATCCGCGTCTTGCCGGTAAAACCGATTTCCATTTTATTAAAAGCGCACCCTCCATGTTTTTTGGAACACCACTGAATACGTTTCTTAATAAGCAGGGTGTCGATACCGTTTTGATTACCGGTGCCACGACCAGTGGCTGTGTTCGCGCAACCATTGTCGACGCCTTTTCGCACGGTTATCGGGTGATTGTCCCCGAGGACTGCTGCGGTGATCAGGAACTGGAGGCGCATCGCGCCAATCTGCGCGATGTCAGTCGACGATACGCCGACGTCATGCCCAGTGAGCAGGTGCGCCTCGCGCTCAACACATTGTATGGGGACCAGACCAATGGCAACGCTTGAAACCAGGGACGGCGCGCAGATTTACTACGAGGTGATTGGTGAAGGCGATCCTGTTCTGTGTCTGGGCGGTTGGGGCACCTTCTGTCATGGTGAAGAACGGGGTCTGCCCTTCGGGCTGATCGATCAGTATCAGGTCATCATCATGGATTACCGCGGTCTCGCCGAGTCGACTGATAATCTGGAAACACCGGCGACAATGGGCCTTTACGCGGAAGATGCCATCGCCATCCTCGACCACCTGGGACTGAAGAATGTTCATCTGCTGGGCATGGTGGGGATTGGCGCCTGCATCTGCCAGCAGATTGCGATCCGGCGACCGGATCTGGCAAGAACACTGATCAATACCGGCGCCTGGGCAAAAGTCGATGCCATGCTGCGCGAACATCTCAGGTTGTTTCTGGATATCCACGAGAAAATGGGCTGGGCTGATTTCCAGCGTTTTGCCTGTGCGATGTCCTTTGATCCCGATTTTTACGATGCCAATATCGATCGATTGCTGGGTGAAAACGGGCCATGGAAAGAGCTTAAAGGAAACCTCGATACCCACCGGCGCTTTATTGAGGCGAGCGTTGATTACGATGCTATTGAGGACCTGAGATCGGTAACGGTCCCCGCATTCGTATTGCATGCGGAAATGGATGTGGTCACAGGACCTCGTGTGACCCAGCCGATTGAAGACGCACTGCCGAACGCGGTGGGTGTGAAATTTGAGGATGCGGCACACGTCCTCGCGGGAAAAGATCAGCGCCAACGCTTCGGCAGCGAATTGCTGGGTTTCCTGAATGCCCACTGATGCTACTGCGCTGAGCCTTGCCTTTCAGACGCTGCTATTTGTGCCCGGTAGTCGTATGGACCGGGTCGCCAAGGCCCATGCCACAGATGCGGATATCGTGGCTATCGATCTTGAAGATGCAGTACCCGAGGCAGAAAAGGACGCTGCCCGAGAGGGGGTGCTTCATTTTTTAGCGACCGATGCAACGGTTCGTACCGCGGTCAGAATCAATGGTTTGCGCACGCGGGCGGGTCTGCAGGATTTGCTCGCATTCTCTGGCACCGATTCGAGTCCGGGAATTGTCCTGGTGCCGATGGTGGAAAGTCCGGTAGAGCTCGACATCTTCAATGCCGCCTTCAATGGAAAAGCAGTGTCGGTGGTACCGATTGTAGAGACGGTGAAAGGGCTTTCTGCGGTAGTCGCTATCGGTCAGAGCGCCAATGTCGCCAACGTGATGTTCGGAGGCGGTGACTTCTCCAGTCAGATGGGTGTTGATCTCGCCTGGGAGCCCCTGTTTCACGCCCGCAGTCGTTTTGTGATGCAGTGTGTTGAAGCGGGCGTCAGAGCCGTCGACGTGCCCTATATCCACATCAAGGATGACACGGGTCTCGAAGAAGAGACCCAGCGCGTCAAGTCGCTGGGGTTTTCTGCCAAGGCGCTTATCCACCCGAATCAGGCCGCGATTGTCAAAACCGCACTCAAACCGACGGCTTCCGAGCTCGAGCGTGCGGCCCAGGCAGTGGCCGCGTATCACCAGGCGGGCGGGGGGGCCATCATGCACCAGGGCGTGATGCTGGATGAGCCGATCGTCCGCCGAATGGAATCACTTTTAAAATTAAACGAAGGGGCAGGCAATGCGTGATGGGGTTGTAGAAGTATCGAAGGGTCGTTACCGCGAGACATTCGGTCGTTATCTGGAGGATTTTAAAGTGGGTGATGTTTACGAGCATCGCCCCGGGAGAACCATTACCGACACCGATAATGTCTGGTTTACCTTGCTGACGATGAATACGCATCCGGCACACTTTGACTACGAGTACGCCAAAAATACGGAGTTTGGTAAGCCGCTGGTGTGTTCGCCATTCACCGTGGCCCTGGTGGTAGGGATGAGCGTTTCCGATATCAGCCAGAAAGCCATCGCCAATCTCGGCTGGGGTGACATCAAGTTGCCGCATCCCCTGTTTCCCGGCGACACGCTCTATGCGGAAAGCGAAGTACTGGCAACGCGCGAATCAAAGAAGCGCCCCGAGCAGGGCATTGTCACTGTAAAAAGTATCGGCCGAAACCAGGACGGTGTTGAGGTGTGCTCCTTTGAACGCAGTGTACTGGTATGGAAACGCGGCTTCGGTAATGCGGACGACTAAGCACCTGCTCACTATTTAAACAGTTACTTACTACAATGGAGATTTGAGATGTCGGACACGACGGCAGCCCGAGGGACGCACATCGATAGCGATGACGAGCGCGCACTGGTCGAGGCTATTGAGCGCTGGGTGGAAAAAGAAGTGGCCCCGGTGGCGATGAAATTTGATCACGATGACGTTTGGCCTGCGGAACTGGTTGAGCAGATGACCGAAATGGGCCTGTTCGGCGCAACCATCA
Source organism: Luminiphilus syltensis NOR5-1B (assembly GCF_000158175.1). Classification (GTDB taxonomy): domain Bacteria; phylum Pseudomonadota; class Gammaproteobacteria; order Pseudomonadales; family Halieaceae; genus Luminiphilus; species Luminiphilus syltensis. Next base: position 3,183,152 of record NZ_DS999411.1, on the reverse strand, counting down.
GTCCGGAGTATGGCGGACTGGGACTTCCCGCACGCACCTATGCCGAAATTGTGATGCGGATATCCTCCTACTGGATGGCGATCACCGGTATTTTCAATTCGCACCTCATGATGGCGGCGGCCATGGAGCGATTTGGTACCGAGGCCCAGAAGTCTCACTGGCTACCGCGTTTTGCCAGCGGCGAGATTCGTGGCGGCCTCGCCCTGACCGAGCCCAATGCGGGAACCGATCTGCAGGCGATTCGAACCACAGCGGTTCGCGATGGCGACGACTACGTGATTAACGGCACCAAAACGTGGATTACCAATGGCATCCAAGGCAGTGCGGTAGCACTTCTGGTGAAAACCGACCCCAATGCTGACCCGCGTTATAAGGGGATGAGTCTGTTTATCGCGCCCAAGGGCGAAGGGTTCACGGTAGGCAAGAAACTCAAGAAGCTCGGCTATAACGCCATCGACAGTGCTGAGTTGGTGTTCGAGGACTATCGATTGTCGGCGGATCATTTGATCGGCGGCGAAGAAGGAAAAGGTTTCTTCCAGGCCACGGGTGGTCTCGAGTTGGGTCGAATCAATGTGGCCGCCCGGGGGGTTGGGCTTTGCGACGGCTCTCTGCGCCTGGCAACCGAGTACGCGCAGACCCGCCACACCATGGGCAAGCCGATTTGTGAGCACCAGGCCATCCAGCTCAAATTAGGTGAAATGGCCACCCGCGCCCGCGCGGCTCGCCTGATGACGCTCGATGCTGCCGATGCCTATGACAGCGGTCAACGCTGCGACATGGAAGCGGGTATGGCGAAGTACTTTGCCTCAGAGGCGGCGGTCCGTAATTCGGAAGAGTCGATGCGGATTCACGGCGGTTACGGCTATTCCAAGGAGTATGAGATCGAGCGTTATTATCGAGATTCACTGCTCATGTGCATTGGCGAGGGCACCAATGAGATGCAGCGTATGATCATTGCCAAACAGTGGGTCAAGCGCCACCCGGTATAGCTGTCGGGCGGTTTTCGCTGCGCGTCGGCGAGCCATATCTAGTGTTACAAAGCCCGATTTATCGGGCTTTTTCAGTTTTGGTGGTGGTGCCCGCCCTTTGCTTTGATGAAATTCCGGACGAAGGCGACTGCCCGGTCGTCCTGATAAAGCGATTCCTGGCTTTTGAACTGGCTTCAAAAACGGTGCTATTCTCGGGCTATAAAAAGTGAATCCACGACATAATAAAGCCGTCAAAAGAAGTCAACGTTTATGTATCGAGAAGCGACTGAGAACCACGACCCCGGTGTGCGCGGCGCCATGCTTGCGGATATCAACAAGATTGACTGGGTAGATCTGGCGGAGGGCGTCAAATTCAAATTACTGCGCTACTGCGAGGTCACCGGTGACTGGGTGCTCTACGTACAGCTGCAGCCGGGTGTAAAATTTGCCCGCCACAAGCATATTACTCCCGCCGAATTTTTTATCATCAAAGGTGTCCTCAAATTTGAACGTGGGCAGGCGGGTGCGGGCGTCTACGGTTATGAAGAGATCGGTGAAATCCATGAAGAGGCCGGTGGCGATGAGATCACCGAGTTTTTGTATATGGGGCACGGACCCGTCTCGTATCTCGATGAAAACGATAAAACCCTGTTCATCGGTGACCTGGCCTTTTTCAAGAGCGCCTGGGAGGGCGAGGTGCCAGAAAATATCATTGACCCCTAGTTACATCTGACGGACCAGTGGCAATTTCGGTCAATGTGGGCGGAGTGGCCGTTGAAGTCGGCGAGTAATTTTCGGACGTGGCGATTGTCGCGGCCGGTTTTAGACCATCGGAATGCGGGATTTTTCGGCAATGTAGTACCACTGCATCATGCTGAACGCCGTGTCCAACCCCAGTACTTAATAGGAGCGTGTTGAATGGATTTTAGTGAGCAGGAGCTCAAAACGGCCTACCGGACCATGCGTCACATGCGCAATTTTGATGAGATTGGCCGGCGTGAATTTATGGCGGGAACCCTGCCGGGTTTTATGCACATGTACTGTGGGGAAGAAGCGATTGGAGCCGGTGTCTGTGCTCACCTTTCCGATGAGGACTATATCGCCAGTACTCACCGGGGTCATGGTCACTGCATCGCCAAGGGGTGTGCCATTGAGGACATGGCCCTTGAGATTTTTTGCCGCCAGGACGGGCTTTGCCACGGAAAGGGCGGCTCGATGCATATCGCCGATCTGAAGAAAGGCATGCTCGGTGCGAACGCCATTGTCGGTGGCTCGGCACCATTGGCTGTGGGCGCGGCGCTGACGGCCAAGACCCGGGGTACCGACAAGGTATCGATCGCTTTTATCGGTGATGGCGCGTCCAACCAGGGCACGGTCTTTGAAGCCATGAATCTGGCGGTAGTGCTCAAGCTCCCGGCGATATTTGTTTATGAAAACAACGGTTACGCGGAGATGACCGGAGTCGATTACCACTGCGGCAGTGGCGATATTGCGGCCCGGGCGGGGGCGTTCGGGATGCCCGCGCACAAGGTTGATGGTACCGATTACTTCGCGGTGTACGAGGCGATGGCGGAGGCCACCCAGCACGCGCGATCGGGTAAGGGTCCCGTGTCGATCGAATGTATCGCACCGCGCTGGTACGGCCACTTTGAAGGCGATCCGCAAAGTTACCGCACCAAGGAAGAAATTGCCGACCTTGAAAAGAATCGCGACCCCATACTCCTGTTCCGCGACCGGGTCATCGCTGAGACCGGGCTCACCCAGTCCGATTTCGATGCGATTGATGCCGAGTCACTTGAGCATGTTGAGAAGGCCATGGCTGCTGCCAAAGCGGCACCACAGCCAGAGCCTGCGGATCTGCTGACGGATGTTTACGAGGTTTATGACTGACCATTGACCACGAATTCTCAGTTCGGGGTTACGTCAAGTGACCGTCGGTCAAACAAATTAACAGGAAGAATCTAAATGCCACAGATGACAATGCGCGAAGCCATCAACCACGCGATGCGACTCGAGATGCGCCGGGATCCGGAAGTTATTTTGATTGGGGAAGATGTCGCCGGAGGGCGCGGCTGCCCCGTCGATGATGTTGAAGCCGCCGGCGGTGTTATGGGTGTGACCGCAGGCCTTTTTAATGAGTTTGGCGAGGCCCGGGTGATCGACACGCCGATCACCGAGTCGGCGATCATGGGTGCTGCAGCTGGTGCGGCACTGACGGGTATGCGGCCCATCGCCGAGTTGATGTTCGCCGACTTTTTCGGGGTCTGTTTCGATCAGCTTTATAATCAGGCAGCGAAATTTCGCTACATGTTTGGTGGGCAGCAGGGTGCCGCCATGGTGGTCAGGACGATGATCGGTGCCGGTATGGGTTCGGGGCCGCAACATTCACAGGCGATCTATCCGATCTTCGCTCACATCCCTGGTCTCAAGGTGGTGCTGCCCTCCTGCGCGTATGATGCCAAGGGCCTGCTCATCCAGTCGATTCGAGACAACGATCCGGTCATTTTTTGCGAGCACAAAATGCTTTACGGGGATAAGGATGAGGTCCCTGAGGAGAGCTATCAGATCCCGCTGGGTCAGGCGCGGGTAGTTCGCGAGGGTTCCGACGTTACCGTCGTCGCTCTGGGGCGGATGGTCAAACTTGCTGTTGAGGCTGCCGAGGCCCTAGAGGAAAAAGGCATCTCGACCGCAGTCATTGATCCGCGAACCATCTCGCCACTCGATGTCGATACGATCCTCGATAGTGTCGAAGAGACCGGCCGTGTGGTTGTCGTCGATGAGGCAACGCCGATGTGTTCGATGGCTTCGGAAATCGCCAGCATGATTGTCAGCGATGGCTTCTCTTCACTGCGCGCGCCTGTGAAAAAGGTCACTGCGCCGCACACGCCCGTGCCGGCGTCACCGGTTCTGGAGGCGGAGTATGCACCGACAGCTGCGCGTATCAGCGCCGCCATCGAGAGTGTTTACGCCTATCGCTAATCATTGCCAGAACTATTCCAACGATTTAAGGAGTTTGCGATGACTGATCTTACTGACCCCCATGGCCTCGGCGATATCGTCGTCAAGGTCGACGACAAGGAATGGTGCGATCTGGGCGGTGGCACCCAGTTCAAACTTCTGCGCTGCAATATGCAAAGCGGGGAGTGGACGCTTTATGTGCGGATGGAGGCTGGCGCTGCTTTCGCGCCGCACCGTCATCTGAGTAACTCAGAATACTACGTGACCAAGGGTGAGCTTCTTTACGACGTGGGCTCTGCCCCCGCAGGAACCTATGGTTATGAACCGATCGGCTCGATCCATACCCAGGCGCGATGCGAGATCGATACCGAAATGATTTTCATGGGTCGCGGCGCCGTGGCTTTTACCGGCGATGAAGGTGAAATCCGATTTATCCTCGACAACGAATTTTTGCGCGACGTCACCACCGGTGATGTCAATGCTGATATCAGCTAATACGATGATGGGAAGACAATCCGATGACTGACAGTATCAAGGCCTTCACCATGCCCAAGTGGGGCATGGAGATGCAGGATGGCACCGTAGAGGAATGGTTGGTTGCCGAGGGCGATGCGGTTGTCGCTGGGCAGGCCATCGTCGTCGTTGAGACCGAAAAGATCGCCAATGAAGTTGAAGTGGATACCGCAGGTGTCGTGCGTCGGATAATCGCGCAGACCGGTGAATTGTACCCTGTCGGAGCCATGTTGGCAGTTATTGCCGATGCCGGGGTCAGCGATGATGCCGTGGATGCCTTTATTGGCGGCAGTGCTCCGGGTGCCGAATCCAAGGCTGACGCGCCAGGTGCTTCGGCAGCGCCGACGCCAAAATCTGAACACTCCGCCGCCAATAAGGCGATTTCACCCAAGGCGGAAGCACTGGCGATGCAGTTGTCGATCGATGTCGCTTCGGTCGAGGGCACCGGACGTAAAGGTCGCATTACGCTTCAGGATATCGAGCAGGCCGCCAAGGCTCGCGGTCTGTTCAATGATGACGCCAGCTCGGGTCCCGAGTTTGAGCGAGTGGCACTCACCAGCCGACAGCGAACTGCGGCCAAACGTCTGACCGAGGCGAAGCGCGATATTCCCCACTTTTATCTCGAGCGAACGCTGCCGCTGGCGCAACTCGTTGAGTTTCGCGCTGCGCGCAAAGCGGCGGGCAGCAATGCGACGTTGAATGACTACATGTTGCGGGCTTGTGCACAGGCACTGGCGGCCGTGCCCGAAGTCAATGCCCAGTTACAGGGTGACGAGGTCCTGCGTTTCAGGAAATCGAATATCGCCGTTGCGATGCAGGTGGATAGCGGCTTGATCACGCCGGTTGTCAGGGATGCGGGAGGAAAGAGCGCCAGCGAAATCGGCGCGGAGACGCGTCGACTCCACGAGGCGGCCAGTAGTAACAGTCTTGCCGCCGATGACATCAAAGGTGCGACGTTTACCGTTTCCAATCTGGGTATGCACGGTATTGATCGCTTTTGCGCGATTATCAACCCACCCGCCGTCGCGATTCTCGCGGTAGGCTCCGTAGCGCCCCGCGTTTTACCCGGCAGCGATGCGCCCCAGTCCAGCGTCAACGTGACGCTGTCCTGTGACCACAGAGTGGTCGACGGCGTGCTTGGTGCGCAGTTCCTGCAGGCGTTGCATGATGCCGTACAGGCGCCAGAAAAGCTGGATTACTAAGGGGTTGTTCACAATGTCACGATCAAGCGACGGGTTAAAATTTGGGCGGCAGGTTCTTCCGGGGCTTTGCGGTCTTTTGGGCGTGTTGCTAAGTCTCTCCGCTGGGGCCGCAGGACCGTCGGGAGACCGAGCGGGGGAGCCTGAAGCCTTGTATCAGCAGCACTGCTCCCATTGCCATGATGGCGGTGTACCCAAAGCCCCCCATCGCATCAATTTTGAGATGTTGGGCGCTTCCGCAATCCACACCGCGCTGACCGACGGCGCGATGCGGGCTCAGGGATCCGCATTATCGCCTGACGAGCGTATTGCATTGGCGGAGCACCTCTCGGGACAACAGCTGGGTGCGGCGAACGATGCGTCGGTTGCACTGTGTGGGACTGATCAAGTAGCACCGTCGCCGTTTGCCGCTCCGGCCTTGACCGGCTGGGGTATGAGTCTTGAGAGCACACGCTACGTCCCCGAAACCATAGCCGGGTTTTCCGCCGATGACGTCTCCGATCTCGAGTTGAAATGGGCGTTTGCCTACCCGGGAGCAACCCGCGCCCGTTCGCAGCCTACGGTGGCAAACCAGACCGTATTTGTTGGGTCGCAACCGGGTGCGGTTTACGCGCTGGATTTGATGACCGGCTGCGCAAGATGGACCTTTACAGCGGATGCAGAAGTGCGCTCTGCCATTACCCTCGTGATGGAAGGCGATAACGCCGCCGCCTACTTCGGTGATTTCGAGGGTAACGTCTACAAACTCGATGCTGAAACGGGTGAGCAGCTTTGGCGATCAGCGGTTCGGGATCACCCGGTGGGTACCATCACCGGGTCGCCGCGGTACTTTGATGGGCGCTTGTTTGTACCCCTATCCTCATCAGAGTGGGCCAGCGCCGCTGACCCGGGTTACACCTGCTGCACCTTTCGTGGCAATGTCATATCACTAGACGCGGAGACGGGCGAGGAGCTCTGGAGGACGCACGTTATTCCGGAAGCGCCGAGCCCGACGGGAAAAACCAACAAGCGCGGTTTGCCCATTCTCGCGCCCTCCGGAGCACCGGTTTGGAACAGTCCCACCATCGATGAGGAACGAGGTCTCTTGTACGTGGGCACCGGAGAGTCCTATACCTCGCCAGCCCACGGCAACAGCGACTCGGTGATAGCAATCGATCTCGATACCGGGAATATCGTCTGGTCGTTTCAGGCTCTGGCTGGGGATGCCTGGAACATGGCCTGTAATCTCCCAGGCATGCGCGACAATTGCCCCGAGGAGGATGGCCCCGACCTCGATATTGGCGCCTCACCGGTACTCTGGAAAGGGCCCGAAGGGCGGGATCTGATTCTGGTTGGCCAGAAGTCGGGCATGGTTTACGCCATAGACCCCGAGAACAAGGGTGAGCTGGTGTGGAAGACCCGAATTGGCCGGGGTGGTTTTGCCGGCGGCGTACACTGGGGTATGGCCAGCGATGGCGAGCGACTGTTTGCGACCAATGCCGACACAAACTTTATCGGTAAGTTTAAGGGTGAACCCAAGCCGGGGTTGTATGCCCTGAATCCAGTCAATGGTGAGACAGTCTGGTTTACGCCCGCGGGTGAGCATTGTGACGACAGTCAGCTGCCGGCCTGTGACCCGGGCCTATCCGCGGCACCCACCGCCATTCCCGGTGTGGTTTTCGCAGGTGGCTTTGATGGGGTCCTCAAGGCCTATGCGGCCGAAAGTGGTAAGGTAGTGTGGTCGTTTGAGACCAATCGGGAATTTGAAGCCGTCAACGGCGCTGTCGCTCGCGGTGGGTCAATCGAGTCGGACGGCCCGGTCGTTACCGATGGCCACTTACTGATTAACAGCGGTTATTTGTTCGGTGGTCGGATGCCGGGTAACGCCTTATTGGTGTTTACTCCGGGCGGCGACTGAACCCGTAAACACTGGGTTCCGCAACGAACCAATTATTCGTATAACAGGGAGAGCACCCCATGATTCAGCTGCCTCAAATGCTTTACACGCTCCAGCCGGAAACGGCCAATGCCTATCAGCGCGCGATGGATACTGTGCTCCCTATGGTTGATCAGTCGCTATTGGAGCTGTGCCGGGCGCAGCTCAAGGCGGCGCAGCAGCGCAGGGTGTGGGCACCACCCACAGAAGCGGGCGCTCTGGAGTTGGCGGCCTGCCAGCTGGCCGATCAGTTCGCGGTCTCCGTTGATGGCATCAGCGAGCAGCAGATCGAGTCACTGGGCCGATACCTGGAGCCCGCGGCGATAACCGCCCTGGTGAACTCACTTTATTTGATCGATATGGCCCTGCGCCTAGAGCAGGTGGTACCTGTTGTCATACCCCATGCAGAGAACGCTGACGCCGGGCAGACTACTGCCTCTGCGGAAGCGCCTACCGGTGATCAGGAGTCGGTGACTGGCAAAGTGATCGCGGATTTCGCGGCTACAGCGGTGCTTGCCGATGAAATCGACGCACTCACCGGCGAACTGGTGCGGCTGCGTTGTGCGCAGATCCACCACTGCCGTATGTGTGGCTCGCTGCGTCAGCGTAGCGCCCTGCAGAATGGTTTTGAGGAATCGATGGCGGAAAAGGTCTCGCGCTACGAGCAGGGTGGCTTCAGTGACTCCGTAGTCGCCGCGCTTCATCTTGTCGACACGTTAATTATGACCCCATCGGATGCCGATGCTGCGTTAGCGGCGGAAGTGCAGCAGCATTTTTCTCCCGGCCAAATTGCCGAGCTCTGTTTTGACGTCGTCAAATGGAGTCAGCAAAAAGCGCTGGTTGCCACCCATATCGATGCGCCGCCCTGGGAAGGCATCCACGTGCTGAATTTTGATGAGCAGGGACAGCCTCTTTTTGAGGGGCCGGTTGCCGAAGCGGGACTTGCCTGAGGCTATTGATCTCCGGTGTTTTTGATGACGGTGGGAGCCACCGTCATTGACCCATCACTCCATGAAAGCAGCGCTTCGCCTTCACTGATAGTGCACTGAAGCTCCATACCCGTTTGGCAGGCGCTGGCTAAAGCGTGCATGTCCTGATCACTGATCTGGGCGATATGGAGTTTATCGAGTCGATTCAGTACGGGTTCATTCTTGCGCCACCAGACCGGTAACGCCTTGTCACCATACGCATAAAGCACCACGTGCTCTGACCGGCCGCAGGCCTTGCGCAGTCTCTCGGGATCCGGCGCGCCGAGAGCGATCCAGGTGTCTATTTGCCCGTCGAGTGTTTGCACGGACAGGTCCGGATCATCCTCGGTGCTGATGCCCCGGCCGAATTCCAGACGCTCGTCGGCATGAAGGGCAAAGGCGAGCACACGGAGCATCATACGGGCTTCGGTTTCGGACGGGTGCCTGGCAATCGTCAGCGGAAAATCCTGATACACGTGACGGTCCAGATCGGCGACTTGCAAAGTGATGCGAAAAACCGACGATTTCAGCGCCATTCTGGCATTAACTTGGGCGTTGTTAGCCAAGTACAACTAAGAACCCGGCGACGGAAGCCATCGATGGTGTTCATTCGTCTTCCGAAGTGGCGGAGATGGTTGTCCACGTGTGGCGCCAGATACCCCAGGTTCCATCGTCTTCTTTAAGTAGCACGTCGGTATAGTAGGAGTGGGTCTTTTGTGCCGTCAGGGCGCCCTCCTGTTCAATGCCAACCTCGGGGTCTTTTAGCGTCAGATGAATAATGTATTCATAATCCGCTACGGCCATATCACCGACCACGGTGATTTCAGGATAGCTGATGACCTCTATTTTATAGGTGGCCATCTCAAAGACCGGACCCAGAAATGTGCTGTACCGGTCGCGCCCATCAATGGGCTTGGCGCCCGGGGGAAGAAGGCGGACGTCGGGATGGAGCGCATCGAGGTAGCCAGGAATACTGCTGGCCTCGACCGCGTCACGGTAATCGGCGTAGAACGCCTCAATCACAGCGACTTCATCGACTTCATCGGCATTGTGGCTGTCAGCCATTGACCCAACGCTGCCCAGTGTCAGTGCGAGCAAGAGGAGTGAACCGGTGGTCATTAATCTCATAGTCTTTTCCCTTTGGTAGTCATTGCGTACAAAAATGGCAGCATCACAAGGTTCGCACGCGCTTTCGATGCAGGAGCACCGCAAAAAAATATCGGCAAGCCGTCGCGGTCGGCGCGCTGTCGCTGCGCAGTGTCATCGGGCCATTACTCGCCGTCGGGCAATGCGTAGGCGACGATGGTGTCACTGGCGTCGGTCTGGAACCACAGGTGCTGGCCGGTGACGATAACCACATACTGCTTACCGTCGACCGAGTACGTCATGGGCGTGGTCTGGCTTCCCCCGGGAAGCTTGTCTTTCCAGAGTTCTTCGCCGGTCTTCATGTCGAAGGCGCGCAGGTACTGATCCATGGTGGCGGCGATAAACAGCACGCCACCGGCGGTTGCCGCCGGGCCACCAATGTTGGGTGTGCCCAGGTTCCAGTCAAAGGGTAAGGGAACCGGCACTACATGATTGATGCTCCCTAATGGCACATCCCAGCGTTTCTTGCCGGTCTTGAGATCGTAAGCCGATAAACCTCCCCAGGGTGGAGGAGTGCAGGGTGCACCCCACGGCGATAACAGGAACTCCCGCTTGGCCGCGTAGGGCGTACCTTTCATCGGTGAGATATCGACACCACCGCTGAGTGCTACCGAATCACCGGCAGTGCCATCGTCGGGAATTAAGGTGATTACCGACGCGACGCGGCTCGAGTTGACGAACAGCGACTGGGTGGCCGGATCGATGGCTGCACCCCCCCAATTCGCACCGCCGGCAGCGCTGGGGTAATGGATGCTGCCCTCAATACTTGCCGGGGTGAATAAGCCATCGAAACGGTATTTCTCGATCAGATCACGACAGGCACCGCGATCCCAGAAGGTAAAACCCCAGGCGTCATCGGGCGTCAAGTTGGTGTGGAACAAGGGTTCGGGGAGCGTGGGTATGGGCTGGGTTTTGGACAACTGCTCACCGGGGACACCGTTTTGAGGCACCGATCGCTCTTCAATGGGAAAGAGGGGTTCGCCGGTGCGCCGATCAAACACAAAGATGAAACCGTGTTTGGTGGTCTGGACGACAGCGGGAATCGCCATGCCGTTTTTATCAATAGTCATTAGCGTGGGCTGTGCGGGTGTATCGTAGTCCCAGACGTCGTGGTGAACCAGTTGGAAGGACCAGACGACCTCACCGGTACTCGCCTTGAGTGCGACCAGAGAATTGCCATAACGGTTGTCACCGGGTCGTTCACCGCCATAGTAATCGGGTGCGGGGCTGGAGGTGGGTATGAACAGTAGATCAAGCGCCTCATCCGATGACATCACCGACCACATATTGGCCGCACCGGTACGGTGACGGCTACCTTCCAGCCAATCGCTGTCGGTCGGTCCGGAGTCCTGAGGAATCGGATCAAAGGTCCAGGCGGGTTGTCCGGTGCGGGCATCAAAGCCGTACACAACGCCACGCGGCGCATTGGCTCGAACGTTGTCGAGGATCATCGAGCCGACGGCGATAACATTGTTGGTGACCGTAGGTGGAGAGGCCAGTTTGACCTCACCGTTGTGTTGTTGGTTAGGCACATCGATTGCGACCTGGCCGCCATTGCCAAAGCTCTCGCAGGCGGCGCCGGTGTGCGCGTCAATAGCAATCAGTCGAAGATCGACGGTGGCATAGACAATGCGATGGGCACAGGCGGACTCGCTGGGGGCTTCTTGGTCGATCCACTGAGACACTCCACGACAGACGTATTGATTGGGTAGCTCGAAGGTGGCATCAATCTTCGGGTCAAAGGCCCAGCGTTCCGCACCCGTGAGCGGGTCGAGTGCGATAACCCGTCCAAACGGGGTGCAGGTAATAATCGATCCGGCCGCGAGTATCGGTGTGGTTTCAGAGGAGCTGTTTTGCAACATCTCGCTGGAGCGGCGTTGTAACTCCCCGGTGCTGTAGCGCCAGGCGACCGTCAGCTGCTCTACGTTCTCAGGTGTGATCTCGTCGGAACTGACATACCGGGTACCACCGGGTGTCGCCCCCCAGTCAGACCATTCCGACAAGGTATGCGCGGTGTCCTGGGCAACCGCAGAGGCGGCGCTGATAATGGCGCAGGAGAACAAAAAACCAACACATAACTGTTTTGGCATGGCGCTTTATTCCTTCTTATTAGTCCTTGTGATTTTCGACCCCTCGCATCGGTAAAGCAAGGCAATGCGGCTGGGGTATGACTGTAAAAATCGATACGCGACGGTTACCGATTAGCGGTACCGTTGTTCTGCTGCACGCACTTTCTTCAGGTAGTTGCGGGTCTCCGCGAAGGGATGGCGCGTTACCAACTGATCGTAGACCTGGTCAGCGGTGAGTCGATTGATACGTTCGACGGCTCGATTCTTATCGCTGTCGAAGGTACGCAGTGCGCCGCCGGCACCGCCGTTATAGGCGGCGATGGTCGCGAAGTGTCGACTCTCGTGATCGCGGATACGGGACAGGTAAACATCATCGAGCAGATGCAGGTAGGCGCTGCCAATATCAATGTTAAAGGGTGGCTCAAACAATTGCTGACGGGTAGGTTCACCCGGTTGTTTTTTAATGCGTTCGAAGACGTCGCGACCGGCGGTAGCGGGAACCACCTGCATCAGGCCAAAGGCATTGGCGGGGCTTACGGCGTAGGGGTTGAAGGCACTTTCGACTTCTATGACGGCGTAGATCAGGGTGGGCGATATGCCGTACTGCCGCGATGCCGCGATAACCTGATCGGCGTACTCGAGTTCCCGTAACTGTAGGTGGTTATCCACCAGTGAAACACGAAGCAGGTGCAGCGATCGACCATTTTGCTGCAGGCGACGAAGCTCGTTGGCGATCAGGTAGTCGGCATAACGTTCGGCACGCCAGCGCCAGCGAATGGCTTCACCATCGTGATCGAGTACCTGCCCGAGTAAAAAGGGTTCCCCGTCGGTATCCGGCTCCGCATCGGTGAAAATATCCTCGACCCGCATGTCTCGACTGGTGAGTAAAGTACTGACCATGGCGTCGCGAAGTTTGCCAAGCGGCTGCTCTTCAGCGACGGTTTCGACCTGCAGCCAGCCTTCGTCAAAGTCGATGATGGCCCTCGCTTCATAGGCATTGCTGTATTTGACATAGCGATGTTCCGAGGCGATCTCGGGTTCCCGTTCACCCCAGATATCCCGCAGGATGGTCGTGGCCACTCGAACCAGTTCAGGCAGGTTTTCGAAATCCGAGGGCAGTCCCGCTCCCTCCAACTCGACCTCAATGATTTCACGGGCGATACGCTCGGGATCGCCGCTGAGTACGGCGCTGATCGCCTGCTCGGGATTACTGGCGCAGCTACTGAGCAACAGCAGCAGGATCGGCGATAAAAAAAGAGTCCGGACCGTCCGAAATAGCCGCTGTGAGCTGTTCGAAAGACAGAAGCCCATTAACGGCATGTCGGCGCTTGATTGTCCCGAGGGGAAATGAAGGCGCAGGTCGAGACTAAAGATCTAGATGTTCTGAAAATTTCGCATAGTTCGAAATCTGTATTCAAGCTTCTATACCCGCTTCGTCGGCATCGACGACTTCGGTCTCCAGGCGCGCTTCGTCAACCCACGATTTAACATCAGGATTGCTTAATAACTGGTGGACCCATGGCTGATGCCGACGGGAAATATCGACTCCGTAGGTTAAAAAGCGAAATACGATGGGCGCAAAAAACGCATCAGCGATCGATTTTTCACCGTAAAGCCAGCCGTTATCGTCGCCACAGAGTGCCAGTGCCTCGCTCCATAGCGCAAAGACTCGATCGATATCCGACTCGATGGCGCTCGCGATGTCGGGTTCGGGCGCGATCTTGCGCTGTGCCCGAATATTCATCGGCATTGCCGCCCGCAGTGAGGCAAAGCCCGAGTGCATCTCCGCCACCGCGCTGCGGGCATGGGCGCGAAGCGCGGGATCTGCAGGCCAGGCTCCGGTTCGGGCGCTCTCAGCCACGGTCTCGCAGATGGCGAGGGAATCCCAGATGGTTTGCCCACCCACCACCAATACGGGAACCCGGCGCGCTGCTGAAATGTCGCCGATACGCGCATCAAATTCGGGCGTATCGAGGGGGATGCGAACGCTACTGAAGGGGTACTCCATGAAACGCAGTGCCAACCATGCCCGCATCGACCAGCTGGAGTAATTACGATTGCCGATGTAAAGCGTCGCTGAATCACTCACGGTTGCACCTCTCGTACCCACCGCAGGGAAGAACGGCCGGTGGGGTCAAACTGTGGGTAGCAGTTCGGCTTCGGCCTTTAACGCCGCTTCCAGGGCTGTAACATCGTCGGTGCTGTTATAGAAGTGGGGCGCGACACGAATGTTGTTATCCCGCTCGGTGAGAATGACCTTGCGGCCCGCGAGTCGTTGAACCAGCGCCGGGGCATCGGTTGACCGAATCGCCAGCATGGCCCCGTGGCGATCCCGGGGTGTCACCAGATCCCATCCGTTGCGATAAACCATTTCCTTGATGCCGTAGTTTACCGCAGCGATATTGCGCTCCACGGTCTCCATACCGACCTCCAGCAGTAGTTTCAAACCCGCCTCTGCGGCGAACAGGCCGACCGCATTCGGCGTACCCGCCTCAAAGCGTCGGGCGGTGGGGTGAGGTTCGTTGTGGTAGATGTCCATGGCGTAGGGGTTGGCCTGGGCGAACCAGCCGGTGGCAACGGGTTGGATACCATTAGTCATCGAATCCCTGACGTACATGAATCCGGTGCCCGCACCCGCAAGCAGGTACTTGGTGCAACCCCCGACCAGGAAGTCGGCGCCGGAGGCGGTTACATCGAAGCGGCGGGTACCGATACCCTGATAGGCATCAATCAATACCAAAGCACCGCGGGAATGCGCGAGTTTTACGATGGGATCGATATCGGTCCATACGCCGTTGCGATAACAGACCAGTGGCACCTGAACCATCAGCGTATTGTCGTCGATCAACTCATCAAACTGGTGCAGTTGTAGCGCGGTGCCCGTGTCATCAACCGCTACGCGCTTCACTTTTGCGCCCCGGGCCTCCTGGGCCAGCAGAATCTGTGCCGTGGTCGGGAAGTCAAAGTCGGTGGTCACGATACCGTTGCGACCGGCACTGAAATCGAATGCTGAGAGCAGTGTATTTAGCGATTGACTCACCGAGGTTGAAATCGATACGTCATCGGCGGGACAGCACAGCAGGTCTGCGAGGAGCGTCCGGGTAGATTCGGCTTTCTCCACATAGATGTCCCACCGTGCACCCTGCTCGTGGCGAATGGTCATGTACTCATTGAGCGCGGCCTCTACCTGCAGGGATAAGGGGCCATAAGAGCAGGCGTTGAAGTAACACTGCTCAGCCAAAATAGGGAAGTAACTGCGCAGCAATTCGAGCGATTTTTCATTGGCCTCTGCCGGTGCCAAATCAGCTTGAGAAGGTGTCATAAATAGAGCCTGCCACTATTGAGAAGAGAGCGATGGGGATGACGAAGCGCATCCAGAGAAACATGATCCGGTGATAGAGCCGCGGATTGCCTGCATTGAACACAGCGCGCAGCGCATCGGCACGGGTATACGACCAGGTGATGGCAATCACCGCCAGCAGCCCGCCGGTCACCATAAACCAGGAGCCGATAATGAGATCGAGGGTGCCGATAATTTCGGGGTGCCAGCCGGGGTAGGCAATCAGCGCGGTTTCGGCGATGCCAATAATCAGAAACAGCCGCCCTTTGCCCAGCCAGATACCAACGGGCGCCTCCTCCAGCGATACAACGACCACCTGAAACACGGCGATGACCGAGAGAAACGCTACGAGTGCCAGCGCCAGCAGCATCAGCGAGCCTACCCACCGACCATTGTCCATCTGCGCCAGCAGGGTGGGTACCGTATCGAACAGAAGGGTTGGGCCGGAGTCCAGCGAGAGACCAAAGACCATAATCGTCGGCACGATGAAAAGCGCTGCCAATAACGACGCCGTGGTGTCACCCACCGCCGAGAGTATCGCCAATGAGCCCAGTCGTTCACTGTCACTGATGTATTTGCCGTACACCATGGCGAAGGTAGCGCCCAAGCCCAGGGAGAAAAAGCATTGTCCCAGTGCCGCTGACAGTTCCCGAATGCCAATTTGGGAAAAATCGGGACGCATGAATTGTAAGGTCGCGTCTTTGGCGCCCGGCAGTGTCAACGCCACGTAGCCGAGGTAGACGGCGACCAGAAAAAAGAAGGGTACGAAGGTGTCGCTGACTCGCTCGATTCCCCCTTTCAGGCCGTGCCAGATAACAAAGAGTGCCCCCCAAAGCACGCTCACCGCCATGAGGTATTGCATCACGGGATTGGCCAGGTTGTTGGCGAACAGATCCAGATTCTGTTCATTGAAACCACTGCTTATCGAAAACCAGGCACTGTAGAACACGTTGGCGACTACCAGGGTGTAATACGATCCCGCTACGAACACGCCACCCACCAGAACGTAGCCCAGTACGCGACCGATCGAACCGAGACTGTTCGCCAGCACGGTTATGGTGGCGCCGCGCTGACTGCGCGCCAGCGCCAGTTCGCACATCATCGCCGGCACGGCGATAATCACCATGAGCAGTGCAAACACCATCAGGAACGCACTACCGCCGTGGGTACCCATCATATAGGGAAAGCGCCAGACGTTACCCAACCCGACCGCCACGCCGAGCAACGTCATTACCGTGGTGAAAAAAGACGAAAAACGAGCATTCTCAGCGATTTCTTTCATGCATTACGCGCTCGGTCGGATAAACAAAAAACGTAGCCTTGTCGCGGCCACGCCGTCAGCATTCTCAGGCGGGTACCGCCCGATCATGTTTCAAGGAGACATGGTAGCAGGGTCGCGCCCGGTTTACGTCGGCAGCCACAGTGCCTTTCTGACCCTACAGCACTCCCCTCAAACGGGGTTTTACACCTCTAGCGGTTTGCGCGTATTCTGCCCGCCAACGTCAATTCGTCGGGATTTTCACATTATGAATGATACAGCCTCGTCCGACCTGCCCGCAGTCGCTGACACAAAGCCGAGTTATCAGGAGCTTACCAAAGGCCGCAAATACCGTTGGTGTGCCTGCGGTTTGTCCAAGCGGCAGCCGTTTTGTGACGGTTCGCACCAGGGCACGGGTATCGAGCCCTTGATTTACGAGGCCCGGTCGGAGGGCGAGGAAGTTCTGTTTTGCAATTGCAAGAAGACCAGCGACGGTCCCCACTGCGACGGATCGCATAATGCCATCCCGGGTGCTTACTCCCTCGACGACCCCCAAAGCGCCGCCAATCGTGCGATCCCCCAGCGGGATTTTGATGCCGCTACAGCGACCGCTGCGCTGGACGACAACTGCTACGTGTTCTCGACCTCCAGGGCTGAGCGGGTGTCGGCCCGGGGCATGGATTACTGCAAGGTGATTTCCCCCGCGCAGGGCGCGCTGTACCAGTCGCAGTTTCACGCTACTGTTCGTGATGAGACGGACTTCATCAGCTTTGGCGATCGCCATGTGGTGCTGTTCATTGCCGACGGTGGTGGTCGCATCACCATTGGTACCAAGACCCTGTCCATAGCGTCGGACAGTGGCGTTTATATCCGCCCTGGCGAAGATTTCCAGTTGTGCCCTGAGCCCACGCTCGAGGTCTATATATCCGCATGCCCGGCAGCCGAGGCCCCCGAGTTCTCAGCGACTTCGAGTGCGGGCTTCGATGCCGATTACCCGGAACGGCGAGTAGCGGTTGACCCGGATAAGCGCAATGCCATGGCGGCGCGGTATTTCCAGATGCTGGTCGACAAGTCGATTGGCTCCGATGTGGCGACTCAGTTTATTGGCCACATCCCGGAGTCAAAGGCGGCGCCGCATCGCCATCTTTACGAGGAAGCCCTGATTATTCTCAAAGGTAAGGGCATGATGTGGACGCAAACGGGTCGGGCGCCGGTGGAGGCGGGGGACGTTATCTTCCTGCCCGCCAAATGCGAGCATTCGCTGGAGGCAACCAACGCGGCGGGCATGGATGTGGTCGGTGTGATTTACCCCGGAGACAACCCATCAATCAATTACTAACGCTTACCACGGTTGTGGAAGCGGAATTGGGAAGCAAACTATGAAGTGGCCTGCAACGCGCATTGCTGACAGTACCCCCGCGGGTTTCGGCATGTATCAAAAAGCCCGTTTACCGAAGTATCAGGGCATCGACCTGATTCACCTCGAAGTGGGCAAGCCCAACTGCGACACCCCGTTGCACATCAAGGAAGCGAGCAAGAAAGCCCTCGACGATGGCATTGTCCATTACGGCGAATTTGCCGGTGAAACCGTCTTGCGTGAAGCTATTGTTGCGCGCTTGCGTCGCGACAAAAAGCTCGATGTGACCGCCGACCAGATCATTGTCACCAACGGGCTCACCCACGCGTCTTTCGCCGTATTTTTTGCGGCAGTGGACCCCGGTGATGAGGTGATTGTGCTGGCGCCTTATTACCCCCAGCATATCGGCAAAATCGAATTGGCCGGCGGTGTGCCGGTGTTTGTGCCGCTTGATCGCGACAATGGCTACAGCATCGACGCTGCCGCCATCGAGGCGGCCATTACCCCGCGCACGCGAATGATTTGCCTGGTCAACCCCTCGAATCCGACCGGACGGGTGTACACCCGGGCGGAGCTGGATGCGGTGGCCGACCTGGCTATCAGGCATGACCTGCTCGTGCTGAGCGACGAGGTGTACGAAGAAATAGTATTTGATGATGTAGAGCACATCAGTATTGCATCGTTACCCGGAATGGCCGAGCGTACCTTTAGCCTGTTCGCCTTTACAAAATCCTATGCGATGGATGGTTGGCGTCTTGGCTATATCGCAGCCGACCCCCGATTTATTCCCGCACTGCTGCAAATTACCATCGCCGATGTCGCCCACGTGAATGTCTTCGCCCAGCACGGCGCACTGGCGGCATTGACCGGGGATCCGGCGCCTCGCGCTGCGATTCACGCCGAGGATACGCGCCGACGCGACCTTACGGTGGCGGGGCTCAATGCCTTGCCCGGGGTTGAATGTCGTCCACCTGAGGGTGCGGTTTACGCCTTTGCCGATATTCGGGGCACGGGCAAAACCTCGCAGGTGTTCGCCGACGAGATGCTGGATAACGCCCACGTAGTCGTAGAGTCGGGGGATTTTTATGGTCCGGCGGGCGAGGGGCATATTCGTATCTGCTTCGGCTCGGAGCCCTACGAACGCATTGAGGAAGCACTCAGGCGTATGGCCCGCTATCTCGGCGAATAGCCTGAAGGCGCCCAAACCGGCCTGAGACCCACCATCCGGCGACTAATTCGCCGAATATTCAACCAGCTCGATGGGGTAACCGTCGGGGTCGACGATGAAGGCAAGCCGCATGCCCGGGCGGACATCGACGATCGCCGGGTCGGAGCGCGCCTTTACACCCGCTTCTTGCAGTTTTTTGATGATCCCGTCGAGGTCGTCGATGACAAGCGTTAGAAAGCTCTGGGTGGCGCGCGCGCAAATCTCGTCGTGGAGTTGCCCCGGTGCCGACGGTAAACCCTGGCGCTCCAGTAACTTCACCACAGCGCCGCAGGGTGCAGTCAGTCGGCTGATGGAGAAGCCATTGGCGGCCACTCCGGTGCGCTCGCCGATCTCGGCGCTAATCGTGATGTCCCGTTCGGGCGCCAGTCCGAGCAGGTCTCGATAAAAGGGCACCGATGTCGCGAGGTCACCGACGACAATGCCGAGCTCGATTGGTTTTACGATAGTCGGCAAGGAACTCATCCGGTACGGGTAAAATCGGGCCGACGACGTTCCATAAATGCGTCGATACCCTCGCGTGCTGCCTTGGTCATGCCGGTATCGCCAAAGGCCTGGTAACCCACTTCCAGTGCCTTATTAAAGCTCGGCGCCGCCGCTGCGTCGGTGATTGCCCGGGCCATGATCGAACCGACCTCGGCACTGAAGGGGGTTTCCGGATTCACGGTGCCGACATCAACCGGAGCATCGAGATTCGGTTTTCCGTGATCCCGTACCCACCGCGCAGCGGACTGGGCCTGGTCGAACAGATCGGATAGATCAGTGGACAGGGATCGGACCACGCCCAGCGACAGGGCGTCCGCAGCCGACAGGCGTTCCGCCTTCATGATCATGTCGTGGAACGTGGCAGCCGCAGCGGGGTAGCGCCGGTAAGGTACGGCCAGCGCACCAATCCCTGGCGCAATACCCAGCGAGATTTCCGGAAACTGAAGGTAAGCGTCTTTCATCATCACCATGGCGTCACAGCGCAATGCCAGCTCCAGCCCGCCGCCGAGCGCCAGACCATTGAGCGCCGCAATAATAGGCTTTTTGCACACATCCATACGCAGCAACAACCGCGAGCAGGCGCGCGCGTAGTCGACGCAGGAGCCGTGGTCACCAAGCAGGCTCGGGAAACGGCCAATATCCGCACCGGAACAGAAGGCCTGGGTGCCATAGCCGGTGATGATAATGGCCTCGATCGAGGGATCGGCTTCCGCGCGCTCCAGCTCATCGAGGATTTCATCGGTCATTTCATCGTGCAGGGCGTTGAGGGCATCGGGGCGGCGAAGGGTGATCAGTAGCGCGTCATGATGTCGGTCCACGCCAATAAATTGTCGCGCCCCCATCGCCGCGGTGATGGCGGTATCGCCCCGGGGCATCGCCGGTTTCCAGGCGGCAAACGAATCGGCGATTCGACGCACTTCCGACTCGCCCAGTTGCTGCATCATCGCCAGTGGTCCCTCACGAAAGCCAAAAGCCAGTCGGCAACCGAGATCCAGATCCTCGGGGGTGCCGATGTTGCGGTTAAGAATATCGGCGCTTTGGGAAAACAGGATCCCGAGCAATCGGTCCCGAATTTTTGCGCTCAGCTCCAGACCCACCTCAACGGGCGCGCTCGGTGCAGCGGTATCCCAATCGGGATCGTCCTCAAAAATGGCGGCCGGTGCGTAGTGGTCGCCTTCCTCCTCCTGCTGCAGCCGGTTGGTCTCGATAATGATGGGATTGCCATTGGCGAGATTAAGCACGTGGAAGGGACCGGCGTGGACAAAGGCCATGGCGACGCTGTCGATCTGCGCAGGGGTTGCTTCCGGGAGCAGTAGTGCCGCCTCGTTACACCAGTTATCGAAGATGCGATCGAGCATGAAGCAGACGTCGTCAGACGTCATCATCGGCGTCTTACCCGTGGCGTAAAAAATCCAGCGTAGTGCTTGCACGGTCTTTTCGCTGACGCCGTACCACTCGATCACTTCTACCGCCGGATTCTTGAACGCGGGAGCGAAAAAGTGGGTAACGGTCGCCCGGGTCGGATTTTCAAGGTGTGAGAACAGTCGCTCCGCCGGCAGCGAGCTGGTGTTGGAGGTAATCATTGCCTCGTCACTGACCACGGCCTCGACATCAGAGAAGATCTGTCGTTTTACCGCGAGATTCTCGGTGGCGGCCTCGATAACCCACTCGCAGCCAGCGAGGGCGCTGTAATCGCAGCTCGCGGAGATGTGTGCCGCTGCCGCTTCGGCCTGGGCCGCAGAGAGCTTCCCTTTGTCCAGACCCTTTGCCGCATAGGCCCGGATGCGATCGACTGCCTTTTCCAGAGCCTCATCGACAACATCGATCAGTACCAGTTCGAGTCCGGGTAAGGCGCTTTTCAGGTAGTAGCCAATATCGGGTCCGATCGTGCCGCAACCGATAATACCCACACGCGTCGGTATGCTCTCCGGTGACGGGGCGAGTGCGGGATTGAAAGCGTGGTGCGAGGGCATAGCGTGGGCCTTGTATTGGGGATAAACGTGGGCGTTTGCAGTCGCGGGATACGGGGGGGTGAAATCGGCGACCGCAATCGCCCTATAGATTGAGTATTGATTGTGCGCTCGAGCCAAATATTTTAGTCTTAAAATATGCAAAGTGTCTATGTGCCCTACGGGGCCTACTGGTCCACCCCATTCAGTCGCTGGCAGATGAGTCTGTCGGAACTCCATTCCTTTGACCTCGCTGCGCAGGCGGCGGCGAAGGCAGCGGATAAACGCCACCTGCCCCTGGAAGCGCTCGACTTTGGCGTCCTGGGCACAACGGTACCCCAGCGGGGTGCTTTTTATGGCTTACCCTGGCTCGCCGCTGAAATCGGTGCGCCGCAACTGGCGGGCCCGACCATTAGCCAGGCCTGCGCCACCAGCGCTCGTATTCTTGCGGAGGCGACCGCGGCGATCCGCAATGGTGATGCTTCCGCCTCGCTGGCCATAGCCACCGATCGTGTATCCAATGGTCCCCATATCTACTACCCGAATCCCAGTGGTATGGGTGGCGCCGGAGAGCACGAGGTCTGGGTGCTGGATAATTTCGCCAAGGATCCCTGGGCGGGCTGTGCGATGGTGCAGACGGCCGAAAATGTGGCTGCCGAATTTAGGATCACCACCGCTGAACAGAACGAGCTGGTACTGCTGCGGTCCGAGCAATACCAGGCGGCTCTGGCCAATGACCGAGCCTTTCAGCGGCGTTATATGGTTGAGCCTATTGAGATTACGGATCGAAAAGGCCGCGTGCTGGTCAGTTGCACCGGCGACGAGGGGATTCGACCGATGGAGCGTGCCGCAGTGGAGGCGCTCAAGCCGGCGCTTCCCGACGGCACCGTGACGTACGCCGGTCAGACCCATCCGGCGGATGGCGCTGCGGGAATGATCGTCACCAGTGCAGACAAGGCCGCCGCGTTTTCACAGGATCCGGCGATTACCATCGAGATCGTAAGTTTTGGCCAGTTCCGGGAGCGCAAGGCCTATATGCCTGCAGCACCGATAGGCGCCAGCCGACGGGCGCTGGCGGCGGCCGATATCGGAATCGACCAGGTGGCGGCTATCAAGTCCCACAACCCATTCGCTGTGAACGACATCGCGTTCGCCCGGGCCTTTGGTATCGGCGTTGAAAAGCTCAACAATTACGGGTGTTCGTTAATATGGGGGCATCCCCAGGGACCGACGGGGCTGCGCGCCATCATCGAGCTCATCGAAGAGCTGGTCATCAGCGGCGGCGGTTACGGACTGTTTCAGGGCTGTGCTGCCGGTGATACCGGGATGGCGGCTGTGATCAAGGTGAGCTGACTCAAGCGCACCCGTGCCTCCCGTCACTTCATTAAGAGGATAGACATGCAGGCTGTTTCTCTCAGGGACCGCTATGAGCTGGAGCAGGGGTTGGTGTTTCTCAACCCCATGCAGGCGCTGGTGCGGCTGGTGCTGACACAGGCGCAGGTGGATAGCAGGGCAGGTCTGAATACCGCGGGTTTTGTTTCCGGATATCGCGGTTCGCCCCTCGGCGGTTTCGATAAAGCCCTGTGGAGCGAGTCCCAATTACTCACCGACGCCCATATAAAGTTCCAACCCGGTCTCAATGAAGATCTCGCCGCCACCTCGGTATGGGGGTCGCAGCTCACCGGCATCGATCCCAAACGTACCGTCGACGGTGTTTTTGGGCTTTGGTATGGCAAGGGCCCCGGTGTCGACCGCTCAATGGATGCCCTCAAACACGCCAATATGGCGGGTACCAGCCGGTTTGGCGGTGCGCTGGCGGTGGCGGGGGATGACCATGGCGCGTTCTCCTCTTCGAACGCGCATCAGTCGGATCATATGCTGATCGGTGCCTCGATGCCGGTGCTCTATCCGGCAACGCTGGAAGAGCTGATCGACTTTGGCATTCGAGGTTGGGCGCTATCGCGCTTTTCCGGGTGCTGGGTGGGTATAAAACTGGTCTCGGAGATCGCGGAAACCTCGCGGATTACGGCGGTCGGGCTCGACCGGCATCAGCTCTCGCCCCTCGAGTACGATCCCGCCTGCGAAATCAGCTGGCCCGCACCGCCATTAATGATGGAACGCAGCCTGGTCGAAGTGCGGCTGCCCCGCGTCCATGAATTCACCAATGCCAACGGTTTTGATGCCACGTTATGGCGGGAACAACGCAGTCGGCTCGGGATTGTCGCGGCGGGTAAAAGCTGGCTGGACGTGCGCGAGGCGCTGTCTCTGCTGGGTATCGATGAAGCTGAGGCCCGCCGGATGGGTCTCGCGCTGTACAAGCCCGGCCTGATCTGGCCGTTGAACGCGACCGGGTTGCGGGAATTTGCACTGGGTCTGAATGAGATGATGGTCGTCGAGGAGAAGCGGCCGATTATTGAAGATCAGGCCGCGCGACTGCTTTACGGTCTCGCCGGTGCGCCCCAGATTATCGGTGAGCAGGATGCCAAGGGTCATCCGCTGATCGCTGTGGCAGGAGATCTTCAGGCGCTGGATCTTGCTGTCACACTGGGTGACTGGCTTGAGGGCAAGGGGACGCTGGGAGACACCGCGCAGGCGCGACTCACCGATCTTAAGCATCGCCGCGAGCCGCAAGACAATGCTATCGCCGCACCACCGCCGCGCAAACCCTTTTACTGTGCGGGATGCCCGCACAATACATCGACGCGAGTGCCCGAGGGGTCCCATGCCATGGCGGGGATTGGCTGCCATGGCATGGCAGCTTGGATACCGAGTCGCTCCATCGTGTCGATGACCCATATGGGAGGCGAGGGCATGCACTGGCTGGGTCGCGCGCCCTTTACCGACGAGTCACACATTTTTCAGAATGTGGGAGACGGCACCTACGCCCACTCCGCGTCGCTGAATATCCGAGCCGCGGTGGCCGCCGGCGTGACCATGACCTTCAAAATTCTCTATAACGAAGCGGTTGCCATGACCGGTGGGCAGCCGGTTGAGGCGGGCCTGTCGGTGGGACAGATCTGCGAACTTGTTCTCGCTGAACACGTTGCCGAGGTCGTCGTGGTAACCGATGATCTGCACCGATTTGACGGCGCGGTTCTGCCTCGGGCGGTGACATTGCTGCCCCGTGAACAATTCGACGAGGTCCAGGAGCGATTGCGGGAAAAAGCCGGCGTGACCGTGCTCATTTACGCCCAGGGATGCGCGGCGGAGAAACGCCGTAAGCGCAAACGCCAGCAGCTTGAGGACCCGGCAGTCAGGGTCATGATCAACGATCGGGTTTGCGAGGGCTGCGGTGATTGCGGCCGCAAGTCAAACTGTGTGGCGATCCAGCCGCTGGAAACCCCGCTGGGTCGAAAGCGTAAAATCAATCAATCGGCCTGCAACAAGGACCTCTCCTGTTTACGGGGCTTTTGCCCCAGTTTTGTGAGTTTCGAGGGCGGCGAGTATGCGCCCAGGAAAACCCGCGAGCTTGAGCAGAGTTGGCGTGCCGAGCTGCCCACCCCCGAAGCGCGAGCACTCCCGGATGTGTTCAGTCTTGCCATGGCGGGCATCGGTGGTGGTGGGGTGGTCAGCGTCGCCGCAATTATGGGGATGGCGGCCCATATTGAGGGTCTGGGAGCCAGCATTCTCGATGTGACCGGACTGGCGCAGAAGAACGGGGCGGTTTACAGCCATATCCGATTCAGTCGCGATCCCGACAGGCTGGCCAGTGGCCGGATTCCCGAAGGCTGTGCCGATGTGGTGCTGGGTTTTGATTTGATCGCCGCAGCGGGAGAAGGCGCGGCTAAAACGCTCAATGCAAATCAGACCGAAACCTTTCTGAATGCCGTGTTTACGCCCTCGGCAGACTTTATCGATGACGGTGATCAGGACTTTGGTGAAGAGCGAATGCGGCAGCGAATCAATGAGCGCTCCCGAAAGATGGCAGTCATTGATGCCGGTGGCGCCGCGGAGCGATTACTCGGCGATCAGATTTTTTCCAACCTCGTCCTACTCGGTGCTGCCTGGCAAAGTGGCACGATACCGCTGTCGGCCGACGCGTTGAAGACGGCGATTACCCTCAACGGCGCGTCAGTCGATAAATCGTTGGTCGCTTTCGATCTGGGACGATTGGTGATTGCCGACTCGGCGCGCTTCGCTGAACTCGATCAAATCGAGGGCATGGCGGGTGCGCCGGTTGCGGAGACCGCAGACGCGCTGATTGCTCAGCGAGCTACGCTACTCGAGGACTACCAGAACAGGGCCTATGCCGACCGGTTCCGTGCGTTTATGAAAAAGGTCGCCGCAGCAGACAACGCTTTTCCCGATCGTAATCAGGCGCTCACCCGGAGAGTGGCCGAGGCACTGTTCAAACACATGGCGATTAAAGACGAATATGAGGTGGCTCGCCTGTATGCAGAAACCGACTTTATGGCCAGGGCGCAGGAGAATTTTTCCGGTGATGCCCGGCCTGTGTTTCACCTCGCACCACCCTTATTGTCGAAGCGCGATCCGGTTACCGGAGAATTGATCAAACGGCAATTTGGCAGCTGGATATTGCCTGCGTTTCGAGTGCTCGCGAAGCTTAGACCCTTACGCGAAACCCCCTTTGATGTCTTCGGACTTACCGAAGAGCGCCGATGGGAGCGGGCACTGCGGTCCCAGCTCATGGATGATATTGACGCCATGCTGCCCGAGCTCAACCCGGGTAATTATGATGACGTCGTTTATTACGCGGCACTCAGTCTGGAAATTCGCGGGTTTGGGCATGTGAAGAAAGCTAACGGCGACCGTATCGAGCCACAATTGCGTGAGTGTCGCGATCGAGTACTGTCGACGATTGTTCGGGAGTATGCGGCATGAAACTGATCGGTGGACGCCATTCACCCTTTGTTCGCAGGATTGCCATGGTGCTGGAAGCCCTTGGCCATGACTACGAGGAAGAAGTTGTGCGCACCGTCGAAGATGGGGAATTAATCCGTCGTTATAACCCCGTCGGGCGAGTGCCCAATCTGGTGCTCGATGACGGGAGGGTGATTATCGATTCCCACGCCATTCTCGATTATCTCGAGCGCCATCGCCCGGAGAGTTCGACCTTGTTCCCCCAGCGCGAGGATGATCGTATGGCGATGCTGTTTGCCGATGCGGTCGGTATTGCTGGGATTGAAAAGCTGGTGCTCTGGTTTTATGAAAAGACGCGACGCGACGCCTCGCTGCGTTGTGCCACTACGATAATGGGCTTTGAGACGCAGATCGCAGAGGCCCTGCAGTGGTTGAGCGAGCACTGCAACGAGAATGCCTACGTGTGTGGTGACGACATGACTCTCGCCGACATTACCGCGACGTCGCTGGTTAATACCCTGGCTGCCGTGGCTCCTGAGCTATTGGCCGATGAGCAAAGCAGCCCTGTCCAGGCGGTAGCAGCGCGGGTCTCCCAGCGTTTACAGGCGGCGAACTGATCCGCGGGAACTCCGTCGCTCGACCAAAGGGTTATCGCGGATCGTTCATGGCCCCGCATAGGCTTCGAGCATGAAGTCGTGCCAGGGCCGGGCGGCTCAGCCCCGGATTACTCGAGCTGCTCGCGTAGCTCCATCGGCTAGGGATTGCTAAACAGCTCGCTCGTCGACGCTCGAGCAAACCGCGGCCGAGCCACCCTGAGCAGTCGCTGCAAGTGCGGTGGAAACATTCCTGAAGGTGGCACCGACTTCAAAACCTAGGGTGTGGTCGTCAGCGAATGCCTTCCTGAGCAGTGATTGAGGTATCACGCAGCCCTTGGTCCCGCTAATCCGCGATAAACCATAAAAAAAGCCGCGCTAGTGACATAACCAGCGCGGCTCTTTGGTTCCTGGGCCTAGCCCCAGACTTTTTGATATAGACCGGTACTAGGTTGCCCCGTTTAAGCTACTTAGAAGCCGCTAGAGACAGTCACACCAATAGTTCGTGGCGGCAGAGTGACGTAGAAGTACGGATCCTGCTCCGAGGCGAAGGCATCCATGACCGCGACTTCATTGGTCAGGTTCTTCACGAACACGCCCGCCGACCACTCATCCCGACCGACCGACACGTTCAGATTGATCACGTCATAGGAGGGAATGTCTTCGAAGAACGGGTTAACGACGCCGTTGACATCACGGTTCTGGGATACGGTATCCGAGCTTCCGCGGTAGGTGTAGTCGAGACGGGCAAAGCCGTCGAGACCGCCATCAACGTCGAGGTTAAACCGTGACGTGACACTGACGTTGCCCGAGAAGGAGGGTGTCTTTGCCAACTCATCGTCTTCAAAAACCAGGAATCGATCGGTGACGCCCTCAATAATTTCCTGATCTTCAGAGAAGCCGGTGTCCACATAAGTAAATGCAGCACCGAATTCGAACATGCCCATCTCATAGGTACCATCCAACTCAAGCCCAAGGACTTCAGCGGAAGGACCGTTGGTGGTGTAGGTAAAGTTATTACCCTGGACGATCTGCACGTCCTCCCAATCCATCCAGAACACCGCAGCGCTCCCCTGAAACTTACCGTCATCGCTCTGGAACTTGGCGCCCAGTTCGTAGTTCCACAAGGTGTCGGATTCAAAGAATCCCGGCACGTCACCACCGCCAATGGCGGCAACACCCGCTGAAATATTGGTCGCACCAGGACGGAAGCCCGATGCAATCTCAACATAAGTGGTTAGCTGGTCATTGGGGTTATAGGTCACATTAAAGCGATAGGTGGTATCGCTCTCATCGTTCTCCACCACCTGATCTGGACCTCCACTGAGGAAGTCAGGGCCGTTATTGTTCTGGGTATCGGTTACTTCAAAGTCGAAATAACGCGCACCGACGGTCAGTTCCATTTTGTCATTGATCTGGTAATAGACCTCACCGAACGCCGCCCAGCGATCACGCTCGTTCTGCAGGAAGCGACCGAACACACTGTTGACTTCGCCCGGTCCTGCGGCGCCAGTAACCTGTGTGGGTGCCGCCGGAACGAACTCTTCAACCGGGAAGCCGGCGGCATTACTGTTAATCACATTCAGTTCAAAACGGCTGTCTTCCTTGGCCATAAAACCACCGACGAGGAAGTTGAACGGACCGTCGAAGGTAGACGCGAAGCGCAATTCGCCTGAGTCAATTTCTCGCTCTTGGGGCTGATTGACCACGCTGGTGGGCGGAAGATCAAAGCCAAGCGCGCCGAGGAAGAAACCCGAAAGGCCCGGAGACGTGTTCGTGGCCGTGGAATCATAGACGTATTCAAACTCGCGATCGAAGCGCGAGTAGCTTGCGGTGAATACACCGGCGTCCGTACGGTAATTCGCTGTCAGTGATGCCAGCAGGAACTCTTCATCCAGCGGCGTGCGTGTGGCATCGGTATTGATCCAGTCGCCACCGGCTTCGGGGCCGCCAATACCGCCACCAATGAACTGGTAGTTGGCGAACTGTCCGGGGGTATCCGTTTGCGGTTGTGAAGGTCCAAACCGACCAGAGGGTGTCTGGCGGCTATTGTTACCCGATTCGCGTTCCTGGTAGTTCACCGATGCCAGCAGCGAGAAGCTGTCGTTGGGCTCGGCTAACAGGTGCAATCGACCACCCTTGATGGAGCTGTCGTTGACGTCTTCAAGATTGAGCGCGGGCTGATCGAGGAAACCCTGGCCTTCCTGACCCCATAGCACGGCACGCAGGCCGAGTTTGTCCTGAACCAGTGGCAGGTTAAACATGCCATCCATACGGACGCCGAGGTCGTCGGTCTCATCCATGGAGGTGAGTGTCGCACTGACGCGGCCCTCAACGGTATCGAGCTTGGGCTTGTTGGTCACAAAGCGCACGGTACCCGACAGCGAGTTGGCACCGAACAGGGTGCCTTGCGGACCCTTGTAAACCTCGACGGTTTGCAGGTCGGTGAGTACGAAGCCCGCCTGACGGCCGCCGCCGTTTTGCTGAAAACGACCACTAATCGGCGACTCATCGAAGTAGACCCCGACTGTGGATTCCTCGGCACCGGAGAAAATGCCGCGGATGATGTAGCTGCTGTCACCCGGGCCAAAGCTCTGGAGGTTGACCGAAGGCAGCTGGGTTACCAGTTCCTCGAAGTCCAAGATGTTCTGCTCAGCAATACTTTCGCCGGTCACCAGGTTTAAACCACCGCCGTAATTCTGGGGATCCAGTCGGACGGCACGCTTACCAATAATCAATACTTCCTCGAGTTGTTCGGGCGACTGCGGGGCTTCCTCCTGCGCAAGGGCGTTGCTGGCGATCAATGTGGACAGGCCGGTACAGCCGATAGCGAGGGCGAGGCGGCTTTTGCTGGTTTTAAAGAATGGTCCGGGTTGCTTGGGTGATTTCATCTTGTTCTCCTGGGATTGGAAATGAAGGACGTTCACGGTTGCGGCGGTGAGTGGCTATTCTTTTGTGGGTATGACCTATTCGAGTCGTTGTGTGATCCGCGAAATTATTTTAGTCTTGAAATAAGTGGCATGTCTACGCAGCCTGACACAACTTTTTGTGCGAAATATTGCGATTCATGCCCGAATTGGCGCTTTGCCCCCATAGAAATCGCCCTAATTGCTGTATCGGCCACACCGCGCACCGTTGTTTTCCCTACCGCGCGGTGCTTCAGTGGTAGCGGTAGGCTCTGATTGGAGAAGTAAGTAATGGCGGGTGAACTGCGCTTCGTTCCTGATAGCTGGTACCAGAAACCCATATTTGGCCTGCCGGTGCTGGCGGCCGGGTTTATGGGGATGTTCGGTAATGTCGGCCCGCTGATCTACGCCAGTTTTGCGTTTATCGTTCAGGACCTGCAGCGAACAACTGATTGGGCCCGGTCTGATTTGACCCTGGCCATCTCCTTTCTCACCTTCTTTACCGCCGTCGCGCAACCGGGTTTCGGTGCCATCGTCGATCGCTTTGGTGTGCGCTGGCCCACCGCCATCTCGCTACTGCTTATGGCGGCGATTCTGGCGACAATCCCCATTTTTGCCACCGAAGTCTGGCATCTCTGGTTGGGCTTTGCGCTCGCCGCCGTACTCGGTGTGGCCAACAACACCATGTCGTTTATTCGACTGGCTGCGGCCTGGTTTGATCGCAAACGGGGGCTGATGATTGGCATCGTCGCGTCAGCTACCGGTCTCGGGCTCGCTATCCTGCCGCGCATCACGGCGGAGGTGATCAATGAGTTCGGATGGAAGGGCGGCTTCGTCTGGTATGGGATTTACATCGCGTTTGTTACCGTTCCCGTGGTGGTGTTATTTGCCCGAGATCACCCCCGTGACCTTGGGCTGCTACCCGATGGTGACCCCACTACCGAAGACAATATTGATACCCATCAGCCCCTCTCCGGAATCACGCTGGCCCAGGCGCTTCGCACCCGGGTCTTCTGGGTGCTGGCTGCGGGTATTCTGCTGGCTTCTTTTGCGCTGTGGGGGATCACCAATCAATTGGCATTGCTGCTTGGTGATCGCGGGATGAGTGCGGTTGATGCCGCACAAGTGGCAACGGCATTGGGCCTGTCAATGGCCGCGTCACGACTGATTATCGGCTGGACGCTGGATCGCGTGTTCGCGCCGCTGGTGGCAATGGTTATCTTTCTCGGCAGTGCCGCAGGGTTCTGGCTGCTGGCGACGGGCGGCACGGGTTGGGGGGTCTATTTTGCCGCGGCGTTACTGGGGACCGGCCTTGGCGCTGAGATCGAGCTGATTGGCTTTATGGTCAGTCGCTATTTCGGGCTTCGGGCCTTCGGCGCGATTTACGGGAGCGTTTTTGTCGGTTTCCTTGTAGGCACTGCCGGCGGCCCCTATCTGTTGTCGAAGGCTCAGGAATT
Source organism: Luminiphilus syltensis NOR5-1B (assembly GCF_000158175.1). GTDB lineage: Bacteria > Pseudomonadota > Gammaproteobacteria > Pseudomonadales > Halieaceae > Luminiphilus > Luminiphilus syltensis. The sequence goes on along the minus strand of NZ_DS999411.1, from coordinate 3,152,024 downwards.
ACTGGGTACCTATGACGAGGCGCTGTTTATTATGGTCGGCGTTATGGTGCTTGTGGCACTGATGTTCGTCACCATGGGACGCTACGACCGCTACCACGATCTGTTTGAGGCCGAGCGGCATCCCAATGAGAAAGCCGAGGCGCCCTGAGCTACGCTTCAATGATAGGTGGTGGGGTCCGGCAGCTTTTTGCCGGGATTCATAATGCCATGGGGGTCGAGGGCGGTTTTGATGGCTTGCATGGCGCCGAGTGTGGCCGCGCCAAACTCGGATAACATGTATTTTTGTTTGCCGAGTCCGATACCGTGTTCACCGGTACAGGTACCGCCCATCGCCAGTACGCGCTCGATCAGGCGTTCATGACACTCGTGCATGACGCGCACTTCGTCGGGCTTGTTCGGATCGACCACATAAACAAAATGAAAGTTACCGTCACCGACGTGCCCGGCGAGCATGGTCGGGAATTTACAGTGTTGGTCGGCATCAGCACGGGTAGCACCAATACATTCGGCGAGTCTTGAGATCGGTACACACACATCGGTGGCCACGGCACTGCAGCCGGGACGAATAGCCCCCGCTGCGTAGGCGGCATCGTGGCGCGCCTTCCACATTTGACTCCGTTCATCGCTATCCGCGGTCCAGTCGAATGCTGAGCACTCGTGCTGGCTACAGATAGTTCCGAAAAGCTCGGCCTGCTCCTGAACACTGCTTGGCGATCCGATAAATTCGACAAAGAGTGTTGGCATTTCCGCAAAGCTGGTTTTTGAATAGGCGTTGATGGCGGCGATCTGCGCGGCATCGAGCAGTTCAATTCTGGCCACCGGGATTGCGCATTGCAGGGTTTCGATAACGGCATTGGCGGCCGCTTCGACGGAGTCGAATTGCACCCGGGCAGCGGATACCGCTTCGGGACGAGGATGCAACTTGAGTGTCACCTCGGTGATGATGCCCAGTGTGCCTTCCGAACCCACCATGAGATGAGTGAGATCGTAGCCCGCGGACGATTTACGCGCCCGGCCACCGGTTTCAATAATCTCTCCCGAGGGCAGCACGACGCGCAATGAGAGAACGTTTTCGCGCATGGTGCCGTAACACACCGCGTTGGTGCCTGAGGCGCGGGTTGCCGCCATCCCCCCGAGCGAGGCATCGGCGCCCGGGTCAATAGGAAACTGCAGCCCGGTTTCACGCAGGTAGCTGTTGAGCTGGCTGCGCGTCACGCCGGCTTCGACGGTGCAATCCATATCCTCGGGGGAGACTCGAATAATCGTTTGCATACGCGAGAGGTCGATACATAGCCCGCCCTGAACAGCGATGACCTGACCCTCAACATTGGAACCGGCGCCAAAGGGGATGATCGGAATCCTGTGTTCCGCGCAGGCCTTTACCGCGGCCGCCACCTCTTCGGTGGTTGCCGGAAAGCAGACCGCGTCGGGCGCCTGCATGGGGTGCCAGCTTTCATCCTTCCCGTGGTGTTCACAGATCGTGGGATTGGTGGTGATTCGATCGCCATACAGCGGTGTCAACTCGGTAACCAGGGGTTCTATCTGCACCATGCTCGGTTCTCCTTGCAATGAAAGCGGCTATCTCAAGCCCGCCTAAGCGCTATTTTTTGCGCGACGGTCGTAAGCTCGTTCGAAGATGTCGGTCAATCACAGTTTAGCGCGTAGTTTGACAATGTCGTGGTAACGCGAGGGTATGTCATCGCGATCGGCCGCACTACGAAGGTCCCGCAGCCGGGCCAGGGCGCGCATCAACACTTCCAGGGGTGGACCGCTGGCGGTGAGATTTTCCTGGTGCTTGTCGTCGATGTGCACGGCGGGTTGTTCGATAAATTTGGTGACCAGCTGATTGTGGTGCTGTGTGGCGGTTTGGCCGTGCAAATCGCAGACCTCCAGAAACAGCGCCAGATTGTCGCGGCAATGAGTATCGTGCCACGCTGAGTCGGGCAGGCACAAAAATTCATCCATCAGGCTGCGGCGGCGCATACAGTCACGAAGAATGGATTGGTCCTCCGGCATCATGTAAAGAAACTTATCGACCAACAGTTGTGAGTAGTAGGCGTGGTCAGCGCGGCAGAGGCCCAGCAGCATATCGATCACATTGATACCAGCGAAGTCCCCGGCGTTGGCACCGCGATAACTATGTTGACCCACTCGATGAGGTTTAAAGTAGGGTCTCACAGAGTAGAAAAAACGATCCGTATCGAGCTCCGTGAACAGCGTTTCATTCGACTGAACCACGTATTTCAGGGCATCACGGGCCGCGGCGAGCAGGTCGGCGGCGACGGGGTGGGTAATGCCCAGCGGTAAGATACGCAGAAGCGCATCGGCTGCGCGTTTGTAACCGAGGATGCCCCGGGTGTTGTAGTCGGTAAACAGGTAGTCATCCCGCAGTGTGGTGAAACTTTTGTAGCGGCCGTCGATCGCCCGGTTGTGGGTGGTCAGGTGGCTGGTGGCAAAGCGGGGAGTCACGCCTAGAGAAGCACCGAGTTGAAGCGCCAGGCCCGATGCTTCGGGCATATCACCGTCCTTGGCGTTCTGGTCGGCAATACCGTGGCGGGCGCAGGCGGCCATGAAAAGCCCGACGTTGCCGAGCAGGTCAAACCCCGCATCAAAGCCCTCGTCGGTATTTCCTTCACGAAGTAATTCGACAATATGCGCAGTGCCTGCCGCCCGCAGTTGGCCCTTTTCAGCCGCGCCGACCGCGGTAACATCGGCTCGGTCACTGCGCTGAAAGTAGGCGTTTTCGAGCACAGTGTTGAGATCAGCAAATTCGCTGCGTATCCACCGATCAAAATTCTCGACATTTCCGGTCATGGTTTTTCATACCTTGAGCTGGAGGCATTGTCTCAAGACACGTGCTGGGTCTTCGGGACTGCCACAGTCGTTGCAGTGTAACCGGCGTCATTCGAAGTGGGAAACCATCCCGATAACGGTTGGGCCCTCAGGTGGGCTCGTTAGCGAAAAGATCTGTGATGCTGCCGGGAGTAATCACGCGGACCGCATCGCCGATACGAATCTCGCCGCCGCTTATAATTTTTGCACACAGCCCCCCGTGGCCAATCATCGCCGCGACACCACCAGGACCGAGCGCCGACTCCATCCGCGAGCAGGGGTGACATAGTGCATTGGCTTCGAGGATGGCATCACCGATGGCAAATTGCTGATAGCGAAGCGCGTGAAGGTTGATGCCGCTAACCACAAGGTTTCGTCTCAGCAGGGCGGGGTCAATGCTGGCGCGGCCGAGGAAATGCGCGGTTTGCGCGATAAATTCCTGCGAAATAAGGGTGACTTGTCGTCCGGATCCCGCTGTTTTGGTGGTGCGATGGTCGCCTTCCAGACCGAGCGTAGCCAGTGCCATGGCGTTTGAGACGGATTCCATGGGCGCGCGCCGCGCGGGTCGCAGACCTATCCATAACAATTCGCCGGGGGGTAGATCCCGGGCAAAGCGATCTAATGGGTTACTTCTTTTATTCATTGCGGATGGATATTTCCTTAACTGTACATGCCGTGTGCCTGTAGCTTGATCTCAACATGCTTGAAGAGTACACGCCATTTCTCACCGACAGTAATGACCGTAAATGCTTGTCTATAAATAGGGCGTATGAAGTATTGCGGTGACACCCAATTTCTGAGGGATGTCACAGATCGTTTCAATCTCAGGTGGTTATCTGCTTACCGGCGACTTAGTCTATACGAAGTATCGATCGAAGTTGGCGAATACAACGAAGGCTAGACTATGTTGAACTACGCAGAGCACATCGCCACCAAGTCAGCTATTTACGCAGGCGCGCTCGCGGCTGGCAATTTTGATTACGCGATTATCAGTGCGGGCTGCCTGATTTATCGATTCAACGATGATCTCGATTATCCCTTCCGGCCCAGTTCCTATTTCAACGAGTGGGTTCCGCTTCAGGATCGACCCGGCGGCTATTTGCTTATTCAGCCCGGTGAGCGTCCGCGTCTGCTACTACCGGAAGCGGGCGGATTCTGGGACAGTCTTCCTGAAGCTATCCCCGCGCCGGTGTTGGACGTGGTTGATGTCATCGGCTACCAGGACGCCGACGATTGCCGCTTACATCTGGCGGGAAAGGGAAGGGGGGTCTGGATTGGTCCCTCTGATCCGATTTCCGAACAGCTCGATGGGCTGGTCAAAAATCCTGAGGCCGTTCTTAATGTCGTCGACTTTAATCGCGCTTACAAGTCAGATTACGAGAGGTCCTGCTTGCGGTCAGCGAGTCAGCGGGCCGCTGTTGGTCATCAGGCGGCGAAAGCGGCGTTTTACTCCGGTGCCAGCGAGCTTGACATTCATCTGGCCTATCTGGGTGCTTCCCGCACCGCTGATGAGGAGCTTCCTTACCGCAATATTATCGCGCTCAACGAAAATGCAGCGACGCTCCACCATATGGCGCGGGCAAAAGCAGCACCCGAAACCATAAGGAGTTTTCTCATTGATGCGGGCGCCTCGTGCGCAGGATATGCCGCTGATGTGTCACGAACCTATGTTGCAGAAAACGAGGCCATGTCGGTATTTGCACAATTGGTTGCCGATCTTGATCGGGGACAGCAGCAGTTGGTTGCGGCCGTCGACACCGTGGCAACATTTCCCGAGCTGCACCAGCGCGCCCATACCCTGATTACCCAGCTACTGGTCGACCATAACATCGTCCAATGCGGTGTCGACGAGGCGTTGGCCAGCGGTGCTTCCAGGGTGTTTTTCCCCCACGGATTGGGCCATCTGCTGGGCATACAGGTCCATGATCGCGGAGGTTTCCTCGCTGCTGCCGATGGCTCCGTTGCAGCGCCACCGAAAGAGCATCCGCACCTGCGACTAACGCGTTCGATCGAGCCAGGGATGGTCTTCACCGTTGAGCCCGGACTTTATTTTATCCCGGCATTACTAGCCGGTTTTGATCAGCAGAGTCTACTGAACAAGTCGTTGATTGATCAGCTTACTCCGTTCGGCGGAATTCGAATTGAAGATAACGTCGCAGTGACGACAACGGGTGTTGAGAATCTGACCCGGGATGCTTTTTCTGCTTTTGAAGCGTGATGGCGTTCGCCGCCTCATTAACAGTGTAGCGTGCAGATCATCGCGTTTTTCAATTCATCGTCACACCCGTTTTTCTACACGTACCGATAGTCAGGCTTCAGTCATGAACCAGAATCGCCCAATGATTAATGAAGGTCATCAGGGATGGGCCCAGGCCCTGAGAAATCAATATCAACGCAGTGAGGTTGAAGCGCTGCAATTATTGATATCGGATCTTGATCTTGATGCCCAGTTGCGGGCCGATATTGTCTCGGTTGCCACTGGGTATGTTGACCGTGTACGCAATGAGTCGTCACCATCGATGATGGAGGCCTTTCTGGCCGAGTACGGGTTGTCGACAGCGGAGGGGGTAGGGTTAATGTGTCTGGCAGAGGCGCTCCTGCGTGTTCCCGATGCGGATACTATCGATGAGCTCATACACGACAAAATTGAACCCTCTGACTGGGGTGCCCATCTGGGTCGCTCCTCGTCATCGTTGGTCAATACATCGACCTGGGCGTTAATGCTGACGGGTAAGGTCCTCAATGATGATCCCCACAAGCCCGCTGCCGCACTGCGTGGGTTGATCCGTAGGGCAGGGGAGCCACTGGTGCGTAACGCGGTTCGCCAGTCGATGCGAATACTGGGTCGGCAGTTTGTGCTCGGCAGAGATATTACTGAGGCATTGGATAACGCTCGTTCTGCCGAGTCTGAAGGCTATACCTACTCGTACGACATGCTGGGTGAGGCTGCCCGAACCGATGAGGATGCCTTGCGCTACCATCGCGCCTACCGCACTGCGATAACGGCGATTGCGGCGCGCGCTTCCGGTGACGTTCGAAGCAGCCCCGGTATTTCAGTCAAGCTATCCGCGCTCCATCCACGTTATGAAACCACCCACCGCAAACAGGTAATGGCGGTGCTGCTTCCACGATTGCGAGATCTGGCCTTCCAGGCGGCACAGGCCAATATCGGTTTCAATATCGATGCTGAGGAACAGGATCGTCTGGAGTTATCGCTCGAGTTGATCGAGCATATCCTGGCGGATCCCGATCTGCCCGCCTGGTCGGGGTTTGGGGTGGTGGTCCAGGCCTATGGTCTGCGTGCGACTAAGGTTATTCATACCCTCGACCAGATGGCGAGAAAATACAGCCGGCGCATAATGATACGACTGGTGAAGGGCGCCTACTGGGACAGCGAGATAAAACTGGCACAGGAGGCGGGTATCGAGCAGTTTCCCGTGTTTACCCGCAAGCAGCATACGGATGTGAGCTACCTCGCCTGTGCGAAACTTCTGCTTGAGCGTCGCGACGTCATCTACCCCCAGTTTGCGACGCACAATGCCCACTCCTGTGCCGCCGTCATCGCCATGGCCGGTGATGATCTCGATAGTTTCGAGTTCCAGCGGTTACACGGGATGGGCGAATCGCTGCATGAGGTGGTGAGGGCCGATTCAGGTACTCGCTGCCGAATTTATGCACCGGTCGGTGCCCATCGAGACCTGCTGGCTTACCTGGTGCGACGGTTGCTCGAGAACGGTGCCAACTCGTCTTTTGTCAATCAGATTGTGGATACGGCTATCGAGGCATCGACCATCGCCCGAGATCCCTTGAGTGGACTGGAGCCCGAGAAACTAGGCGTCAATTCCAGTATTCGGCCTCCATCTGACCTATTCCTGCCCGAGCGAAAAAACTCCAGGGGCTACCAGGTGACGGAGCCCGCCTCGATCGAAACATTGCGGGTTGAGCGAGAGCGCTGGTTTGGTCATCAATGGAGTGCCGGTTCCCTGCTGCACGAAACGGCCGGTGATGAGCTGCCAACGGCGATGCCGGTGTATTCTCCGGCGGATCCACACGCACTGGTCGGTCACGTTAGTGAGGCTACACAGGAAGCGGTGGAGCGAGCGCTGAGCACGGCGGACGTGGCATTTCCGGAGTGGTCTCTCACCGCGGCAAACGTACGTGCCAACGCACTTCGCGCGGCTGCGGACCTGTACGAGGCTAACACCGCTGAGTTGAGCGCACTCACTACTCGAGAGGCAGGGAAGTCACTGGCGGACAGTATTGCTGAAATTCGTGAAGCCGTGGACTTCCTGCGCTTCTATGCCTGCGAGGCCGAGCGTTTGCAGGCCATCGATGGGCGCAGCGGTCGCGGTATTTTTGTCTGCATCAGCCCCTGGAATTTCCCGCTGGCGATTTTTACGGGGCAGATCGCCGCCGCATTGGCCGCCGGTAATACCGTCATCGCAAAGCCCGCTGAACAGACGCCGTTGATTGCCGCCCGTGCGGTTGAGTTGATGCTCGAGGCGGGTATTCCGCGGTCAGTGCTACAGCTGTTGCCCGGCGACGGGGCACGGGTAGGTGGGGCGCTGACCGCCGATCCACGGGTTAGTGGCGTGTGTTTCACCGGTTCAACGGAAGTTGCGCAGCTGATCAATCGAACGCTGGCAGAGACGGCTAGACCCGATACGGTATTGATCGCCGAGACCGGCGGATTGAATGCGATGATTGTTGATTCGACCGCGCTCACCGAGCAGGCCGTACGTGACATTGTGATATCGGCTTTCCAATCAGCGGGGCAGCGCTGTTCTGCATTGCGCATGCTTTACGTTCAGGAGGAAGCACGGGAGCGGCTGCTTGAAATGCTCTACGGGGCGATGGAGGCACTCACCGTTGGCGATCCCTGGCTTTTGGATACCGATGTGTCGCCGGTGATTGATGCCCAAGCACAGGAAAAAATTGTAGGGTATCTGGAGCAGAAGCAGGCAGCGGGTAAGCTACTTAAGTCGATACCGGTGCCTGATCATGGCTATTTTGTGCCGCCTTCGGTGATTGCCGTTGACGGTATCGAGGATCTCGAAGAAGAAATTTTTGGGCCGGTTCTGCATGTTGCGTCGTTCAAGGCGCAGGAGCTGGATGCCGTTGTCGACGCCATTAATGCGACGGGTTATGGCCTGACGTTTGGTTTACACACACGGATTGACGATCGGGTACAGCAGGTGGTCGATCGGATTCGCGTGGGTAATGCCTACGTCAATCGAAATCAGATCGGCGCTATTGTCGGCTCACAGCCCTTTGGCGGTGAGGGATTGTCGGGTACCGGCCCCAAAGCGGGAGGACCGCGTTACGTCGACCGCTTCCGCGCACCAGCCTTGACGGCTGATGTTGCCGCACCTGTTGGTCAGCCTGTTGGTTTGGATCAACTGCTCGCTGCTATCGGGTCGTTGGATAATACGTCTTGGGCGGCGCGGTTTGATCGAAGTGAAAAACTCAAGGCATGGAATACAGACTCAGGTATTGATCTGGCTGAGGTATTTTCAGCCATTGCTCGTTCCGTACTGCCAGCGCAGTCTTTGCCGGGGCCCACGGGGGAGAGTAACCGCCTGACCGTTCATCCTCGCGGGCCCGCCCTGTGCCTTGGGCCTACCCCTGAGGTCGCGCTGATTCAGGCAATCCAGGCCTTGGCCGCCGGATGCGCCGTTTTGGTGGTGGTTCCTGACGCCGCGCCCATTTTTGAGTCTTTGTTGTCTCGAGATGAACTGCCTCTCTCCATTATCGACGGGGTGGCCGATATTGCTGCACTCTCGGAACTTGACGAGGTGACGGTGGTTGCGGCTGCGGACAGCTCGAATTGGGCTGGATCAATCAGAAAAGCAATGGCGTCAAGAGAAGGCGCGATAGTCCCGCTGACCACTGCAGTCTTGGCGCCAGATGCCTTTCTTGTTGAGCGACACCTTTGTATTGATACGACGGCAGCGGGGGGCAACGCCAGCTTGCTGGCGTCGGTGGAATGAATCGTCCGCTGAATCCCAACGCTAGTGGATGTCCATCCCGACACGAGCTTTGAGCCAGTCGATATCCAACTTCGCTGGATTGGCGATGTACGCGTCTGGATTCTCACTGATCGCCGACAGATATTCCTGGGACACTTTCCAGTCAACGGTTGGTGATGCCTTGCCGCGCGCCTTCAATTCCAGACGCCCTTTGTTGAACTGTACCGTGTAGTAGTCAAACGGTGCGTCTGGATCTTCCTCGTAAACTGCGACTCCCAGGCGTTCCCCGTCAAGCCGTGTCTTCGCCATTTCCAGTACCTTTCCGAAAACAGCGGTATCGGCGTGTTCTTCAATAGCCGAATTGACCGTGTCCAAGGTGTTCATGAACGTATCGTATGTATTGCGCTGTGTCATCGTTAACTCCTCTAGGCATGGGCAAAAAAAGCGGGGGCCATGAACGGCCCCCGACGGCTACCTGACGTTATGAATTTTCGGCGGGTGCGTTGTCGATCAGCGTGGTGATACGACTAGCCGACAACACCTGTCCGTCGAAGAGCTGGTAATCAATGCTTCCTGAGACACTGACCCAGTCACCTTCGTCGACGCGCTGGAAACCATGATTGTCGGTAGGGTTGTAACCCAGTTGATCGGTTTGCACCGTGATTTCATCGGTTCCCGTTTGTACGACGAATTCCTGATCTTCGGTATCCACTTCAGTCACTTCGCCGCGAAGCGTAAATCCGCTTACCACGACGGGCGCGGCAGTAGTCCAGGATGCGCTGGGCATTACGCTGCCCTCTTCATCGTCGCTATCGGCGTAGAAAAAGGTATTCAGATTCTCAACGTAAACCGAACCCGCCTCGATCTTTGCCATTTCAAAGAAGTCATCGTCGATTCGGCCATAGACCGTCACTCTGTCGCCATCAAGTAAACCGTAGGCATCGCCATAGCGATCCCAGTCGTCCATCTCGACGAGAATCGTACCGTCTCCATAATCGAGGACGAACGTGTCAGCGGTGGGTGAGGTGACGGTGCCACCTATACTGACGAAACTGCCATCGGGCTTCGTGTAGGGGGTATCTGCCATCACAGCGCTGCTGGCCGCTACTGCCGCACTCAGTACAAGCGGTGTCAGTGTATGTTTTGCGTTGTGCGTTTTCATAATTCCTCCCTGTTGCGAGTATCTGTACGAGGCGTCGGACGGCGTGTGACGCGAGCCTCTGCCACGAGTAGAGCAACGAGCGTGCCAAACCGATCGGAATGGCATGAATAGTGGCCTTTATGGGAGGGGTGCTTGAATCGACGCTAATTTTCATACGCATCTTGCACATTTTTCACTAGGAATCATGCAGGATTTGCAGTCGTCGCGACGATATCGCTACCCTGTAAGCCTTGATGTTTCACTTGAGGGTAAAAATGCGAGCAAGTTTTCTCGTGCCGGCGACCGAGGAATCAGAGCTGGTCAATAGTCAGCTTGAGCGCCATCGTTTTACAGCGCATCAGCTAACTCCTGATTCGCTGCCCACGCTGTTGGATGCGAGCAATTCCCGATTACCTGAATTGCTGATCGTCGACGCAGATGCGCTCCCGAACGAGCTTGAGCATTATTTGCATGCGCTCGACGATGATTGTGAGCTGATTCTTTTTGGTGAGTCTGCTCAGCAGCAGCGCTTCTCCGAATTATTCGCCAGGGGGAATGCGATATTTTTGCGACGTCCCATCGATAGCGATTTCCTCGAGCAGTTGATCATCGACCGCGCTAAAGAAGTGGCGTGTTCCGCTGCCGCGCTGGATCATACCCCCGACCCACGGCTCGATCAGTTTGGACTGTTATACGGTAGTTCACCGGCGATGAAGCGTCTTTTTCGGCTGCTGCGTAAGGCTTCGAGCTCCGATGCCACCTTATTCGTTTTTGGAGAAAGTGGCACGGGTAAGGAATTGGTGGCCCGTTCGGTTCACGCGTATTCCGCGAGGAGTGAACACAACTTCGACGGTGTTAACTGCGGTGCGTTACCCGCCGAGCTTGTTGAGAGTGAGTTGTTTGGCCACGAGAAGGGCAGTTTCAGCGGGGCTCACAAAGCCCACGCTGGCCTGTTTGAGCGCGTGGGCGCCGGTACCCTCTTGTTGGATGAAGTCACCGAGATGCCCGAGTCTGCCCAGGTAGCACTGCTTCGGGTGCTGGAGACGGGTTATTTCCGCCGTGTGGGCGGTGAGCAGGATCTTCGATGCGATGCGAGGGTGATCACCGCGTGCAACAGGGACCCCCAGCGAGCCGTAGAGGAGGGTGTGCTGAGGGAGGATTTGTTTTATCGGTTGAACCAGATTCCCGTTGAGGTCCCTCCACTCCGCGATAGAGAAGATGATGCATTGAATCTCGCGCGGTTCTTTATCGGGCAGTTTAACGAAGACAGGAGTATGGCCTGTGAGCTGACGCCCGAAGCTGAGAGCCTTATAGGCGAGTATTACTGGCCTGGTAATGTACGACAGCTGCGCAACGCCGTTTACAGCGCATGCCGCGTTAGTGGGGGCGCGCTCGATGCGCAACACCTGGGGCTTGGCAACGCTTCAGAGCCCGGTGTGCCCAGCGAAGAGAAGGCCTCTATCAATGCGGACAACGGGCAGTACGTCTCGTTGCGGGTGGGTACATCACTGCGCGATGTCGAGAAAATCATGGTGTTGGAGACACTGCGCGATAGTGATGACGATAAAAAGAGGGCCGCCGATCGTCTGGGTATCAGTGTGCGGACGCTCTATAACCGGCTGAAAGAATACCGAACGGCCTCGTCGCCCAAAGAGCAGCAGCCATTGGCGTGAATTTTGCGGTTCGTCTCGGAGTCTCTGGCACGACAGCAACCACGGTGAGAGGAAGCGACAGAACGCCCCCGTGTCAGAGCCCTACCGCGAACGTTGGCGGTGCGGTTAATCCATTCACATGGCGCTCACCAGTGCCCTAGGAGGCAAGAATGAACAACAGCGAAACATTCGTGACAACTGGCGAGGTACTCTCAAGTTTTGCGCAGCAGTGCAATGACTGCTGTGCCTATCTAAAGGCCAATCAACAGGTGTCACACACGGTCTTACCCGAGCTTTTGGAATGGGTTGCCAAAAGGCAGGCGAATATTGCGCAGGGTCTGGAGCGATGTGCTGAGGAGGCTCCCGATGGAGTAGTAAAACGACGTCTGCAGTTTGAACCGGGTCATGCCGAGTGGTCCAGCCCGTCGTCGACGGAGGCTGCGATGCGACAGACGATTGACCTCAACAATGCGATTGTCGAAGCGCTGAGTGCCGCCGCAGAGACCGCCCCGCCGGTTGAATTTACCGAGTTGGTGGGTGATTTAACCCGGCAGTTGGAAGGGACCAATCGACGTATTGCTTTGGGTATAGTGACTTCCCAGGATCTGCAGTAGTGGCAGTTCACAACGGAGAAGGTATCTGCTGATTGAAGCCCGCGCCCACGATACCGCTGGAACGCAGCGGTTAACCCGCGCCCCACTGCCATTTAAAGCCTTTCGATAGTTTGCGAAACGGCGGACAGCCTGCGCGTTTTGCAGAATGCTTCGCGAAAGTCTGCAAGAAATGCGCAAGGTCTGCAGATGTTGCAGTAATTCCGAATATCTTTCGGTCTTTTTCGTAAGGCGCACAGCCCAGCCAAGGCGCAAACAGGCGGATTAACCGCACTAAATCATCGGTTGGCACGGTCTGTGCTTAATACAGGGTCCAGCCGCGACGCGCCTTGGATGCGCAGTCGCTACCTGAAACTGGATAAGGAGGAACAATGAGTAGTAATTCAGCACAGAAGATCGCGAATTTCACCGTGCCGGGTATCAAGGACGCATCCGCCGAGGAGGCGATCAAACTGCTTGGCGATCGAATGGTGGCATTGATTGATCTGTCGATGACGCTGAAGCATGTTCACTGGAACGTGATTGGCCCCAACTTTATCGGTGTGCATGAAATGCTTGACCCGCAGGTGGATGCCGTCAGGGCAATGACTGATACGATCGCAGAGCGGATTGCGACCCTTGGGGGTGAGCCTTGGGGTACACCAGGTGCGGTGAGCTCGGTTCGTCGCTGGGACGACTACTCACTGGGTAAGGCCACCGTTGTGGAGCACTTGGGCGCGCTCGATAAAGTCTACTCGGGTGTGAATGCAGACCACCGCGAAACGTTGCAGAAGCTTGCCAAGCATGACCCGGTATCGGAGGACATACTGACCGGCGATCTTGCAGACCTTGAGCAGTTCCAATGGTTTATCAGAGCCCATTTGGAATCCTCAACCGGCGAGCTTCCGACGCAGAAGGCAACCACCGAAAAAGGAGCGGCCCGCGCGGCCTCCAATGCCTAACGCTTAACGCGTTGAGAAAAGCACTTAGACCCGGGCGATTGCCCGGGTTTTTTTTGCCACTTTAAGCCTCTGAGCGGTTACTTGGCTTTTTGGTTGGCGACAAGCAGCATCGTGGTACCGATAATTGCGGCGGCCAGTGAGCCGACCAGGATGCCGATCTTGGCGTCGTCCTGTAGGGCCTCGGTTTGTTCGAATGCCAGCGAGCTGATAAAGAGCGACATCGTGAAGCCAATACCCGCAAGCAGCGCGAGCCCGGTGACATGATGAAAGTTCAGATCTTTGGGAAGCGTACCGATGCCCAGGCGGATACCGAACCAGGCAAAACTCACGATGCCAACCCCTTTGCCAACTACGAGTCCAGCAGCAACGGCAATGGATACGGGAGATTCCAGCAGGGCTTCGGCGGACCCGGGAAGAGCAACGCCGGCATTAAGAAAGGCAAATACCGGGACGATCATCAACATGACCGTGGTACTTATCGACGTTTCCCAGCGCTGCAAGGGTGCGAGCGTGCTGTCAGCCACTTGCCGAACCTCGTCAACCATCTGTTCTTGCTCTTGTGTTTCCAGCACGCTTTGCTCGGGATCATCTGCTTTCTTGAAGCGCTGGATAATCCGCGGTAATCGCTTTTTAAAGAGCTCCTTGGAGGCATAGGGGCGCGCCGGCACGGCCAGGGCGGTGAGAATGCCGGCGGTTGTCGCATGGACCCCGGATTGTAAAACAAACCACCATAGGGCGACTCCCAGTAAGATATAAAGCGGTGGCCGTCGGTGCCCCGTCAGGTTTAAAACGATGAGCCCGAAATAACATGCGGCTGCGCTATACAGATCACCGAGCACGATACCCTCAGAGTAGAAAATACTGATTACCAACACGGCACCGATATCATCGACAATCGCAAGTGCGGAAAGAATCACCAGCGCTACGTGCGGTACCCGGGCACCGAGCGCCGCCAGGATACCGAGAGCGAACGCGGTATCCGTTGCCATGGGTATACCCCAACCCCTCAGGGCGTCGGCCCCGGTGATGCCGTTAACTGTTAGATAAACCACGGCGGGGAATATCATGCCACCGGCTGCCATGCAGAAAACGAGCCCGGACTGGCGCACATCGCGCAACTCGCCGGCGAGGACTTCGCGCTTTATCTCAAGCCCAAGCAGGAAAAAAAAGAACACCATTAGACCGTCATTGATCCAATGTCGAAGCGACATGCTCACTGCCCAGTCACCCAGCGAGATCGACAGCGAGAGGTGTTTCAGCGTCGTGTAAACATCCGCATAAGACGAATTCGCCAGAAACAACGCCAGCGTGACCGCCAGCGCGAGCAAAATGCCGGAAGACGTCTGGCTTTTGACAAATCGCTCCAATGGCGTGAGCAACTTTTCAACCGGTTTTTCGAGGGGGGCAGGATTGCGGTAGTCGTCGGACGGCGGCAAAAGGGCAACCTCTCATTAAGTTCGCAATGTATGGATATCAATCAGGGTAGCTGATTTTATTTGATATCTCATTGTGCGAGCCTGCCGGACTCCGCGCGGCCTTCAAAATTTCGGTGTTTGTCCATCGATTGGTAATACGCGTTGTCCATCGGTAAGCTGGGAATACCATTGATCAAGAGGAGATGATTTATGCAGACAGCCTCCGCTAATCGATTTCCCGTTCATCGCCTAACGGCGATCTCTGCGTTATCGCTACTGCTGGTCGCTTGCGCAAAGACGTCGGATTCTTCTGTTTGGTATCCCGCAGTACAGGCCGAAGAATTTTTCGCCAGCAGTGCGTCACAGGGAGCATTGCTGGAGGGGGAGGTGGCATCACTGAACCTTAGTTGTAGCGAGTTGCTGCCAGCAGCGCGCACATCTCTGAACAATCCCGGCTCGCCAGGTGCTCGCGCGCTCATAGACACCTGTGCTGCCCAGGGACTGGGCTTCTTGGGTGAGGTCGAGTGTCGTAATGATGCGCTTTCAGTGAGCTGCAAATAAACGTAGCGCCGGTTTAAGCCGAAAACAGGTACTTACTTGAGTCAGGCCACGCCTCCACTCGATTCTCCGCCAATAAAGTATCGCTGGCACTGGATACGCACGAGTATCTGGGTAGTACCCATTGGGCTCTGCGTGGCGGCAATAGGGCTGGCCGTTACTGCTCTTCAGGTCGATCGACACTGCCAGGCCTGCTTGCTGATCCTGCCCACGCTGCAGATTGAACTCGATGCGGCGCGCGGTCTGTTGGGCGTACTGATCACCAGTGTTCTCAGTGTTGGCGGGGTCTCTTTTTCGGTGACGATGGTTGCCCTGACGCTTACCTCGGGTCAGTACGGACCAAAGGTATTGCGACACTTTCTCGAGGACAGCCGAAGCAAGCTGTCGTTGGGTCTTTTTTTCGCGACCGCTGTTTACGCGCTGGTAATTTCTGTCGCCTTGCACGACGGAGATCACCCGCGTTTTTCGGTCATCATAGCTTTGCTGCTCGCGCTGGCCGCACTGATTGAGTTTATTGCATTTATTCATCGAACCGCCTCTGATCTTCAGGCGGATCAACTTATTCAGCGGCTGGGTACTCAGTTGAGGCAGGACATGCGCCGGCTTTGTGAGGTCGCTGAACAGGCCAATCGTCTTCATGGGTCGGCTCAATGGCGTCGCAGGGCTCGCGACCGAATCCCCATCGTGATTCGGTCGGGCTATGAGGGCTACGTCCAGACAACGGATATTCCGGCTATCGCCGAGCAGCTGGCGACACTCGAAGCCATGGCCATACTGCGCGTACGGCCCGGGGATTTCGTGGTTCGTGGCGCTGAGCTGTTTACGCTTTTCAAGGCCCGCAATTTTGATATTGATGAAGGCAAATTGGGTATCGAGGAGGCGATCCGCCTGGGGCCCGTAAGAACGCCCATTCAGGACCCTAATTTTCCAATTACACAGATCCAACAGATTGCCGCCCGCGCATTATCGACGGGTATCAATGACCCCGGCACAGCCATTACCTGTATCGACTGGCTAACTCTTGCGCTGGCAGAAATCGTGGATGCCGCTCTGCCTGGGTCGACGGTTCTTGATAAGGAGGGCAAGTGTCGTTTGCTGGTGACCACCCTTGACTTTGCGGCAGTCGCCGATGCGGTGTATTCCCCTTTGCGTCAATTTAGTGGGAGTAATCTACAGGTTTACCAACGGCTTTTTGACTCCCTGAATCGTCTGGCAATGTGCACTGACCGTCCCGAGCGATTGTTAACCCTGCGCACGCAAGGCGAGAGGCTCTGGGAACAAATGGAGCGACAGGACTATCCTGAGCACGACAGAGCACCGGTAAGGCGAAGATTTAAAAAACTGGTTCGTCTCACGCAGGCATCATAAGCAGGGTAACGGGTACTCCTGCGCCTTGGTGAGCGAGACCACGGCTAAAAATTCTCACTCAGCGTTCGGCATAGTGATAACAAAGACTCCACGCAGATCACCGGCGCTGTAACCCAGCGCCTGATCTTCGGGGTAGAGTTGATTCAGTAGTGCAGCCGTGGCCGCTGAGACGTCTTTTCCCGGTGTGCCATGGCATTGGAGGCACATCGCGCCTGCGACAATGGGGTAATAGCCGGTTATTGAGTGCGGTTGCTCCAGTATCCAGGGCGCGGGTGCCTCCCCCTTCGCAAGCAGGGCTTTACTCGCGTTTATATAGTCGAGCTCGGACTCTGACGCCGCGTTATTGGGGTTGCGTGGCTTATCGCTAACCCGACGCACCCCTACCCGATGTTTTTCAGCGATGCTCTGGGTAATCGATTCGGCATTGAGATTACAAAAGTCGATGGCGTGCGTCGGTCCGCCGACCCCCAAAGCCTCGATTAATTTGGCGCCCAATGCATTTCCTGTGTCGGCAGCAATGGCTTTGCCACGCTGTAGGTAGGGCTTTTCACTGACTGAATCATGGGCGATTGTGGCCCCTGTTTGTCCTGCGGAGGAGCTGACGGCGGGCATTAGCCAACCTCCTGTGAGCACGATCAATCCCATGAAAACGGTATTCACGGTAATGCGCATACATCCCCCTCCTGTCGAGTGTGCTTTCAATCGTAACTTTACTCAGTCGGCCCGAATATCGGCCATGGGCTATGAATGCGAAGTGCCGACCACTTTTTTTTCAAATGCCTTTTCGTTACCACTCTAGAATAACCCGTTGAGTTTTCACTGCGCCAGCGATGCTTCGTCGCGGCGGACTGGACACAACCTACCGAGTGAGTGTGGGCTGCAAGTCGGTTTTCGACTTGGTCGACGGGCAGATGAATCGAAGCGGAGGAGGAAATGGAACTAACACTGGAAACGTATAGGAAAACCGACCCGCACAATGGGTCCGATGCACTGGGTACATCGTCGATGATGATTGCCGATAATCTTTACAGAACATTGGAGACGCTGGAAAAGCAGCTGCAGCAGTCGGGCCGCGAAGATTTGCACTACGAGGTGGACCCAGCCGTGATTGCCCTCAGGACTCCAGCCGAATGTGGCGATGTTGAAAACTGTAAATTGCGCTTGTTTATCGATCCGGCGACCGGAAACGGCCAGTTCCATTTGGTGGCGAATGAGCGGGGCGGCCAAACTCTGTATTACACCGAGTCTGCCATGGTGCGAATGGTCGCTCTATGAGCTGGGTTACAAATCATCACCATTCATTTTTGAAACGAGGATCTTATGAACAGCCGTTATTTTTTCTTCACGCCAACGGTAGAGAGCGCGGAAGGCGTGGTCGATGAATTGAAAAAAAAGGGCATCGATGATTCCGATATACACGCAATCGGCAACGATTCGATGTCACTGGAACCTTTACCGGAGGCCGATATTGCGCATCGCAGCGATGTGGTCGATGCCGCCAAGCGCGGCGCAGTGACGGGTGGTGCGATTGGCCTGTTGGGCGGTATTGTCGCCGTAACAGTGCCCGCGGCGACACTTGCGGTTGGCGGCGGCGCCGTGGTGGCAGGGACTGTGCTTGGCAGTGCGCTCGGCACATGGTTTAGCACCATGATTGGGGTCAGTGTTCCCAATCAGGACGTTGAGGAATATCGATCTCGTCTGGACCGTGGCGAAGTCATGGTGATTGTTGATTGTAACGATACGGTATATGCAGATGTGGTGGCAGTTATTGAGTCGCAGGGCAGCAGGGTACTGCTGCATAATGACCTCGAAAGCAGCGCCGCCTGAGATAGAGAACACTCGGTAGAGATCTTCTACAGACGGCGTTGCCCTGATTGCTTATCGGAGGTGGGTTAATCGTCGCTTTCATCGCCTCGGTCTTCGGGGCGACCCGATTTTTTCAGTCCGTCACCGTCACGGGATTTAACCCCTTTCTTATCGTTATCCTCGCGCTGTTTCTCGCCGTTTTTTTTCGCTTCGGATTGCTGATCTTCCCCGGCTACTTCAGCCTGAGACTTTTTCGCCTTTCCCTGCGCTTTCTCGCTGCGGCACTTACCCATGGCCTTGCCTTTACCACCGGTGGCCTCCTTGCACTCCTGGGAGTGCTGACGACCATCGGGCATTCCTTTTCCAGCCTTCTCGCCCGTTTTGTGGTGCGACGCCTGCGCCGTGCCAATAATGGCCAGGGTGGCGATCAGTATTATTGCGTTTAATGCTTTCATGTTTACTCTCCTGTAATGCGTCTTGCTCTGAAGCCGATGAGGTAGCGATATTGCCTAGCCAAGCCGGCGGTAAACCCAAAAAACCAGCCCCTCTGCCGCGAGCATAGCAATAATGATCGCTATCAGTGTGGCCGCCC
Source organism: Luminiphilus syltensis NOR5-1B (assembly GCF_000158175.1). Taxonomy (GTDB): domain Bacteria; phylum Pseudomonadota; class Gammaproteobacteria; order Pseudomonadales; family Halieaceae; genus Luminiphilus; species Luminiphilus syltensis. Next base: position 3,133,139 of record NZ_DS999411.1, on the reverse strand, counting down.
CGTGAAGGGCCCCCAGGAACTGGACCGCGTCACCCAGTAGAAAGTTGATGACCCCTAACATAATGAACTTGGACCCAAATAGGATGACCCAGGTGAAGAGAACGCGGATTACCAGCCACAGTTTTCCGTCCCGTCCCGCAAACCAGTCGCCTACCCGGTGCTCCAGAGTGAGTGTGGCCTGGAGCAGAAGCTGGAGTAGGACTGCTGCCAGTATGGAAGCCCCGTAACTGGGGATGAGCACCGATGTGCTGTACTCCGCGAAAAGATTCAGTACGACGAGGTCGACGAGAATCGCAATCAGGTAGCGAGTGAATAAACGCTGCCGGTCATTGGCCGGTTTCTGTTTGGGGGCGATGTGGTGTGGTTTGATAGTCGTTTCCTTTTTCGCAGCTCGACGGACTATAGTTTGACGAGCACTCGCTGTCATCAGACAGAAGGATCTCGGGTTGACGATTATCGCCCTGTAGGATGCGAAAGCGTAGTGCGGCTCGCTGGGCTATGCTGCATTGCATAGATCAAGCTAGGAGGGGGCCAATGGCAGATTACGACGCGATTGTCATTGGGGCCGGTCACAACGGCCTTACAGCGGCGAACTACCTCGCACGCGGTGGTATGCGGGTCTGTGTACTCGAGCAACGTAATGTTGTCGGTGGTGCCGCGGTCACCGAAGAGTTCGCTCCTGGCTATCGCAATTCGCTGGCGTCCTACGTGGTGAGCCTGTTGCGCCCGGAAGTTGTGGCCGACCTCGAACTCAAGCGTTTTGGTTACGAGCCGATTCCACTCGGTAACTCGCTGTACCTCGATAGCAAAGGGGACTACCTGCTGCTCACCGGCGATGACGCCCACGATCGTACCCAGTTTGAAAAGTTTTCCCTCACCGACTACGACGCTTACCTCGCGTTTGAGCACTCAATCGAGCAAATCGGTGGCCTTTTGGCCAAGCAGTGGCTCCGCGAGCCGCCCAAGCTAGCCGGTGGAGGCGTTACCGACCTGATTGACAGCCTGAGGATTGGCAAGGACGTATGGCGTCTTGATGATGACGCCCGCTGGCGTTTGGTGCAGTTTTTCATCGGCGCGCCGCAGTCGATTATCGATCGCTGGTTTGAGAGCGACAAAGTCAAGTCCATGGTGGCTGCGCACATCATGCCTGCCAACTACGCACCACTCACGCAACCCGGTGCCAGCCTGTCGATGTTGCACCATGCGGTCGGAGAGATTGATGGTCGCAAAGGAGCCTGGGGGGTTGTTCGCGGCGGCATGGGGGCGATTACCCAGGCGATGGCTGAATCGGCCCGGGAGAAGGGCGTTGAGATCCGCACAGGGGTTTCGGTCGAGCAGATTCTGGTCAACAAAGGCGCGGTAGGCGGAGTGAAGCTGTCCGATGGCCGCGAGCTGTCGGCACCGGTGGTTGCCGCCAATACGGACCCTAAGCGAACTTTTCTCGGCATGCTCGGCGAACAGCATTTACCGGGCGATTTCGTCAGGGATATCAAGGCGTTTCGTCAGGAGTCGGCATCGCTACGGATGAATCTGGCTTTATCCGGTTTGCCTGAGTTTGCAGCGCTGCCGTCCCAGGGGATCGGTCCCCACCACACCGCCAGCATTACTCTGATCGAAAATGCGGAGCATCTTGACGCGGCTTACCACAGCGCGCGCTCGGGTGTTCCCGCCCATCCGCCGATCATCGAATCGATTATTCCCAGTACCATGGATTCCGATCTCACCGATCAGGATGGCCATCATGTCATGAGTCTGTTGTGCAAATACATGCCCTACGATCTGGCGGGCGGTGCGCACTGGGATGAGGAAAAACCCCGCGTCGTGAATCAGATTCTCGATCATGTGGCGGGCTTTATACCCAATCTGAAAGAAATACTGGTGGCGCACCAGTGCCTGACTCCGCTCGATCTCGAACGAACCTTTGGTATGACCCGGGGTGATATCTGTCACGGACGGCTCGAGCCGGATCAATTGTTCACGATGCGCCCACATCCTGATGCGGCGCAATATGCAACGCCAATGCCCGGTCTCTATCTTTGCGGTTCGGGCGCGCATCCTGGGGGCGGAGTCACCGGAGCACCCGGCCACAACGCTGCGCGGCGAATACTGAAGGATCGATGATGACTGATACGACGCCGACAAAAACGATCGCAGAAAGCAGGGAATCACTCATCCTGGGCCTCTATATGGCCCTCGCGGGGTATGCCGTGCTTGCGGGCATTCCCGTCATCAGTACTGCCTGGTCGAATCTACTGGGTTTTACCGAGGAGCAGGTGGGCCGAGTCGCGGGAGCCGACCTCGGTGGTCTTGCAGCGGGGGCGGTGCTCGCTGCACTCTTCGTGGCCAAGGCGAATCGGCGTCAAATTGTTTTGGTAGCGATTGCCATCGCGGCGGTAGCCAACGTGGCATGCGCGTTTTATCAGGATTACATGACAACCCTGATCTTACGGTTTATAGCGGGTGTGGGCAGTGGCTTGTTCACGGGTGTCGCCGTTGCCACGCTGGGAGCAAGGAGCAATCCGGCCAAGGCGTTCAATTACCTGTTGTTTAGTTTTGCGTTTGTCCAGGCCGGTGAGATGTATGTGTTGCCCCGGTTACCAATGACTACTATCTACTTCGTGTTTGCGGCGACTTACTTGATTACGGTGCCATTGCTCCGTTGGTTGCCCGAGCGTCCTCCCGAAACGGTGCTGTCTGAAGAGACCGACGAGGGTGATTCATCGGTCGCGGTTAGTCCCGCGATACCCAAATCGGTGCCCTGGTTATTTCTCATCGCTATGGCACTAACCTACGTCAATATCGGCGCGTACTGGACCTATATTGAACTCGCCAGCGCCCGCGCTGGACTCGATGCCGAGTGGGTCTCCAGCGTTTTGGTGTGGGTATCGTTATTTGGACTTATCGGCTGCCTTGTCGCTACGGTTATCAGTGATCGGGTGGGCATGGGTAAGCCGCTGCTATTAACCCTGCTGCTACACGCCTTTGTTGTTTACCTTCTGGTCAATGATATCGATCCGCCGCGTTTTCTCATCAGCGTCTATGCGTTCAATTTTCTCTGGATTTTTATCGACGTCTACCAGATGGGGTCGGTCGCCAGTGTCTGCAAAACCGGGCGTTTTGCGACCCTGATGCCGGCGGCTCAGGGTATTGGACAGATTATTGGCCCCAATATCGCCGCCTCGTTGCTCGCCGCGGGCCACGGCTATTCATCGGTATTTTTGCTCTGCGCCCTCGCATCACTCGCAGCCTTCGTCGTGTACTTTATTGCCTACCTGTTGTTGCGCGGACTGCCCTCTGATGTGGTTGCCGGCGCCAAGAGCATAGGTGCCAAGGCGATAGGCATGCGCGCCTAGCGCTCCCGCAGGATTACCTTGGCGGCATTTCGTCCGGGAAGGCCACTGACACCGCCGCCGGGGTGGGCACCCGAGCCGCAGAGGTAAACGCCTTCCGTAGGCATCTTGTGCGCGGCGTGTCCGGGAATGGGGCGCATCGAGTAAAACTGATCAAGATGCAGCGCGCCGTGGAAGATATCACCACCCACCATATTCAGATCGCGCTCGATATCGAGGGGCGTTTTGATCTGGCGACCGACGACCGAAGCCTTGAAGTTGGGCGCCTGTCGGTCAATCGCATCGATGACGTGGTCGGCAACCTGTTCCCTGACGTCATCCCAGTTTTGCCCGTTCGGGAGATGGCGCTGGAAATGCTGGCAGAACAAGCTGGCGACGTGTGCGCCTTTCGGTGCGAGGGTGTCATCCTGGGTGCTGGGTATTTGCATCGACACAATAGGTCGCTGTGACCACCCGTGAGATTTAGCGGTGTCATAAGCATCGCGGATATAGGGCAGTGACTGGCACAGTTCGATAGCGCCTTCAAAGTGAAATTCGCCCTTACCTTTCATCTGGGTAAATTGTGGGAGTTCGGATATCGCCACGTTCATGCGGAAGGTCGCCGAATGGCTTCTGTAAGCATCGATCCGACGCTGATCGTCAGGAGCCTTGGGCTCGTCCCCCAAAAGCTTGTTCAACAGTATTTGCGGATGCACATTGGCCGCGATTTGCTTGGCGCGGAACTCTCGGCCGTCCTCGGTCACAACGCCACAGGCATGCCCGCGTTCTACCAGGATTTTCTCGACCGCTGCATTGGTCTCTATGGTCACACCGCGGGCCCTGGCCGATGCCGCCATCGAATCGCTAATGGCGCCCATGCCGCCGCGTGCTATACCCCACGCACCGGTTTTGCCATTGACCTCGCCGAAGGCGTGGTGAAGCAGGACGTAGGCGGTTCCCGGCTGGTAGGGATCGGCAAAGTTACCAATAATGCCCTCGAAGCCGAGAAGACCCTTGAGTGCCTCGCCTTCGAACCAGGAATCGAGGTGGTCACCGAGGGAGCGGGTCATTAACTCCCCGAGCACCATCTGATGTTTGGCGTCGAGTTTGCGCAGGGCGTTGCCACCTTTTGCCAGATTCCAGAGATCGCGCAGGCCGCCACCCATGTTGGGCGGGGCTTCCATGGCCAGGGCACGGACCGCTTTGGCCACCACTTCAATTTCGTTTTCGAAGGCATCAATGCGTTCGGCATCGCGCTTTGAAAAGCGCGCAATCTCGCGCTTCGCCTGTTCGCCGTCGCGGGTGAGCTGCAGCGTATCGCCCTCGAGCAGACTGAGACTACCCGCGCTGCGTTCCATGATCTCCAGGCCGTGCTCCTCCAACTGCAGGTCCTTGATCACCGCGGGGTGCAGCAAGCTTACGGAGTAGGAGTACACGGTGTTGCGGAACCCGGGGTGGAACTCCTCGGTAACTGCCGCGCCGCCCACTTTATCGCGCCGCTCCAGCACCAGCACTTTTTGACCCGCGCCCGCGAGGTACCCAGCGCAGGTTAATCCGTTGTGTCCGCCACCGATGACAATGACATCGTAGTCTTGCTTCATTGGGTTCTCCTCGCTAGGTCAGCGGTTTTTAAAGCGCGTCCAAAAGTTTGTAATAGGCCATACCCAAAGCCAGGCCCGGCCGCCGCAATAGCTTTCCGCCGGGGAAGGGCATGTGACGGATACTCGCCATAATATCGAAGCGTCGTGGGTCCCCCGCCAGCATCTCTGCGGTAATTCGCGCCATGATGTGCGTGGGGCAAACGCCGTGGCCTGAGTACGCCTGGATATAGCTCACGTTATCGGAAAGGTGGCCCAGCTGGGGCATGCGGTTGATACCAATTCCGATCCAGCCACTCCAGGCGAAATCGATGCGGACGTCAGCGAGCTGTGGGTAGACGGCCGCCAACTTTTTACGCATAACGCCGTGGAGGTCGCGAGGTTCAAGCCCGGTGTAGTTGGATAGCCCGCCGAACAGCAGTCGGTTATCACCGGAGAGTCGGAAGTAGTCCAAGGCCGTGCGCGGATCGCAGACCGCCACATCCCCCGGGAGGATTTCACGGGCCATTTCCTCAGACAGTGGCTCGGTGCCGATGACCGAGCTGCAGGAGGGCAGAACGCGGGTCGCCAGTTTTGGAACCAGGCCGCCCATGTAGGCATTACCTGCCAGCACTACGCGCTTGGCCGAAATACTCCCCTGCTCGGTTCGGATGACGGTACGCGCTCCATACTCGATGTCGGTCACTTTGGATTGCTCGAAGATTCTACCGCCGAGCTGTTCGAGTGCCGCGGCCTCGCCGATACACAGATTCAGGGGGTGTATGTGTCCATTGCCGTCGTTGTAAAGCCCACCGAGATAGCGGTCAGAATTGACGTAGTGCTTGAGTTCATCGCGGTCGAGAAGACGATACGTATGGGGATTACCGATCTGCTTCTCGAAATCCCGCCATTCGGCAAACTGCTTCATATGCCGGGGCTTGAGCGCTACGTCGCAGTAGCCCCACTTGAGATCGCATTCGATACCGTAGCGCTCAACACGCTCGGCAATGATCTCACGGCCCTCAAGGCCCATTCCATAAATGGCCTTGACGCCCTCCTCACCAATGGTTTTGACGAAGCGTTCCGGGTCATGGCCCAAGCCCCCAATGATTTGTCCGCCGTTGCGGCCGCTGGCGCCCCAGCCAATGCGGTGGGCCTCAACCAGCGCGACATCCATGCCACGTTCCGCCAGTTCCAGCGCGAGATTGGCGCCGGTAAAACCACCACCGACCACCACCACGTCTGCCGTATGATCCCCTTCCAGGCGAGGGTAATCGGTCTTGCGATTCACGCTGGCGGCGTAATAGGAGCCGGTGTGCCCGGTACTGATTTCTGGCGCGCGCAAGCCAAACATGCCAAGTCCTCTGGGAAAGCGAAAACATAAATAAACTAAAGAATAGCGCAGGGGGGCTGTTATCGAATTCACCCCTATACGTCAGGTAGATCGTGATCAAGGTGCGTCCTAGGTTGAAATCCGGTGAGTCGGGAGGAGAAAGCGGTGTTTGCACAGCCTGAAGAGCTCGAAGCGTTTATTGGCGAGAACCCTGATATTGAGCTCCTGGAGCTGTTGATGCCGGACATGCACGGCTTGCTCCGCTGCAAGCGTATCCAGCGCAGCGAATTTGCCGGACTTTTCGAAGGTAAGTTTACGGTTCCGATTACGATTCCGCTGCTGGGTATTCGCGGTGATCTGTACGACGGTTTAGACCTCAACATCATCGGCGGTGACCCCGATCAGTTACTGCGGCCGATTTCAGGAACACTGGCCCGGGTGCCCTGGCTCGATTCACCGACGGCGCAGGTGGTGACCGGATTTGCCAATGACGATGGCAGCTTGGCCTGGATGGATCCCCGGTCACCCTTGCTCTCAGTACTCAAGCGCTACAAGGCTGGGGGCCTATCGCCGGTGGTGGCTACCGAATTGGAGTTTTACCTGCTCGAAAATGGCGATGGGCCGCGGCCGAAACCACTAACTGGAAGGATTACGGGTACCGGCCTGAGCCAGCAGGGTATTCAGTACTGCATGCCTGATGACCTGATCGACTGCGAGCCGTTTCTTGAGGGCGTTCGCAAAGCCTGCCAGCTACACGACGTGCCGCTGACCGCAATACACAGCGAGTTTTCGCCGGGGCAGTGGGAGATCAACACGCATCACCAGAAAGACGCTATTTTGGCTGCCAGCCACGCGCCGTTGTTGCGACGAATTGTCAAGTGCGTTGCTCGGCAGCATGGCTACGCGGCTACCTTTATGGCCAAGCCTTTTGCCGACATTGCCGGTAGCGGCATGCATATTCACGCGAGTGTTTATAACGCTTCAGGGGATAACATTTTCGCCGACATCGAGCCCGGGCAGGCGCCGATCGATAGCCCTACGCTGCGCGCCGCGGTGGGCGGCCTGGCTGAAGCGGTTAACGAATCGATGGCGATTTTCGCACCCAACGTCAACTCTTATCGCCGATTTACCCGCGGCGAATTCGCACCATCGCGCCCGAGCTGGGGCTACGATCATCGCGAGGTCGCCCTGCGAATACCGGCCTCCGATGACAAGAGTCGTCGCATTGAACACCGCATCTCCGGCGCCGACACCAATCCCTACCTGGTGGTCGCTGCGGTGCTTGCTGGGATCCATCACGGCATTACCACCAACGCCGATCCCGGGCCGCCGGCAGAGCGCAGTACTGACTTCACCCAACAACCGGTAACCCTGCCCCAGCGCCTCGATGCTGCTCTTGAGATGTTTCGTAACGGAAAAATTCTACCGGCGTACCTGGGGGAGCAGTATTGTCAGGCGTTCGCTACCCTGCGCCAGGGCGAATGCGACGATTATCACAGCCAGATTCCCGATCTGGATTACCAGTGGTACCTGCGGGCACTCTGACCTCACACTCCGATGCCACACCCTGATCTCAGTTGCAGCGGTGTTCAGGATCGTTACTGAAGACTGGCAGGGCCCACAATCGTGAGCTCAATCAGTTGTGGCTGCGGCGGAAACTTGCGGGTGTCTGCCCGGTTGCTTTCTTGAAGGCGGTGTAAAACGTAGAGGTGGAGTTGAAGCCCACTGAAAGCGCGACATCAAGAATCGCGGGGAAGCGGTTATCGGGTTGCACGAGGATTTGCTGTGCTTCATCAACGCGGTAACGGTTGATGTAATCAAAAAAGCTCATTTCGTGACCGGCGTTGATGGCCTGAGAGAGGTGGTTCACTGAGCAGCCGACCCGTTCGGCGAGTCGCGGAAGCGTCAATTCAGGGTCGAGAAACAGCTTGTTTTTGCCCATCAGCTGATCGAGCGTGGTAAGCACCTGCTCCATAGCCGACTCGCTGAGTCCGGATTTGGCGTATCGATCGGTTTTTGTGCTGCGTTTCCCGGGTTCGCTGGGTAATCGATAGTAATCGCTGATGCTGCGTGCACCGCGGTCACCCAGCTCGATAAACTCCGCGCCGCCCCAGCTGGGCTGGGCTTCATCATCATCCGGCGAGGTGACACGGTACTGAAAGGCCAACGTCCCATCGTTGATAAGCACGTCGCCTTGCAATTCGTAGCGATAATTGTCCTTTTTGAAATACTCGACCAGGTGCGCCACCAGCGCGTCACCCGTCAAATCCTGCTGATTGGGTATATCAACATAGTGACCATCTCGGCAGAAATGACTGGCTACGCCCTCCGGGTCGCGATGGTTCCAAGCTGAAAGGTAGCTCTTTACGAAATCGTGCGGCGTACTCATAAACCACTCCTGGGCAGGCGCCCAACGGCGGCCAGCGGAAAGCTCGATGGATACAGAAATTACGAACCTACACGCACGGTGGATCAGCGCGCTACATTTCGGGAGAAAAAAGCGATTTCGGCAGGGCTAATTACCCAGAAAGGGTTAGGTTTTTATGCGCCAACAGGTAGTCCAGCCTACCTCACCCACTCCATGACAGAAGCAATTGTCGTTGTCAGCGAGTGCCTTGCAGAGCAATGATTGAAAGACTGTGCGGGCCTTGATGCTTCTAGCCCGCGATGAAACTTATTTGGACGTGGTTCACAGCGACCCGAAGGCGGAGCGCTTCAAAGGAGCCGGATCAAAACTCTCCGGGTGGTGTTTGGCGTGCACGGGGCGGCATCCAGAAGGGCTTGTCCTGCACCTTACACTTCGCAACCTTGCGATAGGGTCGCAACTCCTTGTAATGATAAATCTCGGCCCAGATTTCACCGGTCAGGGCTTTGGTATCAATCATCGCCAGCGCGATATTGGCTTTCACCGATGGGGACCACATGGCGCTGGTCACATAACCAATCTGGTTGCGGCAGCCTTTGCTGTCGTAAAGAATAGCTTCTTCGGCGGGTTTATTACCTTCGATATCCAGCTTGACCAACAGCTGTTTGGTGCCTTTTTGCTTTTGCTCAAGCAGGGCGCGGCGGCCATTGAAATGGGGCTTTTTGAAATCCACCAGCCAGCCCAGGTTCAGCTCGAGCGGGGTTTGGTCGTGCTCGAAATTAATGGTTTTCGGTGCCTCGTTGAATTCCATATAGGGCATGATGAATCCTGCCTCGAGGCGGGCCATATTGGTAGCCGCTTCCCCGTAGGGCTGAATACCATAATCCTCACCCGCCTCGTACAGCGCGTCCCACAAGGGCAGGGCGTATTCGGCGTCGATCCAGAGTTCGTAGCCAAGATCACCGGTAAAGCCCGTGCGGGAGATCATCAGTTCGGTACCGACGAAGGGAACCCGCGTGAAGCCGAAGGGCTTGAGTTCGGCGACGGCATCGCCGACGCCCATATTTTTGAGGGTCGAGAAGCTGGTGGGACCCTGCAGCGACAGACCGGCCAATTGCTCGGTGTGTTCGGTAATCGTGACCTTATCGAAGCCCAGCGCGCTTTTGGCCAGCCACGCAAGACAGGGGCTCCCGCAAGTCAGCATGTAGCGGTTGTCATCGAGCCGGAAAATCGTTCCGTCATCGATCATTCGGCCAGTATCGTCGCACCAGCAGCAGTAAGTAATTCGGTTGACGCGCAACTTGGTCAGGTCGCGGGTCACCATCCGGTCGAGCATGGCGAGGGCGTCTTCACCTTCGACCAGGAACTTCTGCATTGGGCAGATATCGTACGTGCCGCAGGTGTTGCGAATGCAGAAATACTCGTAGGTGGCTTCGTAGTAGTAATCGGCGAACTTATAACCGTTCCAGGCCGACCACGCATCGCGGATATTAAGCTCCGCCTGTCTGGGGTGAAAAGGAGACAGCTTCAGCCGCTCTCCGGCAAAGCGATCGTCGGAAGACAGTTCGGGATCTGCAGGGGCTACAATATTCATGGCTCACTACTCATCATAAAAGTCGTCTTCGGGGACCGTATTCGGCCGTTTGAGGTCCATTAAGATCTCCCGCGCCGCATTGGCACCACAGGCCGATGACACACCGCCACCCGGGTGGGTCGAAGAGCCACACATGTACATATTCTGCAGCGGCATTCGATACTGACCGTACCCCGGGAAGGGCCGGTTGAACAGCAGCTGGTCGATGGTCAGCTCGCCCTGAAAGATATTGCCCTCGGTCAGACCGATTTCGTTTTCGATTTCGTGGGGTGTGCGCACTTCCGCATGCACCACGAGATCCTTGAAGCCCGGTGCATAGCGCTCAATCTTGTTGATGACGGTTTGCCCAAACGCATCGCGCTTTTCGGGAGTCCAGGGGCCATCGGCAAGCTTGGGTGGACAGTACTGGATAAAGGTTGACATCCAGTGCTTGCCCGGGGGTGCTACTGTGGGATCCCAGGCCGACGGAATAATGGCCTCGATAAAGGGATCGTCCGACCAGCGGCCCCGTTTCCAGCAGTCGTAGGCGCGCTCCATGGTCTCCAGCGACCCGGTGTAGTTCTGACCACCGCGGTTGATGTAGCGGTTATCGGGGATGTTGGTGAATTTGGGCATGCCCGAGAGCGCAATGTTGACCTTGCCCGAGGATCCGCGGATCTTGAAGTTACTCGCCCGGTCGTAAATTTTCGGCGGTAGATCCTTTTTGTCAATGATCTTGGTGAAGGTGCGCTTGGCATCGAGGTTGGATACCACGATGTCCGCATAGATTTCCTCGCCACTTTCCAGGGCGACACCTACGGCCGTGCCGTCCTTGACAAGAATTTGTTCTACGCCGGAACCCGTGCGAATCTCGCCATCGTGGGCCTTAAGGGCACTGGCCAAAGCGTTGGAGATGGCGCCCATCCCGCCGCGTGCCAGTCCCCAGGCACCGACGTTACCATCGACATCACCCATCACATGGTGCAGAAGAATGTAGGCGGAGCCGGGTGACTGGACGCCTAGTGCCGTCCCAATAATGCCGGGTGCCGCCATTGCCGCCTTGATGAGATCATTCTCGAAATAGTCGTCGAGGAAGTCCGCCGCGCTCATGGTGAAGAAGCGGATGTACTCGTACAGCTCGCGCTCGCCGAGACCCCAAAACTGTTTACCCAGCCAGAGCAGCTCTTTGATGTCTCGCGGCTTGAACGATGAGGGGTCGGGCGGGGTGCGCAGCAAGGTTTTGCGAATGAGCTGGGCATAGCGACCGAGGTCGGCCTGAAGTCGCGCCATGGCATCGGCGTCTTTTACCGAGTGCCGCCGCAGTTCATTGTAGGCCGCTTCTTCATTGGGGTAGTCGATAAATGCTTTCGAGCCATCGTCGCTGAAAGCCACGGTCCCCATATAGGGCACCAGCAGCAGGCCGTGACGGGTGAGATCAAGGTCCCGGTGAATCGATTGGCGCATCATGCTGCACACGTAGGAACAGCTGGAGTAAAACCAGCCCTCGTGCATTTCACGGGTTACTGCGGCGCCGCCGATATAGTCGTTCTTTTCGACCACGACCACGTTGAGACCCGCTTTGGCCAGATAGGCCGCGTTGGTGAGGCCGTTGTGCCCGGCACCGATGATGACTGCATCATATTTCTTCACGACAACATCTCCTTGGCCGCGTTGCGCCCCGGATTACCATTGATGTCGCCGCCTGGATGGCTTCCGGCACCGCACAGATACAAGCCGGGAATGGGGGTGTTGTACTGGGCGGCCTCGTAAGTTGGCCGCATCATGAGGAGTTGATCCATCGCGGGCTCAGCGTGGTGCCAGTGACCGCCGCTGACGTGATAATCGCGCTCCAGATCCTCAGGGGTGAGCAATTCACTGGCCTCCACCAGCTCACCAATGCCGGGTGCGTGGGCCTCGAGCTGCGCAATAAGTTGGTCGGTCAGGGACTGCTTTGCCGCATCGGTCCAGCCGCCCTTGATCTTCCCGGGAACGTACATCACGTGGGCGGAGAGAACGTGACTGCCCGTGGGGGCGAGGTCGTTTTGCGAGAGGGTGGGTATGACCACCTCCATCACGGCCTCTTCCGGTACTTCACCGTACTTCGCGTTGTCGTAGGCAAATTCGATGGTATCCATGGTGGGTGCGATCAGTAAACGGCCTTCGGGATTGGCCACACCCTGGAATGCGGGTTTACCGGATAGCGCCAGATGCAGTTTCGCCACATAACCGTCGGTACGCAGGCGGCGAATTCGGTTGCTGAAGTCGATCTCCAGCTGTGGAGCGCCGAGCAGGCCCAATAGCGTCGTCTTCGGATCGGCGCTGGATACCACTTTGTCGGCCTTGATCTCTTCGCCGTTGGCGAGTTGCACGCCGCTGATGCGCTGCCCGTTTTCGTCGCCCTCGACCGTGATTTTCTGCACGGGCGTGCTTGTTCGGACCTCGGCACCGTTGGCTTCGGCGGCGGTGCGGAGCGCATTCATAAGGCCGTTGATGCCGTTGGGTGGAATACTGTGCTGGCCACCGTGTTTTCCGGCCATCCGGTTGAGGACGGTCAGCACCGCCTGATTCGGCGAGCGGGGGGCCAGCTTGGATCCCAGTAGCCCATCCCAGCACAGCGCGGCCTTGAGGCGCTCGTTGTCAAAGGACTCATCGGCGAGGTCGCGCATGGGCAGGGTTGCTACGCGCATGAACTCCAACATGTCGTCACGACCGAGCATACGCAGCTTGAGGCCGAGCTTGCCGAAGGTGAACAGATCCGCCACTGATGTGCTGCCAATTCGGGGCATGGTGCTTTCCCAGAAGGGGGCGAGGGCATCGGCAAAACGCCTGAGCTGTGCTTGCAGCGCCTGGTAGGTCGCGCTGTCGTCGGCGCCGACACCGGTGACGCTGCTGCCGTCGATCTGGATGGGCGCGTCGCTCGGGTGAACCGCGGTCAAAGGCAGCGCTTGCGCTGCCGCCTTGAACCCATGGGATTCAAGGTCGAGGTCCTTGACGATGGTATCTGCCAGGCCGACAAGCGTGTGGGCAATGGGAGCGGAGAAACCGGGGTGAAACTCGCGAGTAGCGGCGAGGCCTCCCACCGTTTCATTGGCCTCCAGGACCAGCACCGATTGCCCGGCCTTGGCAAGATAGCTCGCGCAAACCAGACCGTTGTGGCCGGCGCCAATAACGAGGGTGTCGTAATGTTTCAAAGCAACCTCAACCGCAATGTGAAGCCGCTAATGTAGGCAGCGGTGTTTCCGGGCACTACCGCGCCTATACGCGGAAACTTGTTGGAAGCTGTTGGGTAACCCGTGGATCAGCCTCGTCGGATATCAACACTGCAGTCGTAATAGCAGGCGCCACCCACCAGGGAGTCTTTGTGCCCGGGAATCAGTGCATTGATGGTCTTGCCTTTACCGACTTCCGGCATCCAGGCGCCTTTGGGTACAAAGAGGGTGCCACGGCGAACGTCGGGGTTAATGGAGGCGGGCAAGGTGATGGAACCCAGTGCGTTGGTCATCATTACGGGATCATCGTGACTGATATCAAATCGATCAGCATCCTCGGGGTGGATCTCGCAACGTACATCGGTCGCCTGCTCGGGTAATCCGCCGTAGGTCGAATTGACCCGCTGCTCGGAAGCGGGTGACACGACAATGAATTCGCGTTGATCGGGAAGTGGTTTAAAGGTGGGCACACCCTCACCCGAGCGTTCTTCAAGCGCGGTCGAATACAGTTCAATTTTGCCACTGGGTGTCCCCGTTGGTGTTCCCCGGAGAAGGCCGGGCTCGGCATAAGGGGTCATGTCGAGGGCGGTATTCAGTGCTTTCTCTGCGGGTTCGCCGTCGTGATCAACAAAGCAGTCCTGCGCCAGCTTTTCGTCCGAGTCTTTGAAGCACTCCTCTTCAAAACCAAAACGCGCTGCCAATGCGCGGAACAAATCCATATTGCTTTTGGATTCGCCCGCGGGCTCGGTTACCGCTTTCGAGCGTTGCAAATAACGGTGTCCGTAGGCGGTATACACATCGCCGTATTCAAAATGGGACGCGGCCGGCAGAATCAGGTCGGCGCAGGCCATTGAATCGGTCATGCTCAGATCGCTACCAACGACGAACACGTCGCTGCTGCGTAACGCTTCGACCATGCGGTCCTGTTCGGGATGTACCGCCACTGGGTTGTGGTTGTAGATGAACAGTCCGCGCAGCGGTGTTTCGTCACCGGGCTCCAGCACCAGTCGCGGGATGTCCATAACGTTGATTTCACGCACCGGCGGTCCGAGCTCCGGGCGGGTCAGTGCATCGCTGGTGACGGGGTAAAAGCCGCCGACATCGCAGGGCCCTGCGCCCTTTGGGCCAATGTTGCCGGTCAGCGCAAGTAGCGACATGGCCGCACGGAGGCCGGCACCGCCGTTGCGGTTGCGCTCGGGGGCAACGCCGATGGTCATACCGGCGGGGCGACAATCGCGCCAAAGCTGGGCAAATGTACTGATGAGCGCACTGTCGATCCCGCACATCTCCGCTGCGCGTTCCAGTGGATAGTGTGCGGCCGCGTCGAGGAACGCCTGAGCCCCCTCGGTGTGCTCGGCGATGAAATCGTGATCGAGTCCGCCATGCGCTGCCAGCTGATGGGCAATGGCATAGGCGAGGACCACATCGGTACCTGGAAGCAGCGGAATGTGCAGGTCGGCGTCCTTGGCGATTCGGGTTCGTTTAGGATCGATTACCACCAGTTTGGCGCCTTCTTTCTGGCGCTGGCGTATGAGAGTAGTGACATGCAGGTTGCAGGTGGTGATGTTGTTGCCCCACACCACGATGAGATTGGAGTGGGCGAGCTCGGCAAAGTCAATGCCACCGGCGTCTCCAAACAGTGCCTCCCAGGCGGCGCCGAGGGTGCCGGCACACAGCGGCGACGAGTCGACGCGGGTGGCGCCAAGACGGTGAAAAAAGCGCCGATCCATTGAGCCTATTGCCAATTTTCCCATCACACCGCCGTACCGCAGCGGCGCTATGGCCTCCGCACCCCAGCGATCGATGATGCGCTGGCTTTCGTCGACAATTTTATCAAGAGCGGCTGCCCAGCTAATCGGTTGGAACTCATCGGCACCGTCGTTACCGACACGAATCAATGGAGTTAATAAACGTTCGGAGGGATGGGTCTGGGTGGCCATGGCGCGCGCCACCTTGCCGCAGATCTTGCCCCGGGTGTAGGGGTTGGTATCACTGCCGCGAA
This sequence comes from Luminiphilus syltensis NOR5-1B, assembly GCF_000158175.1. Taxonomy (GTDB): domain Bacteria; phylum Pseudomonadota; class Gammaproteobacteria; order Pseudomonadales; family Halieaceae; genus Luminiphilus; species Luminiphilus syltensis. Next base: position 3,117,751 of record NZ_DS999411.1, on the reverse strand, counting down.
CGGCAGCGATGACGCCGTCCTGAACCGACACCTGCAGGCTACAGGTGTCGGCACAATCGAGTGGGCAGACTGCGGGGAGGGTCTCTTTGGCATTCATGGGTCACCATCCGTCTGGGGGGAAGCAATGATCGCCAGAGATTAGCAGATACCTTCGCAGAACTCACAATGGCCCGGATCGCCGCTTCGATCGGGCCAGTAACGTGCTTTTACGTCCGCGCTGTTAATTAGTGCGCTGTTTCGAAGGGCCAGACTTCGAGGCCGTGGATGGCATTGCGGATGTCCATGGTCATGCACACCGATGCGACACGATCTCGCGATCGGATGTCATAGAGGCTCACCGTGGATGGGGAAGAACCCGCTGCAATGAAGCGCTCGTCCAACAGGCACAGGCCGCGCCCGAAAGCCTGTCGGGCGATACTGGAATCATCAACCCCTTTGTATTCGAGGGTATCGGGGTCATAGCTGGGAACGATAAAGGCCAGCTGTTCTCCCCGCCGGGGTACGTAGCGCACCCGATCTGCCTGGGTGTCGTTAAAAACGATACCGTCGCCGAAAGGGCGTGCGTTGTGGGCCCCCTCGGGCAGGCTGCATAGGGTCTGTGCGCGGTTGGCGTTATCCACGCGGACGATGGCTCGAGTATGCAATCCGCTGAGAAACAGGCCTTTGCGGTCGACGTGCACCATGTTGATATGCTGATCGTTGCTCGGCCGCGGCCCCTGGTCGTCCTGGGGATCAAAGGCAAAACCCTGCCATTGCTCCGGATTACCCATCAGGTGGAAGCCCCACTCGAATTTTTCGCTATCAAGGTCAAAAACCAGCACCGCATCGAATCCGGTCGACGTGATAAACAGCTTGCGGCCGGCGCGGCATATTTCGTGGGCGTGTTTGAGGTAACGGTTGCGCCAGGAGCCAACGACGTTGAAGTCGGGGTCATAACAGAACAGTTCATCGGACGCGGCGACGAATATGCGCTCGTCATCAAAAGCGATGCCCCGCAGGCCACGGTCTGCACCACGCCCCGAGAAGTCGATTGCGCCGCTGTTCCAGTCGACCACTTGATCGAGCTTCTGGTTTTCAAAGTCGAGCAGGAATATACCGCCGTGGGAGTCGCCTTTCTGACTGCCACGGACCACCGACGTTGCTATGAATGTGGGTAATTTAATGGTGAGTGCTCCGATTGTTATGGCCCATGTTGCGGGCTACCTGACAACCAAGCTGCCTTACAGTCTGGACGTCCCCGGGATTCGACGTATAGTTTAGTGCCTAATACCCAAGTCGGGTCAACGGAGTTATAGCAATGGATATCGGAGATCCCTACCGGGAGCTCGGCCCCGTGCCGATGCAGCCGCTACTCGACGCCGTACTGGCGCTGCCCGCAGAGGCCTGGTTGGAGAATGAGCAGCGCCAGAATGATTATGACGTTCATCGGCGGACGGAGTCGATTGTGCTGCTGTTTACCGATGGCGAGGGCTGGCCGGATATCACTGTGTCACGAGAGGGCGGTTGGGACCACCTCGGCGATGTCGCGCTGCCGTTGATGGAGAGCATTATCCGCGAGCATTATCCGCCGGGAGGCACCATAATCAGGGCTATGGCAGCGAAACTGTTGCCGGGGGAGGTGATCACTCCTCATCGGGATAGCCACCCTTCTTTTCATCACGGTCATCGCATACACGTGCCGCTGATCACCAATCCGAGAGTGCGATTTACGGTAGATGGCAGACCCATGCCCATGAGGGTCGGAGAGGCGTTTGAGATTAATAATCAGAAGGCCCACAGCGTGATGAACAAAGGTGCGGAGCCCCGGGTGAATTTCATTTTTGATTACGTTCCAAAAGAGCGTACTGAATCCATCTGAGCTCCCAGAGAAGTAGACTACTACCCCCGTTTTGGTTTCCGGATAAATATCTATGGCGCGCGTTTCAAGTCCCGCAGGTTCCACACTTAAGGAGCGATTCCAGAGCGCCGAGACGTATCTGCGTAACGGCGACTGGCGCAATGCACAGGCGGTCTGCGAGGTGGGTCTGCAAACCTTTTCGGGTGATCCGGGCCTCACCTGGCTGCTGGGTCGCTGCCTTATTGGCCAAAAAAAGCTCCAGCGCGCGGACGCCCTGACACGTGACCTGTTATCGATGCACCCCGACCTTTATCGGGCACAGGAATTGCGCGGTGATCTCGAAACCGTGACCGGTGATTTCGAATCGGCTCGGGCCAGTTACAACCGGGCCCGCGATCTGCTGCCCGCGGACGCCACAGCGGCGGCCGAGCAGCTCAGCAAAAAGCAGGCGTACCTCGACCAGCAGCAAGAGGCCACCGGGGGCGCGCTGATGCCCGAGGGAGACAGCGACGATCTGGCTGAGGCGGAGCGGCTCAAGGCCCGAGGGGCCGGCGGGGAAGCGGAAGCCATTCTTCGTCGTCTGGTGCGTCGGAATCCTGACAACGCCGAGGCGCTGCGACAACTCGCGACGATGGCGTCAGAGCATTTTCAATATGCGGACGCGGCGGCTTTGCTGACCCGCGCTGTCGAGGCATCGCCGCGCTTTGCGAGGGGGTGGTTAGATCTTGCCCGAGCTTATCTCGACCTGGGGGACTACAACGCCGCGCTTGAGAGCTCAGAGCGGGTCGTGGCGTTGTATCCGGAGGCCGCGGACGCCCACGTGGTGCTGGCGAACTCCCAGTCCCAGGCGAACCTGCATGAGGAGGCGATAAACTCCTACAGCAACGCACTCGATATCGCACCGCACCATGACGGTGCCTTTTCCGGGTTGGCACACCAGCTAAAAACGCTGGGTCGACAGGACGAGGCTATTGCCACGCATCGTCGGGCCATTGCGGCCAATCCCAAAAATGCCGAAGCCTACTGGAATCTCGCGAACCTCAAGACATTCCGCTTTGAGGATGAGGAAGTCACGGCGATGGAACAGTTGATTGCCCAGGGGTTTGACGATCCGGAGCCTGAGGCCCAGATTCACAATGCCCTGGGACTCGAATACGAAGGCCGCAAGGACTATGACCGGGCCTTTCACCACTTTCAGGCGTGTAACGAGGCGCGTCGCAGTCAGGAGCGCTACGACCCGGTTGCCACTGAATTGCAGGTGCAGGACATGATCGAGGTCTTCACTCCGCAAGTGCTGGCAGCAGGCAAAGACATAGGACTCGACGACAGGTCCCCCATTTTTATTGTTGGCCTGCCCCGATCGGGCTCTACGCTGCTCGAGCAGATTCTCGCCAGTCACAGCCAGGTGGAGGGAACCCATGAGCTGCCGGATCTTGGTCGGATTATCCATGAGATGAATCGTGGGCGGCAGCGCGACGCGAGTTTTCCCCTGGTGGCGCGAAACTGGTCGCCGGAGCAATGGCGCAGCATCGGTGAGCGCTATATCGCGTCGACGCAAAAATATCGCAGTGATACGCCGATTTTTATTGATAAAAACCCGAATAATTTCATGTACGCGGGTTTACTGCGCATGGCGCTGCCGAACGCAAAAGTGATCGATGCCCGCCGCCACCCCATGGACAGTTGCTTTGGCGCCTTTAAGCAATTGTTCGCCAGTGGCCAGTCATTCAGTTACGACCTCCTCGACGTCGGTGAATACTATCTACTGTATCGAGAGCTGATGGATCATTGGGACGAGGCCATGCCCGGCGCCGTGCTGACCATGCAGTACGAGGCGGTGGTGGCCGACCTCGAGCAGCAGGTGCGTCGCCTGCTCGACTACTGCGAGTTGCCCTTTGAGGAGGCGTGTCTCGAGTTTCATAATACCCAGCGAGCGGTTCGCACCGCGAGTTCGGAGCAGGTCCGACAGCCGATTTATTCCAGTTCGGTCAATCTCTGGAAGAATTACGCGACGCATCTTGAGGGGCTTAAATCCACTCTGGAGCCGCTCTTGGCCGCCGAATGACAATAATTAGGATTTTCTTTTTTATTCCGAGCGTATAGGATAAGTAGCGGTGTTCCAGCGCACTTTGGATGCTAAATGCGATTGGCGACCAGTGTCGCAACAGTGCGATGGGTCAGTCGGGCCTAGTAAATTGCGTATTTCCCACGTCAACAAGGAGTCCTAACATGCCGTCCAGTTTTCGATTCGCGAAAGTCCCCATTGCCTCGGCATTAACCGCGGCCCTCGGCAGCACCCTTGCAACATCAGGCGCAGTCGCCCAGACAGAACAAAAGGCACGGCTCGAAGAAGTCGTCGTGACCGCGCGAAAGCGCAGCGAGTCCGCCCTTGATATCCCCATTTCGGTGCAGGCACTCGGCGGGGAGATGTTGAAAGACTTCCGGCTGCGCAACGTTGCGGAGATCGCGCGATTTGTGCCCGAGTTGACCACCCGGGACATTGGCGCCGGGCAGACAGACATCATCTTTCGTGGCGCTTCGACGGGCTTTAGCTACACCACCCAGTCCACCACGTCGTTGTACCTCGACGAAGTGTCGCTGACGACCCAGGGCGAGCAGCCCTATGTGTATGCGGTGGACATGGCGCGGGCCGAAGCATTGGCGGGTCCTCAGGGCACGCTGTACGGGGCAGACTCCCAGGCGGGCACGCTGCGCATGATTACCAATGCGCCGGATCCGAGCGGCTTCGAAGTCATTGTTGACGGTATGTTACGCGACGGATCCGAGGGTGAAGAGAGCTACGACGGCTCCGTGGTGGTCAACCTGCCGCTGATCGAAGACACGCTGACACTTCGGGTGGTCGGTTATACCTCCAAAGACGGGGGCTTTGTCGACAACGTGTTCGGACGAACCACCCTCGATCGCAAAGCAGAGGCTATCTACGGCCGCAGCCCCTCCGGCTGGGGCACCCTGGACAACGCGGATGTGGTCGAGGACGACATTAACGATTTCCGTGTCGACGGTTTCCGTGCCGCGCTCCGCTGGGATGTGAACGAGAACTGGACCGCCACCGGCATGTACATGAACCAGAGCTCCGACGCGGGCTCTTACAACTTTACCGATGACTACGCCGGTGATCTGGCAACAGTGCTTTACAACGAGGAGTTTTTTGATATCGAGTACGACGTCGCCTCTCTTGTCATTGAAGGCGATCTCGGCTTCGCGCAGTTGGTATCGGCAACCGGTTACTATGACCAGTCGGGCGAGTTCTTTCAGGACCAGACCACCTACGTGCGCGCTTATGCGGCCTACTATTGTTTCGAGGCGGATCCGAGCTACGTGTATTTTACCGCGCCTAACGGCGAGGCGGTCTACTTTGGTGGCTATTGTGGTGCGCCCACCGTTGAAGGCGATTTTTTCAACGCGGGAAAGCAGTTTAATGGTGCAGATCGATTTGTGCAGGAATTGCGTCTATCGGGAGACAGCGATCGTCTGGAGTGGATTGTTGGTGGTTTCTATGAAGAGAGTTCGGCTTTCTACGAGGAGTTTTTCGGCGGCGTGACCGGTAATGAAAATGGTCGAGGCGTCACTGAAGATTTATATCAGGACTCAATCTCTCTGGCCTATGCCGAATTTTTTACAGGCCCATTACCTGATTCGACCGTACCGTTTTACGCCAAGCAGGTGGTGGATTTTGAGCAGTGGGCCGTGTTCGGCGAGCTGACCTACAATATCACCGACAAACTCGATGTGACCGTCGGCGGGCGCTACTTCGATCGCGAAAGTACCTTCAACTATAACGAGGAGGCGTTGGCCGAGGGGGTGCCCGATTCGGCGCCACTGGTGGGCGAGACGCAGAGTGACCAGGAGTTCGCACCGAAGATTGGGCTCAGTTATGACCTTACCGACACCAGTATGATTTATGGTCTGAGGTCGGTGGGCTTTCGGCCCGGTGGCGTCAACCGTTTCCGCGGCGTTCCTGCGTTTGGCGAGACCTACGACCCCGACGAAATGATCAATTGGGAGGTGGGCTACAAGGGCACCATTGGCGGCAATCTGAATGTCCAGGCGGCCGCCTTCCTGATGGACTGGGAGGGGTATCAGTTTTCGGCGGTTGACCCTGCTGTGGGTCCCTGCCCCGATGGCGGCTCGATTCCGGGTGTATGCGGGCAGCCTTACCAATTCAACGTGTCCAACGCCGGTGACGCCAGCATTACTGGCATAACGCTTCACTTTGACTGGGGCGTTACCGACAACCTGACACTCGGACTCAACGGCACCTGGATTGAGGCCGAAACCGACACCGCTGTCGACTTTGAGGACGACGGGGAGGTCGACATTCCGAAAGGCGCGAAACTCCCCAACGCGGCCGACGTCAGCGGCTCCGCCTGGGCGACCTATCGTTTCCCTGTGAACCGGTTGAAGGCCGAAGGTTTTGTCCACCTCCAGTGGTCCTATAGCGATGAACGACTCAGTCAGATCGCCGAATCGCCCATCGAAGATATCACCAACTCGTTTCCCCAATTCACCATGCCGGCCTACGACATTGGCGACCTCAGCGTCGGGCTGGAGGGTAGCAGTTGGGAAGCGTCTATTTTCGTCAACAACATCACCGACGAGCGCGCCAATCTGGGGCATCGCAACTTGGGAGGGTGGTCACAGTACAACGCTGAGGACGGACGCGACCACGTTGCGCCGTATTATACCAACCGGCCGCGGGAATTTGGCGTCCGGGTGGTGAAACGCTGGGGTGGCGGTTGATACGTCTCCATTTCGACAGATGAAGAAAAGGCCGCAATTAGCGGCCTTTTTTTTGGTACGCTTGCCTGTTGTTGGGGCCATTGTGAGGACACATGCAGCAATCCAAGGCAGCAAAGAATCCGCCAGCACACTGGATGCGAACCCTGATTCGTCAGGGTTTCGATCATTTGAATGCCGGGCGTATCAACGAGGCATCCGCCTGCTGCCAGCGATTGTTAAGCGCCGATGGCAACCTCGTCGAAGCCCATTTTCTGGTAGGGCTTATTGCGCTGGAAATAAAGCAGACCAATAACGCCATCCGTGCCTTTGGGTCGGTGACACAGCTTGATCCGACCCACGGCGCTGCCTGGGCCAATCTCGCGAATCTGTTTGTCCGCGCTGGGCAGTCGGGGCGCGCCGACTCCGCACTGGCGAAAGCGGTGGAGCACGCCGATGACAACCCGATTGTTCTGGATCTGATTGGTTCGGTACATGGACAGCTCGGCGCTCAGGACGAGGCGGGTAAATGGTTTGCTCGGGCGCTTGAGAGAGACCCCGACAGTTTGATTCACCAGATCAATCGCGCGAATAACCATACGTTCCTCGGTGAGCTCGATGCGGCGGAGACATTGTTGAAAAAAGTGCTGGCACAGGCCCCTTCGCATCCCAACGCCCACTGGCTGATGTCGGGTTTGCGCAAGGCCAAAGATCGTCGTCACGTAGCGATGATGGAGGAGCTGGTGCAGTGCAGCAAAAACCCCCGCGCCCTGGCTTTTCTGTACTACGGCATGGGTAAAGAGCTGGAGGATCTCGAAGATTGGCAGGGGGCTTTCAAGGCCTTTGCCAGCGGTGCTGCTGCGCGGCGTACCACGATTGATTTTGATGAATCCAATGAAATTGAATTTTTCAGGGCTTTTGCCGATACCTACACGCGGGAATGGCTGGACAATGGGCCCGAGGGTGATCCGGATCCGTCACCGATTTTTGTGGTCGGCCAGCCGCGCACCGGGACGACGTTGATAGAACGCATTATTGTGGCCCACTCGCAGGTGCATTCGGCGGGAGAGCTTCGCCAATTTGGGCACTGCCTGCGTCGGTTATCGGATTATCGCGAGCCGACACCCCACTCACCGAAGCTGGCGCAGTTGGGTGCGGCGGTGGATCCGTCGAAGCTGGGTGCAGCCTATCTGCAGACCACAACGGCATTGCAGGGTGGTTTGCCCCGGTTTGTGGATAAGTTGCCCCCCAACTACCTGTTCATACCGCTGATTCTCAAAGCCTTACCCAATGCCAAGATCGTTCACCTTCGCCGCGGGCCAATGGATGCCTGCTTCGCAAGCTTCAAGCAGTTGTTTGCGGACGCCTATCCGCATTCCTATGAGCAAGCGGAAATGGCGCGTCATCACGCGCGTTATTTCCGACTTATGGAGACCTGGCGGCAACGATTCGGCGATCGATTTCTCGATATTTCTTACGAGGATACTGCGGCTGATACCGAGCCCAACGCGCGCCGGCTTATCGAGTTCCTCGGTTTGCCCTGGGAAGACGCCTGTCTCGAATTTCATCAGCAATCGGGTGCCGTGACGACAGCCAGTTCGGTGCAGGTGAGACAGCCGGCGCACACCCGTTCGGTGGGCCGATGGCGGCATTATGAGAGCGAGCTCGGCCCAATGCGCAAGGCGTTGGAGGCAGAAGCTGTGCCGTTGACTCTGTGATTGTTTGCACTATATCGGTGCGACAGCAGTGTAGGGCGCCTCAAATAAATCCGTTTCGGTTGAGCGTATAGGACAGGATGCGCCCGATGCCCGGTTTCAATAAAAAAAGAGTAATATCGCTGGTTGTAGCAAACCCGCGATGCGCAGTTGCACACATTTCAGCCATACCCGGAGAGACATATGACCAGGCATTTACGTTCCCTAAATCGGTCAGCAGACACTGCACAGCGGGCGTTACGACCCGGTAATGGGCGATCCAAAATAGCGCAGGCGGTGTCACTTGCCGTCCTTACGGGCGCAGCCTCTGCACCCCTGAGTGCGCAAAAGCTCGAAGAGGTCGTGGTGACGGCGACTAAACGTTCTGAATCGCTAATGGACGTGCCGCTGTCGATCACCGCCATTTCGGGTGCCGAAACTCGGCTGCTCAACCTGAACGACATCAAGGATTTGATTTCTTTTACACCCGGCATCACCGGTAACTCAAAGGACTCGTTTCTCGACACGGTGTCGGTCCGTGGTATTCGGACCAACCTGTTTGGTAACGGCGCGGAACCTTCGATTGGTTTCTACGTCAACGGTTTGTATCAGGGCCGCACGGGTTCTGCGGTGAGCAGCTTGTACGACATTGAGCGCAGCGAAGTACTGCGCGGTCCCCAGGGATTCCTGTTTCCCCGCGGTGCCGTGACGGGCGCGTTCAATGTAATGACGCAAAAAGCGAGCGTTGAAGACGGCTTATCGGGGTATGGCGAACTCGATGTGGGCGAGCGCGGAGTGCTGGTATTCGAGGGTGCGGTCAACGTCCCGCTAACCGACAATCTCGCCATGCGTATTGCGGGCTTTCACACCGAGGAAGACGGGTACGTCAAGAACCTCGCTGGTGGCCCTGATCTGATCGGCCATGACAGCGACTCCTTGCGCGTCAGCTTCCGTTACGAAACCGAAAAGCTCACCGGGGATCTGATCTTCCAATACGACGATCGTAATCGGGACGGCTCCATCTATCAGGTTACGGGTGAGGGCCCCAATTTCAACGGTCCGTCGCTGCTGTTCCTTAACGGCGGCGAGCCCTTTGAAGTGGCGCGCGGCACGCAGACCAACAGCAATGATCGCGTGGGTCAACGCGATGAAGCTGAGGTTTTCTCCCTTGGGCTGGTTCTGGAATACGACCTTGGCTGGGCAACCCTGAGCTCGCTGACCGGCTACAAAGACCACGACTACGAGTATGGCGAGGACTACGACGGCCTGCCGATTACGCTTTACGAATATGAGCAGTTCCAGTCGGGCGATTACATCGAGCAGGAGCTCCGCCTGACCTCTCAGAGCGACGGGCCCTTAAGCTGGTATGCCGGTGCATCGGTCTATAAAGAAGATATCGACACTTTATTCGGCGCGATTCAGGAAGAAGATATCTATTGCGACCTGTATCTGAACTACTATTATGCCCCGGATCAGCGTGGCTGCACCGGCTTCTATGAAGATTACCTGGGCGGCTATTACGATTTCACGGCATCGACCAATGGTTTGATTAACGACTACAACGAAACACTGGGTACCTACGAAGGCTACTCAATGTATTTCGAAGTCGGTTACGAATTCAGCCAGAGCTTCGATATGACCGCGGGTATTCGTTATTCCTACGATGAGCGGGATTACTCGAATGAAAAACTGCCAGATATCGGGGGTTCTCAATTTGGCGGTGGTATTTCCGGGATGTCCGAAACGCCAGAAGGCCCGGTGTCTGACTCGGCAGACTGGGATGCCATCACCTATCGGGTAGCTGCCAACTGGCGGCCCAACGACACCACGTTGCTGTTCGGCTCCGTCGCCACAGGCTACAAACCGGGCGGTTACGATGTCTATGGCTTCGAGAACAACGCTACCGGTACGGCAGTTGCGGGTCCGGCGCTGCCGGGGCGCGACCGTCCAGCGGATTTCGACGAGGAAACGATTACAGCTTACGAGCTGGGCTACAAGGGTCGCCTGATGGACGGTCGGGTCCAACTGTCAGTGACCGCATTCCTGTACGAGTACAAGGACCTTCAGGCGTTCTTTTCCGAGCAGAACCCTGACGGCCCGGGTACCCGAACCGTAGGGGACAACGTGGGCGTTCTCGACGGTTGGGGCAGCGAAATTGAGGTTAATGCTGCACTCACGGACAATGTCACCCTGCGGCTGGGTGGTTCGTGGCTGGACTCCGAAGCAAATGACGTTCAGCCCTTCTGTGGCGCAGCCGTCGACCTCGGTGCGTCGGAAGACGCCTGTGAAGGAGAACCGCTGCCGCTGGCGCCTGAGTTTACCTTCTTCGCGGTGTTGAACGGCTCCTTCCCGGTTGGAGATCGAGGCGGCGAATTGTTTGCCAACCTGGCCTACAGCTGGGAAGACGACTCCAAAGGGGATTGGATCCCCGAAGACCTGTCGAAGCAGACGATTCGCTTCCTTGACCAGACCGATATTGTTGTCGGTTATCAGGAAGAAGACTGGTCCATTAGTGGCTATGTTGAGAACGTTTTCGATAATAACTGGGTTGACGGTACGTTCGGTGAGTCCTTCGATGGAACACCTTACGCGCAGTTTATCTTTGGCCCGTCGCGTCCTCGCACTGCTGGACTGCGAGCGAGCATCAACTTTTAAAAAAAGCTCGCTCGGTTTTCAATAAAAAAACCCCGGCACTGTGCAGTGCCGGGGTTTTTTTATGAACAATTCGACGCGAAAGATTCGCTTTTGATTTGCCTGTTACTGGAGCCCAGATCCATCGGCGGAGTAAATAACCCAGATCTTGCGATAGCCCTCGGTCTCCCAGATACCGGTCCACTCCTTGGGGATGGTCACGGCGTCGCCCGCGGTGATTTCGGTGACGGTGCCATCACTCGAGGTCAGCGTTACGCCGCCTTCCAGAAAGTACATGAACTCATCGACGCCGTAGGGTTCGGTAATTTCCCAGCGCGAAGCCGGTGCGCTGTACATGCCTGAGGCAAATTTGCCGTCGGATGACAGCAGTGAAGTGATGTCTTTGACAGTGCCGTTTTCGTTGACGGTCACGCTGGTTTCCGGCGAATCAAAAATCGCGCCGGCCTGGTCTTCGGGGGTGAGCTCTGCCGGTTGCGGTGTCTCAGCCAGCGCCGTGGTTGATAGCGCGACGGCAGCGGTGAACAGTGCGGCCCGTTTGATGTGTCCTTGCATGATGTTCTCCTCGAGGGGGTTCAGAATGACGGCGCGGGATCAATGCCTGCGCCCCTATTATGTACCAGAAGCCAGCGATCAGGGATTCCTACCCTGTCTGCTCGGAGACGGCACGTCTCGCCGCGTCGATGGCGCCGCTTACAAACGCCCACGCGGTTGAGTCGGAATTGGCAATCGATATTCTGCCCAGTTGGGCTGCACCCGCCAGATGCGGACCGAGGTCCGGGCCGTAATGGGCAGGATCGAACAGTTCGTTGTACTCGTAGGCATAGCCATGGGGCCAGCGATTGACTGTCACCGCGGCCACGTCGCGCTCCACATCAAAGCCGCCTGGGGCAAGCGCACCATCGAGCTGTTTGAAGATCCCGGCTTCGAAGTCGTCGTAGCTCATTTGGTATAGCGTCTGTCTGCCAACCCGGAACTGTTCCTTGTTGGTCAGTCCGGAATCGGGGGCGCAGGGAATGAAGCTGCCATGAATCAGTGTCGGCATCGATGGGTCCTGCGGGTACTCCACGCCGCCCATGCTGACCGGAAAGTCCATCTCAATGGTGTGCATCAGCTCCGGCTGCGGCACCATGATTTGCTTGAAACCCAGATTGGCGAATGCCTCCCAATTGCGTAAGGCCGCTGTGATATAGACCAGGGGGACTTTCTCGGCGTATTCGATGGCTTCGCGCTGGATCTCCGGTAACTCGGGGCACAGGTAGGGCACCATGGCGTTGTAACAGGCCATGACCACGTGCTTTCCCCGCACTCGCTCGCTGGTCCCGTTGCGCACGTAGGTCACATCGACGCCGCGTTGGTCGGGGTTATGGCGGACTTCGATTGCGGTGCTGTTGAGTCGTAGCCTGCAGGGGTTATCACTGCTATCGAGGGCACTGTAATCCGCTCGGGCGAGAACGAGGTCTTCCATGGTCGATCCGGGAAGCACCCCCGGTATTAACGCGCGCACCAGCGAGCGGGCGACGCTGGCATTGCCATCGGGGAAGTGGAATATATACGGCTCCTCCTCTTCCTCCTCGGTTCCGTGGGGTGTTGCTTCTACTCCGAGATGCCGCGTGCCCGGAAGGCTGAAACGGTGTGCCAGCGACGCCGGCATGGCCTCCCAGCCGACGCCTCCCTCGCCGCGCATGGTGTCCCGCAGCATCAGGTACACGTCCTCATGCACCCGGGCCTTGTCGAGCAGCAGATCCCGGTAGCTGTGGTTTCCCAGCCACTCGCGACGATCAGCCGGGGGGATGTCGGCGAGATAGTTCTGCTCGCTGCTGAGCAAACGCAGCAAATCCTGCTTTCCCTGTTCGCTGATCGGATAACGCGCTACCGTCTCGGCGGCCAGAACCTTGCCCGGTTCGCTCCACACATTCAGACCCTCTTCGGTGACGTTGCGTCCATACACCGATTCGCTGAACCAGATGCCGTCCTTGAGGCCGCGACTGCTGAAGAAATCCTGATCGAAGTAGTCGTAAAAACGCTCGGTGAAGATACCCAGGTCTCGCAGCAAGTTTTTTGAGACGGATGAATAACCGCTTGGATTGGCGATCGACTGACTTCCGCCATAGCCGACGTGGAGTTTGCCATCGACCGACAACTCGTTGCGCCGTGCATGGCCGCCGAAATCGTCATGGTTGTCGAGGATCAGAACCCGGGCATCGGGCCCTTTTTCCTGGCGCCAGAAGTAGGCGGCCGCCAGGCCGGAAATGCCGCCGCCGACCACAACAAGGTCGTACTCACCCTCGCTGGTCGACGTTGGGCGGGAGAAGGACTCGCCCCGCCAGGCGAGGGCATGGGCAACGTCAAAGGAACCCGGTTGGCTGCCTCGAAGCCCGGTGAGAGCCGGTGGGTAGGGCGTCTTCGGTGCCGCCGCCATCAATTCCAGCGGCGTCAGGGCGCAGGCGCCGGCGGTGAGTAGCGTGCCATTGAGGAAATCCCTGCGCGTAAGGCCGGCGGTTTGTCCCCGCTGCATCCTCGATTGCGTTATCCGCGATCGTTTTTTCATCCGCTGTTCCTGTGCTGAAATTGAATATGACTCTTCTACCCAGGGGTGCCCGTGACCGCCTTTGGTCAGGTTCGGTGCGCCACTATGCCGGCTGAGATTATCAGAATTAAGGGGACCGTATTACCGACGCCAGTCGGGGAGTAGGCGTGACTTTCGACGCCCGCCCCTTGTCGTTCCCGTGTCGTCGGTACCCGATGGGCGTTCCCGGGGTGCGGTGCACTCGAGGCTGCGTATGCTCGGGATTCGGAACCCGGCGGGCAGGGCGCTTGCTACCCTGCCTGCTCGGAAACCGCGCGTCGCGCAGCATCGATGGCGCCGTTGACATAGGCGTAGGCCGAGGAATCCGAATTGGCGATGGAAATCCGTCCGATCGGCGCCCGACCGGCGATATGGGGACCTTTGTCGACGCCGAATGACGGGTCATCGAACAGCGGGTTGTATTCGTAGGCGTAACCGTGGGGCCAGCGGTTGATGGTGAGCCCCGCCAGATCGCGCTCGATATCGAAGCCTCCGGGGCTTAGTGCGCCATCGAACTGGCGCAGCAGCCGACGTTCGAAGTCGTCATAGCTGAGCTGGTAAAGCTCACGTCGTCCACGTCGATACTGCTCTTTGTTGTCGAGGCCGGAGTCGGGAACACAGGGGATATAGCTGCCGTGCACGAACACGGGCTGCGACGGATCTGTTGGGTATTCAATATCACTCATGCTCACGGGAAAATCCATGCTAAAAGAATGCATCATGTCAGGCTGGGGAATCTTGATATCTCGCATCCCGAGGTTGGCGAAGGCCTCCCAGTTTTTGAACGCCGCCGACACGTACACGAGCGGCGTTTTTTCAGCATAGGTAATAGCTTCCCGCTGGGCTTTGGGCAGCTCGGGACACAGGTAGGGAATCATGGCGTTATAGCAGGCCATGACCACGTGTTTTCCCCTTGCCATGGTTGGGGTGCCCTTGCGCACATAGGTGACCTCGACCTCGCGTTCACCGGCGCTGTGTTCCACCTTAATAGCGGTGCTTTTTAAGCGTAACCGGCAGGCATTGTCGGCCCGATCCAGTGCGCTGTAATCGGCTTTGGCCAGCACCAGCTGCTCCATTGTGGAGGGGGGCAGGACGCCGGGGATCAGATCACGCACCAGTGCCCGGGCGACGCTGGCATTACCGTCGGGGAAGTGAAAGATGTAGGGCTCATCGATCTCCTCGGCTGACGATTCGGGCAGCGGTGGTAAATCGAGGTAGAGGGTGCCTGGGAGTTCTTGCTCCTGTGCCCAGAGGGCAGGCATGGCGTCTTGGCCGACACCGCCGTACCCTCGCATGCCATCTCTCAGCAGGAAATACACATCTTCTGGCATCTTGGCCTTTGACAGCAGAAACTCTTTGTAGCTATGGGTGATCAGCCATTCACGACGTTTTTCGGGGGCTATATCCGCAAGAAAATTCGTATCGCTGTTAAGCAGCTGAAAAAATCCGCGCCTGGCCTCCTCGGGAATCGGGTAGGCGGCTATATCCCCCTGCGTCAACTTCTCCGTTGCGCGACTCCAGGTCTGGATACCTTTGGCAGTAACGTTGCGGCCATAGACTTCCTCGCTAAACCAGAAGCCGCGGCTGAGTTTCTGCTTGTTCCAGAATTGTTGGTCGTAATAGTCATAGAAACGATCGGTGAAAATGCCCAGATCACGCAATAGCTGTGCCGCCGCGGGGGAGTAGCTGCCCGGGGTATCGATACTCTGACTGCCGCCGTAGCCCAGCATCAACCTGCCATCAACGGTAAACTCATTGCGCCGCGCGTGACCGCCGAAATCATCGTGATTATCGAGGATAAGAATGCGGGCATCGGGGCCATGCTCCTGGCGCCAGAAGTAGGCGGCTGCGAGCCCAGAGATACCACCCCCGACGACAATAAGATCGTAGTCCTGATCGTCAATGGAGGAGGGTGCGGGGAATGTTTCACCGCGCCACGCCAGGGCGTGCGCGACGTCGAAAGAGCCGGGGTGACTGCCCCGGAGACCGGTCAATGCCGGTGGGTAGCCAGCGGTGCTTTTGTAGCCAGCGGCGCTTTTAGAGTCACTGGCCAGGAGTTCCAGTGGCGATAAGGCACACGCCCCTGCAGAGAGCAGTGTGCCACCAAGAAAATCCCGTCGCCGGATACCGCTGGCGGCTGCACTTTTCGCGGTAATACCCCGCTGGGGCGATGGCTTTTTCATTGTCATAGTCTCCTGGGGATACGTCTGGCCCTGGTCGCGGTATACCGCCATTGAGCAATGCGGCGTTGACCTCTCGCTCACGGCGTTACTTCATTCTGCGGGAACACGGTATTACAATCAGGCCCCCAGTCTAGGAGCCAAGTCCGTCGCCTTCGCGATGGTGAGAAGCTAGTGTATGTATTACGGTGAACGATTCAACAGCATCTCTCATGTGGTGGGCGCGGCACTGGCGCTGGTCGGTCTTGGCGCCCTGATTACGCAGGGTATCGAGATGGGCAGCTGGCAGGCAGTTGTTGGCTTCTCGGTCTTTGGTACCACACTGGTCCTGCTCTACACCATGTCTACGCTTTATCACAGCTTTCCCATGGCGTCGGTAAAGCGTCTGTTCCAGCAGCTCGACCACGCGGCTATCTATCTTCTGATCGCAGGTACCTACACCCCTTTCCTGATGGTGCTGTACTGGGATAGCCGCGGTCCACAGATTCTCGTCGGCCTTTGGATACTCGCGTTTATTGGGTTGTGGCTTGATCTGTTTATCGAGCGGCGGATCCATGCGTTGCAGCTTACGATCTACCTGCTGATGGGGTGGGTTCCATCGCTTTTTATGGAGGGTCTGGCCAGCCGGCTAGGAAGCGTCGGATTCGGCTTTGTGCTCGGTGGTGGTATTGCCTATTCCGTGGGCGTGATCTTTTACGTGCTCGACAAGCTCAAGCAACTCAACCATGCCCACGGAATCTGGCACCTCTTCGTGCTGTTCGGCTCGATGGCGCACTTCGTCGCCATTATCGGCTTTATCAAGTGATAGGAAGCCAGCCGGTAGTTACCAGTTGATCGTGTCGAAATCCGCAGCGCTGTGTCGTTCGGGCAACTGCGACGCTTCATCACCCCAGGTTCGATTCACCAGACGACCCCGTCGCACGGCCTCGCGCTCGCCAAGCTTTGACGCCCACGCGGTCAGGTTCTTATAGGACGCAACGTCGAGAAACTCACTGGCTTCGTAATGGTTGTCTATGGAGAGACCGCCATACCAGGGCCAGATGGCCATATCGGCGATGGAGTACTCATCTCCGGCGATGAAGGGCACGGCTGCGAGGCGCTGGTCCAGCAGATCCATATGCCGTTTGACCTCCATCGCATAGCGATTGATGGGGTATTCCATTTTGCTGGGGGCATAGGCGTAAAAATGGCCGAAGCCACCGCCCAATAGGGGAGCCGACCCCTGCAGCCAGAACAGCCAGTTCAGCACCTCGGTTCGCTGCTCGCGGGTCGTGGGGAGGAAATGCCCGAACTTTTCTGCGAGATAAACCAGAATGGCACCGGATTCAAAGACCCGAGTCGGCTCCGTTTCCGAGCGATCCACCAGGGCCGGAATTTTGGAATTTGGATTGGCAGCGACAAATCCCGAGGAAAATTGCTCGCCATCCATGATCTTGATCAGATGCGCGTTGTACTCGGCACCTGATTCGCCGAGGGCGAGGAGTTCCTCGAGCAAAATAGTGACCTTCTGTCCGTTGGGCGTGCCCAGCGAATACAGCTGCAGCGGATGCTCACCGACAGGCAGTTCGGCATCCGAAGTGGCACCGGCGATGGGCCGGTTGATACTGGCAAACCGTCCGCCGCTGTCAGTGTCCCACGTCCATACTCGCGGCGGTTGGTACTCGTCGGCTTCACTCATTTTGTCGACACCTGCTCCGTTTCTGCTGAAATCTGGTTATGCTACGCAGATGATCACTCATCGGCCCAACGAACCGCACGCCTTTTTACGGCCGCTGCGCCTTCTGGCGCTCCTAACCCTGCTTGGTGCGCCCGTTTCTACCTGGGCGGATACCCACCGTGTGTCGATGGTGACGGAGGCCGGGACCATCGAGCTGGCGCTGGATGCTGATGTGGCACCTGTGACCGTGGCCAACTTTCTGTCCTACATCGATGCAGGCGCGTTCGAGGGCGGAAGCTTCTATCGGACCGTGTCACCGGAGAACGACAATGGTTCGCCGCCCATCAGTGTTATTCAGGGGGGTGCCCGGGAAGACGCCCCGCGAATGGCGCCGATTGCGCACGAGAGCACCGAGGACACCGGCATTCTTCATCGGGACGGCGTGATCTCGATGGGACGCTACGAGGTGGGTAGCGCCGACGCCGAATTCTTCATCTGTATCGGCGATCAGCCAGGACTCGATTTTGGCGCAGTCAGGAATCCCGACAAGCAGGGGTTCGCAGCGTTTGGTCGCGTCGTGGAGGGCATGGCGGTGGTGCGGGATATCCATGGTCGCGCTACCGACTCCGCCGCTGATGACCCCTATGTGGCCAATCAGTTGCTGCGCGAACCCGTGTTGATTGAGTCCGTCACGGTGACACCCATTATTAAACAGTGAGGAAATACTGTGATCGATTTTGACAATGGTGAAGTCTTCAAGCTTAAGCCCGATGATGATTATGCGGAGAAGGTTCAGGGGCTACTTCTCGACGATGAGGAAGTGCTCGGTGCCTATAAAAGCATGCGCGACGGTATTGTGTTTACCAACAAGCGACTCATCGCTGTCAACGTTCAGGGGATTACCGGTCGCAAGAAAGCGTTTACCTCGTTGCCCTACCGCACCATTGTGGCGTTTGCAGTGGAGACCGCGGGCACTCTCGACCTCGATTGCGAGCTCGAGCTCAGCTATTCCTCGTTGGGTAACGTTAAATTTGAATTCAAAGGAGCGGTTCCGATCGACGCCATCGCCAAGTCGATCGCCATCCACTCACTGCACTAAAACCACGTTTATCGGGCGAGAGCGCCCAGCCGGGCGTTGCATTGTTCGGGTCGTCGCGAGGGCCGCAGGGCTTGTCATTGAGGGCTTATTCAAATTCAGCGAAAGGGGCTCGCACCCGGGTTTGTACGGTCAGGCGGCATCGACTGATCGGATCTCGAAGCCCTGCAGGGGAAAATGCACGTGTACGGTCCCCATATCGGGTGTGTCCCTGCCAACAATAATGCGGCTGTCATTGGCGCAGACCAATGTTCCTCCGACGGGATCAAGACCGTAGTCGTTCGGCGCCACCGCGACCCTACTGCCTAAACGCTGGTCCTGCCCCGGCTCTGTGATCGCCCGGGGTTCGTGGTTTCGGGCCTGTTCAAAAGCGGCACTGGGCGCCACTTCTGTTCGGTTCCCCTGCCCGATCGCGTCGATTCGCTCAAACCAGTCTGACAGCGCCTCCATACCGGCCGGCAGGGGCTGCTGCCCCACGGTTTTTGCAAGCCATAGTGCATGGTAAACACTGAAGTCCGCCAACCCCGCCTGCCCGCCATCGCCATTCAGATAGTCGCGTCGCGACAGCACTGCGTTGAGCTGGGCCTGGTGGGCATCGAGCAGGGCTTTCGCCTCTGACGCTTTGGGTGGTCTGACCTTGGCCGTTTTCATCATTGCGCCACGGTCTTTTATAAATCGCAGCGCGCCCAGGGGGCCGAATGATCGCAGTAGCGTCGATAGCACCCGCAGCGGCGGCACACTGGTGATCGCCGCGAAAAAGACATCACCTTCGGCGCGTTCGACCAACTCGTCGACTTCAGGATCGGTCGCCGGGCTGTTGAGGTCAGTGTTGTTCGACAGCGCGAGAACCTCTTCGGCAATCAGTGCGGTGTCGCAAAAAACGTCCGCCCCGATTTGTGCCACAGGTATACGCCGATAGCCCCCAGCAAGGGGGTCGATATTCGGTCTCGGCGGCTGTGGCGGGGATAATACCGACCTCCAGCTCAAGCCGGCGGCACCCAGCAACAGACGTATTTTCTCTGCGTAGGGCGATGCCTCGTAGTGGTGCAGAATAAAAAGCGGTTCAGTCATGAATCCTCCTGGTCAGTTACGCGTATTAACCCTAACGATGGCACCGGGTCGCGGCACACAATGCCGAAAACCCGTGCAAACCGTGGACGACAGCGATGGCTAACTGGCCAGAGGTTGCGGACACGCTACCGTTATCTGCGCGCGGTTATGGTACCGCGCGCCAAGTGACAGGCTCCATCATGCAGCAAAATCTGGGTACTTTCGAACGCGGAGTGCGTCTGAGCGCCGGAATTCTATTCATTACTTACAGCGCTATTCAGGAGACGTTTGGGCTCATTGAGGGGTTGAGCGCTTTCGTCGGCGTGCTACTGATACTCAATGGTATCAGTGGTCGCTGCTACCTATGGCGTTGGCTAGGATTAAAGAGTTGCCAGTGCGATAGCGGCGGGGTATCCGATCAATCAGACGGCGGATCGTCGTCGAAGTAGCGTGGTTATCGGCGTTGAGCACTTCGCTCAGTGCCCACCTGTATCCCGACGCGGTCGATAACGCGGGTTTGCGGTCTTCGAGAGGATATTACCAGCGCTAAACCGGTTGCAAGCGCAAAGACGCTATCGCGGCGATCACGCCAAGCCCCATCAAAAGTAGAATGACCGATTGGGTGCCCAACATACCATCCACCGCTCCCAGCGCGGCACCGCTCAATAGAAATAGCCCCATTACCGTATTCCCCACCGCAGTGTAGCGAGCACGGTTGCTGTCGTCTGCGAGGTCGATCAGATAGGTGCTGCGACCGATGCGTACCCCGTGATGCGCAGTCGCCGCGGTAAAGATGACGAGTGCACTGATCGCCGGTTGGGAAAGCAGGAGGGGATAGTGACTGAGATAGAGTGTCGCGCCCAGCGTGGCGACGCAGAGCAGGGCTCCAGCGGCCATGACGCGGTGCGCCGCCGAGTCTGACCAAATGCCCCAAACCCGACCGGACAGCAGTGCGGATAGACCCTCCGCGGCGAGGAGGACCGCCAGGCCGATAACGACGTTTGCCCCCGCTGCCTGTACGAGGATGACGATGTAGGGAATCGCGAAGGCGGTCGCTACCAACAACATGCGAGCGATCAAAAACTGTCGGAATGGCCGTTGCTCAATAATGATCGCCAGATCCGAAAACAGGCCAGTGTTGTCATCAGCCTGCTGCTTGAGGGTGGCTGGCTCCTCGCTGACCTGGCCGTAAACGAGGGCAGCAGCCACCCACAGCAATGCGGCGCCAACGAGGATAATAACGAAGGTCGATGCCTCGCTGCGCAGCCCCTGTGGCGCAAGCCAGAGAAACAATGCCACGCCGATGGTGATGACCCCCGCCACCGAGGCGGCGGTGCCCGATAGGCGGCCGCGATGGCTTTTGGGAATCACCCGACCCATGACGTCCTTGATGGCAATGGAACAGACGCCGCGACTGAGGCTGAACACCGCGAGGGCGCCAATGACAGCCCAGGCGGCCGCGCTCGTGGGGAGAATGACAAGCGCCAATGCCATTGCGAGCAACGCACAGGCTTGTCCGAGGCTTCCAAAAACCCAAAACCATTTCCGAACCGTGTGCCGCTCCAGACCGCGTGCAACCAGCAACTGGGGAAGGAGTGCGAGGGACTCGCGGACGGGAACCAGCAAGGAAAGGGTGAGGGGCGGTGCGCCAAGGCTAGACAGCATCCAGGCGAGCACCAGGCGGCTACTGGTCAGAGCGTCGCCGAGCTTGGTCAGCGACAGCGAGAGCAGATGAATGCTGTAGTTGCGTTGGGCGACCGGATCGAGCTTACCTTCAGCAGCATCACTCATCGAAGCAGGCCAACCAGTAAGGGTACGATGATGGCGGTGATCAGCGCGTTCAATCCCATGGCCAGCCCGGACCAGGCGCCGGATTCCCGATCAAGCTGCAGCAAACGCGCGGTTCCCACGCCGTGTGACGCGGTGCCAATGGCCAGTCCAACCGCAAGTTTGTTGCGCACACCCAGGCGCGGTAACAGATGCGGTCCGATAATCGCCCCCAGAATACCCGTCAAAATAACGACCACGGCCGACAGTGCGGGCAGTCCACCCAGGCGTTCAGTAATCGCCATGGCCACTGGCGTGGTGACCGATTTCGGTGCCAGCGAAATAATGGTCTCCTCGCTCGCTCCCAGCCAGGCGGCGAGACCCATGGCACTGCAGGCCGCGACCAGAGAACCGGCGCTCACGGCGACGAGTATCAGCCCCATATTCTTCCGCACTCGGTTCAGCTGAAGAAACAGGGGTACTGCGAGGGCTACCGTGGCGGTACCGAGTAAAAAGTGCAGGGCTTGTGCGCCGGCAAAATACGCGGTGTAGTCCCTATCAGTCAGGTGCAGGAATAAGGCGACGAAGACCATACCGATGAGCACAGGATTGGCGAGGGGCGAGCGGCGAGTCACCCGGTAAATGCTGAGCGCAGCCAGATAACTGAATACGGTAACGGTGATTGCCAGCAAAGCACCGGGAAGCGGCGTTAAAAGGGCTTCCAGTGATTCAATCATCGGACAGGTCGTCCGATGCATAGGTGTGTACGATCAGGGCTGTGGTCATCATTCCGAGCAGGGTGCTGACCACCATGGCCACGGTGATGGGCAGCCATTCCCGTTCGATCAGACCCAGTAACATGATTACGCCGGTGCCTGCGGGGATAAACAAAAGCGACATATGCGAAAGCAAAAGCCCCGCGACACGATTGAGCGCAGCACTGGCGTGCCCAAGCGTCGCCAGTGTCAGCAACAAAAGTACAATGCCGATGACGGCCCCGGGCAGCGGTAGCCCGGTGGCAAAAACCAGCGCGGAGCCCGCCAACTGGCACAGTAGAAGGAGTGCTATTGATCGTGCAATGGCCATTATTCAGTTCCGGTCGCAGGCGGACGGTTACGTCGGTGGCGGGGTATACGCGGATTTGTGCACAGGGTATCACTGGAAATATTTTTGAACTTGGAGTATGTTTGCCGACCTGCAAGCCAGCGATAGCTGCGAGTCGGTAATTCTTAAGCCAGCCAATTACTTAGCGGTAGCGGGAAACCCACCGTTGGAGGAGCGATGACGCATAACGCCTATATTTTTGAAGCGGTCCGAACCCCGAGAAGCAAGGGGAAAAAAGACGGCAGTCTGCACGAAGTCAAGCCCGTGGATCTGGGTGCCGGATTGCTCCGCGCTATTCAGTCGCGCCACGATCTCGATACCAGTTACGTCGACGATGTGATCTTCGGCTGTGTTTCACCGATTGGTGAGCAGGGTGCCGACATCGCCAAGATGATTGCTCAGAACGCGGAGTGGGACGAGTCAGTTGCCGGCGTGCAGCTCGACCGCTTTTGTGCCTCGGGACTCGAGGCGGTGAATACCGCAGCGGCGAAGATAGCGTCGGGCTGGGATGACCTGATTGTCGCGGGCGGCGTCGAATGTATGTCACGGGTGCCCATGGGTTCCAGTGGCGGACCAATGGGTAACGATCCCGGGTTCTCATTGCGTACGGGTTTTGTTCCCCAGGGTGTCGGTGCCGATATGATTGCCACCATCGACGGCTACAGCCGAGAAGATGTAGACAGCTTTGCCGTCGAATCCCAGCGCCGGGCGGCCCACGCCCGCGATAGCGGCTGGTTCGATCGTTCGGTGGTACCGGTTTACGATGAAAGTGGCCTAACCATTCTCGAGCGCGATGATTTTATCAAGCCGAACACGACCCTGGAGATACTCGGCGGCCTGAAGGCCTCCTTTGCGATGCACGGCGATTTGGGTTTCGACGACATTATTCTCGAAAAATACAACGATTACGATGCGGTAAACCACGTTCACACGCCGGGCAACTCATCGGGAATCGTTGACGGATCCTCGGCAGTGCTTGTCGGTAACGAGCAAGCGGGTAAAGATCTGAATCTCACAGCTCGCGGGCGTGTGGTGGCCACCGCGTGTCTGGCCACCGACCCGACGATCATGTTGGCCGGGCCGGGGCCTTCAGCGAAAAAATGTCTGGAAAAGGCGGGCCTGGGTGTTGATGACATTGACCTCTGGGAAATCAACGAGGCGTTCGCTTCTGTTGCGCTGCGTTACATGAAGGACCTGGGTATCAGCCACGACATCACGAATGTGGTCGGCGGAGCCATTGCCATGGGCCACCCGCTGGGTGCGACCGGAGGCTGCCTGGTCAGCACGATGCTGGATGAACTTGAGCGACGCGGAAAAAAACGCGCCATGTTGTCGCTGTGTGTTGCGGGCGGGATGGGCATCTCTACGATCATCGAACGCGTCTGAGCGCTGAGCCAAAGGAATTGGGATTTTACAAATGAGCGGATTTAACTACGAGAAAGATGGTGACGGCATCGTCACAATCACCATGGATATGGATGGCCCGGTCAACTCGATGAGTGCCGAGTATGGCCCCATGATGAAAGCCACAGTGGATCGCCTTGAGGCCGAGTCGGATCTTACCGGTGTTGTGATTGCCTCAGCAAAGAAAACATTTTTTGCTGGCGGTGACCTCAAAATGCTGGCGCAGGTAACGTCTGAAACCGCCGGGGAATTCTTTGAAGGTTGCGAGGCGGTAAAAGCGGATCTGCGACGCCTCGAGCGCCTGCCTGTGCCCGTGGCTGCGGCTATTAACGGTGCCGCCCTCGGTGGCGGTCTGGAAATCTGTCTTGCCTGCAATTATCGCGTTGCCTGGGATGACAAATCGGTAAAGCTGGGGCTGCCGGAAGTCACCCTGGGCCTGCTTCCAGGTGGCGGCGGCATCGTACGTATGATCCATCTGCTGGGTTTGATGGCCTCCAACGAGTTTCTGCTGGAAGGTAAGCAGGTTGATCCCGCACGAGCCAAAGAGGCGGGAATTATCCATGAGGTGGTGGCGTCCAGGGACGAGCTGGTGGGTTTGGCAAAAGCCTGGATTCTTGCCAACAAAGACAATGAAGACGCCGCGGTGCAACCCTGGGATCGCAAGGGGCACAAAATTCCCGGCGGTAATGCCAATACCCCCAGTCTGGCACAGATGATTCCCGCAGCGGCGCCTATGCTGATCAAGAAGACGCGCGGACTGCTGCCAGCACCTGAAAAGATTCTTGATGTCGCGGTGAGTGCGCTGCGTGTGGACTTCGATACGGCCTTGCGGATTGAAAGCCGGGGGCTGACGTATCTTGTCCAGACCGCTGTAGCGAAGAACATGATTAATACCTTCTTCTTCCAGCTGAACAAGGTCAATGGCGGTGCCTCGCGGCCCAGTGACGTAGAGCCGCAGGCCACTAAAAAGGTAGGCGTACTGGGCGCTGGAATGATGGGGCAGGGCATTGCTTATGTCTCAGCTATGGCCGGTATCGAGGTTGTTTTAAAGGACATCGATAAAGACGCGGCCATAAAGGGCAAAGGCTACTCGGAGAAGCTCCTGCAGAAGCGTGTTGATAAAGGCCGGATGACCGCGGAAAAAATGCAGGAGGTTCTCGCCCTGATCACGCCGTCGGCCGACAATGCCGACCTTGAGGGTTGCGATCTCATTATTGAGGCCGTCTTCGAAAATATGACGCTCAAGCACAAGATCACCAAGGAGACCGAACCCTGTCTCGCCGAAGGGGGTGTGTGGGGGTCGAATACGTCCACGCTACCGATCACTGAGCTGGCCGAAGCCAGTATCAATCCCGAGAATTTTATCGGGATCCACTTTTTCTCGCCGGTCGACAAGATGCCGCTGGTGGAAATTATCTGCGGTGAGCAGACCGGTGATGTGGCGCTTGCAAAGGCGTTTGATTTCGCGCGCCAGATTCGCAAGACGCCGATTGTGGTCAATGACTCACTGGGCTTCTTCACGTCACGTACGTTTGCAACCTACCTTGAAGAGGGCGCGCGCCTGGTGATGGAAGGGCTGCATCCCATCAAGATCGACAATCTGGGTAAAGCGATTGGAATGCCCGTCGGGCCCCTCACAATACAGGATGAGGTGAGCCAGGAACTGTCGAGAAAGGCGCAAGCGACCTGGGTCGAACTGGGTTACGCCGATCGTTTCGGTGACCAGAGCCAGTATCGCGACTTTATCGACTGGATGGTGTTGGAAAACGATCGCGGCGGTCGCCACCACGGCGGTGGTTACTACGACTACCACGCGGATGGCAGCAAGACCCTGTGGCCGGTGGTCGTCGATAAATATTACAAACCTGAGGTGTCCCTCGCCGATGAGGATGTCAAGGATCGATTGCTCTTCAGACAGGTGATTGAGGCACTGAAATGTCTGGAGTCTGGTGTTCTTCGCACGGTGGCGGACGGTAACGTGGGTTCGATTATGGGTATTGGTGCGCCCGTATGGACGGGTGGCTTTATTCAGTTTGTGAATACCTATGGGTTGGACAAGTTCATCGCCCGTTGCGAGGAACTGTCTGCGGCGTATGGCGATCGCTTTGATCCGCCGGCGATTGTGGCCGAGAAGCTCGCCGCCGGAGAGAACTTCTCCTAATACCGCCAACGCGCGGTCTCTCAGGGTCCGCGCTTTCCCACGGCGCCGTGCTTGCCAATGGCGAGCAAAGTGCTGCAGACTCGTCCGATGTGTGGCCGCTACGTACTGACCGTGAATAATCGTCCCGAGTTGAAGACGCTCGGGATTGAAGTCCGCGATCGCTTCAACATAGCGCCTCAAACCGAAGTGCTGGTGTTGGATGAAACCGAAACGCCGGTACTAAAGCCATGGGATTACAGCCCTTCCTGGGCTGACCCTGCCATGCATCTGATCAACGCCCGCAGCGAGACGCTTCGGCAAAAGCCCGCCTTTCGTGGTGCAAAACGCTGTGTATTTCTTGCCGATGGCTGGTACGAGTGGCATCGGGACCATCGCGGCAAGACCCCTTATTACCACCATCTGGGTCAGGAGCTGCTCTACTTTGCGGGTATTTATAACGAAACCTCCGGCTGTGCGATTGTTACCCGCGAAGCCCACGATAACCTGCAGTTTGTGCACCACCGACAGCCAGTGCTTTTGGAATCACGCGCCGTGCCGCACTGGCTTGAGGGTCACGACCTCTTCGCCAGTGCCATTTCCCATCAGGTGGAATGTTATCCTGTGAGTCAGGCCGTTAATTCGCCGGGCAATGATGGCCCCTCATTGATCGACCCGCGTCAGTACCAGCCTACGTCCAGCCCAACGCCCGCTTTAGGCGAATCCGGAGATCTTTTTGATTGATGTGTTCACTATGATTGCAGACCTGCAGGTGGTCCCATGACGCCCGATGATTTTGAGCCGCTGGATACGGCGCCGTCGCTGAGCGCGATCCCTGATCTTCCGGATCGTTACGAGCGCAAAAAAGACTATCGCCGGGACGTGGCTGACTGGAAGAAGCGGATGCTGCGTGTTCAGCAAACCTATTTTTCCCAGGGACAGCGTGTGGTTCTGGTGTTTGAAGGTGTCGACGCCGCAGGGAAGGGCGGCGCCATCCGCCGTCTGACGGCGCTGCTGGATCCCCGTGGCTTTACCGTGCATTCGATAGGCCCGCCCACCGCGTTGGAGCACGGCCGACACTACCTGTATCGATTTTTTCACCGCCTGCCGATACCCGGTGCCCTGGCGATTTTCGATCGCAGCTGGTATGGCCGTTTACTGGTTGAGCGGGTCGAGGGTTTTGCCACACCACCCGAGTGGCAGAGGGCTTATCGTGAGATTCGTGAATTTGAACGCTGGCTCACTGATGACGGTGTGCGCGTCGTAAAAATCTTCTTGCACATCGACAAGGACGAGCAGGCCAGGCGTTTTCTCCTGCGGCTGAAAACCCCCGAGAAACGATGGAAGTTGACGGAAGAGGATATTCGCAACCGACAGCAATGGGATGACTATGAAGCGGCCACGAACGAGATGTTCAAGCGCACCCATACCGATAACGCTCCCTGGCACCTGATCAGTGGGCGACGCAAATGGACGGCGAGGGTGGAGGTACTGCGAACCGTGGTCTGTGCATTGGAGCGGGGCGTTAATCTTGAGCCCGTGCAAACCGATCCGGCGGCGCTGTTGGCGGCGCAGAAAGAGCTGGGATTGGACTCCACTGAAGACCTATAGCTGCTGAGTGTCCAGCGCATCACGCTGTGATGACGTTAAGGGAGTCTTCGCAAAAGCCGCCAGCTCCTCATCGAGGGCTCGTCCCGATGTTGCCCGAGGTTTTGACAACGGCGCGATCCACAAATAAATCACGGGTGTGAGGTAGAGGGTGAACACGGTTGCCAGCCCCAGGC
Organism: Luminiphilus syltensis NOR5-1B; assembly: GCF_000158175.1. GTDB lineage: Bacteria > Pseudomonadota > Gammaproteobacteria > Pseudomonadales > Halieaceae > Luminiphilus > Luminiphilus syltensis. The sequence continues at coordinate 3,090,086 of NZ_DS999411.1, read as the reverse complement.
CGCCGAACACCACCCAACCGACCGCCATTCGCGCTTCAGAACCCGGCCCGGATGCCAGCACCAGTGGCAGGGCGCCGAGCACCGTAGAGATCATGGTCATGACAATAGGGCGGCTGCGCAAGGTCGCGGCTTCGATAATGGCCGCCTTGACCGATGCTCCGGCGTCCCGCTCCTGATCGGCAAACTCAACCAGCAGGATACCATTTTTGGCAATCAGGCCGATAAGCATAACCAGCCCTACCTGGGAATAAATATTCAATGAAGTGTCGGTGATAAACAGTGCGACCACAGCGGCGGCGATGCCAAAAGGAACAATGAGCATGATCACCAGCGCAGAAGTCAGGCTTTCAAACTGAGCCACCAGCACCAGGAAAACAATGAACAGCGCAAAGCAAAAGGTGATTAATGTATCCCGGTTGGTGCGATCCAGTTCAGCCGCTTCCCCAAGTGTCACCATGGTAATGTCACCGGGAAGTACGCCCTCCGCTATAGCGAATAGTTCATCAATCGCACTTTGAAGGGCAACCCCCGGAATGACCGATGCATCGATCTCTATCGTCCGACGCTGTAGTCGGCGATCGAGCTGATCGGCGACGCCGCGCTCCTCAAGCGTGACGATACTCGACAGCGGAATCAGTGCCCCATTATTGCTGCGAACATAGAGGTTGATGAGATCATCAGGACCCTTGATGGCATTGCTACCGGCTTCCAGAAAAACTGAGATCGCTTGATCATCCGCGTTCAAGTCCACTATGCGAAGCCCATCGACCATGACACGCAGGGTTTGGGCGAGATCGTCAAGAGCAATATCAAGATCAGCCGCGCGCTGTCGATCAATGTTCACCGAGAGTTGGGGCTGGGAGGGCTGATAAGAGATTCGCGGCCGGGTTACGGTTTCGCTGTTCTCCCGGATCTTTTCGGTGAAGTCGCGGGCGGCGGCAAACATCTCTCCGTAATCCGACCCGAGTAGGGCAAGACTCACCCCGCCACCGGATGCGCCGCGAAGATTGAGGCTGTTGCCACCGAAAACCCCCATATTCATTCCGGGTAATCCCGACAGCAAGGGGTTGAGTTCGGCAGCGATGGCCTGCTGACTCCGATCCCGTTGGTTCCAGGGAGCGAGCTGTGCATTCATATAGATGATGTTGGGATCCCATCGCCCAACCACGGTGTAAAGCGATTCGATTTCCCCGTTTTCGATTAATGGCACAAGGATATTTTCGATCCGATCGCTCTGGCGCTCTACGTAGCTGAGACCAACGCCATTGGGGCCCCGTCCCCAAATACCGATAAATCCGCGGTCCTCCGGGGGTAGCAGCTCCTGGTCAAGCTGCTGATATAGGGCGCCGGAGCCGCCGGCAGCGGCGATGCAGGCGAGCAATGTTATTGCCGGGCGATTGAGTATCCGTTGCAATGAACGCCGGTAAAAGCTCGTCAATTTATTGCCCACCGCGCCGAGTCGCCTTTTCCTTGGCGTCTGGAAAGCTAATCGGGACATCGCTGCGGGAACCAGCGAGAGCGCTACAAAAGAGGAAATCGCTACCGCTGCCGAGAGGACGAGGCCAAACTCGCGAAACAGTCGGCCCGCTGTACCCGGTAGAAACGCAATGGGAATGAACACGGCCACCAGCACTGCAGTGGTGGCTATCACCGCAAAAAAGACCTGGTGGGTGCCGACCACGGCGGCAGCGCTCGAGCCCGAGCCCTCGGCCCGGCGCCGCTGAATACTTTCAAGCACGACGATGGCGTCGTCGACAATCAGCCCGGTGGCCAATACCAATGCCAGCAGGGTGAGTATGTTGATGGAAAATCCCAGAATCCAGCTAATGGCCAATGTGCCCAGCAACGAGACCGGTATGGCCAGTGCCGGTATGAGCGTCAGTAACATCGATCCCGTGAAGAGTCGGATCGTCGCGATAACCACCAGAATCGACACCGCCAATGTTTTTATCACTTCCGCTACAGCGCCGCGTATGAACAACGCGTCATCGGAAATTTTTATCAGTTCCACGCCCTCAAGGCGCTGATTCAACGCGGCGATGGCCCGGTTAACACCATCGGATATTTCAATGGTATTGGAGCCGGCTTGCCGCACTACGCCGATACCGACAACGCGCTCACCGTTGAAGCGAACGATGTTTTCCGGGTCTGCTGGTGTGAAGGCGACCCGGGCGATATCGCCAACGCGAACTTCATCGCGTATCTGCAGCGCGGCGATGTCCTCCTCCGAGGTCACTTTGGCATTGGCACGAACGAGTAACTGCTGGTCACCCGAGCGGAAGCTGCCTGCGGGTACATCCAGCGGTGCCCGGCGTAAAACCTCGGCCAGATCCGCCACCGTCAGGCCATAGCTGGTCATACGCAGTGGATCGAGAATGATACGCAAGATGCGGTCTCGGGCACCAAAGGTGGGTACGTCAGCCACTCCGGGTAGAGAAATGAAGGCAGGAACAATGTCCTTATCAACGATACGCGCCAACTTCTCTTCGCCATAGATGTCGCTGCGAATGGCGATGCGGACTATTTCCTCGGCGTCTTCATCGGCTTTGAAAACACTGATCTGCTCTACGTTTTCGGGTAAGTCCTGAGCCACCCGGCTGACCGCTTCACGTACATCGGCGGCAGCGCGATCCACATCTGAACCCGGTCCAAACTCGACGCGCACCCGGGAATTGTTTTCTTCGCTGGAAGAGCTGATCTCGGTTGCACCGGAGACCCGGGCGACAGCGCCCTCCAGGATGCGTGTCACCTCTGCATCCATGGTCTCGGGCGAGGCGCCGGGAAGGGTGGTGCGCACATTGACTATCGGGCGGTCTACATCAGGTAATTCACGCACTTCGATCGCGAGCAGAGCCGCAATCCCGGCGACTGCAATCAGTAGATTCATGACGGCAGTCAGCCAGGGACGCCTTACCCCCAGCTCGGGCAGGCCACCCACCAGGCGCTTCCCCAGGTGGTCAGCCATCGGTACCATCCGCCTCGGCAGAGGACGCGGCGAGTACGCTACGCGCCTGGGTGTCCAGCTGCTGTTCATCGAGTAGGCGGACCGAGAGTCCCTCCCGCATGGCCTGAACGCCTTCGGAGACCACAGGAGTACCCACAGGAATATCAGCCTCGATTAATAGATTGCCATCGATTCGTTGCACCAGCGTGACGGACGTTCTCAGGGCTTGTCCATTGACGACCGTCCACAGGTAGGGTCCATCGGCTCCCCACTGCACCGATACATCGGGTACGGCAAGGTACCTGCCCCTCGACAGGGTGAGTAGCATTTCAAACGCCATGCCGGGCCGCAGTTGGTCCTGAGCGTTGGCGATGACTGCGCGTACCGTGACTGCACGGGAGCCAGGATCGACCTGTGAATTCACCGCGATGATTTCACCGCTAATCGGGGGCGCTTGGGATTCCCAGCGCCGTGCCTGGACCGGGGTACCTTTCCTGATTTCATCCATTAGCATCCCGGGGATGTCAAAGGCGATCAGCAGGCTTGACCGGTTGTCAATATTGGTAATCGGCGTCGACGTTTCAACCCGGTCACCGGCATCGATCTCGGTGAGCCCCACATGTCCCTCAAAGGGGGCGATCACCTGGCGTCGCTGCAGCGCCAGTTCAGCAGTTCGGAGCGCGATTTCAGCGGACTCCAGTGCCAGTCGCGCCTCATCGACCGTGCTTTGGGGCACGTTTTTGCTGTCTTCATTGATTGTTCGATAGCGGTCCACAAGCCGCTGCGCATCGGCGACGCGTACTTCAGCCAATTCCACGGCGAGTACCTCGTCACGATCATCGAGCTGCACGAGCAAGTCACCGCGCTTTACACGGTCGTCCGCGTCGAAATGCACGGCGGTTACCAAACCATCGGATTCGGGATAAATGACGGCGCTATCCAGTGATCGGGCGGTACCAATGGCGCGGACGGCCTGCCGCCACTCCTGCCATTGAATCGGTGTGCCGACCACAGCGACCTTTTTATCGACACCACCCGAATTGGTACCGTTAGTGCTCACCGCAGATTTATGTTCGCAACCCATAAAAACGCACAAAACCACGGCGGTAAGTAGCGCGCTGGCAACATAGTGGTGTGTGGTGGGCATTGTCAGTAGGGTCCCTGCATTAGCGGCACTGCCTTGAAGACACCAGACAGAGCGGCGCCGATACTACGCGGTGCCCTTAAAGGGCAGATCATCACACGACGTTTCATTGCGGCCGCCGCCACGGATTTGATGAATCTCTATTGGGCATGTGCGCCTGACTCTTGGAACAACGCACTAACGCGTCCGGAGAATAGTCATAGTAATCGGGGACTCTAGCATAATCGCGCAGCAGTCCCGTCGGTGGCGCGCGCTGGCCGGTTATTGGCACTTGCAGCTTGGTCCGGGATCAGTAGACTACCGCCTCCCTGAACGCCCTCGCTCCCCCCATCCATTGGCTTGCCGCAAGGATTACTATGTTTAGCCCCGTGAAAAGATGCTCCCATCAGATTATTGGGGCCGCCCTGTTTTGTGGGTTTCTGGCGACACCTGCTTTTGCGACCAATGGCTACTTGACCCACGGTATTGGCACGCACAACAAAGCATTAGCCGGGTCTGGCGATGCGACGCCGAGGATGGCGATTGACGCGGCCAACAACCCCGCTTCGGGTGTGAAATTGCCGCGTTCGTTGGATCTGGGCCTGGCGATTTTTTCACCGCGTCGGGAATACTCCGTATCGGAGAGCCAATTGAACGGTCAGTTCGGTGCCTTTTCCCTGGCCGAGGGAACGGTAAAAAGCGACCGTGATTACTTTGTGATTCCTTATCTGGCGAAGAATTGGCGACTCGATGATAACAGCGCAGTGACGCTGTCGACTTACGGACGCGGCGGTATGAATACGGATTATCGCGGTGGCGCGGCCAGTTTTGATCCGGATGGCCCGGGTCCCGCACCCGTGGGTACGTTTCGCGGTACCTTTGGCGCCGGTGACGCGGGGGTGAATCTGAGCCAGGCGTTTCTCGAGATCGCCTACAGCATGCAACGCGCCGACTGGTCTCTCGGTATAGCGCCGGTTATTGCCTATCAGATGTTTGAGGCTACAGGTTTGGCTAGCTTCGCTCCCTTCACCCGAACCTTTGCTGCGAGCGGAGGCACGCAGTCCCCCGAGAATTTAACCGACCGTGGTAGCGATTCCAGTTTTGGGTACGGCGTTAAGCTTGGTGCGATCTGGCAGGCGAGCGAGGCATTGGCGCTGTCTTTGGCTTACCAAAGTGAAACCAAAATGGACGCCTTTGATGACTACAGTGATTTGTTCGCGGAAAGCGGTGACTTTGATATTCCTGCTTCAACACGCTTGGGTATCAGCTACGCAGTAGCGCCACGCGTCATGTTGCACTTTGATATTGAGCATACCCAGTACGGTGATGTCGGTTCTGTGGGTAATCCGTTGAGCTCCGTTATTGGCTGTCCCTCGGCGGGCCTCGGTGGTACTGAGATCGAGAACTGTCTCGGTGGCAAAGAGGGCTTTGGTTTTGGTTGGGACGATGTCACTGTTTATCAGGCCGGTATTGAGTGGCAGCCCTCGGCGCTGCCAAACCTGACCTGGTTGGCGGGATATAATTACGGCGAACAGCCGATTGATGACAGCGATGCGGTGATTAATATTCTGGCGCCGGGAGTGGTTGAGCAGCACTTTACCGGTGGATTCCGGTTGATGCTCGACAGTGGCGATATGCTATCGGCTGCCATCATGTACGCCCCGAAAAAATCGGTCTCCGGTGCCAACTTTTTTGATCCCACCCAACAAGTGGAGCTATCGATGAAGCAGTTTGAAATTGAAGTGTCCTATACCTTCAACTAACCCTCCTTGGGTTGCCCCCTTGGCTCGATGTCCCGGGGGGCGCGCATGGATTTGATTGCCGTTGCGACGCCTTTCTTTCTGCTGGCGATTGCCGCCGAGTTAGTCTGGGGTATCAAGCAAAAGCGCAATACCTATCGGCTTAATGATGCCTTCAGTAGCTTGATGCTCGGCATTCTTAGCCAGGCAAGAAAGCTCATCACACTGGGTGTGGGTGGCGCCGTCTACTACTGGGTGACCGAGACGGCATCACTATCACTGTTGGCGAGCGACGACCTCATGACCTGGGTCATTGCATTTGTCGTCTATGACTTCTGTTATTACTGGCTACATCGGATGGGTCACGAGTGGCAGTTGTTGTGGGCAGCACACGTAGCCCATCACCAGAGCGAGGATTACAATCTCAGCACGGCGCTCCGGCAGACGAGCACTGGGTTTTTGCTGGGTTGGGTTTTCTACCTTCCACTCTTTGTGCTGGGTGTGCCTGCCGAAGTCGTGGTGACCGTGGGCGCATTGAATCTGATTTACCAGTTTTGGGTCCATACGCAACACATCCCCGAATTGGGCCCGCTGGAATGGGTATTGGTGACGCCGTCGAATCATCGCGTTCATCACGCGCAAAACGACTGTTATCTTGATCGAAATTACGGGGGTGTCTTTATCTTCTGGGATCGTCTTTTCGGTACCTACCAGCGTGAACTGGAATCGGTCCCCTGTATTTACGGTATTCGCGGGCCGATCCGTAGCTGGAACCCCGTGGTGGCCCTGACGCACGTTTACCGGGATATGTGGCGGGATATGCGCCATAGCGCATCCTGGCAGGCACGCCTCAAGGTGTTGTTCGCCCGCCCTGGCTGGCAACCTGCTGAGGCGGCTCGCATCGATCCGCGTCCAAAGTCGGATCTAAGGCATTTCGAGCGCTTCGATCCGCCTACCACGCAGTGGGTGCGCTATTACGCGGGCTCTCAGCTACTTTTGGCCACGATCCTGCTGATTTTCACGCAGTTAAATCCGGTGGGTATCGCGCTGGGGTGGGGTGTGTGGGCATTTCTACTGCTCACTGGGGTGACGACGGCGTGGTGGCTGGAGGACAGGGCAGAGCACTGGCTTCGGATTGTCGACCTGGCCCGGCTGGCCCTTCTCGCTGCCGCGGCGCAGGCGTTTACCGGGATCGCCTGGGGCTTCGCTATTGCTCTCGTGTCAGGTGTTGGCGTGCTCCTGCTACTCGTCATGAGCCAGCAGCATTCCACCTCGGCTTGAGGGGTGTATTGGGATTGATACGGACATAAAAACGTTCATCGCCGACTTCAAGACAGAAGGGGTAGTCGTTGGCGAATGGCTTCCAGAGCAATGACTGAGGTACCGCGCAGGCTTTGATCCGGCTACCCGGCGATAAACCATCAAAAAACCCGCCAGTTGGCGGGTTTTTGGTAGCCACAATCATGTGCTTACAACGTCGTAATGTACGCCGCCAGATTCTGGATGTCGTCGTCGGTCATCGGTTTGGCGACCGGCCACATCATGGCGGATTGGCCGCCTCGGGTCTCGCCGGCACGGTAGGCAGTGAGTTTGGCGACGATATCATCACCCGGCTGCCCTTCCAGCTGGGGACCAATTCCGCCGGCGCCGTTGGCGCCGTGACAGGCCACGCAACCCGTGTAGTAGTTTTCACCCAGCGCTTCAGGGGAAGCGGCTGCCAGTGCCGCCTGCTTGGCCGTCTCGAGGGCGGCTATTCCACCACCGTGGGCTTCTTTCCACTGTTCATAACACTCGCCGGTGCAGGTATTCATGTTGCCGCTCCAGGACGGGTCATTCTGGTTCATGCCGACCCAGATGACGCTTCCGATGACAACGGTAAATACCGCGGCGAAGAGATTGGTGTTCATGTTTTGGCTCCCCAGTGCGTGAATGTTGGCGCGCGGCAATGATAAGGCTTAAACGGCCGCGTTAAAAGGCACTAAGCGCGTATTTTCGTGCCCGCTGGCCGAGAAATCAGCAGCGTCAACTATTGGCGCAAAGTCAGCGTGTTACCGCGTTGGGTGAGTTCGAGGTGCTTGAGAAACGACATCCCGAGCAGGACCTCCTCCGTATCCAGCCCCGGAGAGATGGTCGCGGTAATCCCGCGCTGTTCAATGGGCCCTACGGTAACGCGGTCAAGTCGTGTCAAATAAGCGATGGCGACTCCGTTCGCTGTCTGGGTATGAATAGGTCGGCCGCGCTTCAGTCCGATGCGTTCGGCGACCGCCTCTGACAGGGCAACACCGGTGGCTCCGGTATCGAGCAGAAAAAGCACCGATGCACCATTGATCGTGCCGGGTGTCAGATAGTGGCCTTTGCGATTGCGCTCGAGGACCACCTCGGGGCGACCCTGCTCATCGATTCGACTGGTGAGTTCGCGATTGGGATTGTGTCGTCTATCGAGCACGTCGGAGAAATAGAAGGTCAGCATGGTCAGTAGAACAATCCACGCTGCTGCCGCCATGACGTTGCCAATGCGACGTGTCGATGCGGGGCGTGGTTCGGTCATGCTACCTCTCATGGCGATGTTGGCGGGCTTACGCTGATCCACCCGGCTTGGGAAGCCGGTGTGGCGTCAGCTTATGCTTCACCCTGGGTCCTACCGCAAGGCGTTATTGCGTCGGACTGCGTTTGTCTTGGTACGATAACGGTTTCGCCGCGTGTGAACCAACGCTATCCCATCCCACTCCTGAGGAATAAGCCGTGCGTAGTTATATTTTGTCGTTTTCCTGTCCCGATCGCCTCGGTGTAGTGGCGCGGTACTCGTCCCTCCTGGCGGACGCCGGCGCCTTTATTACCGAGGTATCGAACTATACCGACCCGGTCACCGAACGCTTCTTCCTGCGCTGCGTGTTTGACGATCGTGCGCTGAACGTGACGATGGATACGCTGTCGCAGCGCTGGCAGGCGGTTGCCGACGAACTGAATGCGACGTGGGTACTTCGTGCCAGCGACGATTTGCCACGTATCGTGCTTGCTGTTTCGGCGCAGGATCATTGTTTGAGCGCATTGCTGACCAAGTGGCGGGCAGGTGCGTTACCGGCGGAAATCGTCGGGGTTGTGAGCAACCACGAACTGTCGCGGGGTCTGGTCGAGTGGCATGGCTTGCCCTTCTACTACCTGCCGGTGACCAAGGAGACCAAGCCACAGCAGGAGCAGGAAATACTGTCGGTGTTTAGCGAGCTTGATGGCGAATTGCTGGTGTTGGCTCGATATATGCAGATTCTCTCTGACGGACTGTGCCAGGAGCTTGCGGGACGAGCGATCAATATCCACCACAGTTTTCTTCCGGGGTTCAAGGGCGCCAAACCCTACCATCGGGCCTGGGAGCGCGGCGTTAAGGTGATCGGTGCCACGGCGCACTACGTCACGGCAGACCTCGATGAGGGGCCGATTATTACCCAGGAAGTGCGTCCGATTGACCATGAGACTACGGTCGAGCGCATGATTCACCTCGGTCAGGATGTGGAGGCCAACGCACTTTCCCAGGCGGTGCGGCTGCATTGTGAGCAGCGGGTGCTGTTGAACGGCCAGCGAACTGTAATCCTTTAAAGGGAGGTGGTGATGTCCGTGCACATGAGTCCCATTACGGTTCGATACCGCGACGCCGATCTGCAGGGCCACCTCTATTTTGCCAATTATCTGGTGTATGCCGATGAAGCGGTCTGTCATTACTGGCGCGAACTGGAGTTCTCCTTTGAGGATGCCGATGACCTGCCGTGTTACACGTTTACGGTTAATGCGAATATTGACTGGCTCGACGAATGCCGGGTCAATGATCTGATTGAGGTGAGCGTGCGCTTCTCGCGGTTGGGAAACAGTAGCGCCGATACCGAATATGAACTGCTCAATACCCGGACTGGCGCACTGTCCGCCAAAGGGACATTTACCCACGTGTTTGTCGATAAGAGCACGCGCAAGAGCTGCCCGATACCAACCGATCTCCGCGCCAGGATTCTGCAACGTCAGCCCGAATTGGCGGCCTGAGCAGACGGGCCTCATCTGATGCCCCCGTCGCCGCGTAAGCACCCCATGGAATCAACCGATTACTATTCGCCGACCCCCGAGGGCAATCCCGATGGCAAGGGGGTAGTGCCCGTGCTGCAGGATTGGGGCGCGCTCGCTCCGGGCGGGGTGCGACCGAAGGCGCCCGCGCAGGTGCTTGTGGATTACTGGTCGTCGCTGCTGGTGTTATCAGCGCGGTTTGACTTTAAGGTGCTGCCTGGTAGGTGGTATCACCTGTATCGTGTTCGCGATAACTGGCAGTTGTCATTGATTTCCCCCAGTGAATGGGGCGCTCGATTACCCGGCCCCTATCTTTGCGACTGTCAACTGCGCAGTGACATGACCTGGGAGCTTCGCTTCGATGATCTGGCGCTCGAAGATACGGCATTGAGGGAGGCGCTGGCAGCGTTTTTTGGTGGCTTTACCGACAGCCTGTCATCGGCAGAGGCTCTGGAGGACTCGCTGCCGCTGTATCAGTCCAACCTGCCGTATCGGCAGCGCATGTTGGCCACGGCGCTCAGTAGTTCGCTAACCCACTCGTTGAAATTGTCGGGGCTCGATAACGTGCGTAGCCACGTCTGGCTGGAGCAGTTGGCTGCCGAGGCGGCGGTACCCGGGTTGACGCTAAGGCCCTAGTCCTTGAATTGTCCGGCGCAGTCACGAAACGCTTTACCCACCAGCAGGGTATCCGCCGATACACCGACAAAATTGGCGCCCGCCGAGCGATAGCGTGCAATCATATCGGCGTCGGTGGCGAGTACTCCCGCTATACGACCCTTCTCGCGAATGCGGCCCAGTGAATTAGCTACGGATTCAACAACATCGGGATGGGTGTTCTGGCCGATATGGCCCATGGAGGCAGCCAGATCAGAGGGGCCGAGGAAGACCCCATCGACGCCATCGACTTCAAGAATCGCGTCGAGATTGCGAATGGCGGTGACGGTTTCAGCCTGCACAATAAGACATATTTCGTCATTGGCGTTTTCGAGATAACCGTCCACCTGACCCCAGTGGGCAGCCCTTGCCAGAGAGCTACCGACCCCGCGATCTCCCTTAGGCGGATAGTTCAGTGCGCGAACGCAGGCGGCCGCTTGATCAGCGGTATCAATCATCGGTATGACAAAGGTGTGCACACCCATTTCCAGAAACTTCTTCAGCAGCGCCGGGTCATTATTGACGGGCCGCACGACAGGGGCCACGGGGTAGGGTGCGAGTGCCCGTAAATGGGCCATCACATCAGCAAGCTCGAAAGGGGCGTGCTCGTGATCGATCAGGAGCCAGTCGAAGCCCGCTGACGCCGCCATCTCTGCAACATTGCTGTCGGGAATACCCAGCCAGCAGCCATAGAGGACACGATCGAGGCTGCTGTCCCGTAAAACCTGGTTTTGCTTCAGCTCCATAGCCTCGGTTCCTTAAGTGAACTGTGCGTTGATGACGCCAAGGGGTCCATAATCGCAGACGATTTTATCCCCCGGTTTCACCGCGATGGGTCTGGTGAAAGAGCCCGCGAGGATAAACTGCCCGGGCTCAATACCAATGCCATGGGGTGCAAAGCGTTTACAGACCCAGCAAATACCCTTGGCCGGGTGGTCCAAAACCCCTGCGGCAAGCCCGGTCTCCTCAACCTCGCCATTGAGGTAGCAGATGGCGCCGGCCCAGCGCAAATCGATGTCGCCCGGTGCCACCCTGACATCACCCTCGATGTACCCGGCGTTGGCGGCGTTGTCGGAAATAGTATCGAAGACGGTTCTGGTATAGCCCGACTGCGGATCAACCCGAAAACTTCTCGCCGCGATTAGCTCCAGCGCAGGGACAATGTAATCCGTTGCATCGAGGACCTGATCAACCGTGACCGACTCGCCGAACAGCGGTTTTTTGAGCACAAAACCCAACTCGACTTCGATACGGGGATCCAGAAAATCAGCGGCTGGTATGTCGCTGTTGTTGGGGAAGTGCATGTCATCGAGCAGAATCCCAAAGTCGGGGGTGGTGATGTTCATTGCCATTTGCATGGCCCGGGAGGTGAGGCCAATCTTGTAGCCGGTGATCGCAGCGCCGTCATCGCTGATTTTTTTATCGACCCACGCCCGTTGCACCGCATAGGCATCGTCCATATCCATGTTGGGATAGGTCAGGGTGATGGGCTGAATCTGCTGGCGCGTTTTCTCGGCGGTATACAGCGCGTCAGCTGCTGCTTTTATCTGTTGCTGGTCAAGCATGGTTGCCTCTGCAGGGGTAGGGGTGGGTTATCAACCGATGGGTTAGAGATTTTTAAAATTGAATTTTACCGGTGCCAGCTCACGCATTTCGCAGGAGAGCGCCACTTTTTGACGCTGCATCAGAGCGGCCGTGTGTTGCTTCAGCGTTTCAAAAATCTGCTCCCCTGCGGACTGCAGGTCAGCAAGATCACGACCGGCGCCGACACGCATACTGACATTGATAAAGCCGTTGTCCGGATCGCCGTTGCCGACCCGATAGTGGTCGCAGCGTATCGCCCGCGCCCGCATTCCTGACTCGGGGAACAATCCGGTGCCAATAGCGGTGTGCACCAGATTGTCGAGCAAGGAATCGAGTTGCAGCTCGGGCTCGGGCAGATTGGCCGAATAGTCGACAATGAGATGTGGCATATTATTGCAGCGGGAAGATAGCGTTGATCTGCCCGGTACCTGAGCTGCCAAAGTAGGGCGTTAGTACCTCGACCTTGCCCTGATACTGGTCCCATCCCATGACGCCCAGCAGCATCGCGGTGTCGTGCATGAAACCCTCGCCATCACATTTTTCGGCGTATTCGGGAAGCATCTCTACAAAGTCCTTCCACTCACCGCGCTCCCACATACGAACGACCTCGCGATCCATGTGTTCAAGCATGGGTGACCACGTCTTGAAGAGGTACTCTTCGGAAACACCATTTTGTGCGAATCGGTGGGATAGCGAACCCGATGCAAACACCGCTATTTTGCCGTCGTAATCCGCTTCCACCGCTTCGCGCAGAGCGGCGCCCAGACGGCCACTGTCCTGCAGGTCATGCACCTGGCACATCGCTGACACCGACACGACTTTGAAGTGGCGATCGGCGTTCATATAGCGCATGGGAACCAGTGTGCCGTACTCTAGCCCCATCGAAGTGTCACTGTGGGCGCGGGTCGGTATCCCGGCCGCTGTCGCCGCATCGGCGATTAAGGCGCCCAACGCGGGGTTGCCATCGTATTCGTAGGGCATGTTCTTGATGAAGTGCGGTAACTCGTTGCTGGTATAAACACCCTTGAAGTGGGGTGCATTGTTAATGTGGTAACCCGAGTTAACCAACCAGTGCGTATCGAACACCACGATCGTATCGACGTCCAATTCGCGACAGCGTCTTGAGATTTCCTTGTGCCCATTGATAGCTGCATCGCGACAGCCTTTGTGGGGACCGTCCATCTCTGACAAATACATGGACGGGACGTGTGTGATTTTTGCCGCCAGCGCAATTTCACCCATTTTGATTACCTCCTAACGACCGATCACGGGGACGCTGTGCGTATCGTGGGCGATACACACATTTTTGGTCTCCATGTAAAATTCAAAACTGTAGTCTCCGCCATCTCGACCAATACCGCTCATTTTGAAGCCGCCGAAAGGAGAGGGCAGGTTGCGGTTGTTCTCGCTGTTAATCCATAACATTCCTGCTTCCACCGCGTGGGCCATGCGCATCGCTCTCCCGGTATCGCCCGTCCAGATATAACCGGCCAACCCATACTCGGTGTCATTAGCTATCGCTATGGCCTGTTCCTCGGTATCAAAACTGATCGCGGTCAAAACAGGACCAAAAATTTCTTCTCGGGCGACACGCATGGTGTTGTCTGCATCGACAAATAGCGTGGGCTCAACGTAGTTGCCATTACCCATCGACGTGATCCGGTTACCGCCAACGGCGATGGTCGCTCCACCGTCCCGCGCGGCCTCCATATAACCCATGACCTTCTCGAAGTGTTCCTTATGCACCAACGGACCCACCTCCGAGGCGGGATCGAGTGGGTGCCCCACTTTCAGATTGGCCACTCGCTCCTTGAGTGCGCTGAGAAACTTATCCCGGATACCACTCTGGATCAGCAATCGGGAGCTTGATGTGCAGCGCTGCCCATTAAGGCTGTAGAGCATGAATACTGCGGCATCAAGCGCGCGATCGAAGTCGGCATCGTCGAAAACAATAATGGGGTTTTTGCCACCGAGCTCCAAATGAATGCGCTTTAGCGTATCCGCACCCTGGCGCATGATGTGGCTGCCGGTGCTGGTTTCGCCAACAAGAGAAACCGCCTTGATCGCCGGATGTTCGCTCAATCGCTTGCCCACCGTCTCACCAAAGCCATGGACCATATTCCAGACGCCCGGTGGAATCCCGGCCTCCTCGCTAATTTCGGCGAGCAGCGTCGCTGACAGGGGGCTCAGTTCTGCAGGTTTATGGACGATCGTACAGCCCGCTGCCAATGCGGGTGCAATCTTCCACGTGGCCAGCATAAACGGCGTGTTCCAGGGCGTTATAACGCCTACCGGCCCAATGGGCGAGCGGATCGTTAAATTGGTGTGCTCGGGCTGCATTAGCGATTGCCCGTTACGGGCTTCGGGTGCTTTGTCGGCAAAGAAGCGAAAGTTAGCGGCGCCGCGTATGGCAGCCTGCTTCATATAACGAATCGCCTGTCCGCAATCGCTGGATTCTACCAGCGCGATTTCATCGGCTCGGGCTTCGATCAGGTCCGCAAAATGGTTGAGCAGCTTTTTGCGCGCCTGGCCGGGCATTGCAGCCCATTCACCAAATGCGTCCTCGGCGGCCTGGCAGGCCGCATCAACGTCGGCCTCGGTACCCGCGACGACGGCCCCCAGGGATTGGTTGTTTGCGGGGCTGAGGTTGTCGAAGCTGGCCGCGCCGTCGGTTGGTACCCACGATCCGCCGATGTAATGGCCGGTGACCGTCGTTGCGAAACGCTTGAGATAGTCGCCGGCGCGTTGTTGATTGTCGTGGAAGTCGCTCTGCTGTGCCATTGGTGGTCGCTCGCTGTTGGCTCTCGGGAATCATCCCCGAGCAAGAAAGGTAACATGTTACCTAAATGGGCGAGAACATCAACCAGTGCGTTGCGAGCGGATACCGCGACCTACAGGTAGACAATGAGAGAGCGCTGGGGAGCCTCGGGATTGATCAGATTTACGCGCTTGCTCTTGATAAGAAACGTATCACCATCCGGATGTAGTAAATGGATACCCCGGTAGGCATATACCCGTTGCTCATCACGGTAGTCGACCACAACATGCTGATTGGATCCGACCTCCAAGCTGCCATCGTCGTGTTCCTGGATCAGACGCACGTTTCCGATAACGTGGCTGCATCGGATCCTGTGATCCTTGGAGGACGCCCGTGGGTGTACAAAGTTCCGTCGGCGAATCTCCATCATCACCCGGTCGTCATAGACATGGGAGATATGGTTGAGTGGATCGACCTGGTCCTCGACAGCGGGCATCCAATAGAAGCCGTCGGCGGTGAACAGGGTCATCCATCGATCAAGATCCGGCCGATCGAGTAATGCGGCTTCATCATAGAGAAAATCTTCAATAGATTGCCGTTGTGTCATTGGTCTACCCCATCAAAAATGGCGCCTTGCATGTAATCCTTCCAGGCGCGGTACTGGGTGCGCATATCGAGATCGGAGGTGCCCCCGCCGACGATTCGATCATCAAGCTGCTGGTCAGTTCCATAACCGCGATGAAACTCTATCCATTCACCCGCGGGCGACTGGTGTCCCTCCTGGGCGCGGCGGTAGACCTCTAGGTCGTCGGGTCCCACCATTCCCATCGCCGAGTTAATGAGTCGCGAATAGAGCAGGGTGCGCTGCAGCATGGCGTCAGGTGCACCCTTGAGCCGGAATGACCACGTCTCAACAATGAAACGATCGACCGCGATTGGCCGGATCACACGAATATTCTGTACGGCGCACTTGATAGTGAGTGATGGATAAAAGCACACATTATGGGTATTGAAGGCATAAATTTCCCGGGTCCGTTCCTCGCCGTAGGCGGCGACCATGGCCTCGTGGTACTCGGGCATTACCGAATAATCCGCGTGGATACTGGTTTTCCCGCCATCGTAATGGTGTCCGTAATTGAAACCCGTTATTCCCGAGTTCTCGAAGGTCTCGTAGCTGGCGCCGAAGGGAGGAATAATCTCGGCTTCACTGCGTTGCTGCACGGCATCTTCGGGCAGTGTGCTGATGAATTGCTTCGCCGCCTGCACCACCGACTGATGAACCACCATGGGGTGCATCGTGTCGTTGAGATTTTCGAGAATGAATTTCCAGTTGCATTGATGCTCGTAGCGGGTCACACCCCCCGCAACCTCTACCTCGCCCTCCGGCGCCCGATCGCAGAGGTTGTCAAAGCAGTCCCTGGCGCCGCCCATCCAGTCCAGCAGGGCGGGGGCCTTCTCGGAGAGCGTGGCAAAGACAAACCCACGATAGTGATCGACCTGGGCCAGCGGCCGCATGCCATAACAGGGGTCCGAGCTGTCAAAACCCGTATCGGCGTAGCCTTTTTCGTTGGGTACGGCGAGCAGGCTACCGTCAAAGCGAAAGCGCCAGCCGTGATAACTGCAGTTGAAAGCGCCGCGAACCTTGCCCTGGCGCTCCACCACGAGACGGGCACCCTTGTGTCCGCAGCGATTGTGAAGCACCTTAATCGAACCGTCGGTATCGCGAATCATGACCACTGGCGTTTTGTGATCAATGTTGGTGGTGAAGTAGTCGCCCGGCTCCGGAATCTGGGATTCATGTCCAATAAATATCCAGGCCTGCCCCCAGATTCTGGACATTTCGAGTTCGAATAATTCAGGATCGATATAAAGATCTCGGTGCAGGCGTGTCGGTTGCACCAAGTGGTCGAAGTTTCTGTCGGGGATCATCGTCATTATCAGGTTTACTCCCTTGTTTAGAGTGCCAAGGATCCGAGGCTGGCGCCGCCACACACCATTAAGGTCTGTCCGGTGATAAAGCCCGCGTCAGCGCCCGCAAGAAACGTAACGGCTGCCGCTACATCGCTGGATCTACCCAGTCGCTTAACGGGAATGCTTGCAGCCAGCGCGTCGGCCTTGGGGCTATCGACGGGGGTCACCGAGGTGAACATCTCGGTGTCGGCAATGGGCCCCGGTGCCACAGTATTCACAGTGATCCCGTCACCGCCGAGCTCCAGTGCCCAGGTTCGTGCCATGGCCATCATTCCTGCTTTGGTAGCGCTATAGCTGGTTCGGGTTTGCAGGCCTAGCGCGGCTCTTGAGGTAATCAGAATGATACGCCCGAAATGACGCGCCTTCATTCCCGGCAGCACCGCCTGGGTCAGTGAAATTGCCGCGCCCAGATGCACCTGGGTGAGGTAGTCGAGGTCTGCCAGATCTACCGCCTCGACCAGATCGGCCCTGATAAGCCCTGCATTATGAACAAGACCTGTAATTTCGAATCGGTCGGCGATTTTGGCAGCGACCCTGCGGGTCGCCTCGCGATCGCTGAGGTCAATGGTGATGTTGGTCAATGCAGGGTGTTTAAGTTCCAAAGGCCGTCGAGCCAGATTGATAACGCCGACCCCTTTTTCCAGAAACTGCGCGCAGATTGCAGCACCAATTCCCGTACTGCCCCCGGTAACCACAATGTGCTGATGATTGTCCATGATTCAGATTCCCTTTTCGCGAACGGCGATTTGCGTCAGTCCCGTGGCTTCAGTCAGTGCGCGCCGAACTTCGCGCCGACCCACCGGCTGTGAAACGTCGCAGGCAATCAATACCGAGGATCGCGATGCGTCGGTATGACTGAACACCTGCACGGATTGCCCCGGTGCCAATGTGTTGTCGGCCAGATGGGCCAGTACCACGGGGCCCGCATCGAGCTTCACCGACCCCATGGGCCAGGGCGCTTTCGACATGCGGCGTTTAAAGAATTCCCACACGCTATGGTGTAATTCGGTCTTGGCGAGCAATGTGCCCTGGGTATCGGTTTCCCTGAATACCAGGGTGTCCGCGAGACATTCGCCGCAAAGCTCAGTCGGCGGGTACTGTACATGGCCGCAGGTATCACAAACCGGCATCGACAGTGCCACAGGCAGGTTGGCCGCGCTGAAGTTCTGACCCAGGGGTGTTCGCTGCTTGGGTGGCCGGGCTCGCGCACGCAGTGAGGGCCGATTGAGCCGCAGCCTTTGCCGCATTTTCTCAGCAATAGTCATGACTGACCTCGACTCAAAATGGCCGCGGCACTGCAGAGACCACGGTCGTAATTGACCATCCCGTAACCGCTTACCAGCCCCCGGTGTACATTCAGGATCTGGTTGCTACCCGCCCGGTCGGTGAGTTGACGAATGCTCTCGGTAAGGCCGAGGTAGCCGGCGGCGGAGCCCGCCTGCCCGCAGGACAGCTGACCTCCGCTGGTGTTATGGGGTAGTTTTCCCGGCGCGCTGCCACTGCCATCGAAGCGCATATCGGTACGCTGGACAAACGCCGGGCCCTCACCTTTGCGGCAAAAACCGAGGTCTTCCATTTGCATCATGCTGATCATGGGGTAATCGTCATAGGTTTGTAGAAACTGCATGTCCTCGGGCCCAAACCCGCTCTGCTGGTATAGGTCGTCGATATACGTTGTCCAGCCTGAGCGATCCTGCACCGGATCCTTGCGATGGGCGTTGTGCAATTCATCGGCCACTCGCAGCTCGGCGTAGGGCAATTGCAGCGCTCGTGCACGCTCGGTACTCATGACCAGAAAGCCCTCACCGCCCGCGCAGGGCATGACACAGTCAAAGAGATGTACCGGACCTGCTATTGGCCGCGCACCGAGATAGGCATCGAGCGTTAGCGGTTTGTGGCCGAGTAGGGCCATGGGGTAATGATTGGCGTTGTAGCGCTGGTCGAGACAGATTCTCGCGAAATCTTCTCGGGTCGCGCCGTAGCGCTTCATATAGTTTGCGGTGATCAGACTGAAGGCCGCATTGGGGCCGCCGGCGCCGTAGGGGAAGGCCCCGTCGATACTGAAACTGGAGAAGTTGGCCGCGGTTGCCTCAAAGCCGCGGTGGTGTGCGGTATCACCACCGATACAGGCAATAATCCCGGCGTCCCCGGCTTCAATGGCTCGCGCCGCCCGGCGCAGGGCGAGTAGTCCGGACACGCCGCCGACGTTGATCTGTTCCAGCCAGCGAACTTCGAGACCAAAGTGCTCCACCAGCGCAATGCTGGAGTCCACGCCCAAGGAGAAACTTGAAACGGCAAGCCCATCAATCTCGGCCTTATCGATAGCAGAGGTCGTTATCAGCTCTCGTAATACCGAACCAATAAAAAAAGCAGCGCTTCGGGGGCTTTGCTTCTGGTAGCCAAAGCTGATCGGCGATACCAGGGCAACACCTTGATAACTGCTCATTATTTGATCCGTTTCTTGTTCGAACGAAGATCAAACGCTGCGCCCGAGTCGATCGCTTCGCGGGCAAGCACCTTGATGTCGCCTCGTTTGGGTTTGTTCGCCGCGGTCATGGGCAACGAGTCACAGAACACAATCCAACCCGGCGCTTTGAAATAAACCAGCCGTTCCAATGCGACGCGCTGGATGTCCTCTGCCCGGGAAAGCGTGTGCTCTGCTTGTTCCGTCAGCGTAATGCAGGCCGCGACCTCGTCGCCGCGCAAATCATCGGGTACCGGGCAGACGATGACGGCGCTGATTGACGGATGCTCCACCAGTGCGGCTTCCACCTCGAGCGCTGAGATATTTTCCCCGGAGCGGCGAATAACATTCTTTCGTCGGTCGACAAACTTCAGCGAGCCATCGGGCAACTCTGCAGCGATATCGCCGGTGTTCAGCCAGCCATCGGTCCAGGCTTCAGCGGTTGCCGATGGATTTTTCAGGTAACCGGAGAAATAACCTTTCTCAGGATTGGCGCCCGCCGCCCGCACCCGGAGCTCACCGGGCTGGGAACGCTCCACCGGTTGTCGCTGTTCATCGACCAGTTGCCAATCCAGTGTTTCAGGAGGTCGACCAAAGCAGCATTCACCCACATGTCGCGGTTCGTGATTGGCAATAATCGCCCCACCGGCGCCGCATTCGGTCATTGCCCATGCCTCCAGCAGCGGGAAGCCGAAGCGTTGTTCAAAACGCGCATGGTGCTTGGGGTTTACTCCGGCGCCGAAGCCAAACCGCACCTGATCACCCACATCATCATCGGGTGCCTCGGGAAGTTCGAGCAAAATGGCCGGGAGTACGCCGAGATAATGCAAGGCTGTCGCACCGGAGGAACGAACACTTTCCCACCAGCTTCGCGGATGAAAACGGTCAAGCTGAATCAGGCATCCAGCGGTGTAGAACATCGCCATCGCGGAGACCGACATGGCATTCATATGACTCAGGGGAAGGGGTGTCAGTAGTCGCTCGACACCTTCACGCAGCTGCACCAGGCCATCGAGATTGGCGTACCACTTGGCCTGCTCCACAAAATAGTCATTACTGAGAATGCAGCCTTTGGGTTTGCCGGTACTACCAGAAGTGTAGAGCAGGGCGCATTCCTGATCCGGCCCACTGTGCCTGGAGTGCGGATCGATGCCGGTGGCGAGGTTCAACGTAGCCACCGCTTCTGGTGTCACCACGGGTAAAGACTGTGGCAGTTGGGCACAGATACGTTCAAGCCGGCCGCGATGCTCGGCCAGTGCGCAAACCGCGACCGCATCACCGTGCTCAAGGTAGTAGGGGATCTCTTCATCGGGCATTTCGTGGTTGAGTGGAATGACGCTCACCCCGAGAGCATTGAGCGCCAGCCACTGGACAAAAAAGTCCGGTCGGTTTTCGAGCATGAGTGCGACACGACCATTGATGCCGCTCGCCGCCCATTGCGTCGTCGCTGTACTGACCGCCTGATCGAGTTGCCGGTAATCCAGTGTAATCGCGGTATCCGCATAATGGCTGCAGGCGGTCATCGGAATGTGCAGGCCGTCGTGATCGGGAAAGTGCTTTGCGGTAGTCGCCAGTATCTCGCGGGGGCTGTTGGGTTCAGTCGACATCGTCTACTGCCAGTCCTTGAGGCTTTCACCGGACTCGGCGAGCTGTTGCAATAGTGGCGCCACCTGCCAGTTGTCGGCGTCGAGGGAATTGCCGAGGGCTTTCATTCGCTGTACCGCATTGTCTAAGCCGCGTGCTTCGATAGTCCACATTGGCCCGCCTCGATGGCGGGGAAAACCGTAGCCAAAACAATAAACGACATCGATATCACTGGCGCGTTGGGCGATACCTTCCTCGAGAATACGCGCACCTTCATTGGCGAGAGCGAGGGTTAATCGATCGACAATCTCCTCGTCGGTGATTGAGCGTTGTTTTATGCCGAGCTCTGCCGCGCACTGCGCTGCGAGCTCAATCACCGAGGGGTCTTCGATCCGTGCACGTGTCTCAGGGTCGTATTGATAATAGCCGGCGCCGGATTTTTGTCCCAGTCGGCCCATTTCCACGAGCCTGTCAGCAACGATGTAGCTCGCTGGTTTGCCTTTTTGCTCGGGGGTGAGCTGCTCGCGCGCCTTATAGCCGATGTCCAGCCCGGCGAGGTCACCCACTGCGATAGGCCCCATGGCCATACCCCAGCGCTCCATGGCACCGTCAATCTGCGCAGGTGTAGCACCTTCGATAAGGCAGAGTTGTGCCTCGCGTCCATAGCTGCGCAACATGCGATTGCCGATAAAGCCGTAACACATGCCGGCCAGTACGGGCACTTTCCCGATTTTCTTACCCACCGCCATTGCCGTGGCAATGATCTCATCGTCCGTCTGCGCCCCGCGAACGACTTCGAGGAGTTTCATCACGTTCGCCGGACTGAAAAAGTGCGTACCCAACACAGATTGAGGCCTTGAGGTCACCGCGGCGATGTCATCAATACTCTGGTATGACGTATTGCTGGCCAGAATAGCGTCCGCTTTACACACCGAATCAAGGGAGCGAAAAACGTCCTGTTTCACTGCCAGGTTCTCGAATACCGCCTCGATAACAAGATCGGTCTCGGCGAGATCCGCGTAATCTGAAGAGCCCTCGATGTTGGCCATTATGGCATTCACCTGTTCCTCTGAAAATCGCCCGCGCTTGACGCTGATGGCGTAGTTTTTTCGTATACGGTCGAGCCCGGCCGTTACGGCATCACTATTCATATCGAGCAGGGTCACCGGAATCCCGGCCTGGGCGAAACACATGGCGATGCCTCCGCCCATGGTGCCGGCACCGATAATACCCACCGAGCCAATGTCCCTCGGCGCAACCGATGGGTCCATTCCCTGAATTTTCGCTGCCTGGCGCTCGGCGAAAAACATATGGCGCATCGCCGCAGACTGGGGATCGGTCATACAGGCATCAAATAGTTCTCGTTCCCGGGCAAGCCCTGAATTGAAGTCGAGGGTAGCCGCGGCCTCGATGCAGTCGAGAATGCGTTGAGGTGCGTGCTCACCGCGCGTCTTTTTAGCCAGCGACTTGCGCGCACTGGCGATGGCCTCCCGGTCTTCATCGCTGAGTGAGAAGGGCAGGTCGCGCGCCCGTCGTCGCGGTGCGTCCTCCGCTATGAGCCGATGCACGTAGTCGACCGCGCCCGCCAGAAGATCACCTTGAACCACCTGGTCAATCAGGCCGCTGGTCAATGCCTGTTCTGCGGGCATCGGGTTGCCCTGGGTTATCAGCGTGATGGCATCGGCCGCGCCCGCGAGTCGGGGGGTTCGCTGGGTGCCACCGGCGCCCGGTAAAAGCCCGAGTTTCACTTCAGGCAGACCGACCTTCGCTGTGTCGAGTGCACAGCGATAATTACAGCACAGTGCCGTCTCGAAGCCGCCACCGAGGGCGGTGCCATGAATTGCAGCCACGGTAAGCTTCGGATGCGAGTCAAGCATATCGAGCATATCGCGTAGTGTGGGTGACTTCGGGGGTTTGCCGAACTCGGAAATATCCGCCCCGGCAATAAACGTTCTTCCTTTGCAAATAATCAGCAATGCCTGCGAATCATCTTCAGCAGCGGTATCCAGGGCGTCGACCAGACCCGAACGCACGGCATGTGACATGGCGTTTACAGGGGGGTTATCGATGGTGATAACACCAATGGCATCTTTGAGGTGGTAAGTCACAACAGACATTACTAGGGGTTCCTGATCGTTGGAGGGGTTTTCAGCGGTGGTTCGCCGTCTTGGTTTCGGAGCTGCTCTGGAACACGATTACCACTCGCTCCGGCAACCTGCATGTTTATTCTTGGCTCACGAGTACTTTCTGATTAAATGGTCGGCCTGCCGTGACGCCAATGCCGATAGCGTGAATGTGGGGTTTACCGCGCCCGTGGATGGGAACAGGCTGGGCCCCGCGACATAAAGATTATCGGTGTCGTGCACCCGGCCCATATGGTCTGTGACCGAGGCCGATTCGTCATTGCCCATTACCGTACCGCCCATGATGTGCATGGGCGCGCGTGGTCCGTTCCAGACCTCATCAGCGCCCGCCAGCTCGAATAATTTTTTGCCCTCCTTAACGCGTCGCTCCCACAGCGCGATGGTCTCCGGCCGCAGGTTATGTATTGTGCTCACGCCCGGCACGCCATCGGCGTCACGATTCTCTGAGAGGGTAATTCGGTTGTCGGCCTGGGCAATATCCTCGGTTACCAGGGTCATATTGCCGAGGTGTCGAGCCGCGCGCTCGAGCCAGGGCTTTAGCGCCGGTCCGCGTATATCGGGGCGACTCGTGCCGTAACCGAGAAGGTCATTCGGTTTGATCGCATTGGCGATGATCCACTGGGAAGACCCAAAGGCATCGCCCTGATCTTTCTCTGCGTAGTGATCGTGGCACAACAGCTGTCCGCCGGTGACACCCTGATGTGGCAGCGTCTCTTCCTCGAACAGACCGAAGACTGTTGCCGCCGGGTGCGTGGTGAGGTAGCGGCCCAGTTGATCCTCGCGATTACCTGGTGCTGGCAGTGAGTCGGTTTTGGAGTTGAGCAGAATTCGGGTGCTTTGGACGGTGAACGCTGCGATCACAATATCGCGCGCCTTGATGGTATGGGTTTCACCCCCTGACAAATAATCGACGCCGGTGATACGGGATTGCTTGGTGCTGCTGCGGAGTACCCGCACGACTTTGGCGTTGTGTAAGAGCGTAATACCCGCGGCTTGCGCACGTGGCAGCCACACAGCCAGTGGGTTGGCAAGGGCACCAATGGGGCAGCCGGCGTCACACCAGCCGTCGTAGAGGCAGGCGCGTCGACCCTGATAGGGTTGGCTGTTAATCGCCATCGGCACCGGCATTGCTGTAAGACCGGCTTTCTCAAATCCTTTTTGCAATACCCGACCCTGGGAAAATACGGGCAGGGGAGGGAGCGGGTAGGGATCGCCCGGAGGGCGTCCGATCTCAGCTTCCGCATCGCCACTGATTCCGATTTCACGCTGGACCCGATCATAGTGGGGTCTCAGGGTGTCGTAATCGATGGGCCAGTCGAGACCGACGCCGTGATCGCTGGCCACACTGAAATCGTTCTCCCTGAGGCGCAGCCATACTCCATAGTGGTGTACCGCAGACCCCCCAGTCCCGCTGCCGGAATTAAAGGCGTGACCGATCGCATGATTACCGGCTTCGGCAACCGATGTATCCGCCCATTTGAGTTTTCGGGCCCAGATCTGGGAGCTCACCAGATCATTGAGCTTGCGTTCGGGTCCCGCTTCGAGAACAGCGACGTTCTGCCCGGCCTCGGCAAGGCGAGTCGCCATCAACAGACCCGCAGCGCCGGCGCCGACAATTACCGTATCGAATTGGGTATCCATTACCAGCGCTCCTCGGGCCGGATATGCGCCATATAGGGAATAGCCAGCTCGGCGAAGCCCTTCTCGGTGCCGTAGACCACATCGAGTGCATCGGCGCGAAGCAGAAATGAAAAAAAGCTGGCCGGTGGTCCCTGCCAGCCTTCAATCGAATCGCTGCCCATAGCGTCGAGCACGCTCTCGACGTCACCCTTTGCCGCGTCCAAAGCTGATACGGCACTGTCTAACGCCGCGCCATAAAAGCCGGGCTGGACATTGGGTGGTGCACCCAGATAGCGCGCCATCAAAAGCGAGTCGGTTCCTTTCGCCAGCTGGCTGTCGATATAGGCGGCGATTCCCGCCACTGCAGCCCCGGGAACCAGTGCATCGCCCAGTTGTTCACAAGCGCCGATCTGGCTGCTGGTCAGGACCTGTGCTGTGAATTTCTTCTCTCGAGCCTGCGCCGGTGTTAAGGCGACCCAGGTTCCAGCGACAAGAAACAGCCCCAGTGCGGTACCGCTTCGCAGGAACTGCCGTCGGTCGCATTGAACGGCGTCAACTGACTTTCCTGCAGCAAACGTATCGCTCACGGGGCTACCTCACTATCAATCAGAAATCTTTACGCAGTCCGAACGAGAAGTAGCGAGGCGCCTTGTAGGCCACCTCGTTACAACCGCAGAGAGTGGCAAGGTCAAAGCCCTGGATACCCACCCGCTCGTCGGTCAGGTTGCGGACGGCCAGCGTGGCAAGCCAATCATCCACCGCATAACTGAGCTGGGCATTGGCGACGACATAGCTGTCGAACTTGTCGGCGTCAAAGTTGCGCAGGTTGTAGTAGTACTCGTCGGAGTAGCTGATATCACCCTGAATCGCCATCAGACCGCCGAAGGCATCGAAGGAATATCGCGCCAGCGCGGTCGCCTGCAGTTCCGGCGCATAGGTGGGGTCCACGTCGCTTGGGGGCAGCGGCGAGCCATTTCGTAGCGATACGTCCTTCACCGTGGCATCGAAGTAGGCACCGCTGATAATCAGGTCGAGACCATCCACCGGCGTGGTCTGAATCTCGAGTTCTACACCGTAGTTGTCGGCATCCTGGTTGGTCACAACGCCACCTACACCCACAAACAGGAAGGCCTGATAATCCTTGTAATCGTAGTAGAAAGCAGTTGCATTGATTCGCGTGGTGCCACCGCCGAGGGTTGCCTTAAAGCCACCCTCATAGGAGGTGAGGACTTCTTCGTCGTAGGGCAGGCCGGCATCACCGCCAGAGCCAAAGTAGGCGCCGAGTAAGGGTGCGTTATAGCTCCCTGCTTTCACCCCGCGATTCACACCCGCGTACAGCATCAGATCGTCAGAGACATCGTAGGTAAGCTGCAGTTTTCCTGCCCAGAAATTCTCTGAGAAATCATCTTCATAACTGACGCCGGTTCCGGGGAAACAGGCGTCGAGCTGACCCGAGAAGCAGGGAGAGCTGTTGACGACGCGAGAACCGTCAGAGGGTGCAACGCCAAGTACGAGACCAAAGTCCTTTTCTTCCTGCATGGCGCGCAGTCCGGCAATGACCGTGAGCTTGTCGCTGAAATCGTATTCATACTGACCGAAAATGCTGTAGGAATCGGTTTCCAGGTTGGCCACAGTACCCACATCGATCGGCGAGCCGCCGAAGACATCCGCGAAGCTGTTTTGCGGTCCCTTCAAGCCGTTATCCGATTCTGAGTCAATGTTCAGGTAATAGAGACCTGCCACCCATCGACTGCGCTCGGTCTCGCCACTCAGACGGAACTCCTGAGTGAAACTCGATGCGTCGACACCGGCGTAGTTGGCGAGCTGATTGACCGGCGCCGCATCGACGTCAATAAATAAGAGCTTCTCATAGTCCTTGTAGTCCGTAATCGAGGTAAATGTCGTGGTGTCGGATAAATCATAAATCAGACGAAAGTTGACGCCGGAATTTTCGACGCTGCCCTGGTCCCTGAATGCGAAATCGCCGGAAAAGGTGAAGTCATCGCCGTCGGGGTCGAGATAACCGAAGAAATCGGCGCCCGGTGCTAGTCGGCCCGGCAGACCGCCACCACCACCCGGTAGGAAGCTGTCGCCATCTTCAATGTCGGCACCACCGTCGAGGCCGGTGTCGTTGCCATCGGCATCGACGACGGCAGTCAGCCGGGTTTCATCAGCCGGGGTGTTGACCACATTGATCAGCTCGAGATTGCCGTTCACTTCGGTGGCGATACCCAGCGTCGATTTGCTCTGGTAGGGTCCGGTATTGACCTCGCTATCCGAGTAATTGAAGCTGAGATCCATGCGCAGATCGTCGCTCGGGGTAAAGGCAAAGCGCAGTCTTGCGGCAATGGTATCGTCATCACCAAGATCGGCACCAGCACCGGGGCCAGGATCGCCCAGGAACGGAAGCTGATCATCGTTGCTGTAGAGATTTTTCAGATAGGGATCCTGCTTGCTGTAGCGGAAGGCAGCGCGTGCAGCGACGGTCTCGCTTAGGGGGCCGCCAAAAGCCCCTTCAGCGACGTAGCGCATGGCGTTGGCTTCGGAGTCGAACTGACCCACTTCAAGGTCCAGATAGCCCTCTGGGCCATCAAAACTCGGCGCATTGGAAATGAAATGAACCAGACCGCCGGTGGCGTTACGTCCAAATAGCGTGCCTTGCGGGCCCTTCAGTATCTCAACACGCTCAACATCAAAAACCGCAAAGGT
>NZ_DS999411.1:3043766-3058014 GCF_000158175.1 Luminiphilus syltensis NOR5-1B | reverse complement strand
TTAGGTTTAAAATAAATACCAGCGGTATATGCTCTGTGCAAGCATATTTTTAAATTTTTGGAGGAGTTGTTGTGCGTTACCTCAAGGACTTTACCGTGGGCGAATCAGTCGCTATCGGGCCCTATCACGTCACCGAGGGGGAGATGATCGATTTTGCAAAGCGGTACGATCCTCAGGTTTTTCATGTCGATCCCGAGAGTCCCGAGTCCCAGGCCCTGGGCGGGTTAATTGCCAGCGGCTGGCACACGGCCTCCATTTTTATGCGCATGGCCGTAGATGCCTATATGAAGGATGCCGCGGTAATTGTGTCACCAGGCGTGGATACGCTGCGCTGGCTGCACCCTGTGAAAGCCGGTGACACACTTAGTGGCAGTGTGGAAATTATCGAGGTGCGCCAGTCCCGGAGCAAACCCGATCGCGGTATCGTCGCCACCCACGCCTATGTTGAAAACCAGGACAAGGTGGCGGTGCTGACCATGGAAAATAAGGCGTTCGTCCGGAAAAGCCCGCTATAAACGCCGCACCCCCACGGGTAGGTCTCCCCACGGCTGCCTCCGCCCTTATAAGCAGAGCGCGAGCATTGACGTCAGGGCACTTACTTGATGGCCGTAACCTCAACCTCGATCAGCGCCTCATCTTCGATCAGCGCACTCACCTCAACCACACTCATCGCGGGGAAATTTTTGCCCATAACATCCCGATAGGCTTTGCCTACCTCGCGCAGGTTTGCGAGATAACCCGGTTTGTCGGTGATGTACCAGGTCATTCGCGTCATGTGCTCCGGCCCGGCCCCCGCGGCGGTTAACACGGCGTGAACATTGACCAATGCCTGCCGGAGTTGACCGACAAAATCCTTGTGCTCAAACACCTCCTCTGGCGTCCATCCCACCATGCCGCCGCAGAATATCCATTGTGAGCCCTCGGCCATGACGCCGTTGGCATAGCCCTTGGGCCGGGGCCAACCTTCGGGGAGCAAGGTGGTGTGCATGCGTTTTCTCCATTGCAAATTTTCGAGGCTCAAGTATATTTTAGGTTTAAAATATACGCCAGCATTCGCGGCACACTGCTAGTGCGATTGGTTGTGCCAGTGATTGCGATACTGCCATGGTATCGCAGTCCAGCGTGCCCGGCGTTATGCTCATCGGTATTACACGGATACATCTACCAATAGGGAAGAAGCGATTATGGGAAGCAATGCATTGATGGAACTGGCGCAGGGTTTGACGTCAGGGGGAATAAAAGTGGTCGATCTCAGCGTGACCCTATCGGCCGATACGCCCATTCTTGAGCTGCCTGAAGAGTTTGGGTGGGGCAAGTCGTGGCCGTTTTCCAAGGAGGAGATCTCCCGCTACGATGATCGTGGCCCGGCCTGGTACTGGAACAATATTAAATGCGGTGAACATACGGGCACGCATTTCGATGCGCCCATACACTGGGTAACCGGCAAGGATCACGAGGACCACGCTACCGACACGCTACCCCCGGATCGTTTTGTCGCGCCGGCGGTGGTTATCGATGCGGTGGCCGAGGCGACTGCAGATCCCGACTTTCTGATGTCGGTCGATTTTGTGAAAGCCTGGGAGGCCAAGCACGGCGAGATACCTGAAGGCTCATGGGTGCTTTATCGGACCGACTGGTCGACTCGTGAAGATGAGACGTTTCTGAATCATTCCGACGACGGTATGCATACTCCCGGCTGGGACCCCGCGACCGTGACTTTCCTCGCGGAGGAGCGCAATGTCATTGGTGTGGGTGTCGAGACCGTGGGCACGGATTCGGGACAGGCCTCGGCGCAGGATCCCATGTTCCCCTGCCACAACCTGATGCACGGCGCCAACAAGTGCGGCCTTGCCAGCCTGCGAAACCTCGATCAGCTCCCGGCTACCGGTGCCGTGCTCATCGCGGCGCCCCTCAAAATTGAAAATGGCTCTGGTAGCCCCTGCCGCGTCCTGGCACTGGTCCCGGCAGCCTGAAATAGTCCTAAACACGTCACGAAATCGGAGGCAGTAAACAGCAATGGCTGAGCGGTCGTTTAAAGAGGAAGTCAAAAAGCTGCGCGCGGGTGACGGCGAGCGGTTTCAGGGCGAGGGTATCCTCGCCATTACCAAGGCGCTGCTCCAGTCCGGGGTCTCCTATGTCGGCGGCTATCAGGGCTCCCCGATCTCACACCTGATGGACGTGCTCAACGATGCCCAGGACATTCTCGGTGAACTGGGTGTTCATTTCGAGGCGTCGGGTTCAGAGGCAACGGCGGCAGCCATGTTGTCGGCCTCCATCAATTATCCGCTGCGCGGCGCAGTAACCTGGAAATCGACGGTGGGTACCAATGTTGCCTCAGACGCGCTGTCCAATATCGCGTCCTCTGGGGTCACCGGTGGAGCCATGGTGATTGTGGGTGAGGACTACGGTGAGGGGTCGAGCATCATGCAGGAGCGCAGCTACGCCTTTGCCATGAAGGCGCAGATGTGGCTGCTCGATCCGAGGCCGAATTTGACCAGCATTGTCGATATGGTTGAGAAAGGCTTTGAACTTTCAGAGGCCAGTAACACACCGATCTTTTATATGATGCGTATCCGTGGCTGTCATGTGACCGGTGAATTTGTTGCCCGCGACAACCGCGAACCTCAATTCAGCGATCGTGCACCGGTTACGCCCCACCGAGAGCCCGAAAAAATCATCCTCCCGCCCAATGTATACGCCCAGGAACGGGAAAAAATAGCTCAACGATTACCCGCGGCCATCGAATTTATCAAGGCCAATAAACTCAACGAAGTGTTCCCGGGGCGTCACGAGCATCTGGGCATTATTACCTGTGGTGGCTCTTACAACACGGTCATTCGCGCCCTGCAACGCCAGGGATTGTCGGATGTCTATGGCAACACCGACATTCCTATTTATGTTTTGAATGTCGCCTACCCGCTGATACCCGAAGAATTGGTTGATTTCTGTGTGGGTAAAGAGCAGGTACTGGTGCTGGAGGAGGGCCAGCCTGAGTATATTGAGCAGGGAATCCAAACGGCATTGCGCCGAGCCGATTTTCAGACGCGGGTTTTTGGCAAGGACATCATGCCCATGGCCGGTGAATATACCGGGCAGGTCATGCTGCTGGGCATCACCCGGTTTATCGAGGCCTCCTCAGGACCTGAGATCGAATTGCTATCTTCCGCGGAAGAGGTCGCCGCGCTGGAGACGCCGCTGGTCGAGGAAGATCAGCAGGCGCTGCTCGACAATGTGCCGCCCAGGCCTTCCGGTTTATGTACCGGGTGCCCCGAGCGTCCCCTGTTCTCGGCGGTGAAGCAGGTTCAGGAGGAACTGGGTCCTTTCCATATCTCCTCTGATATCGGCTGCCACTCCTTTGCCACCCTGGCACCTTTCAATCTGGGTAACACCATCATGGGCTATGGCCTGTCACTGGCGAGTTCCTCGAGTGTCCGGCATGCGCTGCCGCACAAGGCGATAAGCATTATGGGTGATGGCGGTTTCTGGCATAACGGATTGACCAGCGGTGTTGCCAGCGCGGTGTTTAATCATCATGACGGATTGTTGATTGTGGTCGACAACGGCTATTCGGCGGCGACCGGCGGTCAGGATATTCCGTCCCTGGTTGAGCCCAATATCATTGCTTCCACCATCGACGCCGATGCGCCACGCCGTGACGACTACCAAAGTATTGAAGAGGCCTGTCGCGGAGCCGGCGTCAAGTGGATTCGCACGGTGAGTACCTACAATATCGAAGCGATGAAAAACACCTTGCACGAAGCCCTGACGAGTAGTCTCCCCGGGCTCAAGGTCGTTGTTGCCGAGGGAGAGTGTATGCTCAATCGCCAGCGCCGGGTCAAACCCATGATGAAGAGCGCAATCGCCTCCGGTAAGCGGATTCATCGATCGCGGTTCTACGTCGATCCTCAAACCTGTACGGGTGATCATGGCTGCATACGACTCTCGGGTTGCCCGTCACTGACCATCAAGGATAATCCCGATCCCCTGCGCACAGACCCGGTGTCCTACGTTGACAACAGTTGTGTGGGCTGTGGTGTGTGTGGCGAGAACGCCCATAGTGCGGTGCTTTGTCCGTCGTTTTCCCAGGTGGATCTGGTTTACAACCCTAATAGTTTCGATCGTGCGAAAGACACATTGCGGCAGCGTGTCATCGCCTGGTTCCGGCGTCGGGATGAGCAGCGAATGGAGGCCGCATCCCTGTGAGTGATTCTTCGCGCGCCATCAATATGGTGATTGCTGCTCTCGGTGGCGAGGGGGGCGGTGTACTGACCAATTGGCTTATTGCGGTTGCCGATCAAGAGGGTTGGTTGTGTCAAACCACGTCGCTGGCGGGCGTCGCCCAGCGCACGGGAGCCACGATTTATTATCTGGAGTTTATTCCCCGCCCGGAAGACGGCAGCCAACCGGTGCTGTCGCTGTTCCCGTCACAGGGCGACATCGATATCGCGGTGGCATCAGAAATAGCCGAGGCCGGCCGAATGCTGAGTCGGGGGTTTGTTTCTCCCGAGCAGACCACGCTGATTGCATCGACGCATCGTGTCTACGGTATTACCGAAAAAAGCGCGACAGGGGACGGCACGATCGATCCCGCAATGCTGTCTGAGATGTGCGCCCGCTACGCCAGGCGTTTTATTCAGTTCGATATGCTGGAATTGGTGGGTCGCCACAATACGGTGGTGTCTGCAGCGCTGTTCGG
This sequence comes from Luminiphilus syltensis NOR5-1B, assembly GCF_000158175.1. Classification (GTDB taxonomy): domain Bacteria; phylum Pseudomonadota; class Gammaproteobacteria; order Pseudomonadales; family Halieaceae; genus Luminiphilus; species Luminiphilus syltensis. The sequence goes on along the minus strand of NZ_DS999411.1, from coordinate 3,053,318 downwards.
GGCCATTGCCGGCAGCGAGGTACTGCCCTTCGCCCGGGAGACCTTCGAGCGGATTATTGGCGAAGGGCGGGGAGCCGATGCCAATCGTGCCGCCTTTAACGAGGCATGGGATCGTGCCCAGTCCGGCGGCGTAGGTCTTTTTGACCCCAATGATAAGGGCGATTCCTCCGGTTTTGTGTTGCCTGATGCACACACTGCCCAAGGGCGTGTGCTCATCGAACGCATGCGGGCGTTACCGGTGATGTGCCATGAGGTGGTTTATCGAGGCGCGTCGCGTCTCATTGATTATCAGGATCTGGCCTATGCCGAGGACTATCTCTTTTTGGTCGAAAAATTGGCGACGGCATTGGATAGCGCGGGTTCAGTCGCGCTCACCGAGGCGGCGCGCTATCTGGCCTTGTGGATGGCCTTTGAGGATATCCCGCGAGTGGCTCAGTTAAAGGTGCGCCCTGATCGGCAGCAGGCGATCAGGGATGAAGTTCGTGCAGAACCCGAGCAGCCCATCCGGGTGACCGAGTTTTTTCACCCGCGTGTGGAGGAGATCGCTGCCATGCTACCCAAACGATTCGGTGAGCGGTTGTTGGCTTCGGAGACCGCACGTTCCGGCCTGGGACGCCTACTCGGCCCGCGCAAGTTACGTACCGATCGGCTATCGGTTTATCTGATAATGCGGGTGCTGGCTCGATTGCGACGTTTCCGCAGGGGAACTCTGGGTTACGCGGAAGAACGAGGGATGATCGATCGATGGTTTGGCGCCGTGCTTTGGGCATCAGCCCGGGACCCCGAACTTGCTCTCGAGCTTGCCGAGTGCGGTCGAATGGTTAAGGGCTACGGTGCTACCCGCGCCCGAACCACCAGTCGACTCATGCGTATCCTCGACACGGTTGATCGCGAGGCGGAGGTGAGCCCCGCGAGGATTCGCCAGTTGCGTGAAGCGGCAATGGAGGGTGAGGACAGCGCACCTTTCGAAGGCGCGTTGAATCAGGCGCTTGCCTGACCGACAGCGCGCTCGGCCAGGATGTCGATCTCAAAGCTCATTACCTTATCGTTGTACTGGTTAAAGGCTTCGTTCCTCGATCGAATAATGCCCCAGCGGTCGCGGACGATTTTCTCGGACTTGGCAATAATTTCGTAAGTGAAGGTAATGGTGTGGCCCGGTAGCACGGGCTGGAACCATTCCAGTTTCTCGAGCCCCATGCCGGCCCCATTACGACGCCCGTCCTGCACGCCCGCTGCGTAGCGCTCCATATAATTGACCATCATGCGCATCCACATGGCGGTGACGTGCCAGGGCGCTGCGACCAGCGCATTGCCAGTGGTTTCGGCGTTTTGAGGTGTCGTGTGATGAGCTCGGGGCGAGTAGGTCTTTCCGAATTCTATGATCTCGAGTTCTGAGAATGTGTGTGAACCAAAGACATGGAATTCGCCCACAGGGATATCTTCAAACCACCGGCTGCGTATAAACGCATTACTCATGACTGACCTCCGCTGGCCAGTGCGACACGACAGGCCATAGTGGCCACCGGTTCATCGTCACCCGTCACAACACGCACCGAGAGCGCGACATGCTGGTGGTCTGCGGTGACCACTTCGCTGACGGTCTTAATGGTCTCGTCGACAAAGGTGGGTCGCAGCCAGCGCATGGAGTCCACGCCGGCGATGTCGAGTACATCAAGCTTGGAGTCGATCAATGATTCTTCAACCAGCCGTGTGCTCAGTGCCGCCACCTGCCAGCCACTGGCGCACAGGCCGCCAAATATGGAGGCCTCACCCGCCGCTCGGTCGAGGTGATAGGGCTGTGGATCAAAGGCGCGGGCAAAGCTGAGAATATCCGCTTCGGTAATACGCAGCTCGCTGCTGGTCAGGGTATCGCCGGTGGCGAGACTGGGATGGGGCATGGGGGGATTCCCGCGGTTAAAGGACGCGGATTTTGCGATGACTCGCGCCCGGGTGCAAGCCATTGGCCGGCCACACCGACGTCAGTGACGCGGTGCTCCAGCCGCCACCTGCGATTTAGCCCTTGTGCTGGTCGATGGCCTGGCGGGCAATAATGGTCTGCTGTACCTCGCTGGCGCCTTCGTAAATACGCAGCGCGCGAATATCCCGGTAGAGCGATTCGACAATATTCCCTTTGGTGACCCCTTTTCCGCCGTGGAGTTGCACCGCGCTGTCTATCACCTGTTGCGCCGACTCGGTAGCGGCCAGTTTGGCCATTGCCGCCTCCCGGGTAACGCGCTCCGCAACACAGTCCTTGGTCCATGCGGCGCGGTAGACAAGAAGCGCGCTGGAGTCGATCGCAAGCGCCATATCGCCAACCTTGGCCTGAACCAGTGGCAGGTCGACCAGCTTGCCACCAAAAATGTCCCGCTGACCGATGTGGTCGAGAGTGGCATCCAGCGCGCACCGAGCCATACCCAGCGCGGCGGCGGCGACGGTCGAACGGAACACATCGAGTGTTGCCATTGCGATCGCAAACCCCCGGCCCTGCTCACCGACCAGCTGTTTTGCCGGCAGGTAGCAATCCGTGAATTGCAATGTTCCCAGCGGATGCGGCGCCACCAGATCAATGCGTTCGCTCACCTCGAACCCGGGGGTGTCGGCGGGAACGATAAAGCAGCTGATGCCCTTGGCGCCTTCGAGAGTGGGATCGGTTCTTGCGAATACGGTATAAAAGTCCGCTATCCCTGCATTGGAAATCCAGGTTTTCGTGCCGTTGAGGATAAAGCCATCGCCTTCAGCCTCGGCGCGGCACTCCATGGCGGCAACATCTGAGCCTGCGTTGGGTTCAGAGAGTGCAAACGCGCTGATTTTGGAACCTTCAGCGACGTCGGCGAGGTAGTCCTGCTGTTGTTGCTCGGTGCCAAATAGCGAGATCGGACCACTGCCCAGCCCCTGCATTGCGAAGGCGAAGTCGGCGAGGGCATTGTGGCGCGCGAGGGTTTCGCGAATCAGGCAAAGACTGCGTACATTGAGTTTTTCGTACACACCGCCGGCCCCTGCGGGCACGGCATAACGCGTAAAGCCCGCCTCGCCGAGAGCGGTTACCAGTCGTCGACAGGTTCCATCGAGGTCTTCGTGCTCATGCGCGGTGAGTTGAGGCAGATGTGCTTTGGCCCACTCATCCAATGTCTGTACGAGGGTGGCGTGTTCCGCATCGAAAAACGGCCAGCCCAGATAGGATTGATCACTCATTGGTGGCTCCTGCGCTCAGTCACCCTCGAACACGGGCTGTTGCTTCTCGATAAAGGCGTGGTAAGCACGTCGAAAATCCTCGGTTTGCATACATATGGCCTGTGCCTGTGCTTCGCACTCGATCGCTTGATCGACCGACATATTCCACTGCTGATGCAGCTGGGTTTTGGTGATGCCATTGGCGAAGGTAGGGCCCGAGCTGATTCGTTTCGCCGCTGCCAGTGCATCGGTCAGGGGCTGTTCGCTAATACCGTTGAAAAACCCCCAGCGCTCACCTTCTTCTGCACTCATGGAGCGGCCGAAATACAGCAATTCGCTGGCGCGTCCCTGGCCGATCAATCGGGGTAGCAGCGAGCATGCTCCCATGTCACAGCCCGCCAGGCCGACGCGATTGAACAGAAAGGCCACCTTGGCGGAGGGGCCGGCGTAGCGCAGATCACTGGCCATGGCGATGATCGCACCCGCGCCGGCACAGACGCCCTCAACGGCGCTAATGACCGGTTGGCGACACGCGCGCATGGCCTTCACCAGGTCGCCGGTCATACGCGTGAACGCAATGAGCTCGGACATCGACATTTTGGTCAGGGGGCCGATGATCTCGTGGACATCGCCACCCGAACAGAAGTTTCCTCCGGCGCCGGTTATCACCACCGTGTCGACGTCATCGGCGTAAACCAGTGTGCGGAACAGATCGCGCAGTTCGGCGTAGGATTCAAACGTGAGTGGGTTTTTTCGCTCCGGTCGATTCAGCGTAATGGTGCCGACACCCTCGGCAACTTCCCACAAAAAATGCTCGGGCTTATAATCTGTCACGCTTGTTTGCTGCATTACTGTTCGCTCCGTCCTGCTTTTAGATTTCACCGCCGTTGATGGCAATTGCTTGTCCGTTAACCCCCGAGGCCCCGTCGCTAAGCAACCACTGAACCGCCGACGCAACCTCCAGCGGGGTTATCAGGCGCCCCTGAGGATTGCTGTCGGTAAAGTGGGTGAGGGCTTCGTCTTCAGTCCGGCCAGTTTTCTGGGCGATACCGGCCACCGCGTCGCGGATGATATCCGTATCGGTATAGCCTGGGCAGATCGCATTGACGGTGATACCGATTGAGGCGAGTTCGAGCGCCAGCGAGCGCGTCATTCCCAGCACAGCGTGCTTGGCCGCACAGTATCCGCTGACGTAGGCATAACCCTTGAGCGATGCGGTACTCGCAATGTTGATGATGCGCCCCGATTTGGCCGTTCGCATATCCTCCAGTGCCGCTTGAGTCGCGAGAAAAACCCCATTGAGGTTGACGCCGAGAGTGGCCTGCCATTGGTCATAACTGATCTTGTGAAACGGGGCGCTCGGTGCCGCGCCCGCGCAATTGATCAGTGCATGGACGGCGCCAAACTGTTCTCGGGCGCGTGCAAACGCGGCGCTGACATCTTCCGGCTGGGTTACGTCGCAGGATAGCGGCAGTGAATCGGCGGGCAACGCTTTCGAGAGCGTTTCCAGCGGGTCGATTCGGCGTCCCAATAGTGTCAGTCGCCAGCCCTGCTGTGATAATTCCCGGGCAATCTCCGCGCCAATGCCGCTACCGGCACCGGTTACCACAGCATGGGAAGTCATTCGGCGCTGGTCCGGGCGCGTTCGGCGTTGGTGTACAACTGGCGATAGCCCAGAAAGTACTGGTGCGGCTCATGCACTGCGGGCCCCTGATAACCGAGCTCGGCGGCGGCATGGAGCGTCCAGTTTGGATCGGCCAGGTGAGGGCGGGCCAGACAGACGAGATCGGCACGACCTGCCGCGATAATACTGTTCACATGGTCGATCTCGTAAATGTTGCCGACGGCGATGGTGTTGATGGCGCCCTCATTTCGAATCAGGTCAGACAGGGGTGTCTGGAACATGCGGCCCGGCTGCGGTTTGGCGTCGTGGCTGGTTTGACCGGTGGACACGTTGATCAGATCAGCACCGGCGTTACTAAAGGCCTTGGCAATGGCGAGTGCGTCGGCTTCGGTAATGCCGGACTCGCCGATCCAGTCGTGGGCCGAAATACGAACCGACATGGGCTTGTCAGCCGGCCAGACCTCACGCATGGCGGTGAAGACCTCGAGCGGGTAGCGCAGACGGTTTTCCAGCGACCCGCCGTATTCGTCGGTCCTCGAATTCAATACCGGGGTGATAAAGGATGATAGCAGGTAGCCATGAGCCGCGTGCATCTCGATCATATCGAAGCCGGCGTCGGCAGCGCGTTTGGCGGCGGCGACGTGCTCGTCCCTGATCTGGTCCATATCCGCCCTGTCCATGGCTTTGGGAACCGGGCTGTAACTGTCGAAGGGCACTGCGCTTGCTGACAATAGTGGCCATTGCTCTGCTTCGGGTAGCGGTTCGTCGAGGATATTGGGATCCCACTTCCAGGGCTCCAGGGTCGCACCCTTTGGGCCTGCATGACCAATTTGCATCGCGAACTTGGCATGACTGTGCTGGTGGACAAAATCAACGATTCGCTTCCAGGCGGCGGTGTGTTCATCGCTCCATATCCCCGTACATCCCGGGGTGATTCGCGCCTCTGGGCTGATATTGGTCATCTCGGTGTAGACGAGGCCAGCGCCGCCTTTGGCAAGCGCTCCGTAGTGCACCAGATGCCAGTCGTCGGGCATGCCATCGGTGGCGCTATACATACACATGGGCGATACCGCGACGCGATTATCCAGTGACATTTCGCGAAGCTGATAGGGCAGGAACATGGGCGGTACGGGTTCACTCTGCTCACTGCCGAGATGGCGTTGGGCGAGATGCACTTCCATGTTTTCCAGCCACTGCTTATCGCGAAGCCGAAGATTCTCGTGGCTGACGCGCTGGCTACGGGTAAGCATCGAATAGTTGAACTGCTTGAGATCGAAGGCTTCGATGTACCTCGGCGTATTCTCGAACCACACCATGGCGTTGTAGGCGCTGTTCTGCAGACGGAGAACATCGATCTTTCGCTCCTCCTGATACGAGTGAAGCGCTTCTTTGACCGGCTCGCCACTGTTCAGATGCTTGGCCAGGGATATGGCGTCCTCCAGACCGAGCTTGGTGCCAGAGCCGATCGCGAAGTGTGCGGTATGGGCGGCGTCGCCGATGAGCACGATACGGTCATCTTTATCCAGTTGTCGCACTTCACATAGGGGAAGCTGATCCACGCCGATCCGCGGATATGGGCCGAGTTGGTCATCAGGTCATGGCCATCGAGGTAGTCTTCAAAAATCTTGCGACAGGTTTCGGCACTCTCTTCATGAGTCATGTGTTCAAAACCCATGGCGTCGTAGACCTCGGGTGTTGTCTCGACAATAAACGTCGAGGTCTTGTCATCAAACTGGTAGGCGTGGACCCAGATCCAGCCATGCTCGGTCTTTTCGAAAATGAAAGTGAAGGCATCGCTGAAGGTCTGATGGGTACCGAGCCAGACAAACTTGTTGGGGCGCACATCGATGGTGCATTCAAAGTTGTCTAAATCGCTGTTGCGCACCTTTGAGTTGAGACCATCACTGGCAACAATAATGTCGGCGTCGGCAAAGCGACCATCGATATCGTCGAGGTCGACCTCGGTTTCAAAATGCAGTTCGACGCCGAGTTCTTCAGCCCGCTGGTGAAGCAGTTGCAGCATCCGCTTGCGGCCCAGCCCGATAAATCCGTGCCCCCCGGAGCGTTCGACCTTACCTTCAACATAACAATCGATCAGGTCCCAATGAATAAATTCATCGGCGATGGCTTTTCCGCTCCTCGGGTCATTTTCCATGAGGTTGTCGACCGTTTGATCGGAGAACACGACGCCCCAGCCAAACGTGTCGTCGGGACGATTGCGCTCGTAGACGGCCACCTCGTTTTCAGGGTTGCGAAGCTTCATGGAAATACCGAGATACAGACCCGCAGGTCCCCCGCCTAAACACACCATCTTCATAGCAAACCCCTACTTATGATGAAATCTGGAAACAGCCACTGTTGTCTTTTCAGACGAAAATCTCTGGCCAGTATAAGCAAAACATTTTATATTTAAAATATTATTCACAGGACTTTTCCCAGAGACACGACTATGGCGCAGCCCGAACTGGCAACACTCGATCACGAGTCTCGTATTGCGGCCGACGACCACCAGTCGATCCGACTCTGGTTGCGGCTATTAACCTGTACGAATCTGATTGAGAAGCGTCTCCGTTCGCGTTTGCGGGAGGAGTTTGATACCACGCTCCCGAGATTCGATTTTCTGGCGCAACTCGAGCGGGCGTCTGATGGTCTGACCATGGGCGAGCTTTCCGCGAGAATGATGGTCTCGGGGGGCAGTGTCTCCGGGCTTGCGACGCAGCTTGAGAGTGAGGGTTTGATCAGTCGCGAGCCGGTGCCTGAAAATCGACGAACCTTTTGTGTCCGATTGACGCGGCAGGGTAAACGACGCTTTTCCGAGATGGCGACACAGCATGAGTTGTGGGTCATGGAAATGCTGGGTTGCTTGAACGCGAGCGAGGTCGATGATTTGATGGCATCCCTGAAGCGTTTGAAGAGTTGTATTACCGCCACGGAACAGGGGGCCTGACTATGTGGAAACCCGCACAGCGCATCAAATACAAGGCTGAGGTTGACCACTGGCCCGATGCCGGCGAAGCCGTGTCCAGCCATCTGTTTTCACCCGTGTCTTTAGGTCCTATGGCGCTGCAACAGCGTACCTGGATACCCGCTATGGTGCCCTGGCGGTCGAATGAGGCCGGTGAGGTAACCCAGGACGTGATTGACTGGTACGCCCGTTTTGCCGAGGGCAAGCCGGGCGCCATCGTGATCGAAGCGACGGGAATCCGGGATATCCCCAGTGGCCCGTTGCTTCGTATTTCAAACGATCGTTACATCGAGGGCCTCACCCGGCTGGTGGATGCCGTACGTGAAGCCAGCGACGGAAAAACACGCCTGTTGATCCAGCTCATCGATTTTTTATCGATACGGCGCAGGCCGGATCCGGAAAAGTATTTTGACCGCTTTCTTGCGATCACCGATGAACACCGTGCCGCACTCGGGATGAACGAGGCCCACGAGACCGAGGTTCGGGCAGCGCTTGCTGGACTGGATGATGCCGCCCTTGATGAGGTTCTCGCACCGCGCGAGATTGAGGACTTGCGTTTTGGTTATCGCGAGCGTGTTACCGATGTCGATATACCGGCGATTGCAGCGCTGCCTGACACATTGCCCGAGCTGTTTTCAGCGGCAGCGGGTAGGGCGGTTGCCGCCGGTTTTGATGGTATAGAGCTGCACTATGCGCACGCCTATACCATGGCTTCTTTTCTCTCCCGGGTTAATGATCGCACCGACGGCTATGGGGGCTCCCGGGAAAACCGGGTTCGGTTGCCGCTAGAGGTGTATGACGCGGTTCGACAGGTGGTTGGCGACGATGTTGCAGTGGGTTGCCGATTTCTCAGCGATGAAATCATTTCAGGCGGTAGCGATCTGTCTGATGCGACCTATTTCGCCGAGGCGTTTGCGGCCGCTGGTATGGATTTCCTCAGCCTGTCCCGGGGCGGAAAGTTCGATGACGCCAAGAAGCCCAAAGTGGGATGGGCGGCTTACCCCTATACCGGCCAGAGTGGCTACGAGTGCATGCCATCCTATATCTCTGATGAGCAGGGCCCCTTTGAGCGCAACGTTGAGCCGGTTGCCGCGATTCGTCAACGAGTGCGCGATAGCGGTTTCGAAACCCCGATTGTAGTCGCCGGTGGCATTTATGGTTTCGACCAGGCGGAGCGTCTGTTGCGCGAGGAGCGCGCGGACGTCATCGCGTTCGCCAGGCAGGCGCTGGCGGATCCTGACTGGTTCGAGAAGGTGCGCACGGGACATGGCGATGAGGTAATCGTTTGCCGTTACAGCAATTACTGCGAAGGGCTCGATCAGAAACACAAGCAGGTCACCTGCGAACTCTGGGATCGCGAACGTCTCGATGACGATGGCGTGGTTCTCGCCAGTGATGGAAAGCGACGCCTGACCGCGCCCGCCTGGCGTTAAGCCGCCCCTCGTTTTCAAACCGTTGCGTTGCGTTATTGGTGTTTGCCACGATTTGTGATAAAAAACGTAACACGTTACCTAATTATTGGGCAGTTCGCGCTGTAATCATGAGATTGCCTGTAAACCGTAGATCGATGAATTGGTTGGGAGAATGAGTGTGAAATTGGCGAGTTTTCAGCACGCGGGTGTCGATACCTGGGGCCTGGTTACAGACGAGGGTGTTGTTGATCTGGGTGTACGTCGCGGTGGCTCGCTGCTCGAGTACCTTCAGCGGGGCGACTCGATCGATGATGCCGAGTGCGCATTGTCGGCGGACTACGCCGTTGGTGATGTCATCCTGCAGCCGCCGGTGGTGCGCG
>NZ_DS999411.1:2865673-3043746 GCF_000158175.1 Luminiphilus syltensis NOR5-1B | reverse complement strand
GTCATCGGCAAGGAGGGACATCGGATTCCCCAGACTGACGCGATGTCCCATATTGCCGGACTGACTTTGATGAACGAAGGTACCTTGCGCGACTGGGTCAGGCACGCAAAGTTCAACGTGACCCAGGGTAAGAATTTCAATGCGTCGGGCTCGATCGGTCCGTGGATGGTGACGGCGGATGAATTTTCCGGAATGGATCAACTGCCCCTTGAGACGCGCGTGAACGGAGAGGTCCGCCAGCAGGACAACACCAGCAATCTGATGTTTCCCTTTGACTACCTGATCAGCTACCTGTCCATTTTTTACACGCTCAAACCCGGGGATATGATTTCCACCGGGACACCACTGGGCGCGGGTGCGCGATTTGATCCGCCGAAGTATCTGGTCCCCGGAGATATTATTGAGGTCGAGGTGCCTGGTATCGGTGTCCTCAGTAACGGGGTCGAGGATGATCCCACCGCCGATCCCGATATGACCTTGCAACTGCGCGATAATCGCCGTGGGTAGTAAGCAGTCTCATGAGGCGGCACTGAGCGATCTGCGCCGCTTTGACCAATCGCTGCCGATGCGGCTGTTGAAAGCCCACGAAGCGGTATTGCGCGCTTTCATTCCCCATCTTCGTGCCCACGATCTTTCAACCCAGCAGTGGCGAGTCATGCGCGCCCTCGGCGAGACAAAAACACTCGACATCAGTGAGCTTGCGGATTCCTGCTCATTGCTGCGACCCAGCGTCAGTCGGATTTTGCAGAATCTCGAGAGCCGCGGCATCACGCGCCGGCGCGTTTGCAGTGACGACAGTCGACGTTCGCTGGTATCCATTACCCCCAAGGGTCGCAAGCTGCTCGCCCAGCTCGCTCCCGAGTCCGAGGCGCGTTACGACTACATCGAATCTTGCTTTGGCGGAAGACAACTGACGCTGCTTTATCGACTGCTCGACGAGCTGGTTGGGAGTCTCAACGAGCCGCCGCCGGAATTTGGTGAGTTACCCGGAGAAAAATCGGGCAGGGCCTTGCGGTGAGAGGTTGCCATAGTGTCAGCTCGTCGCCGTTTCGCCGCGCTGCGTAGACTCAAAAATAAAATAGCCCTCGAAGCGATACGGATATTGAACATTAATTGCAACAAGCGTAACGTGTTACACATAAGGCGTCGGTCGGCGTCTTCACGCGATGGTCGTGCGCGCTTTGCGCATGCCGTCGGATAGAGTTTGGGGAAAGAAAAAATCCGTCAATAGATCGGGGAAACCGGCTTAGGGCGACCATGAACCGTTGGAGAGACACACCATGAAAAAACGAAACCCTTTGTATCTGGCTACCGGCGCGGCGCTGGCGCTTTCCCTCGGTGGAGGACTTGCGCAGGCCTCGGTATTGGAAGAAGTGATTGTCACGGCGCAAAAACGTGAGCAGAACCTGCAGGATGTGGGCGTATCGGTGACCGCCTACTCCGGTAATCAGCTCGACGCACTGGGTTTCGACAACAATGTCGACATTACCCAGCAGGTCCCTGGGATGCAGCTCAATACGTTCTCTCCGAGTTTGACCACGTTTAACATACGTGGCATTTCCCAGAACAACTTCACCGATAACCTTGAAGCACCTATTGCGGTTTATATCGATGATGCCTATGTCTCCAGCATGCAGGCCATCAACGGGCAGATGTTTGACATGCAACGTATGGAAGTGTTGCGCGGGCCCCAGGGCACGCTGTTTGGCCGCAACGCCACCGGCGGTCTGGTGCATTACATCACCAACAAAGCGACCGATGAGGAGCTCAATGGCTATGTCCAGGTAGAGGGCGGTGATTACAGTCGCAAGGCCGTTGAAGGCGCCGTTGGTGGCGCGATAAGCGACCGCGCAAGGTACCGTATCGCCGGTCGCTGGAACGAGATGGACGGTTATATCGAGTCGAAGCCCTTCCCCGGGTACGATGCTCCGCTGCCACCTCCCAGTGGTGTCGATATCGGCGGTATGGATGGTTATTCCGCGCGCATCGCGCTTCAGTTTGACGTCGGCGATCGAACGCTGGTTGATGTCATGGCGAAATACAGCGAAGACGATGGTGTGCCGACGGGGGGGTATAACTTCCTTCAATACGGATCCAATGCCGATGCCTATATTCCACAGGAATTCATTGATTTCACGACCGATGTGATTGGCGCCCCCGCTGAGGCTACCGCAGATATCTTTTTCTGTGAGAGCCAGATTGATTGTTTTGCACCGGTCAACGAAGCGGGTCTGGCGACCTTCCAGGGGGATGCCGACGAGCCTTTCGAGCACTATTCCGACTACCCGGGTTTCCTCGACCGCACCATTGAAAATTACACCGTCAACATTGAGCACGAATTTGTGTCGGGTATGCAGTTGCAGTCGATTACCAATTATCAGGCCATTGATAAATTCTACACCGAGGACGGCGATGGCATCCCGGTACCCATAATTGAATTCACCACGGTAGCGGATCAGACCCAGTTCAGTCAGGAATTCCGGCTCAGTGGTGACAGCGACAACTTCCGCTGGCAGACCGGCCTCTACTGGCTTGATATCGAAATGGACAACCAGGCGTTGACCGCCGGATCCCCAGCGTTTGGCGCCGCCAATGAACTGGGCTTTGGTGAGACGGCGATATCGCCGGCAGTGGAGCAGGATTACCAGATCGATGCCACCAACTGGTCGGTATTTGGTCAGGGTGAGTTCGACGTCAGCGACAGGCTTACGGTAATCGCAGGCCTGCGTTGGTCCCAGGACGATAAGGAGATGGATTTCGTCTCCAATTATCGTGATGACGCCGCGGGTGTTTTTGTGCCCAATCTGTTTAATTTCGAGGAGGTGGTCGACGCTGCCGGTGGCGATCAGGATGAAATTGATTACGGCGACTGGGCAGGGCGATTGCAGCTCGACTTCAGGGTGACTGAGGATACGTTGCTGTTTGCATCCTATAACCGGGGTATCAAGGGGGGTAACTGGACCGTCTCTGCCGGTGTGTCTCTGGATACGATCCGTCACGATGAGGAAATCCTCGATAGTTTTGAGGCGGGTTTCAAAACCCAGACCGCCGACGGCACCCTGCGTATTAACGGCACGGTGTTTTACTACGATTACACCGACTACCAGGCGTTTTCATTCAACGGCGGTACCCCCCAAATCCGAAACAGCGACGCGGAATCGATGGGCGGTGAGCTGGAGGTGTTCTGGACGCCCACCGAGAACTGGGATTTTGTTCTCGGCGCTTCGCTGCTTGATACCGAGGTCGATGAGGTGTTCGGCCCCGAATTACAGGCAACGCCGGTACCCGGGGTTGTGGTGGACTGGCCGGTCGACTCCATCAGTGGTTACGAGCTGCCCAACGCTCCCCGCTACAGCCTGAATTACCTGGCGCGTTACAACATGCCGCTGGGTGACAGTAGTTTGGCACTGCAGGTGGATGGCAACTTCAACGACGATCAGTGGTTCGAGGTGACCAACGAAGGGGGATCGCTGCAGGAAGCCTACAACGTGACCAACGCAAGAATTACCTGGACCACGGGTTCGGAAGCGCTTGAAATCGTGGCTTGGGTGAAAAACGTATTCGATGAAGAGTACAAGATCTACAACCTGAACCTTGGCATTCTTGGCAATACATCCCAGTACGCCCCGCCGCGTATGGTGGGTGGTCAGGTTCGCTACGCGTTCTGACTGCTTGATCTATCTTTTGCCGGGAGGCAGAGTTGAAGCGGGCGCAAGCCCGCTTTTTTTCGCCCGCTGATGTCTGCGATTGCTATCCTGCGGGTATGGCTGGAGAGAACAGGGCGCACTGAGTGCGCTATACCCTGATTTCATTGGGATCTTACCTATGACGGATTTAACCGACGAATTGTTGAGAAAGCGCCACCGGCTTATGGGGCGTTTCAGCCCCCTGTTTTATGAGGAACCCATTGTCGCCGTAAAGGGCGAGGGCTGTTATCTGTGGGATGCCGATGGGCGCCAGTACCTCGACGCTTATAACAATGTACCCCACGTGGGCCATTGCCATTCCCATGTGGTCGACGCGATTACCCGCCAGGCGTCCACACTCAACGTCCACACTCGGTATCTAAACCCGGTCGTACTCGATTATTCAGAACGCCTGCTGACAAAATTCGACGATTCGTTGGAGTCGGTGATTTACGCCTGCTCCGGGAGTGAAGCCAACGAGGCGGCGGTGCGAATGGCTCGACACTACACGGGGAAGCAGGGCGTTATCGTCACGGACCTCGCTTACCATGGAAACACCGAAGCGATTGCTGAGATGGGCACCGAGTTCATGCCCGAGTCGCGACATAGTCAGCGGGTGGCCACCTTCACAACCCCGGATCGCTATCGCGCGCCGTCGGGGCTTGTCGGTGATGCGCTGGCGGCTTATTTCCTTGAGACGGTCGATGCCGCTATCGCGAAACTTCAGGACAGCGGCGCGGGGGTTGCCGCTCTGCTGGTTTGCCCGGGCTTCGCCAACGAGGGCATTCCCGAGGCGCCGCCGGCATTTTTGAGCAAGGCTGCGGCGCGCGTGCGTGAAGCCGGGGGGCTGATTATTGCCGATGAGGTCCAGTTCGGCTTTGGCCGCTCGGCCACACACTGGTTTTCCCATCAGAAGTTTGGGGTGATACCGGATATTGTCACGCTGGGTAAACCCATGGGTAATGGCCATCCCATTTCGGCGGTTCTTGCCAGCCGTACCCTGGTCGAAAACTTCGGCGAGTGGGGGATGTACTTCAATACCTTTGCCGGCAATCCGGTATCCTGCGCCGCTGCCAATGCGGTACTCGATGTGCTGGAGACGGAGCAGTTACTGCCCCGCGCAGAACGAAACAGTAAAATTGTCTTTGATGCCTTGAAAGCGATGCAGTCCCGTTATGACTGCTTCGGGGATGTGCGCGAGGGTGGACTCTTCTTCGCGGTCGACCTGGTCGATGATCCGGTGGAAAAAACACCGGCCACCGCGCTCGCGAACAAGGTGGTCAACCAAATGCGCCAGCGCGGTGTGCTGATCAGTCGAATAGGACCCAATGACAACGTGCTGAAGATCAGGCCGCCGCTGGCCTTTGATAGCGAGCACGCCGACCAGCTCCTGACCACGCTTGAATCTGTCATGGAGGACGTTACCGGTGGATGAATTTTACCAACTGTCACCCGAACAGCAGGGTGAGCGACTGGTCGGCCTGGCGAGTAAGGCCTGCAAGTTATGGAATCTTTCGACTGACGATATTGCGCTTATCAAAATCCGCGAAAATGCCGTCTTCAAGGTGTGGGGCCTGGATGGCACGCCGAGGGCACTGCGTATTCATCGTGCCGGTTATCACAGCAACGATGGCCTTATAGAAGAGGCTGATTGGGTCCAGTATCTGGAGGCCAGCGGCTTGCCGGTGAACGCGCCCCGGCCCACGGCGTCAGGGGATAATTTTGTTGAAATCGACCACCCGGCGATCCCCGAGTCACGTCAGGTAGACGTCTTTGACTGGCTTGAGGGCGAAACCCTTGCGCAATGCGAAGAGGCGGGCGCGTCTCCCGAGGAAATGGCGGTGCACTACCGTCGATTGGGTACGCTGTCCGCGCAACTGCACAACGCGTCGCGGACGTGGAAGCGCGATATTCCCAGTGTTCGCGCGGCCTGGGACCTCGACGGTCTTTTCGGTGAGCAGCCTCGCTGGGGCCGTTTCTGGGAATGCCCGCGACTGACACCGGAGCAGCGGAAGCTGATGGAACGCGGCCGCAGCGAACTGACAAAGGCGTTGCGGGAATACAGCGCGCTGCCCGCCAGTAAAGCGGATTTTTGCATCATCCATGCAGACCTGATTCTCGATAACGTGATGGTTGTTGATGGCAATTTGGTGCTCATCGACTTTGATGATGCAGGCAACAGCTGGCCCTTGTTTGATATTGCGACCTCCCTGTATTTCGAGCAGGGCGAACCCCACTTTGATCATTGCTATCAGGCGATGCTTGAAGCGTATCTTGCAGTCCGCCCTGAGTTCGATGCGCAATTGGCTTACCTGCCCCTGTTTATGGCGGCGCGGGCAACGACCTATGTCGGCTGGGTGCACACCCGTTCGGAGACCGAGACCGCCAGAGAGCAGGGCGATGAGATGATCGATCGCTGCTGCACCGAACTTGAGCGATGGCTGAGTACATCGGCGGGCGCTTGAGAGGTTTGGATATGACAACAACATTTTTCAGTGTAAGAAGGCAGCCGACGAACCTCGGAGCGCTGTTGGCTTTCTGTCTGGCTCTGTCCTCGGTGCCGGTCAACGGGCAAGAGGAGTCATTGGGCCACACCGACGCTGCCCGACCCAATATTCTTTTGATCGTGGTCGACGATATGGGCTTTTCCGATCTCGGCGCATTCGGCGGCGAGATCGATACCCCCAATCTTGACCGTCTTGCCCGACACGGCCTTCGCTTCACGGACTTTCAGGTGATGCCCGCCTGCTCTCCGACCCGCGCGGCTTTGCTCTCCGGTATGGACCCGCATAGGGTGGGGTTTGGCTCGCTGGCGGAAGAGCTCGCCGACAATCAAAAAGGCCAGCCCGGATACACCTCGTATTTGCCGGAGGATTTGTCAACGCTGCCGCGACAGTTGCAGGATGCCGGTTACGCGACTCTGATGTCCGGTAAATGGCACCTGGGGTTCGAAGGCGGACGCGGGCCAAGACACTTTGGTTTCGATCGATCTTTTACGTTGTTTTCAGGCGGCGCCAGCCATTTTGCCGACGGCCTGCCAGCGTACTCTCCGGACCCGGAGGCGATGGCTTCTTATGTCGAGGATGATAAGCGTCTGGATTCGATGCCCGCTGATTTCACCTATTCCACTACCTACTACGTTGATTATCTGATGCGGCAATTGCAGCAGGTGGGCGATCAGCCGTTCTTTGCCTATCTTGCTTACACGGCACCCCACTGGCCGCTTCAGGCGCCAGACGCCACCATTGAGAAATATCTGGATCGTTATGGTGACGGCTACGAGGTGTTGCGTCGCGAGCGGCTTGACGCGCTCAAGGCCGAAGGCCTGGTTGGTGATAACGCTGCGGTATCGCCGCTACCGCCCAGGGTAAAACCCTGGGATTTGCTGTCTGCCGAGGAGCGAGCACGTGAAACTCGAGCAATGGCGGTCTATGCCGCTATGATTGATGAGGTCGATAAGGAGACGGGTAGGCTGCTCACGTTTTTGGAGCGGCGGGGTCAGCTCGACAATACGCTGATCCTGTTTTTTTCGGATAATGGTGCGGAAGGCCACGATCTCGATGAAACCTGGCCTGCTGATGTTTTTCCAAAGATTCGAGGGCAGATCGACCAGCGTTTTGATCACTCGACCGCGAACATGGGTAGGCCGGGTTCCTACACACTCTACGGGGCCGGTTGGGCCCACGCAGGATCGCCACATTTGCGGCTTTACAAAGCCTTTCCCAGCGAAGGCGGTACTCGGGTAGCGGCCTTTGCTTCGGGCTACGGTGTGGCGGCACGGGGGGTCTCGGACAGCACGATCACAGTGATGGATGTAATGCCGACCTTGCTTCAGGTTGCCGGTGTCAGCGCGAGCGGTGATTCCGACGTTACCGGCGATGGAATGTCCTTTGCTCCAGTACTCGCGGGCGTGGACGTTCCCACCGAGCAGCGGGAGTGGGGTGTCGAGTTCCTGGGCAAGCTCGCCCTGCGCCGGGGTCACTGGAAGCTATTGAAGCTGCCCCCGCCCTATGGTCCCGGGACCTTCACGCTGCATGATTTACGCCGTGATCTGGCAGAGTCCGTCGATGTTTCGGGTCAATACCCTGAGGTTTTCGCCAGCCTGAAACTCGCCTATGACGCTTATAAAGATAAGAATCAGGTGGTCATTCCCGATTGGGTCAGCGGTTATTAACCTTCGGAATGTGTGCTGAAGCGCTCGTGGAATGAGCCAATCGGTGCGCCAAGAAACCCATTTTGTGACAGCAGGGTTTCTGTGATGTAGCTGAGAGGGCGTGGCAAGATCGTGGTAGAGTCCCGCGACCAGTTCCCGGCACTGGTTACCCGCCCAGCCGCTCGACAGCAAGTCATCGGGTAGCGGCGTATCCCGTAACAAGGTACGACGGTAGTCGTGAATCATAAGCAGGCGGGCGATGAAGGCTTCCTGTGGTGCAGGTTTCATGCCCTTATCCAGCGACCGGCGTAACGGCCTGAATAGCTTTATGAGCTGACTGTAGCTATCACCCACGGTATCGAGATCCCACTGTTCGCTGACGTGTTGCCGTAGATGCTTCTTTTGGGTCAGAGGCGATGTCTTTGCCTCCATGACAATGACAGAGTCCTCCAGATCGAATTCGTCGAGGAGATCTTTTAATGCGCTGTCATCAATACTGGGGCGCGCAAAGGTGCCATTGGTGAGTGCACGAAAACCCAACCATTGCAGACTGCGGCGAAAGTCATCCCGTTTGCGCTCGGGTAGCTGAGTCGGTAATACCAGTTGCCAGCCACCCCGCCAGTTACCGTTATCCGACGAGTAGATGCGCCGCGCAGCACGCTGGTATTCCAGCGCGCCGTAATCGGTGAATCGATAAAAGCTTTTGCGACCCAGCTTATCGACACCGAGCCAATCCTCCTTGACCAGGCGAAACACCGAGGTCCTGACCAGTCGATCGTTGATGCCGAGATCTTCCAGCGCTGCTGCGATACTTCCCAGCCAGATCACTTTGCCATGCTGAGAGACTACATCACCGAATAGCGTAATGATCAGGGACTTCGCTCTGATGGGCGTGCGCGACTGGAAGTCGTCGACGATGCGCTGAATTTCTTTTTTCATTGGTATCTGACTTTCAAGTTCCTACGTCGACTTTATAATTGATACAAAAATATTGATTTTTTTGTATATTCTGTTTTACTTTACGCGCCTGTCGACTCAACGACAACAATAAAGAGGCTATGCAGTGAGTGATCTTTACGGGCCCAATTTGGCCACCGTTCGTGCCATGTCGCGTGACGAGGTGGAGAGTGTACAGCTGTCGCGGTTAAAGGAAACCGTTCAGCATGTCTACCAGAACTCCCCCGTTTATCGGGACCTGTTCTCGCAGGCGGGTGTTCATCCGGATGATCTGGTGTCGCTGTCTGATATTGCCAAATTCCCTTTCACGACCAAGCAGACCCTTCGCGAGCACTATCCTTTCGGCATGTTTGCTGTCCCGCGTGATCAAATATCCCGAATCCATGCCTCCAGCGGCACCACAGGCAAGCCAACGGTGGTGGGCTATACCGCCGAAGATATCAGTCACTGGGCGAACTGCACCGCGCGATCGATCGAGGCGGCTGGTGGACGAGCCGGTGACCGCGTGCACGTGGCCTATGGCTACGGCTTGTTCACCGGCGGTCTGGGTGCACACTACGGTGCCGAACGTCTCGGGTGCACGGTTATTCCCATGTCGGGTGGTCAAACTGAAAAGCAGGTGCAATTGCTGCAGGATTTTGAGCCGGACATCATCATGGTCACACCGTCTTATATGCTCAATATCGCGGATGAGATGGAGCGTCAGGGTGTGGATCCCGCAGAACTCAAGTTGCGTATCGGCATCTTCGGTGCCGAACCCTGGACCGATGCGATGCGAAAAGCCATCGAGGCTCGTTGTCACATCGATGCCACCGATATTTATGGTCTTTCCGAGGTTATGGGGCCGGGCGTTGCCCAGGAATTCGTAGACACCAAGGACGGACCAACGATTTGGGAAGACCACTTTCTCCCTGAAATCATTGATCCTGATACCGGAGAGGTGCTTCCCGACGGTGAAGAAGGTGAGCTGGTATTCACCAGTCTGACCAAGCGCGCCTTCCCGGTTATTCGCTACCGAACCCGGGACTTAACCAAACTGCTACCCGGAACCGGATGCAAGATGCGTCGTATGGCCAAAATTACCGGTCGTAGCGACGACATGTTGATTATCCGCGGGGTTAACGTCTTTCCTTCCCAGATTGAAGAGCAGCTGCTTTCGCTCAAGCACCTCGCGCCACACTATCAGATTGAGGTCAGTCGCTCGGGCAATCTCGATAACGTGGTTGTCCATGTCGAACCCGGAGAGGGTGTGCACGCTGACGAAGGCGCGCAGACGGGGCAGCAATTACAGCATTTGATCAAGACCCATATTGGCATTAGTGCGAAAGTAAAGGTCCACGGAAATGGCGGTGTTCCGCGCTCCGATGGCAAAGCCAAGCGGGTAGTTGATCACCGCAAGTAAGACGTAACCCCTAGCAAAACCAACAACCGGTTTATTGATAACAACACGTAATGGAGTCTGATGATGATCTTTGAGCAGAAAAAATTAAATCGCGCGTGCCGCCTCGGGCTATCGGTTCTGCTGGGAAGCAGCACCGCGGCCATGTTAGACGTGAGGTCTGCCCATGCTCAGGCGGGCCAGCTTGAGGAGGTGATTGTCACCTCGAACTACCGCGAGCAGAATCTGCAGGACGTCGCCCTCGCGGTCACCGCCATATCCGGTGACGAGCTCAACGAGGCACAGATCTTTGGTCCAACCGAGATCGCCTACAAGGCGCCGGGAATGGCCTATGCCGAATTTGCGCCGGGCCAGGCCATTGTTTCCATGCGCGGTATCAGTTCGGCTGACGACGGCGCAGGCATGGATAACTCCGTCGTGATGTTCCTCGATGGTGTCTACGTCGGCAGTATTGCGAGCATCAACCAGGAGCTATTCGATGTGGAGCGCATCGAAGTGCTGCGCGGTCCTCAGGGAACCCTGTTTGGACGTAATGCGATTGGTGGTGTGCTCAATGTGACCACCCTGAAGCCTTCTGAGGAAACCAATGTTCGCGCAGAGGTCTCCGCCGGTAATGAGGGGAATCTGCGCTATCAGGGGCTGGTCTCGGGGCCGCTTACCGATTCACTGTCAGGAAAGTTGGTGTACAACCACCGAGAGCACGATGGCTACGTCGAAAATATCGTATTGGGTATCGATCAGCAGGATGCGGATATAACGTCCTACCGGGGCCAGCTGCGCTGGGAGACCGAAAACATGGACTGGCTGTTCTCCGCCGATTACATGGAGGACGAGCGTGAGGATATGGGCCGCGTCCCGGTGGTCTCTGGCACAGCACCTACGGTGGAGCTGTGGCGTGAGCAGGGCGGCTCCTTCCGAAAAGTGACGGCACCGGTGGGTACCCGTGCCGAGGGCGGTGGTTCAGACCGCGAGACGAGTGGTTTTAGCTTACAGGGTGATATCGAATTCGAGGCCGGTACCTTGACCACGATTACTGCCTTTCGCAACGCCGAAACCGACTGGGGAATGGCCTCAATCGGTGTGGGTATTCCGGTAGAGATCATCGATGACATTGTCCAGGATATCGATACCTTCACACAGGAGCTCCGCTGGACTTCCAGTCTTGATGGTAATTTTAATTATGTCGCCGGACTCTATTACCTCGATGAAGAGACCGATCGCACCGAGCAGTTCCGGCTGTTGCTGCCGGGGCCCGGTGATATTGGCAATGAAGTCTCCCGCCAGGTGAATGAAACAACCAGTTATGCCGCGTATTTTCAGGGTGAGTATGATTTCTCGGATGCGCTGACCTTGACGGTGGGCCTGCGTTATACCGAGGATGAAAAAGACACGCGTTCTATCTCTGTCAACTGTGGCCAACCGGCTGCAGTGGATTACCCCGAGTATTGCGAGGGGGTTGGTGGCAGCCTTGCGATCATCGCCCAAACCTTTGATGTCGATGCGAATGAGAGCTGGAGCGATGTGTCTCCCAAGGTGAGCTTAACCTACCGGCCGAACGATACGACCATGGTTTATGGAACCGTGGCGTACGGCTTCAAGAGCGGTGGCTTTGGCGGTGCTCCGGGGACTCCTGAGCAGGCGCAAACGCCGGTTGATCCGGAAGATGCCATCAATTACGAATTGGGATTCAAGGGCGACTTCTTCGATCAGTCACTGCGTCTGAATGCCGCAGCCTTTTACATCGATTATCAGGACTTACAGATTGTTCGCTTTGGTCCAACCGAGGCCAATCCCGAATTCGGTTCTTTTATCACCGACAACATTGGCGAGGCAGATATCTATGGTCTGGAGACCGAGTTCACCTGGATGCCCACGGATAACTTCCGTTTAAGTGGTAACTACTCCTACCTCGATACGGAAATCAACGATCTGATCATCGCGGGCTCGGGTGGTGAAGTGGATCTTTCGGGCAGTGAATTGCGGCAGGCCCCTGAGAATAAGTACTCGTTGACGGCCCGCTACGATTTTCCATTGAGTGGCGGTTCGCTGATAACGGTTCGTGGCGACTACTCGCATACGGATGAGCAAATCAACGACTATCTCAACCAGGACACGACTATCGATGAGTTTGATTTGATCGACGCACGGCTTTCATGGCAGTCCGCCGATCAAAATTGGACAGTGGCGGCCTGGGGTAAAAACCTGACCGATGAGGAATATATTTCGCACACCTATGTTATCGGCCCAGGTGTAATTGGTGTTTGGGGTCACCCGCGCACCTATGGATTGTCGGTTAGCTATGAAATGTAATCAGCAGTAAACGAAAGGCCGCTAACGCGGCCTTTTTTTTTCACCGACGTTTTTGGGTGTCAACCATGTCAAAAATAAAAGCGTGTTTTTTTCTTACGTTGGCCATTTTTCTGGCCAGCTGCTCTTCGTTGCCTGCCAGGGTCGAGACAGCGCCTGATCGGTCGGTAGACTCGGGTGAGGCCGTCACCGTCTATCGGGATGCCTTTGGCACGCCACACATTTTCGCCGACAGTAACTACGGTGTCTTTTTCGGCTACGGCTACTCGGTCGCCGAGGATCGCTTGTTTCAAATGGAAATGCTCAGGCGAACCGCCTGGGGAACTGTTTCTGCTGTGCTTGGCGAGCGGTATGCGCCGCTCGATACGATGTTGCGAACGCACTATCACCTTGATTCGATCCGGTCACAGGTCGCTCAACTCGACGAACGGGACCGGGCTATTCTGCAGGGTTATGCAGACGGATTTAACGCTAAGGTGCGTGAACTGACCGCGGATCCCGAGCAGATGCTGCCCAAGCCTTTTATCGACTACGATTTCACGCCTTCCGAGTGGTCCGCGAATGATGTGGCGGCGATCTTCGTCGCAGCGATTGCCTTTCGCTACGCTGACTTTAATTCAGAGCGCGACAATCTCGGTTTTTTACAGGCGATGGAGCGAAAACACGGCAAAGACCTGGCCTGGGATTTATTCAACACTTGCAAATGGTTATTTGATGCCAGCTCGCCCACAACGGTGGCTGACCAGCCGGTTCCCTCTGTCGATCTGCTCCGCCCTTCCTATCTCGATGACCTCGCGGATAGCAGTGGTTCTGAGCGTTTGGTGTTGGATGAAAGCGGAGGTTTTTCGGGGACCAGCAAGCGCCCGGAGATGGCCGGTCGGTTGAGGGCTCAGCTGATGGCTCAGGGTTTTTTGAGCCATCCCGAGTTTTCTCCTGCCAGTAATTACTGGGCGATATCGGACCTTGATGACGCTCCCGGTGCGCTATTAAACGGTCCTCAATTCGGATTCTCCATGCCGGGTTATGTTTATGGCTTTGGTTTGCATGGGGGTGACTTCGATGTCGTGGGCAACACCCTGTTGGCGTTGCCGGCAATGTTGTTCGCCCATAACAATTCAATTGCCTGGGGGAGCACGGCGGGACTCAGTGACCAGACCGACGAGTACATGCTTACGTTAAACCCTGCCAATCCCGAGCAGTACTGGTATGGCGATGAGTGGGTTGAGTTTGACCGGTGGAGCGAGCGTATCGAGGTTCGCAATAGCGATACCCTGATAGTAGAGGCGCGCCGCAGCGTCCAGGGTATGGTGCTCGACCACTCTCCCGATCAAGGGGTCGCGTGGGTCAGGGCCAGGGCCTGGGAGGGTAACGAACTCGACTCCTTGATGGCGTGGGTATGGATTGCAACCGATCGATCCATTGAGCCCGCAGTCGAGCGGATCGGCGATAAAGTAACCAACATCAATATGTATCTGATGGACGTTGACGGACGACAGGCCTACGTACACAGCGGCCGCTATCCCCAACGCAGGCCGACCCATGATTCTCGACTGCCCGCCATTGGTGATGGCTCGCAGGATTGGCTTGGACTTCGTTCTTATGCCGACAATCCCAAGGTCATAGACCCAGACAAGGGCTATCTCGTTAACTGGAACAACCGGCCCTCGGCGGACTGGCGCAGTTCAGATCTTTGGAGTGCGACCTGGGGTAAGGCGGATCGAGTCAGCATTTTGATCGATGCCATAGAGGGTCTCGAGGATAAAACGGTGGCGAATATGGTGGCCATCAATGAGCAAAGCACATTCGCTGATACCAACTTGCCGTTCCTGCTCACGGCGTTGAATCGCGCTTTGACCTCTGCGGATATTGAAGCGCCAGTTCAAGACGCGCTACAACGCCTGAATAACTGGGATGGGCAATGGCGGGCTGATGCCGACGGCCTTTATGCGCCCGCAGCGACCATTGCGGAAGCCTGGCTCAGCGAATTACTCCAGCAGACGTTCTATGACGATATCGGTGCCAGTTATTGGCATCTCTTTTCGGCGACCCATTATCCCACCACCCACGCCGGACCCTCGATTGGCCCTGCACCCGGTACAAAAATAATTGTGCGACATCTGGATGTGGTGGGCCGCGGGCAAATACCGTCGTACGATTTTTTTAATGGCGAATCGATCGACGATGTGATGGCCCGCAGCTTTGTTGCTGCGATCGATCGCCTGCGTGCTTCATGGGGCGATGATAGTTCCAGGTGGCTGATCAAAGCGCCCCTTATGCGCTGGCTTCCTGCTAATTTTCGCGGTGTGCCCCAGGCGAGTGAGTCAAACTCGGTAGCGGCACCTCAGTATCAGAATCGAGGTAGCGAAAATAATGTGTTTATTGCCACGGGCGATGGATTTCGGGGCTTCGATGTCATTCCTCCCGGTCAGGGGGGGCATCTTCTGCCCTCAGGACAGCCGGCGCCTCATTACGATGACCAGCTCGAACTCTACAACGGGTTTGAACACAAGCCGGTGTATTTCACTCGCACCGAGGTCGAGGAAAATGCGATGTCGAAGCGGGTTCTGATACCGGCTCGGTAATCCGGATCCAGGTGATTGTTGCCCCGGCGGGCAGCTTCACCGTGACGGCTTCACGCGCGGCGGGTTTTGCGAGCGCCAATGCCCACGGTGAGGCTGTAGAGTGATTTTATGGCGGCAAACCACGGGTAAGCGGTTTGCGGCCTTGGCCCCGCACTGGGCTGGGGTCTCAATCCGCTTTAAGTATGCCCTCAATGACGGCGGCTATGGCGAGCAGCCTGCGATCAGTACCGGCGGGTCCATCAAGTTCTATACCCACAGGTGCGCCGGACGGCGTTTCGCCGGCGGGGAGGCTAATGCCGGGTATGCCGGCGTTGGACGCAGGATCAGTGTTCCTGATGTAGGTCTGGAACGTGGGTTGGCGTCCGCTCGTCGTAGGCACCGTCTCAAGATTTCCTGCGGCGGGCAAGGCGGGTAGGGAGGTGGTTGGGAAGATGACCGCCGATACTCCATGTGCTTCGAAATACGCTCGATAGACTGCCTGTAGCTTGGGTCGCTGTGTGTTTAACGCCAGTTGGTAGTTCTCCTCGCTAATCGCGCCTTCGACCGCCTGGCTAACCACGCCGCGGACATCGTCATCGGCAATCTGGTTAATGAGGTCGGACACCGTCAGATCGATACCATGCGTGCTGAGATAACCCGGTAGCAGCTGACTCGTTTCGTAGAGAACCACGGGAAAGCCCACCGCATTATTGAGCTCCAACAGGTTATTGATGTCAGCTCGAACCAGTGTGACCCCCGCATTTTCAAGTCTGCTGAGTGCGTCTTCAGTGATTTGCCGAACCTCGGGGTGCAGGTCTTTATAAAAATAGGACTCGGGTACGCCAAGGCGGAGGTCTTTGGGTGCGATCGATTCAAGCGCCGATAAGGGCTCACCCGCCATCACACTGTCGAGAAGAGCCGCTGTTTTAACATCATGAGTAATCGGGCCTGCCGTATCTCGCGTTTGCGATATGAGTGTCATACCGTTGTTGGGATAGCGGCCGGTTGTGGGTCTGAAGCCAACTAGCCCATTGAGTGCCGCGGGAATCCGCACCGATCCGCCCGTATCCGTGCCGATTCCGGCATCGGCGAGCCCTAAGGCAACGGCGACTGCGGTACCGCCGCTGGAGCCTCCGGGTAAAAGTGTGTCATCACGGGCGTTGGCGACATGCCCATAAGCAACGTTTGCACTGGTAATCCCGTAGGCCAGCTCATGCATATTATTCTTGCCAACAATCGTTGCGCCGGCGTTTAACAGTCTTTCAATGATCGTTGCATGCTCCAGCGGAACGAAGTTGGCCAGTGCCGGGGTACCTGCTGTATTGGGTAGTCCTGCTACATGGACATTGTCTTTGATGCATAACCTCAGGCCCTCAAGCGAACCAGACGCCAGAGGGGCGACCTCAGATAGCGTGATGAAGCTGGCATTGGCAGTCGGGTTGACCGTGAAGGGTGACACTGAATAGGTGCCATCCGGTGGAGCTGGAAGATCTACAGGGGGCTGACTGTTATCCCGGTTTTCGCTGTGGGCGAGTCGAATCGGTGCAGCAACGGTGAGGCACGTGCTTAGTGCAATGCCAATTCCGAGTAGATAACGTTTTGGGGCCATACCGCCGAACTCCTTTTGGTTCCCATAATAAATCATTGAATTTTTCTGTGCCGCCTTTACATTCCCATAAAAGTATTACAAAATCCTCTAAAATAATATTAATTTTGTATCGGTTTAGACGGTCGTTGTGTTGGTTCTTAAGATCGCATAATCAGGGGAAAGGATTTGAAGCTGACAAGCTATGTCGCAGGTGCCTGGGTCGAAGGCCAGGACGAAGGGAAGCTGGTGGTTGACGCCGTTCGGGGCGAACCCGTCTGTCGGGTCAGCAGTGCGGGCATCGATTTCGCCAAGGTAGTGCAATACGCGCGTGATGTTGCTGGCCCCAAGCTGCGCGCAATGACGTTTATCGAGCGCGCGGCGATGCTCAAAGCCCTCGCCAAACACTTAATGACCAAGAAAGAGGATTTCTACACGCTCTCCTTCAAGACGGGCACCACCCGCGCCGATGCCTGGCCCGATGTGGAAGGTGGTATTGGCACCGTTTTCAGTTTCGCGAGTCTGGTTAACCGCGAGTTCCCCAATGACGTTGTCATGGTCGAGGGAGAAATGGAGCGTTTGTCACAGCAGGGAACCTTCGTAGGTCGGCACATACTGACTTCCAAGCCCGGCGTCGCTGTGCACATCAACGCCTATAATTTTCCGATCTGGGGCATGCTGGAAAAGATAGCGCCCAGTCTCGCTGCGGGGGTGCCGGTAATCGTCAAGCCGGCAACGCAAACCGCGTATCTGACGCAGGCCTGCGTCAGGGAAATGGTAGATTCCGGTTTGCTTCCCGAGGGTGCGGTACAGCTGATTTGCGGTAGTACCGGTGACCTGCTCGATCACCTCAACGAGCAGGACGTGGTCACGTTTACCGGGTCGGCCTCGACGGGAAAAATGCTGCGTAACCACCCCAATTTGCTGGCGAATTCAGTGCCGTTCAATATGGAGGCCGATTCGCTGAACTGTGCCATTCTTGGACAGTCGGTCAAGCAGGGTGACCCTGAATTTGACCTGTTTGTTAAAGAGGTCGTCCGCGAGATGACGACCAAGGCGGGGCAGAAGTGCACCGCGATTCGACGGGTCATTGTTCCTGAGGAATCGATCGACGCTGTAATTGATGCGATTTCTGCACGGCTCAAAAAGGCCGTTATGGGAGACCCGGAACTGGACGGCGTCCGCCTCGGTGCTTTGGTCAGTACCGACCAGGTCGACGATGTCCGCGACAGGGTCGAGCAGTTGAGCGCCGAGGCAGCGATTGTCTTCGGTGGCGATGAAGCGGTTGCATTGGAAGGTTTGGAGGCCGGAAGTGGCGCTTTCTACCCCGCGACACTACTGCGCTGTGATAATCCGCTGCAGGCCGATCGTATCCATAGTGTTGAGGCATTTGGTCCCGTGGCGACCGTCATGCCCTATCAGTCCCTCGAAGACGCCGTGACACTCGCGCGAATGGGTAAAGGGTCGCTGGTCGGTTCTTTGTTTACCCATGACCCTGAAGAAGCACGGACCGTCATATTGGGTGCAGCACCCTGGCACGGACGGATGCTGGTGCTCGACCGCGATTGTGCCAAGGAATCTACCGGGCATGGTTCACCGTTGGCCAATCTGGTTCATGGCGGCCCGGGTCGCGCCGGTGGCGGTGAGGAACTCGGTGGTGCCCGGGCGGTAAAGCACTATCTGCAGCGAACGGCCTTGCAGGGATCTCCGACATCATTGATGGGTGTCACTCGTGAGTACCATGCCGGAGCAAAAACCTTTTCCGATGGCATTCACCCGTTCAAGAAACACTTCGAGGCCCTGCAGATCGGCGAAACGCTGGTCACCCATCGCCGCACGGTGACCGAAGCCGATATTGTTAACTTTGGCTGTATCAGCGGCGATCACTTTTACGCCCACTTCGACGCCATAGCCGCCAAGGATTCCTTTTTCGGTGAGCGTGTTGCCCATGGTTATTTTGTCATATCCGCAGCGGCGGGAATGTTTGTCGACCCCAATCCTGGTCCCGTGATTGCCAATTATGGGCTTGAAAATCTCAGGTTCGTGGAGCCTGTTCCACCGGGTACGACCATCCAGGCGAAGCTGAGTGTGAAGCGGAAGATCAAGAAGCCGCGCCGAGAGGGTGAAAAGCCCAATGGTGTAGTGGTCTGGGCGGTTGAGGTGACCAACCAGGAAGGAGAGCCTGTCGCCTTGTACGATATTCTCACCCTTGTCGTACGTCAGGATGAGGACTGAGCGCGTGGCGTTTGAGACTATTATTTTCGAGGTCGCGGAGTCGGTTGCAACGCTGACGCTCAACCGACCTGATGCGCTCAACAGTTTTACGGCCGTCATGCATTCAGAAGTGGCAGACGCATTGGATCAGTGCGCCTCGGACGTCGACATTCGGGCGGTTGTTATTACCGGAGCCGGCAGAGGGTTCTGTGCCGGTCAGGATCTGAATGATCGCAATGTGTCTCCCGGGGGGGCGCGAGTGGATTTGGGGGAGTCGGTAGGGAAATTTTACAACCCGCTTATCCGACGAATCACGTCGATGCCCAAGCCGGTCCTGTGCGCGGTTAATGGTGTTGCAGCGGGTGCAGGAGCGAACATCGCTTTGGCGTGCGATCTGGTATTTGCTGCGCGGTCGGCCAAATTTGTCGAAAGCTTCGCCATGCTTGGATTGATTCCTGACTCCGGCGGTACCTGGCATCTCCCTCGCCTTGTCGGTATGGCTCGCGCAAAGGGTATGTCCATGCTAATGCCGAAAGTTACCGCCGATGAGGCAGAGCAGTGGGGCTTGATCTGGAAAGCGGTGGACGATGACGCGCTGCTGGATACCGTCGGTGACCTCGCGCGACATCTGGCCACTCAGCCTACACGGGGTTTCGCGCTAACAAAGCAGGCGTTTTCAGCGTCGATGACCAACACGCTCGACGAGCAGTTGTCGCTGGAGCAGGAGCTCATGCGCACCGCCGGCTTCACCGATGACTACGCCGAAGGGGTTGCCGCCTTCCTTGAAAAGCGCACACCGCGCTACACGGGGAAGTGACGATGGATACCGATAGCCTGGCTCGCGCTGCTGCCGCCGCCATGTGGGCGGATGATCGTGCGACGGCTGCAATGGGCATGACGCTGGATCACGTGACCCACGGTGCCGCGACGATGTCGATGTCGGTCCGGGATGACATGGTGAATGGCCATAATATCTGCCACGGCGGTTTTATTTTTGCGTTGGCCGATAGCGCCTTTGCATTCGCCTGCAACAGTCACAACCGGATCAGTGTGGCGTCGGGCGCCCGAATTGAGTTTATTCGGCCCGCACAGCTCGGGGATCATTTAAGCGCAGTGGCGACGCAAATCCATCAGGGCAGGCGCACGGGTGTGTATGACGTGTCCGTGACCAATTCGGATGGCGGTGTCGTCGCTGTGTTTCGTGGTAACTCCGCTACTATCGGCGGAGAGCTCGTAACATTGGATGAACAGGGAGAACAGCAGGATGCCTGACGTTTTTATCTGCGACGCTGTCCGGACGCCTATTGGGCGCTATGGTGGTGCACTGTCAAGCGTCAGGGCCGACGATCTTGGTGCGGTTCCCATGGCTGCGTTGCAAAAGCGTAACCCCGAGGTCGATTGGTCGGCCGTCGACGATATCTGGTATGGCTGTGCCAACCAGGCGGGCGAAGATAATCGGAATGTGGCACGCATGAGCGCGCTGATTGCCGGGCTTCCGGAATCGGTTCCCGCCGTCACCCTGAACCGTTTGTGCGGATCGGGTATGGACGCCATCGGCAGTGCCGCTCGCGCCATCAAGGCGGGTGAAGTCAAGCTGGCTATTGCCGGCGGCGTCGAGTCGATGAGTCGAGCGCCTTTTGTTATGGGCAAAGCCAGCAGTGCTTTTGATCGCAGTGTGAAGAGTTACGACACCACGATTGGCTGGCGGTTTGTGAATCCGGTGATCCACCGACAGTTCGGTACCGATTCCATGCCTGAAACCGCCGAAAATGTGGCAGAGCAGTTCGGGATCAGTCGTGAAGACCAGGATGCATTCGCACTTCGGTCGCAGCAGCGCGCCGTGGCAGCCGAGGATGCGGGTCACTTTGATGCGGAGTTGGTTTCCGTGACGATTCCCCGGCGTAAAGGTGACGATCTGGTCGTTGATCGCGATGAACAGCCCCGACGCGAAACGTCGATCGAAGCCCTCGGGCGCCTGCCTACACCGTTTCGCGAAGGCGGATCGGTGACGGCGGGGAATGCATCCAGCGTCAACGATGGCGCCTGTGCACTGCTGTTGGCCAATAAGGCCACCAGTAACTTGTATGGGCTGACTCCGATGGCGCGGGTTCTGGGTATGGCGACGACCGGGCTTGCACCCCGAATTATGGGGTATGGCCCCTATGAGGCTGCGAACAAGGTACTGGCCCAGGTCAACCTTTCCATCGACGCTATGGATGTCATCGAGCTCAATGAAGCCTTCGCTGCACAGGGTCTCGCGGTACTGCGTGGATGGGGTCTCCCCGATAACGCAGCGCAGGTAAATCCCAACGGTGGGGCGATTGCGCTCGGGCATCCACTGGGTATGAGCGGCGCGCGTCTGGTGACAACCGCCGCCTACGAGTTGCAGCGTACACAGGGCCGGTACGCACTGTGCACCATGTGCATTGGTGTCGGTCAGGGTATTGCTTTGATCATTGAACGCATTTAATTGAATTGAAACCAGGAGAACGATGATGAATGACAACGTAGTTGCGCTCCCCGATGAGCATAAATTTCAGGCCCGGATTGATGCCGAAGAAAAAATCGAACCCAAGGATTGGATGCCGGAAGGTTATCGAAAAAATCTGATCCGTCAGATGTCACAGCACGCGCACTCCGAAGTGGTGGGTGAGCAGCCTGAGGGCAACTGGATAACCCGTGCCCCCAGCCTTGAAAGAAAGGCTATTTTGCTGGCCAAAGTTCAGGATGAAGCGGGCCATGGCCTCTATCTATATAGCGCGGCTGAAACGCTGGGTGCCACCCGCGATGAAATGATCGAAGCGCTGCACGAGGGCAAGGCAAAGTACGCCTCAATCTTTAACTATCCTTCGCTGACCTGGGCGGATATCGGCGCCATTGGCTGGCTCGTGGACAGCGCTGCCATTGTTAACCAGGTTTCGCTTCAGAACACCAGCTACGGACCTTATGCCCGGGCAATGATTCGAATTTGTAAGGAAGAAAGTTTCCACCAGCGTCAGGGCTACCACATCATGATGACCTTGATGGATGGCTCCGACGAACAAAAGGCGATGGCGCAGGATGCGATCAATCGCTGGTGGTGGCCCGCCATGATGATGTTTGGTCCCCACGATGGTGAGTCTGCGCACTCGGCGCAATCCATGAAGTGGAAGATCAAGCGGCGCTCGAATGATGACCTGCGTCAGCAGTGGGTCGATCAGGCGGTGCAACAGGCCCACGCAATAGGTCTGGAAGTCCCTGATGATGATCTCACCTGGAATGAAGAACGTGGTCACTACGACTTTGGACCGATCGACTGGGATGAGTTCAACCGTGTCATTGCCGGCGATGGTCCCTGCAACCGACAGCGGCTGGCGCACCATAAAAAAGCCCATGACGACGGCGCCTGGGTGCGCGAAGCCATGTCCGCTTACGATGCCAAGCGTCGCGCCAAAAGTAGCGCGGCTTAAATAAAAGGGGATTTGCAATGACCGACGAATTACAACTCTACGAGGTCTTCATCCGCTCACGGCGTGGACTCGACCATAAGCATGTGGGGAGCCTGCACGCGGATGACCCACAACAGGCGCTGGAGTATGCGCGGGATGTGTATACACGGCGCAGCGAGGGCGTCAGTATTTGGGTCGTGGCGTCCAGGGATATTACTGCTTCCCAGGAATCAGACTGTGAATCCTTCTACGACCCTCTGGACGATAAGCCCTATCGCCATGCATCGATGTATCAGATGCCCGAGGGAGTGGATAGTCTATGACTGACAGTGCTCTGATCGCCAAGTTTGCGGTGCGCCAGGGCGATGACGCCTTGGTTTTGGGGCACCGTCTGTCTGAATGGACCAGCCGATCACCGTTTCTCGAGGAAGATCTGGCGCTGACTAATGTTGCCCTCGATTTTGTCGGCCGTGCGCGAATGTTTTACCAGTATGCGGCCACGCTAACCGGTGGCGACGCCAACGAGGATACCTTTGCTTACACTCGCGATGCTCGTGAATTCAGCAATCTTCTGATTTGTGAACTGCCTAGGGGTGATTTTGCATTCACGATCTGCAGACAGTATCTCTATGACGCCTTTGCCCTGCCTTTCATGCAGGCGCTAATGAAAAGTAGCGACCAACAGCTGGCGGCGATAGCAGCGAAAGCGGAGAAAGAGACCAAGTACCACGTGCGTCGCGATACGGACTGGATGCTGCGCCTCGGTGACGGAACCGAAGAAAGTCAGGGACGAATGCAAAAAGCCCTCGACGACTTGTGGGGGTACACCGGGGAATTGTTTGACGTCGATGACGTTGATCGCGCACTGATCGCCGAGGGCATTGTGCCTGACGTCAGCCTGTTGCGTGATCAGTGGCTGGAGACCGTTTCCGATACCATTGCCCGCGCCAACCTCGAATTGCCACAGGCAGACTGGAAAGCGGCCGGCGGTAGAGACGGCATACATACCGAGTCCCTCGGTTTTCTGCTCGCCGAGCTGCAATCCGTGCAACGCGCCTACCCTGGCCTTAAGTGGTAACCGGTGGTGGTTGACGAAGCCAATGTCATCCCCTTGCTACCCGTCGAAGAGCTCGAGCGTCGGCAACGCCGGATTAACTCGGAATGCCCCGACCTCTGGCGGATTCTCGATGACGTCATGGATCCGGAGATACCGGTTATCTCACTTTATGAACTGGGCGTACTGCAGGACGTATCCGAGCGCGACGGGCACGTGCACGTGTTGTTGACGCCTACCTACGTTGGCTGTCCGGCGATGAAGGTGATGGAGGAGGACGCGCGTATTGCACTTGAGGCGGCGGGCTATCCCGATGTAACCGTCGAGACCCGGCTTTCACCGGCATGGACAACCGCGTGGTTGAGTAACGAGGCGCGAAGCAAAATGGCCGCCTATGGCATTGCAGCACCCGATAGCGAAGCCGCCCAATGTCCCCAGTGTGGCAGTGAGGACGTCCAGCAAATCAGCGAATTTGGTTCCACAGCCTGCAAGGCGCTTTTCAAGTGCAATGCCTGCGCTGAACCTTTTGATCTTTTCAAGGCGATTTAATATGGCAACTTACAATACCTTGACCGTATCCCAGGTGACTCCAGAGACCGACAGTGCGGTTTGTGTGAGTTTCGATGTCCCCGAGTCCCTGCGCGATGTCTATAACTTTAAGCCGGGCCAGTACCTGACCTTGAAAGCCGAAATCGATGGCGAGTCGGTAAGCCGGTCCTATTCGATCTGTGTGCCTCCGGGTCACGACCAGCTGCAGGTGGCGATCAAACGCGTCGAGGGCGGAATTTTTTCCAACTTCGCCAATGACCATCTTGAGGCGGGGCATGAAATTGAAGTGATGGCGCCTGATGGTCATTTCTCGGTCGAAACGGATCCCGATACGGCGCGCAAGTACCTGTTCATCTCGGCGGGCTCAGGCATTACACCGGTTATGTCCAACGTTGAGGCGATTCTCGAAAACGAGCCCAACAGCACGGTAACGTTACTTTACGGTAATCAGCGAACCGGTAGCATCATGTTCCGGCAGAAGCTGGCGTTCCTGAAAAACAAATACCTCGACCGTCTCAACTGGGTCAACATTCTGAGTCGCGAAGAACAGGAGGCGCCAATCCTCAATGGGCGTCTCGATAATAAAAAGGGTGCTGAGCTGAACCAGCGTCTGATTAACCTGAAACACTTTGACCTGTTTCTTCTTTGCGGGCCCGAGTCGATGATTTCAGAAGTTTCCCGTGGCCTGCGTGGTCTGGGCATCGAGGAATCACGAATTCTCTACGAGCTATTCGGCAGTTCGGCAGAAGATGCTGCTGAGCGCGTGGCGCGCCACCATGCACGCTCTGAGGCCTTCGCGGGAAAGATGTGCAAGGTAACCATTGTCAACGATGGCAGGGCCAATCAGGTCGATATCGCGGCCGATGGCGAGAACCTGCTCGATGCGGGTCTCAATCTGGGCATCGATCTGCCGTACGCCTGCAAGGGCGGCGTGTGTTCAACCTGCAAAGCCCTGCTTATCGAGGGTGAGGTCGAAATGGATATCCAACGTGGCTTGACGGACGAAGAAGTCGCCAACAATATGATTCTTACCTGTCAGTCACATCCTATCTCAGATAAGGTTGTAGTCGATTTTGATAAGCGATTTGCCGGAGATTAGAAAAAGGTCTACCGCGAATCAGGCTTAACGCTCGGAGATGAATGTGATCGAAGACCCTCGGCTAGTGCAGGTGCAACGAAAAACTCGATTGCGTTTGCTTTTTTCAGGCGTGACCCTGCTTTTCTACTTTTCGTTCTCACTGAACTGGATGAACCTGGGCTCTTTTCTCAGGGAGCCGATTGGCGATTCTGTGATCAATGGCTCCATTGTCATGTTTGTTTTGTTGATTCTCGGTTTTATCGCGGCTGAAATGATTTTCATGCTTATCAGTCGTCGGGAAAAATACTGATGGTCCGCGTGTTGCTCTTGCTGATTGCCGCGGGCGCCCACCTTCCGACCATGGCGGCGGGGGGGGATATATCCGGTGAGGTGGTCCGCCAGCCGGTCAATCCCATGGCCATTGGTATGTTTTTGGTCTTTGTGGCGCTAACCCTTGCCATTACCTGGCGCGCATCAAAATCGACAAAGACCAGTGCCTCGTTTTATAACGCGGGCGGCGAGATCACCGGGCTGCAGAATGGTGCCGCGATCGCTGGGGATTTCATGTCTGCGGCCTCATTCCTGGGTATCACAGGGCTTATTTTTCTCGGCGGTTTTGATGGCGTCATTCTCTCGATAGGTGCCTTTGCGGCATGGCCGTTCATGTTGTTCCTGTTTGCCAAGCGGGTGCGCAACCTCGGTAGCTACACGTTTGTCGACGTGGTATCCGAGCGACTGGACCGGGATAGAATTCGTATTGTCGCTGTTTTTGGCACCATTACTGTTGTTGTGATGTATCTGATTGCGCAGATGGTGGGCGCCGGAAAACTCATACAGCTGCTATTCGGCTTGCCCTATGAACTGGCGGTTGTCATTGTCAGTGCGCTCGTACTCGCTTACGTGGCTTTTGGCGGTATGTTGGCGACAACCTGGGTCCAGATCATCAAGGCCATCCTGCTCCTGACCGGTGTCACATTGATGGCAATCCTGATTCTGGTTCAATCCGATTTCAGTTTCGATACGCTATTGCGCATGGCGGGAGACAGCCATCCCCGCGGGGAAGCCATTCTTGCGCCGGGCGTGTTGTTCGACGACCCGGTTCAGATTGTCACCATTCAGGTGTCGATGCTGTTCGGCATTTTGGGCCTGCCACACATTTTGATGCGCCTGTTTACCGTGCCCGATATGCATCAGGCGAAATTATCAGCATTTTATGCCTCGCTGCTTATTGGGTATTTCTACATTTTGCTGCTGGTTATCGGTTTTGGAGCCGCCGCTCTGCTGTACAACAACCCTGAGTTTTTTGGGATCGGTGGCGAAATTATCGGCGGCAGTAATATGGCCTCTATCCATCTCGCGACCGCCTTGGGTGGCGATATACTTACTGGCTTCATGTCAGCAGTGACCTTTGCGACTATCCTGGCGGTTGTCGCGGGCCTCACGGTTTCCGGGGCAGCGGCCATTTCCCACGACCTCTACGCCGAGGTGCTTAAGCAAGGGAAGCCCGACCCGGTGACCGAGCTGCGCATTACGCGAATCACGGTCTTTGTGATTGGTATTGTCGCGGTTTTGCTGGGTATTGCCTTTGAGGACGAGAACGTAGCCTTTGTTGCGACGATGCCAATGGTCGTCGCCGCCTCAGTCAACTTCCCCATCCTGTTTCTGTCGCTGTTCTGGCGTGGCCTAACCACCCAGGGTGCTATTGCCGGCGCGCTGGTGGGGCTGGTCTCTTCCATAGTCCTTATTGTGTTGGGGCCGCAGGTCTGGGTATCGGTACTGGATCACGAAGCGGCGCTATTCCCCTACAACTACCCGGCCTTGTTTACCCTGCCACTGGCTTTGCTGGTGACGTGGGTTGTCTCTAAAGCAGACAACTCGGAGAGGGGGGTAATTGACAAGCAGAATTACGATGATCTGCTGATACGCTCTGAGCTGGGTGAAACATGATGGGGGTTTCGCCCCTCAACGGTTCCCACTTATTGCGACGGTGTTTATTGATTATCGCGGGTAGAAACCGCTGACATCGGCGCTGGTAACCCACAGCCGGACTCTTTATAGTTAACGCGTTACCTATTTTTAGAGACAACCATTTATAGCACCTAAAGTGAGGCTCACGACCCTATGTCTGATTATAAAATGCTCATAAACGGCAAGGCCGTCGCTGCGGACGAAACGTTTCCCGTCCTGAATCCTGCTACGGAAGATGTCATTGCGTATGCGCCCAAGGCGACCCAGGCCCATCTCGACAGCGCTGTTGCCGCCGCGCGGGCAGCCTTTCCGGCGTGGTCGGCGACGTCTTCGGATGAAAGAAAGGCGATCATCCATAAGATCGCTGATCGGATCGAGGAGAACATGGGTGAACTCGCTGATCTTCTGACGCAGGAGCAGGGCAAGCCCATGGAGGGTTTTGCCGGACTGGGAGCCGGATTTGAAATGGGGGGGTGTCTCGCGTGGATTCGGGCCACCGCGGAGCTGGAAACGGCGGTTGATGTGATTCAGGATAATGATGAGGCGCGCATCGAGGTGCACCGAAAGCCCCTGGGAGTGGTCGGTTCGATCACGCCCTGGAATTATCCTTTGCTGATTCTTTTCTGGCATATTATTCCCGGGTTAAGAACGGGTAATACCGTGGTCGCCAAGCCCTCGGAATACACGCCGTTGACGGTGCTTCGAGCGATGCATTTGATTAGTGATTTGCTGCCACCGGGCGTACTTAATGTAGTCACCGGATTCGGCGAGATCGGGGCGGCGATGTCTGCACACCCCGACATCAACAAGATCGTATTCACGGGTTCAACCCCGACCGGTAAGCGCATCATGGAGAGTGCGGCCGGAAACTTGAAGCGGCTGACCCTGGAGTTGGGCGGTAACGACGCCGCGATCGTGCTTCCCGATACCGATGTCGCCGCGGCGGCCGGAAAGATATTCGCCACCGCGATGATCAATAATGGTCAGACCTGCGCCGCGCTCAAGCGTCTTTATGTGCACGAAGATATTTACGATGAGATGTGTGAGGCGCTAGCCGGTATCGCCAACAGTGTTACTACGGGCCCCGCCAGTGAAAATCCTGATTTCGGTCCGGTACAGAATAAAATGCAGTTCGACAAAGTCTGTGCATTAAGCGAGGACGCACGGGCCCACGGCGCGACGTTTTTAACGGGTGGTGCGCCGACCGCTGATAAGGGTTACTTCTTCCCGGTCACGATTGTACGGGATATAGAGGAGGAGACACGCCTGGTTCAGGAAGAGCCCTTTGGTCCGATCCTCCCGGTGCTGAAATTCTCTGACGTGGAAGAGGCGCTGGCTCGTGCGAATGCCTCTAGCGCGGGTCTTGGAGGTTCGGTATGGTCTGGTGATATCGAAAAGGCGCAGGAGTTGGCGTCGCGTCTCGAGTGCGGCACCGCGTGGGTTAACAACCATGCAATGATACAACCCGATGCACCCTTCGGTGGCGTGAAGCAATCGGGCATCGGCGTAGAATTCGGTAGCTACGGTCTGGAAGAGTACACCTCGATACAGACCATGCAGATAGCAAAGGGCTGAGGCCTGGGTTAGGGGGAATACATTGTGAGTATGCTCAAAAAACTGATGGTTGGCGGTGCGTTGGCGGTTTCCGTAGGCGCCCTGGCTGACGAAGTACCACCGCCATTACCGGTAGAGCCCGTAGGGATTATTGAATCATTACCTGCGCGCTATCCGGCCGACTGGTTTTTGATTCAGGACGGTGCCTTTTTTCACATGTCCGACGGCAAGGTCATTGTCATTGACCCGACCCAGGAAGGCGTGGGTGATCAGGTCAAGGGAATGTTCAATGTCAGTCTCATGGGCAATATTATGCAGGCACCCGGTCGCGGTGAAATCTACGCCACCGAGACCTTTCACTCCCGCGGAACCCGGGGCCCGCGTATCGATGTGTTGAGCATTTGGGATATGGAAAACCTCTCGGCGGTTGGCGAGGTGATACTGCCCCAGGGCAAGCGTTTTATGGGGATGCCGGCGCGTGAGGTCATGCATCTTCTCAATAACGATAAATGGCTGGCGATTTTCAATCTCAGTCCTGCGACTTCCGTCACGTTGGTTGACCTCGATACTCGCGAGATTGTCTCTGAAGTCCCAACCCCCGGTTGCAGTCATATTTACCCCGCGGGAGACATGGCGTTTACCTCGGTGTGTGCTGACGGTCGTTTCACCACCACGCATTTGACCGCTGATGGTGAAGTCAAAGAACGCACCCGCAGCGATGTATTTTTTGATTCTGATGAAACACCGATCTTCGAGCGTCCGGCGATTATCGATGGCATGGCTTATTTCCCTTCCTTTAAGGGCATGTTGTACCCCGTTGATCTGAGTGGCGACGTTGCAGTGCCCCAGGAACCCTGGTCCATTGCCGGCGATATCGAAGGCGAGTGGGCCGCGTCAGGAATTCGTATTTCTGATGAGGACAGCAGTGGTGCGATGTATCTGCTGATGAACCCTGAGGCGGCGAACACCGATGGCAAGCACAACGAGGGCGGACCCGAAGTCTGGGTGTTTGATCCCGGTACGCAGACGTTGTTGCGTCGTATCGCGCTGCAGGAGTGGGGGCTCAGTATTGCCGTGAGTCGCGGACCGGACCCGAAGATGCTGGTTACCAACCCAGTCGACATGTCGGTCGAACTCTACGATGCAACAACCGGTGACTTTATTCGCAAGTTGTCAGACATCGGTCAGGAAACGCCCTTGTATCTGTATCCCGCGCTGTAATGATGACCGATCTCATTGCCATCGCGGTCACATTGTTTGGCGCACTGCTGCTCGGGCATGCCGGCTGGGGTAAGTTTTCCGCACCTGACAGTTACACCTCCGCGGTAACAGCCTATCTGGGTCGGCCAGTCGGTGTCGGCTTCGTGTACGCGATTGCGACGCTGGAAGGTCTTATTGCACTGTTACTGCTGATTCCGATAACGCGGGAATTCGGTGCTGCTATGGCCGCCCTGTTGATGCTCGGCTACGCGATCGCAATCGGTCGTCAGGTAGCCGCTGGTCGCCGTGATCTGCGCTGTGGCTGCGGAGGACCGGCATCGGAGACCCGTATGGGTCCCGAGCTCGTTATGCGAAACCTTATGGTCGCCTTGCTGTTTTCAGGGGTAGTGGTGGCGCCCACCCGGCCAGCAGATCTGGGGACCATAATTGCCGGCGCCGCCTTTGCCGCGCTGCTGACGATTCTCTACCACGCGGCCGATCTTCTGATTGCCAACCGACAACGAATGCAGGGGCTGTACTAATGGACCTATTGGTGGCGTCAAACATCGCGCTGTGGATTGGATTTATAGCGATGGCAGTGATTAATTACGCACTGGTACGGCAGATCGGTGTGCTCTACGAGCGTGTCGCACCTGCCGGGGCACTGATGGTCAATCGCACCGTGGAGGTGGGTCAATCGGCACCTCAATTGCAGGCCCTGACGGTTGAAAATGAACAAATCGCCATTGGCGGTGAAACCGGGCGTTCGCAACTGCTGTTTTTCATGTCACCGGATTGCCCGGTCTGTAACGAGTTGACGCCTTCGGTGTTGTCGGCGGCGCGTGCGGAGCAGGATTGGATTGATGTTCTCTTTGTCAGCGATGGTGATGAGCAGGATCATGCCGGCTATCGTGCGAGGAAGTCCATTACTCAGCCTTATGTAGTGAGTGAGTTAATCGGGAAGCAATACGGTGTATCAAAATTACCCTATGCGGTGCTTATCGACGAGCATGGGAAAATTGCATCCCTGGGCATCGTGAATTCCCGAGAACATGTTGAGAGTTTGTTTGAGGCCAAAGAGCGCAATGTGGCCTCAATTCAGGATTACTTGAGTCAGCGCGATGGCGAGCGCTTTGTGGAGGTGAAATAGCATGTCCCTACTGGATCGGATTTTTGAAAAGCAGGCTCGCCAGGTGGCGCAGCAATCCTCACGACGCGGGATGCTCAAGAAATTGGGTGGCGCGCTGGTGGGAGCGGCCGCGGTGCCTCTGCTACCGGTGGCGCGGGCGGATAACCACGCGGCGCCGGCAAAGCCGGTGGAAGAGGGTGACGATACCAGCTGTGATTACTGGCGGTACTGCGCGATTGATGGCTTTTTGTGCAGTTGCTGTGGTGGCAGCGCCAATACCTGTCCGCCGGGGACGGAAATGTCGCCGGTGACCTGGATTGGTACCTGCCACAATCCCGCGGATGGAAGAAACTACGTCATCTCCTACAACGACTGCTGTGGCAAATCGGGCTGTGGCGCGTGCCTGTGCATGCGCGATGAAGGCGACCGACCCCCTTATCGACCTGACAAGACCAACGACATTAACTGGTGCCTGGGAACCAGTAGTGCGTCCTATCACTGCTCGACGGCCGTGGTCGTTGGCGTGGCGTTTGAGGAGTAGCCTTAAGCGATGCGATGCTGTTTATTCGCACTGGCGCTAATGGCGTCGCTCCCGACTACGATCTCTGCCGAGGAGATCAATGAAGCGCGCGCCAAATTTAATTATCAGATGTTCTGTCAGGGTTGTCATACGCCAGACGGTGCGGGTGCAAACCACGTACCCCCACTAAAAAATTTAGTGGGCCGCTTTCTGGTAACCGAGCCCGGCAGGGAGTACCTGGTTCGTGTGCCCGGGTCCTCGACGTCAAAGCTCAATGACGAGCAGCTCGCCGAGGTGCTGAATTGGATTATTGAGAACTTCGCCGGTGTCAGTCTTCCTGATTCGGGATACGAGCGTTTTACTGCCAGCGAAATTCGGCCACTGCGTCAGCAACCGCTGGAAGAAATTGAACAGTATCGGCTGGAGCTTCTGAGCCTCGCCGGACAAACCAATCGGAAGGAGTAAATGTGATGAAGCGGCTAGTTCAGGCGATAGTGTGTGTTGCGGCTTTTTCGGGTATGAATCCCGCCTTGGCTGAGGCTCCGGCGGCAGTGGCTACCTGTGTTGGGTGTCACGGTCAGGATGGTATCAGCGTCAATCCCGAGTGGCCCAATCTCGGGGGACAGTACGCAGACTATCTGGCGTTGCAGCTTAAGGCCTATCGTGACGGTACCCGCAAGAACGTCTTGATGCAGGGTATTGCCGGTGGGCTCACCGATGACGATATTGCAGCGCTCGCTGAGTATTACGCGGCACAGCCCGTGCATATCGCAGCCAATGGAGAGGCATCGTTAGTGAGCGAGGGCCAAAACCGTGCGGGTTACTGCAAGGCGTGCCATGGCATGAAGGGGTATCCTGTGGCGAGCGAATGGCCCGTGCTTGCTGGCCAAAATGCCGCTTACTTTGCGGCGCAATTGGCGGCCTTCAAGTCCATGGAGCGAATACACCCGGCCATGCAGGCGGTGGCGAAGGACCTCAAGCCCAGTCATATGGACGCGCTTGCCGCCTATTACAGCCAACTGACGCCCGATCAGGATTAACCCGCTCCGGCAATGACGCAGCCTGCCGGCTTTTCACCCACCTTATCGTCCCGGTTCGCGGTTTATGTTCGGGATTACCTGATGGATCGGGGTGTTAACCCCGACTCCGTCTTTGAGCCCTGCGGGGTAGACCTTCCCCGGGGTGAAGATCAGGATATGCCGATTCCGGTGGCCAAAGTGGCCCGGTTATTTCGGCGGGCATCTGCTGAAACCAACAATCCCGTAATGGGATTGTCGATGGGAAAGGCATTCCACTACGAGTCCAGCAGTCTGCTGATCATTGCCATGCTCTCGGCAGAAAATGTTCGCGAAGGACTCCGGTTTCTCGCCAAATATGATCGCTACTTTGATTCTGGTATTACCGCGGAGTTTAGCCCGGAAAAGGTTCCCGCTGAATTTTCCCCGAATCTGTTACAAGATTCCTCCGAGGACGTCGCACAGATCAACGAATACCTCGTCGCCTTCCTCGTGCAGACCCTGTTTACGGCCACGCGTACGCCGATGCCATTGCTGGAGGTGGCGTTCAGCCACCCACCACCCGAAGACGCAAGCCCGCACGCCGAGTTTTTCAAAACCCAGGTTCGTTTTGGGGCGAAAGCCAACGGCATAAAATTCCACCCGGGATATCTTGACGAACCCTTTTTGTCCCGCAACAAA
Organism: Luminiphilus syltensis NOR5-1B; assembly: GCF_000158175.1. GTDB lineage: Bacteria > Pseudomonadota > Gammaproteobacteria > Pseudomonadales > Halieaceae > Luminiphilus > Luminiphilus syltensis. Next base: position 3,010,707 of record NZ_DS999411.1, on the reverse strand, counting down.
TTGCTCTTTACCATACTGAGCCGGGCCATCGATTCCTATTTTTCTCTCGGTAGTGACGGCAACGGATTTGTTGATACGGTATGTCGGGAGATTATGGTGGATACCGGCAATTTCAATAGTGATGCTGCGGTCATCGCAGACCGACTCAGAATGTCGCCACGCACGCTGCGCCGTCGTCTCGCCGATGAGGGGCATACCTTCCGCGATGCCAAGCGACAGGCACGGGAGCAGCGCGCCAAATATTTATTGGTGAACTCGAATTTCTCACTGAGTGAGATTGCCTTTGAACTTGGTTACTCGGAACTCAGCGCTTTCAGTCGTGCTTTTCGAGCCTGGACTGGCGAAGCGCCACAAGCCTATCGCGAGAGCGCACGACATTTAACGACTAGCCAAGTGCCGAGCCCATCATTAGACCGGTGATCAGGGGAAACGCACTGAGTATGCAGATCAGAATCGAAAACCCATAAATATGCCTGAGCTGCAGTCCGCTCACGGCGAGAAGCGGAACGGCACAAAACGGCTGTATAAGATTGGTCCATTGATCGCCGTAGGCGACCGACATGGTGATTAACCCCCGGTCGACGTCGAGTATGTTTGCCGCCTGAATAAATGTCGGTCCCTGTATTGCCCATTGCGCACCACCCGAAGGGATGAAAAGATTGATGAGGCCCGCTGAAAAAAAGGCGAGCACCGGGAGTGACTCCGCACTGGCAACGCTGATTACCGTGGCAGTTAGCGATTCTGCGAGTCCGCTTTGCACGGCGATACCCATGATACCGGCATAAAAAGGATATTGAAGCAGCACGGGCGCCGCGACTCGCGCTCCCTCTGAAAACAACGACGAATAATCCTGCAGCGAGCGTACCAGCAATAAGCCCAGTGCAAGAAAGGTCCAGTTGACCACATTCAAATCCAGGTTTGCGCCTTTCTCCCAGAACCAGAAAAAGACATAGCTCGCAAGTAAAATGCCTAACAACACTGATTGCCATCGCTTGCCTTCCACCGGCGCGGCCTTAGCTGCGTTCTCCGGTGTGAATGTCAATCCTTCCGGTACAACAGGCTTGTGCACGCCGAGTAGTCGATGCAGCACGAGTACCGTCAAGGTAACCACCAGTAAGGTGCTGAGAATCGTCAGCAGATTCCAGTCAGTGAGCAAGGTTTCGCCAATCGGGATTAGCCGGCCGATATCAGCTTCCAATGGATTGCCGGGTGTGGCCACCGATAGGCCGATCGACGATGAATAACCCATTTCCCAGACGACAAAACCTCCGAAAGCCGCGGCGACCAGCAGTGGATAATGGATGGCTAGTTTTATATCCACGGCGTTTCTGGCCACTTCCCGTGCCAATAATCCCCCGGCAATCAGACCCAGCGGCCAGGCGAGCAGCGAGAAGAACGCGCTGGTGAGGATGACAAGCACATAGGCGCGGGTCGAGGTTATGGCGAGGCCTGCCACCTTTAGCAACCCGCGTCGGACGAGAGCGGTATGCGCCAGCACATAGGCGGTGACGATAATCAACGCCATTTGCATACTGAATGCCAGCAGTGTGTGCAGCGAATCTCCCCAGCCGTTGAGTAAATCGAGGGGATGGACCGAGGTCGTCGTGACGGCGACAACCCCTATAAATACCGTGAGAGAGATAGCAAATACCAAAGGATCAGGTGTGTGGCGCTCAATCCATTCCTGTAGGTGTCTGACACGGTCCATTGTTATTTAAGCTCAGGGGGTTGTTGTTGCCAATATCGGGTTCGCTGCTGAAAGGCGTAGGCAAGGCGTAAAACGCCCATATCATCGCCGGGGCGACCCACGATTTGCACACCCATCGGCAGCCCGTCCGCGTCAAATCCAGCGGGTACCGAAGCCGCGGGGAGGCCGAAGGGGCTTATCATGCAGCACACGGCCATCCAGTCGATATAATCCTGCATGGCTTCGCCTTCGATAGCCGTGGGGTACTCCTGCTCCACCGGAAAGGGCGCCACCTGCGCTACCGGTAACACCAAAAAGTCGAGTGTTTCAAACAACTGACTCAGTGCTGCAAATTGTACCGAGCGATTGGTTTCAGCGTCGAAAATATCGTCCGCACTGAGCGCTAACCCCTGCTTAATGTTATCGGCCAGCGTGGGTTTCATCTGCTCCCCGAATTGTTTGAACAAATCGCCAGCCAGGGTGGCGTACGCGGCGGCTCTCAAGGTGCGGAAAACGGTCATCGCGCCGTCGAGTTGATCCAGTTTGATCTCCTCCATGTCGCAGCCGAGTTGTGCGAAGTCGGCCACGGCATCCTCAAAAATCCGCAGCACGGGGCGTTCGACCGGAATCCCCGCGGGGTTACGGGAGAAGCCGATTTTCACTCCCGACGGATCACTGGCTAACCCGTCCGGCGAAAAGTGTTGCTGTGGCAGTGACAGCGGATCCCGTGGATCCGGACCGGCAATGTGCTGCAATAGCAGTGTGCAGTCCTCAACGGTACGTGCCATGGGCCCCTCGATACCCATGCGTGCGAAAAAGCTCGTGGCCTGCGGCCACGTGGGCACTCGACCCATGCTGGGGCGAAGTCCTACCACATTGCAAAACCCGGCCGGGTTTCGCAGGGATCCACCCATATCGCTGCCATCGGCGAGGGCAAGCATCCCGCAGCGAAGTGCGGCGGCGGCACCCCCACTGCTTCCACCGGCGCTGCGATCAAGATTGTAGGGGTTACGCGTGATACCGAACACTGTATTGAAGGTGTGCGATCCCGCACCCATTTCGGGAGTGTTGGTTTTGCCGATGACCAATGCCCCCGCCGCTTTCAATCGGCTCACGATCAAGCTGTCGCTGTCGGGGATGTTATCCCTGAAAAGGGGCGATCCCAGGGTGGTTCTCAGGCCCTTGGTCTGCGCCAGATCTTTGATGGCAATGGGCAGGCCCGCCAGCGGTGGCAGGGGCATACCAAGCGCACGCTGTTGATCGACTTCCCGAGCCATGGCCATCGCGGCATCCTGGTCGATCAATGTACAGATAGCGTTGATGGATGGGTTACACCGGTTGATGGTGGCATAACTTTGCGCCATCAGTGTCTCTGCTGACAGTCTCTGTTCATTCAGTGCCTCGACGATATCAACGGCTCTGTGTACAGGGTTGGCCGGATCAGCCAGTAGCGAGGAATTAGGGGAATCTGTCTTCAATGCCTTGGTTCCTGCGGTCGCTATTTCCATGGATGGGGATATCAGGGTAATCAGGCCGCATTGCCACAAAACCGGCAGCGGGAAATTAGCCAGAGTCTGTCAACACGGTGTCCGGTTTTGTCAACGACTCTGGACGCCAGATGCGTATTATCTTTACGACAACAAAAGCATACCAATTAGCCACACCGATTGGACAGCAGAAACTCTAGAGACCTCAAAAAATCAGGATCATTGCTATGAAATCCAATCCCGAAAGCTGGCACCGTTTTTCTTTACACCCGCTCGCCGCCGCGGTTGTGGCAGCCACGTTGGTGGCACCCGCTTACGCGATGCAGCTTGAAGAGGTGGTGGTTACCGCCCAGAAGCGCGAGCAGAGTGCCAATGACATTGGTATTGCTATCAACACGTTCACGGGTGATCAAATTCGCGAGCTGGGTATTCAATCGGCTGATGAGATTGCGATGTATACGCCGGGCCTGACCGTTAACGAAACTGCTGCAACTGGTGTCCCGCTATATACCATCCGTGGTGTCGGCTTTCAGGATTACTCCACGGCGGCATCATCTACCGTCGGCATTTATTTCGACGAAGTGGCAATGCCTTATACCGTGATGACCCGGGGCCTGCTGTTTGATACCGATCGAGTGGAAATACTCAAAGGTCCCCAGGGCGATCTCTACGGCCGAAATACGACCGCTGGCCAGATCAACTTCATCAGTAATGGAGCGAGTGATACCTTCGGAGCGGGGTTGAACGCCACCTACGGTAAGTTTGATACCGCCGATATCGAAGGTTATGTGACCGGTCCGTTGGGCGACGATGCCCGAGGCCGTCTGGCATTTAGAACTATTCAGCGCGGTGAAGGTTGGCAGAAGAGCGTCGTCGACAATGATGAACTCGGCGAGCAGGACGTCACCGCCTTGCGAGGCACCCTTGAGTTCGATCTGAGCGACACGGCGACGCTCAAACTTATCGGCGCCTATGTCGATGACCAATCAGAAAATCGAGCCAACACCCCTTACGACGGTACCGATGAAGAATTGCCCAGCTTTAACAACCCCTACCGTCAGTTGGGGGATTACATTCTTCCTGACGGCTCAGATTTTGGCGCAACACCGCCCTGGTACTCCACGGGCGATGCCACAGCAGCGGGGTGGACGAATAGCTATACCAGTCCGGTAACCGGTCGCACCTTCGATCTTCGCCCTGAGCGAGATAACCAAACCGTGAACCTGTCGGCGCGTCTTGATTGGGACCTCGAGGGCATGACACTGACCTCGATTACGGGCTACTCCAACTTTGAGCGTGAGGAAGCCAACGATTGGGATGGTGGCTTCTACAACGATTCCAGCAATATCAACACTACCGATCTTGACGTGTTCAGTCAGGAGATTCGCCTGACGGGCTCCACTGACTCCCTGTATTGGGTCGCAGGCGTGTATTACTCCAAAGACGAGATGGATGAGACCTATAATTACTTTATGTCCGATTCAGTATTTGGTCTGGGTGGCGTCGAATTTGGTGCCGCACCGTTCTCCATCTGGCCGATTCTGCAGCTGGATACCATTTACGAGCAGGAAACCACGTCGATGGCTGCATTCGGGCACGTCGAGTACCGGCTGACCGATACCCTGACGCTGGTCGGTGGCCTTCGCTACACCAAGGAAGAGCGTGACTGGACGGGTTGCACCTATGTTTCTGATGACGGTTCTCTCGCCGCGTTCCTGAACGGTGCTTTTGGTGCCTCGCTGCAGGCGGGTGATTGCGGAACCATCGATGATATTCCGACATCGCCGACAAACTTCTTTGCAGTCGTCGGCACCCCGGACATCAACCTGGCTTTCCAGCCTTATACCGATACTGTCGATACGGGACGTGCCACAGGAAAGATCGGCCTTGATTGGACGCCGACCCCTGAAACACTGTTCTATGCATCTATTTCCAATGGCTTTAAGTCCGGTGGTTTCAACGGCGCCAACTCCAATACGACCACCCAGCTGATTCCCTATGACGAAGAAGTGTTGACCGCGTACGAAGTGGGCACCAAATCGACCCTGCTCGACGGCACGATGCAACTGAATGCGGCCCTCTTCTACTACGACTACAAGGATAAGCAGGAGCAGGACGCCGCGGTCACCTTTGTCGGTAACATCGGCGGTTTGACCAATGTGGATGAGTCCGAGATTACCGGTGCTGAGCTGGACATTACCTGGCAGCCGGTTTCCGGCCTGACTCTGGCGGCCAACATGGCCTATCTCGACTCGGAAGTGAAAAAGTGGCAGGCAGTCGATCGAGAGACCAGTTCCTGGCCTGACAACATCAATTTCGTCGATGCGTCGGGCCAGGAGCTGGCCATGACGCCGGAGTTTTCCTATACCGCATTCGCCCGCTATGAATTCGCGATTGGCAGTGACTTGATGATGGATGTTGGTGCCGACGTGAGTTTCACCGATGAGACCACTGGAGGTCCCCGGCCCGAGGATGCCACCGATGATTACGCCTTGTTCAATGCGCGTGTCGGTATTGGCGCTGCTGACGGTGACTGGCGGGTCATGGCATGGGTCAAGAATCTGACCGATGAAGATTATTTCCCCTCCGCATACACGGGCGGTAATGGTCCGTTTGTTCGCAGCTACGGTATGCCTCGCACCTACGGCCTCACGGTCAATTACGTGATGGGTGAGTAATCGGTAGTAGCGTAAAGATGTTGGTTGCCCCTGTTTTTTGCTCTGGAGAATGCACTTGAAGAAACGGTTAACGCTAGCGAAAGCGGGGGTAATGTTAGTGCCCCTGCTGTCGATTTCGGCTTGCGAGGGCGATAGTGTTGTGGCCAGCGGCCCCGATACTATTGTGATCAACGCCACCGTGTACCCCGATGCCAGCAGCGGCTCTGTGGCTGAAGGGTTTGCGATCACCGAATCGAAGATTTCGGCCATTGGCGATGTCGCCACTATCTCGGCTTTGGCGACTGAGGATACCGCGGTCGTCGATTTGGGCGGGGCGACAGTGTTCCCCGGTCTCCTGGATGCCCATTCGCATCCGGTCTGGGGCGGGCGCAAGCTGCTCTACGAGTGCAATTTTCCGTTCAGCGCCACCCCTGAAGAGCTGGCAAAAACCATAGGTGAATGCAGTGCCGATGATTCGGCACCTGAGTGGATTGTCGGCGGTCAGTGGGACAGCAATTTCTTTGTCGACAACGACATCTCATCGCCCCGCGAATTTCTCGATGCGGTTTCCCACGGCCACCCGGTAGTGCTGTCTGATGATTCCGGACACCACTCCTGGGCGAACACCAAAGCGCTGCAGCTGTCGGGCATTGCGGGCGCCGATGCCGAGGACCCAGAGGGCGGAGAAATTGTTCGGGACGCCGCGGGTGTGCCCAATGGAATTCTCCTCGAATACGCGTCGAAGCTCGTTGAGAGCAATATTCCGCCGTACTCCCATGAGCAGACGGTCGCCGCGATCGCCGCTGTCTCCGAAATCGCCAATCGTTTTGGTCTTACCGCGTTCGCTGAAGCGCGCACGGACGTACCCGAACTGGACGCCTATGCCGATGCGGATCAGAAGGGCTTATTAACGGTTCGCGCTTTGCTCTATCAACAGAGTTTTAGTCTTGAAGTTCCTGCAGGTTCTGAGTTGCCTGTATCCGACTACATCGCCCGTGCGGAGGAGTATCAATCTCCCAACATCGATGCTCGGGCGATCAAGTTTTTCCTCGACGGCGTGCCCACGGCATCGCGAACGGCCATGATGATTGAGGCCTACACGACGGACGCGAATCATTCTAACGGCGGTCACGGCACCCAAATGATCCCGACAGACTCACTGTTCGATTCTGTGAGTGCCTTCGACGCCGCTGATTTTCGTATCAAGATTCACACCGCTGGTGATGGGTCCGTGCGCCTTGCCCTCGATGCTATAGAGGGCGCCCGCAAAGCGAATGGTCCTGGCCACGCGGTAACGCTGGCCCATGCGGGCTATGTGAGTGACGCCGATATTCCGCGATTCAAATCGCTGGGTGCTGCCGCAGACTTTTCTCCCTACCTCTGGTATCCGCGACCCATTATAAATTCGGTGATTCAGGCGGTGGGAGAGCCTAGAGGCTCCAAATATTGGCCAACAAAAGATCTGCTGGCTGCTGGGGCAACCCTTGTTGCAGGGTCCGATTGGCCCTCGGCTGCTATCGATATCAATCCCTGGCCTGCGATCGAATCATTGGTAACGAGAAAGCACTACAACAACGCCAGTGACGAAACGTTTTGGGCGGAGCAGGCGATTAGCCTCGACGACGCGCTGACCTTATGGACCAGCGAGGCCGCGGAAGTAATGGGGCTCTCAGCGGTCGCCGGATCACTAGCGGTCGGAAAATCAGCTGACTTCATCGTATTGCCCATTGATCCGCATCGTAGCGATATCGAGGCGGTTTCGGATATTGTTCCCGAGCAGACCTGGTTCCGCGGTGAACGGGTAACCTCAGCTCAAGACTGATGCACCGCGCGGGAATGCTTTAGACAGCAATGCACGCCATGGCAAATCCGCCCGCGGATGGCTTTGCGGGCGTTTTTTTCATGCAGACTGAAATGATTACGGCGTTAGTTACCGCTATGGGCGCCGCTCGACAATGGAGGTAGCCCATGGCGGCAACACGAAAAACTGGCTTTGTCTGTCACGAACTGTACATGTGGCACAACACGGGTAACTACGCCGGACCACTGCCTTATGGCAATCCGATCCAGCCTGACACTCACGCAGAGAATCCCGAGACCAAGCGCCGATTCAGAAACTTGATGGAAGTTTCGGGTATGGACCAGCACATGACGGCGCTGCGGCCGCGCATGGCGCGGGATGAGGAGATTCTGCGGTTTCACACGCCAGAGCATCTTGAGCGCGTCAAAACGGTCAGCGCCAGTGGTGGTGGCGACGCCGGCATACTCACTCCGATGGGGGCGGGCAGCTTTGAAATCGCAATGCTATCGGCGGGCGGTTGTCTGGTCGCTCTCGAGGCGGTGCTTAGCGGTGATGTGGATAACGCCTACGCTCTGGTTAGGCCGCCCGGTCACCATGCAGTAGCCGATGCTGGAATGGGATTTTGCCTGTTTGGTAATGCCGCTATTGCCGGATTCTCAGCCCTTGAAGATCATGGTTTGCAGCGTATTGCCTTCGTCGACTGGGATGTCCATCACGGCAACGGTACACAAAGTGCGTTCTACGATGACCCTCGCGCCCTGACTATTTCTATCCATCAGGACAACTGCTTTCCTCCTGATTCGGGGCATGTCCACGAGCGGGGAGAGTCTGCCGGGGAGGGCTACAATGTCAACATTCCCTTGCCGCCCGGGTCCGGTGTGGGTGCGTACGAAGCTGCCTTCGAACAGGTGGTGATCCCCGCCCTCGATGCCTACCAACCCGAAGTGATTATTGTCCCCTCAGGCTTTGACGCCGGCGCCTACGATCCTCTTGGACGCATGCAGATGACCAGCGACAGCTATCGAAATCTGACCAGTCTGTTACTGGCGGCGGCGGACCGGCATTGTGGTGGACGTCTGTTAATGACCCACGAGGGTGGCTATAACAGCTGGACGGTGCCGTTTTTTGGGCTTGCGGTGATGGAGACTCTCTCGGGTATCAGGACAAGCACAGAAGATCCGTTTTTGCCGTTGCACGCGGGCCTCGGGGGTCAGTCTCTGCAACCCCATCAGCAGGTGGCGATCGATGCGGCGAAAACCAGTTTGGATGTGCTGATTCCCTAACAGGCGTTCCGCCGAGGGGCGCGCATCCTGGCCCTCGTACCTCGGTCCTTGCACCCAGAGACCCCATTGTTGCGTGAAGCATCGGAGTCCGGCAAACCTCCTGGACTGTTTTTTTATCTACGATGGTCCGACGTTGTTTGGGCCCCGTACGTATACCAGTAAGCCCCCGAATCATTGGGGTTTATTGGTGGGCAATCTTCGTCTTCTCCATGCCCTGTGAAAACAAACAAACAAGGTAGATTGTATTTTTGGAATTTAGGTGGTAGCTTATTGGCATCCCGACGAGGGGAAAGTTTTACCACTGCTTATCTGCCGGAGGAAAACAATGCACGAGAAGATCTCTAATAGCGTACAGCCACTATCGGTTACACAGCGTCCACCTCGAATGAAAAAGAAACCCACCCAGTCGCGATCGCGCATGACCGTGATGTCGGTACAGCAAGCCTGTCAAATGGTTTTCGAACGCTGCAAATCCGGTAGGGTTGCGGTGAAAACGATCTCCGAAGAGGCCGGCGTGGCCATGGGTTCGATCTATCAGTATTTCACCTGTCTCGAGAGCATTATCGGCTCTATCTATGAGGAGCGAATTGAACAAGCCCTCCAGGGTGGAACGCTCTCCGTTACCGACACCCCCAAAATGGCGGCGTTGCATGAGGATCTCGCGCGGCTAGACGAGACCTTCGGACGCAACTATTTCCGCGATTTCTACTCCCGTCAGCTGTCCCCTATGGGTATTCGCGATCTCCGCGCGCTCACCCAGCGCAGCGGTCAGTCGACCTGGGTTCAGCAACTCGCGAGCTAACGCTGTTGGTTTAATCGTGCCACCACACAGTGCAAACCTGCGCTTGCGGTGGCGCTGACACCATGACGACTTCATCTGCTTTTAAGCCCCGACGATCCTGTCTTTATATGCCGGGGTCGAATGTGCGTGCGCTCGATAAGGCGGCATCACTACCCGCGGATGTACTGATTTTTGACCTCGAGGACGCGGTTGCACCTGATGAAAAGGCGGACGCGAGGGCCAGAGTCTCCAGCGCCATCGCCACTACGGATTACGGTACCCGTGAAATCGTTGTTCGTATCAATGCCCTCTCCAGTGAGTGGGGTGCTGACGACCTCCAGGCTATTATGGCTGATTCCCCCTCGGCGGTTCTTGTTCCGAAAGTATCCACCCCCGAAGAGGTTCACGCGGTTCAATCGGCGCTCAATAGCGCGGGCTCGAGTGATACGACGATATGGATAATGATCGAAACCCCGTTGGCGGTGCTAAACCTGCAATCTATTGCTCGGGCGGCTGGTGACACCCAGCTTGACGCGCTTGTAGTCGGTACCAACGACCTCGCCAAAGATCTGCGTGCACAACCCGACGCTGAGCGCGCGGTTTTTCTACCGGCGCTGTCGCAGGTGGTTATGGCGGCGCGAGCTTATGGATTGTCGGCTATTGATGGTGTGTTCAATGACATCAAGCAGCCAGAGGGTTTGGCCGTAGAATGCCATCAGGGCCGTGCATTGGGTTTCGATGGCAAGACACTGATTCATCCCAGCCAGCTCGACGTTGCCAATCGAGTGTTTTCTCCAAGCGCTGTGGACATCGACGACGCGCAGGCCATCGTCGATGCTTTTAATGCCCCGACGAATCAGGGCAAGGGTGTGATTACGGTAAACGGCCGCATGACCGAGCGCCTGCATCTCGAGCAGGCGCGCTATACCCTCGCCATTGCAGAGGCCATTGCCGACCGTTCCTAGTCTTGCTCTCGCTATTCATCAATCGGACGGGTGATCTTGCCGCGTTACGATCGATCGGCGGCATTTAATCGCGTGTCGATCCACGTGTTGCGCCCAGGCAGTTGGAACTAGTCGCTAAACTCGAGAAGGCTAGGCCCTGCACAGCCATGACACTCGAGTGCCCCAGGTCTTTGATTCAAACCCCATTTCACCGGCGACATCCGGTACATCGACGTGAGGGATGAGTCGGACGGACTTGAATAGCGTGCCTTACCTCCCTATAATCCCGCACCTCGCGCCCGTAGCTCAGCTGGATAGAGTACCTGACTACGAATCAGGGGGTCGCACGTTCGAATCGTGCCGGGCGCGCCATCCAAATAAAAAAACCCACCAGGCGGTGGGTTTTTTTATTTGGGGGTTTGTTCAGCCGAGTCAGCGTGCCCGTTCGACAAACTGCGACGACTAGGAGCAGTTTGGACGGCGGAGCGCAGCGACGCCGCCCGAAGGGCGAAAACAGTCCTTAGGCTATTTGAGTCCATCGTGTCGGTCCCTGAAAGCTGCGATGAACCATAAAAAAGCCCCACACTAAGGCGGGGCTTCGTTCTTTGTGCAGTGTGATGTCGGTCAATGAGTCGTCAGCACATGATAAGGCTGATACTACTCACTGCCCCATTATTACATCGCGTTCTCGGTGACGCCCGGCTTATTCTTCCTCGTCTTTGAGAAGTCCCTTCTGTGGCCCGGCGATCTGAACCTTAATGCCATCCGGGTCATAGAAGAAAACGATGGCGATTTCGGGCATACCGCCGATGGGGCCCAATTGCTCAAAGCCAAGATCCTGCATGATCTTGATGGCCCGGGTGAGGTCTTCAACATAAAAATTGATGCGATCAATACCCAGGTGATTGACCGGAGCCGGGTAGGGTGGGCTGCCATCGTAGGGCGTTGTCCACTGGCGCAATTGCAGGGTGGCACGGTTGGTGTCCCCCGGGAGGCTGAGGTCTACCCCCTCAAAGGCAATCGGCTCATCAAACCCGTGGGCAGCGGCGAATTCACCGCCTCCCGCTTGAGATGCGGGCGCCGATTCCGTGAAGCCTAGCAGTTTATAGAACGCTACTGATCGCTCGAGGTCCGACACGTTCATGTTGGTGTTGACCAGCTCCACCAGGTTGGGCCCAGGAGTCGGTTCCGGCCCTTCGTCAGTGTGAATGAATTTGATGAAGATACCATCCTCGTCCCTAAAGAACACAAACCGTTCTCCGTTGGGCGCTTCGGTGGGTGCTGATAAAAAATCCAGCCCCTGGGACTTCAGGTATTCGTAATCGCCATCAAGGTCGGTGGTCGAATAGGTGGCGTAGGCCATACCGAGGTGGTTTAGCTTTTCATAGGGAGGTTCCTCACGAAACGAATCGCCACGAAACTGCACCGTGTCGACAAAGGGCACCTCTGGAGGGTTCTTCAGGCTGTGCAGCGACACGTGGATCAGGTAGTCATCGAGGAAGCCCAGCGAACGGGCGAATGTCGTACTCGTCTCCGGCCCGGCGGGATAAATCTCACCGATAAACCCAAGGGTTTTATAGAGCTCCCGCTGACGTTCGATATCGGTGGTGTTGAGTCCAAAGTAGCCCTGCTGCACGATGCCAATATCGTCGGCCACCGTGTGCTGGGTAATGCGCACGCCCAGCGAACCTTCAGGTTTTCCAGGCACTTTAATCTCGATGGAGTTGTCTTTCGCCAGCGTTAGCGGCACAACCCTTTCGCCCTCGCCGGTGAAACTCTCGGGACCGGCAACCTCGATACCGTTGACACTGATCTTTGCGTAGTCGATGCCATTGTCCTGAAGAATCAGTTTGGCAGGGCCATCGATGGCTTTGAAATGGGCGACCCGTGTCTGGGGTTCTCCGCGGACCAACTCGTAGGTCTCGGGTCCGAAACGGGTTAGGTTGGCTTCATTGGCCACGGCGGTGCCTGCCAGTGACACAACCCCTGAAAATAACGCCATGACAGCTATCCCTAGTTTTTTAATGTGTGGGTATGTACGTTTATTTCTCTTATTCATTGTCGATATCCCGGGCGCTTTTGGCCAGTTGGTGAAAGACAAGGGCGACGGTTATACCTCAAGCTGCTGCGCGTCATCTATGCTTAAGAAGTAGCGCGTTACCCTGCGTGTTGCAGAAAATCGGGGTATAACATAACACGCCTCGGCTATTGTGGCCCTCATCGCGAGTGGTCCCATATGGCGTTGCGAGCAGGAAATGCCGACAACGCGGCGTGCCATGATTCCAAGGCCAGCCCCGTACTTTAGACGGAAAGCGCTTACGCGTCGCGCCGAGCATGGTGCGTTCGGAATAGGGCTTTCAATAGTGGATGCCGTGATTCGACCCGTCGACTGGATCGTGCCGGTCACGCCCTCGGATGGGCATTGGCCGCGTGCTTTTTATTCCGATACATTCCCTACTCATCATCTGAAATGAAGGTCCGCTAGCTAGTGATAGAGCTCTTACGTATTGATGTGGACAGACAGGGACTTCACCCGTTTACCCCCGCTGTCCACTCCGTCGTGAAACGCTGCGAACAGCAGGAAGGGCTGTGTACCCTGTTTATCCGCCATACCTCAGCCAGTTTGTTGATTCAGGAAAACTACGATGACAGTGCCCGGGTTGATCTGGAGAACTGGATGAATCGTCTGGTACCAGAGAACGACCCGCTATACACCCATACCCTTGAAGGTGCCGATGATATGCCCGCCCATATCAAGTCGGCGCTTACCGCCACACAACTGAGTATTCCCTTTCGGGACGGAGCGCTTATGCTGGGTACCTGGCAGGGAATTTACCTCTGGGAGCACCGGCATTATTGCGGGCAGCGTGAGGTGGTGGTGCATTTATGAACGGTGGCGATGTGGTGGCAAGAGGTGGCGATGCCCGCGTTTTACTGCTGGCCGCTCATTAAATATCGGAATAGCCGGAACTGGCGCACGTCCCGGTTCATTGGCTGAAGAGACGGTGCCGAAATCACACTGGTGGAAGCGCTACTAGCCCCTGTATGGCCGCTTTCATCAGGCCTGCTTGCCTTAACTCAGTGCTTCTACCGCGCGATGAGCCTGGCCGATTGCCGCATCGAGGTAGGCAGAGCCTCGCGCATCGGAATTGGCAATGGCAATGCTGCCGAAAGTCTGGCGTCCGCGCACATGAGGATAGCGTGGATCGTTCCAGTCGTCGTAGTAAGGCTCCTCAAGAAAGTCGTAGTCATAGCTATAACCATGGGCCCAGCGGTTAACGGTGATCGCGCTAATGTCCTTCTCGGGGTCGAAGCCACCATCCCCCAGCATTCCCGAGAGTTGCTGTACTACGTTGCGCTCTATCGTTTCATAGGGTGTGGACAGCAACTGGTGACGGCCCCAGCGAAGTTTTCCGCGTTTGTCCAAGTCGCGGTTGATAGGATGGGGGAAGCGCTCCATATGCACCATTATGGGTTGGTCCGGGTTGTCACTAAACTGGTAGCTGCCCAAACTCACTGGAAAATCCAGTATCGCGGTGTTGTGATAGCTGCCCGGGCACCTGGCCCCACCAATGCCCAATTCTGCCCAGGCTCGCCAATTGGTCAACGCAACACTGGTATATAAAATCGGCGACTTCACTTGCAGGGAAAGCGCCTCGCGTTGCTTCTCGGGTAACTCGGGGCACAACGCCGGAATAATGGTGTTGTAACACGCCAATATTGTGGCGCGGGCTTTGACATTGAAGGCCTGCCCATATTTTACGTAGGTCACGCTGACGCCGTTACCTTTTTCTGACTTGCCCCTATGCGCGACATTAACCACGGTACTACTGAGCCGCAGCTGCACTTTGGCATCGGCTTTGTCCAGAGCGCTATAGTCGAACGGCTGGGTCAATAATGCTTCCAGCGTGGGCGCAGACGATACCTCGGGTATAAGCCGTTGCACCAAAGCACGGGCTATACTGGCATTGCCATCGGGAAAGTGGTGGATGTAAGGGTCGCCATCATACTCAGGTAGCCCGCAGGCGTTGGCGCCGGGTAAGCCCGAGTACATTATTGCATCGCCGGCACTGGTGGACTCAATGCCCACCCCGGACTCTGTGATGAGACCCTGCAGGGCAGCGATGACCTCAGGTTCCGTCACGCCGAGGTGTTTGGCAACGAAATCGAGATAAGTCATCGAGTACAGGTAGTCTATTTTTTTGTCTGCGGGTATATCGGCTAACTGATCGGTATCGGTAGTCAGCAGGTGGCGCATTTGTGCTTTGGCGGCGTCGGACATCGGCATGCGCCCGACCGCGGCTTCAATGCTGATCGGTGAATCTGCCAGCGGTAAGTAGTAGGACAAGTTAGCCACATCGACGGGTATCAGGCGATTTTCTCCCCAGGCTTCCTGATTGAAAAATGTGCCACCGGTCAATCCGTGTCGTTTGTAAAAGTTTTGGTCGTAGGCCGTGTCGAAGGCATTGAGGTTGACGCCAAGCTCCTCGAGCAGGGCTTGGGTGACCCTGGGGTAGCTGGAAGGGTTTTCCATTGTCTGGCTACCGCCGTAACCAATAATTTTTTGCTTCCCCACGTCGAATTCATTGCGTTTGGCATGACCGCCAAAATCGTCGTGATTATCCAATAACAGTACGCGGGCATTTGGATTTTTTTGCTGGAAGAAATAGGCGGCCGCCAGGCCGCTAATGCCTGCGCCGACTACAACGAGGTCGTATTCAATGGTATCGAGCGACTGGACCGGGCTCCAGTCCGTTTGTCCATGGCGAGCCAGTGAGTGCGCAACTTCGAACGAGCCGACATGGTTGCCGCGCAAACCCGTCCGCAACGGGGGATAGCCTGATGCACCGCTGGTTTCCATGGCAAGCACCGCATCTGCCAGCGCCTTGCCCGGCACCAGTGCGGTTGCTCCAAGTGCGCCCAGACCATGGAGAATGTCTCTGCGCGTTATTCCGGACAATGATTTCTTACCCATTGGCGTCGCAACCTCGTTGCGGTGCTGCTTTTATGAAGGAATGCATCACTTAACAGGTATTAACCGTGGTTTTCAATCGATCCCTATAGGGATGCACTCTGGGTTGGGGTCAGATTCCAGTGAGATCCCAGGATGCTGCTTTGTACCGCGATAACTTTGGCATTTTCGGGCGATGGCGATCGCTGTCCGCGGCCACTAGAAAAGCCAATTTTCGTGTTACCTAAACTCCGTCAAATTGCTGCAGAATCTCAGTATTGCTCAGGGCATCTCGATTGCCATGAGGTGTGCCAGCGATCATTTTGCGCAGCGCCATTTCGGCTATTTTTCCCGAACGGGTGTGCGGTATGTCAGTCAGTGACGCCCGCCGTGGTGGTAAAGATTGTGAGTCACATGAGGCATTCTTGCGCTGGTCGACTGTTTTAAACAATAAAAGACGCGTAGCCATCTGCGCTGTTGGGATATTCGCCTCTCAATCTTTATCCGACGGGCTCGCAGCAAGCACCAGGACTTCCGTGGGAGTAAACTGTGCTGCTGGAACGGAGTGAGAAGGCCGGGCCATAAATGCAAAATGTATCTATGAGAATTTGTTAAGCGATGACAATAACCGTTCGCAAGGGTGAGGCCCGGGATATCCCGGATGTGTTTCGATGGGTCAATGACCTGGCGCTGTATGAAAAAGCCCCAGAGGAGGTGGTCAATACTGAGGCCCAGCTATTGAGTCATTGGCAGGAGGGCTGGTTCGAATTTTTGGTTGCTGAGTCGGATTCGCAGGGCGTGGGACTGGCGTTGTTTTACACGCGGTACTCCACGTGGAAGGGCTGTTGCTACTACCTGGAAGATCTCTACGTCGAGCCCGAGTTTAGGGGGAAAGGAATCGGGCTTGCGCTCTTGACGCAAACCGCTTTGGAGGCCCGGCAAGCCGGTGCCATACGGTTGGACTGGCAGGTGCTTGACTGGAACCGGCCAGCCATCGATTTCTATGACGGTCTCGGTGCCGCGATCGAGCAGGACTGGTGGAACTGCAAACTGGACCTTGACGCCTTTGGTCGATGAGCTACCGGAGCACTCTTAAAGATAGTTGGCGCGGACCTATAGAAAATTGGCGACCGCTTCCTCGCCGTCGACCACGGAAACGGGATTGTCCACACTGGGCACGATGAGAATTCCATCAGTGGCATTGTCTACATCGTCCTCAGATGCCTGACAGGTAAACCCGACCCGGTAGTCTCCCGGTGGAAGAAAACCCAGCGTATAAGACCAGTCACCCTCATTATTCAGTGCGATTGAGGCACTTGTCAGTGGCGCATTGTCAGAGCCCTCTTCTCCGAGGGGCGTATCGTCTGTTGAAGTATAGGCGTAAACCGCGTAACCACCGCCTGTGTTGATGTCGCCGGTGCATTCCGGTGCGCTTAGCCGCTCTGGCGCGACCACACCCGCGATACCCCCACTTTCAGAGAGATCCACCAATCGCAGCGAGGGCCGGAGTCGGTAGTCTGGAAATCCCTGCGGATCATTCACGGACTTGCGTAAGTCAAAGTCGATAACAAAGCGACTCGATCCCCCGGCTAAAATATCGAAGGATGAATTGAGCTTGAGCCCGGATTCGCCCCCGCTGGGAATAAACAGCGATTCAATACCGCCATCGTTCAGTTCAATCGCTGAATCGACTACGCCGCGCTCACCGTCCACTTTCAGTCTCAGGCCACTGTAGGTACCCGCATCAAGCTCGACATCCTGAAGTAGGGTGCTGCTCTCTGTGCCCTGAAGTGCCAGAAGGTCGATGCAGCGAACCGTGTCTTCTCCCTCCGGAGTAGCCGAGGGCGGGGTACCGTCGAGTAGTTGCTGGCAAGTTTGGGTATCACCGGTGATCGCAAGCTCAATCGGATCGCCTTCGCTCGGTTGTAGCGAAACCCCCGTAAACTGAACCAGCACGCGGGATGCGCTATCGACAGGTGCATCGGTGACATCCAGGCTAAGGCTGCCAGTGGTGGGCGGGGCGGGCGCTGGAGCGGTTCCTCCACCACCCCCGCCGCACCCGGTCATGAGCGCTCCAATGGCGGCTGTCAGGGGAATAAGTGTGGTGCGATGACGTCGCATAAGAACTCCGTGGTGGCCACATAGACACAGGGGGCGTGGCGTTAATTTGCAGTAACCGGGTAGATTATCATCGAGGGGTGTTCGCGATACCCCAGAATTTCAATGATCTACCGCTGTCGGGTGCCAAAGAGGGCGCAATGACTAGTCTATACGATAGATCCCTCGAAGGCTCCCGGCCTTGGGCAAAAAAGTCAGCCTGGGTTGTTTTTTTATTGAAGGCTCTTTACATTAAACTTATAGAGATACGACACAACATAAAAAGAGGCAGGTATGACTTCGCATAACCCAATTATCCTCGAGCAGGCCTTAAGCCGACCGCCTAAAGCAAACGAAGCCACCCTGCGTGGCGACTCAGTGAGCGCCGACCGCTACACCAGCGCGGACTATCTTGCGCGCGAGTTCAAAAATGTCTGGCATCGGGTATGGAATATTGGTGGAGTCGCCTATCAGATGCCGGAGCCTGGTGATTACCTGACGGCTGAGATTGGTATCGACTCGGTCATTATGGTGCGCCAGGAGACTGGAGAGGTGAGGGCGTTTTTTAATTCCTGTCCGCACCGGGGCACTCGAATCACCGAGGCCCTCGATGGGCACGCCCAGCGTTTTACCTGCCCGTATCATGGCTGGGAGTTTGATCGCGCCGGTGTGGTCACAGCAGTACCGGACGAGGAAGACTTTGCGGAGAGCCCCTGTGGCAAGGCGCGACTAAAGGAAATGCGTTGCGAGGAACGGTTTGGGCTTATCTGGTTTAACTTCGATGACACCGCAGTGAGCCTCGAAGAGTTCCTTGGTGAGCAGATTACCTGCGAGCTCGATTCCCATCGAATGCAGGACATGACCCGGGTGCTCGATATCACCGCCGAAGCCACCTGCAACTGGAAGATCATTACCGATAATTTCAATGAGGCCTACCACGTCAAGGTGCTTCATCCCGAGCTTATTCCTTACATAGCCGCTGACTACCAGGATTGCCAGTTTGATCTTTTCCCCAATGGCCACAACCGCGGATGGTTCCCGTCCTTCATGCCGTCGAAGCAGTACGGCAGTGACACTATCGGCGAGCCCCTGAAGAGTATGGCAGCGGCTTGGGGGATTAACAGTGATGACTATGTGGGTCGGGATTCCTGGAAGCAGCTGCGCGTCGATATCCAGAGCGCAAAGCGTGCCAAGGGAGATGAGCGAGGCTACAAGCACTACAGCTATCTCGCAGATTACCAGCTCACGGATTATGTGATTTACAACCTGTTCCCCAATAATGTGATTACGGTCGGCCCGGATGGTGTCCAACTGCTGCGACCGCGGCCACATCCCTCTGATCCGACCCAGTGTCTTTTCGACCACTGGTGGCTGGTGAATCCGATCGAGGGGCAATCGATGACACCGTCACCCGCAGGCGGTCCTGATCTTCCGGTAGAGGATGCCATGCATGAGCACATCCGCTACGGAGAAAAGAGTCTCGGTACCACCGCTGACCAGGATCTCAGCATTGCGGCTATGCAGCAACAAGGCCTGGCGTCTGCGGGCTATCAGGGGTACTGGATGCCGAATCAGGAGCGCAGGGTGCAGGCGTTCCATGAGCGCCTGAACGACCTCATGACGGGTTAGCCCTCCGGTTGTGTGCTTGGTCGGGTAAGGCGCGGTTTAATTGTCCCGCATCGATGTAAACGAGGCGACGAGGGGGTACCATCGGCGGTGAATTGAATAAGCGGGGGGGCGGCGGTGCCTGTTGATTCCCTCGTTTATTGGTCTGCGCTGAACAGGGGATCCCCATGAAGTCACTCAAGCAATGCCACAGTATTGCGGATCTGCGCTTGCGCGCGAAAGGGCGCCTGCCGAAGCCCATATTCGATTACCTGGATGGAGGGTCGGATGATGAAATCTCGTTACGCCGCAACAGCAGCGCGTTCGACGACTACGAGTTACTGCCACGTTATCTGAATGACGTGCAGCAGATTGATCTGGGCACCCGAGTGCTTGGGCTCGATATACAACTCCCTTTTTTCCTGTCTCCTACCGGCACCAGTCGACTGTTTCATCATCACAAGGAACTGGGGGTTGCCCGCGCGGCCGCAGAGGCGGGGACGCTATACAATTTTGTCGAGTATGTCCTCGACGAGTATCGAGGAAGTGGGCGCATGCACTGACGCGCGAAGATGTTCCAGGTCTATATTTTAAAGACCGAGGACTGACCACGGAGTTTGTTCAGCGCTGTAAGGCAGCAGGCTACAAAGCGTTATGCCTCACCGTCGATACCATGGTCGCCGGCCACCGTGAACGTGATCTTCACAATGGGATGACTATCCCTCCTCGTATCACGCTACAGAGCTCTCTCAGCTTTGCCACGAAGCTACCCTGGTCATTCCGCTTCTTGATGCAGCCCGATTTCAAACTCGCGAATGTCGAGCACAAGTCACTCGATGTAGTAGATCTTGGTGCGATGGGTGTTATCCAATACATCAATTCACAGTTTGATCGGACGGTGACCTGGGATGACGCAGCGTGGTTGGCCGATCAATGGGATGGACCTTTTGTCATTAAGGGTATGTCGACACCGGAGGATGCGCGACGCGCAGTCGAGATCGGTGCCAGTGCGGTGATGCTTTCCAATCACGGCGGGCGTCAGCTCGAGACGGCGCCAGCGCCGGTAGACTGTTTGGCGCCGATCAGGGATGCGGTGGGTGATCAGCTGGAGTTGATTGTGGACGGCGGGATTCGTCGTGGCACGCATGTGATCAAAGCGCTCGCGCTGGGTGCCAATGCCTGCTCGATTGGCCGCCCTTATCTTTACGGACTCGGGGCGGGCGGAGAGGCGGGTGTGGCCCATGCCCTGTCATTACTGCGCGAAGAAGTCGAACGTGGGATGGCGTTACTCGGCTGCCGTTCGGTGGCAGAGCTCGGTCCCGAGCATGTGCAGCGACGGGCCGACAGACGTGACTGATCCTGAGACGGTTGTATTAGCGCGACGGTAGCGGACCACCTTATCGCCGCGGACGGTCGGCGCCCAACACGGCATCAAGCGCCTGCGTGTCGACGAGGGTCTCCATGACGGGGTAACTCTTCGATTCGAGCACATTGGGCAATTGCAGCAGTGCCCCGCCCAGAAGCTCGCGGTACTCGCTCATGTCGCCAACACGGGCCTTGATCAGGTAGTCGAATTCGCCAGATACCAGATGGCATTCCTCAATTTGCGGAATGGTCGCGATGGTGTCGGTAAATCGCCGAAAGGCATCACCGGCAGTGCGCTGCAAGGTGACCTGCACGAAAACAATCAAGCCGGCACCGAGCTGTTGTGGGTCGAGATCCGCATGGTAGCCCCGGATGACGCCTCCCTCCTCCATACGGCGTATGCGTTCTTTGCACGGTGTTGTTGTGAGCCCGACGCGACGGCCGATTTCAGCGAAGCTCATACGACCGTGGCGTTTAAGAAGTCTGAGTATGTGGCGATCTATACGATCACCCTGTTGATAGGGCATGGCTACTCCTCGATACGAGTTGTCGACGACAATAGTCGAAACGGCCTCTATGCGAATTGAAATAGTCGATTCATCTGAATTTCCAGCGTAATTCGATAAAAAGCGCTACAGGAAAGGGGCTAAATTAGTTGTATCAATTGTACGGTAAACAACGGTTAATAGCAGCGGCTCGAGAAGCGGCGTCGGAGGACATTATGATTGTCGGAATCCCCAAGGAAATAAAAAACCACGAGTACCGCGTCGGCTTGACTCCGGCGGGTGTCCGCGAACTCAGCCACTTCGGACATCGAGTGCTGGTCGAGACCATGGCCGGTGCCGGCATCGGGTTTAGCGATGAGGACTACGCGGCGGCCGGTGCCGAGATTTCAGCGACTGCCGCAGCGATTTTTGCCGAAGCCGAAATGATCATCAAGGTCAAAGAGCCGCAGCCCGAGGAGTGTAAGCAACTGCGTCCGGGGCAATTGCTGTTCACCTATCTGCATTTGGCGCCAGATCCGCTCCAGACTGAACTGCTGGTGGCGTCGGGGGCTACCTGTATAGCCTACGAGACAGTGACCCAGAATGGCGGTGGATTGCCGCTGCTCGCACCGATGTCCGAGGTGGCCGGGCGCATGTCGGCGCAGGCGGGAGCCTATCATCTGGAGAAAGCCCAGGGTGGAAACGGTACGCTGCTCGGCGGTGTTCCCGGCGTTGCGTCGGGCGAAGTATTGGTCATCGGCGGTGGCGTTGTCGGTGCCAATGCCGCACGCATGGCGGTGGGTATGGGTGCACGTGTAACGATACTCGATCGCAGCGTGCCCCGCCTGAAGCAGCTCGATGATATTTTCGATGGGCGGGTGGCGACGATCTACTCGACCCAGGACGCGATCGAGAGCTACGCGCTGAGCGCTGATCTGGTGATCGGCGCGGTGTTAATCCCTGGCGCGTCAGCACCGAAGCTGATTTCTCGGGATTTGGTATCGCGGATGAAGCCCGGTGCTGTGATGGTCGACGTGGCGATTGACCAGGGGGGCTGTTTTGAAACCTCGAAGGCAACGACCCACCAGGAGCCCACCTACGTGGTCGATGACGTAGTGCACTACTGCGTGGCCAATATGCCCGGGGGTGTGGCGCGGACCTCTACCATGGCGCTTAACAACGCGACCTTGCCCTATGCCATTCGCCTGGCGGGTAAAGGCCTTGATGCGTTGAAAGACGACGTCCACCTGCGCAACGGCCTGAATGTGCATGAGGGCAAGGTGACCTACGAAGCGGTGGCTGAGGCCCTCGGTTACGCCTACGTCCCGGCGCTCGAGGCGCTGGGCGGTTAAACCCCGCTGCTCGGGGATGATCTCCCCGGCTTTGCACTGCGTACATTCGGCGACTATCGAAGCGTCGACGGGGTCCCATGCAGCGCAAGGTCATGAAGTTTCTGCACACAATGGGGGCAATTGGCATGTTGGGTGCCATGGCCTCTTTGATTGTTGTTAATGCCTTATTGCCCGACCCCGAGCAGGGCCTCGAGACTTACCGTGCGCTCCGGGATGTCATGGACGGCATCGCGCGGTGGGTGTTGTTTCCCTCGCTCGGGGTAACCCTGGTCAGCGGATTGCTCTCGATGGCCATCACGACCGCCTTCCACAACGCCGGCTGGGCGTGGCTGAAGCTCGTCTCCGGTGTGGTGATGTTTGAAGGGACGCTTCTCGCGGTTCAGGGCCCCATCGAGCGGGAAGCCGAACTGGCTGCGCAGGCGGTGAGCGGCGAATTAGCGGTCAGTGCGCTTGCAACCACCGTTGCAGCGGAGCAGGCCTCTTTGTGGGTGCTGGGGTTTGTGGCGTCTGCCAACGTGGTGCTGGGTGTATTCAGGCCGATCTGGCGGAAACGAAAAGTGGCGGTCAGCTGAGTTCGCGAAAGAGCAGGGCGAGCCGTTTGCTCTGACTCAGGTTCTCCAGGAACGATTGGGGTTGTTCAGGGTTGTGCAGAAAGCTCGAAAACCCCTCTACTTTACTCATGTCGACGCCATCGAGCTGCAGAAAGCCCATTTGCCAATCGCCGAATTCCCGCTCAGATATGGTTTCCTTAAACAGGATCCTCACGTTGTGATGCCGTGTGTCGGCTTCTATCTCATGCATCGTCGTTTCCACGGCATCGGGCGGCCCCTCCAATACCTGAAAAAACGAGTCGTCCCGGTGTAGCAATAGCCCGGTCAGGCCCCGTGCATTGTTGCGCTCCCTGATACGGGTAAGCAGCCTTAGAAGGCCCAGCGAGTCGATAGGGGCGCTCTCGGTACTCACATAACCGACCTGTAACAGCGTGTCGCATGGGCTGTTGGCTTGCTCCGACACGCTACCTCCTGCAGTGGTTGGCGACGGCTAGAACCGCGGCCAAGGTGAGAGGCCCGAAAGAACGGGACATCTGTCACACTAAGCTTGAAAATGCGCAAAATGTCAACTAAACTACACACGAAAATAGTCAATTCGACTGAACACATGGATCTCTGGGGGAGAGCATGACACAAACCGACGCGGAAATTATTGAGCACAACGAATCCACGCAGCAGGCATTGGAAAGCCGTATGCTGGCGCCGCGATTCTATAAAACCGACTATAAAGCGCTGGACAAGCTCGATATCGAGCCCGTCCGGGCGCAATGGGACGCCATGATGGCGGACTTTGCTGAGGACAAGAATCGCGCCCACTTCAAGAAAACCTACGACTTCGATCCGGCCTCGCTCGATTCCGACCCAGAGCTCAAAGAAGAGTTTCTCGATTTGTTGGTGAGCTCGATCACGGCAGAATATTCGGGCTGTGTGTTGTATCAGGAGATACAGAAGCACACCGAGAATCCCGATATGGAGCGCCTGATGCGCTACATGGCCCGTGATGAGTCACGCCATGCCGGGTTTATCAACAAGGCTCTCAATCAAATGAGCGTCGCCGTTGACCTGAGTGAGCTCAAGAAAAAGAAGGAATACACCTTCTTTAAGCCCAAGTATATTTTATACGCGACCTATCTTTCCGAGAAAATTGGTTACGCGCGCTACATCACTATTTTCCGACATCTTGAGCGCAACCCTGAAAATCGATTCCACCCCATATTTAGCTGGTTTTACGAGTGGTGCAATGATGAATTTGCGCACGGAGAAGCGTTTGCGCTACTGATGCGTGCGAATCCGTATCTGCTTCGCGGCCACAACAAATTGTGGATCCGGTTCTTCCTGCTGGCGGTCTATTCAACCATGTACGTTCGGGATCACACGCGGCCAAAACTGTACGAAGCGTTCGGTATGGATGTCACTGAGTTTGATTACCGGGTTTTTGATATCTGCACCGCGATTACCCGCCAGGTCTTTCCATTGACCCTCAATACCGATGATCCCCGTTTCCGCCGCGGGCTCGATCGCATGCTCGATCTCAGTCTTCGTACTGAAGCGCTGCGTCAGCAGAAGGGTGTGTTGCCGAGGCTCAAGCAATGGGGGCTGATGGCGGCCACAGGAGTTACTTTCGCCAAGCTTTACTTTCTGCCTGTTGAGTCCAACGAGTTGCCTGCCGAAGCGCGCATGGCCCCAGCCTGGTAGGTTAGCGGACTATTCTTCGCGGTAGCGTTTTACCAGATCGATCAGGTGAAACGCTAGCGAGGCGGCGAGTGTCGCTGCAATCCATTCCCAGCGACTGTCGGTAACCGCCAGTCGCACCGCAAGCATCAGCGCAGCACCGGATAGCAGATTCGGGAGTAGAACACCGAGGCGTGGTGTGCCCGGATATTGCCGGGCAATCCAGCCGAGCAGCACTATCTCCAGCCCGATTCCGATCAGTATGAGATCAAAAAGGCGCCCGGAAAGCAGTAGATCCTGGATCACTGAGCGCGGTTTAGGCTCGCGCGATTCCCAGCAATTGCGCCATATCCTTCATAAAGACCCGAAAATGCGCCATCGGTTCTGAGCGCACCAGTTTTTTCTGGGTGTAGCTCTGCCAGGTCAGGCGCTGCACGTCGGGATCGTCACACATGTGAACAAACTTTTCCCGTCGTTTGTCGCTGCCGTACCAGAAGGCCTGCAGTAAGCCGAGAACCCAGAACACTCGCCCGTGTTCTTTCATAAAGCGTTTGCGGGCCTGGCGCAGTGCAGCGGGATCGCCGTGAGCGAGAAACTGCAACACGGCATCTGCGGCAAGACGGCCGCCGAGCATGGCATAGAAGATGCCCTCGCCCGAGGCGGGCGCAACCACACCGGCGGCATCCCCCGCGAGGAGAACGGCCCTGCCATCATCCCATTTTTTCAAGGGTTTGAGCGGAATCGGTGCGCCTTCCCGCCGCACAGTCTCGGCGTTCGTCAGACCCACGTCAGCACGCAGTTGGCGAACCGACTGGGTGGCGGAGAAGGATTTCACGGCGCTGCCCATTCCGATACTGGCATGATCGCCGTGGGGAAACACCCACGCGTAGAAATCGGGGGACAAACGTCCCTGGTACCAGACGTCGCATCGCGTAGGTTTGTAGTCAGCGGATGAATCTGCCGCAGGAGCCTTTACGATTTCATGGTAGGCGAACACGCTTTTTATCTTGTCAGCGCCGGGCACGCATTGTTTGCCCACCTTGGATTTGGCCCCGTCGGCACCGATGACGGCGCGGGTGAGAACAGAGACCTCTTTTTGTTCGGGAGACTTGTCCCGATAGGTTAGCAGTACCTCACCTGAATCAAGGTACTTAAGTTGGGAGAAGTTGCCGGTCCTGACCTCTGCGCCGTTCGATGCGGCGCGGGCTCTCAACCAGGGATCGAAATCCTTGCGATCAACCATGCCCACATAGCTGTCGGCAATCGGCATATCGACCCGTTTGTTCTTGGGTGAAATCATTCGCGCGGACTTGATACGCGCGACCAATTGGCTCTGTGGAATATCGAAAGCGTCGATCGCCGCAGGGGGTATGGCGCCACCGCAGGGCTTGATGCGAAAGCCCCGTTCCACGATCAGCACACGTTTACCCTGGCAGGCGAGGTCATTGGCGGCAGTGGCTCCGGCGGGGCCGCCACCGATGACAACAACATCAAACTGTTCGGTACTGTTATTCATAATCAACTGTCCTACATGACTTCTGTCATGGCTACTTTGCCAAATGAAACAGACGGTTCCCTGGCTGAATTCGGGGTGGTCGTGATACTCATGCCCAGTTTTGCGGCGGCGAGGAACAACACGCCCTCGGCGGTGAAGACCAGTCCGTAAGCCAGCGCGGGTTCGGTGATGAACTGGCGACTGACGTCGACCGCGACTGTGCCGAGAAAGCCGCCCAGCGCAAAGGCAATCGCCTGGGAGGCGCCCCAGAGACCCATGCGCAAGCCTTCTTTACGACCTTCGCCGTGCCCTGCGAGAATCATCATTGACGCAATAGCGGCGACCGCGAATGCACCGTTGGCAACGCCTAGCGCAAAAACATTCAGCGAGAGGGGCCAGGTCTCGGGCTGACTGCCGCCGACGGCAAGACTGGTGAGCGCTATCGCTGAGGCGATACAGCCACCAACGGTCCAAAACTGAATGGCCTTACCCCGGGAGCGTTTGAGCACAGTGCCACTGAGGGCAACGGCCAGCATTCCGAGCATAACGCCCCCGTGCTGTATACCCGATAACTGGGTGGATTCGCCGGGGGTCATGCCGAAAACGGTGCCGGCGAAAGGCTCCAGAATCAAATCCTGTGCGCTGTAGGCAAACATCGACAGGAAGACAAAGACGGTAAAGCTTCGGGCGGTGGGCTCCTGCCAGACCTGGCGCAATGCCTGAAGAAAGCGGGCCTTGGTTTTGCTCTCTGCTACATTGATGCTCTCTATTTCCCGAGGCTTTTCCAGTCGGAATACTGCGGCCAGGGTTACCAGCACCGCAATAACAGCGACAGTGGCCGAAACTATTACCAGACGTTCAGGCGAGAAGGGATCGAGGTAGTGACCGGCGACTCCCGCCGTCACCGCGAAGCCCGCGATCATCATGAACCAGACAATAGTCGCCGCTGCTGGCTTACGCTCGATCGGTACGTCTTTGGCCAGGAGCACCAGTAAAGAGGTACCACTGGCGCTCGCACCCAGACCGATAAGAATGAACGACAGGGCGGCGAACACCGTACCTAATGTCACGTCCGTCGCCATCAGGGTGGTTGACCACGCGGCGCCAACGCCGCCGGTGGCGAGGGTCACCATGCCGGCAATAATCCAGGGTGTACTGCGCCCGCCGATATCCGCGCCATGGCCAAATCCGGGTCGGGACAGCTGGACGGCGTGATGAATCGCCACAAGAAAGCCGGGGAGCATGGCGGGCAGTGCGAGCTCGACCACCATGACCCGATTGAGTGTCGAGGTGGTGAGCACGATAATCGCACCCAGTGCGGTTTGCACCAGCCCCAGTCGGACAATGCCTATCCATCCCAGCATTTAGATGGCCACTCCGCTGTCAAAGGGCGCCGCGAGGGCGCAAACCAGCATGCCCAGCACGTATAGGGTGACGCCGGTACCGTTGTACCAGGGCGCATACTGGCGCGGATCCTTGAGCATTCTGGCCATGGCGATGAACTGTCCCACGACCAGAGCCCCGACGATCGCGGCGTAAGTGGTGCGATCAAAATAAACCAACAGGGCGATGGCGCCGAGTTGGGGGAGGGTCATGACGACACAGCTCAGTCGCGCCGCGCGCTCGGGTCCGAGTTGTGCGGGCAGCGATTGAATGCCCAGCTTCAGATCACCTTCGAGGGCTTTAAAATCATTGAGCGTCATAATGCCGTGGGCGCCGATGCTGTAGAGGGCAGCCAACAGGAGAATCGGACCTGCGGGCAGTGTTCCGCCGAGCATGACCGCCGCACCGGTGACCCACGCCAGGCCCTCGTAGCTAATACCGACGGCGGCGTTGCCGAGCCAGCCGTTTTGCTTAAAACGCAGCGGCGGTGCGCTGTAGGCCCAGGCCATAAAGAGGCCCACCAGGGTTGCCAGGAACACCCAGGTGCCCAATAGGCCACTCCAGACGAGAGCCAGCAGGCACCAGATGATGGCGAAGTGGCGAGCGCTGTTTCCGGGCGCCCTCCCCGAGGGGATGGGACGATTGGGCTCATTGATGGCATCGACTTCCCGGTCAAACCAGTCATTGATGATTTGACTTGCACCGCAGACCAAAGGCCCTGCCAGTATCAACCCGGCGAGAACCAGCCACAGGTTTTCAGAGAGTGACACCGTGGAAGAGACCGCGCCGCACAGAAAGGCCCACATGGGTGGGAACCACGTAACGGGCTTGAGCAGCTGCAGTAGCGCCAGGGGCTCCAGGCGCGCAGTACTATCAGCATTTATGGGTGTGGCACGTTGCATCCCCGTAGTGTGGGGTGACACTGCATCAAGTGTCAATATATAAAAACAACAATAGCGTCTAAATAAATAGACAGATGCGGGGTATGGAGCCGGGCCTAGCTTTCTTCGCTGGTTTCCTTGGTGCCCACGCCATAGCGGTGCAGTTTCGCGTACAGACTCTGGCGACTGAGTCCCAGTATTTCGGCGGCGGAGGCGCGATTATCGCCGGTAAGCTTGAGTGCAGCGTCGATGCACAGGGCCTCGATAATGCCGGTTGACTCTTTGGTCAATTGTTTCAGTGGCACCTGGCCCACCCGGCGGGTGATCTGTTCGATCGACCGGGGCAGGGGGCTGCTGGAAGGGTGTTCTGCGCCAACGCGACGGCTGACGTCGCGAACCAGCAACAGGTAGTCGGGCTCTGGCCCCTTGACCATCGTGCTGGCACTGATCTCCACATCGGTCATGGCGCCAAAGGTGCCCCGTAATACCGAGCTGTACAAGCGCACTGAGTCCTGGCTGCGCAAGTTGTTAAGCAGCACATTGAGATCAACCGAGGTTCGCCCCAGCCATTGAGAGGCATGCCGGCCGGTGATTTCGGCGCTGGTGGTCGCCTCGACCAGACGCGTGAAGGCCTGGTTGGCGGCCTTGATGTTGCCTTCGTTGTCGAGCAGCAGTGCGCCATCGGGCGCCCGATCGAGCCAGGCGGGGAGTGCATTCAGATCGTCGTTAGCCGCCGCGCCTTCCTGGGGCGTGATTCTGACGTGAAAACGCAGGTCATTGCCTTCGCTCACCGCCTTTGCCTCAAGGCCTAGTCGTTCTCCGCCCGATGCCAGCATTATTTCCAGGGGCTCGTGGCGTCCGGTCTGCCGGACATCGTTGAACAGTCGCTCCAGCGCCACCTGGCTTTCGGGTGCCAGCCCGCGGGGGAATGGCCTACCGACCAGGGAGTTGGCGGCGCCTCCAGCGAGAAGTCTATTCGCGGCCGCATTCGCCTCGACCACTCGACCACTGCCGGCGTCAATAATAAGCAGTGCTTCCTCGGTCATTTCAAGCAGTTGCCGATAGCGGGTCTCAACCTGCCGAAGCGTCCAGTAATCCTGTTCCAGTGCCTGTTGGGAGTTCAGTAGCTGCTGCCGCAGGTTGGCCTGCGGCCTTAAATCATCGGCAAAACCGATGGTGCGCGACCCGTGCCCTAAGAGCACATATTTCGCCGGCATTTCGATGCCGGAATCGCTGATGTGGATTACGTCGAGATCTACGGGTATGCCGGGTTGATTGTGCGCCGTTTGCAGCGCCTGCTTCGCCTGCTGACGGTTCTCGGGGGCGATCGTGCTGATCCACTCCCGGTTATTCCAGTTGCCTGGGCTTAAATCGGAGGCTTCATTATTGGTGACCGCGGAGTCAAAAATGCGCCCCTCGCCATCGATCACAAGGCGGAAATCAAAAGCCCTTCCGAGAAGCAGTGTCAACTCGTCGAAGCTGAGGTCAGTAAGCACGCTCGGGTCTCCCTCATCACGGATGGCATTGGTGGTGATTCCCATAGCGGCAGTAGGTCCCCGATTCCTAACACGACGATTTGGGCAATGTTGCCATAGTCAGTGTCACCCTTTTTATAGACCAAAAGGGATTAAAGAATGAATACGACCATAGTCTGCCAAAAATGTCCACTTCTTTAGACTCAAAAATCTGTCAGAAAAAGTTGACAACTCTGGGGGTGACCGCTAGATTGGGTCTGAAACCTAACACCCGCCTTGGTTTTGGCTTAGGAAGGTGTGGCAGTCCCAGGGAGGCCCGCAGTATGGCCCACAGCAGCAAAAAGAACGCGGAGCGCAAAATGCTCTATACGCCAGAGCAGTTGAGGCGCAGAAATGAAACCCGCTGGACCCTTGTGCAGGGCCTTCTCGCGCCGTTGCAGTTTCTCGTTTTTGCCATCAGCGTCGTCTTTGTTATCAACTATCTCGTCAATGGCACAGGGCTTTTTGAGGCCACGGTGTCAGTAGTGATCAAGACCTTCCTACTGTTTGCGATCATGGTCACCGGCGCCATTTGGGAGAAGGTGGTGTTCGGCCAGTACCTGTTTGCCGAGGCGTTCTTTTGGGAAGACGCTGTGAGCATGATTGTTATCGCCTTACACAGCGCTTATTTACTGGCTCTCATCTTTGGCTTCCTGACGCCCACCGGGCAAATGTGGCTCGCTCTGGCGGCTTACGCGGCTTACGTCATCAACGCCGCGCAATTCCTGATCAAGATGGGCGCTGCCCGTCGGGCGCAGTCAGATAACGCCACTATGGAATCCGGACTGCTTGGAGTCGCCGATTGATGAGTTCTGTACTCGCCAGCGATGGAATCGAAGCCGGTTATGAGGTGATCCCTGAGCGCGGGCAGAGGGCGGTATTCTGTGGTCTGACATCAATCATCTGGATGCACCGGCAAATCCAGGATGCGTTCTTTCTGGTGGTTGGATCGCGCACCTGCGCACACCTGCTTCAGTCCGCGGCTGGCGTGATGATCTTCGCCGAACCCCGGTTTGCAACCGCCATACTCGAGGACCGGGATCTCGCAGGAATGGCGGACTGTAATGAAGAGCTGGATCGCGTTGTTGACGAGGTGATTGCTCGTCGTCCGGAAATCAAAAGTCTTTTTCTCGTCGCTTCGTGTCCCTCAGAAGTCATCAAGCTTGACCTCGGTAACGCGGCGCAGCGAATGCAGCGCCGCCACGAGGGCTCGGTCAGGGTCGTCGCGTTCTCCGGTAGCGGAATAGAGACCACCTTCACCCAGGGCGAAGACAGTTGTCTGCATAGTCTTGTCGCCGAATTGCCCGATAGCCATGACAGCACTCAACGTCTGCTGGTTGCCGGTAGCCTTCCCGATGTGGTCGAGGATCAGTTTCGGCGCTTGCTCGATGCCATGGGTATCACCGATGTTGACTTCTTTCCCGGGCGTCGCTTCGAGGAGTTGCCTGCGGTGGGTGCCAATACCCAGGTACTACTGGCACAGCCGTTTCTAAACGACACCGCGCGGGCTTTGGTCGGTCGCGGTGCCCAGTTGTTATCGGCCCCATTTCCTTACGGCGCTGAAGGTACTCTGGCGTGGTTGCAGGCGGCAGCGACCGCCTGGTCAGTTCCCGCGGCTACCTTTGAGTCGGTAACACGAAGCTCACTGGCTCGGGCGAAAAAGAGCATTGCTGCCCGTGCTGAAAAACTGACGGGCAAGCGCGTCGCGCTGTTACCGGATTCGCAACTGGAAATTCCCATTGCCCGTTTTCTGTCGCGGGAGTGTGGGATGGAATTGCTCGAGTTGGGCACTCCCCATTTCGATACGGAAATTATGGCCGCGGACGCCGCATTGCTGCCCCACGGATCAAAAATCATCGAAGGTCAGAATCTCGATGCACAGCTCGATCGGGTACGCGAGCAGCGACCTGATTTGACGGTTTGCGGCCTGGGTATTGCGAATCCACTAGAGGCGGAAGGCCTGCGCACCAAATGGTCAATCGAGCTGATGTTTACCCCCATTCAGGGTTTTGACCAGGCGGGTGATCTCGTCGAATTATTCACACGGCCGCTGCGTCGTCAGCAGCTTCTGGACTTCACATGAAGCTGTCTTTCTGGACTTATGAAGGCCCCGCTCACTTCGGCGCGATTCGGATCGCGGCCTCCATGCGCGGTGTGCATCTTTTACTGCACTCGCCGCAGGGTGATACCTACGCTGATCTGTTGTTTACCATGATCGAGCGTGAAGGTCGGCGACCTCCGGTCACCTACACGACGTTTCAGGCGCGGGATTTAGGCTCAAGCACCGCTGAGCTGGTATTGGCTACCGCCCGTGATGCCTGCGAGCGGTTCAAGCCGGACGTGTTGCTGGTAACCGATTCCTGCACCGCCGAACTGATACAGGACCAACCGGGCACGCTGGTCGGTGGTGCCAATATGTCGACGCCGGTGATTTCGGTCGAGATGGCCGCGTATTCCCGAAAAGAGAACTGGGGTGCCAGCGAAACCTTCTTTCAGCTGGTGCGCGGGCTGCTCGCCAGTAAGGTTCCCGCACCCGGCGAAGAACCCGCGCCGCGACCCGAAGGCCAGCGGCCCAGTGTGAATTTACTGGGGCCGACCCTGCTCGGATTTCGCTGCCGTGATGACGTGAAAGAGATCACGGCCCTGCTCGATAGCGTTGGCGTTGACGTCAACGTGGTCGCTCCGCTGGGAGCCAGCGCGCACGATCTGCAGCGACTGCCTTTGGCGGATGCCAATGTGTGTTTGTCGCCTGAAGTCGCTGATTCAGCGTGCGAATGGCTGACGCGAAACTTCAGGCAGCCGTTGATTCGTACGGTGCCTATCGGTGTCAAAGCAACCGATGACTTTCTTCAGGAACTCGCGACCGTCCTCAATCTTCCGATTGATATCGAACAGGCGTCTCCAAGTCGCCTTCCCTGGTACTCGCGCTCGGTAGATTCGACCTACCTCACGGACAAGCGGGTCTTTATCTTCGCCGATGCCAGCCATGCGGTTGCCGCGGCGCGGATCGCCTCATCAGAACTGGGCTTTGAGGTCGTCGGCTTGGGTACTTACAGCCGCGAGCAGGCGCGCAGTGTACGAGAGGCCGCGAGAGAGCTGGGACTGGAGCCACTGATTACTGACGATTACCTGGAAGTTGAGCGCCATGTGGCCGAACTGCGACCGGAAATGATACTGGGTACGCAGATGGAGCGGCACATCGCAAAACGGCTCGGTATTGGCTGTGCCGTTATTTCGACGCCAGCGCATGTGCAGGATTATCCCGCTCGCTACTCCCCGCAAATGGGATACGAGGGCGCCAACGTGATCTTCGATACCTGGGTCCATCCGCTGATGATGGGTCTGGAAGAACATTTGCTGCGCATGTTCCGCGAAGACTTTGAGTTCAATGACAGCGCGGCGCCATCGCATCTTGAAGAGGGTGAGGCGACTTTGCGGGATATGCCGACCACCGATGTCGGTGTCGGCAAGTTGACCTGGGACATATCAGCAGAGAAAGAATTGAAGAAAATACCGTTTTTCGTGCGCGGCAAAGCGCGGCGAAATACGGAGGAATATGCCCAGGGAGCGGGCCTTCAGGTGATTGACGTGGAGACGCTCTATGAAGCGAAAGCACACTTCAGCCGTTAATAATACGCCTGTGCATGTGGCCATAATTACCCTGGACAACCATGTCCGCAGCGCCTGTGATAGCGCGCGAAATCAGCTCGGAAAGCGCTTGCCTGGTCTTGAACTTAGCATTCATGCCGCGTCTGACTGGGAAGCCGATCCCGATTCCCTGAAAAGCTGTCATGCCGATATCGCCGCCGCGGATATTGTCGTCGCGACCATGCTGTTCATGGAGCCGCATATCGATGCGGTTATTGATCAGCTGCGTGCTCGGCGGGATCACTGCGACGCGATGATTTGCTGCATGAGCGCCGCCGAGGTCATGAAGCTGACGCGTATGGGTCGCTTCAGCATGGACCGCGAAGCCACCGGCCCCATCGCACTGCTAAAGCGGTTGCGCGGTTCCAGCGACCAATCGAAAAAAAGCACCAGCGCACAGCAGCTGTCAGTACTGCGCCAATTGCCCAAGATTCTCCGTTTCATACCGGGCACCGCCCAGGATGTCCGGGCTTACTTTTTAACGCTGCAGTATTGGTTGTCGGGCTCTTCGGAAAATATTCAGGGGCTGGTCGAGTTTCTGGTCAGTCGTTACGCCGCGGATGAGCGCGCGGAGCTGCGCGAGGTCTGCAAGCCAGCAGCGCCCGTGGAATACCCCGAAAACGGTGTGTACCACCCCGGGCTCAAGAAACACATCAGCGACGATCTTCGCGAGTTGAAGACGGTAACCAGGCCCGGACCCAAGGGTACCGTCGGGCTGCTTATCATGCGCTCCTACGCCTTGTCTGGCGATGCCAAACACTACGACGCGGTCATCGAGGCGCTTGAAGAAAAGGGCCTTTCAGTGATTCCGGCGTTTGCCAGTGGCCTTGATGCGAGACCCGCAGTGGATCGCTTCTTTGTCAAAGATGGCGTGGCCACGGTGGATTGTGTG
Source organism: Luminiphilus syltensis NOR5-1B (assembly GCF_000158175.1). GTDB lineage: Bacteria > Pseudomonadota > Gammaproteobacteria > Pseudomonadales > Halieaceae > Luminiphilus > Luminiphilus syltensis. The sequence goes on along the minus strand of NZ_DS999411.1, from coordinate 2,976,177 downwards.
GTCTCGCTGACCGGGTTTTCACTGGTGGGCGGGCCCGCGTATAACGACTCGGATGCCGCTCAGGAAATGTTGGCCTCGCTGGATGTGCCGTACCTGGCTGTGCAGCCTCTCGAATTTCAAAGCCTCGAAGATTGGCAGGGGTCCAATAATGGCCTGATGCCGATTGAGGCGACCATGATGGTTGCGATCCCCGAGCTCGATGGTGCTACCAGTCCGTTGGTGTTTGGCGGTCGTTCAGCGGCGGGCAGCAACGGCGCCGGCGTCATGAAGCCGCATCCCGAGCGAATAGACATGCTGGCGTCGCGTATTGAAAAACTGGTCGTTCTGCGTCGCGAGGAGAGGGCGGCTCGAAAGGTTGCCGTGGTCTTGTTTAATTTCCCACCCAACGCAGGAAATACGGGTACTGCGGCGAGTCTCAGCGTTTTTCAGTCCCTCTATAACACGCTGAAATCAATGTCGGCAGCCGGTTATACGGTTGAGGTTCCCGACTCCGTCGACGCCCTGCGCGAGCATATTATCTCGGGAAATGCATCGCGCTACGGTGTTCACGCCAATGTGCATACTGAAATCAGTGTAGACGATCATGTACGCCGAGAGCCCTACCTTGAGGAAATTGAATCACAATGGGGCGCTGCACCGGGTAAGAGCCTGACTAATGGCCGATCCATCTTTGTCCTGGGTGCTCAATTTGGCAATGTGCTCGTCACCGTTCAGCCCCCCATGGGTTACGAAGGCGATCCGATGCGTTTGCTGTTCGAGGGTGGCTTTGCACCGACCCACGCGTTCTCAGCCTTCTATCGCTATCTGCGCGAGGATTTCGCCGCCAACGCGGTACTGCATTTCGGAACCCACGGGGCGCTTGAGTTTATGCCCGGGAAGCAGGTGGGTTTGTCCGCGGAATGCTGGCCTGACCGACTGATTGGCGATCTACCCAATTTTTATCTTTACGCTGCCAATAATCCCTCCGAGGGATTGATTGCCAAGCGTCGATCCGCCGCCACTTTGATCAGTTACCTGACGCCATCGGTAGCCAATGCCGATCTCTACAAAGGCCTGCTGGCGCTCAAGGATTCGGTAGATAAGTGGCGGTCCCAGGGCGAGCAACTGAATGGCCAGCAGCGCATTGATCTCGCGCTGCTAATCCAGGCGCAGGCCGCCACGGTGGACCTCGCAGATGAGACGCCGGAGTGGTCGTCAACGGACCATAACCCGCGTATCGATCAATTGCGCAACGATCTGCTGGAACTTGAGCAGACGCTGATACCCCACGGATTGCATACCATCGGCGCTGTGGCGTCGATGACCGAGCAGAGGGATACCCTGCGCTCCATGGCCGCCGCAAACCATGGTTTGGACTTGTCCGAGCCGGCGCTGGAAGCGCTGCTTGCTGGCGACGCCAAAAAAGCAACAGCGCTTTGTCCGACGGACACCGACGGTCTGGAAGAGAAAATCGACGGGCTCGCAAGAGCGGCAGAATTCCTCCAGCAGGATACGGAGACCCCGGCGATTATTCACGCCCTCGATGGCGGCTTTATTCGGCCGGTGGCGGGCGGTGATTTGATGCGCTCACCCGAAGTGCTGCCAACGGGTAGAAATATTCACGGCTTCGATCCCTATCGACTGCCCAGTGTTTTTGCACTCGGGGAGGGTGCCCGTCAGGCACAGCAGGTCATCGATCGGCATGTGAGTGCCAACGAGGCGTTGCCGGAATCCATCGCCCTGGTGCTTTGGGGCACTGACAATCTGAAGACTGAGGGCGAGGCCATCGCCCAGGCGCTGGCTTTGATGGGCGCTACGCCGCGGGTCGACAGCTACGGCAAAATCAGCGGTGCTAAATTGTTGCCCCTCGAAGCACTCGGAAGACCGCGGATTGATGTCGTTATTACCCTGTCCGGTATTTTCCGGGATTTACTGCCGATCCAGACCCGTTTGCTCGCGGAAGCGGCGTGGCTGGCTGCGACCGCAGACGAACCACTGGAATCCAATTTTATTCGCAAGCATGCGTTGGCGTATCAGGCCGAGCACGACTGCGATATGGAAACGGCGGCGCTGCGAGTATTCAGTAACAGCGAGGGGACCTACGGTTCCAATGTCAACCTGATGATCGATGAAGGTTGCTGGGAGGACGAAGCAGAGCTCGGTGAGGCCTATACCAAGCGCAAGGGTTTCGCCTATGCGCGGTCGGGTGCGGTAAGCCAGCAAAGTGGTTTGCTCACCAATATGCTCGCCGGTGTCGATCTCGCCTACCAGAACCTCGATTCAGTAGAGCTCGGTGTGACCACCGTAGACCATTACTTCGACACGCTCGGTGGCATTAGCCGAACCATTCAGTCCGCGAGTGGTCGCGATGTTCCGGTCTATATTTCAGACCAGACGACGGGTAACGGCAAAGTGCGAACCCTTAATGAACAGGTCGCGCTGGAGACCCGCACGCGGGTACTCAATCCCAAGTGGTACGAGAGCATGCTCGAGCATGGCTTTGAGGGCGTGCGCAATATCGAAACCCATATTTCAAATACAATGGGCTGGTCTGCTACCACAGGCCAAGTAGCGCCCTGGGTTTACCAGCGGATGTCAGAGACATTCGTTCTCGATGAGGCAATGCGGGATCGACTCGCAGCGCTGAATCCTACTGCGGCCGCTAAAGTGGCGAGCCGTCTATTAGAAGCGCAAGAACGCCAATACTGGAATCCGGATCAGGAAAGCCTCGACGCCCTGCGTCGTGCTGGAGAGGATCTGGAGGATTATGTTGAGGGCGTGGCTGGGGGAGCCGCTGCATGAATATCAGACAAAACCACATACCGGTAAAACAGGTAGATCCAAGACGCTCACAGTCCGGCGACGGCGAAGGCAGTGTTCAGGTACATCTGGATTCACCGATTGAAATCAATAAAGCCAAAGTGTTTGCCATCTATGGCAAAGGCGGTATCGGCAAGAGCACCACCTCGTCCAATCTGTCGGTCGCCTTTTCAAAACTGGGTAAGCGAGTGATTCAGATCGGCTGCGATCCGAAGCATGACTCGACCTTCACCCTGACCAAAGGGTTGATGCCAACGGTTATCGATATGCTCGAATCGGTCGAGTTCCATAGCGAGGAGTTACGCACCGAGGACTATGTTTTCGAGGGCTATAACGGTGTCCAATGCGTCGAAGCCGGGGGTCCCCCCGCGGGGACCGGGTGCGGCGGTTACGTTGTCGGGCAGACGGTCAAGTTGCTGAAACAACATCACCTGCTGGATGACGCCGACGTCGTTATCTTCGATGTGCTTGGGGATGTCGTGTGTGGCGGGTTTGCGTCGCCATTGCAACACGCTGAGCGCGCGTTGGTAGTGACGGCCAACGATTTCGACTCGATTTTTGCCATGAATCGGATCGCTACGGCCATCGAGGCGAAAGCCAAGAACTACGGGGTACGCCTTGGTGGCGTTATTGCCAACCGCAGTGCCGGCACCGACGAGATCGATCGCTTTAACGCGGAGGTCGGGATGAAGCGCCTCGCGCACTTCCCTGATCTGGATGTGATTCGCCGAAGCAGACTCAAAAAATCGACGCTGTTTGAGTTGGAAGACTCTCCGGGTTTGCAGGAAGTTCGCGACGAATACATGCGTCTCGCCCAGCAACTGTGGGATGGGACAGATCCTCTGGCCGTCACGCCTATGCGCGATCGCGATCTCTTCGATTTCCTGGGGTTTGACTGATGCCGGCTGCTCAATACCAACAGCGTCGCGATGAAATCGAGCACTACTTCGATAGAACCGCCGCCGATACCTGGGCGCGCCTCACATCGGATGCACCGGTGGGCAAGATTCGCCAAACCGTTCGTGCAGGCCGCGACACCATGCGCGCCACCCTGCTGAGCTGGTTGCCCGATGATATGCGGGGATTACGCCTGCTGGATGCCGGTTGCGGCACTGGCGCACTGGCTTTCGAAGCGGCGATGCGCGGTGCCGATGTGGTGGCTATTGATTTGTCACCGACCCTCGTTGCTCTGGCTGCGCAACGGATCGACGCCGACCAATTGCCCGGTAGCATCGATTTTCAGGTGGGTGATATGCGCCGTATGGATCTCGGCGAGTTCGATCACGTGGTCGCGATGGACTCGTTGATCCACTACGCCGTTGACGACGGCCTGGAAACATTGCGTTCGCTGGCGCCGAAGGTGTCCGGTAGCTTTGTTTTTACCTTTGCGCCGAGAACCAATTTACTCGCTGCCATGCATGCGGTCGGGCAGATTTTCCCAAGGGGCAATCGCTCACCCGCGATCGAACCGGTTAGCGAGCGAAGGCTGTTCAGTGCCCTCGATAATGCACCGGCCTTCAGGGACTGGCAGCGGGGACGATCCCAGCGCGTAGCCAGCGGATTTTATACGTCCCAGGCCTGCGAGCTGAAGCGACGATGAGTCCTCGCCGGCCGACAATGGTAAACGTCATTCAGGGGTTAAGTACCCGCTGGTTGCCGTTCGCGGATACCGCTACGGCTGATCTGCCATTGTCGCGTCTGCTCAGGCTTTCGCTGTTCCAGATAAGTGTGGGCATGAGTGTTGTATTGCTCACCGGCACGCTCAATCGAATCATGGTGATTGAGCTGGGCCAGGCGGTCTGGTTGGTCTCACTGATGATTTCTCTACCGCTGCTGGCAGCGCCGGCGCGGGCACTGATTGGTTTCCGCTCGGACTACCACAAGTCGCTTCTTGGATGGCGTCGTGTGCCTTACCTATGGGTGGGTACCCTGATGCAGTTTGGCGGTCTGGCGATTATGCCATTTGCGTTGATCGTAATGACCGAGGTTCAGGCGGGTCCTGCCTGGGTGGGTCCTGCTGCATCCATGCTGGCGTTTCTGTTGGTCGGTGCCGGCATGCACACCACACAAACCGCCGGCTTGGCACTCGCGACGGACCTGGCGAATGAAGACAACCGCTCCCGAGTGGTGGCGCTGCTCTACGTCATGCTGCTGGTGGGCATGATCGCCAGTTCAGCGGTTTTCGCTGCTGTGCTCGAGGACTTCAACTACGTGCGCCTGATCAAGGTGATCCAGGGCGCCGCGGTACTCACCGTCGTATTCAATTTTGTTGCGCTTTGGAAGCAGGAGGCGAGACAGCCCCACCTGACGCGACCGGATCGGAAGCGACCGCAATTTATGGCGATCTGGCGGGAGTTTTCCCGTGCCAACAGGGCAACGCGATTATTGGTTGCGGTCGCTCTGGGCACCATGGGTTTCAGTATGCAGGACATTTTACTGGAGCCCTACGGCGCTGAAATACTCGCTATGTCTGTGAGTCAAACCACCGCGCTCACTGGAATTTTTGGCGCCGGCATGTTGGTGGCCTTTGCGTTTGCCTCAAAGACATTGCGCGGTCACGTCGATCCTGTTCGCTTTGCCGCCTATGGCGCCGTAATCGGTATTTTTGCCTTCGCGGCGGTGGTGTTTGCCGCGCCCCTGGAGTCCACCTTCTTGTTCCGCGCGGGTACCGCATTGATCGGCCTTGGTGGCGGTCTGTTCGCGGTCGGAACCCTGACCGCCGCGATGCTTCAGGGCAACGAGGAAAACAACGGGCTGGCGCTGGGGGCCTGGGGAGCGGTGCAGGCGACGGCGGCGGGTATTGGCGTTTTTGTCGGTGGTGCCCTGCGCGATCTGATTTCAGGTTTCGCGAGCTCGGGACAATTGGGTGAGGTGATGAATTCGCCCATTACCGGTTACAGCGTGGTTTATCACGTTGAGATCTTTATTTTATTCGCCGCATTGGTAGCGATTGGTCCACTCGTAAAACAGCCGTCTATTCGCAGCAGTAGTAGTTCCAATTTTCAACTAGCAGATTTTCCGGGGTGAAAACCCCACACTGAGGAGGCATCATCATGGGTACAGGTGCATTAACCAGCTACTTCGACGTAGCACAAGTTGTTTTATATGCGTTCTGGATTTTCTTTTTCGGTCTGGTGTATTACCTGCACCGTGAAACCAAACGCGAGGGCTATCCCATTGAAGTGGATACCCCTAACGGAGAGGTGAAGACAATGGGCTGGCCTGATGCACCCACTGCAAAAACCTTCAACTTGCCCCACGGACAAGGTTCGCGCACCGTTCCCGGCCCTCGTCCCGATGAGTATGAGGTGGCCGCGACGCCCATGTGGCGATCCAGCGGTGCCCCCCTCCAGCCGACGGGTGACCCGATGGTGGATGGTGTGGGTCCTGCAGCCTGGGCGATTCGACCCGAGACACCCGATCTGACCGAGGACGGGGCGCCGAAAATCGTACCGTTGAGAGCGGCGCCTGGCTTTGGTCTTACCAAGCGTGACCCGGATCCCCGAGGTATGTCGGTTGTGGGTTGTGACGGTGTGGTTGGTGGAAAGGTTACCGAGGCGTGGGTTGATCGAGCCGAGCCCATCATCCGCTACCTTGAAGTTGCGGTTGGCGAAGTTGCCGATGGCGAGGAGGGCACTTCAGTATTGCTCCCCATGACCATGGCACGGGTAAAGCGAAACAACACGGTAGTCGTCAACTCGATACGGGGTGATCAGTTCGCCGGCGTACCGAAACTGGCCAACGCCGATCAGGTAACGCTGCAGGAAGAAGATAAGATCACCGCTTACTACGGCGGCGGTACACTCTACGCGACGCCGACCCGATCGGAGCCATTGCTATGAGTGGCAGTCACGCGAACGAATATGAATGCGAGCCCGTCAAGGGCTTGCCCGAGAAACTGCCCGAGGGTGAATCGATGCTCTGGCAGGGTGAGCCGAACTGGAGACCCATTGCCAATCGCGCCTTTCATTTTAATTCGCTGGGCATTTATTTTGCCGCATTGATTGCGCTGCATCTGGCTTACCGGCTGGCTTCGGGTGATGCCGTCGCGAATATCGTTGTCGGCACCGCCTGGCAGGTAGCCCTCGCGGCCACGGCGCTTGGCGTTGTTGCGATGCTCGGGTGGGCCTATGCGCGATCCACCGTTTACACCGTCACCAATCAGCGAGTCGTGATGCGTTTCGGTGTTGCGCTGCCCATGATGGTCAACATCCCCTGGGATTTGGTGGAGTCGGCGGATATTCGGCGTTGCAAGGATGGCACTGGCGATATCGCCCTGACATTGAAAGAGGACCATAAGTTCTCCTACATGGCGCTTTGGCCTTTTGCTCGTCCGCGACATATTAAAAGGGTTCAGCCAATGCTTCGCGGTGTTGCCGATCCCGACAAAGTGGTAGCTATCCTCGCTCAGACCGCGCAGGACAAGGGCTGGCATGAGCGCACCGAGCGCGCGACTGCTACTCATCAGGGCGCTATCGGTATTCCCGCTGCAGGTTAAACACAATGCTCGCCGTCGATGTCCCCATGCCCAATAGCGGTACCGATAAAATCGTACTGGCTATTGGTGCGCTATTGCTTACCAGCGTCATTGCGGTCGCCCTTTTCCGGACCTCGGATGACACCATGGAACTACCGCCATCCGAGCTGATTGAGCAGCAGTGTCGCCTGGCTTTGGAAGATCGTGAGGCTGGCGTAGTCGCGGCGGTCAATGCGGACACAGGGCAGGCAATTACGGTATTTGATGCGGGGGAGGGTAGTTTCCTTCGCGGGGTTGTTCGAGCGCTGGTGCGCGGTCGAAATCAGGAAGGTCTGAGTAGCCGCGCAGAATTTATGCTTTACGGCTACACCGATGGCGCTGCGATACTGTTCGATCCTTTGACCTCGAAGGGCATTACACTGCAGGCGTTTGGTGAAACCAATGTCGGGCTGTTTCGCCAGATTCTCCAGGACTGCTCGGGCGCCAGTAGGCAAGCAGTGATAGGTCGCTAGCGTGTCCGAACATGGATTGGCATTTTGTATTGCGGTTCTTGGCTGGTGGTTGAGCACCGGCGCTATTCTTTACCTCAATCATCAGCACGAAAGTACCTACCGCTGGAGCGCTCTCGCAGCCACCGTGCTGCTGGTGTTCAGTTTGTCGGCCTTGCCCCATGTCTCCCAGCAGGCCAATACCGGCGGCGCTATTACCGGATTTTGCCTGACGCTGGCGATTTGGGGCTGGTTGGAGATGACCTATCTTATGGGAATTCTCACCGGCACCCACAATCAGTATTGCCCCGCCAACCTGTCGACGGGAGAGCGATTTAAACGCGCGATCGGTGCAAGCATCTACCACGAAATTGCCATTGTGGTGCTGGGGTCACTGATTATTGCCTTGAGTTGGGGTGGTGGAAATCAGGTAGCTACCTGGTCGTTTATAACGCTCTGGTTAATGCGTTGGAGTGCGAAGCTCAATATGTTCCTCGGCGTTCGAAACTACAATCACAGCTGGCTACCCGAGCGTTTGAGCTATCTCGACAGTTACGTCAAAAGAAAAACAATGAATCCGCTGTTTCCCTTCTCGGTGGTGCTAGGATCAGCGGCGACGGCCTGGTTTTTCCATCTTTCCATGGCCGCCACTTCCACTTTCGGTGAGCTGAGTAACGCGTTGGTGGGTGTTCTGCTCGCGTTGGCTGTGTTGGAACATGTGTTTTTGATGCTACCGCTGGGCGATGCTGCCCTCTGGCGCTGGGTGAAATTGTCCAGTAAGGACTAATAACCGGCGTGAATAGGTAGAAAATATTTATTTATCGAGCATATGAGATTTCGGACGATTTTCCTTGACCCGGATTTAGAGCCGTCATAATGTGCGTCGTGGGGGCGGTACAAACGTATTTGGTTTCACCCGTGCAAAGATTGATTGACGCCCATCTGCGCATTTAGGTCCTGGAGTTTCCAGGCAGCCGCAAAACCAGCACTTGGAGCTGGCGTATGTCCGAAGATTCAGGCAAAACGAACAAGCAACTCACCAACGACTTTATCTCTCAGCCGTTTAGCAACAAACCTTATTTCGAAGAGATCGGTAAGCCCATGACACAGGCTCAGTTTGTGGCGCTGGCTAACCAACAACTCTCCGCTGATGTGTCCACACCGCTGCGTTTGTATGTGCACGTTCCGTTTTGCTCATCGAAGTGTTTCAGTTGTAGCCGTTCGAGTACGGTTCCTAGTGGTTCTGGTGAAATAGAAGCCTATCTCGACATGCTCGACCTGGAGCTGGCTGCAGTTGCCAGTCAGGTTGAGAATCCACGAGCCCTGGATCAGATTCATCTGGGCGGCGGCACTCCGAATCTCTTGAGTGAGGCTCAACTGTTACGGTTGGTCAGCTCTATCGAAAAACACTTCCTGGTGACCGATGACACCGAAATGTCGCTGGCCGCCAATCCTAATCGCGTCTCCAGTGGTCAATTGGCTTTACTCAATGGCCTCGGTTTTGATCGTATTCGGTTCGAGGTTCGCGACGTTAATGAGACGGTACAGCGATCACTTGGCCGATTTACCACGGCGGAAATGCTGTCTGATGTTTTTGATAGTGCCCGTCAGGCCGGTTTTCAGCGGATAACGACAGACACGCTTTATGGTCTGCCATCACAGACCATAGAGTCTGTGGCCGAGAGCGCAAGGGCGATTGCTGAGCTTGGCCCCGACCGAGTCATCTGCAAGGCCTTTGAGCGCCGCCCGGATCTCTATCCCAATCAGCGCAATATTGTTGCCAGCGGGATGCCGTCGTTGGCCGATCGTCTGGTGATGTTCCAGACCATCGCCGACACTTTCAATGGCGCAGGCTTTGAGTGGGTAGGTCTGGATTGCTTTATGACCGCATCTGACCCGGTCGCACGCGCAGCCAAGGACAGTCCGATCTACAGAGGCTGGGATGGTTATGCTCTCGGGCAACGCGGTGTGGTTTTGGGTGTCGGTGCCAGCGCATTTAGCGAACTGGGTGATGTAGTCGTCCAGAACACCCCAAATTTAAAGACCTGGCAGGATACGATTTCAACGACTCGACACCCCGCGCGCATGCAGCGTGTGCTTTCGCACCAGGACCAGTTGGCGAGAGATGTCTTGGAAGGCGTGTTTACCAGTCGGGAGCTATCAGACATTGAAATGTCCTGGTTCAACGCAGAAACCGGTGTTCTGCCCAAGCTGAAACATTCGGGTGTAGTCGCCCTGGAAGGTAATCGGGTCTCGTTCACCGATAACGGTAAAATCGTGCTTCGCCAGATGTTCAGTGGCCTCGAGCCCTTGTACGGGTGCGCTCCCGAAGTCTGATATCGTGAGCAGCGGTGTGTGATAGCCCGCTGCGATCACTCCCTATCTTGCCCTGCAACAGCGCTACACGTTGAGCGCTGTTATCTTCTGTTGGAAATCCCGTCGTAGCCGGGTCCACTCGATTAAGAACCAGGGTGTGAAGGCGCCTGGATCCTCGTCAATCCATCGGTCTACTTCGGACAAGTGATACCAGCCGTGCGCTGCTATTTCGGTTGGGTTTGGAGCGAGGGGAGGCGAGTGCTCAGTCAGTTGCCCGATATAAACGGCACACAGTTCGTGCTCGCTGCCCACATTCTTAAACTGCGCCTGATAGATAAACCGGTAGCAGTAGTACAATTCGGTGACAGTGCCCAGTTCTTCCTGTAATCGACGTGCGGTAGCCTGCTCAAGGGTTTCGCCGCGACGGGGGTGACTGCAGCAGGCATTAGTCCAATAGCCGGGCCACAACGGCTTATCCGCGGCACGTTGATGCAGCATAACTCTGCCAAGGCTGTCGAATAAGAAAATGGAGAAGGCGCGGTGCAATAAGCCTCGGCCTTGATGCGTTAAATACTTGCTTTGATGACCAACGACATTGTCGTCGGGGTCTACAAGAATCAGTGGTTCCTCATCGAAGGATACGGTCACCGCGGTTGACGTCGGCGTCTCTTCGGGGGAATGCAAAGAACTCATAGTTATCCTGGGGTGGAAAAATGACCCCCCCTTTGGGGGAAGGGGAACCGGCGTTAAGGGCGAGCCCTTATCCGGTCACAGCAAGCCTTTGCAGTATCGCTGCGGGTCGACTCGGTAGAGAGCCCCTTGCGGGGCGCCTCAGATTTTTCTCACTAACTTCGTGAGGGTGGCAGAGCCTCCATATGTGATGCCGTAGCAGCACTATATGAAGAGCCCTCGATCCAGTTGTACTTTTCCGAGCTGAGAAGAATAAAGTGGATAAACAGCGCCAGAACAAACAGGAACACTGCGTTAGCCACGAGAACCCTTCTCGGGTCGAAGATCAGCCAGATTCTATACATAAACGTTCTCCGTGATCAGTTTAGCGACCGTACTGAATAATCAGATGGTCGCGATGGGTTGGTTAATTTAGAACCAGGGTTGCCACATCCAGACTAGGATGTGAGCTACCACAGCAACTGCGGTGAAACCGAGGAATCCTTGCATATATGCACTGTGGAATTCTCTTGCTTCGCCGTCACTCAGTCCTGATTGCTCACTCATGGACATTCCTCCCATGTTTTTGTCGAGCTCCGTCGAAAGAAACGAGAATTCCCGTGCTTCCGACACCTATTGATCGAGAGGGCAGGTGCCCCTTCGATCGACTTCCGGAAAAGCAGCGTGCTTGCGCCCACAACCCTTCGGGAATTACTGCACCGTGCACCAAAGTGCCGGTATGTTCGTTTGCTGACATCACTCGCTCAGCGCCGCCTTGAGGTACTGCGCGGTTGCGGCTTCATCGAGTGATGACAGATTGGGATAATCCTTCAGCATGGGCGCGCCATACAGAGGCTTGTAGGCCCCCTGGTGGCACGTTTCACAGCTGACTTTAAGGGGGTCGCCCAGCGGACCTTTACGGTTGTCCGGCAGGTAACTGGTGGTCGAGTTGATAAAGTCGTTGTTCAACTCCCTAACCATTCGGATACCGTGCCAGGCCGTCGTTCTTGCTGGCGAGCTCTGCTCCCAGCTCGCGAAGGCTCGTGAGTTGTGGCAGTACGTACAGTTCACCCCCAGTGAATCCGAGAAGTGCATCATTAGGCTGTACGTCCACTCGGTTTGCTTGATCGACGTGCGATTGCCGGTGGGCAGCGCTGTGTCAGAGGCGTTCCGAATCTCGGCATTGTCCTCGAGGAAGGGCGTAAACGGATCATAAGGCAGTGATGAATAACCTACCGATGCAGAAGCGATGTTTTGCTGCGCCGATGCAATACCTTTGGCGTGAGGATGTCCAGGATCGGTAGACCACACGTACTCGGGAATATTCTTGCCGCGGTGACAGGTGTAGCAGGTAACGCCAGTGTCACCGACGTGAGGCTGCCACTTTTCGTTAGCCCGTTGGGTCATGCCAATCATGACGCGAGCCACTCGCTTGGTATACGGTGCGTCATCTGCGAAGTCGGCGGCATTATGGCAGTAGTTGCAACCTTCCTCAGGGGAGACCCACTCGGTCATGGCCGCCATCAGGCGCGTGAATTCGCCGACACTCAGATCACCCAGCACCTGAACATTCTGGTAGATGTCCCTGGCCTTCGGGCCGGTGGTGGGGACCTTGGGTTGTGGATCGGGTACCTGATTGGCGTCGATCTTGGCCTGGAGCGTGTCGGGGTTATACACCGCCTCCATGCCAGTCCCGCGGTAACCCAGTTGAACCGTTTCACCGTCGGGTTGCTCACAACCTGCGATGAATACGCTTCCCAGAGTCACCACAAGAGCACTACTGCGTAGAAGTTTATTCATTTTCATTATTGACCTCCCGCCGCAAGCGGACTAACGACTGGTGTGGCTTCAAGCGGTGGATAGGCAGGGGCGATGCCGTGCTTGACGCCCCAGAGATACCAGTTGTCCACCACGGTGCCGGTAAGCAGGATGCCAATGCCACCGGTGACTACGGTCAGTACAGCGAACCACCAGGCCCATCGGTGAATCGATTCCATGGACGCGTTAAAGCCCATGGTCCAGCGCCAGAAGAGGGCGGCACGTTCGCTCGCGGTACCCCGGTCAGTAATCTGATCGATCTCCCGGTCACCACCAAAGCGGCTGGTGGCGAGAATCGTGCCTGCGTGCATCGCGAAGAGCAGGGTCGAACCGTAAAGGAAGGCGATCGACAGCATATGGAAGGGGTTGTAGAAGAGGTTCCCGTAGCGCAGCGAGAACGCTGCTGTCCAGTCGAGATGCGGGAATATCCCAAACGGAACCGCTTCACTCCAGCTTCCCATCAATACCGGTCGGATGAAACCGAGTACCAGGTAGAGCCAGATAGCACCTGCGAAGGCCCAGGCCAGGTGGTTACCCATACCGAGCGCTCTGGAGCGCTGGAAGGTTCGCCACCACCACAAGAGAATTGAGGCGGTAAGGAAGAAGCCAGCCATTAACCACCAGCCACCATCGTGCAGTGGAGGGATGCTGAGGCCATATTCAGGGGGCGGTGGTTCCAGTGCCAGCCAGGGAAGCTGTCGAATAAACTCGATAGGATCCCAGTTGACCGACGCCCACATATTGAGACCGATAATCTCGAAGGCGAGGAAGCCGAAGAGGAGCGAGAGCACACCGGTGGGGCCGAGGTAAATCGGACCTATCTGTGCATCTCCCAGCTTACCCAACCAGTAGGAATGGGTGTCCTTTCCGACACGGTTTGAGTTGTCTTTGCCGAGCGATACACCGGGATAGTAGGGTGCGTCGACCTGGACTTGGGTGAAGATATTTTGGTATTCAGCCATGCTTAGGTTCTCCTACTATTAATTCCAGATGGGCAGTTCGAGCCACCAGTTCCACCATTCGGGCCATCCGCGAGTCCAGAAGGGGCCGCTGATAACGATGCAGACCGCGCTCCAGAAACCCGCAGAGAGCGCTACGAACAGGCCCAGGCGGTGAATGCCTAGCGCGCCGATGGAGTAGCCGATATCGTCGCGGAAAAAGGTGTTTTCGTGCTCCGCGGTCTTGACGACGTCGTCATCCTTCGGCGGGTTGGTGACAGCGAGGATCAGCGATCCATGCATTGACAATGCCAGGGTCGTGGTGAAGAAGAAGGTCACCGCGAGCATATGTGCTGGGTTGTAATGGAAGTGCAGAAACTGGTAGCCGACGTTCGATACCCAGTCGAGGTGACTGAGGATGCCGTAGGGGAAGCCGTGTCCCCAGGCGCCGAGCAGTAGTGGCCGAATCACAACCAGTGTGATGTAGGCGAGGACTGCAAAGCTGAAAGCGAACGGGATGTGTAGGCCCATGCCCAGTTTTCTTGAAATCTCGGCCTGGCGTAATACCCAGGACACGAAGGCGCCGATGGCACAGAAGGTGATAATTTGCCAGAGCCCCCCTTCAGCCAGGGGTGCCAATCCAAGTCCATAGGAAAGATCGGGTGGTGCGATACTGATCTGCCACAGATTCCAGGTGGGGCCAATGGCGGCACCGTAGACTATGAGCAGCGTGCCCAGTAACGAGAAGAAAATGGTGGTGACGCCGAAGAACCCCACGTAGAAAGGTCCCACCCAGAAGTCGAAAAGGTCACCGCCGAGCAGTGTTCCCCCGCGCACCCTGTATTTTTTTTCAAAACTCAACATCGACATGGCTAGTTCCTCTTTGGATGCACCGTGCATCCTTCAAAAGTCTTGGTTTTTATCTGCCACCGTAGCGGCGGGCTCCGTCACCGGAACCAGTTTTCACACCCGCATGTAGATATAGGGCACAACGCTATAAGCTGACTGTCGCGCGTGCTCATAACAGGTAGCCTGTGATGCTTGGACGCTTTGCCCCGGAAACATCCGGCCCATCACGGCGCCGACGAAGAAGTAAAGAAAAACAACACTGAGCAACATGCGAAATTGCATACGTTCACCGAAGCTTCTTCCTGACTCTTTCGCTTTCATCCCTTGTAGATCGGTCATAGCGATCCCTCCATCACGCGGCATTACCCGCATTCACAATATTTTCCGCAGCGTTAAGGTGCGAAACTGTGACTACCGTGGCCCCATTATTTCTAGCCACTGTTTCAGCCGCATCGCGCAAGCGCTTGGCGGCAGAAATTCGAATCAGAATAGGGGCCTTGGCCACCATTCCCTCAAGCGCCTGTTCGGCTTCGTCATCCCAGGACAGCGCTTCGAAGTTTCGCGCCGGCGTCGCCGAGACCGCATCGAGATCAGAACCGAGTGGCAAAATATTGAAGAGCGCGTCGAACAGCGCATTGCACACTTCCTGCAGTAAATAGCAGGCGCCGGCATAGCCCATAAATGGCGTACCCGTGTGGCGGCGAATAATCGTCCCGGGCAGCGACGCGGGAATGTATATGCTGTGGGCGCCCAGTTCCGCGAGATACATGCGCTCGTTATAGCTGCCGAATACAACCAGCGGTTTGGTATCGGCAAGTGCCTGTCTGACGGCCTCGTTGTCGGTTTTCATACCGGCTTTACGCTCGAAATTGAACGCACAGGGCAGGCCAAGCTCTTCCTCGAGGAAGTGGCGTAAACCGCGGGTATAGGTTTCGGTGGCGACGACCGCAAAACTGGCAGTGCCAAAGAAATCCTGGGTAACCGAACGCCACAGATCCCAGATCGGTTTGATCGTGGTGTGTTTCTCGAGGGTGATAAACGGTTCGGGGTCCAGCCCCAGCTCTGCCGCCAAAGCGCGCAGGAAAGCGGTGGTACTGTGCAGCCCGATCGGCGCCTGAAAGTAGGGCTTGTCCAGTTCTTCACAGAGCTTGCGGCCATACTCGCGATACATACAGACGCTGGCATCGGCATCGCCGAGGGTCGCGATATCCTCGAGGGGGCAACCCAATGGGAATTCCAGATTGACCTCGGCACCAATACCCTCGACCAGGCGCCGTATTTCGGCAAGATCGGACCAGGTGTTGAAACAGCCGTAAGCGGGGCCAATAATATTGACCAGGGGCTTGGCGTCTTCAGCCTTTACCTTGGCCTTGCGTTTTTTCTTCGACCCGTATTCTTTCCACAGCCAGACCATGGCGCGGTCCGCACTCTGCCATTGATCTTCATCAATGGTGCGCGGCAGGAAGCGCTTGATACCGGTTCCTTCAGGAGTGACGCCACCACCGATCATTTCGGCGATCGAGCCGGTGACGACCACACTGGGCTTTTTAGGATCCAGGGATTTGTGGGCGCGGCGCAGCGCTCCTTCGGTACCGTGCTGCCCCAATTCATCTTCGCCGAGGCCTGTGACGACCACTGGAAGCTCGTGGGGGGGAAGGGCATCGGTGTAGTGAAGCACCGAGGTTACCGGCAGATTTTCGCAGCCCACCGGTCCATCAATAATGACTTGCAAGCCCTTGACCGCGGTAAACACATAGACGGAGCCCCAATAGCCCCCGGCTCTGTCGTGATCAAGCACCAACATTAAAAGGCACCTCGCTGGCTGGCGGCGGTCGCGATTTCGGGGGTCCATACACCGGCCATCTGACCCTCGCCAACGCCCTCGAAAAAGGACTCCATGGCAGCAAACCGTTCGGTATTTGACACGGCGGCATTGATAACCTGGGCCAGTGAACCGGCACCGGCGGGGCCCATTAACGGCCGCGCGGAAATCAGGTTGGTAAAGTAAAGGGATGGAATGGCCAGTTCTTTCGCTTTTTGTACCACTGGCGTAGTACCAACCGCGAGATCCGGTTCATACTCAGCCATGGCTTCCAGATCATCTTCCAGCGAGGCGCGATAGCGCACTTGAACACCGTGGGCCTCTAGCCACTCGCAGTCTTCGCTCGACCAGCGGGTTTTCGGACAGGCGGTTCCGACATAGCGAAGGTCCGCGCCGCTCTCGACGAGCAACCGGCCCACCAGAAGCTCGGAACCTTCATAGCCCGACAAGGTCATTCTTGCCTTGATGGGGTTTGCGGCCAGCGCACCGGAGATGGCGGGTCGGAATTCATTGATCGCTTTGTCGATTCGACTCTTGGGAACATCCAGGGTTTCGCCAATCATCTGCAACCAGCGTGCAGTGCCCTCGCAGCCGACAGGCGCTGAGCCGACCAATGGTCGGCCCGCGGCTTCAAATTCCCTCGCCGTGGCGGTGTAGAACGGATGCAGCATGGCGGCAGCGGCGCAATCGAGCGCTGAATAGAGCTCGCGCCACTCCCGTGTGGGTACAACGGGTCCGGCGCCGAGTCCAAGGGGTGCGAGAAGACGATCGATGGTAATCGCGTCGACTGGGAAGATTTCGCCGACCAGGCTGACGGTAGGGCGACCATCCACTTCATTGCTGCGATTGGGCCGAGCCACGGGTCCGGCAAGCGCTTCTTTGCGGGCGTATCTGAGCATCGCGCTCGCAAGCACATCTTTGGCCTCCGCGTGGGTAGGTACACCGAATCCGGGGACGTCGATGCCGATGACACGGACGCCATTGATTTCGGGGGGAAGCAGCTCAAGCGGCACTCCCGATGCAGTAGGCACGCACAGGTTGATAATGACGACGGCGTCATAGCGATCGGGATCGGCGAGCTGGTAGGTGGCCTCGCGGATATCCTCAAACAGCTTGCCGGTTACCAGCGTTTCTGAGTCGAAGGGCACGTAGCCCACCGTGCGCCGTGCGCCGTAAAAATGAGAAGTAAAGGTAAGGCCGTACACGCAGCAGGCCGAGCCGCTGAGAATGGTAGCCGTTCGGCGCATACGAAGGCCGACCCTGAGCGATCCGAAAGCGGGGCACATACTCTGGGGTTGATCATGGGGCCCGGTGGGGTAGTCGCGTTTGAACTGCTGCAACAGCTCGCTTTTGCCGCTTGCCGCCGCTGAGGCTTGAAGCTTTTCTTTGCCACCATGGCAGCCCTGGCCGTCCTTGAGGTCGGCGGCTGCGGTCATATCTACCGCGTCAATACGCTGCACGGCGTCGCTTGCCTCTGTGCCGGGTGTCGCTGTCGATGTATCAGACGGCGTCATAAATAACCTCAAGTGAAGGCTTGTTCAATGTCGCTGCGCTGCACAGGTCTTCGATCGTGGCGGGTTCGAGTACCACATCGCGACCCACTGCATCACCGGAAAACAGGCCGAGTAATTGATCCTGATCCAGGGGGTTGGGCTGGGTGGGTGGCGCCGAGCCCACGTTTTCTGCGAGCTCAGCGAAAAGCGGACCCCATACACCTTCAGGTCGGCCGATAATTTCGTAGCTCGCGCTTTTGCGCCGGATATCATCATCGGCGGGGATTGAGGCCAGCTCTGGAATGCCTACTGCCTTGCAGAAGGCCTGAGCTTCGCCGCTGCCGTCATCCTTGTTGGTTACCATGCCTGCGACGCCGACGTTACCGCCGAGCTTGCGGAAGTATTCGACCGCGGAGCAGACATTGTTGGCGACGTAGAGGGATTGCAAATCGTTGGAGGCAACGACAATAACCTTTTGGCACATGTCCCGGGCGATGGGCAGGCCGAAACCGCCACACACCACGTCACCGAGGAAGTCGAGTAGTACGTAGTCGAAATCCCAGTCGTGAAAGCCTAGCTTCTCCAGTGTTTCAAAGCCGTGGATGATGCCGCGGCCACCGCAGCCTCTACCGACTTCGGGTCCACCGAGTTCCATAGCGTAAACGCCATCGCGTTTGAAGCAGACGTCTCCGATGTGGGTTTCGTCGCCCGCAGCTTTGCGTTTTGAAGAGGTCTCGATGATGGTCGGACAGGCCTTGCCGCCAAACAGCAGCGACGTGGTGTCACTCTTGGGGTCGCAGCCGATGAGCAGCACCTTCTTGCCCTGCTGCGCCATCATGTAGGAGAGGTTGGCGAGGGTGAAGCTTTTGCCGATTCCGCCTTTGCCGTAGATAGCGATAATCTGAGTCTTTGGAGCCCCTTCGCCAGAAGTGGCCAGAATAGGGGATGACTCCTTGGGCGCGTCCGGATCGTAAACGGTCGCGGATTCAATCAAACTCATTGCTCTCTCCAGTCGAGGACCATTTTCAGGCACTCGGGGTTAGTAAATGCAGTGTCGTAGGCGCTCGCCGCGTCGTTTACGGCGTGACGATGGGTTATGAGGCCGTCCAGTGAAAGGCGACCTTCGGCGATCAATCGGGTGGTGAGGGCGACGTCTTGCTCGTTCCACTCCGCGCAGACCTTGATTTCAACTTCGCGGATGAACGCGGGCACGAAATTGAAGGCCAGGGGGTGCGTATAAAACCCGCCGAGTGCGATGGTGCCGCCGGCACCGACGCGGGTGATCAGGGTGTCGAGAAGAGTCGAGTCGCCACTGACATCGACCACGGTCTGGTAATCAAAGCGCTCATCCTGATCCGGGTGTATGACGTTGTATCCGGTGGCTCCCTCGGCGCGTATGGCGTTGGTTTCCCAGACCTGAGGTGCGCGTCCGCGCAGCGCGCGGGTACATCGCGCCAGCAGTCGACCGAGTGCGCCGTGGCCGACGATAAGGTCGGGGGTTCGGTCCTGGCCCAGCAAGGTCAAAATGTGAATCGCGGTCGCCGTTAAGGCGAACAGCGCGCCGTCGGGGGTCTCGTCATCGGGTAGTGGGACCGCTTTATGTTCGGCGACCAGCACGCGAGAGGCGGCTCCGCCAAACAGGCCGCGTGCATCGACAAAACCTTTTGAGCCCGGTACGAAAACCCGTGTGCCCGGTGCAATCGAGGTATCACTGCCGGTTTCGACCACTGTACCGATAGTCTCGTAGCCAGGAACCAGGGGGTAATCAAGGCCGGGGAAGGCAGGCATGCGGCCATCCCACAGCAGACGCTCGGTGCCGGTGCTAATGCCGGTCCATTCCACGTCGATAAGCAGGTCGTTGTCATCGGGTTCGGGCAGCGCCACAGTGCGCAGCGACAGCTTGTGTGGCTGCTCAAAAACGACTGCGGTGGATGACATGTTCATTCGCGCCCTCCCGGAGGGTTGTCCAGATCAATCGTCCCGCTGCTGCGGGTTTCTGTTCGGATTTCGGGTACTGAAAGCCGATCTGGAATATGTGTCAGTTTAAGAATACAGCAGATAATGTCAACAAAAAGATACAGTTTATTTCTCCGCGACAATGACACGGGTGAGAATCGGCATATTGCTGCGCTTTTCCCGGCAACGGCGGAAGCCTGCTTCCTGGAGAAAGTGGATGATTTCCTCGCTGGTACGTGGTCTGCCACTGCCCATTGCCCACAAATAAACCCCAAAATAGGTGTCTCCGATGGGCTCGGCGCCGGGTGTTCCCGCCATGGGTTCGCCGATAATCAATCGACCGCCGTCCTCGGGCAGCGCCTGATGGACCGCGCGGAGCAGGCCTTTGACCGGTTCGTCATCGTGGTCGTGAAGAATGCGGATAAGACTGATGGTGTCGGCGCCGGTGGGCAGGGTATCGCTGAACATATTGCCCCCGATGCGCCGGGAAACAGCGCTTGTCGGGGCTTCGGAGGGCTCGGCTGGCAGTTCGACGACCGCGGGCAGATCAAAAAGCAGGGTTTCGAGGTGCGGCCACCGGCTCTTTGCCGCCGCGAGGAAGCGGCCGGTGCCTCCACCAATGTCCATCAAGACCCGGGTGCGCTTCATCGAGCAGGCGTCGAGGACGTGGTCGGCAATAAGGTCCTGGGATTGAGCCATGAGTGCGCTGTAACGGGCCGCGTCTTCGCTGGGTTGGCTGCTTTCGTCGCGGGCATAGGGCCAGAAACCCGATAATTGGGTTTCCCTGCGCCCGCGAAACAGGGCGATTGGGTCCGCCAGATCCTGGTATAGCCGTAAGTGGTGGGACACCATCGCACCGACACCGGGATTGCCCAGCATCGAGGCACCGCGCTCGCCAAGTCCCCAGCGATGGTCTCGGGTGAGGCGAAGTAATTTCAGTGCGGCCGCCGAGCGCAGCAATCGCAGGGTGCCTTCCTCGGGCAGTCCGATATGGGTGGCGATTTGCTCAAGCGTCATGGGTCCCGGTTTCAGCGCGTCGAAAAGCCGTAACTCGACACAGCAATACAGGACCTGTGAATAAATAAAGCCCGCCGTCATATCGTGCAATTCCCGCGCCTTGCGTCGGGCGATCCACCGCATGACCGGTAGTCGGGATGCGGCGCGCTGGAAGCGGGGGCTCGCCAGCAGCCGATCTCGCCAGGCGTAAATCTGGTCAATCAAGAACAGGCTATCGCGTCGAGTGGGTTCGACTTCATAGAGGGACTGCGGCGACACAAGGTGATCAGGCTGCGGTTCGACCTTTGTTTTTCGGTATAAAACGCTGCGACTGGAGGCGGACCAGTTGTTGTAATTGCGCGCGACCGTCGCATTGCGGTATCGCATCAAGCCCCGCCTCCATGCATTGACGCAGTCGCTGAACAGCGCCATCGACGCCGAGCTCACGCACCGCGCTGGGCCGGTCAAGCGCGATATCGATACCCGTGGGCTTGCCAATAGTCTCGATATCCGAGGTGGCATCCTTGATATCATCGGCGACCTGATACGCTTCGCCGATACTTGCGCCAAGATTGCGCCAGGGAGTCGGGTCGACCCCTGCGGCGGCGGCGCCGGCACAGGTTGCGGCTATGAACAGCGCTCCGGTTTTTGACTGATGGTATAGCGCCAGATCGACTCGCTGTTCGCATTCCCACGCCTGGCCCGCAGCGATTCCACAGGGGGCCGCCACACCATCGGCGACATAACCCATGACCGCAGGGCCACGATCGGGATAGCGGGCCGTTGCCATGCCTTTTGCAAGCACCTGGAAGGCCATCACAATCAGGGCGTCGCCTGTGAGCACCGCAATCCTCTCGCCAAACGCCGAGTGAACCGAGGGTTTGCCCCGGCGCACCGTGGCATCGTCAAAGCAGGGCAGGTCATCGTGTACCAGCGAGGCACAGTGCAGGAGTTCAATCGCACAGGCGGCAGATTTGGCCAGTGACGGATCCTTACCGGTATTCGCCGCTGCGACCGCCATGCAGAGTTGTGGTCTTACCCGGGCGCCGCCCGGAAAGACGGCATAATGCAGCGCATTGGCAAGCTGCGGAGGACAGCGCTCGTCGGCGCCGGCAGCGACGGCTCGCTCCAAATCAGTCTCGCAATCCAGATGGGCGTAATTCATGGCTTCACCGGGTTATGTCAATTAAGTTTTACAGTTATAGTTGTAATCTATGCCTGACGTCAACCCTGAATCTTTACCCGATAGCCCTGCACAGGGCCTATTGGCCGATACCACAAGCCTTGGTTTTGCGGCGCGAGTGCCCCGTGACGGCTATCGTTGGTGGTATATCGACGCCTTCAGCCCGGATGGGCGGTGGGGCTTAACGGTCATTGCCTTTATCGGCTGCGTTTTCTCTCCCTATTACGCCTCGGCCCGTGATCGGGGCGAGGGAGACCCCGAGAACCATTGCAGCGTCAACGCCATTCTGTACGGCCCCGGTCGCAAGCGTTGGGCATTGACCGAACGCAACCGTGAATCTTTGAGGCGTGACGATGGCGTACTTCGCATCGGGCCCAGTCAATTGAATTGGGATGGCTCGCGGCTTGAAATCGAGATCGACGAAGTCACGGTGCCGCTGCCCAGCCGCTTGCGCGGTCGGATTCGTGTCGACCTGCCTAAACCGTCGGGGACCTGTTTTTCGCTCGATACTGCGGGTCATCACCGCTGGTGGCCTATTGCGCCGCGCACTGCTATCGACGTGGACCTGAGCGCTCCGTCGGTGAGCTGGAAAGGGAATGCCTACGTCGACTGCAATGCGGGAGCCGTACCGCTTGAGCGGACCTTCAGGGGCTGGCACTGGTTGCGTACCGAAGGCGGAGGGTCCGACGAAGGTCGGATCTTCTACCAGACACGACCCCTCAGCGGTGAGGCTGTGTCCATCGCACTCGCTGTGGACAGCGACGGGGCAAGTCGACCGTGCCCGCTTCCCGATGAGTCAGCGTTGCGGGCAACGCCGATCTGGAGAATGCCGCGGCCCGTGAGTTCGGAGGCCCTAAGCGGAAACACAGTAGTAAAGACCTTCGAGGATACGCCGTTTTACTCGCGCTCCAAAGTCGGTGTGTCGGTAGGGGGTGCGCCTGTAGAGGCGATGCACGAAAGCCTGGATCTTCATCGCTTTCGCAAGCGTTGGGTACAAACCTTGCTGCCGTTTCGAATGCCGCGCCGCGGCTACCCGATATCACGTTAGCCTGTCCGGTCAGGGTGAAGAGGTTTTTCCCCGGCGTTGATCCTGAGCCTCAAACAGATCGAGCATCCACAGCACACGATGGTAGAAGCTGCTGGCAAAGGCTTTGAGGTGTTTGTTGTCGGCGCCGGTGCTCTCGGCATCGACTGCCGATACGGCTTCAATCAAAAAAGCCGACTCGGGTAATAGGGGGGCGCTCAGGTAGCGGGTGCTCAGTGTGTTGGCCGCGTGCGTTTTCAGGAGCAGCGCTGCCTTGTTGGATTTGCCGACAATGGCACGCTGGCTCACGGAGTCAAATTCCAACTCTCCCAGTCGGTTGCCGATTTCGGCGTAAAGCAGACGGGCGGCATAGATACCCCGGCGGCAATTCCGCGGTAGCTCTGCGATACCGCTATCGGCGCGCTCGTAGAGTGTATTGGCTTCCTCGACCAGCCGGCGCGTAACGCTGGCGATAGCGCTGTTTTTTTCGGGTCTGGCGAGAAATGCTTCACCATCGATTCCCGCTTCCCGTAGCCAGTCGAGGGGCAGGTAAAGCCGTCCCGCTCGGGCATCCTCGCCCACGTCGCGGGCGATATTGGTCAGCTGCATGGCGGCACCGAGATCAGCGGCGCGGGCCAGTGCATTGGGGGATCGAACGCCCATTAACAGTGACATCAGAATGCCGACGGCTCCGGCAACCCGGGCGCTGTAATCAAGAACCTCGGAAAGTGTCTGGTAGCGCCGTCCGCTGGCGTCCCAGGAAAACCCTTCAAGCAGCGCGTCGAGCAGTTCTCGGGGCAGTCTGTGTTGTACAACAATCAGTGCCAGTGCCCGGTCCACCGAGTGGTCCTCGGGTTCGCCGGCGTACACGGCATCGAGCCTGCGCATGAGTGTGGCGAGTGCGGCGAGGGGTTCATCACCTTCATCAACGGCGTCGTCGGCAGCACGGCAGAAGGCATACAGGCAGCAGGCCGAAGTGCGCAGTGGTGCGGGCAGCAAAAATGAGGCCAGATAAAAGGACCGTGAACCGCAGCACAGCATCTCACGACAGGCGGCGAGGTCGGTCTGTGGGGTGGGAAGCGACTTAAGCGCGAACGCTGTTGCCATGGGGCACGACCTCATCAAGTACTTGGGCGGAGGAGATTACTCCGGGAATACCTGCCCCGGGGTGTGTTCCTGCACCCACGAGATAGAGGCCCTCGATATCTTCGCTGCGATTATTGGGCCTGAACCAGGCACTCTGGCTGATTCGGGGCTCGAAGCTGAAGCCTGCACCTTTGTAGGAACACAGGCGGTCCTGAAAATCCAGCGGCGTCATGAGTAGTGACGCGTCGATATGCTCGCCGAGGTCGGGGAGCACGGTTTCCTCCAGCCGTTTTTGAATGGCCAGCCGGAAGGTTTCCGCGTGGTTCTTCCAGTCAATGCCCGCATCGAGATGAGGTACGGGGACCAGCGCATAAAACGTGTCACAGCCCTCCGGCGCCATGTCCGGGTCGGTCGCCGTAGGCCTATGCAAATAGAGGCTGAAATCGTCCGCAAGCTTTTTGTGCTTGAAAATATCCTTCAGCAAATCCCGGTAACGGGGACCCAGCAGCACGGAATGATGGGGCACGTCGGGGTAGGTTTTACGGGTGCCGAAATACCAGACGAAAAGTCCATTGGAGTAGTGGGCCTTTTCCAGTTTTTGATTGGTCCAGCGCTTGCGGTGCTCGGACTTGATCAAATGTCGGTAGGTCCAGGCGGAATCTGCATTGGAAACCACCACATCAGCCTTCAGGGTATCTCCGGACTGCAGGCGGACTCCCACAGCCTTACCGTCATCTATGAGAATCTCATCGACTTCAGCGTTAAACCGGAACTGGCTACCCTGGGATTCGATCAGGTCAGCCAGTCCGGTGACGATGCTGCCGGTACCGCCCATTGCAGAATAGACCCCCCAGCGTTGCTCGAGATAGGAAATGAGCGAGTAGATACAGGTGACGGAGAAGGGATTTCCACCGATCAGCAAGGGGTGGAAACTCATCACCATGCGCAGCTTTTCGTTGCTGACAAACTTTGACACCAGCTTGTAAACGCTCTTATCTCCGCGCAGCCGGATCATTTGCGGCAGGAACTTTACCAATTTGGCCAACGAGTCAAATGACTTGGTGCCGAGTTGCTCGAACCCTACGCGATAGCGTTCCTCGCTGGCCTGAAGATAGGCGAGGTAGCCGGCTTTATCGGCCGGGCAGAGGTCATCGATCTGCGACAGAATTGCGTCGCGGTCGCCGCTATAGTCGAAATGTGTGCCGTCATCGAAACGTATCCTGAAAAACGGATCCATGGGTCGCAGATCGACGTCATCCTCCAGTTTTCTTCCGCACAATGACCACAGGTCTTCGAGCACAAAGGGCGCCGTGATAATGGTGGGGCCAGCATCAAAGGTATAGCCGTTCTCATGGAAGACGTACGCACGACCGCCAGGTGCGTCGAGCTTTTCGAGTACGGTGACGCGATAGCCCCGGGCGCCGAGGCGTATCGCTGCGGCGAGCCCGCCGAAGCCGCTTCCTATAACGATGGCATGGGGTTTCTCGTCGATGCTGCCATCGGCGTAGATGGTACTGATGGGCTGGATGCTGTTCATTTAGGTTGACGCTTTGACTGTCTAAAGATATTTACAGGATAGCAATCTTTTGCCCCTTTGCACAGCGGCAGTGAACAGGACTTTTCAATTGCAGCAAGCGGCGCTCAACCCGCCGGAAGGCCCAGATTCTCGGCTATCTCCAGCACGCAGGCGGCGAAGATTTCCGGGGCCTCTTCGTGGCCGAGATGCCCGGCATTCTGGATCTCGTGAACTTTTGCGCCGTGTACCCGATCGGCGAGTTCATGGGCCTGTCGCGGAGGAACTGCCTTGTCCTCAAGTCCGGTGATCAGGTGCAATGGAACCTCGAGGTGGGGCAATGCGTACCAGAGCGGGCGCAGGTCCCAGGCTGCCATCATGCGCAGCGCGCCCGTGACGTGTCGCGGCCGCCCGGCCAGAAGTCGGTAGGCATCGAGCGCCTCGGGCTGTAATTGGGATCCCGTCTGCTCAATGACACGGGACACGGTTTCGTTGCGGTTCCCCTTCATTGAAAGCATGAAGGAAACCAGCGGCGTGTGCGCGAGCAGGCGCGCGGCACCGCTCAATAATGGCGCAGCGAAGCTGCCGAAAGGTTGAAACGCGCCATTTATGCTGATAATTCCCCGGGGATCAATCAGCCCCTTCATTGTCATTTGCAGCGCGATCGCCGCCCCCGCCGAGTGACCGATGACCAGCTTGGGTTCATAGCCACACTCCTCGATGAGCTCGCCCACGCCTGTGGCTATTGCCTCCAACGTCATTCGACGAGCGGGTAATAAATCGGTCGCACCGTGGCCCGGTAGGTCGGGCGCCACGGTGCGAAAACCCGCTTCATGCAGGATAGGCGACAGATAGTCCCAGGAATGGGCGGAAGCGCCTGTACCGTGAAGCAGCAAAATGTCGCTGCCGGTTCCGCCCTCGGTGACGCGCCAGTAATGGCCCGCCGCGCGGTGAAAGGTGGCGCCGCTTTCGGTACCGGATGCACTGGCAGGACGGGGCGACATCAGGAGGTTACCGCCTGGATGACCCGCTGCAGGTCGCTGGCATTGGCCTGGGGCAGCGGCGCATAAATCGCACCGAGGTGCCCCGCCAGCTCCTCTGCACGGTAAGACGGTCGCGACGAGGTATCGATGACAATGCCGCGCAGCTGACGTTTGCGCAGATGGGACGCGGTCTGCTCGGCGTCCTGCGACGCCTGCTCGCGCCCGGGTTCACCGCTGAGACCTATATTGGCGCGACCATCGGTGAGCAAGACATAGTGTGGTGTGCCTCCATGACTGGCGATCTGCTCCGTCACGGTATCCAGCAGCCGCAGCGCAGAGGCGAGGGGCGTGCCGCCGCCCCCCGGCAGTTCGGCCAGTGAACGTTTTGCGCGCACCAGGGATCGTGTCGGCGGTAGCAGCAGTTCAGCTTCGGTGCCCCTGAATGCGATGAGCGCGACCTGATCCCGCCGCACATAACACTCGGCCAGCAGTAGTTCGACCGCCCCCTTGGCTTCCGCCAGTCGATGCAACGCGGCCGAGCCTGAGGCGTCGACGACAAACACCGTGGTGCTCGCCGAACGTTGTCGATATCGCACGACCCGAAAGTCACTGGTTTCGATGGCGATGTTCGTACCGGTATTGAGACCGTCACGTTGTTGTTGGCGCAGTCGCTGCCAGGGAGCAGCCGTTCGCAGCGTTGCGACGAGATTGAGTTTTTCGCCACTCTTGGGGTTTCCCGGCTTGACGCCAATGGGCCGCCCGCGTTGCTTGGAGCGCTGGGTAGCTCCCGACTTGCCGGCGTGTAGGGATTGTCGGCGGGAGGGCTGATTGCGCAGCAACAATTGCCCCAGCATTTCTGCCGGCAGCACAGCAGTGCTCGCCTCGAGTAACTGTTCGGAAAGCGCTTCCAGGGGTACCGGGTCGTCAGGCTCTGTTTCCGGGCTTTGCGCTTCCTCGTCCTGTGCTTGCTCGCTCGCGGGTGGTTCGTCGGCATCTGCCTGCTCGGGTTCTTCCACGGGCGGTGGTTGTTCCGGTGCCGGCTCGGCGACGTCGTCACTGGCGGGTATCTGCGTTGCATGGTGCAGGAGGAGCAGGGTGATCACGCGCTGGAGATCCAGCTCGTTGACCGCTTCGCGGTCAGAGAGGGCCGCACAGGTGCGCGCGAGACGACTGCCCAGGATGAGAATGCGGGTGGAGTCGATACCCAAAGCCGCCGCGGTGCTGGCGAGGGCTTCGATCTGACGATCATCCATGACGACGTCGGGTAAGCGGTGTCGGGCATTGAGCACATCGTCGACATCAAAGGGCAGGGGCGTGATGTCTCGAATGCTGACCGAGTGTAAATCAACGTGCAGTGCAAGGCGGTCAGCGAGGGCGCGGCTCAGGTGTTCATCGGGCAGTCCTTCGTCAAGCGCAATGACGGCAAAGCGTGCCGATACCTTATCTCGCAGACCCTCACGTTCCACGATGATTTCGCCGGTATCCAGACCGTGACATAAATGAGCGATAGTGTTGCGCTCGGCACGTTCAGCCATCGCGAGAACAACAAAACCCCCATCGGCTTCTGACAGCAGTCCCTGCTCGCCAACGAGCTTGCCACTGTTCATGGTTGCGGCCAGATTGATACCGCCCAGCAGTCGGGATTCAGAGATATGCAGCGGTATCCGGCGCCACCGGTCACAATCACTGACGTCCCGGAGTAGCTCCAGCCAGAGATCGCGCACAGGCCCGGGAGCGGCTCTCAGGCAGACGCCCCCGAGGTTGATGGGGTCAACGGCAATGGCCGCTGCAGCCCAACCCGCGGCCTCCCAGGCCGTTTGCGCCGGTGGTTCCGGGGAAAACTCGTCGCTCATCAGGCTTCCAGGTTGGCCATGGCGCGCAATATCCGCGTCTCTGATCCCGACTCATCGAGGGGATCCCGGCGCAGTCGATGTCGCAGCACGGGCAGCACCACTGAATCGAGATGCTCGATGGTGGCACAGGTCTCGCCAGCGAGCGCGGCGGTAGCGCGAGCGGCCCGGATCAGCGTCAATTCACCACGCAGTCCGTCGGTTCCGAGGGCCACGCAAATACGGGCCGCCCGCTCGAGTAGCTGCTCGGGGGTGTCGACCTCATTGACCAGGGATCTGGCGCGCTCAATCTGCTTGCGCAGCGTGCCTTCTTTGCGTTGCCACTTTTTGATGAAGGCTTCGCGATCCCGCTCGAAGGCATCGCGAGACTGCACGATACTGACTCGGGTTTTGATCTCGGTGGGGGTTCTGACATCGACGGAAAGACCGAAGCGATCGAGCAGTTGGGGTCTCAGTTCGCCTTCCTCCGGGTTGCCACTGCCCACCAGTACAAATTTGGCAGGGTGGCGAATGCTAAGCCCTTCCCGTTCGACAACATTTTCCCCCGATGCGGCGACGTCGAGCAGGGCGTCAACAATATGGTCTTCAAGCAGATTGACCTCATCGATATAAAGAAAGCCGCGATGGGCCTGGGCGAGCAGTCCGGGTTCGAATGCCTTCTCACCTTTGTGAAGGGCCCGCTCGATATCCAGCGCACCGATCACGCGGTCCTCGGTGGCGCCCAGGGGTAAATCAACCACGGGCAGGGGCACCGCGTGCCCCTTGAGCTCGGCGTCGGGATCACCAATGCAGCGCTCGCACAGCCCAGGCTTGCGCGTGGCGGGATCGCAGTTATAGGCACACCCGGTGACCACCCTCATTTTTGGCAGCAGTGCTGCCAAGGCACGAATCGCCGTAGATTTGCCGGTGCCGCGATCGCCGAAGACCAGAACACCACCGATGCTCTGGTCTACAGCGGCGATCATCAGCGCCTGTTTCATCTCTTCCTGGGCAACAATGGCGGTAAACGGGTAGGGCAATGCCATGTTTTCTTCGCTCCTCGATTAAGCGTTGTATGCTGATGCTCGGGGCGACTGCCCCAAAGCGGTGTTCTGGATTGGTATGGCCATCAGTTCGCAGTGATTTCGTTACTTTCCGGAGACCTTATTTTGAATAAAAGCCCGAACGCGCCAACGCTACCACCGGCGATCGATGCCGATATCGGCAGTGTCGCGATCAATTCGACGACGCAATGCCGATATTACAGGGAAGATAACCCGAGCGGTCGACCATTGGTACTGCTGCATAGCATCAATGCTGCTCCGAGCAGCATGGAAATGCGGCCATTGTTTGAGCATTATCGCGGCACACGGCCCGTTGTAGCTTTCGATCTGCCCGGGTTTGGCATTTCGGATCGTCCTCAAACCGGCTACAGCGCTGAGTTTTTCGGCGCTGCGATCTCGGCCATGGTGGATTCGCTGGATGGCGATCCGCCGGATATCATCGCCTTGTCACTGACCTCGGAATTCGTCGCCCGAGCCATCGTCGATCACGGATTACGCTGCCACAGCCTGGTGGCAATTTCACCGACAGGGCTGGGTGAGCGTAATCCCCCGGGCGATAAGTTCGGAGAAAACGCGAAACGTGTCTTCTCCAAAGCGCTCATCGGGTCCAGTATTTACAGTGTGCTTCGCACTCGACCGAGTGTTCGTTTCTTTTTGAACAAGGCCTTTGTCGGTCGTGCGCCCGATGAGTTGGTTGATTATGCGGTGAAGACCACCCGACAACCCAATGCCCGGTTTGCTGCGCTGGCCTTTCTTACCTTCAGCCTATTTTCCAGGCAGGCCATCGAAGCCTTGTACGGGCGCGTCGAGGTGCCTGCGTTGGTGCTGTTCGATGAGGATCCGAACATCGGTTTTGAGCGTTTACCGGAGTTGCTCGATCACCATAAAAACTGGTCTGCAAAACGAGTGTCGCCGAGCCGGGGGATTCCCCAGTGGGAGCTGCCCGAGGCGACATTTGAGGCGCTGGACACGTTTTGGGGCGCGCTCTAGCGCATCCCGCCCGGGGCCAGTGTGCCGGGTACGCAGTGTCAGCGGCGGTGCATCAGAGCTGATCCGCCATTAGCGCAGCGGCGGCCAGTCGTCCTGACAATGTCGCCATCGGAACGCCGGGTCCGGGATGTACCGTTCCCCCCGCGAGATAGAGGCCGCGGATCGGAGCTCGCGCCCCGGGCCGGGAGAAACTTGACCACATACCCTGGGAGGCGCCGCCGTAGAGCGAACCGCCACTCGCCGGGAAGCGCTGGTGGAAATCCTTCGGACTGGTGGCCAGCCGGTTTTGACGGTCGGCTGAGAGGGTCAGCCCGCACTGTTCACACAGCTCGCAGGCGCGTTGGTACCAGGATTCAAGCACCGATTCGGGCCATGCTTCGGTGTCGCCATTGGCGGGTGCATTAATCAGCATCAGCATTCGTTCATTGTCACTAATCGCGGGGCCACCGTTGCGATCCTGAGCGCAGATATACACCGTGGGGCGCGGGGTAATCCTTTGATGATTGAATATATCGCCGAACTCGCGATGGTAATCGTCGGCGAACAGGACATTGTGGAAAGCCATCGGGAAGCCACGGGTGGTTCCATCGATACACCAGGTTATGGCGGAAAGGCCACGTTGATTGACCTTACGCGAGGGAATTTTACTACGCATTGCGGCGGGTAATAGACTTTGATTGAGGGCCGTATAGTCGCCGTTGTAAACGACCGCATCTACAGGGAGTGTCTCACCGCTGTCGAGCACGACACCGTTCACTGCCCCGTTGGCGGTGGTGATTTCATCGACACCGTCACCGAAGTGAAGTCGGGTACCACGCTCCTCGGCCAGCGTTACCATGGCTTGTGCAACCGCAGACATTCCCCCATCCACAAGCCAGACACCGGATTGTTCGACATGAGCGATCAACATCAGCGTGGCAGGTGCCTGAAAAGGAGACGAGCCGACATAGGTTGAGTAACGCGCGAACAGCTGGACCAGCCGAGGATCCTCGAAATGCTTACTCAACCGCGACCACAGTGAAACGTGGGGTAGGGTTTGTAGCAATTTGTGTATGCGGCTTAGACCCACGCGATGAGTCAGCGATAGCGGATTGGGGCGTTGCGCGCCCATGAAGGTATCCCTGAGGGTGTCGTAGATACCCTGGCTTTCGCCACAAAATCGCCGGTAGGCACTGGCGTCGGTGGGGCCCGAAAATTCGGCGATTGCACGTACGCTGTCGTCAATACTGGCGTGGAGATCAAGTCGATCGCCATCGGTCCAGGCATGCCTCGCCAGCACCGAGGCTTCACTGAGATTGAGACGCTGCTCAAGCGCAGTATCGGCGTCGGAGAACAGGCCATCAAACACCCAGCGCATGGTAAAGACCGTAGGCCCCGCTGCGATCGGTTTGCCGTTAACGTCGAGATTGCGCATCTTGCCGCCCGGCTTCGGCGCGCGGTCAATGACGGTGACTGCGCAGCCCTGCCGTGAGAGATCGATAGCGGCTGCGAGACCACCGGCACCGGCGCCGATGACCGCCACTCGCGGTGGACGGGTCACGCTGCTTTCCCCGATCGTGCGAACTGTTGTGCCACGGACCAGCGGTGGTAAAAAATAAGCGTCAGGCCCACCACCAGCGGTACCGCCCACAGCGCCGGCGTGAGCGCGAGTTCAGGCATGAGGCGCACCGCGCCGAAGGCAAAGAAGGCGGTGTAGACCGAGATGCCCGCACCCACCAGCGCCTTGATATGTTCACGCAGGCGGTTTACCGGCGTCTGCGGGATTCGGTAGAGGTACCAGAGGTTGGTTGCCACCGTGGCAAAGCCGACCATCGATATTCCAATCATCAGCGGTTGCTCGATCAACCAGCCTTGCCAGGCGCAGTTGATCGCCACGAGGGTCAATACCAACTGCGACAGCAAATTGTGCCAGGCACGGTTCATTTGCGGTTCGCGTCGGTGTCTGATGACCAGCCATCCATGCCAGCTCAGGTTGATCGTGAGTACCGCCAGGTAGAGCATCATCCAGCCAAAAATACCGCTGATTATTGCGCTATCCGAAAAAATGGGGTGGGTGGACAGGTGGGGGTGGGTACCGACCGGGTCACTCAGGGTGGTGAGCGCGATACCGACGGCGACGGTGCCGGTGATTAACATGGTGATGATGAAGAGTTTGCCGAAGCGCCGATGGGTCATCGCGCCCTTGCGACCGACAACGGGTACCCAAAAACTCAGTAAGCCAATGCTTCCTGAGGTGATATGGATGGCGACAAGGACCTCAAAAAGTTGGTGGCTCGACATCATTACAGACTCACTCCATACTCCGGCGCATCTTGCTCTGGCGATCGCCCATGACTGATGATTTTTACAGACCGCCGCATCCCAAACCGATGCCGGCTTTGCCGTCGTTGCTCAGGGTTATCTGGCGTGGTGATGGCAATCTTCTTGAACTCCTGCCGGCCGCTGCCTATCGATTTGCGGTGGGCAATCTCGGCTACTCGCGCCGTTCCACGGTGCTTTTCAATCGCCCCGACGATATTCGCCACATCCTGAAGGACCCCGACGGAGTTTTTCCGAAAAGTGACTTGATGGTCAATGCCCTGGAGCCGCTGATTGGCCAATCGATTTTCGTCACGGACGGTGACAGGTGGCGTCGCCAGCGAGCGATGATCGACCCGGCTTTTTCGCTGATGCGAATCACCCACGCTTTCTCTGCCATGGGCGAGGCGGTGCGCGACCATGTTTCGACACTCGATGGCGCTGCCCGCGACGGGGAATCGATTTCGCTGGATATGACAATGAGTCACCTGACCGCGGACATCATCTGTCGCACGGTATTTTCGACCTCCCTTGATTCCAACGTCGCGCGGGAAGTCTTCGAGGATTTCACCGAGTTCGAGCGCTCGGTGGCTCAGGTCGATATTTTCCGTCTTATTTTTCAGCCGGCCTGGAGCGAGGCGCCGCAGCCGCCAGGCGTCCTGTCCGCCTGCGCTCGTATTCGATCTCATCTGGGATCGCTGATTGACCCCCACCTGGAGCCAGGCGCCGACTTCAACGATATTGCCAGCGCCGTGATTGCCGCCCGGGATAAAGACGATGGGCTCGCGTTTACCCGGGAGGAATTGATCGATCAGTTGGGCGTCTTTTTTCTGGCAGGCCATGAAACCACGGCCAGTGTGCTGACCTGGGTATTTTATATTCTCGCCCGTCAGCCGGCTCGGGTGCAGCAGCTTCGCGCTGAAATAGCAGCGGTCGTCGGCGACGGCGATATCAGCTTCGAACACACCAAACAGCTCCCGCTGGTCCGTGCTGTGTTTCGTGAGACGTTGCGCCTGTATCCACCCATTACCTTTCTTCCCAGAGTTGCCCTCAAGGCCACAGAAATCGGTGGTCGACGCATCAAGCGGGGGGCTCTGGTCATGATCGCGCCCTGGACGCTGCATCGTCATGACGCCCACTGGCAGAATCCCCACTGCTTTATACCCGAACGTTTTCTTCCGGAGAACGAGGATGGGTTGACGCCTGGCGCCTACATTCCCTTCGGTGCGGGTCCGCATACCTGTGTCGGTGCGGGCTTTGCGCAAACCGAGGGGATTCTGATTATTGCCGAGCTGATCCGTAGTTTTGATTTTGCCGTGGATCCCGCGCTGCAGGTCCGACCGGCAGCGAGGCTGACCACCCGCCCGGCGCAGCAAATCAACTGTCGGATCGCGCGTCATGAAGGATCCTGATTATCGCTTTTTGGGTGTTGGGGGCTCCACAGCGCCGCGATGTCTCGCTGACTCGCCTCGCCAAGGCTCATATCCGTGGTTATGGCGGGCCAGAGGATCTCCCACGAGAGTGGCGTCATCAGTAAAAAAGGCAGCGGGTCCCTGAAGTCCCAGACCACATCCCGGGACCGGAAAAGTGCCGAAAGGTGTGCACGGAAGCGTGCCGGATTAAAAATGTGGCGGTACGCCTCGGTCAATACGCTGTAGCCCCATTGACAGTGTGATCCTCTGGAAGCCTCAATAGCCGTGTCAGCGTGGCACAACGCGCCAATTCCGTTGGCGAGACTGTCGGGATCAAAAAAGTGAATGCCACTGGTCAGGCGCGGATTACATTCGATTCCCCAGGCGGTGTGTTGCGAGTCGACAATAAAATCGAAGGCAATAAAGCCGGTGTAATCGAGATGCTCGCAGTAGGCGTTCACCCATTCGAGCACGGCGGTCATCGCGGACTTCCGTTCAAAGGCGATGGCTACGGTGCCGGCATAGACCAAGCCCTCGTAGACGGTGGTGCCGATAACCTTGCCGCGATGTATCAGTGAGAGCGTGCTTATGGTTGTGCCCTCTATGGCTTGCTGTAGCAGTGTGTCGGGGCCGACCTCAACCGGAGTCTCTCCCGCGGCGTGCCACTTGAAGCCAATCCCGGAGCAGCCGTTAAGGGGCTTGGTGATGAACGCGTTGCTCCGTGTAAACGCCTGGGCCTCTCGATCGTTGGACAGCCAGGTTGCAGGGGTGGGTAGTCCGAGTGCTACGGCACGCGCGCCAAAGCGCTGCTTGTCATGCAGTGCGTCCACAACAGCCTTGTCGCCACTAAGCAATTGCGTAGAAGCTGGTAGGTGATCGCTGATTTCGACGGTACTGACGACTTCTTCGGATACGGGGATAACAAGGTCGACGGCTTCAACGTCTACGATGCGCAACAGGTCGTCGATGTATTTCGCGCGGTCGGTATTGGGTGCGGTGACCCGGTAGCTCTTACTGACGCAGTTGGAGACCTGGCACAGATGCCAGCGAAAGGGGTCCGCCACAACAACTCTGAAGCCACCGCGATGCAAGGCTCTTGCGAGTGATAGCGCTTTGGGAAAGCGTCCCAGGGTCAGTAGAACGGTGGTCGACATACGGGTTATCGGTCATCAGATGGCAACGACTCTCAGGCTTTGTCGGCATGATGTCAAAAACAATTGTCCTCGGAGCCTACCTGAGTGGTGATGCCAATCAGGGATAAAGCGCGGCAACGGTTTGGGCAATGATGCCAAGGCCCCGCTCCAGGCTCGATTCCGGTGCCGCAAAATTGATCCGGATGCACTGGTGGCGGTGGCGCCAGTCGTCCTGTAGTCCCGGGAAGAAGTGGTGTCCGGAGAGGACGAAAACCCCCTGTTGGGCAAGCGACCGATACAGGGTGTCGCTGGTGACGGGAAGGTCCTCAAACCAAATCCAGAGGAAAATGGCGCCCTCCGATTGATGGATGCGGATGGGGAGGTGTCCCAGATGGTGTTTTACTCGATCAATCGCCCACGCTGACCGCGTCTCGTAGAACGGGCGTATATGGTCTCGGCAAAGCGTCAGCAATTCGTCGTTCGGCAGCAGCGGTGCAATAAGCTCAGGACCCACGCGACTGGGCGCCAGGGCGTTAATGGCGTTGCCGTTACGTATCAGTTCGATCAACGGTGTGTCGGCGATGACGATGCCGGTTCGCAGACCCGCGAGCCCGAGTTTGGACAAGCTCAGGCAGAGCACGGTGTTGGTATTCCAGCGGGGTTTCGCCGCTTTGAACAGGATACCAGGAAAGGGTAGCCCGTAGGCACCGTCTATGATCAGGGGAACGCGGTGTTGTTCACAACGCTTTGAGAGGCTATCCAGCTCGGCATCGGTAATGACATTGCCGGTCGGATTCGTCGGACGTGAAACACAAACGGCACCGTAGCGTTTATCGATGTGCAGCGAGGAGAGATCGATTCGGTATTTGAACATCTGGTCCGGCAGGCGCTCAATGGTGGGGCGATGCCCCTCAAAGAGGGGCTGACTGGCGATTCCGACATCTGCATAGCCCACATATTCGGGAGTAATCGGGAGTAATACGGGCCTGAAGTTACCGTCTGGAAAATCACCGGCGAGCAGGTTGAAAATAAGACCAAAGCTGCTTTGGCTGCCGTTGGTGATGGCTATGTTGTCGGGGGTGAGTCCCCAGTCAAATTGCCGGTTGAGCATATCAGCGAGCAGGGTGATGAAGCGGGAATTACCCTTGGGCGCATCATAGTCGCCGACCATTCGGGCGAAGGTCGTCTGGTCATTGGCGATGTGCTGCATCTGTTCGCGGAACCGTTGCTCAACGGCGTCGATATGTGCCGGGTTGCCGCCACCGAGCATGCTCACCGGGCCCTCGAATTGACGGGCCACCTCCAGATCTTCCATTAATTGAACAGTCCCGCTCTCGTGGCTGAGGCGATTGGCGTGAAGCGAGAATTCCATACTGGCAACTGTACTCGAGCGTTACGTTTTTCGGGGTTTTATATCGGTACAATGTAGCATGTGTGAGGGATGATCTGATGTGGCCGGGTTCGACCATCACTTCAAATTGCACCGGTAGTTATTTCGACCATAGGAGTTGCAACACGTGACAGCGATCAAGGGTAAGCAGCCGCTTTTCGTCGGTCCCAAAGCCGAATTCTCTGAAGAGTTCAATGCGCTGTGGTCACAGATGTTCGATGCACTTGTGCACCGGCGCCGGCAATTGTTCACCGAGGATCCGCTCTGGAGCCCCGGGGAGGGAGTGTCGGCGGAGGAGCAGCAGGCTGCCCTTAACGAGCTGCTTGCTACCCTTGAACAGGAGATCCCCACGTTCAGCCCACGGTATCTGGGCCACATGATCTCCGATACCTCAATCCCGGCCTTGATGGGTCATATGGCGGTGCTCCTGGAGAATCCGAATCTGGCTTCGCGAGAGGCTGCCGCAGCGGGTTCCCACATAGAGATTGCCGCGATAAATATCCTGGCGGAGTTGGTTGGATTTCCGGTTGAGCCCGCCTGTGGGCATTTCACTTCCGGGGGAACGGTCGCCAATTTTGAAGGCTTCTGGCGCGCCCGCTATCGTCTTGATCACTGGCTGGCGATGGGCGCCTACCTGCTCGAGAAAGACGCCTCTGAAGCGACGCTGTTTGATCATGCGCATATGGGTTGGGACGCATTTCACAAGGCGCAATCCGATTTCAATATCAGCGAAGAGATGCTGCGCAGTCGCAGCTGGGTGTTGCAGGGCACCTGGAGCACGGCGCGTTTTTATCGCGATGAGTTGGGGATTGAATTCCCCGAGCCTGTGGTGATGGTCCCGGGAAATAAGCATTATTCCTGGCCGAAATGCGCCAATGTCTTCGGATTGAGTGAAAGCGCCATCTGGGCCACGGAACTCGACCGCGAGGGGCGTGTAAAGCCGGCAGCACTGCGGGCAAATATCGAACGTGCCCGAGCCGAGGGGCGCCCGATTTTGATGGTGGTGTCTGTTGCCGGTTCCACCGAGCTCGGCATGATAGACCCGCTGGATGAGATCGCCGGGATATTGGCCGAGTACAGAGAGCGGGAGGGCCTACACATTTGGCACCATGTGGACGCCGCTTACGGCGGTTATCTCTGCAGCACCTTCCGTGATGGCAGTTCCGCTCTGGGTAAGCCCGCGCAAACCGCGCTGCAAAGTTTGCCTGACATTGACTCAATCACCCTGGATCCGCATAAGCTGGGGTTTGTTCCCTACGCCTGCGGAGCTTTCCTGGTGCCCAACGCCAGAAACTACGCGGTATCGAGTATCGAGGCGCCGTATCTGGTAAAAACGGAGAATCCCGATTACCCGACCTGGTCGACAACGCTTGAGGGCTCCCGTGCGGCCACCGGCGCCGGCGCTGTGCTATTGAGTGCGAAGGTGCTGCCGCTGACCGCTGCGGGTCATGGCGCAATCCTCAATCGCAATATCGAGCTGACGGGGCGGTTCTTTACCGCTCTGGCCGAGAGCATCGATGACATCCGCATGGTGCCGGCAAGCGACAGTAATATTGCTTGTTTTACGGTGGCACGGGAGGGCGAAAGTCTTGCTTCGGTGAATCATCGCGCGGTCGCTCTAACCCAGGCGTTTCGAGCCTGTCGCGATTTTTCGGTAACGCAAACGGCCTTGGGTACCGATAATTACCGCGCGCTCGTCACCGAGATGGTGGCGGGTTGGTCGGGGGCGATCGATGCCAGCCAACTGACCGTCGTGCGCATGGTCATTATGAACCCCTACCTCGATAATGATCGAATGGTTGAGGAACTCATCGATCGCCTCGTGGCCGTGACACAGGATCTGCTGGAGTCGATCGACTGATCGAGCCCTTTAACGGAAATCACGGTTGCTAACCGTCCCGGCCATCCCTCGATTACCCAGCGCTGTCAGCGCGTGATTATCGCCGTGCACGCGCAATCGGTCGTGTTCCCGATTCGTCGTCGTTTGATACCCAGGGCTCGATAAATCGCCATTCTGGGCGGGGTAAACCGCGCGACGTCCCGTTGCTGCCGCTGTCTCCCTGCAGCTGCTGGCGGCGCGCAGCTCCTTCGCTGTCGGTGCAGTTACTGCGGGCCTGCCCCCGGCAGAAAAAGGCTCGGAGGGATTACGAAAGTGAGGCAGCGGGACGGGTAATACGGTTGCGCTGGTTTCCTGGGATCCCGGATACTTGCGCCACTTTTTGCTTATGTATCAATACGTGGTGAAGTTTATGGACGTTAAGGGAAAGACGGCAGTCGTGACCGGGGGCGCCTCCGGTATTGGTCAGGCGATCGCACGCAGAATCGCGGCTGATGGTGGTCGGCTGATTATTTTTGACCTGAACGAGAAAGCGGGTCAGGCCATGATTGACGAGTTGGGTGCCGATAACTGCCTGGCCCTGCCGGTCAATGTGGTTGATGAAGACTCGGTGAAGGAGGGGTTGGCACAAGGAGTCGCGAAGTTTGGCGGGATCCATGTCTGTGTAAACTGTGCCGGGATCAGTGTGGCGTCTAAAACCGTCGGTCGGGATGGCGCCTTCCCGTTGGCGGGGTGGGAAAAAGTGATCGCGGTCAACTTGACGGGAACGTTCAATGTATTGCGGCTCTGCGCTGAGATCATGGCTGACAATGAGCCCTTCAATGACGATGGAGGTCGTGGCGTTATTATCAATACGGCCTCGGTTGCCGCCTTCGAGGGGCAGGTGGGACAGGCGGCATACTCGGCGTCAAAAGGCGGTATCGTCGGAATGACCCTGCCGATTGCCCGGGATCTGCAACCCCTGGGCATTCGCGTCAATGCCATAGCGCCGGGCCTGATCAATACGCCATTGTTTTCTACCTTGAGCCCGGAGTATGTCGAAGCACTCGAAAAGTCAGTGCTTTATCCCAAGCGACTGGGCAAGCCCGAGGAAATCGGCAAGTTGGTGGCGTCAATCATTGACAACGATTACATCAATGGCGAGTGCATTCGTATGGATGGTGGTATTAGAATGCAGCCACGTTAACGCCGGCTGCGACTGGAGGCCTCTCGGCTCCTCGACAGCGGGTGGTTGACCCCCCCGCTGCGGTGGTCCAATGCGGGATAATCAGAGTAAATAACCACCGTCGTGCAACCATACGGCGACCCACTAATCTTTCATTAAACGGAATCAGGAACTCTTTGCCATGCCGACAATCAAGTTTATCAATGCCGACGGATCTGAGATCGAAGCAGAGGGCGAGGTTGGCAGCAGTGTAATGCTCGCCGCGATCAACAACGGTGTCGATGGCATTGTCGCTGAATGTGGTGGCTCCTGCGCGTGTGCGACCTGCCACTGCTATATCGATGACGCCTGGACCGCGGTTGCGGGTGAGCCCAACGATATGGAAAAGTCGATGATTGAGTGCGCGCTCGAACCCAACGACAACAGTCGTCTCGCCTGCCAGATCACGATTACGGACGCGATGGATGGAATGGTCGTTAACGTCCCGGAAGCGCAATACTGACTACGCCTGGGGGTCGGCTTTTTGCCCCGCGGGAGATATCCACTGGATGATCTCCTCTTCCAGATTGTCGAGATCAGCCGCCGACTCGGGAATGGCAAGGTTTCGGACCGAGTCCAGCTGCGCTTGAGCCCCGCTGGAGTCGCCGCTGATCAGCGGGTGCCAGTCGGGAAGGGGCCTTCCCTCATGCACGCGCCGATAGGCACAGGTTTCAGGTAGCCAAACAAACAACGCGAAGTCGAGTTCACGCAGGTTAACGCAATCGCTGACCTGCCTGGTGCGGTCAGCGTAATCGGTACAGCGACCTCGTTCGATATCCAGCAGGCGACAGGCGACCCGGGTGTAATGCACGACGCGGCTGTCCTCGTCCTCGAGCTTGTGCAGGCAGCACTTGGCGCAGCCGTCGCACAGGGATTCCCACTCCGCAGTCGAGAGTTCATCGAGGCCCTTCGTGCTCCAGAAGGGCTCTTCCTCGCTGATGCTCATTGAGATTGTTTATCCCCGGACGTATCCGGCTTGCGCAGCCGTGTGATCAGGCTCGACGTATCGAGGCGTCCGCCGCCGTTCCCCTGTATGTCGGCATAAAATTGATCGACCAGCGCGGTTAACGGCAAGGTCGCGTTGATCTCTCGTGCGGTTTTCAACGCAATATCGAGGTCCTTACGCATCCAGTCGACCGCGAAACCAAAATCGAACTTGCCCGCGGCCATGGTGCGATGGCGATTGTCCATCTGCCAGGACTGTGCGGCGCCCTGGGAAATCGCAGCGACCACCTGCTCGATGTCTAAACCTGCGGCCTCCGCGAAATGCAGGCCTTCGCTTAAACCCTGCAAAACGCCGGCGATGCAGATCTGGTTGACCATCTTGGTGAGCTGGCCCGCACCCGCTGCACCCATTAGTCGCATCGATTTGGCGTAATGGGCCATGACGGGTTCTGTCCGCTCATAGACGGCCGTATCCCCGCCGCACATGACAGTAAGCTGACCATTAACCGCACCGGCTTCACCTCCCGAGACCGGCGCATCCATGAACTCCACCCCCTGTTGTGCACAGGCGTTGGCCAGTTCCCGCGCAAGCTCGGCAGAGGCTGTGGTGTGATCGATAACGGTCGCACCCGACTTTGCACCTGCGAGTACCCCATGCTCTCCGTACATCACACTACGCACATCGTCATCGTTGCCGACACAAAGAAAAATAAAATCCGCACCGACCACCGCTGCTTCCGGAGTCCCTGCGGTACTACCTCCGTGGCGCTCAGACCACCGCCTTGCCTTGTCGGCGGTTCGATTGAATACCCGGGTAGCAACACCGCCGTTTTGAAGGTGACCCGCCATGGGAGCGCCCATGACCCCAAGACCAATAAATGCAGCACTGGAGGTGCCTGATGAAGAACGTGTCACTACTGGAGTACTCCTATTCCTGCCTGCGCCGACAGTTATGGGGGTTATCGAAAATCGGTTTCCCTGGCTCTTTCTGCAATCTCGGGTGCACTAACGTCGACATTCTCCTCAGCCACTTCTGCGGCATCGTAAGTCGAGAGCGGCTCATGCGCGGCTTCGATGGGGTGGGACATGTCTTCGGTGCTACGCGGATCGATCTCGAAGCTCGCGGGAACCGTTTCTACACCGACCGCGATAAATGATCCCTGGACCGCTGCCGCGACCGCGGTTTCAGACCTCGGCTGCAGAACAATATACAGTCCAAACAGTACACTGAGGATGCTCAAGCTTGAAAACAGCGCCTGTGGACCGAATTGATTCATCAGGGGACCAACCGCCAAGGGGGCCAGAGCGGCGCCCAATGCATGCAGCAGCAGCACGGAAGAACCAATCAGTACAAACTCATCCCGTTCGGAATTATCCGATGCTTTCGCCAGGGAAAGGGGGTATAACGCGTTGGCGCTCGCTCCAAAACAACCGGCAAAGGCAATCAACCAGAACTTCGAATCCTGGAACGCCAGCAGGAGACTCGAAGCCGCTGTGAGCAGACACAGCGCCGCCAGTATGTAGCGGCGATCAATACGATCGGAGAAAACACCGATCGGGTATTGTCCCAGCGCGCCCCCTGCAACACAGGCCGTAATGAATAGCGGGGCAAAGGATGACTCGCCCGACATGTTCAGCGCATAAACGGCGCCGAGACTCCAGAAACTTCCCATGACCAGACCCGAAACCAGTCCCCCGGCAAACGCGGTACGGGAACGGCGATAGAGCAGCATAAAGCTTAGTCGGGTTCTCGAAATCGGTGCGGGGGCGAGAGACCGCGTCAGGCTCACGGGGACGATTGACAGCGCGAGGATAATACCGAGGATGATGAAGGGCGTTGAGGAACTGATCGGTGCCAGGTTGACGAGTAACTGTCCGGCGACCATCGCCGAAAGTGCCAGGAAGGTATAAATAGCGAGCACCCGACCCCTTGCGCTCATCGGCGTCTGGTCGGTGAGCCAGCTTTCAATCACGGTGTAGGCGCCACACATCATCACGCCAATAACGAAGCGCAGCACCAGCCATAGCCACCACTGGGTAAAGACATCGAGCAGCAGCATTGAGGCCAGGAACAGCGCGACCAGGGCCGCAAAACACCGTATATGACCGACCCGGGCGATAATATGCGGATTGATAAAACAACCGGTCATAAAGCCTGCAAAATACACCGAACCCGTCAATCCGATTTGTGTGGCGCTGAAGCCATTTTCTGCCGCCCTGAGGGGCAGTAGTGTGTAGTGGAGCCCGTGACCGGTTACCAGCAGGGCCGTCGAGAGCAGCAGTGCGAACAGAGAGCGAAATTCAGTCATCGGGATCGCCAGTGGGCTAAACCGCGGAGTGTGGCAGCGCGCGCTTTTTTCGAAAAGGAGAAAACGTCACTATTTGTTGCCTTTGTGGATGTTACCGGAAGAGCGTCGATGGCACTGCGCCTGTTAAGGAGACTGTTAGATGACACAAGCTGATCCCCCCAAAGTCGTTATCGTCGGCGCCAGCAGTGCGATAGCGGCAGCGATTGCCGAGCGTTCCCGTCAGCGTGGAGACCGGGTACATACGGTGTCCCGTCGCGATCGGGCTCCGGTGGCAGAGGGGGTTCACCATGTCTGCGATAATTCTCCGGAACAGATCGCCAGCGTCGTAAGCTCCATTATGGCGGCTCCGGGTTTTCTGCAGCGTCTGATTATCTGCAATGGTGTCCTGCATGGCGAGGATTTTCGCCCTGAGCGATCGATGCGGGAACTCGAGGCGGGGGTCATGTCAAAGGTATTGGCGGTCAATGCGGTGCTTCCTATGCAGTGGTTGGC
The DNA here is from genome assembly GCF_000158175.1 of Luminiphilus syltensis NOR5-1B. Taxonomy (GTDB): domain Bacteria; phylum Pseudomonadota; class Gammaproteobacteria; order Pseudomonadales; family Halieaceae; genus Luminiphilus; species Luminiphilus syltensis. The sequence continues at coordinate 2,932,864 of NZ_DS999411.1, read as the reverse complement.
CGCTTTTGCGCCGCACTTGAAAAAGGCGCCGCACCCCCGCGTGGTGGCCTTTTCGGCTCGAGTGGGCAGCATTGGCGATAACAATCTCGGCGGGTGGTACAGCTATCGGGCCAGCAAGGCCGCGCTCAATATGATGTTGCGGAGCGCCGCCATTGAACTGTATCGCGGCAATAAGCAGGCGGCCATCATCGCCTTCCACCCGGGTACGGTCGATACGGGTTTGTCCAAGCCTTTTCAGGGCAGTGTTGCCAGCGAGAAGCTTTTCGAGCCTGATTTCGTGGCGCAGCGACTGCTGGAGGAGTTGGATGCCACGGCGCCGTCAGCCGACCTGAAATTTCTCGACTGGGCGGGAAAGCCCATTCCCTGGTGATGTCCAACCGGGTTCGTTGATGTAGTATTCGCGCGTCCCTGGGGGGTGAACTAACGGAAAAAACGCTGTCAAACCCCCCAGTCTTTGTATCAATCATAGGCGCTACCGCGCAAAACCATCGAAAAAGGAAATACGATGAAATCAATACTTCGCTCTTTGTGTGTCACCAGTCTCGTACTGTTGGCCATACCCTCGATGGCCGAGGAGTCTTACGAGGAGATCGTCGAGCGCTTTGCAAAAGCCGGCGCCCGTGAATACGTGAATACGGCATTCGGTTATGCGGTTTTTCCGACTATCGCCAAGGGCGGTTTTGGTATCGGTGGCGCCTACGGAGAGGGTCGCGTGTTCCGGCAGGGGGTAATGGTGGGCTCCGCCGACGTCGGCCAGGTCTCAATCGGTTTTCAAGCGGGCGGGCAGGCGTTCAGTCAGATTATATTTTTTGAGAATAACAGTGCATTTACAGCATTTACCTCAGGTAATTTCGAGTTTGGTGCGCAGGCCAACGCCGTCGCTCTGACGGCCGGCGCGTCGGCCGAAGCAACCACAGGTGGTGGTGCGGCATCTTCGCTCTCTGGCGGCAAGAACGATGCGAAATTGGGACACGCGGGTTACCGAAAGGGTATGGCGGTGTTTACGATTGCCAAGGGTGGCCTGATGTTCGAGGCTTCTATTGGTGGTCAGAAATTCAATTACGAACCCCTGAACTGAGGGTCCCGGGCACGCCTTTCGCCTGGTGCAGTGATCTGTCTCAGGCGAGATCGACCGCCTCAAAGGTAACGTTGACGCCAGCGAGGCGACGAACAAAGTTATTCCCCAGTGCTGTAGCCGGTGTCCATACACCACCACCTACCGGGCTTTCGTCGTTGGCGAGGCAAAGTGCCGCCTGCGCCAACATTCTGGATGTGGCACCGTAGCCCGGATCACGTTTCCCGAACACCTTAATGCGAACGTCTTTTTCGGGATCTTCCGGATGTTGCGCATGGGCGAAGAACTCGAAAAAGCCCGTTTCGCGCGCTTTCGGCCCAGGCCCTTCACCCGGTGCGGGGAGAAACCGCTCGAGAAGCCCGCGCGCTGGTTTGAAACTGGCGGCAGCAAAAAAGGCCCCGAGAGCGCTGGCAAGAATCACCGCCCGGCCTCGGGTTTTACACAGCTGAGCTTCGTCGTACTGAAAATCCTCGCCGTAGGGAAAACCCGCCAGAGCGTTGGAACGACGGACGATACGAGCATTGATCATGGCCATGACGAACGGTCCGGTCCAACTGTCAAATTTGTCATCCCAACGCGGCGTCATTTGGTCGCTGCGATCGGGTCCCGGTTTGGCGCCTGGCGGGTAAAGCGAGTACGGGTCGCGGACCGCTTTTCTGGCGCTGGTATCTGTTTTTGCCTGGTCCATTACGTTCATCATGCTGGCTACGGTACCGCCACTGGCGGTCCCTTTCGAGCGTCCCATGCGCCCCCTTATCGCGCGGGCGTGGACGCCGTGTCTTTCGTACATTGTCTGCTGGGCAACCATGACTGACAGATCGGAGGGAATGGAATCGAAACCGCAACAGTGAACAATTCTGGCGCCGGACTGCTGTGCCGCAGCATTTAGCGGCGCGAATAGCTGTGCCATCCAGGGTACCTCGCCGCACAAGTCGCAGTAATGGGTCCCCATTTCGGCGCAGGCTTTGACCAGTTCACTGCCATACAGGGCATAGGGCCCTACCGTGGTGCAAATGACCCGGGTGCTGTCAGCGAGCTCGCGCATCGCCGATGGATCGCCACTGTCGGCGACAATCAGGGGTAAATCCTTAAGCCCCAGCGCGTTGCGCACGGTTTCCAGCTTTTCTTTGGAGCGACCGGCGATAGCCCAGCTCACCGTCTCGTCCTGATGACTCAAGTACTCAGCGACAAGCCCCCCGGTAAAGCCGGTGGCCCCAAACAGGACGATATCGAATTTTCTCTGCTGATTAGCGGCCACACTGTGCTCCGTAGTTTCTGGGGTTTGCCGCGACGCGCCGTCGGTAATTGTTCGCCGCCCCGCCCTGAATCAAGGATTCCCTGATATTCTACCGCACTTAAAAATACCGAAGCCCGCCGCGGGAGGGTTTGGCCAGAAGGCCCAGTGGTTTTGGTGTTGAAACGGGGAGTAGTAATGACCAACCTTTTAAAACGACTGGCACTACCCGGTTTGGTGTTGTGCGCAGGCGCTGGTATTTACCTGGCATTGCAGGCGACAAAGCCAGTTCCGGAGGAGAAGGGCGCCGAGCTTAGGGGAACCGCGGTCTTTGTCACCCCCGCGGTGGCTGAAGTCGCGCAGCTTACGGTCGAAACTCAAGGTAACGTTCGTCCACGTTTTTCGGCGGAACTGGTTGCGCAGGTAAGCGGGCGTGTTGTCTCGGTCTCGCCGGAATTTATCGAGGGCGGCCGGTTCCTCCCGGAAGAGCCTTTGCTGAGTATTGAGGACACCGACTTTGTCCTCGCTCTCGATGAGGCCAAGGCCCGCCTTGCCGGGGCTCAGGTCGAGTTGGAGCAGGCGCTGGCGGATGCCGACGTGGCGCGCAAACAACTCGCTGGACAATCCAACCCCAGTCCACTGGCTCTGAAGAAGCCGCAGGTTGCCCAGGCCCGCGCCTCCCTGAAGGCCGCGGAGGCAGCGCTTTCACTGGCGCAAACCAACCTTGAGCGCACCCGATTGTCGCTCCCCTTCGCGGGGCGGATTGCCAGTACCGAAGTTGATCTCGGGCAATTTGTGACAGCCGGGACGCGAGTCGGTACCGCGTTCGGCACCGATCGGGTGGAGGTGCGATTACCCATGACCGATAGCCAGCTCGCCGCCCTGGGCGTGCCCATTGGTTTCAGCGCTGGGGATTCTGAAGACGGATTCCCGGTTGATTTCAGTGCCAGGGTCGCCGGTGAGACCCACCACTGGACAGGATGGGTGAGACGTTTGGATGCGTTTATCGACCCGACCACACGGACTGTTTTTGCCACCGCCGAAGTTGATAAACCCTATGATGCAGGAGGCGCGGCCTCTGATATGCCGCTGGCCATTGGCCTTTTTGTTGATGCCCGCATCGCGGGTCGTATGGTGGAGGATGCGATACGTATACCCGCCGCAGGCTTGCGTGCCGGAGATCAGGTTTACGTCCTGAACAAGGAAGGTCGACTGGAGATACGTGATGCATCCGTGGTTTATCTTAATAGCGAGGGCGCGATACTCGAGGACGGGGTATTGGCTGGAGAGATGATTGTCACCTCGGCCATCCGCAATGCGATTCCCGGTATGAAGCTCGAGTTGATTAGCGACTCTGAGGAGCAGCCGGTAGGAGACGAGAGTTTCCTTGGACAGAAGGGTTAAGGGGCTTTTATGCAGGGATTGATTGCCTGGTGGGTACGTAACCCGGTCGCGGCCAATTTGCTCATGCTCGGCATTCTCCTATCGGGAGTGCTCGGCCTTATCAATATCGAAAAGGAAGCCTTTCCCGCGATTGCGCCCGATCGGGTATCGATCAATGTAATCTGGCCAGGGGCCTCACCTCAGGAGGTGGAGCAACAGGTTCTGCAGCGCATTGAGGAATCACTGGAGGATATCAGCCAGGTTTACCGATTTAATTCCACGGCAAGCGAGGGCAGCGCCTATGTCGAGGTCGAAACACTCCCTGGCGTCGATATCAACGGCTTCGTCAACGAAGTAAAGGGCGCGGTTGATTCCATCAATTCCTTCCCCCGCGACATCGAAAATCCCCGGGTCAGGCGCACCGAATGGCGCAACGATATGATTTATATCTCGATATCCGGAGATATTGGTGAGCGCGCCCTGTCGCGACTCGCGGAAGATCTGCGCGAGGAAGTCGCAGCACTGCCCTATACCTCTAAGGTAGAAATGTGGGGTGGCCGCACGGAGGAGGTGACCATTGAGTTGTCAGAACGCGCCATGCGCAGTTATGACCTGACGTTCAGTGAGGTTGCCGATGCCATTCGCGATAGTTCGCTCAATGTATCGTCGGGATCGGTAAGAACGCCAACCGGCGATATCCAGCTTCGAGCGCTTAACCTGGCGGACAATGAAGATGACTTCGAGCAAATCGTGGTACGTCAGGACCCTGAGGGCGCGGTGATCAGAGTCGGCGATATTGCGACGGTCATCGATGGATTTCAGCAGGATGAGGTTTACGCGAGCTTTAATGGTACTCCGGGAATCGTTCTGGATGTAAGGGCACTCGACAACATGCAGGTCATGAAGTCGAGCGAGACTATCAAAGAGTGGATCTCGGAGCGTCAGAAAACCTTACCTGATTCGGTGGAGCTGTCGCTCTGGTTTGATACCGCCGACATTTACAGTTCGCGAATGGAGCTGATCACACGCTCTTCGCTGATGGGTTTGGCGCTGGTATTTTTGGTGCTGATCTTAACCCTCAGGCCCAAGGTCGCGATCTGGGTGACCGCAGGTATTGGCATTGCGTTTGTTGGAACCTTCGCACTGCTTCCTGCCAACGACGTGTCACTCAATGTTATTTCGACCTTTGCATTCTTGCTCGTTCTGGGCATCGTCGTTGACGACGCCATTGTGGTTGGCGAAAGTGTGCATCACCACGCGCACAGCGGCATGCCCGGCGAACAGGCGGCGGTTATAGGTACCCTGGCGGTGAGTCGCCCCGTTATTTTTGCGGTGCTTACCACTATCGTCGCTTTTTCACCCTGGCTTTTTCTCAGTGGCGTCGAGGCTCAGATAACACGACAGCTGTCGATTGTGATTACCCTCGCGCTGATCATTTCGCTGATCGAAGCGTTTTGCATTTTGCCCGCGCACTTGCGCCATGTTGAACCGAGACATAATTTACGCGGCCTGGCCAAGCGCCAGCAGGATTTTGCACACTCGATTGTGCGCTTCGCCGAAACGGTGTATCAGCCATTCCTGCGACGAATACTTGTCCATCGCTACACCACGATCGCTATTTTCATAACGGGCTTTGTGATTGCCCTTGGCCTCTTCAATAGCGGTTGGGTTCGTTTCTACTTTTCTCCGCAGGTAGAAAACGAGTCTATTTTTGTCAATGTGACCATGCCGACGGGCGCACCCTACGAACGGTCGCTCCAGGTGCTTCGTCAACTCCAATCGGCTGAGCGACGACTCGTTGAACAGGTAGAGGCCGAGGCTGAGGCGTCGGGAGAGGGCAGTGGTGAGATCATCAGAGGCTGGTTCACCAGTGCCGAGCGCGGCACCGTGATGGCGATTGTCGAGCTGGCACCACCCGAAGTTCGGGACTTGAGTGCCAGGGAGACCGCCGAGCGTTTTCAGGAGCTAATGGGTGAGATTCCTGACGCGGACGAGGTTCGTATTCGCTACACCATCAACGACGATACGGCGGACGTAACGCTACTGCTCCAGCACGATGATTTTGACACGCTAAAATCCGCCAGCGCGATGCTGCAGAGCCATTTTCGAACCTATGACGATGTTTACTTTGTGCGCGATGACCAGCGTGGGGCGGTCAGCGAATTGCACTTTCGTTTGTTGCCCGGTGCTGAGAAACTCGGTATGACACTCGCCGACGTTTCCCAGCAGGTCCGCCAGGCCTATTACGGTGAGGAGGTTCAGCGGCTGCCCCGGGAGTTCGGTGACGTCCGCGTGATGGTGCGTTATCCCGATGAGACCCGGCGTGATCTGCATTCGCTGAGCGATCTCATGATCCGCCTCTCGGATGGGCGGTCGGTGCCTTTATTGTCGGTAGTTGATGTGGCGGTGGGTGAGGGCGTACAACAGATTCGTCGGCGTAACGGTGATCGGATTGTTACAGTGCGAGCCAATGTTGAACCCGACAGTGTGCAGGAAATTTCCCGATCGGTGAACGAGGATTTTGTTCCCCAGCTGCTCGATCGTTATCCCGGACTTCAGGTGTTGAAGGGCGGATCGCAGGAGTCTGAGCAGGAGTTTTTCTCAGAGATTTTTGCGTTATATGTCGTTGCATTGTTCGCGATGTATGCGCTCATTGCGGTGGCATTCAAGTCCTACTCGTTGCCGCTGCTGATCATGACAGCCATTCCCTACGGCTTTATGGGCGCCGTATTCGGACATTTTCTGTTCGATCTCCCGATGGCGCTATTCTCCTACTTTGGAATTGGTGCCGCGGCCGGCGTGGTCGTTAACGACAATCTCGTTCTGGTTGATTACATTCGCCGGCGAGAAGACGACGGTTTAAAACCCCTTGATGCGGTGATGGATGCGGCGGTGAATCGTTTCCGCCCGATCCTGCTAACCACGGTAACCACGTTCGTAGGGCTTATACCGATGATGGCGGAGCGATCGACCAACGCGCAATTCCTTAAACCGGCGGTCTTGTCTCTCGCCTTTGGTGTGTTTTTCGCGCTGTTTGTCAGCCTGTTGATGGTGCCGGCGCTCTACATGGCCGGATGGGATATGAAACGCGGATTCATTGGCCTGAAACAGCGCTTTATGAGCACCAAGAGCGGTGCTGCTATCGAACCCCAGCCATCAGTCGCCGAAGAAGCGGGGTAGCCAGAAACAGGATTGCTGCCGCAATCAACCCGGCAAGCATCAGGTGGCCAAACAGGGTATTGAACCCTTCAAGCTGGCTGACAATACCCTGACCAGCGCGGCCGCTGGTCAGCTGCGCCAGCCTGGCAGCGACCCACGACGAGTAGGCGGTCGCAAGAAACCAGGTGCCCATCATAATCCCGACAACTGACGGGACAGCGAGCTTGGTCACTGCCGACAGTCCAACCGGGCTGAGACACAGTTCGCCGGTGGTGTGCAGCAAATAGGCGAGAATAAGCCACCACGCAGAAACTCGACCCGCCTCATCGGGGAAGTGAGCCCCGACGAGAAGCGCACCAAACCCGAGACCCGCCTGTGCAATACCCAGGGCAAACTTGATCGGTGTCGATGGCTCCCGGTGTCGCGCACCGAGGCGGGTCCACAACAGGGCGAATGCGGGCGCGAGTAGAATGATGAAGAGGGCCCCCGCCGCGCCGAACTGAGACGCCGTAAAGGTTACGCCAAACAGCGTGCGGTCGGTCACTCGGTCAGCATAGAGGGTCATCGACCCCGCCGCCTGCTCAAACAGACTCCAGAAGACCACGGAAAAAACAATCAGAATCACCAGTGCAATCATGCGCCCGCGAGCTTGCTTATCGCAGCGGCGTGCGAGGAACCAGACAAGCCACCCCAGAATACCCACGGAGACGATATTGAGCGCGGCACCTACCGCTGCATTGAACTGAATCAGTTGCCAGACCAGGATGACTGCAACCACGGACGCCACGTAAAGCCACTGCTCCAGTGTTATAGGCCCGAAACGCGTGCGGATCTCTTGTGGATAGGGTGGGTTGCCGTGCCCCTCCAGAAAACGCTGGCCCCAAAGAAAAATCACCAGGCCCAGCAGCATGCCGACACCGGCAGCGCCGAAGCCGTATCGCCAACCATAGGTCTCACCGAGCCAGCCACACAACAGAGTGGCGACGAAAGCGCCGGTGTTAATACCCATGTAAAAAATCGTGAAGCCCGCGTCTCTTCGCGGGTCATTGGTTGCATAAAGCTTACCGACAACCGCAGAGATATTGGGCTTCAAAAAGCCCACGCCCACGACAATAAGCGCCAGCGAGAGGAAAAGTAGTTGTAAAGCGCCCTCGTCGCGTTGGACACCCCCTGTGGACGCAATGGCCGGATGTCCCTCGAAAGCCATCCCGATGTGTCCCATCACCAGGAACGTACCACCGAGGACAACCGCCTTGCGGACGCCGAGATAGCGATCGGCAATCAGCCCGCCGATAACCGGCATGCCGTAGACCAATGAGGCATAGCTACCGAGAACGGCGAGCCCGTCGATATCGCTCAACAGATGGTATTTGGTCAGGTAGAGCAGGAGCAGGTATTTCATTCCATAGAAGGAAAAGCGCTCCCACATTTCGGTCGCGAAACAAATGTACAGGCCCCGCGGATGACCAAAAAGATCAGATACCGGGCTTGTGTTCAAAGCGCGTTGTCCCCGGGGCTCACGGATCAGGCAACCCCGGCGAGCACCGGCGCGCGAAGCGACGCGTCCATTTCCGCGGGGTCCTTGATACGCTTGACCCGCTCAAACAGGGCGGCAGCTTGTGGGTAATGGTGTTTCAGGTACATGAGCCACTGCTTGACCGGATTGACCGCGTGCCGTTCGGAGTAACGATGGGCATTCGTTGTCAGGAATTCCAGTAGTAACGCTTCGATATCGGTCCATTGGAGTACCGGGTAGTCGAGGGCTTCGATCCGGGCCCGGATAGCTAGCCCGAGGTCGGGTCGACACAGCGCCCCCCTGGCGAGCATAAACCGATCGCACCCGGTGACAGCAGCGCATCGATCGACGTCTGCGGGGGACCACAATTCCCCATTGGCAATAACGGGGATCGATGATCGGTTCACCGCGTCTGCAATTCGGTCCCAATAGGCGGGGGGCCGATAGCCTTGTTCGCGAGTCCGTGCATGTATGGTGATTTCACTGACGCCCGAGTCGGCGACGGCATCAACCACATCTTCGAAACCGTCGTCATCAGCGTAGCCCAGGCGGATCTTGGCCGTGACAGGTATCGACGCAGGCACAGTTGCCCGGACCGCCGTACAGATCGCAGCAATCCGCTGGGGCTGTCGCAGCAGAATGGCGCCACCGGAAGATTTGTTGACGGTTTTTGCGGGGCAGCCAAAATTGAGATCGATACCCGGTGCGCCAAGGCGCGCGGCTACCGCCGCGTTGTCTGCCATGAGCGCAGGGTCAGACCCGAGTAGTTGCACGTAAACAGGTATGCCCGCGGCAGTTTTTCCATCCCCCAGGAGCTCCGGTGCGAGGCGGTAGAAAACCCGTTTCGGCAACACGGTTTGGGACACTCGGACAAACTCTGTGACGCAGCGGTTATAACCTCCGATGCGGGTCAGAAGGTCTCGCATGACCGCGTCTATTACACCTTCCATTGGTGCCAGGATGAGTTGCATCGGGATACTGGATGTTATCGACAGCGGTGCAGCGTAGCGTAAAGTGATTCACGGGTCACCGCCTCATAGCTATTGGCGCGCCGCTTTTGTAGACTGTGACCATCGCCACTATCGACAGGATGCCACCGCGGACATGAACCCCAATTATCTGGACTTTGAACAGCCCATCGCCGAACTCGAAGTCAAGATTCGAGAGTTGGGTAACGTCAGTACCGATTCTGATGTCAATCTGGATGATGAAGTCAGTCAGTTGCAGAAGAAGAACGAAGAGCTGACGCGAAAGATCTATTCCAATCTGAGCCCCTGGGACATTGTCCGGGTCGCGCGCCACCCGCTGCGGCCTTATTCGATGGATTACATCCCACGGCTCTTTACTGAGTTTGACGAGTTGCACGGTGATCGCCACTTTGGTGATGACAAGGCAATTGTGGGTGGTGTGGCACGTTTGGACGGGCGTCCTGTGATGGTTATCGGTCAGGAAAAGGGACGTGCCATCAAGGACAAGGTACGCCGAAACTTTGGCATGCCAAAACCCGAGGGCTACCGAAAGGCACTGCGACTGATGCAGTTGGCCGAGCGCTACACAATGCCCGTAATTACCTTAATCGACACGCCAGGGGCCTATCCGGGGATCGATTCCGAGGAGCGCGGTATCTCCGAGGCCATCGCGCAGAATCTGGCGGTCATGTCCAGTTTACGCACGCCCATTGTGTGTGTGGTTATCGGTGAGGGGTCTTCTGGCGGCGCATTGGGTATCGGTGTGGGGGACCACCTGGCGATGCTGCAGTACTCCACCTATTTCGTGATCTCTCCCGAGGGCTGCGCCAATATTATCTGGAAGAGTTCGGAGAATGCGCCCGACGCCGCCGCGGCAATGGGAGTGACGTCGTCGCAACTGCTTGAATTGGGGATTATCGATGCCACCATCGAGGAGCCGCTGGGTGGCGCTCACCGCAATGCCGATGTGATGGCCGATCGTATCCGCGCACATCTGGTCGACCAGGTCGACCGGCTCTGCGATATGGAGATGGAGGCCATGCTTGAGGCGCGCTATCAGCGCTTAATGTCCTACGGAAACTAACGGGGAAAACCCGCTACTGCAGCGTATAGAGCCAGCGCTGCAGGCGCAGCTTTCGGCCCCGGCATGGTGGGTCGCCCTGTCCGGTGGCGCAGACAGCGTTGCCCTTCTCGAACTGCTTTATCAGTGGTGCCGCCTTCGCAAGACCCCGCCGTTACGTGCGCTCCACGTCCACCATGGTCTCGCAGCCGAAGCGGACCAGTGGGCTCAATTCTGTGAGCGTTTCTGTGAAGCGCGCAATATACCGCTCACGCTGACCCGCGTGACCCTGGGCGACGAGTCATCGGCCATCGAGGTGCGTGCACGGGAGGCGCGCTATCGCGCCTTTGATGATGCGGTTGGGCAGGGTGAAGCCCTGTTTCAGGCGCACCATCTTGATGATCAGGTGGAGACGGTGCTGTATCGGCTGCTGCGTGGCAGCGGACCCCGAGGTCTTCGGGGCATTCCGGCCGAGCGCTCCCTGACGCGAGGTAAGGTGGTTCGGCCACTGCTCGATATCGGCCGCCTGGAACTGCTCAATTTTTGCCGTGATGCTCGACTGTCCTTTGTTCAGGATCCGTCAAACGACGATTTTCGGTTTGATCGAAACTACCTACGCCACGCCGTTTTGCCGGTGATTGAGCAGCGATGGCCCGGTTATCGGGCTACCTTGAGTCGCGCAGCGGCTACCCAGAACCTGATGGTCACCTGGCTGGAGGAGGAGGGGCTCCACATTGAGGTCGGGTTGATGGGCGATCCCGGCATCTCATTTGATCGCACGGATTCCGATCCGCAACGCCTGGCGACCCGTCTGCATCACTGGCTGGCGACTGAGGGGCTCTCGGTGCCGGATCAGCGTCGGCTGGTAGAGTTTGCGCGGCAGGCGATGTTTGCCAGAGCAGATCGTCAGCCGCGCTTAGCCCTGGGGCCAACGGTGCTGGAGAGCTGGCGCGGGGTGATTTACTGGCACGCGAGTTCGGTTGACATAGCGCTGCCCAGGCAACTGGTCGCCGGGCAAATCGTAAAAACACCCGTGGGCCGACTGGAATGGAGGAGCGATCCCCTGGGTATTCCCGCGGGTACGCGACTGTCGACAAGGCTGCCAGGGCCCGGCGAGCGCGTCAGGGTTCCGGGAGGTCGGCGGCGAAGCATTCGCAAGCTGCTGCAGGAGCGTGCCGTGCCGCCCTGGTGGAGGGATCAACTGCCGCTTATCGAGTGGGAGGGCAATCCTGTTGCCCTGTTGCCCGTCGGACTGTTGTCTTCGGCTAAGCCCGATATTGAAGCTCTATCCACCGACCCTCTGGCCCCGGTTTGGGTGCCCGATTCAATGCGGCAACTGGGGGGGAGGGTTGTCGATTAAAGGTGGCGGTAAGCACATCTGTCATTGAGGGTATGCCACCGATGCTGGTAGACTGTCCTCCCATCGGACGGAGTGCGCGAGGTTGCCAGACACGGATCTACGCCCCCGGTTTTTAATCTCTTGGTGGGCGGCATGACGCGATACGTTTTCGTTACCGGCGGTGTGGTTTCGTCCTTGGGCAAGGGTATTGCGGCAGCCTCGTTGGCCGCGGTGCTCGAAGCGCGAGGTCTCAAGGTCACACTGCTCAAACTCGATCCTTATATCAACGTCGATCCCGGCACTATGAGTCCCTTCCAGCACGGTGAGGTTTTTGTCACCGAGGACGGTGCCGAAACCGATCTCGACCTTGGGCACTACGAGCGCTTCACCCGCGCGACCATGACGCGCAAAAATAACTTCACCAGCGGCCGTGTCTACGACACGGTACTGCGCAAGGAGCGTCGCGGCGATTACCTGGGCGGCACGGTACAGGTCATCCCCCATGTGACCGATGAAATCAAGCGTCGTGTTATTGAAGGTGCCCAGGGTGCCGATATCGCTGTGGTGGAAGTGGGCGGTACCGCGGGTGATATCGAAAGCCAGCCGTTCCTCGAAGCCGTTCGACAACTGCGGCTCGAGGTCGGGCCCCATCGATTGTTACTCATGCATCTCACGCTGGTGCCCTATATCGCCACCGCCGGAGAGATCAAGACCAAGCCCACTCAGCACTCGGTGAAGGAGCTGCGTTCCATCGGCCTGCAGCCCGATGTTCTGGTTTGTCGCTGCTCGGTGGATGTCGATGAAAGTGCGCGCCGTAAGATCTCCCTGTTTACCAATGTGGAGGAGCGGGCGGTCATCCCACTGCTTGATGCCGATTCTATCTACAAGATTCCGCGGAGTTTGAACAACACGGGTCTTGACGATTTCATTCTTGAGCGTTTTGGCCTCGACTGCCCTCCGGCGGATCTTTCCGAGTGGGATGACGTTGTCGAGCGTGAATTCAGCGAGCGCCATGGTGTTGTGCGCATTGGTATGGTCGGCAAGTATGTTGATCTGGTTGATGCCTACAAGTCGCTCAATGAAGCGTTGGGCCATGCCGGGCTGCAGACGCTATCGCGGGTTGAGATCGATTACATCGATGCCGAAGAAATCGAGCGCCACGGCACCACGCTACTTGAGCACCTCGACGGTATTCTGGTTCCCGGTGGTTTTGGTGATCGGGGAGTCGATGGCAAGATTGCTGCCGTTCGTTACGCCCGGGAGAATGGCGTCCCGTTTCTGGGAATCTGCCTGGGCATGCATGTCGCGCTTATTGAATACGCCCGTGATGTATGCGGCCTGGAAGGGGCGCATTCCACCGAAATGTGCCCGGATACCCCCCACCCGATTGTCGCTCTGATTACCGAGTGGCAAACACCCGATGGGGATGTGGAGGTCCGGGATGAATCCTCCGATAAAGGGGGGACTATGCGTCTGGGTGCCCAGCCCTGTCACCTGGTCGAGGGCACTTTGGCACGGCAGGTTTATGCCAGCGAATCGGTCAAGGAGCGGCACCGGCATCGCTATGAGGTCAATAACAACTACATCGCTACGCTGGAAGAGCACGGCATGAAGATTTCGGGCTGGTCTACCGGTCATCAGCTGGTGGAGATGGTGGAGTTGCCCGATCATCCGTGGTTTCTCGCCTGCCAGTTCCACCCTGAATTCACATCGCGGCCCCGCGGCGGGCACCCTATGTTTACCAGCTATATTGAAGCGGCGTTGGCACATGCCGCGCGCTCTCAATAATGACCGCTCAAGAACGGCGGGTCGCTGTCGCTGATTTTTCGATCGGTAACGATCGACCGCTGGTGCTGATGGGCGGCATCAACGTCATCGAGGATCGGAATTTTTGTCTTGACGTCGCCGACCATTACGTCAAGGTCTGTTCGCGTCTGGGCATACCGCTGATTTTTAAAGCCTCCTACGACAAGGCGAATCGATCATCGATTCACTCGTTCAGGGGGCCCGGGCTGGAATCCGGTCTGGAGACGCTTGCAGCGGTGAAGGCGCGTTTTGGTGTGCCCCTCGTGACCGATGTCCACGCGCCGGAGGAATGTGCACCGGCGGCCTCGGTGTGTGACGTAATTCAACTGCCCGCGTTTCTGGCCCGCCAGACCGATCTCGTTGCGGCGATGGCCGCCACAGGCGCCGCCATCAACATTAAAAAGCCACAGTTCCTGAGCCCGGAACAAATGCAGAACGTGGTCGAAAAATTTCGAGAGTGCGGCAATGACCGGTTGATGATTTGCGAACGCGGCAGTAATTTTGGTTATGACAATCTGGTTGTCGATATGCTGGGGTTTGGTGTGATGCGCCGCGTCACGGGCGGCGTGCCGATGATCTTTGATGTGACCCACGCGCTGCAGCGCCGGGATCCCGGAGAGAAGGCGTCCGGCGGTCGCCGGACTCAGGTGATGGAGTTGGCGCGAGCCGGTGTTGGTGCCGGCGTGGCGGGGTTGTTTCTCGAAAGCCACCCGGATCCGGATCGCGCGCGCTGTGATGGTCCGAGCGCCTTGCCACTGGCGTTGCTGGAACCCTTCCTCGAGCAGCTCAAAGCGCTTGATGACCTGGTTAAATCCCAGCCCAAACTACATATTCCCTGATTTTTTACGTCTTTTTGAGGAGATAAGCTGTGAGTGAAATCGTCGACGTTCGTGCTTTTGAGGTGCTCGATTCGCGCGGTAATCCGACAGTGATGGCCGAGGTCACCCTTGCCGATGATTCAATGGGCACGGCATGTGCACCCTCGGGTGCGAGCACGGGTACTCGAGAGGCACTGGAGTTGCGCGATGGCGATCCCGAGCGCTATTTGGGTAAAGGCGTCCTCAATGCGGTTGCCAATGCCAGTGGCCCTATCCGCGAACTTCTGGTGGGTCACGACGCGCTGGATCAAAGGGGCGTCGATAAGCGCATGATTGAGGCCGATGGCACAGAAAATAAGGCTAAATTCGGCGCCAACGCCATTTTGGCGGTATCACTGGCCAACGCCAAGGCCGCCGCACTCTCTCAAAATATGCCGCTTTATCAGCATATCGCCCAATTGTCGGGCACCACGAAACTGTCGATGCCGGTTCCGATGATGAACATTCTTAATGGTGGCGAGCACGCCGATAACAATGTCGATATTCAGGAATTCATGATTCAGCCGGTGTCAGCGGATAGCTTCGCGACGGCCTTGCGTATGGGTGCCGAGATATTCCAGCACCTCAAGAAAGTGCTGTCCAAAGCGGGTCTGTCGACTGCGGTGGGTGATGAAGGCGGTTTTGCACCCAACCTACCGTCCAACGCCGCAGCCCTTGAGATCATCGCGGAGTCCGTGGCGGCGGCGGGATATGTACTGGGCGAGGATATTACGCTGGCACTGGATTGTGCCGCTTCAGAATTCTACAACGATGGGGTCTATGATTTGAAAGGAGAGGGCAGGACCTTCTCCAACGCCGAGTTCAGTGATTACCTGGCCGATCTCGTTGACAACCACCCCATTATCTCCATCGAGGACGGACTGGATGAGTCCGATTGGGAGGGGTGGGCCATTCTTACCCGAAAGCTGGGTAAACACGTGCAACTGGTGGGTGATGATTTGTTCGTCACCAACACAAAGATTTTAAAACGCGGTATCGACGAAGGTATCGGTAATTCGATTCTGATCAAGTTCAATCAGATTGGTTCGCTGTCCGAGACTCTTGATGCGATTGCGATGGCGAAAGTCGCTGGATTTACTGCGGTCATCTCACACCGCTCGGGTGAAACCGAAGACGCGACGATTGCGGATCTCGCCGTGGGAACCGCAGCAGGACAGATCAAAACCGGCTCCCTGTGCCGCTCTGACCGAGTGGCCAAATACAACCGTCTGCTGCGCATTGAAGCGGAGTTGGGCTTGACGGCGTCCTATCGCGGCCGCGCAGAGTTCCTCCAGGGTTAATATGCGATGGTTATTGGGGGTTCTTGTCGCCCTGCTCGTGTTGCTTCAGTACCGTCTTTGGCTCGCCGAGGGTGGCATCGCTGAGGCGACTCGTT
Organism: Luminiphilus syltensis NOR5-1B; assembly: GCF_000158175.1. Lineage (GTDB taxonomy): Bacteria > Pseudomonadota > Gammaproteobacteria > Pseudomonadales > Halieaceae > Luminiphilus > Luminiphilus syltensis. The sequence continues at coordinate 2,917,071 of NZ_DS999411.1, read as the reverse complement.
TGAGGCAGCAAATTGCTGAAGAGCAGGCGCGCAATGCGGAGATTCAATTGCGTAACGACGCACTCGAAAAGCGGGTCCTCGAGTTACAGAGTGGCAACAAGGTGATCGAGCAACGCGCCAGGGAAGATCTGGGTCTGGTTCGCGAGGGCGAGCGCTACTATCAGTTTGCCGAACCACTGCCGGGCGGTGATGCCCGTGAGTGACCTGTGGGCTGTGGTACCGGCCGCGGGTACCGGAGTCCGCCTGGGCGCGGATATCCCCAAGCAATACCTGACCCTGGCGGGTCTGCCGATGATCGAGCATACCCTGCGAGCGCTGCTGGCCAATGACCAGATTCGGGCCGTGGTGGTTGCCGTTGATCCCGCCGATACCCTGATTGATACGCTGCCATCGGCTACCGATCGCCGCGTTATTATTGTTCATGGCGGGCAGGAGCGCAGTCACTCGGTGTTAGCCGCGCTGGATACGGTCGCAGAGCTGGGCAAGTCCGGGGATTGGGTGTTGGTGCACGATGCGGCACGCCCCTGTCTCCCTCGATCCGCATTGGATCGATTGATTGCTGCTGCGCGCTCAAGCAATACGGGATCCATTCTTGTCAGTCCCGTCGACGATACGCTAAAGCAGGTCAATGCCGAGGGCGAGGTAATTGCTACCGTCGATCGCGAGGCGATGCGACGCGCGCAGACGCCGCAGATGTTCCCGCTCGGTGTCCTGCGCGCATCGATTGCGGAGGCACTGGCCGCCCATTATTCGGTGACTGATGAGGCCTCGGCCATGGAGTTTGCTGGACACCCGGTGGCGACGGTGCCGGGACCACGCTGCAATATTAAAGTCACGGTTGCTGAGGATGTCGCTCTCGCTGAGTGGTACCTCACCACTACCGAGCGAGGGCTTCAGTAATGCGAATTGGTCATGGTTTTGATGTCCATGCTTTTGGCCAGGGCGATCATGTGGTTTTGGGCGGCGTGCGGATTGCCAATGACGCGGGCCTTGTCGCCCACTCGGATGGCGATGTGGTTCTGCATGCGCTGATCGACGCGTTACTGGGCGCTGCCGCTCTCGGGGATATTGGGAAGTTGTTTCCCGATACGGACGCTGCCTACGCCAATGCCGATAGCAGACAACTGCTGCGGGATGTGGTCTCGCGGTTGCAGCAGAAGGGTTTGCGTGTGGGTAACGTCGATATCACGGTGATTGCCCAAAAGCCGCGATTGGCAGCCCACGTTACCGCCATGGTCAACGCTATCGCTCGTGATCTTGAGGTCGGCGAAGGTGCAGTCAATGTCAAAGCGACCACGACGGAACAGCTGGGCTACATTGGCCGCGGTGAGGGCATTGCTGCCCACGCCGTCGCACTGTTGCGAACCGAGGGCAAGTGACGGTGGATCGCAGGGGCATTGGCATGACCTCGAAACGGACCCGAGAGCGCTTGATTCAGCGCCTCATGGACCAGGGTATCAAAGATTACTCGGTGCTCGATTCAATTCGCGAAACACCGCGACACCTGTTTGTCGATGAAGCGCTGGCGCATCGGGCCTATGAAGACACCGCGTTACCGATTGGCTTCAACCAGACGATCTCCCAGCCCTATATTGTCGCGCGGATGACCGAACTTGCGATCGCCCATGGCAAACCTGAAAAAGTACTGGAGATCGGCAGCGGCTCCGGTTATCAGACGGCGGTTATCGCGCCGCTGGTGGGGCAGGTCTATGCGCTGGAGCGCATCCGCGGTTTGCTGGAAAAATCGCGAGCCCGGATTCGGGAGCTGCGTCTGCGCAATGTCCAGTTGCGCCATGGTGATGGCCTGGTCGGGTGGGCCAAGGAAGCACCCTTCGACGTCATTATTGCCGCGGCGGCACCCGAACGTATCCCCGGGGAGTTGCTCGAACAGTTAGCCCCCGGCGGCCGTCTGATCCTGCCCGTGGGTGGCGTGAAACAGTCCCTGGTGGTAATCGACTCAACCGAGGAGGGACTCAAGGAGACCGTTGTTGAACCGGTGACCTTTGTCCCGATGCTGCCCGGCACTCTTCGATGAATCCCCTTGGTATTTTTTGGCGGGGTATGGCGATGGGGGCGGCTGATGTGGTTCCCGGTGTCTCCGGCGGCACCATTGCACTCATTACCGGCATTTATGATCGGCTGATCGCGGCGCTTTCTGCGGTCAACAAAACGTCGGTCAGGCTGTTGCTGCAAGGCCAGTGGCGCCAGCTCTGGCAGCATTTTGATGCCGGGTTTCTGGCGGTTCTTTTTCTCGGCATTGTCACGGCGATCATCACACTCGCCAACGTCATCCATTTTTTGCTCGAGACACACCCGCTGCCGCTGTGGTCGTTTTTCTTTGGGTTGGTTCTGGCCTCTGTTATTCATTTACTGCAAAAGGAGCTTTGGCCAGTGACGCCCGTGTCGCTGGTGTTGGGTGGCCTCGGTGTTATCGTGGCTCTCGCCATTGCGTTTGCGCCGGTCGCCGGTTTCCCGCCCACCTACTGGGGGTTTACTTTTGCCGGGGCACTGGCGATCTGCGCCATGATTTTGCCGGGTATTAGTGGAAGCTTTATTTTGCTGATTATCGGCATGTATGCCCCGGTTATTGAGGCGCTGACGACTCCCGCCATGGGTTATCTCGCCTGTTTTATAGTCGGCTGTACCGTGGGCTTGCTGAGCTTCTCCAAGCTGTTGCATTTTTTGGTGGGGCATTATCGTGCACCGACCATGGCGTTGCTGACGGGGTTTCTGGCGGGGTCTTTGGTGTCCCTGTGGCCCTGGCAAATTCCCACGGTAGTCGTTATGGATCGCCATGGTGAGGACCGGGTGGTTCAGTCCGATCCCGTGTTGCCTTCGACGTTCGCCGACCAGGTGAGTGATCCCACGATACTGTTGTGTCTTGTAGCCATGGTTTTCGGCATTGCCGTCATCGCTTCGGCTACCGTAGCGGACAAATACTCGAGTGCGGCGAGGCCATGACCCGGTACCTGCTGGGATTGATGGGTCTCGGTATTGTGCTGTTCGCGGCCTGTGCCGACCACCCGCCCGCGCCGATTGAGGATCGGAACGCGGTCGCGGCTCCGGTCAAGCAGAACAGAACCGCCACAACCTCGAGCTCGATTGTCGCCGACAAAAAGGTCGCCGCGACAAGCAGCCCTCCGCTGCGGCCTGGTGTTCCCTATCGGGTGGAAAAGGGCGATACGCTGTATTCCATTGCCTTCCGGCTGGGTATCGATTTTCGTCGCCTGGCGGCGGTTAATGGCATCGAGAGTCCCTATGTCATCAATCCGGGTGCGATATTGACAACCGATCTCTCTAAAACCAGGAAAACGTCCGTCGCTGCGAAGCCAGCACCGCAACCCGCGGCCCGACCATCGCCGCCTAAACCCGTCAAGTCGGCCCCCCCAGTGGCAAAAACCCCGGCACCATTGCCGTCGTCAACACCCGCCAGGACTGTGTCCCCCGTGACAGCGGTCAAGCTGGGGCCGGTCAGCACCTGGCGATGGCCGACCAATGGTGGCGTGCAGAGAACGTTTTCAAACAACCTGCACAAAGGCATCGATATTGGTGGGGCTCGCGGGGCGCCCGTTCGCGCGACTGCGCCGGGAGTGGTGGTTTATGCGGGCACGGGCCTCAGTGGCTATGGCGCGTTACTGATCATCAAGCACAACGAGCGATTTCTGAGTGCTTACGGACACAACGACGCAATGCTGGTGAAAGAGGGTGACGGCGTGCGTGAAGGGCAGCAAATAGCCCGAATGGGCAGTACGGGCACCGACTCGGTCAAACTGCATTTTGAGATTCGCCAGGACGGCAAACCGGTCAATCCATTAAAACTACTGCCCGCGCGTTGAGCTCAGCGCTCGAGAAATTGGAGCTTGTCGGGCTTGCCGGCCCAATCTTCCGCGTCTGGGGGAGGGTCTTTCTTTTCGGTGATATTGGGCCAGATATCCGCTAACTCGGCGTTGAGTTCCATGAACTCGGTCTGATCGGCTGGGAGCTCGTCTTCGGAGAAGATCGCGTCAACCGGGCATTCGGGCTCGCAGAGCGCACAATCGATACACTCGTCGGGGTGAATAACCAGGAAGTTCGGCCCCTCGTAGAAGCAGTCCACCGGGCAGACCTCGACACAGTCGGTGTGCTTGCACTTGATGCAGTCCTCGCCAACAACAAACGTCATGAGTGATTTCCTCCAAATTTGAGCCGCGAAGGATACCCTTCTATGGGATTAAAAAAAATGCCTTGGGGCGCTTCACTGATCACTTTTTTCTTTTAGCTTATACAGGAAATCCAGCGCTTCCCTCGGGGTGAGTGTGTCTGGATCGAGCTGCTGAAGCTGTTTGAGCACGGGGTGAGGTTCTCCGCTGAAAAGATCAGTCTGGGCCGGCGGTGGCGTGGGAACCACCGGGGTGGTCGTATCACCACGCTCGAGTGCGGCCAGTTTTTCGGCGGCGTTGGTGAGTACCGGAGCCGGTACGCCGGCCAGTCTTGCGACCTGGAGACCAAAGCTGCGATTGGCGGGCCCTTCCTGTATCTGGTGCATAAAGACCACATGGTCTTCGTGTTCGGTGGCGTCCAGATGAACATTGGCCATACCTGGGCACTGGGTGGGCAGCGCCGTCAGCTCGAAATAATGCGTCGCGAACAGGGTGAACGCCTCAATGCGTTGGGCCAGGTCCAGCGCGGCGGCCCAGGCGATACTCAACCCATCGAAGGTGCTGGTGCCACGGCCGACCTCGTCCATCAACACCAGACTGCGGCGTGTGGCGTTGTGCAGGATATTGGCGGTTTCGGTCATTTCGACCATAAAGGTTGAGCGGCCGGAGGCCAGGTCGTCGGAAGAGCCGATCCGGGTGAAGATTCGATCGAGGGGTGACAGAATCGCTGACGAGGCGGGAACAAAGCTGCCGACGTGGGCGAGCAATGCAATCAGTGCCGTCTGACGCATGTAGGTCGACTTGCCGCCCATATTGGGTCCGGTGATCAGCAGCATTCGCCGTTGGCTGTCGAGGCGGCTATTGTTGGGGATGAATGGGGTTTCGGTGAGTTGCTCCACGACCGGATGGCGTCCGTGGGTGATGTCGAGCACCGGCTGATCCGAAAACTCGGGACGACAGAAATCCAGCGCGAGGCTGCGTTCGGCGAAGCAGGCAAACACGTCGAGATTACAGAGGGCTTCAGCGGTCTGTTGTAATGGCCTCAGCCACTCACCGGTTTTGCTGATCAGTTCTTCGTAGAGCGCTTTTTCCCGGGATAGTGCCCGGCTTTTGCTCGACAGGGCCTTGTCTTCAAATGCCTTGAGCTCGGGGGTGATAAATCGCTCGACGTTCTTGAGTGTCTGGCGGCGGATGTAATGCTCGGGAGCACCATCAGACTGGGCGCGGCTGATCTCAATGTAATAGCCATGCACGCGGTTATAGCCGACTTTCAGTGTGCTGAGCTCGGTCGCTTCGCGCTCTCGCTGTTCGATCTGGAGCAGGTAATCACCGGCATTCTGACTAATGCCCCTGAGCTCATCGAGCTCCGTGTCATAGCCCTCGGCGATAACGCCGCCATCGCGGATCAATACCGGCGGATTGTCAACCAGGGCACGCTGAAGTAGTTCCACCAACTCGGGGTAGTCCGGTAAATGCTCAATGAGACTGTCGATGGCCGGGCAGTCAGGGGGCAGGGTAGTCCGGAGTGCAGGCAGTGCCGCGAGGGTATCGGCGAGTCGCGAGAGGTCCCGCGGTCGGGCAGAACCCAGGGCAACTCGTGCCAGGATGCGCTCCAGATCGGCGATCGGTTTGAGGGCATTGCGGACCGTCTCAAAGCCGTAGTTGCTGCGCAGGGCGTCGATGGCGTCGAAGCGGTGGTTGAGGATTTCAGGATCGCGTACGGGGCGATGCAGCCAACGTCGCAGGTGCCTGGAGCCCATCGCGGTAATCGTGGTTTCGAGGACCGAAAACAGGGTATGGGTCTCGCCGCCGCTGAGGTTGATGTCGATTTCCAGGTTGCGCCGGGTGGCGGCATCAAGAACCACCGTATCGCCGAGGGATTCGGCCTGCAGCCCCTGCAGGTGGGGAAGGCTGCAGCGCTGGGTATCCTTGACGTACTCCAGCAGGCATCCTGCCGCGCGCACGGCCAGTTCCATGTCTTCGACACCGAATCCTCTGAGGTCTCGGGTCTGAAACTGACGATTCAGCATTTCGCGGGCGGCGCTCCCGTCAAAGGCCCAGCTGGGCTGCCTCCTGAGACCGCGTCGATGTTCAATGCCTTCATGGACCGAGTTTTCATCGATAAGCAGCTCCGCCGGGCGGAGCCGCTCGAGTTCGGAGAGCAGTGCGTCGCTGCCCCTGACCTCAGACACCCGGAAGCGTCCGCTACTGATATCGAGCCAGGCCAGCCCATGTGCATCACTCTGGCTGTATACGGCCATGAGCAGCGAGTCATTGCGTGCATCGAGTAGTGACTCATCGGATAGGGTTCCGGGTGTGACGACGCGAACCACCTCACGCGCCACCGGTCCTTTGCTGGTGGCGGGGTCGCCTTTTTGTTCCGCAATCGCGACGGGATACCCCGCACGAACCAGCCGCGCGAGATAATTCTCTGCCGCGTGGTAGGGCACTCCGGCCATGGGAATCGGTTCCCCCGCGGATTTGCCGCGGGCGGTGAGGGTGATATCGAGGACTTTTGCCGCGACCTGGGCATCTTCATAGAACAGTTCGTAGAAATCGCCCATGCGGTAAAAGAGTAGCTCGTTGGGGTGCTGCTCTTTAATGCCCCAATACTGTTGCATCATGGGGGTATGTGACTGGTCTGACGGTCCTGTCATTGCTAGGTTTAAAACCCCGAATAATCCGCTATATCAGTGTGAGGCTGCACTTAATGGGTCCACTGTCTATGTCCCTAACTCCCCAGTTCCTTCTCCGCATTGCACCCATTGGCGTACAAGAAAGTGTAGAAAGCGCAGATTGAAGTTGGCCCGTCACAACATTGATGCAGATTGAATCTACACCACCCGAAAAAATGGGGAGATCTTTAGGCAGCCAGAGCACCCCTTCAGTCAATGCGACGACACGGCCACCACCGAAACCAGGAGCAAGTCTAACAAGGACGGCGGCGCAAAGCCCCCCAACGGCGATCGCAATCAAGAAGATGAAGCTCGGGCGGGGGAGTATGTTCGACCCGTTGTTGATTTGATGACCACATTGGGTACCTGGCAAGGGCGTACCTGCTCGAGATAGCCTTTGATGCATCACCGGTGTTTTTCAGGATAACAGTATCCAATTCCCTGACGGGTTTCTGCGCTTTATGTTTGGCAAGGAGTGATCGGAGAGGCGGTTGACGTCGCCTCCTCAACCTTCATCGCGCGATTTCAGAGCCAGAAGCCCATCATTAATACGCATTGCCCAACTACCGAAGGCCCGGCGCACTTCAGCCATGTTGGTGACCGAGTTATTGATACCCCAGATATTGTGGTCTCCGCGGCGGGCGTCCTTGATCAGTGCAACGATTTCACCGCTGTCTCCATCCATAAACGCGATGGCGATGGAAATACTGCCGGCACCATCGGTGTAGACACGACCTCGAGCGCTGGACCGGGAGGCCATGTCCTCCTTCGGGGCGGATGGCGCTATGCGCGTGATCATGGCGCTGATGATTAGAACATCGTCACCATTGGTGTCTGCGATGGCAAATTCACCTTTCTCGGAAATTTCTCGAGTCATAACCTCAAGGTAGGCGCTCTGTAGAGCCGCTTTGTCTGAATCCGTAAGTTCCCACTCACGATTGTAGCGATTGAGCGTGCCGCTGGAGCTGGGCTGAACGATCTCCACATTATCCAGATTCAGGGGCTGGATGAGCACGCGCTGATAACGGGCGTAGTCTGCTTCAGGGTCAACGTAGGCCAGTCCGGATCTGGCGTTGTCGACTCGGTTAAGATTGCCCATGAGGACTTCGGCGTCTTCACCCGTCTGTATCGTCGGTTCACCTGCGCAGCCCATCAGGATCAGAATGGCGGCAGTGCCGAAGGCGATGAACGTGCGCCTGAGAAAAATCATAGTGTTGCTCCATTGTCCTGATCGCTTGTCATGATCGCCTGTCATGATCGATTTATTGGGTCGCTTTGCCTTGCTACCAGCTCGCAAGATGAAGCGACTGAAAGTGAAAAAAACACCGTGAGAATCTGATGATTCCCGCCCCGTAACGTGAGGATATCCCGTCGACAGGATCGGCTCAATGCACATGATTCTCGTTTTTTAGATGGCCGGCAGGCGCGAAACGCCTGGTAGAGCTGACGATTACACGCTGTAAACTGTCCGGATGATGCGCAGGGGCCCCCAGGTTGAGCTGCAAACGGTTGGTCTAACCCTGCGCTGGGTCACTGAGGCCGATGCGTCTTCGATGCTGGCCATTGTGTCGCCTGACAATAGGCCGTCGCTGCGACTGCTTGAAAGGTTGGGTAATGCAGTTCGAGAGAATGCTGCGCATGCCTGATGACGAAACAGAGGTGGCGCTTTAGGGGACCGCGTTTAAAAGCGCTTCACTGACCTGGATCAAGCGACTGATCCCGGCCGGGAGTAGCCTGCTGCAATCAGTGAATCCGCTAAAAAAAGTGCAGTGATTCAGGCAGAGGTTGGCCGTTTTTCTTTGGGTTGAACACCGCTGACACCGGAAGGAATGGTCGTGATTTTGCCGCCCTCTCGCTTGAACGCCTCAATTTGCTGGTTAAGTTCCTCGCGCGAGAGTTCCTCTTTCTTTTTCGCCATAGTGCGTTGTCTCCTTTATCGGATCTTGATTTGCGAGGCCGGCAATCATCCATCCATGCCCCTCGGTAATTTGGCCACGTAGCATACGCGCTTAGCCGCTTCAGCGGGGTTTTAATTAGCCAAACCATCACCAGAGCGCCGATAAAACGACTATTGGGTCACAGATAGGGTGACTGGTCCATTCATTGTTCCTCGGCGGCCGCTTGATTTTGGCTCAACGCGAGTGCTCCGGCCGTTTCAGGCACATGACCACTCACGACCCACAGCCGTCAGCCGCGAGTCTTCTATCATCAGTTTTCGCGTGAAGAACGGCGCCAAGCGAAGAAACGATCATTTTTTAACTAAGGATCAGTCTTGCAGTATCTCAGGCAATGGCTGCGGTTTAGGTAAGGGAGGCGGAAGCGGTTCCCTTGGCATGAGTTCGTCGCGTATCGCCGCGTGATAGACCAGGCTGGCCATGAAGGCGGCAGATACCATCAGGTCCTGGGGAACGATATGGTCGACGGTATCAACATTGGAATGGTGGGTATGTGACCAGTAATCCAGTTGATCCTGCAGTAGGTTAAAAGAGGGCAGACCAACCGCATCGAAGGCCTGGTGATCCGTGCCCCAATCATTGCGGGGAACCGCCGCGGAAATACCATGTTCTTCGAAGGGCTTCATCAGTTCAATGAAAATGGGTTTCACCATGTCGTTGCCCTGGGTCAGGATGCCACGGGTCTTGCCCGACCCGGTGTCTATGTTGAAGTAAACCGAAAACGTCTCGTGCGCGGATTTCAATTTCATGGTTCGGGGATCGCCCAGGTGCTCCTTGACGTAAGCCCGCGAGCCGAGGTGGCCGACTTCCTCTGCGTCCCACAGCCCCAGACGTACAGTGCGATCCAGCTCGAGATCCAGTGTCTTCAGAATCCGCATTGCTTCCATGACAACCGCCACTCCGGCGGCGTTATCGGTGGCGCCCGTGCCGCCGTGCCATGAATCGAGATGGGCGCCCATCATCACCACCTCGCGACGTTTGCTACCGCCCGGCAGGTCGGCAATCACGTTTTTTCCCTTTGCGTTCAGTTCGGGAAATGTGGCGTCGACCTTGATACTCAGGGATACGGGAACCTTGCGCTGGACCAGCCTTACCAGGCGATTGTAATGTTCCGGCATCAATTGAACGGCTGCTGCCGGGATGGGCCCCGACGCCAGGTTGGAACCGAAGCTTTCCGCGAAGATCACTGCACCATTGCCTTCGGTATTGGTCATCGCTACCGCAGCGACTTGCTCTTTGTTGAGAAATTCAATCAGGCGATTCATGAGCCTGGCAGTCCGATCGGAATAATCACTCTGAATTTCGGCGGGGATCATTTCGTACATCAACCAGCGATCCGCGGTTTTAAACGGCACTTTAAGCAGCGGCCATTCGTAGAGGTCTTCTGTCCGTGGGTCGCGGGCCGACATCATGCCGTTCAGGTCATCCGCGCTCCAGCGTTGGGTTTCCGGTTCTGAAGGTAGCTTGAAGGGACGTTTTCCAGAGAGCAAAACGATTTTGTCCTTCAGCTTGCCCGCATACTGGTTTTTGTAGGCGTCGATGCGTTCAGCCAGTTTTACCAGGTCGGTTTGCGCCGTGTCCCTCGGATTTTCCCACAGTGGTGCAAAAACCACGGGCGCTGTTATTAGGCCGTCGGTGCCGGAACTCCAGGCTAGGGGTACGGCATTGAGGGTCGTGGCTTGAGGTTCGATCATTTGCACTGAGATGCCCGACCATGTCCAGCTACGCCCGAAATCACCAAATTTCTCTATCCGCGCGCTTTCGATGCCGTCTTTACTGAGGGTATCCACTGCCCACTGTGCGGCGCGCTGGTATCCGGGCGACGCTGCCAGACGCGGACCATTTTCATCGGCCAGGTGATGCATGTATTCCATCACACGCGAGTGGTTGAAAGCCTGGTCTTTGATGCGGCTCACCACGCTTAAACTCGCTTCTCCTGCGCTACTCACGGTCGTCGAAGTGAGCAGGGCTGTTACGAAGAACACTGGGGAAAGCCGCATGCTTTGATTCCTGATTAAATGCATCGGCTATTGTACCGCGTCGGACTTAAGCGTCGAGACGTTCCGCTTCACCGTATTCTGTCACGGCATCCATCCCCTCCGGGACAACGATGCCTGTTGCGGCAGGGTACGCGGTATAGGGGTGGCGGCACATACCCGGTACTCTTTTGCCGTAAGCCCGTGAAATAGCGGTCTCATCGACTCATCGAGTGGATTCCAACGCTACCCTGGCAATTTGGTCTGGCGGCAAGCCTGCTGTTGTTTGCCAGTGAGATGTGGAGAACGATTACCCTGCGGAGACTGCCTTCAAAGCCGATGCACTGACGGCCCTGCACGGTGCTCCCATCACCTACCGTGTCGCGCTCGGTCCCCAGCAGGGGCGCAAGGTCTTCACTGTGCAAACCCTGCCGGCCTGCGAGGAAGCCTTATTTTCCCTACATGCCGGCGTCGCCGCGCGTGCCCAGGAGCGCGGCAAGGTGTAGCACCGGTGCCGCTTAGTGAGCCGGTGGCCGAGTAGCATTACGATGCTTCAGAATTCATTTGAACTCGTTGGCGAACGATCGAATCCGTAGCCGGTAGCGGACGCTCGCAGGCTTTTTGGCCCATGACCGCTTCCGACCCTTGGCTGAATCCATTTTGTATATCACGTGTCAACGAAGCTCTACGCCGCCGCGCGCTCTAGTCTCCGTCAGATTGCTCCGAATCCAGCCGCTTCTCTCCGCCAAAGCGATAGAGAACCGCCACTGCCACGGAAAGGATAACGATCGCGGACGCCTCATACAGAATTGCAGACGGCTCCATCTCTTTAGACTGAAGAACAATCAGCCGGGATAGGGCGGTTATCGCAATCAACAGGGGATATACTGTCGGAATCTGTCGGCTGGTGTAAAAAGCGCCGGCCATGGACAGCACCTCGGTATAAAGGAAAAGAAGCAGTATATCGGCAATAGTAACGTTGCGCTGTTCCCATATGGTAAAGATCTCGAAGAGCACAGCGATAACAGTCAGCGCTATTATCACCACAATCACGGCGCGCTCGATTACTGATATGAAGTAGCCAAATCCAGATTTTCCGCTGTTTGTCATGGAGCATTTCCTTTGATTCAGGTCTTTTGCGGAGTAACCATCGTAAACCACGGTGGCGAAGAAAAGAGGACTGTCCCTGCTGCCGACCTTTGGTCAGTTCCTGGTGGCAGGGAACGACTTTTGTCACTGTATATTGTCTTACACTGAAAGTGCTAGGTTGAATCCACAGCCGATAGCGGGCGCTCTCAGGTTTCTGGGCCAATGGCCGCTATCGACCGGTTGAATCCACGACTCTACTCGGTCACTAATTCCGCGGCCTGGGGCGGCCGTGCAGTGGACGTCCCGGCGTGGAGCATGCGTAAGCATGCGGGGTGACAGGTTCGCTGGTTTGCTTTAGCTTCATGTTATGCGTCGCTAGCGCTAGTGCGCGATTAACTGCTGTAATTCTAAGTCCAGCCAATGAGGCAATAAGGAAGGAGAAAACATGAATTGGTATTTTGAAGCGCTGAAAAAGTATGCAGTATTTTCGGGCCGTTCACGCCGCAAGGAATACTGGTATTTCTTTCTTTTTAACTTGATTATCACGCTCATCCTTGGATTGGCAGAAGTATTTGCAGGAATAGCACCAGAAACAGATCAAAGCGTCCTAGCCGCTCTGTATCAACTTGCCGTTTTATTACCCAGCATTGCCGTAGGCGTCCGCAGGTTACATGATACTGATAGATCAGGCTGGTGGTTGTTAATTGGTTTAATTCCAATTGTCGGAGTAATTGTATTAATCGTATTTTTCGTTCAAGACAGTAGCGCAAACGGAAACAGATTCGGCGAAAACCCAAAAGAAGCAGCCGCTTAACCGCCTAACAAGGCAGGTTCACCTGGATGTCACAAATTAAGTGTCAGCAGACCCTTGATCATTGACTAATCTATAAATTGCTTTTGGCCGAAGGCGGGCGTCCAGGCTGGGATTGGGATATGACCGCTTCCGACCCGGACCCGACGCTAGGTCAGCCGTTGAATTGACAAGAAGCGGTGTGCGACTATACTCAATCTGGCTCGCACAACAGTGGGTAGAGTTTTCACGTAGCAAAAAGGGCATGACCATCGAAAGGTGGTGGCGCAAAGTTACCGGCCTAAGGGCAAAACCTACGGCAGCGGGATTACCGGAAATATGTTGAATATGAATCGCAGTTCCTCGCACAAATCCCACATCGCATTGCGAAATAAATCGCCCCTTAAGAAAGTTAGGGGAGATAGGTGGTCGTCGATACCGTCGATCCTATGAACCTCGTAATGTAGTCATGCCTACTTCGCCTGCGCGCCGCGAGACTCCGGCTGAACCGAAGACTGAGGCCCCGCCTGAGCTCCGTTTAGAGCGCCGAGCGTATGAGCGCGACGTGCATCGGACCGGGATGGCGGAGCTCTCTCCCGTACTGAAGCTCGTCGCTGCGAGCGCGGCGGCGTTAGACGCGTTCGCGCCAACTATTGCTACTGAACTGATGCTTCGGCACTTCACCCGACCCAGGCGCAAGCCGAGGGGCGACTATTTCCAAAGCATGCCCGCGGGAGCAGTGCGGCTCGCTATCGCCCATGAAGACATCGAACTTGTGGGATGGGAGTGGGGTAGCGTTGGGCCTAAGGTTTTACTCGTTCACGGGTGGGAAGATAACTCGGGCAGCATGCTCGGTTTCGTAACACCATTGCTGTCTCTGGGCTACCGCGTAGCCGTTGTTGATATGCCGGGTCACGGGCTCTCGCCCATGCGAGGCACGCATTTAGTTGATGCCAGTATTGCGCTCGCAGCCACTGTGCGAGAGCTTGGTCCCATCGAAAGCATCATTGCGCACTCTTTCGGCGCCGCGGCAGTCTGCCGCATGGTTGCAGAGCAGCCACAGTTAATGCCGCGGCGCATGGCGCTGATTTCGCCAATGCAAAACTTTGCGCAACACCTGAGCATCTTCGCTGACATAGCGCGCTTGTCAAAATCCCGCGTAGATCGTTTAAGAGATCGAGTGGAACGTATGATTGATGGCCCAGTGGACGCAGTCTGCTCAATGCCAGCCATCAGGAGCTTGGACCTTCCCGGACTCGTAATCCATGACCTGCATGATCCAGTAATTGCTCACAGCGTAGGCGCACGTTTGGCGGAGGAATGGCGAGGGGCTCGCTTTGTTTCAACGGCCAACCTTGGACACCGCCGGATTTTGCGGTGCCCCAGGGTTTTAGAAGAACTTATGCGCCACCACCGCGCGCCGAACTCTGGATAGGTGAGGTTCGGTACCTCAACAACACAGTTTGACGACTATCAGAAGGCATCTATCTTCCTTCCAAGTCTTCGCTGTTTGATTGAGCTTCCCCACTCTAGAAAGCAGTCATTCACCGGCTGTTGGTAGAGGGCCGGTTTCGACCCAACTGAGACACCTGAAGAGGTCGCAATTGGTGATCGATTGAGACCTCAACTAATAGAAACCTCTTGTCGCATCGGGTCAAGCTCATGGCCTCAGAAAGCATGGATACATAGATTCAGCGGGCCTAGACTGTAGCCATCCAAGGCAGGAGGAAACGAAATGAATGCGAACCTAACTACATGTCGTGACTGCGGAAAAGATATTAGCCGACGGGCATCGACGTGCCCTAATTGTGGTGCCCCTAATGATGCTGGAGTTCTAGAACGTCAAATTCAAGCCCTTGAGAACCGGAGCATAGAAGAAAATACCGAGCGTTTTATTAAGCAGACTGATAAGTACTCAAAGGAATTTGGCAAAGCTGCTCAGGGATTCATTTTGTTCACCTGCATCGGCGCTCTAGGTGTTTGGGCAAGTTACGATTTTGAGCAATGGGAGTCTGCAGCAGCTTTTTTCGCTGCAAGTGCTTTTCTGGGGATGATAGGTATGCCGGCAAAGCTGCGTGGTCATGCGGTGCTGTCGAACTTGGCGGGAATTGCTTGCGGTGCTCTTTGGGGGTATACAACTTGGTTGGCAATTAGCAATTACCTTGATTGGCCTGAATGGGCGCTCTGGGGTGGTACCATTTCAATGGGCCTAATAGCACTCGGAATGATTGGTGGCGAGAAACCCCCAACCTTAGACACCGATTAGACGTACGAAACCCAAGTGCCTAATGATCACTCTGATGTGACAGCTGTCGACCCAATAGAGACTCTGGCACCGCTGGCGCGCTCAGGATTAGCGAAGTAGGCGTCTTTGCATGAGGCTTGCCACCAACCAATTGATACCGGTTTATTGAAAGGCTGAAACGGATCAGCCAAAGATGGCGGAACAAGAAGCCCAGCCGCTTCCTTTGGTCAGCCCCACCAGGCGCAAACGGGGCATCCCATAGCTGTCTCGTAAAGCCTAGCCGCCTCCAGGTGATCTGAGTACTATGCCTCAATCGTGCGAATCCCCCAACAAAGCATAGTCGCGAGACTTAACTCTCAGAGGAATGAGTAATGAGGCAGGCATCTTTTTTTCTGGCACTGGTGATCCTCACGGTATCCGCTTGCTCCGAGACTGTCGTGGACGCCGACAAGCTGCAAGAGAGAAATTCCCTGTTTTACCTGCCCAACGAGACTGAACCGTTTAGCGGCCGCGCTGTAATCTGGTACGAGAACGGCCAGAAACAGGAGGAAGTCACCTACAAGGATGGCAAGCCAGAAGGGCCGTCCACCACCTGGTACGAGAATGGCCAGAAAAAGGAGGAAGGCACCTGGAAGGATAACAAGCCTGAGGGGCTGGTGATCTTCTGGCATGAGAACGGCCAGAAGAAATTGGAGGACACCTGGAAGGATGGCAAGCCAGAAGGTCCATCCACCACCTGGTACGAGAATGGCCAGAAGAAATTGGAGGACACCTGGAAGGATGGCAAGCTAGAAGGGCCATCCACCACCTGGTACGAGAATGGCCAGAAAGAGTCGGAAGGCACTGCCAAGGATGGCAAGCGAGAAGGGCCGTACACCACCTGGTACGAGAACGGCCAGAAGAAATCGGAAGGCACCTTCAAGGATGGCAAGGAAGAAGGTCTGCACACCTACTGGCATGAGAACGGCCAGAAGTATTCGGAAGGCACCTACAAGGATGGCAAGGTAGAAGGGCTGGTGACCTCCTGGTACGAGAACGGCCAGAAGAAATCGGAAGGCACCTACAAGGATGGCAAGGAAGAAGGTCTGCACACCTACTGGCATGAGAACGGCCAGAAGAAATCGGAAGGCACCTACAAGGATGGTGAGCGACATGGGCTGGTGACCTCCTGGTACGAGGACGGCCAGAAGAAATCGGAAGTTACCTGGAAGGATGGTGTAATGGTTAACTGAATCCGCACACTTTATTAAATGGTATGTCCAGATAAAAAGAAAGCTTAGACCCCGTTGCAGGACTTTAAATAGCGTAGCAAACCAAAGCCATTGCTCAATAACTATCTCAACTGTGTAGCCAGCGCCCCAGTCGTCACTATTCACCCTTACTGTGCCAGTGCCGCCAGACTGCGACCAAAACTGACCTTGCATAATTGCGTCAAGAACCATTGGGGAGCAGCCTCGCCTGTTGCTCTAAGAATGAGTGGCTCGGCATAAGCCAACATGTCTTTTGAGGAAGCCTCAGCTTGGCTAGGATCATTAACGTTCAACACCAGCCCCTCGACGTTATCAATGACAGGGCTAAATGTCGGATTATTGGTCTAAGCCAAAAATTGCGTTCTTTCTTGTCTGCTCTTGGCCGGTAGCGGACGTGTTAGGTGGCCTTGGCAGATGTCTGCTTTCGACCCCAAGCAGAAGCCATTCGACTATTTTCTTTTGCTCAGCATGCTGAGACACTGCTCGTATTTGCTGTCAGGAGGGCCAAGCCGTTGAAACTGAAGTTGCTTCGATCAGCCACGATGATGGTTGCCATCCTGTTTTCTGGGTTGGCTTTTGCTCAGGTGATCTTGCCAATTTTCGGCACAGCGACATTCGGTGGGTCGGTCTTTGGGGGCACTGCGAGTCCTCCAACGCCAGTACCAATTATGCCGCTGTGGACACTTGTGTTGACTGCCACTGCTCTATGGTGCGTTGTCATAAAACTGAAACCCCGTCTATCAGAAGAGGAATAACATGTTTAAGTGGATATGTACCATCGTATTGGCCGCAGGGGTTTTCACGGCCTACGCTCAAACTCAAGTGCCCAACACGTTTAAGAATGGTGATGTGATTGAAGCTGAGGAGTTCAATGAGAACTTCGATGCGCTGGAATCCGCGATAGACGGCATTCCTGCTGGAGCCCAAGGACCTACTGGACCCGCTGGAGCCCAAGGACCTGCTGGAGCCCAAGGACCTGCTGGACCTCAAGGAGTTACGGGACCCCAGGGCCCAGCGGGGCCTCAAGGAGCTACGGGACCCCAGGGTCCAGCGGGTTCCTTGAATGCAATTGGCACGCAGTGCCCTGGAAGTACGGTAGCTAAGGGTTTTGACGCTCTGGGACAGTTGGTATGTGCTTCGGTTGCAGATGGCTCCCAGTTGACGTGTAGTCCGTACAACCTAACGCAAGTTAATGCCATTATTGGCGCTGCTTCCACATCCGTGACATCGTGTATCATTTTTGACAACGCCGTGGATGACTATCGTTTGAGCATTGTAACCGCGCTCCCTGACCCCTCTGGCTTTAGTGAAAACAGGATATTTTTTCGAGCGCAACGCCCCCTCACCCTTGTTAGAGGTGCTTGCGGGGTTGAAGTAGAGGGTGCCGGAGCGTCTGCCGAGTGCGGCGCCATCGTTATAAATAATGGTGCGGCGGCCACCGAACAAACTTATGCCTGTGCAACAGAATTGCGTCGTATAGCCGATGCCTTGTGCCCGTGACACGACCCGGCCGCCACTTTACGTGAGTAGCTCTCGCGAAAGACGGAAACGGCGGCAAGCCACAACAGGGGGCGAAAGAAGAACGACTGAGTCGGCTACTGGCCGATAGCGGACATACTAAGTGGCTTTAGCAGATGTCTGCTTTCGACCCATTGCGAACCAGTGCCAGCTAATTTGTCGCTATTGAATTCTCGTGTGCTAGAGGGACATTCGTGTTTCCTTGTATTTTGGGTGTGGGGGAGCTACTCTTCATGCACAAGGGCAAACCCATCGAAAGGTGGGGACGCAAAGTTTCCGGCCTACCGAGCAAGCCTCCAAGGTCGCGGGATTGCAACGCATAAGGTAATTGCCGAGGCTTTCGGAGCGCTTGCTCCTCTCCGGCATCGAATTCCTCCGCAGGCAATCTCCCTCTCTTGAAGTAAGCTGCTTCTAACGTCCGACTTTGCTCTTTGTGCAAATCCGCCGATGTATCTGGAGGATTCAACATGCCATGGGATTTTATCCCGAGGAGCTTATTGATATGAACACCCCCTGCTTCAAGCAATTAACACTCCCATTCCTGCTGGCGACGGCCCTGCTTTCTACACAAGCATCGGCTGCATTGACGGCGTACTTAAAAATTGGCGATATCAAGGGTGAATCTCAGCGTGTCGATCACGAGGAGGAAATTGATGTCCACGGTTTTTATTGGGAGAGCAGTACAGATTCGCGCACGGGTTCATCATCGCGGCAAAGAAGCGCCGGTTGCGACATCAAGGACCTTGAGATCCTCAAGTACGTCGACGCTGCGTCACCGCCGCTCATCATGTCCCAACTGTCCGGGCAGGTTTTCGACGAGGCAGTGCTGGCCGTGCGCAAAGACAGTGGTGAGGCGCATCTGGATTATCTTGTGATCACGCTTTATAACGTGACTGTCACCAGCATCAAAGCTGTGGGCGGCTCAGAGCCTGCCAGTGTGGGGCAGCGAGTCACGGAGCGCATCACGTTGGGCTTCGATAGCGGCATATACAGCTACACAGTACAGGAAGATGATCATTCTGCAGCCGAAACAATAGAGGCATCATTCAACGACTGTTGATGGCCAATAGCACGCACTGAGCGCCAGCCGCTCTGACGTCCGCTATCGGGAGAGCAGACGTTCAAGCTTCCCCAAGAGATGGCCGATAACCCGAAGGACCCGCTCAGTGGGTGGCCAGCCAATGGCCCCTTTTCCGTGAGGCCAGCTTGATCAGTGTCGGCGCCTTCGCTTTTAAAAGAGCTATAGAAAGTTCTACCCCACGATATCAATTCAAAATCAGAGGCGATAACTATCCCAGCACAGAGGAAGTACGATTTCGCATCATTAGGTCGAAAGGTTGCGCCGCGCCAACAGCAGCAGCCCAAGCAGGGTTAGTCCCAAGCCAAACATTGGCATGGCTGGAATAGCTTCCGGCGGTGCAGCAGGGACTGGCGAAGGCGGAGTCGCAGGGCCTGGTGGAGGCGGAGGAGGGTCCGCTGGCTCAGACCAGTTGACCGTGACGAACAGATCGGGGTTGAACGAAGCCTGAAATTGCACCGATTGCGCGATTGAGCTGGCGACCGTGTACGCCGCCTCACCATTGGAATCAGTCGTGGTGGGGCTAGTGGCAATGGTAACTGCCGATGTATCCAAGGATGCACTTGCCACAGCCATCGTCACTGAAATATCCGGAACTGGGTCGCCGGCTGAGTCACGTACGGTTACTGTAATTATGACGTCGTCATCAACTAACACTGATGAAGCGCTTACATTGATCGACGAAAGCGATTCGGATATTGGAACTGCTGACAGCGACACTGTTGTTGATGAAGAGTCGTTTGAAGCATTCGGATCTTCTGTTCCTGACCCGAAAGTGGGCTCGATGGTCGCCGTATTCGTCAATTCGTCACCGCCAGCTCCCGGGGCAACAGTGGCTGTGTAGCTAAAAGTGCTGCTCTCGCCGTTGGCCAGAGCGCCTGCACTCCTACACGAAATCTCTTGTGGGGCTCCCGCATCCGATGTGCACGTCCATTCACCGCTATTCGCGCCGGAAAGCAAGACCGACCCAACAGCACCGCCGTTGACCGACATACCTGCAGGCAACATATCCGTAATATCAACAGTGCTACTGGTCGCGTCGGGACCGTCATTAGACGCGGTAATAGTAAAGGTTGCGACCCCACCGCTAGCCGCCACCTGAGATGGCCCTGTCTTGGTGATACCGAGGTCACTGCTGACAGCGGCTCTGATCGATACACCGTCTAGGAACACCCAGCTACTGTTGTCTCCGTCGGTATTGCGAGCGGTGAACGTGAGGTCACAGGTTTCGGCATCGGCAGTGAAAAAGAGGCGCTCCTGAAACCACGTCCGCCTCTGTCCCGGAGTGAGTCGCAGCGTATCCTGCGTATCGGAGCAAAGGGTAACCTCAAACCAAGCTTCCGCGGAGGGGCCGACGCCCTGTACCAAATCCGTCATGACATACCACTCGACGGCATACTCTTGCCCGATTACGAGATTGGTGTAGCTCTTACTGATGCTTTCCTGAATACCAGGGACGCCGCTGAATTGAACACCGCCACCGTAATTATTTCCGTCTGGAGGAGTTAGGAATTCGTGATTAATGAATCCTGCGGGTGTAACGCAATCATAGCTTCCAGTACCATTGACCCACCCGTCGTCGCCGAAGCAGGGATTCATATCATTGTCGGCCGCGGACTCCGGCACGGTCGCGGCGTTAGAGCAGGTCGCGACCAGAAATAGAGTTACGGCGAAAAATCTCAGCATTCCGAAACAACTTGTACGCATGACATGCACCCCACCCGACTTGGGAATTCGCTACGTCAGAGGAGCGTAACTAATAACAAGTTGGACATCAAATCAGTCGAAAGTAGCCATAAGTGGGAAGACTGATCGGCTTTTTCAATCATTACGCTCCTGGCCGATAGCAGCCGTCCAGTGCGTCTCTAGCGGATGTCCGCTAACGACCCGGAGTGGACGTCACTTTGCCTTACCACTACAGTCGCGAGAATGGGGTATCCAATGACGGTACAGAAGATTCGAGAATGGCTTGAGATTATCGGATTATTCTCCGTGGTCGGGTCTTTGATTTTTGTCGGCCTTCAGATGAAACAGACTCAAGATATTGCGATAGCAGCGTCGTTTCAGGCGCGTACTACGACGCTTTCGGATGGGTTCAGCGCGAGGGCTGCCAACACCGAAGCCCTATCCGCAGAGCTAAGAGTGGAGGGAATAAACCCCAATAATCAAGTAACAGGTCTACCGATTGATATACCTGAATCTGCTGGAGTATTGACCGAGTTGGAGTACCGTGCCGGTATCCTGCACGCACTTTCAATGTGGCAGCAGTGGAACAATATTCACTATCAGCATGAGATGGGCTTTATGCCCGACGGTAGCTGGTCGAGATTACGCTCTGCGATCAAGCGTAATTTCGAACAGAAAACGTTGGCTTCACTGACCTACAAATCTTTTCAATGGCCGCCAAAATTTAGAACCGAAATTGACGAAATCATTGCTGAAGTTGAAGTAGAGAATTCGCAATGAACCGCCGTGAAGCGATGCTCGCTTATGGCCGATAGCAGCCGTCCAGTGCGTCTCTAGCGGATGTCCGTTAACGACCCATCTGAGGCGCTCAAAGCGGTCGCGATTGATGACCGCTTTCGCCTAGCAGCGGACTGTCGCGCAGCAGCTCCTGCAACGTGCTCAACTAGCGAAAAACTGACCCTACGCAACCTTGTTTCTGCGAACGCCAAAATAGACGAGAATAAGTAAAGAAAGCGCCAAGAAAGCGAGAGACCATAGAGGGGTAGTGGGAACACTAACGCTCGGAACAGTGCACACAGCATTCGTGAACGTCACCTGAGCATTCGGGTCAGTTCCAATGTCAATTGTAAACGTGCCGCTAGTTGGAACTCTGTAGCTAACGGTGCCTGGAAAAGCGGCAGTCGCCACAACGACGCCATTTTCTTCAATGACTAAATTTGTTGTCGAACCGGGGGCTGCCGCAGTGGCACTAATAGTCTCTCCAGCTAAATAGGCTCTTGGCGCGCCGTTAATTCTGTCAACAAAAGCTGGAAGTACCGCGATACCATTTATGATATTGCAACCTTCAGATTGCGCAAAAGTCTGCGAGCAAAATAACATTGAGAATAACAACGCAGAAACTTTGATGCGATTCATGAGCCACCCTGAATTAAATTACAGTTATTAGAATAGTGTGTTCTCAAAATGCTATTGATGCAACTTCGCGTGCCACCTAAATTCATAGCGCGGTCCAACAGACTAGCCAGACACAAGGCGAAAATCTATGGCTTCCCAACAGCGGCATTTGGCAGATTACAGCAGCAAAGAATATGCGATCCTAGCCCATACGCGTGACCGCTTCGAGGTGACAGCCGTCGCCCACTTGTAAAGCCTCGCACTTCCGCTCTTGGCCGATAGCGGACATTATGGGTGCTTCAGACGAGTGACCGCTTTCGACCCAACCGAGACGATCAGCTAGACGTTACTGAAGGTCGGCTATCGCCTAACAGCGTCCCTCCGTCTAAGCTCACACAACGATGGAAGCGCAGCACATCGACACCGCTTACCTCTGGCTCTGCCACCGGCGCCAGCACTATCCAGATAATGCGGACATCTGGCACCTGCGATTTCACTGGCAAAGCGAGCGTGAGCGCATACTGGACGCGCTGCGCCAGAGCAGTTATCGCGTCTCTCCCCTGCAATGCATCCACAGGGCCGACGGCACCGTGATTCACCTGTGGAGCGCCGCTGACGCACTGGTAGCCAAAGCACTGGCGCTGGCTATTAGGCCACATCTTGGTATTTCGAAGCGCTGCACGCACATCAAAGGAAACGGCGGTCTGAAGGGCGCCGTACGCGCCGTAGAGCGCAACAGCACCTGGTTCCGCTTCGTTATTCGCACCGACGTCAAGGCGTATTACGAGTCGATTGACCAATCCCTTTTGCTGACCCAACTGTCCGCCCATATCAATGACCGCTGGACCCTGAACCTGCTGTCCCAGTTCATCGGCCGTACAGTCGAGCATGGCGGGCTTTACCGGGATATTCGCCGGGGCATTGGGCGCGGGTCGCCACTCAGTCCACTGTTCGGTGCGGTTTACCTGCAAGAGCTGGATGCCGCATTGGAGCCACGCGACGTCTTCTATGTCCGCTACATGGACGACATTTTGGTGATGGCACGAACACGCTGGCAACTGCGACGGGCCATCGCCGTGCTCAATGGCGTGCTGGGGCGGCTGAAGCTGTCCAAGCATCCGGACAAAACGAGCATTGGCTACATCGCCCGAGGATTCGATTTCCTCGGTTACCGATTTAGCCGCAACAGACTGCAATTGGCGCGCAAAACCCTCGACAACATGCGAAGTACGTTGTCCCGGCTTTATGAGCAAAAGAAAGCCGACCCGCAAAGGTCGGCCTATCTTGGGGCGTACTTACGACGGTGGCGAGGCTGGGCCAGGGGTGGGCTGTGTGAAATATCGGTGGATTTAGCGGTGCGTGCTAGGTCCTGCGAGCCGAAAAAGGGGCTCCTATGGAACAACCGCAGGTCTATCGCGTAAGTTACCGTATCGGAATGTGGGCATCACTGCTCGGCGCAATACAGGCTGTTAGGAGCACCGCAAAACGGTAATGATGAACCCGGCGCGGGTGAGTCTATGGCGAATGAGTTTCGCAGGCTCGAACGCCCAACGTTCACTGGAAAGAGAAACTGAGTTGTCCACCCCTCGCAATCTAGCCCACTCTTGGACCAATCGGCATCAAGCGCCGTGAAGACATCCCGATCTGGTGTTGCGGTAATGCCTGCCGACAACGGGAAAGCAAATACCGCATTGCCATTTGTGCCAGCGATGAATGTGCCCGCGGCGTCCGGCCTGAAATACTTCGTGTCGGCCGCCAGAACCCAGTCGGTCGAGGTTGGCGCTGCCGACCTTCCCCCGCCCGCCAGCATCGCCTTGTAGGTACTACCATCGTTGGGCTTGTTTGCATCTGCCTCACACTTCGCATCCGCGCCCGCGATGCCACTCGTGGACGCCGTGTCCCCAGCGGGCCGCAGATCGCCTGTGAAAGTAGCGGCAGTCACAAAGAGGCGCTTGTCAGGAGCCGTGATCGCTGCCTCCGCTGAATCCTCGGTCCCGACGGTATAAGCAGCGCCAGCGGACACCGTCACAATCACGGTCTCACTCGGATCGTAGACGTCGTCGCCTAACACAATAATCGGCAGGTCAACAGTGGCCGATGCGGCGGGAATTTCAATCTGGGTCAGACTGGCTACCGTGTAGTCTTCATCATCAGACAAATCATCGGGAGTGGCCACTACAGCAACTCCGGTTGCGGTTCCTGCCAATGTATAGGTCACCATCAGAGGGTTGGTGGTATCGCCCGTCCGCGACACCGTAAAGGACGCATTCGTGGGCGTCATGCCCTCAGCCCCATCTGCCGTCTTCGTGACTGTCACCACGGGCGAGGCAACACTGAATGATTGCTGTATCTGTGGGGCCGCAGAGAAGTCCGTATCCCCCGCCTGATCAGCGTTGATGACGCAGTCACCCACAGCGTCGAATGTGACAGTGGAGCCGCTGACAGAACAGGCGGCGCTGGTAGTGCTGAACGTAACGTCCAGACCAGACGTCGCTGTGGCGGCCACGTCATAGGTACCACCACCGGAGGTGGCGTCGGTGGGGGCCGTCGAGGTAAAGCTGATGGTTTGCGCCTGCTTACCAACACTCACCGTCTGCATAGCTTGCGGTGCGGGGTCGTAGTCCGCATCTCCCGCCTGATCGGCGTTGATGACGCAGTCCCCAGCAGCCTCAAAGGTCACTGTAGAGTCACTGACAGAACAGGCCGCGCTGGTGGTGCTGAAGGTTACCGCCAAGCCAGATGTCGCAGCGGCTGTCACAGCGTAAGTGGCACCACCGGCGGTGGCGTCGGTGGGGGCTGTAGATGTGAAGCTGATGGTTTGAGTGCAGTCATATACCGTGCTGCAGCTTTCACCGTTTTCAAGGGTCAGGTCCGTAACACACTCGTCAGCAGGTGCGCTGGTCGCGCAGGATGGCGGTGCCGTTACCGTTCCGATCTGCAGGGCCACACCCGAGGTGTTGGTGTAGATGGCATCCGAGACAGGAATATCCACCGTGCCGCCGTTCGGCTGGTTCAGCTCAATCATCATCTGCGCAATGGCGTCCTGTATGTGCAGGCTGCTGATACCGCCAAGGCTCACGCCCGAGGCGAGCAGCACCGCGCCCAGCAGTTGCCTGCCACCTTGCTTACGCAGCGCCCGGTAGCCGAAGAACGCCAATGCAACGGCCAGCGGCAACAGGAACAGGGAGGGAATCGGAACAGGCTCTGCAGGGGTCGCGCCACTGCCTCCAGCCCCAGCCGACGGCCCGTAGGTCAGGGTGCCCGTGGTTTGAGCTATAGCTGACACGGGTAGGGTGACTGCGAGCCAAGCTAATACGTGCCTGAAGACAGACATGGGCACTCCCTGAGGAAATAGGTGTCGGAAAATTGAGGAGTGACAAGCATTCCAGTAAAAGAACGCGTCTGCAAGAGTCACGGACCGATGGTGCCTTTGGTTATCTCGTGAGGTTGAGCGGGGTCGTGAGTTTGCCGTTCAGTCTCTGGCAGGTTGTGGCCGATAGCGGACGCTCGCAGGCCTCTGAGCCAATGTCCGCTAACGACCCGAAGGCGACGCGCTAACTACGCTGTCCCAACTTTATGAGCAAAAAAAGCCGACCCGCAAAGGTCGGCGTATCCCGGGGCGTACTTACGACTGTGGCGGGGTTTGGCCCAGGGTCGGGGTGCAGGAGATGTTGCCTGGGATGTAATGTCGTGGTCAACGCCACCATTAGTTTGTTTCAAGACAAATCGTTCAATATCCCCCCGCCGATTCAGTCAGTCTTTTAGCAGCGATTTTGCGCTGGTGGGCGCGATCCTAACTGCGCCTACCCGCATTGACCGTTTCTGGCGGCGGGCAATGATCTAAACCGCAATCAATAAACTAGTTTCTTGTCTTTGAAATGATATCGATGAGCTCATCGAATTTTTGGCGTTGATCGATGGGATCGCCGGAAGAAATAGCCCGCTCCACGCAGGTAGCGGCGTGGTCCTTCAGCACAGCATCCTGTACTTTTGCAAGTGCCGACTGGATAGCCCGCAGTTGTTGAAGCACGTCAATACAATAGCGGTCTGACTCGATCATCCCTATGACTCCCCGGACCTGGCCCTCGATGCGGGCCAGTCGCCTGAGCGTCCCATCGCGTTGCTGATCCATCCCTACTCCTTGACGTATACCCCCCGGGAGTATTAAGTGTACGGTAATGCTCGATAGGAATCACATGAATTTCACGCGTCGGAAATTTCTTCAGCAGGGGACCTTTGCCGTGGCCGGCGTCGGCCTGAATTTGGCGCTGCCACCCTGGGCGCGCAGTGGAACAGCGTCAAATCTAACGGGAATGCGGCCGTTAGCGGGTAAGGTCTTTGATCTCAGCGTCGCTGCAGCATCCTCTATCATCGACGGGCGCCGTGGGCACGGTGTTCTGGTAAATGAACAGTTGCCGGCACCCCTGTTACGCTGGCGCGAGGGTGATACGGTCACCCTGCGGGTCACCAACAGGCTCGAGGTGGATACGTCGATTCACTGGCACGGCATATTGTTACCTTTTCAGATGGATGGAGTTCCGGGCGTGAGCTTCCCGGGTATCAGCCCCGGCGAAACCTTCGTTTACGAATTTCCCCTGCAACAAGCAGGCACCTACTGGTATCACAGCCACTCCGGGCTGCAGGAGCAGAGTGGACACTACGGGCCATTGATCATTGAGCCCCGGGAAGCCGATCCGGATTCTGTTGAACGCGAATATGTGATCCTGCTGTCGGACTGGACCTTTGAGGACCCCCATCGCGTTTTTGCGAAGCTGAAGAAGATGCCGGACAACTACAATTTTCAGCAGCGCACGGTGCAAGAGTTTTTCCGCGATAGCCGCGAGGATGGCCTCGCGAGTGCCGTTGACGACCGGCTCATGTGGGGAGATAAGCGCATGAACCCGACGGATATTGCTGATGTCACTGGCGCAACCTACACGTACCTGATTAACGGTCATGGTCCAAAAGACAACTGGACGGGTCTTTTCAAGCCAGGAGAGCGGGTGCGGTTGCGGTTCATCAATGCTTCGGCGATGAGCATTTTCAATGTGCGAATCCCCGGGCTGCCACTCAGTGTTGTACAGGCGGACGGATTACCGGTTGTTCCCGTTGAGACAGACGAGTTTCAAATTGGTGTCGCCGAGACCTTTGACGTCATAGTGAAACCCGACGACCGGGCCTACACACTGATGGCGGAGAGTAATGACCGGTATGGATACGCCCGCGCGACCCTCGCGCCGAGGGAGGGCATGGTTGCCCCCGTCCCGGAATTGCGGTCTCGGCCGACCCTCACCATGAAAGATATGGCAATGGATCATGGCAGCATGGGTAGCAGCGACGCGGGTCATGAGAGCATGGATGGTGGTCCGGTTGACCACGCCGCGATGGGGCACGGGAAGATGGATCACGGCGCAATGAACCATGATTTGATGGGGAATGGGACAATGGATCACGCGGCAATGAACCCTGTATCAAACCACGGTAGAGCCGCCGCACCACAAGCGCACGATCACGTCAAAGGCCCTGGTGTCGTAGGGCTGGCCGCGAATCCGGTCAATCGTCTGCATGAACGCCCCCTGGGCCTACAGGACGAGGATCACCGGGTGCTGGTGTACACGGACCTGCGAGCACGAGACTGCAACCCCGATGTGCGCATGCCCGGGCGTGAGTTGGAGCTCCATCTCACTAGCAATATGGAGCGCTATATGTGGTCCTTTGACGGGGTGAAGTTTTCAGAGGTGGACGAGCCTATCAAGTTTTACAAGGGTGAACGGGTTCGGCTGACCCTGGTCAACGACACCATGATGCCGCACCCGATACACCTGCATGGCATGTTCTTTGAAGTCGTAACGAACGACAGTGAATTCAAGCCCCGAAAACACACCATCGTTGTAAAACCCGGCGAGAAGATGTCCGTCGACATCACGGCCGATGCGGTGGGAGATTGGGCATTCCATTGTCATCTGCTTTACCACATGCACGCGGGCATGATGCGCGTTGTCTCCGTAGTCGATGAGCTTGTTCCAGTATGAGCCGCATCCCGACGCTGCCAACCATTGGGCTCGTCCTGTTTGCTGTCGGGGCTGATGCCCAGAATGCGGCCGATGCCTTTTATGACGCGCAGGCCATGGCCACTGCGCGCTCGAAATTGCAGGAAGGACATGGCAATCAGGTCAACAGTCTGATTATTGCGGAGCGTCTCGAGTACAGCACCAATGACACTGGAGATGCTGTTGTCTGGGAAGGTCAAGGATGGTTGGGTACTGACCGCAACAAATTCTGGGTGAAGACAGAAGGCGAATATGTCGACGGCGAAGAAATCGATGAAGCCGAACTACAATTGCTCTACAGCCGCGCAGTCAGCGCCTTCTGGGATGTGCAGGCAGGTATACGGCATGACTTTGAGCCCACTCCCCGTCGAAGCCATTTGGTGATCGGCACTCAGGGACTCGCGCCGTATTGGTTCGAGGTTGATGCCGCGCTATTCCTAAGTGACGAAGGCAAAGTGACCGCTCGTATTGAGACAGAATACGAGCTTTCTTTGACCCAGCGTTTGATTCTGCAGCCCCGCCTGGAAATCAATCTTGCAGCATCCGCTGACGAGGAAGCTGGGATTGGTAAAGGCCTATTTGATACGGTAGCCGAGCTTCGGCTGCGCTACGAATTTCGTCGCGAGTTTGCTCCGTACATTGGGGTTAGCTGGGGCGGTGATTTCGGTGACACTGCCGACATGGTGCAACGGCAAGACGGCAAGGCCAGGGGTTTTTCGATCGTTGCCGGGTTTCGCCTGTGGTATTGATTCGATGCACCATTGCTATCAATGATCGCTTGTGGCCGATGGCGGACGTATGAGCTGGCTTTGGCGGATGTCCGCTTCCGACCCTGAGCTACGTGTAGATTACGGGTTGTGGGTGTCACCGGTGCTGGGCCTCCGATGCTATGCAACACATCCCTCCATTTAACGTGGCCTAAGCTCCATTATCTGATATCTTGATCAGGGCAGCGCCATTGCTGCTTAAAGGCAACCCCGCTGAAAGGCGGGCAACGCAAAGTCACGGGTCTAACGGGCGCATGCCCTATGACAGCCGGACTGCCGATAACGCCGCTCTCATGGTGGTGCTACCGTCAATCTGACTAGTGACATGCGACAAACCATTACGTGGTCCTGGGCCACTACGGAGAACGCATGACAACTACAAATAGAAACACTTTAAGATCGGCAGCGTGTTTCACGCTCCTGGCGAGCTGTATCGCCACGACTACCTTCGCCGCAAGCGAGAATGGAAAGCAAAAAGGGGCAGATAACGGCCAGCCCTTCGTCGATCTGACGGCACTGATGCAGGCCGAGATCGACCTTGGATGCACGACTGATCAAATAATCCGTTGGGACGATACCGGTGGAACATGGGTGTGCGCGACAGATCCATTTGTTGGGCTATCGTGCAACGATGGAGACGCTCTTAGGTTCTCGTCTACTAATGGGTGGCAATGCACGGCGCAACCTATAACAGCCTCGCTCGTCGACACCTTCGTCGATTTTTCTTCTGGCGGGGGGGTCTATCTTTCTGACCGTTTTGAATCATTCACTAACGTGAGGCCTGACACCATTTGCGACGCCTTTCCTTGCGACATCGTAGTGCTTGGGGTTGCAGATCACAGTAGTTGCGTAGTAGAAATTACAGGGAATTCGAGGGCCTCCCGTTTGAACATAGATACATCTGTTGGCCGCATTACTCTTTTTTATATGGATGATTTAGCGTTCGGTGAACCTCTCTTCATAAACATCAGCTGCGCTACCTAGAATTAAAATGCCATGACCGCTTCTGGCCGACAGCGGACGCTCGCAGGCCAATGGGCCAATGTCCGCTACCGACCCTTAACGGAAACCGTTTGCCAAGGTAGCTTTCGTCATGATGCAATGCCGTTCAATGCTCCTCTAAGGCGTTCGACCATGGCACGTAAAGCCCTTCGGCTGATTACCGCTCTATCGGCGCTCACCGTCTCGGGACTGGCAGTGGCACAGGTGTTACCGCTCTTCGGCACAGCTGTTTTCGGTCAGTCCGTCTTCGGTGGCACTGCTAGCGCACCAACGCCTGTCCCCACTGCGCCTGTTTGGATGCTAGTCGTGACGGCAATTGTCCTTTGTATTACCACTTTTAAACTCAAGCCCAGCACGGCGAGCCATGGAGATTAGGATGATCAGATTGATTGGGGTGATAGCGGTCTCATTATTTGCCTCTATGGTGACTGCTCAGACGCAAGTACCGAATACCTTTAAGAATGGCGACGTGATTGAGGCCGAGGATTTCAACGAAAACTTTGATGCTTTGGAATCCGCGATAGATAACATCCCTGCTGGTCCGCAGGGTTCCGCAGGTCCTCAAGGAGAGCCGGGGCCTCAAGGAGTGCCGGGGCCTCAAGGAGTGCCGGGGCCGCAAGGAGTGCCGGGGCCGCAAGGAGTGCCGGGGCCGCAAGGAGTGCCGGGGCCGCAAGGAGTGCCGGGGCCGCAAGGAGTGCCGGGGCCGCAGGGGCCTGCAGGTGTGTCCGGGTACCAGGTGGTGACGTTCGGTGTGTCCATTGAAGCAGCGATTGAGTCCGGTACGTGGCTACGGGAATGCCCCGACGGGAAAACGGGAGTTGGCGGCTTTATCAAACCTGGTGCAATTAACGTCTCCACGATCACAGGCAGCTTCATTTATCCCCGCACCGATCTCACCAATCAGCCCTGGGAATTTCGGATTTTGACTACCGGCCAGACGCTCGATGCAACGCTCATTCTTATCTGCGCGAACGTGTGAATCAGGCGGAGCCAAATTTCGCAAGGTAGAGCCGGGAGCAACGCGATCTAGTCGCCCCGTAAAAGCCCGTTTTTAGCAATTCGGGTTTGAGAGGTTCACGGGTTCCTCCTGCTGGCAAGCACACCTAGAAGTTGTCACGTGCGACACTAAAGGCAAATGACGAAGTGCAAGTCCGCTCCTGGCCGATAGCGGACATACTAAGTGGCTTTAGCAGATGTCCGCTTACGACCCAAAACGGACATTCATACAAGCCACTTATTCTATAATCCCGAGGGAAAATGGCGACCAGCTTGCGGAAAAATTGAAAGAGCTGGCTTTAGGGGTAAAGACGGAGCGTGTTGAAAAGGTCACCGTTGAGCCGGAATGGTTTTTAAGTCTGTAAGGAAGTGATTAAGTGCGTTTCATAGCAAATAGGATCAACGGTGTTCATTTGCGCGACATATTACCTGGCGCGGACGGAGATATTGAAGGCGTCTACGCGGCCATTGCTTATGGCTCAAGAAGTGTAAACGAAAAAGAAGACTTTATAGGTAACTGCTTAGCCAATAATCTCCGTTTAGATATTTGGATGAGATACGACCACACAGTTCCCGTCGCAGTTTCCGTACTTAGGCGAATATTGGCTAATCATAGAAACAACATTTTTTGTAAATTAATCCCCGATTACCTTCATTCAAAAGTTATCTGGTGGAAAGGTTATGGGGCCTATGTGGGATCAGCAAACTTAACAGATCGTGCATGGCTTACAAATATTGAAGCAGGTATTTTCTTATCCGAAGATGATCTACAAACAAGCGGTATGCTGGCAGAAGTCGAAGGCTTCTTTGAAAGGCTTCAGGGGCTAGAAGTAGCTTTTCCTCTTTCGGAAGAGGTAATTCTAGAAATGGAGGAGCTTCAAAAATTGCGTAATGACCTAGACGAAAAAGGCAAGGCACAACGTAAAATCCCCGAATGGAACGGCCCTAGTTTTGAAAGCAAAGAAAAGGCTAAGGATCGTCGCAAGGAGAGCTTCCGAAAAGAGTGGCACGACACGCTAACTACCCTCCGAAAGATCGGTGATGAATTAAGTGGAAATAGACCATATTGGGTTCCTGCTGACATTCCCATAGGATGGCAAACGGATCAATTCTTACATGCGTACTATTACAGTCAGGTTTCTGATGGCTTAAAAAAACCATACGAAGATTTTTATCAGCTGAACAAGAAAAATCCTCAGCTTGCACTAGCGAATGCTGTTTCCTGGTGGAAAGAGACTGCAAGCCCGCCGTCAAATGAGGATCACACTTTTAACGAGTCGGCGCCTTATATTCAACAAAAACTCGATCAGAAAAATATTCTAAATCTAACGCCGGAAGAATTTTCTCAAGTCTGCTACCACACTCATGCCACTAAAGATCATGTAATCAAAATCAATTTGGCAACCCTTGGCAGACCAGATATTTCCTCAATGCCCAGAGATGAGCGAATTCCATTATTCGCCAATTGGTTGCTTTCACTGCGTAACAAAAAGGGTTGGGACGTTAGAAAGCTATTGCACTACGTGCTGTACGAAGGAAATGATGAGATGCTTTGGGAGCGTTTGTATGCCGCAGCAAAAACTGCCGAATACAGCCTCCCTCATTATGGTTTGAACTCCTTGGCAGAACTTGTGGGTTGGGCTAGACCAGAAATAGCTCCTCCCAGAAATGGCCGGACAAGCAAAGCACTACGAGCCTTAGGCTATGATGTTAGGATATATTAAAACCTCGCTTTCCCCTCTTCGTATTAAATGAAGTAGTTCAGACCAAATCTGACACCTCGCATTTAAAAAGAGAGGGTTTGTAGTGGTCAACAAATATTGGACAGCAAGTCAAGTTTTTTCTGGTTAATGCCTAACATTGAACAAACTGTTGGGCAGCCCAGTCGTTAGCCTGCGCTTCGGGAACCCCGTCTAGGGCGTCCAGCGCCTGCCAAATATCTTCGATTCGAACGGTCATGGTTCGGTCGTTCATAGCGTGTCCCCGATAGAAACGCCCCACTTGCACGCCCAGGCGGGGGCTGACCTGGTGGAGGTCGATACTGTACGCCCATAATCTTGCGCGGCCATTCCGCCATAGAAAGATCAGAATCGGTCTAACTTCACCATTGGGGTTGCACTGACCCTTGAATCCACAGCCGATAGCAGACGTTCAAAGGCGGCCCGTACACGCACCATGGGGCGAGGCGGCGAATGTCCGCTATCAACTGCGGATTCAATCGGTCGCTGCAACACAGGCATTAAATCTATCGGCTGGCGTTTCAAACCTGGTCGGGGTCAGCGTGAATCCACCCGCCGAGGCCGTTGCGGTCTCTGGAGCGTTTCGTACCGAGTCGGAAGATTCTTTGTTTACTGTGAAATATACATGCGTGTTTTTATTGCCTATAGTCATTATCTTTAGGCTAATCCAAGGAACGACGGTCGCCTTTTTTGTTTTGTATACGCCCCATCCACTCAGTAGGAATTAATGCGTATCTTGGTGAACGGCGAGAATTAGCCACGTTGAGGTCGTAAATATCGCAGGGAAGTATACATCGGACGCTAACTCAGTTTGGTCTCGCACACACGCGAGAAATGGCTTTGAGTCGTTGTGCATATCGACGTCAGATAAAGGCTGGTGCTGGAAAATCCCGTGTACAACCTGCGCGAATCATGAAATTCGCTGTGCCATCCATGACATTGCATCTGGCATTCCAATTCGAGAGTCGTACGTCGATAGCCCAGCAGAGTCTATGGTTTTAGACACCGCGAAGTGGCGACATCTGGCTCGTGTATCGGCTCTAGCTAACATTAAAAAAATAGCTGATGAAGCCCGTTTCCCTGATTGGCTGGGATGTATGGGGCAGATTCTGTTTTGGATCAGCCGAGACAAGGACGCATACAGAACGGTAGCAGACAGTTGGGCCAAGCAGCTCATAGATGTTGTGGATCCTGGTAGCCATGTCCACACGCGATTATCTCGGGTCCTAAATGAACCAGACGAGCTGTTGACGTTAAAGGACTTAGAGCTGTGTGAGCAAGGGATGTTGCTCAAATTTAACTCACAGTAACGAATTAAATTATGCGCTTGAAGTGGAGGCTGATAGGGCAGCGGGGAAAGATCAGTTGATGGCCGATAGCGGCCGTCCACGAACGGCCGCTTTGTTCGTCAAACCTCAGTCTGCTCGGCCAGCTCAAGGGCGTCATCTACCTCGACGCCAAGATACCGTACGGTGCTTTCCAGCTTTGTGTGACCGAGCAGCAGCTGTACAGCGCGCAGATTCTTCGTCCTCTGGTAGATCAGCGATGCCTTCGTGCGCCGCAGGGAGTGCGTCCCGTAATCGCTCCCGTCGAGGCCGACGAGATCAATCCAGTGATGAACGATCCTTGCATACTGCCTAGTCGATATGTGTGAAGAGCCTCGAACCCTGCTCGCGAACAGATAGTCCGTCGCTTGCAGGCGCGCTTTGTCAATCCAACTCGACACAGCCTCACGTGTGTCCTCAGTGATCTCGAATTGGACCCGCTGATGGGTCTTCTGTTGCATCACGGTTGCTCTGCGCATTACTTTGTTGCCGTGTGTCACGTCCGTGACTCTCAGCTTCACCAAATCGCAGGCTCGCAGTTTACTGTCGATCGCTAGATTGAACAGTGCAAGCCCACGCACATCGCTGGCCATCTGCAACCTGACACGGATCGTCCAAATTTCCTTGAGCTTGAGGGGCTTCTTCTGGCCAATGAGCTTGCCCTTATTCCAGGGTGGGTGGGGTGCTGTGTCGTCAACGAGATAGAACATCCTTCGATTCCTCCTTTGGTTGGAAGGAACCGCATTGTGACGCCGGGGAAAGCGGACGTTGGTGACTGTCTACTATCGTGGCGGGAATCGACCCGATTCGGAATAAACGCGAAGTCGCGATGTGGCAGTCACGTCTCGTGCTCGTGGGATGAGAGCACCTCTCCAGTATTTTTACCAATAATCTGGATTATCGAACTCCGAAACGCACACGGGGCGACCCTTAAGCTCCGGGATAGCCTCTCCCGATAATGACTGACCGAGCCACCCCTCGGGCATAGACAGGTCTAAAGGGGCTTGAA
Organism: Luminiphilus syltensis NOR5-1B; assembly: GCF_000158175.1. Classification (GTDB taxonomy): domain Bacteria; phylum Pseudomonadota; class Gammaproteobacteria; order Pseudomonadales; family Halieaceae; genus Luminiphilus; species Luminiphilus syltensis. The sequence goes on along the minus strand of NZ_DS999411.1, from coordinate 2,882,387 downwards.
TCACATCTTCAGATAACGCGTGAAAACCGACCTTTGAGTAATAGAGTGGGTCCCCGTAAGTGACCACTACGGATACGGAACGTCTCTTTAGCTCCTGAAGCCCAAAATTGATTAATGCCTGACCAACCCTCGATCCTTGATGTGCAGTGCTGACCGCAACGGGAGAAAGCATGTAAGTATCGACAGGCTCATCGAATCGGAGTCGGGTGAAAAAAATAGCTCCGATGATCGATCCGTCCTGATAAGCGCCCAGACAGATTACTTCCTGATCATCGACACGCGCAGCCAACTGGGAAGCAAGACCGCCGATCAGTCTGCCTTCTTGCTCCCCTTCAGATGACGAAAACACTGAAGTGAAAAGACTCGATAGTTCTTCGTCACTCAGGTTATTGAGAATCCTGTATTCCATGCTTCGATCTGGGCTGCTGCTCTACCGCTGTCCTTGCAGCGTAACAGAGGAGTGCTCTCTTTCTCTGGTGCTGCAGGACAGAGTTTCCGCTCCTGGCCGATGGCAGTCCTTGTTTCGCCTTTGGTGTTGATTCGAAGCTCCATTGTTATCAATGATTGCTGCAGGTTGATAGCGGACGCTCGCAGGCTTCTGGGACAATGTCCGCTATCGATTGTGGATTGAATCGGTGGATGCAACACATCGATATTCTTAGCGCCACACTTACAATGCGAGCCGCTTTACTTCACCGCTTGGTTACTGCAATTATTTTTCGGGCGGCCGCAAAAACAACCAACACTGTTCCAATCAATATTAACAATGCTCCTAGGGGGAGAAACATAGTTTCATTCAGTACGCCGTCTTCATCCAGATACTGATAGAAAGTGCTCTCTAGCCAGACGAATACGCCACCGGTCAGCAGAACAGCGAGTCCCGCGACCAGAGGCTTGCCTACCACCAGTTTAGGCTTCATGACTATTCTGCGTATAACAGCGTATTAAACTGCACAGGTTCGCCTTGTCGTTGCGCGCGAACACGCTGTTGCTCCTTCGTTGTGTGTCTGAAAACGTAAGCTAGCGCAGTACGTTTCGCAAGCTTTTTTCGCTGAGGCCTGAGTGCGGGGCAGGCATCGGTCCGCCTCAGGCCGATGGCAAACATTTTTTGACCCCGGCCGAAGCGGTGTTGGCTAGGCAGCGTTGAGAGCAGGGTGCAGGAAGGGATTAACCCATACTACGTTGAAGTGCATCATATACGGCATGAATGCAATGGGTTTGGTGTGCTGCGTCGCTGCGAGGCGTAAAAAGTACTCTGGAGCACAACGTTTTTACGTTTGTCACCATTGACTACCGGTTGCGAGAGGGTCTTCATATCATAGCGGCCGGGAATGGGAGTAAGTCCCCGTCGGGGGGCTGAAAACGACGGCCACGGCGTCTGAGCACAACCAGCGATAAGGCGTGGGAGGGCAGTACCTTATCGGCGGCGGCACTGATTGAGCGCTAGCGGCAGCCCCCGACCGTTTGTATCAATGTTTCTTATGTTTGCCATGGCAGCCACGCTCAAGGTAGTGTCACTGGTATCGATCGACCGATTACAGCTCGAGGGCTTGGCTTATGCACCAGGAGAAAGACGCTGAAGATCTAAGTTTCATAGAAACCGAGGAGGCGCTGGAAGAGAACTACGGAGAACCTCTGGAGATCGCCAAGGCGATTATGTTGGAGAGCCTTGATAAGTATCATACGGCTTTCATCAACGCCTCGCCCTTTTGTTGCATTGCGACCGCCGACGCGGGCGGACAACCCACTATCTCACCCAAGGGCGACGCGCCCGGTTTCGTAAAAATCATCGACTCGAATACTCTGCTGATACCCGACCGCATGGGTAACAATAAGCTCGAGTCGTTTCATAACCTCATTGAGAGCCCAAAGCTGGGGCTGATCTTCTTTGTGCCGGGCTACAAGGAGACGCTGCGGTTATCGGGTCATGCACGATTGATCAAAAGCGAGGAGCTTTTGGCCTATAGCGCCGTCAACGGCCGCCACCTCGATGTTGGGCTTCTGATTACCGTGACCAAAGCCTATTTCCACTGTGGTAAAGCCGTTATTCGCTCTAAATTATGGACCAATGAATACCAGCCCGAGGACAAGATAATCCCGTCATTTGGCCAAATTATTGGTGAGCAGGCAGAATCCGATATGGCGGTGTCAGTGATGGACGACATCGTCGATCACGCCTATCAAGACGAGCTTTACTGAGTAATTTGCGCTTGAGCCCGCCAGGATCGTTTGGTCGGGTTCACAAAAGTACGCGTAATCGGAGGTCTTCGCTGGGGCCGATCGAGGCACAGCGTCAAGTAAACCGGTGATTGAGACAGCCGCGGCTCAGTATCGGTAATAAGTGTTTCGATCTCTTTGGTGGTTGCAGTGGTGACCTGATTTCGGCGCTGTGCAAAAAGCATATCCCGAAGCATTACAATTTTTGGCCATCGCGCTACCGAAAAAGGGGTAAACCTATTACCCTCATTCGTGTGGCACAAAATAATTCTTCAGCGAAGACACGCCGTCGGGTTGCAGCTGGCGATGGGGCGTTCTCCCTCTTCGTGGTGACGTGGATGAACGGTTATGGATAACTCCCCGATCGTTGCAGTCCTATTGGTCTACCTCGGATTCATGCTGGCAATCGGCGTCTGGGCCCGGCGTAGTCACGATTCTGCTGCTGGATATTTTCTGGCCGGACGTAAGCTACCGTACTGGATTGTAGCGTTTAGCATGAATGCAACCGGAGAGAGCGCCTGGCTCTTGTTGGGCTTATCCGGTGTTGCTTATCTCACCGGTTTGCAAGCACTTTGGGTGGTTGCGGGTGAGACTATCGGCGTTGCGTTGGCGTGGCTTTTGGTGGCTCGGCGGTTGAATGAGCAGTCCCGCGAGAACAATACCATCACCGTGCCGGATTTCTTGTCCACTCGCTTCCCTGCGCAGGGTGCCCCAATTCGTTATGTGAGTGTAGCAATCATTCTCGTGATGGCCTGTGCCTATATCGCGGCGCAGATGTTGGCGACCGGAAAGGCATTTAATGTTTTTCTCGGATGGAATTACAGCACCGGTGTGTGGGTGGGCGGCCTGGTGACTGTGGCTTACACGGCGTTCGGTGGCTTCAAGGCGGTGGCATACACCGACGCGGTACAGGCGTTACTCATGCTATTCGCTCTCGTAGCCATACCAGTTGTGGGTATCGCTGCGATTGGTGGGCCCACTGAGCTCTGGCATGGTCTTCAGGCCATTGATCCCAGGTTATTAATTCCCTGGTCGGTGGGAGAGGGCAAACTCGTTGCCGTGGTAGCAATCGCTAGCGCACTGGCTGTTGGTCTGCCATTTTTGGGTGTGCCTCAACTGTTGGTGCGGTTCATGGCGACCAGGGATACTCGCGATGTGCCGCGCGCCGCCGCGGTTTCAATCGTCGTGATTATCCTATTCGATGTTGGCGCAGTCGCAACCGGTCTCGTGGGTCGAATACTGTTTCCCTCTCTTGGGGACGCCGAACAAGTCATGCCCGTTCTGGCACAGGAGCTGTTTTCCCCCATCGTGACCGGTGTGCTCGTCGTGGCGGTGCTATCGGCGGTTATGTCCACCGTGAGCTCCCTGCTGAATCTGGCTTCTTCAGCACTGGTACACGATATCTACCGCAAGGTATCGCAGCGCTCCGGTTCGTCCAGGCGGGAGGCCATTATTGGGCAGTGGGTCACCTTGGCGCTGGGTATTGCGGGTTGCCTGGTGGCACTGGTCCAGGACGGTTTTATTTTTTCGCTGGTACTATTTGCCTGGAGCGGCCTGGGTGCGGCGTTCGGTCCCGTGATGCTTTGTACCCTACGCTGGAGCGGCACAACGGGGCGCGGTGTTATCGCGGGAATGATCGCAGGATTTTTTACCAGTGTGACCTGGGCACTATTGGCCAAGTCGGCAACCTTTGGCTTGTATGAAATGATTCCCGCGAGTGTGGCTAGCTTACTTGCCACGGTGCTGGTGAGCCGTGCCACCGCTGTCGATGATCAGGTTGGCGAAAAGTAAGGCACAACAGGCTGCTTGTTACACAGGCTTGGGGTTGCGCCCTCGTCTCTTGATCGGGGGGAGGGCAACCGCGACCCGACGCAGCCAAACTAAACGTTAATCGTCGTGGAGCAATTCGAGTCTGACTAAGCGAAGCACCTTTCTCGCGTCGTCGCTTGCGAATTTATGCCACTGGGCTCGCATGGCCTGCATTTTAAGGATCGTTTGAAGGTGAGGTAGTGACTGCCTCATCGTCTCCCAATCAACGGATTCAACCTCAAAGTCGTCGTTGCTAATCTGCCTTCCTAAAACACTTTCAGTCTTTAATCGTATAGGCGCATCAATAACACCTGAGTTGAGCAATGCTACATGCTCTATAAGGAGCATTCGATCAGCGTCAGCTTCACGGGCATAGAAGGTGAGGGCATCTTTCAGCTCTGGGTCTCCGATCCTCGATAGCATTCCCGAGTCCACGGCCTCATTCTATGAAGGAGGAATTGGATAGCTGGTCCAAGTATCTAATGCGGCAAGAAGCCAGCTTTCTGTCTCCTGGTTCAGTGTTAGGTTTTTGTCTGACCATAGCGCTTCAATGAGATGGCTGGTTAGAGCGCTTTGCTCGCGAAGTTTTGGTTCAACCAAATCGGCAGTCGCAACGATGTCTGTAAAATCATCCTTTAGCCGCTCAAGTAAAACGCCATCACTGATTCGCAGCTGGCGCTGGTCATTCCAGTTGGCCACCTGAATACCAATAACGACACCGACGATGACAATGAGCAAATCAATGCCTACAGCAACCCAGTTTTGATTCCTCACGTGCTCCGTGATGCGGCGCAATAGCATTGAATGGCTTCCGGATTGAGACTGACTATAAAGATTGCCGTAATCAGTGGATTTTGACCAGACCGACCTTAAAGTAAGCGTCCAGACAGCCGTTTCGAGATGTTAGCTGCCTGCTCATGCAAAGGCACCCACTGAGTGCTGCTGGCCGATAGAGGATTTTAGGGGTATTACGACGAGCGACTGCTTACGACGGTTGTTCGTATCATCATGCCTCTGGCGGTTACGGATCGCTGTGCTATTTTAGGCATGTATTTCTGCTCCTGTTTCATAGTATGAAAGATAGCATCCAATCCATTAACGAACTGATCGCGGACCAGAAACCGGGCTATTCGCTCGATCAGCGATTCTATACTGACCCCGCGATCTATGAACTTGAACTCGACAAGGTCGTCTATCGCAACTGGATCTTTGCGGGCCACGCATCCCAGCTGCCGGATTCGGGTGATTTTCGAGTCCTCAATGTGGCGGGCGAATCCGCCATCATTGTGCGCGGCAGCGACGGAACGCTAAAAGGCTTTGCCAACGTCTGTCGGCACCGCGGCTCCCTGGTTTGTCTTGAAGAACGCGGGCACGCCGAAAAATTTACGTGCCCGTACCACGGCTGGATGTATGACATCGACGGCAAACTGTTTGCCGCGAGGAACATGCCTGACGATTTCGATATGGCGTCGCATTCGTTGAAAACAGTGTCCGTGGAAACCGTGCACGGACTGATCTTTGTGTGTTTTACCGATGAGCCGCTGTCACTGGAAGGTTGTCGGCGGGACATGGCCGAACCGATGGCCATGTTCGATTTCGAGAATCTCAAAGTCGCGGCCACGAAATCCTACGAAATACCTGCCAACTGGAAGCTCTCGGTCGAGAACTACCAGGAGTGCTATCACTGCGCCACTGCCCACCCTGAATATGCACGCATGCACACACTCATGCTTGACGAGGACAAGAAGGCCCGTGTGCAGAAGAAGATGTTGGATAGCATGGACGCCTGTGGTCTTAAGAAAATCGAAATAGACTTTTTCAATGAAGCGGCACGCCCGGGCGAGATGGGTTACGGCTACTCGCGTACGGCGTTGTTCAACAGGTACAAGACCGGCACCAGAGATGGCAGTCCCGTTGCGCCGTTGCTTGGCAATTTAACGGACTACGACAATGGTGCCTCGGATTTCAATTTTGGTCCCTTCTCTTTCATGCTCGCCTACAGCGATCACGTTGTTGCCTATGTCTTCACGCCGATCGATCACAATAGCTCGAAATGCGAGATCTACTGGATGGTGCGAGGCGATGCGGAAGAGGGCAAAGACTTTGACGTCGATGAGCTAACCTGGTTGTGGGATATCACGACGATTTCCGACAAGGAAATCATCGTTAATAATTCAAAAGGCGTGCACTCGAAGTACTACCAGCCAGGCCCATTTTCCGGCATGGAAAAAGAAGAGCGCTCCTACATCGAGTGGTTTCTCCGGGAGTTGCAGCGACCTTAGCTTGCGTTGTCCCGTTCGCGAGTAACCAACCAGGCGAGCAGAGCGCCAACGCCGACGAACCGGATGATCAGCGTTGTTTGTATTCTCGACGGGTCCACTGCTCACAGGTTGGCGAGCTTGGTTTTTAGGTTACGAGGGCGTTTCGGTATCAATAGGGGATCTGCACGGAGTGGTGCGACGCGATGACAATCAGGGATATGAGAATCCGGGACCATCGCAGCGTCGCATGATCGGGGCCTAATTTTCTTCTCCGCAATCCCTAGCGGTGCCGGTTGAAGGGAGGACGTCCGCGAAACTGAACGGGTTCCGCCGCCTCGGCCGCTTCCACACTCATGGCCGATACCTCGGACACCGGAAGCTCTTCAAACCGGCGCTTGAAGGGGGGCTTGCCGCTGCGATCAATGGTCCAGACTCTGACAGTCTCTGCGTTTTCATCAGCGATCTCCAGGCGAGCAGTATCCACTACCGGCACTTCGATACGCTTGCGGGCATAAGGCGGCTTGCCGCGCATGTCCACTTCCCAGAGCGTTGTCGTTTCGATGTCTTGTTCCATTGGTTGCGCGTTCGCCAGTGGCAGGCCCGCAGAGATTCCCATTGCCATTGCCAGAGCCAGTGCGTGTTTAGTCATGATCAGTAATACCTCCTTGTTGATGTGGTGTAGCCCACGAGTCAAATCTAACAGAGGAATCAGGGTTAACCTGCGCCACTCTGCCGCTATTTATGATAGTTTTTAGCTATCATAAAGCTAAATTTTAAAGGCAAAGGCTAATTTACGGTAGCTGAACCTGCACATTTCTGGTGCGGGCGCTTCGTTTTAGTGCGCCTTAATTCCGCCTTATTGTAATTCTTCTTTAAAAAACATCAACTTAGGTTTTGGCACGGCGGTTGCAATATATACCGGCACTATTTCCCGGGTTTTGCCTATGTCAGCGCGCGCGCCACGACGATTCATCCCTACCATGGCACTCTCTGTGTGGGCGTTGTTCCTGTCGGTGAATAGCTTCGCGGAGGAGTTTGGCCATACCGTCTCTCTGGCACGAAGCGGCGCTGGAGGTATGTATGTCAGTGCGCAGATTGCCGGCGTTGAAGCCGATTTTCTGGTGGATACCGGAGCCGACCTGGTAACCGTTACCGAGAAACTGTTTAACCGCATCAAAAAGACTGGTGAGGTCCGCGAGGTTCGTCGTGTTGCAGCGCGGATGGCGAACAATCGGCTGCAAGTCATGACCGTCTACGAAGTTACTGAGCTGACGTTGGGCGGCAACTGTGAACTCGGGCCGGTGGAGGTCGCCGTGATGAAAGGGGCCGGGCGAAACCTGCTGGGCCTTAGCGCGTTGAGTCGCGGTGCGCCGTTCACCCTTTCCATAGCACCGCCGACGCTGGTTTTGGATGCCTGTCCCGGTGATATGCGGGTTGTCAGCACCCAGTAGCAGATCTGACTTGCCGGTCGCCAACGGGATGCGGCGACGTCGGCTTCAGACGGGTAACCCCGAAAAATCGGTGCGCGCGGGAGGTTCGCTTCCGAGCTGAGGCCGTCATCCACGGACGCCCAACAGAAATCCATGCCTTTGCAAAGTCGTCATCGAATTCCACGGTGACTCGTCGGGTACTGTTTTAAATGCGCCACACTCGGTAATGGCAAATTTCATGCATCGGCTAAGGCGATCATCTTGCATGATTTTATCGGAGATGCCAGTCGCGAAGCGGTGGTAGATGCATCCCAACTCTCCGGCTCGACGTCGCTGCCCCTGCGGGGCGGTTCCGCTGGTGCGGTGGTGCGGTGGTGCGGTGGTGCCTTATTGTGGGTGTTCGTCCATGGAAACCGGCATGCGTTTCTTGCCCAGAAATGGTGGATCGTCGACGTCGATGGACAGAACGTACTGTTGCCCGCAGTGCACTCTTCAGGGTGCAGCGCTACTGTAGGGCCTTGTTTTCAAGGACTGGTTTACAGCGATGCATTCAGGACAATTCGGTAACGATTGGGCGTAGCCCTACCAGCGCCGCTTTCACCGTAAAATAGGAGAGGTAACCTGCCGGACGAACGGCAGAGCATTGGCGATGAGGACATTTTAGATGGGATTATTCGAACGTTATCTCAGCGTGTGGGTAGGGCTTTGCATCGTTGCCGGTGTTTCACTGGGTAGCTTGTTTCCCGCGATTTTCCAGACATTTGCGGCACTGGAATATGCGCAGGTCAATCTGCCTGTCGCGGTACTGATCTGGTTAATGATCTACCCCATGATGGTGCAGGTTGATTTCTCTTCGATCAGGGATGTTGGTAAGCGTCCGCGCGGACTCGCATTGACGCTGGCCATCAACTGGCTGGTTAAGCCTTTCACCATGGCGGCTTTGGGCTGGTTGTTCTTCAGAGTGCTGTTCGTCGATTGGGTGGATCCAGTCACCGCTGGCGAATACATCGCCGGGATGATTTTGCTCGGTGTGGCGCCCTGTACGGCGATGGTCTTTGTATGGAGCCAGCTGACAAAAGGGGATGCTAACTACACGCTGGTACAGGTTTCAGTGAACGATATCATCATGATCTTCGCGTTCGCGCCCATTGCCGCCTTTCTGCTCGGCGTGAGCGATGTCACTGTACCCTGGGAGACCTTGCTGCTGTCGGTCGTGCTTTACGTGCTGCTGCCGCTGCTGGGGGGTTACTTTACCCGACGGGTGCTGGATTCAAATGACGACCACGGGCGGCTTGACCGCTTTCTTGCCAAACTAAAACCGATCTCGATCGCCGGGCTGCTGATGACGGTAGTCCTGTTGTTTGGCTTTCAGGCTGAGACCATTCTCGGTCAGCCGCTGGCAATCGTGCTCATCGCGATACCCTTGCTCATTCAGACCTACGGTATCTTCGCTATTGCTTACTCCGCAGCACGTTCGCTGAAACTGCCGCACAGCATCGCCGCGCCCGCCTGCATGATTGGAACGTCAAACTTCTTCGAACTGGCCGTCGCTGTCGCCATCTCCCTGTTTGGACTTCAGTCGGGTGCGGCTCTGGCCACTGTCGTCGGCGTTCTGGTTGAAGTGCCCGTGATGCTCTCGCTGGTCGCGTTTGCGAACCGGACTCGGCACTGGTTTCCCGAGTGATACGCGTTTAATCCCGGCATAAGCGTGCCGGCTTCCCATGGTCAGTCGTGATCACCAGTTTCTCCGATTGTGCAGTCCGCGCTCGATGCACAGTGATTTAAGGTCATCGGTCGGTGTTTTTTGGCGTGTTAAAAAGGGCCAATGCGTAGGCTGCACCCCAATGTGCACCTTATTTGCACCCAAAAGACGCATAGCCCAGCCGTTGAGTTAGGTTAGGATCACTACAATGATAGAAACACAACCGTTCGAGAAAGGAACCCGTGACATTGATGCCGTTCAATAACAGCGTACCCCGACTGAGGCGTGTGCTGCCGACCATCGCCTTGGCATTACCCGCGTTCGCCAGTTCACAAGAGGGGGGGCAGACCGACATCGCGGCGCAATTGGCGAATCCAATTGCGTCGCTGATCAGTGTGCCGATCCAGGCCAACTACGATGACAATTTTGGTATCGACGACAAGGGCTCAGTGTTTCGCACCAATGTTCAGCCGGTGATCCCGTTCTCCCTGAACGAGGATTGGAATGTTATTTCCCGCACTATCCTGCCCATTATCGATCAGCAGGACACGCCCTTTGTCGGCTATAGCGAGTTCGGATTGGGTGATGTGACGCAAAGCCTGTTTTTCTCACCGAGTAAGCCTACCGCGGGTGGCTGGACCTGGGGCGCTGGGCCGGCTTTTCTCCTGCCGACGGCCACAGATGAGTTCCTTGGTGCCGAGCAGTGGGGTGTCGGACCGACCGCCGTTGCGCTCAAACAGTCTGGTCCCTGGACCTTTGGCGGGCTGGTCAATCATATTGAGTCGTTTGTCGGCGACGACGACCGCGGCGATATCAGTGCGACGTTTCTGCAGCCTTTCGTGTCCTATATAACGCCGACAAAGACCACATTCAGTATGAACCTCGAATCCACCTATAACTGGGAGAATACGGCCTGGTCGGTGCCCATTAATCTGCAGGTCAGCCAGCTACTCAAGTTCGGCGACCAACTCATGCAGTTGGGGGCGGGTGTCCGCTACCGGGCCGAGTCTCCCGATCAAAGACCGGAGGGCTGGGGCGTACGATTGAACGTGGTGTTCGTGTACCCGCGATAGATGCCATGCATCTTTCGGTGCGACTATAAAGCTCTCAGACAAGCTGAAAGCGGGGGAGGACAGCTCCTCCCCTTGATGGGTTTGGCGCCTCCCAGTGCTATCAGGCGGCGGCCTCTGAATAGTCGACCAGCTTGGTCTTGTAGGTTTCTCGAGGCAGAGACCCGTGTTCTACGAGACGAACGTCGCTGGTGACCAGCAGTCGCGCTTTGATCTCGTCTTTGATTTTCTTTGTGAGTTCGGCATTGTCTGTCGCCGTACCGTGGGCTACCTCGACCAGCAGCGGCAATGGTGGTGTCTGCAATACGCCATGGGTTTTCGGCCGAATACTGAAGATACCCGATACTTCATTCTCGAAAGACTCCAGAACACTTCGAACTGCGGTTGGGAACAGGTTGACGCCGCGCACAATGAGCATGTCATCGGTGCGTCCGACACAGCGAATCCTCGGTCCCGTCCTTCCGGTCGGATTGTCCTGCATATTCACCACGACGTGATCGCGACTACGGAAGCGAAGCATCGGCATCGATTCCCGTTGCAGCGCCGTGTAGACCAATTCACCCTCAGCGCCGTCTTCCCATGCGATAGGGTTGCCCGAGGCAGGGTCAATCAATTCGACATGAACGAAACCCCGGGCCATGAAGTTCATACCATCTTCGGCGGCATCTTCGGCCCAGACCGACAGGGAGATATCACCAATACCCATTGATTCCCGGAGTGTGCAGCCGAAGGCCTCGGTGATGGTTCGCCGGACCAGAGGATCACCGCCGCCGGGCTCGCCCGCGGTAATCATGTTCTGCAAGCCCAGTGACTGGGTGTCGATACCGTGGTCACGGCACCAGTCGATCAGATACAGGCCATAAGAGGGTGTACAGCTCACGCCTGTGGCGCCAAGCTTTTGAATCGCGGTGACCATACGCTCGGTATTACCGGTGCCCACGGGTATGACATTGCATCCAATCTTGTCAAAGCCGTAGTAAACGGCCCCGGCGACGAAGGGACCGGCGTTGAAGCCGACCACCAGGCGCTGTCCTTTCTTGAAGCCGGCGGCGCTATAGCCTCGTGCCACGTTGGTGGCGTACATATCCAGATCGCCGCGGGTCAGGCCGAGATAGCAGGGCGTGCCGGTGGTTCCGCTGGTGCTGAACACCCGAACCAGACTGTCCGGATCGGCGGCAACGTGATTGCCAAATGGCGGGTGGTTCGCCTGGCTGGAGCGAATCTCATCCTTTTCGGTAAAGGGCAGCGCTGAAATATCATCGAGCTCACCGATCTTTTCCGGCGTGTCGAATCCGGCATTCGCCAGCTTCTCCTGATAGAACTCGGAGTTCTCCATCAGGTACCGGATCTGTTTCCTGTAGGCGTCCCTGTCGAGCTGGAACTGCTGATCAATCGGACGCGTCTCGATATCCGGATCAAAGATTTGGTGGTCGCGCATGCTATTGACCCCAGCGCTTCGCGGCTTCTGCAACACGAGCACCGAAGGCAACGGCGGTTTGACGATCAGAGTCGGGGGGGGCGACGTCGCCGCCCTGGTCTACGTTCGCCTGGGTCATACACCCAATCGATGCACCGCAACGATTGAGGTCCGACTCCGACCCCTCTGAATGATTGTTGCCCGGCATCTGTCCCAGCCCCACCCAGATCATGCTGTGCTGCATGGCGAAGGTCATAAACTCAACAAGCGTGTTCTGCTTGTCACCGTTCATCGACCCGGAGTTGGTAAACCCGGCGGCGAGCTTGTTCGCCCACTGTTGCTCCATCCAGCGCGTGGAGGAGGCCTCCATGAAGCCTTTAAAAGCGGCGGCAGCGGAACCCATATAGGTGGGTGAGCCAAAAATCATGGCGTCAGCGCTGTCGAGTTTCGCAAACTCCGGACTTTCGGGCGAGGTGATTTCGCCGGCTTTGACGATAATGACCTCAACACCATCCACAGAAGCGGCACCTTCAGCTACCTTTTCGGCTACGGCGTCGGTGTGACCATAACCCGAGTGATAAACTACGGCGATATTCAATGACATCTGTTTTCTCCTGAATCAGCGGTGGAACTGTTCGTTGTTGGGTGTGTGATCCCCTGAAAGCCATTTCTTCAGGTCCTCATGTGCCGTTGCTGCCTTGTCGCGATTGATGGTTTCAACATCGTCGTGATCAACCGTGAACTCCACGAGCAGTCCCGACGGGTCGAAGCAGTAAATCGACCAACAATAGCCGTGGTTGAGCGGATAGGCCTCTCCGCTTTCGAAGTAGCCGGCTGCTTCGAGTCGGTCCTTGATCGCATCCTGCGTTTCCTGATCAACTTTCATCGCTAGATGACGAAAGCCCGAACGGGGCAGCTCGGGGCCAAATTCCGCCGCATCATCGTCGTCGGCAAACTGGAAGAAGGCCAGGCAGGAACCATCGCCAAGGTCAAAGAAGCCGTGACAGTAGGTGCGGACTTTTCCGAACAGATCGGTTCGTTCCGCCCATGTGGCCACCAATTTGAAGCCAATGATTTCCTCGTAGAATTTTCTGACTGCCTCCAGATCCTTGCAGACGTAGGCGTTGTGGTGAAGGCTGCTCTTAATTTGTGTAATAGCGTTCATGGTGTGTTCTCCGCTGTTATTGTTCGCTGCAGTGAATTAAAACCACTTGGTCAGCTCGATGCCGTAGCGCACTGGCTGCGCTCGCCACAGGAAATTGAAGCCCGGTGCCGGACCCGGTGAATACTCGGTGTTGTATTCTTTGTCGCCGGCATTCCTGACCCAAAGCGTCACTGCCCAGTTATCGAGGTCCTCAATACCCATTCGGGCATCGAGCAGATTAACGCCGCTTCTGGACGAGTCATTATTGGGCTCCCACCAGGTCTCGCCGAGATACTGGTAGTCGCCACGGATAAAGAACTCCTTGTCGTCGCCAATCGGTGCACGGAACTGCAACCCGATATTACCGGTTACTTCACTGACCAGCGGTGCCTGGTTACCCAGCCAGTCTTCGGTTGGAGATTCTGTGATTTCGCTGTCAGTAAGGCCCAGTCCAAAATTCAGGGTCACGTAGTCACCCAGCAGGGCGCTACCCTCGATTTCCAGACCCGTGTATTCAACCTCATCGATACTGCCCAGATTCTGGGTGTTGGTCGGTGCGTCGTAGAAGAAGAAGTACGCGCCTTCAAGCGTGGTGTGGTAAGCGGCTGCCGAGAGGCGTAGCTTGCCATCAAGCATTGTTCCCTTTGCGCCGACTTCGTAAGTATCGGCGATCTGCTCATCAAACAGATCCTCAATGCCAGGGTAGGTGACTGCACTACCCACGCCGGTCTGGTTAAAGCCGCCGCTGCGGAAGCCCCGGCTGGCATCGGCATACAGCATCCAGTCCTCATTGGGGCGGTAACGCACGGTGAACTTGGGTTGCAGTGCGTCCCAGGTCTCTTTGCGAACTTCACCGAACACGATCTCCGGGTTGAACGGTACGTTGTATTCCGGTGGTGTCAGCGTGGTGTTCTCCCGCTCGTCCTCGTCGTAGCGAATTGAAAGTGCGACCTCCCAGTAGTCGTTGATATCGTAGGCCAGTTGCCCGAATACCGCCCAGGCAAAGTTGTCCTGCTCATCCGCGAGCACACCGAGTTGCGGGCTGGGGTCATCGACCACGCCGTCAGCCGCGTCGATAAAAATCTGCGGGCGGAAATTCTTCTCGACATCAAAAACGCCAAGGCCGCGGTCGATCTGGCCGCCCGTGGAGATGTAACGGTCCGTTGCAATAACGTAAGCGCCGGCGATCCACTGAAGACCCGTGTCGTTGTTGCTGGTCAGACGGATTTCCTGACTGATGGATTCAACCTCGAGGAACTGGTTTTGGCTCAAGTCGGTGAATTCGTCGCCGGTGAGGAACTTGATAAATTCTCCAAAAGGATCGTTGTTAAAGAAGTTGAACTCCGCTTCCCGGGGCAGGAAGTTGAAGTTGTCGCCGCTGGAGAGTTCGGTGACATCGTCGTAGGAGGTAATGCCGGTCACAGTGAAGGCATCGGTTTCCCAATCGAATTTGAAGCTCGCGCTGGTGAATTCGCGTTCGTTGTTCCCGGGGTTGTTGACCTGGATAGGAATGTCCACGTCGTCCGCTTCCGCATCAATCACAAAGTAAAAGGCCTGGGTCTCAAGCTTCGAGTAGCTTACGCGGAAGTCGGTAGTCAGGTTGTCGCTGACATCCCAGTTCAGTCGACCACGGAAGGAGGTATCCTCATACGGATCCGCTTCCTGGTTGAGATACTCGTTGTCGAGATAACCGTCAAGGTCGATGTAAGAACCCGCGAGGCGGTATTTTATTGAGCCGTCGTCGTTCAGTGGCCCGCCAACGTAGCCTTTGACGCTGTAACCCGGTGCGCTTTCCGCGCCGACCCGGATCTCTGCTTCGGTTTCTTCACCTGGCTGCTTGGTGACAATCGTGATTGCACCGCCAATCGCGTTACGTCCGTAGAGTGCGCCCTGGGGACCACGCAGTACTTCAATCTGCTCGATATCGAACAGCTGCTGGTTAAGCTGGGTGGGGTTGGATAACAGCACGCCGTCAATCAGGATGGCCGCCGCCAATTCGCTGTTTCGCGAAGAGGATATGCCGCGGATGTTCAGGAATGAGTTGCCGGTGCTTTGGGTTTGCACCAGCGTTACGTTCGGTGTCAGATCGACGAAATCCTGCGGTGTCTGGATTCCTGTGGCGCGTATCTCTGATTCAGTAAAGGCGCGGACGGAAACCGGGCTGTCGGAGAGGGTCTCGGTGCGCTTCCGGGCGGTCACTACGACTTCCTCGAGCAATCCCTGTGCCTGTGTTTCGGTAGCCAATAGTGCAGACAACACCCCAAGTGCTAAAAGCTTTCGCTGGTAAACCATGGTTGGTCCTCTAATTTTGTATTATTCGATAATCGAAAAGGTATTCGGAATCCGAATTAGTGATTCTACCGTATAACCGCACAATCGGATTAAATTTTTTTTAGTGAGTGACAGGAATGACTATGACAACGGATAACCAACCCACGACCAGGATCTGCGGCTACGACGCGGACAGCATTACGCTCCGAGGTAAAGACCTTGTTGCCGACGTCATCGGTAATTACTCGTTCACGGGTGCGTTCCTGCTCCAGGCGTTGGGCAAGGAACCGACAAAGCGGCAAATGGCGCTTGTCGATGCGGTTCTCGTGACGATCATGGAGCACGGTCTTGTGCCCTCTGCCGTGGTCAGTCGCCTGACCCTCCATGGCGCACCAGAATCTTTTCAGGGCGCGATTGCCGCGGGGCTGCTGGGCGTGGGTGATCGTTATGCGGGGACGGCAGGGAAGTGCGGTGAGTTGGCCGAGCGGATCATTTCGTCGGGTGATATCGACGGCGAGGCCGTAAAGGTGGTGGCTGAACACCGAAGTATCAAGCGGCCCGTCCCTGGCTTTGGTCATCCCATTCATACGGGCCGTGATCCGAGGGTGGAGAAGCTTCTTGAAATGCTTTCTGACGAATCCCCCGCGAGACGCACCATGTTTGCTCTGGAATCAGCGATTAGTGATGCATTGGGACGCTCCCTGGTAATGAACGTAAGCGCTGTGCTGGCGGCGCTCTTGATAGAGGCCGATGTCCCTCCAGCGATGATGCGCGGTGTGGTGCTCGTTGCCCGCTGCGCCGGGCTGGTCGGCCATGTGCTCGAGGAATCGACGGACCCAGTGGGGCATGCTCTATGGCAGGGGGCACAAGGTGCTGTCAGCTACCAGGAAGATTGAGCCTCAGCGCAGCATGCAAGAAAAACAGGCGATCGTGAAACCACTGGTGCAGGATCTTGAGGTACCGGTATCCGGAGGAGTGATCGCGCTGCAAGTACACATGCCCGAGCGGGTGCGGGGACCTGCACTTATTTGTGTGCATGGTTGGACCCTGGACCGAACCTCGTTTTTGCCACAGCTGGCACTTGTTGATCGAGGCATTCCGGTAGTTCTGTACGACCGTCGTGGTTTTGGTGATAACCCACTGCCGCCGGACCTCAGTCGAGAAGCCGATGACCTCGAGGCCATATTGCAAGCACTGGCGATGCCCGCGGTGATATTCGGTGTCTCCCAGGGCGCAAGGCTTGCTCTCAGGTATGCCGCCAGCGAACGTCTGAACGCCGCAGGTATTGTCATCCAGGGTGGGCATCTTGACGGTGTCGCGCTGGATGACCTTCCCGGCGAAGTATCCCGTATCAGATACCTCGATCTTATAAAGCAGAGATCTGGCGCTTTTC
>NZ_DS999411.1:2801445-2865181 GCF_000158175.1 Luminiphilus syltensis NOR5-1B | reverse complement strand
GTCGCCGGATCGACCCTGCCGGTAGCGGCTGAACAGTTAACGGCCCCGACGACTCGTCCTCCGCTCAGGACGACCGGACACGCGATTGACGTGATGCCGTAATCCAGCTCGTCACTGACTACGGCGTATCCGTTGACCTGGGCTTTGGTGATTTCCGCTTTCAGCGCTGTGCTGTCGGTAATGGTCTTGTCGGTTCGCTTTGTCACGGGATGCTTGTAGATATGGGCGTCGATCTCTCCCGGCGTCTTGGCGGAAAGAATGGCGCGCCCCAGGGAAGTCACCAGCGCGGGAAACCGGGTGCCAGTGGTGGCTTGCAGGCGAATCACCCTATAGGCCGATGCGTGGCAGATATAAAGCACGTCGCTGCCCTGAAGCGTTGCCAGTGAGGCGCTGTCACCGGTTTCCTCTCGCAGGGTCTGCAGTGCTGGCCGAACAATGTTGTCGATATTGAAGCTTTCGGTGAAGGCTGTCGAAATTTCCAGTACCCGGGGTTTCAGCAAATACTGGTTGCCATCCTTTCCGACATACCCGAGTTCATTCAATGTAATCAGGCACCGGCGGGCAACCGCCGGGCTCAGGTCGGTCGCCCTGGCCACCTCAGTGAGTGACATCTGCGGTTGTTCCCGGGAAAAGCAGGTCAGGACTCGAAGGCCTTTTTCCAGTGTGCTGAGGTACTCGGAAGACTTCATGGGGTATCACTTTGCGCTAGTAAAGACCGCTTCAAAGCCGCTTCGATACCAATTCGCACCCTTCGGCCAGTGAGGCCAGTTTGGCGAATGCCACGTCCGGGTCGATACTGTGGCTTCCCACGTGAACCGAGAAGCCGCAATCGACCCCGGCCATCAAACGATCCGGGTCGACCACCCGAGCCCATCGCTCGAGGCGTTGCGCTATCAACTCGGGGTGCTCGATGTAGTTTGACTGGGGCTCGATAACGCCTGGGCAGAGTTTTTTGTTGGAGGGCACGCCGAGTTCCTCAAGCACAGCCCATTCGTGGGCGTGTCGGGAGTTGGCGCCCTCGATCAGAACAGTCTGGGGTTTGGCGGTCCAGACCAGATCAATAATGTCGCTAATGGGAACGTCGTGATTGTGCGGGCCGGGGTAGTTACCCCAGCAGAGATGCATACGCAGCTGATCTTCCGGGATGTTTCTGACGGCGTGGTTCAAGGCCTCGATATTGATGGCAATTGTCTTGCGGAAGGTATCGAGGTCCATCTCGGCATACGCGGAGTGGCGTCCCATAGCGAGATCGGGGCAGTCGAGCTGAACGGTGGCGCCCGCGTTGGCGATGGCTTCATATTCATGGCGCATGGCTTCGGCAATGGCGAAGACGTAGGCTTCATGACTGTCGTAGTACTCATTGAAAAAAAACAGCGATATAACTCCGGGTGAAGCGGCACTGGTGAATATCTCGTCGTGACCACAATCGCTCGCCGCCTTGCGCAGGGCGACCATGTCATCGATTGCGGCCTGGCCATTGACCACGGTGATTTCGCCGGTACAGCTCGGGGCCTTTCGTTTGCGGCGGCCCGGGTTTCCCGCAACCGCCTCGGCGCTTCTCGGAAAGTCCTGCAGGTCTTCAAAAAAGTAGTTTTGTACCGCTTCGCCGTTAAAGCCGGCAAGCCGATCCTGGACATAGGTTGCATAGGAGGGCTTGGACATTTCTCCGTCATTGATAATGCTCACCCCGGCATCGACCTGTCGCTGGACGACGCTGGTAATAGCATCATGGATGGCGCTATCCATGGCGTTCGGATCCACCGGAATACCGTCGGCCGCGGCAAACATCAGTTGAATCAGTTGATCGGTGCGGGGCAGGCTTCCGGTATGGGTACACGGTATGTTGATGGCTGCCATGTATTTTCCTCTGGCTGTAATAAGAAGTGATGTCGGTCCAAAGTTGCAGCGATCTATACTAACGCTAAAACGCCTCTCGATCCTTGGTTGCCCCGCGGTTTTTATCACTGACATGGCGTTTCGCTTCGTGGTCCCGAAGCGGCCACTGGCTAAATGCCATCTTTTTGCACCACCAGTCTCGGTTGTGCGCGATCCGGTTATAGGCAACACCGTGATTGATCGAAACTAACCTTCTGATTGACGTGCTTCGGCGTGCAGCCACAAATCATTTGTTACCGATAAAACGTGAGGTTTATGATGGCTGGGTAGCATGAACAGTCGGGGCCAGTCTGTGGGTAGAGACATCAGCGAGTCTCATCGCGATCAACGCGATGCCGCGCTATTTCGTGAACGCTTACAGACACAGCTCGATGATCTGAGCGATTTGCTGGCGCAACCCGAATTTGGCGTGGGTCCCCAGAGTATTGGCGCCGAGCTCGAGCTTTATATTATCGATGCCGAGGGCAATCCCTCGCATATCAATCAGCGCTTACTCGAGGCGGCCGCGGATCCGCAATTGACTCTCGAGCTCAATAAATACAACCTCGAATACAATTTAACGCCGCACCTTCTGGCTGAAAGCGCCTTTCGGGCGACCGAGCAGGAAATGCTTAAAAAGGTGCATCAGCTCGACCGGTGTGCTGCTGCGGCCGACGCGCGCATTGTGCCGATCGGAATCCTGCCTACCCTGACCATGGACGATCTCACCGAGGCCTGCATTACGCCAAAGGAGCGCTATTACGCGCTTCTGGGCGAGCTCGTCCGATTGCGGGGCGGGCAGTTTGAAATCGATATTGACGGCGCCGAGCCGCTGAAGATGAAGGTTGATAATATTACGCTGGAGGGCGCGAATACCTCTTTTCAGGTCCATCAGCGGGTGGCGCCCGAGGACTACGCGAACCGTTTTAATGCCATTCAGTTGGCGACGCCCCTCGCGTTGGCCATCGGCGCCAATAGCCCCGGCCTGTTCGGGCATCAGCTCTGGGAC
Organism: Luminiphilus syltensis NOR5-1B; assembly: GCF_000158175.1. GTDB lineage: Bacteria > Pseudomonadota > Gammaproteobacteria > Pseudomonadales > Halieaceae > Luminiphilus > Luminiphilus syltensis. The sequence goes on along the minus strand of NZ_DS999411.1, from coordinate 2,862,297 downwards.
GAGACCCGCATACCACTATTTAAGCAGTCCATTGATACGCGTCATGTTGATCCCTATGGCTGGCATGAGCCTGCTCGGGTGAGCTTTGGGCACGGTTGGTGTCGCGGCGATCCCCACGAATTGTTTGAGCAGATGGTACGCCTGTATTCGCCGCTGCTGCCGGTTTGCGAGCCGAGCAGCGAGCGTGCTGGTGCCGCAGAAGCCCCCGAGCTTGCCGAGCTTCGATTGCATCTCAGTACCGTCTGGCTATGGAATCGGCCAGTTTATGATCATGTGGCGGGCGGACACTTACGGATCGAAATGCGCGCCATGCCTGCCGGACCCACGGCGATCGATATGGTGGCCGGTGCCGCCTTTTTGATCGGTGTTTCCACCAGCCTGGCTGATGAGATGGAGTCGCTGCTACCCGCCATTCCGTTCCATTACGCCGAGTACAATTTTTACAGAGCGGCACAATACGGATTGTCCTCCCGGCTGGTGTGGCCGCGTCGGGGACAATACGGACTCGAGGAGGCCTCGGTGGTCGACGTCATAGCGCAGCTGCTACCCAGTGCTGATGACGGGCTGGCTGCTCTGGGTGTTTCGCAATCGGAACGGGATCGCTACCTCGGTGTGATAGAGCGCCGACTTGCTGCCCGCATGAATGGTGCCGACTGGCAGCGACAATGCCTGGGCCAACTCATGGGTAAGCGCTACAGTAAAACGCGGGCATTGAAATCCATGCTGGAGCGCTATCGTGAACTCAGCGCCAGCAATACACCGGTGGCCGAATGGCCGCTACCCAACCATCAATCCTAGGGGGCAATCCGCGTGCAGCGTTTTCGTCTAATCAGTGACCCGGATGAATCGATAGCGGGGCAGGATGCGGTCGCCATGCTGGAGGCCCTGGGCGGACCTACGGCCTTATTTTTTTCCGGTGTCGATGCCCGGCGGACACGCGCCGTCGTGACCTTGCTCCATGGTAATGAGCCCTCAGGGGTCTTCGCGTTGCGCGAGTGGTTGCTGAGTGGAAAGCGACCCGCGGTCAATCTGCTCTTCATTGTGGCGTCGGTGCATGCGGCCCTGACACCACCCCAGTTCAGTCATCGCATGCTACCCAGAGCGCGTGATCTTAATCGCTGCTTCAAGGGTCCTTTTGATGACGAGCAGGGCCTGCTGGCGCAGGATATTCTGTCACTACTTGAAGTGTACTCGCCCGAAGCGGTCATCGATATCCACAATACGTCCGGTTCTGGGCCGGCCTTCGGTGTCTGCACCCATCTCGACCGCCAGCATGATGCCCTGATTTCTATTTTTACCCGCCGTCTCGTGTTGTCGCACCTCAATCTGGGGGCGCTGATGGAGATCAGTGACGATAGCTGCCCCACCGTGACCGTTGAAGTCGGCGGCCGGCTCGATGATGAAGCCCATGCATTGGCGATTGAGGGCTTGTTCCGGTTCGCGACCGCCGATCGCGTGTTGGCGCCCGAAGGGAAAACCGACTGGGGCCTGGAGGTATTTGGGGCGCCCATCCGACTGGAGCTGCAGAGCGGAGTTACCGTGGCCTACCATGAATCGCCAAAGCCCGGCTACGATGTGACGCTGCGCGCCGATATTGAGCACCATAACTTTGGTACCGTATCCCCGGATACGCCATTGGGATGGCTTGCAGGTACCCCAGAGTCCGTGTTTCGAGCCCAGGATGCTGCCGGTAGCTGTGCAGTGGCCCGATTGGTTCGCGACGAGGGTGGGCAGTTGTTTCCGGCCAGCACCCTGAGACTGTTTATGATCACGACCAATGCGGCGATTGCCGAGAGCGACTGTCTGTTTTACGCCGTGATTGATGAACAGCAGGATGGCGATCAGGCGGCGTAGCCTTTGATCAAGCGTGCTGTTGGTGCAGACGAGCGCTGGTTTCGACGGGCAGCAGGTTATAGGTTCAACGATCAACGATCGGGGGAACGTGACATGTCTTTTTTCACAAATGCTAAGGGAGTACGCCCGGTTTGACCAACGGGGTGTTTGATATCGCTGTCATCGGTGGTGGCATGGCCGGTGCGTCGGTTGCCAGCCGCTGCAGTGAAAATGCCCGCGTGGTGCTGTTGGAGTCAGAGGATCATCCGGGGTATCACTCGACAGGGCGTTCCGCTGCGGCCTTTGTGGCCTCGCTGAGTGCAGAAAACGATGTGCTCAGGATCCTGACGCAAACCAGTCGGGATTTTCTTTGTAGCCCCCCCGAGGTGTTTGAAGTGCCCTCTCTACTGAATCAGCGTGGAGTGCTGACTCTATACAACGAAGACGCATACGCGTCGCTGGAGACCACCTACAGCCATCTACAACATTATGGCTTTGATGTTTCCCGGGTCGGCCAAGACTTTATTACAGGTCGGATACCGATGGTTCGTGAGCCTTACACGAGCGCTGCACTCTACGAGAGCGACGCCCACGATATTGATGTTCACGCGCTGCATCAGGGGTATTTACGACTTCTGAAGGCGCACAATGGTGTGGTGCGCACCGGGGCCGGTGTCAGTAACCTGCGACGAATAAACGAGCTATGGGAAATCGAGACCGCAACCGGATCCATTACCGCGCGTGTGATCGTCAATGCCGCCGGTGCCTGGGCGGATCAACTGGGCGCCATGGCGGGGTGTGATCCGATCGGTCTGAATCCGCTGCGTCGAACCGCCGTGCTGGTCGACCCCCCAGATAACTGCGATGTTGCTGACTGGCCAATGGTCCTGGTGCAGGACGCGGGTTTTTATTTCAAACCCGAAGCCGGCAAGATCATGGTGTCCCCCGCGGACGAGATTCCCGGCCCGCCCTGTGACGCACAGCCCGACGAGCTCGACATCGCCATCGCGGTGGATTACCTGCAACAGGCGCTTGACCTTGACGTCAGGGCGGTGTCACACAGCTGGGCGGGGCTGCGCAGTTTTGTGGCGGATCGCACTCCAGTAGTGGGCTTTGATCCGCAGGTTGAGGGCTTTTTCTGGATGGCCGGGCAGGGTGGGCACGGTATTCAGACCGCGCCCGCGCTCGCCGACCTCGCGGCTGCTCTCGTGCTCGGCGAATCGATCCCGCCGTACTTGAGCGATGCGGGTTTCGAGGGCGATGCGATTTCGCCGTGTCGTTTATAAACCTACTGGGCACGGTTTAAACCGCCATTTACTGACGGGATAGGCCTGGCAGGATGTACACTATCGATTGTTGATGTTTATTTTTAGAGGCCCCATTTATGTCTGACGTCCCCAATACCCCTTATGAAATTTTGGGTGATGACGGTATCCGGGCGCTGGCGGACGCATTCTACGATGCGATGGAGTCACTGCCCGAAGCAGAGGGTATACGCGCCATGCACGGCGATGACCTGACCAAGATTCGTTCCAAGTTCTGCGCTTATCTCACGGGTTGGCTGGGCGGTCCGCCGGTGTATCACCAGATTACCGGCACGGTTTGCCTGACCGAACCCCACGCGGCCTACCGGATTGGACCGGACGAGCGTGACCAGTGGCTGCTGTGTATGGAGAAAGCACTGGACACCATCAAGGCGTCCGACGTTCTCCGCGAGATGCTTAAAGACCCGCTCTACCGGATTGCTGAAGCGGTGCGCAACCGCGACAGTTCCGAGTTGCCCACCAGCGACCCCAACGTCATCGCCGCCGGTTAGCGTCGGTTTGACGGCGTCAGGGCGCCGCCGGCGGTAAAACATGTCGTCTCATGCGACATACCATCTCCTTCCGATCACAAATAGTCGGTTTTGAAGGCTAGAATCACTTGCATCGCGATCGATTTTTACTGATCATCCATACAGTACTTTTCAACCACCCGCAGGAGCCCAATCATGGACCCGAACAAGCAGAAGGCACTCGATGCCGCACTTTCCCAGATAGAGCGTCAATTCGGTAAAGGCACCGTGATGCGCATGGGGGATCAGGAGCGCGTCGCCATTCCCTCGATCTCGACCGGTTCCCTGGGGCTGGACATTGCACTCGGCATTGGCGGCCTGCCCAAGGGTCGGATTTGTGAGATTTATGGACCCGAGTCCTCCGGCAAGACCACACTGACACTGCAGGTGATTGCCGAGGCGCAAAAAGCGGGGGGTACAGCGGCCTTCGTCGACGCCGAGCACGCGCTTGACCCTCAGTACGCCGAAAAGCTGGGGGTTCAGGTCGATGACCTGATCATGTCGCAGCCGGATACGGGAGAGCAGGCACTGGAGGTGTCCGAGATGCTGGTGCGCTCCGGTGCCGTCGATGTATTGGTGATCGATTCGGTCGCCGCACTCACGCCAAAAGCCGAAATCGAGGGCGAGATGGGCGATTCCCACGTCGGCCTTCAGGCGCGTCTACTGAGTCAGGCAATGCGCAAACTGACCGGGGCGATCAAGCAGACCAACTGCCTGGTAATTTTCATCAACCAGATCCGCATGAAAATCGGCGTTATGTTCGGCAGCCCCGAGACCACGACCGGTGGTAATGCGCTCAAGTTTTACTCCTCGGTACGGTTGGATATCCGTCGCATTGGCGCGGTCAAGGACGGTGACGAAGTCATCGGCAATGAGACCCGGGTGAAAGTGGTGAAGAACAAGGTGTCGCCACCCTTCAAGCAGGCGGAGTTCCAAATCATGTATGGCGCGGGTATTTATCGCCTGGGCGAGGTGATCGATTGGGGCGTGAAGCTGAACCTGGTGGATAAATCAGGGGCGTGGTATGCCTACAAGGGCGACAAGATTGGCCAGGGTAAGGCCAATGCAGCGCGCTTTTTACAGGAGAACCCCCGTATTGGCGACGAGATTGAAAACCAGATTCGCCATCAAATGATGGGTGTGCCTCTCGCAGTCGTACCGGAATCCGAGTCCGAGGACGCCGGCGAAGTGGAGACCAAAGAGGCTGCTGCCGGGGAGTAACCTCCGCGCTGGCTTATGGAAGAAAAGCGGATTACCGGCGCCGATGTCCGTCGTTCAGCCATGGACCTGCTCGCCAGACGGGAACATGGCGTCGATGAGCTGAGGCGCAAGCTGCATCGTCGCTATGCCCGTCGCTTGCTGGATGCGGGCCTCATCGATGAGGCGCTTGAGCGATTGGTCTCCGAGGATTTACTGAGTGATACGCGCTTTGCAGAATCTCTGACCCGTCAGATGATCGAACGGGGCATGGGCCCCCGGCGAATCGTCCAGGAGTTGCAGGCGCGTGGGGTTGATGCCGAACTTGACAGCGTACTTGAGCGAGCCCAGATCGATGTCGATTGGTTCGATCAGGCATTCACGGTCTACAAAAAAAAGTATCGCGACGAACCGCTTCACAGGGATGAACCCGAAGCCACGTTCAAGGAGCGGGGCCGTCGGGCTCGGTTCATGCAGTACCGCGGATTTGAAGCGGAGCACTTCATGTCATTGCTCGACGTCGATTGATGGAGCCGGAGCGTTCCCCGTAACAGAGATCGATCACCGCGGTCAGTCCCTAATCAATATCTGCTACCCACTCAGTACCTGAAGCAGTAAAGGGCTGCTTCTGTGGGATCGCCCACCCGATCAGGGCGTAGAAAGCGCTTCCCGGAACGCTTCCGCTTTTTGTTTGATCACTTCAGCGTTGTCATCGCCCATTCGCATGATCTGTTTTTGCAGCGGCGGTAAGTTTTCCAGGGTTTCATCGACATAAACGTAGACCGCTTCCCGCTTGACCAACTCAGCATTGGGTCGAGCGGCCGGGGCGCTAATGATCAACTCGAGGGCGTAGAGAATCGAGTTCTCCAGATCCTCGGGTTGATAACCAAGCAGTCCATAGGCCTGCCCAATTTCGGCCTCAAATTGTCGATAGAGGTCGACAAAGGCTTCGGTATCAATATTCTCAATAAGCCCCGCGAGGTTCTGATAGCGGGAAAAGCCTTCGGGATCCATAGTGGTGACGCCGTTAGATTCCTCGATCGGAAAAGCGGCTTTGGGTCGACCGATGGGAATGAGTTTGTAAGGCACATTGCCAATCCGCAGATTATCGATAACAGCGACACCGCGGTCGATGGCAAAATCGGAAGCCATAAACTGATCCACCGCCGGTGGTGCCGAGAGCGCGGCATAGGCTTCCTTGATCGCCACTTCAGCGGCTTCTGGGGGCAGCGGGCCGCTATCGGCCTCTTCTTCCACGGGTCCCTCAGTCGGCGGGATAGCGGGCGTCATGGGTACAGACGCTTCTGCCGCTGTATCTTCGGGTTCTGCGGGGGCGGCGGGTGTAATGTCAGTGGCAGTGATCGGTTCGGCTACTGAAACCTCGGCTGGTTCTGAGACCACAGGTTCGTCCTGGGTAAATCCCCAAATCAGTGCGCCACCGATCAAAACAATGCCAATGATGGCTGGTAGCAGCGTACGACCCGATTGCCGGGCCAATCCCCGGTTAAAGGTGGGGTGTCTTCGATGCAAGATGGTCTTATTCATGGAGTAATTCATGGCGTAATCTCCTCTGCAACTGCGGTTCATTCAAGCCCGATTGACCGACTATCTTCTCATACCTCGGTTAGCGACGTTTAGCCCCTGTCGATGACCACCCATTGGGGCTCCAGCTACTGCTTAATTGCAACAGATTCAAAGCAATTACAGTACCGCGTGTGGGTTGGAGCCGCCTGAGCCAACGATGCATCGAGTACAACCTGTGGATTTTTCGATACTCAAGGTAGCTGCGTGGGTAGGAGGCCATGCAATCAGGGATTGTCACCCCTGCGGAGTGTTCGGTTTTGAGGCGGTTGGTGTAGAGGGTAAAGCGGGGCGTGTCAGAGAAGATCAACGATGGGAACAGAGAGGGTTGGGCAACTGTCGCAACCCTTGAGGTTGAAGTTCCAAGTAGCGCATCTTTCAAATAGGTCTTGGAGGTTGGTCGGGTTTGGCATAGGCAAAGCGTGTACCCGAACCCACCGAATGATAAGTATCCAGCCCGCAGGCGGTGACGAGTCGAAGCGCGCCAAGATCTACGGTTCCATCGTCAGCGACAGCGTTATCGGGAATGTCGATGCAGTCGATGTTGCCAATAATAAAGTGGGTGCCATTGTGTTTTAAAGGCAGGTGCTCAAGCAACGACAGACCTATCTGCAGCGGCGACTCGGCGACAAAAGGCTCTCTACGTCCGTCGATCCAGCGGGGTGTCAATCCCGTGGCCTCAAATTCAGAGGTCTCGCCGGAATACCGTGCCGAGGTCTGGTGCGCCTGTGGAACCATGTCCTCGGTAACGGCATTGACGCTGAATGCCCCGGTATCGAGAATATTGTTCAGGGTGTGCCGTTCAACGCCTTTTGGGCTGGGACGAATAACCATGCCCAATAGCGGAGGGTTGGCGCCGAGGTGGACGACCGAGGTAATGATGGCGAGGTTGGTCCGACCCTGATCGTCAATCGTGCCGATCAGATTGACTGGTTTGAAGCCGGCCACCGCGTTAATCAACTGCGCGCGCCATCGGGACTCATGGGCGTCCAGCGCTTCTTTATCAAGGTGCATCAGCGGTTGTTATCAAGCTGGCAGGAAGTGCCGTAGAGTCGGCTGAAGCGCTGTCGGGCCCAGACGTCGTAAACCCATCGCGTGAACGAATAAATCAGCGGCAGTTTCAGAAGCCGCCAAATTGGCAGCCAGGACGTGTGCTCCCAGGCGGCCAGATTGGCATCGATGCCGGTCAGGAAGGCGTCACCGCGTTTCATATGCAGCACTTTAAGCAGGGTGTCTTTGTCGGGTAAACCAGCGGAGTCAGATAGTGCGTGGATATCCTGCAGTATCAATTGATCATCTTTTACGCTGGCGAGTTTTGCCATCTCGCGCTTGCACAACGGACACTGCCCATCAAAATAAAGAATGTCGGCCATGATATTCAGAGACTCGTTTTGCTCGGGTGGAGTGAAGCGGTACAGGCTAGTGCTTTGATGGCGGTGTCGCCAACACACCAAGAATCTCTTCCCGAAGCGCCGCTTCGTCACCCCTGCGGAAACCGACATGCACCGACACCACGCGGCCGTCGCGATCCACAAGATAGCCCGAAGGCATACCGTTGACGGCAAAGCGTTTGGCGACATCACCCGATTTATCGATCACTGCCGGATAGGAGATGGGGTAGCGTTCGAAAAAGTCGAGGGCGTCCTCTTCGACGACATCGACGCTTATGGCGAGCGCTTCGAAGCCCTGATCCTTGAGTTCGCGGTAGAGCGCGTCCAACGCCGGTAGCGACAGTCGACAGGGGCCGCACCAGGAGGCCCAGAAGTCGATGTAGACCACTTTGCCGCTGAGATCTTCGCTGCCTATCGTGGTTGCCGATGAGTTGGTGAGGGTGGGTAGCTCGAAAAGAGGGAGCACCGGCCGATCGGCCTCATCGACCCCATCGGCCAACGAAACCGGTGCTGCCAGGATCAGGGTGACCACTGCGATGGCGATACTGCAAAAGAAGGGATTCATTGTGGACCTTTTGTGAATAAGCCCCCTCTATACGCAAAGCCGCGGCGGAGAGATTAGTCGCTGGTTAGGAGGCCATTAAGCGGTCTCGAGCCGCCGCATATTCGCTCTTCAGGCGGGCGATGTATTCGGCAGCAGGGCCCGTTTTGTGGACCGCACCGATGCCCTGGCCGCAGCCCCAAATATCCTTCCAGGCTTTCGAATCGGTATCACCACCGGAGCCGAAATCCATTTTCGTGGGGTCGCTTTCAGGCAGGTTGTCAGGGTCGAGACCGGCTGCAATGATCGAGGGCTTGAGATAATTCCCGTGCACACCGGTGAAGAGGCTGCTGTAAATAATATCGTCGGCGTTGTAGTCGACGATAGCCTGTTTGTAGGCGGCGTCCGCGTTCGCCTCGTCGGTGGCGATAAAGGCAGAGCCGATGTAGGCCAGATCCGCCCCCATGGCTTGCGCGGCGAGTACGGCTGCGCCATTGGCGATCGATCCGGACAGTAGCACCGGGCCGTCGAACCACTCGCGAATCTCCTGAATCAGCGCGAAAGGGGATTGTGTCCCCGCATGACCGCCGGCGCCGGCGGCAACAGCGATCAGCCCATCGGCGCCTTTCTCGATGGCCTTTTTAGCGAATCGATTGTTGATGATGTCGTGAAGAACAATCCCCCCGTAACTGTGAATGGCCTCATTCACAAATTCTTTGGCCCCCAGGGAGGTGATAACAATCGGCACTTTGTATTTCACACACATTTCGAGGTCATGCTGGAGCCGTTGATTGGAGCCATGCACGATCTGGTTGACCGCAAAGGGTGCCGCGGGTTGGTTGGGGTTTGCCTGATTGTAGGCATCGAGCTCGGTGGTAATGCGCACCAGCCATTCTTCGAGCACAGGCTCCGGCCGGGCGTTTAATGCGGGGAAGGCGCCGACAATGCCCGCCTTGCACTGGGCGATAACAAGGTCAGGATTGGAAATAATGAACAGTGGTGACCCGACAACGGGCAGCCGCAGGTTCTGGCTGAGTACGGGGGGCAACGCCATGAAACATCTCCGAAATGAGCGATGAACTGGATACAATTAAATTTGAACATACAGTATGTTTTTTGTTCGCTCAAGTATGTTGTCGGAGTATACGTAAGCCTTGATAGCTCCGCTGTCGGCGACAGTGCATAATCCGGGCAACGCTATTGATGAGCCGCCAATGTATTACCAGCACTTCGGGCTTGCGGAAGCGCCGTTTTCAATCTCGGTAAATCCGAAATACCTGTTTATGAGTCCACGACATCGTGACGCTCTCGCGCACCTGTTGTATGGCGTTGGCAGCGGCGGCGGCTTTATTCTGCTGACCGGTGAAGTCGGTACGGGCAAGACGACGATTAATCGCTGCCTGATCGCGCAACTGCCGGAGAATACCGACCTCGCTATCGTACTCAATCCCGCATTAAGTGCGGTGGAACTATTGGCCACGGTCTGCGATGAGCTTGATGTCGACTACCCCTCGAGCGCGCCCAGTCTCAAGCAGTTGACCGATGCCCTGCATCATTTCCTGCTGCAAAATCACAGTGCCGGTCGGCGCACGGTGTTAATGATCGATGAGGCGCAACACCTCGATTTCGACGTGCTCGAGCAGATTCGCCTGCTCACGAATCTCGAGACCGACGAGCAGAAGTTACTGCAGATTATTCTTATCGGGCAGCCCGAGCTGACGGCGAAACTGGGTCGCCCGGAGCTGCGGCAACTGAACCAGCGTATTACGGCGCGTTACGAACTCAGGCCATTGAATCCTGATGAAACCGGAGCCTACATTGCGCACAGACTGAGCGTCGCCGGGCTTTCGGGTGGCGAGGCATTGTTCCCGCCATCGGTGGTTCGTCAGATTCACAGGCAAACCGACGGTATTCCCCGTCGCATCAACCTGCTGTGCGACCGGGCCTTGCTTGGCGCCTATGGCCGGGGAGCCTCACGGGTCGATAAGCGTCTTGTGACTGATGCGGCAAACGAGGCTTTTGGAGCGGCGCAACGAAGTGGAAGACTCCCGGGGACTGCGATGTTGGCGGTCACGATCATGGTGCTGCTGGGGCTCGTTCTTGTCGGGCTCTTTTATACTCAGGATCGACGCATGGTTTCGGAGTCGCCACCGGTATCCAGTCCGGGTAATTCCAACCCTGTCGTTGTTGCACCCCAGACATCCTCGATAGCAGCCGATGCGGCGACAGTGGGCCCCTCGATCGAGCCCTGGTTACTCCCGCGTGCACAAGCCGAGTCCATTTTCTGGCAACTGCACACCGACGCGCCTCCGGTGCAGGATGTCTGTAGCGAGCGGATCACCACGGGTATGCAGTGTGTCAGAGATCGTGCGTCTACCTGGGATGCTCTGCGAGGTGCCAACCGGCCGGTTCTGCTCGACATGCAGACCCCGGATCGATTCAGTGCAGCAACGGTTGTCCTGGCCTTTCATGATGATCAGGCAACGGTGGTTGCCGGTGATGCTCTTGTGCGCGTGGCATTGGTTTCGCTCGCATCACGCTGGCAGGGCGGTTATCTCTGGTTATGGCAGCCCCCCGAGGACTGGTCAGGCCCTGTGGGTCTCGGGGATGAATCGCCGGTGGTGACGCTCGTCGCTCGGGATTTCGCTGAGCTCGACGATCAGGCGACCCCGCTTGCGGAGACGCGTTTCAATCAACGACTTGAAGCGAGGGTGAGGCTTTTCCAGCGCAGTGAGGGCCTCGCTGCCGACGGTGTGGTTGGGGCGGCAACGATGATGCGACTCAACCAGCGGCTGGGCCGTATGGCCACTGGCGATCTTGCCAGAGCGCGTTTTGAACGCGTAAAGGGCGAGGGGTAGGCCTGTGTCAATGATTCTCGATGCACTGCAGCGTAAGCGCCGTCAGGATGCCAACAACAATGAACTCATGCCCTCTGTGGATACCGAGCATCAGGTACCCCGATTATCGCCCGCGGGGGTTCAGGTACCCCTGTGGCTCATCGCGATTCTGGTCGTGCTGTTACTGGCGTTGGGCGTCTGGGTGTTTTGGTCTTCCCGGAGTGTCGCACCGGTACCTTTGGTCTCCAGTGAGTCGGCGAGTAGGCCGCCCGCTGTACTACCGCAGTCAACTTCGCCATCCTCATCAATTCAGCCGGCTCTATCGGCAGGCACAGCACAGGGTCAGGCGCCCGGGTTGGATCGCAATGCCCGGGATCCCGGTGCGGATAACGCGAATACCCCTGAGGTAATCCCGAAAGCAATAGCGCCGGTGCTACCCACGCCGGACTCCTCGGAACGCACCGGCAACTCGTCTGCGATTGCTGCGCTGTATCGGGAGGAGGGATCAATCGAGGCGGGTGAAACGGTGGCATCAACTGCCGGGCGCGTCGTCGATACGCCCGATGAGGAGTTAACGGGCAGAGACGTCGCTCAGGTCGCCGGCGACACATCCCCGCCAAGCGGTGAGACCGAGGAATCGCCCATAGACCTTGAGGCGATACTGCGAAAAGCGCAGGGCGAGCTCGGCAGACCCACACTGGCCCCGCATCCCGTTCCCTTACTTGAGGATCTCTCGCAGCAACAGAAAGACAAGATACCTTCAGTGCTATACACGCTTCATGACTACCGGTCCGATGGTACCTCCTCGCTGGTTATTAACGGACAAACGGTTGCTGAAGGACAGCGGGTGAAGGGCTTTCTGGTCAAGGAAATTCTAACCGACAGCGCGATATTGAACTGGGGCGGCGTTGACTTCAGGCTTCGTTCCTTAAACAGCTGGGTCAATCTGTAGCACATGGCGCTCCAGCCCATCAGGGGGCTGGATTGGTCAACCTGCGGTGGATGGCTTCGATACCGTTGATGACCTCGTCGTCCAAACTTAGGGTACTGCTGCCGATGTTTCTCGCCAGCTGATCCAGCGTGGTGGCGCCAATAATATTGGAGAGAACAAAAGGTCGCGAACTGACGAAGGCGAGGGCCATTTGTTCGGGCAGCAGCCCATGTTGCTCCGCCAAATCACAATAGGCGTCCGCGGCTTCCATGGCCTGCTCGCTGCCGTAGCGGACGAAGCGCTCGAATAACGCGAGCCTCGACCCTTCCGGTTTGGCGCCGTTGCGGTACTTGCCGGTTAGCAGGCCCATGGCCAGGGGGGAATAGGCCAGTAGCCCCACGTTTTCTCGGTGTGCAATCTCCGCGTGACCGATTTCAAAGACTCGATTGAGCAGGGAGTAGGCGTTCTGTACGCTTTGCACATGTGGCAAGCCGTGCTTCTCGGACTCTCGCAAAAACGACATGATGCCCCACGGCGTCTCGTTCGAAAGTCCTACGGCACGAATTTTTCCGGCGTTAACCAATGACTCCAGTGCGCGCAGCGTATCCTCAACAGGGGTCTCATCTGCCTCCTGGTGAACATACTCGAGCTGTCCGAAGGTATTGGTATGTCGATCGGGCCAGTGCAGTTGATAAAGGTCGATGGTCTCGGTTTGCAGGCGTTGCAGTGAGGCATCGACAGCCGCCTCAAGATGCTCACGGGTATGGCGAGGACCGCCCCGAAGATAAGCCATATGCTCACTCGGCCCCGCGGCTTTGGTGGCGAGTATCCAGTCGTCCCGCCGGCCCGTTTTTTTAAACCAGGTTCCAATGTACTGCTCGGTCAGTCCCTGTGTTTCCGGAGTCGGTGGTACCGCATACATCTCTGCGGTATCCATAAAATTGATGCCATTGTCGAGCGCGTATTCAATTTGCGCGTGGGCGTCTGCCTCGGAGTTTTGCTGGCCCCAGGTCATGGTGCCGAGGCACAGCTTTGAAACGGTCCTGCCATTAATACTGTTCAGTTGCATGGGATTACTCATGGGTATTTGACGATGTCGGTTGAGGGGCCAGCGACAGATAACGCATCATGACCGTGTGAATCTCACGTTGGCGCATATACGGTGTTACGAGGCCCTTGGCCTCGGCATTACCGAAAAGGGCTACGTTGGCTCCCGTGTGTTCGGTCACCGCATAATTATTGACGCCATAGTTGAGCCGCATCAGCCCGCCTTCCGGGGTCTTGAGACGGGCAATTTTCCCGGGGGAATGCACGCCCTCTGCGGCGCCACCACCGTAGGCACTCGGTTCGGGCACGATTTGTACGCCGTGGGAGTGGTCGGCTGTGACCAGTATCAAGGTTCGAGGATGGGACTCGGTAAACTTCAGAGCCTCAGCCAGTGCCTCTTCGAGCTGCTGGACTTCGCCGATGGCGCCGCAGGGATTACGTTGATGGCTTTGTTTGTCGATTGAGGCGGATTCCACCATGAGGAAAAAGCCTTTTGGATTCTCGGCCGAGAGCAGTCGCAACGCTGTTGCGGTCATTTGCCGTAGTGTGGGTGTATCACCAAATTCGGGATTGGGTTCGCAGCTCATCGGCGGTGGAAGAATAACAGGCGCATTAGGATTGGACGGATCCGTGAGTGTCACGGGTTCGGCCTTGCGGCTACCGGAGCCGCGCATTCGGACCTTTAGATTTTCCTTTGCCAATAAGCCCAGTGCACGTTGTCCCGGGGTGAGCGCGTCCAACTGCCCAAGTCGGTCGACTACCAGAAAGCCATTTTCGGAGGCTGCATCCCTCACGCGCTGGTTACTACCGGCAATGGTGGGTAAAAAATGCACTCGTCCACCGCCAAGCAACAGGTCAACCGGGGACTTTGCGATTTGCTCCGCGGTTGACCCCGGCCCGCCATTTTCGGTGGCTTCTTCGGGGCAGCCCGGGAAGTGCCTTCCATAGACAGTGCCGCCAAGAATGACCGCTGGATTTTCACAGTCGTCATGCGAGATGTGAGCGAGGAAAGTCGCCGGGGTGGCATCGGTCACTGCGGCGGTGGTAATGATGCCGGTGCGATAACCGGCACGTGAGGCGGCCTCAATAATCGAGGTGACCGGGGTGCCGTCGGGTCTTACGCCCACATGGTTGATATTGGTCACAACACCCGAGGCCATGGCGGTGCCGGTATTGGCGGAGTCGGGAACATAGAGCGGCGTGCCATCGGCTGCCTCGGTCTCAATCTGAATGGAGGCATAGACCGGTGCGGTATCCACCAGTAGCTGTCCGGCACTCCCGGTGAGGTAATTGCGGGCCATGGTGAGTTGCTGGGGCCCCAGGCCATCACCGATGAGCAGGATAACTGCCCGTGGCTCTTCAGAATTGCTGGACTCTGCCTGCACCAAAGATGCAAGTAGAGCGGTGAGCAACATAAAAAAAGGCCGATACTTCATTTCCAGTTCCAGTCGCAATCGGTGGCTACAGGACATTCGAGGGTATTGGTGACGGTGATTGTGGTACGGGGAAGGTTCGCTGTCATTAGGCCAATTTTAATTTAACGCCTAGCTTTTTCATTGCCGCTTCGCTCTCCTTGATCTCCCAGGTGGTCAGCGGGTGCAGATCGTGCCAGCCGTCAGGGAAGGTGAGGGTCAGTGTATTATCGCTGACCTCAACGGAAAAGTCGGGTAGCGTCACCAGGGATTCAACATATTTGAAAACCACCGCCAATCGCAGGAGCGCAATCATGCGCGATATTTTTTCGCGCTCATTCTTCGGAATGTCTTCCAGCAGATCGTCCCGAATTTTTCCCTGGAGTCCCTTTACGAGCGTCGCCATTATCTCCTGCTCATTCTGTGAGAAACCGGGCAGATCTGAGTTCAGCAGCAAATAAGCCGAGTGCCGATGATAGTGTTTCTGTGCAATCGCAATCCCAATCTCATGGCTACGACCCGCCCAGCGCAGTAGCTCGATATTGGCATCACTGAGTTTCCAGGCGTCCTGTACGCGCTCGGCAAGATAGCCCACCCGTCGCGAGACCAGCTCCGCGACCGTTTCGTCGGATTTATAGCGTTGCAGCATTGCTGCTATCGAGCGTTCACGCACATCTTCGTGGCTTAATCTCCCCATGAGATCGTAGATGACGCCCTCACGAAGTGCGCCACTTGACGTACGCATCTGATCAATATCCAGTCCGTCAAATATTGCCTGAGTGATGGCGACACCGGCGGCAATGACATCCCTGCGTTTTTCACTCAACCCTTCAAGCTTTATGTCGGCCATGGTTTCAAAACCCAACAGGGCCTTTCGCAACGCCTTCAGTGCCGCGCTGTCGATTCCTCCGCTGGTCAGCCCGGAGCTCTTTGCGAGCGCCTCGATCGCCTGCAGTGTTCCCGACGAACCTACGCACTCTTTCCAGTGCCGCGCGTCGAATTGCTTTCTGATATGAGAAACCTCGAGGCGCGCCTGGTCATAGGCGTTTTTGAAGTGTTGTTTGCTGATGACGCCCTTGGGGAAAAAACGCTGGGTATAGCTGACGCAACCGAGTTGCAGACTTTGCAAACGAATGGGTTCAAATCGCTGCCCAACGATGAATTCCGTACTACCACCACCAATATCAATAACAAGCCGCGAATGTTCGTCATCGGCGAGGGTATGGGCGACGCCCAGATAGACCAGGCGCGCTTCTTCGCGACCGTAGACAACATCGACAGGAACCCCCAGTAGTTTGGCGGCGGGCTCGGTAAACGATCGATAGTTTTTCGCCTGACGCAGGGCATTGGTACCGACCACTCTGATACGTCGCGGCTCGACACTGTCCAGCAATTGGCCGAATCGCGCGAGACAGGCGAGTCCCCGGGCTATGGCATCAGAATCGAGTTTCGATTTCTTTAGCCCCGCACCGAGTTGGACGCGCTCGGCGAGGGTATGCACCGGACGAACTTCCCCGTGCTCAACACGGGCAACAATGAGGTGAAAGGAGTTACTGCCAAGATCGATGGCGGCAAGTAAGTCGCCTTCAGCGAGGGGTTTCGATCGATATGGCGCCACAATGGGTCATCCCTTGAATTGAGTAGTAAATAAACAGCCACATACCGTGCCTCGAATTACGGCTCTGCAATCCCCGGTAGCCACTTTATCACGGTGATTGTGGCCTCGGCGCACGAGTGCGGTCGTTTACCCGTAGGTCCGCGGGGTTCGTGGCGGCATCCTCGCAGTCAGCTCATAGCCGATGGTACCGGCCCTATTGGCGACATCATCGATGGTAGGACTTGCCCCCCACAATAGGGCCGGGGTACCTATCTTTACCCCGGGGAGGTCGGTGACATCTACGGTGACCATATCCATGGAAACGCGGCCGACCAGGGGCGCTATTTCTCCGCCGATGTTAACCGGCGTACCATCCTCGGCGGATCGCGGGTATCCATCGGCATAGCCCGCAGCGACGGTGGCGATAACGCTGGGTCTCTGTGCACACCAGCGTCCCCCATAGCCCACGGTCTCGCCCGCAGCGATTGTCCTCAGGGCCATAACCGCCGACTGGAAAGACATGACCGGCTTTAGAGGCAGTGGATTCGGAGTGGTCTGCCCACCATAGAGCATGTAGCCGGCACGAACCCAGCTGGACTCCGGCACCGACCGCTGCGCGACCGCCGCTGAGTTACACAGGCTGGTGACGCTGGAATGTTGGCCGGTGATGTTCTGCCAGGCGTCGATCTGACGCTGGCTTAATGCCGTATCCGGATTCTCTGCATCCCCGAGATGGGACATGAGAGTGATATCCGAGAAACCCAGCTCGCGAATCCGGCTCAGCATCTGAGGTAACTTTTCGGGCTCTATACCAAGGCGATGCATACCGGTATCAATTTTCAGCCACAGCGGCGTGCCATGGTGTTCAGGTGATAGGTAGTCCAATTGATGCCGGCTATGGATAACCGGCCACAGCTTATGCTCAACAATGTGGCGCATATCGTCGGCAGAGAACAGGCCTTCCATCACCAGGATAGGTTCGGATATTCCTGCCGCGCGCAGTTCTACCGCTTCCTCAACAAGGGCGACCGCGAAGGCGTCGGCAATGCCGCGTAGTGCCCGTGCGCACGGTACGGCGCCATGCCCATAGGCATCCGCTTTGATCACCGCCATGAAGCGACTGGGGGCCGCCAGCGATTGACACAATTTCGCGTTGTGAACCAGGGCATCGAGATCTATCGATAACAGGGTGGGTCTTGACATGATTTTCCGTTTGCCTAATCCAGATCGAAGCGATGCCGATACAACAGCGTCTGGGCCTTTGACCAGAGTGGCCCGGGGGTGCCGTCACCCACAGATCGATTGTCGACCTCTATCACGGGTGCAATATCTTTTGTGGCACTGGTCAGCCATACCTCGTCTGCTCGTCGCACCTGTTGGCGGGTGATAATGGCTTCCTCGATGTTCCACCCGCCGTCTCGACGCATAAGATCAATTAATACGCTGCGTGTAATTCCCGGTAACTTTTGGTGGTCCAGGGGTGGTGTGATGACTCGATCGCCATCAGTGATGAACACATTGCACGCGGCGGCTTCTGTGAGTTCGTCTCTGTCGTTGAACAAAAGGATTTCCTCGACACCGGCCTCAACACCCTCCATGAGGTGTAGCACATTACCCAGCAGGGAAACTGATTTTATGTTGCAGCGCTGCCAGCGACGATCCCGGCCGGTGATCACCCGTAAGCCGGTGGCAGTCGAGGGGGCGCCGTCGCTGGCAGCCGGTATCGAATAGCTATAGGCGAAGACAGTTGGCTCGGATGTGGCCGGATACTTGTGGTTACGGGTAGAGGCGGGCCCGCGAGTGACCTGCAAATAGATGGCGCAGTCATCGGCGGCAGCTGATCTTCGAAGTTTTTCGAGGCAGGTATGCCAGTCGTCGGTTGTCATGGGGTTATCGATGTTTATGGCATCGAGACCGTCCTGTAATCGAGACATATGCCGCGTAAATGCCATCATGCGGCCCTCGCGGCAGGGAATGACCTCATAGATACCATCACCAAACAGGAAACCCCGGTCCATCGGCGAGATGGCCGCTGACTCGAGCGGTAAAAAATCCCCATTTACAAAAGCGGTTGTCACTGGTGCTACCCGTCCGTCGGTGTTGGTGCAAAAAGCACGTGATGAATTTTATCCAGAAGGTCTTCACATTCGCTGCAATCAAGTCCGTCCTCGGTCAGCGTATTTTGGTGGGTGACACCGTCAACGCTCCCGGCAGCGCTCAACATGCCGAGCAATCGTCGCGGTTGAATGCTCCAATGATGCTCAATGTCACTGAGTTTCTGCGCCATGGCGATGATTGCATACGCGCCCCAGTTGGATACGTCGGCGACCACCAGCTCATCACAGGTGGAAACCGCCGGCCGAATATTGAGGGTTTCGAGGACCTTTCCTGCGCTACCCATACCAATTTCGTTACCGCCATCGCCGATAGCAATAACGGGGCAGGGCGCGCGGTCGACCCAGGGCTCAAAAGGACGCACCTCCGCGCTGATGTCTTTGCCCGTAATATTGTAGTAATGGCCGTCAGCAGCGGCGCCGGGTCGCTCGATAACAATCATTAGCGAGGGTGAATGTTTTGCAAAAAAGCGTTCGGCCTCGCGATCGGCGTCGGCTTGCGAAAAACCGTTGATGATGTGGGTTGCCCGGTCCGCACCAATCGCGTTGATGAGTGGCGCACCGGCCATGAGTACGGGTCTCCCGCCACCTTGCAGGCAGAAATCGTAAAGCGCAATGGCCCCCGCGGGGCCATCGGTTTCGAAGGTGTTGGCTACGGGAAAGCCGGTTGCAATGAGTATTTCCTTGTCTGCATCGAGCAGACGACGGGCCGCACGGGCGACGTAACCCGGTTTCAGCGCATCGCGGACGCCCGACATTCCGCGCGGATTTCGATTAACCAGTAGCGCTTCGATCTGGTCACTGAATCGACTGATTTCGGCGTCAGTCATGGGCAATGGTTTGCCCCGGTGTCGTTACGGGTTTGAGCATGCGCTCTCTCTCAAAGTTATCGTTCAACCAGCGAATCCTATCAGCTTCGGTCTCTGTGACGGGCTGGAAGCGAACCTGCTGCCCCGGCCGGGCCTGCGCCAGCCGAACACAGTCGGATGAGATTACTGCCCCCGCCTTGGGATAGCCGCCCACAGTCTGTCGGTCATTGAGAAGAACAATAGGATTCCCCTCGGGCGGGATTTGTATGGCGCCAAGACAGGTGGTTTCGGAGTATAACTTTTCGATACCGGTTATGAGCGGGTCTCCGCTGAGCTTTATTCCCATTCTATTGGCACTGGCGGTCACGCTGAAGGATCCAGTATTGAACAGTCTGCGGGTCGCTTCTGGAAACTGGTCGAACTGAAAGCAGGGGATAAATCGCAGCGTGAGTATCCGTGATTCGTCACGGCGCGATACGGTCGGGTAGCACAGCAATGGGGCGGGAGATCCGGTTCGCAGGATCAATCGATCGCCGGCGACCAGCGCTCGACCGGCAAGCCCGCCCAGACCCTCGCGGACAACTGTACTGTGGCTGCCAAAAACCGCGGGTACATCGAATCCGTCTTTGACCGCGATATAGTGGTAGACCCCCCGACTCGGCGGCGGTAGCTCCAGTCGCTGGCCCGCTTCGAGCTGGAACCCCCGATTGATACCGATGTTATCGCCATCGACCAGTACCGGGGTGTCAGGCCCGGTTACCGCCACAGTACAGGGTCCATCCGCTGTGAGCGCGATAGATCCGTAGCAGGTTTCCAGGGCCGCTTCGTCTTTTGAGTTTCCGACCAGGCGCTGACCCAAGCGGTAGGCCGGAGGGTCCACCGCACCTCCCGGGCTCAGCCCCAGTCGTAATGAGTGTTGGCGCCCCGCATCCTGCAGTGTGCAGGGTGTGGACACGGTCTCGATCAACCACTCACTCAAGCGAACCACCGAGATCGAGGAATTCGCTTCGCTCTATCGCTTTGAAGCGTACGAAGGTGCCGACCGATATCAGGTTGGGTGTGCGAGATTCCGGGTTGAAAAGGGGTAGGGGGCAGCGTCCGATGAGATGCCATCCACCCGGAGAGTCAACGGGGTACACGGCGGTCTGGCGGTCTGCGATGGCGACAGATCCCTTGGGTACCCGGGCGCGGGGTGTGGAACGTCTGGGCTGGGACAGCCGCGGATTGAGATGTCCCAGATAGCAAAAACCGGGTGCAAATCCGTTGGCATACGCGTGGTAGCGTTCACGGGTGTGTAATTGAACAATTTCGTCTGGGGTGAGACCGGTTCTTTCAGCAATCGTCACGAGATCAGGAGCGACCTCGGTGCCGTAATAAACGGGTAGTGTGGTCTCAATAGCGGGACTGGAACCTGTTGATAGGGGTCGTTCCAGCCACTCCCGGATTTCGTGCATGACGGTTGGTCGGGTCAGCGCTGCGGGTTCAAAAAAGACACCGAGGGTCGTGTAGCTGGGCACAACATCATTGATGCCTGTCGGAAAGCGGGCTTCAATAAAATCAGCGAGCGCTATGATACGGCGGCTGGTCTCGGGTGTGGGTGCCCCGGTGAACGTGACCAGTAAACCCTGTTCACCCGCCAGGGTGATATCAGCCACGGGGGTTTAATACCCTTGGAGGGCTTCGCGAATCGCCGTCGCCACGGCCACCGCATTCGGCGTGTCGCCATGCAGGCACAGTGTGTCGGCGGTAATCGACAGTTTTTTACCTTTGCTGCTACGCAGCTCACCCTTCGCGACCGCCAGCGCCTGATCGACGGCCTGCTCGGTGCTCAGTAATGCTCCAGGTTTACCCCGTTCAATAAGATATCCGGCGTTGGTGTAGCCGCGATCACAGAACGCCTCAAAGCGCAGGTTGAGGCCGTGCTCCACCGCCAGCTCGACCGATTTTTTATCTCTCGGGGTCGCCATTACCACGAGATCCACCGACTTGTGCCAGCTGGATACGGCCGACATCACATCGTTGAGTAGGCCGAGATCTTTCATCATGTCGTTGTAGAGCGCACCGTGGGGCTTAACGTAATCGAGCTTTTTATTGTGTACACGGGCCATGCCATCGAGCGCCGACATTTGGTAGTGAATCAAATTGACCAGCTCGTGGCCCCGTATCGCCATTGATCGGCGGCCGAAGCCCTGCAGATCCGGATAGGATACGTGGGCACCAATTTCCACTTTGTGTCGACGCGCCAGTTCGAGGGTTCGTTCGATCGTGCAGGGATCACCCGCGTGAAAGCCGCAGGCGATATTGGCACAGTCGATCAGCGGCATCATTTCTTCGTCGAGCCCCATCTTCCATTTGCCAAATCCCTCGCCGAGATCACAATTGAGGGTTATTGCCTTAGCCATATCAATTTACCGCCAGTTCTGCATTACGTAAATCTGTGATCAGCATGTGCCCCGGAGTGTGGGTAAATGCAAGGGGTAGCTTCGCATTTTCCAAAGCAACCTGAGGCGTTACCCCGCAGGCCCAGAACACGGGAACTTCCCCTTCTCTTATGGAGACGGCCTCACCAAAATCAGGGGCCGTAAGATCGTTAATACCAATTGCCTCGGGCTGCCCAAAATGTATCGGAGCACCGTGCACCGTTGGGAAGCGCGCGCAGATCTGTATTGCGCGAATCGCCTGTGCGGGTTTCATTGGTCGCATGCTGACGACCATCGTACCGCGGAACACTCCGGACGACTCGCAGGGCAAATGGGTTCGGTACATGGGTACGTTAACGCCCTCCGTGATATGGCGCACTTCAACCCCCGCGGCGATGAGGGCCTCCTCGAAAGAAAATGAACAACCCAATGCAAAGGCGACATGGTCGGATTGCCAGTGATCGAGGAGATTATCGCACTCGGTGGTTAGCGCTCCCTGTGTCCAGATACGATAGCTCGGGCAGTCCGTCCGCACATCAATCGATGCGCCAAGCGCCGGTAATGTGGGATCGCCAGGTTCGGGGCTCATGGCGAGCAAGGGGCAGGGCTTTGGGTTGGTTTGGCAGAAGCGAAGAAAATCCGAGGCCGCCCCGGTGTCTAAAATCACGAGATTACACTGTACGAATCCGGGCGCGATGCCGCTGGTGGGCTTGCGCCATAACCCTTGTCGAATGTCGGCGCGTGCCGCAGCGCCGGTGTCAGGACAGTGATCTTTCAAATCGATCCCTACTCTTGTTGATGATTGTGTGTGCGGGTCTCTTGTATAGTAGCTGGGAAATAATCAGGAGCACACTCCATGCCGCATATCTCGGCTACCGCCGCTGAAACCCCCGCAAAACCCGCCCTCATTCTCGCCCCGAGTGGCGAGGTCGTTGATTACGGGGACCTCGATCGGAGAAGCAATCAAATTGCGCAGCTACTGCGCACCGCGGGTGTTCACACGGGCGATCATATCGCGCTACTGATGGGTAATCGACGCGAGCTTATCGAAATTGCCTGCGCCGCTGAGCGAGCGGGAGTCATTTTTTCCCCGATCCCAACGCACCTCGGGGAGGAGGATATACGCCATATTCTGGAAAATTCCGGCGCCACCTTGTTTTTTGCGGCTCTCGAGTGGGTCGATATCGCGCAGGCGGCGGCGGCCGGACTAACCGGGCTCACGCAGCGTTACCTGATGGATGGTGTGGTCGACGGTTGGGATTCCTTTGAGGAGGTCATCGATCAAATGCCCGAATGCGCGATTGATGATCAGGCCCTGGGGGCGCCGCTGATTTATACGGCGGGCACCACCGGCCGACCCAAAGCGGTATTACCACCTCGGGTATCGAAGGATTATGACGCGCCGCACCCCTTGGAAGTTTCTGTGGGATCGGCTTTCGGCTTCGGCGCGGAAACGACTTATTTGTCTACGGCGCCGCTTTACCAGGCGGCACCGATTCATTACAACTTACTGGTACTGGCCACCGGTGGCACCTCGGTTGTTATGGAGCGTTTCGACGCTGAAGCGGCGCTTGCCTTGATCGAGACCCATCGGGTGACCCATAGCCAGTGGGTACCGATGATGTTCATGCAGATGCTCAAGCTGCCCGCAGAGGTTAGTGGCCAATTCGATCTCGGCAGTATGCAGGTGGCGATTCACGCCGGCGCCCCGTGCCCGATTGCGGTAAAGGAGGCGATGATTGCCTGGTGGGGCCCGATTATTTACGAATACTACTCGGCGAGTGAGGGTGCTGGCTTCTCGGTGATTGATTCTGAAGAGTGGATGGCCCACAAAGGCTCGGTGGGTAAGCCCCTGTTCGGCGAGCCCAAAATTGTCTCGATTGACGGTAGAGAATTGCCGCCGGGGCAGATTGGAAAGGTTTTTTTCGCCGACCCTCAGCACCCATTCGATTATCACGGCGACCGGGAAAAATCACTGGCGGCGACGAATGAACACGGTTGGGTAACGGTCGGTGATGTGGGATACCTTGATGAGGAGGGTTTTCTCTATTTGACGGATCGTGCCGAGTTCACTGTGACCAGCGGGGGTGTTGATGTTTTTCCGGCTGAGATCGAAAACGTACTGATTACCCACGATAAAGTGGCCGATGTTGCCGTTTTTGGTGTCCCCAGTGATGAGCATGGTGAGTCTGTCAGAGTGGTCGTGGAGCCGGAGAACTGGGCGGACGCCACGGATGAGACCGCGTTCGAATTATTGGAGTGGCTGCGCGAGCGTCTCTCGCACATTCAGGTGCCGAGTTCTCTCGTGTTTCATGACCGTTTGCCGAGACAGGAAGATGGCAAGTTGCACAAGCGGTCCATGATGGAAGCCGCTCGCAAGGACTCGGATTGAGGTCGTAACATCAGGCCGCTCGGTCGTTGCTAAACGATGGCGCAGATCCGCCGGCTTTGAAGAAACGGAGTCGGGTGGCATTGGTGACAACACTCAGCGAGCTTAGCGCCATCGCTCCTCCGGCGACGACTGGGCTCAGTAGCGAGCCCGTGAAAGGGTAGAGCGCGCCAGCAGCAATCGGAATACCGACCGCGTTGTAGATGAAAGCGGCGAAGAGATTCTGCTTGATGGTTCGAATCGTTGCGCGGCTCAGTGCGATGGTATCGGCCACCCCCGTCAATGAATCGCTGAGTAGTGTGATATCGGCACTTTCGATGGCGATATCGGTGCCCGAACCCATGGCAAATCCAATATCGGCTGAGGCCAGAGCCGGGGCGTCGTTAATACCGTCACCCGCCATCGCAATCACCGCACCCGGGTGCCGCATGGCAGAAATCAGCGCGGCTTTATCTTGCGGTAGAAGGGTGTTTTCTACGCGCTCAATCCCCACATCATGGGCGATTCTTGTTGCTGCCGGTGCGGCATCACCCGTGAAGATGGCGACCTTGATGCCCATTGATTTGATGCGCTCAACGGCTTGTTTGGCGTCGTGTCTTAGGGGGTCGTCGATGCAAACGGTGGCGGCGAGCGTTTCGTCGATAGCCACGAAAACGACAGTCTGGCCGGGCACAGCGGCCACCGATGCCTGTCCAGTGTCAACGCCATGGTGTTGAAGGAATTGCTGATTGCCCGCCAGGATCCGCCATTCGTCGACCATCGCTTCGACACCCTGGCCAACATGGGCCTTAAAGCCTTTTGCGGCAATTGGCTGCAGGTTTTCCTGCGACGCATAGTCGACAACGGCGCGGGCAATGGGGTGCTCTGAGTGTGTTTCGACACTGGCCAGAAGCGCCATCACGTCGGGAATACTGTGGGTCCCGGTAGCGTCAACCTGCGTGATCCTGGGCCGGCCCGCGGTAAGGGTCCCGGTCTTGTCGATGACCAGATGAGTGATTTTGGCAGCTGTCTGCAGTGCGTCCCCACGCCGGATAAGCGCACCAAACTCGGCGGCCTTGCCGACACCCATAATGACCGCCATTGGCGTGGCCAGTCCGAGCGCGCATGGGCAGGCAATAATCAAAACCGAGGTAAATACCACGAAGGCGAGAGTTATCGACGGGTCGGGCCCGAAGGACAACCAGGCGAGCGCGCTGATCAGGGCTGTCGCCATCACGGCGGGTACGAACCATGCGGCGATATCGTCCGCCAATCGGCTTATCGCCGGCTTGCTCGACTGGGCTTCGCGAACCAGCCGGGTAATTCGCGCGAGCGTCGTGCCCGCACTGTGGCTGGCTACCCTGACACGAATAGAGCTCGAACCGTTCACCGTGCCTGCCGTCACAGTATCTCCGGCGTTTTTCAGGCGCGGCATCGGCTCCCCGGTGAGCATCGATTCATCGACATAGGCGGTACCTTCGATGATGCTGCCATCAACCGGCATCCGCTCCCCCGGTTTGACCCGGACCTCGTCATGACGCTTCAGGCCCCTGACCGGCACGTCGGTCTCGGTGTCGCCGTCAATTTTGTGGGCGGTGTCGGGCTGCAGCGACAACAACCGTTTCAGCGCGTCGGTACTGTGTGCCTTTGCATTGGCTTCGAGCGCCTGTCCAAGGCTGATCAGGCCGAGAATCATTGCAGATGCTTCGAAATAAACGTATCGCGACACGACGGGGAAAAGCGAAGGAAAAACCACGACCAGCATCGAATAGAACCAGGCGCTAAAGGTGCCAATGGCGATCAAACTGTCCATGGTGGCATTGCCGTGAAATAAAGCTCTAAGCCCATCGCTATAAAAATGGCGGCCCGTGGTCAGCATTAATGTCAGCGTGAGCAGCCCGATAGCGCCCCAGCCCAGCTGTTGCGACGGCGATGTGATCAGCATTGAGCCGCCCAGCCAGCCGTAGGCCATAACCGGTAGCCCGAGACCCAGTGCAAACACAGTAGAACGCCATGCGCGCCGGCGTGCGTTATGGGTTGCTTCCTGCTGCTCTTCGATAACGGCGGAGAGATCCGCCTCATCAAGTAAACGGGCGCGGTATCCCGCATTTTGCACCGCATCGAGCAAGCGTTCGTTGTTGACCTGCCCAATAACGCTGGCGGTGTGCTCTGCAAGGTTCATGCTGGCCTGTTCGACCGCGGGCACGGCTTGCAGCGCGCGCTCTATTTTTCCCACACAACTGGCGCAATGTGCACCATCGATGGCGAGAAGGTGGCGCTGCTGCAGGCCTTCTTCGCTTGCCGGCGTCGTTGTCATGGCCGTAGGCGCAGAGTCTGCCCCGGTTGCAGGTAGCGGTCGGGGGCGAGTTGGTTCCACTGTTGCAGCGCGTCGAGATCGAGGCCGAATCGGCGAGAAATGCTCCACAGGGAGTCGCCGGACTTGACTTCATATCGACCCGGGCGTCGTCCACGTTCCGGCCCGATACGGGCAAGCGCGAGTGCATTCTCACCCTGCAGCGAACCTGGGATCATCAGGCTGTCGCCGGCACGAATCAGGTGTCCCTCGATGTCGTTGATCTCGCGAATCAGTGTTACGGGCGCGCCCATACGCCGGGATATCTTCGTCAAGGTGTCTCCCGGTTCAATGGTATAGCGTACCCATTGCACTCGATCTTCGGGGGCGAGTTGTGCCAGTTTGCGGGCAAAAGGTTTGGCGAGCGATTCCGGAAGCCACAATACCTGGTCCGGGCCTCGCGCGGTCGCCCAACGCAGTTGCCCCGGATTGAGACGCCGCAGCTCCTCAAGGGGCAGTCCCGCCAGTTGCGCTGCCCGTTCCATTTCGATTTGACCCGCGACGGCGACAGGCACAAGGCGGGCATCAATCGGCACGGAGGGAAGAGCGATTCCGAGCGTTGCGCGCTCCCGGATAATTTCTGCCATGGCCAGTAGGCGTGGCACATACCGTCGCGTTTCACGGGGCAGATCCAGGGACCAGTAGGTGGCTTCCAATCCGTTCTCCTCGGCGCGGGTGATGGCGCGAGACACGCGTCCCGGGCCACTATTGTAGGCGGCCAGGGTTAAAAACCAGTCACCATCAAAGCGGGCGTTGAGCGCTTCCAGGTAGTCGAGTGCAAATTCGGTCGCCTCAGCGACATCGTAACGTGCGTCGTACCACCATGTTCGTCTCAAACCATAGTGACTGGCAGTGCCAGAGGTGATTTGCCAAAGCCCGGCGGCGTGGGCGCTAGAGTACGCCCAGGGGTCCAGCATGCTCTCGATGACGGGAACCAATGCCAGCTCGATGGGGAGGCCCCGCGCTCTGACGGCGGCTACCACGGTTTGCAGGTGGGGCTCTGCGCGCTCTGAGATCACCTCGCTGAGCTGGGGCTGTTGCAGGTAGCGATCGCGCGCGCTGGCGATTTCTGGGTCTTTATCGGGCGCCCGCCAGGTTGAATCCCGGGCGATGAGCGACCAGAGGTCGATAGGTGCTATTGGTTCAGCGACGACGGTTTCAACGACCTCGGTGGCCGGGCCCGCGTCACCAAGCTCTGTATCTGCTGTCCCTTGCCCCGTGTCTGACGGCATCAGCGCGCCACATCCTGCCAGCACGGACGTCAGCACCGCCAGGGTGAGAAAGCGAGGTGCAGGTCCCATTAAAAGTTGTCTTTCCAGCGCCTCAGTGCGGCAAATATTTCGTGGGGCGCGTCTCCTGTTAATCGATCCTCTCGCTGCAGCTGCTCGACTATCGTCGGCTCTCCGCATCGAAGAAAGGGATTGGTTTTGAGTTCCCAGGCAATCGAGGAGGGTACTGTGGGTTCGCCCGCTGCCCGCACCGTTTCAAGGTCTTCGATACGCGCAGTAATGGCGCTATTTCCAGGTTCTGCCGCGCGGGCAAAAGCAAGATTCGCGAGGGTGTATTCGTGAGCACAATACACAGCGGTTTGCGGCGGTAATGCGGCGAGTCTGGCCAGCGATTGGTACATGAGCGGCGGCGTACCCTCGAACATTCGACCGCAGCCTGCAACAAACAGGGTGTCGCCGCAGAAAAGCGCAGGCTCACTGGTGTGCGAGAGATACGCAATGTGATCGAGGGTGTGGCCCCCGACCTCGAGCACTTCGAATGATTCTCCGAGGACGTCGATCTGATCCCCGTCTTTCAACGGATGATCGATACCTTCGATCTCGGGGTTGCGGGGTCCGTAGACTTTGCATCCGGTAGCCGTCTTCAGGGTGAGCACCCCACCCACATGATCGGGATGATGATGGGTGATCAGAATGGCGTGGAGATCCAGTCCACGCTCGGCGAGTACCGCCTGCACGGGTTCCGCATCGCCGGGATCCACCACAACCGCACGATGTTGAGTGTCTTCCAGTAACCAGATGTAATTGTCCTGAAATGCTGGAATGGGGCTGATTGAAACAGACATTGTTTTGACTCCACTTGCCTGTTGGGAGGTAGCGGCGCTACAGTCCCCCAATGACAACACTTTCGCATGATACATCGTATTCTAACGATCCCCGCGAGGCACTGGAAACCTGGTATGCCACCAGTGGCGTTGGCCAGCGCCTTCGGGAGCAACTTGTGGATGACCTTTCCATAGCACTCGACGAACTGTTCGGCTACCACATGGTGCTTTTGGGAACAGACCCCGCGATCGATATACCCTCCATGACACGGGTACAGCAGGTGATACGCAGCAGGCCCGGCGCTGGCCCGGTTGGCACCGGGGCGTTGAGTGTGTATGCCCTCGATGAAGAATTGCCTTTTGAAACCGAGTCGGTGGACGTTGTCGTGGCATTACACGCGCTGGATGTAAGCGAGGACCCGCATCAGGCACTGCGCGAAATCCGCCGGGTGCTCACGCCGCACGGACACCTGATTCTTGTGGGAATGAACCCGCGATCCCTGCTGGGTGGCCTGCGCCGCCTGCAGTCGGCTCGATCCCAGTCACCCTGGCGAGGCATCAGCCCTGTTAGTCCGCACAAGGCGCAGGACTGGCTCTCGCTTCTGGATTTCAACAGTGATCATGCCCGCCACAAACTTGTAGTGCCAACTTCGACTCGGGGACGCCTGCGGGGCGTATTGCAGCGGCTTGATGAGCGGCTGGTCAGGCACAATGTCCCCCTGGGTAGCGCTACGTGATTCATGCGCAAAAAATGGTAAGGGCACACCTGATCGAGGTCGAAAGTCGTCGCGTTCGTGCGCGGCTGATCTCCATCCCGGTCAGCAGGCCGGTGGCGGGCGCTCGATTGCCCACGCAGCAACGCTACCGCCCAGGCCCGCGCCTGCGTCCCGTCAAATAAGCGACATTCGCATGACTACCAGCGTAGAGGCTTTCACCGATGGTGCCTGCCGCGGCAATCCGGGACCCGGCGGCTGGGGAGTGCTGTTGCGGCGAGGCGATCGTGAGCGGGAGCTGTGGGGAGGCGAGGCGCAGACCACCAACAACCGCATGGAGTTGACAGCAGCAATAGAAGCGCTTCGCTCCCTGAAGGACGGCTCTACCGTCGATCTCACGACGGATTCGGTGTACGTGCGTGACGGCATTACCCGATGGGTTGCCGGTTGGAAGCGTAACGGCTGGCGTACTGCTGCGCGCAAACCGGTCAAGAACCAGGATCTTTGGCAGTCGCTTGATGAGCAGTGTGCCCGCCATGAGGTGCGCTGGCATTGGGTTAAGGGCCACAGTGGGCATGCAGAGAATGACAGGGCCGATGCACTCGCCAACCGCGGCATTGATGAGCTTAAGGGATAGATAGCATGCGCCATGTGGTACTGGATACGGAAACGACGGGTCTCGAAGTCACTCAGGGGCATCGTATTATCGAAATTGGCTGTGTGGAGCTGGTGAATCGCAAGCTCACGGGAAATCATTACCACCAATACGTGCAGCCCCAACGCGAGATCGATCCGGGGGCGATGGAAGTCCACGGCATCACCCCCGACTTTCTTGCCGATAAACCCACATTTGATCGTGTTGCAGACGAGTTTTTGGCCTTTATTGATGGTGCGGAACTGATTATTCATAACGCCCCCTTCGATGTTGGTTTCATCGATGCCGAGCTGGATCGACTCGGTGCCCGGCGCACTGCGGTGGCAGATCACTGTCGCGTAACCGACTCGTTGGTGCTCGCCCGACGCAAACACCCCGGCCAGCGCAATAGTCTCGACGCCTTGTGCCAGCGCTACGGTGTGGATAACTCCACCCGGACCCTGCACGGGGCACTGCTGGATGCGGAGATTCTCGCCGATGTCTTCCTGCTGATGACCGGCGGACAGACCAGCCTGGGGTTGTCGGATGATGAGGAGGGGTCTTTGGATACCGCGGATAACCCCGACGGTGGCATCCGCAGGCTACCCACTTCGCGTCCGCCCTTACGGGTGATGCGAGCGTCAGCGGAAGAGCTTGCCCGGCACGAGCAAAGGCTCGATGCCATTGCCGCCGCCAGCGGCGGCCCGGTGATCTGGCGGGAGCAGCAATCCGCGGCGGAGTAAATTCACCACCGCGGTTGGATGGCTCCTGTCAAATAAAGGCCGCTACTGCTGCCGCGCCTACCCCACCGAGAACCAGCGTATAAGGCACAGCCATGATGACCATTCTGCCGTAGGACAGGCGAATCAGGGGTGCCAGCGCTGAGGTCAGCAGGAACAGGAAGGCGGCCTGACCGTTCGGGGTTGCCACGCTGGGCAGGTTGGTACCTGTATTGATGGCGATTGCCAGCTGATCAAATTCCGCCCGGGTAATCTCACCGGCATCCAATGCACTCTTGACCTCGCTGATATAAACGGTCGCCACGAACACGTTGTCACTGATCATCGACAGAATGCCATTGGCCGCGAAGAACATGATCGGTCGGACATTGGATTCCATCGCCAGTACCGCATCAATAACCGGAGTGAACAGGTGCTGCTCATGAATAACCGCCACAATGGCAAAAAAGACCACAAGTAACGCGGTGAAGGGGAGTGCCTCTTCAAAGGCGTGACCTAACTGGTGCTCCTCGGTGATGCCGTTAAAGGCGGTGAGTAATACAATAACCATCAGTCCAATCAAGCCCACCGCGGCAAGGTGGAAGGCCAGGCCAATTACCAGGATGGCCGCGACGATCCCCTGAACAACCAGTTTGGCCCGGCTTCGGGAATTGGCGCGGCTCGCTTCGCGTTCCTGAAACTCCTCCAGCACCCGCCGCACGTTCTCGGGCAGCTGAGCGCCGTAGCCAAACCAGCCCGTGGTCTCCAATAGCAGGCAAGTTACCAGGCCGCAGGCCAGTACTGGCATGGTGACGGGGGCCATCAGCTTAAAGAAGGTGATGAAGTCCCAACCGGCTACGGTCGCGATCAGAAGATTCTGTGGCTCGCCGACCAGGGTGCATACCCCGCCGAGTGCGGTTCCGACCGCGCCATGCATCAGCAGGCTGCGCAGAAAGGCCCGGAATTGCTCCAGTTCCTCGTGATGCGTATCCCGTACTTCGGCGTCGTTCCCGTGGTCGTGGTCCTCGTGATGGATGCCTTTGCCGGATGCTACCTTGTGATACACCGCATAAAACCCGACGCCAATGGTGATTAACACCGCGGTTACTGTTAGCGCGTCGAGGAAGGCTGACAACACTGCCGCTACCAGTGAAAACAGCAGCGAAAGCATTTTTTTGGATTTGACGTTTAATAAAATCTTTGTAAAAACAACAAGTAGCAAGTCTTTCATGAAGTAAATTCCCGCTACCATAAACATCAGCAGAAGGATGACTTCAAAATTAGCCAGAGCTTCATCGTAGACAGTGTGGGGCTCTGCCAAGCCAATAACGATGGCTTCAATCGCCAGAAGGCCGCCGGGCTGCAGCGGGTAGCAGCGCAACGCCAATGCTAGGGTAAAAATAAATTCGCCGATCAATACCCAGCCGGTAATAAAAGGGCCCGCTACGAGTAGCAGCAGGGGATTGATTACCAAAAAGGCAATAATCGTTTGCTTGTACCACGTCGGTGAGGGTCCAAGAAAGTTGTGCCATAACGCCTGGGAAGAGGTCTCGCTCATTGTGAACTTCGCCTTATTGTTAACGGGTGATACCGCGCCAACGGCCACACCGTTGATTCAGAAATAAATCACGACCCGACTATTCTAGGCGATGTAGCGCAAATTGGTGTCGCTTTAGGGCCGCGCTACGGGTTCGGGTACAATGCCCGCCGAAATCAGGAGGCGTCATGTTGTCGTTTGACAGTCCTTCGGGTCCGCCCGGACCCGAGGACGTTGTATTTGTATTTGCGGGTCAGGATTGCATTGGCGATCTCATGGCATCCCCCGGTAGCCCCTGGCGCTGGAATGAGGTGGTACGCGTGTTCGGTGAACGCGACGTTGTACCCGTGGGTTACTGGCAGCAGCAACCCGCCTTCGCGGTGGATCTGGAGCCGGAGAAGGTAGATCCTCTGAGGCACATCCCGAGCAGTCTGTATAGCTTGCTGGGGCGCATTGACGACGCCTTGTTCTCGGCGCAGGGTCGGGCCTTCCAACTCCTTAAGTGGCAACGCGATCATCAATTTTGCGGGCGCTGCGGCAGCAAAACTGAACTGGGGGATTCGGGGCGGGGTCTTGCATGCGCCCGGTGCGAGTTGATGCAGTATCCGCGACTCGCGCCGTGTGTCATTTTCCTGATTCAGCGCGGGGAGCAGATACTGCTCGCCCAGGCGAATCATCGACGCGCTACTTTTTACAGTACGCTGGCTGGATTCGTGGAGCCCGGCGAAAGCGCTGAGCAGGCCATCGAGCGTGAGGCGTACGAGGAGGTCGGTGTGCAGGTATCCGATATCCAGTATTTCCGATCCCAGGCGTGGCCCTTTCCCGGCCAGCTAATGCTGGGGTTTTTCGCCCAGTACGCGGGCGGTGAACTGCGGCCGGATGGCGATGAAATCCTCGAGGCCGGGTGGTTTGACGCCCATAACCTGCCACCACTACCGCCAATGACATCGATCAGTGGCCAACTCATATCGCACGGCTTGGTGAACGACCAGGCCTAAACGGAGCCGTTATGGAATTATTTTCGGAAATCGCAGTGTTCTTTTTTGAAGCCATTATTCTGGTTGTGGCTATTTTACTGGTGGTCGCCGGTGTTGTGGCTCTGACTCAGCGTCGACGTGGGTCGGAAGACGGCTATATCGAGGTGCGCGAGGTTAATGAGCGTTACACGAATTTCCGTGACACCGTACGTTCGGTGACGGAAGACGAGGCCAGCGCCAAGCGGCGAAAAAAGGAAGAGAAAAAGCAACGTAAGGTCGAGCGAAAAGCGGCGAAGAAAAAGTCTGCAGAAGACGCCCGGCGGCCTCGATTGTTCGTTCTCAACTTTGATGGCGATTTGCGCGCCGCGCAGGTTGAGCAGTTGCGCGAGGAGCTGTCCGCCATTCTTCCCGAGGCGCGAAAGGAGGACGAGGTACTCGTTCGGCTTGAGAGTCCGGGCGGTATGGTCCACAGCTATGGGCTCGCCGCCAGCCAGCTGCGTCGCGTCGTCGACGCGGAGATTCCGCTAACGGTCGCGGTCGACAAGGTTGCCGCCAGTGGCGGGTACATGATGGCATGCGTGGCCGATAAAATAATCGCGGCGCCGTTTGCGGTTATTGGCTCTATCGGAGTGATCGCGCAGCTGCCTAATTTTCATAAAGTGCTGAAGAAAAATGACATCGATTTTGAGCTTCTCACGGCGGGTGAATACAAGCGCACCCTGACAATGTTCGGGGAAAACACCGACAAAGGCCGGCAAAAGTTTCTTGAAGAACTGGAGGATACCCACGCACTGTTCAAGCAGTTCGTCGCTGAAAATCGTAAACAGGTGGCTATCGAGCAGGTGGCTACCGGTGAAGTGTGGTTCGGGCAGCGTGCCCTCGACGTACAGCTGGTCGATCAACTATGCACGTCAGACGAGTATCTTCAGAAACAGCTCGATGAGCGAGATATTATTGAGGTTCGCTACGTCGGTAAACGTCATTGGCAGGAGAAGTTGGGATTGGCGGCCGAGAGTGCCATCGAACGGGCTCTACTCAAAGTGTGGCAACAGGCAACCCAACGACGCCTTCACTAAGCCTTAGCGTCAGGATTTGATCGCGAGGTCATCGATCGCGTCTTGATGGCATAGATAGACGTTGCCATCCAGATTCTTCAGAAAGTCGGTGTTTTTCAGCGCATCCATTACCGGGCCCTTGATCTCGCTGAAGTGCAGCTGGATGCCTCGTTCGTGAAGTTGTTCATGGATCTCTGTAAGCGCCTCCAAAGCGCTCAGGTCGATCTCATTTACCGCCGGACACATCAAGACCACGTGTCGCACCTGCGTATTGTTGGCGAGTTGACCCATGATGACATCGTGCAGGTAATGCGCATTGGCAAAATAAAGGCTCTCATCAATTCTGATTGATACCACATTGGGATAGGTGACGACGTCGTGGCGATCGATATTGCGATAGTGCTGCGTACCGGGAATCGTGCCAACGACTGCGAAGTGGGGTTTGCTTGTTTTGTAAAGGTGCATGCCGATGGAGGCCAACACTCCCGATAGCACGCCTATTTCAACGCCGAAGCCGAGGGTCAGTAGGACCGTTGCCATTACTGCGATGAAGTCGTTTCGGGAAAATTGCCACGCGTGTCTTATGATCTTCCAGTCGATCAATGAGGTGACGGCAATGATAATGGTCGCCGCCAGGGTTGCCTTTGGCAGGTAGTACAGTGCCGGCGTCAGAAATAGCGCCGCCAGAGTAATACCGCCCGCGGTCATGACCGATGCGGCCTGAGTCTGGGCCCCTGCATCGAAATTAACGACTGAGCGCGAGAAGCCCCCAGTAACCGGGAAGCCGCCGGATACCGCGGCCGCGATATTGGCACCCCCAAGCGCGATAAGTTCCTGATTGGGATCGATGCGCTCGCGCCGTTTGGCTCCCAGCGTTCGGCCGACCGACACCGATTCCACAAAGCCGATTAGTGCGATCAGGAAGCCGGGTACCAACAGTGCCTTGATCAGGTCGAGATCGAATGGTGGTGTGCTGAAGGCGGGTAGACCGCTGGGCACGTGGCCCACCAGCGCAACGCCACGGGCCTCGAGGTCAAACTGGAGCACTGCCAGAATCGTGAGCACAATGGCCATCACGGGCGCCGCTCGTGCGGCCACGTCAGCGCTGGTTTTGGAGATCCCCATCAGGACCAGTGCAGGGCTCAGATAGTTGCGGCAGCCCAATAAGAAGAGCAGGGCGAAGATACCCACTGCTGTTGTTGCCCAATTGAGATCGGTGATGCTGTCACCGAGGCTCATAAGTAGTGTCGGTAGCGTTTCGCCATGGGCCGAGATGCCCAGAATGTGGCGCATCTGACTCAGCGCAATAATAATTCCGGAAGCCGTAATAAACCCGGACACCACCGGGTGTGACAGGAAATTACTGACAAAGCCAAAGCGCAGTAGACCCAGCGCCATCAACAGGACGCCACTGATACCCGCGAGGGTGATTGCGGCGCTGGCATAGTCCGCGGTTCCCTGCTGAGCAACCGTTCCCACAGAGGCTGCCGTCATCAGTGAGACTACGGCGACCGGGCCTACTGACAGGGTGCGACTGGTGCCGAAGATGGCGTAGGCTATGAGCGGCAGAATCGACGCATAGAGCCCCATTTCTGCAGGCAGCCCCGCCAACAGTGCATAGGCGAGGGATTGCGGGATGAGCATTACCGTTACGATAATTGCGGCGGTGATATCCCCCGTAAATTGCCGCGAGGTATAACGCCGACCCCAATTGAACATGGGTATGAAATGGGACATCAGGAGGTGTGTTTCAAACCTGCTGAACCGGTGCGGCCATCCACTCCCGACCCTTTAGCATTGCGTTCCAGTAGATCCAGGGCAGGGCGCGGGACTTTAAAAGCCAGGCAAGGCGGGACGGCTCTTCGCCATTGATAATCCATTTCGGGAAACTCGGTAGCAGTTTTCCACCGTAGCCAAACTCCGCAAGCACAATTTTTCCCCGTTCGACCGTCAGGGGGCACGAACCGTAGCCATCGTAATGGGCGATGTTGGGCGCCTTGCCCGCATGTTGAAGCAGGTTCAATGCGACCACGGGTGCCTGCGCTCGCGCCGCCGCCGCGGTCTTCGCATTGGGCGCACTGATGCAATCACCCAACGCCCAAATATTGTCATAGTGCTTGTGCTGAAGGGTATTTTGATCGACATCGACCCAACCTGCGTCATCGGACAGCGGTGACTGGGCGACAAACGCCGGTGCGCATTGGGGCGGGCAGACATGAATCATGTCAAAGTCTGACTCGATGGTTTCTCCGGACGCGGTACTAAACGTCGCGATCTTGCGCTCCCCGTCGATACGGGTGAGCGTATGTTGGAAATTGAGCGTCGCGCCGTAGCGCTCGATGTACTTCATCAATGCGGGTACGTAAGCCTGCACGCCAAAAAGGCCGGGAGTGGCGGTGTAGAACTGTACATCGATAGTGTTGATCACGCCGGTTCGCGTCCAGTGATCCGACGACAGATACATGGCTTTTTGGGGTGCACCGGCGCACTTGATGGGCATGGGCGGTTGCGTGAACAGGGCCTTGCCCGTCTTCATACCCTGCACCAGCTGCCAGGTATAGGGAGCCATGTCGTAGCGATAATTGGAGGTGACGCCATTGCGACCGAGGGTTTCCTCCAGGCCGTCGATACCCGACCAGTTAAGGGTTAAACCCGCACTGACGACGAGCCGGTCGTAGGCGATTTCGCTGTCATCATCGAGCACCACCCGGTTGTTATCGGGATCAAACCCGGAAACCGACTGCTGAATCCATGTGGCCCTGGGGGGGATGACGCTGGCCATTGGGCGACCGGTGGATTCTGGATTGAAGATACCGCCGCCCACCATTGTCCAGCCCGGCTGGTAGTAGTGCATAGTGGCAGGATCGATCAGCGCTATGGTCATCCTCGGTTCACGGTTGAGCAAGCTGGCGCAGACTGCAATTCCACCGGCGCCAGCACCCACCACCGCCACGTCAAAATGTCGCGACACTGTCGAGTTCTTCATGGTTATTCCCCCGTAGGTTGCTGTAGTAGTCCCGTTCGCGTTTCAGATCTTGTCGGCGAAGCGGGCAACGTCGTCGCCACCGAATACATTGATGGGCAAGCTCAGGAACAGGCGGCCATTGGCTTCGGCGGGTGGCAGATGTCCTGCACGCATGTTCACCTGAAGCGAGGGTAATATCAGCGTCGGCATCGCCAGTGTGTTGTCCCTGGTTTCCCGCATGGTGACAAACTCTTCTTCAGTGACGCCCTCTTTGACATGGATGTTGCTCTTGCGCTGATCGCCTATGGTGGTCTCGTAAGCCAGTTGCCGACCATTGGGTTGATAATCGTGGCAGACAAACACCCGGGTTTCCGCGGGCAGGTTAAGCAGTTTTTTGATCGACCGATAAAGGGTTTTTGCGTCTCCGCCGGGGAAGTCACAGCGCGCGGTGCCGGCGTCGGGCATAAACAAGGTGTCGCCCACAAACAGGGCATCATCGATGCGATAAGCCATGCAGGCTGGTGTATGTCCGGGCACATGCAGTGCACACGCCACCAAATTACCCACTTTGAAGCTGTCGTTGTCGCTGAGTGTGACGTCGAACTGGCTGCCATCGGTCGGGAACGCATCAGTCTCGTTGTAGACCTGTGCAAACGTGCTTTGTACGGTGGTGATGGCACTGCCGATAGCGATTTTCCCGCCCAGTTTTTCTTTTAGATAAGGCGCTGATGTTAAATGGTCCGCGTGCACGTGGGTCTCAAGAATGTAATCGACTGTGAGTCCCTCGGCGGTGACATAGGCGATGACTTCGTCCGCAGATTCTGTGGTCAGAGTACCCGACGCGTAATCGAGATCCAGTACCGGGTCGACGATAGCGCAGTGCCGGGTTTCGGGATCCGTAACGATGTAGGTCAGGGTCCAGGTGCGGGGGTCGAAAAAGTGCTTAACAACGGCGTTGTGGGGTGTTCGATGATCATTCACGGTATCGTCTCCATCGATGTGTTCAAGTGCTTAACAGGTCCGATCAGGTATCCCGCAGATTTCTATTATAACTACTTTTGGTTATTACGTTAGAATATAAAGTTATTAAAATGCGGTGGTTTAAAGGTGCGGCGTGTTCCAGTCGATTATCCCAGCAGCCAGGGTGCCAACTCTTCCCGATTGGCAACCACAATCTGCTGCGCCAATGGACTGGCTGACGGGTCGACGTTATCCAGTCTCAATAGCTGTAATAAATAGGGTAACAATCGTGCGCGAACCGTCAGTTTGAGCTGACCCGCCTGCATCTGGTGGTCGTGGGCCACGACCTCGGCCTGGGCTGCGGTCAGGTCGGGGTCCGGTTCGATGACGATCTCGAGGTAAGTGTTCCATGTGTCATCGCCCTCAACACCTTGAGGTGAAGCATCAAGCAACTCGGGATCCCCTCGGAACCGGCTGAGGACAAAGTCGCGATAATCCCGGTTTTTCTCACACCAGGCGCGAACATGCCACCTTAAGCCGGTCCAGACCAGGGTGTGTGGAACGATAATTCTTCCCTCTCGGTCGGGGTTGTTGAGCGAGACGTAATCCACCTCGACCCGCCGTTGGCCCCGGGCAGCCTGCACCAGTGGGCGGAGAATGGACGGGCTTACCGCACGATTGGGCGCGGCCAGTACCTCCGTGTTGGTGCCTGCAAGGGGCAGGCCGCCGGCAGCCCGGGTCAGTTCGCTGGTACTGGCAAGCAGTAGCAAGTAATCATCGGCGTCGCCGCGGCTTACCGTCGGGACGAAATCGTCGCTCGGGAGGTAACCTTTTTGGTATTTGTCATAGTAGAGGTTGCCAGGACCGATAACCCGGTTATAGCAATTGATATCTTTACTGGCTTGCTGACGGCCGATCCCGAACGCCTCGCAGAGATGTCGGGTGGTCAACCGACCCTCCCACAGTGCGATGATCTCGATAAACCGGTAGCGGACCAGAACCTCCCAGCGCTGGCTTGTATCCGTACCACTCATCGGAGTGAGTCGAGAATGAACTCAATATCCTCGACACGGGTTCTGGGGTTGACCACACAGAAACGCAGAACGGTTTCTCCTTCATGCTTGGTGGGTGTGACGAAGGCCTCCCCGCGCCGCATCAGGTCATTGCTCCAGGCCTGATAGTCTTCAGGGGTCCAACCCTTTCGCCGAAACATCACAATCGACAGGCATTGCTCGACAACGAGCTCAAGATTTGGGTGATCCTGCACCAACGATGCCGCCGCACGCGCCACAGAAAGGGTGGTTTCGACCGCATCGCTATAGGCTTTCGTGCCGTGGGTGGCCAAGCTGAACCATAAAGGGAGCCCCCGGGCCCGGCGCGACAGGTGATGCGCATAATCGGAGGGATTCCAGATGCCACCGTAGAGCACTTCCAGATAATCGCCGTGCTGGCGGTGGGCGCGGCGCCCGGTTTCCGGATCACGGTAAATCAGTGCGCAGCAGTCGAAGGGGGCAAACAGCCACTTATGGGGGTCAACGATAAAACTGTCCGCGCGTTCGATGCCATTGAACTGGGCTCGGACGCTGGGTGCGGCCAAACCGGCGCCGCCGTAGGCGCCGTCCACGTGGAACCAGAGTGATTCCCTTTCGCAAACATCGGCGATTCCTTCAAGGTCATCAATGATGCCGATGTTGGTGGTTCCTGCGGTCGATGCCACCGCGAACAATCGTGCCCGATCATCGGGGTCTAACTGCGCGATGGTCTCGGCCACACCCGCACCGGTCAGTCGGTGTCCCGGTACGGTAACGATGTCAGCATCCATTACCCGGGTTGCCTGGGCGATGGAGGCGTGGGCCCCTGCGGATGAAATGACCAATCCGCGCGTCTTTCCCAGTCCGCTTCGATCCCGCCACTGGTGGCGGGCCGCGACCAGTGCGCTCAGGTTTCCGGCGGTCCCTCCGGCGACAAACACGCCACCCGCTCCAGTGGGAAAACCCGCCAGATCGGCAATCCATCGCAGGGCCTGATTCTCGGCATACACCGCGCCTGCGCCCTCCAGCCATGAGCCGGCGTAAATGCTCGAGGCGCCCACTACCAGGTCAAAAAGTATTGATGCCTCGGTGGGTGCGGCGGGAACAAAGGCGAGTAGTCGCGGATGATCCACAGACAGGCAGGCAGGGGCGAGCACATCGGAAAACACGCGTAACGCCTCAGTACCACCCAGTCCGGCTTCGGTCACTGTCTGCCCGGCCTTACTCTCCAGTTCTACCTCGGTAGCCGGCGCATCCATTGGTGGAGGGTCCATTCGCATTCTATCCAATGAATACTGCATGACGGCCTTGGCCAAGGTTTCCATGTCGTCATTGAAACTATGCACAGACCGCTCCTGTGGGCATTGTTTGATGGGTCTAATTATGCCGCGAAGCTAGAGGCAAACCAGCACTATATTTGGCCATCAACCGGTTATAGCTGCACTTGTGTCGGTATTCGTACTGCTTCTTACCAGTAACAGCCCAATTCCAGCGATCGCTGTACCGATCAATATGGCCGCCGCTGTTGGGACCACGGTGCCGTCATACGCGGCGCCCGCGAGATAACCGGCAGCCGATGCCGATAGGGCATGGATAAAGCCGTACACCGCCGAGGCGGCGCCCGCATTCCTGGGAAACAGCGCGACGGCGCCCATGGAGGCATTGGCGAAAGTAAGCCCGATCCCCAGAAAAATAGAGAACGTTGTAATGACCATCACGAGCGCTGAAACCGGGGTTTGCAGCGCAAACCAGAACTGAAAAAGCGCAGCGATCAATGCCAGGATGCAACCCATCGACAGGGTGCGGTCGAGGCCCAATCGAATCACCACTCGGGAACTGAGCAGACTGCCCGACATAAACCCGCCGACCGTGATCAGGAACGCGTAGCCAAAATTAATGGGCTGCACAGCAAAGACGTCGTACATGATGAATGAGACGGTCGATAAATAGGCAAATATGGCGGAGAAAGACGCAGCTCCGCAAAGTTGGTAACCGATGAACTGGCGGTTGCGCAGGCAAGCCGCAAATTGGCGGAGCACTGATTTCAGCCCAAACGGTCCCTGACCGATGGCGGGCGCCGTCTCGTCGAAAGTCCGCAATCCCAAGAGCACGAGCACGGCAAACACGGCCAGTGCTCCGAAAGTCGCGCGCCAGCCGACAAAGACCAATAGCCAACTGCCGATGATTGGTGCTACCAAAGGCACTAGCGCCATGGCGGCGCCCAGCGTCGACATCACTTGTGCGGCGCGGTTGCCGTGGTAGCGATCGTGGACGATGGCTCGGGCAATGACCAACCCGCTGGCCGCTGAGAAACCCTGTAGTCCGCGGGACAACCACATCATCTCGATGGATTGCGCAAGACCACAGGCGATAGAGGTCACGAGAAACAGCACGGTGCCTGCTGTGGCGACGGGGAGCCTGCCGAAATAATCCGATAGGGGTCCGAACAACAGCTGACCCACAGCAATGCCAATCATAAAAATGCTGAGTGTGAATTGTCCGGCACCGGCGTCGGTGCCAAATTCCGCTGCCATATCGGGAATGGCCGGAAGGTAAAGATCGGTTGCGATCGCCGAGTAGGCAACCAGCGCGACCAATGTTACCGAGGCGACGCGTTCGCGCACTCAGTTTACCGTCATTGGTGCAAGAACGACCACGGGACAGCTCTCCGGCACAAAAAACTGACCGTTCTCAACATCCATGATGTCGAGACCGATGGCGCGATCGTTTTCCATGAGAGCAACCCGCATCAGGTACCGCGACTCACTGCTTTTAAGCTCGACGACCTGGAGTAAACGAATAGTGGTTTCTTCGTCCTTGGCAACGTGAACAGCAACCTGCTCCATATATTTTTGAGCGGCAGCAGGTTCCATGGGAGTCATTGGCTGTCGCAATGCCTGTTCCAGCATGTGGGCGAGCAGGGCTTTGTTTTGATCGGAAAACAGGATTGCACCCGCGATTTCATCGAGTTGTGTCATCGACTTGCCTTGATTGTGTTGGGTATTTGAAGGGCGGTTTCAGCGCTGAGGCGATGGCACGTGCAGCGCGTCGCCCAACCCAGTTATTATAACACTGCGTCGTGACAGCTGCTGGCCACGCACAAAAGCGATGCGCAACCGGTCACGGATTCTTAACAGGACTTGATATGGACCCTTTGAGCCAAGGTGCCCTGGGTGCCTCAGCGGCACTCTCTATACCTACCCCCCTGGCACCCACTGGGTCAGCTTCCGCAGCACCACCGACGCACAGGCTTGATGTCGCCGCGATGGGTGTGCTGGCGGGTATGGCAGCGGACCTCGACATATTGATCCGGTCTGATGTTGATCCGCTTTTGTTTCTCGAATACCACCGTCAATTTACCCACTCGCTGGTCTTTATTCCGATCGCCGCCCTAATGCTTGGCACCGTGTTTTATGCGTTTGTGCGACGCCAAATGCGCTATCGGGACACTGTGCTCATTGCAGGCATTGCCTATGCCACCCATGGTCTACTTGATGCCTGTACCAGCTATGGGACTTTACTGTTTTGGCCCTTTAGCGATGCTCGCATCGCCTGGAACAATGTATCGGTGATCGATCCGTTGTTTACGGTGCCGCTGTTTGTGCTGGTGGTTATGGCGCTGCTGAAAAAACAACCGCTATGGGCCCGTATGGGTTTCGCATGGGCACTGGTCTATTTGTCGCTGGGTGTGTGGCAGCACGAGCGCGCCGTCGCCCGTGGTGCTGAACTTGCCCTGTCCCGAGGGCATACGCCGGCTGCGGTTGATGCGAAACCCAGTTTTGGCAACCTTCTTTTATTCAAGACGATCTATGAGTACGACGACCGGTATTACGTCGATGCTGTGCGCGTCGGCTGGCAGCCCTCGGTTTATCCCGGTGAATCCGTGGCCAAACTCAATATCTCCAAAGATATCCCCTGGCTGGACCCCAAGAGCCAGCAGGCGCAGGATATCGAGCGTTTTCGATGGTTCTCTGCGGGCTATCTGGCAATGGACCCACGCGGGGAGTATCGAATCACCGATATTCGCTATTCGATACTCCCCAATCGCGTGCGGGGGCTGTGGGGTATCGAGCTCAATCCCAATGCCGCTGCGGATACCCACGCGGCGTTTATCAGCACCCGGGAAGTCGACGAATCAAAGACAGCGCTTTTTATGTC
This sequence comes from Luminiphilus syltensis NOR5-1B, assembly GCF_000158175.1. Lineage (GTDB taxonomy): Bacteria > Pseudomonadota > Gammaproteobacteria > Pseudomonadales > Halieaceae > Luminiphilus > Luminiphilus syltensis. The sequence continues at coordinate 2,819,230 of NZ_DS999411.1, read as the reverse complement.
GATGCTACGGGGTTTGCCCGATAAGACTTGACGCGACGGCCAAGGCTACCTAACCTTGCCGTCCTCCGCCCGTAGCTCAGCTGGATAGAGCACCAGGCTTCGAACCTGGGTGTCGGGAGTTCGAATCTCTCCGGGCGGGCCAGATCTCTATCACTCCCCCAAACAAGACGCTACATCCCTAAGTGAGGACACCGATTACGCTCGCAAGCAGCGCCTCGCCCTAACAATGTTCGGTTGTTTTGTGCGACGCGGTAATGGGCTTGCCCAAAGCGTAATCGCACGAAAACAGGCACGGGTGGTGCCGTCTACTACCGCGCCGGGCAGTGTGGGGTGAATGCCGGTTAGGCGCTGGTTGGACGCAGGAGTCAGCGCTGGAGCCTCCCGACTTGATTGCAACCCCCTTGTCCGCGTATACCCGTTTATTCCCAAACCAAGCCAAATGAGCAGGACAGTCAATGGATGTGATCACCGCGATCGAGGGCCGGCAGAGTATTCGCGATTTTGACGCGAGTCGGGCGGTGTCCGATGACCTTATAAAATCCATGCTGGGTACCGCGGCACGAGCGCCCTCGGGCTCGAATATTCAGCCCTGGCACGTTTACGTGGTCAGAGACGAGCTGCAGCGAAAGATTACCGACGCCTGTGTCGAGCGCTTTTTGAGCGGTGACGAGGGCGAGGCGGAGTATCACTATTATCCTCGCTCGTGGCGCCAGCCGTATATTGGTCGTCGGCGCGAAACCGGTTTTGGCCTCTACGGTTTATTGGGTATCGATAAAAGCGATAAAGCGGCGGTGCAGGGTTACCGGATACGCAATTACCAGTTTTTCGGTGCGCCGGTAGGGTTTTTCTTTACCATTGATCGCGACATGGAGCCGGGAAGCTGGCTCGATTACGGTATGTTTCTCCAGTCGTTGATGCTTACCGCGCGAGCCCGAGGCCTGGAGACCTGTGCCCAGGCGGCCTTCTGCCCCTATCACGACAGCATCACGCCGTTAATCAACGCCCCCGAGCAGGAAATGCTGGTTTGCGGAATGTCGATGGGCTATCCCGTTGCAGGCTCGCTGATCAATACCTATCGCACCTCTCGCCTGACCGCGGACGCGTTTACTCATTTCCCTTCTTGAAAACCAGTGACCGTGTCGTGGTAGACGTGCCGGTAGCAAACCGGCCTTTATACAAACTGACGTTTATAGAAAACGCCGTTCACAGAAAGAGGTGTTTATAGAAAGTGCCGTTTATGGGGAAAGTGCCGTTTATGAGGAAAGCGCCGTTTATGAGGAAAGCGCCGAGCGTTCACCCCTGCTGGGTGTAGGAGTACTAGGCGGGTTTTTCCGTTGTATTGTGTGCGTGCTCGGCTGCCGCGTTCGCCGTTTTCTGGCGCTGTCGCGATCGCAGTTCGAGGAAGGCGACCGCCAGCACAACTAACAGGGTGCCGATGATCTGTGCCGGGGTGAGGATTTCACCGTAAAATTCATAAGCCATGATGGCGGTTGCTGGCGGGCCCAAAGTGCTGATCAGTGCGCCGCGGGAGGCCCCGATACGTCGCACGCCTTCGGCCATAAAAAAAAGCGGCAGGATGGTGGCAAAAACGACCAGTCCCAGCATGGTGAGTGCACTTCCCGCGTTGAGATCGATGGCCAGCCACCCCGGTGTGGTGAGCTGATAATGTACGAGAAAGGCGACCCCGGCCGCGGTCATCGCAATGGCCGTGAAGTTGGCGGACCCCATTGAGAGGGTCAGGCGGGCGCTGACCAGAAAGTAAATCGCGATCGTCATTGAGCAGAACAGGACCCAGGCGACGCCCTCGATCTCTTCGGCAGTTAATGTGGTATCGGCAGCGCCCGTGACCAGGACAATGCCGACGGTGGTTGCGCACAGCGCGCCCAGTGTCGACAGGGGTGGCCAACGTCGTGTAAGCACGGCTTGCAGTGCAACCACCATAGCGGGGTAAGAGAACAGCAGCGCGCGTTCTACGTTCGCCTGGATCAGGGTCAACGCGTAAAAGTCCATCAGCGACCCAAGGTAGTAGCACAGCAGCCCCGAAGCTGCGGCAGCTACGATGGCCCAGGGCGTAAAAAAGGACTGACTCCTGCGGGTGCGTTGTCCGTTGATAACGGCGATAAGCACAAAGCCGGGCACGGCGAGGACCGAACGAATCGCTGCGACGTCATGGTAATTGAGCCCTTGAGTATAAAGCGCCTTGGCGAACAGGCCCTTGCTGGCCAGCATGACGGCGCTTGCCGCGATCAGTAACGCGCCCAGTAAGGTCCCCCGAGGTAGGATGCTCAGGCTCCTGACGCGGCGTTCAGTTCTGCGATTAACTCCTGGGTACTCATCACCCGTGACCATAGGCGGCGCAGCATGGTGAGCGTCGCTTGCTGCATCTCGTCGCTATCAGTACCCGTGGCGTCCTCGACCACGACCACCTGGTATTGCAGATCACAGGCCTCCATCGCCGTCATGGCGACGCAGTTGTTGGTCGAAACTCCTGTGGCTATAACGGTCCTGACGCCAAGCGCCCGAAGGGTGCTGTCCAGCGCAGTAGAGCGAAACGCGCCCTGGGTAATTTTATTGAGCACAAGTTCCCCTGTCTTGGGCTTCAGAGCGTCAACGATCTCGTGTTCTGGCTGACCGGCAATATTGTTGGTCGCGCGTATGATGGGCGCCATATGCGCTGGCGCGTCTTCACCGTCGGCGCGATTGGCCCCGTAGGTAATGTAAATAATGTGCCCGCCCGCCGCTCTGAAATAATCGAGCAAGGTTCCGATATTGGGTTCGAGAACCGTTTCGATACGATCGTAGCGATAGGTGGCGCGGGCGTCTTCGCCGCGTTCAGTTAATAGCTTGCCCAGTCCCATCCCGCGGTTACCGGTAGCATTCTGCATGTCGATGACGATCAGCGCGCTGCTCTCAATATCGGGTGTGAAGGCCTGACTGAAGGCGTCGATAAAACTGGGATTGGTCATAACCGATTACCGGTAGGGTGGACAGGATCAGGCGTCGTCGTTCTCGACCTGGGCGACGACCGCGCTGTAGTCACTGGCATCGGTATCGTCAAGGCCCTCGAGCTCTGCCGAGATAATGCGGGTGACCTCCTTGAATAGTGTCTGATGGCGTGCTGATCGGTCGCTGAGCGCTTCCTCATCGAGCGCGAAGGTCTCGATGTCGACCTGTGAGAACAATCCCTTTTCCTGGGCAACTCGCTCGAGCGTATCGAGCCGATCCCGCGTTACCGACAGTTCTCCTGCAAGCGCCATGATCATTGACAACAGTCGATCGACGTCGGGATCGGAAAAATAGAACGGCCGTTTCCCTTTTGCGCGACGCTTTAGCGTAACGCCTTCGCCACTCATTTTTGGCATCCGTAGATAAACCAGACACCACCGCCACCAAAGTCACCCCCCTGAAACGTCATCGACCGCTGGGTTTCCTGGAAGGCACTCGGTGCCATAACCTTGATGATGGGCTTTTCAAAACCGGCATTACTCGCCAGGGCATCGAGATCCAGCTGGTGGCTCTTGCGCCAAAAGGGCTCGTTGTTGTTTTCGCTGTCCCAATCAAACAGGAAGGTTTCGAAGGGCGACATCCCCTCATAGGGAGGCGTTTCAACATGCAGCATAAGACCGCCGGGCTTCAACACACGATAACACTCGCCAATAATATTTTTAATCGCAGCCGACGAGGTTTCGTGCAACAGAATATGCGAGACCACCAGGTCAAAGGAGTTGTCGGCGTAATGTGTGGACTCGGCGTTTTGCTGAGAAAAGTGCACGGGTAGCTGCATTGCGGAGGCGCGGGCGTGGGCATGTCGCAACATCGGGGCGGCCACGTCGATAGCGTGGACTTCGGCATCGGGGAAGCTGCTGGCGTAGGGCAGGGTGCTGTGACCCACCGCGCAGCCCATATCGAGGATTTTCTCGGGAACAAAGTCCGGGTATTCGGATTGCAGCCAGGCGACCGTGCTGTCACCCATATCCGCGTTGTTCACGCCCATTTGTCCCATCGCATACAGATAAACGGCGCGGTCATAAATCGCGCCCTGGGCGACGTCATCCTCCGTGTATTCGGTGTGGTAACCGCCGGGTTGGCAGTGAATATCGACCGCAGTGTGATACGCGGGTGTCATGAGCTTGGGGTCGAGGGTCAGCGAGCCGCAGGGTGGGGTGTTGCGAGCATTCCCCACCAGCGAGGGTAGGGTTCGCTCTACAGGAATCTGGGCTGAGGACCACATCATTTCCTGACTGGTGCGCAGCAGTGAACTCCAGGCCTGATAGTGGCTGTCCTGTTTCATTACCGTGCCGACTTCCTGCATGGTTTCCGGCTCGCGCTGATGCTCAGCCTCGAATGTGGGCTTGGCGCGTTTTTCGTAGGCGGTCTCGAGTCCCGGGTGGATGGCGCCGACCAAATACTCCTTGAAGGAGCGAACAAAGTGTTGTCGCGCGAGTTCGTCGTGAGTGGTTTCCGGCAGTGCGCCATGTCGGGCTTGCTCTTTGTAAGTCGCAGACATCGTCGTCATCCTCGAGTGGTTCAGGTGCGGAGTAGGGGAACTATTTGATTGACTATAACCCAGTGATAACGCAAGTTAAAATCTGTTGCAGAAACACGGTTTTACTCGATGCCGCAGTGTTCTGCTGGTCTTTCTATCGCTAATTCGGAGAGGGGTTCCATGGGTGATTTGATAGTTGATCTTGCCGGAAAAGTCGCTGTAGTAACGGGGGCAAGTTCGGGGATTGGTGCCACTGTGGCGGCAGCTCTCGCAGCGGCGGGCGCGACGGTATTTGTTAACTACAGGGGGGAGGCCGACCGTGAGGCGGCGCTGTCGGTGGTAAATGCCGTGGAGCACGCCGGCGGCAGCGCCCATGCTATCGCCGCTGATGTGACCAACGAATCCCAGGTTGACGGGATGTTCAAGCAGGTCATCGAGCAGTGTGGCCACCTCGATATTCTGGTCAACAACGCCGGTATTGCACACAGCGCACCCATAGAGTCGATTTCCCTTGAGCAGTTCCAGCAGGTGCTGAATGTCCATCTGGTGGGGACGTTTTTGTGCACGCGTGCGGTGTTGCCCCATTTTTATGCGCGCAACAGCGGTCGAATTATCAACACCGCTTCCCAATTGGCGTACATCGGTGCACCGGGCTTTGCCCATTACACGGCGGCGAAAGGCGGGATACTGTCATTCACACGCAGTCTTACGCTGGAGATTGGTGATCGCCAGGTTACGGCAAACTGCGTCGCCCCTGGCGCCACGATGACACCCATGCTTGCCGATGTGCCGGAAGAAGTGATTTCTGCTATCCGCGCCAAAATTCCTGCAGGCCGTCTGGCCGAGGTCGACGATATCGTCGGTGCTTATTTGTTCCTGGCCAGCGACGCTGCGGCCCACTTTAGAGGCCAATGCCTGAGCCCGAACGGCGGTGATGCGTTTCTGTAGCGAGAGCGCGCGTTGAAGGACGGCGGTATGAACAATAGATAAGCCCACTTATTTGTCATTACATAACGCAACAGAGGAAGGACTATGAGCAAAAAAACCGCGCTGATCACCGGTGGTGGTATCGGTCTTGGAAAGGCCTCGGCCGTAGCGCTCGCGGAGCAGGGCTACACCGTCTATGTGACCGATGTCCTCACATCCGAGGGAGAGGAGACCGCTGCTGCGATACGTGAGGCAGGCGGGGACGCCGAGTTTCGTTTTCTGGATGTGACCGACTCGGATGCCGTCACCCGCCTGGTGTCTGAGATCGACGCGGAGCACGGATCGCTATCGGCACTGGTACTCAACGCCGGTATTGCCAAAACATTACCGCTCGATACGCTGACCGATGACCAATGGGATGTGACCCTCGATATCAATCTGAAGGGCATGATGCGTGTGCTGAGAGCCGCAGCGCCGGGAATGAAGCGGGCGGGAGAGGGCGCTGTGGTTTGTTTATCTTCAATCGTAGGCGCTCTGCTGGGCTGGTCGGAGCATATTCCCTATTCGTCGAGCAAAGGTGGCGTGGCGGGGTTGGTTCGCGCCGCTGCCCTTGAGTTAGCGCCGCATCAGGTACGTGTCAACGGCATTGCTCCGGGTGTGATTCGCAGTGCGCAAACCCTGGATCCGGTAAATTCGCTGGGCGAGGAGGGTTTAAAAGCGTTTGCGGGCACCGTGCCATTGGGCCGTGTCGGCGATCCACGGGATATTGCCGATGTCGTTGTGTTCCTGCTGTCCGATAAGGCCCGATACCTGACTGGGCAGGTTATTGCTGTCGATGGGGGTTCCACTATCAGCCTCTAGTATTAAAGGCGATCCCTGAAATCGGCGATGAAACATAAAAAAGCCGGCCTCGGTTACCCGGGCCGGCTTTTTCGTCGATGGTCGCTTAGAAGTTGTAGGACACTTCAAGACCCATACGACGCTGGGTTCCCGGGCTGATGAAGCCGCCACCAAACTCGGGGGCGAGAATCACTTCCGCGATGAACTCCTCATCGAAGACGTTCTGGGCGAAGGCTGTGATGCTCCAGTTCATGGAACGCAGCCCCAGACGCACGTTAGCCAGGCCAAAGCCGTCGACTTTGGTCACGTCGTAGTTGGCAGGCGGACCACCAAACAGCGTCGCGGGGACAATGTCATCCTGCACGGTGTGGTAGTACGTATCGCCCTTGTAGGAGTACTCGAACCGACCGAACATCTCCCAGTCGCCAATAGGCTGGGTGTACTGCAATGCGGCGTTGGCTGTGAACTCGGGGTTGTTGGGCACTTCGTTACCCACGGTGTAATCACGCAGTGAGTTCTTGTCGATCTCACCGTCGACCTGAGAGTAGCCCACGTCAAGACGCAAGGCATCCGTCATGGCCCACTGGGCGCTCAACTCGAAGCCCTGCAGCGTCACTTCGTCGATGTTGGAGGCGGTTCTCAACAGACCGAACGGACCGACAAAAAATTCGAAGAACTGCATGTCGTCGACTTCGGTGTAGAACACCGCACCATTTAGGTTAAGCGTATTGTCGAGCAGCGCTGAACGGAAACCGAGTTCGAACGCACTGGAGGTTTCTTCCTCGAATAGCACCGGCGGTGCGACCAGCGCGCCGCCATTTTGCACCAGATAAAAATCAACGATTTCGGTAGAGCCCGCGTTGTTGAAGCCACCCGCCTTGAAGCCTACGCCCCAGCTGGTGTACACGGTTGTGTCGTCGGTGACATCCCAGGTCAGGCTGACTTTGGGCTGAATCTGGTCAAAGGTTTCACTGCGCTTGCCAATCTCAGAGGCGACGGTGAAGTCGTCGAAGTTAACAAAGCCCGGGTTGAGTGGTGATGCCGGGAGCGTCTCGCCGTCGAGCGTACATTGGCCACCGCAGAAGTCGATGAAGTTGGAGAAGTTGCCATCGGCCGGCGAGGGCACATTGTTGGTGGCTTCTCTTTTTTCCCGGTCGTAGCGCGCAGCGACTGAAAGCTCGATACGATCGCTGATGTCGTAGGCAAACGAACCGAACACCGCCAATACCGTGGTGTCAAAAGTATCGTTCACCATGGCATCGGTGAGCGGGCTGAAGATTTCCTGGGGTGTATTGCCCGAGGGGTTCGGCCAGTTGGTACCGTCATCCAGGGCCTGGCTGACCGCCTGGTAGCGCTCGATATCGAGGAAATACGCACCGGCCTGCCACCGGAGGGCTTGATCGGCGGGTGAGTCAAACTGAATCTGGAAGCTGATGTCTTCCTGGAAGCGCTCCTGATACTGGTAGCCATCGCAGGTGGTCGGGCTGTAGGGCGGAAGGACTGCAGCACCGGGAGCGGAACCAAATATGAACGTAGGCGCGGGTAGCGCTGTAACACCACCCGGTACATCCGGCGTGTAAGAGGGCGCAAGCGCATCGAGAGTGTTCTGACAAGCTTCAGTGCCGTTGTAGAAGCCGAAGGCGCCGGAGGTGCCATCAGCGATAAAGGAGTCCTCGGTGTCGCTGTAGGCCATCCAGGTGGTCATGCTGGCCCAGTCGAACTGCCAATCCGCTTTGATTGAGAATTCCCAGACGTCCTGCTGGTTGTCGGGCTTTACGTTGTTCGAGAAAATAAAGTCGTGATCGTTGACGTCCTGGTAAAACGCTTCAGAGCCCGGGGTGCCAAAGGCCTGAAAGCTGGGAATCGCAAAGCCCGCGTTAAAGGCAATCGCTGCCGATTCGGACTTGCCATATCGCAGTTTGGTATCGATCGACAGGGTGTCAGTGGGGTCAAACACCAAACGTCCCTGAATCGCATAGTTTTCCTGATTATCAACCACATCGTCATTCAGGAAGGAGTTGCTGTAAAAGCCATCGGAGGTGCGGTAATCCACGGTGAGGCGACCGGCGACGTTCTCGCTGAGTCCACCGGCTATTGTCGCGAGGCCAGTGTAGGTGTTGTCTTCAGCAAAACTGAATTTCAACTCGCCTTCGGTTTCCTGCGTCGGGCGCTTGGTTGACATGATGACGGCACCTGCGGCTGCAGATCGACCGTATTGAGCGCCCTGTGGGCCCTTGAGGATTTCGATCTGCTCGAGATCCGCATATTCGCGGTTGAAGGCGTAGGTGTTGACGTAAAGAATGCCATCGATGATCAGCGCGAAGTTGGTTTCGGCGTCCCGCGCGCCATTGAGGCCGCGAATGGACAGCGAAGAATCGCCGGTCTCAACCGTGTTGATCATGCTCACGCCCGCTGTTTGCGAGATGAAATCCTCGGCGCGCTGGATACCCATGTCATCAATCTGGCCCGCGGTGAACGCGGTAACCGTGCTCGGTACGTCCTGCAGGGATTCTGATCGCGCACGTGCGGTAACCACGACTTCCTCAAGCTGGGCCTGCGCCGCCGCGGGAAGTAGTAGTGAGCCTGACGAGGAGGCGAGTGCACAAATCGCCGCTGTGAGTAAGCGCGGCTTGCTGGCCGGGCGCTGGAGGTTCGCGTTCTGGGATTTCATGAGTGGGTCACCTTTTGTATTCGCTACTGGGAAACTTCGCCGTGGGTCGGCTCTATCTTCACGCTTGACCACGGGAGCAGGCCACGTATTTTTACGTGGCCATGCGCTCTGGATGGGTCCCGACCAAATATCCCGATACCGGAGGCGCTGGTCAAGGCCTAATAGAGCCGCATTTAGGCGTGCCCACCACAGGTATATAGACGGGAATCGGCTACGCTTAGCAAAGATATACCCACGGTTACCCGGTACGGATCAACTCCGCTGAGCGGAAATATGTCGTATTCCCGGAGTTCGTTGGGGTCGTGACAGTCACTGCCCATTGAATCGGGCGCATGGCGTTGCGCTGCACACTGTGGGGCGCGGGTGGTTTGTCACGTGTCCAACCTGGCGGAGGCCCGGATTAGCTTGCGCCTGAGCCTACTAAAAGACGGACTCCTCTAAATCTGTGCGGATGCTCGACCGTTGAATGACGGGGTTTATCCTGGCGAAATACGTTTCTCTAAATCGGTCTCAATGGCGGCGTTTACTGCCCGGTGAATGTTACACTTTTTCGAATCGGGCGGCTGACCGCGGTAATTGCGCGTTGGATCCGGTCATTTTGGAACACTACAAGGAGAGGAAGAGATGGCGCGTTGTGTCATTGTGGGCGCGAGCCACGCCGCCGCCCAGGTCGTCTTTAGCCTGCGGCAGTTGAAGTACGAGGGCGAAATAGTGCTCGTCGGCGACGAACCCTATCTGCCCTACAACCGGCCTCCGTTGTCGAAGACCTTTCTTTCTGGCGATGTCAGTATCGATCAAATCTTGATCAGGCCCGAAAAAGCCTATGAAAAGGCTGAGGTCACTCTCAAGCTGGGCCGGCGGGCCATCGCGGTTGATGCGACGGCCAAGGAACTAACGCTGGATGACGGAGAGGTCATACCCTACGACAAGCTGGTGCTGGCCACAGGCTCAAAAGCGAGGCAGGTTTCCCTCCCGGGAAGCGATTTAAATGGCCTTCATTATCTTCGTACCATTGAAGACGTCGAGGCTATTCGCCAGCGCGTAGCTCCTGGTAGTCGCGCAGTTATTGTCGGTGGCGGCTACATCGGTCTGGAAACCGCCGCAGCAATGCGAAAGCTGGGCATGGAGGTGACGGTACTCGAAGCCATGTCGCGTATTCTCCAGCGCGTTACGGCGCCAAAGCTGTCCGAGTTTTACCACAGGGTGCACACCGAGGAAGGGGTGTCGATCCATGTCGATGCGATGGTTTCATCCATTGTCGGCGATAAGAACGTCGCGGCGGTGACCACCGCCGATGGCGCCGAATACCCGGCTGACGTGGTGGTTGTGGGCATTGGTATTCTCCCCGAGGTCGACCTTGCGGAGAGTGCGGGCGTCGACGTCGACAACGGTATTCTGGTTAATGAATTCGCTGAAACCAGTAACCCGGATATTCTCGCCTGCGGCGATTGCACGAGCCATTTCAACCCGATCTATCAGCGTCAGATTCGGCTTGAATCGGTACAAAACGCCGTTGATCAGGCGAAAGTCGTGGCCGCGACAATTTGCGGCAAGCGTGATGCGTACTCCGCGCTGCCCTGGTTCTGGTCCGATCAATACGATATCAAGCTGCAAATCGCGGGGCTGTCGCAGGGTTTCGATCGCGTGGTTGTTCGCGGTGACATCGACGCGGGGCGCAGTTTCGCTGCTTTCTACCTGCTCGGTGATCAATTGCTCGCGGTGGATGCCGTTAATCGCCCCCAGGAATTTATGATCGGGCGACGCCTGCTCAGTCAGGGGATATCACCGCCGGCAGAGATGCTTGCCGATGATGGTGTCGATGTAAAAAGCTTAATCAATGCTTAAACTGAAACCTTTTCCAACGACCAGGGAGTCTGTCTTATGAAAACGCGTGCGGCTGTTGCCTTTGGTGCCGGTAAACCTCTCGAGATTGCGGAGGTTGACCTGCAGGGACCCAGGGCCGGTGAGGTCATGGTAGAGATCAAGGCGACCGGTGTTTGCCATACCGACGCTTTCACCCTGTCAGGGGATGACCCGGAGGGCGCCTTTCCAACGATTCTCGGCCACGAAGGCGCGGGTGTGGTAGTGGAAGTCGGTGAAGGCGTCACCAGTGTCAAACCCGGCGACCATGTTATTCCCTTGTATACCCCCGAATGCCGCCAGTGCGATTTTTGCCTTAATCCCAAAACCAACCTTTGCCAGGCGGTGCGCGAAACCCAGGGTCAGGGCTTGATGCCGGATCGAACCAGTCGATTCTCCCTCGACGGTGAGCCCCTGCTGCATTACATGGGCTGCTCCACATTCTCCAATTTCACGGTGTTGCCAGAAATCGCCGTTGCCAAGGTGCGCGAGGATGCGCCCTTTGACAAGATTTGCTACATCGGCTGCGGGGTGACCACGGGCATCGGTGCCGTCGCTTTCACCATGAATGTGGAGCCGGGTTCAACGGTGGCCGTTTTTGGTCTGGGTGGAATCGGACTCAATGTGCTTCAGGGCGCCCGAATGGTCGGCGCCACACGCATTATCGGCATCGATATGAATCCTGCGAAAGAGGCTTTGGGTCGTCAGTTCGGTATGACGGATTTCGTCAACCCCAAAGAGGTCGATGATGTCGTTGACCATTTGATACAGATGACCGGCGGTGGCGTTGATTACAGCTTTGAATGTATCGGCAACGTGCAGGTGATGCGCCAGGCACTGGAGTGCTGCCACAAGGGATGGGGCCAGAGCTGCATCATCGGCGTTGCCGGCGCAGGTCAGGAAATATCCACCCGGCCTTTCCAGCTGGTGACCGGACGCTCATGGCGTGGTACCGCTTTCGGCGGCGCACGGGGCAGAACCGATGTCCCGAAAATCGTCGACTGGTACATGGAAGGCAAGATCAATATCGACGATATGATCACCCATACGATGCCGCTTGATGACATCAACAAGGCGTTTGACCTGATGCATTCGGGTGAGAGCATCCGCTCGGTGGTGTTGTACTGATGATGGCAGAAATCATTGCCGAAAATCGGTGTTTCGGTGGTCGTCAGGTGCGTTTCAGACATCGCGCGGAAAGTGTGAATTGTGAGATGGTGTTCTCGGTGTTTCTGCCGTCGAGCAGCCGCCATCAGAAGGTTCCCGTGATGTACTGGCTGTCGGGGCTCACCTGTACGGACGAAAATTTTGTTACCAAGGCCGGCGCCCAGGCGGCGGCTGAAGCGCTCGGTATCGCGATTGTTGCGCCGGATACCAGCCCCCGCGGCGACGATGTGCCGGATGACCCTGAGGGCGCCTACGATTTTGGGCTCGGTGCGGGATTCTATGTCAATGCAACCCAGGCGCCCTGGAGCACCCATTATCGAATGTACGATTATGTGCTCGATGAGTTGCCCGCGGTGGTTGGCGAAACCTGCCCTGTTGATGTGTCCCGAGCCGCTATTTCCGGACACTCCATGGGGGGGCATGGTGCTCTGACCATCGGCCTGGCTAATCCCGATCGTTACGCTTCGGTATCTGCATTTGCGCCGATTTGCGCGCCGACTGAGTGTCCCTGGGGTGAAAAGGCGTTAACACATTATCTCGGCGACGATCGGTCGGCCTGGCAGGCTCACGATGCCTGTGAAGTTGTGAAGGCGGCGAAACAGCACTTGCCCGTGCTCGTGGATCAGGGATCGGCGGATGACTTTCTCGCCGAGCAGTTGCGCACTCGACGTCTGATGGAGGCGAGCGAAGGTGCAGCTTACCCGATGACCATTCGACTGCAGGCAGGCTATGACCACAGTTATTTTTTTATCGCGTCGTTTATTGAGTCGCACCTGCGCTTTCACGCGGGCAACCTGGCCTGATTATCGGCTGCGAGCAACCGGCACTGCAGTAAACTCAGGCGGGTGCCTCCGGTGGTGCACGGAGGCTGATGCCTGCACCCGCGAGAATTAACACGATTCCCGCCATAGTCTCGTAATTGGGTGTTTCTCCGAAAAACCAGAAGCCCAGCAATGCCGCGAACACAATCTGGATGTAACTCAAGCTGGTGTTTCGGCTTGCGGTTTCGACTTGCATTGCCCGGGTCAGTGCCACCTGCCCCAATTGTGTGAAGCAGCCTACACCGAGTAAAACCAGCAGTCCGGTTGTGTCTGGAAGGACGAACGCGTTCCATCCCAGGATCAGACTGCCGGGAATACAGACCATCGGAAAATAAAGCACGATGACCGATGGGTGTTCGGATCGGGCAAGTTTGCGCACAATGGTGTAGGCCAAACCGCTACCAGCTGCGCCGGCGAGACCGGCGGCGACACCCCAGGGCGGCAGGCCGCCAACGCCCCCGAAAGATAGACCGGGAAGCGCCATAACCAGCAACCCCGCAAAACTAAACACCACGCAGGTCAGGGTCCGGCGTGTCGGGTATTCTCCGAGCAGTAGCAGTGCGAGCACCGTGGTGAACAAAGGATGCATATATTGCAGCACCGTCGCCTCTGCGTAGGAGAGGGTCAGAACGGCGTAATAAACGCAGCTCAGCGACGCAAATCCCACCAGTCCGCGTATCAGGAGCAAACCCCTCTGTGTCCCCAGCGGGTGTATCGACACACGGCGGATATCGAAAAGGCTTAGCAACACCGACACCAGCGCGCGGGCGAAAATAATCTGCATCAATGGAATGCCGAGATCACCGGCTGTTTTTACAAGTGCACCCATCAAGGCAAAGCCAAGGGCGCTGAGAATCATGAAATAGGGGCCAGTTAGCGTCACAAATGCTTTGCTCCGGAGCAGGTTACCATTACGATGCGATCGCGGTTCGCCCCGACTTCGAATAAGGTCACTTCAATGAAAGCCATTGTTATCGATAAAACCGAAGACGCCCAACGGGTATCGCTCAAAGAGCATGAAGGTTTCGGTGCTCCCGGTGACGGGCAGGTTTGCGTCGCAGTCGAGTATTCCACAATTAATTACAAGGATGCATTGGCGATTTCTGGAGCCTCACCCGTAGTGCGATCGTTCCCACTTATACCGGGCATCGATTTCGCAGGCACGGTGACGGATAGCGCCCATGAAAAATGGCAGCGAGGGGATCGAGTGCTGCTCAACGGTTGGGGAGTCGGCGAGGCCCATAATGGAGGGCTGGCCCAGCAGGCCTGTGTTAGTGGCGACTGGTTACAGTCGATCCCCGATGCTTTTGACAGCCGCAGTGCTATGGCGATCGGAACGGCGGGTTATACCGCGAGTCTTTGCGTCGATGCCCTGGTCAATCATGGTTTAGAGCCCGATAGCGGCCCCGTGCTTGTCACGGGCGCCAGCGGTGGTGTGGGTAGTCTGGCGATCGCGCTACTCAGCGCGGCGGGGTATACCGTGACGGCAGTGACAGGGAAGACCGCTGAGGAGAGTTATCTCCGAGCGCTGGGGGCCAGGGAAATTCTCGATCGGGCTGAGCTGGGCGAGCTTGGAAAGCCCCTACAGAAAGAACGGTGGTCGGGTGTGGTTGATGCGGTAGGTGGGGCGACACTCGCCAATGCCTGCGCCCAGACGAGTTATCGGGGTGCCGTCGCTGCCTGTGGTTTGGCGCAGAGTATGAAATTCCCGTCGACGGTGATGCCCTTTATTCTGCGCGGCGTCACCCTGTACGGCATCGACAGTGTTATGGCGCCAATGCGCGTGCGTGAACTCGCCTGGGCGCGATTGGCCCGTGATCTCGATATTCGACATTTGGACGCCGTCATCAGCGAAATTTCACTCGCGGAGTCCATTCGCAAGGCGGGTGATGTTTTGTCAGGGGCGCACCGGGGCAGATTCCTTGTCGATGTTAACCGCTAGTGCGTTCGGTTTCGTTCCGAGGGAAATAACGGCTTGCCGGTTACAGCAACGGACGCCGGGCGGGGACGCTAATGCCAGTTGGTTAAATGGGCGCATTGCAACGATGGCACAGGACTGCGCAGCATTATGACATCCCATGCCGTGATTCAGCGCTGGCACGAGATTGTTGCGGCTAAAGATCCCTCCAAACTGCACGACTGGCTCGCCGAGGACTGCTGCTTTTGGTCTCCTGTGATACACACGCCGCAACAGGGTCGAGCGATAACGATGTTTTACCTGTCGGCGGCATTTGGCGTTTTAGGACCAAAGTTGCGATATGTTCGTGAATGGGTTGGCCCGAGCGATGCGGTGCTCGAGTTCGAGACGCAGGTCGACGACGTCATCGTTAATGGCGTGGATATGATCCATTGGAACGAGGCGGGGTTGGTCACAGAGTTCAAGGTAATGATCCGCCCGCTCAAGGCTATCGGTGTCGTGCAGGAAAAAATGGCGACAATGCTGGCGCAATCCAGAGAGCTGTCGGGTGTTGGTTAGGTGTATGGGGCCGGATTCCCGGGCAGAATGACGGGGTTTTCGTGTACGCTTGGTGTCGCGTCAGTTGCAAGCCTGAAACAAAATCATACAGTGAGTGCACAGTTTTGAATGATGAAACCAACCCCGGTGAAGAGCTCTCTCGCCATCTAGTTCATGCATTGATTCGCGTCGGCCTGATAGCTCTGGTCGTCGTCGCCTGTGCCCGTATTTTCGCCCCGTTTTTCGGCATTATGTTGTGGGCAGTAATCCTGGCGGTGACGCTGTTTCCGCTGCACCAAAAACTGGTGCCGAAGTTCGATGGGCGCGCCGGACGAGCATCGACACTTATGGTACTCGCGATCCTGTTGATACTGGGTGTACCGATGGTGACGCTGGGTATTTCGGCGGTCGATCATACGACTGACGTGCTCTCGAATATGAAAAGCGGTGAATTTGAGGTGCCTCCGGTAAATCCTGCGGTTGGAAAAATCCCTATTGTCGGCGAAAATCTGATCGCGTTGTGGGAGTCCGCCTCTGAGGATTTCGCGGGAACATTGCGGGATCACAAAGATCAGGTGTCCCACTACGCGTCAGTGCTGCTGAACTCAGCGACCAGTATGCTGGGTGCTGTCTTGCTATCCATGGGTTCGATGATTATTGCCGGGGTGATGATGGCTTATGGCCATGCGGGCGCAGCGGCGATGGAGCGGGTGTTGCACGCCCTGGTTGGAGACGCCGGTAATAATCGAGGGCAACAGGTGTTGCGGTTGTCCACGGCGACTGTCAGATCAGTAGCTGTGGGTGTTATCGGGGTGGCGCTGATTCAGGCACTGCTCCTCGGCGTTGGTTTCCTGCTGGCAGGCATTCCGGCCGCCGGTTTACTCACCTTCGCGGTATTCTTTTTGGGAATTCTACAATTGCCGGCGCTACTCATTACGCTGCCCATAATCGCCTATCTTTGGGGTGTGGGTGATGGCTCTACGCTGGCGAACTCGATCGCGTCGGTTTATTTCATCGTCGCTGGAACCGCCGATGGGTTTCTCAAGCCCATGCTGCTCGGTCGCGGTGTTGATGCGCCTATGCCGGTCATATTGCTTGGCGCATTAGGTGGCATGGTATCGATGGGTATGCTGGGGCTGTTTGTCGGCGCCGTCGTGCTTGCCGTGGGCTACCAGATTTTTATGGCATGGGTGGACTTTGTCTGCGACGGCAGAGAGCCCCTTACTTCGCAAACCCCCGACTCCTGACCGCGCGGGTTCATTGTGCTTGTGATCGCATAACCGATGTCGCTGCTATTGCGTTGGCGTAATTCAACAGCCGCAGGAATACTGTGTGTCTTGCAGGGCTGTGCGAGTGTGGGGCCTGATTTTTCAGAGCCAGCGGTGCCCTGGTTGGATCGGTGGCAGAGTAGCCTCTACGGCAATGTCACTGCCGCTGATCGTGAGGCCACCGATTTAACATTTTGGTGGTCGCTGTTCGGTGATCCCGAACTTGATGTGTTACAGCGGGCCGCCAGGGCGGATAATCCGTCGCTTCGTATCGCCGGATTGCGGGTGATCGAGAGCAGAGCCGTGCTCCAGGGCGCGGGCGCTGCACGTCTGCCACAACAGCAACTGGTCACTGGTGGTGCAAACTATGTTGTCCAGGATCAATCAGGCGGTGGAGATCTCGATTTTACGCAGACCGATATCGGTTTGTCGGCGGCCTGGGAGTTGGATTTCTGGGGTCGGTTTGCACGGGGAATAGAGTCTGCGGATAGCGTTTTTTTTGCGTCGGTTGCCAATCAGCAGGATGCCCAGGTTTTATTGAGCGCTGCGGTGGCCGATACCTATTATGCCTACCGCACGGCCGAGCGCCGAATCAGCATCGCCAAGGAAAACGCGGCGATACAGCAAAGGAGTCTGGATATTGCATCGGCCCTGTTCTCCAACGGTGAAAACTCCGAATTGGATTTGCAGCAGGCGAGGGCGAGTTATTTTGCCACTTTGGCGTCGATACCGGCTTTGGAGCAGGCGCTTGGGCAAATCGAGAACGCGCTGGCGGCACTGCTGGGCCGTTCCCCCGATGACTTACCCGAGCTCAATAGTCGTGACCAACGGCTACCTGCCGTGAAGCCGGACAGCCTTGCAGGTGTTCCGGCAGAGTTACTGCGCCGGCGACCCGATGTGCGTTCTGCCCTATGGCAAGCCGCTGCGCAGTCGGCCCAAATTGGGGTTGCCGAGGCGGATTTCTATCCTTCGGTGGCCCTGCTCGGCGGTTTTGGCTGGTCAGACAGTGGCTTGCCCGGCACGGGTTCCGCGACCAGCCTCACGTTGGGATCATCGCTGAGATGGAATATTTTTGACTGGGGTCTTATTCAGAGCAATGTTCAGGTTCAGGATGTCCGCCTGCAGCAAGCCATTGAGTCCTATCGCAGCGTGGTGCTCAATGCGGCCCGGGAGATGGATAACGCGGCATTGGCAATGGTCAAAACCCGAGAACGCACCGAATTACTGGTCGAGGCCTTGCATGCAGCGGAGCGCTCGCTCGAACTGGCACTGATTCAGTATCGAGAGGGC
>NZ_DS999411.1:2705539-2801425 GCF_000158175.1 Luminiphilus syltensis NOR5-1B | reverse complement strand
TGGACAGAAACGGATATCCCCGCATTGATCGATCCCGAGACCCGCGCCGCGATGGAGTCGCGCATCGATTGGGGCGATAAACTGCGCCAGCCGCAGGACCAAAGCAGAGTGGTTTATCCACGGGATCGTGAGGATTAATTCGATGGATGACACCAGTAAGGCTGATGATCAGGTAAGCACGCCTTCTGCAGGCGCTGATGCGGAGAAGTCGTTCAATAAGGGCATGGGCCTGGTGTTGGCGATTTTAGTGCTGACACTGGTGTGGTACCTCGCCGCAGATCGAATGACACCGTCTACATCGCAAGCGCGAGTGAATGGCTATGTCGTAGGGGTGGCCCCTCGGGTATCGGGCCCAATCGTCAGGGTGCTGACGCAGAATAATGCGAGGGTTGAGGTTGGCCAGTCCCTGTTTGAAATTGATGCTTCCGATTACCAAATCGCACTGGCGGCGTCTCAGTCTCAATATGAACAGGCGCTCAACCAGGTCGGAGCTGGCGACGCCAATGTCGATGCGGCGAGGGCAAACCTCACAGCGGCAATTGCCGGTAAAAAAAAGGCGGCACAGGATTACCAGCGGCTGACACGACTATACGCGCAGGATCCTGGAGCCGTGTCCCAGCGACGCGTGGAGTCATCTGAGGCCAATCTGGAGGCGGCTGAGGCGAAGGTCCTGGCTGCTTCGGCGCAGGTGCAGTCGGCGATCGATCAAAAGGGTGGCGATGACGACGATAGCAACGCCATCCTGATGAGCGCCCGTGCGGCGGTAGAAAAGGCGGAATTTGATCTCGAGAACACGGTAGTCAAGGCATCGAAATCGGGAACCATCACAGATTTGCGTGCGGAAACAGGCCAGTTCGCTCAGGCGGGTGCCGCTGTAATGACTCTGGTCTCTGCCGAGGATTTCTGGATCGATGCCGAATTTACAGAAAACAATTTGGGCAACATGGGCGCGGACACCGCCGTCGAAATCGTCTTTGATGTATTGCCCGGGCAAGTTTTTAGTGGGCAGGTGGCCAGTATCGGCCTGGGCATCAGTGCGGCGTCTCCACCACCGCCAGGTGCGCTGCCTACGATCAGCAACAATCGGGATTGGCTGCGGCAGGCTCAGCGGTTTCCCGTCCAGATTCGCTTTGACGTAAATCAGCAGCCCGAGTTGAGGGAACAGATCCGGATCGGAGGGCAGGCTTTTGTTATTGCGTACAACGATGCCCCCGCGCCGCTTCGCTGGTTGGGCAAACTCTATATTCGTATAGCCTCTATTTTTTCCTATGCCTATTAGCCAGCGAAGGGTTTACCGGCTGGCGAGCACGGTGGCCTTGTCATTGGTCATTGCCTACGCCGCAGGGTTGACCCTGCCGTATCTTGCGCCGATTTTGGCCGTAGTTCTGGCGGCAAAGCCGGCTAAGCCGATCTCGTTGCAACAGCTGTTGAAAGTCGTCGTGTTGCTCATACTGACGCTCACTACCGGCATTCTGGTATCACCCGTGTTACAGCATTACTCGTGGCTCGGCTTTGCCATTGTGGGGGTGGGCTTGTTTCTGGCGAATATGCTGTCGCTGCGCTTTGGACAGGAGGCATTGGGAACGTTGCTGACAGTGGGTCTGGCGCTCATCTCTGCTGCCGCGCTTTATAGTCAGGCACTGGCGAAACTGGTTGTCTTTTCAGTGGTCGCCGGAGTCATCATCGCCGTTGTCAGCCACCATCTGTGCCATTGGCTTTTTCCCGAAAGTGGTGCGGCTCCGGCTCCGCAGCGCATGACCAGCGAAGATGCTACCTGGAAGGCGGCGCGAGCCACGCTTATTATTCTCCCCGCCTATTTTTTGGCACTGGTTAATCCGAGCGCCTTTATGCCGCTGATATTGAAGTCAGGGCAGTTGGGTCAGGCCGATTCTCAAGCAGCACTTCGCCGATCTCAGATTGACTTGTTATTGTCTACCGCGCTTGCCGGTGTCTTGGCGATAGGGCTCTGGTTTGGTCTTAAGTTGGCGCCGGTGTTGTGGTTTTTTGGGCTCTGGATCCTTCTGTTTATGCTCTTCTGCAGCGCGTGTTTTTACGGCGTGCGCCGGAGCCGATTCGGGGCCGAATTTTGGATGAATGCGATGGTGACAACGATAATCCTTATCGGGCCGGCGGTTGCCGATAGCGCAAACGGGAAGGATGTTTATCAGGCTTTTGCCATACGTTTTCTTCTTTTTCTGACAGTGACTTTGTATGCCGGTGCTGCTGTTCATGTGCTTGAACACCTGCGCAAGCGTTGGGTTAAGTCTGATGCTCAATCTGGGGTATTACCGTGTTGATAAATATTCTGATTGGCATGGTCATGATGACGACCTGCTTGCTACTGCAGTCGGTATTGTTGTTGCTTACATTGCGCATCTACCGGAGTAGAGCGTCGATTATCGATTCGCCTTCCATTTTTTCCAGTATTCGTGTCGTTAACGGTGTGATGTGGATTCTTGTCCTCGGTACTAGCGCGCAGATTGCTGCATGGGCGCAGCTGTATATCTGGATTGGTGAGTTCGACTATTTCGCCGATGCGTTTTATTTTTCGGCGGTGAGTTTTTCGACCCTCGGTTACGGCGATATCGTGCTTAGTGTTTCTTATCGAATCCTCGGCGCACTTGAGGCCGTCAATGGCGTCCTGATGATTGGTGTTTCTACTGCGGTGTTGATGAGCGTCTTCCAGGACGCCATTCGCCGTGCGCTTTCTGCACGGCACCATGAGTAACGCAAAACTCAATAGTGCAGTACATACCCTAGCGGTTGTCGGCGCCTCCGGCAGTGGTAAATCGACTCTGGCGCAATCGCTGGCATCTCGATGCCAGGTTTCAAAAGCTTTACCTGACGCCACGCTCTTGACCCTCGATAACTATTACAAAGACCTGAGTCATCTTAGCTTCGCTGAGCGCGATCGGCTCAATTTTGATCACCCGTCGGCGCTGGATATGGACTTGTTCACTGACCACGTTCGGATGTTGTCAAGGGGCCAATTAATAGAGCAGCCAATTTACGATTTTACTGTGCACAGTCGAACGGATCGGACAGAACTCATTAGCCCGGCCCCGCTCCTGGTGATCGAGGGGATTCTTTTGGCGGCTCACGAGCCGCTCCTGGCGCTCATCGATACTCTGGTCTTTGTCGATACACCTCTGGAGCTCTGCCTACAGCGTCGAATCGACCGTGATGTGGAGCAGCGCAACAGATCGGCCGCCTCGGTGCGGGAGTTTTGGTTTGACCGGGCGGTACCGATGTTCAAAACCTTCGGTGATCCGGCGCGTTCGGCGGCGGATGTGGTCGTTGACGGGCGCGATGACCTGAACAAAATGATGACGTCGTTGCTTGATCACCTAAGGCCGGACCTTTTAGTCTAATCAAATCCGCTCTCGTTGACGTGCCACCCAGTCAAAATGACGTTTCAACGCAGGGTCCAGAAGTAGGGCATCAAGACTGCGATAGTCTCGCGCGAGGGTCAGCTCATCGTAGCGCTGATGAATACCTCGATGGCACTGTCGACAAATATCGATGCCGATTTGAAGTTCCTGCCTGCGAAAATGTCGACGAAAATATTGGCGCCTGTGAACCTTTTTGGGAATTAAGTGGTGAAAGGTGAGCGGGACCACCCGCTCACAACAGACACAGGGGCCAACCTTCAAAGCACCTTGTCGACCGCCGTGCGCAGTTTACTGCTCTCGGGGCCTACGTTGCTGCCAAAGTGCTCGATGACATTACCTTCCGCATCAACAAGGTATTTGTTGAAGTTCCAGGACGGATAGCCACTGGCTTCACCGAGTGCTCGGAATACCGGGTTGGCATCGCTGCCGCGCACGGCGCTGGTCGCCATGACCGGGAAGCTCACGTCGTATTTTTCGAAGCAGACTTCCGCGGCATCGGCTTCATCATTTTCTTCCTGAAAGAAATCATCACTGGAGAAACCAACAACGACCAGGCCCTGGTCCTTGTAGTCCCGATGCAACTGCTCCAAACCCTCGAACTGCGGTGTGTAACCACAATTGCTGGCCGTATTGACGATCAACATCGGCTTGCCGCCATAGGCCTCGCAGAAGTTGATGGCATCTTTTGACGCTAATTTGCGCATGGTGGTGTCCAGGTAGTCAGGACAGGCGAGGGAGACACCGGGAAGTAAGCAAAGCAGGCTTAATGCTGTGATTTTTAAGGGGTTGTTCATGGCGGGATCTCGCGGTTAAGGAATTCCTCTTTCTCTACGAAAAAAGCCACCCGCTGGATTACAGCGGATGGCTCCTCGTTGAGCGCTGAACTTAGGCGTCCTTGGTCGCGCTATCCATGGCATCAGCGGCGTCGTCGGCGGCATCATCCATCATGCCCTCGGCGTCATCCATCATGTCACCCGCCGCATCACCGGCTTCGTCCATCATGTCACCGGCTTTCTCCATAGCCTCGTCTGCGGCAGCGGACGCACTATCCATGGCGTCGCCTGCGGCTTCGCCCGCATCGTTCATTGCCTGCTTGGTCGCATCGGCGGCGCTATGCATAGCATCGCCGGCACTATCCATGGCCTCGCCTGCGGACTCAGCCGCGGCGTCCATTTTTTCTTTTGCCGCGTCCTGTTGCTCTTCGCTGCAAGCCGAGAGCAGGAAAACGCCTGCGAACGCGGTCGCGATTGCTAATTTATTCATGGTTGAACCTCTTGGTCAGTTTTCGGATGAGTCAGAAAAAACCTGCGTGCAAAAGATAACAGTCATTTCGCACCTTGAACAGTACCTCTTTGCATTACCTTATCGGCGGTAACCAACGGCCTTAAAAACCGCTCAACGGTGTTGAGAAACCATTCCGGATGGCAATGAAACGCGGCCACGTGGGTTCCCCAGCGCCCCTTAAAATTGACACAGGGCGCCTCTGGAGAAACTGAGGGCGCCAGCGCCAGTGTGATCGCGGGATTCGCTTCGGCGAGCTCCTGTGCAAAAGCCGCTCGCGTAATGGGGTCCGCGGGATCCTGGACAAGCAGTGTGGGTTGGCGCACCAGCCGGCCGCGGGACTGAGCATTATCGGTCGCGTCCGGGACGCCGTAAAACTGCACCGACGCCCAGGCGTAGGGATAGAAGACGGATCGCGGGAGGCCAAAGTTGACCCAGCCGCCGCTGGCGAGGGCATCCATGTTGTCGAGCGCCGGGTCAACCAGCAGCAATGCATCTGCGGCGACGTCTTCCGTAGCGGCATGTATTACTGTAGCCCCCCCCATGGATATTCCCATGAGCAGGGTTGGTGTGGTGCCGCCTCCTGTTGTCTCCAGCCAGTCGACCGCGGCAACGAGGTCCTTCCATTCCGTGCGGCCCATTTGGACCCAGCCGTCGGTTACCATGGATTGGCCGTGATTTCGCAGGTCGATACTCAGCACGGATACATTTCGATCAACCAGTGCTCGATAAAGCCCCAGACTGTTAAAAAACTCCGAGGAGCGGTTCGATCCGATGCCATGGGCAAATACCAATTGCGCCCTTGGCTGTGTTGCGGGCATCCACCACGCTGCGAGGTCAGCCTCTGCGCCGGGGATGGTTACCGATGTAAAGTCCAGTCCAACATCTGCGGGGCTGTCTACCAGAGCCTTGGCATCGGGGCGCAGCGCCATGCGCGGGAAAAGAAAAAGAGAGGCGGCGATATAGGCGGTGAGCGCCGCCACAGCAGTGATAGCGACGTACCGCCAGTTCATAGCGACAGGATGCGACGCAGTAAGCCGTCGTGGTGACGCCGTTGCTCGCGAAGCTTGAGCATAGCGAAAACCTGCTCCTCGATTTCTCCCGCCACTCGATCACGGATGCGATGTTGTTGACGATCGGTCAATTCTTTCCCCGCGAAGGCTGATAGGTCGATCGGGCGACCGAAACCAAAAAAGGTGGTTTTCGGTTTCGGCATTGGGCTCCCAAAAACCCCCGAGGGTATGGGTGGCAACAGATCACGTCGAAAGTCGTCGGGGACGACACCGGCGGACATCAACCAGCGCACCAGTTGCAAATCCAGCAGTTCATCGCCTTCTATGTGGTGCTCGAAGTACTCATCGGGTCCCACGGCGGCGAAGGGCATGATGGTGAACCCCATGAAAGCCGCAATCCGAACAAACCCGAACCGCTCTCTCCAAAGAAGGTCATAACGCTGCTCGGGGCGCTTGACCGCCTCGTGGGCGCCACCTGGGAAGATCAATAAGTCCTGACCTGCCGCCATCAAGGCCTCGACCACTGGGCGCTGTCCAACAGCTGCACCCTGAGCTATTGCGAACTTCGCGTAGCGCTCATTGGCAAAAAGGGTTCTATCACCAATGCCGCGTAAAAAACGCCCGTAGTCGTAATTCATCAAATTGGCAAAGATGGCGCCATCGATGGCCAGAAGGGCATGGTTGCCGACAAAAAGCGCGGGCCCCGAGGGAAGCCGCTCAAGGCCTGTGAAGGTGGGCTTGAACCATCGCTTCATGAACGCCGCCGCCGCCGATAGCGCGGGGCCTACCGGTCGGTGTACCGCCAACACCTGTTCGATGTGACGTTCAATATCAATCTCGTTGTCGGCGCTGGTGGCGTCGGCCATGGGAAAATCCGAAAGGAGCTATTAGGCGAAGACTAGCAGATAAAACTTCGCTGTTTATCGTAATGCGATGGGTTGCAGGGTGAATTTGACACGAATTAATGCCGGGTCAGTGCGGCCGGAGCCAGTGGTTTACGGTCCTGACGCCGTGTCTGAATAGGGTTTGGGTGATTATTGAAAGAGACTGCCAGCCCTCTTGATGCGGGGCTAAACTCCCCGGAAGGTGCGGTATGGGGTTGCGCGCGCCATCCCACTGATGACGATAGTGAGGCTAATCAAGATCAAAGCGTTCGCGAAGGAACCGTGCAATCCCATCCTCGTTGTGATGGCCGATGACTGTGGTTGATTTCGCTTTTATTTCGTCGTCAGCATTGCTCGGTGCATAGCTCTCGTCAGCACAGTCAAACATGGACAAATCGTTCTCACCATCACCGAACACCACGATTCGATCGTAACCCAGTTCCTCACGCAGTGTGGTTACCGCATTGCCCTTGCTCCCCAAGCTGTGGTGGATATCGAGCCATCGCATCGAGGTGCTATCAACAATCTTTCCGGTGTATGACACCAGGTGTTCCTCATTTTCCAGCGACTCGATAACCGCGCTAATCGACGTTGCCTCACCCAGAGCACTAACGTTGATGACGTGAGCATCCAGGGGCATATCGCTGAGCGGCTGCAGCGGTAGATTGCGCTCGTCTTCGAAGAGGCTTGCGAGCTTTTGCTCGGCCTGATTCAGGAGCGGTGAATGGTAAACCGCATGACGACCGTTATTCTCGAGCGTAAAGACGAACGGAGAAATCTCGCTCAAGGTAAAAGCCGCGAGCACGTGCCACAACTCCTGCTGCGTCAATAAATAACGATGGCTGTAGTCAAGCTCACCCGGATGCCAGATGACAGCACCGTTCTTAAGTATCTGTGGCAGTACGAATCCATGCTCAGCGATCGGCCCCTGTGCGGCTTGCAGTGTCCGTCCTGTCGCTACGGTATAGGCGATACCGTGGGCTGTGAGCTTTCTAAGCGTTTCCGCGGTAAAGGGTGTCACCGCCGACTCGGCATTGAGCAAGGTGCCGTCAAGATCGAATACCACAAGGGTCACAACATTCTCCAGGCTTTGGGTGAGGGCACTAAAAGTGCGACAATTGGGTAATCATAATCTATGCCCCGATGAGAAAGCATTCGTCCGGATAAGCCCGCAGTGAACAGGGAGTAAAAGTGGCAATTATTTATGCCGCATTGGCGATTACTTCGCTCTTCGGCGTCCTGAGAGGGCCGCCACTGTAGTCCTCGCAGAGTGTGTTTCCACGTCATAATGCCGTGCTGCCAGGGTTGTGACTGCGGTTCGAGGAGGGTCGGATGGCCAGACAGCCAACATTGAAGCAGCTCAAATATCTGTGTGCCATTGCTGAGCACATGCATTTCGGCCACGCAGCGCGATCCTGTCATGTCAGCCAGAGTACGCTGAGCGCCGTATTCAGAGTTGGAGGAGACGTTGTCGCGTCTCTGGTGGAGCGCAACAATCGCATGTGTTGTTAACTCCCCTGGGTAAAGATGTCGTATCGCGGGCTCACGATATTTTGGTGGAGGTAGATGACCTCGCCGCGATGTGCGCCGCAGCGGCCGAGCCTTTCAGCGGTAAAATGCGCCTCGGCGTAATACCCACCATTGCCCCGTTTTGCTTCTGACTGCTGCACCGGCTGCGCTTGGCGCATCCCGATTTCACTTATTCATTCGTGAAGATCTCAGCGGAGCGCTAGTGGAGTCGCTGCACAACGGAGAACTGGATGTTTTGTTACTTGCCTTGCCGTTCCCCGCGGAGCAGGTCGATATCATGCCTTTGCTCGACGATCCCTTTTTCCTTGCCAGTCCATCCGACCACCCGTTAAGCCGGCGGAATTCCGTTACCACAACGCAGCTAAAGGGCGAGAGCTTACTGTTGCTGGAGGATGGTCATTGCCTGCGTGAACACGCCCTTGAGGCCTGTGAGCTGCGTGACGCGCAGGTGTCGGTGCCTTATCAGGCCACCAGTTTGAACACGATTGTACAAATGGTGGCCAACAATATTGGCATTACCCTGTTGCCGAAAATGGCAGTCGATTCAGGTATCACCAGTGGTACTGACCTGGCAGTGACGCCTTTTGCCCATTCATCGGTGGGTCGGGAGATAGGCCTTATGTGGCGCAAGAAGACGCCGCGCAGAGCGGAGTTTTCGCTGCTTGGGGATTTTATTCAACGCTGCCACCAGGGCGACGACAGCGCGGCAAAGCAACCCGTGTCTGATTAGCGACTTTTCGGATTGCCCTTGCGATTGGACCGTTGGGGACGGGACTTTCCCTTTTTCGCTGCGCCCGGTAGCCCAAGGTGTTGGGTCGCGAAGGTCTGGTGGTCGTCGGGCACTCGCCGGTGGCGTTTGGGGGGCTGGCGCGGTGGTACCAGGTGCATTTTGCCATTGCCGATCAGATCCCGGCGCCCCAGTTTGCGCAAGTTTTCCCGGAGCAAGGGCCAGTTTTCGGGATCGTGATAGCGCAGAAACGCCTTGTGAAGGCGTCGCTGGGAAAGCTTTTTGATCGCCGGGACCCAGGGGCTGCTGCGCGTCACCCGCTTCAAAGGGTTTTTGCCGGAGTGATACATGGCGGTCGCGGTGGCCATCGGCGATGGGTAAAAAGTCTGTACCTGATCCGCTCGGAACTTATTGCGTTTAAGCCATAGGGCCAGATTGATCATATCGTTATCGGTGGTCCCGGGGTGCGCCGCGATAAAGTAGGGGATGAGGTACTGTTTCTTGCCCGCCTGCTTCGAGTATTCCTCAAACATGCGTTTGAAGGCGTCGTAGGTTCCAATACCCGGTTTCATCATTTTGTCGAGCGGTCCGGACTCGGTATGTTCAGGGGCTATTTTCAGATAGCCACCCACATGATGGGTGACCAGTTCTTTGACGTATTCGGGGGTTTCCACGGCGATGTCGTAACGCAGGCCCGAAGCGATGAGCACTTTCTTGACACCGGGCACTGCCCGAGCCGAGCGATAGAGGTCTATCAGTGGTGTTTGATCGGTATTGAGATTCTTGCAGATTCCTGGAAAGACGCAGCTGAGCTTTCGACATTTGGATTCAATTTCCTTGCTCTTGCAGGCAAGGCGCCACATGTTGGCGGTGGGGCCGCCCAGGTCCGAGATGACGCCGGTAAACGCAGGGCTGGTATCGCGAATCTTCTCTACCTCGCGAATAATCGAGTCCTGGGATCGATTCTGGATGATGCGCCCCTCGTGTTCCGTGATTGAGCAGAACGTACAGCCACCAAAGCAGCCCCGCATGATATTCACCGAGTGCTGAATCATCTCGAAAGCGGGAATTTTGGCATCGCCATAGCTGTGGTGTGGCAATCGTGTGTAGGGCAGCTCGAACACCCAGTCAAGCTCGTCGGTTTCCAGCGGTATCGGCGGTGGATTGAGCCAGACATCGCGGTCGCCGTGCGCCTGAATCAACGGCATTGCATTATAGGGGTTGGTTTCTTTGTGCAGGATTCTCGACGCATGGGCGTACAGCACTGGATCAGTGGCGACGGCTTCGTGGCTGGGTAGTCGGATAACACTGTTCTCGGGAGTCTTGGTGACTACCAGCCGCACCGGCACTGTCTCCACTTCATCCTCGCCTGCAGATTCGGCTTTGTCGCAGGTTGCCGGCTCCATCCCCTGATAAGGGTTGGGGTGGGCATCGACGGCGCCGGGGTTGTCCACGCTGGTGGAGTCGATCTCGGTGAATCCGGGCTCTGGGCCCCGGGATACGAACGCGGTTCCGCGGAGGTCTCTGATCTTGGAGATTGATTCACCTTCGGCGAGTCGGTGCGTGACGTCGACAATCGCACGTTCAGCATTACCGTAGAGCAGAAGGTCGGCTTTGCTGTCGAGCAATACCGAGCGTCGCACTTTTTCGCTCCAATAGTCGTAGTGCGCTATACGTCGAAGGCTCGCTTCAATACCGCCGATGATAATGGGTACATCTCGATAGGCTTCCCGGACGCGCTGGCTGTAAACCGTCACTGCGCGGTCGGGCCGCTTACCTGCAGTATCACCCGCGGTATAAGCATCATCGTTACGTCGCTTTCGATCCGCTGTATAGTGATTAATCATCGAATCCATATTACCGGCGGCGATGCCAAAGTAGAGATTGGGCGCGCCCAGCCTCTGGAAATCCCGGGTGTCTGTCCAGTCGGGCTGGCTGATAATGCCGACGCGGAAGCCCTGAGCCTCCAGCACACGGCCAATGACCGCCATTCCAAAACTGGGATGGTCTACGTAGCAGTCACCGGTAACAATAATGACGTCGCAACTATCCCAGCCCAGCGCGTCCATTTCGCTGCGGCTCATAGGTAGTTCGGGGGCTGGACCGAGACACTCAGCCCAGTATTTCCGGTAATCGAAGATGGGTTGGGGTGTTGTAGGCATTATTTGGATTCCTCGGAACCATTAGCGCTGCGTATTTCTGCGGGGACATCGAGTTCAGCACCGCAGTGCTTGCAGAAGCAGGCGTCCAGGGCATGTCCTGTTTTTGCGCACACCGGGCAGTTCCACTGCAAGAACTGCGAATTGCGCCGATTCATCCGCTCCCAGAGTTTCGTAGTCACGATGGCTGTGGGTACCGCCAGTATCGAATAACCGATGAGCATTCCCATAGAGGCAAAGGTTTTGCCCAGTGGCGTTTGCGGCGTGATGTCTCCGTAGCCAACCGTGGTAATGGTGACCACTGCCCAATAAATACTCAGCGGTATACTGGTAAAGCCATGTTCGGGCCCTTCGACAACGTAAAGGGCGCTGGCAAAAACCACAATGATGACAAAGACCAGTGAGAAAAAAACCAGAATGGAGCGCGAAGTGCTGCGCAGGACGCCAACCAGGTCATTGAACTCGTTCATCAGCTCAAACAGCCGCAGCACACGAAACGTCCGCATCACGCGCAGCAGACGGATAATCAGTAGTGGCGCTGTTTCTGGAATTAAAATGGCGAGATACGTCGGTAGCAGCGACAGAAAATCGATGACGCCCCAGAAGCTGAAGATATAGCTAAGCCTGTTCTGTACGCACCATATTCGCACGACATATTCGACCGTGAAGAGCAGGGTGAAAATCAGCTCCAGATTGCGCAATAGTGTCCCGTGAACCTGGTGAATCGATGCCATTGAGTCGAGCATCACCGCACCCACGCTCATCAGGATGGCCAGTATCAGCAGTACATCGAAGGTTCGGCCTGGACCGGTCTCGGTACCGAAAATAATTATTTCTGTGCGCCGTCGAATTGTGGCGTGTTCATCCGTCATGGCTGGGTCGCAAAGGGTTCGAGCATAGGTTGGAGGCTTGACCACACATTGTCGAGTAATCTCGGTTGGGCACTTATCGTGGGGTGTATGCCGTCAGCTTGCATCATACCCGCTTCCAGAGCGATGCCTTCGAGCATAAAGTCGCTGACCCGGGCGTCAGTCTGGGCGGCAACCTTTGAGAAGCTGTCGCGAAATGCACTGGTGTAGCGCGCTCCAAAATTCGGTGGCGCCTCCATGGCCAGCAGCAAGACCGCAGCGCCCGCATTCTGGCTTTTTGTCACCATGTCACGAAGATTGTTGCGCAGTTGCGTGATCGGATAGCCACGCAGGGCGTCGTTACCCCCCAGCTCAACAATGACCAGGGCGGGGCGATGCTTGACGAGCAGCTGTTCGATCCGGCGCCGACCGCCGGCGGTGGTCTCTCCCGAGATGCTGGCATTGGCAACGCGCAATGAATACCCCTCGGTATTCAGGCGCTGTTGCAGCAGAGACGCCCATCCCTGCTCCAAATCCATGCCGTAAGCGGCACTGATGCTGTCACCGAGTAAAAGCAGCACCGGACGGTCATCGGCCGCAGTGTTCGCCATCGCAGCAAGAAACAATCCGCCCAGCAGCAGTGGGCGTAAGACAGTGCGGAGGAAAGCGCGCATGATCAAGGTAGACAATCTCCGGAAGCAGGTAATGGTGGCTGACGGTGAGCTCGAAATCCTGCGAGGGATAAATCTCGAAATCAAGTCCGGCCAGACAGCCGCTATTGTAGGGGTTTCCGGGTCCGGAAAGTCGACACTGCTTGGTTTGTTGGCTGGCCTCGATGTGGCGTCAAGCGGCGAGGTATGGATCGATGGCGTCGGTCTGAGCGATTTAGACGAAGACGCCCGGGCGGCATTGCGTGCCAGCAAGGTTGGTTTTGTGTTTCAGTCGTTTCAATTACTCCCCGCGCTCACGGCGCTTGAGAATGTTATGTTACCCCTCGAGCTGGCCGGCGCTGAAGACGCGGCAAGGCGCGCCACCGAGTTTCTGCATAGGGTTGGTCTGGAGGCCCGCCTGGGCCATTACCCCAACCTGATGTCAGGTGGCGAGCAGCAGCGGGTAGCCATTGCCCGGGCGTTTGCGGCTCGGCCTGCCTTGTTGTTTGCCGATGAGCCCACCGGTAATCTCGATGGCGCTACGGGCACGAAAATTGTTGAGCTCTTGTTCGATCTCAATCGGAGTGAGGGAACCACATTGGTACTGGTGACTCACGACGAGGGGCTGGCGGCGCGCTGTGACCGCGTCTTTACCATGTTCAATGGCGAGTTGAGTGAGGGCTGATGGCGCCTGCTTCACATGCCCTGTCGGCAAGAAAGCTGTTGGCGCGGGATTGGCGCGGCGGTGAGCTGGGTGTACTGCTCACCGCGCTGATACTCGCAGTGGGCATTGTTGTTGGCATCAGTGCCTTTGTCGCGCGCCTGCAGACGGCTCTGGAGCAGGAGAGCCTGCGCTTTCTTGCGGCCGATTTGGTGGTTTCATCGAGGACTGAACCACCCGAAACCTGGGCTGAACAGGCTGGCGGGCTCGATCTGGCCACTGCGAGCACCCTTGCATTCCCGTCGATGGTATTTGCCGATAACGACGCCATGCATTTAGCGTCCGTGAAGGCGGTTACCGATACTTATCCACTGCGCGGTGAGCTACGTCACAGTGCGACGCCCTATGGCGAATTGGCGACCGCTCGCTCGGTGCCCGCGCCGGGCGAGGTGTGGTTGGCACCGCGATTGTTCGCGCTGCTCGGTGTTGATACCGGAGACACGGTCAGTGTTGGCGAGGCCGGATTTATTGTTTCCGGTGCTCTTCGTGCCGAGCCCGATGCCGCGGGATCGATGTTCAGCTACGGGCCGCGCCTGATGATGAATATGGTGGATATTCCAGCCACCGGCGTGGTACAGCCGGGCAGCCGGGTCAACCATCGATTACTTCTGGGTGGCAATAATGATGCGCTGACGGAATTTACCGATTGGATTAAGCCGCGGCTGGATCAGGGTCAGCGATTGTTGGGGCTTGAAGACAGTCAGCCGAGAATCAATCAGACCCTGGATCGGGCTCGGGGCTTTTTGTTGCTGGCGGGGAGCCTCGCCGTGGTGCTGGCGGCTGCGGCGATTGCGCTGGCGGCCCGACGCTTCAGTGAGCGCCATGCGGACTATGTTGCCGTGATGAAGAGCCTCGGGGCGAGCACAGGCTATATCAGCCGGTTGTATGCCAGTAGCCTGTTTTTACTCGGTGTCTTGGCGACGGTTCTCGGCTGTGCCGTTGGCTGGCTCATCCAGGCCGGGTTCTTTATGGCGTTTGCGGACCAATTGCCCGTCACCCCCGGTTCGAGTGGTATCAGTCCTTATGGCGTAGGTGCGGCGACGGCGCTGGTTTGTCTTGGTTTTTTTGCATGGCCGCCACTACGTCGGCTCAGTCAGGTGCCGCCCCTGCGCGTGCTGCGCCGATCCTCGGAATCTATGGGTGCTCAGCGACCGCTTGATTATGTATTGAGCGCGCTGGCGATGGTGGGGTTGATGCTCTGGTACAGCGGGGATGTGGCGCTGACGGGTGGCGTCGTGCTGGGTGTCGCTATTACCGTTGGCGTTGGTTTCCTTTTGGCAAAAGGGTTGCTGCGCGGCAGCCGGAAGGCCGGTATGCGTGCGGGCAGCGTCTGGCGCCTTGCCCTCGCCGGGCTTCAGCGACGCAGTAACAGCAGTGCGCTGCAGATGGTTATTTTTGCTATCGCCATCATGCTGCTACTGGTACTTACCATTATTCGCACATCGCTGTTTGACCAGTGGCAAGCGCAGTTACCCCCCGGTACGCCCAATCACTTTGTGATTAACGTAGCCCCCGAGGAGCGTAGCGATTTTGCGGCGTTTCTTGCCACGGAGAATATTTCCCGCGAACGCCTGTATCCGATGACCCGTGGGCGGGTGATGGCGGTCAATGAGGAGGCGCTGGCCGAGCGTGATTCGGTCGACAGTGACCGCCGCCAACGGGAGTCCAACTTCACCTGGTCTGAGTCCGTGCCCGAGGGCAATGCGTTAATTGCCGGCAGCTGGTGGTCACCGGGTACCAGCGAATCGCTGGTCTCCCTCGAGCAGGATTTTGCCGAAAGTATCGGCGCTGTGCTGGGTGACAGGCTCAGTCTGCGCATTGGCGCCGATTCGCTGGTGGTAACCGTCGCCAGTATCCGCACTCTGGACTGGCAGTCGATGAAACCCAATTTCTTTATGGTGTTCCCGCGAGAGGTGCTCGAGGGATATCCGAGTATGTTTATGACCAGCTTTTTCCTGCCCGAGGGTCAGAAGCTCGCGCTCAATACGCTGGTGAAGGAATTCCCGACCGTAACGGTGATCGAGCTCGATCTGGTGATTAAGGAGATTCGAGGCATTATCGATCAGGTAGGGGTTGCCATCGAGATGGTCCTCGGGGTTATTGTTCTTGCCGGCGCGCTGGTGTTGGTGGCGGGCGTACAGGCGAGTGTGGACGTTCGTATTCGTGAAAGTGCGCTGTTGCGTGCACTGGGTGCCAGGAAAGGGCTGCTGCTCGGTGCCCTGTGGATTGAATTTACGGTATTGGGATTGATGTCCGGACTGCTCGCGGTGCTCGGTGCCGAGGCCGCCGCAGCGCTGCTTCAGGCGCGTGCCCTGGACCTGAGCTACAGCCCCTCGTATGCCGTCTGGCCCCTTGGCTTGGCCATTGGTGGTGGCGTCATCGGTATTGTAGGTGTCTGGAGTTGTCGTCGTGTTGCTTCATCCGCGCCGCTCACGGTATTGCGCGAGGTCTAGCGACGGGGCGTAAAAAGCCGTGGCGAAAGAAAAGGTTCATCGCCGCTTGGCGGGATCAAGGCCAGCACGGTACGTCAAGCAATGGTCTGGAAGACATTCGCCGACGACCACAGCTAATTTCTTGAAGTCGGTGAGGCAGCCGGTAGTCCTTTGAGCTGCTCGCGTAGCTCCAGCAAGTTCAGCGCACTGTCAGAGTCGCTCGTCGACGCTCAAAGGACTCCCGCCCACCTCACCCCGCGGCTGGCCTGCCCGGGCGCGGAGCGACGTCATATGCAAAGCCTATGCGGGATCAAGGCCAGCACGGTACGTCAATCATTGCTCTGGAAGACATTCGCCGACGACCACAGCTTATTTCTTGAAGTCAGTGAGGCAACCGGTAGTCCTTTGAGCTGCTCGCGTAGCTCCAGCAAGTTCAGCGCACTGTCAGAGTCGCTCGTCGACGCTCAAAGGACTCCCGCCCACCTCACCTCGGGGCTGGGCTGCCCGGGCGCGGAGCGACGTCTTACGCAAAGCCAATGCGGGGAAATAGAGGATCCCTGAAATTCGCGATGAACCAAAAAAAAGCGCCCTCAGGCGCTTTCGTTATCGCCCCATGCGGGGTTTAGCCGAGCAGGTGCGCGACAGCATCCCGTTCTTCTGTGAGCTCGGTTTCGCTGGCGGTCATTTTTGTCTGGCTGAATTCGCCTATGCTGACACCCTGGACAATCTGCCAGTCACCATCGGAGCAGGTGCAGGGGAATGAGTAGATCAGCCCTTCGGCGATTCCATAGGAGCCGTCAGAGTAGATGCCCATAGACACCCAGTCGCCCTCGGGTGTTCCGAGTGCCCAGCTGTTCATGTGATCGATAGCGGCATTCGCGGCGGACGCGGCAGAGGAGGCCCCGCGCGCTTTGATGATCGCTGCGCCACGCTGCTGCACAGTGGGAATGAAGTCCTCTTCGTACCAGCTTTGCTCGATCAGGTCCGTGGCCGTTTTTCCCTGCACTTTGGCATTAAAAAGGTCGGGGTACTGTGTCGCGGAGTGATTGCCCCATATCGTCATATTGGTAACGTCGTTGACAGTAGTGCCGGTTTTCTGCGCCAACTGTGACATCGCCCGGTTGTGGTCGAGACGTGTCATGGCGGTGAAGTTTCTGGGGTCGATGTCGGGCGCGTTGCGCTGCGTAATCAGTGCGTTGGTGTTGGCCGGGTTGCCCACTACCAGCACCTTGATATTGCGCGAGGCGTGGTTGTTAATCGCCTTGCCCTGAACCGAAAAGATAGCGGCATTGGCTTCCAGCAGGTCTTTACGTTCCATCCCGGGACCCCGTGGGCGCGCGCCAACCAGAAGGGCATAATCGCTGTCCTTGAACGCGATATCGGGATCGTCGCTGCAGGTGATGCCGGCGAGCAGCGGGAAAGCGCAGTCATCCAGTTCCATGCGCACACCTTCCAGTGCCTCCATGGCCGGAGTGATGTCCAGAAGCTGGAGAATAACGGGCTGGTCAGCCCCCAGCATGTCGCCCGAGGCGATGCGGAACAAGAGGGCGTAGCCGATCTGTCCGGCCGCGCCGGTGACGGTGACTCGTACGGGTGCTTTCATCAATCAATCCTCATGGCTTCGTAGGGCGAGCGCGGATTCTCTTCTGGAAGCGATGAAAACTCAAGGGCATTAAAGATCGCGAGGGCAAAAACGCGGAATTAATGGCTTTGCCTATGGCGGCGTGCTCTCCTATCATTCCGGGCGACTTCACGAGACTGCAGGAACCATGACAGCACCGATAGTGGCTTCGGGTGGTGATACCCGGCGCCAAAAAACCGAATTTAATAAGCTGCGCAAGCGATTGCGCCGCGAAACGGGTAAGGCAATCGCCGATTTCAATATGATTGAGTCGGGCGACCGTGTCATGGTGTGTGTTTCCGGGGGGAAAGACTCCTACACCATGCTCGACCTGTTGATGCAGTTACGGGTCAGTGCGCCCGTTGATTTTGAACTGATAGCGGTCAATCTCGATCAAAAGCAGCCGGGGTTTCCGGAACACGTACTGCCCGAATACCTCGAACAACTGGATATCCCGTTCTACATTCTCGAGCGCGACACCTACAGTGTCGTCAAGTCGGTCATACCCGAGGGCAAGACGACCTGCGGGCTGTGCTCGCGCCTGCGCCGGGGCACGCTGTATGGGTTCGCCGAGCAAATCGGTGCGACCAAAATAGCCCTGGGGCATCACCGGGATGATATTGTCGAGACACTGTTTCTCAATATGTTTTTTGGCGGCAAGCTCAAGGCAATGCCGCCGAAATTGCTCAGTGACGACGGTCAGAATGTCGTCATTCGCCCGCTGGCGTATTGCAAGGAGGAGGACATCAGCCGCTACGCGCAGGCGCAAGCGTTTCCGATTATTCCCTGCAACCTCTGTGGTTCCCAGGAGAACCTTCAGCGCGCCAATGTGAAGCAAATGCTCAGGGATTGGGAGCGACAGTACCCGGGACGCACGGAAACCATATTCCGCAGCATTTCCAATGTGTCTCCGTCGCAGCTCGCAGACAGTAATCTGTTTAATTTCAGTGACCTGACGTCAAAAAATGATGTTAATTCTGAGCTCCCTGAGATCCGCATGGTGAATCTCTAGGTGTCCAAACCGCTGCTCGAAGTCGTCGACGTTGCCATCGAGCGCGGATTTCGTCAGTTGCTGACGGGCATCTCGTTGACGGTCTCTCCTGGTGACCTGATCCAGCTCAAAGGCGCCAACGGAGTGGGTAAGACCAGTTTGCTGAGGGCATTGGCGGGATTGGCCAGGGTGGGCGTTGAAGGTCGCATCGAGCGAAGCGTGCAACCGGTATACCTGGGCCACCTCCCAGGAAACAAGTCCTTGCTCACCCCGGAGGAGAACCTTCGCTGGCATCCCAGTGGCGGCCATGACATCGCGGTGGCGGGGATTAGTGACGCCCTGTCGGCGGTCGGTCTGAGCCACTGTGCCGACCTGCCCGTACACACGCTTTCGGCGGGCCAGCAGCGGCGTGTTGCCCTGGCGCGGCTGTGGCTGGCGTCATCGCCCCTGTGGCTGCTTGATGAGCCTTTTACCGCTATCGATGTGGAGGGGGCCGATCTTCTCGAGGAAAAGCTGCTCGGCCACGTTGCTGCGGGTGGTGCCGCGGTATTTACCAGCCATCAGCCCAATCGTTTTGGCGAGCGCGTCGCAGTGCTGGACCTATCGGAGTTCTGCGGTGCCTGAACTGGGAACTTTTTTGTGGACCCAGTGCCTGCGCCAGATTAAGTCCAGGGTCGCAAGCCCTGGCGAAATCGCCAATCCACTGCTTTTTTTTCTTATGGTCGTTGCACTTTTTCCCATTGGCCTGGGTCCAGATCCCGATCGGCTGGCGACGCTGGCCCCTGGCATACTCTGGGTGGTCGCATTGCTCTCGAATCTGATTGTCAGTGGTCGCCTGTTCGCTGGAGATTATGAGGATGGAAGTCTGGAGCAGTTGGCACTGGCGCCTTATCCACTTGCACTTTCCGCACTCACGGAGGTGCTGGCGCACTGGCTGCTCAGCGGTGTAACGCTGGCATTGGTGTCGCCCGTTTTTGCACTTTTGCTCAATCTGCCCAATGGGGCTATACCCACGCTGGTGGGCAGTCTGGTTCTGGGTTCGCTTTGTTTGTCGCTGATTGGCGGTATCGGCGCGGCTTTAACCGTCGGTATTCGAAGGGGAGGGCTTTTATTATCGTTACTAATAATCCCGCTTTATGTCCCCGTTCTGGTATTCGGCACCAGTGCGGTTGTCGAGGCAGCGGCGGGCGGTGCGCCGCAGATCTGGCTCGCCTTACTGGGGGCAGTAGCGGCAGGCGGACTGGTTGTGGCGCCGCTGGCTATCGGCGCCGGTTTGAGAATTTCTCTTGATAACTAGGGTGGAATAGGTTCGCCCGCTTGCAACGGATATACTGTCACTGATGTGGACCATCATTCACAAAATGGGCTCTCCCCCCTGGTTTTTTCGCTTTGCAGGGACGCTAATCCGCTGGCTACTGCCCGCGGTTGTACTGCTGTTGGTGGTGGGGGCGGTGTGGGGGCTGCTCTATGCGCCTCCGGATTACAAGCAGGGCAATAGCTACCGGATTATTTTCATTCATGTGCCGGCCGCAGTTGTTGCGCTGGCTGGGTATTACGTTATGGCCATCGCCGGGGCTATGAGCCTTATCTGGAAGATCAAGATGGCCGATACGGCGATGCGGGCCGTCGCCCCGGTGGGTGCTGCACTGACATTTGTAGCGCTGGTCACCGGTGCCATTTGGGGTAAGCCTACCTGGGGTACCTGGTGGGTGTGGGACGCGCGGATCACCTCGATGCTAATTCTCCTGTTTCTGTATCTCGGGGTACTCGCGCTTTTTGAGGCCTACGAGAACAAAGCGGTTGCTGCCAAGGCCTGTGCTGTTCTGAGCTTGGTTGGCACGGTGAACATTCCTATCATCTACAAGTCGGTGGACTGGTGGTACAGCCTGCATCAGCCGGCCTCGATCAAGTTCACCGGTCAGAGTGCGATCGATGCCAGCATGCTGTATCCGCTATTGCTGATGATCCTCGCTTTTTACTCGTTGTTTGCCGTCGCGGTATTGCTGAACATGCGTGCCGATCTGCTGCAACAACATCGCAATTCAGCCTGGCTGAAAGAACAGCTGCTAGAGGGCAACTGATGTATTTTGACTCACTGACCGATGCGCTGCAGATGGCGGGTCATGGAGCCTTCGTATGGAGTGCGTATGGTATTACGCTTCTCGTGGTGGTTTACCTGGTCTGGGCGCCGCTGGTTCGGTCTAGGTCCACTGTACGCCGCATCCGGGCCTCGACATTTGCTGACTCCAACCCATCGACGCTTGAATCGCTACGGGGGTCCAATAATGCACCCTAAACGAAAACAGCGATTGTGGGTCGTACTGGCTATCGTGGTCCTGTCATCGACGGCAATTGGTCTCGTTGCTTATGCCCTGCGCGGCAATATCAACCTGTTTTATCCGCCGGTTGAGGTGGTGGCGGGGAGTGCGCCGGTGGATCGACCTATTCGCGTCGGGGGCATGGTGGTCGAAGGTAGCGTGGTGCGCAGTGAGACCGATCTCAACACGCGCTTTGACGTGACTGACTATGAAGGAACGGTCACCGTCAGCTACACGGGGATTCTTCCCGACCTTTTCTCGGAGGGCGAGGGCGTGGTTGCGTCGGGTACTCTCGACGCTTCGGGCCTATTTACTGCGACCGAGGTGCTCGCCAAGCACGACGAAAATTATATGCCACCTGAGGTGGCGGCAGCCCTCGAGGGCAAGTCGGCGCCCTCTAAAGACGCACCATCCTATGGTGGAGAAGGAAGCTACTGATGACCCCTGAATTTGGCCATCTCGCGTTAATCATCGCGTTTACTCTCGCCTGTTTGCTGGGTACGGTCCCGCTGTGGGGGGCCTGGCGCCGGGATACTCTGGCGATGAACCTGGCACCGTCGCTGGCGCTGGGAGTATGCGTTTTCCTCGCCATTGCGTTTGGATTCCTCACCTACGCGTTCCTGCAGGATGACTTTTCAGTCAAGGTGGTAGCGTCCAATTCGAATAGTCTGCTTCCTTCCGTCTATAAGTTCTCGGCGGTCTGGGGTAACCACGAAGGATCGCTGCTGCTTTGGGTGCTTATCCTCAGCGGATGGATGACGGCCGTGGCTTTCTTCAGTCGTGGCCTCCCACTTCCGGTGCTGTCACGGGTGCTGGGCGTTATGGGCTTGGTGGCGGTTGGTTTTATCGCGTTTTCGTTATTTACCTCCAACCCCTTTGAACGATTGTTGCCCGGGTCGCCGGTCGAGGGCAATGACTTAAACCCGCTACTGCAGGACCCTGGGTTGATTATTCACCCGCCCTTGCTCTACATGGGTTACGTGGGTTTTTCAGTCCCCTTCGCGTTTGCCATCGCTGCATTACTCGGTGGCAGACTCGATGCCGCGTGGGCACGCTGGTCCAGGCCCTGGACCAATGTAGCCTGGGGATTTCTCAGCCTCGGTATCATGCTCGGTAGTTGGTGGGCCTATTACGAACTCGGCTGGGGCGGATGGTGGTTTTGGGACCCGGTAGAAAATGCATCGTTCATGCCGTGGCTGACAGGTACGGCACTCGTGCATTCCCTTGCTGTGACCGAAAAACGCGGCCTGTTCCGCTCCTGGACGGTACTTCTGGCCATAGCGGCGTTTTCCCTATCCTTACTCGGCACATTCCTCGTTCGGTCCGGTGTACTGACGTCGGTGCATGCCTTTGCCAGCGACCCTGAACGAGGCTTGTTCATACTGATTTTCCTGGGCGTTGTGGTTGGGGGGTCGCTGGTGCTTTACGCGTTGCGCGCCCCCACCGTGGCCAGCCGAGTGCACTATGGTCCCCTGTCGCGGGAAGCGTTGCTGCTCTTCAATAACCTCGTCTTTTGTGTCGCCACCTTGACCGTGTTGCTGGGAACGTTGTTTCCGCTGGTAATGGATGCGGCCGGGCAGGGTAAGTACTCCGTCGGTCCTCCTTATTTCAATGCAGTGTTTGTGCCTTTGATGGCACTGCTGTTGCCGTTCATGGGGATTGGGCCGCTATCGCGCTGGAAGCGCGACACGGTAGCCCGCTGGTGGCAGGAGCTTCTATTGCCTGCCGTCACCGTGGTGCTTCTGGCCGCACTGTTGCCGTTGTTTGGGCGTGAATACAATCTTTGGATCGCGCTCGCTGTGCTCCTCGCCGGATGGGTGGTTTTATCGCTGGCTCGGGATTTGAGAAACCGAACCGCGGTGGTCCGAGGCATTCGAGCCAAGCTTGCTCGGCTCAGCCCGAGTTATCTGGGTATGGTCATGGGCCACTGCGGATTTGCCGCAATGGTGCTTGGCGCCGTGGTGGTTACCCAGCTCAGTATCGAGCGTGATCTGAAAATGGTGGTGGGTGATTCCCAAACGGTTTCAGGCTATCGCTTCGATTTTGAGCGGCTTGACCGCGTCGACGGCCCCAATTTCAGCGCTGATCAGGCCACGTTTTCAGTATGGGATGGCGATACCCAGATCGCCACACTCACGCCACAGAAACGGCGGTACATCGCCAGCAACCAAATTATGACCGAGGCGGCGATCGATGCAGGACTCATGCGCGATCTCTATGTGGCCATGGGCGAGCCCGTTGGCAATGATGGATGGGCGATCCGTTTGCAGTACAAGCCCATGATTCGCTGGATATGGCTGGGTGCGCTGGTCATCGGTATAGGTGGTCTTGTGACCGCCTTGGACAAGCGCTATCGGGCGCAGCGTAGCGCGGTGACGGCGAATGCCGGGGTGGCCGATGCGGCGACTTAGGCTGTTTCTCCCGCTGGCGGCTTTCGTCCTGTTGGCGGCGGTGCTTTACCGCGGTCTTTCACTCGACCCCACCGATCTGCCGTCGGCCCTGATCGGTCGCGCAGTCCCCGCTTTTGAACTTCCCGATTTGGATTCCGGCGAGCCGATTACTGAGCAGGACTTGCGAGGGCAGTCAGCACTCGTCAACGTATGGGCCACGTGGTGTTATTCCTGTCGCGTCGAGCATCCGTATTTGTTGGAACTGGCCGATGCCGGTGTGCCAATCTTTGGTCTGAACTATAAGGACGAGTCAGCGAAAGCTCGCGAGTGGCTGGCCGACCTCGGCGATCCGTACACGCGCACCATTGCCGACAAAGAGGGTGCTTTGGGGCTGGACCTTGGCGTCTACGGAGCCCCGGAAACCTACGTAGTCGGTGCCAATGGGACGGTACTCTACCGCCATGTTGGCGTGGTTGATGAGCGAGTCTGGCGCGATATTCTCGAGCCCGTGTATCAAGCGGGGAGTGCACGCTAATGGCCCGACTACTGGCGGCGATCCTGTTGGCGTGCTATCCCGTTTGGGTGGCAGCAGTGATCGAGACCTATCAGTTCAGTAGCGATGAACTGGAAGCGCGCTATCACAGCCTCAGCCAGGAACTCCGCTGTCCCAAGTGCCAGAATCAAAGTATCGCGGATTCCAATGCGCCGATATCGCGGGATCTCCGGGCGTTATTGCACCGTCAGTTGGAGGCGGGTTCGAACGACGAAGAAATTCTCGACTTCATGGTAGAGCGCTACGGTGAATTTGTTCGCTATCGACCCGCGGTAGATGCTAATACGGCGCCGCTCTGGTTGGCGCCGCCACTGCTCATTGCGCTCGGTGGTTTGGGGTTGATCTGGCATTTGAGAAGACAGGGAGCGGCATCAGAGACGTTGAGCGATGCCGAGCGGGAACGGCTTCGTCAGCAGGTCGACAAGGAAGAACAGTGACCTCCGTATTTTTACTACCCGCCGTGGTGTTCACGGCACTGATCTGCGTTCTCGTCGCAGTATTGCCGCATCGCTGGCGTCGCTCGGGTCCCGGCGAGACCACCACAGACTGGCTTCGATTGCGACGGGCGGAGCTCGCCGATGCCCCTGCTGATTTGCAGGACGACGCCGAATTGCGCGCCGCCGAGGAGCTCAACGCGGGCGCACAGGAACCGGTCAGCGCCGAAGTCTCCAGCGGTAACGCGTTGCTCTGGTTGTTACCCCTGGTCGTCGTCTTGGTCGTGACGGCGCTCTATCTCGTGCTGGGTGCCCATGAGGACGTGGATATCAAGCGCCGCCTCGCGGAACTGGAGTCGGCTACACCGGAGGCGATGTCCGAGTTGGTTGCCGATATCGAGGCCCGTCTCAGCCAGCGTCCCGAAAATATTGATTATCTTGCCTTATTGGGCCAGTACTACACCGGCACCGATCAGCCCGCCAGGGCCTTCCCCATTTACGAGCGGCTACTCACGCTTTTGCCCGAAAACGCTGAGATACTCGGGCGCGCTGCACAGGCCGAGTTCATGGCGTCCGATCGTACTCTGAGTGAACAGGCACGGCGTCGTGCGGAATCGGCGTTATCGCTGGATCCGCGTCAGCGGACTGCGCTCGGGACTTTGGGTATGGCCGCTTTTGAATCGGGTGACTACCCTGTCGCTGTGGGTTACTGGGAGCGTTTGCTGGCGCTTGAGACGCCGGGTACGCCGACGTACCAAATGATGACCAGCGTGCTGGCCACCGCCCGCGAGCGGGCGGGTGACGCCGGATTGGCCGTTGCTGATACTGCGGTTTCGACGGGGGTTGGTGTCCGCGTTCAGGTCACAGCGAAGGACGCTATTCCTGAGGGCGCGCTGGTGTTTGTGCTCGCTCGTCGGGCGGGCAGTGAGCAACGCATGCCGGTAGCCGTCGCGCGCCGCAGTGCCGCCGAGTTGCCTTTTGAATTGGTTCTGGATGACAGCAATTCCATGGCCGGCCAGCGGCTCTCTGACCTCGAGGCCGTCGATGTCGAGGTGCAAGTGTCGATCGCCGGTACTCCCGGGCGTGAATCTGCCGATTGGTTGGCAATC
This sequence comes from Luminiphilus syltensis NOR5-1B, assembly GCF_000158175.1. Taxonomy (GTDB): domain Bacteria; phylum Pseudomonadota; class Gammaproteobacteria; order Pseudomonadales; family Halieaceae; genus Luminiphilus; species Luminiphilus syltensis. Next base: position 2,776,372 of record NZ_DS999411.1, on the reverse strand, counting down.
GCTGAGGACGTGATACCCTCCACCGACCAGCTGATCGAGTTGATTCTGGCGCCGAATAAGCGCTAAAAGGCGTTTTTCTTCTGTTACAACATCTTGTGCCTCTAGAGCTTTTAATGCCCAGCGGATACACTACATGTTGCGTTAGCCCGTTTGAGAAGCCCGACTGGATTTGTCACCGATGTTAGGAACCGTATGCGTCTAAAAACCATTCAACTGGCGGGCTTTAAGTCGTTCGTAGATCCCACGACCGTATCGTTTCCGAGCAACATGAGCGCGGTTGTAGGGCCCAATGGCTGCGGCAAGTCCAATGTCATCGATGCGGTGCGCTGGGTCATGGGAGAAAGCTCGGCAAAGACGCTGCGCGGCGAGTCAATGTCGGACGTTATCTTCAATGGCACCACGAATCGTCAACCCGTGGGCCAGGCGTCGATCGAACTGGTCTTCGATAACAGCGACGGCGGCATCGGTGGCGCCTATGGGGCTTATGCTGAGATTAGCGTGAGACGCCAGGTTATCCGCGAGGGCGGTTCGGATTATTTTCTCAACGGCAGTAAGTGCCGACGGCGCGATATCACTGACCTGTTCCTTGGTACTGGGCTCGGTCCGCGTAGCTACGCGATTATTGAACAGGGGATGATTTCGCGTCTTATCGAATCGAAGCCTGAAGAGCTTCGTGTTTTTATCGAGGAAGCAGCCGGGATATCCAAATACAAGGAGCGGCGTCGCGAAACCGAAAATCGTATGCGTCGTACGCTGGAAAACCTCGAACGACTGACCGATCTTCGCGATGAACTCGAGCGCCAGTTGGCGCATTTGAAGCGCCAGGCGCAGGCCGCCGAACGCTATCGTGAATACAAAGCCGAGGATCGGGAGCTGAAATCACAGTTGCTTGCGTTGCAGTGGCGGGAGCAAAAAGCGGCGAGTACCAGCACCGAGACCGCGGTCGCTGAGCTAGAGGTGCTGCAGGAGCGACATCGCGCTGAACTGGCCAAGGTGGCGTCTGGGATCGAGTCGGTCAGGGTTGCCCACGCCGATGCCACCGACCAATTTAATGAAGTTCAGGCCGAGTACTACAGCATTGGCGGGGAGGTTACCCGGGTCGAGCAGGCGCTGCGATTTGAGCAGGAGCGCCGCGAGGGAGTGACTCAGGATCTGGCTCAAACCGAGGCGTCGCTCAGTCAGGCGCAAGGGCATCTGACGGCGGATCGGGATCGTTTGCAGCAGTGGCGGACTGAGCTGGCGTCGCTTGAGCCCCAGCTGATCCAGTTCCGCGATGACAGCGCCTCGGGCGCAGAATCGCTGTCTCGGGCGGAGGAGGCAATGGTCGCCTGGCAGACACAATGGGATGCCTTCAACGAGCGGGCAGCTGGTCCGACAAAAACATCGGAAGTCCAGCAAAGTCGGATTGTGTACCTCGAGCAGGTGCTCGGTCGCCTGCAGGAGCGTATTGCCCGTCTGGAGCATGAGCGTGAACAGATCAAGGACGACGATACGCAAACCGATATTGAGGCGCTGGAGACGCGAATTGCCGAGGCTGAAAGCCGTGTCAGTGACCGCGAACAATCGGTCCTGGACCACACCGCTTCAATCACCCACTGTCGCGAATCTATCGAGTCGGCGAGGCAGGAGCAGGATCAGCTGCGGCAACGCCTGCAGCAGAGTAAGGGCCAGCAGTCCTCACTGGTGGCGCTGCAGGAGGCGGCCACCGCCGAAGGTGAATCGGCGCGTGCGAGAGCGTGGCTAACGGAACACTCGATCACTGCTCGTGGTTCGGTTTTTGAGTCCCTGAAAGTGGCCGACGGTTGGGCGCCTGCGGTCGAGCAGGTGCTGGGGGACTCGCTGACAGGAGTTTGCGTCGATGGGGCGACCGCCGTGGGGCTCGGTAAACTCGAACAGCTTCCGACGGGCGCCTGCCTGGTTGATAGTGCTGTCACCGTCGCCCCACGATCCGGCACATTGGCAGAACTGGTAGAGGGCGCTGGTGCGCTGGCTGCGACACTCAATACTATTTTTCCGGCGCCGACGCTTGCCGCGGCACTCGAGCAACTGGCCGAACTGGCGCCGGGTGAATCTGTGATTACGCCCGACGGTCATTGGCTTGGTCTGGGTTGGGTCAGGCTGCGCTCGGGAGCGGACGTGACGACGGGAATGATCGAACGTCGCCAACGGCTCGAAGATCTTTCGGGTGACATTGCTCGAGACCAGGCAGCCCTCGATGAAGTTGAGGGGCGGTTGCGGGCGCTCGGCGTTCAAAGGACAGAATCTGAGTCGGCGCTGAGCCTCGTTCAGCAGGAGCTCAAGCAGGCGGTGAGGGAACAGGCCGATCTCGCAGCGGAACGAAAATCGAGTTTGGCGGCGATTGACCAGACCCGCGAACGTCAGCGCCGGCTCGAATCTGACATTGCCGAGGCGACCGCGCAGTTTGAGTCTGAGCAGCGGGCCCTGGGCGAATCTCGTGCCTTGCTGGCAGATGCCCTCGACCACATGGAGCGCGATGCGCTAGAACGCGATGAGTTGCAGCAGCAGCGCGAAACGCACCGGTCTACGCTTCAATCGGCGAGGGATCGCGCGCGCGATGCCCGTGACGCCGTTCATCGAACCGATATGCAGGCACAGGGTCTGAAAACTCAGATCCAGACTGTTGCGGATGCCATCAATCGGCTCGAGCAGCAGGTCGCGCAGCTTTCATCGCGTCGCGGCGAACTGGTGGCTCAATTACCTGAGGGTGACGACCCCGATGCGGCCCTCAAAAGCGAACTCGAGGCCTTGCTCGCACAACGGGTGACGTCGGAATCGGCGTTGACCGCGGCGCGCCAACAAGTCGCGGAGCACGAGCACGCCTTGCGTGAGGCAGAGCAGGAAAAAGTCGCGGTTGAGCATCGGTTACAGGGGGTTCACGGCGAGATCGAAAGTAAGCGTCTCGCCCAGGCCGAGCTTCGGGTCCGCATTGAAAATAACGAACGCCAGCTCCGCGAACTCGATGCGATACCCGCTGAAGTAGCACAGGCGCTGCCCGATGAGGCGAGCGAGTCGGAGTGGCAGGTTAAAGTGGAACGGGTGAGTGCCAAGATCTCGCGCCTCGGCCCCATCAATCTGGCGGCTATCGAGGAATGCGGGCGTGCATCGGAGCGCAAGGAATACCTCGATGCGCAAAACGAGGATCTGGAGTCGGCGCTGGCCACCCTGGAATCGGCCATTCGCAAAATCGATAAAGAGACGCGATCTCGCTTCCGGGATACCTTCGATCAGGTCAATGCCGGCTTCTCCGAGTTGTTTCCAAGGGTGTTTGGTGGCGGTACCGCCAGTCTGGAAATGACCGGCGATGATTTGCTCGATACCGGAGTTGCCATCATGGCGCGCCCCCCGGGCAAGAAGAACAGTACGATTCATTTGTTGTCGGGTGGCGAGAAGGCAATGACGGCGATCGCGCTGGTATTTTCCATATTCCAGCTCAATCCAGCACCGTTTTGTATGCTTGATGAAGTCGACGCTCCATTGGATGATGCCAACGTGGGCCGCTATGCCCGATTGGTCAAAGAGATGTCCGAAGCGGTGCAATTCATCTTTATTACGCACAACAAGATAACGATGGAAGCTGCAGATCGACTGATGGGAGTTACGATGCACGAGCCGGGCGTGTCCAGGCTCGTCACCGTCGATATCGACGAGGCCGCACAGCTGGCGGCGAGCTAGCAGAGCGATTGGGGTAGCGAATGGAACTGACCGTACGGGATTGGATGGTAATCATCGGCGCCGGCCTGATTCTGGCGGTACTGGTAGATGCGGGTCGTCGCGTTTACGCCGAAAGACGGAGCGAAATCCGACTTAATACGAAGATCCGACGCGGCGATGTCGACGACACCGAAGACGATTTCGATTTGCTCTCTGAGCTGCCCAACGGCGGAGCACGTATTGTACGGGCAGCCGATCTGGGTTCCGAACCCGCTGCGGCCGAAGACTCCGATGCAGAGCCTGCCGATAGTGAAACAAGGGAAGAGACGGAGTCTGCTGCGCCGGCATGGGCTGACGGTCGCCCCGAGCCAGACATTACCCCGCCTACTGCCGGGGCGGCGCCTGGCGCTGATGAGTCTGACGACAGCGAAGACGGTTTGATGTCGGGTATGTCGACCCGGGACGAGACGCCAGAGAACCTTGACTGGCTCGACCAGTTGGATGGTGATGAGCCCGAGCAAACCGCGGAGGAGGGTAAGCTACCGCGTAGTATCGATCCTCATGTCTTCGTGCTGAACGTCGTGGCACACGGGGAATCTGGGTTTGCAGGCAAGGATATTCTAAAAATTCTGCTGGCCTGCGATTTGCGCTTTGGTGATATGGACTTTTTCCATCGTCACGAGCAGGCCGCGGGTCGAGGCCCGATTCAATTCAGCGTTGCCAATATGATGAAGCCCGGTGTTTTCGATATTGACCACATGGATGAATTGTCCACGCGGGGTTTAATGTTCTTCGTCACGCTGCCCGGGCCTGAAGATATGCTCAAGGCTTTTGACTATATGTATGAGACCGCCAAGGCCGTTGCCAAGAACCTTCATGGCGATGTGCTGGATGAGACCCGAAGCGTCGTGACTCAACAGAGCCTGGAACACATGCGCCAGCAGATCCGGGAGCTGGAGCGCCGCATTCTGGTCGAGAGCGAGCGTTGATCGATGGATCCGGCCACGGTCGCCGAAGTGGCGGAACTGCGCGAGCGCATCAAACGCTGGGCACTGGAATACTACCAGCAGGATGCACCATCGGTTCCCGATGCCGACTATGATGCCGCTTTCCGTCGGCTTCATGAACTCGAGTCTGCCCATCCAGAGCTAGCCTCACCGGATTCTCCGACCCGGCGGGTCGGCGCCCAGCCCATCGCCGGTTTCGAACAGGTAACCCATCGCCTACCCATGCTGTCCCTGGACAATGCGTTTTCGTCTGATGATTTTGATGCGTTTGACCAGCGCGTATCCGAACGGCTCGGAAAAAACGCTATCGATTACTGTTGCGAGCCGAAGTTGGACGGTATTGCGGTCAGCCTCATTTATGAACGGGGCAAGCTTACTCAGGCGGCTACTCGCGGTGATGGCGTAGTCGGTGAGGACATAACCCATAATGTGAGAACGATTGAGGCTATTCCCCTGGCCCTCGAGGGAGGCGGGTTCCCGGATGTACTTGAGGTGCGCGGCGAAGTGTTTATGCCGCGAGTGGGCTTTGAGCGTCTCAACGACCGGGCGAGGGCCAGCGGCGACAAGTTATTTGTGAATCCCCGCAATGCCGCCGCGGGAAGTCTGCGTCAGCTCGATCCCCGTGTTACCGCCCGCCGGCCACTGGATTTTTGTTGCTACTCGGTAGGCTTCTGTAGTGGTCAGATCCGTGATCTGGGAGATCGTCATAGCGCGGTCATAGCGCGGCTTGGTGAATGGGGTTTGCCCGTCTCTCAGTGGATGAAAGTAGCCACGGCTGCTGAAGCCTGTGAGGCGTATTATCAATGGCTTGCGGGGGAGCGCGACGGCTTGCCATTTGATATCGACGGTATTGTATTCAAGGTCGATGACCTGGAATCGCAGCGAATACTTGGCTTTGTCTCTCGTGCACCCCGATGGGCGATTGCGCGAAAATTTCCCGCCCAGGAACAGCGAACCCGGGTACTCGATGTAGAATTCCAGGTCGGTCGCACGGGGGCGATTACGCCAGTTGCACGACTTGACCCCGTGTTTGTTGGCGGTGTCACCGTGAGTAATGCAACGCTGCATAACGCTGACGAAATTGAGCGCCTCGGGCTATGTATCGGCGATTCCGTCATTATCCGGCGTGCCGGAGACGTTATCCCCCAGGTGGTCGCGGTGATTCTTGAGGAGCGCGATGAAAGTGTGAGGGCGGTTGTCTTTCCCGACCATTGCCCGGCGTGTGGTTCGGAGGTGGAGCGCGTTGAGGGCGAAGCGGCTTTTCGCTGTGTGGGTGGCCTGATTTGTCCGGCACAGCGTCGCGCGTCGCTGCAACATTTTGCCTCACGTAAGGCTATGGATATCGATGGCCTGGGCGAAAAAGTGATCGAGCAGTTGGTGGCTCGGGAGCTGATTACAGACATTGCAGGTCTTTACGGCCTCGATCTCGAGACTCTCGTGTCACTCGATCGGATGGGCGAAAAATCAGCGGAAAATCTGGTGGCTGCGCTCGACAAAAGTAAGGCTACGACCCTCGCTCGATTTATTTATGCGCTGGGCATTCGTGAGGTGGGTGAATCGACCGCGCGGGCGCTGGCGATGCATTTCGGCAGTCTTGATGCGATTGAGGGCGCGGGTCAGGAGGTTTTGGAAGAGGTGGATGACGTAGGTCCCGTTGTTGCGACGCATATTCGAAACTTCTTCAGCGAGGCCGCAAATCGGCGAACCATTGAAGCCTTGATTGAGGCGGGTGTGCACTGGCCAGATCCTGTTGATTCAATGGCAGCCGGCGAAGAGGGCGCACTCGCCGGAGAGAGCTGGGTGGTCAGTGGTAAGCTCGAGTCAATGAGTCGTGACCAGGCGAGTGACCGCTTGCGTTCCCTCGGTGCACGTGTCACCGGTGGTGTGAGTAATAAAACGACGCGGCTCCTCGCGGGCCCGGGGGCCGGATCCAAACTCAAAAAGGCGGAGTCGCTTGGTTTGCCGGTGCTCGATGAATCTGATTTTCTCGCGCTGCTGGAGGAGTTGGAATGACACGCTTCATGGTGCCGGTTGGGCTGATAACAACGTTGGTACTGCTGGTCGGATGCACCACGACGCCCCCGAGCAACGTGGATAATATCTGTGCGATTTTTCGCGAGAAAGATGACTGGTATGCAGAGGCGAAGGAATCACGAGCGCGCTGGGGCATACCGGTTACCGTGATGATGGCAATCATGCACCAGGAGTCGCGCTTTGTTGCCACCGCCAAACCCCCGCGGAAGAAGATCTTTGGGTTTATACCCGGTCCCCGGCCCTCTGATTCCTACGGTTATTCACAGGCGCTTGAAAGCACCTGGACCCTGTATCAGCGCAGCTCCGGGAATTATGGCGCGGATCGAGATGACTTTTCCGATGCCATTGACTTCATTGGCTGGTATGGCGATCAGAGCCATCGTATCAATTCGATCGCTCGCGATGATGCCTACCGACTCTACCTCGCTTACCATGAGGGGCATGGCGGTTTTAAACGACGCACCTATGAGTCCAAGGATTGGCTGATAGCTGTCGCGCGCAAGGTGGAGCGCCGCGCCAATAGCTACAACACCCAACTCAGGGAGTGTGCTCCATCGCTGGAAGATGAAGGTTGGTTTAACTGGTTCTGATTGTTGCCGCGACCGCTGGCGTGGCATCATGTTTCTTTCCGATCATAGGCAGTAGCGACGTATGGCGAGTGGCAAAATTCTGGTGGTGGACGACGAGTATGCCATCAGGGACATGCTCAGAATGGCGCTTGAAATCGCTGATTTTGATTGCATAGAAACGGATAACATTTCCGACGCCCACAGTTTGGTGGTGGACGAACGCCCCGACCTCGTTTTGCTCGACTGGATGTTGCCTGGCGGCAGCGGTATTGAGTTGCTGCGGCGATTGAAGCGCAGTGAGGCAACCCGCGCTATTCCTGTGATCATGCTTACCGCCAAGTCCGCCGAAGACAATGTCATTCAGGGGCTGGAGGTGGGCGCCGATGACTACCTGACCAAGCCATTCGCTCCCAGGGAACTGGTGGCACGGATCAAGGCATTGTTGCGTCGATCCCAGGGAATGGAGGACAACCAGAGACTGGCCTTCGAGGAGTTGCTGCTTGATGCCGATGGTCGACGTGTCTATTTGGCAGATAAGCCGATCAGCATGGGCCCTACCGAATACAATCTGTTGTACTTTTTCATGACGCATCCTGAGCGGGCTTACTCCCGTAGCCAGCTGCTTGATCATGTCTGGGGTGCCAATGTTTACGTCGAGGAACGAACCGTCGATGTGCACATTCGGCGGCTGCGCAAGGCGTTGCAGTCCCACGGAAAGGATTACAGTGGATTGATTCAGACGGTTCGTGGAACCGGGTACCGCTTCTCGGTGCGCGGGCTGGAGGATCATTGAGGCCCGGTTTAACCTGGTTTTATGAGCTCCGGCTTCTGCTCCTTGCCATTATTGCGGGAACCGGCCTCGGCTGGCTGGCTGGCAGTCCCTTAGGCGGATTCGCGGCAACGGTCTCCGGTGCGCTGCTGGTTTGGGTCTGGCAGGTACGCAAGATCAATCGCTGGCTCGATTCTCCGGAGACCACGCCACCGGAAAGCTTCGGTATATGGGGGGTCATCCTCGACAATATTTATCTGCTGCAGCGGCGCAATCGAGAAGCCCAGAATCGTCTCGCTTCTGCGCTCGATTACCTGCAGGATTCGCTCGCATCCATGCGCGACGCCGCATTGATTATCGATAAACGGAGCGCCATCGCCTGGTGTAATGAGTCCGCTCGATCACTGCTGGGGGTGCAGTTTCCTGAGGATCGCGGCCAACCCATCCTCAATTTGTTGCGTATGCCCGAATTTCATGCCTATCTGGATTCTGAAGACTACCAGTATCCCCTGCAGGTCCTTCCACCCCAGGAGGGGGGAGTTTGTCTTGAGTTCGAGGTGTCGCGATTCGGCGATGGTGATCGCCTCATCCTGGTCCGCGACGTAACCGATCGTATCCGGCTTGAGGAAATGCGCCAGGACTTCGTGGCCAACGTTTCCCACGAGTTGCGCACACCGCTAACGGTAATCAAGGGCCATATCCAGATGGCCATCGATAATCCAACCATGGGTCCTGATCATTTACAACGGTCGCTAGCTCAGGTCGATGCCCAGACCGCTCGCATGGAAAACTTATTGACCGATTTGCTATGGCTCTCGCGGATCGAGTCGATGGAACACGAGCGCAAGACCGAGTGGGTCGCGGTGGACAAGCTACTTGAAACACTCGTGGCTGAGCTGCGCCCCGGGTTCCAGGACCGAGAAATTGAGCTCGAGATTCGCACGGGTTACGCGGTCATGGGGGACGTGAAGCAACTGCACAGCGCAGTCTCCAATCTGATCATCAACGCGTTGAAATACAGCCCCGCTGAATCGCCGGTGATAATCCGTGGTTTCATCGAGGAGCAGGGTTACGTGATCGAAGTTCAGGATAATGGTCCCGGCATTGAAGCGGGACATTTACCCCGGCTAACCGAGCGCTTTTACCGAGTGGACAAAAGCCGCAGCCAGGCTACCGGAGGTACAGGTCTGGGACTGGCCATTGTAAAACATGTCGCGAACGCGCATAACGCCGAGCTGCGAATTCAGAGCGAGGTTGGCGTTGGCAGCGTTTTCGCACTGGTTTTTCAGCCTGAATTGGTTCGGGGAGACAGCACCGAGACCTTGCAATGAAGTCAGCCGTTACCCTTCTGACGCGAGTTAGGCTGTTGAGGGTGCTGGTGCTGTGTGCATTCAGCTCCGCCGTTGCCGCCACTACCGTGGCGACTCCCGAAGTGCGCGGAAATCTAATCATTACCGGTTCTGATACGCTGGCAGCTTTGGTCAGTGATTGGGCGGACGCATTCGTCGACGTAGAGCCCGGTGTCACAATCGAAATCCAGGCTATGGGTTCAGCCAGTGCTCCGCCGGCTTTGACTGCCGGAAGCGCCAATCTCGGATCAATGAGCCGGCAAATGACACGATCGGAGCTCGACAGCTTTTTCCAGCAACGCGGTTGGCTGCCGACAGCGGTGCCCATTGCCGTTGATACGATTGCGATCATTGTGCATCCGGATAACCCACTTGAGAGCATCACGCTCGATGATCTCGACAGCATTTATTCGGCGAATCATGCGTGTTCGGGTAAAGCCGCCACACACTGGGCCGATCTGGGTGTGGCTCCGGCACTGGGAGCGCTGCCTGTCGAGCGTTACGGCCGCACTTCCATTAGTGGGACCTATGGATTCTTTCGCGAACGAGCGCTGTGCCGCGGAGATTTCGCGGCCGGGGTAAATGCGTTGCCCGGCTCCGCCGCAGTGGTATCGGCAGTAAGCCAGATCCCCACGGCGATTGGTTATACCAGCATGGGATTTATAACGGATCAGGTGAAGGTGCTTCCGATAGTCAGTGGGCGTGATACATCTCGCGTTCAGAACTATGACGCCGACGGTAGTGTCTATCCGCTCTCGCGCACGCTATGGTTTTATCTCGCATTCGATCCCCAACAGCCGCCTCCCAGGCTTGAATGCGCTTTCCTTCAGTTCATAGCATCGACCCGCGGTCGAGAGTTACTGCGCGATGGAGGCTTCGAGCCCGTTGATTCCCTGCGGTCAAAGGTTGACGGGGCATTGACGCTTGCGGAGATTTGTAATGACGATGCGTAGTGTCTTCGATATTGGCGTGTCTTTTGTAGTACGGGCCACCAGCGTTCTCGTGTTATGCGCCGTAGTGGGGATGTTTGTACAAATGGTGTTTGTGGCCTGGCCCTTGACCCAGTCGGTCAAGGTAACGCCTTTAGCGGACGCGCAGAACAACATAATAGCTTCCGAGCGAACACCCGATTGGGTGCCTCATTCGGACCTGTTACCCGCGTGGCGAGAGTCCATAATGGGCCGTGTCTGGCTTCGTGAGGACTCCGACGGGGCCATCAGCGGCGCAATAAGCCCGTCAATGGATGCTGCGGAGCAATGGGTCTCACTTCGTTTTAACGCACCGGAAATCCCCCTATCGGTGCTGTTTATCGACAGCACTCAACGATGGCTTGTGGCCGTTGCGAATGACGGTCGCTATCGAATGGCATCGCTACGGATGGACGCAGTAGAGTGGGGAAACATCGAGAGGATTAAACCCTTTGATTATCATGCCATAGGCGGTGCCAATGAGACCCTGTTGTTCGCCGCGGCGCGGTCGGTGCGCCAGTACCATTTGTTGAAGACGGCCGGCAGCTTGTATCCCGAGCTTGTGCTCGCTCGTACATGGCAAGTTTCTGAGCGAATCCTGGGTCTGGCCGCTGCGCCAGAAAGCCAGCGAGTGCTGATCCTGGCGGGTCCACAATCGATCGAGCTTTGGAATGCGACCGCGCAGCAACGAATAGCGCAAAAAGCCCTGGCTGAACCCATGGAGGGAATTGGCTGGATTGATCAACACCATTTCTATGCGGAGGCTGCTCGTAACCAGCAACGCCGAGTTTGGAAGGTCGAGGGTAATACTGATGCGATCACCCTCGCTTCGCTATTCACCCCGGTTCAATATCTCGGCTATCCGGAACCGTCACAGGTCTGGCAGACCTCGTCGGTGGGAAAGGGGCAGGAGCAGAAATTCGGTCTGACTCCGCTACTGTTTGGCTCGATGAAGGCTGCCCTAATAGCCATGCTTGTTGCGCTTCCATGCGCAGTCGGAGCTGCCTTTTTTGTTGGGTTTTTTATGAGCAATCGCGCGCGAAATCGGATCAAGCCCATTATCGAGTTGCTTGAGGCTATACCTACGGTAGTGCTCGCCGCAGTCGCGGCAGTATGGTTGGCGCCTATTTTTCTGTTGGTATTGCCCGAGTTGTTTTTTGCGACGATCACCGCTGTTTTGGGTATACCCGTGGCTTCGGCCCTCTGGCGTTTCGCACCGGCGTCTTTGCATGGCAGTCGCTACCACGGTCTTCTGCCGTTGCTGTTAATACCGGTTATTCTTCTGCTCATAGCCGCGGGGGTGCTCCTCGGCGGTTATGTTGAACAGCAATGGATGTCGGGCTCCCTGACCGTTTGGCTTCACGAGCAATTCCACGTCGATCTGGTGCATTTAAATGGCCTCCTGGTGGGTATTGCGATGGGCATTGCCGTAATACCCGGCATTTTCTCGCTGGCTGAAGACGCCGTTTACTCGGTTCCGCGGCATGCGGCCGAGGGCAGCCTCGCATTGGGAGCCTCGCGCTGGCGCAGTTTTCGGGATGTGATACTCCCCCTGGCCTGGCCGGGCGTGATTTCTGCCGTCGCGATAGGTGCTGGAAGGGCACTGGGCGAAACCATGATTGTCCTTATGATTTCGGGAAACACCCCGATTCTCGACTGGAGTCCGCTCACCGGGATGCGAACCATTAGCGCAACCTTGGCCATAGAGCTGCCCGAGACTGCTTTTTCGAGTGTTCACTATCAAATTTTGTTCTTTGCGGCATTACTGCTGTTCTTTATTACGTTCCTGTTTAACTCGCTGGCGGAAGTTCTGCGGTTACGCATGCGTAAACGGTTTCGAGTGCTGGCGTCATAATGGCTGAAAGTGCGGTACTACAGCTTCCCGCGTCGTTACGTTTATCACGCGCCAGTGGGGCACTAAAGGTCTGGTGGTGTGCGGCAATGGTGAGTCTTGCGTTGCTGCTAGTGGTCGGGCTTTTGGGGGGTATCACACTCACCGCGTTACTTTGGTTTATGCCTTCGGGTTCCTGGCTATCCGCGGCCGAATGGCAGGATGCGGGCCGGCAGTTCTCTGATTTTTTATTCGCCTCCAGGGGGGACTTTGAAGGGGTCGCTGGAGTGTATCCAGCCATTGTCGGTACGGCGCTTCTGGTGGTTATTATGTCGATCATCGTCGCGCCATTAGGTGTGGCGACTGCGATCTACCTGAGTGAGTACGCGCGGGATACCTGGTATACCCAGGCGCTGCGCGTTGCCATCCATAATCTTGCAGGCGTGCCCGCTGTAATATATGGCGTCTTCGGTCTCGGATTTTTTATCTACACGATGGGTGGAAGCGTCGACCAGTGGCTCTACGCCGATCAATTACCCCAGCCAACCTTTGGCACACCGGGGCTGCTTTGGGCGGCGCTGACCCTGGCACTACTGACGCTACCGGTTGTCATCGTTGCCTCGGAGGAGGGCCTTGGCCGAATTCCGTTGGATCTGAGAGAGGGTAGTTTGGCGCTGGGCGCCACCCGTGCGGAAACTTTAACCCGTATCCTGCTACCGGCCGCCATGCCCAGTATTCTCACCGGTATCATTCTGGCCATGGCCAGAGCGGCGGGTGAGGTGGCTCCGCTTATGCTGGTGGGAGTGGTTAAATATGCACCTGCGTTACCGGTTAGCTTGCAGGCACCGTTTATTCATCTCGAGCGTAAATTCATGCACCTCGGTTATTACGTGTACGACGTGACCATGTACGCCCAGCCCAGCGAGGGTCGTTTGGGGTTGATCTGTGCCACCGCGTTGTTGCTGGTCTTGGTGGTCAGCGCGCTTAATATTGTTGCCATTTTACTTCGCCGCCGCATGCTGGCGCGCTTCGTGTAGGTGAGAACCGAGCATGGATAAACGGGATGCGCTGATTCGGCTTTCAGGACTCAAAGCTGGCGGTGACAGGAGCCCACCTGATCTCGAGGTGCGCGGTCTCTCCTTAGCCTATCCGGATAACGAAAATGCGCTTCGCGAGATATCACTGGCTATCCCTGCCGGAAAGATTACATCGGTAATCGGGCCCAGTGGTTGCGGTAAGTCGACGCTCTTGCGTTGTTTTAATCGGATGAACGACTTAATAGAAGGCGCTGAGTACACCGGTTCAATTTTACTGGAAGGGCAGAATATTCTCGCGCGTGATACCGATGTCACACTGCTACGCCGTCGCATTGGTATGGTTTTCCAGCGCCCCAACCCCTTTCCAAAATCTATCTATGAAAATGTCGCGTACGGACCCCGTATTGGGGGGATCCGTCGTAAGCGTCAGTTGGATGCCATCGTGGAGCATTCGTTGCGTTCGGCGGCGCTGTGGGACGAGGTTGCCGATCGTCTCTACGAAAGTGCGTTGACACTGTCGCTGGGGCAACAGCAGCGACTGGTTATCGCTAGAACCATTGCCATCGAGCCTGAGATTCTCTTGCTGGACGAACCGGCGTCGTCGCTTGATCCCATTTCAACATTGCGGATTGAGGAGTTGATCTACGAACTGAAACATTCGTATACCATAATTATTGTTACCCACAATATGCAGCAGGCGGCGCGGGTCTCTGACATGACCGCGTTCATGCATTTGGGACGGTTAGTCGAGTTCGACAGAACCGACACTATTTTTACCAATCCTAGTCGTCGTGAGACGGAGGATTACATCACGGGGCGATACGGCTAGAGCAAGTATCGGGATAACACATGGAATACCGGGGTTACACCCAGCACATCTCCCGCCAGTTCAACGATGAACTCGAAGCGATAAAGAATGACCTTCTCGAAATGGGCGGCATGGTTGAGCGTCAGATAGGTATGGCGGCGGACGGCTTGCTGTTGCGCGACAGTGCGCTCGCCGAGCAGGCTATCGATGTCGATCGGTCTGTGAATGCCATGGAAATTTCGATTGATCGTCAGTGTGGAAATATTATCGCCCGTCGCCAGCCCGCGGCGAGTGATTTGCGGTTGATTATCTCCATCGCACGGGTGACAACCGATCTTGAACGTATCGGAGACGAGGCGTCAAAAGTGGCAAAAATGGCGATTAAGCGTGCCCAGGAATCGGATACTTCAGCGACTTCTCGTTATTTCGCTCAAATTACCGAGCATGTTACGGGAATGTTGCGCAGCGCACTCGATGCCTTTGCGCGACTCGATACTCGAGAGGCGATCAAAGTGGTGTTGAGCGACAAGACGATTGACGCCGATTATCAAGTCGCCCTGGGGGATATGAAAGATCAAATGCGCCACAATCCCCATTGTATTGATGCGGCCCTCGATTATACGTGGGCGCTGCGATCTCTTGAGCGTATAGGTGATCACGCCAGTAATATTGCTGAGCAGGTGATTTATCTCACAGAGGGAATCGATGTCAGGCATAAATCGGTTGACGAACTCTCACAACTACTGGATTCGGTGCGCGCCTCCGGAGCCCATGCCCACTGATGACGCGATTTGGATAGTTAATCGATGAGTAAATTTTGGAACGATACCATTCGCTCTCTCGTGCCTTACGTCCCTGGCGAGCAACCCAAGGTCAGCAACCTGGTCAAGCTCAACACGAATGAGCATCCACTGCCGCCGTCGAAGTCGGTGATGGAGGCCATTGCAGCGGTGCAGGCGGATGACCTCCGGCGCTATCCGGACCCGGAATCGCTAAATCTTCGGGGGGCGATCGCCAGCGTCGAATCCTTATCGGTGGGCGAGGTGTTTGTCGGCAATGGATCAGATGAGGTGCTGGGCCTGATTTTTCAGGGCTTCCTCGCCGGCAGTGACCCGCTTACTGTGCCTGCTATCAGCTATGGATTCTATCCGGTTTGGGCGCGGCTCAATGGTTTGCAGATAAACCCGATTCCACTGAGAGATGATTTCAGTCTTGATTTAGAGGGTTTTTCGAAAAGCTCGGGGCCGCTGCTATTTGCCAATCCTAATGCACCGACTGGGCTTTCGGTATCGATGGCGGAGATTGAGTGGCTGCTTGAAAACAATACCGACCGGCTGGTGGTCGTCGATGAAGCGTATTTTGGTTTCGGTAGTGAAACCGCGGCACCGTTGATCGCCCGCTACGATAATCTCCTGATTACCCGGACGCTCTCCAAGAGCCATAGCCTTGCGGGCCTGCGCGTGGGCTATGCGCTGGGTGATTCGACGTTGATTGATGGACTGGTGCGGATCAAGGATTCGTTTAACTCCTACCCCGTTGATGCCATTGCTCAGGCCGCGGCGGCCGCAGCAATAAGGGATGTTGATTGGCTAACCGAAGCGAGTGCAGTGGTGGTCGAAAATAGAGAGGCCCTAGCCGGTGCGCTGGTTGAACGCGGTTTTGAGGTCACGGCATCAACCGCTAACTTTCTCTTTGTACGCCACAAAAACGGTGGTGGTAAGGCGCTGTTCAATCGTCTGCGTGGTGAGGGTCTCATCGTAAGACGCTGGGACAGTGAGTCCATTCAAGACTGGCTGCGCGTCACGGTAGGCTCTACGCGGCAACACAAGGTTCTGCTCGACGCCATTGATCGGAGTCTTGAGGCGGGTTAAAGCGGCGCACGGGCCATAACCGTTGTGCTCGGATGTTTCATGTCGCATTGCAGCGCACGACGGGAAGCTACCCGGAGGAACAAAGGAGCTGACTGCGGGTGACCTCGAGTCCACCCGGCCAACCCCTCTTGACAGTACTAGCGCTTGTCTATGGTGACGAAGTCTCTTTCTGAATATCCCGTATACAGCTGACGGGGTCTACCGATGCGATAGCTTCCCGAGATCATCTCATTCCAGTGGGCAATCCAGCCGACCGTTCGGCCGACGGCGAAGATCACAGTGAACATCGTCGTTGGAATACCCAGTGCCTTGAGAATAATGCCGGAATAAAAGTCGACGTTGGGGTAGAGCTTTTTGTCAACGAAGTAGGCGTCTTCGAGGGCAATCTCCTCGAGTCGCTTGGCGATATCGAGCATCGGGTCATTGATACCAAGCTCGGCAAGTACTTCGTCCGCGGCTTGTTTCATTACCTTTGCCCGTGGGTCGAAGTTTTTGTAGACCCGGTGACCGAAGCCCATCAGTCTGAAGGGGTCGTCCTTGTCTTTTGCACGCGCGATGTATTCATCGATGTTTGAAACATCGCCGATTTCTTCGAGCATTTTCACTACGGCTTCGTTGGCCCCGCCGTGGGAGGGACCCCAGAGGGCGGCGATACCCGCGGCAATACACGCGAAGGGATTCGCCTGGGAGGAGCCCGCCAGACGTACCGTGGAGGTGGAGGCATTTTGCTCATGATCGGCGTGCAACAGGAAGATCTTGTCCATCGCTCGAGCGATTACAGGGGATATGTTGGAGGGCTCGCAGGGGTTGCCGAACATCATGTGCAGGAAGTTAGCCGAGTAGTCGAGGCTGTTGTCCGGGTACATAAAGGGCTGGCCAATCGAAAATTTATAGCTCATGGCCGCAATTGTGGGCATCTTCGCGATCAGCCGGTAAGCGGCAACGGTGCGGTGATTTTGGTCAGAGATGTCTGTTGAGTCGTGATAAAATGCCGACAGTGCACCGACCACACCGCACATGATGGCCATGGGATGCGCGTCGCGACGGAATCCGTTGAAGAACGTTCGGATTTGTTCGTGAACCATGGTGTGCTGATGAACGGTACGTACAAACTCGGTTTTTTGCTCTGCGGTGGGGAGTTCACCGTAGAGGAGCAAATAGCAGGTTTCGAGGTAGTCTGAGTGCTCGGCGAGCTGTTCAATGGGATAGCCCCGGTGCAAAAGCACACCGTTGGCGCCATCTATGAACGTAATTTGTGATTCACAGGCCGCTGTCGAGGTGAATCCGGGATCGAAGGTGAAGTAGCCTTCCGCCGTCAGACCGCTGACATTCACCACATCTGGTCCCAGAGTTCCCTCGTGGATGGGTAGTTCGATGTTATCGACCGAACCCTCGCCGTTATCAATGCTGAGTGTTGCGTGTTTTTCTGTCATGGGAAAGTCCTGAGGCATCCAGATCGGGGAGCGTCAAATTATAGCTGACGGCGCCGTCTGTCAATTTTTCACACATTCGGAGCTGAGGCCGTTTTTATAAGACAGACCGCTCCTGCACGGGACCCTACCAAGGTCAAATTGTAATCTTCGGGGCGCCAACCTATACTTCCGCGCCGAAACGATCGCTAAACACCTGTCTGTAACACGGGAATGACGCAGTGAAGCCAATAGCCAGCAAAGACAAACGTCCAGTTAATCTAGACATCGGTTCCATGAAGCTGCCGGTCACCGCCTGGGCATCGATTGCCCACCGGGTATCCGGTGTGGCGCTGTTCGGCATGAGCATTCTCATGGTGTGGGCGCTCGATGCGAGTCTCGCGTCTGAGCAGAGTTTCAACGAGCTCGCTGCGGTTCTCAGCTCGCCCGTTGCCAAAGCAATACTTTGGCTGGTGGCGGTGGCGTTGACCTATCATTCTCTCGCGGGTGTTAAGCATATTGTGATGGATTTTGGTTATGGCGAGACGTTAGAGGGGGGGGTGTTTGGCGCCCGACTGGTTATTGTGTTGGCGGTCGTTGCCGCCGTCGTTTGGGGGCTTCTAATATGGTAACGCAAGTAACAAGTTTCAGCCGTTCAGGCGTTTCGGACTGGCTGATCCAGCGGGTCACGTCACTTATCCTGCTGGCTTATTTTCTCTGCGTGGCAGGCACGCTTGTTATGGGCGTTGATTACAGCAGTTGGAAGGCGATGAATGAGACGGTCGGCATGCGAATTTTCACATTGCTGGCCGTGCTTTCGATGGCAGCGCACGCCTGGATCGGTCTGTGGTCTGTATTTACCGACTACGTGACCGAGCGGATGCTGGGTCCCCGCGCCAACTTCCTTCGTCTGGTCTGTCAGGTCGGAACGATACTGGTGTTGTTGGTGTTGGTGCTCTGGGTGATCGAAATTATGTGGGTATCGCCCTGATTAGTTTGAAACCAACGCCGGATTCTTTATAACCAGCGCTTGCGCTCACCAGGAGACATCAATGAGAACAATTTCGTTTGACGGGGTTATCGTAGGCGGCGGCGGCGCTGGAATGCGCGCCGCACTGCAGCTTGCCCAGTCTGGATACAAAACTGCGGTTATTTCAAAGGTGTTTCCGACCCGCTCGCACACCGTTTCGGCCCAGGGTGGCATTACCTGCGCGATTGCGAGTGACGATCCGAACGATGACTGGCGTTGGCACATGTACGACACCGTCAAGGGCTCTGACTACATCGGTGATCAGGACGCGGTGGAATACATGTGTTCGGTCGGTCCCGAGGCTATTTTCGAACTGGAGCACATGGGTTTGCCGTTCTCGCGAACTGAAGAAGGCCGAATTTACCAGCGCCCCTTTGGTGGTCAGTCAAAGAATTTTGGTGAGGGCGGCCAGGCCGCCCGCACCTGCGCCGCCGCAGACCGGACCGGTCACGCGCTTTTGCACACGCTCTATCAAAACAACGTCAAGAACGAGACGGTGTTCTTCAATGAGTGGTTCGCTGTGGACCTGGTCAAAAATCAGGATGGCGCCGTTGTTGGTGTAACGGCAATTTGTATGGAAACCGGTGAGACCGTCTACATCAAGTCCAAGGCTACGGTCTTTGCCACCGGGGGAGCGGGACGGATCTATGCCTCTACCACCAATGCGCACATCAACACCGGAGATGGCGTGGGTATGGCGCTACGTGCCGGTGTTCCGGTCCAGGACATGGAGATGTGGCAGTTCCACCCAACCGGTATTTACGGTGCGGGAACCCTGGTAACCGAAGGGTGCCGCGGGGAGGGGGGCTACCTGATCAATAAGGATGGTGAGCGCTTCATGGAACGCTACGCCCCCAATGCGAAGGACCTCGCCGGTCGCGACGTGGTGGCGCGTTCGATGGTGACTGAGATACTTGAGGGTCGGGGCTGTGGTCCTGACGGTGATCACGTGATGCTCAAGCTCGATCATCTCGGTGAAGAAGTACTCGAGTCCCGTCTTCCCGGGATTTGCGAGCTGAGCCGTACCTTTGCCCATGTGGACCCTGTCAAGGCGCCCATTCCGGTGGTGCCGACCTGTCATTACATGATGGGTGGCATCCCCACCAATATTCACGGCCAGGCCATCAACGTTGATTCGGCGGGCAATGATACGGTGATTCCGGGTCTTTATGCCTGTGGCGAGGTCGCCTGTGTGTCTGTTCACGGTGCCAACCGCCTCGGTGGTAATTCACTGCTCGACCTTGTTGTGTTCGGGCGTGCATCAGGGCTGTTCATCGAGTCAGCCCTGCGCGATGGCATTGAGCTTCGAGATGCGAGTGACAGTGATATCGACCTGGCGATGTCGGGCTTGAACGCGCTTAACGAGCGAACCTCTGGAGAAAACCCGGCGCATGTGCGCAAGGATCTCCAGAACGTCATGCAGAATCACTTTGGCGTCTTCCGCACCGGTGATTTCATGCGCGAGGGCATCACGAAGTTGGCTGAACTGCGTGAGCGCGTCGAAAATGTAGTGCTCGATGACAAGACTTCCGCTTTCAACACGGCCCGAATTGAGGCGCTGGAGTTGCAGAACCTGTTTGAAGTGGCCGAGGCAACCGCTATTGTTGCCGAGGCACGAACTGAGAGTCGGGGCGCGCACTCGCGGGAGGATTATCTCGAGCGCGACGACGAAAATTGGCTGTGTCACTCGATTTACTGGCGTGGTGACAAGAAAGTGGGCAAGCGTAGCGTGAACTTCACGCCGAAGACCGTAGACACCTTCCAGCCCAAGATTCGGACCTACTGAAACCTCGCAGCAGCACGGAGAGCAAGACATGTTGCAAGTTAGTATTTATCGCTACAACCCTGAAACCGACAAAGCGCCGCACATGCAGGAGTTTCAGGTCGACACGGGCGATAAAGACCTGATGGTTCTTGACGTTCTTGAGATGATCAAGGGTGAGCATGACAGCAGTGTGACCTATCGCCGATCTTGCCGGGAGGGCGTCTGCGGTTCAGACGGTCTCAATATCAATGGCAAGAATGGCCTGGCGTGTATCACGCCCCTGTCGGAGGCAGCACCGGATAACAAATTGATCATCAGACCGTTGCCCGGGCTTCCGGTGATTCGTGATTTGATCGTCGACATGAGTCTTTTTTACGCTCAGTACGAAAAAATACAGCCCTATCTCCAGAACAACACGCCGGCCCCTGCTATCGAGCGGCTGCAGACCCCGGAAGATCGCGAGAAGCTCGATGGTCTTTACGAGTGCATTCTTTGTGCCTGCTGCTCTACCAGCTGCCCCTCTTTCTGGTGGAACCCCGATCGGTTCGTAGGCCCCGCGGGTCTGCTACAGGCCTATCGGTTCCTTGCAGATAGTCGGGACACGGCGACCGAGGAGCGGCTGTCCAACCTGGATGATCCGTTCAGTGTCTTCCGGTGCCACGGTATCCAGAACTGCGTCAACGTCTGTCCCAAGGGTCTCAATCCGACCAAGGCAATTGGTCATATCCGGAATATGTTGCTCAACCGGGCGACCTAGCTCGCCTAAGAAAAATTGAAGGGGCGCACGCCCCTTTTTTGTGCGCGACTTCAATGCATAACCGCAGGTTATGTTATAAATTCCATAAAGCTATTCTGCGGCGAAAATGCGGGTAATTTACCGAGAAAAGCGCCAATTCCCGGAGTTGGCGCCTACAATACCCAGGGCTGCCGCGATACACTGTACGGGTTTTGAACGGTTCGTCTTTGGCGGACCTTGCAACTTCTCATTCGGCCAACAACCCGAGGATTCGCATGACGCAGCCCTCCGAACTCCCCACGATGCTAGAGCAGTGGAGTACGTCTCACATTTCCGGTGGCAACGCCGCCTATGTTGAGCAGTTGTACGAAACCTACCTTACCGATCCCAACGGTATTCCGCCGGAGTGGCGCGATTATTTTGACAAGCTGCCTCAGGTAGAAACCAAGGCGCATGCCTTGCACGACGTACCGCACTCCGTAGTACGTGACCAGTTTGCGCGTATCAGCAAGATGCGCGTTCGTACCGAAGCGACTGTTGCCCACGACTCGCAGGCGACGGAATACGAACGCAAGCAGGTCAGGGTGTTGCAGCTGATCTCAGCCTACCGTCAGCGAGGTCATCAAAAGGCCAGTTTAGACCCTCTGGGCCTGCATATTCGCGAGCCCGTCCCGGATCTCGACCTCGGGTTCCATGAGTTGTCGGCGGCGGATCTCGATACGGTCTTCCAGGTCGGCAGTCTGTACCTGGGTACTGCAGATGCCACACTCCAGGAAATCATCGACGCCATGGAGCGCACCTACTGCCATACCGTAGGCGCCGAATTCATGCATATTGTGGATACTGAGCAGCGCCACTGGATTATGAGCCGTATGGAATCCGTTCGCTCAGCGCCGGAATTACCCCGCGACCAGCGTATCGAGATTCTGAGGCAACTGATCAAGGCCGACGGTCTGGAAAAATCGCTGGGTTCCAAATACCCCGGCACCAAGCGCTTTGGACTTGAAGGTGGTGAAAGCCTGATTCCGATGATGTCGGAGACCATCCAGCGTTGCGGTGGTTATGGCGCTAAAGAAATTGTTATCGGGATGGCTCACCGTGGCCGGCTCAATATGCTGGTTAATATTTTGGGCAAGAAGCCCGCTGAGCTGTTTGACGAATTCGAGGGCAAGGTGCGTTTCGATAACTCGGGTGACGTCAAGTATCACCAGGGTTTTTCCTCGAACGTTATGACCCCTGGTGGTGAGCTTCACCTCGCGCTGGCATTCAACCCGTCTCATCTGGAGATTGTCTCACCGGTGGTGGAAGGCTCCGTACGCGCCCGGCAGGATCGTCGCGAGGATCCCGTGGGTAATACGGTGGTACCGATTGTGCTTCACGGTGATGCCGCGTTCGCCGGTCAGGGTGTTGTCATGGAAACGCTGCAAATGTCCCAGACCCGCGGCTATCGCACTGGTGGCACCTTGCATATTGTGGTCAACAACCAGGTAGGGTTTACCACCAGCCGTATAGAAGATGCCCGCTCCACGGAATATTGCACCGATGTGGCGAAGATGGTCCAGGCACCGATTTTCCATGTTAACGGCGACGACCCCGAAGCGGTCGTTTTTGTCACCCAACTAGCGGTCGACTTTCGCAACACTTTCCACCGGGATGTGGTCATCGACTTGGTCTGCTATCGCCGCCGGGGCCATAACGAAGCCGATGAGCCCTCGGTAACCCAGCCCCTGATGTATAAAGCGATCAAATCGCACCCGACGACCCGGGATCTTTACGCTCGACGACTCGTCTCTGAAGGTCTGCTGTCTGAAGAGGAAGATGCGTCGTTGGTGGCGCAGTACCGGGATTCACTGGATCGCGGCGAAGTATTGGTGAGTTCGTTGGTCATGGAGCCGAACACTGGCCTGTTTGTCGATTGGACGCCCTATTTAGGTCACGACTGGACCACCGAGGGTGACACTACAGTGCCCCGGAAAACACTAAAGGCGTTGAGCGAGGCGGCCAACCACTCTCCCGACGGTTTTTCTGTTCAGCGTCAGGTCCAGAAAATTCTTGATGACCGTACCAAAATGGGTGCGGGCGCGCTGAGTATCAACTGGGGCTTCGCCGAAACCATGGCCTATGCCACCTTGCTGGTTGAAGGCTATCCCGTCCGTATGACCGGACAGGATATCGGCCGCGGTACGTTCTCCCATCGACACGTGGTGCTGCACGGCCAGAAAACCGGTGACACTTACACACCGCTGGAGCACCTGTCTGAAGATCAGGCTAATTTCCGACTTTATGATTCGCTGCTTTCAGAGGAGGCGGTGCTCGCGTTTGAATATGGGTACGCGACAACCGCACCGAAAGGGTTGGTTATCTGGGAGGCCCAATTCGGCGATTTTGCCAATGGCGCCCAGGTAGTCATCGACCAGTTCATTACCAGCGGTGAACACAAGTGGGCGCGATTGTGTGGGCTTACCATGCTCTTGCCTCACGGTTACGAGGGGCAGGGCCCTGAGCATTCGTCGGCGCGGCTCGAACGCTACCTGCAACTGTGTGCAGAACACAACATTCAGGTGTGTATGCCAACCACCCCGGCGCAGGTGTTCCATATGCTGCGACGCCAGGCGATCAGGCCTCTGCGAAAGCCGTTGGTGGTCATGTCCCCGAAAAGTCTTTTGCGGCATAAAGAAGCCACCTCGTCGTTGGATGAATTGGCCGATGGCCACTTCCATACCGTATTGGATGAAACCGATGATCTGGTACCGGAAGATGTGAAGCGCATTGTTCTCTGTTCCGGCAAAGTATTTTACGATCTGCGCGCCGCACGTCGCGAACGCGACATTACCGACATTGCGATACTGCGAATAGAGCAGCTCTATCCGTTCCCGCACGATGATCTCTCTGCGGTGGTCGAGCGCTACCCCAATATTGAAGATGCGATCTGGTGCCAGGAAGAGCCGATGAACCAGGGTTCCTGGTATGCCCAGCAGCATCATATGCGCCGGGTCATACAGGGCCACAAGGTCGACGTTTACCTGCGCTATGCCGGGCGCGACGCCTCAGCGTCGGTATCTGCCGGTTACACCGCGCTGCATTTACGTCAGCAAGAAGCATTTATAGACGAAGCCCTGGGCCCAATGCCCTGGGGAATTTGATTCAGCCGCACAGGAAAAACTGCAATGGCCATTGACATCAAGGCGCCTGCCTTCCCGGAATCAGTAGCTGACGGAGAAATTGCTACGTGGCACAAACAGGAGGGCGATACCGTCGAGCGCGACGAGCTGATCGTTGAAATCGAGACTGATAAGGTTGTAATGGAGGTGGTAGCGCCTGAATCCGGCACCATTACCAAAATCGCTTTTGCCGAGGGCGACACCATCGAGAGTGAGGCCGTACTCGCGACGCTGGAGCCGGGTGCCGTTACCGCCAAGCCATCGGCACCGGCATCTACAGAAGCCACCGCCGCCTCAGATTCCACCCCGGGCGAGGCGCCTCAAATGGGTCCTGCGGCGCGTCAGTTGGTGGAAGAACACGGTCTTGATCCGTCGGCGATTAGCGGCACGGGCAAAGGAGGGCGCCTGACCAAGGAAGACGTCATGGCTCACCTCGCCGGTGCGCCGTCGGGAGCTGCGTCCGCCCCCGGCGCCGCCAACATCGTCGATTCACCCGCTCTCGATGAATCACCGCAGCCCTCCGGCGAACGTGTGGAGAAGCGGGTTCCCATGACGCGCATGCGCGCCCGAATCGCGGAACGACTGCTCGATGCCTCCCAGCAAACCGCCATGCTGACTACCTTTAACGAGGTCAATATGGCGCCGCTGATGAAGCTGCGTAAACAGTACAAGGAGCAATTTGAAAAAACCCACAATGGGACGCGGCTTGGCTTTATGGGTTTCTTCGTTAAGGCTTGTTGTGAAGCCCTGAAACGGTTCCCAGAGGTCAATGCATCGATCGACGGTAACGATGTGGTTTATCACGGCTACCAGGACGTTGGCGTGGCCGTATCCACCAACGATGGCCTGGTGGTTCCGATTCTTCGCGACGCTGACTTCATGAGTATTGCTGATATAGAAGCCGCGATCCGCGATCTCGGTTTGAAGGCAAAAGACAAAAAACTGACGATGGACGATATGACCGGCGGCACGTTTACGTTGTCCAACGGTGGCGTCTTCGGCTCATTGCTTTCCACCCCCATTTTGAACCCGCCGCAAACCGGTATTTTGGGCATGCACACCATCCAGGAACGTCCGGTTGCAATCGATGGGCAGGTAGTTATCCAGCCGATGATGTATCTCGCTCTGTCCTATGACCATCGGCTCATAGACGGCAAAACTGCTGTCCAGTTCCTGGTTACGGTTAAAGGGCTGATCGAAGACCCGGCCCGCATCCTGTTGCAGCTATGAACAGTACTTATTGAAAGGAATTTTTAAATGTCTGACTCTTACGAAGTTCTGGTAATTGGCTCTGGGCCTGCGGGCTACGTCTGTGCCATCCGCGCCGCTCAGCTGGGTATGAAAGTCGCCGTCGTTGAGCTGTGGCAGGACGAGGAAGAAAAGCCGGTACTTGGCGGCACCTGTCTCAACGTCGGGTGTATACCGTCAAAAGCCTTGCTGGACAGTTCCCATAAGTTTATGGAGGCGAGGGACCACTTCTCTACGCACGGGATCACGGTCGATGCGCCATCTATGAATATCGCCGACATGATGCAGCGAAAGAAGCAGATTGTAAGCCAGCTGACCCAGGGTGTTGCCGGACTTTTAAAGCACAACGGCGTCACGGTTATTGAAGGAAAAGGCAAACTGCTGGCCGGCAAGCAGGTCGAGGTCACCGCGGCTGATGGTTCGCAGCAGACGATCGACTCGGAAAATATTGTCCTTGCGGCGGGTTCGCTGCCGATAGACATCCCACCTGCGCGCGTTGATAACGACTGTATCGTCGATTCCACTGGCGCGCTGGAATTCGATGCCGTACCGGAGCGCTTGGGCATTATCGGGGCCGGGGTGATTGGCCTCGAGCTGGGTAGCGTCTGGGCTCGGTTAGGTTCAGAAGTCGTGCTCCTTGAAGCCATGGATACGTTATTGCCGATGATGGATCATCAGGTCGCCAAAGAGGCGGGCAAGATTTTCAGGAAGCAGGGGCTTGAAGTCCGGCTTGGAGCAAGGGTGACCCAATCAGACGTGAGTGATGGCAGGGTCGCTGTGACTTATCAGAGTGGTGACGATGAGCATACGGAAGTCTTCGACAAACTCATCGTATCGGTAGGTCGCCGACCGCGCACCGAGGATCTTCTGGCCTCGGATTCTGGTGTCACCCTGGACGAGCGCGGCTTCATTTTTGTCAATGATTTCTGCGCCACCGAGGCGCCAGGTGTATGGGCAATCGGCGATATTGTGCGCGGACCGATGCTGGCGCATAAAGGTTCTGAAGAGGGCGTCATGGTCGCTGAGCGTATTGCGGGTAAGCATGCACAGCTCAACTACGAGTGCATCCCATCGATTATCTACACCCACCCCGAGGTGGCGTCGGTAGGTAAAACTGAGCAGGAACTCAAACACGAGGGCGTTGCAATAAAGGTGGGAACCTTTCCTTTCGCTGCGATCGGACGTGCACTTGCCTCGGGCGAAACCGACGGTATCGTAAAAATAATTGCCGATGAAGAGACGGATCGGATACTCGGGGCTCATGTCGTGGGTCCGTCCGCGGCTGATCTTGTTCAGCAAATGGTTATCGCCATGGAGTTTGGCTCCAGTGCTGAAGATGTTCAGTTGATGGTCTTTGGGCATCCCACCTTATCCGAGGCCGTGCACGAAGCCGCCTTGGCTGTGGATGGTCACGCCATTCACATGGCGAACCGCAAGAAGCGCTAGCGACTGAGCGTGGCGGAGTATCCGCCGAATTCATACTCGATGGCCTTAAGCGCTGTCGAGAACACTGCTTGTTAAACTGAAACGGGGTTAACGATGAACCTTCACGAGTACCAGGGCAAAGCATTATTTGCCGAATACGGCCTGCCGGTATCGACCGGTTATGCGGTTGATACACCAGCGGATGCAGCAGCGGCTGCGGAGAAAATTGGCGGCGATATGTGGGTGGTTAAAGCCCAGGTTCACGCCGGTGGCAGAGGCAAGGCCGGGGGTGTCAAGCTGGTCAAAAGTCCGGAGGAATGCAGCGCCTTTGCTGAGCAATGGCTAGGTAAGAATCTGGTGACCTATCAGACCGATGAAAACGGTCAACCGGTTTCCAGGATTCTGGTTGAGTCCTGCACTGATATTGCGGAGGAACTGTATCTGGGCGCAGTGGTCGATCGTGCCACGCGGCGGGTCGTGTTTATGGCCTCCACCGAGGGTGGTGTCGAAATTGAGAAGGTGGCTGAGGAAACCCCGGAGAAGATTCTCCGTGCGATCATCGACCCGCTGGTGGGGCCACAGCCTTATCAGGGCCGCGAGTTGGCATTCAAACTGGGACTTTCCGGGGTCCAGGTGAAGCAGTTCGTGACCATTTTCATGGGGCTGGCGAAGCTCTTTACCGATAAGGACCTGGCGTTGATCGAAGTCAATCCGCTGGTGATCACCGAGGAGGGTAATCTCCACTGTCTGGATGCCAAGCTGGGTGTCGATGGCAACGCGGTATATCGCCATAAAGACATTCAGGCGATGCACGATCCTTCGCAAGAGGACGAGCGCGAGGCCAATGCGGCCGAGTGGGAGCTCAACTATGTTGCCCTCGACGGCAATATTGGCTGCATGGTCAACGGCGCAGGCCTCGCGATGGGAACCATGGATATTGTCAAACTTCACGGTGGTTCACCGGCGAACTTCCTTGATGTCGGGGGTGGTGCAACCAAGGAGCGCGTCACCGAAGCCTTCAAGATCATTCTTTCGGATGACAACGTTAAAGCCGTTCTCATCAATATCTTTGGCGGTATTGTGCGTTGCGATCTCATCGCCGAAGGCGTTATTGGTGCCGTCGAGGAAGTGGGTGTTACCGTACCCGTCGTCGTGCGACTGGAAGGCAATAATGCAGAGCTCGGCCGGAAGGTGTTGGCGGACAGCGGTTTGAATATTCTCGCCGCGTCCAGCCTTACTGATGCCGCGGAGCAAGTGGTAGCAGCGGCAGGAGGTGCAGCGTAATGAGTATTTTGATCAACAGTGAAACCAAGGTTATCTGTCAGGGCTTCACGGGTTCACAGGGCACTTTTCACTCGGAGCAGGCGATTGCCTATGGCACCAAAATGGTCGGCGGTGTCACCCCGGGCAAAGGTGGTCAGGAGCACTTGGGGCTGCCGGTTTTCAATACCGTAGTCGATGCAGTAGAGGCCACCGGTGCTCAGGCTTCGGTCATCTACGTGCCCGCTCCATTTTGTAAGGACTCAATTCTCGAAGCGGCCAACGCGGGTCTGGAATTGATTGTTTGCATTACCGAGGGTATTCCCACGCTCGATATGCTCGAGGCCAAAGTGAAGTGCGATGAACTTGGAGTTCGACTGATCGGGCCTAACTGTCCTGGCGTTATCACACCGGGTGAGTGCAAGATCGGCATCATGCCGGGCCATATCCATCAGCCGGGTAAGGTAGGCATTGTTTCCCGTTCGGGTACGCTGACTTATGAGGCCGTTAAGCAGACAACTGATGCCGGCTTTGGACAGTCGACCTGCGTGGGTATCGGTGGCGATCCTATCCCAGGCTCGAATTTCATCGACATTCTCGAGTTGTTCGAGAAGGATCCGGCAACGGAAGCGATTGTTATGATCGGTGAAATTGGTGGCACCGCCGAAGAAGAGGCGGCGGCTTACATCAAAGCCAATGTTTCGAAGCCAGTCGTGTCCTATATCGCCGGGGTTACCGCGCCGAAAGGCAAGCGTATGGGTCATGCGGGAGCGATTATCTCCGGCGGGAAGGGTACCGCCGATGAGAAATTTGCGGCACTCGAGGATGCCGGAGTCAAAACCGTCCGCTCGCTGGCCGAGATTGGTTCTGCCTTGTCCGAGATCACGGGCTGGTAAACAGCACGACTACTCGCTGTACTCAAAACCCGCCACATTGGCGGGTTTTTTTGTTGCCTCGCGGGTGAGTGGGATGAAGACTTTCGCGGTACCTCAAACATTGCCCTTGACGACGTTCGCCGACGATCACACCCTGTGTTTTGAAGTCGGTGAGGCAGACGGCAGTCCTTTGAGCTGCTCGCGTAGCTCCAGCAAGATGAGCGCACTGTCCGACCCGCTCGTCGACGCTAAAAGGACTCCCGCCCACCTCGCCTCGCGCCAGCGCCACGTTCAGGAGTGGTTCAACTGTGCTTGTAGCCATCACTGAAGTTGGCTCGGCCCCGGTTTACTCCGGCATCGACGAGGGCAGTGCAGTACCGCCGTGCCTATGGAGGTATGCAAGCAGTTCGAGTAATCCGGGGCTGTGCCCGTCCGGGTCAGGTACGGCGTCATTCACGAAGCCTATGCGGGGGGAGTAACGGCCCCTGAAGTCCGCGATGAACCTATTTTCGGTCTCAACCCCGGAAAATTGTGCCGAGGGGACTCACAGGAGTTGAAATCCGCCGGGCCTGACACCATTACTCCCCTATCGTTTATTTTTTTTAGGGAGTTAACAGATGACCGCTGCAACCAAGGAGACCCGGGGATTCCAGACAGAAGCCAAGCGACTTCTGCATTTGATGATCCACTCGCTGTATTCCAACCGTGAAATTTTCCTGCGGGAGCTGATCTCCAACGCCTCCGATGCCATCGATAAGCTACGCTTCGCAGTGGTCCAGGATGCCTCCCTCGCTGAAGGTGTGGGCGACTATCGTATTCAAATCAGCGTCGACGCCGATGCCAAGACGGTGACCGTTGAAGACAACGGTATCGGCATGACCCGCGACGAGGTTATCGAAAATCTCGGTACGATCGCCAAATCCGGTACCGCTGCTTTTGTCGACCAGCTAAGCGGCGACGAGAAGAAGGACAGCCAGTTGATCGGCCAATTCGGCGTTGGTTTTTACTCCTCTTTTATTGTCGCTGATCGAGTCGAAGTGCTGACCCGCAAAGCGGGTACCAGTGTAGAGGAGGCGACCCACTGGGAATCCGAAGGGGAAGACGAGTTTGTTATCGACACTGCGAACCGCGATGCACCCGGAACCACTATTACGCTACACCTGAAATCAGACGCCGATGAGTTTGCCAATGATTTTCGCGTGAGAAGCGTGATCAAGAAGTATTCGGACCATATCTCGGTCCCGGTGATGATGCCCAAAGCAGTTGATGCCGCCGGGGCCGAAGATGAGGAAGAGGCCGCGCCAGCCGCGCCCGAGTGGGAAGCGGTTAACGAGGCCAAAGCCATGTGGACTCGCTCGCGGAGCGAGCTTTCGGACGAGGATTACAAGGCGTTTTACCAGCACGTGTCTCACGATTACGACGAGCCGCTGACCTGGAGCCACAACCGAGTGGAAGGCAAGCTCGAATACACCTCTCTGCTGTATATCCCCAGAAATCCGCCCTTTGACCTGTGGAATCGGGAAGGGGCTCGTGGGTTGAAGCTCTATGTGCAGCGTACCTTCATTATGGACGATGCTGAGCAGTTCCTTCCCCTGTATCTGCGTTTTGTTAAAGGCGTTTTGGACTCCAACGATCTGCCGCTGAATGTTTCGCGAGAAATTCTCCAGCAGAATCCCTCGGTTGATTCGATGAAGAGTGCACTTACCAAACGTGTGCTCGACGTACTGCAGAAAATGTCTACCAAGAATCCGGAACAGTACCAGCAGTTCTGGAACACCTTTGGTCAGGTCTTGAAGGAAGGCCCCGCTGAAGACTTTGGCAACCGTGAAAAGATCACCAAGCTACTGCGCTTTGCCTCCAGTCACACCGATGACCCGTCGCAGACGGTCTCTGTGGAGGACTATATTGGTCGCATGAAGGAAGGGCAGGAGGCAATTTATTACGTTGCCGCAGACAATCATGTGACGGCGAAAAATAGTCCGCATCTCGAGGTTTTCCGCAAGAAAGGCATCGAAGTGCTCCTTCTGTCAGACCGTGTTGATGAGTGGCTGATGAGTCACCTGATGGAGTTTGAGGGAAAAGCGTTCAAGGACGTGGCCCGGGGTCAGCTTGATCTTGACGACGGTGATGAGATTGAAAAGAAGGAGCTCGAGGAAGCCAAAGAGCAATCCCAGGGTCTCGTGGAGCGAATGCAGTCGGTGCTGGCTGATCGCGTCACGGAGGTTCGCCCCACGGTCCGTCTGACAGATTCGCCAGCGTGTCTGGTTGTGGGTGAGCAGGATATGGGGGCACAAATGCGTCGTATCCTCGAGGCCGCCGGACAGGAGGTACCCGATACCAAGCCCGCACTTGAAATCAACGCCAAGCATCCGTTGATCGTGCGTCTTGATCAGGAGCAGGACGAGGATCGATTCGCCGATCTCGCCCAGGTCATTCTGGATCAGGCAACACTCGCTGAAGGATCAATGCTTGAGGATCCATCGAGCTATGTGGCCCGGCTTAATAAATTACTGACGGAGCTTAGTGCCAGCTGATGTGGATTACCGTCTGGCGTCACGGCAAGGCGGGTGAAGCGGCTACCGACTTCGAGCGCCCTCTGACGACAAAAGGGGAACAGTCGCTTGATGCCGCTGTGACTGAATACCGCGGCTGGTTGCAGGGGTCGGAGGTGGCGCCGCCTTCGATGGCGCTCTACAGCCCCCTGAAGCGTACCCAGCAGACTGCAGAGCGCCTCGGCACCGGGTTTGACGTGCCCATTCAGGTCTGCCCTGAGCTCGCACCGGGAGGCTCCAGGCCTTCGGACTGCAGCCACTGGTTGGTGGAAGATGCACCCCATGTGGTTCTGGTAGGCCACCAGCCCTTTGTATCGGCGCTCATTGATTACTGGCTCGATAGCGACGAGGTCGATCCATTGCGTCCGGGTGGTTATTGCCTCCTGAATGTAGCGGGGTTCTGCCGCGGTGGAGCGGAGCGGGTGCGTGCCATGCCTGACATCTATACGCTGCTGTGACAAAGGGCGCAGATCAGAATGACAGTGCCCGCGAGCGCAGTTTTGAGGTAGACGGCCTGATCTATGCGGGCTTGGAGTGGGGTAAGCCTGAGGCTCCGTTGGCGCTTGCACTCCATGGCTGGCTCGACAATGCGCTTTCTTTTTCGATACTCGGACCGCTGCTCAATCGGTGCCGGATTCTGGCGCTTGATCTATCCGGGCATGGGTTGAGCTCGCACCGCTCGGCTGATGCCAGCTATCAAATATGGGACGATGTGCCTCAACTGGCGTCTATCATTGAACAGCTCGGCGAGGATTCAGTGACCTTGATTGGTCACAGTAGGGGCGCTGCCATTTCGACGCTACTCGCTTCGGTGCTGGGTGATCAATGTCATCGGCTTGTTCTGATCGATGGAATGCTTCCCCCGGAAGAAGCCAACAGCGATGCCGCGGCGCAGCTCCGTCGGTTTGTCCGGGAAAGAACGAAATACCGGCAGCGGCCCCAGCGTATCTTTGACAGTATCGAGGACTTTATCGAGCGTCGCGCGCGCTACGGCTTTGCTGCTGAAAATGGAGAGTTCATTGCGCCACGAGCCTTACGGCAGGTCAATGGTGGCTGGTGCTTACGCAGTGATCCTCGACTCTATGGTGCCTCTGCGCACAAACTCACGGCGGCCGATCGGCGCCACATTTACCAACAGATAAACGCGCCGGTATTGGGGCTGTTTGGCGATAAAGGCCTTTATGAGCGGCGCGATGCCTCCCGAGTCGATGAGCCGCAATCGATACAGCGGTTACAAGGGGAGTTGTCGGACTGTCTCCCTGATTACAGAAGCACTATCCTATCGGGTTCACACCACTTACATATGGAATCATGCGCACACGAAGTAGCACGACATATCGACGATTTTATCTGACGACACCGCTACTGGTGATGGGGTTATTCCAGAGCGTCGCCGCAGCCGAGGTCGGTTCTTCCACTGATGCCGTGGCGGAGGGCGCCATCAGCGCTATCGATCAGCACTGGTCAGCGGAGCGCTATAAAACTCGCCGGGAGACCGTCCGCGGCTTTCAATTACCCCTGGGCAAGATTAAAAAGATCAATGGCTCCTGGCGCCTTTCGGCGTTTGAGCCACTATCGGGTGCGCTCCAGCGAATCACCTGGCAAATCGATGGTATTCCTGTCGTCGAGGTGGCTGAATCGGTCGCCGGGCCCTTGGCGGAGTCCTCACAACTGATGTTCAGCTGTGAAAGCCGGGCCTGCGGTAACGCCTCTGAGTGGGCGAGTCGGGTTTACCAGGAACGCCTGCTTTACGGGCGGGATGAATACCAGCGCTACTTTGCGTTCCGCACCGAGGGCGGGGTGTGGATTACGCTATTTAGTGCCGCCCGAACCGCCGACCGTCAATACTTGCATATCGACGTAGTGACGCCGGACTGAAACAAGTGCCGTTAACGGATGCGCGGCAGCTGAAGCAGCGAAAGAAACTCCCGCCGCGTGCGTGCATCCTCGCGGAATGACCCCAGCATGGTTGACGTCTTGGTCACCGAATTTTGCTTTTCCACGCCACGCATCATCATGCACATGTGCTCGGCTTCGATGATCACGCCGACGCCCTCGGCGTCGGTGACCTGCTGCACGGCGTTGGCGATTTGCAGCGTCAGTTGTTCCTGAATCTGCAGCCGCCGGGCATACATATCGACGATCCGAGCAACCTTCGACAGACCCAGCACTTTGCCGGTGGGGATGTAGGCCACGTGGCAGCGGCCAATAAAGGGGAGCATGTGGTGCTCGCACAGGGAGTACATTTCGATGTCCTGAACAAGGACCATTTCGCTCGAGTCAGTGGGGAACAGCGCATTGTTGACCACTGTGTCCAATTCCTGGTCGTATCCACGAGTCAGGAATTTGAAGGCCTTGGCGGCGCGCTTAGGGGTGTCCTCGAGGCCCGGTCGAGTGACATCCTCGCCGATCGCCTCAATGATACTCTGCCAGTGGTGTTCCATGAGTAGCTCCTGTTTCCTGCTGTGGATGTTAGCATGCGCCGCCAGAGGGTTTCCCGGTGGTGCGGATGAGCCAATTCCACGACATTATTAAAAGTACTGAGTCCCGGTTAGCTAAAGCCGGTGTCTACTGCGGCCATGGGTATGACTCTCACCACGATGAAGCGGTAGCTCTCGTTCTGGCCGCTGCGGGGTTACCCATGGACACAGGTCAAGATGTTCTCAATACGTCCTACCCGCGGCCTGCGGATCTGCGATTGACTGATTTTGTCCAACAAAGAATCGAGGGCCGTAAACCGGTCGCCTACATAATAGGTCAAGCCTGGCTGGGACATTTGTCGTTTCACTGCGATGAGCGCGCACTGGTGCCGCGCTCGCCGCTGATGGGGCTGGTCTATGAACGCTTCTCACCCTGGTGGGTGGGCGGTGTTCCCGAGCGGATTGTTGACGTTTGCTGCGGTGGTGGAAGTTTGGGCATTCTCGCGGCCACTGAGTTTCCCGGGGCGGAGGTTTTGTGCCTCGATATTGATGAAAAAGCGTTGGCGCTGGCGGAAGAGAATATCGCCCGGCACGGACTGCAAGGCCAGATCTCGACCGTGCGTGCTGATTTGCTGGGCCCGCTATCGCCCGACTCAGTCGATATCATTCTCGCCAACCCCCCCTATGTGGATGCACAGGATATGGCCGACTTGCCGGCCGAATACTCCTGGGAGCCGCGGCTTGCTCTTGAGGCCGGCGATGACGGGCTCGATCTGGTGCATCGCTTACTGGTTCAGGCGGCCTCGCGGCTCAGGGAGTCGGGTTATCTGTTCCTGGAGGTGGGTAACAGCTGGCCGGCGATGGAACGTGCGTTTCCGCGTTTTGAGTTTTTATGGCTGGAGCCTGAATGGGGTGGTCATGGAATTACAGCGCTCAGTCACTTCGATTTGATCACATTGTTGGACAGTGGCGGCTATAATCTCGCAAGGAGCTGATTTATGTCTGGCAATACCTTTGGCAAGTTGTTCACCGTAACCTCATTTGGCGAAAGTCATGGTGGGGCAATCGGTTGTGTGGTCGATGGCTGTCCGCCCGGATTACCGCTGACGGCGGCCGACCTTCAACCCGATCTCGACCGGCGAAAGCCCGGAACGTCCCGTTTTACCACTCAACGTCGTGAAGCGGATGAAGTAGAGATTCTGTCGGGGGTTTTTGAGGGGTTGACGACGGGAACACCCATCGGGCTGTTGATCCGCAATAGTGACCAGCGGTCGGGGGACTACAGCAAGATCGCCCGGCAGTTCCGTCCCGCCCATGCGGACTACACCTACCAGCAGAAGTACGGTGCCCGGGATTATCGGGGCGGCGGACGGTCGTCAGCACGAGAAACGGCGATGCGGGTGGCGGCGGGGGGTATCGCTAAAAAGTGGCTCGCCGAGCGCTATGGTGTTCGAATCCGTGGTTATCTTTCCCAGCTGGGGCCTCTGGCGGCTCAGAGCCACGACTGGTCACTGGTTGAGACCAACCCGTTCTTTTGCGGTGACCGGAATCTGATCCCCCAGCTGGAGGAATTCATGATTCAGCTGACCAAGCGCGGTGATTCCGCCGGTGCGCGCATCAATGTGATCGCCGAGGGCCTACCTGCCGGTTGGGGTGAGCCCATTTTTGATCGCCTCGATGCGGATATCGCCCACGCGATGATGGGTATTAACGCGGTAAAAGCGGTAGAAATCGGTGCCGGGTTTGCCTCGGTCGAGCAAATGGGTTCAGAACATCGTGATGCGCTGACGCCTGAGGGTTTTACCAGTAACAACGCCGGGGGCGTGCTTGGTGGTATCAGCAGCGGCCAGCCTGTGGTCGTCAGCATGGCATTAAAACCCACCTCAAGTATCCGCATTCCCGGGGACAGCATCGACGTGACGGGAGAGGCCGTCGAAGTGGTCACCACGGGCCGCCACGATCCCTGTGTGGGTATTCGGGCAACGCCAATTGCCGAAGCTATGCTGGCACTGGTACTTATTGATCATGCGCTCCGACATCGCGCGCAAAATGCCGATGTGATCAGCGAAACCCCGTCTATCCCGGGAGTCATTGATCTGTGACAAGAGCGGGTCGGCGGCGCCTGAGGACGTTTTTCCTGGGCATTGTTGCAGCGGTCGCGCTTTTCTGGGGGGCGATTGACATCGTTGGTGCATCCCCGGATCGATTATGGGCAAGCCTGGGTGCGGTCCTTGTGGGCAGTGTGGCTCTGGTCGGCCTGGCGGCGCTGGCGGCGGTACTACTGATTCTTGTTAAACACCGATCACGGCGCTGAGCGGGGCTCGATATCAATGTCCAGTGTCATCGCGTCGGCGATCTCGTCAAGAGTGGTCTGGATGCCTTCCAACGAATAGTTCTCGGGCGCGGTAGCCTCTATCTCTGCCAAGAACAGGGTTTCTCCGGTCCACGGTGCGCTTTCCACCCCTGACGTCATTCGCGAGACGTTAATGCCCGCATCGGCCAATGCCTTTGAAATTCCACGCACAATACCCGGCCGATCCGGTCCTGTGACGCTCAATGACAGATTGGTGGGGTGGCTACCGGTGGGTGGGCCGGCATCGGTAATCCGCACATCGACACTGTGACCCGCGAGCCCTGAAAGTGCCTCCGCGAGCGCGGGCTGCTGGTCGGGGTGCATGCCGACAAGAATGAGCCCGGCAAACTTGCCTTCCAGCTGACTCAAACGGCTATCCAGCCAATTGCCACCATGAGCCTCGATGGTATTAGCCAGCTGTTCGACGATGCCGGTACGGTCATCGCCGACGAATGTCACCACGTAGCGGTGGGGCATCGATCGATCTCCCTGGTCTTTGAGCCCTTATAGTAACGCGGAGAAAGCGTTAGAGTAGCGTCTTTGGCAAAATCCATCGGAGGTGGTTGGGTGAAAACAGTGAATTTCGGTATAGCGGCCATGGCAATGGCGGGTGTGATGGTGTCGTTCTCTGCGCGGGCTGAATTCGATTGGCAGACAGCGCTCAACGGCGAGCATCGCTCTGCGGCAGCAATTGCTCGTAATGAACACCGGCATCCGCAGGAGACGCTGGAGTTTTTCGGTCTGGAGCCGGGTATGACGGTGCTTGAGGTTTATCCTGGCGGAGGCTGGTACACCAGTGTTCTTGCACCACTGATGAAGGGGCAGGGCACGTTGATCGCCGGTCATTTTGATCCCAATGGTGGCGGCTATCCGCGCAAGTCGCTAGGTGGCTTTCTCAAGACCCTCTCGGCACACCATGGTGTTTATAGTGAGGTCGTGGTGTCGGCGGTACAGCCACCGATCGCGACGGGTCGTATCGAAGCTGAATCCGTCGATCTTGCTGTTGCGTTCCGCAACGTGCATTCCTGGATTAATTCCGGTCATGTGAACGCTTTTTTTGAGGAAATCTATGACACCCTGAAGCCTGGCGGTGTTTTCGGTCTGGTTCAGCATCGTGGAGCCGATGATTTACCGATGGCCGCGAGCGGCGATCTGGGTTATGTCGCAGAACCTGTGGTGATCGAATTGGCGAAAGCCGCAGGCTTTGAGCTCGAGGCCAGCAGTGACATCAACGCCAATCCGAAGGATACCGCCGATTACCCTCAAGGTGTCTGGGCCCTTCCACCGAGTTTGGACGGAGCGGAAACCGCCGAGCAGAAGGAAGCCATGCTGGCTATCGGTGAAAGCGATCGTATGACCCTGCGGTTTGTCAAACCCGCCGAGTGATTGGGTTTAACGGGTAATCCCTGCTCGGGGCAGTGCGTTGGACGATGAAATGGTCGAAACCGCTCGGGTGATTGATGCGCTTGGGCTTGTTTGTCCCGAGCCCGTCATGATGCTGCATGCGGAAATTCGCAAAACGCCAGCAGGTGGTTTGGTTCGTTTGTTGGCGACCGATCCGTCCGCGCAACGGGATGTTGCCAGCTTCTGTCGGTTCCTCAACCATGAATTGCTGGAGACACATGAAGGCGATGATCGGTTTGAGTTTGTGATTCGCAAGGCGATGGCTTGATCGCTGTCTCGGGCCTAGACGAACCGCAGGAACTTTCGTCTGCGGCGTTGGTTCGTTCGTTTAATACCTGTTTTTTGACCAGCGAATGTACCCAACTCGTGGGTGGAGCAGCGGAACCTTTTTATCGTCCCGCAACGGCTGAGCAGTCGGCTTACATTTTCTTCCGCGAGGACTTTATTGCGAGTGCTTTACATGAGGTGGCCCATTGGTGTCTCGCCGGGCCGCAACGCCGCCAATTGCCCGATTACGGTTACTGGTACACCGAGGACGATCGCGACCTCGTACAGCAGCAAGCATTTTTCACCGTTGAGGCGCGCCCCCAGGCGCTGGAATCGATCTTCTGCGAGATGCTGGGGGTTGAGTTTCGTCCCAGCATTGATAACCCCGGCGCTGAGATTCCAGGACATTTGCTCCGTGACTTCGAGGCCCGTGTCGCGGCATGCCGGAGCCAATTCGTAAGAAAGGGGCTACCCGATCGCGCACAACGGGTGCGCCGGGCATTGACAGCCCTCGCGCTTGAATGCACCGCGTGAGCGTCGCATGCGGGTAGTCTGTGATGAAAACATTGCCATTACCCCGGCACTGCGGGCCATTGCCGACGAGATTGCGTGTTATCCGGGCCGGGCTATTTGCGCTGAGCACCTCGGTGGCGCCGACGCCTTGCTGGTGCGTTCAGTGACGCAGGTTGATGAAGCGCTGCTCAGGCGCGCCTCGCTACGATTTGTGGGCACCGCCACAGCAGGGGTCGAACATATTGATACCGACGCCCTCGTCGAACGCGGAATTGCCTTCGCCCATGCTCCGGGTGCCAATGCCAATGCGGTGGTGGAGTATGTGCTCAGCGCTATCGCCCATTGTGGGCGGCTGTCATCGGTTATGGCGGGCGCAAAGGTAGGGGTGGTTGGGTGTGGCGCTGTCGGTTCCCGTCTATGCTCGCGTCTGGTAGCACTGGGTGCCGAGGTACTTGTGTTTGACCCTTTCGTGGCGATTGCTCCACCCATGGTGGCGGCTACGCTCGAGGAGGTCCTGGCGTGCCCGATAGTCAGTTTGCACCCGGCGCTGCATAACGGCCCCGAATTTCCGAGTTGCGGGATGGTGGGTTTAGCGCAGGCGCGATACTTCGGCGCTGATGATGTGCTGATTAATGCCGGTCGTGGACCACTGGTGACCCGCGAGGCGCTGTCGACAATGGCGGCTTCCGGAACCACGCTGGTGCTGGATACCTGGCCCTCCGAGCCCCGGATCGACAGTGAATTACTCCGCCAGACTATGCTCGCTACCCCGCATATCGCCGGGTACAGCCAGGGTGCCAAGTTAAGCGCTACCGACGCGCTGGTAAGGGCTATGGCTGAGGCCGGTTTATGCCCTGAAACCGATCTAACGGTTGCTGTCGAACCGTTCAGCAATGTCATTGATACTCGCCAATGGAGTAACAATCCGGACGAGAGCGGCTGGCTAGCTCAGCTGCTTATTGAGGCCTATCCTGTGGCCGAGGATGATCGGTATCTGCGCCGTTTTGAGCGTTTGGGGGTGAGCGCCACTCTATTTGACAGTCTTCGCAAAAATTACCCTTTGCGTGCCGAGCTGGCCGGCCAAACGGTTAAACTGTCGTCGGTTTCCCCTCGACTTGAGGGCATCCTGGGCAGCCTCCAGGTAATAATCGAATAATCCCGCATAGGAGGGGCAATGAGTGATAGCAATTCAGACGATCGGGAGTGGCGTCAGAAGCTGACTCCTGAGGAGTATCACGTACTCCGAGAGAAGGGGACGGAGCGGGCGTTTACCGGCGAATACTGGAACTGTGATGATGACGGGACGTACCGCTGCCGTGGCTGCGGTGAACCGTTGTTTGAGTCGGAAACCAAGTTTGACGCCGGCTGCGGTTGGCCGAGCTTTGATAAACCCAAAGCGGAAGCCGCTATCGAAGAAGTGCGCGACACCAGCCACGGGATGATTCGTACAGAGGTCGTGTGTAAAAACTGCGGCGGTCATCTGGGCCAC
Source organism: Luminiphilus syltensis NOR5-1B (assembly GCF_000158175.1). GTDB lineage: Bacteria > Pseudomonadota > Gammaproteobacteria > Pseudomonadales > Halieaceae > Luminiphilus > Luminiphilus syltensis. Next base: position 2,736,550 of record NZ_DS999411.1, on the reverse strand, counting down.
GTGTTCCCCGACGGCCCGACCGAGACCGGGCTGCGCTACTGCATCAACAGCCTCTCCATCAAATTGGATGAGAAGGCGAATTAAAAGAAGCGCGATGGACAAAGACCGTTCATCGAGAATTTTACGGGTCGTCATTTTCCCCGCATAGGCTTCGCGACGGCCTCACCGACTTGAAGGCATAGGGTGTGCTCGTCGGCGAATGGCTTTCAAAGCCATGATTGAGGTACCGCGTAGTCCATGATCCGCTAACGCGCGATGGACCAAAAAAAAGGCCGCAGATTTGCGGCCTTTTTGATATGGAGCGGGAAACGAGGTTCGAACTCGCGACCTCAACCTTGGCAAGGTTGCGCTCTACCAGCTGAGCTATTCCCGCAAATATGGCGTCCCCTAGGGGGTTCGAACCCCTGTTCCCGCCGTGAAAGGGCGGTGTCCTAGGCCACTAGACGAAGGGGACGCTGCGTCTGCGATTAACAGAGGCGCGAATCATAGTTACCGGACTTATCGACGTCAAGCCTTAGGAGGCATTTTCTCGCTACTCGAGCCCAAGTTCGGTAGTATTCGTTCCTTTTTAAATCGAGAGGCATCCATGTCCGGGCAACCTGCTCCCGCACTCAAAATCTCGTCGCTGACCAAGACCTACGATAACGGCTTCGAAGCCCTTAAAGGCATCGATCTGGAGGTGGCTGAGGGCGCTTTTTTCGCGCTTCTGGGGCCTAACGGGGCGGGTAAGTCCACCACGATTGGCATTGTGGCCTCGTTGGTGTCAAAAAGTGGCGGCAAGGTCTGGATTCACGGCATTGATATTGACGAAAACTTTCCGCTCGCCAAAAAACAGATCGGTATTGTCCCCCAGGAATTTAACTTCAACATCTTTGAGAAAGTGGAAGACATTTTGCTCAACCAGGCGGGTTATTACGGAATGCCCCGGGCTGAGGCCAAGGTTCAGGCCGAGCACTACCTGAAAAAGCTTGGTTTGTATGAGAAGCGCAATACCACCGCACGAATGTTGTCCGGGGGTATGAAGCGGCGGCTGATGATCGCCCGGGCCCTGATCCATTCACCGAAACTGCTGATTCTCGATGAACCCACCGCTGGTGTGGATATCGAGATGCGCCGCTCGATGTATGACTTTCTCAAAGAAATCAATAAAGCGGGTACCACGATCATCCTGACAACGCATTATCTCGAGGAGGCCGAAGCGCTCTGCCGAGACATCGCGATTATTAATCACGGCGCGATTGTGACCAATCGGTCCATTAAGTCGCTGCTGCGGGACCTGAACCGTGAGGTTTTCATGCTCGATTCCTCGGATACCTTGCCGGATCCGCTGACCTTGGAAGGTTTTACCTTCACGCGGATTGATGACAACAGCCTCGAGGTAGAGATCGAACGCGGGCAGGATCTTTCTGAGGTGTTCAGTCAGCTGCGTACTCAGGGCGTGTCGGTGGTCAGTATGCGCAACAGCGCCAACCGACTTGAGCAGATGTTTGTCAATTTGCTGGAGGAATCCGCATGAGTGCGTATGAGCAATACATCGCGTTTATGACGATTTTGCGGAAAGAGATACGCCGCTTCACGCGCATCTGGACCCAGACCTTGCTGCCATCGGCTATCACCATATCGCTGTACTACATGATTTTTGGCAATTTGATTGGATCCAGAATCGGTGAGATGGACGGCATTTCCTACATGCAGTTTGTGGTGCCCGGTTTGATCATGATGTCGATCGTGACCAACTCCTATTCGAACGTGGTGTCGTCATTTTTTGGAGCCAAGTTCAATCACAGCATCGAGGAACTGCAGGTATCGCCCATCCCCAATTACATCATTCTCTGGGGTTATGTTTCGGGCGGCATCGCCAGGGGCCTGTTGGTGGCGATTATTGTTACGCTCGTATCGCTATTTTTCACGCGACTCGAGGTCAACAATTACCTTCTGGTGGTCGCGGTGGTGGCGATGACATCGGTGCTATTTGCACTGTGCGGGTTTATCAACGCGGTGTTCGCCAACTCCTTCGACGATATCAGTATTGTACCCACCTTTGTGCTGACCCCTCTCATTTACCTGGGCGGCGTCTTTTACTCCCTCGATCTGCTGCCTGATTTTTGGGCGGGTCTGTCAAAGGCCAACCCGCTGGTCTACGTAGTCAATGCCTTTCGCTACGGCGTGTTGGGTATTAGCGACGTGGATATTCGTATCTCGCTGTCGATGATCGGCGGGTTTACCGTGATTGCCTATCTGTTCAGTCTGCATTTGCTGCGCAGTGGAAAGCGCCTCCGAAGCTGATGGTCGATCGCGTTCTCGGCAGCCGGGTTGATGCACCCACCCGCTACAGCCCGGAAATTTTAGAGCCCGTCGAACGACAGCGGGGCGATGAACGGCTGTCACCGATGTTGGGCGCCGACGTCTGGCACCTCTATGAGCTATCCTGGTTGAGCAGGGAAGGGTGGCCCACCGCGTTTGTCGGTGCGTTGGCGATTCCCGCCAGTTCACCCCGTACGGTGGAGTCGAAGTCGCTCAAGCTGTACCTCAATTCCCTGAATTTCCATCGCTTTGACAACGAGCGGGCCGCGGTCTCGACGATAATGAGAGATGTGCAGGCTGTTGTGGGTGCATCGGTCGATCTGACCATCGCTGCACCTACCGAATTAGCGCAATGGACGCGGGAGCCGGCCGGCGTCTGTATTGACGATGTCTTTTCAGGCGCGCTGGTAGCCGCTGATTGGGGGGCTTCCCGGAAAACGCCATTCTCGCAGGGCGAGGATAGAGTGTCTGAGACGCTGATATCGCACCAGCTGCGGTCGCTGTGCCCGGTCACTGGTCAGCCCGATTGGGGTACTCTGGTCGTTGATTACAGCGGATATCGGCTGGACCCCGCCGAGTTGCTGTCCTTTGTGTGTTCGTTCCGAGAGCATCAGGACTTCCACGAGCATTGTGTGGAGCAGATCTACAAGAAGCTCTTTGGGGACTTAAGTCCTGAAGCGTTGACGGTCACCGCGTATTACCAGCGCCGTGGTGGGATCGATATTACCCCCTGGCGTGGCCACGAGAAACTCGATGCGCCGCTTTGGCGCATGGGTCGTCAATAAGCGCCTCTTTTTACGTCCCCCTGCACTGCCAAGGCCTGAAATCCTATGCTAAACTCCCGCGCCTTTGGAGAGGTGGCCGAGTGGTCGAAGGCGCACGCCTGGAAAGTGTGTATACGGCAACGTATCGAGGGTTCGAATCCCTCCTTCTCCGCCAGACAAAAAATGGCCCCAACGGGGCCTTTTTTTTGTCTGTTGATAAGGCGGTGTGGACGAAGCCTCGGGTTCGACAAAACGCGACCAAAGGAGCGTTTTGGACGGTGTCGCCTGCGACGCCGCCCCGCAGGGGTGAAAACAGCCCCAAGGCTGTTTGAATCAATCCCTCCTTCTCCGGACCCTCCCTGCCTTGTGCCAGCATGGTGGTTCCGTTCCGTATCTCCATCGTGCGGAACGAGCCAGATTGGGCAGCAGTAAGAGGAGCGACGCGTCCGAAGCGTGCATTGAAACTGCTTCAGGGCATCAGATTACGTTTGTTTGCGTTATGAAAGCAATGGCCTGCCGCTATGTAGCAAGCAGAGCCTGCTCATACGAGCTTTTCAAAGATGGTTGCTCGCTTACCCAGCCGCCCTTACTTGCAATAAGTAACTAGGAGCGTTACAGTATCTCAAACTGTGGGGGTGGCTTTTGATTCACAGCTTTCGTGACCGGTGGCTTCAGGACTTCTATCTGATAGACAAGGGTAGTAAGAAGCTTCCCTCTGAGATCAAAGACAGGCTTTTCCGTAAGCTGCAGCTGATTGATGATGCGACCTGTGATCTGGACTTGCGTTCACCGCCGAGCAACCACTTTGAAAAGTTGAGAGGAAGATTGGCCAGCAAGCATTCAATTCGTATTAACAAACAAGGGCGATTGGTATTTGCGTGGTCAGATGAAAGAGGCGAGGCTAAAGACATTTATCTGGATAGCCACGATTATCGATGAGGTAGGCGATGAATATTACGAAACGACAACCCGTCAGTGTGGGCGAAATGATCAATGAAGAATTCCTGGCGCCAATGAGGCTGACCCAGGGACAGCTGGCAGATGCAATGGGTGTGAGTCGAAAAACCATCAACGAACTCTGTACCAATCGTCGCGCCATCACTGCGGATACCGCGTTGATGCTGGCCACGGTCTTTGGTAATTCACCGAATTTCTGGCTGAACTTGCAGCAGCGAAACGAGCTGTGGAAAGCGCTGAATACACCGAAGCGGCGAGCTCGAATCGAGAAGGCCAGGCCCGTCGCGGCTTGAGGTCTATGGGATCACCACGGGACCACCTTCACGACCTTTGATGCCCTCTAATGACACGCTCATTTTTTAACACTCTGATTTATACGGCATTAGGGGCATGGCGAGGCGGCAAAACGCCTGACTCAGGGTTCGATCAACGCTGTCCCGGGTAGCGTTTGGACGCACAGCCGTCAGGCTGGGCGCCCCGCAGGGGTGAAAACAGCTTCAAAGCTGTTTCAATCAATTCCTCCCTCTTTGCCAGACACAAGAATGAGAAGTCCGAAAGAAGGCATGCTTCAAATGAAAGCTTTAATATTACTTGTTACCTTTCTTGGAGCCGCATCGGGTTGTGCGGTTCAGGATAAAGGCACGCCGCCGAGCGTGGTGGGTTACACCGAAACAGGGATCGCCTCTTTTTACGCAGCGAAATACCAGTTTAGGCAAACGGCAAACGGCGAGAGGTTTAACCACCTTGCCAAGACCGCTGCGCACAAGACTTTGCCTTTTGGCACGAGGCTGAGCGTCACGAATCGAGAAAATGGAAAATCCGTCATCGTTCGAGTGAATGACAGAGGCCCGTTTATTGACGGCCGGATTGTCGATCTAACCCGGGCCGCGTTTTCTTCCATAGCTGATACCAGTAAAGGCGTCGTTCCAGTAACCATTGAGGCGATTCCATAGCTAAAGGCAATCTTGCCTGATCGCAGTGTGATTCCTGTGGGCCGACACGGCGAAGGACGCCTAGCCGAGTAAAACGCCCGATGCAGGATCACTGCATCGGGCGTTTTCGCAGTACAGGGTTGACGACGCAAAAAAAACCGAGGTTCAGGGCTTCTTCTATCATTTATGGGGTTTCCCTACCTATATTGAGGCTGCGGCCAGCACAGGGAAAACTATGTCCCCGCACTTTCTGCAGAAACCGCTTGTCCCCAGCGATGCCTGTTGAACGGCGGCGCAGCGTCGATGAAAAATAAGTGGATCCCACCGTTAGACGACTGGAGCCTAGAGGCTGCCCGGCGCGACATCCGGAGCCGGCCCGCGAGGGTGAAAAACAACTTAATTGGCTCTCTGGCTTCTGTTGACCGCTTCATAGGCTGCGGTTCTCTCCGGGTTCCCTTTGCTGCCGATCACCCTGTTTAATCAAGACTCATAAATATGCGTAACAGGTTACGCATTTGCGCCAGTCGGTGTATAGTGTGCTTTGTTTATGGGCGTGTGCATCCTACCGACGGGTGGGGCGCATGTAATCAACGCCTTTTATGGCTCGCCCTCCAAAAGGACAAACGCGTAAAGCGGAGACTGTGACCCCATGCAATACCATCGCAATGGCTTCAAACCCGGCAACTACCAAATCCCCGACGAAGTTCGCAAACCCTACCCGAATCCACCGGTTACCGACCTGCCCAGCGAGGTCGATGTACTGATTGTCGGCTGTGGACCGGCGGGACTGACCATGGCTCGGCAAATGGCCGAGTTCAGCGATATCACAACGTGCATTGTTGATCTGGAGCCCGGCCCCCTCCTGTTTGGACGCGCTGATGGCATCTCCTGCCGGACCATGGAGATCATGGAGGCCTTCAACAGCAGCGAGATGGTGGTGAAAGAAACCTACCAACTGCGCCAGAACGCCTTCTGGGAGCCCGATAGCGATCATCCGGAGAACATCAAACGCACCCATAAGATCTCCGATGCGCGCATCGGCCTGTCCGAGTTCACCCATGGCATCGTCAATCAGGCACGCCTGCACGAGTTGCTGCTGGAAGGCATGAAGCACTCGGTGACCGCACTTGAACCCCACTACTGCCGCAAACTCCTCGAACTGGACCTCGATTCAAACCTGACTCAGGACCTCGATGCCCATCCGATCACCGCGACCTTTGAGCGCGTCGATGCCGGGCAGGCGGGCAAGCAGGAAACGATCAAGGCGCGCTATGTAGTCGGCACCGACGGCGCGCGAAGCATTGTCCGCCGAAGCCTGGGCATCGAGCTCAAGGGAGACTCGGCGAATAAGGCCTGGGGTGTCATGGATGTTCTCGTAGTCACGGATTTTCCCGATATCCGGGTCAAAAGCTTTATCCAGTCGAAGGACCATGGCGCGGTGATGCTTATTCCCCGTGAGGGTGGCTATCTCGTCAGAATGTACGTAGAGCTTGACCTTCTGGAAAAAGGCCAGCGCGCTGCCAGCGTCAAACTCACCGAAAAAGACATCATTGCCAAGATGCAGCGTATCTATCATCCGTACACGGTCGATGTGAAGGAAGTTGCCTGGTGGTCGATCTATGAGGTGGGCCAGCGGGTGGCCGAGCGCTTCGACGACCGGCCGCTCGATGCCGATGAGAATCAAATCCCTAGGGCGTTTGTAGCCGGTGACGCCTGCCATACCCACAGCCCCAAAGGCGGCTGGGGTCTGAACACCTCGCTCCCGGATACCTTCAATCTGGGCTGGAAAATGGCGGCTGTACTGCAGGGAAGGAGCCATCCAAAACTGCTGCAAACCTATTCGCCGGAGCGGCGCAAAGTGGCTGAGCAGCTCATCGATGCCGATCGACAGCTGTCGCGACTGGTCGCCACCCAGCCGTCGGCAAAACAACTGGCGGGGGACCAACGCAAGACCAATACTACTGACATCGAGGCTTTCATGGCCCGGCAAAACGGCTTTGTCGCCGGCACCGCCATTGGCTATTACCCGTCATACATCTGCACGGGGCAGGCAAACCAGGAGCTGGCAACCGGTTTCAATATTGGCCAGCGTTTCCACTCCGCCATCGCCGTCCGGGTCGCTGACGGTCGCCCGCAGCATCTGGGACATCTGGTAAAAGCCGATGGCCGCTGGCGTATCTTCTTGTTTGGTAATCAACAGAACCCTGCAGATGCCTCTTCCGATACGGCAAAGCTTATTGATTTCTTGGCTGAAGATGCAGCATCTCCGGTGCTCAAGTACACCCCCAAGAGCGCTGATATCGATTCGGTAATCGATGTCTATGCCGTATTCCAGCAGCAGGATCTCGCCATTGAAGACATGCCCGATTACCTCTGGCCTGCCAAGGGTAAATACGGCCTGAGAGACTACGAAAAAGTCTTCCATGCGGAGGAGGGTAATGACATTTTCGAGCAGCGTGGTGTAGATCGCGCGAGCGGCTGTATGGTCGTGGTGCGACCCGACCAGCACGTTGCCAACATCTTGCCGCTCAACGCGCATGGTGAGTTAGCTGCGTTTTTTGATGAGTTTATGCTGCCTCAAAGATAATTAGGGGCGGGGCAGCGTCACGGATTATGCTTTCTTCCTGAAGCTCTCTTATCGCCAGTAGGAAACGGTAACAAGAGAGTCGCGCGCAGGTGTCCGTTTAAGCTACGGATTCCTAAACCAGTACTCGTCTTACCCGTGAGGATGGCTAAGCAACCCGTCGCATAGTGTGCTTCATTGTCTGACTGTCGTGGTGAATCTTCTCACAGCACCAGCCCCTGGTTGTTGGCCCTCGGTATCTCGCCGTTAGTGATCACGGGTCGCAAGGGTGTACCATAGCCATTCGCTGTCTTAAGTCTGAATGCGGTGGGCAGTGACATCGCAGGGCCATGGGTAAGACGTCTACCTCAGGCAATCGAGTTGATGCGAATGTCCGTAAAGTTACGAAGCACTAACGAAAGGATTTCTCATGACAGCTGACTATCGAGTGTATTGGGCGCCGGGCTGCTCCAGCTGTTTGCGCACCAAGGAATTCCTATTGGATCACGGTATTCCCTTTGAGTCGGTCAATATTGTCGAGGATCCCGATGCGCTTGATGAATTGGCAGACATCGGCTTTCGCACCGTACCCGTCGTACGCCGTGGCGATGCGGCGGTGTTTTGCCAGGATTTGCAGGACGTGGCCGATTTCGTCGGTGTGTCCCTCAAGAAATCCGAGTTGTCAGCCGCCGATCTCGTCGGAAAGTGTGACCTGTTAATGCTGGCGGCCCAGCGCTATCTTCGGCAACTCTCCGAGGAGCAGCTGGCAGGCCATTTCCCTGGGCGGGATCGCACCTATCGCGACCTCGGGTATCACATTTTCATGGTGATTCAGGGGTTTCTTGAGGCCGCCGAAGGCGGATCTCTGGAAATGGAGGCGTTTCTGCGGATGCCTCCCGAAGATGTGGTCACCTCTGAGCATTTGGCGGCGGTGGGCGAGGAGGTCAGGTCGACCCTGTCGGACTGGTGGGAAGGTGTTAACCATCAGCCCCCCGAAACCGTGAAGACGTATTATGGTGTCCGCGCCACATTCAGCGTGCTCGAGCGCACCACCTGGCACGCGGCGCAGCACTGTCGTCAATTAGAGGCGGTGGTGAAAAGTCACGGTATGGCACCGGATGGCGCCCTGGGGGATGCCGAGCTGGGCGGGCTCCCGTTGCCGAAAAATATTTATGACAACGAAATTGCCATGGACTCGGAGGCTGTCGATACCAGGCCGTTTCCGCTTAAGCACTCCGATCCCGCCTGATCCATAACAACGAGAGCTGTGGCAGTGGCCCTTTGTACAAGTGCCAGTCGGCTGATCGTTGTCGGCTGGACACGCACGTAGTTGAGGCCAATATTCCAGACTGTTGCGCGCTCAGAATGTCCAGGCCAGGCCCACCATCGGGCCATGGGTGAGCGTGTCGTAGGCGAAAGAGCCGACTTCGCCGCGGATTCCGGACTCGTAATCCACCCAGGTACCCCGATAAGCGAACTCCATCGATAAAGATTCAAACTGTCGCCAGAGACTGACTCCCGCTGCGGCGGTCCAATCGGACTCGATGCCAAAGCCGCCGATATCGCCGCGCAGAACGAGCTTCCACTTCTCGTTTATGGGATGGTGCCAACGACCGCCGACAACCGGATCGACCCAATCTTCTTTGATTTTGACGCGCCGGGGCTGCAGTGGCCCCAGCTCCAGATTCACGCCAATATCGTTGTTCCACCAGCGCAAACCACCATAGAGGTCGAAATACTGCGATCCACTCTGAATGCGACGAAATACAAAGGTTTCGAGAACGCCCTGATAGACATCGGCCTCCAAAACGCCATTACGGGCCACCGTGGTCCCGCCACTCAAATCCATAAAGCCGAAGTCGACGATAACGCCCCATTTTTGATCGCGAATCGCCTCCAGATGCACCATGGCGCCAATATCGAGTGAATCCAGAATCGTACTGAAGTCGACATCCACGGGGACATCAGCGACACGACCGAGACCGGCATCTCCCTCGATTGATGTTGCCAATACATAGGGCTCGATCATGAATTCCCAGTCTTTGTCCTCTGCGGCGACGGAGACGGGCAGGGCAATTGTCAATAAAAGGGGAAGCCAAAATTTCTTCATCGTAACTATCGTCTATGGGGTAAAAGAGAGTGGGCGGGATTATAGAGAATATCCCCATGCAGTGTTTCTCAGTGCTGGAAGAGGTGCAGAGACACTAACGTCGTTGGCGATTTAGCCCTTGCGTGGAATTAATAAAAGCTCGAACCTCGGGAGCTATTAGAACGGTTTACTCGCCTTGACCCCTCGTGGACTCAAGCGATTCGATGACTAAACAGGATTACGCGCTGGTTGGAGTCAGGTAGTCTAAGGTGCGGTATTAGATACGGTAGCCTTCTTCGATGATGCCCTACGTTCTCGATCACCTCCCTGTTATCGGCTCTTTCACCTATTTTTTGTTGCTCTGGTGGGGGTACGGCTACTACGCGCTGCGGCGAGCGAGAGCGGGGGACCGGCTCTCGCTGTCCCGCGCGATGCGAACTCAGCGCGAGCTGTGGAGCGCACGGATGCTCAGGCGTGATATGCGCATGACCGATGCCTCGCTGCTCGCAAATCAGGAACGGGTTGTGGGCTTCTTCGCTTCGACCACGCTGATTATTCTCGCCGCCGTTCTGACGGCGATGTCCAATGCTACCGAGATCGCCGCCTTGATCGAGCAGTTACCTCTCATCGGGGGTAGTACGGAAGCCGAGCTGGTGCTCAAGCTTTTTGTGCTGCTCCTGATCATGGTTTACGCCTTTTTTAAAGTGACCTGGGCGCTCAGGCAGTATGGATTTGCGAGCGCACTGGTGGGAGGGGCGCCCATGCCAGATGAGATGGTCTCCCCTGAAGATAAAGCGCGTTTTATCGAGAATTTGGCCCGGCTAATGGACAACGCAGGCCACGATAACAACGGCTGCCTGCGCGCCTACTATTTTGCGTTCGCGGTGGTGTTCTGGACGGCGGGTAACCTGGCGTTTGTGGTGGCAACAACAATCGTCGTCTTGATTCTGGCTGAGCGGGAGTTTCGTTCATCCGCCGTGGTCTGCATCCGTGATGCGCAGGTAGCGTTGTCGGATGACGTCACCGCTGAATCATTGAGCCGTCAGGGACCCGGCACAGAGCCTGAACAAACCTAGCTACGGGCTGTCGCTGCCAGTAGGGCCGTGCTGTTAACCCCTGCTAATCTTCTGCGCCCACTCTTTAACCTTGGCGCTGGTAGCCACCTGTCCCTCGGACACATAGGCCTCGTGTCGGTTCTCGATCTCTTCGGGGTCGTACACGTAGTTAACCATGATCCCAAAAGAGCGTCGCTTACCGGCTTCGGATTGGTCGCCATTCCAGTGGATACGATCCAGCATGGCGCCGTTGCTGAGGTGGAATCGCGCAACGGGGTCTAGGGGTAGGGTGCCGCGCTTCTCGGCAACCAGATAGTGGGCGCAGAGATGCACAAGGCGTTCCTGCAGTGAGGCATTGGTTTCACTGGCCTCCTCGATCTCATCCATGTGCTGGTTCACGCGCGCCAGCGCCGATGACACGGGCGATTCCTCCGGGGAATCTGCGTCCATCGCGCCTTCGAGCCACGGTCGGAAGCCGGGGACCGGTGACAGGGTCTCCAGGCGTTTTAGCCGGGGGAACTCTGCGCGCAACTCAGAGGCAACCTGCTTGATTAAAAAGTTGCCGAAGGAAATACCCTGCAGGCCAGCATGACAATTACTGATGGAGTAAAACGTCGCAGTGGTGGCGCTCGAGGGAATCTGGAGTTCGCGCTCGGTTTCAACCAGTGGGCCAATGGCACTGCTGCTATCGCTGGTTAATGCGACCTGCACGAAAATAATGGGGTCGTCGGGCATCGCCGGGTGAAAATAGGCAAAAAGCCGGCGATCTTCCTTGAGCCTTCCACGCAGGTCGCTCCAGCCTTGAATCTCGTGAACCGCCTCGTACTCAATAAACTTTTCCAGAATGCTGGCCGGCGAATCCCAGCTGATCCGACGTAAACGCAGAAATCCGAGATTGAACCACATGAGGAAAAGACGTTTCAGGTCGTCGTTGATCGCCTGGAGTTCGGGCGTTTCAAGACCGTGGCGCAACAGATCCCCCCGCATTCGCACCAGCTGCCCGGTGGCATTGGGGACCATGTTCAGTCGGCGAAAGAGCCGATTACACCGTGGCTCAATGGCGCGGCGCAGCTCGCCGAGCTCTTCTGGTGCGGCGTTGTTGGTATAGCGTTCCATGGCGGCACGAAGGCGTTGGTCGTCGAGTGTAAAGTCACGCGCCAGTCCCTGAAAAAATGCAGTCTGCTCTTCGCTCGAAAGTACGGAATACGCATTGAGTATCTGTTCTGCCAATGCCAGCCCCGAGGCTTCACCGCGATGATCGACGAGATCACCGCAAAGGATAAGCAGCAGTTTTGGATCGATGTGGGCATTTGCAGGCAGAGACGATTTCTGCCGGAGAATGACGCGTCCCGCCGCCAGTGCAGAAGCAAAAATGCGCGAAATCGGGCTGCCCACATCGCCGGATGCGGCAGAGCTTGATTGTTCAGTTTGCGGTTCCATGCTGTGCTCAAACCCTCCGGCTTAAGGTTCTTTGCAGACGCTACAGGCTGACAACATTTTGCCTGTCATCAGGCCCCCTATGTTAGTCCAGTCGCTGCACCGTCACCATGCAAGCAGATGGTCCGGTTGAAAACTGCCCTGAAGGGGTAGTCGGGGGTAAACGCGTTGAGTCAGTGAATGCACTGTTTATACAGTGAACTATCGGTGGGCACTCGCCCTTGCGAGGGCGGCGGTGGCATCGAGATCCGCAAGCAGGCGTCGCTGGCCCAGCCAGAAGAAGAACAGCCCCAATTGACCGGCCGCCAGCATGGTCAGCATCGCATAACGAAGATTGTCGGATCCAAACCCCGACGCGTAGTAATCGCTCAGTAACCCGACGAGCAGCGGCCCCAAACCCAGGCCGATCATGTTGATGATGAACAGCATGATGGCGGAGGCTACGGCGCGCATCCGTGGGGTGACCAGAGTCTGACCGAGCGCAATGCAGGGGCCGAGGTACATGGCGTTGAGAATATTGGCGGGTAACAGCGCGAGGATGATGAGCCGAGGATCGTCACCCAACAGGGCATAAGCCGCCGGCGGTATCGATAGTGAGCTGGCGAGCATCGGGAGCCAGACGTACCAGCGTCGATCCCACAAGGCCATTTTATCGGCCAAAACGCCACCAAGAACGGTGCCAATAGCCCCCGCAATCCCCGACAACAGACCCAAAACGAAACCCACCTCACCGACGCTCATGCCGTGATTGCGGATGAGGTACGAGGGCATGAAGTTGCCATTGCCGTAACCGACCAGTGACATAAACGCGGCGGCTAGGGCGATCCACCAAAATGACGAGCGCTGTCTGAGCGTGGCTATTGTTTCGGCGAAGGATGCCTTTTCTGCGACGACGCCGGCCTCCCAAAAACCGCGGACGGGTTCGCGAACCCACCAGACCAACAAACCCGCGAACGCTACCCCGGGGATGCCAATCACGAAGAAGGCCTGACGCCAGCCCACCGCCTCGGCCATGTAGCCGCCCCCCATGTAACCGAGCAGTATTCCGATGTAGATGCCCATGGAGTACACCGATATCGCCGTGCCTCGTTGCTGCGGGGGGAAGTAATCGCTGAGCATGGAGTGTGCAGGCGGTGAGCCTCCAGCCTCCCCGAGCCCGACGCCAAAACGCGCCAAAACCAGTTGCGCGTAATTCTGGACCAGCCCGGACAGTGCCGTCATGGCACTCCAGAAGGCCAGCGACAGGGCAACGATATTGCGTCGATTACTGCGGTCGGCCAAATGGCCAATGGGGATGCCCGCGACTACGTAGATCACCGCAAAACTAAATCCGGTCAGCAGGCCCAGTTGGGCATCGGACAGTGCGAGTTCGGCCTTGATGGGCTCGGAGAGAATGACCAGCAACTGGCGATCGATAAAGTTGAAGGTATAAACGATTGTGAGCATGAGCAGTGCCAGCCAGCGATAGCCACTGGGTTGGCTGGCCGATACGTTTTCCGGGTTTTGGCTCATGTGGCGCGTTATCCAACGTGTGATCAACGAGCTTGCCAGACGGTATCGCGTTTGGATAGGTAGGGCGTGTTAAACTCAATTCATGTCCAATGAACGCCAAAATTTGACCCATCTCGACGCTGAGGGTAGAGCCTCTATGGTCGATGTCGGCGACAAAGCCGTGACCCATCGCACTGCCGAGGCGAGAGCCCGCGTGCGAATGGCTCCGGAGACCTTGGCCGCCATCACTGAAGGCCGCATGCCCAAGGGTGACGTGTTTGCTGTCGCCCGTATTGCTGGTATCCAGGCGGCGAAGCGGTGTAGCGACCTTATTCCACTCTGCCACCCCTTGCCGCTGACGTCGGTAAGCGTGGATATTGAAGCGGATGTCAGCCTTCCGGGCGTTACGATTTCAACCCGGTGTCGAGTGACGGGTCAGACCGGCATCGAGATGGAAGCCCTGACCGCTGCCTCGGTGGCGGCGCTGACTATTTATGACATGTGCAAGGCCATCGATCGTGGGATGTCAATCGAAGGCGTGGAGTTGGTGTCCAAGGAGGGTGGCGCCAGCGGGGACTGGCGGCGGGGTGACTCGTGCTGACGGTTCGTTTTTTCTCAATGATTCGCGAGACCCTCGACACCGAATCCCTGCAAATTGATTGGGCCCCGAGCCTGGCTGATGTCGAGTCGCTAAAGTCTGTGCTGTCGAGTCGTGGCGCTACCTGGGCTGACACGCTTAATGAGACCAGCGTGATCGCCGCCGTTAATCAACAGGTCGTCTCTGCTGACCATCCACTCGCGGATGGTGATGAGGTGGCGTTTTTTCCTCCGATGACGGGCGGTTAGTCGATGGGTGTTTTCGTTCAACGAGAGCGCTTTGATGTTGCCGCGGCATACCGGGACCTGTTGTCTGCTCATCCGGGTGCTGCTGTCGTCACGTTCACCGGCTACGTGCGTGATTTCGGGCAGGGTGGGGCGGTCAACGCGCTGGAGCTCGAACATTATCCTGGTATGGCTGAACGGGTTCTCTATGAGCTCGGGCAGTCGGCGTCGTCGCGTTTTGGTCTCCGGGGGTGGCAGCTTATCCACCGATACGGCAAGCTCGGCACGGGCGAGCCGATCGTATGGGTCGGTACCGTCGCTGATCATCGAACGGCGGCGTTTGACAGCTGCAATTTCATTATGGATGTGTTGAAGACCGATGCTCCCTTCTGGAAACGGGAACACAGCGGCGGTCAGTCACACTGGGTCGAAGCCAACGGCGACGACGCAAAGCGACGCCGACAGTGGCGAGGTCGATAGGGGTGCTGGAGTAGCGCTCGATTTCCATTACCGTTGACCCTTCTCAAACGACCTGAAAGAGGATTTATCGTTGGATACCAAGGCATTTCGTGGCGCGCTGGGCCGATTCCCGACCGGGGTTTGTCTGATAACCGTCGACGACCCCCAAAGCGGCCCCTTGGCGCTGACGGCCAATTCATTCGCTTCGGTTTCCCTCGACCCCGCGCTGGTTCTCTGGAGCGTGCAAAACGATTCCGAGCATTTCCGGGAATACACCGCCTGCGAGAATTTTGGCGTCAGTGTTTTAGGCGCTGACCAGATGGATCTGTCCAACTATTATGCGACCAAGCACCAACACAGCATTATTGCTGATCAATTTGAGTTTGATGCGTTTGGTGTCCCGCTACTTCGTGATGCGCAGGCGACCTTTAGTTGTCGTATTGACGCACTCCATCCGGGTGGAGATCACCACATTATTGTTGGAGAGGTGATCGATTTCTCAGCTCGAGAGGGCGCACCGCTGGTGTTTTTCGGAGGTGCCTACGATGGCCTGCAATCCCAGGGGGAGGGAGGGTCGCGATGAAGTTCTGTGCGACCTGTGGCGGCGCCATCGAGCAGCGGGTCCCCGAGGGCGATGATCGCCGACGCTTTGTCTGCGGCGACTGTGGCGAGATCCACTACATCAATCCGCGCGTGATCGTGGGGTGCCTCCCCGAGCACAACGGAAAAATCTTGCTTTGCCGGCGCGCGATTGAGCCACGCCATGGTTACTGGACGCTGCCCGCCGGGTTCATGGAAAACGGAGAAACGACCGCCGAGGGTGCGGCCAGGGAAACGCTGGAAGAGGCTGCAGCGACGGCCTGCAATTTGCGCCTCTATCGCCTGCTGGATGTGCCGCATATCTCACAGGTTTATGTGTTCTACCGCTGCGGTATCGAGGAGGGTCGCTTCGGGATTGGTCCGGAAAGCCTTGAAACCCGTTTATTCGACGAGGCCGATATTCCCTGGGATGAAATTGCTTTCCCTACAGTCACTGAAGTCTTAACCGAGTTTTTGGATGACCGGAAGCAAAATGTGTTCCCGGTGCGACACTCGGTGATTTCACTGCCGGATAAATTCCGAAAACATTGATTGAACACACGCAAAGACGGTCTTTTTCATAGGAGTACCTGGTTATGACCTACCCCAAAATTGGTAATCTGGCGCCTGCGTTTACCCTCGAGGATCAAACGGGAAAGAAGGTGTCACTAAAGAGCTTCCGCGATAAGCAGAATGTCGTCGTGTACTTCTATCCGAAGGCCATGACGCCGGGATGTACGGTACAGGCACAGGGTCTGCGAGATATCGCCAAGGTATTAAAGAAGCGCAATGTCGCCGTGCTCGGTATAAGCCCCGACCCTATCAAGCGCCTCGACAAGTTCGCTCAGCGGGACGAGCTCAATTTCACGTTATTGTCCGATGAGGACCATGGGGTCGCGGACAAATACGGCGCATGGGGCCCCAAGAAATTTATGGGAAAGGAGTTCGACGGCATCCTGCGTACAACCTTCATTGTAGGAATTGATGGACGTCTTAAGGCGGTAATGGACAAGTTCAAGACCAAAACCCATCACGACGACCTGCTGTCGACACTCGATGAATTGGGTATCAAATAAGGTGTTTGTTTTGGTGTGGCGCCAATGCGCGTAATTACCTGCAATACCAATGGTATCCGCGCGGCAGAGCGCAAAGGCTTTTTCTCCTGGCTCGGTCAGCAGGGTGCCGATGTGGTCTGTATTCAGGAGACCAAGGCTCAGGAACAGCAACTCACCGACGATGCTTTTTATCCCGAGGGCTATCACTGTTTCTATAATGACGCTGAGAAAAAGGGCTACTCGGGGACCGCGCTTTACTGCCGTAGCAAACCCCAGCGGGTGATTACGTCACTTGGCTGGGATCCGGCTGATTCGGAGGGGCGCTACCTGCAGGCGGATTTTCCCGGCATCAGCGTGGTGTCGCTTTATCTGCCTTCGGGGTCCAGCGGTGATGAACGACAGGTGCGCAAGGAAGTGTTCATGGACGCGTTCTTCGATCACCTGAAAGCGCTGCGGCGTAAACGCCGCGAGTTTATTATCTGCGCGGACTGGAATATTTGTCATCGGGAGATCGATCTCAAGAATTGGCGCGCTAACCGCAAAAATTCGGGGTTCCTGCCCCATGAACGCGCCTGGCTTGATCGTGTGTTCGATGAGCTGGGATATGTCGATAGTTTTCGGCGCGTCAATCCCGAGCCGGATCAGTACACATGGTGGTCAAATCGTGGCCAGGCCTGGGCCAAGAACGTCGGTTGGCGCCTCGATTATATGTTGGTCACCCCGGGGCTCGCGGACGCCGCGACGAGCGCAAGTATTTATCGGGAAGAGCGGTTTTCCGATCACGCACCATTAACCCTCGATTTCGCCATCGATCCACTCGATTAGCGTTGTAGAAATCACCCGGTCACCGTAGAGTGACCTGTTTTTTAAGGAGAGAATCATGTTTATTCAGAATGCGTATGCTCAGGCCGCTGGCGGTCAACCTGCCGGTGGCGAGCTGTTCCAGATCGGATTTTTGGTAGTTCTGTTCGGGCTGTTTTACTTCATTGCCATACGCCCCCAGCGCAAGCGCCAGAAAGAGCATCAGGAGATGGTCGATGCGCTGAAAAAGGGTGATGAGGTCATTACGTCCTCAGGAATGCTGGGCAAGATTACCGGTATCGACGACAACTATATCGTCCTGAGTGTTACCAATAATGTTGAGCTCAAATTTCAGCGGGCACACATCAACGCCGTTCTACCCAAAGGCACCTTGAAGTCGGTTGGCGTTGAGTAAGACTCTGCTCTATCCCCCGCGGATTCCGCTGGCGCAAACGCCGACACCGTTACAGCCGCTTATTCGAGCCGCCGAGCGTTGGACCCCGGGAAAGCGTCTGTGGATCAAGCGGGATGATATGACCGGCTCATTACTCACGGGCAACAAGGTCAGAAAGCTCGAGTTCATTGCCGCGCACGCCCTCGACACCGATGTTGATGTTCTCATTACCTGCGGTGGGCTTCAGAGCAATCATTGCCGCGCCACCGCAGTCGTTGCTGCCCAGTTGGGTCTCAGATGCCACCTGGTGCTCCGCGGTACGCCCCCCAGCGACGAGGGCAATACCTTGCTCGATCGCCTGGTGGGCGCCGCAATTACTCCTGTTGCGCCTGAGGATTATCGGAAGAATCTTCGGGCCTTGCTGGAAGCGACTGCCGAGGAGTACCGGTGCGCGGGCCTCAAACCACTGGTAATACCGACGGGGGGCAGTGACGGGCTCGGCGCCTGGGGCTATATCGCAGGGGTAGAGGAGTTGGCGGCAGATTTCGCGCAGCAGGGTCTGGTTAACCCCCTGTTGGTGACGGCTACCGGTTCAGGGGGTACCCAGGCGGGCTTGATTGCGGGCAGCGCACTGCATGATCTGGATGTGCGCATCGTGGGTATGGCCGTTTGCGACGATGCCGATTATTTTTCGCGCAAGGTATCCAAAGATATCGCTGAGCTGCAGCAACGGTTTCCTGATCTGCCCGAGTTTGCCTTCAGTGTTGAAACCATCGATCGGTACGTTGGCGAGGGATACGGTATCGCCTCCGAAGAAGTGTATCGTCTCATCGCCGAGCTCGGAGCGCTCGAAGGCGTGGTGCTCGATCCTGTTTACGCGGCAAAAGCATTTCTGGGATTGATCACTGAGGTGGCTTCAGGCTCGTTTGACGACCATAGCGACATTGTGTTTTTGCACACCGGCGGTGTGTTTGGTGTTTTTCCCCATGCCGAAAAGCTGAGCTCTGCACACAATGGCTGGTCTTAGTGTGTCCGGACGCCCCGTAAGCGACGTTAAGGAGTTTTCATGGAAGCAGTGATTACCACGATCAATGGCTATGCCTGGGGACCACCCATGCTGGTTTTGCTGGTGGGTACGGGGATTTACCTCACCTTGGGGCTTGGGTTTCTGACATTCACGCGCATACCCACGGCGTTCAGATTATTGTTGGGTGGCTTCAGTGGTCACGGTGACGGCGATATTCCTCCCTTTCGTGCACTGATGACATCGCTCTCCGCGACTATTGGCACCGGTAATATCGCGGGCGTCGCTACTGCAATTACACTCGGCGGACCCGGTGCGCTGTTCTGGATGTGGATTACTGCGCTCTTCGGCATGGCCACCAAATACGCGGAGGGCGTATTGGCGGTTAACTATCGCGAGCGCGACGCCCTCGGAGGTTACTCCGGTGGTCCGATGTATTACATCCGTAATGGGTTAGGCTCGAATTACCGCTGGTTGGCAACGGCCTTCGCTATCTTTGGGGCCATGGCGGGTTTCGGTCTGGCCAACACCGTGCAGTCCAATTCGGTCGCCCAGGTGCTCAGCGACAACGTCGGTATTCCATGGGAAGCGACAGGCGTTGTACTGATGATTCTGGTAGGTAGCGTGATCCTCGGTGGAATTCAGCGCATCGCCGCTACCGCCGCCGCTATCGTGCCGACGATGGCTCTCGCCTATGTGCTCATGAGCGTCATCGTTATCGCCATGCATATCGAAGCCGTACCCGCTGCATTTGTCACGATCATCGATTCGGCGTTTAACGGCGCCTCCGCCGCCGGTGGCTTCGCCGGGGCCACGGTCTGGGCCGCTATACGGTTTGGGGTGGCCCGGGGCATATTTTCCAACGAGGCGGGTTTGGGCAGTGCGCCCATCGCCCACGCCGCGGCAAAGACCGAGGAACCGGTAGAGCAGGGCATGATAGCGATGCTCGGCACCCTCATCGATACATTGATTATCTGTACCATGACGGGGCTTGTTATTGTGCTGACCGGGGTGCTCGATTCGGGCACCTCTGGAGCGAGCCTGACGGCGATGGCCTTCGGTAGTACGTTTCCTGGTGGTGAATGGGTGGTGACCATTGGTGCGGTTGTGTTTGCCATCACTACGATGATCGGTTGGTCGTTTTACGGCGAGCGCTGCGTGGTTTACCTGGTGGGTACCCGGGGTATTCTGCCGTTTCGCATACTTTGGGTGCTTGCGATCCCGGTGGGTGCGGGACTCAATCTTGGCATTGTCTGGTTGATCGCCGATACACTCAATGCGTTTATGGCCATACCCAATTTGATTGCCCTGTTGCTGTTGTCCCCGGTCGTATTCAGGCTATCGCGGGAGTATTTCAGTGCAGATTCGAAGCCCCAGCTTGCCGGGGGCGAGGACTGAGGTGATGTCGCGAGGAGAGCGCTATGTCTGATGCAGTGACCACTGATGACCAGCGTCTGGTAATCGCGATTTCCTCCCGGGCGCTTTTCGACCTCGATGAGGCACATCGTGTTTTTGAAGAGCAGGGTCTCGATGCCTATTCCCATTACCAGATTGAAAATGAAGACACGCCGTTACCGCCCGGGCAGGCCTATCGAGTCGTTCGTAAATTGCTGGCACTTAACGAGCGGTTACCGGAATCACTGCGTATCGAGGTGGTGCTCTTGTCGCGCAACAGCGCGGATACCGGCCTTAGAGTATTCAACTCGATTGAGCATTACGGCCTGGCCATTACCCGTGCGGCTTTTTGTGGTGGCGAATCCCCCTGGCGTTATATCAATGCGTTTGGCTGCCAGCTGTTTCTTTCTGCCGAGCCTGGGGATGTGCGTAAAGCGCTCGAAAGCGATGTTGCTGCAGCGACGCTGGTTTCCCGCGCAGCCACCGAGGCCGAGGGTGATCAACTGCGCTTTGCGTTCGATGGTGATGCGGTCCTGTTTTCTGACGAGGCTGAGCGAATCTACAAAGAGCAGGGGCTCGCCGCTTTCGCTGAGAGCGAGCGTGCGTCGCGGCACGAGCCGCTGGATGGTGGTCCCTTCAAGCAGTTCCTGGCGGCATTGCAGCGCCTGCAAAGCGCTTTCCCCGCCAGTGAAGCGCCGATTCGTACGGCCCTGGTCACCGCGCGTTCAGCGCCGGCCCATGAGCGGGTTATTCGTACGCTACGGGCCTGGGACATTCGGATCGACGAGTCCATTTTCCTCGGTGGCCTGAAGAAAACCGAATTCCTGAAGGCCTATCAGGCCGATGTATTCTTTGATGATCAGCAAACCCATTGCGATCTTGCAGCAGACCACATTGCGACGGGCCATGTGCCCCATGGTGTCGCCAATCCCCCTGAGAAATGCGAATAAAAAACCGGATTTTTATGCTTTTTGTTTGCATCGCCGGTCTTGAACGGGGTACCGTATTTACTATCCGTCAGCCAGTATGAAAGGGTCGATTTATGAAGTTGCAGCAGTTGCGCTACATCTGGGAAGTCGCGCACCACGACCTGAATGTATCCGCTACGGCCCAGAGCCTTTTCACCTCCCAGCCCGGAATCAGTAAGCAGATCCGCCTTCTGGAAGACGAATTGGGTGTCGAGGTTTTTGCCCGAAGCGGCAAACACCTGACCCACATCACGCCGGCGGGCGAGGTGATTCTGGAGTTGGCTGGAGAGATTCTGCGCAAATCGCAATCGATCAAGCGCGTCGCGCAGGAATTCTCCGACGAAACTTCCGGCAACCTTGCCATCGCCACAACCCACACTCAGGCGCGCTACGCACTACCGAGTGTTATTGGAGAGTTTATAAAGCGCTTCCCCGACGTTTCCTTGCATATGCAACAGGGTACGCCCACCCAGATTGCGCAGATGGCCGCCGATGGTGTGGTTGACTTTGCCATTGCCACGGAAGCGCTCGGTTTGATGTCTGACCTGATTACCCTGCCGTGCTATCGCTGGAACCGATGTGTCGTGGTGCCCAAGGACCATCCGCTGACCAAACTGGACAAGCTGACGCTCGAAAGTGTGGCCGAGCACCCCATTGTCACCTATACCTTTGGGTTTACCGGTCGATCAAAGCTGGACGAGGCCTTCTCCTCCCGCGATCTGACCCCCAAGGTCGTGTTTACCGCTGTCGACGCTGATGTCATAAAAACCTATGTTCGCCTCGGGCTTGGAATCGGGATTATCGCGGGTATGGCCTACGATGAGCGCCTCGACGACGACCTGGTCAAGCTCGATGCGCAACATCTGTTCGCCTCAAGTGTGACCAGTCTGGCCTTTCGTAAAGGAACCTTCCTGCGCGGATACATGTATGACTTTATCAGCGAGTTGGCACCCCATCTGACCAAAGATATTGTCAGTGATGCGCTCACCCGGCCTAATCCGGTGGAGCGAGCGGAGCTTTACAGCCACTTCGATTTGCCGACTTACTGACGTTCAAGGGCGTGCATGAAGACGCCGACCTTATCCAGTGTTTCCTGATACTCGGCTTCCCAGTGTGATCCCGCAGTAATACCACCGCCTCCCCAGCAAACCAGTTCTCCCGACAGTGCCTCCAGTGTGCGAATGGCGATATTTGACTGCAGGCTGCCATCGGCGCCAAGAACGAAAATACTTCCGCAATAGGCCCCACGCGGACCCGTTTCCAGCTCTCGAATGATTTCCATCGACCGTTTCTTGGGCGCCCCGGTGATCGACCCACCCGGTGAGCAACCCACCAGAATCTGGCCACTGCTCACACCCGGCTTCAGGACGCCGGTTACAGTGCTGACCAGATGATGCACATTGCTGTAGGTATGAAGCGCGCACAGTTCCGGCACACGTACCGAGCCCGCCTGGCAGTACTTTCCGATGTCATTGCGTAGCAAGTCAGTAATCATTACGTTTTCTGCGCGATCTTTGCTGGAAGCCGCCAGCCGCTCCGCGTTGCGTGCGTCTATCTCGGGATCCGTGTGCCGTGGCTCGGTGCCTTTGATGGGCTGGGTAATAACCTGACCACCGGAGATCGCGAGAAACCGCTCCGGTGACAGTGATAACACGGTATGGTCGGGTGCGGGGCGCAGATAGGCGGCGAAGTTACCACCTGCGGCAGCTTTCAGCTTTTTCCATGCGACCCAGGTATCACCCTCATAAGGCGCGTGGAAACGGTGTGCGAAGTTCACCTGATAGCAATCACCGGCGACAATGTAGTGCTGGATGCGATCGATGCATTTGCGGTAACCTGTTTTTGAAGTAGTGGCTTTAAAATCCTGTTTTAAAACGAATTTATTG
Organism: Luminiphilus syltensis NOR5-1B; assembly: GCF_000158175.1. Classification (GTDB taxonomy): domain Bacteria; phylum Pseudomonadota; class Gammaproteobacteria; order Pseudomonadales; family Halieaceae; genus Luminiphilus; species Luminiphilus syltensis. Next base: position 2,713,575 of record NZ_DS999411.1, on the reverse strand, counting down.
CTTCTGTTGAGTTGCTCATCTGGGCCTTTGATAAGGCCAAGAATGTCGTTTCGTTGCTCTGGAGTGGCGCCGTCTGAAAACGTCACCCAGGTGCGCTGCTGCACATGATCCTGAACCAGCAACCAGCGATAAAGTCCGGCGGAACCTCGGGCTGAAGCCTGGTCGGCAATGCCTTGTTGGCTGGCTGCCGTATCGTAGTCGAGGTGGCCGATAACACAGGGTGGGGCGTAGGGCATCAGCTCGGTGTTGTCCTGATTCTTGTTGGCAACAGCTTCCAGGGACAGTTGCTGCTCGATAGCCGATATCCATGACACCGGGTCGTTGTTGTAGTCAGCGACGGAAAACGTATACGCCGGCAGCGCCGTTAACACGTCGTAGCGGCCGACACTGCCGCGGCGGCCGCTGGAGTCGAGTAGGGCGAAGCCAGGCAAGTGTCTCAATCGCGCGCCGTAGGCATCGATCGACGGTTGATAAATTAAAGGAAAAGTGCTGCTGTTCATGTCTAGTTCGCCGAAGTTAGCTGCATCATTCTGTCGCATTGAATTGACAGCAAAAGGCTAGAAACGTATTTTCCACCCCTGCTGGCAACCGGTTCCCCGATACCGATTTTGCAGCTGTACGGATTGGTTCGCACCGTGCCCACATTCGGATTTCGCTTTCACCCCGGGAGAATAGCCCATGAGCAATAATCAAAAAGGGGCAGAGGACAGCGCTCGGCCATTTGTTCGACTCGATAACCCGCTTTCGGGCCGGCCTGAGACATCCCTGCACGCCGATTCAGAGCCGGTAAACGATCGCTATGGGGAAACGTTGCGACGTGGCGCCGAGCTGCAACAGCGGCCCTTTGTCGCCGCCGGTGAACGCAATATACAACGCCAGCATCTAAAACACCGAATGACCATCTGGGAGCGCATCCGTTATCTCTCGGACGATGCGCCCCACGTGTTGTATCAGAACTGGGGACCCAATCTTGATGGCGCGTCCCTGGTAACGGCAATTATCTCTGTCAATGGTCGCGACGTCGCTATTTATGGGCACGACTTCACCGTTCGCGCAGGCTCTATGGACGCTACCAACGGTGCGAAGCTGGCGCGACTTTTCGAACTGGCTGCCAAGAGACGCATTCCATTGGTCGGGCTCAATGACTCCGCGGGCGCCTACATACCTGCAGGCGTTGGCGGACTTGACGGCTATGCCGAGGCCTTTACGGCGCTGCGCAAAGTGTCCGGTGTGGTGCCCAGCATTATGTGCATGTTTGGTTTCAATGCGGGTGGCGGCAGTTATTTGCCACGCCAGGGTAGCTTCCTGATTCAACCGAGAAACACTTTCTTTGGTCTCACCGGACCCGGGGTGGTCAAGTCGGTACTGGGTGAGGACATTACCCCCGACGAGCTTGGTGGTCCCAACGTCCACAGCCAGACCGGCGTCACCGACTTCGTGGTTGACGATGAAGTAGCAGCCCTGCGTAAGGTGCGGGAGTTGTTGAATTACCTGCCCGACTCGAATAACACCCTTGCTCCCCACGAGCCATCATCTGATCCCAGCGACAGGGCCACGGTCGATATCGATATTCTTCTGCGCAAGGCATTCAACTCCCCGAGTGGTTTCAATACCCCGGTGGATATCACCATTCTGATCCAGCAGTTGTGTGACCACGGCGATTTCCTGGAGATTCAAGCCGAGCGTTCCAGAAATACCATCACTGCCTTTGGTCGCATGGGTGGCAATGTTGTTGGTTTTGTTGCCAATAACTCGGCGGTGGCCTCGGGTCAGATCGATATCGGTGCCGCTTACAAGAATGCGCGATTTATTCGCTTCTGCAATCTCTACAATATTCCCGTCATTTTCCTTGAAGACACCACTGGCTTCCTGCCCGGTAGCGAACAGGAGCATCGGGGTATTGTTCAGGCGGGACGGGCGATGCTCGATGCGATTGTTGACCTCCGTACACCGCGCTTTCTGGTGTTGGTGCGCAATGCGTTCGGTGGTGCTTACGCGTCCTACAACAACTACCCGACCGGTGCCGATTTTGTGGTCGCTCTGCCGACGACTCGTGTCGCGGTTATGGGCCCGGCCGGGGTCGAGTACGTTTACAAGGATGAACTGAAAAAAATCAGAGCCTCTGCCAAAACGCGCGTCGAAGAGGAGGTCGCTGCTCAGCGAGCGCAGGGTCTCTCCGAAGAGGAAGCCACTGCAGCTGCTCGACAGTTGGTGGATGCCTGGGCGAAAAGTGAGGAGGCCGCGCTGGCCCAACGCTACGAGCAGGAGATCATGAATCCTGAGGAGGCGCTGAGCCTGGGCTCGATTTCACAGATTGTCATGCCTGCGGATTTACGACAGGTACTCGCTGACCACCTGGCATTCTGCCTGCGTCATTATGAGCCAGCGCCAATGCAGGGCGTTCAGCGTGAGTTCCACTAAATAAGCATTCGATCAGGAGTAGGCTGTGTCCAATGAGCACTATTTGAACAACCCGATGATCCATCGGGAGCGGCGCCTGAGTCAGGCGACTTCACCCTGGGTTCGGCAGTTTGATTGCAGCCATATGCGTCCGCTCATCATCTGTCGTGGGCCCATCCGCAAGGAGGCCATGGACGTTTTTGCGGAAATGGGCATCACCCATTACGGCATCCTGCTCTCGGAAAAAGACTCGATTGTTTATCCGCGTGCGCTTGCACCCGAGTTGCGCGTCCTGACAGACCCCTACCGTGTACACCGAGTACCCGATTACACCGGCGCCACCAAAGAGGAGCGTGACCAGCGCATCGCCGACATCATCGCTATAGCCAGAGACGGCGATTACAACAGCATATTCGCGGGCTACGGCTTCATGGCGGAAGATGAAACCATGGTCGCCGCCATGGAGGCCGCCGGTCTGAACTTCATAGGACCCTGCTCGCGAACAGTACGTCAGGCTGGCCTCAAAGATGAGGCAAAGCGTACCGCACTCAAGACCGGGGTCTCGGTGACACCGGGTATCGATAACGGCACCGCGCTGACACTGCTGAAAAAATATCCGACGGTGAGCGACCTGCAAACCCTCTGCAAGAAGGAGGGCCTTGAGGTAGATGCGTCGGTCTGGGAGATTGATGCGGTCGAGACTATTGCCGATGAAGTGCTTGCAGCAAGTTACCGTAAGGGCATAGACCTCTACACAGTGGAGGAGCTTTCCGAGACCCTCACCGAGTGCGTCGAAAAGATCAATGAGCAATACCCGGAGAACCGCGTGCGCCTCAAAGCGATTGGCGGCGGCGGCGGTAAAGGTCAGCGAATTATCGCGCTTGGCGACGCGGCGCGGACGCCCGAGCTGGTCAGGGAAATTCTCAACGAGGTCAAGACAACAGGCGTTGGCGATAATAAAAACGTGCTTGTCGAACTGAATATCGAGACCACTCGCCACCAGGAGATTCAGGTGGTGGGTAATGGAGAGTGGAGTATTACCCTGGGCGGCCGTGATTGTTCGCTCCAGATGCACGAACAGAAGCTGCTCGAGGTGTCGGTAACCCGGGAATCCCTGTTATCGGCACAGCAACGTGCTGAGCAGGACGGCCGCGCCGAAGAGGCGGCCGTAATGGCGCAGGATGTGCGTACCCTCGATGCCATGGAAGACGAGGCGTCCCGGTTCGGTACCGCCGTCGGCCTTGATAGCGTGTCGACCTTCGAATGCATTGTCGATCGCGACAAACACTTCTTCATGGAAATGAACACGCGGATTCAGGTCGAGCATCGTGTGAGTGAGCTCTGCTATGCGATGAAGTTCACGAATCCGGATAACGACGGTGACAGCTTTGTCGTCGAATCATTGGTTGAGGCTATGGTGTTGCTGGCGGCCCACGGCCCGGCACTGCCGAAGCCAGAGCGCATACCGCGATTTGAGGATAGTGTTGAGGCGCGTCTGAATGCGACCAATGACGCGTTGCAGCCCAACGCCGGTGGTCAGATTGAATACTGGTCCGACGCTATCGATGGCGAGATTCGCGACGATCAGGGCATTAGTTTGCACAACCCCGATACCGATGTGTTCATGAACTACACCCTGGCTGGCGCTTATGATTCGAATATCGCGCTCTTGCTGACGGTAGGTGACTCCCGGGAGCAGACCTACGAGCGAATGGCCGAGGTGTTGAGAGCCACGTCAATGCGCGGCAGGGACCTGCATACCAATCTGGCCTTCCATTACGGCCTCGTGCACTGGTTCCTAGGGCGTACCGTCAATGCGCGTCCGACGACCAAGTTCATTGTTCCGTACCTGACCAGCGTTGGGGAACTCGCCACGGAATCCCGTCGTATTGATGTGGATACGGCCTGGTCGTTACTGGTTCAATCCAGCGCTGCGGAGCTCGATGCCGCAGAAGGCGCACAACTCACCGAGGCATTGTCGCGAAAACAGTCCTTGCTACTGCGTCCCCTGCGCTTCCTGCTCGATAGCCCCCACGCCTTATCGGGCTGGTTGTCACTCAATCAAAAGGCTTTTGATCACAGCGGTGACACGATTGTCTGGGCGGAAAACCCGATAGAGGTACTCGCGGATACCTATCATTTCCTGAAGCTAAATTACTCGGAGTCCGCCCCGGCGGCCAATGTCATCTGGGAGCATGACCACGCCATACTCACGGCGGCTGAGGACTTTTATTCCGATTTGGGCGAGTATTTGCCGACCGGGGATTGGTCCGCATTAAATGCCGCACTCGCGGGCGAGGCCCCTGAGGGATTCAATGCCGAGGAGTGGTTGTCAGTACAAAGTGCGCATCGCGGATTCCAGGCAGGTATGGAGATTCTTGAGCTGTTGCCGGCCATGGCTCAGTTCACGGGCTTTTTCGAGCTTGCCATCAACTCGGATATGACCATCCATTTTCCGGAGCGGCTGCTCGATGAGGAACACCAGAAGGCGATGATGAAGGCGCTTGCGCCGCCACCGCTGGCCAAATCCGACGAGATTGTTGCCGCCAGTGGCGGGATGTTCTACGGTCGCGAGTCGCCGGACGCGCCGGTCTACCTCGAAGTCGGGTCTCATTTTGAGGCGGGGGATCCCCTGTACATCGTTGAAGTCATGAAGATGTTCAACAAAGTTTATGCGCCGTTCTCTGGAACCGTGGACGAGGTACTGGTGGAGGGCGATGGGACGATCATCTCCAAAGGTCAGACGCTCTTTAAGGTCACTCCGGATGAGCAGATCGAGATCGAAACCGATGACGTCGTTGCCAGCCGTAAGCGCGAGCACACCCGGGAACTCATGAAGTTGGTGCTTTGAGGAGTCGATATGATTACTGCACTTGACCACATCGCAATCGCTGTCCCCGACCTGGATGCAGCGATCAAGCGTTTTATGGAAGATTTTGGGCTCCCCTTCGAAGGCACTGAAGATGTAGTGAGCGCAAAAACAAAGACTGCTTTTTTCCCTTTGCCACCGACCCAGATTGAACTGGTTACTCCGCTCAATGGCGAAGGTCCCATTGCCGGTTATCTGGAGAAGAAAGGCGGGGGTATTCATCACCTGTGCTTCAGGAGCGATGACATTGAGGCTGACGTGGAGCGACTTGCTGCCAAGGGCTACCAGTTTATCGGTGATACGCCCACCCCGGGAGCTCATGGCGCAAAAGTCATTTTTATCCATCCCAAAAGTTGTGGTGGCGTCCTGATAGAGATCAACCAACCTGCCGAGGAGCATTAAGTGGCGATTTACGATTCTGACAAGGCGACGCTCGAGGCGTGGTCGGCACTGGTGGAAAAGCAAAGCAAGGGCATGAAGCCCGACGATTTCACCTGGCATACGCCCGAAGATATTCCGCTGAAAGTACTTTATACCGCGGAAGACCTGAAGTCTGTCGAGTACACCGACACGCTTCCCGGATTGTCGCCCTACATTCGCGGACCGCAGGCGACGATGTATGCGGGACGTCGCTGGACCATTCGCCAGTACGCAGGCTTCTCTACCGCTGAGGCGTCTAACGCGTTTTATAGAAAGGCATTGGCTGCCGGTGGTCAGGGCGTGTCGGTCGCTTTCGATCTGGCGACCCACCGGGGATACGACTCAGACCATCCCCGCGTCACCGGCGATGTCGGTAAAGCAGGGGTCGCTGTGGATTCGGTTGAGGATATGAAGATCCTCTTCGATGGCATTCCGCTGGATCAGGTATCGGTGTCCATGACCATGAATGGCGCTGTGTTACCGGTGCTCGCAGGTTATGTCGTCGCCGCGGAGGAGCAGGGGGTCTCTCAGGCGCAACTGGCCGGGACCATCCAGAACGACATTCTCAAAGAGTTTATGGTCCGCAACACCTACATCTATCCACCCGTACCCAGCATGCGAATCATCGGCGATATTATTGCCTTCTGCTCGCGCAACATGCCCCGCTTCAACACCATTTCAATTTCCGGATATCACATCCAGGAGGCAGGAGCGAACGCGGCACTGGAATTGGCCTATACACTCGCTGACGGCAAGGAGTACATCCGAACCGCACTGGATTCAGGGTTGAATATCGACGAGTTTGCGCCGCGCCTGTCTTTCTTTTGGGGCATCGGTATGAACTTCTATATGGAGATCGCCAAGATGCGCGCGGGTCGCCTGCTCTGGGCCGAGATCGTTGACGCCTTTGAGCCCGAGAACCCGAAGAGTTCGATGCTGCGGACCCATTGCCAAACCTCAGGCTGGTCGCTCACCGAACAGGACCCTTACAACAACATTGTGAGAACCACGGTTGAAGCTATGGCTGCCGTATTCGGGGGCACGCAGTCACTGCACACCAACGCGCTGGACGAGGCGATCGCACTGCCCTCGGATTTTGCCGCACGCATTGCGCGCAACACCCAGCTGATTCTGCAGGAGGAAACCGGCATCGGGCAGGTGGTGGATCCCTGGGGTGGCTCTTACATGATGGAGCGCCTGACGGCGGATATGGCGGCGAAGGCCCGTGAGCTGATGGCCGAAGTCGAACAGGCGGGCGGCATGGCCAAAGCTATCGAGAGCGGCCTGCCCAAGCTCCGAATTGAAGAAGCCGCCGCCAAAAAGCAGGCGCGTATTGATCGCGGCGAGGACATTATTGTCGGCGTTAACAAGTACCAGACCGATAGCAAGGATGAGATCGATGTGCTCGACATCGATAACGACGCGGTTCGGGATTCGCAGATCAAGCGACTCGAGGCCATTCGCGCTGACCGTGACGACGACGCGGTGACGGCTGCGCTTGATGCGCTGACCCAGGCTGCGGAATCCGGAGAGGGCAATTTACTGGAACTTGCGATCGAGGCCACGCGTCTGCGTGCTACGGTCGGTGAGATTTCCGATGCGCTCGAGAAAGTTTATGGTCGCTTTGTCGCCAAAGCGCAGACGGTGTCGGGTATCTATGGTGCCGCGTATGCGGACGATGGAGACTGGCAACAGATTTCGGCGGATATCGATTCCTTTGTCGAACATCACGGTCGTCGTCCTCGAATGCTGGTGGCCAAGATGGGACAGGATGGTCATGACCGAGGGGCCAAGGTGGTGGCAACGGCCTTCGCTGACGTGGGTTTCGACGTTGATCTGTCACCCATGTTCTCAACCCCGGAAGAGGTCGCACGCCAGGCCGTCGAAAACGATGTCCATGTGGTGGGTGCATCGAGCCTGGCTGCGGGTCATAAAAGCCTGGTTCCCCAATTGATAGACGCGCTCAAAAAAGAAGGGGCCGACGACATCGTGGTCATTGCCGGCGGCGTGATTCCGCAGAAGGATTATGAATTCCTGACCGACAAAGGTGTTTCGCTGATCTTCGGTCCCGGAACGCCGATTCCCGATGCGGCCCGAAAAGTGCTCGACGCCATCAACGCCGGGTGAAACTACCGTCTGCCGACGCCATTGTTGCCGGTGAGCGCCGAGCGCTCGCCAAGGCAATCACCCTGGTAGAGAGCACCCGGGAAGAAGACCGAGTCGCCAGCCAGGAACTGCTCAACGCTATATTGCCGGAGACGGGTAACGGTATCCGAATCGGTATTACCGGTGTTCCCGGTGTAGGTAAGTCAACCTTTATCGAGGCTTTTGGTCTTCATCTTATAGA
>NZ_DS999411.1:2450713-2705519 GCF_000158175.1 Luminiphilus syltensis NOR5-1B | reverse complement strand
GTTATCAATAAATCCGATGGCGATAGCGAAGGCATCGCCCGGACTACCCGTCAACACTACGACGGCGCCATGGGCTTACTGAAGCACTCAGGCTTTTGGAAACCGCGGGTGCTCACCTGCTCGGCATTGCATAACCAGTCGATCGACACCGTTTGGGAAACGATTTGCGAGTATCGCGATGCCGCCATCGAGCGGGGCGCACTTGAATCGAAACGGGCCTCACAGAATCTCAGTTGGATGCGTCAATTGGTCAACGAGCTACTCTTGCGCAGTCTGCGCACCCATCCAGGTGTTCGTGAGGCCTTGCCGGCTATCGAAAAGCGCGTTCAAAATGCGGAAGTCACGCCGCTTGCCGCTGCCCTGGAAGTGATTGAGCGCGCCCGCAGCTGACGGTGCGCTTTCTTCCTCTGGATAAGTTGATCAATCTTCACGATGGCTATCGTCGCGCCTTCAAAATTGACCAGCTTGAGATTCTGCTGTTACAGGAAGCGGGCAAGGTGTGGGCGGTGTCCAGCCGTTGTCCCCACCAGGAGCAGTCTTTGATTGACGCGGAAATCATCGATGAACAGCTACTCTGTCCGCGGCACCATTTTGCATTTGAGCTCGCCAATGACGGCGTTCAGGTCGATGGCTTGTGCGCGTCGCTAAAGGTTTTTGCCACCGCCTATGAGGGCAACGAAATCGGTATCCTGCTGCCATAGCAGAGGATCAGGCACGGTCCAATTCGCGATACCGGTTTTCGGCTTCGGCCACATTACCCGCGCTTAGCCAACTACCCAGCACAATAGCGAAGCTCGCGAAGATAAAGCCGGGGATCAACTCGTAAGCTTCGAAAATTCCTCCGTCAATCTGGCTCCAGATAATAACGGTTAACCCCCCGGTGACAACGCCGGCCAGGGCGCCTGTCCCCGTCATACGAGCCCAATAGAGACTGAGTAAGATTGTGGGACCCAGAGCAGCGCCTAGCCCGGCCCAGGCGTAGGACACAACGTCCAGCACCTTACTGTCGCTGTCCATGGCGATGAGTGTGCTGGCGACGGCAACCCCGCCTACCGCCCAACGCCCGATACGCAGGCGAAGCGTGGCGTCGATGGCGCGCTTGCGCAACAGTGGATAAATATCCTCGGCTAAGGCGGACGAGCAGACCAGCAGCTGTGAATCCACGGTGCTCATGATGGCGGCGAGGATGGCAGCGAGCAAAACACCGGCGACGAAGGGGTTGAAAAGGGTACCAACGAGGAGAATAAATACCTTCTCGGCATCGGCCAGAGCCGTATCGAAGACGGCAATACCCGCCATCCCCACTACTATCGCGGCAATATAGACCACGATGGCCCAGATAATACCTATGGCCGCCGCGGATTTTACCGCGTGGGCCGACTCGATCGCTTTGAAGCGCGACAGGATATGGGGCTGGCCAAAATAGCCGAGACCCCAGCCCAGCAGGCTGATAATGGCAATGGCACCGAGTGGCTCCCCGTTCTTGTCGTGCCAGGCTTCGAGTAGCCAGGGGTTCTCTATTTCAATGGCCGCGATACTCGCGTCGAGGCCATCGGCGACCTGTATTGCCATAACAGGTACAACGAGCAGGGCTATTGTCAGTAACAGGCCCTGAAAAACGTCGGTCCATGAGACCGCAAGAAAACCACCGAACAGGGTATAAACGATGATAATGACGGCGCCTAGAATCACCGCGATGTGGTAGTCGACCCCGAACACCGCGACAAAAAGCTTACCGCCGCCAATGAGGCCTGAGCTGACATAAAACAGGAAAAACAGCAGGATAAATAGCGATGAGACGATTCTCAGCCCACCCCCGGAGTCGCAAAAGCGGCGCTGCAAGTAAGTGGGCAATGTGACCGCGTCTTCCAGCGCGTGACTGAAAATCCTCAATTTTCGGGCCGTGAGTAACCAGTTCATAGCAACGCCGAGGCAAAGGCCGAGAGCAAGCCATCCCGCCTCGAGGCCGGACAGATAGGCATAGCCCGGCAATCCCAGTAACACCCAGCCGCTGGTGTCAGATGCACCGGCACTCAAGGCGGCCACGGCGGGGGACAGGTTGCGCCCCCCGAGGTAGTAATCCGCGGCGGTGCGGGTTCGCATCCAGGCGACGACAGCGATGGCAAAAATAATCGCGAGGTAAAACAGAAACGTCGCGGCAATAGCCGCATCGAACGCTACCATTCGTACGACCCCGGCACACTTTTTTCTACCCTAGGAGACGCTGGGGCCAAGACAAAGCGCGACGGAAAACTGCGCATTGAGTAATGAAGCGGTATGCTTGACGTCATGATCAGCTCCCAAATTGAACGCCAACTGTACACCGCCGATCAGGTCCGTGCATTGGATGCCCGTGCCATCAACCAAGCCGATGTACCGGGCTCGGTTTTGATGGAACGCGCGGGGGCGGCGGCTTTCAGGCACCTTGGTGACGAATGGCCAAATGCCCGAGTGATCCATGTTATTTGTGGTACCGGCAATAACGGCGGCGATGGCTGGGTTATCGCGCGCCTCGCCGCGGATTCCGGGTTGCAAGTCAGCCTCACCCTCATCGGCGATGAAGGGCGCATTGGCGGTGATGCCAAAACGGCCTACCTGCGTTTTATAGAAGCCTACCCACAGATCGCCATCCGTACTGAACTGAGACTGCCGCCCGATCCTGAAGCCGGCCCTGCAGCGGCGCCCACTAGCGATCAAGTGGTGGTCGATGCATTACTGGGCACCGGCTACCGGGGCGCACTTCGCGAAGCACATCGCTCAGTGATAGCGCGCATCAATGATGCGGGCCTCCCGGTCCTCGCCATCGACTGCCCCTCCGGGCTAGATGCGTCGACCGGCTCGATACCGGAAGTGGCAGTAAAGGCGTGTTTGACGGTGACATTCATCGGGGCAAAGTTCGGTCTTTATACCGGTGACGGTGTCGATGTGGTCGGAGAGATTCGCGAGGAGTCTTTGCAAGTCCCGGCCTGGGTGTTCGACGATCCAAGCCCTGTGGCAGCCCTCATGAGTCTGGAGCATCAACGGGCTTCATTGCCTAAGCTCCCCCGATCGGCTCACAAAGGTCGCCGTGGTCATGTACTGGTCGTCGGTGGTGATTATGGGTTCGGAGGCGCTGCGATCATGGCCGCTGAAGCGGCGCTGCGAAGCGGCGCGGGTCTGGTCAGCCTGGCCACCAGAACCGAACACCTGAGCGCTATGATGGCGCGGCAGCCCGAGGTGATGGTAACTGGCGTCGGAGGCGCTGCTGATTTGCGACCATTACTGGCGCGGGCGTCGGTTGTCGCGATCGGTCCAGGATTGGGCCAGTCCGAGTGGGGACAGTCGCTATTGGGTGCCGTACTCGATGCTCGATGTCCCCTCGTAGTCGATGCCGACGGGCTTAACTTGCTCGCGAATTCGGGTAGTGAACTGCCCGCGGGATCGGTAATGACCCCGCACCCGGGCGAGGCGGCACGGTTGCTCGGAGTCGGTAACGCCAGGATCGCAGAGGATCGTTTAGCCACTACCCGTGCGCTACAGACGCAGTATCAGGCCACGATCGTGCTCAAGGGAGCCGGTTCGATTGTCATCGATCAGGATGAACGCTTTGCCCCGGGGGTGTGTCCTTATGGCAATCCGGGCATGGGTAGTGGCGGCATGGGTGATGTGCTTACGGGGGTGATCGCAGCCTTGATGGCTCGAGGTTTATCGGCAGGCAACGCCGCGCGGCTGGGGGTGTGTGCCCATGCCCGCGCGGCGGACTGGATCGCCCGTGAAGTCGCGCATGTGGGCTACGTGGCGACCGATTTAATGGCTCCGATCCAGCGCCTGCTGGCGGGCAGGCTGGACTAGAGTCGCCGCAGTTCCGGGGAGGGTGCCGATGCGGTCCACAATCGATCGAAGCGTTCTGCCTGAGATCGTGCTGCTGCGGCGCCATCAAGCGTGCGGAACGCCGTGTCTTCGGCACCGCTATACATCCCGGCCTGTCGATCGACCACAATCACGGTGTCCTGCGGCCATTCAGGGTGGCGCTCCAGCTCGTGCAGATTGACCGTGCTGGGTACGCGAAGAGCCAGAGCCAAAAGCCGGTGCCCCATCTCTTTTAACGGTCTAACCCGAGTCACCAGGAGACGTATGCGGGTTTGCCGGCCGCGTCGCACGAGTTCGGTGAGACAGCTTATGACGACCTCGTCGTTGAGCAGGGTGGGGGCGAGGTCAGGGCTCAGCACATCGACATGCCGCGTCGCGTTTTCCAGCAGCGCAATCAGCGCCTGACGTGAATCAGTAGGCTCAGTCATGGCCTGTCCTCAAGGTCGCAAAGTACGCCTGCCGCCCACAACCACTCCAAAAGCGCTCGAGTGTCGATAGGCGCGGTCGACGTCATAATGCTGCCCCCTGCACAAAGCGGGGTCAAGACATCGAGAGCCTGTCGCGACGCAGGGAAGCGCTCCCCGTTGGCAAACACGGCGATGCCTTCTGGAGTTTCCATCCAGTTAATCCGTGAGCCGAGGTCCATCGCGATATGCGGGGGTACGGCGCCTTCTGGGGACTCACCAATGAACGGTTCGGTCTCTGTCAGCAACTCGCCGAGCCACACGCCATCGTCAAGGGCGCTCAGGGCAGATAAAACGGCGCTGCGAATGTTGTCGCGCTGCTGTGTGGTGATCTCTCCGGGTCGTCCGCGCTCACTGACCAGACTGTTTCGGTCCTCGAGCAGGAGATCAGGCATTAATTGCTCGAGCGCACTATCGGTAAGGCGCGCCGTCAGGGCTGCAATCGACGGCGCACGAAATCCCAGTGAAAAGGTCGTACAGGGGCCGCGGGCAATGCCCCAATGAGCGATTCCCGGCGGTATATACAGCGCATCGCCGGTCTGCAGCAGATGGGTCTCACGATGCTCGAAATCGTCGAGTAGCAGTAGTTCATCGTAATTGTGGGTCGCTGTGGTGTGATCGCAGCGCTGCCCGATTCGCCATTCGCGCTCACCCTCGCCCTGAAGAAGAAATACATCGTAGCGATCAAAATGAGGCCCCACGCTGCCGCCCTCACTGGCATAGCTGATCATCACGTCATCAAAGCGCCAGGAGGGCAGGAAGTCGACAGCGCGCTGTAAGGCCGCCACTTCGGGTAGTAAACGATCTACCCCCTGAACCAATAGACTCCATTGGTCATCACGATCAAAGTCGGCTTCGGAAAAAGGGCCGTGTTGCACTTCCCAATGACCCCGATCACAGCTGACGATCCGGCTTTGAACATCGGGCTCAAGAGCGAGCCCCGCAAGATGGTCGGCATCGATTGGCGGCGTAAAGTCAGGAACGGCCTGTCGAATAACCAGGGGGTGCTTTTGCCAGTAGTGCTTTAGAAAGCGCTCCGTATCAAGACTGATGGTCACGACACGACTCGCTCATGACCTGATCGCTTTTGCCTGCGCTGTGGCGTTGCCAATATAGTTACCCGGTGTCAGGGCCAGCAGGCTCGATTTGGCGTCCTGTGGGATATCCAGGGTTTCGATAAACTCAGCCAGCGTGTCACGGTTGATGGTCTTGCCCCGAGTCAGGGCTTTCAGCTTTTCGTAGGGTTCGGGTACGCCATAGCGCCGCATCACCGTCTGAATCGGTTCCGCCAGTACTTCCCAGGCGTTATCCAGGTCAGAGGCGAGTCGTGCGGCATTGACCTCCAGTTTGCCAATGCCCTTGCTCGCGGATAGATAGGCAAGCAGGCTGTAGCCCAATCCAACGCCCATATTGCGCAGCACGGTGCTGTCGGTAAGATCGCGCTGCCAGCGACTGATCGGCAGCTTCTCTCCCAAATGTTGCAGCACCGCATTGGCCAGGCCCAGGTTGCCCTCCGAATTTTCAAAATCGATGGGATTGACTTTATGGGGCATCGTCGAGGAACCCACCTCGCCGGCAATCGTTTTCTGTTTGAAGTACCCCAGCGATATATAACCCCAAACATCCCGGTTGAAATCAATCAAAATGGTATTGAATCGGGAAACGGCGTCGAACAGCTCGGCGACATAGTCGTGGGGTTCGATCTGGGTAGTGTAGGGGTTCCATTCCAGCCCCAGCGAGGTCACCAGCGTATTTGCCAGCTCGGGCCAGTCAATATCAGGGTAGGTCGCAAAATGCGCATTGTAATTGCCCACAGCGCCATTGATCTTTCCCATGGGTTGCACGGCGAGCACGGCGCGGTGCTGTCGTTTCAGTCGAGCCGCCACGTTGGCCATTTCTTTGCCCAGTGTCGTCGGACTGGCCGTTTGCCCGTGGGTCCTCGACAGCATGGGTAGAGCCGCGTGAGTAACCGCGAGGTCCTCTATGGCCGTGATGATGGCGGTCATGGCGGGGTCAAGCAGCGCCACTCCGTCTCGTAGCATCAGTCCATGGGAAAGATTGTTAATGTCTTCCGATGTGCAGGCAAAATGCAGGAACTCGCTGATAGCGGCCAATTCGGGTTGGTGGGCCACGGCGTGCTTGAGAAAATATTCAACGGCTTTGACGTCGTGATTGGTTGTGGCTTCGATGGCCTTGACGGCCTCGGCGTCCGCCACACTGAAATCAGTGACCAGCTGCTCCAGCATTTTCTGCGCGGCATCACTCAGGGCAGGGACCTCGGCGATGTCAGGGTGCCCGGCAAGACACTCCAGCCATCGAACCTCTACTTCAACCCGACGTTTGATCAGACCGTACTCACTAAAAACATCTCGTAGGGTTGCCAGCTTGTCACCGTAGCGGCCATCGATCGGTGAAATAGCAGTCAGTGCCGTCAGTTCCATATGATTTCCTTTACGTGAAGTGAGCCGTAGTGCGTAACGCCTCGAGTCATCGGCTTAATCAAGGCCCATATCCCGTGACAGTTGATGGGCCGTATCGCGGAGCTGGCCGCGTTGCAGGGCGAGCTTCCAGCGGCGGCCACCCAGTTGCCGCCACAGATAGGCGGAGCGGACACCGGCAAGCAGCAATGCTCTGATGATGTCCGCATTGGCCTCATTCTGTAGGTGCTGCGCGCTCCCCGTGACTTTGATCCGAAACGAAAGCGTGCTCAGAGTATCTTGATAAACCGCTGATATATTATGACATATACCATTGATATCATTGGAGAAATGATTGGCCTTGTATTGGGCGTGCTGGAGACGTGTATGGATGATCTGCTGCATTTCTGGGCGCTTCTCAAACTGTCTGGAGAGATGCAGGATGGCGAACAGATAGCGCATGGTGGTAACGGTTTGATGGCTATTGTCCGTTCCAAGGCCAGCACTGAGCGTCTGCAACCCCAGTTTCACCCCTTGCAGGTTGCCGTATACCGCAGCGACGGATGGGGTGTCGAAACTGAATAGCGAATGGATTGATGCTTCGAGAAACGCAGTGGGGTAGCTGCCACTGCGCGAGCACTGGTCGACGATACGCGCGGCCTGGGCCACACCGGCGAGCGCTATGGTCTGATCTTCCAGAGGGGTATGGGCCACTACAGCGAGTCCTCGATAACGCCACCGCCAAGGCAGCATTCGCCATCATAAAAAACGACGGATTGTCCGGGTGTTACCGCGCGCTGCGGTGTATCGAAAACAACCTCGAAGCCGCCGTCGATGGCGACCAGGTGGCAATCCTGATCGGGCTGCCGATAGCGTATTTTTGCCGACAGCTGCACCGAGGGAGCCGGGGGCTCCCCGGAGATCCAGAAAATGTCTCCGGTAAGCAAGCGCGAGGAAAACAGCGCGGGGTGATCATTCCCCTGGGCGACCAGCAGTACATTTCGGTCGAGATCCTTACCGACGACGTACCACGGCGCCTCATCGTGGTCGGCCAATCCGCCTATGCCCAACCCCTGCCGCTGACCTATGGTGTGATACATGAGACCGATATGCTGGCCAATGGTTCGTCCATCGAGATCCTCGATATTCCCGGGTTGTGCGGGTAGATATTGGCGGAGGAAATCTTTGAATCGACGCTCACCGATAAAGCAGATGCCGGTGGAATCCTTTTTTTTCGCGGTGACAAGCTGGTTTTCCTCCGCGAGTTGGCGAACACGGGGCTTATCAATTTCGCCGACAGGAAACAGGGTGCGACCCAATTCAACGTTACCCACCTGATGCAAAAAGTAACTTTGGTCCTTGTTGGTATCCAGCCCCTTGAGTAGTGTGGCTTTCGATTCGAAATGGCCCCGGCGAACATAATGCCCGGTGGCAATGCAGTCGGCGCCGAGCAGGGTTGCATAATCGATGAAGGCGCGGAACTTTATCTCGCGGTTACACAAGATATCGGGATTGGGTGTGCGACCGGCGCGATACTCGCTGAGAAAGTGCTCGAAGACATTATCCCAGTATTCTGCGGCGAAGTTGGCCTCGTGAAGTGGAATGCCCAACCGGTCAGCAACTGAGCTGGCATCGGCGAGATCCTCTTTTGCCGTGCAGTACTCAGTCCCGTCATCCTCTTCCCAGTTTTTCATGAACAGCCCCTCCACGCGATACCCTGCATCACGCAGCAGCAGTGCCGACACCGACGAGTCAACACCTCCGGACATTCCGACGATGACTTTGGTATTTGCGTTCAGACTCATAAATCAACTACTAAGGATAATGGGGCCCATTGCCCTTTGATGAACTGTTCAATGGCTTTGTACACCAACGGACTGCGCAGTTGCTGACTCCGGTGGCGAATTTCATCGAGGCTAAACCAATGGACGGCGATGATACTCGGATCGAGGGCTTTTGTCGGGTCATGAGTTAACGCCGTGGCAACAAAGGTGTGCCGCAAGTACGTGACGCCATTTCCCCCGGTATACAGGGCGACGCCCAGATAATTCGACACGTGGCAGTGCCAGCGTGTTTCTTCGAGGACCTCGCGCTCAACGGCGGCGATCAGCCCCTCGCCCGGCTCGAGGTGACCGGCGGGTTGGTTGAACACGGTCGCACCGGTGCTGGGGTCAGACTCCTCTACGAGAAGAAATCGATCACCATCGGCGATGACGGCGGCGACGGTAGCGTTGGGTCGCCATCGGGGTGAATCCTGGGCAATAGTTGCGATCATAAAGTCAGCCGCCGATGCTCTCCGGGGCGAAGGGTGTCCAGTTGCCAGGGGCCGATAGCACGACGAACCAGCCGCAGGGTGGGGAATCCAACTGCCGCAGTCATCCGCCGGATCTGACGATTACGGCCCTCGCGCAGGGACATTTCTATCCAACTGTCTGGAACGTTTCGCCGATAACGCACTGGGGGATCCCGAGACCACAACGCAGGCTCACTGATTGCCGTGGCCTTACACGGTTGTGTGGGGCCATCCTTGAGTTCCACCCCCTTCATTAACTGTCCCAATATTTCATTATTCACGGCTCCCTCGATCTGAACCCAGTAGGTTTTCCACTGCTTGTGGCGCGGGTTGGCAATGCGTTGCTGCAATACCCCGTCATTGGTGAGCAGCAAAAGCCCCTCGGAGTCGTAATCGAGCCGACCGGCGACGCGAAAACCCGGCGCACTGAGATAGTCTGCGAGTGTTTTTCTGGGACCACGGCTGGTTTGCTCTCGATCCGTAAACTGACTCAGTACACGAAAGGGCTTATTGATCAGAATGATCTCAGACACGGGTCATCACCGTCACGTTTAATGGTAAACTTGGCGCCGTTTTGCGGTTCAAGCGGGGTTTCGACGCAGCGTAGAATGCTTCCCCCGTTTGCCGAGCCCGGATCTGTCGGTCGATCCGAGCCTACCTATTCTATCGGACTCCAAAAAAAGGAAAGACCCATGGCTTACAAGCACATTAAGGTACCGGAAACGGGCGAGACCATCACGGTTAATGCTGACCACAGCCTCACTGTACCTGATAATCCCATTATCCCGTTTATTGAAGGCGATGGTATCGGCGTCGACATCAGTCCCGTGATGATAGATGTGGTTGACGCTGCTGTTGACAAAGCCTACGGCGGCGACAAGAAAATCTCCTGGATGGAGATTTATACCGGCGAAAAAGCGGCCGAGCTCTACGACGGTGACTGGTTTCCCGAAGAAACTCTCGATGCCATCAAAACCTATTCGGTGGCTATCAAGGGCCCGTTGACCACGCCGGTAGGCGGCGGCTTCCGCTCGCTCAATGTGGCTTTGCGCCAGGAACTTGATCTTTACACCTGTCAGCGCCCCGTGCGCTGGTTTGAGGGGGTTCCGTCGCCGGTGAAGAACCCCGGAGACTGTGACATGGTCATTTTCCGCGAGAACTCCGAGGATATTTATGCCGGTATCGAATACCAGGCGGATTCTCCAGAAGCCAAAAAAGTCGTCGATTTCCTGCGCAACGAAATGGGTGCTACCAAAATTCGATTCCCGGAGAATGTGGGTATTGGGATCAAGCCGGTATCGGAAGAGGGCACCAAGCGCCTGGTTCGCAAGGCTATCCAATACGCCATCGACCAGGATCTGCCTTCGGTTACACTGGTGCACAAAGGCAACATCATGAAGTTTACCGAGGGCGCCTTCCGCGATTGGGGTTATGAGCTGGCGCAGGAAGAGTTCGGTGGCACGCTTCTCGATGGCGGCCCCTGGGTAACGATGAAAAATCCGCGTACGGGTAGCGACATTGTCATCAAGGATGTCATCGCCGATGCCATGCTGCAGCAGATTCTGACTCGCCCGCGAGATTACAGCGTAGTTGCCACGCTAAACCTCAACGGTGACTACCTCTCCGATGCCCTCGCGGCGCAGGTAGGGGGTATTGGCATTGCTCCCGGCGCCAACCTGTCTGACACCATAGGGGTTTTTGAAGCCACCCACGGCACGGCACCGAAATACGCCGGGCAGGACAAGGTCAACCCGGGTTCGCTGATTCTCTCTGCGGAAATGATGCTTCGCCACCTCGGGTGGAATGAAGCCGCCGACCTGATCATTAAAGGGATGAACGGTGCCATTCAGGACAAGACCGTAACCTATGATTTTGAGCGCCTGATGGATGATGCGAAGCTGCTGAGCTGCTCTGAGTTTGGCAAGGCGATTGTCGCGAAGATGTAAGACACCGCCGCAAGACCAGAAAAAGCCCGCGCTTTGTCGCGGGCTTTTTTTTGGTTTATCGCGAATTTCAGGGATTGTTACTCTCCCCGCAGTTGGAGTGCATCGTCCCCGAGCGGATGCGCCTCGACAGTGAAAAACCTTATATTTTACCTCAGTAATCCTCTGCAAGTATATGAAATAAAGTAAATTATTGGTCAGAAAATCTTGCCGGGGTTGAGAATCCCGGTGGGGTCGAGGGCGAGCTTCAAGCCCCGCATCAAATCGATTTCTTCCCGTGATCTCGATATCGACAGATAGTTTTTCTTTTCGATACCAATGCCGTGCTCCGCGGATACAGAGCCTTTAAACGCGTGCAGCGGGTCGTAAACCAGGCCTTCGATCTGCGGTCGCAGGGAGTCAGCGTTGCCGGCAGGTACGCGAATGGCCAGGTGGAGGTTGCCGTCACCCAAATGCCCAAAAACGAATAGATCCGCCTCGGGTAGGGCATTCGCAAGCGCGACCTCCAGTTCGGTCGTGTATCGGTCCATCTCGCCGATGGGCAGTGCGATATCGAACAGGAGCGCGTCCCCTTTGACAAAGACCTGCTCCACATCATCCCGCAGGGCCCAAAATCCGGCGCAATCCTGCTCTGACTGACTCATTGCGGCGTCAACCACCAAGCCCGCCTCCAGTGCCGACTCCAGCGCCTGCTGGAGGCGTTCGCGATCGCTGTCAGGATTGGCGCCCTGGGATTCAAGGAGTACGTAGAAAGGAAAGTCCTGCCCGATGGGTGGGCGGCCCAGCGCCGGCGGGGTGGTGATGAGGCGGTAGAAGGATGGCCACATCGCCTCGAAGGCCGAGAGCGACCCCCCAAGCTGGCTATCCATATGCTTGAGCAAGCGGATTACGGCATCGAAATCGGGGATCGCCACCAATGCCATGTCTCGAGTCAGGGGCGCTTCGCGCAGTCGCAACGACAGTCGGGTAATGATTCCGAGTGTGCCCTCTGAGCCAATAAACCACTGTTTGATGTCGTAGCCCGCATTATTTTTGATCAGGCTGTTCAGCGCGTTTACCACTGTGCCGTCGGCAAGCACTACCTCGAGCCCGAGCACCGACTCCCGCATCATGCCGTAACGAATCACGCGGTTTCCGCCGGCGTTGGTCGCCGCATTCCCACCGAGTGTCGCGCTGCCGCGTGCGCCGAGGTCGAGGGGGAAGTGCAAGGCGTGGGGTTCGAGGGCGGTGTGCAGGGTTTCCAGCGGGACGCCGGCCTGCGCGACGGCAACCCGCTGACGGCTATCGATGCTCTCAATTTGGTTCATCCGCTCCAGAGAAAGAATAACCTGCTCCGGGCTGGCATCGGCACCATGAACCAGTCCGGTCCGTCCACCCTGAGGGACCACACTAATGCCCTGTTGATGGCAGTATTCCATAATCCGGGAAACTTCCCCGGTGCAGGTGGGGCGCGCCAGTGCCGCAGCCTCAAGGGCGTCAGAGCGCCATACGCCGGCCTGGCGTTCACTGAGTGCCGCGGCATCGAGGACACCGCGGTCGCCGATCAATCGTCGTAGGTCGGTTACCAAAGACACGGTCTTTTCTCCCTATTGCGGTCACATCCGCTGCGCATCAATTATACTGGGGCTATGGAAACTATCGATAACGCTGCGACCGCGAGGCTCTCGGACCCTCGCCCCAGGGCGACCGGAGACGACGCGGAGCGCGGCCCTGGTCGGGACGAAGGCGTGGCCATTGCGCCCGCCAAACCGAAGCTGAAAAGGCCGCCACTCTATCGTGTCATTCTGCTCAACGATGATTACACGCCTATGGAGTTTGTCGTCGAGGTGCTTGAGCGCTTCTTCAGTATGAATCGGGATAAGGCGACCCAGGTGATGCTCGCGGTTCACACCCAGGGCAAAGGCGTTTGCGGCATCTATCCCCGCGATATCGCGGAGACCAAGGCCGCACAAGTGAATCAGTGTGCCAAAGAACATCAACACCCGTTACTGTGTGAAGTAGAACCCGCCCAAGACGACGAGGAATAAGACCATGCTAAGCAAAGACCTGGAACAAACGCTGAACGAGACGTTCCGCAATGCCCGGGGTCGTCGCCATGAATTCATTACCGTGGAGCACCTGCTCCTGTCGCTGCTGGACGATACGGCGGCGATCGCGGTGTTGAAAGCCTGTAGTGTCGATCTGGAAGCGCTGCGGGGCGATCTGGTTGAGTTTATCGACGCCACCACGCCGCTGCTGCCCGACGATGACGAGGCGGTAGAAACCCAGCCCACACTCGGTTTCCAGCGGGTGCTGCAACGGGCCGTTTTTCACGTCCAGAGTTCGGGAAAAAACGAAGTAACCGGCGCCAATATTCTGGTGGCCATCTTTTCAGAACAGGAATCCCAGGCCGTTTTCTTCCTGAAATCCCAGGATGTCTCTCGACTGGATGTCGTGAATTACATCACCCACGGCATCGCTAAACCCGATGAAGAAGGCGAGGGTATCGAACGAACCGAGAGCGATACCAGTGAAGACGCGGGCGGTGCTGATGCCAGTCCCCTCGACACCTACGCTACCGATTTGAACGCGGAAGCGCGGGAGGGCAACATCGACCCGCTTATCGGGCGGCTCGAGGAAGTGGAGCGCGTTGCCCAGATTCTGGCGCGCCGGCGCAAAAATAACCCACTGCTGGTCGGCGAGTCGGGCGTTGGAAAGACCGCAATCGCTGAAGGCCTGGCGAAACTGATTGTTGATGGTGACGTTCCTGAAATACTCAAGGACGCGGTGGTGTACTCATTGGATCTCGGTGCGCTGTTGGCGGGTACCAAATACCGTGGCGATTTCGAGAAGCGGTTCAAGGGTCTGCTGGCAGACCTGAAAGAACGCGATCACTCGATCCTGTTTATCGATGAAATACACACGATTATCGGCGCCGGTGCGGCCTCGGGCGGTGTCATGGACGCGAGCAATCTACTCAAGCCGTTGCTCAGCTCGGGCAAGATGCGCTGTATCGGCTCGACGACTTTCGCTGAATACCGTGGAATTTTTGACAAAGACAAGGCGCTCAGTCGTCGTTTTCAGAAGGTCGATGTGCTTGAGCCTTCGGTCGACGACGCCTACAAGATTCTCAAGGGCCTGAAATCCCGATTTGAAGAGCACCACGGATTGCGTTACTCCGACCGTTCGCTGCGCACCGCTGTCGAAATGGCGTCGCGCTACATCACCGATCGTTTCCTGCCGGATAAGGCCATCGACGTCATTGACGAGGCGGGCGCCTACCAGCAACTTCAGGCCCCCTCGAAACGCAAGAAGGTTATTGGCCCCGGTGATATTGAAAGCATTATCGCCAAGATTGCCCGCATTCCCCCCAAAACCGTAACCTCCGACGACAAATCACTGTTGGAGAAGCTGGAACCCAATCTGCAAATGGTTGTTTTTGGTCAGAATAAAGCGATTTCGAGCCTTGTTGCTGCCATCAAGCTCGCGCGAGCGGGGTTGCGATCGGGCGATAAGCCCATAGGCTCCTTCCTGCTGGCCGGCCCTACCGGGGTGGGCAAGACCGAGGTGACCAAACAGCTGGCAATGCAGCTGGGACTTGAGTTATCCCGGTTTGATATGTCCGAATACATGGAGCGACACACGGTATCGCGGCTGATCGGTGCGCCTCCGGGCTATGTCGGTTACGATCAGGGCGGGCTGCTAACCGATGCGGTCACCAAGCATCCGCATTCGGTGGTGTTGCTCGATGAAATCGAAAAAGCCCACCCCGAAGTGTTTAACCTGCTACTGCAGGTGATGGACCACGGGACCCTGACCGACAACAATGGTCGCAAGGCGGATTTCCGCAATGTGATACTGGTGATGACGACCAACGCCGGTGCCGAGAATGTGAGCCGTCGCTCTATTGGCTTTACCGAGCAGGATCACAGTACCGATTCGCTCGAGGCGATTAATCGTACTTTCACCCCGGAATTCCGCAATCGACTCGACGCGATAGTGCCGTTTGAGCCGTTGGGAGAAGACGTTATCTTGACCGTGGTCGACAAGTTTCTCACCGAACTGCAGGGTCAGTTGGACGAGAAGGGTGTTGATCTTGAGGTGGACGAAGAAGCTCGCCTCTGGTTGGTAGAGAAGGGCTATGACCGAACCATGGGAGCAAGGCCCATGGCCCGTGTTATCCAGGAGCACATTAAGAAGCCGCTTGCCGACATGGTGCTGTTCGGAGAGCTCAGCAAGGGCGGTAGCGCCGTGGTGAGCATGAAGGATGACCGCAGTGACTTGTTGGTCTCGGTGCGGGCAGAGAAGCCCTCAGAGGTCAGCGTCTGATCAGCGCTCTCGGTAAGTAATACGGCCTTTGGTCAAATCATAGGGCGTGACTTCCACCCGTACTTTGTCACCCGTCAGGATTCTGATGTAGTGCTTGCGCATTTTTCCCGAGATATGTGCCGTAACCACGTGCCCGTTTTCCAGTTTGACCCGAAAAGTGGTATTCGGAAGGGTTTCTACAATCTCGCCTTCCATTTCAATTTGATCTTCTTTCGCCATGCGGCGCGTTTCCTTTACGATAAAAACAGGCGCGCACTTTAACCGAAAGCGGCGCACTGAGAAAGCGGCATTGTTGTGCTATCGGTCGCGTTACCGATTAAGCATCAGGTTCCGCACCGGTTCTGTGGTGTCCTGATCGGCTGCAGAGGCCTGCAGCCGGCGCCATTCACCACCTTTCAGAATTTCCAGGGCGTTGAATTTCGATTTGTAGCTCATCTTGGGCGACTCTTCGATCCAGAACCCCAGGTACACATAGGGCAGGGCTCGGCGTCGAGCCTCTTCGAGCTGATGCAGTACCGCAAATGTCCCCAGGCTTCTGCGCTCGTGGTCGGGATCGTAGAAGGTGTAAATGGCGGATAGTCCATCTTCCATGACATCGACGACGCTCACCCCGACCAACTGGTCTCCCAGCGAAAACCGGTAATACTCGGTGCACCCCAGCCCATTGTTGAGAAAGGATTCATATTGATCGCGGTCTGGCGGATACATATCACCATCGGCGTGACGCTGCTCGATGTAGCGGTGGTAGAGGGCATAGGTTTCGTCGTCGAAAATATGCTCTGATCGAGCGACCGTGATATCGTGATTCCGATTCAGAATACGCCTTTGGGATCGACTCAGCCGAAATTCAGCGATATCGATCCGTGACGGAACACAGGCGTTGCAGCGATCGCAATGGGGACGATAAACGTGATCGCCGCTGCGGCGAAACCCGAGCAGTGAAAGCTGGGTGTAAAGCCGCTGGTTTATCTTCTGCCGGGGATCGACAAAAAGCGTCGTAGCTTCGCGACCATCGAGATAACTGCAGTCGTGGGGGAAGGTGGTGTACACCTTGATTTCGCGCAATGACGCCGTCAAACCAAAACCTCTGTGTGTGCGGGCATCGTGACGCCCAACTGCATCTCAAGGGAACCCGAGCCCACCGCAGGGCTCAGTGCTTGCCTAGTATCGCTTGGTTTTATAGCGTCTTGAAGCAGTTTTTCAAAGCGTTTGCGCGGTATTTCACGGGCACCGAGGCCCAGCAGGTGTGGATTCGTCACCTGGCAGTCGATCAGTTTAAGCCCCGCTTTTTGTGCCAGCCATACCAGGCCGGCAAGCGCTATCTTGGAGGTGTCTGGCTGGGCAGAAAACATCGACTCACCGAAAAAAACATCGCCGATGCGCACCCCGTAGAGCCCACCGACCAGCTGGTCACCGCGCCAGGTTTCGATCGAATGGGCGCAGCCCAGGGCGTGAAGGTGGCAGTAAGCCGCTTTCATCTGGGGCGATATCCAGGTGTCCGGGCTGTCCGCCCGCGGTGCGGCGCAGCGCTCGACCACGTCTGCAAATGCAGAATCGCAGCGAACCGAGAACTGGTTTTTGCGCAGCGTCTTTCGCAGCGACCGGGAACAATGGAATTCATTGGGGAAGAGAACGGCGCGAGGGTCCGGCGTCCACCAGAGCACCGGTTGGTCCGCCTCAAACCATGGAAAAATACCACGACTGTAGGCGCTAACCAGTCTTGGCGCGGAGAGATCTCCGCCGACAGCCAATAACCCGTTGGGGTCCCGCAGTGCATTTTCCGAGGGAGGGAATGACGTACTGCCCTCGCTTATTGGTTACTCTCCTGGCTATCAAGAAATTTCTCAGCATCCAGGGCCGCCATGCAGCCGAAGCCAGCCGACGTAATCGCCTGGCGATAGATGTGATCTCCCACATCCCCGGCTGCGAACACACCGGGGACACTGGTAGTGGTCGCCTCACCATTGATTCCCGATTTGACGATGATATAACCGCCGGCCATATCGAGCTGCCCCTCAAACATGTCCGTATTGGGCTTGTGGCCGATGGCAATGAATACCCCCGCGAGATCGATGTCCGTCGTCTCGTCGGATTGGGTGGAGCGAAGTCGCATCCCTGTCACTCCGGTGGCGTCGCCGAGGACTTCATCAAGGGTCTGGTTCCAGTGAGGAACGATCTTGCCTTCGTCCACACGGGCAAAAATTCGGTCCTGTAATACTTTTTCGGCTCGCAGGCTGTCCCGTCGGTGAACCAGATGCACCTTGCTGGCGAGGTTACTGAGGTAGAGTGCTTCCTCAACGGCGGTGTTGCCACCACCGACGACGGCGACTTCCTTACCGCGATAGAAAAACCCATCGCAGGTTGCACAGGCACTCACCCCTTTACCCATAAACGTGGTTTCGCTGTCGAGGCCGAGATATTGCGCGGATGCTCCGGTGGCAATGATTAGCGCATCGCAGGTGTAATCACTCGAGCCACTGAGGCGAAACGGCCGCTTTGATAGATCGACACGCTCGATATGATCAAACACGACGCTCGCATCAAAACGCTCAACGTGCTCCTGCATTTGCTGCATCAGCTCTGGGCCCTGCAGTTCAGCGTGACCCCCGGGCCAGTTTTCGACTTCGGTGGTGGTGGTTAACTGTCCACCCTGCTGCATTCCTGTAATGACCACCGGGCTAAGGTTCGCCCGCGAGGCATAGACTGCCGCCGTGTAGCCCGCAGGGCCTGAACCCAGAATAATTAATCGATGGTGCTGAACATCGCTCATGATGACACTGGTGCCTCTGTGAACTGGCAAGGGAGCTGGCCTATTCCCAAGCGGTCGCAACTAAAGTGCAGGGTTAAATAAAGCAGCTAAAGGGGTGCAAGGGTAATACACTGCTGCGGTATCGGCAAAGTTTGGCGCGCCGCTACCAAAAGTAGCGCAAGCATTTGAATTTCATGGCAATTCGACGGACCGCGAAGACAAGGGGCTGTGGTAGCATTTGCCTTTCGCAATAAGGATGTCTGGCTTTGGCCAAAGCAGCAAAACAAAATTCGGAAGCAGCGCTTCAGCGGGGTGATCACCCCCGCAGGCGTCTGCGGGACGCGCTGTTCATCGCCGTGGGAGCGGGGTGCCTGTTTGTTCTTATGGCCCTTTTGTCCTACAGCCCTCAGGATCCGGGATGGTCGGCGAGCGCGGTGAGCAGCGAGGTCAATAATCTCGGCGGGATCACGGGTGCGTTTCTGGCGGATGTCTGTTTCTCTCTGCTCGGTTACGCCGCTTATCTGGTGCCGGTACTCCTCGCCTCCCGGGCGTTCGGCATTCTCCTCGCCAACGACGATCATCGGCCGATTGACTGGTCCTATATAGGCCTGCGCGCACTCGGGCTGGTGCTCGTGGTGATCGCCTTTACGGCGCTGGCATCGCTCAATGACTCGGGCGGTTCGGGGTTGCCCCAGGGGGATGGCGGTATTTTGGG
Organism: Luminiphilus syltensis NOR5-1B; assembly: GCF_000158175.1. GTDB lineage: Bacteria > Pseudomonadota > Gammaproteobacteria > Pseudomonadales > Halieaceae > Luminiphilus > Luminiphilus syltensis. Next base: position 2,686,781 of record NZ_DS999411.1, on the reverse strand, counting down.
TTCGGGGATTGGGGGTGGTTTTGATACGGCCTTCAGCCCGGTGGGCGCCCGACTGATCCTCGTCGCCGTGCTCTTGCTTGGGCTGACCGTTTTTGCCGATATCAGCTGGCTTCGCCTGTCCCAGGGCATCGGTGCCTTCTGCTTGCTGGCCTGGGACCGGAGCGTGCAATTCGTCGTCACTACCCGCGACCAGATTGCGGACCGACGGGCGCGGGAAAAGCAACTCGAGGTGCGAAAGGCGCAAATCGAGCAGCATGTTGAAAAAGAGCGCAAGAGAAAACCGCCAAAGATCAAAGCATTACAGTCCAAACCTGAAGTCGGAAAGCGGGTCGAGAAAGAAAAGCAACAGCCCCTGTTCAATACGCCAATAAGCGGCGAGCTACCGCCATTGGGGCTGCTTGATGCGCCCACCGAAGACGGTCCCCGCGGTTATTCCAAGGCGGAGCTCGAGTCGCTGTCACGGCTACTTGAGTTAAAACTCGCGGATTTTGGTGTGACGGCTGAAGTGACTGCGGTTTATCCCGGTCCGGTGGTCACCCGCTTTGAGATCCAGCCAGCGGCGGGGGTGAAGGTGTCTCGGATCTCCAACCTCGCCAAGGATGTCGCGCGGTCGTTGGCCGTCATTTCGGTTCGCGTGGTTGAGGTGATTCCCGGTAAAAGTGTTGTGGGAATCGAGATTCCCAACGCCGATCGACAAACCGTCAACTTCAAGGAGGTGCTCGCTTCGCGCACCTTCGACGAGTCCAAGTCTCCGCTCACACTGGCCCTCGGGCACGATATTGCCGGTGTGCCCATTGTTGCGGATCTGGGCAAGATGCCCCACCTATTGGTCGCCGGAACCACGGGCTCGGGTAAATCGGTAGGCGTAAACTGCATGTTGGTCAGCCTTCTGTATAAAGCGGGCCCCGAGGATTGTCGGCTCATTCTGGTTGATCCCAAGATGCTCGAGCTGTCGGTTTACGATGGGATTCCCCATCTCCTGACTCCGGTGATTACCGACATGAAGGATGCCGCCAACGGCCTGCGCTGGTGCGTGGCAGAAATGGAGCGACGGTACAAGTTAATGTCGATGCTCGGGGTGCGGAATCTGGCGGGCTACAACCGCAAGGTGGCTGATGCGGCAAAAGCGGGAGAACCGATTCCGGATCCCACCTGGAAGCCCGACCCCCTGTCGATGACCGCGGAAGAGGATCAGGTCCATCCGGACCTCGAGAAACTGCCCAGTATTGTTGTCGTGATTGACGAATTTGCCGACATGATGATGATTGTCGGCAAGAAGGTCGAGGAGCTGATCGCGCGTATTGCGCAAAAAGCGCGCGCTGCAGGTATTCATCTGATCCTCGCCACCCAAAGACCTTCGGTGGACGTCATCACGGGTCTGATCAAGGCCAATATACCGACGCGTATCGCTTTCTCGGTCAGCTCCAAGGTCGATTCGAGAACCATCCTCGATCAGGGTGGAGCAGAGCAACTTCTCGGCTATGGCGACATGCTGTATTTGCCCTCGGGGTCTAGTGTGCCGCAGCGGGTGCACGGTGCGTTTTGTTCCGATGACGAAGTCCATCGGGTGGTGGCCGATTGGAAGCAGCGCGGGGAGCCTCAATTCATCGAGGGATTATTGGATGAGGGCGGGCAAACACCGGTGACGGCAGGGGAACTGCAGTCGGCGGCATCGGATAACGATGACCCTGAGGCGGATGCACTCTACGATGAGGCCGTGCACTATGTATGCAAGTCACGCCGTGCATCGATCTCCAGCGTTCAACGCAAATTACGTATCGGTTATAACCGGGCCGCACGCCTGATTGAGGCGATGGAAAGCGCCGGCGTGGTCACCGAGATGGGTACCAACGGTCAGCGTGAGGTGCTCGCGCCACCTCCGATGGAGGATTGATGCGCCTGATGCGGTACCGCTCACTCCGTCTTTTATTGCTGCTATCGGGCCTATGGTTTCACCTTGCAGTCGCGGCGGGCCCGGACGATCGGCTGCTACCCTCGGAGGGTCTGCAGGGCAGTTTTCAACAGCAGTTGGTGGATGCCGATGGTGTCTCCCTCGGGTCGAGTGAAGGACGCTTCGCCATCCTGACGCCGCATTTCTTCCGCTGGGAGATTACTGCACCGGGCAGTCAGCTAATAATCAGTGATGGACAGGATTTATGGCAGCTCGATCGCGACCTTGAAACTGCGACCCGGCGACCGCTTGATCCTGAGATGCTTTCACCCATGCAGTTGCTCACCCGTTCTCGGGCCCAGCTCAGCGAGCACTATGTGCTGGAAGCCTCCCTCGACAACCTGGTACTGACACCTAAAGCCGACTTCAGCGCGCCGTTCAGGCGGCTACGCATCCACTTCGAGGGGGATGTTCCATCATCTATCGAAGTACTGGATTCGCTGGAGCAGACCATCTCAGTCGACCTCACCCCGGATGTTGGCGAACTCCCCGATGCCACCTTGTTTGTGATGCAGTTACCGCCCCATATTGAATTGGTCGAGCAGGGCACTGGGAGGCGCTGAGGGTGGCCAATCAACAGCCGCTGTTTGCAGCAGACGACAGTATGGCGAAAACGCGACCGCTTGCCGCCCGTCGCCGACCATCGGCCCTCGCAGACTATGTAGGGCAGGTCCACGTGCTGGGACCGGGTAAGCCTTTGCGCGAGGCCATCGAGCGGGGTGATTTACATTCCTTCATTCTGTGGGGTCCGCCGGGAACCGGCAAGACCACGCTCGCGCGACTGTCTGCCCATCAAGCCAATGCCGAGTTCGTGCAAATCTCAGCAGTCATGGCCGGCGTTAAAGATATTCGCGACGTCGTCGCTCGGGCCAGTCAGGAGCGGGGCATGGGCAGAGCCACCGTCTTGTTTGTCGATGAAGTCCATCGTTTCAATAAAGCCCAGCAGGATGCCTTTCTTCCTTATGTCGAAGATGGCACGTTGATTTTCATTGGGGCTACCACCGAAAATCCCTCTTTTGAGGTGAATTCAGCATTACTTTCCCGTGCTCGGGTGTACAAACTTCAACCGCTGTCCGATGACGAGTTATCACGGATAGTCCGTGCGGCACTGGCGGCGGAATTTACTGACGTGACCGTCAGTGACGACGCCTTATCCCAACTCGTTGCTTCCGCTGATGGCGATGCGAGGCGCGCGCTGGGGCAGCTAGAACTCGCCGTCGATCTCGCCAGTGCTGAAAATGGAAGTACAACCATCACCGAGACCACCATCGAGGAAATTACACGGGGACTGGCACGTCGATTCGATAAAGGGGGAGAGGCCTTTTACGATCAGATCAGCGCGCTGCATAAATCAGTGCGTGGCAGCGATCCGGATGCCACCCTGTACTGGTTTGCCCGAATGATGGATGGCGGCTGTGATCCCTTCTACGTTGCCCGCCGGGCGATTCGTATGGCCACCGAGGATATCGGCAATGCCGATCCCCGGGCTCTCGAACTGGCGCTCAATGCCTGGCAGGTACAAGAGCGTTTGGGAAGTCCTGAAGGCGAGCTCGCTATAGCCCAAGCACTGGTCTACATGGCCTGTGCTGCAAAGAGCAATGCAGTTTATGAAGCTTACAAGGCGGCTCAGCAGGCGGTCGCTGAAGGCGGCTCACTGGAGGTGCCCATGCATCTCAGGAATGCACCGACCCCGTTAATGAAAGACAGTGGCTATGGTGACAATTATCGCTACCCCCATGACGAGCCCGAGGGTTACGCTGCCGGCGTGGACTATCTTCCCGAGTCGCTGACAGGACTTCGCTTTTATCGACCAGTCGATCGCGGTCTGGAGCTCAAAGTGCGGCAAAAGCTTGAACATCTGCGCGCATTGGATAAAAACGCCGTGGATGGCCCTTCATCGTGACCCAGTGGCTATTGGTCGCATTGGGAGGGGCGCTGGGTGCCATGGCGCGTTTCGGTAGTGGTGCGCTGGTTCGCCACTACATCATTGAAGACTGGCCCCTGGCCACCTTACTGGTCAACGTAACGGGCTCCTTGGGTATTGGGGTGCTGTTTGTGCTTCTTGAGCGGGGCATGATACACGGGGATTTTCGCGCCTTGCTGGTGATTGGCTTTTTTGGCGCTTTCACCACGTTCTCGACCTTTTCCCTCGAAATGCTGCATATGATTGAGGCGGGGGATATTTACCATGGGGTGTTGTACGCCGCGCTCAGTATTTTTTGTTGCCTTGCCGGTGTGACCGCAGGTGTTTATCTTGCCAGGGGCGTGGCTTAAAAGGCAGAAAACTCAAGCGCAACGCGCTATCATGCGCGCCCTCAGAATCATCAGTCATAGAGACCATGCTCGATACAAAAACCGTCCGTAAAAATCCGGAAGCGATCGCCGCCCAACTGCTGCGAAAGGGCTTCGAGTTTCCCGTCACCGAATTCAAGGATCTCGAATCGCGCCGTCGCGAGGCTGACGTTCGAGCGCAATCGCTGCAGGCGGAGCGTAAGTCTGCGTCCAGGCAAATCGGTACTCTGATTGCTGCGGGTAAAAGCGTCGACGAGGCCAAAGCCGAGGTGCAGCAGCAACTCGATCGCATCGCCGCAGAGATTGATACGGCTACCGCAGCGGCCAACGCGGTTCAGTCAGCGCTTGAAACACTACTGATGAGCGTGCCCAATGTGCCACATGAGCAGGTTCCCGCGGGATCCGACGAGAACGATAATATCGAGGTAAAGCGTTGGGGTAGTCCGCGTAATTTCGACTATGAGGTCAAGGATCACGTCGATCTCGGAGAGGGCCTCGGTTTCCTTGATACCCAGGCCGCGGTCAAGATCACCGGTTCCCGTTTTGCCGTCATGACGGGGCCCCTGGCCCAGCTGCAGCGTGCGCTGGTGCAGTTCATGCTCGATCGACACACTCTGGATCATGGCTATACCGAGACCTACGTTCCCTATCTGGTAAATCGTGAGTCCCTCGCGGGCACGGGACAGCTTCCGAAGTTTGAGGAAGACCTGTTTCGTATCGTTTCGGATCAGGGCTACTACCTGATACCCACGGCAGAAGTGCCCGTAACCAATCTCTGTCGGGACCGAATTTTTGAAGCCGACGAATTGGGCGAGGAGGGGCTTCGTTTTGTTGCGCACACGCCGTGCTTTCGCAGTGAGGCGGGCAGCTACGGCAGAGATACTCGCGGATTAATTCGCCAGCACCAGTTTGAAAAAGTGGAGCTGGTGCGGATAGTTCGGCCGCAGCAGTCTGATGCGGCACTGGAGAGCTTGACGGCACACGCGGAATCGATTCTTGAGGCACTGGAGCTGCCCTATCGCAAAGTGATTCTCTGTGGTGGTGATCTCGGTTTTTCTGCGCAGCTCACCTATGATCTTGAGGTCTGGCTTCCCGCACAAAATACCTTTAGGGAGATCTCCAGTTGCTCCAATTTCGGTGACTTCCAGGCGCGACGAATGTCGGCCCGGTGGCGTAACCCGGAAACAGGAAAGCCTGAGCTACTCCATACCCTAAACGGATCGGGCCTGGCCGTCGGTCGGACTCTGGTAGCGATTCTAGAAAACTATCAGTGTGCCGACGGCAGCATAACTATTCCCACCGCCCTGAGGCCTTATATGCGCGGCAGCGACGTAATCCGCTAGTGGACTACCTTCCCGTCTGCCTTAAGCTCGATGGCGAGCCCGTTTTGCTTGTGGGAGGTGGAGAGATTGCCACGCGCAAAGCAAGGCTCCTCCATCGCGCGGGCGCGGTGCTTACGGTTGTCGCACCGGAGGTCAGCGCTGAGCTTACTGACCTTGTTGGTGATTCTGCGAGAGTCCAGCGAACGCCATGGAGCCCAGAAAAGCCACTGGATCAATTTCGAGCCGTCATTGCCGCAACCAATGACACTGCGGTTAATGCTGAAGTGTCGCAGGTCTGTCGGGCGGCAAATCTTCCCGTGAATGTGGTCGACAGCCCGGCGCTGTGTAGCTTCATTATTCCCGCGATTGTCGATCGAAATCCACTGCTGGTCGGCATTTCCTCAAGCGGTGCCAGTCCGGTCATGGCTCGGCGCATTCGCAGCACTCTGGAAACGTTGTATCCACCGGGCTATGGCGCCGCCGCGCGCTTTTACGGTGAGCAGCGGGATCGTGTGAGTAGCGAGATTGCGGAGGAGGGCGATCGTCGACAGTTTTGGGAAGCGATCGTGGATTCCCCGATTACCGACCTTCTGGCGAGGCAGGAGGTCGCTGAAGCCAGTCGTCGATTCGATCGGGCGCTGGAGGATCCCGGTGCGCTGATTCACGGTGCGGTCTATCTGATCGGTGCGGGCCCCGGTGATCCTGACCTTATGACATTCAAGGCCTTGCGCCTGCTGCAGCGCGCGGATGTGGTGCTTTATGATCGGCTCATCGGCGATGGCATTCTTGAGCTCGCTCGCCGTGATGCCGATCGTATCTACGTTGGCAAACAGCGTTCTGAGCACGCCATGCCGCAGGATCAAATCAATCAGGCACTGGTGGACTATGCAAGGGCCGGTAAACGGGTCGCGAGACTCAAGGGAGGTGACCCGTTTATCTTCGGTCGCGGCGGTGAGGAAATCGAAGGACTGATGAAGGCCGGGATCGATTTTGAAGTCGTGCCCGGTATTACAGCAGCATCGGGTGCGGCTTGTTATGGCGGCATTCCTTTGACCCACCGGGACCACGCGCAGTCGGTACGCTTTATCACGGGCCACACGCGCAATTACGAATTAAACCTGCCGTGGGCACAGTTTCTGAATCCCGCTGAGACGCTGGTATTTTATATGGGGCTCGCGGGATTGGAGATCATCTGTCGTGAACTTATGGCGGCGGGCAGGGCGGGGGACACCCCCATGGCGGTGATCGAAAAAGCCACCCGTCCCGATCAGCGAGTCATTACGGGGACACTATCCACCATGCACCGTATCGTTGAGGAGACACAGCCTGCGGCACCTACACTGCTCATTATTGGCTCGGTAGTCACGCTGCATGAGTCCCTGGGCTGGTTTAACGGCACCTCCAGCGACGACGATTAACCCGCTACGCAGCGGGCTGTCGTTAGCGGGCTGCGGTTTGCTGTTCTGGCCGCTCTGATGCCGGCGCCGAGAGGGCCATTGCATCGGCGAGGATTCGGCCGGTTTCTATCAGCAGGACGTCGGGGGTATCGGAGTCATCCTCGATAGGATCACTGTGAACCGACAACGCGTCATCACCCCCGGTTTCGCCCTCGGTGCCACCCATTTCCTCATCCGCCAGTGGGTCTGCTGGCGCGTCGCTCAGGCTGGTCAGCAGCTCCAGTCCCTTTGCCTTGCGCCGCTTGTTTTCAATCGCGAGCGCTTTGGCCTCCTGGGCTTCTCGTAACTCCACTCGACTCTGCTCTGACAAAGGAAGCTGTGTCAGCGATCGGGTTTCCGCGGCCATTGCCACCTGATCGGTGAGAAAAATGAAATCCGGGTCATCGGAGACCCGTTCTTCATGGCGTTGCTGGAGCGTGGGCAGCAGTTGCCCATAAAAGTTGTACTCTCTATGACGAACGGGGGAAATCTGATCCCAATCGAGTGCATTATCCAGCGAGCTCTCGCCGATTTGTTCGGGGTCGAACAACGAGGGGTAGCTGATATCCGGGACGACGCCGCGATGCTGAGTGCTGTCACCACTGACACGATAGAACTTACTCTCGGTGACTTTGAGCTGCCCCTCGGGGAGCGCCATCATGGTTTGGACCGTCCCTTTTCCGAACGTCCGGTCTCCGACAACGATCGCGCGCCCGTAGTCCTGTAAAGCGCCGGCAAAGATCTCGGAAGCGGATGCGCTCAGCCGGTTGATCAGTACGGCAACCGGGCCATCGTAATAAGCCGAACGGCGGCGTTTGCCGTCGCGCCACACCCGGCGTTCCGCACTGCGGATCTGTACCGTAGGCCCGTATTCGATAAACAGTCCGGTCAACTCGTTGGCCTCCTGTAAGGAGCCACCGCCATTGTTACGCAAATCAATAACGAGGCCTTCAACACCGTCGGCCTCGAGTTCGCCAATCAGTCGCCGCACATCGCGGGTAGTGGATTTGTAGTCGTCATCGCCCCGGCGAAGTGCGGCAAAATCAATGTAAAACGCAGGGATGTCAATCACGCCAATCTTGCGCACATCACCGTTCACATCGGGCACTTCAATAATATCGCTCTGGGCTGATTGCTCTTCAAGCTTGACCTGATTCCGGCGAATCGCGATAACCTGGCGTTGATCGGTTTTCATTTTGTCCGGAATAACTTCGAGGCGCACAATGGTATCCCGCGGACCACGAATCAGGTCGACGACCTCGTCGAGGCGCCAGCCAACCACGTCCGTGATAGGGCCCGAATTCCCTTGGCCCACGCCGACGATGAGCTGTGAGGGTTGGAGATCCCCCTGCTTTTCGGCGGGTCCGGCGGGCACCAGGCGGGCTATCTTGGTGAACTCATCATCAACCTGTAAGACCGCGCCAATCCCGTCAAACGACAGGCTCATGTTGATATCAAAGTTTTCGGCCCGGCGTGGCGAAAAGTAGCTGGTATGGGGGTCGAATAGCTCGGTCAGGGCGTTGGCATAGACTTGAAAAACATCTTGTGCATTGTATTGATCGAGTCGGTTGAGCTGGCTCGTGTAACGGCGCTCCAACATAGGGACGATCTCGTCATCGGGCTTGTCGGCCAATTTAAGGCTGAGCACCTGATTCTTGACACGCTTCCTCCAGCGGTCGTCCAGATCCGACGGCTTGTCGGCCCACGGTAGTTCACTGCCATCGACCTCGATAAATTCTTCACGCTCAAAATCGTAGCCGGCAACCCAATCTCCGACCTGCTCTACCACCTGCGTCAGGCGCGACCGAAGACGGGCTTCGTAGACGTTAAAAATCTCGAAAGCGGGGGAGAGCTCACCCTCTCGTCCGTAGTCGTCGAGCGCCTCGCCGTAGGCATCGAATTTCTCGATGTCGGCGGAAGTAAAGAACATCCGCTGTGGGTCAAGACTATCGATGTACTCGTTGAGATGGGCGCGCGATAGCGAATCGTCATAGACGCGCTTGGCGTAGTGCCTGTCCTCAAGGGCATCGACCAACTCCTCGAGGGTCTCTCCCTGCGCTGGCGTAGGCTCCAGGCTGTATGCCGGGAATACGAAAAGGAGTGAGGCACCACAGAAGGTAAGCAGCCGACCGAGTCGACCCGCCAATAAACAGGCAATGGTTGAAAGTGCTGTCACGTACATCTTCCTCTATCAAAAATGGGCTCATTAGCCACGTCGACGCGGGGTGCTTTACAAAGTCGCGACAGGACCAGTCTCACCGCGGGGGGGGGGGCCACCTTGATTATCCTGACACTATAGACAACTTGTGAGGTTCAAAGTTAGCAGCTGTTTTTTATCATTGGGACCTATCTACAAGCGGGAACCCTTCGGTAGATCGTTAATTTAACATAATATACATTATACGCAGTTAATGATAAGGCGTAAGGGGTCCTGGCGTCAGGCCTTTCGTGATACCCCCCCCCAGGCAGGTAACTACGGATTTTGAGGCAAAACGGTGCTCTGCCTACACCTCAGGGCTGTTTTTCGAACCGATACCGGATAATTCCAGCTGCCGCATGATTACTATTAACTTGAGAAAGACTTACTAAAATATTGAATTTAAACTCAAAAATCTATTGCGCAAAATCTCAAGGACTTTAGTACTAAAGTACTAGCCCACCGGCGTTTTAGTGCCAAACACTTTGCATTTTCAACAATTGCCCCGTGACTCCGCTCAAACCTTGAATTAGTCTCATTTGCGAAATCGTGAGACGTGCCCTTGTTGAGATGCAAACTGGGCATCGTGCTAAAAGCTAATCGATTTAGGGAAAAACGTTCGAATAGTAAGTAAAGGTGCCGCCGCCATGCCCACTCATTATCAGATACATCGTCGTGACGATGTTCAAAACTCATTACCGGAACGACGGGAAGACCGTGATCAGCATGGTGCAGCGCTTGAGACGAAGCTGACCGGCGCCCAGCAGGCCGTTGTTCTGAATAAGCGCGCGCAGGGGTTTGCAGTTCGGTTTATGCGTGAACACCTCTTCTTCGCCCCGGAAGTCGTACTTGAAGCGCCCGATGGATTCACATTTTTTATCGTTTCTGCCAATGGGCGGATGTCACCGTTTTATAACCTCCGGGATGGTGACGTCTCCTGATTAATTCGCCAGCCTGCAGGGCGCTGACCTTCCGTTAAGGCGAATCCCTGCTTTCCTTCGGCATTGGAAGAAATCGCGCCCCAATGCTGAACACCGCAACCAGAATCGCTCCTGCTATCATGCCCCCGATTGCACTGAGCAGTGTCATCATCAGGGTACTCCAGCCGCCAAGTCCCAGGGGCTTGATCAGATCAACCAACTGGTGCTCGAGTGCTGGTGCCGCGTGCAATAGGATGCCGCCACCGACCATGAACATGGCTACTGTTCCAACGATGGATAACATTTTCATCAGAAATGGAGCGAAGGCGAGTAATCCGCGGCCGATGGCCTGTTGCACGCCCGCCAGCGTTTTGTCATCGGCGGTCTCGCTCATGTACAAGCCCAGGTCATCCAGCTTTACGATGGCGGCAACCAAACCGTAAACACCAACCGTCATAGCGGCCGCTATTCCGCCAAGCACAATTAACTGAGTGACAAGGTCAGAGTCTTCGACCACGCCAAGCGTCAGCACAATGATCTCGGCGGACAGAATAAAATCGGTACGAATCGCGCCTTTTATTTTACTTCGCTCAAGCGCCACGAGATCGCTGGGTGATTTTCTGAGCTTGGAGACACGCTGCGCGGCGCCCTCCTCGTCAGTATGTTTTGATTCCTTAAGCCAGTGGAGCAGTTTCTCGGACCCCTCAAAACACAGGTAAAGCCCACCGCAGACCAATAGCGGGGTTATCAGCCAGGGGGCGATGGTCGCGATCACCAGCGCAGCGGGCACGAGTATGCACTTGTTGACGACAGAACCCTTGAAGACCGCCCAAACCACGGCCAATTCCCGTTCGGGTCGCACGCCGGTAACCTTTTCCGCATTGACCGCCAGATCGTCCCCCAGAACACCGGCAGTTTTTTTGGCGGCGACTTTGGTCATGACCGAGACGTCATCGAGTATTGCGGCGATATCATCCAGAAGGGCCAGCAGGCTGCCAAATGCCATTTATCCCCCTCCTTTGCGTCGCCGCCGCGACGGCTTGCGCATAAACGTCTTGGGGTATCGTGGCAACTTTCCTGCGCTTAAGTAGCGGTGGATCGATTCCTGGGACCGAATCTTGCCGCCCTTGCTGTTCCGGCGTGGCATGGCGTTGCGCTGCTCGGCGTCCAGCGTCCGTGCCTTGACGTTGTCGAACCACTGTTGATCGAGAATATCCTGAATAATTTTCTGATTGTCCTCGCCGTTGACCGGACAGAGAGCCTCAACCCGGTAGTCGATGTTGCGCGTCATTAAATCGGCAGAGCCGATGAAGTAACGTGGTCGACCGCGGTTATGGAAAACATAAACCCGGGGATGCTCGAGATAGCGATCCACAATACTGATCGCTTCAATATTTTCAGAGATTCCCGATACCTGCGGCAGTAAGGCGCACATACCGCGAATAATCAGTCGGATCTCTACCCCACTTTGACTCGCCTCGTAGAGCTTCATTGACAGCTGTCGATCGACGAGGTTATTGCATTTCAGGATGATTGCGGCCCGATACCCATCCCTGGCGTTGCGAATCTCCTGCTCAATCAGCGCAAGCAATCCGGACCGGGAATTGTGTGGCGATACCAGAAGCAGTTTGTAGTCGGGGCGGCGATAGCTGTACTTCAAGAAGTCAAAAACTTTTGCAACGTCCTGGCCAATCGCCTGGTCGAAGGTCAGGAGCGCGAAATCGGTATATAACCTCGCGGTTTTCTCGTTGAAGTTCCCTGTGCCGATGTGGCTGTAATACCTGGTCGCCCCGCTCTCGCGCCGCTCGATGAGGAACAGCTTGCTGTGGACCTTGAGGCCCATAATGCCAAAGATAACCTCGATCCCTGCATCCGTGAGTCGTTGCGCCCACTGTATGTTGGCTTGCTCATCGAAGCGCGCCGCCAGTTCAACCACCGCCATAACCCGCTTGCCATTGTTGATGGCGTTGATCAGGGCGTCGACTACCCTCGAATCGCGAGCTACGCGATACAGGCAAATCTTAATTGCCAGAACGTCGGGGTCGAGCGCCGCCGTCTTCAGGACATCGACGATGTAATCGAAGGAGTGATAAGGATAATAGAGAAGTACGTCCTGCTCCCGAATCGTCTCAAAGCAGTTTGCACCCGATTCCAGTCGGGGTATCTCTATAGGTGGTAGCGGCTTGAACTCAAGATACTTTGGACCCGCGTTGGGAAATGCGATGAAGTCTTTTGAGTTGTGGTACCGACCGCCAGGAATGAGGCTGTCGTACTTGCCGAAACCGAACCGCTTGCGCAGATAGCTAAGGAGGTTTTCGGGCATGGCGCCATCGAATACAAAGCGCACAGCATCGGCTTTTCGACGCTGCTTTAGACTCGACGCCATTTTTTCAATCAGGCTTTCGGTGATGCTGGCATCGATTTCGAGTTCGGCATCCCGCGAGAACTTAAAGCAGTAGGCCTGCGCGGATTTGATAGTGAACACACCTCGGAACACCTGCTTCATGCATGCCCGTATAATGTTGTCGAGAACAATAAACACCCTGCCCCGCTTGCCTTTGCCCTTGCGCTTGGGTATCTCAATGAAGCGATCGAGTCGATCGGTGGGCACCTCGATGACGGCGTACTGGGGACCTCGAGTCGTCTCAAGTGCTACAGCGAGATAAAGCGACTCGTCGGTCAGATTCGGTATAGGCTGATCGTCGCGCAGTAGAATAGGTTCCAACTCGGGAAGGACTTTTTCATGAAAGAACTCCTGAACAAAAGCCGCCTGTCCCTCATCAAGCTGGGTTTCATTGATGAGGTAGATTTTACGAGCCGCCAGCTCTGCCAAGACAGCGTCGTAAACACCATCGAATTCGGCCTGCAACTCCACCACGCGTGCCTGTATCGCAGTTAACAGCTCTTTGGCCCGCTGCCGATGACTGCCTCGGGAGACGCTGATGAGGCGGCGCACTTCGGCCACGCGCACTCTGAAAAACTCATCGAGGTTGCTTGAAAAAATGCCCAGGTAGCGTACACGCTGAATCAGCGGGACGCTGCTGTCCATCGCCTCCTGCAGTACCCGTTCGTTGAAAGAGAGCCAACTGAGCTCTCGGGGCATAAACAGGGACTCATCAAGATCAGCGAGTCTGATTGTGATCTCATTTGACATGCCGGCAGACGCCTCCATGGCGCCAGGAAAGCCCCGCGCGGTAGATCAGGGCTTCAGAGTCAGTGTGTCGCTCTTCAACAAGTGAAGTACTTCCTCAGCGGTGTTACCGATCACCTTGGCTTTGACGCCACGGCGCCCGACGGTTCCCATGACCACAAGCTGGGTTTTCAGACGGCTGGCTTCGGACACAATCGTCTCTGCCACTGGGCCGCGCTTGAGTTTGAACGCCGAACGCGCGACACCGGTGGCTTCGACCAGGGCGTCGATAATCGGTTGAGCCTCTTTTTTGCGCTCATCGGCATAGGTTTTCGGATCGACGAGATCCAAATCCGCGAGAAGTGTCGGGACTTCCAGCACACCCAGTACTTTGAGCTCGGCATCAAAAATTTCTGCGAAATGCCTCGCCTCCAAAATAACGTCAATATTCAATTGCTGTTTGACTTTCTTTTTCGCGTTCAGGTCCACGGTGGCCAGTATGGTGCTCGCTTTCTTCCAGCGCTTTTTGCCAACAAGGAGCACGGGTGCGGGGCACTCGCGCAACAGATGCCAGTCGGTGGGTGTGTGACCAATCGATTCGGTCTGATGCCGGGTTTTTACAACAGCGGCATAGCCGTTTTCAGCACGTTTGCAGATCCAGTCATGGATCTCTTTGGCCCACACCACGGTCACCTTGACCGATTCGCCCTGCGCATATTTCTCGACCCGGGCCTCTACAGCGGCTCGCCGCTCTGCAATAATCTTTTTCTTGGCTTCGGCACTGGTAGCCTCGTTGAGGGCTAGTTTGCTCAAGTCGACCCAGGCAAAGGCGACCACTTCAGGCTGAAGATCCATTTCCCGCGCCAGACTCAAGCCTCGCGGGGTTGCGGAGCACTTGTCCTCGATATCAGCAACAATCAGTACCTTATTCATGAAACCTCCCTAACTAGTGACTACTCCAGTATAGAACCGAGCCGGTCATTACGCATCTTTAATCGTGCCAACGCGTTAGCCGCATCGGGTGAAAACTGTGTTGTGTCCCGCCACCTTAGAAAATATGGATGCACTTCCCTGCTGGCGGCAAAATCGGCGCTAAATGACTGACTTTGTCCCTTGAAAATAATTCCGGGCATGGCCCTTGACCCGATAAGAATTCCGGTGCGCCATGCTCGATGCACAGTGTTAAGCGTTTTATCACGGCATAAAAAAGGCGGCCCCTGGCCGCCTTTCGGGTTCTCGCTGATGGTTCACCTAGAGCTTGGAGAACTCCCGGTTGAGGTCGTAGTGGCGCGAAGTCACGTAACGCTCCATCGCCTCCACTCGGCTCAGGGCCTTGTTCAGTCGCTCCTGAGCCTTGCGGATTCGTGTGCTCGGCGCATCCGAATACCGAAACACCGTCTTCGGGCGGTACTGGTGCAGATCTTCGTCGTATTCCATGGCCACGTCATCCTCGGCGTCCGCCTCAAAGCGGCCCGGGCGCGGCGCCAGTAACAACCAGCCCACGATGTAGCCCCAGAAAGCCAGCGAGCCGGTAAAGATCAGTAGCGCCACCACACCCAAACGCACCATCCACGCCGGTACATCCCAGTGGTCGGCAAAGCCCGCGCACACACCGCCGAGCCAGGCATCGCTGCGGTTGCGGTATAAGCCAATCCCCCAACCCCGTTTCTTGCGTGAACCTATCCCCTCGCGGCGATCGGCCCGTCGGTAACCACGCTCATCCCTGCGCATCATTCGCTCCTTTGTCCGTCTGTCTTGCGCCAATTCGGATGGTCCACATCCAGTATCGACTCCAGCGATACGATTCGGTCGCTCAGCTTGTCCACCGTCGCCAGCATCTCATCAAGCTCCTGACGATCATCCTCGCTCAGGCTCTGGCTCGAGCGCTTGCGGCTCTGGTAGTGCATCACAATCCAGATCGGCGCCACGATCAGCATGAACAGTATGGTCGGTACAAATAACGCTTCCGTAATGCTCATCGTTGACTCCCTGGTCCTGCGTCGGTGATATCGAGTGTAAACAGCCTTCCCTGGCCTTTCATCCTCTCAGTCCTTTGCACCGCCTGATGACTTCCCTTTGCTGGTGGCTTTGTCGTCCTTCGACGCCATCGACGCCTTGAGACGATCGAGTTCCTCGGTCAGCCACTCGTCCTGCGCCAGCGACTCGATCTCCGCCGCCAGATCCGGCGTCACATCGCGACCGAGATCCATCGCCTCCAGCTGCCCTTCGAGGTTATCCACCCGTCGCTCGAACTTGTCGAACTTGGTGAAGGCCTCATCGAGCTCGGTGCGATGCACCTGACGCTTGACCTGCATCCGTGACTGGACCGTCTTCGAGCGCATCAGAATGGTCTTCTGCTTCGCCTTGGCGTCATTGAGCTTCGCCTGCAGCTGGCTCACTTCCTCGTTGAGCTGGGCAATGTGCTCGTCGGTCGCCGACAGTTCCTCCTGAACCGCCGCCACTTCCTCCTCGATCGCCCGCTTCTCCTGAAGCGCTGCCCGGGCCAGGTCTTCGCGGCCCTTGCTGATCGCCAGTTTCGCTTTTGCTTCCCACTGCGCGGCTTCCGCCTCGGTCGCCTCCAGCCGTCGGGCCGCGGTCTTCCTGTCCGCCAACACCCGTGCCGAGGAGCTCCGTACTTCCACCAGCGTGTCTTCCATCTCCTGAATAATCAGGCGAATCATCTTCTCCGGATCTTCGGCGCTGTCCAACAGCGCGTTCAGGTTGGAGTTAACAATGTCTGACATACGTGAAAATATACCCATGATGCTTCTCCTTTCGATGGACCTAGGCGTCGGACTGGTCCGTCGCGTTCATCAGGCCACTAGCGACATACGCCAGCTCGATACCGACCGCCAACACGCCAAAGGTCACCGCCGCGGCACTCAGCCCGGCCAGCGCACCCAGGGTGCTGCAGATGAAAACTACCGCGGTGTAGATCGAGAATCGTTCGTCCAGTGTATCCATGCGGTATTACTCCTTGATAATGAGTGGGGCTTCCCTGCCCCTCTGGCGATTCCGGCCAACCCGGCGCCTTCAACCGGTATTTAGCGAATGCCGTGCCAGATTAATAAATCATTGCGAAAACAGATACTTAAGGCTTTTTTTTAGCTGAGACGGACCTTGTCGGCGACGTATTAAAGGCGTTTATCGCATTTTTAGTGGTGTTTTATACCCAGTAGGGCTAATTTAGCCTTTATGAATGCACCCCAGACGATTATCGGGCAAAGCCCGGCGCTCTCGGCGGCCCTGGACCACCTGTCGGCACTGGCCACCATTGACCGACCGGTACTGGTGATTGGGGAACGCGGCACCGGAAAAGAACTCGGCGCCGAACGGCTTCACTTTCTTTCGAGTCGCTGGTCTGAGCAGTTTATTAAGGTCAACTGTGGCGCCATCACCGAGTCACTTCTGGAAAGCGAACTATTCGGGCATGAAGCCGGGGCCTTTACAGGGGCGACCAAGCGGCACATTGGCCGCTTTGAACGCGCCGATGGGGGCAGTCTGTTTCTCGATGAGTTGGGTACGATGTCCCTGCGTCTACAGGAGAAGCTACTAAGGCTTATCGAGTACGGTGAGTTCGAGCGCGTAGGTGGGTCGAGCACCTTAAAAGTCGACGTGCGGATTATCGCCGCCACAAATGCTGATCTACGGGGTATGGCAAACAATGGGCAGTTTCGCTGGGATTTACTGGATCGCCTGACCTTCGATGTGGTGCGCTTGCCCCCTTTGCGCGAGCGACCCGGCGATATCGAAGAGCTCGCACAACATTTTGCCGTGCGCATGTCTTCGGACCTGGGCTGGTCCTTGTTCCCGGGCTTCACCGATGAAGCGATGGAGACGCTGAAGGGCTGCCGCTGGCCGGGCAATGTGCGCGAGCTTAAAAATGCGGTCGAGCGTTCGCTTTTTCGCTGGGGCCGCGATGATGCTGCCGTGGATGAAGTTGTGGTTGATCCCTTTGCAAACTTCGCCGGCCCATTCGGTGGCGATTCAACGGCAGAAGATTTGGCAGACGTTTCAGATTCGCCGGAACGGCTGAGCACAGGCCTACCGCCTCGCCGGGATTGGCCCATCGATTTTCAGCAGTGTGTAACGGAGTATGCCAAGGCTATCTTGCTCGAGGCGCTGGAGGAGGCAAGCCAACAGCAAAAGGTTGCCGCTGAATTACTCGGGTTGAGCTATGATCAGTTACGGGGCTTGATGCGCAAACACGATTTGAGAACGCGCCCACCCCGGCGGGTAAGCAACCCTCGAAAATAGATCCTCTACCGAAGCATTAATGCCTACGTATTTTCGAGTATACTTATTAGGTAACCTGTTACGCATTTTATTCTATTGAAATAAGGCCTGATTCATGACGCTATTCCTCGACGATCCTACCCTGCTACAAACCCGGGCGCTCATCAACGGATCCTGGGTGGATGGTGATGATGGACATACCCTCGATGTAACCAACCCGGCAACGGGCGCCCTGGTCGCGTCCATCGCCAAGGTGGGACAACCGGAAACTCGGCGAGCCATCGCCGCCGCCGATTCAGCGATGGCGGATTGGTCGGCGACGCCGGCAAAGGCCCGTGCACAGGCGCTGAGGCGCTGGTTCGATCTCATCATGGATAATCAAGAAGACCTTGCAAAAATCCTCACCGCGGAGCAGGGAAAAACACTCGCGGAAGCCCGGGGCGAAATTGCCTACGGCGCCTCCTATATCGAGTGGTTTGGAGAGCAGGCAAAGCGAATCGACGGTGACGTGATACCCGCCCCTTCCGGTGACAAACGCGTGATCTGTATTAAACAACCGGTGGGTGTCGTCGCCGTGATAACACCGTGGAACTTCCCTAACGCCATGATCGCGCGCAAAGTTGGTCCAGCGCTTGCAGCGGGCTGCTCGGTGGTCATCAAGCCCGCAAGTGAGACTCCCCTGTCCGCCCTTGCGATGGCTGAACTCGCGGGCCGTGCCGGCATACCCGACGGGGTCGTCAATGTGGTCTGCGGCAGCTCTCGGGATATTGGCCCTGAACTTACCGGCAATCCGATTGTGCGCAAACTGACATTTACAGGGTCTACACCGGTGGGCAAGCAGTTGGAAACCGAGTGCGCGGCAACGCTGAAAAAGACGTCGATGGAACTGGGCGGTAACGCACCCTTCATCGTTTTTGAAGATGCCGATATCGACGCTGCTGTCGAAGGTGCCCTGGTTTCAAAGTACCGCAACAGTGGCCAAACCTGCGTCTGTACCAATCGAATGCTGGTGCACGAAGACATTTACGACGCCTTTGTGGAAAAGTTGGTGGCTGAGACCGCCAAATTCCGTCTCGGCAATGGAATGGATGAATCTACGCAGCTTGGACCACTCGTCAATGTCAAAGCGGTCAATGATGTGGATGACCTCGTCCAGCGCTCGATTCAGGCGGGCGCTAAATTAGCGTTGGGTGGAGAGCGCAGTGCGCTGGGTGAGTGCTTTTATACCCCTACCGTATTGACCGAGGTTACTGCGGACATGCCGGTCTTCCGCAATGAAATTTTTGGGCCCGTAGCGCCGGTTATTCGTTTCCGTAGCGAAGAGGAAGCAGTGGCCATCGCCAACGATACCGAATTCGGATTGGCCTCTTATTTTTACACTCGGGATATCGGTCGGGTATGGCGCGTCAGTGAAGCACTCGAATACGGCATGGTTGGGGTAAACGAGGGCATCATCTCCAACGAAATGGCCCCCTTTGGCGGTGTCAAAGAGTCCGGTAGTGGACGCGAAGGGTCGAAATATGGCATCGACGACTACGTTGAAATCAAATACATCCTTATGGGCGGACTTGGTCGATAAGGTATCGCGTCTGAATTTGCCAATCAGCCCTGTCCCGCCGCTTCAAGGACTTGTCGATATACCGCCAGATTTCCCCGTGCCATGACGTCAACGGAGAATTCATCCTGCATGCGACGTTTGCCTGCCTCACCCATACGGCGCGCGGTATCAGGGTTGCTGAGTAAGCTGTTCATGGCATCAGCAATCGCCGTAGTATCCCCCGGGGGGCACAGATAACCGGTTTCTCCGTCGACGACGACTTCGGGAATGCCCCCTGCCCGAGTAGCGACAATTGGCAGGCCCGCCGATGACGCCTGCAACAGGGCAACCCCTAACCCCTCGGCATCCGCAGGGTGCACGACAGCAAAAAGATTGGGCAGAATACGCTTGATATCCTGACGAAAACCAATGACATGTACCTTCCCGAGGAAGGGCTTTTTTGTTGCGATCTCGACCAGTTCTCCATAGAGCGGCCCCTGCCCCAACACGAGGATGTGCAGCTCCGGCCAGCGCTCGAGTAACGAAGGCAGTGCTTTAAGTAAATGACGATGTCCTTTTCGCTCGATCAACTGTGCGGCGATTGCAAAAACCCGTGCGTCTTCGGGCAGGTTGAATTCGGTCAAAAACCAGCCGCGTTCCGGTGCAAGGTTCCAGGCATCGCTATCTATGGCACTACGTACACAGGTAATCTGCTTGCCGGATAGACCGCCGTCGAGCAACACTCGCCGTATCTCTTCAGAGATCGTAATCACATGATCGTAAAGCCGGTATTTGATAGGTATCACCCACCGAGACTCGGGGTTGTCAACCCGGCGCGACAGCACGCAGGGGGTTCCCTCAAGCGCTGCTGCAATGCCGCCGAGAACATCGGCGCCGCGTCGACTGTGTAAGTGCACCAGGTCGGGTTTCGTCGTTTTTATCACGCGTCTCAATCGGCCAACAAAACCGATATCAAGATCTCCCGCGAGAGCAACCTCTACGGTGATCGCCGGTGGGGTAATCGCATCGGCGATGGCACTCCCCGGTGGACAAACCAGGGTGTTGCTGATGCCCTCGCGCTGCAGCCGGTTGATCAGATAGCTAACCTGTAATGCGCCGCCATAGAGAAAGCGGCCCGTCTCCACGTGAAGTATGTGCATCTTATAGCGGCATGACAATAAACATCATTGCGCCCGACTCCGTTCCTTGCCACAGCGTGCACAGCGATATCGCGAAATAAGCTCTCCTCGGTGTACGGCAAATGGATCGCTGTTAACGATCTTCCATTTGTGATGCCCGTTTCGACAGAGCGTCAAGTCGACAGGCTTTTTGACGTGTTTCTTAAACGGAATAACATCAGCCATCGGCACCCTCCCCGGTTCGCGCACGCGCAATGGCCCGCTGCCACGAAGCAAGACGCTCCCTGCGTCCGGCTGCCGATAAGCCCACTTTAAATTCCCGATCGATCTGCCAGCTGCGAGTAATATCAGCAGTCGAATTCCAGACGCCGACACCAAGCCCCGCGAGGAAACAGGCACCCGCTACTGTGGTTTCCACGACCTTTGGCCTGATAATTTTACGTCCCATGTAATCGGCCTGTAATTGCATCAAGAGTTGGTTTGCTGAGGCACCACCGTCGACGCGGATAGGCTTGAGTCGCTTCCCCAGATCTCGCTCCATAGCGATGAGTATGTCAGCATTTTGCAATGCCATCGCATCGAGGGTTGCCCGTGCAATATGCCCCCGATTACTACCGCGGGTAAGACCACACAGCAAACCCCGTGCGTCTGGATCCCAATGCGGCGCACCGAGCCCGGTCAGCGCGGGCACAAATTCGACGCCATTACTGTCGGATACTGTGCCGGCCAGCACCTCGATGTCCGCAGCATTGCGGATAATTTGCAGCTCATCACGGAGCCACTGTACCGCCGCACCGCAGACGAAAGCTCCGCCCTCGAGGGCATAATAAAGCGGCCCCCCCGTCTTGAGTTGCCAGGCCACCGTAGTCAGTAAACCGGCCTTGGACTGGATGCGCTGTTTGCCCGTATTGGTCAGGATGAAAGAGCCGGTACCAAAGGTACATTTCGCCTCACCGGTGTGGAAGCACGCCTGGCCAAACAGTGCCGACTGCTGGTCACCAGCCATCCCTGCTATCGGGATACCGTCAGGTAGTCCGGGCACTGAACGGGTATGGCCGAGAACCCCACTGGATGGCGCTATCTCGGGCAATATCGACAGTGGCACCCCGAACAGTGCGCCCAGGTCCTCGTCCCAGTCACCGCGATCGATGTCCATCAGCGACGTGCGTGACGCATTGGAGACGTCGGTGACATGCTGTTCTCCGGCCGTTAGCTGCCACACCAAAAAGCTGTCAATGGTTCCGGCTGCAACGCGACCCTTGCGAACCTTCGACTTTATGCCAGGAGTATTATCCAGCAACCAGCGATACTTGCTGGCTGAGAAGTAGGGATCGAGGACCAGCCCTGTTTTCTGGCGGACCAAGCCCTCAGCGCCGGAACGCTTGAGATTGTCGCAGAATTCGGTGGTTCTTCGGCATTGCCAGACGATGGCGTTGTTGAGAGAACTCCCAGAGTCGGTATCCCATAACAGCGCGGTCTCGCGTTGATTGGTAATACCGATGGCGATCACATCGGCTGGCTTGGCGCTGCCTCGTTTGAAGATGCCGCGAATCCCCTTGAGCACGGACATCCAGATGTCCTCGGGATTGTGTTCGACCCACCCGGGCTTCGGATACCGTTGCGGGAATTCGCGGTTAACACTGGCTAGTAGGTTTCCCCCCGTATCCATCATGGCGACGGTGGTTCCGGTTGTGCCCTGATCAATGGCGAGTATGACTTTCGGCATGCTTATCTATCCTGCTCTCCGATTGCCTGGCTTCAATCGCAAGGGGAAAGGCGCCCGAATCGGACGCCGGAAAGTAAGTGCTACCTAGGCAGACTCGTAACCTGAAACTGCCTTTATTTCCAGATAATCGGTAAAGCCGTGGGAACCCCACTCTCGCCCGTTACCCGACTGCTTATAACCGCCGAACGGGATGTTGTAATCGGCCTCAACACCATTAATGGAGACATTGCCTACACGCAGCTTGCGTGCGAGCTCACGCCCCCGTTCAATGTTGCCTGTTTGGATATAGCCCGCGAGCCCATAAACCGTATCGTTGGCTATTTCGAGCGCCTCCTCCTCGGAATCGTAGGGGATAATCACCAGCACAGGACCGAAAATCTCCTCCCGGGCAACCGTCATATCGTTGGACACCTCGGAAAAAATCGTCGGCCGAACGTAGTAGCCCCGGTCGACGCCGTCGGGCAGCCCTGGGCCGCCACACAACAGTTTGGCACCTTCCTCAATACCCGCCTTGATCAGCCCCTGAATCTTGTTCCATTGAACATCAGAAACCACGGGGCCCATATTGGTGGTTTTTTCCGCAGTATCGCCGGGGCGTGCTTTGGCGGCCGCGGCTACGGCCAGTTCTTCAATTTCGGGGAGCTGCTTACGCGGCACCAGCAGTCGCGATGGCGCGTTACAGGATTGACCGGTATTGCTGAACATTTCACGCACACTGTATTTGACCGCCTTCGTAAGATCAGCATCGTCGAGAATGATGTTGGGAGATTTTCCGCCCAGCTCCTGCGTCACCCTTTTTACCGTCGGTGCTGCATTTTGTGCGACAAGGGACCCTGCCCGTGTCGAGCCCGTGAATGACATCATGTCGATATCCGGATGCTTCGACAAGGCTGTGCCCACGGTGGGGCCGTCGCCATTAACGAGATTGAACACGCCTGCGGGGACACCTGCTTCATGCAAGATTTCAGCGTAGAGATAAGCCGAGAGCGGTGCAATTTCCGACGGCTTAAGCACCATGGTGCATCCTGTTGCCAGAGCCGGCGCGACCTTGCAGCTCACCTGATTGAGCGGCCAGTTCCACGGGGTGATCAGACCGCAGACGCCGATTGGCTCTTTGAAGATACGATGATCACCGAGGTCCTCCTCCCACTCAAAGGTCTTCAGCACTTCGGCGGCTTCCTGAAGATGCCCAAGTCCGGAATAGGCCTGCGCCGACGACGCCCATGAAATGGGTGCACCCATCTCCAGACGAATCGCCTCGGCGATCTCGGGTATACGCCGCTTGTAAATCTCAATGATTCGCTCGAAAAGCGCAATTCGATCGGCGATGGTGCTTTGGCTATAGGTCTTGAAGGCCGCTTTGGCGGCGGCTACCGCGGCATCAACGTCTGCCTCACCACCCAACGAAATATGGGCGCATACCGTTTCAGTAGCGGGATCAATGACGTCAAAATCATTCACCGTCTGTGGGTCGACCCATTCACCGTTAATATAAAACTGTTTGTAGTCTCGCATGTAGCCCTCGTTGTCTGCTGTGCTGATTCAAAGATTGAAAGTCGGTCGTCAACAGCCGAAGCTGGTATCGGTTACGACATAAAACTACCGAGCCGTCATGGTACCCGAGCCGCTCAATATTCGCAGGGGGTGCATGTCAGAACCAGTCTGGGTCCATTTCAAGCGGTGTCGCATCGAGCGAACATAGTAGGTCCGACCACACTGCGGTCTGGGGAAGCTCCCAGCGACCAAAGTAATTCATCGCCTGTAGCTTACCCCTGTAGAACGCCTCCTCGGTCTGATCGAGGTCGGCACCCTGCAGGGCTTCCACCGCTGCCCTCCCCTGACGCAGCCACATCCACCCGACGACCACATGACCAAACAGCTGCAGATAAACCGGTGCATTCGCCAGTGCGAGATCGGTATTCTCTTCGTTGAGCGCAGAAACAAGCGCTTCAGTCGCCCGCTTCAGGTGCCCGAGCGCTGAACCCAGCGCCATATCCATTTCCAGTAAAGACTCCCACTTGGACGCCTTTATTTGCTCGCGTTCCATGGCGCCGACACAAGTGATATAGCCGCGCATCTTTTTCTCGGTGAGTTTGCGCCCGAGCAGATCGAGGGCTTGTATCCCGGTAGTACCCTCGTGAATCGGATTGAGGCGGTTGTCCCGATACATCATCTCTACCGGATGCTCATCGGTATAACCTGCTCCGCCCAAGACCTGAATAGCGAGGTCGTTAGCCCTCGGTCCAAATTCCGACGGGAATGTTTTGACGATCGGCGTGAGGAAGTCGAGCAGGTCATGGGCCCATTCCCGCTGTTCGCTATCGGGGTGAGTTCGCGCGTCATCGACCAGCTGCGAGGCAAATAGACACAGCGAAAAGGCGCCCTCGGCGTAGGCCTTTTGCGCCAATAACATTCGCCGCACATCGGCGTGGTCGATCAGGGCCACGGGCGCTGAAAGGGGATTTTTATTTGAGGGCAGTCGTCCCTGGGTCCGCTCTCGGGCGTACCACAGCGCGTACTGAAAACCGGTGAGGGCAAGAGTAGCTGCCATCATGCCCACCATGACCCGGGCTTCGTTCATCATATGGAACATATAGCCCAGGCCCGCATTGGGCTGCCCTACGAGAAACGCAACAGCGCCCTCACGTTCCCCGAAATTCAGAGCTGTTGAGGTGTGACCGCGGCCCCCCATTTTGTGAAACAAGCCGGTTAGATGGACGTCGTTCCGGCGACTGACCTGCCCCGATTCGTCGAGTAAAAATTTAGGACAAATAAACAGCGAGATCCCAGGGACACCAGGCGGCGCGCCCTCGATGCGCGCCAACACCGCGTGAACGATATTCGACGACAGCTCTTGATCACCGCCAGAAATCCAGATTTTGCTGCCGTAGAGGCGGTAGCTGCCATCAGACTGGAGAACCGCTTTGGTGGTGATGTCGGACAGGCTGGAGCCGGCGTGTGGTTCACTCAGCGCCATGGTGCCCGCAAACTCCCCGGATCGGAGCCGGGGCACCCAGGTGGCGATCTGCTCCTCGTCACCATGGGCTTCCAGTAAACTGGCATTGGCGGCCGTCAGGGCATGATAGCCGTTGGTGGTGCTGCCGGCTGCCGTCAAATAGGCCGTCGCGCTGGCGCTGACCACCGGGGGCAGTTGCATACCGCCCATGCTGTAATCCTGATCGGCGGCAATCAATCCCGCCTCGGCAACTGCCTCATACGCCGCTTTAATATCGGGGATCAGCCTGACCCGCTCACCGTCAAATTCCGGTGGGTTTCGGTCGACCTTCTTCCTGATCGGCAGAAAGTGATCGACCGCGATCTTCTCGGCTAGATCAAGCGCCGCATCAAACGACTCTCGGTTGTGATCGCTATACCGCGCTCTGGAAGTGAGATCCTCGGCCTGAAAGACCTCGTAAAGGTAGAATTCAATATCACGACGAGAAAGCAACGGCGCAGTCATAACAGCTTCCAGAGGATCAGGGGTTGCTCTTTACGCTACCCAAAGGCTGCGTGGTAAAGCGCGCTCACCCATTCAGGGTCTGCACCGGATTATAGGCCAAGCGTGCTACGCGAGTGCATCCAGCGTCTCGCCCAGTGCTGAGACCAGCGATTCCATTTGCGGGCGCTCCATCACAAAGGCCGGTGCAAGCTGAATTGTATCGCCGCCATAGCGCACCAGGAATCCGCGCTCCCAGAGTCCCATCGCAATTTCAAAAGGTCGCCGCAGTGGCTCTCCCGGGTAAGGGGCTATGGTTAGCGCACCTGCAAATCCGTAGTTACGTATATCACTGACATGGGGTTTGTCCCGCAGTGTATGCAGCAACTCGCCCCAGTAAGAGGCTTCCGCAGCGACGCGATCCACCAGCTTCTCCTCAACCAGAACATCAAGCGCGGCAATGCCGGCAGCGCAGGCGACGGGGTGCGCAGAATAGGTATACCCATGGGGGAATTCGAGGGCATATTCCGGGCCCCCGTGCTCCATGAAAGTGTGGTAGATGTCTTCATGCGCAATAACCGCGCCCATGGGGATTACCCCGTTGGTTAGCTGTTTGGCCGTATTGATAATATCCGGGACTACACCGAAGGCGTCGCTGCCCGTCATGGCGCCGCAGCGACCAAAACCCGTGATGACTTCGTCAAAAATCAGCAAAATATCATTGGCGACACAGATTTCTTTAAGTCGCTGCAGGTAACCCACAGGCGGTGGAATTACCCCCGCCGAACCCGCCATAGGTTCTACGATGACCGCCGCAATGGTAGAGGCGTCGTGCAGCGCGATCAGCTCCGACAGATCATCGGCGAGGTGGGCACCGGTTTCCGGCATACCATGAACAAATTTGTTTTCGGGCAGCATGGTATGCGGCAGGTGATCGGCCTCAACGCCCTGACCGAAATGACGGCGGTTTGCAGCGATACCTCCAACGGAGATGCCCCCGAAATTAACGCCATGATAGCCCTTGGATCGACCAATAAAGCGGGTCTTGGCGGGTTGCCCTTTCAGGCGCCAGTAGGCCCTGGCCATTTTCAGTGAGGTGTCTGCCGATTCTGAACCCGAGTTGGTGTAAAACACGTAGTTCAGCGGGTCGGGCATAAGCTCCTTTAACTTCTCCGCGAGCTCGAAAGCGCCCGTGTGGCCGAATTGGAAGGGGGGTGCATAGTCCAGTTGAGCGAGCTGACGGGTGATGGCATCTGCGATTTCCGGCCGGCCATGACCCAACCCGGTGGTCCACAACCCCGAATGGCCATCCAGGATTTTTCGACCGCGATCATCGGTGTACCAGACCCCGTCGGCGGAATGAATCATCCGCGGATCTTTTTTAAACTGGCGGTTACCGGTATAAGGCATCCAGTGGTATTCGAGATTGGCCTGGCTCATGTCGATTCGGGCTCCCTGTTGACGTTGAACAGAAACAAGGGGCATCTTAGTGGTAACCTGAGCGCAGTGTAAGCCTCCCGATACCCCCCGCCGGGGTTAATCTGAAGAGGCGTTTCACCAGTAAATAAACAAACCACAGTCATTATTCGGACAATTTGGAGAAGCTTATGTCACCACGACGTTTTTTGACCGCCAGCGCCCTATCGCTCGCCGTTGTATTGCCTACGGCCGCGCACATCGACGGAGACGAGCCGCTGCAGTCGCTGCGACAGTCCTACTTTGCCCTCGTTGGGATGAATTTTGGCCCGATGGCCGACATGGTGAAAGGCAAGATCGAATGGGACCAGGCCACCTTCGAGGGCTGGGCTACTGACCTGGCAGCCATCGCCGGTACCAACGTTGAGCGCGGGTTCGCCCCGGGCAGCAGCGAGGGTAAAACCCGCGCCAAACCGGAAATCTGGGAGAACATGGATGATTTCAAGGAAAAACTCGCCGAACTGCGCGAGCAGACCGCACTACTTGCTGAAGCCGCCGGTACCGGTGATCGCGAAGCGATCGGTGCACAGCTAGGGGCTACAGGCAAAGCCTGCAAAAGCTGTCACGACGACTACAAGTCAAAGGACTATCTCTACTGACTAGTTACTGACAGCTTAAGGAGTAGGCTCTAAGTTATTGAATAAAAAGTTAATAAAAGGACGGCGCCTCCGGGGCCATCTCGACAATAGCGTATAACATCAGGCCGACGACCGCCCCCGCCACGACCGCTCGCCACAGCGGTTTTGGCGGGTGGTCGCTGGTTTTATCCGGCGCCTTTCCCCACCACATGGCCTGAATCAAGGGCTGTTTACGCCAACGCTGGTAGTACAGAACCGCTCCCACGTGCAAGACGACCATGGCCTGCAATAGAAGCCAATTCACTTCGTGCCACTGCCCGGCCGAGTCGCTGAAATCCCCGGCCCAATAGGCCAGTGGACCTTCGAACAAAATATCGTCTGACGACATCATTCCAGATCCCGCCTGTAGCAGGATCAGGCCCAGTAGCGCGAGCGTCGCATACCCCCCCGAGGGGCTATGGCCCGTGCTCTGCCATGGGCTTCTGAAATAGGCAAAGAAGGTACGAGGACCTACCACAAACGTGGAAAAGCGCGCGTGGTAGCTGCCGATTACCCCCCATAAAACTCGGGTTATGGCGAGTATCAGGATGCCGTAACCGAATCGGGAGTGCCAATCCATCCAGCCCTGCTCCGCGGTAATCCAACTACCGATTACAGCCAGCGCCAGCGACCAGTGGATAACCCTGACCGCCAGATCCCAAACGGGGTAGCCAGCACCCTGCTCATGCTCGGTAAGGGCGCTGTCGTCCAGCGGTTGATCGCGGTCGATCATGGCCTTTCTCCTCCACTCAGGTGTTGGCGCATCACCATTATTCGGTTTGGCAGTGCCGCTATGGTATTCTCTCGGCCCGCTGCCTCAGGCAGCACGCAGTACTCGGCTCTCGCCCGACGTTTTAACCATCTCAATGTGGAAAGTCCAGTGAACAGCGACCTCATTCGCGAGCGATTCGGCAGTTATTTCGTCGACGTGATGCGCCAGTCAGAGCAAACCCGACTTGCCAATCTTTACAGCATGGAGAATGGTGAGAAGATCTGCAGGACGCTCGCGTTAACGCAGTTTTTTCTACCGACCTGCCCCGAACTTGCTGAACCTGACCAGCAGATTCGTCGAGGCGCGAGCATCGGCGCAACATTGCGAGGTGCCGGTTATGCCGTGGAAAAAATAGAAAGTGCCATCATCGTTGCAAAAGCAGGACGCAAGATGGCAGACCTAACGGGGGGCCAGGTGGCGACAGGTAGCCGTATCGAAATTCGGGTTTATGCGCTCAATGCAGTGTCGGCCGGTTCAACCTACCCCTACGCGATGATCGCCGAGGCTTACCACCCCGCGCACATACCGCCGGCCAGTGCCGCCATCAATGTGGACATGGCACTCGAAAAGCTATCCAGTCTTGAGCGCCAGGCCCTGAACGCGATTGTTACCGAACTTTAGCGGGCCTGGTTGGCAAGACTTAGTTCAAAACCCAGTGCCAGCGCTTTGGCTTCTGCCTCGCCGCGCTGTTCTTCACTGCGTGTCACCACCCATAGATTGGTGCATCGGGTTCCGGTGCGGCAGTAAGCCAGTGTTTTTTCCTGGTTATCAAATTCAGCGGCCATATCAGCGGGTGCAGCACCCGGGAATGTCGTTGCGTTGACCGGATATCGAACAAAACGTAAACCCGCGGCAGTGGCGGCAGCCTCCATATCAGCCATTGTTGGCTGGCCGTCAGTCTCGCCGTCGGGACGGTTGCATATGACTGTCTGATAACCGTCTGCAGCAAGGGTGGCCATATCAGCAGGAGTCGGCTGTGCGGAAACCGCGAGATGGTCGGTCAGATTGATTATCTTCATAAACTACTCTTTAGCATTCGTTGAATTTTCGGCGCGTTGGTGAACCGAACCGCGTTAGATTAATCCCAATCCAGCCAGCGCGTCGAGTATCTCCGCCCTCGGGTGTTCAGGGACGCGTATTTCGGAGCCGGTGATCTCCCGACCGAGCCCGAGATAATTTTGAGAGACGTCCATCATCAGTTCGAGTGGCAAGGTGGTTGTTGCTGCAAACGCCAGGCGCTCTGCCATCCGCTGCTTGTCGAGCAGCACAGCCGGGTCTGGAGCCAGGTCAAGCAGTGCCTGGCGGAAAGCTTCTTTACTGCGCTCTACCACCTGCCCCTGCCGGTAGGCGTCACCCTCCCATATTCGTGATGAATCCGGTGTGCCCACCTCATCCATGTAAATCATTTCCAACGTACCTGATTCGCTGTGGACGTATCCAAATTCGAATTTAGTGTCCACAAAAATACGACCCTGCCCGGGCGAGATCGCTGCTGATAAGGTCAAAGCCGGCGCATAACAACTGCTCGTAGCGATCGATGTCGCTGAGGCTCTGAAATCGAAAGCGCGCCAATGGGCGCGCAGTATCGATCTCGATACATTGACGTCGTCGGCTTCAGGCACGCCGGGTATGCCCCGAATAATACCCTTGGTTGATGGAGTGACCACAAGCTCCTCCAGTCGCTCATGGGCGCGGAGACCCGGGGGCAATGTATAGCCGCAAAAATCCCGTGCTCCGGCATGGTAGGCACGCCACATGGACCCGGTAATGTAGCGCCGAGCAATCGCTTCGATCTGAATCGGTTGTGCGCGCTGCACCACCCAAACCAGAGGGTGGGGTACTTCGAGAATGTGACTGCGCGCGAGGCCCTCTGTCCTGAAGCGGTCGAACCAGTGTGCGGAAATGGCATTTAAAGCGGCGCCCTTACCGGGCACTCCGCGTAAATCACCCTCTCCATGCCACAAACACTCAAAAGCAGAGATACGATCTGAAATAATCAGGATGCCCAACTGTGAATCGGCGCTTGCCGGGTAACCACGGGCCTCCACGAGGCGTCGTGAGTCATTGCTTGTCAGCCAATAAGCGGAGCGCACCTTCCCGGAATGCACGGGCGAGGACGTCGCGATGGGAAAATCATCACTGATTTCAAGAATCGTTGGGATATTCGCCATCGGATTATCCCCCGATCGCTAGTGGCAGATACGGCTGGATCGGCTCAGCTCGCCACGTTCCGATCACAGCCATGAGATTCACATCAGGCATAGGCGCGTAATCCAATGGCATCACGTACTTGTCGCAACAGCTCGCTTGCCTGGGGCCGCACGCGTTCGGCGCCTGCCACCATAATATCCTCCAGCTCGCCAGGGTGATCCATTAGATACTGATAGCGCTCACGCGCCGGTGCCAGTTCCTCGTTAATACGTTTGAAAAGCAGCTTCTTGGCTTCGCCCCAGGCAATGCCATCGGCAAAGTCCTGTCGCATTGATTCTCGCTGCTCGTTATCGGCGAACGCCGACCAGATCTGGAACACGATAGAGTCGTCCGGATCCTTGGGTTCGCCAGGCTCGAGCAGGTTGGTCTTTATCTTGTTAATCGATTTCTGCAGCTTTTTCTCACCCTCAAACAGGGGGATGGTGTTGTTATAACTTTTACTCATTTTTCGACCATCAAGCCCCTGAAGCACAGCGACATTGTCATCGACTACCGCCTCCGGCAGCGTAAACAGCGGCTCGTAATGGTGATTGAAGCGCTGGGCGATATCGCGAGCCATTTCAACATGTTGGATTTGGTCACGCCCGACAGGAACCCGCTCCGCGTTAAATATCAAAATATCGGCCGCCATGAGAATCGGGTAGGAGAACAGTCCCATCTTGATGCCGAAGTCAGGATCGTCGTTACTGGCGTCATTAGCCTGAACCGCTGCTTTGTAAGCATGCGCCCGATTCATCAAGCCCTTTGCCGTATTGCAGCACAGTATCCAGCAAAGCTCCGCCACCTCGGGAATGTCTGATTGACGGTAAAAATGACTGCCCGCGGGATCAAGCCCCAACGCCAGCCACGCCGCGGCAATCTCTTTACTCGAGCGCGCCACCTGTTCAGGGTCCTCACACTTAATGAGCGCATGATAATCCGCGAGAAAGAGATAAGCGTCGGTGTCGGATCGCCTTGACGCCTCAATCGCGGGCTTGATGGCGCCGACATAGTTACCCAGATGCGGCGTACCACTGGTGGTTATTCCGGTAAGAACACGTTGGTTTGGCATGGGTAAATCTCCGAATTACGCCCGGTGGTTTAGAAATTGGATGAGCAGTCTGTTCAGATAATCGACATCGGCTGCGCCTGCGAGCTCTCGCACTGAATGCATCCCGAGAGTAGGTACACCAAGATCGATCGTACTGATACCGGTCTCGGCGGCAGTAATCGGTCCAATCGTACTGCCGCAGCCGAGGTCGGAGCGCACAACAAAAGTTTGAATGGGGACTTCGGCAGATTCAGCCAGCAATTTCAGCATTGCAGCGCCCATGCCCGACGTGGCGTAACGCTGATTGCGATTGACCTTGATCACGGGGCCGCCATTCATCAGGGGACCATGATTTTCGTCGTGGCGATCGGAAAAATTGGGGTGAATCCCATGCGCATTGTCCACGGATAACAGCCAGGAATGTTGACGCAGGGACCGATTTTCATCATCAGAATTCGATAAGGCATGCAATACATCGATCAAGAATGGACCTTGGGCACCAATGGCTGACGAGCTGCCCACTTCTTCGTGATCGGTGCAGACAAGAAAAGACCACCCATGGGGTTCCGCGTCAATGAGCGCCTTCATACCGACAAAGCAGCTCAACAGGTTGTCGAGACGCGCCGAAGCGATGAATTCCTCATTAAGGCCAATGACTGCCGCTTTCTGAACGTCGTATAGCGACAGCTCGAAATCGATAATACGCAAATCCTCGTACTCGGGATACTGGATTCTGAGCTGCTCGCTGAGTAACGCCTGGAGGGTAATCTGACCGTCCGATTTATCCGCATTAAGGAGTACCGGTAAAATGTCTTTTTGGGGGTTAACGCTTCGATTCTGGTTGGCCTCTCGATCCAGATGAATGGCGAGACTCGGGATGGTTGCAACTGCCCTTCCAAAGTCAATCAGGGCATCTTGAAGCACGCCATGCTGGTCAACAAAGTTCACTCGACCGGCAATCGACAGGTCACGATCAAACCAGGGGTTGAGTAGTGCACCCCCGTAGACATCAACGCCCAGCTGGACAAAACCATGCCGGATCTTCAACGGATTGGGTTTAATTGAGAGATTGGGGCTGTCGGTATGCGCGCCAATCAGCCTTGCGCCAGCTGAAAGCGGTGCACGACCCGCCCTGAAGGCGATGATCGAACTGTTATTACGAATCGTGAAATATCCACGTCCGGCCTCGATATCTCGGCTATTCAGGTTATCGAGCTCAGTAAAACCAGCCGCTGCCAATCGCCATGCCATGGCATCTACCGCATGGAAAGGGGTGGTCGCCTCGTTAAGGAAGTCGAGCAGCTCAGGTACGACCGGTGCAGTCGAGATCATCAGTTGTGTTCTCCTCAGTAGAACAGGGCAATTAGCGCCAGCCCCATTAAAAGGCGGTAGACGACAAAGGGCATAAGACCAATTCGGTCCAGAAGTGTGATGAAAGCGGCAATCGTACTGAACGCAGCGATCGCTGCGAGACAGCCTGCCACCCACAGCATCGACCACGAAACCGGGCTGCTTTGCTCTGCGGTCAGTACCCCCGCCAATAGCAGACTCATCGCGCCTGCAATAATGGGAATGGATAATAAGAAAGAAAATCGGGCCGCTGTGTCAGCCCGGTACCCGAGCAGCATGGCCGCCGAGATTGTGACACCAGATCTCGAAACTCCCGGCATAAGTGCAAACGCCTGGGCTATGCCAATCAATACTCCCTGCCAAAGACCAATGAATTCGACTTCACCTCCACGAATTGCTGGCCTGCCGAGCGCCGCAGCCACACCCAGTAGCACGCCAAAAATCAGCGTATTCGCCGCGATAACCATAGCCCCCCGGAGCTGAGACCCAATAAAGTCCTCAGCAATTAATCCAAACACTACGGCGGGCAGCGTGGCCACGATCAATACCAACATCTCATGTCGGGACGAGCCGTTTACAGCTTCAGCCGTGAACAGCCCTCCCACCAAATTTAACAGTTCCCGCCGATAATACGTCACCACTGCAAGCAAGGTACCCATGTGCACGGAAACATCGAACAGCATCCCCTGCTCAGGCCAGCCCAGAATTTCGGCGGGAAGCAGCAGGTGCGCCGAACTGGAAATAGGCAGGAATTCAGTGAGTCCCTGAATAACAGCGAGTACCGATACCTGAAGCCAATCAATCACGGGAGCCCTGCTCTGTCAGTTTTTTCCAGCCCACTGTGTCTTGCACGTAGCGAGGCATCAGATCGCCGGCTTTTAAGGTCATAGTGCTTTCGGGAGACTGCGCCAGATGGCGCGCCATTGGTGCCGTGCACAACTCGACCTCGCCGACTCTGGGAATGTCTGAAAATCCGACGAGGACGTCCAACAAGTGTATGCCATTACCGATGATCGCTGTGGGTTCGTTGGGAAACGATACTGCATCAGCTGCACTCAGCTGCGGCGGACCCATGGGCGAAAAATGGCTCTCTCCATACTCAAACCAGCGCCAATAGAGTTGCCCAATCTGCGCATCAAGAGTACTCAAGACTCGGCCAGATGTGGGAACAAGGTCAGCTGCAACGGCAGCTCGCAGTTGAGCCTCAAGGGAGCAAAAAGGCTGCAGCGGTATTTCTCGCGACCAGGCGAGTCCCTGGGCAACGCTAACTGCGATTCTCAACCCGGTAAAAGAGCCTGGCCCAATACCGCAGGCAATCACGTCCACACCGTCCAGTGGGGTGCCATCAAGAACTCGGTCTATCATGGCTAGCAGGTGTTTGTTATGGGCCCGAGGCAGCCGCTCCACTTCAGCATTAACGGTGCCTTCGCATACGAATGTGGCGGAGCAGTATTCAGTAGCGGTATCAAATGCAAGAATAGTGCGCATTGGGGAGGACGGTTCCGGATCGGCGGGGCCGTATGATCCCACAGCAGGAGACCTCTTTGAACACAAGCGGGCATTGTTCACTCGGTATTTTGGCGTCGGGCACAGGTCTGCGATGGGGCAGGCGGGAAAAATCCATGATTGCGTTTCGCGGTAAACCCCTGCTGGTCAATAGCCTTGTCGAAAGTGATGCTTATGGTGAGATCATCATCAACTGCCGATCGACACCCTTTTTCTATAGTCACTACGCGAACCGGCTGGTCTGTGATCGGTCACCGGATAATGGACCCTGCTTCGGCATCCTGGCATTGCTGTCCGCCAGCGCTAACGAACTGATGATGATTGTGCCCAGTGATCTAATCACAATCCCCGTCGACCTAAAACGACGGCTGCTTGAGGAACTCAATGCCGATGATCTGGGCGTGGCTGTCGTCGACGAATCCAGACTAACCAGCGGGTGCCTGTTACTGAAAAGGTCCGCGCTACCTTTCATCGAGCGCTTCCTCGAAACCGGAGGTCGATCACTTAATGGGCTTGTTCAATGTCTCGACCTGAGAAAAAGGGTGCTCTCCCCTGGCGATAACCCACGCGATGCCAATAACCCCGACCAACTGAAATAAAAAACCGGCCGAAGCCGGTTTTTTTTTGCAACCACGGCCTATTTTTTCTTTGCCGCCTTGCGCTTAGCCGCACCCTTCTTCTTGGGTGCTGGTTTCTTCTTGGCGGCCTTCTTCTTGACCGCGGATTTTTTCTTGGCAACCGCTTTTTTCTTCCTGGTCACTTTGGCTTTGGCCGCTGACTTTTTCTTGGCAACTGCCTTTTTCTTTTTGGTTACCTTGGCTTTCACCGCTGTCTTTTTCTTGGCAACCGCTTTTTTCTTTCTGGTCACTTTAGCTTTAACCGCTGACTTCTTTTTCGCGACCGCTTTCTTCTTCTTGGTGACCTTTGCCTTCGCAGTAGACTTCTTCTTCGCCACCGCTTTTTTTACCGTTTTCTTCTTTTTGGCAACTACCTTCTTGGCAGCTGCCTTTTCTTTCGCGGCGGTCTGTTTCGCCTTCGCTTTCGCAGCGGCGATAGTTGCTCTCAGCCGACTGCGGGATTCCTTTGCCTTTTCACGAGCCTTTTTCAGGCGATCACTGATCCGAGCAACCGCCTTTTTAGCCGCCTCCTGACCGCGTTTATCTGCAGCCGCCCGCGCCTTTTTGGCCTTCTCACGCGCCTGCTTGAGACTCGTAGAGTCGGCGTCGATCTGACGAACAATCTTTGCGAGAGCCGCTTCAGCCCGCTTGATTCCAGGCGTAGAAATAGCGGCAGACTTTTTCGTCGGCGACTTCTTTTTTACTGTCGATTTTTTCTTGGCAGCCGTTTTTTTTGCGGCTGTTTTTTTCGGTGAAGCTTTTCGTTTTTTTGCGGTTGCCATTTTTTTCTCCAGTGACCAGCGAGGCTGATTGAAAACTAGCAGCGTTTAACAAACGACACAAGCCGTTGAGTGCGAATAACTACTGACTTTCAAGACTTTTGCGAATTTGGCCGGTAATTGACTCTACGCTGCCGATACCATTTATTCGATGGTAGCGTGGCCCATCGAGATTCTGATAAAAATCAACGAGTGGTCGAGTCTGTTCATGGTAGACGCTAAGCCGATGGCGAATGGTCTCTTCCTGATCGTCGTCGCGCTGAATCAGCGGCTCGCCTGTTTCGTCGTCGATACCTTCGCGATGCGGTGGGTTGTGCTCGATGTGATAGATACGACCACTTTCAGGGTGCACTCGCCTTCCACTCAATCGCTTCACAATCGCTTCGTCTTCAACCGCGATTTCAATCACATGATCGACAGAAATACCGGTATCGACCATCGCCTGAGCCTGCGGAATAGTTCGCGGAAACCCGTCAAACAAGCATCCCCCGGCACAATCGGGCGCCTCAATACGGTCTTTTACCAGGGCAATAATCAAATCGTCGGA
This sequence comes from Luminiphilus syltensis NOR5-1B, assembly GCF_000158175.1. Taxonomy (GTDB): domain Bacteria; phylum Pseudomonadota; class Gammaproteobacteria; order Pseudomonadales; family Halieaceae; genus Luminiphilus; species Luminiphilus syltensis. The sequence continues at coordinate 2,650,554 of NZ_DS999411.1, read as the reverse complement.
GACCAGGCCACCGCTATCCATGATCGACTTCGCCTGTTTTCCCAGTTCGGTACCGGCAGCCACGGCGGCACGCAGCATGTCACCTGTCGATATCTGGGGGATTCCGTAATGATCACAGAGGAACTGGGCTTGAGTGCCCTTGCCCGCTCCGGGTGCCCCCAAAAGAATAATTTTCATCAAAGTGCCCCTTCGTTGTAATGTGCTCGTGGGTTAATGGAAAAAAAGACCATCAAAACTACACAGCCTTAACATGGGTTACAAGTTGCCTTTGGTCGACTTGACCCGGTGCCAGCGTTGCTCGAGTTGTTCGCTGCTTTGTTCGCTCAGTGCGACTCCCTCAGAATCGGCTTCCTTTTCCATTTGTCTGAACCGGTTCTCGAATTTACGACTGGATTGACGGAGGGTCTTTTCAGAATCAAGCCCCAGATGCCTCGCTACATTAACCGCACTGAAAAACACATCCCCCATCTCGTCGGCAATAGCGGCAACCTGCTGCTGCTCCAGTGCCTGCTTGAGCTCCTGAATTTCGGCCTCTAGGTTGTCAATAACCTCTGAAAGCTCCTGCCAATCAAAACCGATACCGGCCGCTCGTTTCTGCAATTTTTGGGCCCGGGATAGTGAAGGCAGACTATGGGGTACATCGTCGAGTATACCGTGATGAGACTTTTCCCGACGTTCCTCGGTTTTAATGGCCTCCCACGTATCACTAACCTCAGCGATTGGTGCCGTTCCCTGCACCACACCATCGATGTCGCCACCGGCAAATACGTGAGGATGCCGTCGAATCAACTTCTCTACCAGGGTATGGGTGACTGAATCAAAATCAAAATCCCCGGCTTCTTTGCCAAGCTGGGAATAAAAAATTACCTGGAACAGCAGGTCACCGAGTTCCTCAGCGACGTGAGGCATATCCTCTCGCTCTATGGCATCCACCAATTCATAACTCTCTTCCAGAGTCGATGCCGTGATGCTTTTGAAGTTTTGCTTTAAATCCCAGGGGCAACCCAGATCAGGATGCCGGAGTCTGCTCATCACATGAAGAAGGTCGTTAATGGTGTAGTGCTGAAGGTTTGAGGAATCCATCAGTCCAACACCCGGTTGGCGGACACGATATTATCAAGCTGACCCAACTTGTTAAGTACTGAACTCAGAGACTCAAGCGAAGCAACTTCCAGGCGCAAACGCATGCGGGCCGTATTGTCGGCCCGATCGCTCAGGGTGTTCACTTCAGTAACATTCACGCGGTTGCGCGCCATCAAACCGGTAACATCGGCCAGCAATCCCTGCCGATCATAGGCCTCAATGGCAATTTCGACCTCGAAACGCTGGTCATCGAGTCCGCCCCAGGACACCGCAATAATACGTTCAGGGGTATTTTGCTTTAGCGACAACACGCGATTACAGTCCCGACGATGCACTGAAACCCCTCTTGAGCGCGTGATGTAACCCACAATTTCGTCGCCCGGCACCGGCATGCAGCAGCGAGCAAATTGGGTCAGCATATTGCCCACGCCGTCGACCTGAATTGCATCGCTGTGTAGGTGCTGGGAGGGTGCCACAACCTTTAATGGATTTTGCGGCGTATCACCCACAACGCTCTGTGCCGCGCGCAACAGTTGCTCTGAAGAAATGTCTCCAGACCCGACCGCGGCAAACAGATCGTCTACCCGCGGACGGCCTAGCTGCTTCGCCATCTCGCGATAATTGATTGACGTTAGCGCCAGCCGGGAACACTCACGCTCAACAAGGGCGCGGCCCGCCGCAATATTGTCATCCCGGTTCTGGGCTTTGAACCACTGCTGAACGCTACTGCGCGCGCGGGGGGTTATCAGGAACTCCGAGCCAGTCTGTAGCCAGTCTCGACGTGGCCTCGATTCATTACCGGTAAGAATCTCTACTCGTTCTCCGGTGAGTAATCGATAGGTGAGAGGTACAATCTTGCCGTTGACCTTGGCCCCTCGACATCGATGCCCCACCTCCGTATGCACGTGGTAGGCAAAATCCAGAGGAGTCGCGCCCTGCATTAAGCTGACCACATCACCTTTGGGTGTAAACACGTAAACCCGGTCTTGTGTGGATTCAAAGCTAAACTGTTGCGCTGTGGTTTCATCGTCACCCACAGACTCATGCCATTCGAGCACGCGCCTCAGCCAGGCTAGCTTTTGCTCATAGGTGTTTGATTGTTTTTTGCTTCGGTCACTGCCCTTGTAGCGCCAGTGGGCGCATACCCCAAGCTCCGCTTCCTCATGCATTTGATGGGTGCGAATTTGAACCTCAAGAATTTTCCCCTCAGGCCCAATTACCGCGGTGTGCAGCGACCGGTAGCCATTTTCTTTGGGACTGGCGACATAATCGTCGAATTCATTGGGGATGTTGCGCCAAATACTGTGGACGATACCCAAGGTGTGATAACAGTCCTTGGTACTGTCAACCAATATACGCAACGCACGTATATCGTAGACTTGGGAAAAACCTATACCTTTGCGCTGCATCTTTCGCCAAATACTGTAGATATGCTTTGCGCGCCCCGACAACTCGTAATCAACACCCGCACGATCCAGACTCAGGCCGAGTTCCGCGCTGACTCGCTCGATAAAACGGTCGCGATCCTTGCGTCGCCCATCCAAGAGCCTGGCGATGCGACGATAGGCATCCTCGTGCAGGTAGCGAAAAGCAAAGTCCTCGAGTTCCCACTTCAGGTGTCCGATACCCAGCCGGTGAGCCAGCGGCGCATAGACGTCGTAGACCTCCTGGGCAATCGGTATGCGCTGCTCGGGTAAGGCTGTGCGTAATACCCGCATCGCGACCGTGCGCTCCGCCAGCTTGAGTAAGGCGACTCTGACATCATCAACCATTGCTACGAGCATTTGTCGAACATTGGTATTGGGGGATGACGACTGACCCAGAACCGGCGCATCACTGTCACCGCGCAACTCACTGACAGCCGCCATGCGCAGTACGCCATCGAGTAACCCGCAGACACCGGTGCCAAATGATTTCTGCACGACGTCCAGCGATAATCGCTGCTCCCGTACAGCCCGATACAGCATCGCCGCGACCAGGGCATCGCCACCCTGGCGTAGTTCGGCGAGGATATGGACAATCTCCAGACCCACCGCAAGCGGCGTTTCGTCACCCGCCCAATCGCGCGTGCTAACACCTTCTTGCGTGGTCGTACCATTGACCGTCTCAATCGCAAGCATTAATTGATCCCGCTCGCGGTCATTGAGCTCTGTGGGCAATTCACAAATCCACTCTGAGAGCTGCTGTGGGTTAGCGTTATCGAAAGCCGGCAATATGCGAGTTTGAACCATCGTCAGTCGCCCGCCGCGAAAACTCCGGTGGAGAGGTATCGATCTCCCCGATCGCACACGATAGCTACAATCGTGGCATTTTCGACTTCTTTACTGATTTTCAGTGCGGCGGCAATTGATCCGCCCGAGGACACACCGGCGAAAATACCCTCCTCGCGCGCCAGTCGCCGCATCATGACTTCGGATTCTTCCTGCGACAGGTCCATGACCCGGTCCACCCGGGCGGCATCATAAATACTCGGCAAGTAAGCTTCGGGCCATCGGCGAATCCCCGGTATTGCTGAACCGTCTTCCGGCTGTAGTCCTATGATCTGGATGTCGGGGTTTTTGGTCTTAAGGTAGGCGGAAACCCCCATAATGGTTCCCGTAGTTCCCATCGAACTGACGAAGTGAGTAATTTGGCCCTCGGTCTGGCGCCAGATCTCAGGACCGGTAGTACGAAAATGAGCCAGCGGGTTATCGCTGTTGCCAAACTGATTCAACACCCTGCCCTCGCCCCTGGCTTCCATGGCGAGCGCGAGATCCCGAGCGCCCTCCATGCCCTCGTCCGAGGTCACCTCAATCAACTCGGCACCGTAGGCCGCCATAGCCTGTTTACGCTCATCGCTCATATGCGAAGGCATAATCAAGAGCATTCGATAACCTCGAATTGCTGCGGCCATCGCCAGTGCGATACCGGTATTGCCACTGGTTGCCTCGATCAGTGTGTCGCCGGGGTTTATATCGCCTCGATCCTCGGCCTCCGCGATCATCGACATCGCCGGCCGATCTTTGACTGAACCTGCGGGGTTATTGCCCTCCAGCTTTGCCAAAAGGGTATTGGTCGTATCGCCACCAAGGCGCTGCAGTCGCACTAATGGCGTGTTGCCGATAACGCTTTCAATAGTGGGATAGTTCACAGCCGAGCCAGTCATGAATGGATCACCTTGATGTTGAGAACAACCAGATGTGAGTGGTTTTAAGGGATTAGACGACGGCGGCGTGAGCCAGCGCACAATCGTACTCATCAGCGATACTCAATAATACTCGTTTACCGCCAATCTTTATAAGTCGTTTTGCGGCAGCACCTTCGAGCCTGACCACCGGTGCTCCAAGAGTGTCGCGCTCAATAATAATATGGCGCCACCCTATACCCTCTCTAAAGCCTGTCCCCAGGGCCTTGGCTACCGCCTCTTTTGCGGCAAATGACTTCGCCAGAAAATGCACATCACCTGGGCGATACCGGACCCGCTCGCCGGCGGACAAAATACGATGGACAAAGCGATCGCCGTGCCGCGATAACGCCGCCTCGATACGGGACGTTTTGATAATGTCGGTACCGAGGCCAATCATCGGGGGTTTAGCCCGTCGGCGCGGGCAGCGGGCACCCTCGTTGAACCGGATAGGAAAGCACGGGCAAGCTCACGACTGCGCAGAGGTTTGTCACCCAGTTGCACTTTCAGGGCGCGGCGGCTGATGTATTTGGCACAGGCAAGCGCCTCTCTATCAAACTCGGAATGATTTTCAAGGGCGTCGATGACACGAATCAAGGTGTTCCCTGTAAAGCCGCTATTGTCAGTCTCCGTATCATCCACACCGACAAGACCCCGGGTTGGGTCCAGGGCGTAACGTCGATGGCCAAGCAGTGACTCGCCCAAAACATCACAGGACAAATTGGGCTGGTAACCCAACGCTTCAAGAAGCCGCCATTCGAAACGCCTTAACACCGGCTCGTTACCACCTGCCTTCATATCCTGTAGCGACGAACCGTAGTCCGCGAATAACTGCGGCTGTGGATCAAATTTCGGCAGCAAACGCACGAGCAGTTCATTCACGTACAACGCGCTGATCATCGCCTCCCTATCGAGTCGCAAATTGGCCCCGGCAGACTCTATTTGCCGTAACTGCTTCAGATCTGAATTTCCCGCCAGGGTAATCAGCAAAGGGGTAAACGGTTGTAGCAGACCTGATTTTGCACCGCCCCTGGAGCGACGATGCACGCCTTTTGCTACCGCTGACAGGCGACCGGTTTCATGCGTGAAAACTTCGAGTAACAGACCGTTATCGCCGTAGCTACGCCGATGCAGCACCCAAGCAGGCTGTAGCGAAGGCAGCACCTTCAGCGATCCTCATAACCGAGACTGCGAAGAGCGCGGAGATCGTCTGACCAGCCAGACTTTACTTTGACCCACAACTTCAACATCACTTTGCTATCGAAGGCTCGTTCCATATCCTTGCGTGCGTCGGTACCGATGGACCGTAATCGGCTACCGCCCTCACCAATCAATATCCGCTTTTGGCCATCTCGCTCGACATAGATAAGCGCCGCGATATGAAGGGTTTTACCCTGTAGCGAAAAATCTTCGATTTCGACCGCGGTGGTATACGGCAGCTCGTCCCCGAGCTGGCGGACGATTTTTTCGCGAATAAGCTCTGCGGCCAGAAAGCGCTCGCTCCGATCAGTCACCTGATCATCGGGAAAAAAATGAGGTCCCTCGGGCATTTTATCGGCGATAAAATCATCGAGGGTATCGAGCTGCTTGTTACGCAGGGCTGAAATGGGGAAAACCCCAGTGAAGTTGTGTTTCTGGGTCATCGTCTCTGCGAAGTTCAACAATTGATCAGGGTGATCCAGCAGGTCTACCTTATTGATAACGAGAGCGACGGGAGCCGCGCTTTTTGATGCCGCACTGAGTACCAAATCGTCCTCTTCGGTCCAGCGATTCCGATCGCAAACCTGTAGAACAAGATCGACATCGTTGACCGCTGCAGCGGCTGTACGGTTCATAAATCGGTTAATTGCCCTTGGCTCTGAACTGTGAATCCCAGGGGTGTCGACAAAAATAATCTGGGTATTGCCATCCGTTTTTATACCCAGCACCTGATTACGTGTAGTTTGTGGTTTTCGAGAGGTGATGCTGATCTTCTGACCAAGCAGGTAATTCAAAAGCGTCGACTTGCCCACATTGGGTCGACCGACGATAGCGACGTATCCGCATTTGGAGGGTTTGTCTTCAGTCACTTTCCAATCGCTCCAGGGTGGCCTTTGCCGCCGCCTGCTCTGCTCTTCGACGACTACTGCCCCGCCCGGTGAGCGCCAGATCGCGACCCGCAAGCTGACAAGTTACCGTAAATGACTGTCGATGATCTTCACCATCGACCTGAACCAAATCGTAGCTCGGGAGCTCCTCCCCCCGTGCCTGCAGCCATTCCTGAAGCCGGGTTTTGGGATCCTTTACCGCATCAAGCGTTATCTCATCCAGCCCCTCGTGATACCACTGCAATACGACCTTCCGCACTGTGGCGAACTCACTATCGATCAGCATGGCCCCAGCAATGGCCTCCACTGCATCGGCGAGTATGGAGCGCCGCTGACGGCCACCACTTTTGCGCTCGCCAGCCCCCAGTATCAACGCGTCTGCCAATTCAAGTCCGTGGGCTAGACCCGCGAGATACTCACCACGAACCAAGATCGCTCTGAGTCGTGTTAACTGCCCTTCATCTGCGTCGGGAAACTTGAGAAAAAGGGCCTCGGCGACAATGTGATTGATAACTGAGTCCCCCAGAAATTCCAGGCGCTCGTTATTGGCTCTACTGGCACTGCGGTGGGTAAGTGCCCGTTGCAGCAGTGTGGAATCGCGAAAGTGGTAGCCTATCGCCTGTTCGAGCGATTGGCGACGCAATGCGGATAACGAGGAGGTCAACTTCCAGCCGGAGGTGTTTCAATCACCAAATCCTCAAACTTCATAACGCCATCGATGATCCAGATGATCGGAAATCGACGTTCGTAATTGGCGTTGATGACCAATATGTCTCGCTCCCGGATGATATCGACGTCATCCAGAGTGAAATCGTAAATCTGGCTGGTGCGCAGGAGTTTGCCGATACGTAATTTCAAATCAGATCGAGTTTCCAGCTCAGGGTCGAATTCCTGAACCGCCCGGTTCAGGACGTCCTTAACCGTGAGATATTCCATGTAGGTCGGCGTTATCCGGAGCACCAGAATTAACACCGCACCAAGCACCAGAAGATTGAGAGCGACCCCCCAGAAGGTAAAACCTTGCTGTGAGTTTTTTAGCCCCGTCGGGTAGATCATTGCGAATACTCCAGTTGATCAGTCAATAGCACCAGTCCGGTCAAAGGATGGGATGCTGAAGAATGACTCCCAATGCATCCAGATGGCAACAGCTTTGCCAACAATATCCTTTTCGGGCACCTGGCCCCACACACGACTATCGCTGCTGTTGTCGCGATTATCGCCCATCATAAAGTAATGCCCGGGCTTCACCACTATTGAAAAGTCCCTGGCCGGCCGCCTGTCATCGACCTGCATGAGATGGTCGTCACCATCGACCGTCTCATTACCGACGTTCAATGTCACCCCGCCGGCACTCTCCCCGAGCCATTCCAAGGGTAGTGGGTCACCATTGACACTTAACTGCTTGTCGCTGTACTCGACTCGGTCTCCGGGTATACCAATGACCCGCTTGATATAATAGGTGGAGTTCTGATGCGGTGGGAAAAACACCATCACATCTCCCCGGGCCGGCTCGCCGATAGGAATGACCTTATTGCGAATAACCGGCAGTCGCAGGCCGTAGCTAAACTTGTCTACCAGAATGTAGTCCCCAACATCGAGCGTGGGTTCCATGGATGAGGAGGGAATCTGGAAGGGCTCATAAATGAAAGATCGAAGAATAAACACGGCCGCCAGTACCGGAAAGAATGACTTCGCGTACTCAACGATTACGGGCTCAGCCGCCTCTTGTCGAACGGCTTCGGCGAACTGAATGGAATCTGCGCTGCCGGCCTGCTGCCATTGTGGGTATTTTTCGCCCAGCTGCTTTACCTTTGCTCGACGTGAACGGGCCGCAAACACACTGTCTGCCAACCAGATAGCACCGCTGCCAAAAACAAGAATGACCAGGATTAGCGGAAAATCAATATTCACTCTCGTTCCCTCGGATCTGGGTAGGTGGGCAAGTCATCACTGTTATCGAAATCAATTATCGACCTGGAGTACGGCGAGAAAGGCGGATTGAGGAATCTCTACATTGCCTACCTGCTTCATTCGCTTCTTTCCGGCCTTCTGTTTGTCGAGCAGCTTTCTCTTGCGGCTAACGTCGCCGCCATAACATTTCGCAGTCACGTTCTTGCGCAGCGCCTTGACGGTTTGACGAGCCACAATCTTACCCCCAACGGCAGCCTGAATCGCCACATCGAACATTTGCCGGGGTATCAATTCTTTCATTTTTTCCGTCAGCACGCGGCCGCGGGATTGCAGATAATCACGATGAACAATAACAGCGAGTGCATCGACACGATCACCGTTGATCAGTACATCAAGACGCGACAAGGGGGCCGCCTCGAAGCGTTCAAAGCTGTAATCGAGTGAAGCGTAACCGCGACTCACCGACTTCAAACGATCAAAGAAATCCAGAACCACCTCAGCCATGGGCAAGTCATAAGTTACTGCTACCTGTTGACCCAGAAACTGCAGATCAACCTGATTGCCACGCTTTTCCGAACACAGGGTGATCACGTTGCCGAGGTATTCCTGGGGAGTCAGAATGTTGCAGCGGGCGATCGGTTCACGCATTTGCTCGATATCAGCGACGTCGGGTAACTTCGAAGGGTTGTCAACGCTGATGGTCTCCCCACTTTTCTTCACCACCTCATAAATCACTGTTGGCGCCGTCGTGATCAGATCAAGATCGTATTCGCGCTCAAGTCGTTCCTGGATAATCTCCATGTGCAGCATACCGAGAAAACCGCAGCGAAAACCAAAGCCAAGGGCATCGGAGGTTTCGGGTTCATAAAACAACGAGGCATCGTTTAGTGTCAGCTTCCCCAGAGCGTCACGGAAATCCTCGTAATCGTCGGAACTGACGGTGAATATACCGGCGTAAACCTGGGGTTTGACCTGCTTGAACCCTGGCAACGCCGCCGTATCCGGGTGTTTTGCACTAATCAGGGTGTCGCCGACCGGCGCTCCTTTGATGTCCTTGATGCCGGCGACGACGTAACCCACCTCCCCCGCTTGCAAGGCGCTGGTTTCCGTTCTTCGCGGTGTAAAAACACCGACGATATCTGCGTTATGTTGCTTACCGGTTGATCGAACAATGAACTTCTCGCGTTTTTTCAATACACCCTGGGTGACCCGCACCAGTGACACCACGCCAAGATACGTGTCGAACCAGCTGTCGATGATAAGCGCCTGCAGCGGCGCTTCACGATTGCCTTCCGGAGGCGGTATGTTGTCGATTAAATATTCTAGAGCGTCTTCGATCCCAAGTCCGGTTTTCGCACTCACTGGAATGGCCTCAGTGGCATCGATTCCGATGATTTCCTCGATTTCGAGCTTCACACGATCGGGATCGGCTTGGGGCAAGTCCATCTTGTTGAGAATTGGCAAGACCTCAAGGCCTTGCTCAATAGCGGTGTAGCAATTCGCCACCGACTGCGCCTCGACGCCTTGGCCGGCATCAACGACGAGCAGCGCACCCTCACAGGCGGCCAGTGAGCGCGACACCTCGTAGGAAAAGTCGACATGCCCGGGGGTGTCGATAAAATTGAGTTGGTAGGTTTCACCACTGCGGGCCGTGTATTGCAGCGTCACGCTTTGCGCCTTGATGGTAATCCCACGCTCGCGCTCGATATCCATCGAATCGAGCACCTGCTCAGCCATCTCTCGCTGTGTAAGGCCACCACAATGCTGGATAAAACGGTCCGCAAGCGTGGATTTGCCGTGATCAATGTGGGCAATAATCGAAAAGTTTCGAATGTGACTAAGATCGGTCACTCAGGGGCAGCCTCGTTTAATTACGCGTCGCTCCAAGCTGGGACAGGTCGCCCTCAGCCAAGCCTGGAAAGCGCGCGATTCTAGCGCACACAGCCGCCCAGTGCATTGACTCTTATTCGAGCGATTCCTTGGGCACTCTGATTCCGATAAATAAAGGCGAACCACGTCGGAAGACTCTCAGCCTGACCGATTTTCCCGGTTCCAGCTGGGTAGCGGCCTCCGCGAAATCTTCAAGATCGCTGACCGCAATATTACCCAGGCGCGTCACAATATCCCCGGGCATCACGTTGGCATCGGCCGCGGGAGAGTCTGGTCGAATCGCGGTAATCAGAACGCCGCCATTGAGACCCAGTTCAGCCATAGCTTCCATGTCGGCGCTCTCAACCACCATCCCCAGAACATCGCTGTTACCCGCATCATTACCGGAGCTTGCGACTGACGGACGATCGTCGGCATCGAGGCCACCGACCTCGACTTCGAGGGTGATGCGCTTTCCGTCACGGATGACCTGGGCATCGACCATTGATCCGGGCGCGAGCAACCCGACAACATGGGGAAGATCGGCGGAGGTATCAATGGTTTGTCCGTCAAACTTAATAATGACATCGCCGGCTTCAATACCCGCACGCTCTGCCGGTGAATCCTCGCCTACCTGTGCCACGAGTGCGCCCTGCGGGCGATCAAGGCCAAAAGACTCGGCCAGATTGCGATCGACATCCTGAATACTAACCCCAAGCCAACCGCGAACGACCTCTCCGTTTTCCTTCAATTGTTCGACGACGTTGCGCACGACATTGACGGGTATCGCAAAAGACAGTCCGATTGAGCCCCCGGATCGGGTAAAGATCTGCGAGTTCACCCCAATCACTTCGCCGTCTATATTAAATAGCGGCCCGCCGGAGTTGCCGGGATTAATGGCAACATCGGTCTGAAGAAAGGGTACGTAATTCTCGCCGCGTTCCGTCGGTAAACTTCTACCCTTGGCGCTGACAATACCCGCTGACACCGAAAAATCGAGACCAAAGGGTGAACCAATGGCAAGCACCCACTGCCCCACTTTGGTTTTGTCGTTGCGTCCAAGCTTGAGTGTTGCCAGGTCATCGGCATCGATCTTGAGCAATGCGAGGTCGGATCGAGGGTCGAGGCCAATAATTTCAGCGTCATAATCCCGACGATCAATCAATCGAACAGTGACCCCGGACGCACCTTCAACCACGTGATTATTCGTAACCACATACCCGTCTTCGGAGATCACAAAGCCTGAACCAATACTCGCTCGTTCACGGGGCTGTGGGTTGCCACCCCTACCCTCAAAGAAGCGGCGCAGGTATTCGGGCAGTTGCTGCATGTCAGGCACCTGTCCAATGGCCTCTTTTTCATCATAGCTGACAAGAATTTTGACAACCGCTGGAGTCGCGTCCTCAACAATGGACGAGAAGTCGGGCAGTGCCTGCGCCGAGAGAATCGGACTCCAAAGCAATAACAGTACAAGCATGACTCGTGTCATGAAAATCTCCTAAAACAGAGTTTAAAGCGTCAGTGTGATTCGACGGCTATCGATTGGATGGGACGTCGGACAGCCGCGACCCGCGGTTCGAAATAGGCCCAACGGCGGGTCAAGGTGGGTAGCCAGCGGATCAATAGAAACCCTGCAGCGATGCCGGCAACAAAACCGGCGGCGGCGCCAAGTTCGCCCAACTGCTCGCCAATAATGGTTCCGACAATCGCGAGCACCAAGGGGACTAAATAAACCAGAAACGAGCCGTATAGCACAGCCTGTTCCGGTAGTTCTATATCGACTTCATCATCGATAGCGCAGGCAGAGGCCTGCACGTGCTCACCGGTGAGTGCGCGAATCAGCCCTTTCGATGCACTGATTGACGCCAGGGCACCGTGACCGCATCCCGCCCTTGCTGCACATCGCCCACAGGCGCTACTGCGGACCGTTTCGACCCAGACGGCGTCGGTTTCCACTGCCACTACTCTGCCTGTTTCCTGCAACACGCCATCTACCCTTTAGTTTTGTTGCACCCGAACGGCATCGGCGAGCAAACGCGCTGTCACCATTGGGATCTCGCCGACTACAGTAACCAATATTCCACCCCTTGGCCCATTAACTCCGCGGGTATAGGAAACGGTACTACCCTCATTGAGACCACCCTCCCCCGGTTGAATAATCTGCTCGACGGACTCTATGAACACGGTCGCAGCGGCAAGCCCATCGCTGACAATCATCGCGGGCATGGGTTGTGTACGCGATGCAATGAGTTTGAAGCCGGGGGGTAGTTCTGACAGCGCGAAATCAGAATCAATCTGCGGTAATCGCGATTGCGACGAGTCGGGTGTTGCGCTGATCTCGATAGACGCGAACTCATAGCGCTCGAGCATCTGGCCATCGGCAGTCGCGGTGACAACACGCAGTGGCAGGCCGAATTGTTTATCGAGGTCCATGACGTAGCCAAAGCGGAGTGGATCTCTCGGTCGGGCACTGAGTCGCAACGTCTCCCTGCCACCGACGGTATCACCGGGGGCTGACGCAAAAACATAGTGTTCGGCAAGTTCACAGGCCTCGACCGTGGTGACATGCTCTGATGGATAAGCGATTGGAGGCGAACCGGGTGCATCGTTTAAGCGACGAAGATTGGCCCCAGAACCGCCATTTCCTGAACGAACATCGACGAATTCGCGGTGCTGATTGCGTTCGAGCAATAGCGTTCCCGTGTAGGCTACGCGCGAGTGAGCCCCCAGCATGGTGTTGATGCGGTCTTGCAGCGTCTGGGAGAGGTTGCAATCTGCGTGCACCGGGCCTGCCACCAGAAACAGTGTGGCGACTATTAGGGAAAACCGGGCGATTGGGGTTCTAGCGCTCCGCGTCGGCGAGGCGAACATGGGGGATTAGCGGGTTGGGCTGGATCGCGGCGGTAGCTGCGGCGTGCTCTGCACCGAGGCGTTGGTATTGCTCGCGGGCCAGTTGTGAATAAGGATTCACCGGGGTGGAAGCCGGCGATGGTCGCTCCAGACGGCCAAGCACCCTGTCGTTGCTACCATAGCTGGCCTGTACAGGCATACCCTGTAAGGACATCACTCCGCCGGGCACTTCGGCAAGGGGCGCTGAACCGGTCTGCAGCGCGAATTGCCCTCCGAATACCACGGCCAGCGTTACCGAAGCTGCCACAGCGACGCCAACCAGCGGATTATATCGTCGCTGTTGTTTCGGCGCCGCTGCAATTGCCGCGCTCACTGCGGCGCTGACATCAATCTCAACCGCTGGCTGCCGAGTAATACGGGCCCGCGTTTGCTGTTGACGCAACCATTCCTCGCGAACCGAAGGGTCCTCATCGACAGCCTTCAGCACTCGCGCCAGGTCGAGATCGGTTCCCTCGCCATCGCCAATCGCCGAAAGTGCCTCGCGTACCGCATCTGTTGCCATGGTTTTCACTCCAGTTCACCACTCATTTGGACACGAACCTTACTGTCGATCGCATCCCGCGCCCTAAATATCCGAGACCGTACTGTACCTACCGGACAATCCATTACCTCAGCAATTTCTTCATAGCTGAGACCTTCAAATTCTCGCAGTGTCAATGCGCGCTTCAATTCTGCCGGGAGGCTGTTCAGGGCGTCACTGACCACTTTAGCCAACTCATCACCAAAAAGGGAGTTCTCCGGATTTTCCGTGTCGTGCAGCGCACCCCCATCCTCATAAAACTCTGCATCTTCGATATCGGCATCAGAGGACGGTCGTCTCCCCTTAGCCACCAGATGATTCTTTGCCGCATTGGCAGCAATTCGATAGAGCCACGTGTAGAAGGCGCTGTCTCCGCGGAACTTGGGCAATGCCCGGAAGGCCTTGATGAAGGCCTCCTGTGTAACGTCCTCTATTTCCGAGGGATTGCCGACGAACCGGCTGATCAGCGCCGCGATACGGCCCTGATACTTCAGTACCAGCAAGTCAAAGGCACGTGTATCGCCACGTTGCGCCCTCTCTACCAGTTGCTGATCGGTCTCCCGACTCGTCACGTATCCGCCTTATACCCATTTACTACCCCTTCAGAAGACGGTCCGTCCCACATTCCTTGCCACGTGAGACTGCTTGCTGGGGAAAAAGTTCCCCAACACGGACAGACAGAAGGTAAATTACGCAGTGAAGCGCCCAAAACTCGGCCTCAAAGCATCGTCTCAAGGATTGTACCTGTTATGACTAAGAAGAGTCATTTTGACGTACTGGTCATCGGCAGCGGTGCAGCCGGGTTAAGTCTGGCACTGCAATTACCCTCCGATGTCCGCTGCGCCGTGTTTTCAAAGGGAGCGCTCTCATCCGGATCGACCTTCTGGGCCCAAGGCGGTATGGCGGCGGTGCTGCACGACCGGGATTCCGTAGAAAAGCACGTTGCTGACACGTTGCTCGCCGGCGCCGGCTTGTGCCACCCGGACGCTGTTGAATTCACCGTTAGCCAAAGTCGTGCCGTAGTTGATTGGCTGGTAGAACAAGGAGTGGATTTTGATAGGCGGGATGATCAACAGGATCAGGAGTTCCAGGAATTTCATCTGACAATGGAAGGCGGCCATAGCCACCGGCGAATCATTCACGCCGCTGACCGAACCGGGCGTGCAATCTCTGAAGTACTGACTGAGCAGGCCAGAAAGGCGCCGAACATAACCCTGCTCACCGACCGCTGCGCGGTCGACCTGATCATGGATGGACCCCGCTGCGCGGGGGTCTACATGCTCAATCGCACCACCCAGGGTGTCGAGACATACGCCGGCAAGGCCACGGTACTCGCCACCGGAGGCGCCAGCAAAGCCTATCTGTACACCAGCAATCCCGATGGCGCGAGTGGGGATGGCATCGCCATGGCCTGGCGCGCCGGATGCCGGGTCGCGGATCTCGAGTTCAACCAATTTCACCCGACCTGTCTTTACCACCCTGAGGCGAAGTCGTTTTTGGTGACCGAAGCGCTTCGCGGTGAAGGGGCCAGGCTTCAGTTGCCCGATGGCGAGCCCTTCATGCAGAAATTCGATAGCAGGGGTGAGTTGGCGCCACGTGATGTTGTGGCTCGAGCCATCGACCATGAAATGAAACGACTGGGTTTGCCCTGCGTTTACCTCGATATCACGCATAAGTCCGATGAATTTATTGAAACTCATTTTCCCACCGTGCTTGAGCGCTGCCTGAGGCTGGGCATCGACCCACGACGGGACCGGATTCCCGTGGTGCCCGCCGCGCACTACACCTGCGGGGGAGTTCTGGTCGATCAGCACGGGGCCACGGATGTGCAGCAGCTTTATGTCATCGGTGAGTCCGCCTGCACAGGACTTCACGGCGCCAACCGAATGGCGAGCAACTCGCTACTCGAGTGCTTTGTGTATGCCGCTTCGGCAGCACAGCAGATCGGCGAAACCATCGCCACCAGTGAATTTGCTGATCTGCCCCTCTGGGACTCGAGTCGTGTCTCGCAATCCGACGAAAAAATCGTCATTCGTCACAACTGGCATGAGCTTCGAACAATGATGTGGGATTACGTGGGCATCGTCAGATCGGACAGGCGCCTGCGCCGCGCTCAACGACGACTTAACCTGCTCAATGCCGAGGTCGATGATTACTACCGTCGATTCACGATTACCAGCGAACTGCTTGAGCTTCGCAATCTGTGTCAGGTATCACTGCTCATGGTGGAATGCGCGATTACTCGCAAGGAAAGCCGCGGGCTTCACTACAATCAGGACCATCCCAATACAGGCGAGTCAGCGGAGCATTCAGTGCTGGTTCCCGACAATGCAATGGCCCAGCAGCATACCTTCCCTGATTACCACTCCTCAGCCCGACCTCAGGGCGTCACTAAGTGACAGACATGGAGATTTCGGCAGATCGCGCCCGGATCGCCTGCGCAAAGTCCAGTGAGCCCGCAGTTTTGGTGTCGCTTTCACACACGTTCACGGTGCCGCTTTGGCATCGTTGTGGCTCCGTATTGCCGCCAGAACTTCGCCTAATGCCGGGTCATGGTTATTATCGCGGGCCATCAACCAGTTAAGAATATCCTGATCTTCACACTGCACCAACGACTGAAACTGAACCTGCAGTTCCCGATCCAGCTCTCGGTAGCAAGCATCCACGAAGGGCGCCAGCAACAAATCCAGCTCGAGCAACCCCCGACGGCTTGCCCAGCGCATACGGTTGAACTCCTCAACATCGGACATTATCGTCCCTCCTTGCCCGCATCCGGTGATTAGCGCTACCACCAGGTGCTCGACTGGGGCATCCTGGCAGCCCGCAGCCTAACCTATTGACAATGATTGAGGTCAAATCGTGCCCGACACCAACCCACCCACAAACCTCAGCCTCGCATACCTTGACCAAGAGGCCGTCCTCGAACTGACCGGCCCCGATGCGGTGTCTTTTCTACAGGGTCAGTCGAGCGCCGACTTTAGCGGATCCGACACACAAAAGCCGATTCTCGGCACTTTCTGCAACGTAAAGGGACGTGTTCTGGCTGATTTTCTCGCCTTCAAGGTCAGCGATGAGCGAATTTTATTGCGTTGTGAGGGGCAGGTTGGAGATGCCTTAATCACACACCTGCAGCCCTACTTGAATTTTTCAAAGAGCACCCTGCGCCGTTGTGAGGGCGTCGTTTATGGTGGCATCGGCGACCAGGATGGATCCAACGTCACCTCATCTGAAGAGGCTCGGGACGCGGGGGAATGGTTTGCCATCCCACGCTTTTCAGGCGCCACCGAGTTTTGGCATTTAGGGGATCATCCCGCAGCAGCGACAACCGTTTCGGCCGATATGTGGTACTCGGAGATGATGCGGAATGAAGACGCACGCATCACCGGGGCGACCATCGGCAAATACCTGCCCCAGGATCTCAATTACGACTTACGAGGTTACATCAGCTTCTCGAAAGGGTGCTATACCGGACAGGAAATTATTGCCCGACTGCACTACAAGGGAAAGCCAAAGCGACGGCTATACCGAGCAACCTGCACGGCAGAAAGTGACTGCGCCCCGGGCTCTGACCTGATCGTCGGCGATCAGGGTAAGGCTGCGGGCTCCGTCGTTAATTGTGCGTCCGCCGCCGGTGTGAAATACCTGCTGATCGAGACTATCGAAAATGCTTTCGACGACCAGTTGCGCCTTGCCGATTGTAATACCCCTTTGCAAGCGATCACCGACTAACCCACAGACATCAGGTCCAGTCAACACGCTCTCTGCCCGCTGCGGATAAAAAAGCGTTGGCTTCCCGGAAGTGATCGCAACCGATGAAGCCTCGATGTGCCGATAGCGGGGATGGATGCGGGGCATGCAACACCCGATGCTGTGTACCCTTGATCTTCTCGCCCTTTCGCTGTGCATACGCCCCCCAAAGCATGAAAACCTTGGGTGTCGGGTCCTCTGCGCACCATTGGACAATTGTGTCGGTGAACCGCTCCCAGCCATGCTTGGCGTGGGATCCGGGCTTTCCGCGTTCAACCGTAAGCACGCTGTTCAGTAAAAGAACGCCCTGATGCGCCCAGTCAGAGAGATCGCCGTTTTGCCGCTCCGGCGCGCCCGTACTGCGCGATAGCTCTCGAAAAATATTGCGTAACGATGGGGGCAGCGCCTGCATGCCGCGAACAGAGAACGCCAAGCCGTGCGCCTGTCCAGGGCCGTGGTACGGATCCTGCCCCAGGATCACAACCCGTATCTCGGACGGTGGAGTGGCGTTGAGCGCGGCAAACATCTGCTCGCCCGGTGGGTAAATCGCTCTCCCCTTTGCAATCTCTGATTGCAGAAAGGCCCTTAGCTCGTTCATGTACGGCTCGGCCAGTTCTGCCTCCAATATTGATAACCATTCAGAGTGAAGCTTGGGCGTGTGCATTGATCGACCCTCGGTATCGGTTATTGACGGAAAACTGGCTCTTTTGTGTGACACGGTTCACAATAATGGGCGTTTGCATTCAAGGGAAGTCCCGAAGCCAATGAGCGAGAACATTGACACGACGGTGGCCCTCGATCCCCGCATATCCGGTCTGCGCCAGACCATCGAGTCGGTTCTCACCCCGCGCATGCGCCTCGTGCTCGAAGAAATGACTGAGCACTTATTCAATTTGTCGTCTTCGGGACAACTGGAATCTGATGCGCGCGCAGAATGCTTTGAGGCTTTTGCCGCTCTGAAAAACGGCCAGAAACTTATTGCGGAATCGGTGCTGAAACTGTTGCTCGAGAATTTTAACCACCTGGTGAGTAATGGTACCCAGACACAGCCGTCACCGACAGATCCGGTGACATCGGAACTGGGGTTGGTTGATCGCGACAGTTTTGAAGACGAGCTGGCCATTGAAAAATTGGTCAAGCTCGGTCTCGAGCGTTTCTCGCTTCCGCTGGAAGCACTCACGCTCAGGATTGCCGAAATTGTCGACGAAGATCCGCTCGATATCCGAATGCCCATCGACCTCCGCGCTTTTTTCGATGCCTATCGCACTGCCATTGCACTGATCGATCTTGATCGCGACGCTATAGCCCATCTCGATGGTTCATTTGCCAGAAACCTGTTTGCCGAGCTGGGTAATATTTATGGCGAAACCAATCAATATCTGATTGATGCGAACATTCTTCCCGAGCTGGAGTCCCGTCTCGAGCGCGAGGGGTCGATACTGGAACGTCGCCGACAATCTAAACGGTCCAGGGAGCGCATTACCCCAAAGCTGGACGCTGGTCCTGGGACTCAAGCTCCAGGGTACGAGTCGAACAATGCACACCCAGGCAGCTCGGCGGGAACGCTGGAGGAGCAGGCCAGATCGATCGCCGCCAACGACGCTCACGATCGACGTCACGAGAGATTTCAGACGACGGGCTTTTCATCGGCATCCCGTTCGCCAGACTTGCCCATGGCGCCAGAAACATTGGCAAAAGGCACGCCCACTTCGCGAGCCTACCTACCCGGATACGGCGCAGCCCGGCTGGGAAGTCCGGTAACTCCTCAGGTACTGAATCGCCTATATACTGGCGGGTATTCCACCGGGCAATCGGTAGCGCCGGATGCCGCCCGCTTGCGCCATCGTGCGGGCGAGGTCGCCGATAACATCGCACAATTGCGCGAGCAAGGTGTGATCGCCAGCGAATCGGATCCGGCGATGATCGACATGCTCAATCTCACGGCAGACAACCCGGAGGAGCAGGCACTTCGCGAGTCGATAGGCCTGGTAGACAGTCTCTACGAAACCGTAGCCAACGCCCTCCCGGAGCAAACTGCGTTGCGCAGAAAGCTTGACCTCATTAAATGGCCACTGGCGCAGCTATCGGCGAGTGAACCCCATTTTTATGAGAATCCGGAACATCCTGCCAGACTGCTGATCGACCGCCTTGGGGAGATGATCGCGCTATCGCCGGCAAACAATCCGCGGGTGGAAAAACGGGTGGAGTCTGTGCTGGACACCATCAACCGGGATTTCAATGGCGATCTCTCAGTCTTCACATCAGCGCTCAGTGACATCACTGATCTCGCGCTGCAGTTGTTGCGCCAGCAGCAGCGCAACATCGAGCGTCACGTCGCCGCGGAGGAAGGCAGAGAACGCCGACAACTGGCCAACCAGCAGGTCGAGCAACGCCTTCTGGACAAATTACCCGAGTTACAGCTACCTGAGAGCTTGTTGAAGTTCATTGATGAGGTCTGGCGAGACCATCTTATCTTTCTTCTGCTTCGGGATACCGACCCCACCACTCTCGACCGGCAATATGCACTGCTCAGACAGACCGCAGACGGGCTTCTGAGTATTACGCGGGGTCAAGAATGCCTTGATGAAAATCAGGCTCAGGGGCTCAGTCGCCAACTGTGGGAGTCGCTGGATAACACGCAGTTCTTGACGGGTCACCAGCAGGCGCTTCTCACCGATATCCAGCGGGAACTGACAGGCGCCACACCTGTAGCCCTGCTGGATTCAACATTAGGTGTGAAAACGATCTATCGGGAGCCCGACTTCAGCGAACGCCTGGCTACCAAGCCACGCCTAAAGCGATGGGTAAGGCGCGCCCGGGGCATCGACGTAGGTACGTGGCTGAGTGAACAATCCGACCAGAGTTATCAGCGCAATGTCCAGCTGATATGGCGCAATGAATCACTTACGCGATTTGCCTTCGCCAATGAACAGGGTCATCTGGTCTTCGAATTACATCTCCTGCAGTTTGCGCGTCAACTGCACCGGCGGCTCCGCCCTCTCCGGCCCGATCAGAATTTATCTTTTATTGAGCGCAGTGTATTTGCAACACTGGAAAAAAAGCAGACTTCGATTGCCGCCGAGTTATGGCCCGTTGCGGAAAGTCGATCGCTGGATCGTGAGCAACTGGTCGATGCTGTACAAACAAACCTCCGCCGCGCCAGGCGTCGTGGCGCCAGCCACTGTGCTCTCGTGCTCTTTGCCGATGCGCCTACCAAGACAGGTGCTTTGATTGAAGCGCTCACCAATGCGGGTATTGCTGTTGAAGCCGAGGGGCTGATCAGTCGACGGGCGTCGGGGGTGATCGTGGAGACCCCGGATACCAACGTGCTACATGCGTTGGTGGGTGAGACCTTTTCCAGCGGATCGCCGACGGGTATCGGGTTAGTCCTGATTAGCAGTGACTACCAAAGTGCGGAAGAAATCTGGAGCACTGCTGAAGACACGGCAGCCCGTGGTTATAGTGATTCGCCCAATACCGGGCTTGTCGTAGGAAAAGTTCCTCACGGTGAAGATCTACAAATCGCCGTTCGAAGCACTTTTGAATCACTCAAAGGTGACTTAACACCGACGTTCAGCCTGCGTCGCATCGATCGATTGGAGACGTCCGACTTGGAATCCTCCGAGCCTATGTATCAGGTGTTGCTTGACGGTATGGCAGATGCCAGCAGCGAACTGCAAGCGCTATCGGGCCATCGATCGGTAGCGCTCTCAATCGCACTCGATTGTGTCAAAGTCAGCAATGCCTGCACGCTCGCAGAGCGGTTGGCCGCCGAGGGCCGAGAGGTTCCGGTGTTTCATCTTGCTATCAGTAGTGACGCGGCACTTCACCATGACTTTCTTGATTTTGTGCTTGATGCCATGTCTCGATCGGGAATAGGCACCAACCGCCTCTGTTACGAATTTAGAGATTCCATGCGCCTGCGGCAATCGATACAGCTCGCGGATTTCACCAATGCGCTGCGCTCGATTGGAAGCCTGATTTCCGTGTGCAACGTCAATCCAAGCCGCGGTAGTACCGGCCAGCTACAAGTGCTGTGTCCGCACAACATCGTGCTCGATCCATCGCTTTGGCCTCCCGCTGAGGACAACCCGGGCAGCCCTGCATTACATCAGGTGATCAGCGATCTGCATCACCTCGTTGGTGAGCACGTTATCTTGCGTGACCCCTCGGACATGTCACAGATTCAGGATATTGGTATCGATTTTGTGGACCGCACCGTCCCTGACGAAATTTCCGCCGATACGCTGGTCAGCACTATGGCCCACGTCAAACGCTAACCCCGACAAACGCCAACCCCGAGATGTGCAGCTGATTCTTATTCTCAGAAAGACCGCTAAACATCGTGTTTTAAGGACAAACTCCTTTCTTTTTACCGAGGTCGCGCTAAACTTGCGGCGTAATAACCTCCGGTAGAGAGGCTTAGAACCAACGGCCTTAAGCACCGCGGCCACACAGCAATACCATCTGGGTTTTGGGGACCGATTTATGTTGCAGTATTCTGTAGGGATTTTGACGAGCCCGTCCACGGCTTGGCGACGTCTCGCCGAGCTGAGCGAGCACAGTCGCGCGATTCTTTTACTTTACCCCGCAATATGGGCAGCGCTTCCGGCGTTTGCCTGGTTCTATGGCACGACGCAGATCGGCTGGACGGTTGGCCTCAACGACGATGTTGTGCGGCTGACCGAAGAGAGTGCGGTCGTCATCAGCTTTCTCTTTTACGCCGCCATGGTCGGCGCGGTTGTTGCCATCGGCTACTTTATACACTGGATGGCCGACACTTACGGTGCAGAATCTACCCTCACCAAGGGCATCATGATCGCGAGCATTACAGCCACGCCGCTATTCCTCATGGGGCTGGTCGGATTCTACCCTATTCTTTGGCTCGATATGCTGCTCGGGGTGCTGGCCTTGAGCTGGTCGGTTTATCTGTTGTACCTAGGAATTCCGATTGTCATGCAGATCCCACAGGAACGTGGTTTTCTATTCGCGAGCGCGGTCATTGCTATCGCACTCGTCGTTCTGATTACCCTGATGGTGGTATCGGTGCTCGCTTGGGACTGGGGTGCCGCCCCCGCTTTTACCAACTAAGCACTATAGTATATCCAGCGCCCTCTGTCGGGTGCGAGCCCGCGCCATCCGTGGGCGATCTAGGGGAATCGGGTTAACAAAACCCAAAAACAAGCGCGAGGAAGTGCGTCATCATGTCTGAACTAAACGCGTCGTTAGAGCATCCCACCTACAACTATAAAGTTGTGCGCCAATTCTCCATCATGACCGTGGTCTGGGGAATCGTCGGTATGTTGGTCGGGGTCTGGATAGCCGCCCAGTTGGCGTGGCCGGCACTGAATTTTGATCTGCCGTGGACCAGTTTTGGGCGACTGCGGCCGCTGCATACCAACGCGGTGATATTTGCCTTCGGCGGTTCAGCGCTGTTCGCCTGTTCGTATTACATCGTCCAGCGAACCTGCCAGGTGCGCTTGATTTCTGACAAGCTGGCAGCATTTACCTTTTGGGGCTGGCAGGCGGTCATCGTCCTGGCCGCGATCACGTTGCCGCTGGGCCTGACCTCTTCCAAGGAATACGCGGAATTAATATGGCCCATTGATATCCTGATTACACTGGTTTGGGTGAGCTACGCGATTGTGTTCTTCGGCACTATTATGACCCGAACCACCTCGCACATTTACGTGGCCAACTGGTTCTTTGGCGCATTTATTATCACCGTCGCTGTACTCCACCTGGTCAATAGCGCCGCCCTTCCGGTTGACGGTTTGATGGCGTACTCCGCCTATGCAGGCACGGTCGATGCCATGGTGCAATGGTGGTACGGACACAACGCAGTGGGCTTTTTCCTCACCGCCGGCTTTCTTGGGATGATGTATTACTTCGTACCCAAGCAGGCGGAGCGACCCGTTTATTCCTATCGCTTGTCGATAGTTCATTTCTGGGCGCTGGTCGCGGTTTACATTTGGGCGGGACCACACCATCTGCACTACACCGCGCTACCGGATTGGGCGCAGAGCCTGGGTATGGTTATGAGTCTGATTCTGCTGGCGCCTTCCTGGGGTGGCATGATCAACGGGATCATGACGCTCTCCGGCGCCTGGGATAAGTTGCGCGATGACCCCATACTCCGCTTTCTGGTGGTCAGCCTCTCGTTTTACGGCATGTCCACCTTTGAAGGCCCAATGATGTCCATCAAGACCGTTAACGCATTGAGCCACTACACCGATTGGACGATCGGCCACGTGCACTCAGGTGCACTCGGATGGGTGGCGATGATCTCTATCGGCAGTATCTATCACTTGATTCCCAATCTTTTTGGCAAATCAGGGATGTACAGCACCAACCTGATTAACGTCCACTTTTGGATGTCCACCATAGGCACCGTGCTTTACATCGCCTCCATGTGGGTCAATGGCATCATGCAGGGCTTGATGTGGCGCGCTTATAACAGCGACGGCACCCTCACTTATACCTTTGTCGAATCCGTAGTGGCCAGTCATCCCGGTTACATTGTGCGAGTGCTTGGAGGCGCCATCTTCCTCGGTGGTATGTTCATCATGGCCTACAACGTGTACATGACCACGCGTCGGGACACGGCGGCGGCTGAGACCACTATTGCCGCGCCCAGCGCGGCATAACGCAGGAGTCCGCTATGAAGCATGATGTGATAGAACGGAACACCCCACTGATGATTGTGCTGATTATCGGCGCCATCAGTTTTGGCACGCTGGTCGAATTGGTGCCGCTGGCCTTCAGTAAACAGCTGGCAACCCCCGTCGAGGGTCTGGAACCGTATTCAGCACTGGAGCTTGAAGGACGCGATATCTATATCCGCGAGGGCTGTAACACCTGTCATTCACAGATGGTCAGACCTCTGCGTGCGGAGACCGAGCGCTATGGTCACTATTCCGTGGCGGGTGAATTTGTCTACGATCGACCGTTTCTCTGGGGCTCGAAGCGAACCGGCCCCGACCTCGCCCGGGTTGGAGAGCGCTACAGCGATGCATGGCATCGCGCGCACCTCTACAACCCCAGGGATGTCGTTCCCGAATCCAACATGCCGTCATTCCCCTGGTTATTCGAGAACGAGCTGAATGCCGAGCGGGTGCCGAAGAAAATGGAGACCTTAAGATCCCTTGGCGTGCCCTACACCGATGATGATATCGCGGGCGCCGTGGCAGCGGTGGAAGGGAAAAAGGAAATCGACGCCGTCGTCGCCTACCTGCAGCAGTTGGGGACGCTGATTCAGGCGCGCCGTTAATGGATATTAACGATCTCCGTGGTTTGAGTACGGCGTTTTTACTCGTGGCATTTGTCGGCCTGGTGATCTGGGCCTACGGGCGCAAGCAAAAGAAAGCCTTCGATGAGGCAGCTAATCTGCCCTTTGAGGATGAGGCTATCAATGAGGCCACCAAAGAGAAGGAGATGAATCGTGACTAGTTTCTGGAGCTGGTGGATCGTCATATTAACCTCGGCACAGATTGTCTTGTGTGCCTGGCTGCTCTTTGGCAACCGGAAAAAAGATAGTGGTGAGGTCAAGACCACGGGCCATACCTATGACGGCCTACAGGAGTTTGATAACCCGCTACCCGCGTGGTGGTTTTACATGTTTGTCATCACCATCGTCTTCGCCATTGGCTATCTCATCGCCTATCCGGGGATGGGAAATTTCAAGGGTGTACTGGGATGGACTCAAATCAACCAGTACGACAAGACCGTGACGATCGCCGATGAAAAATATCGTGCCATGCGCGACCGCTATCTCGCCATGGAGATTGAGGACATCGCCCACGATCCGGAAATCCGTCGTATGGGCCAACGGTTGTTCGGCAACAATTGCGCACAGTGCCACGGCTCCGATGCAGGTGGTAGCTATGGATTCCCGAATTTGATGGACGATGACTGGCTCTATGGCGGCTCGCCCGAGGCCATCAAAACCACGCTGATTAACGGCCGAAAAGCAGCCATGCCGGCCTGGGAATCGATTCTGGGTGAGGGGGGTATTCGCGAGACTGCCGAGTATTTGCTGTCATTGAATAATCGTGAAGCGGATGCCGAAATGGCCACTGCCGGTGCCAGGCATTACCAAACCTACTGCGTGGCCTGTCACGGTACTGAAGCGAAGGGGAATCAAATGCTTGGCGCGCCGAATCTGGTCAATGGCATCTGGCTCTATGGTGGCACGCGGGAGCAGATTGTTCATACCCTGCGAAATGGTCGAAATGGCGTTATGCCCGCCTTTGCTCAGACTCTGAGTGAAGACAAAATCCATATCCTCACCGCCTGGGTTTACGGCCTGCGGAAAGAGACTGCCCCGTAACACCCGCTGATAACGAGTTCGCTCACGAATGGACAAAAAACCGCCAGACATTATTGCGGTCGATGAGGTTGCTCCCGCGGAGGTCGCCGAAGTCGACCTTTATCAGCGCCGGGAAAAGGTATACACCCGCAATATCGAGGGCTTTTTTCAGCGTGTCCGTCTGTACTCGGGCTGGCCAATGCTCATTGCTTATTTCGGTGTGCCCTGGCTAATGTGGGGCGATCGCCAAGCCGTCCTGTTTGATTTGCCCGAACGTAAGTTCCATATCTTTATGCTCACCTTCTGGCCCCAAGACCTGGTGATGCTCGCCTTTCTGCTCATCATCGCTGCATTTGCCCTATTTACGGTTACCGTATTTGCCGGACGGGTGTGGTGCGGATACACCTGCCCGCAAACAGTGTTCACCGCCATATTCATGTGGATTGAACAAAAGTTCGAAGGCAGTCGAAACCAGCGGATGAAGCTGGACAAACAGCCCTGGAGCTTCTCCAAGGTTCGTAAAAAGCTGACCAAGCACGCGGGATGGGTGACGGTGGCTTTCCTCACCGGCATTACCTTTATCGGCTACTTCACACCCATCGGCGCGCTGTTTACTGACTTTTTCACCGGTAATGCGGGCAGTTGGGCGTTCGCCTGGACCCTGTTCTTTACCTGTGCAACGTACATCAACGCCGGCTGGATGCGTGAACAGGTGTGCACCTATATGTGTCCTTACGCCCGTTTTCAGTCGGTCATGTTCGACCGCGACACCCTGATTGTTTCCTACGACCCCGAGCGCGGTGAGCCCCGTGGATCACGTAAGCGATCGGGAAACACGGATGCCATCCTCGGCGACTGTATTGATTGCCAGCTCTGTGTTCAGGTGTGTCCGACAGGAATCGATATCCGCGATGGGCTCCAGTACCAATGTATTGGTTGCGCGCTGTGTATCGATGCCTGCAATTCGATCATGGATAAAATGAACTATCCCAGAGGCCTGGTCAGCTATACCAGCGAAAATGCGCTCGAAGGCAAGCCTTCCACCGTCTTGCGCCCTCGCCTTGTCGGCTATTTGCTGGTACTGGCCGTAATGACGGCGGTATTCAGTTACACCATTTTCTCCCGGGATATGGTCGACCTCACTATTTTCCGAGATCGAAACCAGCTCTACATGGCCGCGCCCGGAGGACTGATTGATAATGTCTATCGACTCCACCTGTCGAATCGCGACACCGAGGATCACCAGTATCAGATCGAGGTCGGCGGTATCGATGGGGTCGAAGTGATAGGCGTACAAACCATTGCAGTCGCCAGCGGAGAATTGGTCGATTTCAATCTTCGGCTACGGGCCAACCCGGTGACGTTGTCGGCACCGGGTACCGAGGTCACCTTTACCGCCACTCAAGTTGACGATCCCTCCATCACCATTACCAGCGAGTCCCGCTTTATCAAGCCGCTGTGACCATACAACACGACATCGAGCATCCCTGGTACCGGCAATTCTGGCCCTGGTTTCTTATCCTGTTGCCCGCGACCGCGGTCGTCGCCAGCATTTACACGATGATTATTGCCGCCCATGGCGCCGATGATCTGGTGGTTGATGATTATTATAAAAACGGGCTGGCGATCAATCGACAACTGACTCGGCAGCAGGAAGCGAAGACCATGGGTATCAGCGCCACGCTGCAAACCGAAGGCCGTGACGTCAGTATAAGAATTCCGGAACGCTTCTCTTTTGCGCAACTGCGACTCCGGCTGTCTCATCCCATGGAAGCGGATCGCGATATGACACTGGCGCTTCATCGCGTTGCCCCTGGCATCTATCAGTCCAAACTGCCTCAAGCAATTTCCGGGCAGTGGATCTGGACTGTCGATGTCGGTGATGGAAGCCGCTGGCGCCTGGATGGCGAAAACCGTTTTTGACTACACCCGAAGCGTTAACGAATCGTTGTTTTCACTGTGGTGATGGAATCCCTTCCGGAATCAAGATCACAGCGAATATTGAAGGTGTAGAACGACCCATGTGCTGCGCGGGGTGTCAGAGCGTTGCGCTGTTGATCAGCGGCGCCGATCTGGGGGCATTCTATCGCCAACGCAGTGAATACCCTCCCCGTCCCGATACCCAAACCGGCGAAGATGCGGAATCGTTTGCTGACCCGGACTGGATCGAAAGCTTCGCTACCGAAAACGCAGATGGCTCGCTTCAGGTACCGCTCCTGGTCAGTGGCATGAGCTGTGCCGCCTGTACCTGGCTGATCGAACGGTTTTTGGATGAATTACCCGAGGTTCGCGCGGTGTCCGTTCAGTTGTCCCTGTCCCGGGTTGTGGTTACCATCGCGCCGAAATCCAGTGTCGCGGCAGTGGTGAGCGTACTCCAGCGCCTGGGCTATGGCGCCAGACCCTGGCGCAATGATCTCCGCATATCGGCCTTAAGGGAGTCCAACAAGCGAGATCTTCGGCGTCTGGGTGTCGCCGGGCTCGGGATGATGCAGGTTGGCATGTTTGCCATTGCGCTCCATGCGGGGGACATCCAGGGTATAGACGCCGAGATAAAACAACTGCTGCGTATTTTCAGTGCACCGCTAACGCTCTTCGTACTTTTTTATAGCGGCCGCGTCTTTTTTGAAGCGGCTTGGCGGCACCTGCTGCAAAAAACGCTGGTAATGGACACTTCGGTATCGATCGCCCTCATTGTCGCCACAATCGCCAGTCTTTGGGCAACCTATCGCGGGGACGGAGAGACCTATTACGACTCCGTGACCATGTTTGTCTTTTTCTTGCTGCTCGCACGCTACGCCGAACGACGCCTCCGCGATGCAGATTTGATTGCACTGGCCAAAGTTGATGATCAACTTCCAGAATTCGTACTGGTAAAAGTCGGAGACGCCTGGGAGCGAAAGCAACGGGCCAAAGTGCAACTTGAGGATGTGGTGCATGTGCCCGCGGGGGAGGCGCTGGCATGCGACGGCACTGTAGTCAGTGGCGAATCGGCAATCAATGAAGCGGTGTTCACGGGAGAGTCATTACCGCGATCTGTGGGGCCGGGAGATGCTGTGTTTGCCGGTACCATCAATGCAGCGAATGCTTTGGACATTCAGGTTACCGCGGACCACCGCCGATCGAGACTGGCGATGCTTCAGGAGAATGTCTCATTGGCGCGGGAGCAAAAGCCCCCCTACCTGCGACTGATCGATGCAATAGCCGCTCGATTTGTGGGCTTTGTTCTAATGGCGAGCTTTACCACCTGGGCGGTTTGGACCTGGCTGGGTAACGACCAGGCGCTGTGGAGTGCACTCGCTGTATTGGTGGTAGCATGCCCCTGCGCGCTCTCCCTCGCGACACCGGCGGCAATCGCCTCGGGCACCGCCTGGCTACGGCGCCATGGCGTACTCGTCCGCGGCGAATTCGGATTGCTTGCTGCGGCGGATAGCAATGTGCTGCTCATCGATAAAACGGGAACCCTTACCGAGACCCGACTGGAGATTGCACACACCATTCCCTTTCATGACGCTGACCCCCAGTTGCTGATCGGCCTCGCTGCCAGTCTGCAGCGGTTCAGCACCCACCCCGCGGCCATTCCATTCCACAATTTGGAAGCGGATCAGTCGGTTTCCGACGTGGTCAGTATTCCGGGAAAAGGCATGAAGGGTCGATGGGAAGGTGGCGAAGTACGTCTTGGGAGCGTCGATTTCATCGCCGAAATCGCGCCCGGTGCCGCCCCTCCGGATGATGCGGAGTATTGGGTTGGCCTTGCCGATAGCCGAGGATTTATGGGTTGGATCGGACTTCAGGAAACCCTCCGTGAGGGTGCCATCAGCGCCATTGGGCAGCTGCAAAAAGCGGGTCTGGATGTCACTGTGGTCAGTGGCGACCGAGCGCCTCGCGTGGAACGTATTGCCGATTTACTGGGGGCCCAGTGGGTCGCCGCGGCACTACCTGAAGATAAGCTGGCATTACTCCAGCGCCATCAGGGAGCCGGCGATTGCGTGCTGGCAGTGGGCGATGGATTCAATGATGCCGCCTTTCTCAGCGCCGCCGACGCATCGGTCGCGGTCGCCAATGCCAGCGCGTTAACCCAGGCCGAAGCGGATTTCGTAATCACCCGGGATAAAATGACCCTACTGCCGGTTATCGTTCGCCTGTCGCACCGGGTTCGATCGATTATCCGCCAGAATTTGTTATGGGCGGGCGGCTATAATCTGATTGGAATTCCCTTCGCCGCCATCGGCTGGGTCCCTCCCTGGGTGGCCGCGCTCGGGATGTCCTTTAGTTCGCTGCTAGTGGTGCTCAACTCGCTACGTCTTCGCCGGGAATCAATCGCATAATGGAAAGCCTGTACCTGCTCATTCCGATTGCACTGCTGTTCGCCGTAGTGGTGATCTGGCTACTGATATGGGCCGTGAACAATGGACAGTACGATGACCTGGAGAAGGACGGTTGGCGCAGTCTGAATGACGAGATGAAGCCATCGGACACGCAGCGTAATGACGATAAATCCGACTGAGCTACTAGCCGCATTGATGCTCGGACTGGCCGGTGCCGGCCATTGTTTGGGCATGTGTGGTGGCATTGCCATTGCCCTGCGACCAAGCTCGGGCGCTTCTCGAGCACTGCCCATCTATTATCACCTGGGCCGACTGGTGAGCTATTCAGCGCTGGGCGGCTTATTGGGCGGTGCCGCTGCAGCAGTGGATCTGGCTGCATGGACGCTTTCACTGCGTTTTGTGGCCGCTGTGCTGTTGGTGGCCATGGGACTTTCCGTGCTTCGGATTTGGAGCGGTATTTCGCGACTGGAGCAGATAGGCGCCATTATCTGGCGTTGGGTAGCCCCCGCGACACGCCCACTGATACCACCGCGCTATCCACTACAATCGTTCTTGCTTGGCAGTGTTTGGGGGCTGATGCCCTGTGGCTTGATATACAGCGCACTGACCTGGTCCGCCGCTACGGCAGGTAGCAGCATCAATGGAGCGTTGCTGATGTTTTTATTCGGTATCGGAACCTTGCCCGCCATGCTGGGAGCGACCCTGGCCGGCCAAAGCATTGAGGCCTTCTTCCGTCACCCACGACTCCGTCAGTTCATTGGCATCAGCTTGATTTTTGCGGGGGTATGGACCGCCTACATTGCCGCGTCCCATGCTGAACATCTGCTTATGCCGCCTAAAGCTTCGGGTGAACTATCGCCGCTTACTCTCGACGCCCAATCACCGCCTTCGAATCACCACCATTAACTGACGAATCAATCGGTTTGGCCATCTGCTGCGGGATCTTCCTCCTTTCTCAGGCGCCGCCGCCTGTGAAACGCTCGCAGGTTATTCAGTGTGATAGCGGCAAGTCCAACCCATACAATGCCAAAAGCCGCAATGGTGGTGGGCGATATGGTCTCTCCCAGCAGGGTTACCGCCACAAGTAGCTGCAGGGTTGGTCCGAGATACGATAGTAAACCTACTGTCGTCAGCGGCAGCAAACGACTGGCCGCGACCTGGGTCAATAAGGGGGCGGCGGTAAAAAACCCGGAGAGAACCAGGAACCAGTCAACCCGCGGCCCGTACTCGCCGAGTCCCGATCCACCCTTGAGAAACACCCAGGGCGCCGCGACACAAAATATAAAAATGGACTCCCAGAATAGCCCCTGCAGTGCATCGGCCCTGATTTGCTTTCTGACGACCGAGTACAAAGTAAAGGAAATGGAAACGCCGAGCGACACCAATGGCAGCCCGCCGAGCGCGACCATTTGTAACAGTATGGCTACCACAACGAGCCCCATCGCCATCAGGTGTAACCCGGTGGGACGCTCACCAAGCGCGAATATGCCGACAAAGACAGTGAAAAGCGGGATGAGAAAGTAGCCAAAGCTCGCCTCTGCTGCCCTCCCATGGGTAACGGCATAAATAAAGGTCAGCCAGTTTACGCTGATGATCGCTCCCGTAAGCGCCATCAACGCGATCGTGCGAACGTCCCGGATCAGTGCAAGGGCGCCCGTCAGACGACCTGCGAGTAGTAGCAGAAAAGCGACCGATGGCAGGGTCCAGAGACCCCGTTGCGCGACCACATCCACGGCTGAAACCGGCTGAGTCTGCATCCAGTAAAGCGCCGCGCCGCCCCATATACTGTGCGCCGTCAGGCTCAAACAAATACCGCGTTGATAGTCACTTAGCAGCTTCAAAGAAGATCTCGCTTCATACAGATTGCAGAAATACACACGAAAGATGATGTGGCTTTCGAACACCAACCAACGGTAATGCCGGCTTCCACGCAGTCACTCACTGGCTTGAGCGCCATGATGTACAACCGCATCGACAATGAAAACTGCCCTGCCCCATCACTCGCGCCTTGCTAACGTGATCCATGACGCGAGAAACCATAACGCTTCCAACAAATGGCCCGCGTAAATCCTTCAAAAGCGAAGCCTGGTATTGAACGCGACCCAGCGAGGATCGAACCGGATTTTGTTTGTCGCGCATCGCACCCGAGTCTACACTACTGCCTTCACTTTCATTGTCCGTTTTGGGTTGGCAGCTTTATCGCGATATCACCTTCCAAACCCGTAAGCTCGGTTCGCACGCAATCCATGGGGAGTCGATGCTTCTTCTGGGCCATCACCCTGTGTGCTCTATTGGCCTATCCCTGCACGGCTGACCCGGATCGCCGGCAGCGCGTTGACTCATCTCCAGAGGGTTGGCAGCAAGCCGTGGTAAGAGTCACTGTTCCGTTGACAAAACTCGTCAATGGTTATCGCCAGCACAATACCGAAAACTGCACCGGCTCATTAATACGGGTTCGCCATCGGCTGCTGATTGTTTCAGCCTGGCATTGTTTTGATGGAATACGCGATTTGAGTCGTCCCCCGATTATCACAATGAGCGATGATTCGAGACGAGAAGCCCGGCTATTGAAAACGGGCCAATCGATCGATGCCGATTGGGCAGTGCTCGAATTCACGACCTCCCGGTTTGACGACAGGCAACTTGTGGTGCTGCCATTGGATACCGCGGCTTTACCTGAAACTGGCCAGGCGGTTTTGATGGCGGGATTTAATAGTGACTACTTTGGCGATGGGGGCGAAACACTGACTTACGATCCGAAGTGTCACATCGAGGAACGTGATTCGTTTAACCTGACGACCAACTGTGTCGCGTTCAAAGGTGCATCTGGAGGTCCCGTATTACGTCGCCTTGATAACGGCCGCTACGCGCTCAGCGGAATTGTGTCTCGCGGTGACAATCGCAAGGTCAGCATTTTTCTGCACACTCAGGGCTTCTACCGACAGCTACCCCGCGCGTTCTGACCATGTATCCCGGGAGCATTCCTGACGCTCAGGTGGAGCAGCGCCAATATGAGCTTCGCCTCGAGCGTTGGCAAGATCGACCTGCTTCTGGCGCTCAGCAAAACGTGCGGTCTGATCCGGCGTGTGCGCATCCACACAACGCGGACAGGAAACCCCTTTTACAAAATCCGGTGACTGCTGGTCTGATTTGGTAATCGGGTGACGACAGGCATAGCACTGGTCGTAACTTCCCCTTTCGAGGTGATGATTCACTGCCACACGATTATCGAACACAAAGCACTCCCCCTCCCAAAGCGATTGCTCAGGAGGAGTTTCCTCGAGGTATTTCAAGATACCGCCACGGAGGTGATAGACCTCCTCGAAACCCTGCTCAACCATATGGGCAGTCGCCTTCTCGCAGCGAATACCTCCAGTGCAGAACATGGCAATTTTCTTGTGCTTGGCGGGATCGAGATGTTGGGCCGCCCAGGCGGGAAACTCCCGAAAATTAACGGTGCCGGGATTGATGGCGCCCTTGAAAGTGCCTATCTCCACTTCGTAATCGTTTCGCGTATCGATGACGACACACTCGGGGTCCTTGAGTAGCTCATCCCAATGGGCGGGGTCGGCATAAGTACCGACCACGCGAGTCGGGTCGATATCAGGGACGCCCATCGTCACGATCTCCCGCTTTAGCTTGACCTTCATGCGCAGAAAGGGGATTTTGCTGTGCACTGACTCCTTCCACTCAAGATCCGCGAGCCGTTCGTCCTGCGCCAGGTAGGCAAGCACCTCGTCGATCCCATCGCGACTTCCCGCGATGGTCCCATTAATACCTTCCGCAGCCAGTAACAGCGTTCCCTTCACGCCTTGCTCCATGCAGGCATCAAGCAACGGCTGTCTTAGGGACCGGTAATTGTCCAGGCGAACAAATCGATACAGCGCCGCGACGATGATATTGTCAGTGGAACTACTCACTGGCCCTGCCACCGAGGCAGTCCGGTGACACCGGGACTGAAACCAACGCACTCCATTCGTCCGCGGTATAGGTATGCAGCGCCAGGGCGTGGATGGGGCCCGCCATAAGATCACCGAGCAAGGCGTAGATCTGCTGGTGACGCTTTACCTTGCGCACGCCCTCGAAATCCTTGCTCACCACGGTTACCTTGAAGTGCGACTCGGAACCTTCGGGTACGTTGTGCATGAAGCTCTCATTGACAATATCCAGCCTTGACACCGACAGCCCCTCAGAAAGGGACCTCTCAATCTGCTCTTGAATCTGCATCTCATCACCCGTAAAAAAGGGTATTATAAGCCCAAGCGGTCAATTTTTTAATCCTAGCGCAGCAATGACGCAATGCGCGTCAGCTGCAGGGGAGGCGGAATTGGAAATTAAGTTCGACGTCTATTTTGCTGGCAGCATAAAATCCGGGGCCGATCAAAATCAGGTCAAGACGGAATTCGCGCGTCTTTTCAAAATAGATGAACTTGAGGCCGCCAAACGATTTGATGGAGGTCGGTACCGCATCAAGACCGATTGCGATAAGGCAACCGCGATTCGCTATCAAAAGGCCCTTGACCAGATTGGCGCTGTTGCAATCATTGAGCGCCGCAACGAAGCTCCACCACCGGCAGCAGTCGTTCCGGAAGCGTCGGCGGCAGTCGCAAGCGCCGAAATCCATGACGAATCCCCTTCTAAAGACCTGGCGAGCGACTTGGCGGGCAGCTTTACTCTGGCAGAAGTGGGTGCACGTATGGATCAAGCCACGTCCACCCCACCGCCTGCGATTTCAGTGCCGAACTTTGACATCGCCGAAGCAGGAGAAATTATTCCAACCATCAAGCCTGATGTGGCGCCCGCAAAACCCGAGACCGGCCATTTGTCGTTGGCCCCGCTTTCCGATCAGGATGCGGGCAAGTTGTTTTGAACGTCGGATAGCAAAGCCAACCCACAATGTCTGAAAACCAGCCCGACGATATCTTCAAG
Source organism: Luminiphilus syltensis NOR5-1B (assembly GCF_000158175.1). Classification (GTDB taxonomy): domain Bacteria; phylum Pseudomonadota; class Gammaproteobacteria; order Pseudomonadales; family Halieaceae; genus Luminiphilus; species Luminiphilus syltensis. Next base: position 2,615,702 of record NZ_DS999411.1, on the reverse strand, counting down.
CGGCCCAGCCTGGCACGCCATTTTGCCGCAATGGTCTATGACATGTTTCTCGTTTTGCCACTCTTCATGGCCGCCGTGTTCGTACTCGTGTTTACCGTGGGTAGCGCGGAGGAACCCGATGTGATCTCACTGCCCTCCTGGGCAGTGCAATCCACTTGGCCGGTCATACTCATTCTATTCTTCGGGCTCTTCTGGCGGAAAAGCGGACAAACCCTTGGCATGCAGGCCTGGAGAATCCGCTTACAGCCCCTTGAAGGCGGCAGCGTCAGCTGGCTGCAATGCGTTTTCCGCATTCTGATTCCTGTTGCGCTCACCCTCCCCGGTTTTGCAGGTTATGAGTGGGGGTGGTGGGATGCACGGGTCAGCGCCCTGGCGGCGTTTTTACCCATCGCGGGTCTTTATGGCTGGCGCTTTTTCGATCGTCGCAAACGCTATGGTCACGATGTGCTCTCAGGAACCGAGCTCATACTGGTTCCCAAGCAAGGATAAGCTAGGTTCGGCGATTCAAAAGCCAAATACCGGCCAGCCAACAAAACAGAATGGGAGTTATCGCCGCGAGCACGGGTGGCAGGCCAAACAGCACACTCGCCGGGCCGAAGAAATCCTGGCTAATCCGAAACATCACGCCAACAATGACCCCCGCAAAGATTCTGGCGCCCATACTGCCCTCGCGCAGCGGGCCAAAAATAAACGACATTGCCACCAGTACCAGGCCCGCAATCGCCAGTGGCTGTGTCACCTTACGCCAGAATGCCAACTCAATATCGGTGGCTGTCAGGCCTTGCTGCTCCAGAAACTTGGCCCATGGCCACAGCTTGAAAACCGGTAGGCTCTCCGGTTCGACAACTTCAAGCACCAGGAGATCCGGGGTAATTTGCGTATTCCATCGCCAGGTCAAATACTGAGAAACCGTGGTTTTTTCAGACTCCAGCTGTGTCAGTACCACCTCCTCAAGAAGCCAGTGATCACCCCGGTAAGTCCCCCGCTCCGCATTCAATGAACGTACAAGGTGCTTGTCCTCATCGAAACTGAACAGGGATAAGCCATAAGCAACGCCACCGCGCTGAACCGCGCTGACGTGGATAAAGGTGCCACCATCACGGTTCCAGCTACCGTGTCGCGCGGAGACCGTAGACTCAGATCGCTGCGCCAGTGCACGCTGGGTAATCGCTAATTGCTCCGAGGAAGGGGCGATAAAATCGCCAACGACAAATCCGACCACCGCGGCAAGCAATGCCGGCTTCATTACTGAAATCGCCAACTGCCCTATCGAGACGCCCGCTGAACGTACAACAACCAGTTCGCTGGAACCCGCGAGCCGTCCCAAGCCAACCAGGGCACCAATGAGTGCCGCAAAGGGCATGAATTCATGAATTCGGCGAGGCAAGGTCAGCCCCACATAGCTCATCATGTCAATGAACCCATAGCGGTCTGACAGATCCTCTGCCTCATCGACAATCGTACTCAGCGCATCCAATCCCACCAGCACGCCGAGAACAGCGAAAGTGCCACCCAGGATCGCACGGCCTATATATCGATCGATTTTACCCACGAAGGCTTGACCTCAGCTGCTTCGATAACTGCTCCCAAAACGTCAGCACTACGGCAAGCAGCGTGAATATCAGATGCACACCGACGAACCACCAGCCGCTATCACCGGACTCTACCGCGGTTCGGGCTTGGGTCAGCCCAATAAAGTAAGCGAGAAACACCAACAACGCCGGGGCCAGCTTGGCGTAACGACCCCGACGGGCATCCGTCCGACTCAGCGGGAGTGCGATCAAGCTGATCACCGGAACCAGCACAGGTAGGGAAAAGCGCCAATACAATGCGGCTTGTGCACTCGGCGAGAAATCACTGAGCAATAACCGCGTGGAAATAGCATCGGTCTTGAGGTTGTCGCGGATGCCCCCTTCTCGCTCGGGTATCAATTCACCGTAACGCTTGAATTTGGTCACGGTGTAGTCAGCCTGCCCCGGAACACCCTCGTAGCGCGCGCCGTCGCGGAGTTCGAGATAACGACGCCCATTCTCCGGGTCAACCACCACTTCCCCGGCATCCGCATAGGTGACGCGAGTCCGGGCAGTACCCGCCTCCGACTTCTCTACTACGAAGATATTGTGCATAACACCGTCATCACTGATGGTTTCGGCGTAACTGACGAAGTTCCCGCTACGCTGCTTTTTAAAACGGCCTTCCGACAACTGCTGCAGACCCTCGGCAGAACGGGGATTGTCGAGCATCGCCTGCGCCCGAGCTGACCCTTCCGGTGCGAGGTACAAGGATAAAAACCCGACAACCAATGAAAAGGCGAGTGCCGGCAGTAGCAGGTAAGTCGCTAATTTACCAGGGCCGACACCGCAGGCCTTAAGCACTACCAGTTCGCTATCGGCATACAATCGACCCAGCGAAAGAAGAATGCCAATAAACAGACCCAGCGGCAGGATTAGCTCGAAAAAACTCGGTAGCTTGAACAGCATCACCGGCAGCAGAATATCGCTGGTGATAGCGCCCACCGCGGCTTCCGCCAGATAGCGGATGAAACGGCCACTGAACACAACGAGAAAGAGCACAACGCTCACCGCCAGCGCATGGGCCAGAATGTCGCCTGTTAAATATTTTAAAGTCCGCATGACTGGGAGCTCCGGGACCATTGATTTAATATGGCGCTTGGGCGTCTCGACTGTTTTGTTGCGCGCCAGACCATCATACACTACGCCTCCTACCCTATTTTGATATTGAGAATCCTCAAATGAGCCAATTCGCACTCACTGCCCGTAAATTCTCCAGCTCCACCCCCGCCAAGACCCAATGCCTAGTAGTGCCTGTTTTCAGCGACAGTAAGGCCCCTAAGGGTTTCAATGGGCTGGGGGAAGCCATCTCCGACCTGATCGGAAAAGCTCTCGAGCTCGGTGATTTTACCGGTAAAACGGGAACCACGGCCTGGCTTACGGGCGATGGCCCCGTTCAGCGAATTGTCCTCGTTGGCGCAGGAAAAAGTTCGGACTTTGCCGCCTCCGGTCACCGCCAGATGCTCTCCGCCGCTGCGAATGCCCTGCTGAAGGGCAAAGCAAAAGATGCACTTGTCCATCTCGCCGACCTGAAGATCGATGGTGAAACCCTGCCGCGTGTACTCGAGTGGTTTTCCCGTGAACTGGCAATGACGGCCTACCACTACGATGAAACATTGAGCGAAAAAAAGCCGAAGCCCAGTCTCAAGAAGGTGACGGTTGATATAGGTGATGAACTTACGGTTGCGCGTGCCAGGCTCCATCTGGAGATCGGGCAGTCAATAGCCAATGGCGCCAATCTGGCCCGCGAACTGGTCAACCTTCCGGGCAACATCTGTACCCCTCGCTACCTGAGTAGTCAGGCCAGAAAACTGGCACGGCGATACACGACGATTAAGGCCACGGTGCTTGACGAAAAGAAAATGAAATCGCTGGGTATGGGATCACTACTGTCGGTAGGCCATGGCAGCGATGAGCCTTCTCAGCTCATTATCATGGAATATAAGGGGGCTGGGGCGAAAACTCGACCCTACGCGCTGGTTGGTAAGGGAATCACCTTCGATACCGGTGGTATATCGCTCAAGCCCGGTCCGAAAATGGACGAAATGAAATTCGATATGGGCGGCGCCGGATCCGTATTTGGCACACTGCAGGCGATTGCCGATATGGAACTGCCTATCAATGTCGTCGGCGTTGTTGCCGCTGCTGAAAATATGCCCAGCGGGCGGGCCACTAAACCCGGTGACGTGGTAACCAGCATGTCTGGCCAGACGATCGAAGTTTTAAATACCGATGCCGAAGGTCGCCTGGTTTTATGTGATGCGCTGACGTACGTCGGCCGCTATAACCCTGCAGAGGTTGTCGATATCGCGACATTGACCGGCGCTATCATTGTGTCCCTGGGCAATGTCGCCTCGGGTGTATTCGCCAATGACGACGAACTGGCCGCCACCTTGGTTCAGGCGGGCCAACAGTGCCATGATCGCGCCTGGCAGTTGCCCATTTGGAGCGATTACGACAAACAACTTGAGAGTAAATTTGCCGATATTGCCAACATCGGTAGTGGGCCCGGTGCCGGAAGTATCACGGCAGCCTGCTTTCTGGCGCGGTTTACCAAAGATTATCGGTGGGCACACCTGGATGTCGCGGGTACCGCGTTCAGAAGTGCGCCCAAAGGAGCAACAGGAAGGCCAGTCCCCCTGCTTGTGGAATACCTGCGTAAGCGCGCCGGAAAGTAGGATCCCGACGTGACCCGGGTGGATTTCTATGTCACAACGTCGAGGCAGCCGGAATCACGTCTCAGTGTGGCCGTGAGGTTGGCCGAGAAGGCCTATCACCGGGGTCACCGTGTACTCATCAATGCCGACACCGAGTCCAACGCCAAGACGATTGACGACCTCCTGTGGTCGCAAAAAGCTGTGAGCTTTGTTCCTCATGCCCTCATGTCATCAACGACTCCCGAAGATGTCACGATCACCTGGGGGCAGGAACCGGATAATCATGACGACGTGCTTATCAACCTCGCGCTAACCGCCCCCCCGTGGTTTTCCAGATTCCAGCGCGTGGCCGAGGTGGTCAGTCAGGACCCGTCGGCTCTGGCCGCCCTGCGAGACGCCTGGCGCTTTTATCGAGATCGCGGTTATCCGCTTAAAAAGCATGATCTCTAAACCCCGACATTTCTGAGACTACAGATGGAAAAAACATTTTCACCCGGTGACATCGAGACGCGCTGGTACAAAGAGTGGGAAGCAAAGGGTTACTTCGCACCGCGAGGGGGCGATGGCTACTTCAGCATTGCCATACCACCGCCCAATGTCACCGGTAGTTTGCACATGGGGCATGGCTTCCAGCAGGCGATTATGGACGCTTTGGTGCGTTATCACCGAATGCGCGGTCAGGATACCTTGTGGCAGGTGGGTACCGATCACGCCGGTATCGCGACCCAAATGGTTGTGGAACGACAGCTCCAGGATCAAGGCACTTCGCGGGTAGCGCTCGGCCGTGACGCTTTTGTCGAGAAGGTATGGGAATGGAAAGCCGAATCGGGCGGCAACATCACCCGCCAGTTACGCCGACTCGGTGCATCCACCGACTGGAGCCGCGAGCGTTTTACGATGGACCCCGGTCTTTCCAGGGCCGTCCAAAAGGTGTTCATCGACCTTTATGAAGAGGGGTTGATCTATCGCGGGCAACGCCTGGTCAACTGGGACCCCAAATTCCATACCGCCATCTCAGATCTTGAAGTGGTCCAGGAAGAAGAGAAAGGGTTTCTGTGGCACTTCCGCTACCCCTTGAGCGATGGCAGCGGACATGTGGTTGTCGCCACCACTCGACCCGAGACCATGCTTGGCGACGCGGCGGTCGCGGTCAGTCCCGAAGATTCCCGTTACCAGCACCTTTTGGGAAAGACGGTCACCCTGCCCATCGTGAATCGGGAAATACCGATTATCGCCGACGAATATGTCGATCCGGAGTTCGGCTCCGGGTGCGTGAAAATAACACCCGCGCATGATTTCAACGACTACGCGGTCGGTCAACGGCACAATCTGCCGATGATTAACGTGTTTACACCGGATGCGGCGATCAATCATGAAGCGCCGGCACCCTATCGCGGGCTCGATCGTTTCGAAGCCCGAGAGAAAATCATTTCCGAGTTCGACGCCCGGGGACTTTTGGAAAAAGTCGATGATCACACGCTTAAGGTGCCTCGGGGGGACCGCTCAGGCGTGGTCATAGAGCCTTACCTCACGCCTCAGTGGTACGTCGATGCCAAAAAAATGGCGGGACCCGCCATTGCCGCTGTCGAATCCGGAGATATCGAATTCGTACCGAAGCAGTGGGAGAACACCTACTTTGCCTGGATGCGCGATATACAGGACTGGTGTATTTCTCGACAGCTGTGGTGGGGCCACAGAATTCCAGCCTGGTACGACGACGCGGGCAATGTTTATGTCGGTGAAGATGAACCTGCAGTCCGCGAGCAATACAGTCTTTCGCCAACGGTTGGCCTGCATCAGGACGAGGATGTGCTGGATACCTGGTTTTCATCAGCACTGTGGACCTTTTCGACACTGGGCTGGCCCGAACAACACGCAGAGCTGAGTCGTTTCCATCCGACCTCTGTTCTGGTAACTGGCTTCGATATCATCTTTTTCTGGGTAGCACGGATGATCATGATGTCCCTGCATTTCCTGGGTGAAGCGCCGTTTAAAGCCGTGTACGTTCACGGTCTGGTTCGCGATGGCGATGGGCAAAAGATGTCCAAGTCGAAGGGCAATGTGATCGACCCCATTGATTTGATCGATGGCATCTCACTCGACGACCTAATTGCCAAGCGCACCAGCTCTATGATGCAGCCCCAGCTGGCTCGGAAAATAGAAAAGCAGACCCGACGACACTTCCCTGACGGCATAACGGGCTACGGCACCGATGCCCTGCGCTTTACCTTTTACTCCCTGGCGAGTACGGGTCGGGATATCCGGTTTGATATTGGGCGGATGGAGGGTTTCCGTAACTTCTGCAACAAGCTGTGGAATGCCGCGCGCTATGTACTGATGAATTGTGAGGGTCATCGCTCTGATCCCAATGTTGCCATCGAGCTGACCCTCGCCGACCGATGGATCCTCAGCCGCCTGCAACAGACCACGACAGAGTTTGATCGGGCGATCACGCAATATCGATTAGATCGAGCCTCGCAGGTACTTTACGATTTCATCTGGAATGAATACTGCGATTGGTATCTGGAGCTTTCGAAACCGGTGTTGTGGGATGACAATAGTGACCCGGCGATTCTCGCGGGAACCCGCCAAACCCTCGTTCAGGTCCTCGAGACGATACTTCGCCTACTGCATCCATTAATGCCTTTTATCACGGAGGAGATCTGGCAAAGTGTTGCACCCCTCGCTGGGATCGATGGGGAAACGGTGATGCTTCAACCGTGGCCCGCGGTCAACGACGCTCAGATCGAGCCTGATGCCGAGACTGAAATTGGATGGCTCAAAGGACTGATCGGCGCCCTTCGCACCATCCGGGCTGAAGCCAATCTCGCGCCTGGTAAGGAACTCGATGTCGTCATCCGCAATGGCGACAACGAAGACCAGATTCGCCTCGATCGTCATTTGCCGCTGCTAAAGAAACTCGCCAAGGTCACATCAGTCAAGTTGCTCTCCGCGACCGATGACCCTCCGCCTGCGCTATCTGCCCTGTGCGGCGCATTGGAAGTACTGGTGCCAATGGAGGGGGTTATTGATCTGGATTTGGAATTGGGCCGCATCGACAAGGAATTAGCCCGACAGCGTTCAGAGGCTGAGCGAATTGAAAAAAAGCTGGCCAACGGCAGCTTTGTGGATAAAGCACCGGCTCAGGTCGTTGACAAGGAGCGAGCCAAACTGGACTCAGCCAGGGAGGCTCTGGAATCACTGACCGCGCAAAGAAAACGAATCGAGCAATTACGATAATCACGCGTTGAAACGGCGCGCCGAATTGAAAAGCGGCGCGGTGTTCGAGTCTCTTCTGATAGAATGCCGCGCACCAAACAACAACGGATTCTGGTATGTCTTCCTCAAGTCTACATCTAACCGCTACCGGTAAGATGGTGTTCAATGTAGCGCTGGCGATTGCCGTTTACTTCGCGCTCACCTTTTTGCCGGCATTTTCATATAACTGGCTCGTGGGACTGTTAGTGGTTGCCATTGTTGCAACCCTCATCGGTAATGCCAGCATTACGGTCCCCGCGACGGTCATCCCTGCCGGCACCGGCACCGGCACCAAGGGTAGCATCAAGTGGTTTAATGCAACAAAAGGCTTCGGTTTTATCACCGGCGACGATGGTAACGAAGTTTTCGTCCACTTCCGCAACGTGGAACAGCTGAGCAAGCGAGAGATAAAGCCAGGCCAGCGTGTCGCTTATCGAGTCACTGAAACCGAGCGAGGCCCGCAGGCAGAGGATGTGTCTCCGCTGTGAGCCCTGCGCAGGACAAGACATCAAAAAAAACAGTCAAGGAACGCCGGTTCCGCGGTGTGATTATGCCCACCAGCAGTCACCCGGCGATCCGGCGTGTCAAACGCGCAGGCCATGAGCCCAGTATTCATGGCACCAAGCTCTGGAAATCCAGTTGCCTGATCATCGACTACCTTTGCAAAAATCCGCCGCCCTCAACCGAAGTGGTGCTTGATGCAGGATGTGGTTGGGGCGTTACCGGCATCTGGTGTGCAAAAAAGTGGCAATCCTCGGTCATTTCACTGGACGCCGATCCTGCCGTTTTCCCATTTTTGGACAGTGTTGCCAACCTGAATAAGGTTCAGACCACACCACTGGTCAAGCGGTTTGAAAAACTAAGCAAGTCCGAACTCGAAAGCGTCGATATTCTGGTGGCTGGCGATGTGTGCTTCTGGGATGAATTGGTCAAACCCGTAGGGAAAATGATCGATCGTGCCATCAAGGCAGGGGTTAAAAAAGTCATTATCGCCGACCCCGAGCGCCCTCCCTTCCACGATATGGCTGAACGCGTCATCAAACGCCATGGTGGTGAACTACTCGAGTGGCAGGTAAAGGGCAAGATCAAGGCAAGCGGCGCCCTACTGGTCATCGACAATCTCTGATCAACGCATGGCTTGCAGGGTCAGTTGGACCTTTTGATCAATACGGCCCTGGTCATTGAACGCAGGGCGGAAACGAAGCCGTCTTAACGACCGAGCCACCCAGATGACCGAGGCGTCCGCCTCGTTGTCCACGAGTTCTACGTCGAGGTCGGTCACCCTGCCGCCGTCGGTGACCGTAAACACGGCTGACACCGTCTGAATGCGCTCACTCAGTTGGGGATCCCGATCCAGTGTGGGCAGTGCTGGCAGGGGTACCGGGTCGGAAAACATCGGTGGCTGGCCTTTCCTAAGTCGATCATAAATGTCGAGCGCCTGGCCGCGACGTCCCTGAAACCAATACCAGTCCGCCAAAGCCAGCTCCAATGTGGTCTTGTTTTCGACGTATTTGATGTTGGTTTTTAACAGTCGAGCCCCCGCAGAATAAGCGGTTTTAGCGAGTTGATTAAGCCTCTGTTCAGAGGGATTAGGCTGCATGTCAGGGGATACGAATGGCTGGTTGATGCCTTCCGCAGGTCCATCAATGACGGAATCGGTAATCAGGTGATGTTCGATTAAATACAGCGTTCCCAAATGCGCTAAAGTAAACGCCTCACAGAACTCGCGGGACCACTTCTCGCTCGTGCAGACCCGCTCCTGAAGTAGCTTTCCCCCCTCGTATAACTGAAGCACCCGCCGCGACTCCCCCTGCCAGGATTCGACCATCAACAGTTCCTGATGCCAGCGTAAGTAGGCGAGCGACGCCTCGAGTCGGGTGGGGCTATACGGGCGTCGACCAGACCCCATGATGCGATAGAAATATTCGATGCGGCCACTCAGAGCCTCGCGGTCGCCCATTTGGCGCTGCAGTGCCATGATTTCCTCGAGCACCGGTAACTGGGCTGGATCTCCGAGGCCGTTGTTAACGCGAATATTGTGCAGTGCCCAGTCGTACCACTCCAGTGCCTGTCGCGATTGCCCTACAGAACGGGCGCGCTCAGCCTCTGCAAGCAACATATGCGACAAATCGGGATGGTAGGGGCCCTTCTCAGCCTGCAGCGTGGCCAGCCGATCCTGCGCCTCGCGAAGCGAAACGAGGTCCCGGGAGGTCGTATTGGGCGCCTCAGGAGGGCTGCTCTCTGACGCGGGGAAGCGAAGTTCAACCCCGAACACCTTGGTATCAGCACCGCTGGCCGTGAGTGGCGCTATCAGGAACACGACGATAAGCGCCAGTGAGGGGTTCAAAAATAAGCGAGACATATCGGAACCTTGCCATGTTTTAAGGCGCTTGTTTAGCCATGTCTGGTCAAAAAGGAGGTTCATCGCGGAATTCAGGGCTGGTCACCCTCCCCGCTTTCCGTATGACGTGGTACCCGGCCCAGGCGTGGCCCCCCCAACCCGCGATGAACTAAAAAAAACCCGCCATTACGGCGGGTAAACATGACCTGGATGGGACCGCTGAGCGCTGCATGTACAGCAGATAAACTCAACGGACATCAATTCAGCAGGCGTTGAGAATCCTGCAGATAAGAAAATAAATCTAATGTATTGTTTTTATTCAGCCTAGTCCTCCAGGTTATAATGCTCCCGTGAACATTCGCTTACTTGCCAAAACTGACCTGAATCTGCTCGTCTCGCTGCACGTTCTGCTTGAGGAGCGTAGCGTGTCCAGAGCCGCGGAGCGGCTGTCCATTACTCAGCCTGCGATGTCAAAAACCCTTGCTCGTCTCAGGGAAACCTTTGACGACCCGCTTTTTTCGCGGTCAAAGCGCGGAATCCAGCCCACGCCGAGAGCGATGGCATTATCTGCAGAGCTTTATCGATTGCTCAATAAAATAGAGTCTCTGCTGGACGCGGGAGAATTTAGCCCAGGCGCCTATCGGGGTGAAATTAGCATCGCCATTTCCGAGTATGTCGGCTTTACGCTACTGCCCCCGTTAACAGGCCACCTACAGTCCAAGGCGCCAAAACTTAGGCTGCGCACCATTACGCGTGCTGAAAACCAGCTTGAATTGCTCGCCCAGGGCAGTCTCGACTTTTGCATCCAGATTACGCGTGACAGCTACCCACCCGAATACCGCACCTTCCCGCTTGCCAGCTCGCCGCTGGCATTATTCGTCAGGCGAGACCACCCTTTGGTGGGCAACACCCTGACACGAGCTTCAGTTGCCGAATTTCCGATGATCAACCTTTATGTGGCGGATCGCTCCCAGTCTGGCTTGAATGAAACGGTTCTCAACGGCGCCCCCGTCGGCACACTCGAAACTTCACATCTTCTGACTGCATTCGAGGTCTTAAGGGAGACAGACTACACGCTGGTATGTCCGGCTTATCTCGCTCGCAATGACGGCGCCACCCGAGATGTTGTCGCCCTGCCGCTGCCACCCGGGGAAACACGCAACGTGGATTATTCCCTGGTCGCTCATGAACGCACCAGTCGCTCTCCCATTCACCAATGGCTATGGAATCAAATCATCGACACCGTACGCAGCATGCGGGTGCGGATGGTACACCGCGGCTAGCGTTTCAATCTTTGTTGGCCATGCGTCCGCTGTGAGATAATCGACGCGACTGCCGAGGAGTTTGCATGGGCCGTAAGGTTAAGGTACCAATCCCAACGTTCGTAACGCCACTCATCGAGACTCATTGTCATCTGGATTACCTTGATGGGGACGCACTCACCCAGACCATTGATGAGGCGCATCGAGTGGGGGTCGAGCGTATTGTCACCATAGCGGTATCACCCGACAACCAGAACAGGGTGCAGCAGCTGACCGATCAGTACAGCACGGTCTGGGGCACCCAGGGCATACATCCCCATGAGGCCAATCAATGGTCACCGGCGGTGCTTGAGCAGGTCCGGACAGGTGCCCAGCACCCCCGTATCGTTGCTATCGGTGAGATCGGGCTCGACTATTTTTACGAGCACTCCGACCGTAAGCAGCAGCAAATCGCCTTTGAGCAACAGCTGCAGCTGGCGGAGTCAATGAAGCTACCGGTCGTTATTCACACCCGCGAGGCAGATACTGATACCGAATCCATACTCTCCAGCCATCGCCCGGACACTCACAGCCCCGGGGTAATTCACAGCTTCACATCGGGTATCAAGCTTGCCGAGTACTGCCTGGAGCGCGGCTTTTTTCTTGGCTTTAACGGCATTGCCACCTTCAAAAATGCCGATAATGTGCGTGAGGTGATCGAGGCAACACCCATCGACCAGATCGTGCTTGAAACGGATTCACCCTATCTGACGCCGGTGCCCTACCGTGGTCGCCAGAATGCTCCCTACTACCTTCCATTTATTGCGCAAAAAATCGCAGAAATTAAACATGTCGACGTCGAGGAACTCCTTCACGTGGCGAGGGAAAACAGCATGAAATTGTTTTTTAGTCATGACCACTGAGTTCGCACTGGGGCAGCGATGGGTGAGCCACGCTGATGTGGAGCTGGGCCTGGGGATAGTCGTCGAGGTCGACCCGCGACGTGTTACCGTCCATTTTCCCGCGGTCGGTGAAGATCGAACCTACGCGACCGACCGCGCGCCGCTGACACGACTCGCGCTAAAGTCGGGTGACCTCCTCAATCGCGTGGACGGGGAACAGTTCACCGTTACCGACGTCGAGCATCACGATGGCGTGCTTGTCTATAAAGTGGAAGAAAACAATGAAATTACCGCGGTTTCGGAACTTGAGCTCGATTCCCATATCCAGCTGAGCTCGCCCAAAGATCGCCTGCTCAACAATCAGCTCGACAAAATCGCGGACTTCAAACTCAGATTTGCCACCCTGCAGCACCGCGCCAGCGCCGAGTCGGTAGCTTTTCGTGGTCTGCTGGGGGCTCGCACTTCGCTGCTATCGCATCAAATGTTTATAGCCCATGAAGTGGGCCGACGGTTTGCCCCTCGCGTATTGCTGGCCGATGAGGTGGGCCTGGGCAAAACCATCGAGGCCGGGCTCATTCTCAATCAACAACTGCTCACGGGTAGAGCGCAGCGCGCGTTGATTATGGTTCCCGATGCACTGATTCATCAATGGCTGGTGGAAATGTTGCGTCGTTTCAATCTGCATTTCTCGCTGTTTGACGCCGAGCGCCTCGCCGATATCGATGACGCTTCGCCGTTTGAAACGGAGCAACTCATCCTCTGTCCATTCAGTCTTTTTTCTGACCACCCCAACGCACGTGCCCTCGCCATGTCGGTTAACTGGGATATTGTGGTGGTTGATGAAGCGCACCACTTAAATCATGCCTCAGCCGAGGAAGATCGCCTGTACGACTTTGTCGAGGCGCTGTCGGGTCTCCCCAAGGGCCTGCTGCTGCTCACCGCGACACCGGAGCAGGCGGGCGTAGAAAGTCATTTCGCCAGACTGCGGCTGCTTGATGCCGGTCGCTTCTCCTCAATCGATGAATTTCTTGAGGAGCAGCGCCATTACGCCGAATGGAATACGGTCATCGATTCATTGCTGGCAGGCTCGACGGCCGATCACTTACCCGAGGGCGTCGATACAGATGCCACTCCCAGCGAGCAAATCGATCAGCTACTCGATCGGTATGGGACTGGCCGAGTGCTTTTCCGTAACACTCGCGCCTCGGTGCCCGGATTTCCCGTACGAACCCTCCATTCCTATCCCCTTGAGCTGCCCGAGGGCTACGCGGACCATAAAACAGAGCTTTATCCCGAGCTGAGTACCGAAGAGTCAACGTGGCTTGCTAAAGATCCGCGGGTACACTGGCTCGAAACAACGCTTCGGGAACTGCGTCCGCAAAAAGTCCTGGTCATTTGTGCCAATGCCCAGACCGCACTAGCCCTGGAGCAGTACTTGCACCTCCAGGCTGGCATCCGCTGCGCTGCGTTCCATGAGGGACTGACTCTGGTTGAACGCGACCGCGCGGCCGCCTACTTCGCTGAAGAGGAAGGCGGCGCCCAGGCGTTGATTTGCTCAGAGATAGGTAGCGAGGGGCGCAATTTTCAGTTCGCCCATCACCTGATCTGCTTTGACCTGCCACTTAATCCCGACCTTGTAGAGCAGCGTATCGGCCGCCTCGATCGGATTGGTCAGGAGTCTGCGGTCAATATTCATGTGCCATGGCTTAAGAATTCTGCCCAGGCCGTACTGTTTCAGTGGCTGGATGAGGGCCTGGCGGCGTTTACCCACAGCTCGGCAGTAGGCCATGCTGTTTATTCCGAATTCGAGATGGCGCTGCACATGGCATTGGAGACCCCTGACAGTGACCATGCTGAACTTATGCAGGCCACCCGACATTTTCGTCAGGCACTGGAGTCAGAAATGCAGGCGGGCAGAGATAAATTGCTCGAATTAAATTCCCACCGGCCCGACGTAGGTCTGAAGATTATTGCGGCCGTAGAGGACCACGAGGCTCCAGGGCAAATTGAGGAGTTTGCTGAGCTACTATTTGATCGTATTGGTATCGATCAGGATTATCACGCCGAGGGCAGCTACGTGTTACGGCCCTCGGAACGGATGATCACGGGACAACTCCCTGCGCTGGGTGAGGAAGGCACCACGATTACCTTCGATAGGCAGCGCGCCCTAGCCCGCGATGACATGGTTTTTCTCACCTGGGAACATCCGCTTATTCGCGAGGCGATCGACATCGTGGTGCACAGTGAGCTGGGTAACGCGACCCTGGGAACACTCAAACATTCCAAGATAAAACCGGGAAGCGTTTTACTGGAAGCCATTTTTACCATTGATTGTATTGCACCTGCGCATCTTGAACTCGGTCGTTTTGTAGACCTCGCGCCGCATCGCTTTGTTATCAGTAGCGACGGCAAAAACGTGGCTCAAGGAATTAGTCATGAGGCACTCAATCAGTTGATTCAACCCGTTCCTGCGGCGACCTCAGCCAACGTTATCCGAAGCATCAAGGCGCAACTCGAGCGACAGATCGAAAAAGCCGAAACCCTCGCTCGAGAAGCCATGGCAGGCGTCCTGGAAATAGCACAGAAAGAAATGCAGGAGTCACTCGAATCAGAACGCGAGCGATTGCTTTTCCTGAAGAGCGTCAATCCGTCCGTACGTCAGGACGAGATTGATGCCATCGAGGCACGTATAACCGATAGTGCCCGGGCTATTAGTGGTTGCCAGCTCCAACAACAAGCACTGCGGGTCGTTATCGCGACCTAGACTACCGGCCTTTCCACTCGGGGGTTCGTTTTTCAAAAAACGCCGCAATAGCATTTTGGCAATCTTCACTGTCGATACAAACCCGTTGCAACTCCGCCTCATTACCGATGGCGTCGGCGAGGCCGTGTTCTGCCGAGAACTTTAGCGCCGCCTTGGTATAGCGAAGTGCGAGGGGGGATTTTTCAGCCAGGGTTTGCGCCAGCGTCAGCGCTTCTTCAGCGAGGGCATCCGCAGAGACAACGCGATTGATCAATCCCCACTCCTGCGCTTTTTCGGGACGCAGTTTTTCGCCGAGTGCCATGAGCTCAAATGCCCGCTTCGAACCCACATGTTGCGGCAATAACCAGGTCGATCCACCATCGGGTATCAGGCCGATCGCAGCGAACGGCTGGTATAGAAACGCGTTATCCGCCATAACAACCAGATCACACGCCATAACATAGGAGTAGGCAACACCCGCGCAGGCTCCATTTATTGCCGCTATCCACGGCTTTGGCGCCTCCGCCACCGCCATCACCCCAGGCTTGTATTCGAAATTCAGAACATCGTGAACCAGATCGCCTTTGCCAAACTCTTCAGGATCCTCGGCCAAATCGGCACCCGCACTGAACGCTTTGCCATTGGCGCCTAGAATGACCACGCGGACGCTACTGTCAAGATTCAATGCTCTGGCGGCCATCGCAAATTCGCGACGCATGGTGCCGTTAAACGTATTCATTTTCGATGGGCGGTTAAGCAGCAGTTTCGCAACCGATCCAATGCGCTGTATTTCCAGTGTTTCGTAGTCACTCATGCGTAGTTAATCCCTGAAATCAATCGATTATTCGTTGGTTTGAGCCGCAACCCCGGCGTCAATCATCCCGGCGATGTCGTTGCTACTCACGCCTGCGGCAGCCAGTACCGCAGTCGTGTCAGCGCCTGCCGGACGCACTCCGTGCTTCACCTCTGATGGGGTCCGCGAGAAACGCGGGGCCGGCGCATGCTGGGTGATGCCGTCAACCTGGATATAGCTTGATCGCATCCTGTTGGCCGGATGATCGGGGGCCTCTGAGAGTGTCAATACCGGAGAGAAACACGCCTCGCTTCCCTCCATGATCTCGCACCACTGATCCCGCGTTTTGCTGAGGAATACCTCCGCAAGGCGCTCGGTCAGCTCAGGCCACCTCGCTGAATCATGCTGATCCTTGAACAGCTCGGGGTCGACTCCGGCGAGCTCCACCAGCTTCGCGTAAAACTGGGATTCGATCGCTCCCACGCAGATATACTTGCCATCGGCGGTCTCATAAGTGTCATAAAAGTGGGCGCAGCCATCGAGCAGATTTACGCCGCGCTCAGTGTCATCCCAGGCGCCAATCTGCTGCATTCCCTGGGTCATCCACATGAGCTGAGCCGTTCCATCGATCATCGCCACATCCAGGACTTGCCCCTCTCCAGATCCCTGCGCTTCCAGAAGCGCGGCAAGTACGCCGTTGACCAGCAACATGCCGCCGCCACCCATGTCGCCCACAAGATTCAGTGGCGGCACCGGCTTTTCTCCTCGACGACCGACCGCATGTAAAGCGCCCGTCAGGGCAATGTAATTGATGTCGTGCCCGGGGGTCTGCGCCAGCGGTCCCTCCTGCCCCCATCCGGTCATCCTCGCGTAGACCAGCTTCGGGTTACGCTTGCGACAGGCGTCCGGACCTACCCCAAGTTTTTCAGCTACACCCGGGCGATAGGCCTCTACCAACACGTCGGCGCTATCGACCAACTGAAGAAACGCATCCACACCCGCCTTTGCTTTGAGGTTCAACGACACCGATTTCTTACCCCGTGCAGATACCGGATCAAGGTATAGGGCATTGCCGCCCGGACGTTCGACACGAATCACTTCGGCGCCCATGTCAGCAAGCATCATGCACCCCATGGGTGCTGGACCGATTCCTGCCAATTCAATAATACGAAAACCGCTTAGTGCACCCATTTGCTGTGACTCCCCACTAAAAATTACGGGTGTTGAAAGGTTGGTAGTCCGGGCCTAAACAGTCTCGTCCGATGATGAGCTTCATAATCTCCGAAGTGCCCGCATAAATCGGTGAAATTCGCGCGTCCGTGAACTGCCGGCTGATGGGATACTCATCCATGTAACCTGCACCCCCATGCAGCTGCACGCCGATATCGGCCGCCTTGACCTGCAACTCGCTGGTCATCAGCTTCGATTTCGCGGCGTCAACGGCGGTCAGGCAACCCGCGTTGAAGGCAGCCACCTGCTGATCAATATAGCATTGGGCGACGTCCAGCTCGGTCCGCAACTCAGCCAGCGCGAACTGCGTATTCTGAAAGCTTGCAACCGCTTTGCCAAACGCTTTTCGCGACCGGACAAAGTCGGCGGTAAGATCCCACGAAAGCTGGGCCGATGCCAGATACGCCACCGCCCCGATAAGCCGCTCTTCCGCAAGGCCCTCCATTAGATAGGCAAACCCCCTACCCGGCTCTCCCAGCACCTGGTCTTTCGGTACAACGACCTCATTGAAAAATAATTCAGCGGTATCCTGAGCCTTCATACCCATTTTCTTGAGGTTTCTGCCGCGCTCAAACCCGGGCATCCCGCGCTCGACAATGAAAAGAGTGAGGTGATAAGGATCCTGCTGGGGCTTTGTCTTTGCCGCAACAATCACCACGTCCGCGTTAATACCATTGGAAATGTAGGTTTTCTGACCATTGAGCACCCAGTGATCCGGGTGCTCCGTCGCACTGGTGCGAATACCCGCGAGATCACTGCCCGCATCCGGCTCGGTCATGGCAATAGCTAAAATGGACTCTCCGGAGACGCACTTTGGCAGATACCGTTGACACTGCTCCGGGCTTCCAAATCTCGTGAAATAGGGTCCGACCAATCGACTATGCAGGCTTGAAAACCAGTCGGAGGTGCGCGCATACGCCGCCTCCTCGATAATAATTTGCTCAAAACGAAAATCATCGTCGCCGAGACCTCCGTAGGCCTCGTCGGGCCACACCATCAAAAACCCCTGCTCCCCCGCCTTTTGAAATACGGAGCGATCGACAATACCCTGCGCTCGCCAATGCTCCATATGCGGCACAACCGTCTCTGCGAGAAATCGACGGTATGCGGTCCTGAAGGCGTTCTGTTCCTCTGTAAAAAGCCGCGGCAGCACTTAACCCCCTTAAATAATTATCAACACCCTGCAATCGCACTTGGCGACGAACTCGCGTCGAGCAGACGAAACCTTTATCGTAGAAGCCTTCGATGTCGACGCAGCATCGGGTCGCATGGAGTGTAAACCAAAAGCGGCCGCTGCCCACTCGCTGCATAGAGGTTTTCGTTTTGCTCAGGAAAGTAGTTAAGGCACTCTTTTGGATGTATCTGGTTTATGCGCTGCTGGTCATCGTGGTGGTAAATCCCGCAATCAATATCGTGTTGGAGAAGCGGGCCTCTGCGTTTTTAAATCGAACCGTCACCTCTGGCGTGGCCTTCATCGACCCGATCACATTGAGCGCGACCATCCATGATTTCCGTGTGGATGAACCCACCGGTAACACACTGCTTGAGTTCGATCGTTTCCGTGTCAACGCCGGACTGTGGCGCTCGTTACTGCGCTCTGAAATCGCCCTGCAACGCATCGATATCTCGGGCTTGTCAGCTCAGCTCATCCTGCTGCCGGACGGCTCACTGAATATCACCGATCTAATAACGACCGATCCATCAACTGAAGCGGAATCCGGCAACGCGCCGGTGTTCTTTGCCGATGCCATAGCCATTGACGTGGATCGTCTTGGCCTTCGCGACCAGTCATCAGCTGCGGTGTTCAACAACGCGCTCATTGATACGCAGGTGAAAATTGACCGATTGTCAACGCGTACCGACGCGGACCCTGGCACGCTCTCGCTAAGCACAGCCTTGGAAACTGGGGGAAGCCTTACCGCCACGCTGGAGCTTCAGGTTGCTCAAGGTTTGATCGAGGGCGGGGGCGACATCACGAGCGTGGCGCTATCACCCTGGTGGCCCTACCTGATGCCCGATGTCGCCAGCGTGCTCGATTCAGGTGCTGTCGGCACGTCGTTTTCTGTTGATCTTGAGGTCGTGGGAGAGCCCAAGGGCGAGATCGCTCTGAGCGAGCTCCTGTTCAATAACATCGCAATGCAGAACGACCCGGTAGATCGCGTAGCAGACCGGTTCGCACTGGCCTCCTTCGGCATTCCATCAATCGCTGTGGATCTTGCCCAGCGTCATGTTGAATTAGGCCTCATCGACATCGACGCACTGCGCATAGAGACCTCGGCTGATCGCGACGGTGCTACGCTCGCGACGCTGTTCATGCCGTCCGGTGAAAAAGCGGGCGGGGCCGATTCAGCGGCTGACACAAAACTGCAAGAAGATACCATGGCCAATACAGCCGAGCCCGCCCAGCCCCTGAATGAATGGTCCCTCGCCGTCGCCGGCTGGACCCTCAGTGAAGGCGACGTTCAGATAACATCGCCGCTTGTCAAAGGTGGCCACTTGCATCTTGGCGATATCAGTTCCGGTAAAGGCAGTTTTGGCTGGCCCGTATCCGAGCGGTCGCCCTTTTCGCTGGGGATGACCATAAACGAAACGGCTACCGTTGATGTTACCGGTGATGGCTTGCTCAGTACGGGTGCTTTTACAGCGCAAATCGAGATCGAGGCGCTACCACTGACACTGGCAGAGCCATTGGTCGCTGAAGATTACGATTTGGCACTTGAATCCGGAGATATCTCACTGTCTGCAGAAGTGGATCTCAAAAATTACCTTCCCAATACCCTGAACGGGCGCCTCGAAGTCGAAGATTTGCATATGACAATCCCCGGATCCGGAACAGAACTTCTCAGGCTTCGCAGCTTGCGGATTGAAGATGTCGCCCTTGATGCACCCGCGCAGTCGCTGGTACTTGGCGCAGTTCATCTCACTGGAATAGAGGGTAGTCTGGTCATACTTGAGGACGGTACACTCAACGCAAACCGTATCATGCGGATAACCGACGAGGTCGTTGTTAGCGCTGGACGCTATGCCGAGCAGAAAGCCGAAGAATTTGAATCGGACGATACCGGCTGGCGTATTCAGATACCCGACGCGGATATCTATGACAGTCGGATTGCATTTCGAGACGAATCCCTGGCTGTGAAATTCACCGCCCCCATCGAAGAGCTCTACGTGGAAATGACGGGATTCGATACGGCAACCGACAGCACTGTGGAAGTCAACGGTAAGGGCGTTATCGATGGCTTTGCGCCGGTAACGCTCGACGGCCAGCTGGGGCACTTCAGCTCGCCACGGAACGGCTTTTTTGAGATGACCATGCGCGGCGTCGATCTTGCACGTCTCACACCGTACAGCGCGACCTACGCCGGTTATCCGATCGAGCGCGGCGTGATGTCAGTCACTCTCGACTACACGCTGGAAAATGGTGGGGTAAACGGGAGCAATAACGTCATTGTCGAGCAATTGAAACTGGGCGACAGGGATACCGGTGTTGAGGGCACCGGGCTGCCCATCAAAGCCGCAGTGGCATTGCTCACCAACGCCGCCGGGGTCATCGACATCACGCTGCCGGTCAGCGGTAGTGTCGACGATCCCAGTTTCGGTATTGCTTCCGCTGCAGCCCAGGCCACAGCCACACTGATAACCAATGTCGTCGCAGCGCCCTTCAAACTCCTCGCATCACTCGTCGGCGAAGAAGACGTTCCCGACCAGATTCGTTTCGTGGCCGGCAGGGCCGACCTTACCCCTGAAGCCACAGCAAATCTCGATGTCATCACCGGCGGATTGCTGCAACGGCCCAAGCTCGCGGTCAGGTTAGTTCCCTCTATCGATGGGATTATCGACCGGGAAGCACTGGCCCGAAAAGCCGTAGCGGCGGAGCTTGAGCGCCGCGGGATAACCGCTGAAGCTATCAAAACACGCAGTCTCGAATGGGAAACGGCAATGAGAACCCTCGCCAGCGAGCGCGGTATCGACGCTACATTGCCGCTCTCAGATCAGCTAGACGCTGTCTACGGCAGTCAACCACTGGATGATACGGTCTTCCAGAATCTGGCCTCTGATCGCGCGGCGGCTATCAAAGCCTATATGGTCAACATCGATGGTTTTGATCCACAGCGTGCGGTTATTGATGCCTGGCAAAGCGACAATACCGACTTTCTCGGCGTGAGCCTCTCGGTGGTGGCACGCTAATCGACAGGCCCCGTCAAGCGACGACCGCATTGCACGCAGTGATAGGTCGCTTTTCTTCGCAGCACCCGATTATGGCGTGTGCTTGAAAGCCAATGGGTTTGGCAACCGCAGTGGTAGCGATGACGTCGCTGGCGCCGGGTAGGCACTCCCTCCAGATTATCGTCGAATGTGGCCGCGGGACTACCACCGAGTTGTGAGACCAAGGACCGCCATTCGGGGCCGTGAGCCCTGACGCTCCGCGGGGGATAGGCCATGTGTACTCCGTAATGGGCCACCTCATGCAGAACCGTATCACTGGCGTGTCGCTGCCAATCTTTTGCAAACAGCCACGGATTGAAGCGAATCCAGCGCTCACCGGACCGTGCACAGAACATTCCCGCAGCCGATCCGCGCAGATCAAATCGCACCGTGATCGCAGGCAAATTGACCTGTAAAATCAGCGACGCCGTGGCCACTGCGCGTTGGGTTCGCGCATCTACGTCCTGGCGTTGCTCGTCATTGATCGGTTCGATATAGCGGTTCATCGACAAGCAATGGATTCCCGGGCAAAGACTTCATCTTGGTTGATCTTGAATAACGCGCCATTGACGCGGTGTGGCAGCGGTTCCGACAGGTGCTGAAATTTTCGAGGAGAGGTTACGCAAGTTGGGCTCAGAGTCATAGGCTTAGGCTCAGGCAAAAAGGGGGGGGGGGCATCGAGCGTCGCGATCGGAGGCCAATGAAGTGCAGCCTGCCCCCTCGCCCAGCCACTGGTCCGGAATAGACAATGAAGCACACCTGATCATAAATCCCACTGCTGTTTAAAGGGCGAGGTAGAGGTAGATAGCCTGATCTCGGCAGCCTATAGCGATGGTCGCCGGCCTTCAACCGATCGATCGCAGCAAAAGCGATTGAGTACTTCTTTTGACCCCTTGCTGACTCTGGCATCATGCGATGCATACGGGTGGTGCAACCGCCCAATGAGGAGCAATAATGACAACGCAAACAATGGATCTGCCCGCCCTTGATGCCTGGCTTCGAGAGCACGTTGGAGATTTCGACGGATCACTTCAGGCTGAAAAATTTGCAGGGGGCCAGTCCAACCCAACCTTCAAGCTGACCGCGGGAGCGCAGCAGTATGTTTTGCGTCGGAAACCACCGGGAGAACTGCTCAAATCTGCCCATGCGGTAGATCGCGAATTCAAGGTTATTTCAGCGCTTTATGGCTCACAAGTCCCCGTCGCCAAGCCCATCGCTTTGTGCGAAGACGAGTCGGTTATTGGCTCCATGTTTTATGTCATGGAGTTTATCGAAGGGCGAGTCTTTTGGGATCCCGCTCTGCCCGAGCTATCCAACAGCGAGCGCGCCCAGGCCTACGATGAGATGAATCGGGTTCTGGCAGCACTGCACGAGGTTGATGTTGATGCTGTTGGTTTGGGGGATTACGGGCGCCCCGGTAATTACTTTGAGCGCCAGGTCAGCCGTTGGACCAAACAATACCGCGCATCCGAAACCGAAACCATCGAATCGATGGAAATACTATTGAAGTGGCTGCCCGAGAATATGCCCGAAGACGATGGCCGCGTGGCGTTGGTACACGGTGACTATCGCCTCGACAATGTCATGTTCCACCCCACGGAAATGAAAATCATCGGGGTGCTCGATTGGGAGTTATCAACACTGGGCAACCCCATCGCCGATCTGGCGTATCAGGTCATGGCGTGGCAGTTGCCCCGGGACGGAGGCGTCAGTGGACTTGCCGACGTCGATCGTGCTGCGCTCTCCATTCCCTCGGACGATGTCTATATTCAGCAGTATTGCGAACGCACCGGCCGAGCAGCCATACCTGATTGGAACTTCTATATTGCGTTTTGCTTTTTCCGACTTGCAGCCATTCTGCAGGGCGTAAAAAAACGCGCACTTCAAGGGAACGCCTCCAGCGAAGAGGCCTTATCCCGCGGCGAGCAGGTGAAGCCCCTAGCTGATCTCGGTGTCGGGTTCATTCAATAGGGATCGCGCTAACCAGCCCCAACGGTCAGTTTCACGCCCCGACGGGTAGGGACGCCACGTTGACGGGCACGACCAGTGCCCTTTCAATGCGACGAATCTGCTTACGCGGACGTCTTCTCCGGCTTACTCTCAGTCCGTTTTTTTGCCGATTTGACACGGGTCGTTGCGCGCTTTTTGCGCTGAGGCGCTTTCTTCTTACTTTGCGGGCCCGACTGTCCTGACTCCTCTTCGTTGAGCAATCTGAGCTGCGCGGCTGTCGGTGCCGGGCGGCGACGCCCACTGCGGGGTCGGCGGTATTTCTTTGGATCGGGCCGAAGATCGCCGTACTCGAAACGATAGAGAATCTCCTCCAGCGTTCTCGAGATCATCGTGCAGCATCGGATAGCCTCAACCCTGGGGTAGCAGGAGCGCTCCCCCTCCGCAATCAAAGCGACCAGCTCTTTCTCGGTCAGGTGCGACAGTAAGCGGACTGGATTCGCCATGCGCAGACTGGGAACAATATTGATATCCCCGCTGTATTCCTGATCCAGCATGGCGTGAATACCGTGCAGCATCATGTTGAATCGGGGCCAGTTATCTCCCTGGCGCTGGGCGATATCCCGATAGAAGTTCAGCACTTCCCGACCCATACCAACGCCCAGGGTCCCCGCCGCCTTGGTGAGTGGATTTCGGTCGCCGTCACCCCGGATAAAAGCGGTAGCGACAGGGTTTACCATGCTGACAATGTAGTGATTGGTCGAAAAAAGGCGTGACAACCGCTTGGCGGGAAGATCGTCGGCGACCGAGCCATCGATCCAGCGACGGCCAGGAAGGTAGGGCTGTGGCTCACCGTACATATTCTTGGCCATCAGCATTACCGGAGAAAAGACCCCCGGCACTGCACAGGAAGCCAGAATGGCCGAACGAATATACACGCTCGGCGAGGTGACTGCGTTTAATAAGCGCGAACGCTGATGGGGCTCCGCCGGAGCTACCGTGATACTCACCTGCCGTCCGGTTTTGGCATAAGCCTCCTCGAAGGTGAGGTCCGGAACCAGACGAGCAATAATAGCCTCGACGTCGTCAGTCGTCAGTCTGGGGCCTGCACCGAGGAACAGGCGACGGAACAATCCCGCTTCGCTGCGGGCCTCCAAATGAACCAGTTTCCCATCCCGGAATCGCCCCATCTCCTCATCGGTGTGGCATGCCAGTAACCCGGCCACAATCGATCCGGCGCTCGACCCGGAGATAACGCGGGGCAACAGGCCCTGTTCGAGCAGCGTATTCACAACGCCAAGATGAAGAAAACCGAGCGCGCCGCCACCGCTGAGCATCAATGCCGAACGGCCAAAGCAAATATTGCAGCGATAAAAAAAATCGCTCTTTTGCTGTGCAGGAATAACGCTATCGGGCAGATCGGCGATAATGCGCAGCGATTCATCTATCGCGGAGATGTAGTCCTCGATCAGTTTCTTGGTGCCAAACCGGGCGCGCCGATGAAGAATGCTTTTGCCCATACCCCCCATGTTGCCATGGATACCTTCATTGAGCGCATACAACAGCCCATGCCAGTCCTTTCTCGCCCGCAGATTTCGCAACCGGTCCAAGCGCAGCCGGATCTGGGCATAGTCGTAAAGATCCGTGTGCTCCTCTTTACGCCAGGCCGCCATACCCGACAGTTCATCGGTAGCAATCGCCGCATCCCGCCACTCCGTATAAGAGGTCGCAGTCTCCAGCATTTTCTCCAGTTTCTTCAACGTCTTACGTTTTGACAAACCACCACCCCACACATCGATTGCAGCAAGCCTAGCCGAAAAGCCCCACCGCCTGCCAGCTTGACATTAGCACGTCACATCTACCTCTATTATCGCCGGCACGGCGGGACAGTACAGCCCGCATCGAACCGGCATTGGAGACGCGGTCAACGCCTCCATAATATTGGCATAACGCTTTAGCTGATCCTTGTATCGTGCTGATAAATATGAATAAAAAGACTCTACGCTTTGCCCCTCCCCGGGTCCGCTGGTTTTGTAATCGATAATCCATCGCTCCCCGGTCGCCCTGTCCACGAAGGTACGATCAATCACGCTTTCCCCGAACTCGCCCGACCCGGAGACAATCGCCAATTCGCAGTGCGCCTCCTCGTGCTGTGCAAGAATCCAGCGCCCGGTGGCATCGCCAAGCGCTTGATTGAGCAACCATTCAACCCGTTGCTGTGCGGCCTCGATGTCACCAACTAATCCGGATTGCAGCAGGCTGTAGCGTATCGCGGTGCTGAGCTGTGCAGTGCATTGTGCAGGCAGCTCCGGATATCTGGCGACAAGCTCCAGCCCCCTGTGCATGGCTGTACCCACCGCGCGATCAACGCGGTTATCGTTAACCGCAAGAATCTCGGGACGATTGGCATTAGAGAGACCGGCGTTGACAGAGTCGACCTCGCGGCCTCTCGGTACCGACTTCAATCGCATGAAAACCGCGGGCGAGGGTTCGATCGGTTCGGTGCTACCCGGCCCAGTGCTGAAATCAACGACTTCATCGGTGGCGGAAATTACCATGCCCAACAGCGATTTCTCGCCGGGCATCCGGTATTCCTGACCCTCGGATTCAACCTCACCGCTCAACCAGACACGACGACGGCCACGGGTAATACCGACGTAGAGCAAGCGACGAATTTCCGCCTCGGTTCGTTGTCGCTGCAACCACACCAGATACTGATACAGCGTCGGGTCGCCGTTTTCGCTGCTATCGTCAGCGGCGATCAACACCTCCGGACCCTCAGGCCCCTGGTGCAAATTCCAGCTTAAAAGTTGCCGCGTATCCGCGCGCGATGGTCGATCAAGCCGCGGAATGAACACATAATCGAACTCCAGACCCTTGGCCTTATGCAGGGTCATTAATTCGATACTCGTTTGCTGCGCGCCTTGCGGCGCGTACAGTCGAGCCACTTCGTACTCCAGCCATGCAATATCCAAACCGACACCCTGTCGCTCGGCCTCGCGCAGCAGATCAAAAAAGGCTCGCGCCTCAATCAGACGATCCACTGGCGTAACCGCAGACATCGCCAGACGCTGCCAGATTTGTTCGATCCAAATATCCAATGCTAAACGACCGCGCTTCTCTCTAGCCCAAGACAGAGTGGTTCGCAGATGTGTTGCACGGGCGGCCTCAGCGGCGTGCAGCCTTGCGGGGGCGGCGTCGAGCACGGCAAGCAGGGGCAGCGGTCTGGCAACGCCCTCCAATAAGGTCTGCAGGTCCGCAAGTCGAAGGCCGCAAAAGGGAGCTCGCAGCAAGCCGAGTGCCGCGACGCTGTCTGCTGGATTGGCGAGCCAGCGACACAGCGACATCAAATCCGTAATCACCACGGACTCGTCCAGCGGATCCAGATCTCTCCCGGTGAAGGGTAGGCCGCGGGCTTTCAGCGCGTGAATAACCGGCTGCAGATTCGATCGGGTACGCCCGAGTATGGCAATACTCGCGGTCGGCTCATGGGCTTGTATATCGGCGATCTGTTCGGCAATAAATGAGGCTTCAACGGCGCCACGCTGCTTCGGAAACAGTGCTACCGAGACCGCAGCTCCCGACGTCTTTTCGCGCGTGGCTTCTGCCGGACTGTGTACGACACCTCCTTTTACGGAATCCTCTTGCTCGGGAAAGAGTCGCGAGAACGTGGCGTTGACCCAGTCGACAATACCCGCCTGCGAACGAAAATTCCGTGACAGATAAAGCGGCACCAGGGGAATATCGCTAATGCCCCGTGTTCTTGCCCGGAGAAAAAGTTCTACGTTGGCGTCACGGAAGCCGTAAATGGACTGCATTCCGTCTCCGACGATGAAAAGGGTCCGGGGTATAGCCGCACCGGAATTGTGCTCTTGCCAGCCGCGGGTAAGCCGCTCGAGCAGTCGAAACTGTGGCAACGACGTATCCTGAAACTCGTCAACGAGAATATGCTCAAGCTGGTAGTCGAGCCGCAATGCGAGATCGGTAGGCGCCTCCTCATCACCGAGGGCCATTTCCGCCGCAAGGGCAACATGGGCATGATCAACCTGGGACCTCTGACGGAAAACCAGCAGTAAGTGAGCCTGTAGCACCGGCAGTAAGTGCGACAGGTGGAGCACCAACTGCCACCCCTCGGCACTGGCATCCATACTGGGTAGACGCCGCAGTTCTACCCACTCGCGACGCAGCGAATCATCAGCGCGTACGGCGTCGAGGATAGCGACAAAGCGCTGCTTAAGACGCTTTGCTTCATCCGATTCCGCGGAAAAGCCAATGTCAACCGTCACACCGCCGCCCTTGCGTACCTGGTCACCGCCCGTGAGCACCAGAGAGGCGACGAACCGCCACTGTTCAAGGTGCTCGGGATCGGCGCTAAGTTCGAGTGGAGCGTGAGCCGGCGGCTTCAGGGTTCGAGCCGTGGCCTGATGGGAATCGTGACGCGTTCTGAGCCGGCCCGCCGCACCCTCGCACAGCTCCTGAAAGTCGGAATAACGGGCGATCTGTTTGCCCACCTTTGCGAGCTGGGTCGATACGAGCTCTGCGACAGCGCGGTTAACCGCCTGCTCGGCCGCCTGTGGATTATTATGATGACCCAGAAGACCGGCCCAATCACCTCTCCTGCCCAATAACTCAACCAGCATCTCACTCAAGCGAGCCCAGTTATTATGGTAGGCCAGCAGCAGAGCCGCCAGCGCCTCCCCGGTTGGATTGGGCTCCCCCACCGACTGAAATAGTGCTCTCACCGCCTCTTCATAAAGCGGCCTGGCATCATCGGCAGTCTGCATAAGCCCGCCCGACTCACTCAGTATGGGCATGTGGCGAGTCAGGTAAGCGCAGAAGCTATCGATGGTCCGAATATTGAACCCGTCCGCTTGCAGTGACCAACCCATGCTGGTGGCATGATCCAGCGCAGTCGATGCCAACTGTCGACTTTGCCGCTCAAAATCATCATTAACAGGCCTGTTATCACGCGCCGCGTCGAGTTCACTGAGGATTCGCGCACGCATCTCTGCCGCCGCCTTTCGGGTAAAGGTAAGTGCCAGTATTTGCTCGAGCTTTGCCACCCGGGGCATCAACGCCATAAAGCGCTGGGTCAACAAGGCGGTCTTACCCGACCCCGCAGGGGCCGTCACACAAACACTCCTATCCGGATCAATCGCCTGCTCCCGGATTAACTGATCACTCACGAGGGCATCTCCGACAGCGGCGGCTGGCGAATCCTGCACACCCCCTGCAGGTCGCAGAAATCGCAGGCCCGAGGTTGTGGATCGACCGCCGCATAACCTTCCCCAAACTCAGCGGCAAGATTCGTCAGCGCATCTCGCCAACCCTCGAGAACTTGGCTCCATGTGGTTTCAGGCGGCAGGCCCAGAGCGGCGAGCTGCTTCGATAGCGGCTTTTCCGCGTTCAGTCCTAATTCCCCGCCCAACGCAATAAACTTAAGGTCGCCGGCTTTCAGTCGGGCCCAGGCAATACCCTGAACGCGATCCTGAGAAAGTGCATAAGCGGGCAACTGCGGATCGCTCGGCCGCTCTCCAAACCAGTAACTCGCCGAGCCCACTCCCCCCGACTTATAGTCGATCATGAGCATTTCACCCGAGGCCAGCCGATCAATCCGATCAACCCGCAACGAGAACGTTAGGCCACCCAAATCGAGTCGTCGGGAATCCTCCCGAGAAACCACCTGAAAATCGCCGTTTCTCGAGCGCTCCAATAACAGCCAATCAAGCACTACTCGATAGGTGCAAAGGGCCTCGAGTTCCAGACAGGCCGCGCCGACACGCCGGCGTACGTCCTGATGAATGTGCTCGCCAAAAATTTGATCCAGCACCCCACGTACCAGATTTTCCAGGCCATCCATTGAAAGCGCCAGCAGTTGATCGCGGTTGATAATGCGGCCCCAAACCTCATACAGGACGGCATGCAGAAGGTTTCCACGCTCTATGGGTGACAAACCCAACTGCTCTGGCTCAGGCGCGGAAACCGCTATGCGGCGCCGAACCCAGGCCTTGAACGGGCATTCCGCCTGTTCACGCAGAATCGCCGAACCTCCGACTGACGTCCCGTCCTCTGCGTCTATGGGTATTCCGTAATCATCCTCAAGTATGTCGATTGGAATCTCAGCGCGTTGCGCCGAGGTCCGAAGCAACCAATAGTCAGGGATATCCTGGGGCGTCGAACAAGAAGGGAATACAGGACTCGGATATTGCTCAACCCCATCCTCGAACTGATACCAACTGGCATAAAACTCGATCGATGCAGCGCGAAAACCCTGAAGCGTCACCTCTGATTTTTGCAACATGGAGGCGTAGTCCGCTGTCGGAAAGTGATATTGATTCTGCAGCGCTGCCGGAATAAAGCCGAGCAGCCTTGGCACCCCGGGTACTGCCGTTGATCGAGCACCACAGAACCAGAAGGCATCGAATGTTAAACCGGTCGCCTCTCTGGGACCCAAAACCTGAATGGCAGTCGCCTCGGTCTTGGGCTGAAACACGGTGTCATTCAAAACCGACTCCAGCAAGTTTAACGCTTCAGAAAGAGCGACTTCGGGGCGCACCGAGGCCAGAGATTCGAAGTCATCAAATACGTTGTCGAGACGGTCAAATTGCTGAAATTCGAGTGAATCCAGACCGTCGCGAGCAGGCCAGCCCCAATGCTCGAGCATTCTTCGAAAGAGCGAATGCCATTCACCCAGTCCTAGCTGCACCCGGCCGCGAAGCTCCTCGCGTTGACGGTCGATGATACTGATCAATGGAGACGTGGGATCGTGTTTCGCCAGATAATGGCGAATATCGGTGCATTCCAGATTTGGCTTACCCAGGGCAAATAACTGCTGAATAACCAGTAGTTGCGGACTCTCCTCGGAACGGCAGGCCAACGGTAGAAACGGCGAAGTAAACAGAAATAGCAGATCGCTTCTATCCACCGATGTCAACATCAAACGCAGCGCGCAAAGCAGGGACCGGTACATTGGCGTCGCCGACAGTGGCATGCCCAGCGAAAAGTTCACTGGCAGTTCGTTGTAGCGCGCATCGAGGCAATCAAACTCAGCACGCAACGCGTATTCGAGCAGCGCACGGTCGCTGGCCATGTCGGCCAGTACAATCACGGTTGTGCCCTTCCCCGCGCGATGTCGATCTGCCGCCCATCGTGCGACCTCTGCAAGCTCAGCCTGCCGTGTTGGAAAGGTCGTCAAGGGCGGCAGTGCGGTCTCAGGCTGTTCCGTTGGGCTTATCGAGCGCGCCTGGACCTGCCTGTCGAGCGCTGCGATGACAAGCGGTTGCAGGTCATAACAATGAAACAGGTCTACCGTCTCGCCGGGATTTGACTCGCTCGATCCGACGTCCGCACAGGCCCTCAAGCAATCCGCCTGGGTCGCCAGGTGGGATTGGATTAGCGCCGTGTCAAAGTGCTCGAGCCACGTCAGAAATCGCTGGCAATCGCTATCCCAGCCGAAAAGCCGGCGCACCGAAAAATCGTCCACCGGAACCTCATGGCGCAGCAGTACATCGCGACAACGCATGGCCTCTGAGGCCGCCGCAGTCGGTTGCAGCAGGCTGAAACCCGTCGCCGCCATATCGCGTTCGATCACTTCCTGCCAGAGCAGGCGTTCTTCAAGAGCCGTAAGCAAACGCCTCGGAGCGCATCTGCCCGTCTCTACGAGGCCCCTCCAGCGCTCGGTCAACCACGCCTCTACCGGATATACCGCAGGCCGTGGCAACGCCTTAACACCATTATTGTGAACAATGGCGGCCCACTCAGAAATCGTCAGACGAGCCAGACGCCGGGTCGGGGTCAACACGATGCCGCCCTTCTCAAGCGTGCTTAAGATGGGATCAATATCAACGAATGTATGTTGCCGCGCGTCCACGCCAAACCCCTGTTTACTCTGAACCAACACCGCAGCGGACGTGCCCCGCTACCACATGACGCCGGAGGCGACTCGGGGTAGACTCCGCGACCCCAATGAATCAATCACGGAATAACTTAGCATGGACATCTCCAGAATCCACAATGTCAACGTCGCGGCGCAACGCGTTCTCAAGGCGCCCAGCGAATTGCGCGCCTCAGTTCCCATTGCCGACTCGACGTTTGATTTTGTCGCTGAGTCGCGTCGCACGATTGAGCGAATACTCGATCGCGAGGATCACCGTCTGATGATTGTGGTAGGCCCCTGCTCCATTCATGATCCCAACGCGGCGATGGAGTACGCTCAGCGCCTGAAGCAGCTCGCTGAACACGTGCAAGACTCGCTGTATGTCGTCATGCGCGTCTACTTCGAAAAGCCCAGAACTACAGTGGGTTGGAAGGGCCTGATTAACGACCCGCACATGGATGATTCATTCGATATCGAAGCGGGCTTGAGCCTCGGCCGAACGTTACTCAGGGATATCCTTGATCAGGGGCTGCCGACCGCTACTGAGGCTTTGGACCCGATAACGCCACAATACATGCAGGACCTCATCAGCTGGAGCGCCATTGGTGCGCGGACCACCGAATCACAAACCCACCGGGAGATGGCCAGTGGGCTATCCTCGGCGGTGGGTTTCAAAAATGGAACCGATGGTGGACTGGATGTGGCCATTAATGCCATGCAATCGGTCTGTAATCCCCACCGGTTTCTCGGCATCAACAGTGAGGGTAAAGTTTCCGTTTTCGAGACTCGCGGTAATCGGTATAGCCACATGGTCTTGCGCGGTGGTACCCGGGGCCCCAACTACGATAGCGTGCACACCACCCTGTGTGAGCAAGCCCTGGAAAAAGCGCAACTCCCGAAAAGTATTATGGTCGACTGCAGCCACGCCAACTCCGAAAAAAATCCGGAATTACAGCCTCTGGTGGCCGAAAATGTGTGCCACCAGATCTGTGATGGCAACGATTCCATTATCGGCATCATGCTCGAAAGTCACCTGAACGCCGGCAATCAAAAAATTCCCGATAATCTCGAGGATCTTGAATACGGCGTATCGGTCACCGATGGCTGTATCGACTGGCAAACCACTGAAACACTCTTACTAAAATTGGCCGAATCACTTCGCCCGGTGCTACCTGAGCGAATCGAGCGCTACCATAGCCGGGATCGCTAGTAGTAGGCCTGGCTCCTGTCACTGTGGTCGGTCGCATCCCGAACACCGGTTAACTCGGGCAACTGTTCGACCAGCGTTTTCTCCACGCCGTCTTTAAGAGTCACATCAACCGCCGAGCAGCCCTGACAGCCGCCCCCGAATCGCAGAATCGCGTACTTTTCGTCGGTAACCTCCACCAATGACACCTCGCCGCCATGGGCGGCCAGCGAAGGATTTACCTCATTGTAAAGAATGTAATTGATTCGGTCCTCGATCGGGCTGTCGGGGTCCACTCGCGGCATTTTGGCGTTTGGCGCCTTGATGGTCAGCTGCCCCCCCATTCGATCCTCGGCGTAGTCCACCAGGGCATCCTCCAGAAACGGGACTGAGCGCTGCTCGAACCACGCCTTGAGCGGACCAAAGTCCTGCTCAACATCACCGTCCTCCGTGTCACCGTCACGACAGTAAGCGATGCAGGTTTCCGCTCTCGGTGTTCCTGGATCATTAATAAACACGCGCACACCGAGTGCGTCGTCCTGCTTCGACAACAATTCCGCAAGGTAAACCTGCGCTGACTCTGTGATGGTGATCATTAGCGGCTCCAGAAGTTGGGGTCTTATTTAAAGTGGGACTAAGGGTAGCAAAATCAAGAGGCAGGCATTAATCAAAATATTTTGATATATTACCGGCCCTGAAATTTTGACCGGAATCTCCGATGCCACGCTTTACCTCTCCCCGAATTCAAACTCTCTTGAAATCACTAGAAGAGCGCATTGTAATTCTCGATGGCGCAACGGGCACCGCCCTGCAAAAGTACGCGCTCGACGAAGCCGATTATCGGGGTTCGCGCCTCGCCGAGAGGGCCGGTGAATTCAAGGGCAACAATGACCTGCTCAACCTCACACAACCCGACATTGTGAGCGAGGTTCATCGCTCTTATCTGGATGCCGGCGCCGACATTATAGAAACCAACACCTTTAACGGCACTCGGATAGCACAAAGTGATTACGGGCTGGAGGATCTCGTTGACGAAATCAACCTCGCTGGCGCGCAGCTTGCCCGAAGCGCCGCCGACGTGGCCAGCAAAAAAACGCCCGACAAACCACGCTATGTCGCAGGAGTGCTGGGGCCAACCCCGAGAACGGCCTCGATCTCCCCGGATGTCAACGACCCTGGCGCCCGTAACATCACCTTTGAGCAGCTGGTTGACGACTATCAGTCTGCGGCGGAAACACTGATCGATGGCGGTGTTGATCTGCTCATGGTCGAGACTATTTTCGACACCCTTAACGCCAAAGCGGCCATATTTGCCATCGAGGCCGCGATGGAAAATAGAGGGGTGGTTCTGCCACTGATGCTGTCGGTCACTTTTCCGGATACCAGCGGTCGTTTGCTTTCAGGACAGACCGGAGAGGCCTTTTGGCACTCGATCGCCCATGCGAAACCGCTGGTGGTCGGCTCAAACTGTGGCCGACGCTTCACGGAGGTCCAGCCCTTTCTGGAGTCACTCGCTAATGTCGCCCCCTGCTATTTCAGCGCACACCTGAATGCCGGTCTACCCAATGCCTTCGGCGAGTACGACGAAACCCCCGAGGATATGCACAGCGACTTCAAGGGCTTTGCTGAACGCGGATTCCTCAATCTTGCCGGGGGCTGCTGCGGCACCACCCCGGAACATATTCGAGCCATCGCCGACGCGGTTGAGGGGGTCGCGCCGCGCTCAATACCCGAGCCGCTGCCTGACACTCGCCTTAGCGGGCTTGAGCCCTTCGAGTTCGCCGGCAAAAACTTTGTCAATGTGGGCGAGCGTTGCAATGTCACCGGTTCGGCCAAGTTCAAGCGACTGATACTGGACAACGATTTTGATACTGCCCTCGATGTGGCGCGGACCCAGGTTGAGGACGGCGCCCAGATTATCGATGTCAATATGGACGAGGGCATGCTCGACTCGAAAGCCGCCATGATCCAATTCCTGCGAATGGCCGCCGCCGAACCGGAGATCGCCAAAGTCCCTTTCATGATCGATTCTTCAAAATGGGAGGTCATTGAAGCGGGGCTCAAGTGCGTTCAGGGCAAAGCGGTGGTCAACTCCATCAGCCTGAAGTCGGGTGAAGCGGAGTTCCTCGAGCAAGCGCGGCTTTGCCAGCGTTATGGGGCTGCCGTGGTCGTGATGGCCTTTGATGAGGAGGGTCAGGCCGATACGCTGGAGCGCCGACAGCACATCTGTCGGCGGAGTTACGATCTCCTGATCGAGCGCCTCGATTTCAACCCCTGCGACATTATTTTCGACCCCAATATTTTTGCAGTGGGTACCGGGATCGAAGCTCACAATGACTATGCCCTGGACTTCATAGAAGCGACTCGCTTTATCAAACAGGATTTGCCTGGCGCGCGCGTTTCGGGAGGCGTCTCCAACGTGTCCTTCTCCTTCCGCGGCAACAATGCGGTTCGTGAGGCCATCCACTCGGTCTTTCTCTACCATTCGATCAAAGCCGGTCTCGACATGGGTATCGTCAATGCCGGTCAACTGGCCGTGTATGACGACCTCCCTGACGAGTTACGCGAAGCGGTGCTGGATCTGGTGTTGAACCGTCGCGACGAC
The DNA here is from genome assembly GCF_000158175.1 of Luminiphilus syltensis NOR5-1B. GTDB lineage: Bacteria > Pseudomonadota > Gammaproteobacteria > Pseudomonadales > Halieaceae > Luminiphilus > Luminiphilus syltensis. The sequence continues at coordinate 2,581,146 of NZ_DS999411.1, read as the reverse complement.
GCCACCGAGCGACTGCTCGATATCGCCGAATCCTATCGTTCTGCCGGTGGTGAAGCGCGTCGTAATGAGGATCTTACCTGGCGCGAACAGGAGGTGGAGAAGCGCCTTGAATACGCGCTTCTAAAAGGCATCACCAACTGGATCGAGGAGGATACTGAGGAAGCGCGACAGCGCGCCAACAAGCCCATTGAAGTTATCGAAGGGCCACTTATGGACGGGATGAACACGGTCGGCGACCTTTTCGGGGAGGGTAAAATGTTCCTGCCGCAGGTTGTCAAGTCCGCGCGAGTGATGAAACAGGCAGTGGCTTATCTTCAGCCCTATATTGAAGAGGAAAAGGCCGGCGGCTCGGGCAATAACGGAAAAATTCTGCTCGCCACCGTTAAGGGTGATGTGCATGACATCGGCAAGAACATTGTCGGTATTGTGCTGCAGTGCAACAATTTTGAAATCATTGACCTCGGTGTGATGGTGCATTGCGACGAAATCCTCCGAGTGGCTGAAGAAGAGAATGTGGACATTATTGGCCTCAGCGGTTTGATCACCCCGTCGCTGGAAGAAATGAGTCATGTGGCGCGTGAAATGCAGCGCCGGAACTTGCAAACGCCCTTGATGATCGGCGGTGCGACGACGTCGAAGGCCCATACCGCGGTAAAGATACAGCCGGAATACCAGAACAATACCGTCGTTTATGTGCCCGATGCCTCCCGCAGCGTTGCGGTAGCGAGCAAGTTGGTGGGTACGCAAAACGCCGCCTTCGGGGAAGCCATCAAGGAAGAATATGACCAGATTCGTACGCGCGTCGCCAACCGCAAGGGCCGCAGTGAACGGATCGATTACGCCACGGCCTGCGAGCGGCGGCTTGCTATCGACTGGGAAGCCTATCAGCCGCCGAAACCGGCGTTCACGGGCACCAGGATCTTCTCCGATTACCCGATAGCCCAATTACTGGACACGATCGACTGGACACCTTTCTTCATAACCTGGGACCTGCACGGTAAATTTCCCGCTATTCTCGAAGATCCGGTAGTCGGCGAGCAGGCTCGGCAGCTGTTCGATGACGCCCAGACCATGCTGCAACAAATCATCGATCAACACTGGCTTACCGCCAAGGGCGCGATTGGGTTCTGGTCCGCCTGTCAGGTCGATAACGATGACATCAGCGTGCGTGATTCCGACAACACCGAAATAGCACGATTGCACCAAATGCGCCAACAACTGCAAAAACGCGAAGGCGAACCCAATCTATCCCTCGCCGATTTTATCGCCCCCGAAGACGGACCCGATGACTATATCGGCGCATTTTGCGTCACCGTTGGGCATGGGGTGGACGAACGTGTTGCGGCCTACGAGGCACAACACGATGACTACAATGCCATCTTGCTCAAGTCCCTCGCCGATCGCCTGGCCGAGTCCTTTGCGGAAACGCTGCATCGCGAAGTGCGGAAGCAGCATTGGGGTTACGCGCCAGACGAGTCGCTGAGTAATGACGCGCTGATAAGAGAGCGTTACCGAGGTATCCGACCGGCACCCGGTTATCCCGCTTGCCCGGACCACCTGGAAAAAGGAACGATTTTCGACTTGCTGGACGTGTCCGAAAAAATGGGCGTCGAACTCACCGAGAGCTTCGCCATGACCCCGACCGCTTCAGTGAGCGGACTCTACTTCTCACACCCCTCATCGCGCTACTTTTCCGTCGGCAAGATAGGGACTGACCAGCTTGAGGCCTTGGCCGTTCGCAAAGCAATGGAGCAGGACGAATTGGCGCGATGGCTCGCGCCTAACCTGGATTAGCAACGGCAGAGTAGAATACGAACAAGGCTTCGAACCGGGGCCGCCCTATTTGGAGAACCTGATGTCCCAAACAACCGATGATTCTGGCGAGAAATCTGAAAAGATGGGATTACGCGAAATACTATCCAGCGTATTTGCCGCCGCCCTGGGGGTCCAGAGCAGCAAAAATCGCGAGCGTGACTTCAAGTCGGGCAGCTTCGGGGTTTTTATTATTGCTGGCCTTCTGTTCACCGCACTCTTTATTGGCGGCGTGATCACCGTGGTCCAGCTGGTGGTGCCCGATTAAATCAGGCACTCCGGCGGATTCTTGTCAGGCGGGCATACCCATTAGCCAAAAGGTAGCGGAAACCACAACCACCAGCACCACAGCGACCGCGGCAATAGCATCGGCTTGACCGTCTTCCATATTGCTGTTCGACATATACAACCTCCAAAATAGTATAGTTTAGCTATATAAAAATGGCGCCGTTTGTGGAATAAAGGGCACCCTGTTTAGATGGTCTTCAAGGGTTCCCATTGTACACGTATAACGCGAATGATCGTCAGCTTCTCAGCGAGCGCGTAACGCAATTTCGCGGGCAGATGCAACGCTATCTCGAAGGCGAATTGGGCGAGGAACAATTTCGTCCCCTTCGCCTTCAGAATGGACTCTACATTCAGCGCAAGGCGCCGATGTTGCGCATCGCCGTCCCCTACGGTCTGCTCAGCTCCCAACAGCTGCGTAAATTGGCGTCACTGACCCGCGACTACGACAAAGGGTATGCGCACGTCAGTACCCGGCAAAATTTTCAGCTCAATTGGCCTGAACTGGAACGCGTACCGGATCTACTCGGAGAGCTCGCCGAAGTCGATATGCATTGCATCCAGACCAGCGGCAATTGCATCCGCAACACGACAACCGATCAGTTTGCCGGCGTAAGCCCCGATGAAGTCGTCGACCCGCGCCCCTATTGCGAGCTGATCCGCCAGTGGTCAACGCTTCATCCCGAGTTCGCCTTCCTGCCGCGGAAATTCAAAATTGCCGTATGCGGGTCCCAGAGCGATCGGGCCGCCATTTACTCCCACGACATCGGTCTCGCGTTGCAGCACGATCGCCAAGGTAATCTTGGGGTGCAGGTTTTGGTGGGCGGCGGATTGGGCCGTACACCGGTTATCGGCAGTGAAATCGAATCCTGGCTGGATATCAAACATCTCCTCTCTTACCTCGAGGCCGTATTGCGGGTTTACAACCAGTTGGGCCGGCGGGATAACAAATACAAGGCTCGAATAAAAATTCTGGTTCGTGCAATGGGTGTCGATAAGTTCCGCGAAGCGGTACACCGGGAGTGGTCCAAGCTCAAGGATGGTGACAATACGCTTACTGAGAAGCGCATTGAAGACGTTCGAGCCCACTTCAGGGCAATGCCCTATGAGCAGCTCGATGCCACCGCCGAGGCGGCGTTACTGGCGCAACATGACGACCCGATTTTCAAAAACTGGCTGAAGCGAAATACCCGCGGTCATAAAGTGGCTGGATACCGGGCAGTAACCGTGGCGCTCAAGCACCGGGATCTGGCGCCGGGCGACATCACTGCGGATCAGCTTGATCACCTGGCTGAGTTGGCAGATCGCTTCAGCTTTTCGGAAGCGCGAACCACTCACCATCAGAATATGGTGCTCGCGGATGTTCGCGAGCGCGATTTGCACGATTTGTGGACGGCGCTCCAAAAGGCCAATCTGGCAACGGCCAATGCCGGCTACCTGACCGATATGATCTGCTGTCCCGGCGGTGATTTCTGCAGTCTTGCCAACGCCAAATCAATTCCGGTTTCCGATGCGATCAGGGACCGATTCGACGACCTCGACTACCTCTACGACCTTGGGCCCATCGAACTCAATATTTCTGGCTGCATGAACGCCTGCGGCCACCACCACATCGGGCACATCGGAATTCTCGGCGTCGATAAAAAGGGCAAGGAATTTTTTCAGGTATCGCTCGGTGGACGCCAGGCGGAAAGTCCGAAGATCGGCAAAATTCTGGGGCCGTCTTTTGGCGCCTCCGAAATCCCTGAAGTTATTGCCAAGATTCTGGAGCGGTACGTTGAGTTGCGCCAGGAAGACGAGCTATTCATCGACACTATTCATCGAGTGGGCATTGAGCCCTTTAAGGAGCGGGTATATGGGTAAGGTATGGAAAGATGGCGACATCATCGAGAACCCATGGACAGCCGCCGATGCCAACAACGAGGGTGTACCGTCCCGTGGTGTCGGAACACTGGACCAATGGCGCGCCGATCCGACCTTAACCGCCGTTGAGATCAAGTCTGACGAGGATGTGTCGGACCTGACTCAATCACTCGATCAACTCCGCTTGGTGGTGCTGAAGATCGAGGACTTTAACGACGGACGCAGCTTTTCCCAGGCGCGTCACCTCCGTGAAGCCGGCTTCACCGGTGAACTGCGCGCCGCGGGAAACTTCTTGCAGGATCAGGTACAGTATCTCCAGCGGTGTGGCGTCGATGCCTTTGAGTTATCCGCCGATATCAAAATCAGCGCGATGGAAGCGGCGTTGAGCGAATTTTCTGTCAGTTACCAAATGCCGCTGGACGAGCGCTCCGCGGAGATCTCACTAGCGAGGTAAACTCAATGATTGGCGGCATTACGTTCACCTTCGCCGCCATCTTCCTAGGGGCTGCCCTTCTCGCCTCGGTAGCACTCTACACTCGGCAACCTATTATCATTGCCTATATTGCCCTGGGAGCCATTCTGGGGCCCTATGGCAGCGGGCTGATCGACGATATTGAGATTGTTGTTGATGCCGGTCATGTCGGTATTATCTTCCTCCTGTTCCTCCTCGGGCTGGATATGCAGCCTCGCGCCCTGCTGAGCAGTCTCAAGCAGTCATCACTGGTAGCCGTTGTCAGCTCGGCGGTGTTCGCCGGCAGCGGCTTTGGTATCGCCTGGGCTTTTGGGTTTTCGTTAATTGACTGCACGATCATCGGTGCCGCCTTGATGTTCTCCTCCACCATTATCGGCATCAAGCTGCTACCGACGACAGTGCTCCACCACCGTCATCTCGGCGAGGTACTCGTCGCCCTGTTGCTATTTCAGGATCTGCTGGCAATCATCATTCTTGTGCTGATTCAAAGCAGTGTCGGCGGCGAGACCAACGCATGGTCACTGGTCAAGCCCCTCCTTGCATTACCGGTACTCGGCTTCTTCTGTTGGGGCCTGGTAAAAACCGTATTACTCCCCCTGATCACCCGATTTGATCGCTACCATGAATACATCTTTTTGTTATCCATCGGTTGGTGTCTCGGAATTGCGGAACTCGCGATCGTTATGGGTTTGTCAGCGGAGATTGGCGCCTTTATGGCCGGGGTCGCGATCGCGACCAGCCCAATATCGCAGTACATTGCCGTCAGCCTCAAACCCCTGCGCGATTTTTTTCTCGTTATCTTCTTCTTTTCGGTGGGCGCACAATTTGATCTGGCCACACTGCCCGAAGTCGCCCTCGCAGCAACCACGCTGGCCGTCGTTATGCTTGGATTAAAACCCCTTGTCTACCACGCGCTACTGCGAGGGGTGTCAGAAAGCCACGGTTTGGCCTGGAACCTGGGATTCAGACTGGGCCAATGCAGTGAATTCGCGTTGTTGATCGGTTTTGTGGCGATTGGCAGTGGCCTGCTGAGTGGCGAGGCCGCTGTTCTCATACAGGCAACAACGATACTCACGCTACTCGCCTCTTCCTACATCGTGGTTCTGAATTTCCCCACTCCGATAGCGATCAGCGAACGGTTACGACGCGACTAACAACAAGGCAAAAAAAAACCGGCGAAAACGCCGGTTTATCGATGCTTGCCTTAGCGTCAGGGATCATCGTCTCAGAGAGACGCCTCGAGCTCAGGCAGCGCCTGGAATAGATCTGCCACGAGACCATAGTCAGCAACCTGAAAGATGGGAGCGTCCTCATCCTTGTTGATCGCAACAATGACTTTGCTGTCTTTCATGCCCGCCAGATGCTGAATCGCGCCAGAAATACCCACTGCGATGTAAAGGTCTGGTGCAACAATCTTTCCGGTCTGGCCGACCTGATAGTCGTTGGGGACAAAACCCGCATCAACAGCGGCGCGAGAGGCACCGATAGCGGCACCCAGCTTGTCAGCTATGCCCTCCAGCAGCGCAAAGTTCTCGCCGTTTTGCATTCCGCGCCCGCCCGATATCACGACCGATGCGGCCGTTAACTCGGGGCGGTCAGATTCCGCCACCTCTTCGCTGACAAAACTGGACAGCCCGGCGTCGTGATCGGCATCGACTGCCACTACCTCGGCGGAGCCGCCGGTATCGGCGACCGCGTCAAATGCGGTAGTACGCACGGTGATCACTTTTTTCGCATCGCTGGACTGAACCGTGGCGATGACGTTACCGGCGTAGATGGGACGCGTGAACGTATCAGCGCTCTCTACCGAAATAATGTCGGAGATCTGAGCAACATCGAGTAATGCGGCCACCCGGGGCATCACGTTCTTGCCGAAGGTTGTCGCTGGAGCGACCACGTTGTCAAAGGACGCGGCGAGCTCGGCGATCAGTAAACTCACATTTTCCGCCAATTGGTGCTCGTAAGACGGCTTGTCTGCGCAATGCACTTTGCTGACCGACGGAATTGCCGCCGCGGTCTCAGCGACAGCGCCACAACCGCCACCGACTACCAGCAGTTCGATGGAACCACCAAGTTTTTCGGCTGCAGCGAGCGCGTTGAGCGTCGCGGGCTTAAGTTCCGCGTTGTCGTGTTCAGCGATGACCAGCGTATTCATGAAATCACCTTTGCTTCGTTTTTGAGTTTATCCACCAACTGTGCGACATCTTCCACCTTGATACCTGCAGCTCGCTCTGGAGGAGGCGCAACGCTCAGCTGCGTGACATGGGTTTGTATTTCGACGCCAAAATCGGCCGGCGTCACGACATCAAGGGGCTTCTTCTTCGCCTTCATGATATTCGGTAATGATGCGTATCGGGGCTCATTGAGCCGCAAATCGGTGGTAACAATCGCCGGGAGTGACAGCGAGATGGTTTGCATACCACCGTCAATCTCGCGGGTGACATTCATTTTATCGCCGTCAATCTTGATTTCGGAGGCAAAGGTTCCCTGTGCCATATTGGTCAGCGCAGCCAACATCTGGCCGGTTTGGTTGTTATCACCGTCGATCGACTGCTTACCCAGAATAACGAGATTGGGTTGCTCTTTGTCGACCACACCCTTAAGCAGTTTCGCCACCTCGAGTGGCTCGGGTTTGCCGTCAACTTCGACGTGGATGCCGCGATCGGCGCCCAGCGCCAGCGCCGTTCGAATTTGCTCCTGACAGGCCTTTTCACCGATCGAAACCACCACGATCTCCTCTACCGTGCCGGCCTCTTTGAGTCGAACGGCTTCCTCGACTGCGATTTCGCAAAACGGGTTGATTGCCATCTTGACATTATTCAGCTCGACGTCGGAACCGTCGGCCTTGGCACGGACCTTGACGTTATAGTCAACGACCCGTTTCACTGCGACCAGTGCTTTCATAGCGTCTCCATTTGGTTAAAGACTGTGTATTCAAACGGCTTGGGGGTGGAAGCCCTGTTTATGCCGCCAATGCAAAGGAAGAAGGTTCACTCGGCTTTTGTGGCCGTGTAAACTGCTATCCTTGTAAATAGGCGGTGTATTATACCTAACCACGAAGCAAATTCCCGCCGCAATTCATGCTAATAGTGCTGTCTTTACGAGTTCGTCCAACCCCGGCAAACGCCAAACAATGTGAGGTTTACTAGTGGAACGCGAGTCAATGGAGTTCGATGTTGTTATCGTAGGCGCGGGCCCGGCTGGCCTGTCGGCAGCCTGTCGCATTATGCAACTCGCCGCGGAGCAGGAGCGTGAAACCACCGTTTGTGTCGTAGAAAAGGGGTCTGAGGTCGGCGCCCACATCCTCTCGGGGGCCGTGCTGGAGCCCCATGCGCTTGAGGAGCTCTTTCCCGACTGGAAAGATCGGGGAGCACCACTCAACACTCCGGTAACCGACGATACGTTTTTCTTTTACACGAGCGAATCGAAAGCCACCAAGGTCCCCAATTTCCTCATCCCCAAGCCAACCCATAACGAGGGTAATTATATTGTCTCGATGGCCAACGTCTGTCGCTGGCTTGCCGAGCAGGCCGAGGCACTCGGCGTGGAGATTTATCCCGGATTCGCAGCCTCCGAGGTGCTTTACGATGAAAGCGGCGCGGTAAAGGGAATCGCTACCGGCGACATGGGAATCAGTGCCGAGGGCGAACAGAAGAGCAGCTACATGCAGGGCATGGAGCTTCATGCCAGGTACACCCTGTTCGCCGAGGGTTGTCGGGGGCACCTCGGTAAACAACTGATCAGCCAATTCGGGCTTGATGAGGGTAAGGATCCCCAGCATTACGCCCTGGGTATCAAGGAAGTCTGGCAAATTGATCCGTCACTGCACGAAGAGGGAAAGGTGATTCATGGGCTGGGCTGGCCACTGGCGGAAAGTAGCTCTAGCGGCGGTGCCTTCATGTATCACGCGGAGAACAATGAAGTGTATATCGGTCTTATTACCGACCTGAATTACAGTAACCCTCACGTTAGCCCTTTTGAGGAGTTCCAGCGCTGGAAGAAACATCCGGAGACCGAGAAGTACCTCAAGGGAGCGACCCGAATCGCCTATGGGGCACGGGCGCTGGCCAAAGGGGGGTACAACAGCCTGCCCACAATGCACTTTCCAGGGGGGCTGTTGCTGGGCTGCAATGCCGGCACCCTGAACAGTGTCAAAATCAAGGGAAATCATACGGCCATGAAGAGCGGGCTGGTCGCCGCGGAAACCGTGATGAGTGCCCTCGCCTCCCCGCAGGCTGATAAGGATCTGGTGGCATTTGATGATGCTATCGCCAACTCCTGGCTAGGGAAGGAGCTTTATACCACCCGCAATTTTTCCGGTTTTATGCATAAGTTGGGCTGGATCGTCGGCGCAGGCATGGTGTGGATCGACCAAAATATTTTTGGCGGCCGTCTGCCCTTCACCCTGCATGATCGCAAACCCGACCATGCGTGTCTCAAACCTGCGGATGAATGCGCGCCCATCGAATACGCGAAACCCGATGGCAAGATCACTTTTGATCGGTTGGCGTCGGTATTTCTTTCCAACACCAATCATGAAGAAGACCAACCCTGTCATTTGCAGCTCACTGACCCCGAAATACCCATAGCGCAGAACCTGCCGCGCTACGACGAACCGGCGCAACGTTACTGCCCAGCTGGCGTTTATGAAGTCGTCGAGGACACGGAGGGTAAGCGTTTCCAGATCAACGCCCAGAACTGTGTTCACTGCAAAACCTGCGACATCAAAGATCCGGCACAAAACATTACCTGGGTGACGCCGGAAGGCTTTGGTGGTCCGAACTACCCCAATATGTGAATTATCAGCAGGAGTATGCCGGGGAACACGCAGCATGTTTTCAGTTTATCCGCCGATTAGCGGGGCTAAGGTTTACCCGGGTCCCCGGTTATAGCTGTATAAGCCATTCGCCGATAACTACCCCTTCTGCGTTGAAGTCGGTGATGCGGTCGGTAAGACAACCCATCCTTGGAATCCGCGATGAACCTTTTTCAGGGTAACAAGTTAAAGTGCTGTCCGGCGCTTTCAATCTGCCCCTTGTCATCGAGCATTGAGGCCAGCCGATACCAGGCACTTCGCGAGAAAAGCGCGGTTAAACCCCGGTTAATTTCCACGTAAACCGCGTGGCCTGCACGAGGTTCCAGTTTAGGCGGGTGGGCTTCGTCCATCAGCACTTGTCCGCCCGTGTTCAAACTTAAAAGCAGCGTCTTCGGTTCACTCTCGGGAACATAATCGACGTCGGTCACCAAAAGGGGGTGCAGTTCCACAGTGATACGCGCTTTCTCCACGGGAGTGACCAAATAGTACTCACCGTCCTCCTCCCGCCGCAGCACGCTTGCAAACAGCTTAACCAGCTTTTCGCGCTTTATCGGTCTCCCCTCGTGCCACCAGGAGCCATCGCGGCGAATCTCCATATCGATATCGCCGCAGTGTTCGGGATTCCACAGGTGGATCGGTGGCGCAGAACCCTCGGTGGCCGACCCCAACTGGCCGAGAAGGTCGGCTATTGTGTCTTTGCTGTCGCCGCGCTCAGACATAACGCTATCGAGGACACTGGGGCTTAACGCACAACAATCTCGGCCTCCTGACGCAACGCGCGAACATATTCGGCAAGATCGATACGCGCGCCCGCAGATGCGAGTTGCCGCTGCAACTGTTCCCGCGCGTTGTTGGGCATTCGCTGCAAATCCCCTTCCCGGATTCGCGCCAGTTGAACAACAGCGATCGTCTCCCCGGGAAGCTCAACCAGTTCCACCGCCGAGCTGTCTGCGTCCGACATGACAAATGCCGTTGACAGCACCTCGCGGGGAAGCGAAGTATTGTTGCGCTGAGCGGCCAATTCCACCCGCCACTCATAGCCGAGCTCGTTGGCGATCGCTTCCAGTGTTTCACCCGCCGCCAGGCGCTGACTGACCATCTCGGTAAAATCCGTCAACGCGGCTGTACGGGCCTCGGTTTTCAGTTGCGCGGCGATTTCCCCGGCGACATCTTGCAAGGGCTTTTGCCGGGCAGGAATTTGCTCATTCACCCTGACCACCAGGAACTGGCTATCGGCGAGTTCAAGCACCTCGCTGTTATTGCCGCCGCGGTAAACCTCCTCGCTGAAAACGGTGTCGACAACCCTTTCATCAGCCCACACGCCCACACCATTGCTACGCGTCAATTCCTCCTCCTCGGCAACCGAGAAACCCAGCGCCTCCGCAGGACCGATAAGATCGGGAGCATTGAACGTCAAGTCTTTCAACTCATCGACCGCCAACAGCAGATCACGCTCTGCATTGCTGATCTTGATCGCCTGCTCCAATTCTTCACGAAGGGTGGCAAAATCAGGTCGCTCGCCCGCGACCCGCTCTTCAACACGAATAAAGTGTGTCCCGGCATCGGTTTCCACGGGTCCTGAATAGGCACCCACAGACAGGCTGGCAATCGCCTCCTCCATCGGCTCGGGAAATGCAGTGCCATCGGTAAAGCCCAATTCGCCGCCCGAACCCGCAGACCCGACGTCGTCGGACAACTCCATGGCCAGTTGCCCAAAGTCCTCACCGGCATCGAGGCGGCGCGCGACCTCACCCACACGATCAGCGTAGCTCGTATCGCTGTCCTCATCCGACTCAATAATCAATATGTGGGAAACGCGGGACTGGTCGGCCACCTCATATTCATCGCGAACCGCCTCGAACTGTTCACGCACAAGCGCCTCGTCCACGGGCTCATAGAAATCTTCGACGGCGAGCAAAATATAACCGACGTTGGCGGCGGGCTCGGTCACAAACCGATCCTGATTATTGTCGTAATACTCGGCGATTTCCGCCTCGTCGACACTGTCTGGCCGATCAAAATCACTTAGCGGCGCTTCAAGATAACGCACATCGCGCTCTTCAGCCCAGACCTTGGCAGCGGCCTCCATCTCAGAGGGGCTGACGAATGCGCTTTGGGAGATAGCCCCCTGCAATTGGCTCAGCATAAGGTCCTGTGATTGCATGCGGCGGAAACGCTCCGGGGTCAGCCCCGCATTGGCCAAAACCGACTTGTATTGATCCGGAGAAAAAACACCGTCACGCTGAAACGCCTCGATCGCAGTAATTTCCTCTCCGATCGCCTGCGCCGAGGCAATCATTCCAAGGTCCACAGCATGCTGCAGCAAAAGCTTCCGCTCAATCAGCCCTTCCAGCGCGGAAGGCCGAATACGCTCGTCATCCAACATTGCCGGATCAATCCGATCACCAAAAATCTGGGTAAGCTGTCGTTTTTGCGATGCGATGGCATTTTGCAATTCAGCGGGCGATATTTCCTCGCCGTTGACCTCGGCCACCGACGTCCCGCTGCCACCAGGCAACAGAGACTCCAGGCCAAACGCGGCAAAGGACAGAACAATGAGTCCAATAACAATTTTCGCGGCGGTGCTTTTCGCACCTTCCCTCATAGCTTGAAGCATGTCAGATCCAGAATTGGAGGCAGAAATAGGTAAAATGAGTGGCGATCAACCGGAGCGCAATGTAACAAAAAAGGCGCCAAAAAGCGCCTTGTATCGAATCGGTTATTTGCCCGGCGGCGCCATCAGGCCCACCAAAAACGGTTACGGATTAATTGACGGCGTCTTTGAGTGCCTTGCCCGGTTTGAAGCTGGGGTTATTGGACGCCTTGATCTGAATGGTCTCGCCGCTGCGGGGGTTTCTTCCCTCGCGAGCCGCGCGGTGCTTGACAGAGAACGTGCCAAAACCAACCAGAGAGACGGTATCCTGCTTTGACAGGGCTTCAGTCACTGCTGAAAGAGTGGCGTCGAGCGCGCGGGCTGCAGAAGCCTTGGACAAATCGGCGTCTTCGGCGATGGCATCGATAAGATCATTTTTGTTCACAGATAAAACCTCTTCTTGAATGGAATAGCGTTATTAAAATGGGCGGTTGCGGATATTAAGGTTATACCCGTGTCCGGCGCAGGGTCAAATAAAAACCGGATTAATGTGCTTTCGGGCGGCTCAAACTGTCGTCGTCGTTATTTTTCGATCCTGCAGCAATGGGTTCGGGAAGATATTCCTCATCGGAAATCGGCTGGGGCATGGTCTCCAACGCGATATCAAGGACTTCGTCAATCCACTTTACGGCCTTGATCGTCAAATTCTCCTTGATATTGTCCGGGATCTCAGTGAGATCGCGTTCATTTTCTTTGGGAATGATCACCGTCTTAATTCCCCCCCGACGGGCAGCCAGCAGCTTCTCCTTCAAGCCACCAATGGGAAGCACCTCTCCGCGCAAGGTTATTTCTCCCGTCATCGCGACATCGGCCCTGACCGGTATGCCACTGCAAACACTGACCAGCGCCGTACACATGGCTATGCCTGCGCTGGGGCCATCTTTCGGCGTCGCCCCCTCGGGGACGTGGATATGAACATCGTGTTCTTCGTGATAGGCGGCCGGAATACCCAAGCGCTGCGAACGCGAGCGGACTACCGTGGTCGCCGCCTGAATCGACTCCTGCATGACGTCACCCAGCGATCCTGTCTTAACGTGGCGGCCTTTACCGGATAGCGCCACCGCTTCTATCGTCAGAAGCTCACCGCCCACCGAGGTCCAGGCGAGCCCCGTTACCTGGCCGACTTTGTTTTCTTCCTCCGCAATACCGTAATTGTACTTGCGCACACCCAGTAGATCCGGGAGCAAGTCGGCCGTAACCGAGTGCGTGCTTTCTTCAACAGCGAGCACGAAACGCTTGACCATTTTGCGACAAACTTTGGCGATTTCTCGCTCCAGCGAGCGCACGCCCGCTTCGCGTGTGTAATAGCGGATAATATCAAGGATGGCTTCATCCCCGATCTCGATCTCATTCTTCTTCAGGCCGTTGAGCTTGACCTGCTTGGGCACAAGATAACGCTGGGCGATCGAGAGCTTCTCGTCTTCCGTGTAACCGGGAATCCTGATGATCTCCATACGATCCAACAGGGGACCCGGAATGTTCATCGTATTGGACGTGCACACAAACATCACATCCGAAAGGTCGTAATCGACTTCGAGGTAATGGTCATTAAAAGCGTGGTTTTGTTCCGGATCGAGCACCTCGAGCATTGCCGATGCGGGGTCGCCCCGGTGATCCATGCCCATTTTGTCAATCTCATCGAGCAGGAACAGCGGGTTACGAACCCCGGCCTTGGACATTTTCTGTAGCAACTTACCGGGCATGGACCCGATGTAAGTCCGTCGATGCCCGCGGATTTCGGCCTCGTCGCGAACGCCACCCAGGGCCATACGGACAAACTTTCGATTGGTAGCCCTGGCTACCGACTCACCGAGGGAGGTCTTACCGACCCCGGGTGGGCCCACAAGACACAGCACCGGCCCTTTCACCTTTCTGACCCGCTTTTGAACAGCGAGGTACTCGAGTATGCGATCCTTGACTTCGTCGAGCCCGAAATGATCCTCGTCGAGCACCTTGGCCGCGCGCTTGAGGTCGTGACGGACCTTGCTGCGTTTTTGCCAGGGAACACTCACCATCCACTCGATGTAACCACGAACCACCGACGCCTCTGCCGACATCGGCGACATCATCTTCAGCTTGTTTAACTCTGATGTGGCCTTGTCGCGGGCCTCCTCGGGCATTTTGGCCTCGTCGATCCGGTTCTGTAGTTCATCGACTTCGTTGGGGGCGTCGTCCATCTCACCCAACTCTTTCTGGATCGCCTTCATCTGCTCGTTGAGGTAGTACTCGCGCTGACTCTTTTCCATCTGCTTCTTGACCCGACCTCGAATACGCTTTTCCACCTGGAAGAGATCGAGTTCGGCATCCATCAGCCCAATTAGGTGATCCAGCCGTTTCCGAACGTCGGAGATCTCCAGAATGCGCTGCTTCTCCTCAAGATCAACGCCCATGTGCGCGGCGATCGTATCGGCAAGGCGTCCCGGATCGTCGATTCCCGCGAGGGAACTGAGCACTTCCGTCGGGACTTTTTTGCTCATGCTGACGTATTTTTCAAAGTGCTCGACGACCGTGGCGATCAGTTTTTCGCCCTCGCTCTCAGGAATTTCATCGGTCTCGACCTGACGAACCGCGGCGACCGTAAATTCGCCCTCATCATCGATGGACTCGATCGCCGCGCGGAAACTCCCTTCGACCAACACTTTGATGGTTCCATCGGGGAGCTTCAGTAATTGCAGGATGTTGGAAACGGTTCCGACCTGATACAGGTCATCAACTCCCGGATTATCGTCGGCGGCGTTGCGCTGCGCGACCAACAGCACCTGCTTGTCACCGGCCATGGCCTGCTCGAGCGCTTCTATCGACTTTTCCCGCCCGACGAACAGGGGCAGTACCATGTGCGGATACACGACAACGTCCCGCAGGGGAAGCAGGGGTAATTCGGTGGCGATCACATCGGTCATAAAGGTCTCCGGTCTCTCTACCCTGAATATGGGGACGATAACCGGTTATACAATGACCAGCGACATTTTTGGGCCGCATTCGCTGCGACCGACTCGGATTTGAGGGACGTACTGGGCGACGGGCGTCGCCCGGTAGAGATCAGTCTTCGGTGCCTGCTCTCGCCGAATCCTGGGATTCATAGACCAATAGCGGATCTGACTCACCAAGAATCACCGATTCATCGACGACGATCTTGGCGACACCGCTTTCGGAGGGGATGTTGTACATCGAGTCAAGCAGGACGCCCTCCAGGATCGAGCGCAAACCACGGGCACCGGTTTTTCGCTCCATTGCCTTCTCGGCAACCGCACGCAATCCGTCCTCACGGAAGTCGATTTCAACCCCTTCCATATCGAACATCTTGGCGTATTGCTTGGTGAGTGCATTACGAGGCTCGGTCAAAATCTGAATCAGTGCCGCCTCATCGAGCTCTTCGAGGGTGGCAATAACCGGCAGACGACCGACAAACTCGGGGATCAGACCATACTGCACAAGATCTTCGGGTTCGAGATCGGACAGCGTTTCGCCGAACTTGCGTGTCTCGTCCTTGCTCTTGACCTCCGCAGCGAAGCCAATTCCGCCCTTCTCAGAGCGATTTTTAATGACCTTGTCGAGACCTGCGAAGGCGCCACCACAGATAAACAGGATATTGGAGGTGTCGACCTGCAGAAACTCCTGCTGGGGGTGCTTTCGACCACCCTGCGGCGGCACCGAAGCGACGGTACCTTCGATAAGCTTCAACAGCGCCTGCTGAACGCCCTCTCCGGAGACATCCCGGGTAATTGACGGGTTATCGGACTTGCGAGAAATCTTATCGATCTCATCAATGTAAACAATACCCACCTGGGCGCGTTCAACATCGTAATCGCATTTCTGCAACAGCTTCTGGATGATGTTCTCGACATCCTCCCCGACATAACCGGCTTCGGTGAGGGTTGTGGCATCAGCGATGGTAAAGGGAACATCGAGCAGTCTCGCCAGCGTCTCCGCCAACAGGGTCTTGCCCGAGCCTGTGGGGCCGACCAGCAGGATGTTGCTTTTGCTGAGCTCGACGTCATCACCACCGGATTTGGGGGCATAGCGCAGGCGCTTGTAATGATTGTAAACAGCCACTGAAAGCACGCGCTTGGCGCGCTGCTGACCAATCACGTACTGATCGAGAATTTGTTTGATTTCGTGGGGAACCGGGAGGCTATCGGAACCCTGCTCGCTGGCGGCCTCCTGTATTTCCTCACGAATAATATCGTTGCAGAGGTCTACGCATTCGTCGCAGATAAATACCGAGGGACCTGCAATCAACTTGCGTACTTCGTTCTGGCTCTTGCCACAAAACGAGCAATAAAGCAGCTTGCCGTCATCTCCGGAGGATGTGTCGTTCGCCATAATATTCGCCTAACGCCGGCGTGAACTCCCGGCTACACGCTTACCTTGATACGTTTGACCAGCCTTTGCAAGCACTGGAACTCGACAAACCGGGAATCAGGCATCTGGGGCTGCCACGCGATTTTCCACGACCTCATCGACCAGACCGTACTCAACGCTTTGTTCGGCACTCATGAATCGGTCACGCTCCGTATCACGCTCGATGGTCTCGAGGGTCTGGCCCGTATGGTCGGCCATCAATCGGTTGAGGCGCTCGCGCAGATAAAGAATTTCCTTGGCCTGGATCTCGATATCCGAGGCCTGTCCCTGGGCGCCGCCGCTGGGTTGATGAATCATCGTGCGTGCGTTGGGAAGAATGTACCGCTTGCCCTTGGCACCGCCACTGAGCAGAAAAGCACCCATCGATGCCGCCTGGCCGATACACATGGTACTGACGTCGGGTTTGACAAACTGCATCGTGTCATAAATAGACAGGCCCGCAGTGACCGATCCTCCGGGGGAGTTAATGTAGATGTGGATGTCCTTGTCTGGATTCTCCGACTCCAGGAACAACAGCTGTGCGACAATCAGATTCGCCATGTGATCCTCGATGCCACCGACCACAAAAATCACGCGCTCCTTTAACAGCCGCGAGTAAATATCAAATGATCGTTCCCCCCGAGAGGTTTGCTCGATCACCATGGGGACTAGGCCCAGATTTTGAATGTCGCCTGGAGACGTATCTCGAATCATTGCTTTCTCAATTGATTGTCGGGTCATGCCTGCTGTTGGGGACGCGCTGCCGCCAGCGCCTCCTGATAAGAACAGGCCTCTTCTTCCACGGTAGCGCCAGCAAGGAGGGTATCGACTACCTGATCCTCCAGCACCCTGGACTCCACCGCGGCCAGCTGCTCGTTTTCCGAATAATACCAGTTGATCACTTCCTCTGGCTCCTGGTACGTCGACGCAATATCTTCGATCAGCTCGCGTACTTTGGCAGAATCCGCCTGCAACTCCAACTTGCTGACCAACTCTGACATCAGCAAGCCCAGTTTAACCCGGCGCTCTGCCTGCTCTTTGAACATTTCGTCAGGAAGTATGCTCTTAAGGTCGAGCTCCTGAGTATTGCCGCCCCCGAACTGCTGCATCATTTGCTGACGCATACCATCGATTTCCTGGGCGATGAGGCTGCTGGGCACCTCGAGCTCGGGGTTGGCCTCGACGATGGCATCCATGACCTGCTGCTTGACGTGATTTTGCACCGCGTTACGGAGCTCACGTTCCATGTTCTTGCGCACCTCATCGCGGAAAACAGCTTCTCCGCCTTCCTCAACGCCGTAGCTCGCAAACAGCTTCTCGTCGAGGGGAGCGAGTTCAAGCGCCTTGACCTCTTTCACGGTTATCTTGAACTGCACATCCGCACCCTGAAGGTCCTCGGCCTGGTAATCCTCCGGGAACGTCAGGTCAAGAACCGTATTTTCTCCCGCTGAGAGTCCGATGATGCCTTCCTCAAAACCCGGGATCATCCGGCTGGAACCGAGCTCGAGCGAGAAGTCCTCACCACTGCCGCCTTCAAAGGCCTCGCCGTCACGAGTACCTTCAAAATCGATAATCACGGTGTCACCCTCTTCGCCGGCACGGTCTACAGCCACTTGCTGACCCTGCTGCTTGCGGAATACCTCAATGATCTCGTCAACATCGCTATCGGTCACTTCCGCGGTGGGCTTCTTAACGGCAAAGCCGTCGGCTTGCTTGACGTCGAGTGTAGGGAAGATTTCAAACACGGCGACGTATTCAAGATCATTGCCGGGTTCAAAATTGCGGGGTTCGATCCTGGGCTGGCCCGCCGGGCGCAATTGCTCCTGGACAACGGCCTCCTGAAACGTCTGGCTGATCACCTCACCGAGAACTTCCTGACGCACGCCGGCACCGAATCGCTGCTTCATGACGCGCATGGGAACCTTACCTGGGCGAAAACCCGGCAAACGCACATTCTTGGCGGCGTCCTGCAGCCGCGACTGAACGGCACCGTCTACACGCTCGGCGGGCACTCCGACCGTTAAACGTCGCTCAAGACCGGAAGTTGTTTCAATAGAAACCCGCATTGGTTACTCCTGCACACATCGCTGTTTAAGAGCGCGCACGGGGTAAATGATCACCACCGAGAAGCGCTCCCATGACTCAAGTTTGAATTCTTTTTCAGGTGAGTGGTGCGGAAGGAGAGACTCGAACTCTCACGCCTTGCGGCACTGGAACCTAAATCCAGCGCGTCTACCAATTTCGCCACTTCCGCAAACAGCCACCAAAAAACGGTTAGGTCGCAGCGGGGACCGCCGAAACCGAGGGCGCGGATGGTGTCACATAAGCCCCCTACTTTCAATCTCGCACGCAGGCAATACTTACGCCGCCAGTTCGACCGCCATCGAGACCCGCCCCAAGCCCTATACATCCGGGACCCGAGGACGGCCTGCACCGATTAAAATCAGTATATTTTATATTAAAAACATATATTTACGATAGAATATTCATGCTAGATCTCGAATGAGATAAGCCCCATTTTACTTATGCGATATTGTTCTAAAAAACTCGCGAAAGGGTCTGGAAAACGTCAAGCTTTCGTTCATACTGAATTCTCACCATAGTGCCTCTAGCGCAGGCTGCTGGTGACGGGCATCCCAAGTGCCTCAGGCGTGGAACGGCGATACATGTAACAGTCCCCACGCAACACTCCTAAAAGTCTTTAAGGGCTCCTGCTGGGGCCCTTTTTTTGTAACCTTAAATTGATGATTCGATCAAACAGGGAAGTTGGGTCGGTGCATTGGCACGCACTGGGCAAGGTTCATTCAAACGAGTTGAGTTACATGGTATGCGTGCGCCGATCGGCGTTGAGTCCGCCCCCGAGATGGTTTTCTATTTTTGCGTTCGCAGCGGTATCCTGCTCGGAAAACTGAACACCAATTCCCGCCTGACGGTTACCCTGCGCCCCCATGGGGGTGATCCATACCACCGTTCCGGCGATGGGTATTTTCTCGGGCTCGTCCATCAGCGTCAGCAGCATAAAGACCTCATCGCCGATGTTGTACTGCTTATTGGTGGGCACAAACAGGCCGCCATTTTCCAGGAACGGCATGTAAGCGGCATAGAGCACCGCTTTGTCTTTGATCGTCAGCGAGAGAATGCCCTGCCGTGTTCCTTCGCTCATGGTTCCCTTCCCAATTCCATATCCCGAGAGCATACCAGCGCGCGCGCTGCTCTCACAGTGTC
The DNA here is from genome assembly GCF_000158175.1 of Luminiphilus syltensis NOR5-1B. Taxonomy (GTDB): domain Bacteria; phylum Pseudomonadota; class Gammaproteobacteria; order Pseudomonadales; family Halieaceae; genus Luminiphilus; species Luminiphilus syltensis. Next base: position 2,561,679 of record NZ_DS999411.1, on the reverse strand, counting down.
TCCTCCCGCCAAATGCCCGCCACCAAACGCGCGGCCTCTGACAGCATGACGTCCTTGGCAGGATTGCCGCCGCGGCTGACGATGCCAAGGTAGCCCTGAAGCGTCTTTCGGGCATCAAATGCCCGCCGTGCGCGGACCAGTCCAGACGCGTCCAATAGCCTCAAGCGACGGTCCATTTCGCCACAGATCAGCCTGAGCGCACGCCCAGGCTCAGCCCTGCCGAGCAAGGACGACGCAACGGTGGCGGCGACCTTCCCGTCGAGCAAACCGCGGATGGATTCCTGAAGACTCAGAAACCCGTCCACTTCATCGTCATTGATAAGCCGGCGGGCTTCCAGCGGACAATCCTGAACCAGATCCAGTACCGCCGAGTAATCCCCCGCAGGCTCAACCACACTCTTCAACCAGGTCAGTCCCTGCTCCCGACTGGGGTGGGAGAGCACTCGACGCTGGCAACGGGATCGAACGGTAGCGGGCAATCGCTCACCGTAATCGCTGACCAGCAGCATGACACTGTCTCCCGCGGGCTCTTCCAATGTCTTCAGCAATGCATTGGCTGCCGCACTGGTCATAGCGTCGGCAGGCGCAATCACCAGCACCTTGCGGCCACCATAAGCAGCGGTTTGCTGCAGAAATTGCACCGCGCCTCGAACCTGGTCTATGCCGATCGCGCGTTTTTCCGGTTCAGGTTCCAGCCAGCGGCTGTCGCCGTGAGCACCACTCATAAACTGCCGGCAGACATCACAAGTGCCACAGCCTCCGGCGACCGAGGGTCGACTACAGAGCAACATCGCCGCAAGAGACCAGGCAAGCTGCCGCCTGCCAGTACCCGGTGCGCCGACAAGCATGAGCGCATGGGGTATCCGGTCCTGCTCGCTATCGTGGTAAACCGAAGCCACGGTATCGTGGTGCCAGGGCAGGGCCTCGAACGGAGTATCGATCACTGATTCAGCCATTGAAAAGCTCCGCTAACACACGTGCAATATCCCTTTGCACCGCATCAATAGACTGACTCGCATCGATTACCCGGTAGCGATGGGGCGCCTGCGCCGCACGGGTTTTATACCCGCGGCGAACACGATCAAAAAACGGAAGCGCCTCGCGCTCGAAACGGTCCAGCGCGCCTCTGCTCCCCGCTCGATCCATGCCGATGGCGGGCTCCATATCCAAAAGCAGTGTCAAATCAGGCCGACGATCACCTTGAATAAGGTTTTCAAGGGTCTCAATCGACGACCACTCAATACCTCGGCCAGCGCCCTGATACGCAAAAGTCGCGTCTGTGAATCGATCACAGAGCACCCACCGACCCGCCTTCAACGCGGGTTCAATAACCGTCGAAAGGTGCTGCGCTCGGGCGGCGAAGATCATGAGCAGTTCTGCATTGGGGCACGGCGGGTCCTCGGAATCGCTAATAAGCAACGCCCTGAGCGCCTCTGCCAAGGGCGTACCGCCGGGCTCTCGCGTGACCACAAGGTCGATACCCTGCGCGCGCAGCGTTTTCGCAATGAAGTCGAGATTCGTTGACTTACCAACGCCCTCCCCGCCCTCAACGGTCAGGAATTGCCCAGGTTTCACTGTGTTGGCGATGATCGGTAATCCTTGCGACGATTGATTTGGTACTGACGCACATTGCTCTCATGTGCCTCAAGAGTATCGGCAAAGGCATGACTACCGTCACCCCTGGCGACAAAAAATAATGCATCACCCTCCGCGGGATCGAGTGCAGCCTTAATGGCGTCCTCACCGGGAAGCGCGATAGGCGTCGGCGGCAGCCCCGGTATTCGATACGTATTGTAGGGATTAGTATCATCCTTGAGGTGACGGCGCTTTAGGTCGCCATCAAACGCGGGGCCGAGCCCATAAATGATGGTAGGATCAGTTTGCAGCCGCATGCCACGGAGCAGACGACGGATAAACACCCCGGCAATCTGCCGACGCTCTTTAGCCAGCCCCGTTTCCCGTTCGATAATCGATGCGAGAATCAGCGCTTCATAGGACGTTTGTAGCGGCAGGCCCTCACGACGGGCGAGCCACAGACGATTCAGCAACGTGGTCATGGCATCGTGCGCCCGTTGCAGCAGTGCGACGTCTGACTCTCCCCTGTGGAAGACATAGGTTTCCGGTAAGAACCATCCCTCGGGGTGGGTCGCCGGGGCCACCATAGCCAGAAGTCTGGGATCCCCGGCGCCTTCCAGGGAACGCTCGATGGCGGAATGCTCCGCCAGGATCTCGAGCGCCCGCTGCAATGTAATCCCCTCTGGCAGTGTCACCGAGTATGTGATCACCTGCCCGGCGGCAAATTGCGTGAGTAAATCACTAGCCGTCATTCCCGAATTGAGCTGGTATTCCCCAACCTGTAAACGACCATCTAGCCCATACCAGCGCGCCACCTGTGCAACCCATCGGGGTCGTGGTATGACTCCCTGCTTCGATAAGCGACGCAGTACCGTCGACAAGGCGTCGCCGGAATAAACCTCAACCACCGTACCGTTCAGGGGCACATTTAACGGCGCATTCCAGTTGTGCAATGCGTAGCCCACGGCCGAGGCGGCCGCCGCAGCAACAATCACCAGGACCAACGCAATAGTCCTTACCATGTCACCGCGGCCTCGGGATCCAACAGCGGGGCCAGCGCCCTGCTCGCCGCGAAGTCAGACCACTGCTGCTGCCCAATGCGTGCGACGGGACGAACTCCCCAGAGCGCGTTGCAGACAAAAATTTCATCCGCCGCCAACAGTTGCGCCCGGGCTACCGATGCAGTGGTTACGTGGTACCCCGCCACCTTTGCGAAACGGTTAAGAATCAGGGCGCGACGGGTACCGGCAATACCCGCCGTCGATAAATCGGGGGTAAGCAGCGTATCAGCCACACGCAGAAAGAGATTGCCGCGCGCCACTGAGCACACTCGATCATCCTGAGTGCACATTACAACGTCATCGACCTGCTGCTGCCTCGCATCCAGGGCCGCGAGGATATTTTCGGTGCGCGCCAATAACTTTGCACCACTGAGCAGCGGCTGATCCGGCCACTTCACCGTGGACCAACCCAGTGTCAGTGGCGCACTGTTTGGAGTGAAGAGCGGATCAAAACTCAGCAGGGATCGCGGAACCGCATCAACAGGTGGGCTATAGCCTCGCGGGCCGGACCCACGGGTAACCGTGAGTCGTGCGCTACCGGTAGTACCGACGGCGGCGATTAACGCGGCACTTTCGGCAATCATTCCCTGTGCGAATTGTTGCGGTGTCGAAAACTGGAGAACGCCCAGACTCCGGGCGAGTCGTTCGCGGTGCTCGTCAACGTACATCACCGTCCCTTCGCGCACCAAAAACGTTTCAAAAGCGCCGTCGGCGAGCAGCAGCCCACGGTCGTCGACGGGAATCTGCTGGCTCGGTTTCCCATCCACCCATACCTGACGCATGGCTATTGCGGTTTAATCAACGGCACTGAATATCAGCGAACCGTTTGTTCCACCAAAACCAAAGGAATTACTGAGCGCGTGCCGAATCGTTCTTTCCTGCGCGGTGTGGGGTACATAATTGAGATCACAACCCTCGTCCGGGTTGTCGAGATTAATCGTCGGCGGTGCAATGCCATCCCTGATGGCCAGAACGCTGAATAATGCCTCCACCGCACCCGCGGCACCGAGCAGATGGCCTGTCATGGACTTGGTCGAACTGACTGCCAAAGAATGGGCGTGATCGGCAAATACCGACTTTACCGCCATCGTTTCCGCAACGTCACCCGCGGCAGTCGACGTACCGTGCGCATTAATGTAATCGATATCCTCGGCGTTCAAACCCGCATCGCGCAGCGCATTCGCCATCGATGATGCGGCTCCGCGGCCATCCTCCGGTGGCTGCGTCATATGATACGCATCGCCACTCATACCAAAGCCCGATACCTCTGCATAAATGTTGGCGCCGCGCGCACGGGCGCTGTCCAATGATTCCAGAACCAACACAGCCGCACCATCGCCAAGAACAAAACCGTCACGGTCGCGGTCCCATGGCCGCGATGCTGCCGTTGGGTCCTCATTACGGGTGGAGAGCGCGCGTGCGGCTGCAAAGCCGCCCAACCCTACCGGCGTAGTTGCCATCTCCGCACCACCGACAAGCATGGCATCAACGTCACCGGACGCGATCAACCGAGCTCCCATACCGATGTTGTGCGTACCCGACGTGCAGGCGGTAACAATCGCAAGATTCGGACCCCGCAGGTCATACATCACCGAGAGATTGCCCGAAATCATATTAATAATGGCACCGGGCACGAAAAAGGGTGACATTTTCCGAGGTCCCGACGAACGTACTATTTCAGTGTTGCGCTCAATCGAGCCGATACCACCAATACCGGAGCCGATGGAGCAGCCGACGCGACTGTTGTTGGCATCGCTGATTTCCAGTCCGGAATCGCGCATGGCCTGAATACCCGCCACCATGCCAAACTGAACAAAAGCGTCCATACGCTTGGCTTCACGAGGAGGCAGATAGCCGTCAATACTGAAATCCTTGACGCTGGCACTGAAGCTGGTGGAAAAGGTGCTGGTATCGAAACTCGTTATGCTGGCCGCACCGCTCACGCCATTGCAGATATTCGTCCAGCTTCCCTCAACGTCAAGACCCACGGGAGTCAACCCACCAAGCCCCGTCACTACCACTCGCTTTCCGTTCATTTGTTCCTCCCAATAGAGCACGGCTATAACCGCCAGCCATCCACTCAAGCGCGCGGTCTGACGTGTTTAGCCACGCAGACCGTGCACGGCTAGTTTATCCCAGACAAAAAAAAGCCGCTCTAGCGCGTAGAACGGCTTTTACTGCCCAACAAAAATCTCAGGCGAGATTTTCGTTGATGTAACTGATGGCCAACTGAACGGTAGTAATTTTCTCGGCTTCTTCGTCGGGGATTTCAGTTTCAAATTCCTCTTCGAGTGCCATTACCAGCTCGACGGTATCGAGTGAGTCGGCTCCCAGGTCGTCGACAAAAGAGGCCTCGGTGGAAACTTCATCTTCCTTGACGCCCAGTTGTTCGGCTACGATTTTCTTGACGCGATCTTCGATGCTGCTCATGGCTAAATAACTACTCCCCGATTATGTTGGTGGGCAACTTGCCCAGTTGGTTTGCGGGATTTTACCCTGAATTCGAACCAGTAAAACCTTTTTTTTTGCCTGGGCGTTAACCCATGTACATTCCGCCATTGATGTGGATGGTTTCTCCGGTGATGTAGGCGGCGCCCTCACTCGTCAGAAAAGCCACAACAGCGGCAATTTCTTCCGCGCTACCGAGTCTGCCGAGTGGTATCTGTCCCAGCATGGCATCGCGCTGATCATCGGCGAGTGCCTGGGTCATATCGGTATCGATAAAGCCCGGCGCTACACAATTGACCGTGATGGAGCGGGAGCCCAGTTCTTTCGCCAACGCCCGGGTAAAACCCTCACTGCCGGCCTTGCTGGCGGCGTAGTTACTCTGGCCGGGATTGCCCATCGCGCCGACCACCGACGAGACATTGATAATCCTTCCCCAGCGCGCTTTGGTCATTCCGCGCAAACACCCTTTACTCAGGCGATACAGCGATGACAGATTGGTGTCGATTACCGACATCCACTCATCGCTCTTCATACGCATGAGTAAATTATCCCGGGTTATTCCCGCATTATTGACCAGAATATGCGGCGCGCCGAATTCAGCCACGATGGCGCTCAGACACGCCTCGACGCTCTCATCGTTCGATACATCGAGCACCTTGCCGGCGCCCCCCTCGGGCACCAGCCATTCGGATATCGCTGCCGCACCTTTTTCGCTGGTTGCGGTACCGATTACCCGGTGGCCATCGGCGACCAACCGCTTGGCAATGGCTTTACCAATACCGCGACTGGCACCTGTTACCAGTGCAATTCGGCCTTCGCTTTTATCGTCTGTCATAGTTAGTGCGCCCTGGAATGCATTGCCGGGTTACTCGATTGCGCCCTTGAGCGCATCCGGCGCTTCTATGGACGCCACTGAAACCGCCTTACTGACTCGCTTGACCAAACCCGAAAGCACCTTGCCTGGACCGCACTCGATGAAGCGATCGCAACCCTGATCGAGCATGGTCTGGACACATTGTGTCCACAGAACGGGACTCGCTATCTGCTCGACCAGCAATCGCTTAATGACGGTGCCGTCTGTTTGCAACTCGGCGTTCACGTTGCTGACCACGGGGACGATCGGATCGTCAACCGCGATTTCACTGAGCGCTTGTTCAAGTACCTCGCCCGCTGGACGCATCAGGGGAGTATGGAAAGGTGCGCTCACGGGCAGCGGCATAGCGCGCTTGGCACCGGCTTCCTTGAGCGCGGCAATCGCCTCCTCCACCGCAGCGGCGTGTCCGGCAATAACGACCTGGCCCGGAGAATTGAAATTCACGGCAGAGACGTGATGCGCGGCTCCGTCGCTGATTCTTGTGCAGACGGCGACGACGTCTTCGTCGGGAACACCCAGGATGGCCGCCATAGCGCCCACTCCGACGGGTACCGCCAACTGCATCGCCTGCCCACGTTGTCGAACCAATTTGACCGCGTCGTCGAATGCGAGGGACTCTGCGGCCACCAACGCCGAGAACTCTCCAAGACTATGGCCTGCGACGACACTGGGCCTGGCACCGCCATTTGCGCACCATGCGCGATACAGCGCTACACTGGCGGTGAGTATGATCGGCTGGGTTTTTTCGGTCAGGGATAACTGCTCAGCCGGGCCGCTGACCACCAGGTCCCAGACATCGTAACCCAGTGCATCAGACGCCTCTTGAAACGTGGTGCCGATTTCCGGAAATGCCGCATGGGCATCCGCCAGCATACCGACCGCCTGGGCCCCCTGACCGGGAAACAAAAACGCCAAATTACCCAACTGTTGTTCTCCCATTATCACGCCAAAACGCCGTCAAGAGGCTTCCCCAGCGGGACAGCCCACCAGGGATCAATGCCTACATAGAGACAAAAGGGCGTTGGCCCTTGAGATGATTTAGTCGTCGTCGCCGATATTGAGCACTTTCTTACCACGATAAAAACCGTCAGCACTCATATGGTGGCGAAGGCGGGTCTCGCCAGACGTCTGATCGACCATAAGCGTAGCGCCGCCAATGGCGTCGTGAGAGCGACGCATTCCACGACGTGAACGGGTCTTCTTGCTTTTCTGAACAGCCATGATGGCCTCCTAAAAGTGCGGCCTGAATACGCCGCGCGGATTGGGGTAATAAATCGAAGCGGCGAATTCTGCCCTATTTTTGATCTTTTTTCAGCTCTGAAAGCACGCTGAAGGGATTATTTCCAGATTTTTCGGTCATTTCGGGCATCTTGACCCCGGAATCAGGGACAACAATCCCCACTTCCGCAGCGCAGTCGATATCGTTGTGGTAACTGAACGGCGGCAAAGCGAGCAATAATTCATCCTCCGCAACGGCCCAGAGGTCCGTTTCCTCCCCGGTGACCAGCGGCTCGATACCCTCCGGTAACGCCGCCGCCTGGTCATCGGTCCAGAGAATCGCCAGGCGCGCCTCCCCCGAGACGGCCACGCGCATCGGCTGCAGACAACGCTGACAGGGGACCGTTACCGCCATGCTCACGCTGACGTCGATAAGATAACGCCCCTCCTCATCGCGAGAAAAATCCGCTTTGGCGCTGGCCGGACCATCGGCACCGAGGATCGCCTGCTGCAACCGAGGCATTCGCTCGAGCGCAACCTCACCCGCCAGATCGCGTCCCCGCGCGGCCAGCGTCCTCGCCTCGATTTTGTTCGGAAATCCGCCTACAGTCATGGCCGCGGATCATACTTTCGCACCCACAAGCTGTCAAAATTTTCAGTGATTTCAATGGCTTTTGATAAATCGGAATTCTTATGAGCACATCGCAGCCGCCATCGCTAACACTGGCATCCACCTCCCGCTGGCGGGCAGCGCTGCTACGCCGCCTGCGGCTCGACTTCGCGATTCAGTCGCCTCAGGTAGACGAATGCCTCGATCCCAGTAGCACACCCGCAGAAAATGCCGAGCGCCTCGCGACCGAGAAGGCCCGCTCTATAGACGTAACTGGGGGATTGGTCATAGGGAGCGACCAGGTCGCCTGGTGTGACGGACGCTACCTTGGCAAACCCGGCACCGCGGAAAAAGCGGTGGATCAGCTTCGCTATTGCGCGGGTAAAACGATGGATTTTCATACCGGGCTGTGCCTCTGGATACCGGGCAAGAACGAATGTGTGACGCGCGTTGTACCCTACCGGGTGCACCTGCGTGAACTGTCGACTGCCGAGATCAAAGCCTATATTGCGGCTGACTCGCCACTGGATTGCGCGGGCAGCTTTCGCTGGGAGTCGCTGGGCATCGCCCTATTCCGGCGCCTCGAAGGTGATGACCCGACCGCGCTGGAGGGCCTACCCTTAATCACCTTGTGCCAGTTGCTGCGGGGTCAGGGCCTGTCAATTCCCCCGCGAGCGCAGCCGCTCCAACACGGCGCGTAGGGACGAATCGAGTGGCGCCGAGAGCTCACAGGGGTGATCCCCAAGCTTAAATCGAAGGCTTTCAGCGTGCAGAAACAGGCGATTTGCGGTCACAGCAGCAGTGAGGGCTTCACTCTCTGCATTGCTGTATTTGGCATCACCTAAAATGGGATGCCCCGCCTGCAAGGCGTGAACGCGGATCTGATGGGTTCTGCCACTGACGGGCTTTGCTTCGAGCAGGGTCGCGTCTTGAAACCGTTCAAGAACCCTGAACCGCGTCAGCGAAGGCTTTCCGTCAACACTGACCCGAACCCGTCGCTCACCAGACGCCAGAGAATAGCGCTCCAGCGGTCCATCCACCTGTTTTAAATAGGCAGGCCAACGCCCGCTCACCAGGCACTGGTAGCGCTTGTCGATCTCGCCATCGCGCAGCTGTGCATGCAGGTCCCGGAGCACACTGGCTCTTTTCGCAACCAGAATCAGTCCCGACGTATCACGATCAAGCCGATGGACCAGCTCGAGATAACGTTGTTCGGGGAACATCGCACGCAGACTCTCAATCAACCCGACATCGACACCACTGCCACCGTGTACAGCGAGGCCCGAGGGCTTGTTCAGGGCCAGCAAGTCGGCGGTATCCAGCACTATCGAGCCCCCGATGGCTTTACGCCAGCGGCCGGAAACCGGGGCAGGACCCTTGGGTTGGGACGCAACCAACGGAGGCAGTCGCACCGTATCGCCGGCTTTTAAGCGCAGATCCACTTTAGCTCGCCCTTTATTAACGCGAACTTCACCCTTGCGAACCGCACGATAGAGCCGGGTTTTGGGCACGCCCTGGAGCGTCCGCAGCAAATAATTATCGAGCCTCTGGCCGGATTCCTCCTCGGTGACGGTCACCAGGCGCGCGCTGACTCGATTTTCAGACATCGGTAATAATTTCCCAGCAATTGAATCACTTACTGTTGAGTGCTACATTCGGCGGCGGATGTAGGGAGAATCGTTCGATGAGAGCGGCAATAACCGGTACCGCTGCCCGAGGGGCATGGTACCACCGCCGCGCCAACGCCGACACTTCCCGGCCCGCCACCCAGCAGCCTGATGTTGCCAGGGGAACCGGCCAGATCACTGCAGGCATTTCGCTCACTGTTCAGCGAACCCGATCGATCACCCCTATAACCAACAGTACGCTGCTTCGGCGCGACAACCACTCCGGGACCTGTACCGATTACCCCGTAAGAGCGGAAAGCGCTGCCGAATTTTTTAGGAAATCCGCGGATCAATGGACGCGGTGCGAAATTTTTGAGGGTGTCGCCAATCGACGCTCTCCGGAAAAGAAACGTCGAGATACCGTAAACAGACGATTCTATCGGCAACGGTAGGCGCCAAACGTAGCCCAGCAATGGGCAGTAACTCGATCATCTCACCGAGCAAACGCTCGGCGCACCCCGCCCAGTTGCCGCAACAACTGGAAGAACCCCATGAAAAAAATGCTTATCAATGCCACGCAGGCCGAAGAGGTCCGCGTTGCACTTGTCGATGGACAGCGTTTGTACGACCTCGATATCGAAAACCGCTCGCGAGTGGCGACCAAGGCCAATGTCTACAAGGCGAAAGTGACTCGCGTGGAACCGAGCCTCGAGGCGGCATTCGTCGACTTCGGCGCCGACCGACACGGCTTTCTGCCGCTGAAAGAAATTGCCCACCAGTACTACCGCACCAACGCGCCCTCCGGTGAAGGCCGTGTCAAGATTCGCGATGTTCTGAAAGAAGGCACCGAGCTACTGGTTCAGGTGGACAAGGAGGAACGTGGTAGCAAAGGCGCGGCACTGACCTCCTTTATCAGCCTCGCGGGCCGGTACATGGTATTGATGCCCAACAACCCCAAGGCCGGCGGCATCTCGCGGCGTATCGAAGGCGACGACCGATCCGAACTCCGGGATGCACTCGCCGAACTCAACATTCCCGACGGTATGGGTGTAATCATCCGAACCGCGGGGGTTGGGCGTTCAAGCGAGGAACTACAGTGGGATCTCGACTATCTGCTGCAACTCTGGGACGCGATCGAAACGGCCGCCAACGACAACAAGTCACCGGTACTGCTGTATCAGGAAAGCGACGTCATCATCCGTAGCATCCGCGACTATCTGCGCGATGACGTTGATCAGGTGTTGATCGACGACCCCGTGGCTTACAAGCAGGCCAGTGATTTTGTCAGCATGGTCATGCCCAAGTACAGCCAGCGCATCAAGTTCTACGAAGATCCCATCCCGCTGTTTAACCGCTTTCAGGTTGAGGGCCAGATAGAGACCGCTTTTTCCCGCGAAGTGCGGCTGCCATCGGGTGGCTCAATTGTTATCGACCCTACTGAGGCCCTGGTTTCAATCGATATCAACTCTGCCCGAGCCACGAAAGGCTCTGATATCGAGCAGACCGCGCTCAACACCAATCTCGAAGCCGCCGAAGAAATAGCGCGACAGCTTCGACTGCGTGACATGGGCGGCCTGATCGTCATCGACTTCATCGATATGAATGCCAGTAAAAATCAGCGGGCGGTCGAGAATCGAATCCGCGACGCACTGGAAATCGATCGCGCGCGGGTACAGGTGGGTCGAATCTCCCGCTTTGGACTCCTCGAGATGTCGAGGCAGCGCCTGCGGCCTTCCCTCGGTGAAACCAGCGGAATGGTGTGCCCACGCTGTACCGGGCAAGGCACGATCCGCGATACCAAATCTCTGGGATTGGCGATCCTCCGGCTGATGCTCGAGGAAGCCACCAAGGAAAAAACCGCCGAGGTTCGCGCCATTGTCCCCGTGGATGTTGCCGCCTTTCTGCTCAATGAAAAGCGCGCCGCGGTCAATGACATCGAAGCGCAAAGCAGCGTACGCCTGCTCATCATCCCCAATCCGCATATGGAAACCCCCCATTTTGAACTTGTCCGCTTGCGTGAGGATGAGGTTGAAGAGGAAGAAACTCACAGCTTTGATGTCGAGATAGAAACGCCACCGCCTATGGCTGTGCAGGAAGAAGAAAATACCGCAGCCATCGCACCCCAGGCTTTGGTGCGCGGCGTGACGCCGAGCCAGCCGGCACCGGCACAGGTAGCGCCCGCCGTAGCTGAGGCTCCTGCTGCGCCCGTGGCCGCACCCACACCTGCGGCCGCACCCAGCAAGCCCGGTCTGGTCTCTAAGTTTCTCAGCACCTTGTTCGCGCCAGCTCCTGCTCCGGAGGACACGTCGTCCGCCACCGAGGAAGAAGCTGCGTCGACCACTGAAAGAGAGAACACCGAATCGAGTGACGACCAGGGCAGAAGCCGCGATGGACAGCGCAGAAGTCGCGGTGGTCGTAATCGCCGGCGCGGCGGTAAGCGAAGCGATAGTGAACAAGCCAGCGAATCGCAGGACGCCAGCGAGGCAGAGGATGAAGCATCCGCCAGCGCGTCTGACACCGACACCGATGATCAAGAGCAGGACGATAAGCCAAAACGCAGTCGCCGCCGACGCGGCCGGCGCGGCGGTCAGCGCCGGAACAATGGCGACGAAAATGGAAACGTCAGTGAAGACACTGGCGTTACCGCTGATGAAGATGCCGAAGACGACGCAGTGGCCGCAACCGTGGACACGCCCGATAGTGACGCTGACGAGACGACTTCCGATACCAGCGAAGCCCGTCATCGTCCGCAGGAGATGCGCCGCGAGGGTCGCCGACGTCGCCGTCGTGGTCCCAAGCCCGAAGTCGATGCGGCAGCAGCAGTGGCTGAAGACACCAATGAGTCGGCTGACGCCACCGTTGAGCCCACACAAGCGGCTGAGGTTGACGCAGACAAACCATCCACTGAGCCTGTCCCTGCGGCCGCTTCAGAGAGCGAAAATGAAACTGCGGAGGTGGAGAGTTCTGCCACTGTAGCTGATCAACAGCCGCAGGAAGCGCCTGCCGAAACGGTCGCTGAAGAGCCCGTCGCAGCGCCAGAAGCCGCGGAAGAGCAACCCAAACCTGTCGCCAAGAAAACGGCCGTGCCTACTCCCCAGCCCGCACCCTCTGAGGCGGACGCGGCGCCGGCGAGCCGGGCCGGGCTCACCGAAAAAGGCCGTGCCATCAATGACCCGCGGGTAGCACCTAAACCGGTGGCCGAGGTCAGCGTGGAAACAGCGCACACCAGCCTCTTTGCAGCACCCGAGGCGCCTCCGGTATCGGTGATTTCACAGGATGTTCCTCGGGCGAGCAATGATCCGCGGTTGAAGCGCGAAGCGCAGAGCGATGCCGCCCCATCCGGGCAGGATTCGGGAACCCAGGATTTATTTGCCGAAGAAGCGAACGGATAAGGTTGAACCTGCAGCGCGGCTGGCTATAATGCGCGCTGCTTTGCGACATTGATCGCATGCAAACACGGTGGGCTGGCTGAGTGGTCGAAAGCGGCGGTCTTGAAAACCGTTGAGGGTTTATCCCCTCCTAAGGTTCGAATCCTTAGCCCACCGCCACACTGATAAAAAACGCCCCTTCTGGGGCGTTTTTTATTGGGCAGGCGATTAGCGAAGGAAGAGAACCCATCGGGTTCGATTAACCACTACAGACCGCCAAAATACATACCGGACAGCGGTGATTATTACGGGGGAGATCTTCCCACGATGAGTGGTCTTTACGACACACTATGATCACTCGTCAAAAATTAAGGCTCAGGTACAACCTAATCTGCCTCGGCTCAAAGACGTGATAGTGAATATCCTCGACGCCCTCAGCGGCCTCGCCAGGAAGGCGAGAGGCATAAAAATAATCGATATCGTGATCGTCGGAATCCAGGGCATTGAGCACGTCCATCTGTACTCGCCAAACATCACCCGCCCAACCCACGGCGAGATTAGCCATAGTCGATCCATCGGCCTTGACACTGCCATCCTCTATAAGTGGGGCTCCGTCAAAATGCCGCAGTCTGATTGAACCAAACCACCCGCCAGGGTAGCGCGCAGACACCGCACCGCTTGCCACCCAACCCAGAGCTCCAGGAATCTCGTCACCCTCAGGAGCATTGTCGCTGAACTGGGCATCCGTCCAGGCGAAATCCGCTTCGATGGACCAGATGTCACTTACCGCCCAGAAATTGTTGAACTCGACACCCCAACGCTCGCTCGGTCGACTGGCTTCCGTATTACCGGCATCACCTACGAATAGGAGTTCTGACTCAAGCTCGAGGTACCACACTGCCAGAGACGAATTCCACCCCTCGAGCCAAAGGCTCTTGAAACCCAGCTCCCCTCCCCTCGATTGCACCAGGGGGTCCACCGGAGACACAGGCCCACCGGTTACGGGATCTAGGCTGATCGTCACACCACGTGCATCATTGGAGTGGAAGCCATACCCACCGCTAAGGTAGGCCTCACTGGTTTCAGAGAAGGCGTAAATCAAACTCACCTTGGGGCTGACGATCGAATCGGAATCCTTGCCGGCATTAGCGGGCTCCTGTGCGTCAACATCGAACCATTGGTGGTCACCGCGTACTCCCAGCAGGGCTCGCCAATCGTCATTCAGTTCCCAGGCCAACTCGTAAAACAACCCGACACTTGCCTGATCAACGCGGTCTTCCCGCACCGTATCTACCTGCTGGCGCGCCCGAGTGCGGTAAAGCCCAACGTTTTCGATGTCGTCGTAACGCCATTGAACCCCGAAGGTATGCTGCATCTGATCGTTGTCGCCCGCAGACACGGAGCGGTTATAGCTACCGCCATAGACCCTACGGCTATCTTCCTGCCTGAACTGATCACCTGAGGTGGGATCGTCGAGAAAATAAGTAAAATTTGACCAAAGGCTCAGCTCGTAATCGATAACGTAGGCGCGCCACTCGGAGCGATAATCCTGATGCGCATAACTGTATTTTCCGGAGAGGCTGATGCGCTGGGTATCACCGCCCAGGGTCGTATCGATTGAACCCAATTCGTCGATCAGATTCTGACGTACAGCGCGCTCGGGGATCTGGTCTGCGGAATTCCATTCGTTCCTGTAAACCATCAAGGTGGTGGACCAGCGACTTGAATCATCGCCGCCAGCCAGCTTCAGGAGACCGTTACGCTTTCGAACGTTCTCATCAATATCGGTCCAGGGACCGTCATAACCCTGCCCCTCCAGCGCACCAGACAAGTGAACGTCACCCAGATCCATGCCGCCCATGGCCAGCAGTCGCTGGTAACCGTTCTCGCCCACACCCACCGTCAGCCGATTTGTCGCTATACGTTCGACGGTGTCGATGTGGACGCCACCAGCGGAAGAAAAATCACCGAGCTCGGCGTGGTAAGGGCCTTTCACATAATCCATGCGCTCAATAGTTTCGGGAATCAGAAAGTTGATATCCGTGTATCCCTGCCCATGACCGTGAGTGCGCATATTGACGGGCATACCATCGACCCAGGTCGCAAAGTCAGTACCATGGTCCAGATTGAAGCCTCGCAGGAACATCTGATTCGATTTACCCGAACCACTGTGCTGAGTCACTATCAGGCCGGGCACCGCTTCGAGAACATCACCAGGGCGCAACAGCGGACGGATTGCCAGGTCCATTTGGCCGATAACGCCCTCAGAGGCACTTCGCGCTTCGCCAGCTAACACCTGGCTGCGACCAGTGACGACGATTTCTTCCAGCGCGCTTGATTGCCCCTCGGCTGAAGCCAAAAACGGGGCAATCAATAACAAGTAAAGACTATATTTAACAAATTGCGGATATAACATTTCAGAGAAAACCAAAAGTTGACCACTATCGGTAGGAAGCGACGCGACCCACGCAGCCGCGTCTCAGTGAACACCGAAAACGTTCGTTAAGGAATTCTGGCCCACGGCGCCGGTGCGCCGAAAGCAATAAACTGATGGAACTACAGACCTCCCGGTCAAGACCGGGTTAATTCAGGGACGGGCGAATGCGACGTTCAGGGGAATGGACTTCAGATGGCGAGCTTGCCGTTTTTCTCCAGTCTGAGGCACGCCTTAACCACTTCGGGGCCATACGGGGCGCCGGCCCCCTGGCGTATCTCTTCGAGCGCGAAGTCTTTTCCCAAACCCTCGCGGTGTGGTCGATGATGCGCCATCGCCTCGCCAATGCTGACTGCCAACTCAGCGACCCGTGCTTCGTGGCCTGCGCTGTAGGGGTCCCTTGCCGCAACGACATAGGCCAGAGCATCCACAGTTTTCTGGAACCCACGCGTGACGGCCTCCGAGGCTGCTGACTCCGCCTTCGCCACTCGCTCTGCGGCTTCTCGCACCTGTTTAAGCAGCGTAACGTCGGTTCAGGTGGAAATGAAGTGATCCCACAGCGGAACCGCCGCCATTTGCAGATGCTGATTTAAACCAGGGAAGTAGTGCTCCCATTTTTTGGGTGCGCGTTCACGAAACACTTCTTGAACAACCGGCAAAAACAGTTTCAGGAGACCCGCTCTATGGCTGACTGGCGCTGCCAAAATCATCGGTAATGAACACCGAGCGGGTATAGTTATCCTGTAGGCTCTTGGCCTTGTGCCCAAATGCCTCTAGGGTGCAACACGCAGTGTTTTTGCGAGGAAACGGCGGTCAGCGGGCCCGTCGCGTACCGGATTGACGCCAGCGCAAGTCACGGTTTAAGCCGATAACCCGTGCGAAAAATCCAGGCCACTACCGCCAGGCAGATGGCGAGAAATCCCAGGGTCATACCGAGGCTCGCCAGAATACTGACATCGCCCTCACCATAGAAACTCCAGCGAAAACCGCTGATGAGATACACAACCGGATTTAACAAGGACAGATTCTGCCAAAACGGCGGCAGCATGCTTATCGAATAGAACGTTCCCCCAAGAAACGTCAGTGGCGTCACTACCAACAGGGGAACCAGCTGCAGCTTTTCAAAATTATCGGCCCAGATTCCCAGGATAAAACCAAAAAGACTGAAGCTGACCGCCGTCAGAATTAAAAAACCCAACATGATCAGCGGATGCTGGATATTCAGATCGACGAAAAAGTAAGCGGTAGCCAGGATTAGCAAGCCAATGAGGACCGACTTGGTCGCCGCCGCCCCCACATAGGCAATGACCACCTCGTAGTACGCAACGGGGGCAGATAACAACTCGTAAATCGTACCGTTAAAGCGCGGAAAATAAATGGCAAAGGACGCGTTCGACACACTCTGCGTTAACAGGCTCAGCATAATCAGCCCAGGCACGATAAACGCCGCATAAGCTATACCATCGACCTCGTTGATCTGGGAGCCGATCGCCGAACCAAAAATAACGAAATACAATGATGTCGACAGCACCGGATAGACCACGCTCTGCAGCAGGGTACGCTGGGTTCTCGCCATTTCAAATTTGTAGATGGCGCGTATCGCATAAATATTCATCGTTGCTGCTCCACCAGATTGACAAAGATGTCCTCTAGCGAGCTCTGCTCGGTATCGAGGTCGGTGAAATGTAGATTGGCATCGCGAAGGTCGGAGAGAAGACCAGTAATACCTGTGTGCTCGCCGCGGGCATCGTAAACATAGGTCAACGTCTCGCCCCCATCGGAGAGGGATAACTCATATTTCTCAGAAAGCGTCGGCGGAATAGTGTCCAGTCGCTCATTCAGTTTCAATACCAACCGCTTCTCGCCCAAACGCTGCATCAGCGCGTTTTTTTCCTGAACCAGAATGAGCTCGCCATTATTGATAACCCCTACCCGGTCGGCCATCTCTTCGGCTTCCTCAATATAATGGGTGGTCAGCACAATAGTCACACCGCGATCTCGCAGCCGGCGCACGAGATTCCACATATCCCTCCGTAATTCCACATCAACACCGGCGGTGGGCTCGTCCAGGAATAGAACATCAGGTTCATGCACCATCGCTTTCGCAATGAGCAAACGCCGCTTCATGCCTCCGGACAACATATGCACTTCGCTGTCGCGCTTCTCCCACAATGACAAATCCCGGAGCACTTGCTCCACGTAGACGTCGTCATGGGGTTTGCCAAACAGGCCCCGACTAAAGCGCACGGTACCGAACACAGTAGCGAACGCGTCGGTGGTTAATTCCTGGGGAACCAGACCCACCCGGGAACGGGTCTCGCGGTAGTCGCTGAGGATATCGAAACCTTCCACTTTAACGGTACCGCCACTGGGATTCACCAGGCCGCATACAATACTAATGAGCGTTGTTTTACCCGCCCCATTGGGTCCGAGAAGTGCAAAGATCTCGCCCTTGGACACATCAAGCGAAACCCCTTTCAGCGCCTCAAAACCGCCGGCAAAGGTCTTGCTCAGACTATCGATTTGGATGGCGGGTGGCACCTGGTTGGCTGGTTCCTGCATAGTGTTGTGGTTAACCTGTCTTTAATCGATCGCGCATTATAGGCGAGTTCGCCGCGGCAATCTGTTTATGGGCACGCCGTAGTCTGTATGATGGCCAACACAATACTGACTCCGCCATGAGGATGCCTTGTAATGAATCCGGCCTTATCAAGAGCTCTGATCACGTTCAGCCTGATACTCGCCCAGCCGATCGCGGCCCAAGGTGACGGATTCCCTCACGATGATGAAACCATAGGCACCGTGAGAGAAATCTATGACGGCGCGTTGTATCCCGACGAGCAGGTCAACACCTTTCGCAATATCCATCGGTTATTTCCGACGCGCCGGGTCCCCGCAGGCGAGAATCCCTATCCCCTACCCCACGCCGCACAACCACTGAAGGCGTTTTCGTTTGAGTCCGCCGGCAAGTCCTATGACCTGTATGACGTTCTCTCCCTGAACAGGGTCAGCGGGATATTGATCGTCAAAGACGGCGAAGTGCTCTTCGAAAAATACCTGCTCGGAAACCACCGAGATACCCGTTGGATGTCGATGTCCGTGGTGAAGTCCATTACCGCAACACTTGTGGGTATGGCAATCCACGATGGCTACATTGCATCGATCGATGACCCCCTGACCGACTACCTGCCCGCATTTAAGGATACCGCCTACGACGGCGTCACCGTACGTCACCTGCTGCAGATGGCATCAGGGGTCGCCTGGAACGAGACGTATACCGATCCCACATCGGACCGACGATCCATGCTCGAGGCACAGATTTCACAGGAACCCGGATCGATACTGGCATTGATGGGGTCACTCGAGCGCCGGCATCCACCCGGTGCGGTGCAACACTACAGCACGGGAGAGACCCAGGTGGTTGGCGCATTGGTGGCCGCTGCAACTGGCCAACCTGTGGCCGATTACCTGTCAGAAAAGGTCTGGCGACCCTTCGGCATGGCGTCGGATGCCTCCTGGTGGCTGGGATCACCCGAGGGGCTGGAAATTGGCGGCAGTGGTCTCTCGGCGACACTGCGGGACTACGCGCGATTCGGACTGTTCATGTTGAATGGCGGCATGATCAACGGTGAACCGACCTTGCCCGCGGGCTGGATCGCCGACGCCACCTCGCCGGGTCCCAACCCTATGTATGGTTCCGAATACGGATATATGTGGTGGTTACTGGAAATGGACGCCTATGCGGCCATCGGGATTTTTGGGCAGTTCATCTACATTCATCCCGAAAGCAATCTGGTGGTGGCGATGCTGGGCGCCCAGCCCAAACCCGAAGGTAAGGAGGGGGTCGATCCCTATGAGTTCTTTAAGGCGTTAACGGTGAAACTGGCGGATTGATCGGCCACACAGCGATAACGGGGTTTCAACGCCAGGAATGACCGCGCCGCTTGCGCAACGCTCAGCGCATCTGCCCTGACAGGAATACATACCTCAACATTCCGTGTGTTTCGGTGGCACCAGGCACCAGACTATTTGCATCCAGCGCAGATCCGCTCTCCCAAAAACATCGATGTAATTAACGACCCGCTTAGCGCCTGGACGCGCCATCGCGCCGCCATTGCCATGGTGCAACCGGGTTGTTGGCGGCCCACAGCCCGCGCCGTTGATCCCGTGCCGAGCGCTGGCAACCGCGGAGTGCGGTGTTGTTGGCTGCATAGCGTTCATACCACCAGGCGGACCCACTGCAGACCATGGCCTGATTAACGTTCACGCCTTCTGCGGTCCATAACACACCGACCACGCGTCCGTAGCTGTCGATATCTTTTTGCTTTAGATACACCACCGTGTCAGTGAACTTTATAAGATCTTTTCTCGATTGACGGCCATAAGCCTGATCCAATTCCGGAGCATCGATGCCCAATAAACGCACGCGAGTACCATCGCGCAACTTAAACGAATCCCCGTCACTGATACGCTGAATGCTGACCGGTATCGCATCACCGGGTAGCTGCCCCTCGATCGGCGAGGGCTGGTCCACATAAAGCAGGTAGCCGGTTACCACCACAGCGACCGCTATAGAAAACCATCGGAATATCTGCCTGCCCGGCTTCATGGATCGTCGCCTGGAATGGGAGTTAGCTTCCCCACCATCTTATCTCGCATTGATAACCCAAAGCTTTCCTGTACGCGCATGGCAAGGATACCCACTCAGCCATAACCGACCGCGCTTTAAATGATTAGCATGGCCAAATGGCTTAACGGGTACTACGCTGCTGCGGCAATCTCTCGAATGCGTGCCACCATGGCCCTCAGGCCGTTCCCGCGAGTTGGCGAGAGATGGCCGAGAAGATCCAGCGACTCAAAGTAGGCGTCGATATCAAAATCAAGAATTTCCGACGGTGTTTTGTTGTTGTAAGCGGCCAGTACTACACCCAGAAGCCCTTTAACGATAAAGGCATCGCTGTCCGCGTTTAACTGCAGCCGGCCCCCCTTAATATCGGTATCAATCCATACCTGACTTTGACACCCTCTGATCTTTCGCTCTTCAGTGCGAAGCGCTTCGGGGAGTTCGGGGAGTTCCTTACCCAGATCGATGATGTATTTATAGCGATCTTCCCAGTCGTCGAAGAAAGAGAGCGTATCGATAATCTCTTCCGCGGTGACACGGGTGCCAAAAGGATTCTCAGGGCTGGTCACACATCACCTCAGTAAAACATTCCGGTTTCGAGCTTGGCCTCTTCGGACATCATGTCCCGACTCCAGGGGGGATCAAAGACCAAATCGACCATCACTTTTTTTACGTGGGGTACTTGCGCAAGCCGATACTCGACGTCGCCCACAAGCACAGGACCCATGCCACATCCCGGCGCCGTCAAGGTCATCACGATCGATACCGTTCCCGACCCTTGATCGATCTCCATGCTGTAAACCAGTCCGAGGTTCACGAGATCAACGGGCACCTCGGGATCAAAGACCGTGTGCAACGCCTCCCACACCTGCTGTTCGCTGATCTGACCATCGGCCGGTTCCTCAAAGTGGAGCGAGAGCGGCTCCAGGCCAAGCGCATCGGCATCGGTACCGTCGACGCGTACCATATTGCCGTTATGTATGACGGTGTAGTTGCCACCGAGTGACTGGGTCAGCGTGACAAAGCTACTCTCGGGAATCGTCACCTTGTCACCCACAGGCACCAACCTTCCCGGACAATCACGCCGGGTCGTCAGTAGCGTTCTCTCCTGAGCGCTCATGATTTATCCTCAGTTAACGCTAAAGCTCTCACCACACCCGCAGGCGGCGGTGACGTTGGGATTATGAAATTTAATGGTGCGGTTGATGCCTTCTTTCTCATAGGCAATCTCTGTGCCCTGCAAAACAGGCAGCGACTCGGGATCAATATAGAGCTCAAGTCCATTGTCCAGATTCATCACCACATCACCGGCTTCACTCTGCTCCACCTGATCCATGACGTACATGTAACCGGTACAGCCACTTTCTTTGACACTCAAGCGCACGCCCCGACCGCCAAAGCGCTCCAGTTGCTGCTTCAGGTGGACCGCCGCATCTGGCGACACGTGCAATGCGTCCTTGCTGACATCAAATGTTTCTACTGACATTCCTGAACTCCTCTCGCCTCTCTAGGCAAACAAACGTTGCGCCTTTTTGATGCCTTCAAACAGGCGATCAACGTCCTCGGTCGTGTTGTATATCGAATAGGAAGCCCGCACGGTTCCCGACAAACCAAAGCGCGCCATTAACGGCTGCGTGCAATGGTGCCCGGTCCTTACGGCAATACCTTGCTGATCGAGCAGCATCCCCAAATCCGATGCAGGAACTCCATCGAGTACAAAGCTGAAAATACCGACCGACTCCCTGGGCTGTCCTATACGGCGCAAGCCGTCAATGCCGCCCGCGAGATCGAGGGTGTGTTGCAGCAGCATCTGCTCGTGAACGGAGGCCGCCTCAAGATCAATGGATGCAAAATACTCGATCGCGGCAGCAAGGCCGATTGCGCCGGCAATATTCGGGGTTCCAGCTTCAAACTTAAACGGCAGGGTATTGAATGTCGTGCCGGAGAAACTGACCACATCAATCATCTCGCCGCCACCCATAAAAGGAGGCATGGCATCGAGTAACTCTTCTTTACCCCAGAGCACTCCAATCCCCGTCGGGCCGAACAGCTTATGCCCGGAGAAGGCATAAAAATCGCAATCCAGTGCCTGCACATCAATGGCAAAGTGGGTCACCGCCTGGGCGCCATCGAGCATGACACGCGCACCAACCGCGTGGGCGCTATCGATAATACGTCGCACGGGATTAACAGTGCCCAGGGCATTGGACACCTGATTGACGGCGACGAGTTTCACGCGATCGTCCAACAGTTGATGGAACGCCTCCAGATCAATATCACCGGCGTCGGTTACCGGAATGGGTACGACCTCGGCACCCGTTTCAGCACAGATCAATTGCCAGGGAACAATATTGGCATGATGCTCGAGTACGGAAACCAACACCTTATCGCCCGGTCCGAGATTCTGGCGCCCCCAGCTCTGGGCAACCAGATTGATGGACTCGGTCGTACCCCGGGTCCAGATCACCTGCTTTGCCAAGGGGCTGTTTATAAATCCGCTAACCCGCTCACGGGCCGCTTCAAACGCCACAGTGGCTCTATCGGCCAGGGCATGGGCCCCACGATGTACATTGGAATTATCCGCTCGATAATAGCCATCAATGGCCGCAATAACAGACTCAGGCTTTTGCGTGGTCGCGGCGTTATCCAGATACACCAGATCACGGCCATTGACCTGCTGATCGAGTATCGGAAAATCAGCGCGCAGGCCAGCCGGGTCAAAGCGAACGCTTTTCATCGCTGCAGCGGTGTTCATAAAATATGCCGCGTGAGGTTGGGGTTGCGGGCGAAGCGATGGGCGAGCAGCGGCTTCAAAAAATCTCTAACGCCATCACAGCGAACGGTTTCGACCACCTCGTTGATAAAACCGTAGCTGAGCATGACTTCCGCCTCGGCTGCGGGTACACCGCGGGTGCGTAGATAATGCAGTGCCGTCGCATCCATCTGAGCCACAGTGGCCCCGTGCGCGCACTGGACATCGTCCGCATAAATCTCCAATTCGGGCTTGGTATAAACCTCCGCCTTATGGCTGGTCAACAAATTCTTGTTGGACAACTCAGCAAATGTTTTTTGCGCGTCGGGATGGATATGGATTCGCCCGTTAAAGACGGCCCGCGATGAATCGGCGACGATGCCCCTGAAGGTTTCACTGCTGGTGCAATGCGGTACTGCGTGTTCTATACAGGTGTGATAGTCGATCTGCTCATCGCCCCGAGGCAAGTAAATACCATTGATCTCGCAGTGCGCTCCCTCGCCCTCATGCTGAACCGTGACATCGATGCGCTTCAGAAGGCTGCCCAATGCCAGGTGAAAGCTGTTCAGCGTCGCATGGCTGCCGAGCACGGCATGGACACCCCCCACATGCAGGCCTTCCTCCTCTTCGAGGTGCAGCCGATAATGGTTCAGTTGCGCGTTGTCCTGAAGCAACAACTCGCTAATGCCGTTGGTGAAGGCGGCAGCGCTGCCCAGATTGACAAAGGTTTCAACCAGGGTAGCCTGGCTGTTGGGAGACATCTCGAACAGCAACCGCTGTGTCACACCGACGTTTTCAAACTCGCCGCTGGTGGCCCAGATCACCTGAATCGGATCGCCGACGACCACACCCTTATCAATAGTCACCTGAACACCGTCCGCAAGTGTCGCATCGTTCAAGGGCGCAAACAGATGCCGATCGTGATTTACGGCCGTACCGAGGCGCTCAAGAATGGCCGTGCTATCGGGCGCATCGGCGTCCGCAAAACGCACCAGTCTGGCGCCCTCCGGCAAACTGACCTGCGAGAGGTCCTCCCGGTATAACCCATCGATAAAAACAAGCGTAGTACCGGCGAGCTCGGGGTAGGACGCTGCAGGTAGCGATACCGATGCAGGCCCGGTCGCGGCAGAAAATGTCGTCTGAAGCGGTTTGAGATTATTGTATTTCCACGCCTCGGTTCTGCGCGTAGGCATCGGGGTTTTGTCCCATACCGCGCGCCCTCTGGCCTGCACATCACTGAGCCAGGCCGGCGCACCTTCTGCCCGGCTGAGCATGGACGATTGCAACGAGCTACCCATCAGGCTGCATCCTCCAACCATCCGTAGCCCTTCTCCTCGAGCTCCAGTGCGAGTGTCTTGTCTCCGGACTTGATGATCCGTCCCCCGGCAAGCACATGCACAAAGTCCGGTTCGATGTAGTCGAGAAGACGCTGGTAATGGGTGACAAGCACAAAGGAACGGTCGTCCGCGCGCATGGCGTTAACGCCCTTGGCGACCACCTGGAGCGCATCGATATCGAGGCCGCTATCGGTCTCATCAAGAATACAGAGCTTGGGCTCAAGCATCATCATCTGCATCAGCTCGTTACGTTTTTTCTCGCCGCCCGAGAATCCCTCATTGACGCCGCGCTTGAGGAAATTAGGGTCGAGATCCACCTGCTTACTGACCTCGCGGGCGTGCTTCATAAAACTGACGCTGTCGATAGAATCCAGGCCTCGAGCCTCGCGCACCGCGTCGACCGAGGCTTTCAGAAACTCCATATTACTCACACCAGGGATTTCCACCGGATATTGAAACGCGAGGAAAAGACCCAGATGTGCCCGCGCCTCGGTATCCAGCTCGAGCAGGTCCTGACCCAGAAGCGTTACGCCACCTTCGGTTACCTCGTAACCCGGGCGTCCGGCCAGCACATGCCCCAACGTGCTCTTACCCGAGCCATTGGGACCCATAATGGCGTGCACCTCACCGGGGTTCACCTCAAGGTTCAAGCCCTTGAGAATGGCCTTATCATCGATTCGTGCGTGCAGATTATTTATATTCAACATTGTCATCTCTCTCATCGGCATCCCTTCGGGCATGCCTTCATACAGTAAATAGCGCTTAGCCGACCGAGCCTTCCAGACTCACTTCAAGAAGCTTCCCCGCTTCCATTGCAAACTCCATGGGCAACTCCTTGAACACTTCACGGCAGAACCCGTTGACGATCATTGATACGGCTTTTTCCGCATCGAGACCCCGCTGCTGGCAGACATACATCTGGTCGTCACTGACCTTGGAGGTCGTTGCTTCGTGTTCGACAACAGCGCTCGGATTACGCGACTCGATGTAGGGGAAGGTATGCGCCGCACAACGGTCACCGATAAGCAGGGAGTCACATTGGGTGTAGTTTCTGGATCCATCGGCACGGGCGCTCATGCGCACCAGACCGCGATACGCGTTGGAACTCTTGCCCGCAGAAATCCCCTTGGAGATGATGGTTGAGCGGGTGTTTTTACCCAGGTGGATCATCTTGGTGCCGGTATCCGCCTGCTGCGCATTATTGGTCAAGGCCACCGAGTAAAATTCACCGACGCTGTTATCACCCTGCAGGATACAGCTGGGGTACTTCCAGGTAATGGCCGAGCCGGTTTCAACCTGGGTCCAGGAAATCTTGGAGTCGGTGTGGGCTACGCCGCGCTTGGTGACGAAGTTGTAGATACCGCCTTTGCCATTGGCATCACCGGGATACCAGTTCTGTACTGTCGAATATTTGATCTCCGCACCCGGCAGTGCGACCAACTCGACCACCGCCGCATGAAGCTGATTCTCGTCGCGCATCGGCGCCGTGCAGCCCTCGAGGTAACTCACGTGGCTGCCCTCGTCGGCGATGATCAGGGTGCGCTCAAACTGCCCCGTGTTTTGCTCGTTGATGCGAAAGTAAGTCGACAGCTCCATCGGGCAGCGAACACCCTTGGGGATATACACGAACGATCCATCGCTATACACCGCACTGTTTAGAGCCGCGTAATAGTTGTCATTGCGCGGGACCACCGAGCCCAGGTACTTGCGGATCAGTTCCGGATATTCGTGCACCGCTTCGGATATCGAGCAGAAAAGCACTCCGGCCTCGGCCAGCTTTTCGCGAAACGTGGTCGCCACTGAAACCGAATCGAAGACCACATCTACAGCTACTCCCGCAAGAGCCTCCTGCTCGTGTAGCGGGATACCGAGCTTGTTGTAGGTTTCGATCAGCTCAGGATCAACCTCGTCCAGGCTCTTGGGTCGGTCTTTATGATCCTTTGGGGAGGAATAGAAGGAGATGTCTTCCACCTGAACGGGCGGGTATTCCACATGTGCCCAGTTCGGCTCCTGCATATTCAACCAGCCGCGATAGGCCTCCAGACGCCATTCGAGCAGCCATTCCGGTTCATTTTTTCGTTGCGAGATAAAGCGCACTACCTCCTCGTTGAGTCCAGGTGGTAGCGTGTCGGACTCGATATCGGTAGTGAATCCCGCCGCGTATTCACGCGAAATGGCACGATCAATCTGTTGCTGGGACATAGTACAAAAACCTATTGAAAGCTAAATTCAGAAGCCGGGTGTCAGGCTTCTTCGAGTGCGGCGATAATATCGCCAGCGGTATTGGCAGAGGTTCGCCCGCGGTAGGTCTGTTGCTGGGCGATCTCACGAATCTCCTCAGTTTCCACCAAATCCTCGAGGGAAATCGCCTCCAGAAAATCATGGATCTGATCGCTAAGGTTCATCCAGAGATGGTGCGTGAGACAGGTGTCTCCCTTCTGGCAATCACCCTTGCCACGACACCGCGTGGTGTCGGTACTCTCGTTCACCGCCTGGATCACGGCGGCAACACTGATTTCTCCGGCGTCACGCCCGAGATGATAGCCCCCACCCGGCCCCCGCACGCTCTTTACAAGACCGCTACGGCGCAGCTGAGAAAACAGCTGCTCAAGGTAGGACAGGGAAATATCCTGCCGCTCGGAGATACCGGCGAGCGCTGTTGGCCCTTGTCCATTGCGCAGCGCCAGGTCGAGCATTGACGTGACCGCGTAACGGCCTCGTGTCGTCAGCCGCATAGTGTTATTCCGTCCATGATTAACTCTCAACTCATCACAATACCCGACCATTTTAGTCGGTTATAAGACCCTTCACAACAGTAAGGTATTGATTGGGCAGATGGCCATCGAGGCCTTGTCCGAATTTACAAATTTTGCTTCAAATCGACGCCGTTACTACCTAAGGTGTTTACCGGGTATTCAACATGCTGGGAGGTTTTGTGTCAGATACCAACAACACAACGGACTGGGCCGCCATCGAGTCCTGGGACCGCCGCTACTATCTGCACAACACCGCCGCATCCACTGAATATGCGTTCACCGGTGTAGAACGGGTTGATGGGAATTACATCACGCTGGCCGATGGCTCAACCTTACTGGATTTTCAGAGCCAACTGGTGTCTGACTCCATGGGGCATCGGCACGAGGCGCCGCACAATGCCATCAGGCAGGCTATGGAGCGTTATGGACATGTGTTCTTTGGCATGGCCACCACCTACCGCGCCGAGGCCGCAAAACTGCTGGTAGAAGATGTGCTAGGTGCGCCAAACTCCTGGGCGTCGAGGGTTCGTTTCCTGACCTCCGGCACCGAGGCGGTAGAGAACGCAGTACAGGCGGCCCGCCTCTTCACCGGAAAAACGCTGGTAATGACCCAGGCACATTCGTTTCACGGCATGGCGAGCGGATCTACCTTCCTGCGCGGCTATCGCGGCAATGTGACGGTGCCAGGGGACCGGGGATTTACCCAGGTCCGCGACATACCGGGGGTACCAGCGCCCGGATATATTCCGATTCCACCACCCGAGCACACCGACTATCTCGATGACGGTACGCTGCCCTCCCTCGCGGCTACCGAGCAGCTGATTCGAGCCTGTGGCGCGGAAAACATCGCCGCCATCATCACCGAACCCATGTTCGGCGCCGCCGGCCTGATGCCGCATAAGGACTATTACAGAGGCCTCCACGAATTGATGCGTCGCTACGGCATTCTCTGGATCGATGACGAAGTGCTCTGCGGCGCAGGGCGTCTGGGCGAGTGGTTTGGTTATCAGCTCACACCCGATATCGCACCCGATATCATGATTGTGGGCAAAGGCATCAACGGGTCTTCGCTGCCTTCTGGAGGCATGGTGGTGAATGAGGCTATTGGTGACTTCCTGGAAGCTGCGCGCTGGTGGAGCGGCAGTACCTGGGACGGCCACCCACTGGTTTGCGCCAGTATCGTAGGCACCCTCAGCTACATGCTGGAAAACGATATTCTGTCGACCGTCAGGCAGCGTGGCCAGTACTTACGTCAAAGTCTCGACCACCTGGCCAGCCAACATTCGCATATTGGTCGGGTATCGGGTGCGGGGCTTTACCATGCGGTAGATCTGGTCGGCGTGGACGGAAAGCCGCTGATTGAAGACGACCGTTACACCGGCTTCGCCGGCGATCTCAGTCGTAATCCAAACGCGATTATTTCCGGCGCCTGCGCTGAAAAAGGCGTATTCCTCGGCGGCTTTGTGCCCAACACCATCAAATGTGCACCACCCTTTACAATCACCGAAGGCGAGATCGATCATGCCATGGAAGCCTTCGATTTCGCCCTTCGTAAATTGGCGGAGGTTTACTCGGGCTGAATCGGAGCGCTGGTAAATGGCGGCAAGGCCGCTGTTTTGACGCGGGAATAGCAGCGCACCATCGCGCAATGGCTGGAGAGGAATACCAGACGAATTGCTTATTCGGCGTCTGGTACCGCCATAAAAGACTTAATGGTTTAAGGGGTGCGACCCAGAAATGACCCGGGCGTCTGCGCGATACTCGCCCACGCCCCCTGCGGCTCCCGCTCAGTAGCCGGACATCGTGGCCTTAAAGCGGCGTCGCGTACCGGTCTGTTTCACGCATCGCCCAATACGCGTTGTCGATTGCCTGGGTAATCGGGCCGGGGGTTGTGCCGCGAATCGTTCGACCTGCGACCTCCCTGACCGGAAGCGCGCCACCCGCTGTGCTGCAGGTGAAGACCTCATCGGCGATATAGACATCGAACGCACTGAGCTGTCGCTCTTTCCAGGGGATGTCCAGCTCGGTCGCGAGCTCGAGAATGGTGTCCCGTGTAATGCCGCGCAGAATTCCTGCTGAAGGGGTGTACAACACACCATTCTTGACGATAAACAGGTTGCTCGCTGCTGACTCGGACACGTGACCGGAATGATCGAGCCAAAGCGCATCGTCATAACCCGCCTCCAGGGCCTCAAGCCGAATCAGCTGTGAATGCAGGCGGTCGAGGCATTTGTAACGAGGGTCCAGGGTGTCAGCAGGGAAACCCCGCGTCGCGCTAATCATCAGGCGAATACCATTGCGGCGTTTCTCCTCATCCGCGAGGAAGATATAAGGCGCCACCCAGACGATGCACGTCGGTTTAAAATCCCGGGGATCAGCAACCACCCCTTTGGGCTCGCCGCGGGTCACGATAAAGCGAATCGAGGCATCGTCGAGTCCATTGCGACGCGTGGTTTCGATGATCGCTTCCTTCCACGCGTCTCGACTCATGTCGTGATTGAGTCGCGCGGCCTGAATCGAGTCAAAGAACCGATCGAGATGGGCGTCGAGCTTGAAGATGTTGCCCTTCCAGGCGGAGACCACATCGAATACGCCATCACCGAGCAGGAATCCCTGATCCACCGGGGATACCCGCGCCTGAGACAGTGGAAGATAGTCACCGTTGATATAGATAATGGGCTCGTCACTCATAACTTGAACTCCGAGGAATAAGTTATTGAAAAATAGATATTTTATTCGAAAATTTCGCGTCTACAGCTGCAGTTTGGGCTTAACCGCCTCACCGAAGCGTTTACACCCCCCGACAAAGTCAGGCCAGCTGAACAGCAATCCATCCACGTCGGTATCGGCGGCAATTTCCTCAATCTTTCGGGCAACCGTCTCCTCGCTACCGTGGATCACAGGGATACCCATAAACGCCATATTGCCCTCCTCCACACTCTTCTGAAGTGCAGCCTTTAGCGTATCGCTGGTGCCGCCCTTATTGGTGTCGAGGGTGGCGCTGCCGATGATATTGCCAATGGCACCGCGATCGGCGTTGGCCACGATGTGATCAACCTGCGCCTGTGCATCGGCGTCGGTATCGCCAATGATCATGTGGAACAGTGCATAGATACCCACCGAGCGCTGGTAAGCTTTCGCTTTTTCGCGCACGTCTTTCACGCTCGAAGCCAAACTCGACTTATCGGTGAGCACAAACTGGTGATCGGCGTGCTTGGCCACAAAAGCCCTGCCATTATCCGATTGACCGGCACTCACCAATGGTATTTCCACACTGGGCGTCGGGTTGACGACGCAATCATCCAGCTCAAAAAACTCACCCTTGTGGGTGAACCCGCCGCCTTCCCATAACCCCTTGAGTACCGTGACGTATTCATCGGCATATTCGTAGCGACGGCCATAATAATCGTCCCCGGGCCACATCCCCATCTGGGTGTACTCGGGCTTATTCCAACCCGTGACAATATTGAGTCCACAGCGTCCCTTGGACACATCGTCGATGGTGGCGACCATTCGAGCGACCACAGCCGGATGTTGGCTAAGTATGGAAATGGAAGGAAACAAGCCGATCTTATCGGTTGCCGCCGCAATTGCCGCCATCAGCGTGAAGGACTCCAGACAGCTGTCCCAATAGCCGGTATCTCCACCGAAACCACGGAATTTCATCATCGACAGCACAAAGTCGAGCCCCTGACGCTCAGCCTCCAATGAGATGTCTAGATTATGCTGGAAGGTTGGCAGGTAGACCGGACTTCCTGCGGAAGGAATATACCCGTTGCTTCCGTTCGGGAGAAAAATACCGAATTTCATTTTTGCTTCGCCTCTCTGATTTTGGCAATAAACGCTTTTTCACAACCGCGGCGGCGGCTTAAACCGGGGTAATTTCTACCCCCTGGTTCGCCGACTCATTACAGGGCAGACCGGGATGCCGGTCAAGGGATGGTTTGCCGCCCACCGGTGACCCGCCCTAACCCAACCCGCGCCGGCCGCGACAAGGTGCAAAGGCCGCAGGGTTTCCCGACGGGCTGCGCCTCACGGACTCAATGAGTAGGAAAAAAACGTGAGCAGATCCGGGCGGCTTGCGACAACGGTGTCAACAGCCTGTATTTCTTCGTCAGACAGGCGCGCCACCTGCTTCTGATTCTGGTCAACAATGGCTTGGGGTGCGTAGTCTTTTACGCTGACAGAGGCGTTGGTATCGATGTCCGCTGTGACGTGGGAGGGCAATGGTAGGCGGTCGAGCAAACGGGCGGGGTCTTTGCAGAACTGTTCATAGGTCAATAAGGGGGCCTGGTATTTTTCAACGATGTGGGCGATCAGTTCGCTTCGTTTCAGCCAGCCATGGGCGGCGTCGCGGACTATCTCCAAACGACGGCTGGACGATAATTCAGTGGCGGCATGATTTCTGAACAGGACGCTGGAACAGTGGGCGTGGGGCTGGCGGTTGTTGGCCATAATCGCGACGTCATCGAATACCTCAACAAATCGATCGAGGCGCAACATATTGGGCGGCGATTTTTCGATGACGGTATCGACGCTTCCCGCTGATGATTGAAGCGATTGATAGCGGCTCAGCCAGACCGCTTTAATCGATTCGAAATCGAAAGTACGAGCAGGATCCCAGCGCGGCTTTTCACACATACCCGGCACCAGCCATTGGCCCTCGCCGCCGGCGTGCAGAAATAGGGTCTTTGAACTGGTATTGATCAATTCGGCGAGCGCGGTGGATCCGGAATACGGCGGCGTAACAATGAATAAAAAACGCGGCTGCGGCCGAGCATCATCGAAATCAGGTCTCGGCCAACGCTCCGGCGCCTGCACCGTCGTTACCAACGTAAACTCAGCGCCGGCGAGACGCTGAAAGGCCGGGCATACTCAGACTCAGAGTCTTGGACGCTTCAATTTCCATCACTGGCGGCGCCCCATCCCCAATCATCGATCGATGAATTTGCGGCAATCATTGCAAAGACAATGTACGCCGCGACATTTTGATCGAGCTGCCCAGGCTGGATACGGCTGAGCACGTCATCGGCGGTGTGGTGGTAATCAAAGTAGTCGCGCCCATCCTGGGCCAGGCTGAACGCGGGGAGCCCGGCCGCTTTGAGCGGGATTAAATCGGGGCCGATACTACTGCTTTGATTATCCCCGGGAGCAATGCCCAGTGGCGCCAGCAACGTCTCCATCAACTGCATCGCGGGACGTGCGGCATCACTGACATTGTAGTTGACCTGCCAGATTCGCCGGGCGCCAAAATCACTCTCCGCGCCCATGACATGGTTCTCGAGTTCATCGCGGTGAGCATAAACGTAGGCGCGCCCTCCCACCAAACCTCCATCGTCAGCTTGCTCGAAGACGCCGCCCTCCTCCGAGCCCCACAAAATTAATCGGATGGTCCGTTCCGGCATCCAGCCCGAGGCGAGAATCATGCGTGCCGCTTCCATAGTGATGGCCACCCCAGCGCCATCATCGAGAGCGCCGGTACCCAGATCCCAGCTATCCAGGTGCCCGCCAATAATCACAATCTGCTCAGGGTGTGTCCGTCCCGGAATTTCGGCAATCACATTGCCGCTCTCGAGGTTCTCGACAACCCGCGCTGTGGAGCGCAGGCGCGCACGGACGGTGACGCCGCGGGCGGCGATACGCTCGATTTGATCGGCATCGGGGTTAGACAGCGCCACTGCCGGAATTTTAGGGGCGTCCATGGCGTATTCCATGGAACCGGTGTGGGGCATACGGTGCTCATCGGTGCCGATGGAGCGAATCATAATGCCCAGTCCACCCTTTCTGGCCACCTCGCTGGCACCATCCCAACGGACTTTCCCCCAGAAACCATAGGACGAACCGTCTTGCGTACGCTGCATTTGATGACCGACGTAAACCAGTCGACCCTTCACCTGATCCGGACCGGCCGCTTCCAACGCCGCAAAATCCTTGAAGACCACCAGCTCAGCCTCTATCCCCTCTGGGGGTGTCGCCACCGAGCCACCGAGAGCGGTAATCGCGAGGGGCTGGGGATAGGGCTCCAGAATCGCTGCCTCCTCTTCTCCCCGTTGCCAGCCAATCATGGGGAAGGTTTCAATGCGCACGTTAGAGAAGCCCATGGCGCTCAGTTTTTTCACCGCCCATTGGCGCGCGCTTGCCTCAGCCGCAGAGCCACCGGGACGCGGCCCGATCTCAGTGGTCAAACTCTCGACCCATTCATAAGCTCGTGTGCCTTGCATCGCTTGATCCCGAAGTTCAACCGCCTGGGCGATGGCGGCGGAGGATACGCCAGGATCAGTGCCCTGCTCCTGAGCGGCGGCTGCCGGAACCCAACAAAAAATTACCGACGCCACCAGGGCGTTGAGGGTATTACTCGCTGAGAAACAAAAAATTCGATTGTCGCTTTTCATTGGACCCTTACGCCTTCTATAAAATCCGAGAGGGGGCCGAGCGCAAAACCTCACTGGAAACCTGTCTCACTGGAAACCTGCAGGATGGCGCATTACCCCGTATACGACCCACTATAAGTTCGCACCGCCCAAACACAAGCCTTCTGCACGAGAACTTCAGGCCCCGGTCACGGTCATACGGATGATATCTATCCAATGGAGCACGTTATGCGAATTGTTGTAGTCGCACTGTTTAGCCTCGTCCTCACTTTGCCTGCCATGGCTGGTGAGCCGTCGACCATCACCACCTCCGGGGTCGGCGAAATCAATCTGGTGCCTGATCTGGCGCGACTCAGTATGACCGTCGAGGCGTCGAGTACGGACTCTTCTGAGGCCGCGAATGAGGTGGCCAAGACCGTCTCCTCGATTCTGGCGATGTTGTCCGAAAAGGGCGTTGCCAACACTGATGTGCAGTCTACCGCCGCGCGAGTATCACCGAAGACCCGCTGGGACCCTGAGACCCGGGAGCAGCGGTTTGAGGGTTATAACGTCAGTCGCGAGCTCGCGGTGACCCTCAGGGACCTTGCCGCGCTGTCTACGGTTATCGAACGGTCCGTGGCACTCGGGGTCGACCGCCTGTCGCCACCCCAGCTCGACAGCAGCGAACGCGAGGCGATCTCGCGCCAGGCACTGACTCTGGCCTACGAAGATGCCCTTGCGCGGGCGAATGTGCTCGCCGAGGCGGCAGCGATTAAAGTTACTGGCGCCCTGAGCATCGACGCCCAGGGCAATAGCCCGCCGCCGCGCCCCCCGATGCGCCTCGCCGCTGCTGATAGCATGACGGAAAGTTTTGAAGTCGGGGAGCTGACCATTGCCAGCCGAATAACGGTGGTATTCAGCGCCGCGCCCTGAGCCATTGGTGCTTGCCCCTTGGAAACAGGGCCTATCGCCCCTATTATAGAACTTACATGAACTTAATTACTTCGGAGAGAGGTATGTCAGACAAACCCGTTTACGCAGCAAAAACCGACACGTTCGGCGCGCAGGCTTCAGTCCTCGATACCAACAAGGTATTGAAGAATACCTACATGTTGCTCGGGATGACTTTAGCCTTCAGCGCAATGACCGCTGGTATTGCGATTGCCGTGGGTATCCCGCCCATGGGAGGGCTACTGCTGATGCTGGTTGGCTTTGGCCTGCTATTTGTCGTTAATCGTATGGCGGACACGGCGAAGGGGCTGCCCGCTATATTCGCCTTTACCGGCGTCATGGGTGCGGCACTCGGCCCAACGCTCAGCTATTACCTGTCGATGACGAATGGCCCGCAGCTGGTTCTACAGGCACTCGGCGGGACAGCGATCGTCTTTTTTGGACTTTCGGCCTACGCGCTGACCACCCGCAAGGACTTCTCTTACATGGGAGGTTTCCTGATGGTTGGATTGCTCGTCGCCATCGTTGCGGCGATCGCCAACATTTTCCTCGCTATCCCGGCCCTGTCGCTGACCATTTCTTCCGCCATCGTGCTAATTATGTCAGGACTCATTTTGTTTGATACGAGCCGAATTGTTAACGGGGGTGAGACCAATTACATTCGCGCCACGGTATCGCTTTACCTGAACGTCTATAACCTGTTCATCCACCTGCTCCACTTACTGGCAGCCTTTACGGGCGGTGATGACTGAACTTGTAGGCCACAACACACAGCCCCGGCAACCCCGGGGCTTTTTTATGGGTGACCGCCGATGATTATGACCCTCGTTGTACAGGCCGGGCCCGAGCAAGGTCAGGCACCGCAACGCGCCCTCGCCTTCGCCCGTGCTGCTATCGATGCGGGGCATCAATTGCACTGTGTGTTCTTCTATCGGGGTGGCGTCGAGGTCTCGGGGTCGGAGGCCGACGCGCCGGAATGGGGCGCGCTGCACTCGGAAACCGGCACACCACTCTTGCTTTGCAGTTCCTCTGCAGAGACGTACGGGCTATCCGGTGATAGACACTTCGCTATCGCCGGACTCGGCACCTTGATTGAAGCCGGTGTGCACAGCGCCAGGGTCGTCACCTTTGCCTGATTCCAAACATTGGCTGATTTTGATCAATAGCGCGCCTTATACCGAGGCGGCACTTGCCGGAGCGGGGATGGATGCGGCGCTGGCCGCCGGCGTCTTCGGACAACAGGTATCGATTGTCTTCTGGGGCGATGGGGTCGCATCGCTCTTCGCAGATCTCGAGCCACCCGAGGGGCAGCGCCATATCGGGAAGCAGATTGCCTCTGCGCCACTGTATGATATTTCCGATATTTTCTTTGACCACTCTCGAGCCGATGGCCCTTTTATTGATGATGCGAACCTTTCACTGCAACCACTGGATACCGCTGGCTTGAAGCAATTGCTTCGCCAGGCCGACCACGTCATGAGCTTTTGATGGCACTGCATCAATTACAGAACGCGGCCCTACTCGACCACTGCCTCGACGCCCTTTCGGCCGACGATACCTTGCTAGTGCTCGATGGCGGATGCTCGGTGATAGAGCAGATAAGCGCGCCACCCTGCCCTGTGCTGATACTCGAGGAGGCGTCCGCGACCGTCGCTTCGAAAAACCTGTCCATAGACCTTCAGGTGATTAGCTACGATCAATGGGTGTCTCTGGTGACTCAACACGCCGTTCAGGTCGTCTGGAAGTAAACGTATGACTAAGCCAGCGCTTATGGACCTGTGTGACGACAACGGCTTTCTGGCGGATCGCAGTGTCTGGAGTACCGAGATAGCCACCGAATTTGCCGCGCTCGAAGACATAGTACTCAGTGAAGCCCACTGGGAAATACTTCACCTGTTGCGCGCTTTTTATGACCAGTACGATGACTCACCGGCGAACCGCGCGCTGGTCAATTATGTCAAACGGCACCTCGGCGCCAAGAAAGGCAATAGCCTTTATCTGATGTCACTCTTCCCCGGCTCTCCAGCGAGGGTCGGCAGCCGAATTGCGGGCTTACCTAAACCAAAAAACTGTCTGTAGGACTGATCGATGCCACTCAGCAATGTGCAACCTGATCGCTATCAGACACTGCTTGATGCCAAGGTTAAGAGTCTGGTTCCGCGGTTTTTAGCGCTTGGCGCGTCTGAACCTGATGTGTTCACCTCGCCGACTACCGGTTTTCGAATGCGCGCTGAGTTTCGCGTGTGGCACGATGACGACGACCTGTATTACGTGATGTTTAAGCCCGGCGACGGAAAAGCCCCGGTACGTATCGATCACTTCCCCATCGCCTGCGACACCATTCAACAGATCATGCCTCGGTTACTAACCGCCGTTCGCAATAAGCCCCTACTGCGAAGAAAATTATTTCAGGTCGAGTTCCTCGCAACGACAACCGGCGAACTGCTCGTAACGCTGGTCTATCACCGACCCCTTGATGGTCAGTGGCAGGAAGCGGCCGAGCATCTGAGAAACGAGCTAAACGTTTCGCTTATCGGGCGTAGTCGTAAACAGAAAATCATTTTGGGGCGCGACTGGGTTGAAGAACGCCTGACCGTCGACGATAGGGTCTATCGGTTCCGTCAACCCGAACAGGCGTTCACACAACCCAATGCCCGGGTAAATACCGCGATGATCACCTGGGCGAAGACCCAGTGCCACGATATCGACGGCGATCTGCTGGAGCTTTATTGTGGCATTGGTAATTTCACCCTGCCCCTGGCCTCGGAATTTGACCGTGTGATTGCTACCGAAATGAGCAAGCCCGCCACCGCGGCAGCCAACTACAATCGCGAAGTAAATGGCATTGATAATGTGGAGTTCGCGCGACTCTCAGCGGAGGACATGACGGCCGCACTGCGGGGTGAGCGGCTGTTTCGGCGGCTTGCCCATCTCCACAAGCCGTTATCCGACTATCGACTCAGCACCCTTCTGGTTGACCCGCCCCGGGCGGGATTGGACCCTGCCACCGAGGCACTGGCTACTGGCTTTGACACTGTGCTGTATGTGTCCTGCAACCCGGAAACACTACTGAAGAATCTTGATGTTCTCACCGCGACCCATGCTATCAAGCAGTTTGCGGTGTTTGATCAGTTCCCCTACACCCACCACCTTGAGTGTGCGGTGTTATTGAAAAGAGCAACCGCCTGACGGAGGCACAACATGGCAGAGACCTTGTCCGAAGATACCATCACAGCCGCACTCGCGGATCAGGAGCACTGGAAACTGGCGGAGGGCAAGTTACTGTTAACCCTCGCCTTTCAGGATTTTAATATGGCCTGGGGATTTATGAGCCGCGTCGCACTGCTGGCTGAGCAGCACAATCATCACCCCGAGTGGTACAACGTTTACAACCGCGTCGAGATCGCGCTAACCACTCACGATTCGGGGGGCATTACCGAAAAGGACCTGGCCCTGGCAACGGCAATCAGCACATTATTGGGCGGCTGACCCGCTACCGATTCAAGAAATCGACCAGCTGTTCACAAACCCCCGGCTCATCAAGCATCGGTGCGTGACCGACATCGGGCACGGTGACCAATTCCATTGACGGGTGTCGCTGTTGCATCTCGGTAACACAACTCTCGTCGAGCAGATCGGTGATGGCACCCCTGACCAGCATCAACGGGACACCCGTCAGCGCATCGAACAAGGGCCACATATCGGGCGGCACGGCAGCCGCCTCTGAGGCCTTCATCGCCTCACTAATACCGGGGTCATAATCGAGAACCACCTTGCCGTCTCGCTCGGTGGCAATGCGCTCCGCAAAAGCGCTCCAATCCGCATCGGTATGGTGGGGAAAAGCCTCGGCATTGACGGTGCGCGCATAGTCGACCGCGCCGGACCAATCGTCGAACTCCGAGGCCATCCCCACGTAGCGGGTGATTCGGTCGAGGCCGCGCTGCGCAATAACCGGACCGATATCGTTGAGCACGACCCGGCTGAATACGCCTGGCTGCGTGGCATTCATCGCCATGGCAATCAGCCCACCCATCGAGGTGCCTACCGTTGCTACGGTGGATAGCCCCTGCTGCTGGAGCAGCTCAAACATATCACCGACGTAGGTCGCGGGCTGATAACGTTCAATCTGTAGATCCCAGTCCGACCGTCCCCGGCCACGCTGCTCAACCACGATCACCCGGTGCGTTTTTGCAATCGCTGGCGCGATCGCTGCGAAGTCACGGCTATTTCGCGTCAAGCCGTGCATGAGTAAGGCAACCGGGGCGTCTGATGTCGGGCCCGCGTAATCCCGGGCATACAGTGTTAAACCGTCCGCTACGGTATAAAAAAGATCGCTGTAATCACCCATAGCGCTTGTCCCCAAATTGTTCTCTTAACTCGCGTTTCAGCACCTTACCATTCGGATTGCGGGGTAGTTCTTCAATAAAGAGGACATCCGCCAGACGCTGCTGTTTACCCACCCGGGTATTGACCCATTCCCTAAGATCCCCGGCTTCGAGCTGCTGGTCTTCGCGACGTACCACCAGCGCGACCGGTGTCTCGCCCCACTTTTCACTCTTTAGGCCAATCACCGCGACATCAAAAACGGCCTCGTGAGTGACCATCACGGCTTCGATATCCTGCGGATAGATATTCTGGCCACCCGAAAGAATCATGTCCTTCTTGCGATCGACAATAAAGAAAAAGCCCTCTTCGTCGAAGTAGCCAATATCGCCGGAACGCATCCAAGGCACGCCGTCGGCGTCTCGAAAGGTCGCCTCCTCATTGGCATCGTCCCGTCGCCAATAACCGGGCATTCCGATACGCCCGCGGGAACAAATTTCTCCGGCTTCTCCGGCGGGCAACACATCGCCACTCTCACTAACGATGCAAATATCAGTGCCCATCAGTGGTCTTCCCACGGAGGACCAGCGGCCCTCGGCATGCTCGGGTTCCAACGTCGTGATAATGCCCTCGGTCAGGCCGTACAGCTCAATGATTCCGCAGGGGAAGTGTTGGAAAATAGCGCGCTTGAGCGTTTCCCGTAGCGGTGAACCACAGCTCATCATCGCCTGCATACTACTGAAGTCGGCTCCGCCATTCTGCTCAGCAGCTTCGATCACCCGCTGGAATTGAATGGGGACCATCGCGGTATGGGTAATACGGTGCTGCTCTACCCGCTCGATAAAGCGATGCTCATTGAATTGTTCTTCAACATAGATACAGCCACCCGACATCAGAGTGCTGAGCATCGCCACCCAGGAGATATTGCTATATAAGCCGATGGTGATGAGCGTCCTGGCACCGCCGTGGTAGCGCAGCGCAATCGCCACGTCATAGACCCAGTCCCGGCGCCCCACATGGTCGTGGGCAATGCCTTTGGGTAGGCCGGTAGTCCCTGAGCTGTAGATAATATTGATCAGGTCGGTAGGACAAAGCCCAGTCTCGGGCAGGGTGCTGGGCTGCTGCGCAGTCACGTCAGCGAAGGAAAGCCATCCATGATGGGGTTTGGGGGTGATGTATAAACTACTGACCGGCAAGGCGTCGCGCATACCCTCTACCCGCGGTTGATGGATACTGCAGGCGACCACAGCGCTGACATCGGCATCACGCAACAGTGTAACCGCCGCCTCGTCCGCAACCGACACGTTCAGCGGCACCACGACAGCCCCCGCGGCGATCACGCCAAAGATGGCCTGCACCATGGGTAGCCCATTACCCATCAGTACGCCGATACGATCACCCGTCTCGATGCCGCGCGCTCTCAACCCATGGGCAAACTGGTGGCTAAACGACGTGAACTCGCGCCACGTCCACTGATCATTGCCCGATACCACGGCGATATCGGCGGCTCGCCATTTTCCATTGAGCGCGAGTATCTCGGGCAGCAGCGGGGGTTCGATTCTAAATTGCACGTTGTCACTCACTCTCAATCGGTTGGAAGCCCGGAGCACAACAGCCGCTAACACGCTTCTCGCAATGACCGGTGTAAACCACCGGGTTGTTCGAAAAATCGGTAGCCGCTTGAGGCTATCGCTGTTACTTTTACGCCATCGTATTCAACAACTGTTGAAGACGCAACCAGGCAATAGGTTAACTAACGAGATGGGTTGATCGGATGAATGCAACGAGTAAACGCGACCGAATTCTTGACGCCGCGGAAGCCCTGTTTGCAGCGCGCGGATTTGACGGAGTCACGCTCCGTCAAATCGCCACCGCAGCCAACGTGGATGTGGCTCTGGCGAACTATCATTTCGGTAAAAAGCTGGCGCTTTTCGAGGCGGTATTCAAACGTCGGGCTACAGAGCTCAACGAGGCACGTCTGCTTGCCCTGCGGGAGGCCTGCGCTGAAGCCGCACCGGCCGCACCCTCCGTTGAAGCGATTGTGGAAGCGTTTCTACGACCCCTCGAGATGGCCCAGGAAACCGGCGACGAGGGCTGGGCCAACTATCTGACACTGATCGCTTACATAAACAATTCCGCCTACTGGGGCTCGCGAATGATGTCGGAGTTATTCGATGAGCTGGTCGGTGAATTTATTGCCGCCCTTAAATTCGCCCTACCCCACTCGAGCGATGAGGCGATTTACTGGTGTTTTCAAAATTTGTCGGGCGCACTGACACTCACGTTCGCACGCACCGGGCGCATTGATAAATTATCGGGGGGGCTCTGTAAATCGACCGACCTGCGAATGGCCTGCGATCATATGATTCCCTTCGTCGTTGCCGGCTTCGAAAGGGTCTGTAACTCGCGTTAGCCTCGGTCGGCCGCAGGACATTAACCGGGGTAACGCTGCTGCAACCCCTGGTACACCTGATCGGGAAAATCCTCTGCGCTGTCGTCTAATTGCGCGATCAGCTCACTGAGATGCTCGTTATCTTCGCGCCCCCGCCATTCCTTGATGTAGGAGCCGTCTTTGTACCCATTATCCTGCCGGAAAAAATTCAAGACATTTTTACCGACATAGTGCTGATACAGCTCATCGAAACTCAACTCAGCAGCGAGCATCAACTGGGCAAACAGCGCCACTGAAAAAGCCCTGCTTTGCAGCGTATGCGCCGCCAGCGCCTCGGTGGCAAGCCTGACATCCCCCGTCTCGGGTTCAGCGTGATACAGCTCGACTTCAATTTGCTGCGCGAGCCCATCGATATCGATCGAGGGATCAAACAAAGCCGACATCCCGAAATGCCAGATATCGACGATTTCCAGACGCACCTGCTCGACGTCCGCGGTTTGCTTCTTCCACCACTTGTAACCAATGTGATCCATGAGTTCACCGCACTCAATCCAAACCGCGCGATACCACTCGTAGTTTTGGTTTACCCAATCCTCATGGACTCGAGTATTCATCTGGTGCTGCATGGTTAACATGGTGCGGATGGCTTGGCGCATGGGAAAACGTTCGCTGTTTGCAGGATGATATTGACCATTCTCAGTCCCGGGGGTGGCCCGGGGGTGAAATGGCGCGATGGCCGCGATGATCCTGCATCTGGGCGCGGAAGTGAAGGCCCAGGCACCTCGAATCCCGCTAAACTGCCGGAAGGCCACCAATCGCGGCATTATGGCTCAAGCGCCAGTTGTTCTTAGCAGTGGATGACCGCAGCAATCGACAGATAGGCCGGGTATAACTCCAGCGGTCGTGACCAGATCAGCGTACCCAGGTAATGGGTGCTTCCCCAACCAAACCAACCCGCGAACTGGAGAAGCCAAAAAACGCGGCGCTTATCTACAATGAGCAGGGAAGACAGCATCGGCGCAGTATAACTGAGGCGGTTTGGCGTAAAACCGACCCCGGCTACCGTTCGTCGCCTTGAACCGACAATTGATCGCGATCGCCCTACCAATTATGAGGACTAAGAAATGCGGCAAGCCACGATTTTTTAACCGAATTGTTGAACCGGCGGGCATTCTTTCTTAACGCCGAGCCGATTTTGGCGCTGGCCAAACGAAGCAAGACGCCCTATAGCATTGCCTTCCTCGATATCGATCATTTCAAAACAATAAACGATAGCTATGGCCATGACGTGGGTGATGAGGCCCTAAAGCACTTCGCCAATATACTGAGGGATTGCTACAGAGACTATGACATTGTCGCACGCTTTGGTGGCGAGGAATTTACCGCACTACTTCCCGGTACCGATGCAGCAGCGGCGGCTACATTCACCCAGAGAGTCCGAACCGCGATGAACGAAAATCCTGTGAACGTCGGTGATGAGTTTTTCACATTGAAACTCAGGTCGGGGATAGCCTCTTCGGAGATCGGCAACGACAACCTGAAATACCTGATCTCGATTGCGGGTAAAGCACTCTCCGATGCGAAGACAAGCGGGCGGGACCGCAAGCGCGGTCTATAGCGAGTCAGAAATCGCCGCCTGAATTCGGCAACCGCATAACCCGCTTAATGCTGAAAAAGCGTTACCAGCCAACAGGGGTGGTGTCGACATCAGCATCTCCTCTACCGATAAACTGCAGGGGGCCTGCCGTGGCTAGCACCCTCCAGCTGATTCGGGCGACATCCGCGACACGATGGATGGTGAAGCGTGGATACTGCCCTGAAAATCAGCTGCCGATCACGCTTCTCATGGCTCGTAGATGACAAATGTTTTCCGTGTTGGCTCGATCACTTCCCACTCACCCTCAAAGCCCGCGGGCACGCAGTATTCGTCGCCTGCTCTTAAATCCACCGCGTTACCCTCATGATCACGAAGCACTGAGTGCCCGCTCAGAATGCGAAAATACTCATGCTCGGTGTAAGTCACGCGCCAGCAACCGGCCTCTGCACCCCATTCACCCACGTAAAACTTGTCGTCAGCAACAAAGTGCGTTGTTGCTTCCTGTATTGGCGCGCCTTTGACACACTTTTCTGGCGGCGTCGGGTAACGCTCGGTCGAGGCGTTACTCTTGGCTATGTTTATCAGGTCTGCGATGCTTCTGGACATGGTCGATGACCTCCATTGCTGTGAACAAGCGATACTTAACAACACATCGGTGATTGAAAGGCACCGAGCAGGTACGCTGGCATACTACGTGAAGACGGAGAGCACAGAGCATAGGGGACAAAATAACAGCAACTTCGGCATCTCCCCTATCGACCCCCCACCGCTAACCAGATTTAAATTCGGTCAAGTTATGAATTACCTGGCACATCTTTACCTTGCAGATGATCGTCCACTATCACTGATTGGAAACCTGATGGGTGACTTCCACAAGGGCGCGGTTGATGCGAACTTGCCCGAAGATATTCGGCTCGGCATCCTCCGGCATCGGCGAATAGACTCATTCACCGATTCACATACGCTGTTCAAACGCAGCCGAGGCCGGCTCAGCGGCCCGCATCGGCGTTATGCTGGAATACTGATCGACATGTTCTACGACCACTTCCTGGCAACCCATTGGGAGGTGTATTCCGATGTTCCACTCGATGACTTCGCCGCCCGGGTGTACAGCATCGTCCGTCAAAATCGCAGCCAGCTACCTGCTCGGATGCAACGGAGTATGCACTACCTGGTAGAGACCGACCTGCTGCGCAGTTACCGAAATATCGACGGCATCGATCGTGCCCTCAAAGGTATCGCAACTCGGCTGACACGCCCCAGTCCATTGGGCCAAGCTATCACCGAACTCGAGAGGAACTATCAGTTTCTGGAAGCCGATTTCAGCGAATTCTTTCCTGAATTGGTTCGATTTGCGGCAACTCGACCAGAGACGGCTCCCGATGTGGCGTGACGAGGTCAGCGCACCCGTAAATTAAACCCGCGCCGATGGGACGTCGGTGCGACGGCCACCGACGAGCGGATTCAGCTACGCAAGGCTTCAACGTGAGCCAGCGCGCTGGTGGACAACGCGCCAATGTCATATCCGCCTTCAAGGGCAGAAACAACTCGCCCTTGAGCGTAAGAATTCGCCAATGACTTAATGTGCCCGGTCACCCAGGTGAAATCCGATTCGGTGAGATTCAGTCCGCCCAATGGGTCGAGATGATGTGCATCAAAACCGGCGGAGACAAAAATCAATTGGGGTGCGTGCCGGCTGATACGGTCGAACCAGTCTTGCTCCACTGCCCTGCGAAACACATTCCCGTCACTGCCCGCCGCGAGCGGAGTAAGAATGACATGGTCCCTGATGAGCTCATCATAACGTCCGGGATAAAACGGATACTGAAAGCTCGAACACACCAGCACCCTCGGGTCATCAGCAAAAATCTGTACAGTGCCGTTGCCGTGATGCACATCAAAATCGAGTATGGCCACCCGCTCGATACCCGGCTGACCCAGGGAAAAATGGGCCGCTACCGCCACACTGTTAAACAAACAAAAGCCCATGGCCGCATCCGACTCGGCGTGGTGCCCCGGCGGCCGTACGGCACAAAATACGCTATCGGCCTCACCTGCCAGCACCGCTCGGGTGCCATCGACCACGGCACCCGCGGCCCGCGTGGCGGCTGCGAGTGATGCCGGGCACAACGCCGTATCCGGATCTACCTGGACAAGCCCCTGCTCGGGAGAGAGCGCCCTCAACTGTTCCAGATAAGCGCCGGCGTGTACCGCTCCAAGATCGTGTGCGCTGGCCAGGGGAGCATCACGAACCTCGCAGTCCTGTAAGAAACCCGTTCGCTCCAAATGCGCCCACACGCCACGCAAGCGATCCGGGCGCTCGGGATGGCCGGACTGGGTTTCGTGTTCAAGACAGTCTGAGTG
Source organism: Luminiphilus syltensis NOR5-1B (assembly GCF_000158175.1). Classification (GTDB taxonomy): domain Bacteria; phylum Pseudomonadota; class Gammaproteobacteria; order Pseudomonadales; family Halieaceae; genus Luminiphilus; species Luminiphilus syltensis. The sequence goes on along the minus strand of NZ_DS999411.1, from coordinate 2,517,038 downwards.
GGTATAAATCAGCATAAAAATTTCAGTCGTTAATAGATCGCCGGCGCGGGTGTTAACGGATTTTCACCCTAAGGCATCCGGCCAACGCCTCTTCCTATTCAACCGGAACAAGGCGCAGCACGAATCTTTGCGTTTCATTAGCCGTCAACATCAGCCTACGTATCTTAGTAGATCGCGATCGGGTTGCCCGGCGATCCCGTAGCGCCCTTTAACTTCAGCGGCGCCCACGTGAATAAAAATTCGTAAGCCTTGTCTTCCACCAGCTGGCTGAGGTCGAGATTCTCGATATTCCAAATACCACTGCGAGTCATCATCTTCAAATGGCACTCATAAGGTTGCTCGGTCTCGCCGCCACCATCCAGGGCCGTCGCCTCGCTCGAGTGCGTATCGGAACCCCAGAGAATCACTTTGCGCGAAGCCAGATATTCGCAGCCAGAGAGTCCATAACCGGGTGTCCCCGTATTGAAGCGTTCGCGGCGACGGGCCTTTTCCTCGGCGTCAAAACTATCCCACTCGCTGGGATGCCAAATATCGCCGTGTCCGGTGTAAAGAAACACGCAGTCCCCCTCTGCAATAGGTGCTATGCCCTGCCTGGCAACCATCGCCTTAATGTCCTCCGCGGTAATAAAGCCGAGACTCTCGACGCCGCTTTCGGGCGGCACCGGGAGCGGCCCACCACGAAAGCCCACAGCGTCCAAGAGGACACCGCGGCATACAAACCCTTTTTCTGCAATGTGTTCGACACCCAGCGGCCCGAGATCCTCAGGGGTGACATCGGGATCTTCAAGATAGCGCCCGTTATAGAAAAAATCGCCCTTGGAGGTGCGAACACCGATATGCCCCGGCCCATCAAACTGCGTACCCACCTGGCCGATTTCCGCGGTCAGCAGCTCATCGTTACCCACCGCTTCCATGGACCCAATCCCCTCATAGGTCGGAAACCCCGGAATACTCAGCTCCCATTGGCGCTGGCCAAAAAGCGGCATATCCGACTGATAAACCTTGCCCAGCGTTGCCACCTTGCCCTGCTTCACCAGCGCTACCGCATCGAGGACTGTTTTGGGCGTCGTGCGATTGACTGCCCCAATTCGGTCCTCCTCACCCCATTCGCTGGGCGACCAGTTCTCGTTGAGGGGTTCATCATTCGCGGAGAACACGGGTATTGCCGGCAGTGGCATGGCAACAAGAACCATCATCGCCAACACTGATTTTGAAGGTTGGAAACAGAAAGACTTGATCATAATAGGCCGCTCAAATGGTCGAGGTGACAACGTACCTCGGACCTCGGCCGCGTGCAAACGTGGAGCGACTGTTTAACCCTCTTCTGATCAATGCACCGCGTTCAACGCCGGGCCTGAAGTAACCAACCGGTTCGGCAATTCGAAGGGGCACTTCATCAGAACGGCGCCAAGCCCCGAAGTAGCTGTCGAAATAGGCTAAGAAACCTTGCCGAGAGCCGTCGCAGGTCGACGCTGACAGACTCACGACCAGTGATGACGACACCAGTCGTTATGTTGCGAGCAACAACTTTGGCGCCTCACGCCTATCGAAATTCGAGGGTGCCGACGTCAACCATGTCGCCTCCCCCGTCAACCGGCAAGGCAATACCCGTGATGAAAGAGGCTTTGTCGGACACCAGAAATTCGATAACCCGCGCCACCTCGATTGGGTCAGCCAAACGCCGCAGCGGATAGTGCCTTATACAGCGATCGATCGTCTCGTCCACCGAAAGATTTTTCTCTTTCGCCAGGCCACTCATTTCCATTTCCAGCATTTCGGTGGCGACCCACCCAGGACACACCGCATTGACTCTGATTCCCCGCGGCCCGAGGTCGTAAGCCATCGAGCGAGTCAGTCCGATGAGTGCCGTTTTACTGGTCACGTAGCTACACGCGTTTGGCGTTGCTCTAAGGCCCGCCGCCGAAGCAATATTGACGATTGCGGCGCCGGGACGCTCGGATAGCGCCGGAATTGCCGCCAGCGCAACGCGTCGAACGCCGCCCAGATTGATGTCCATGGTCTGGTTCCAGTCATCCTCCGACTCAACGTCAATCGCGCCCTCGCGAGTAATGCCCGCATTGGCAATCACAAAATCGAGCCCCCCATAGTTTTCGACGGCTGCGGCCACCGCGCGAGTACAGGCCTCTTCGGTTGACACATCGCCGGTCACGGCGACACCACCAATCTCATTAGCGACATCATTCAACACGTCCGCTCGACGACCAGTGATGACCACCCGCGCGCCCAAACGTGAGAGATGCCTGGCAGTTGCCGCACCGATCCCGGTCGCACCACCGGTAATGAGCGCCACTTTTCCAGTGAAAGCGTTTTCACTGCTGTAGTTATCGATGTTTGTTGAATTCATTGTGACCCGCCTTATCTATCGAGACTCCGTATTTGAATCATTACCGGTAACACATATAACAAGCGCAAATACGCCTCTCCGCCTCATCGCAGGAGAAGACAAAAGCGTTTTAACGCCCAGGCCAGCTTTACGATGACAGCTCAATGCCGCTTCTGATGCGTCGTCGATGTTCGAGTACCGGCACGGCAATAAAGAAAAGCGCAAGTGCAAAAAAGCCGATCCCCAGCCCATTCACGCTCGCGAATTGCCCTGGGGAAATAAAGTAGGCCGCGATTGCAGGGCCGACCGCCAGGCCAAGCATCTGAGCGGCGACACCGTGAGTGACTACGGTCCCCTTGCGATCAAAACTGGCCAGCGCGGCCAACAGAAAGGGGTGGGTCATATTCCAGGCAAAGTTATAAACACTCACGGCAACCCCGTAGACCAGCGCACCCATTTCCCCAATCAGGAAGAAAAGCGGGATAATCCCACCCAAAATACCGAAGGTAATGGGCGTTAGTCGCCCAAACCGAATAGTAATGAGCACCGCTGCAAATGCGCCTGCAATGCCAAGAAATTGAGAAAGCGTAAGACCATTGGCCACCTGCTGCTCACTGGCCCCACCTTCAACGCCGATGAGGAACAGGTACACCCAGACCACCCCCTGCCCGGTGAAATACAAAAACATGGCCGTGACAGCCATGCCGCGCTGCCATAAAGGTAAATCCACAGCATCGGTCTCTACCTGCGCATGAGTGTCACCTGAAGTGGGCAGGTAACGAACAAAGGGAAGTCCCAGGAGGGTAAACAGCGTAAAAAACAACAATACGCCGGGGATGCCGACAATACTCAAGGCTAAGGGCATCACCCATAAGCCCAACGCGCCAAAGGTCAGCACGGCCATGATCAGATAGCCAAAATTCCGATCCGGGTTGGCGGTCAGGCCGATAATCGTAAAGGTCAGGGAGATAAGGCCGCCAGACCCTATGCCGGCAACAAATCGCCAGCTGGCGAAAACAGCCGGGGTGTCGGTAAAGATGGAGAAAAAGTTACCGCATGCCATTAGTGCAATGGATACGGCCAAAATGACGCGCCAACTAAACCGGTTAACCACAACCGCGATGACCAATGTGGTTAAGGCTATGCCCCACATTTCGACGGAAGCGACATAACCCGCGCTCTGCTCACTGAAGTGATAATACTTGACCAACCCCTGAACAAAGCCGGGCTGAACAATAAAGACAGCAGCGCCAATAACGCCAAGCAGTATCGCCGAAAAAAGTGACAGCGGATGGCTAGGGTGAACCTCCTCGCCAGTATTCCCTAAGTGCTGATCAGACATATTTTGCCCCGCTATGAATCGATACTTCCGAGGTCGAACGTGAAAAATTCGCGGCGGTCATGCGCGGCGCAGGGAAACGATAACTGACAAGAGCGGCTTTGTCACAAGAGGAAGAGCAGAGGTCGGCAAAGCGGGGAATAAGCAGAGCAGCAAAAAAAACGCTAGCTGATCGTCCTGAATCCGTCGCTCCAAACCAGTGCTCGATAGCAAGGTCCAACGGTATCGCCACACTGAGCCCAGTGTACCGCGAGCAATAGTATTTGCTGGCCATCCACATCAAAAATCCGCCATTTGTGTGCAACAAAATCGTATGCATTTCCATCAACGAGCACCCACAAGAGCGTTCCACCCGAGCCGCCCCATAGAGACACTGATGTCGAGCAGGAAAACTGGGATGCGTCTACGATGAGTTCTGGCCTGCCATCACCCGTAATATCACGGGATGTGACCGCTTCATCCGTAGCATCGAAGTGTCCACCCTTAAATCTCGCGCATTCCACTTTTGCCGTTTCCATTATTTCCGCTGCACCGGCCAGGGGCTCAGCGCCTATTACAGACAGAGAGAAACCTAGAAGGAGCGCGCTGCTCAACACAAAGTGCTTAATATCGAATTTCCTGATTCACTAGCTCTCGTTTAGCGGTCAAGCCTACCCAGCGTGCCGGAAAGGTGCAGAGACTGGCCGGTGCAGCATGAACCTGCTGCGTGATTCTCGATTAGCGCCTAGCACCCTGCCAGATCAGGCTGAGGGTGTGAACTTCCCAGGGTCACTGGGCTGCTGAAAACTGTCATGTAGTAACTCTTTTCCTTCATCTTCACTTGCGGGTTTTAAGCTGATCAAAGTCAGCTTTCCTCCCGATCTCCCAGACCCCGAAAACGCCTGCGTTTCAAAGCTTCTTTGCATTGAAGACCCGTTGAGCCCCCTTCAAAACCCAGCCACCCTTTCAATAGTCCAGAATGCAGCGACCGAACCAATGCCATAGGCCGTCGCAGCGGGTAGCCACTTTGCCTTGACCCCCAATAAGCGGACGCCGACAAACTGCAGGGTCAGCACCGCCGTAACGAACAGCAACTGGCCGACTTCAACGCCGACATTGAAGGTCAGCAGCGCCAGCGGTATGGCGGTTTGTGGCAAACCGACTTCGGCAAGCGCGCCGGCGAACCCAAAACCGTGCAGCAGCCCAAAACTGAAGGCGACGATCCAGGGTGCCTGCTCGGTGAGTCCCGTTCGACCCCGGAAGGTATGCACCACTTCGCTGGCAACAAACACAATGCTGAACGCGATAATCGCCTCGACCGGGGGTCCGGGAACCTGGACCCATCCGAGGGTAGCCGCAACAAGGGTCACGCTGTGGGCCAGGGTAAAGGCAGTAACCGTCGCTACAATGCGTTTACCCCCACGAACAATGAGCAGCAGCGCCAGTACAAATAGCAGGTGATCGATGCCGCCGAGAATGTGTTCGACGCCGAGCACGAAATACGCCCAGGCCACCGCTCCGGCCCCCTGGGGCGCCTCGACGATGAATTGCGGCCGCTCCATGGGCAGGCGCTCCACCTGGCTACTCCCATCGAGTCGTTCAACGCGGGCAATCACCTCGGTAACGCCTGCCGCCCTACCCTCAATGGTGAATACCTGCCCCGCCAGGCCGCCGCTGAAACCGATTGTGGTCTGCTCGACCCAGCTATCGCCGGTGGCAACGACACGGGGACCTTCGATAATTGACGCACCTTCGGGTAGGCGAACGTAGGCCGATAAACGCCGGTCACCGCCCTGGGCGGGCACCTTCCACAGCACCGCATACTCATCGTTGCCGAGTTCGCTGATTTCCAGGTACGCCGGACGGAATACGTCCGCAGTTGCCGCAGAGGCAAGCAAAAAAACGAACGCAGCGAGGCAAAGACGCCGGATCATTGCACCCGCTCTTCCCCGCTTACCACCGGCGCCAGCAGTTGGTTGACTTCGTACACGATGGCGTAGCGCTCTTGCAGTGTCGCGTAGACACGCTCCTTGAGCCCGCTCCTGCGCTCGGCGAGGTAGCCTCGTACGACGATTTTGCGACCTTCGTCATATTCGGGCAGCCGCGATGCCTGTCTCGAATCAACGCGGACAAAGTGCAAGCCGTAGCCGGAAGCAACCGGGCCCGCCCATTCACCGATAGCAACGCTCTTCAGGGATTCAGCAAACTCCTCACCAAAGGTACGCCGAACGTCAGAAAGCGTTGCATCCTCCCGCGCGGCCAGCAATAGCGACGCCTCGCCAGCCGGTGTTTCGCTCATTGCCGGAGCCTGTTGCAGCGCTTTAACCTGAGCTTCGTCTGCCGCGCCGCGCGAGGTCGAGTTGATGTGCAGCTGTCGAAAGCTGAAACAGGGATCGAGGCGGTAGCCCTCAGCCTTCTTGGTCAACCATGCCTTGAGTGGAGTAAGGCTGGGTGTTGGCTCAATAAGTTCTTCGCCTATATACCCCATACGACGGGCAACGCGCTGATGCAATACCGAGTCTTTGCGATCAAGCCCCAACGCCAGTCCCTCACGATAGAAAATCTCCTCACGCACCCACTGTTCAACAAGATTCCGAAGCTCATCGCGCGTCGGTGACCGCTTCCAGACGCGGTCGAACTCAGTCGTCAATGCATCGACGCGCCGTTTATCGACAATGATTTCATTTGGGGACTGCAGTGTCCACTCTCCAGGTAAATGTTACCCAGATCTGGCTGGGCGCCGACCTGACGTCGCGGGGGCCTGATGGCTATCGACATCTATGCCGCGACCTGTATTGTTCCCCTTAGGCAACGCATAAGATAGTGCGCGACCACAACTAAAGAGGCTCAACATGATTAGTGCGATCAGGCTTATCGGGTTTTCCTGTCTTTTTCTGTATTCAGCGGTGGCAAGCGCGACCGAAATAGAGCTGACCCGGCATCTGATTCAGCTTGGGGTTGATACGCCGCCGGGCCCGCAGACCAGCACCTTTTTTGGCGTGCCGGGCAAAGCCCGATTGATCGTTTCTGGGGCCGACGAAACACTATCCCTCGAACTGAACAATCAGTCGATCGCCCTGACGAGTGACGGTGATCGAACTGAAGTGCTACTGACCGAATCCAATTCACTCACAGTCAATGTGTTATCAGTGCTGGATAGCCCCGCAAGCATCCGCATCAAACAGGCAGCCGATATTGAACTGAGCGTTGCGTCCTTCATTCACTTTAATACCAATGTCAGCGACTTTGCCACGGCGCGGGACTTCTACGGCTCGCTGGGGTTTGACACCATTAGTGGGTTCCCGGATACCAACACCCAGGCGATGGCGCGTGCCATCGGCATCGAGACGCCGACAGAGTACGACGGCTCCCAGGGCGGAGAGGCCGGCGGCTATTTATTGCACGGCGAGCTCGTAGGCCCGGGCGGTTTTTTTGGTGGCGTGATTGATTTGATTTCATTCACCATCCCCAAGGATGATGCTCCACCCTACGCCGCAGTGAATCATCTTGGTATGGCGCGAGGCGCGATGCTTACCTCCAATCTTGATGCCGACTATGAGTACATGAAGGCGCAAGGCGTGGACCTACTGTCTGCGCCCGTCACACGCGCCGACGGAACACGTTTTTTCATGTTCAAGGATCTGGATGGAACCTTTTATGAGCTAATCGAAGGTAGAAAGGGAGACGGAGATGAGCCGACGGAGACCACCCATATTTACAAGATGGCTTTTGTTAACGTCAATGTCAGCGACTTCGAGCGCTCGCTAGCCTGGTATCAAATGTTTGGCTACGAGGTCTCAGGATCACTTCATGAGACAGACTCCCTCGAAGTGGCCGAGGCCATGGGACTGGATAGACCCTATAGAATAAAGGGTGCCATGCTCACCCATCAGAGCGATGGCTCCGAGATCAAGCTCGTTCAATGGCTAGAGCCGTACAACGCCGAAGCGCCCTATCCGCTTCCCGTTAACCATCTTGGCATTCATCGGATGGCGCTGGCGTCGACCGATATTGAGAGTGATGTCGCCGCACTCAAGGCGCAAGGCGTCGAATTTGTCTCTCCGATTACACCGTGTTGTTCGCCCGATGATCCCTCGAGCAGTATCGTCGCCTTTTACGATCCCGACGGAACGATTGTCGAACTTGCGGAAGTACCCTACCTCTTCAAATTCATCCCCCCCGTGGTGCGTTGGTATCAGGGCCTGTTTGACGACTGATAAACGCTTATTCGACGCTGTCATTTACTGTGGATTCCTCAGAATGACGGCGCCAGGCCAGAAAACCAAGAAAGCTTCCTGCGGGGGGGCTCATCGTAATCGTCTGTAACGACGCCCACGCTAATCGTTATCTTGTTGTGACTGATTGGGGCTGCTGATAATGAGGGTCAGCAAATTGTCTGCCTCGATCTGAGTCGAGGACGGGCGACCAGCTACCCAAGGACCATTGCCTTAATGGGACATACTGCTGTTATTGATTGGCTTGCTCGGTTGGAGCAGGCCACTGTGATCTCGGGCCCGAGGAATAGCCCCTAGATCAGTGGCTGGATATACCGATGCTGAAATGACGGGCCACATCGTGGTTGCCAAGGATTTATGGTGCCCAGGACGGGACTTGAACCCGTACAGCCGTTAGGCCGGGAGATTTTAAGTCTCCTGTGTCTACCAATTCCACCACCCGGGCGTGAACGGCACCGCATTTTCAGCGCGCGAAATATACCATGAATTGTGGCCGCTGCGAGTGCGGCATCTCCCCTCGCGCGTCAATCCGCGTCAATGGTAAAGTTCGCTCGGTGGCGGCGCCGATCGCGGACTGAACGCTGGTAACAATGAATAAAAACGGAGAATAACGTTTTGGCAGCAGGCCGTGGAGAATTCAAATCACGATGGGGTTTTATCCTCGCAGCGGCTGGGTCCGCGGTAGGGCTCGGGAATATCTGGGGTTTCCCTACTCAGGCGGCAAGTAATGGGGGTGCTGCCTTTGTTCTGGTCTATCTGGTTCTGGCGTTTGTGCTTGCCTATCCGGTATTGATGGCCGAGCTTTTGATCGGTCGCCATGCCCACGGTAACGCGGTGGCGGCACTGCGCGGCATATCAAACTCGCGATTGAGCGCGGGAATAGGTGCCTTGACCGGCGGCATAGGTATTCTTATGGCCTGCCTCATCCTGAGCTTTTACGGCATCGTCGCTGGATGGATCCTGGGCTATACGGCCTCGTTTCCGATAGAGGCCTTGGGCTTTACCTCCGCAGCAGACTGGCTCATCGGTTTTGATTTATCGCGCAATATCTCACTGATGGTGCTGTTTATGTTTATGACCATCGGCATTGTGGTCGGCGGGGTTCACGATGGCATCGAACGATGGTCCACCCGACTTATGCCCGCCCTGATTGTTACCCTGATCGCGCTCGCGCTTTATGTGCTGACGCTCGACGGTGCCAGTGCAGGGTTAAAAGTCTATCTACTACCCGATCTCTCGAGAATTTTCTCGGGCGACCTCATCTTCGATGCACTGGGGTCGGCTTTTTTCTCGCTCTCGCTGGGGGTGGGAACCATGCTGATCTACGGCTCCTACCTATCCGATAAAGAAAATCTGCCATCCACCGGTGCGCAGGTCGCTCTCATCGATGTGGGCATCGCCGTTCTCGCCGGATTTTTGATCGTGCCGGCCATGTTTGTCGCCGCTGAGCGCGGTGTCGAAATATTTGATGCCCGCGGCGCCCTGCTTTCAGAAGACACCTTGATCTTCAACGTGCTCCCCGCCCTGTTCGAAACTCTGGGTTTAGCGGGGACTTTTATGGCCACAGCGTTTTTCGCTCTGCTCGGTGTCGCCTCGTTGACCTCGTCGATCTCGATTCTCGAGGTGCCGGTAGCCTTTCTGGTCGAGCAATTTAACTGGCCACGCAAGCGGGCGGCGCTGACTGCGGGCGCTCTGATAGCAACAGTAAGCGGCATTGTTCTGATGAATTTCGATGTCCTGTTTGGTCTGGTGGTCACACTGACTACCCGCTACGGCCAACCTATACTGGGCCTGATGCTGTGCATTTATGCGGGCTGGGTATGGCGCCAGGATAGCCTTCTCGGCGAGCTGAAAAAAACCGATGCAGCCGCCGAAACCTCGCTCTTTTTCAGAATATGGCCGGTTTATGTGCGTTTTGTCTGTCCGGTCATTGTCGGCTCAATCGTCATCCGTTCGATCCTCTGAATCGGGTCCACGGCGCAATCGGTCGAGGTAGCCACCCGAAAAAAAGAGGCCGTAGCAGCCGCTAAGCACCATGAAAAGAATGGCTACCCAATCACCGGTTTCGGAGTAAATCCAGGCGCTGAAAGCAAACATTCCGGCGCTGAGAGCAATGGCGATATACTTTGCAGACATGGGTTGCTACCTTTACCAAAAGCCAATTGTTAATCGTTACTAACACTTCACGGGGATACAAACGGATCAATGGGTCGATTTCTTCTGCTCTTTTGTGGCGCCCTCGCCGTCCTTTTTACACTGGAACTACTCAACCCGGTACAGGCGGCCGTGGTGCAGCCGTTTACCGGCTGGCTGGCATCGGTAAGCGCCGCGCTGGTGACACCACTTGATGCCGATGTTATCAGCACTGGCCGCATTCTCATGGACAGGACCACCGGGTTTGCCGTCTCCATTGAAGCCGGATGTAACGGCGTCGAAGCTTCCATTGTACTGGTCGCCGGGGTGCTGGCCTTTCCGTCACTGTGGCGACATAAAGTGGCCGCTATTTTGCTGGGCTTTGTGGCGATTCAGGCGCTCAATATTTTACGCATCGTGTCGCTCTTTTATCTCGGGCAATGGAACCAGCACATTTTCGAATGGTTCCACCTCTACTTCTGGCCCATTCTCATCATGATCGATGTTCTCGTTGTGTTCGCTGTTTACCTGCGCTGGCTTGCCCGACGCGGAGAACAGGCCTCGGTAGCTGCCTGATGTCCCCCTTTCGGCGGCAGGCCTTCTATACCGTCCTATTATTGCCCATTATGTTCGCGCTCTGGTATGCAGCAGGCAACCTGCTTGCCGCACCGGTGGCATGGCTTGTGGACATTCTCCTACCACTGTGGCTTGGCCACAGTGTCGATACAGCACAATTGAGCGGCACTGACATCATCGTCAGAACATTTTATGGCGAAAACAATGGGGTGATCACCAGTGCTGAAGTGGCCGGTTATCAGATGGGCCTGCAAATCAATACACGCCTTGTCAGTTATGCCATGCCCTTTTATGCCGCCTTACTGTGGGCGTCCAACGTATCGAATCCGCTGGAGCGGTTCGCGAGAGGTCTATTCCTGATCTGGGTGAGCATGACCTTCGGCATCGCCGCCATTGCTGCGAAAGACCTGATGCTCGTCATCGGCGAGCCTTTCCTGTCACAACCGGGCGTGCCACCGGCTCCGGTCATTGCGGTACTTTATCAGTTCAGCGTGCTGCTGATGCCAACACTCGTTCCGGTCGCGCTGTGGGTCTGGCAATTACAGGGCTCGCCCATGTGGGAGCAATTGTCCCGTCAGCTCTCCACGTCAGCCAAGGGCTGACGCCAGGGTTTGCCGTCGCAGTGCTCGTAGTTCGGGCAGTCCCGGGTGCAGCCGCGACAGGGAAGACGCACCCCTGCTGCCACCGAAACGTTTGCATGCTCGTCCCTGTTAACCTCCGTCGCCGTCATCGACCCTGCTCCCCACGCGTCGTCGCCGGCGCCTCAGCAAGTAGCTGCTGAAATTCCTGACCCCGATTTTCGAGCACGGCTTTGAGCGCCTTTTCCATCAACCATCGCGCCTGGTTGGTGTACGCGTAGATGCTCGAGTGCACCGCTGCATCGCGCCAGTTATCCACCGAACACTCACTGCTGTAGGTCTCGAAGTGGTTGAGCGCCATTAACAGATCGGCGATGTGCTTGGGACATTCGCAGTCAAGCAAACTCTTCAGCTTACCCGCCGCGATAAGCTCTTCATCGGTGAAAGTCCGGTCCTTGGGCTGGACCAGTTCGCCCATGTCATATTGCCCCTGGGTCGTATCACGTGCGGTTTTCAAGCGACTGAATTCAAAGGCCAGGCGCGCGGGCTCCGGCGGAAACTCCATTCCCGACGCGTCATGCCGTTCGAGTTCCTCAAGCCACCGCTCATTGGCATAGCGATAGAGCACCAGCACCTTGCCGACCTGTAACCTTGCGCGCAGCGCCTGAATCGCCTGCATACGGGAAGCCGACAAACTGGGACACTCAATCACCAATAGATCAATCTCGCCGTCAAAGGTCAGCTCGTCCAACTGCTCGGTAAGGGTCTCGCGCACCATAAAGGCGCTCACACCGGAGATGCACCCCTGGTGCCCGTCCAGCCAATGGCACAGCTCACGACCGACAAATACCACCGTAGACTTCGCCGCCGGCAGTGCCACTTTGATGCGGTCCCCGCGAGCTTTGACGAGCTGAGCCAGCGTCTTGCTCTCGGCGGAAGCGATTTCGCCGATGCGGGTCCCGTCCGCCACCAATGCGGCAATCAACTGCAGATGATCGAGGTCCGATTGCGTATACTGGCGTCGACCTGTGGCAGACTTGTAGCTCGCCCCCAGGCCATAACGGCGCTCCCAGACTCTTAGCGTGTCCGGCTTCAAACCGGTAAGACGCGCGACAGTTCCAATTCCATAGAGGGGGCGCGGCTCCAAAATGCCCGAGGGCTCGGCGACAGCATTCATAGTCAGTGTCCATTTGTCGTGAATTTGTCGTTGTTACGCCGCGCCTTCCTGGACAGATTAGCCAAATAGGTCAAATGTCCACGTTTTGACCAGAAGATACCTGGACAGGCTGTTCAACTATAAATCCTCTGAGCGCTCAAATACCGTATACCCTGCACAACCCATCAACTAGGACCGTGGCATGCAATACGCCAGTGACAATGACGACAAAGACCTCGAGCTGATGTTCGCTGAAGCGCGCCGGTACCCATTATTGACGGCGCAGCAGGAGCGGGAAATCGACGGTAGGAAGTGGGGTGCAGTGCAAGCGCTGCACGGCCTGTTCGCGGGCACGCCTGAGCTCGCTGAGTACCTGATCACCTTCGCCGGCCAGTGTCTTGAAAATCCCCCGGAGATCAGCCGCTTTCGCAACCGTGAGCAGCATTTTGTGCTGCGCCGGGAGCTCGCCACTTATTTTGCGGGCGCCGATGGCAGTGAGGCCGCAATCGCGCTGTCCAAGAAATTCCAACGTTTACGCAGTGTTGCCGGTAAAAGAAAGCTGGTGGACGCCCTGAACCTGCCCGCCAGCCTGACTGTGGGTATGGCCGTCGCCATGCTGCGTCGCTCGGGAGGGCAATACTCGGACAGCGTCGCCGACGCTATCGGCACCTGGGAGCGACAGTGGCAGTCACCAATCAGCGGCATTGTATTGGAGCGAGACAGCCTGAAGGCGCTGCGTTCAGCCTTAAATGACTACACCAAGGCGCGCGACGCCTTGGTCATGCACAACCTGCGATTGGTCTACTCCATCGCGGCGCGCTACAAGGGCCGCGGGGTCAATTACCTCGATCTGGTGCAGGAAGGCACCCTCGGGTTGATTCGCGCGGCTGAGAAGTTCGAATTTGAAAAAGGCTACCGCTTCAGCACCTACTGCTTTAACTGGATTACCCAGTCGGTCCGGCGCTACGTCGGCGATGTGGGCTCACTCATCCGGTTCCCCACCCATGTTCAGGAACAAATGGGCCGCCTCTACCGGGAAAAAGCGCTGGAGACCGCCCGCACGGGTATCGAGCCCGACGAGGAAACGCTGGCCAAGAATCTGGGCATGGACCTCGACAAGACCCGCGAGCTGCTGCAGCTGCGGAATCTAGGGGTATCGCTGGACGCCCCGCGTTTCGATGACGATGAAGGTACTATGGTTGACAGTATGACCGGAGATACCTTCGGCGATACGGAAGACACCGCCGAGCAGGACTCTTTGAACCGTTTTCTGACCAATGCCATCGACACTCTCGAACCCGCTGAACGGGATGTGGTCACCGCGCGCTGGGGCCTTCACAGCGGCCCGCCCCTTTCCCGCGCTGAAATTGCCGACAAGCTTGGCGTCAGCCGGGAGTGGGTGCGCCAGCTCGAACGATCGGGGTTGAAGAAACTGCGGGGACAGAGCGAGATCAATGAGGCCTACAGCGATTTTATTTCCGCGGAAAACTAAAACGGTGTCCCGGGCTGTTGTCTAGCGGTCCAGGATATCGGCGAGAGCAGCGTCCAGGGTCGGAAACTCAAAGGCAAAGCCGCGCTGTTCGAGCGCGGTGGGAACCACCTTCTGGCCGGTAAGCAGTAGCTCATCGGCCATTTGCCCTAACACCAGGCGCATCACCGCACCGGGGATGCCCATGTTAAACAGCGTGGGCTTGAAACGCCCAACAGTCTGGGCGAATTGCTGATGGGTTACGGCCTTCGGTGCCGTTACATTGAAAGGACCGCGCGCCGCAGGGTCGTTGAGCAGCAGCTCGATGGCATTGACCACATCCCGACGGTGAACCCAGCTGAGCCACTGTTGACCGCTGCCCAGCCAGCTTCCCACGCCAAAGCGAAACGATCGCAACATGGGCTGCAAAGCGCCGCCACCCTGATCGAAAACAACGCCCAGTCGGAGCAGTACAACCCGGGTGCCGAAACTCGATGCCCGCCTTGCCGCAGACTCCCAATCGTCACACAGGGAGGCGGAGAACCCCTCACCGCGAGGGCTGGTTTCATCAAAAATCGCGCTCTGGGACGCGCCGTAGTACCCGATTGCACTACCATTGATGAGGACCGCGGGCGGTTGATCCTGCCGCTCCATCCAGGCGGTCAGGTCGCGTGTAAGGTCCACTCGGCTGGCGATGATTTCCTGCTTGTAGCGCGCAGTCCATCGATGATCGGCGAGGGAAGCGCCGGCGAGATTGATGACGGCATCAACGTGATTATCGATCGCATCGAGGCTTTTGACGTAACGGACATCCGGCGTATCCGCGCGGCTGGCGCGGGACAATACGGTTACGGTGTGGTTTGAGGCGCACAACGCTGGTACCAACGCTGAACCAATAAAGCCCGTACCACCGGTTACCAATAAATGCATTACTGTTTCACACCGTTAAATGTTGATGACATCTGAAAGTATCGACCTCTGGGAGACATATACGCACCATGCCTGATTTGGTTGCCCATTTTAACGACTTACTTGAGTCACATCGCCGCTGGACGATAATTACCGGTGCCGGCGTCTCCGCCGACTCCGGTATTCCCACCTACCGTGATGCCCGCGGTAAGTGGCTGGGTAGCAATCCGATTCAGCATCAGGAATTTCTCCGTGATCCCGGGGCGCGCAGGCGTTACTGGAGCCGCTCGGTCCGCGGATGGCCCGGCGTCCGCGACGCAGCACCCAACCCCGTCCATCTCGCACTGACTCGTTTTGAACAACTGGGTCACCTTGAGCTTCTGATTACCCAGAACGTGGATCGACTGCACCAACGTGCGGGCACCAACAAGGTTGTCGACCTCCATGGCCGGCTCGACCGGGTCATCTGCCTGCATTGCGGCGCCGATGAATCCCGTGAGCGGGTTCAGCAACGACTCGAGCGAATCAACCCCACCCACGACTGGCGCCCGGGGACGCTGAGACCCGATGGTGACTCCGAACTCCCCGGCAGCGTCGTGGAACAGATAAAAATCACGCCGTGCCCACACTGCGAGGGAGTGCTCATGCCCGATGTGGTTTTTTTCGGGGGCTCAGTGCCACGTAGCCGGGTGCAACAGTGCGAACAGGCCATAGCGACCAGTGATGCCGTATTGGTGCTCGGCAGTTCGCTTCAGGTGTACTCGGGCTACCGTTTTTGCAAGCGGGCCCACCAATTGGAAAAGCCTATTGTGATACTCAACAACGGCGTTACCCGCGCCGACGCATTGGCGACCCTGAAGATACCAACAAACGCGATGCAGACGTTCATAAACGCTGTAGATACGTTAATGATGCAGCATGCCGACAAGAGGAACCTTCATGGCTGAGACGACTATTTTCTGGTTTCGGCAAGATCTCAGACTGACCGACCTTCCCGGTTTGTGTGCGGCGGCCGAACGCGGTGCCGTACTACCGGTATTTATCCATGACCCTTCCCTGGGCAACGAGTGGTCCCTGGGCGGTGCCAGTCAGTGGTGGCTGCACTACAGCTTAAAATCCCTGCAGGCTTCGATAGAAGCGCGCGGCGGCGAGCTCATCCTGCGCCGGGGTGCGCCCGAAGACGTGCTCACTGCACTCATCGAGGAAAGCGGCGCCAGTGCTGTTTACTCGAGTCGACAGTATCAGCCCTGGGCAACGTCACTGGAAACAACACTTCATGAGACGCTTACCGACGAAGGCATCGACTACAAGCGCTACGCCGGCACGCTCTTATTCGAACCCGGCAGCGTACTCACGGGCGGTGGCACACCCTACAAGGTGTTTACGCCATTCTGGCGCGCCTGCCTGCAATCAGAAGCGCCGCGGGAGCCTCGATCGATCCCCGATGTCGAGTGGCATGTCGGCGTCCGTTCCGAATCGGTCGAGGATTGGAATCTGCGGCCATCAAACCCCAATTGGGCCGATGGCTGGGAATCACTCTGGTCTCCCGGTGAAGAAGGTGCCACGCGGCGGCTGGACGATTTCCTCGCAGGCACGGTTAAACACTACGGGGATGGACGCGATATCCCCGCAGAAGCCTATACGTCCCGACTGTCACCGCATCTCAAATTCGGCGAGATTTCACCGCGACAAATCTGGCATGCGGCCCAGTACGCCAAGCAGCGACTGCCCGAGGCAGCCGAATCGATCGATAAGTTTCTCAGCGAAATAGGTTGGCGTGAATTCTGCTACACCCTACTCGACCAGTTTCCCGAAATGCCCAACAAGCCCTTCAAAGCACAGTTCGATCATTTCCCGTGGGCGGGAACCCAAAAAGCGCTGAAGGCGTGGCAAAAAGGACTGACGGGCTACCCCATTGTTGACGCCGGTATGCGCGAACTCTGGCAAACCGGGTTTATGCACAACCGGGTGCGCATGATTACCGGTTCATTCCTGACCAAGCACCTACTCACCCACTGGCGCGCCGGGGAACTGTGGTTCTGGGATTGCCTGGTCGATGCGGACATTGCCTCCAATGCCTGCAGCTGGCAGTGGGTAGCGGGTTCGGGCGCCGATGCCTCACCCTACTTCCGCATATTCAACCCGATCGCCCAGGGGGAAAAATTCGACAAAGCCGGGGAGTACGTGCGCCGCTACGTACCGGAAATTGCCAATTTACCGGATAAGTACATTCACAAACCGTGGGAAGCCCCGGCGTCGATTCTCGAGCAGTCAGGTATTGTGCTCGGTGATACCTATCCTGAGCCTATCGTCGACCACAAGTCCGCTCGCCAGTCGGCGCTTGCGGCCTATGAGGAAGTTAAAAACAGTTAATCCCCTGACCGGCGAGCGCTGACAGACATTACAAAGTGATGGCGACTGTGGTCGAATAGGCGGATTCAGCCGAGAAAGGGAAGATTGTGATATGACCGGTAAAACCGGCTTGGTACTGTCTGGTGGTGGCGCTCGGGCCGCTTATCAGGTGGGTGTTCTACAGGCCATTGCCGAGCTGCTTCCCGTCGGTGCGCGCCAGCCCTTTCCCATCATCACCGGCACGTCCGCCGGCGCCATCAATGCCCTTGGCCTGGCGGGTCGGCCCGGGAGTTTCCTCAGCCGCACCCGCGCACTGACCACCATGTGGGGATCCCTGCAGAGCGAGTCGATTTATCGAACGCACTTCTGGGGCGTGACGCGCAATGCCCTCGATATTCTTCTGGCCACGCTGAGCTCGCGGTATGCGCGAGAACGATCACTGGCGCTGCTGGACAACGAACCCTTGCGGGAACTGCTGGAAGACATTATTCAATTCACGCATATTGAGCGGGCCATCGGATCCGGGGACCTTCACGCGATCGCGGTTACCGCGATGAATTACTCCTCCGGTCGATCCACCACGTTTTATCAGGGTCAGCCCGATATCCAACCCTGGAGCCGCACGCATCGCCTGAGCAAACCCGAGGTGTTGGAGGTCGCACATCTATTGGCCTCTTCAGCGTTACCCACACTGTTTCCCGCGACGCAGGTCGGGGACAATTTTTACGGGGACGGCGCACTGCGGCAGACTCGACCGCTCAGCCCGGCAATCCACCTCGGTGCCGATAAACTGCTCATCATCGGAAACAGCGAAAACCGGCGACTGCAGCAGCCCGACGACAGCATTATTGTTCCTCCGACGATTCCTCAGGTGATGGGTCAGATGCTCAATGCCGTATTTCTTGACGCGATCGATGCCGATCTCGAAACCCTCGATCGCATCAATGGACTGGTGTCGCAGACCAGTCAGCGGCAGCGTGAAAATATTGGTCTGGGCAACCTGCGGGTCATCGATGCGCTGACCATATCGCCCTCGCAATCCCTCGCCTCCATCGCCCGGGAACACATCCATGAGTTGCCCCGCTCGATGCGGCTCTTTCTGAAATCAACACGATCGATCAAGGAGACCGGATCCGGTGGCGCCCTGAGTTACATTCTGTTTGAACGGGGTTACTGCAAACGCCTGATCGAGCTGGGATATAACGATGCCATGGCGCTGGCGGACCCGGTGCGCCAGTTCTTTGGTCTCACGCCGGAAGGCGCTGTCACTCGCAAATCAGCACTGTGGCGGGAACATGGCCCGGTGGTGAAAAAACCACTCAACCCGGTGACCAAGGCCTGGTATCACCTGCTCGGCAAAAAGACCCGGCGGATCAACGGGACTTGATGGTGCTAATCATCGACGACGTGGAGTGCCCGTCAACAAAGTCGAGTATCTCGACACGCCCCCCCGCATCCAATACGGCTCGATGCCCCGCGATCGCCTCGACCTCGTAATCGCCACCTTTTACCAGTACATCGGGCAGCACATCGGCGATCAGATTGGCCGGGGTATCCTCTTCGAAAGGCACCACCCAGTCGACGCTGCGCAATCCGGAGAGAACGCGAGCGCGTGAATCCAGTGGGTTAATCGGTCGCTCAGGGCCTTTCAGGCGGGCCACCGATGCGTCATCGTTAAGCGCAACAATAAGGCGATCGCCGAGCGCCCGCGCCGCCTCCAGATAAGCGACATGGCCGGCATGAAGCAGATCAAAACAGCCGTTGGTCATCACGACCCGTTCACCATTTAACCGCGCCTGCTCTACCAGTCGCAGCAGCGACGGCCGATCGAGCAGCCGACCGGGGGTTGCCGGCGAATGGTGGTCATCCGCCGCCAGTGCGTGATTTAGTTCATCGGCGTTTACCGTCGCCGTACCGAGTTTTCCGACGACGATACCGGCGGCGGTGTTGGCGAGTTCGGTAGCACCCAGTAGTGACTCGCCAGCGCCAAGCGCGGCACCCAAAACCGAAATTACCGTGTCGCCGGCACCGGTGACGTCGTAGACCTCTCGGGCCTGCGCAGAGAAATGTTGGACGGGCTCGCCACGCTCTATGAGGGTCATGCCCTGCTCGCTCCGGGTGATCAGTAACGCATCGAGATCCAGCGATTCGCGCAATGCCTCCCCGCGCCGCACGAGTTCGGATTCATCCGCACACGGCCCCACTACCGCCTCGAATTCGGCACGGTTGGGCGTTAGCACGGTGGCACCGCGGTAGCGGTCAAGATCGACGCCCTTGGGGTCGACCAGCACACGCTTGCCCAGCGCACGGGCTGAGGCAATCAATTCAGTCACACCGGTCAGGGTCCCCTTGCCATAATCACTGAGAATGACCACATCGGCCTGGGGAATCAGCGTCTTCACGTAACCGAGAAAAACGTCATCGGCGTGGTCACTGAGATTCTGCTCAAAGTCCATCCGCAGTAACTGCTGATGGCGGCTCAGAACTCTGAGTTTGACAATGGTATCTACCGAACAGGGCGTCACTGACCACTGAACGCCGTGCTGCTCAACGCTGCGGCGCAGGGCCTTGGCGGCATCATCCTCACCACACAGACCAGCGAGGGTCGCTCTACCGGCCAGAGCCGCCACATTGACCGCCACGTTGCCCGCCCCACCCGCGCGATCCTGGGTATGCCCCACCTTCACAACGGGTACGGGTGCCTCCGGACTTACGCGCGCGGTGCTGCCGCTCCAGAAACGATCGAGCATGACATCCCCGACCACAAGCACCGATACATTTTTAAAATCAGGACAGACCCGCATCGCTTTTTATCAATTCGCTAAAAACGGGCAGGATCGTAGCACAGTGGGCAGTCTCTAAGGATCAGGGTGCCAACAGGCGATCGACCTGGGCAAGAACTGCAGCGGGCGTGATCTCACGCATGCAGTCAAAGCGTCCCTCACAGGTCGGGTTGCGCCGACAGGGCGAGCATTCCAATTTGCGGTACAGCACCACTGCATTTTCCCGGGTGGTATCGGTGTAGGGGCAGGTTGAGCCGAAAAGCGCCACCGTGGGCGTCGCGTTGGCGATGCCCATGTGGGTAAGCCCGGTGTCCACGCCTATCAATATTTCAGCACGCTCGATAAGCGCCGATGTCTCGGTCAGCGTTGTCAGGCCAGCGCGACTCTCAACCGCAGTACCCTCAATGTAGGCATCCACCATCTCCACGTCACCGGGCCCACCCAGAAGCAACACCCGCAAACCTCGATCAGCAAGCCCAATGGCAACGTCGCGCCACTGCTCAACAAACCAGTGTTTCTGCGGCCGGGTCGTAAACGGGCACAGTACGGCATAGCGGCCCCGTAATCGCTCCCGATCAGCCTGCGCGCGATCGCCGGGGCGAGTGGCAACCTGCATCTCGAAGTCTCCCACATCCAGCCCTACCGCCTCGGCAAAGCCCAAATACTCAGAGCCAATACGCGCGACATTTCTGGATTTTGGAAGCACTCGCGTCATCAACCAACCGGTGGGTTCTCCGGAATCGAGACCGGTACGCTGTGGCGCTCCTGTCAGTCGGGCCAGAATGGCGCTCTTGAGCAATCCCTGAACATCGAAGACCTGATCGAAACGGCGCCGCTTGAGCTCACGACGAAAGTCGAGGACTTCCCTGAATAGCGCTAAAAGACGGAACGATCGCAACAGTGATTGCCAGCGTTGCCTGGGCCACACCACCACTTCCTCGATGTCGGGATTCACCGAAAGCATACTCGCCAACGCCGGTTCGGCAAGCCAGCTCACTTTGGCATCCGGCCAGGTCCGCTTAACGGCCCCTATCAGGGGTGAGGCAAAGACGCCGTCGCCAATAGCCCCCAGGCGTACGATCAGCACATGAGGACTATCTTCATTCATTGGCCAATGCACCCGCCACGTTTTGCTCTTCCGAGGGGCGCTGACCCGCTCTGGAAACCACCAGGGTCAAGGCGATAAGCGCCCAGGCAAGACCCGCGAGGCGCATGGAATAAACCGACAGGCTTGAACCGAGTGGGAATAGCGCGAGTAACGCAGCAATTCCGGGAACCCACGTTGAAAAACTCTGTGCAAGTAACCATCGGAGAAAGGAGAACAAGAAATAACCGTAACAAGCCAGGCCGATAAATCCTGTTTCTACCGCCACCTCAAGAACGATGAGGTGCGGCATCTCCTTTTGATTGGGCAAGGTATGTGCTGCGGACAGCGCCTCCATGGCGGCGACACCAAAACCCCGAACCCCAACGCCATTGATCGGATGCTGGAATAACAAAGTCCACGCCTCCTGCCAGATAAACGGCCGCAATGAGAGCGCTTTGTTCAGTTGCTCACCCGAAAACGAAAACAGGGCCAACGCATCCGTCCAGTGTTCACCCTGATCAAACCCGATAAACACCAGAACGCCCAATGACACGCCCGACACCACCAGCATCGCCGGTGCCAAAAATGCACGCCTACCGAAGTGAACGAAGCCTGCTATCAGGTAAACCCCGCCCCCCACCGCCATCAGGGCAAAAGATGCCCGGGAACCGCTCAACAAAACGGCCAGCGCAAACAGGGGAATCAGCAGCCAGGCGATTGTCGTCCGCTTACCTGACTGGCGGACCATTTCGAAAACAAAGGGGGACAGCACGGCAAGTACAGGCCCGTAATCGATCCCCAGCGTACCGGTGATACGGTCACCGTAGCGCCAATCGCTCAACACCGGATCCCCCGTCAGATTGATACCGACAACGAATTGCACGATTCCATCCACCGCTGCTACCAGCAGAATTAAGCCGGCAACTCGCCACAGCCAGTTCACCTGGGGTGTATTTAACACGGTGGTGAGTAATGCGGTGCCCGCGAAGCCATAGCTGAGCAATCGAAAAAGCGTACGCGCCGAGCGCTCAGGATCCGCACTGTCAAAACAGGACACCGCCGCCGGTAACAACCAGAGACACAGCAGGCCCCAGTAAAATCTGACCTCGGTATTTTCCCGCCAGACCTGTCGATATTTCAGCCACAGAAAAACGCCTGCAAGTGCCAGCAACCACATCACCTGCTGATGCACCGCACCGAGTACGAATCCAATGAAAAGCAGCGTCCATAACCGATGAGCGCGCTGGGTCCTTAGACTCGAAATGGTACTGGCACTCGATGCTGTCACCGGCTCGCCTCGAGAAAATCGACCGGATCAATCGCAGCGGGGCGCGAGCCACCCGGCTGCTCAATCATCAGCCGGTGCCAGATCGCAAACTGAAGCAGTGCCATCACATGACGGGCGACGTCGCCGCGGTGTGCCTGACGCTGGATTAAGGCCTCAACACCGTCGCGCTTAAACCACTCGTTGATTGCAGCGTTACCGACCAATGTTCGTCCGACCCGCTGCAGGTACTCACCGGTCATCCAATCTGAGATGGGAACATGAAATCCGCGCTTTTTACCCTGAAAATGCTCAGAGGGCATAAAGGTCGCGGCCCAGTCCTTGAGGAACGCCTTACCGCTCTTCTGTCGGATTTTAAGGGTATCGGGGAGCCGCAGACCAAACTCGACGATACGCCGGTCGACAAAGGGCATTCGCCCCTCGACACCGCACGCCATCAGCATCCGATCGGCTTTGACCAGAAGGTTATTCGGGAGCGCGTGTGTCAAATCCAGCGCCTGCACGCGCTGTAGCGCCGTCCAGTGGCCCGGGAACTCAACGCTCGATTCCGTGAGCGGCTGACGCCAGTCGCCAGCGATACGACTCAGCCGGTCACCGTAAAGCGAGCCGGCGAAACCCCGTTGAAAATCGCCCCGGGAACGGAAACCTTCCGTACCCGGGTACGCCCAGCTCTTCAGCAAGCGCTCGACACGCCCGACACGATAACGGCCGTACCCGGCGAAGGCCTCGTCCCCGCCCTCGCCGCTGAACACCACCTTCATGTCCGCTGACGCGGTCTCCGCCAGCATCAGGGTGGGCAAATTGGCGGCATCGCGCATCAAATCGTCCGCCGCCCACACCGTCGTCACCAGCCGTTCAAGCATCGCCGATGAGTCCGGCGTGCAGAGCTCCTGACGAACGCCAAAGTGACGTGCCAGCTCGGTCGCGATCTCGAGCTCATCGCCTACCGATGACCCGGGAAACCCCAGGCTGAAGGCCCGGATGTCGTCGACGCCGAATCGCCGCATCAAACCCAGGAGAATGGTTGAGTCGACGCCGCCTGAAAGAAACAGCCCAATC
This sequence comes from Luminiphilus syltensis NOR5-1B, assembly GCF_000158175.1. Taxonomy (GTDB): domain Bacteria; phylum Pseudomonadota; class Gammaproteobacteria; order Pseudomonadales; family Halieaceae; genus Luminiphilus; species Luminiphilus syltensis. The sequence continues at coordinate 2,493,755 of NZ_DS999411.1, read as the reverse complement.
GGTACATCGCTGCGCAGATGCTGCGTGAAGACCGTTTCCATCAGCCTGTCGAAAGCCGCAATCGGGTCCTCAATAGGCGCATCGCCAATATCTGCGATCTGCCAATAACGCCAGCGCCGCTCTACCCGTGAATCGCGGATCAGTACCGCCTCGCCGGCAAGTACGCGGTCCACACCCGCGATCGGTGTGGTGCTCCCCGAGCTATGCTGCATCTCAAGAAACTGCAATAAGCCCAGGGGATTAACTTCCGGCTTATTATTAAGTAGAGGCATTAACGCCTTGATTTCAGAACCAAATATGACCGATGACGGAGTGCTGGCGAGAAAGAGGGGTTTCATACCCAGCGGATCCCGCGCCAGCAGTACCTGTCCCGACTTTCGATCGTGCAAGGCGAAGGCAAACATACCTTCGAGCCGCTGCAAAACCTCAACGCCCCACTGGCAATAGCCGTGCAGTATGACCTCGCAGTCCGAATCAGTGGCAAATTTCGCCCCGAGTTGCTCGAGGTCCCGACGCAGCTCAAGGTGGTTGTAAATCTCACCGTTGGCGACCAGCGCCACGCTCTCATCTGCAGTGATGAGCGGCTGCGCGCCGCCTTCAAGGTCAATAATCGACAGTCGGGTATGGCACAGGTGGACACCGCCGGACTCACAGGTACCGGTGCCGTCGGGACCACGGTGGGCGAGTTGTGCGAATACCTGTCGCAGGGTTGTGCTCGGTATAACACCAACGCCAGCACTGCCTGCAATTCCGCACATAATAGAGATCCGGGGATTTGGCGGGATTCTACCGTGGCTTAACCGAGCAGACCACAGCGACCCTACCCTATGCTAACTTTCCGTCTTATTCCTACCGCAGGGTACGCAATCCCGTGTCCAGACCGCCGCACCTCGCTGTCTTCATCTCCTTCTCAGGACAAGGGGGTGTGGAACGCATGATCACCAATTTGTGCACGGCCGTCACCGCGCTGGGGGTGCGCCTCGACATCCTGCTGGTCAAGGCAGAAGGCCCCTACGTTGAGAAGCTCCCGGCCAGTGCGCGTCTAATCCGCCTCCGAACCGGCCATACCGCCACCAGCGTTGTCGAGCTGGCCCTCTACCTTCGCCGCGAGCGACCCGACGCGCTGCTTGCCGTCAAGCACCGCGCGATTGTCGCCGCTGTGCGCGCGCGGCGCCTTGCGCGGGTCGATACACCCATCGGCGGGCGACTGGGAACCACGGTCACCGCCGCTCTGGAGGGCAAGAGCGAGCGTCGCAAGCGATTATGGTTCGATGCGATGCGCACCTATTATCCCGCAATGCAGGCCATTATCCCCGTCAGTGAGGGGGTCGCTAGCGATATCGCCCACATCACCGGCCTGAGGCGCGATGCGATGACCGTCATCGCCAACCCCGTTATTACACCCGAACTATTTCGCCTGGCCGATGCGCCATCGCCGCACCCCTGGTTCGACGAGGAACCCCCGGTGATTATCGGCGTCGGAAGGCTGACCGCGCAAAAGGACTTTCCGACGCTGCTTGAGGCCTTTGCGTTGCTTCGCAAGACACGAAACGCACACCTGATCATTCTCGGCGATGGCGAGCAGCGAGAATCACTACAGCGGTTGGCAGAGCAGTTGGGTATCGCGGATGACATCGGCCTGCCGGGCTTTCAGAAAAACCCCTGGGCGTGGATGTCACGGAGCCGGGTTTTCGTACTGTCATCCCGCTGGGAAGGGTCACCCAATACGCTTTCGGAAGCACTGGCACTCGGTGTTCCTGTCGTGGCCACAGACTGCCCGAGCGGGCCGCGCGAGGTCCTGGATGGGGGCGTCGTTGCACCGCTGGTGCCCATGGGGGATGCAGGAGCACTGGCGTCCGGCATGGAACAGATGCTGAACTCACCTCCACCACCGGAAATACTCAAAGCGGCGGTATCGGCGTATCATGCGGAAGCCAGCGCACGCGCCTATCTGCGGGCGCTGGGTCTTTCTGTCAACGGTCAATAGTTCCCATGCTGCTCTCTCACCGCTACCGTTTCCTGTTCGTCCACATTGCCAAGACCGGCGGCACCAGCGTCAGAGGTGCACTGCAGAAGTACCGGTGGCGCGACCCCTACTATCTGCCCCAGTTCATTGCCAGCAAATTAAGCAGTATCACGAGGCACGAGGTGGGCATCAAACTACCGCGACACAGCAAGATAATCGCTGCCCGGGAACTACTGCCACACGAGTTCTTCGACGAATTGTTCAAATTTGCCTTTGTCCGCAACCCCTGGGATTTACAGGTCAGTTCCTACCACCACATCAAGCGCGAACGACCGCAGCTACTTCTTGAGAACGAAAGCTTCGAAGACTTCCTGTCACGCAAGCTCGACCCGCAGCGACCGTGGCAGTACCACCTCGACACCTCGATTACGCCGCAAAGCGACTACCTGATCGACCTTCGAGGCAACGTGATTGCCGATTTCATCGGCCGCTATGAAAACCTGCAAGAGGACTTTTCCCATTGCTGTGAGCGGATTGGGATTCCTGCCCCCACGCTGCCCCACAAACGGAAAGCCGATGACCGGGATCGCTACCGCAGTTATTACAACGATAAAACACGGGATCTCGTTGCTCAGCATTTCGCCCGAGATATCGAGTTGTTTGACTACGCGTTCTAGGACGCGCCGATAAACCGATCCGCCGCATCCAGAAGCGATGCGACAGCGGTCGCCGGCGCAACCGGCGTCGCCTCGGTGACCTGATACAAATGTCCGATGGATGCCCGGATGCCCGCCTCGATATCGCTCGGCTTGTCACCGATGAGTAGCGAAGCACCAGGGTCGATATCAAATTCATCGATACCACGGAGAAGCATTCCCGGGGCGGGCTTCCGACAATCACAGGCCACGCGAAAATCCCCCAACGCCTTTTCGGGGTGATGGGGGCAAAAGTAAACGCGATCAATACGCACCCCCTGCTCTTGCAGGTGCTGACACATTGTGTCGGTCAGCGCCTCGAAGACGGCCTCGTCGTAAAAGCCCCGACCGATACCCGACTGATTGGTGATGACAATGATTCGACAGCCATGCTCCTGGAGACGGCGCATGCCCTCAATGGCACCGGGAAGAAATTCGAAATCCTGCCACTGATAAACATAGCCATGATCGCGATTAATCACTCCATCACGATCGATAAACGCCGCCTTACCTGAGCGAGCCATCGGCAATTTACTGACGCAGTCCCAATTCCGACTCGATGAGACCGCATAAAATATGGCCGATCAGAATATGGCACTCCTGGATACGAGCGGTGGTCTGGGAAGGCACGGTGATGCAGCCGTCGACCCGACGGGCAAGTTCACCACCGTCTTTGCCACTCAATGCGACGACGGTTCCACCTTTTTCAAAGGCAGTATCCACCGCGTTGAGGACGTTGGCGGAGTTACCCGAGGTCGATATTGCAATCAATACGTCGCCCGGGCTCAGCAGACCCTCGACCTGGCGCGCAAAGACATGGTCGTAGCCGTAGTCGTTGGCAATAGCGGTTAATGCTGATGTATCCGTGGTTAACGCCACCGCCGGCAGCGATTTACGGTCATGGATCAGGCGGCCAATGAGCTCAGCCGCAATATGTTGCGCGTCCCCTGCCGAACCCCCGTTGCCGCAGAGATAAATCCGCCCGCCACGATCCAGTGCAGCCGAGCAGAGCCTGGCCGCATCAGCGATATCGCGGGTCAGCGATCCCAGCGCCTTGATAACGTCGCAATGCTCGCTCAACTCTTGCTCAATAAATGCGTTCACTAATGTGCCTCCAGAGCACGGCGACGCCCGATCGATTGCTGGAAGACTCGCAGACCAACCCGACATTCAGACGCTGTAATAAATAGCGGCTTTAAGGCCGACGGGTAGCCGCAGGAACGGAGCCCGCCAGCGCTGTACCGCTGGATGTTCAGCACTGGTAACCGGGCGTGGACCGGGATAGAGCGCGCTCTTCATCGCTCATTTCCTCGGCGATGTCCTCAAACAACGGCGTCGACAAATAGCGTTCACCGGTATCGGGCAACATACATAAAATAACCGACCCTGCAGGCGCCTTTTCAGCCACAGCCATGGCCACCGCGAAAGAAGAACCACCGGAAATACCCGTGAGAATCCCCTCCTCTGACGCCAACCGCTTCGCCCAGGCAATACCGTCCGGGCCCGCCACTGGAATCAGTTCATCATAAAGCGAATCATCAATCGCCTCCTGCAGTACCCAGGGGATAAAGTCCGGGGTCCAACCCTGTATGGGATGCGGCTCGAACTCGGGATGACTCTCGGTCGGTTGGTGCGCTTCGTTACGGGCATTGATCTTGCCCGAGCCCAATAACTGCGCATTGGCAGGCTCGCTGAGTACGATTTTGACCTCCGGCCGATGCTCGCGTAGAACACGCCCAACCCCCGTGACGGTACCCCCGGTGCCATAGCCGGTCACCCAGTAATCCAGGCGCTGCCCAGCAAAGTCGCCCAGAATTTCGGGGCCTGTGGTGGACTCGTGGATATCCGCATTGGCGCTGGTCTCAAACTGACTCGCCAGAAACCAGCCATTTTTTTCGGCGAGTTCCTGTGCTTTTTTGACCATACCAAAGCCCTTCTCCGCCTTGGGCGTAAGCACCACCTTCGCGCCCAGAAAGCGCATCAACTTTCGACGCTCGACAGAGAAACTGTCCGCCATGGTGATCACCAGTGAATAGCCCTTCGCCGCGCAGACCATGGCGAGACCAATCCCTGTATTACCGGAGGTTGCCTCGACCACGGTTTGACCGGGCTTGAGTGTGCCATCGCGCTCAGCGGTCTCGATGATACTCAGTGCGAGACGGTCTTTGACCGATGCCGCCGGATTGAACGCCTCGGCTTTCACATAAACGGTGACACCATCGGGAGCCAGTCGATTGATACGGATGACCGGGGTGTCGCCCACGGTTTGCAGCACGGAGTCGTACCGCCTGCCGAGTCCAGTTGTCTGATACGCCATGATTTTGGTACTCCTTCAATGAGGAAAGACCGGCTATTGTCGCGCAACCGCTCCGGAGTTACGAGCGGCGATTGCTGACGGAGCCCACGTTGGTTTGGCGTATGCTGGGCCTTTCAAGAACGGGAAGAAGGGACCATACCGATGAGCATCCTCGTCTGGCACGAGCACTACGCCGAACAATGGCGGCAACGGCTCGGGCTCGGGCTCAGCCACTAACAATACCTTTGGCTCGCCTATGTGAAAGGCATTGTCACTGCGTTATTTGTGGTGTGGCTACTGACTTGGCCGCATCGCATCAAGATGCCACAAAGCGCCGTTTGACCTGCAGGGAGACCAGAATACGGCAGGTGCCGTGGACTAGAGCTGATATGCTCTTTCCCCTTCAAATTCACGCAACCGAGGTCGGAATCCATGAAGCTCTTTTACTCACCTTTCCACACCTTTATTCACAAAGTCCTGGTCACCGCGCACGAGGCGGGCCTGTGGGATGACATTACATTTGTACCGGCCTATCCGTTCAAAAACCGGGACGGTGAAGATCAGGGCGATGCCTATTCCTTTGCCGCACTCAACCCGCTGGACAAGGTACCCACGCTGGCCCTCGATAGCGGGCAGGTCATCTACGGCAGCCAGGCCGTCGCCGAATGCCTCGATAGTATGAGCAAGACAGGCAAGCACCTGTTTCCGTCGACCGGACCTGCACGTTGGGACGCCATTACCCGACTCGCACTGGCTGACACCATGTTTGAGACCACCGTCATGCTGGTCATGGAAGGCTGGCAGCCAGAGAAGGAGCAACGCATTGAATTCTTCGAGTGGATCTGGCCCAAGATTATCCGCGGCTGCGACCAGCTCGAAGTCGCCTGCAAGAAGGGATTCGACCAGTTTGATATCGGCCAGGCCTCCATGTTGCACGCCATCAGTTACATGGACTTCCGCGTCAAGTTTTACGAGGCCAAAGATCCGCTTCACCCGGAGTTTGATGTCTTTGCCGGCCGCCCGAACCTCAAGGCATGGTGGGAAGAGTCGATTCAGCGACCTTCAGTAACCAGCCACTACAACAAGGATTTTGAAGGCGACGATTCCGCGGCATTCCTGCAAAAAAATGTTCAGGAAGTACTCGCGGCGCAGGAAGCCAACGCATGATTAAGCACTATTACTGGCCGACGCCCAATGGCCACAAAACGGCGATCATGCTTGAAGAGGTCGGCCTCGATTATGAAGTCTGCCCTGTCGATATCCTCAATGGTGAGCAGTTCGACCCGGAATTTATCGCCATCAGCCCGAACAATCGCATTCCTGCCATCGTGGATACCGAGGGCCCCCATGGGGAGCCCTATGCGGTATTTGAAAGCGGCGCGATCCTGATGTATCTCGCCGAGAAAACCGGAAAACTGTGGCCCTCTGATACCCGGGACCGCTATGACGTTATTCAATGGCTGATGTTCCAGATGGGTAATGTGGGACCAATGTTCGGTCAGAACGGTTACTTTCAGGGTTACTGCCCTGAAGACGTACCCCTCGCCAAGGAGCGATACCACAAGGTGTGTAATCAGCTCTACGGCGTCATGGATCGCCGTCTTGCTGACTCTGAGTATCTTGCGGGTCCGGAGTACTCCATCGCCGATGTTGCCACCTACCCCTGGACAATGCCCAAGCAGCGGGAGATGCACCGCATCGATATCGAACACTATCCCAATGTGAAGCGCTGGGCCGATACCATCGCTGAGCGTCCCGCCGTGCAGCGCGGCGTCGCGGTTCTTGCTGAAGATCAAAAGGTAGGCAATCCCACCGAGGAAACCTACAAAAACATGTTCGGCGACAACCAGTTCAAGTAGATGCTGGGCGCCGGTTCGCCCTCTGCGAGCCGGCGATCTTAGCACCGCCGACAACGGCGACTGCGCTAGCCCATTCCACCGATATTGTAGGAGCCTAATACGTGGTTAGTGTCCGGGTAGGCAGCGCATCCGCTATCGACTCGGGAACAAAAAAATCGCGGTATAAATCGGCAGAGGGATCGACCGAGTACCGGTCGAAATCGATAACACCGGCGTCGCGAAGCAGCACTTCGTCGATATAAAAATTGCCGGTGCAGTCACCCGAAGGGCGTGTAATCACCTCGTAGGCCGCGTCGGCCATGATATCGACCGTGCGGCAGCCACCGGCGACTCCCTCTCCTCCCAGCACGTTTCTTACCGCAGCGGTGTCAATCGCCGTCAGGGGCCACAGCGAATTCACCGCGATTCCCTCTCCAGCAAGCTCCTCCGCCATTCCCAGCGTACACAGGCTCATACCCATTTTGGCGATGGTGTAGGCGACATGGGGGGCGAACCAGCGGGCATCCATATCCAGTGGCGGCGCCAGGTTGAGAATATGCGCGTTATCCGACTGCTTGAGATGGGGAATACACACCCGGGAAGTGAGAAAAGTCCCCCGGGTATTGATCTCATTCATCAAGTCGTAGCGTTTCATATCGGTCTCACAGGTAGGCGTGAGACTGATCGCGCTCGCATTATTAATGCAGACGTCGATACCGCCAAAACGATCGACGGTTTTATCCACCGCCGCCTGTACTTGATCCTCAAAACGAATATCGCAGGTCAGCGGCAAGGCCTGCCCCCCGGCTTCCTCGATCTCCTCAGCCGCGGTATAGATGGTGCCCGGCAGTTTCGGATGAGGCTCGGCGGTCTTGGCGGCAATCACAATATTGGCGCCATCGCACGCCGCCCGTTTCGCGATTGCCAGGCCGATACCGCGACTGGCGCCGGTAATAAAGATAGTCTTGCTGGAGAGGCTCATACTCAGCTCCTGAAGAAAGGACGTCGCCCACAATAGACAGGCGTAAACTCAAACGATTTTGGCATTGCCCAGTATCACCGGAACCATCAATGCGGGCCAGCGGAGAAAACCGATGCGATTAGTCATGTTAACAATCCTGACACTGATTATGTCTGGATGCAGTACGTTGAACGACCTCAGTGACTTTGATGACCCTGAAGTTGAGCTGCTCTATATCAAGCCCACGGGCACCCGTGGTCTGGATGCGGTTTTTGCGGTGGGATTGCGTGTCACCAATCCAAACGCCATTGCACTCGGTATCGACGGACTGGCCTACGACGTCTTTCTTCGTGACACCAAAATACTTTCGGGGGTTAGCAACCAGCGCATCGAGATCGGGGCATTCGACGAAGGGACAGCGGAGGTCGAGTTGACGGTCAGTATGCTGTCGTCACTAGGTGTACTGCGGGACTTCATCAACAACCCACCGGACGCTGCGGTGCCCTACCGGCTGGATGCCAAGCTCGCCATTGATGGATTGCCCGTATCGGTGCGTACCCGCCACGAGGGCGCTATCGATTTACGCGCCGGTCCCTGAGCATGACAGACTCTTTGGATCAATCGGCTTCGTTGTTAATGACCACTATCAAACTCCATTGCTTTGACCCCATGTTCGCCTGATATCGCAGTTCGCACTACATGACCCCAACCCACCATTCCGCTATATTGTCCGCCTCCCACGCCACAGCAAAAACAAGGAATACCCTCGCATGCCCACGCTTCAGGAACCACTCACCCTCGCCCATGGCCCCGCCTGGCGCAACCGTTTCATGCTGGCAGCGCTCACCAATCTGCAAAGTGCCGAAGACGGCGTTCTCAGTGATGATGAATATCACTGGCTGACTCTACGTGCCGAAGGCGGGTTCGGTGCGGTAAGTACCTGTGCTGCCCATGTCAGGCAACGCGGCATTGGATTTCCGGGGCAGCTCGGCATTTGGGATGATCGCCATCTTGACGGCCTGACACGTCTGGCTGACAAACTGAATCAAGAAGGGGCGCATTCGATTGTGCAGCTTCATCACGCCGGCATGCGCACCCCCCATGACCTGATCGAGGGGAAACCAGAGTGCCCATCGGATAACGATGAATTTGGTGCCAAGGCGATGCCGGCTGACGATGTGGAGCAGCTTAAGGACGATTTTGTTACCGCCGCACGTCGAGCCGCCAAGGCGGGCTTCGACGGCGTCGAACTCCACGCCGCCCACGGCTACATTCTCGGCCAGTTCCTGAGTTCGGAAATCAATCAGCGCGACGATCACTACGGCGGCTCATTGGAAAATCGGGCGAGGATTCTTTTTGATCTGGTTGAACGTGTTCGCGATGTCGCTCCCGCCGATTTCAGTCTGGGGGTTCGCCTTTCACCCGAGCGCTTTGGCATGCAACTGGATGAAGTCGTCGAGGTGGCTCGGCGCCTGTGTGCGGATGGCCTAATCGATTATATCGACCTGTCGCTGTGGGACGTGTTCAAAACTCCCGCGGACGCGGAAAGCGACGAGAAAACCCTACTGGAATTTTTTACCGAGCTGGATCGGCGCCACGTCAAGCTCGGCGGCGCCGGAAAAATCTATAACGCCGCTGACGCCCAGCGCGCGCTCGATAGCGGACTCGATTTTATAATTCTCGGCCGCGGGGCCATTCTGCATCACGACTTTCCCCAACAAGTAGCCCGCAATCCTGACTTTAAAGCCGCCGAGTTACCGGTGACGGCTGCTCACTTGAAAAAAGAAGGACTGGGGCCTGATTTTATCGACTATATGCGCGGTTGGGACGGCTTTGTCTCCGACTGATAAGAGCTGCTAATTCCCGCTCGCTCACAGAACCCCAAAGCGGGCACGCCGATCTGCTTCAACATTTGCCTGAGCAGGAACGTGAACAAAGTATCGGACAATGAAGTTCACGGCGTTGATATACGCCTCCCCTATGAGGGAATGAACTCCATCGGTGAATGACACCAAAGCGTGATGCATGACCTAAGCTCGTTATCAGAGCCGTGGCATGGCCACGTCTTGTGGGCGAAAAAATCACATGACATGATCACAACTCCCTTCGAGAATAGAAGCACCCTGTGGACAGCTTTTCAAAAAAATACCTGACAGTCTTGGTCATTCTTATCGTGGCCGTTGTGGCTTACAACCTGCTCGGTCAAGATGAGCGCGTTGAAGCGATCAACGCGATGCTATCGGCTGATGAACAACTGAGCGCTTACCCGTATCAGTTCCGGGTGCTGCGTATCGAAAACACCACGGCGATTGTTGGCTCGCCCCGGTCCTCTGACGTTTCTGTCATTCATTATCTTCGAACGCAGTTCCCGGAACTTAGCGCCAGTACAGTCGACGATCCTGCGGTAATGGAAGCCCAGATCAAACTGGCGCGACACCAGAGTCGTGCCATGGCGCTGGTTCAATCTACGGAGTACATCGAGGGTGTTGGTTGGGAGCTTGACGAACGCTGGTTCAACGAACGCGGTGTCTTCCTCAACTTCTGACCACTTGCGGAAGGAACCGCACTCCAAAAGACGGGTCAGTTATTCGCTGTCAAAGGTCTTTGTGGGGATTGATCTAGAGAGCCAAACTCAAAGACAATGTTTCTTCTAGCGAGCACGCATTTTGCGTCATAGCGATATAGAGCGGCTTGGCGCCCCTATCTACCATTCGATAAGAGGTGCGCACTCAAAAAGCAGTGAACGTCAGCAGGTATAAGGAGTGATAACAACATGGCCCGCAAACTCTCCGATGACGAAATCAGTAGCTATAACAACGCGGGAGTAGCCTTCCTACCTCAGGTAATTGATCCAGAGTGGATTGATCGCCTCAATGCCCTCGTCGACGAGCAACTGAGTAATCCCGGGCAGTGGGTGAATGATGCCAATCCTGGCCAGACAAGAGACCGGATGTTTACCGAGCGCTACATGTGGCAGCACAATCCCACTATTCGCGATTACGTCTTCAACAGCGGTTGTGCTGAGCTCGCCGCACAGGCAATGGACTCCACTACGGTGCGGTTCTACTTTGATCATCTGTTGGTAAAAGAGCCCGAGACAGCCACACCCACCCCCTGGCACCAGGACGTTCCCTACTGGCCGTTCAAAGGCCATAAAATTTGCTCGATCTGGCTGGCACTCACGGAAACTACGGTCGAGGAAAGCGCCATGGAATTTGTCCGCGGCTCCCACGCCGCGAGAACCTACTATCGCCCGGAAGTCTTCGCTGCGCGCGAGGACCATCCGAACCAGGCCTGGACCGGGGCAGAGGGCGGTGAGCCGGTACCCGATATCGAGGCGCATCGCGATCAGTTTGATATTGTGGGCTTTGATGTGAAACCGGGAGACGCCGTTATTTTTTCCGCCTGGGTCCTGCACGGCGCCCAGGGCAATAAATCAACCGACAAACGACGTGCGGCCCTGTCTACGCGCTGGTTGGGTGACGATGCCGTTTGGTGGCCGCATCCCGGCAGTGATCCCACGGTATCGCAGGATGACGTCAACTTACGTCCCGGTGACTACCCGGCGGATGACCAGGTATTCCCGCAGGTCTGGCCCAGAACCTAACGGGAGATCAGCGGCGCTCTAACCGCTGGCAGCACGGAAATCGTTAGACTCATGCGCAAGGCGCGCCGGCAAGCGCTGACGCGGAAGCACCTACGCCGCCAGAATAGTGTCGACCTGTTTGAGGGCGGCTCGGTGATCCTTATAGTCGAGTTCGATGCTGTGGGCCATTCCCTTGTGAACTAACACCAGCGAGGGGAAACCCTGTATCGGCAGGCTTCGCGAAAATTCGAGCTCAGCCGTGAACTCATCCTGTAAGGAATCCGAGCCAAGGTCCGCGGTAAATCGATCAATATCCAGGCCGAGTTCCCCAGCCAATTGCACATGTACCGCGGTATCCGACGGATTCATGGCTCGCAAATAGTAGGCGCGCTGTAGGGCATCGACCATCGCCAACTCTGCGTCTTGCCAGCGCGCGGCGATACTCGCCCGACAGGCCGGGTAGGTAGATCGACGAGGTTTGGCGGTAGTCCAAAAATCGAAGTTGAACTCCGTACCCAGCAAGTCATGTATTCGCCGCCAGGTCGCAGAAATAACGGCCTGCTGCTCTTCGGGCATGGGCGCATCGCTATCGGGCGCGAGCCCACCCACTCGGTATTCAACAGGCACCCTTTTCCCGATTTCGGCGGACAGCACATCCCATACGGGTCGATGACCCCAGCACCAGCTGCACATGGGATCGTGTACATAAACAAAGCGGCTTTCTGAGTTCACAGTGCGTCCCTACCATTTAATTCTGTCTTACTAGAATAGGATGGGGCTGGCTACTTCCCCACCAGTGTCACACCGCTAAACCCGAGTTTCCCAGCTTCTGCCCAAAGGTACTGGGCGGCAGCGGCAATGCTGAACCGGAAGCTGCCGCCGCTGACGTAACGAAACCACTTGTTCGATGGATCCGCGCGCGCAACCCCATTGTTTGAGCGCAGCGCTGGCCGGGTGCGGCTGATATCGAAACGATGCTAACCAGACACGACGCTCTCGACGGCTTTATCCCAGCCGTCCAGCTCGCCCGTCTGTATGTACCTCGAGTCTTCAGTCAGGATTTCTCTCCCCGCAAGTTCGGCCTCATAAATCACATGATCCAATGATCGCGGCGCAAGTGCATCACCGATGAGATGAACGTTATCCAGTTTGGCTTCAAGATCGTGGAACAGCGCGTTATTCGCCTCCGCACCCCCTGCCAGGACAAAGGTATCGATATTCCTGAGCCGGGTCTCTTTACCGGTATAAAGATGGTATAGCGTTGCTGATTTGCCCTTGATCGACTGAACCCATGAGTTGGCAACCACATTCAACTCCTTCGCGAATACGTCGGAGTAAACGAGGGCCATTTCCAAGGTCTGTCCCGTGATCGGGGCATACATGGGAAAACGCGTTACTGCGCTGACGTTGTGCCCCTTGTTCAACAAGAATTGGGCGGTACCCGCCGCGTGCCGGGTACCGTCATCGTCAAGTATCAGCACCCGATTGCCAACCTTCTTCCCCTTCAAAACATCCCAAGTGGTTAATACATTGTCCTGATCAACGCCGGGAAGCTTTTCTACAAATGGCGCGGCTACCGAAAAGCCATCTTTCAGCGGGGTCGATCCGGTGGCCACAATGACTCCGTCGGGTTTCATGCGAGCAATAGACTGAACAGTTGCCGTGGTCTTTAGCTTTACCCGGACACCCAAAATGTCGAGTTTTCGAGCCAGGTCGGTGATCAACGGCTTAAACGACTTGCGATTGGGCTGCTTGATAATCAAATTGACCTGACCCCCGAGCTTCGCTGATTTTTCGATTAGCGTCACACGATGCCCGCGAGTAGCCAGAACGTTTGCCGCATGCATACCGGCGGGACCCCCGCCGATGACAACCCATTTTCCGGGGGACGATGCTTTATCGAGGGAATCACGCCCAAAAATTTCTTCGCGACCGGAAGCAGGATTGATGGTGCAGCCTATAGGTGAGGCGCGGTAAATTCGGTTAATACAGCCCTGATTGCAGCGAATACAGTGGGTAATCTCATCGGCCTTATTTGCCTTTGCCTTTTCTGCCCATTCCGGGTCCGCCATCAGCGGCCGCGACATGGCGATAGCGTCTGCAGCCCCGGTGGCAATCGCTTTCTCGCCCATCTCGGGCCGCGTGATCGCACCCGAGACAATGACCGGCACATCAACTTTTTTCTTGATCTTTCGGGCTCTCGAAATCAACCAACCTTCCGGCAGATCCTCGGGCGGCACCTCGTAGGAGTAGGCGTGGTAGCTACCTCCCGCCAGGCTGATGTAATCAACAAGGCCGGTTTCCACAAACCGCTGCGCCATAACGGCACACTCCTCAGCGCCCATCCCGCCGGGAAACATCTCATCGGCACACAGCCTGACACCGACCGCAAAATTCTTATTGGTTGCGGCTCGAACGGCCTCCAAAATCTCCAGCGGATAACGCATGCGATTTTCAAGCGAACCACCATACTCATCAGTACGCTTGTTGTAGGTAAGAGACAGGAACTGATGCATGAGATAGCCATTGGCCATATGGATTTCTGTGCCATCAAACCCAGACCCTTCGGCTATTTTTGCAGACAGCGCCCACTTATCACGCACCTCATCCATGTCCGCCCGATCCATCGGCTTGGGGGTTTCACCCCAGGAAGGCGACTTCATCGTGCATGATGAAATGAGATTACGATAATCATCATTACTCATCGTATTGGCCTGGGAGCCGAAATGATTGAACTGCACGAAAATCTTCGATCCGTACTTGTGCACCGCATCGGTGAGCACTCGATCACGCTGCATATTTTTCTTAAGAAAGCCCCAGGAATAACCTCTGCACGGCGCCGACGAATGCTCCTGGGTCAAGCGATTGCCGGCAATAATCAAGCCGGTACCGCCGCGGGCAATTTCGCGTAAAAAGTAGACATTCCGCTTTGATATCAAGCCGTCTGGAATAGAAAAGACCTCTGCGGTCGCAGCCATGGTGACGCGATTGGAAATCGTATGAGAACCGATCTTAAAATTGGAAAACAGGTTCGGGTAATTCGACTTAGTACTTTTACTCATTATTCTTCCTCGTCTCTTATTGGCGGTCTCTTAAGTCTTCAGTAACGGTGGCTGGGATGATTAAACCATCACATCACCGCAAAAACACGCTGTCAGTTTGTTTCGTTTGAAATATCGAATCACGCCCCTCCCCTGCAGTAAGACCTAACAGGCGCTCACTGGTGGGTCGATAGTCGTCGTTCATCTGCCCGCTAACGTTCGCTATCCGTAGCCATGAGCGGCCCCCTGACAGTCTGGATCATTTGCCTCCCTGTAACTATCCGCAGAGACAGGAAAACGTAGGTCAGCGGTGTCTCACTCGAGGCAAAGTAGACCGTTTCACAGCGAGTCGTTGATTGAGCCAATGAGCGACAGATTACAATGATGTACATTTAACCTGACGAGCCGACTCAAAATGCCCGTATCGCACCGTGAAGCATGAATGGGGGGTTACAGTTGGACGCGGAGATATCGGCTAAAACGCCAGCCCGGAGAGTGGCGCTCTTCGGTATGGCGAACGATCGCAAGACAAAGGGTGTATTCGCTGGCCTGAGATGTCGATGTCGGCAAGCCCTGGAAATAAGGATGCTCCATGACACGCCTACACGAAAGCCGTAAACGCATTTTGGTTACCGGCGGCGCCGGATTTCTCGGCTCCCATCTTATTGACCGGCTTCTGGATCAGGGCCACGAGTTGTTGTGCGTGGACAACCTGTTCACCGGCACCAAGCGCAATATAGACCACCTTCACAACCACCCCCGCTTTGAATTCATGCGCCACGATATAACGCTACCCCTGTATGTCGAGGTCGATGAAATCTACAATCTGGCCTGTCCTGCTTCGCCGATTCACTACCAGTATGACCCGGTTCAAACGACAAAGACCTCAGTGCACGGCGCAATCAATATGCTGGGCCTTGCCAAGCGGTTGAAATGCAGGATTCTTCAGGCCTCAACCTCGGAAGTCTACGGCGATCCATCCGTACATCCCCAATCTGAGAGCTACTGGGGCAACGTCAACCCGATTGGGCCAAGGTCGTGCTACGACGAGGGGAAACGCTGCGCAGAAACGCTGTTTTTCGACTATCACCGGCAACACGCGCTTGATATCAAGGTGGCTCGTATCTTCAACACCTACGGTCCTAGGATGCATCATGCCGACGGTCGCGTAGTGTCAAACCTCATCACCCAGGCCCTGCGTGGGGATCCCATCACGATCTATGGAAACGGGGAGCAGACACGTTCATTTTGCTACGTCGACGATCTGATTGACGGTCTCATACAATTAATGGAAAGCGACAGGAAAGTCACAGGTCCGATCAATCTGGGCAACCCGGCCGAATTCACCGTCCGCGAACTGGCCAATAAAATCCTTGTAATGACAAATTCAACATCTGAATGGGTGGAGCTTCCCCTTCCGCAGGACGACCCGAAGCGGAGGCGGCCGAATATCGAAAAGGCGCAGGAAGTCCTTGGATGGCAACCTACCGTCAGCCTTGACGAAGGACTTGGAAAAACCATCGACTTCTTCAAGACACGCCTACCCAAAACAGGCTGAACCAGCATAATGGATCATAAAAGTCTTTGCCAAACTGCGCTTGCCACATGTGTCCAAACAGCAGCCAAATGGAAGGATTATTGGCCCCTCCCATAGGGGCCTGGCCTTCCAGTCCCGTCACATAAGGTACGTTCTGGCCAGTGGGCATAACCCATACACCGGATCAAGAAAGAAAAAGGGGTGGTTTCGTGCCAATCTGCCACGCGAGAAAGTTTATTTTCTTCCACATACCGCGTTGCGGCGGGACTTCATTTGAGGCTCATTTCAACCTCAACAGCATGGCCAATCTTTACGGCATACGCGCCATTGAGAAAAATGTCCTGACCCTACAACATATGACGGCTCCTGAATTACTGCGCGCAGGGCTGATCGACGAACACACGCTACAGTCTTATTTCAAATTTACCGTGATCAGAGAACCCTTTGATCGCATGGCCTCTGACTTTTTCTGGCAGAAGCAACATGACGCGCATGGGGAATTCGAGGATCTTGGATTCACCGCTTATCTGGAAAAAGCAAAACGCATAGTGAGTGAAAAACGTTTTTTTGAAAAACGCCATTACGACCACTTTCGCCCGATGACCGATTACTGCATCAATGAGGGCAAATTGCTTGTCGACGATATTTTGCGTTTGGAATACATCGAGGATGAATTAACACGAATCGCAGATTATCTCGGAAATTTTCAGCTTCCGCACCTTAACCATGTCCGTAGCTACGATGAACTGCGAACCACTGAAAATATCGAGCGTGTCCATGAGCTTTATGCCGGCGACAAACTGCTTCACGATAACGTGGAGGCCATACTCGGTCGATAAACCCGTTCACATCGACTGTGTTGGCATGCTCTGAAGAGGGCCCATAAAAAGTCCTCTTCGACTATCACTGCAGCCCACGCGCTGACGTCGCACTGCGACACGTAGTATGCTCATTGCAAGCCAATTATGCAGCGCAGTCGCCTTGATCAAGGTCCTCGAGTGGACAAATCAGTGGTCCATGGGTGGCACCGAGAAAACGGCACAGCTGTTTGTTGAACACCTGCCAAAAAACAAGTACGCGGTATTCGCGGCAGGCTGGCGCGGTGGTGAACGCCTCGCGGCTTTTAAGCGCTCTGCCACCGAGATTTTTATCAATCAAAACCCGGTCGAAATGGCCGCATGGATCCGCTCGCGAGGCATTGATATCGTGCACTTTCATCGCATGGGCGTCACCGATGAAAAGCTGATAAAAACGTTTACCAACGCCGGCGTAAAAATCCTTGTCGAACATAATATTTTCGGCCATTTCGATCCGTCAGCGGACACCCATAAGATTCACCGACACATCCTGCTCAGCAAGGCACAGCGGCACATCTACGCCGCGCGCGCCGGTGCGGAATACGCGCCAGAAAAGTGTGTCGCCATGTACATGCCTATTGAAACCAGATCCTGGGATCAGCACTCACGGCCCCGCGACCTGTCCAGACCCATCTTTGGTCGTCACAGTCGCGCAGCGGCGGCAAAATGGCACGATATCAACGTCGATAGCCTACCGCACATCAGAGAGGTGCTACCCGATGCGCGCTTCCACATCATTGGCCTCCCGGACGAGTATCGGCAAAAAATCAAAGCGATTCACTGCCTCGATATGGTCCGGGAATTTCCACCGGCGATCGATAACAAGACACTCAGTGAATTTCTGTACGGCATCAATGTATTCAGCCACGGATCCAACCTCGGTGAGTCGTTTGGTGTCGCAATCGGTGAGGCAATGTCAACTGGCCTGCCGGTAGTGACCCACAGCGGCGGTGATGCGACCCAGGAAGAGCTGATTTCCGATGGCTTTAACGGTTACGTTACCCACCCCAATAATGCGCAGGGGTATGCCCAACGCATTATCGAGCTGTTACAGAACCCAGAGCAAATGGCGACACAAATATCACGTTTGACAGGTGCTTGTGATGCTGCCTGTCGATAGGGCTCCTTTACACAGTAGCCAATTGGAATTACCCGGCGCTTGTAGTCCTCAAGCCCATCCCTCCGGTGGCGAACAACACTGCGCTTGAAATACAGGCAAAGGGGCGCAGGGAATACGTGGGTCTGCTGGTCACGGTAATCCACCATGATGGTCTTTTCAGGTCGGGTGATGCGATAGTAGTCGTGCAGCAGGTGCCGGAAGTCCAGCAGTATAAAGTCCGCCTCTTCCGGGCAGGCGCAGTGTTCTGCCGCATCGGAGGTGGTCACACCACCGAACAGGACCGACTTGAGCTCACCCATGAAGTGAACTTTCGGCACAGGTGGAATATGAATTTTCCAGCGTTTCATTGCTGCAGACTTTATGATGTTGTGCTCAGATGCCATGTAAGAAATAGAGCGCCCTGGGTTTGGCTATTTGCCACTGCACAATGATACAACGGTACCCGCATGACAGCGTTTGCTGTGCAAGCAGAGGACTGCACGTGCGATGACCGACCATGGCAACGGGGCAGGAACGTGCACGGGGCAAAACAGAGGCAGGGTATGAAACCAGATTCACTCTCGTCTGCTTCGATACTGGCGCAGCAAATCACGCTCCGGACTGGCACCCCAAGAGAACACCTTGGCAGCGAGCATATCGCCGACCTCGGCAGTACACTGAGCAAGATCTTCCCAGATGCAACCGAATGTGTGGTATCGGAGGCCTTTGCGCATCTTGAGTTCGATCCGGAGCCCTCTGGCGAGCCGCTCTGGGGCGTTATTGTCGAAACACGCGAGCATCCAGCGCTGCACACCGTGCTGCACAACATCATCAGCCACTGTGCCATTCCGGTACAGCTGTTTCATGGGGCTGAAAATCGCAATTTCATCTACTCAGGGCCGATTGCCAGACTTATCGACGACGGGCAGCTGACCACTACCGAACTGAACATCAGGGCACCCATTGATCTTCGCTACTACAACCAGCTCATGCTGTCACGCCGGTTCTGGGATCAGATCTTGGGACGGGGCAAGATTTTGATTTTCCAGACAGACTCGATGTGCTGCCCGGGATCGAGCTACCGTATCGATGACTTCACCGCCTACGATTACATTGGCAGCAGGTGGGGCCGCCAGCGCCCGGTTGGATTGACCATCGATGGCGGTAGTGGCGGCTTCAGCCTGCGGGACTGGTCGCGTTCTGTCGGGTGCCTTGAGCGGTTCCCGCCCACGCATTGGCCGGCCGGCGAGGACGGTTATTTCGCATTTCATCTCGATCTCGTCGGGCACCGGGTCGCCAGCATGGCGCAAGCCGGGCGATTTTCTACCCAGGACACATTTACCGAGCGCAGTTTTGGCTGTCATCAGATCAGTCGTCTGCCTGTAAGCAAACAGCAGGCATTCCTGCGTTACTGTCCCGAAGCACTGGATGTCTTTCCGGAACTTCGGCATGGTGAACTTAGAGGAATGGTTGATTCATCGCCAAGCGTGCAAGAATCGACCCATCAGGGAGCGTTTTCGTCCGACTCAATGTTTATTTCACATCGATACCAACTGATATTTTTCGAAGTCCCCCGCACCGGCAGCAATTCGGTGACGCAGGTATTGAATCGGATCGATCCCGATTCCCCCACCCTGGCCGAACGCAAGGTTCGCGGTGGCGGCTGGGCTTTTCATTACTTCACCGAAGCCGCTGAAGAATTTCCGCACTATCGGCTCGTTGCGGCACACCGCAATCCCTACGAGCGACTTTGGTCTTTCTGGAAGCACCGCAAGCACGGCGGCAATCCCGAAATATTCCTCAGCCTGAGCTGGAAGCGCTACATTGACTGGGTCTGCGAACCGACGTCGGTACCCGAGGTTCAGGCAGCGATGCAGGACATCCCGATCACCGAGATGCTCGACGTATCGCGGGTCAGCCATTGGCTGGACTTTCACAGGTTGGGCGACAGCTGGCAGACTCTGATCGAACAAATGGGGCTGCCGCCCGCAGTGCTGCCAGCATCGAACGGTTCACCGGATCACGGCACCCTGCACCAGGCCTTCAACGAAACCCTGGCACAACGGGTTGCCGAGCGATTTTCCCAAGACTTCGACTACTTTGGCTACGATCGCAACAGCTGGCAAGCGGGCTATCCACTTGAGTCCCAACGATGACAGCGCGTATTTTCGTGGCCATTGCCTCCTACGCAGACCCCGAGCTGCCCCGGACCGTGAAAGACTGCATCGACATGGCGGCGATGCCTGAGCAACTCAGCTTCGGCATTTGCGCGCAACAGGACCCGCTGGCACCCATCGACCTCGACCCTTTCAAAACCGATGCTCGGTTTCGATTGATAGAGCGCCCCGTCAGTGAGAGCCGCGGCGGACCCTGGGCGCGTAACCTGGTGCAGTCGCTGTGGCGCGGCGAGCCCTACACCCTTCAGGTTGACGCCCATATGAAGTTCGAACCCAGCTGGGACACCCGGCTGATCGACATGCTGGAGGCGCTGCCTGCAGAAAAGCCGATTATCACCATGAACGCCCCACTTTTTTATTATGACCAGCAGGGTCGGCTGCACCGGAAAACGGAAATGGGGGTACCCACCACCCGGGTTAGCGACTGGAACGCCGACTATGGCTGGGCGCCCTGGTTCGATTTCGGCCCGCCCAACCGTCAATCCCAGGCTCGGACCCGGTTCATCAACGGTAACTTTGCGTTCAGCCACGGGCAGTGGAACATCGAGGTGCCCCAGGATCCCGAGCATTATTATTGGGGCGAGGAATTCAGCGTCACCGTGCGCTCCTACACCTGGGGCTACGATTTCTTTCTCCCTGATGAGGTCGTCGCCTGGCACATGTTGCATACCGGCGCGCCACCCCGGCGGCATTGGGAACACGGCGAGGCGGTCATCCGGCAGCGCAATGCTGTCGCTTTTGCGCGCCTGCACCGGCTTGTTTACAGCCCGGGCGGCTACTCCCTGGGCCCTTACGGCCTCGGCCCCCACCGAACACTTCGCGACTATGAACGCTACGCAGGCTTCGACCTGACTCAGAAAAGAGCACATCCGGATGTATTTACCGGGACCAATCCCGACCCGGTGACCCTTCACGGGGCCGCCGACTGGCAAAAATGCATCGAAATGAGTGAGGCTCGGGGGCTTTTACCGGCCTGAATAGCCTGATATTCTCTGAGGCGATACGGGTTTTTCGAAGGCGGAGCGGCTTATGAGTGATTCAGACAAAACAAAGGAAGAGTTGCTGGCAGAAATTGCGGCGCTGCGTGCAAAAATGAATGCCGACGACGCGCCGGACGAGAGCGATACTGGCGGCAGTGGCTTAACCCGCCGGGAAGTGCTCTCAACCGCCTGGGTAGCCCCCGTTATCCTGACCGTGCCGCTGGGTGGCATGGTAGCGCCGAATCGCGCGCAGGCTCAGACGCCCGCCCCCACAGTTCCGGCAACAGCCCCTCTGCCGACTGCAGCGCCGGGAGCAGTCCCACAGCCCCCTACGCCTGCACCTACCCTAACGCCGACGGCATTCCCCACAGTGGCAACCGCAGAGCCCATTCCGGTAGAAATCTCAGACTTCGATATCAGCTGAGGCGACCGCGGTGGACACCGCGGCGGATAGCTCCGCCGACGACGAGCCGCGTGCACTCGCTCGGTCAGACCGCACTGATTCGTTGACCAACAGCAGCCACCCCCAAGCTCGCCCCCTTCAAAAGGCAGGCTTTACCAGTTATTCGGTATCCGATGAGCTCGTGCTCCTGCCTGGAGCCGGTGAAACCGTCTATGCACTGAACAGCACCGGTGCCGCCATTTGGCGACTGTGTGATGGCAACCATACGCTCGAAACGATCTTCAGCGCGCTGCGCCAGCAGTTCAGTGGCGACGATCTGCAGATCATGTCGGACCTCAGCGCCGCACTGTTTCAGTTTCGCGAGCTCGATCTGCTCGAACCCGCGCCGCCGAGTGACAGTCATGCGGCTCAGTCCGGTGTCATCACGGCACCCCGGCGTGACGCTGATCGTGGCCGGGTACGCATTGTCCACGGCATCGAAGATCGCCCCTACTTCCACTGGCAACTCGCGATCATGTTCGAATCCCTCATGGGGCAACTGCCCGCGGGTTGGGACATTCAGGTCGTGGTGTGCAACAACCACGAGCCCATCTCCGAAGCGCTGCAAAACATCCTCAATCTCTATGGTGTACAACACCACACCGGCGCCAGCCCCGGTGACAATCACGATATCGATTTTGCTGATGGCGGCGACCGCTATGTGCCGATGAATCGCGTGGAAGCTCTGAACGTGATTCGCCACCATACGGCGCCGGATGATCTCGTCTGCCTGATGGATACGGATATTTTCCTTTATGGCGACCTCCAAGCGCCACTGTTCCCCAAAGGTAACGCTCTGGCGGCCAACTGGATAATTGGCCAGGAGCGGTTTTTTCACTTTTCCACCAGGGATTCACGCGGCCTGTCCCTGCCAAAACTTCTCGACGCCCTTGGCTTCGAGGGCGACTTCAAGGCGGGTGGCGTCAACGTCTTTGTGACCGGTGAAGCGCTTCAGGCTGATGATGGCAAGCTGGTCAAGGACTGTTTCCGGTTTCTGCAGATACTCTATCTGTCGGGAAAGCTGTTGAAGCTGCCACCCAGCGGCATGTGGGTTGCCGAGATGGCCTGCTTCGCGATGGCAATGCAGTTTAACAAGCTCGATGTTGAGCTGCTCGACACTGAGCAGTTTGCCGTCCAGGAGCCCGCCGCGGACACCCTTGCCGACGGCAGCTTCTGCCACTATTACACCGATCGTAACGATGGCGCCGTCGGCCCCTTCAGCAACTCCCAGTGGCACAAGCAGCTATTCGCTGAGCAGAGCTTCCTGGACGCCGATATTGAGAGTTTCCGCAAGATCGCCGAGGGTCCGGTTGAGCGCCGCTTCATGGAGCTTGCTCTGAACGCACGCAGCAGGATTTTCGGTAGCGATGATGCGTGATCAGGCCTCGAATCGGGTCCCTTTCGATATGCCGGATTGGCTGGCACAGCAGACGCGGCAACACCAGGCTCAGGCACCCTATCTGGGTCTCGGGTTTGCGCAGGGGCAGCTGCCCGACGAGCTGCACAACGTGCTGCGCGATAAGCTTGCCGCTAGCGCGGGCCAGTTTCGCCCGGAACAAGCCATCCCCGAGTTGGCAACGGCAGACGCTGACTTTATCCCCGCCATGCATTTTGAAGATCCGAGCTTCAATGCGGCGATCTGCGACACTCTGAGGCCTGCACACGAGGCGTGGTCCGGGATGGAGCTTATCGACTCTGCCTGTTATGGGTTTCGTGCCTATCAGCGAGGCAGTTATCTGCACAATCACGTCGATCGCGGCACCACGCATATCATCAGCTCCACGATCTGTGTTGACTCGCGCCTCGATGAGCCCTGGCCACTTTATATCGAAGACATCTACGGTGAGGCGCACGAAGTGAATCTCTCGCCCGGGGAATTTATTTACTACGAAGGCGCGCGCCTGATTCATGGCCGCCCGTGGCCACTCGTTGGCGATTACTACGTGGGCCTATTCGTCCATTACCGTCCCGTGGGCACCTGAGGCACACTATGCGACAGCTGTTCTTTACCAATTACATGTCGGGCCGGGTCGGCCTCAGCAACAGCATCATGTCCATCGAGTGTGCCGTGATGATGGCATTTCTCACCAAGCGGTTCTTGCTTCTGGATGGCAACACGCCGCCGCTTGCAAATCTCGTCGACTATGACGGTCGGGTGGACAACTCCCGTCCCAGCCGGGTCACGGATCTCATGGACATCCCGGTGCCCTGGTCGGAATCAGCCGAGAATGAAGTGGCACATCTCGATGCCGAGGAGCTGACGCAGCACAGCCTCATGGACACGGTGTTTCACGTACCGGGCTCTGTCGATATCGGCTCACAGGATGCCGTGGATTTTGCTCGCGGTCGTACCGAGTGGGTGGGCGAGGACCCTCGCCTGGCTGAAGTTCCCCTGCTTCGGGTGTCCGAGCTGCCCCTTGTCCCCGGACGCGATCAACATCGCAACAACCTCTGCTTCTATTCCTACCTTTTTTACCTGGATCCCGAGCACCGCAAAGCCGTCTACAACCTGTTGACGCGAATGCAGGCGCAGGCGCCCTACGCAGAGCTCGCGCAAAAAGTGGCGTTTGACCTTGGGGATTTCAACGCGATTCATATGCGCAGAGGTGATTTCAAGGTGACTTATGGCGTAACCGTGCTCGATAGGCAGCCCTGGGAAGCCATTGATGCCATGGATCACCATTTCGACCGCGATGACCGGTTGCTCATCTGTACTGACGAGCGGGACGATCCTTTTTTTCATGACATCAAACAATGCTTCAACGATCACGTGTTCGTCGATCACCATATCCTCGACTACTACGCCGCTGAATTTGCGGCGCTGCCGCAGAATGACAGCCTGGCACTGGCTTATCTTTCTCAGCTGGTGGCTGCCTACTCGAAAGATTTCATCGGCTCCATGACCAGTACCTACACCGGCATGATCCAGCGGCTACGGGGAAACCGAGGCGTGCACGAGCCTTTTAAGTTTCTCTGGAATGAATTGCCGGACCCTGGCGACACCCTCGAACGGGGCAGTCATCCGGTCAGTAATTGCGTCCCCCTGGAGCAGGGAATCATGGTCCCTGAGTTCGACGGTCCGTACTCCTGGAATCATTACAGTCCACTGATCAATCCTGCGTGGATGCGCGAATGGCCGGAGAGTTTTCTGACCCCGGAGGTGCTCGCTTCAGGACGTTTTGGGTCCGCAGGACAACAGGGCTCGACACAGTCCATACCGCAGACATCTGAAAACGCCTACGCCTACTTTGAGGGTTTGCGCTTCCGTATCAAAAGTACCGTGCCGGGACTTGCGAAAAAGCTGACCGAAATGCTTTACGACGATATCGAGCATCCAGAGACCAATGTGATCGCCGACATCGAGGTCAAAAGTTTAGGGAAAGCATTTCTAGTCAGGCTTCCCGAAGCCCCCACCACCCGAGTAGCGGAGGAAGCAGAGGTGCCGGGCGCAATACTGAAAAAAATCATTCCGCTGCTTGCCCGTACCCGCAGGCATTGTTGCTGGCTCGCGGGAATGGCTTTACGTAGGAGCGGCAAGACTATCCTGGTACTGGGTGATTGGTCCGCGGAGGATGCCGGCATCGGGCTGGCTGATGCATTGGGTCGTGATGGTTGGCAGCTTCTCGGTGATACTGCACTACCGCTGCGAACTCAGGACTGGAGCCTCGTACCCTTCACACGGATCGACAACAACTACGGCCAGCCATCGCTACAGGATATTGGAAATCCCACTATCGATGCCATTGTTTACTGCGCTCGCCAACTCCAAAACCACACCGCATTGTTTCAACTGTCGCCATCGGCGGCGGTGGCGGAAATGACCCGTTCATCAATCACTTTCCCGAGTGATCGCGATACCACCATAAAGAATCTTTGCAAGCTCGCTGAATCTATCCCTGTCTACCAGCTTTGTTACAGCCATCTCGAGAGCGCGTCCGCCCCCCTCGAGTCACTGTTTGCTGATTCAGATGCCGTTTCTCAGGATTGATTGAGGGTCACCGATGGAGCCAAGGCTGATTGAGGTGACCCTGCTGCTGGAGGGTGGACAACGAGAAACGCTGGAGCTGGCATCGGACTCGCCAGAATTAAGCCGCCTGCTTGCGGTACTCGGTGGGCGCAGGTCGCGGACGGACAGTCAAGAGGAATTCGTGCAACTGCCGTTGCGAGGGGGCGAGGAATCTCTGAGTTTCAGTACCGCCCAGCTGGTGGCTATCAGCACGCGACCGCCAGTGCTGGTGCAGTTTGACCAGCCTGACGTAGCCGTTGCCAGTAATGCCGCCCAAGGCGCCCAGGCGTCGGCACCAATGACGATTAATCGATCGCCGCACATGGTGATCGATGACTTCCTGAGTCCTTATGAGCACCGGGATATGCTGTCCTACGCGCTCATGCAGGAAGACGCCTTCGATGCCGGCACGGTTTCTACTGGAGAAATACGCTCACGGAAAAACCTCGCCATCCTCAACTTTTCGGAAGCTGCTCACTCGAGGCTGCTGTGCAACCGCTTGCTGACCTGGCTCCCCTACATCATCAAAGGCCTGGGGATCGATTTCTTTCCGGTCCAACGCGTGGAATCCCAATTAACAGCGAGCAATGACGGCCACTATTTTCGCGCACATATCGATTCTGATGAGCGCACAAGACTGGACCGGATGCTCACCTGCGTGTACTACATCAGCAGAGAACCAAGGCCCTTTACCGGCGGCGCGCTTCGGCTCTATGACAGCGTGGTGCGCGATGGCGTTCGCCAGCAGGGAACCAGCTTTCAGGATATCCAGCCGGTATCCAACCGCATGGTTGTTTTTCCCAGCGAAACGTTTCACGAGCTGCTCCGGATACGCTGCCCAAGCGGACGCTTTGAGGACAGCCGATTTGCAGTGACCAACTGGATATGGCGCAACGATCCTGAGCATCCGCCAGAAGCACAAGGTTGGGGCCACATGAATTGCGCCCGAATCCATCTCGACTGGAACGCATCGTGATCATCACGATACTGGTCAACGATCCTGGCGATGAGGCACAGCGTGAAGCAGAGCTTCTGGAAGTCAGCTGGCAGCAGTGCGGCCAGTCGGGAGAACTGCTGCGTTTGCTTTGCAGTCGCCCGGGGCTGGAGCTTCCGAGACACGCCCTCGCGCGGGTGGAGGCTGCCCTGCCCTGGGAGCGCCACCCCTATATCGACGACACCTTCAAAGGCTACAACGTTCCCGCGGCGCTTCTCGAATGGCTGCTACGGGAGCCCCTCGACAGCACCGTGCTGGTCATGGGCGGCGGCAGTGTAATGCGGGAGGCGGTTACCAGGGAGCTAAGCCCGGGAAAAGCCATCGCCTGTCATTGGGAGAACTTTCCCGAGGGGCCGGGGCCCTTTGGCCTCCCCGACACTTACAGTGCTTTGCGGGCCTACTGTGTGCAGCGAGACCTGCCGCTGCCGAAAATTAGACTACCACTGCTAATACATTCAACGGACTTATTGAAAATCTGCCCGCGGTGGCTGGAGCTGCTGGGGTTGCTGCGGACTATGCCCGGCGCGGACTCGCAGCCCGAGTCGGATTATCTGAATATTGCTCTCGCCATCGCTGCCACCGAATATCAACTCACCGTCAATACGCAGGGGCTGTCGCAACGAATAGCCGTACCCGATGATCCGGCCTATCCGGAACTGTCGACAACCTATGACAGCGCTCGGTCCACAGGTGCTTACCTGACCACGCTGCGCCCGGTGCGCCAACCCGGAGTACGACAGGCGTGCGTCCTGGATCACTACTATCTTGAGCTGGGCGCCGCTGACCACCTGATGTCACTGAATCGGTCGGCGAGTGAAATCTGGCAGCTGTGTGATGGCCAAAAAACGGTGCAGGACATCATTGCTGAACTCGAAAACCGCTATCAAACTCCCTATGAACTGATGGCGCCAGACGTTATCAATACGGTCATAGGCCTCAAATCTACCGAAGCCCTCAAACTGGAAGTTCACAGTAAATGACTGACAATGCCGATACAGCCAAAATCTTTGTTTCAATAGCCTCCTATCGGGATCAATTCCTGCCTTTCACCATTGAAGCGGCATTGTCACAGGCGAGTCACCCGGAACGACTGACTTTTGGCATCTGCTGGCAGGCCGATGAATCTGAAAACCTCGATAAATGGCTGGAGGACCCGCGCTTCAGAATTCGCAAGTACCCCTACCAGTCCAGTCTCGGTTATGGCTGGTCCCGGACCGAAGTACAGAAACTTTACGCCGGGGAGGAGTACCACTTGCTCGTCGACTCACACACCTGGTTTGCCGAGGGCTGGGATGTCAATCTCATTCAGCAGCTGGAGAGTAAACCCAGCGAAAAACCGCTGCTGACAACAAGCTCCCCGCCCTTCACCTTTGACGATCAGGGCAAGGTGGTAATCCCCTGGGCCGGAACCGACTACGATGGTGTACCTCTCATGCGCTGTGAGCTGATTCCTCCCGTGGGATGGATCGATATTCAGATGTCAGAAAAGCGGAAAACTGAACCGCACCAGAAAACAGCCCTGGTCTGTTGCAACTTTGTATTCACTCATGGACGTTGGATACGGGAGGTTCCTGAGGATCCGGCGATGATCAATGCGGGACACGAGTCAGCGCTGTCGGCCCGGACCTATACCCATGGTTACGATATTTATCTGCCCGACGAAATCCAGATCTGGCACCTCGACTACAACAATTATCCCGGTGGCAATCGCCACAAGGTATGGGAATCCAAGACCGATGCGTGGCAGGACGACAATACTCGTGAGATGGTCCGACGCCTCCATGCGCTGCTGTTCGGCAAAGAGGACCCGAAGATTCTTGGTCGCTATACTTTGGGCACAGAGCGAACGGTCGACGACTGGGCCAGGGAGGCCGGGCTGCGACTCGTTATTTGATGGCCGCTCCCGTTCAGCTCCGCGTCACGCTCAGGGGTGG
The DNA here is from genome assembly GCF_000158175.1 of Luminiphilus syltensis NOR5-1B. Lineage (GTDB taxonomy): Bacteria > Pseudomonadota > Gammaproteobacteria > Pseudomonadales > Halieaceae > Luminiphilus > Luminiphilus syltensis. Next base: position 2,465,346 of record NZ_DS999411.1, on the reverse strand, counting down.
CCACCGGTTGGCACTGGATCTCGCGCCCGACGACCCGGAGCTTAGGTGGTTACGCGAGCAACGTGCGCAGATCGTGTCACCAGAGCCGACGACAGCCACTCCACTACTGCAACTACCCCTGGATGACGGCCGGGAGGCTCTGACCGTCTCGTCAGTGGATGTGATCGATTTACAGTTCGTCAACCCGGAACATCCGGCCATGAATATTCGCGAGGGCCATCTCGGCGGTTATATCAGCGCACGGCATCCGGATGCTCACCAACTCAGTATCGAGAACGGCGACCCACTGACCTGGTCGCCGACGCTTTGGCGCTGGATTGTTGAAGAACTGGGCGTCACGAGCGTTCTCGATGTGGGCTGCGGCGAGGGCCACGCGGCTGGATTCTTTCTCGAGCTCGGCTGTGATGTACAGGGTGTTGATGGCAGTGCGGAGGCACTACGCGACTCGGCGATACCCAAAAACCATGTCAGGCACGATTTCACCGCGGGGCCCTACCATCCCCTGCGCCGTTTCGACATGGTCTGGTCCTGCGAGTTTGTAGAACACGTCGAGGAGCGCTATTGCGAGAATTTTTTGGCCACCTTCGCGACCGCCGAACAGTACATTTTCATGACGGCGGCACCCCCGGGTCAGCCGGGCTGGCACCATGTGAACTGTCAGCCGTCGAGCTACTGGGTAAGCAAAGTTGAGCAGCGGGGTTTTGCGCTCAGTCAGCACCTGACCGACAGGGCCAGAGCCATGGTTGAGCCCGGGCATTTCGCCCACACGGGGCTGGTATTCAAACGCTGCGCACCGTAGTCGCTAACCACTGGGCGCTCCAAGGCTTTCCCGGACCGAGTCATACTGCATCAAAAGCTCACAGAATCCGCGCTACCAGGAAAGCCGTGACTTGGGCCGTGAAGCACCCACGGGCGTCAGGCGCGTATGTTCTCCCGACAGCGAGACGCTTTCGACGTAGTACCAATATACTGCGTCGAACTCAATATCAGCATCGCTGAATCGGTAGCGCTGGGGTAGGTCAGTTGTTCCGGCACCAAGAATCATTTCGGTGCTGATGCGCTCGAAGGGCCCCTCTCGACTTGTGCCACGAAACACCACATAGGCAAAGGTATTGTGTTCACTTTGCGTGGTCCAGCGGATGACATTGGGCGCCGGTGCGCGCACAAAAAGCCACCAGCCGAGCATAACGACAATCGCCATCCCCAGACTCACGCCCACTGCCCTATTCATGGCTCGTCCCGAACCGCAGCGGCATCGCCGGATCACCCAGAAGGTTATACGACTCTACAAGACTGCGGTGGCGCTCGGCGCGTTTGGCCTTCATAAGCGCAGTACCGATGGGCGTACCGGGAATAAGTAAAAAGCGCAGCAACCGTTCACTGAAAGCGTGAACCGGGACCACTCGCCAGGAAGCAGCCACAACAGCAAAGGCACCGCGATTTTCGGCAGTTAAGAACACCTCGGCTAGGGAATTGGCGTTAGGATGATCAAACGGGCCCGAAGAGCAGGTCATACTCAACACCAGCGGCAGATCTTTTTTCGCGTCAAGATCTGTGAGGGATTCTACACTGAAAAGGTCTGCAGCAGTCCGCAAATCCGGGGGACCGGTCCGCCAGACAAACCGCCCACCGTGACCGAGAAAATGCACGACATCAGCATCGCCGTTGAGCGCCGCAAACACCTCGTTCTGGCCCTGATTTTCTGCCGGATAAATCCGGGTGTTTATCGCGCCTTTGATTTCTGCCTGCCGCGCCAGTGCGTCGGTTATTTTCTGAAATGAACGATCCTCGCCAGCAATCCAAACGGCCTGCAGCGACTTATCGGTAGCTGAGGCCCGGGATCCGTGGGCAATCACCTTATTCACCATGCGGTCGAGCTCCTCAGGGCTACCCGCCGGTAACCGCCCGACTGCGAGGTCGGGTAGATAATCATCTCCCTCAACACTGACAAGCCGATTATCACTGGCGGCAAAATGACCCTGCACCATGACCTGTTCGGTCGGTACCAGATTGCGGGAATTCCCGGTGGGTGTTGCCCGCTCCCAGCTGGCATCGCCGACAAGCAGCAACATGGCAGGGGCGGGTTTTTGCCAATGGCTACGCGCGTACTGAACAAACCTGCGCAGGGCGTCAGGGGCGTGAATCCCATTATTGAACTGGTCAAAGATCGCTTCCACATCGGCAACGACGACTGTTCGACCGCGATTACGGTGGAATTCAGCCAGCGGCTCCAGTGAAGTCCGCAGCGTACTGTGGACAATCATCAGATAATCCGCCTGCAACGAGGGACTTTTAAGATCAGGCTGAGGCGAAACCGGGATCACGCGCTCGGGAGACAGAACGCCCTCGGGCACCCTGAGACGGTGGCTTGCAGAACGGTCCAGTATCGTATGTTGGTGATCGTCGCCTGCTGGGTACTCCAGTTCGATCCAGTTCAGCAATGCGGCATCGACAAGTTGACGTCCCGTTTTCGGATCGATTCGTTGTGGAATCCGAAGCTCGAGCAGCGCTCCACTTGCATCGGTTTCTTCCAGTTGAAGGTCGTCAATGACAACAATTTCAGGCTCCTGCCCCTCCCAGCTTGACTGTGCAACCAGCCTTCCCGCGAGGTATACCTGAAGCCAATGCTGCGGCACTCCTGCTACGGTGGCATTCTGATCATCCGTCAAGCCCGCCAACGCCACCCGCAAACGCCTGGGTGGCGCTGACCAGGAGAGCCGATAGCTAAAATGATCGCCCTTTACCTGGCTGATACGCTGCCAGTACCAGGGCTCAAGCGCCGCGGGTTCAGTGGCGCGAGGCAGTGCCACCCGCATCAGCTCCTTTTCGAGATGTTCAATAATCGGCACACTCGGAGACGGCTTTTTTCCGACAACGGCAGCGGGCCGAGAGATCTCTGTGGTGAGCTGATAGACGTTGTAAGCGCTGTAAGGATCGAACCAGGAATGATCGCCCCGGAGGCGTCTACCGGTAAAATGGAAATAATCACCAGGCCCAAAGCGCCCGTCCCCTCCATCGAAAACGTCGATGTCGATGGGCAAGCCTCGGTGACTCAGGCGCAGCTGCCCAGACGGTATTGGCAATTCACTGGCAGTCAGGTCCTCAAAACCCACCCGGTAGCGGGCATCATCGAGCACCGCAATATTGTATGCCCCGCTCGACTGCCCCAACGCTGACGTTGCTGCCATGCAAAATATCATCGCGAACATGGGCTGGCTAAAGGGGATGCCAGTTCTCCCGCAGAGGCCGTGTAACAACCCAAAACGGCCGTTGGCTCCTATCACCGTTGACTCCATTTCTTGATGCTCAAACTGACCACACAGGGGGTGCAGCGTTGGAGAAGAATAGGATATGCTCATGTCTGGTGTTTTACTAACGGTATGGAGCAGCTTTATGAACAAGATGGAACTGTGGCTCACAGCCCCGATCATGCTGGCGACAACGCAGGCCCAGGCGGCCGTTGACGTGACGGGTTTTACCGTCGAGGGTGCGAGCAGACCTTATGGTCTCATCGCCCTTGCTCTGCTTTTGGTGGGGATTGGCCTGACTCGCATGCGTAAAGCGTCCTGATCGCCTTTTGATCAAGTGGAGTCGCGACGCTGTTGGCAAATGACGTCGCCCTCTACGTTTATTGATTACTCCAACGGCTGATGGGTGAAAGCTGAAACCGAAACCCTGAAACGGGCGGTGGTTTGTGGTGCCGGTGGCTTTATAGGCCACCACCTGGTCAATCGACTCAAAAGTGAGGGCTTCTGGGTGCTCGGCGTGGATTTGAAGTATCCCGAGTTTTCCCACTCTGTGGCAGACTCGTTTATAGTCGGCGATCTGCGAGATCCTAGCCTCTACGATAAACTACTTTCATCCGAGATCGACCACGTATACCAGCTTGCTGCTGACATGGGCGGCGCGGGCTACTTGTTTACCGGCGACAATGACGCCGACGTGATGCACAACTCAGCACTTATAAATCTCAACGTCTTACAAGCCTGCGTTCAGCATGGCGTCCAGCGCGTATTCTATTCGAGTTCTGCGTGTGTCTACCCAACCTACAATCAATTGGATCCGGACAACCCCAACTGCAAAGAAGCAACGGTCTATCCCGCCGAACCGGATAGCGAATACGGCTGGGAAAAGTTGTTCGCTGAACGGCTGTACGAATCTTTTTCCCGAAACTACGGACTGGAGACACGGGTCGCCCGCTTTCACAACATTTACGGACCGGAGGGCACGTGGTGCGGTGGCAAAGAGAAAGCGCCCGCCGCGCTGTGTCGAAAAATCGCAGCAGCGATGAACGGTGGCGCCATCGAAATATGGGGAGATGGTCGCCAGACCCGCTCATTCCTCTACGTCGCGGAATGCGTTGAAGCCGTACGACGACTAATGGAATCCGACTGCCGGGAGCCTGTGAATGTCGGCTCGGACCGGATGATCAGCATCAATGAACTGGCTGCAACCGTAATGCGCATATCGGGTAAAACGCTGAAGATCAATCGTATCGACGGGCCTCAAGGCGTCCGCGGCCGTAATTCCGACAATACCCTGATTGAAGCACGACTTGGTTGGCGACCCGGGACCGATCTGGAGGCGGGTCTCCGCTCGACGTATGCATGGATTCTTGATCAGGTAACGCAACAACTCACGAATCCAGAAATGCCAAGCTGCTGAGCTCTCAGACGCCCAGGCACCTGCGATACGTCACCACCAGATCGCCCGGCGCTATGCAAGCCTCCTTATCGACCTCTAGCCAATTCCCGCGCCAGTTGGCATCTTGATAAACCGGCGAAAATACGTTGTTACGCTGCGCTGGTGAAACTTTCCGGGTGATAACTGCCGGCTCGCCCCACGGTGGACGCATGGGGCAACCTTGCTCCTGCGGAAAATAGTTGCGTGGGGATAGTTCTATAAACTTTCCCGGCTCGTGTGTGGGGGAACTGCGGGAAAATAAAACCTTTTTTTAGGTCGTTGTTTTTAAATCGTTTTATCGGAAAGGGCGGAGGCTCGGGTCGCCCCTGGTGGTTAGCATTTATGGGGGTTGGGGAGCACTTGTACCCGTTTGTGTCCCCGAATTGAGCAGGACAGCCGCCAGAATCGCCGCCACATCGGCTCCTCGGGTAATCCCCCACCGTCAGCCAACGACTCACAACGACGAGCGACCCCACGAATGTCTGGGAGATCTGCCGCCCAGTGCTTATTGGCAGATACTGGAAAACACCCGTTCAGCGCTGTCTCTCAAGCGGGAAGTGGGCAGATGGCTCAAACTGCAGGCAGTGTCCATATTCACCATGATCGAGCGTCACATTTTTTTGGCCGCCTGCCCGGCTGGAAAAGAATAGAGGTTCTGTTCTCAACCTGTGTCCGTTTCTTGGGCTGCCAGTCTGACTCAATGATCCAGCGTTGCAAAGAATTGGGCCCACCGAAACACCCTGCGAGTGGGCACCGTGTTTATGCCATGATGTACTTGGAGGATGTGCGCGACCTATTGGTTGGCGCTAAACGCAACGGCAGACGGACAAGCGCTTTTGAGTGAGAGCGTTTATGGCCTTTGCGACACCGTAGTTCAAACCCTTTTGAATCCGGAGATTAGCAATGTGTTTTTATACCGAAATTCGCAATGCCACCGTGATGGCACCCCTGATTTTTCTCGTAGCATGTACCACCACCGATGAGATTGTTATCGACCGACAAGGTGTCGATATGGCGCGCTACGCAGCCGATAAGGCTGAATGCGAAACTTACGCAGAGGAAGTTCGCACCGGTGAGAAAGCTGCTCGAGGAGCATCCTCTGGCGCGGTTGTCGGCGGCGCCGTGGGGGCGATTGCCCGCGATAGCAGCAAGGGCGCGCTGCAGGGCGCTGGCGTCGGCGCTGTCACAGGTGGTGCCCGGGGCATCGCTGAAGGCGAGCGGGACAAAGTACGTGTTGTGAAACGCTGCCTTGCGGGTCGCGGCTATCGCGTATTGAACTAGTCGCGCTGGGGATTAGAAAGTCCCGAAAGCGCTAATAGTTGTATAGTGGATCCTCGCTATCACGGCTGCCACGTGGAAACGATTCCGCGTAGGGCGACGCCTCATCAAAGGTCACCAACCCGGTCCAGTCAAACACGATGGTTCGCTCAGCGATCAGCCATTCGCCGTTCCTGTGCGAGAAGCGATCCAGGTAGCGACCACCGATGAAGTCATCTGCGGCCCTGCCATTAACGCGCTGATATGACAGAAAGTAGCTCTCCACGCGCGCACTTTGACCATCCAGCTCAATCAGTATATTGGTCAACTCGTGCCGCGCCATGGGTACAGTCGTCAGGTGCTCGATGACGAAGTCGCAGTAATCCCTCGCCGGCCCATCGTAAAAGGAGCCGTGGTGCTCAATGGCATCCAGATGGTAGGCGGATTTCATCATGTCCGCGTCACCACGATCAATACCGCGGCAGTAGCGGTAAAGCGCGTCGCGGATCTCCTCTTTGTCAGCTGCTGCCAGCAGTCGGGCTTCCGTGATCTTGTCCAATATCAACTCCCTGTCAATGCCAGTGCTACTCGGGTGACGGTTATACACGATACTATCGCGACAGCGTTTGCTAGAAATTTACCCGCGCTACTTCACGGCCAGTCAAGCAAAAAATAACTGTGTTGGCCACCCTTCATGGGAAATTGCAATGCCTTAGCGTCTTGCGCAGACAATAACGCCTTCAACATCGTTACCTCGCTCGGCACGCAGAATATCGTAGTGTATTTCTACGTCGACCAGTTCGGCATTCAGAAGACGACGGTGTAGATATTTTTCCGTATGAGAATAGCGTCCAGTGGCGTTCGGCTGATAACTGTCGACGGATGCACTCGCAACAGTCACCCGAACCGCTAAACTCAACTCTCATCATATGGTGACCAACGCTTGGAGAGGATTCAAGTAAGGCGTATCAACGCACTGTTAAGTTCTATTTCCCGCACCCAGGCCGCCCAAGATGCGGGGATGTCGGGCCCAGTTATTGCAAACGACTGTAGTTGTTAACTGATTTCGGACACTTTTTGGGGTGGTAATCTGCCACCGATTGAGGAGTGTTCAAATGAAAACGAGAAGATTATTTACCTCTGAACCGTTCGCTAGAAGCAACGCTGCTCGGCGTAAACCTTTTTCGACAAAGAGGGTCAATGAGGTTTTTTTGGCGCAGATTGAATGGCTAGTCTAGACAAACAGCATAGCGGATCACTTCACTCGGGAATCGGTGGTGCTTACAGGTATTAACAGACCAATGCTGCCAATCAGAGCCAGTTAACCTGGCGATACGCCATAACTACAAGGCACCACGCACCCTGAAAAAATCAATCTGCAATCTGCATTCTGACTACGATAGCAGCAGGGTTGTCACCCCATTGATTCGGAATATTACTGTATGATGTCCAAATATCACCGGTCTTGTAATCAATTGCCAGCTGCCGCGTAAAGGTGTAAGCATTCGGAAGTGGGAATTGCGTGAACTCCCCAGTGTTTGGATCGAGCCGATAAATTGAGTCCGAGCCCGTTCCACAAATCCACACCACATCCTTCGTACCATCTACCCGGAGAGCATAAGGATAATCGCCTTTATCAGGCAGAGGATAACTTTTAAACGTTAGCTTCAACGGATCAAACACTGTGACCTTGCTTGTGGCAAACTCAGGAATCCACAACCTATCCTGAGAGTCGACACCAATCCGTCTGGGGCCCGAAAATTTCGTGGGCATCTCATACTGCGTTATTTTTTTGGTGCCCGAGTTGAGTTTTCCGAACACGCCTTCGTTCAACTTCGTATACCAGACGTTTTTCAGAGAATCTATGGCAACGCCGTAAACACCAACCTGCGTCTTTGGAAGAGTACCTGTTAGGGGTAAAGGATATTCCTTAACCTCACCGGTTTCCGGGTTGAGACTCGCAAGAGCATTGTTTGTGAACTCACTAATCCATAGATTTCCCTCGTCATCGTATTCGATATAACCCAGTGAATCGATGGCGAAAGAATGCGGCAAAGAGTTAAGACTAAAACCACCGTAAAGTCGAAATTCTTCGGTGTTAGGGTCAAAGCTGGCAACCATATCCACCAACTGAAGGGTTATCCACAGAATATTGTTCCGATCCGGGTGGATGGTATGGGCGCCTGCTCCCTTAATAGGCAGCTCGTAGGTAGTGACTGCACCGGATGTAGGATCGATTTTGTGAAGAGTATCGTGAACGTAATCCAAACCCCAGCCGTAGCCTTCTTTCCCTACGGTAGAGTCATGTAGAACAGAATCAGGCTGTCCTACATCATATTCGATAATCTCTATCTCGGCCGCAGCACCCGTAACTGGCGACGGCACTTCTGGCCGCAAGGAATGTCCGGCAGTTCCGAAACCACTATCCACTAGCCAGGTCGCCAGATCCTCAGTACTTAGACCGGGCATCAGAGCATGGCCAACTTGATAACTACCAAGACCTTTAGACTTCATATTAGTTATTGTCGCTATCCATTGCTCCCGCGATCGGGGCGCCCGAGTGATCATGTCTCCGAACTGATGACAACCAATGCACCCAAGCAAAAAGCCACGCTTAAGTGGGCCATCCGGTAACGCCGCAATCCAGCTAGTTCCTGACACTTGCTGCGCAATATCGGCACCGTGGGCTAAGTCAAACTCAATATTAGAAAGACCCGCCTCACTAACAAAAATGTCATTCTTTTTCTCCGTCTCGAATCCAATCTGGACCGCTGTTATATCGTACTGCCCAGGGAAGAGGTCAACCATCCGAAATTCGCCTTGATCATCGGTAAACACGGTTTTTGTATATCCTCGATCGAGATTCTTGGCTGAAATTTGTGCGCCAACGACTGGGCCCAATTCCAAACTTTTGACAGCACCGGTAAGTGTCACACTGAAAGCCGCGGATGGCCAAAGCCATAATAGGGAGGTAAGAACCGCGATCGCGCGCGTTAGTTGAACTCGGCTTACGTGGAAGCTTATCCCGTTATTTTTTTTATGTTTTGAGCCCATCGCTAATTCCTCTGTGAATCGTTATTAGGAAGCACTTTAACCAGCACTTCGATTGACGCATATCGAAAAGGTTGACGTCAACTAAGGTGCCCCAACTAGATTCGGGGGAAGTCCATGCATTTTAAAGATGTCTACACCGCGTTTAGCAGTATAATTACAACCCCACACATGACAGATGTATTATTATCTTTATACGAAGAGAGTTTTATCCATGCATCCCGAGAACGTTAGATGAAGCCTAACGAAATATCGCGTTTTATATGATCTTCAGCTTAGCGATTAGGGCTCAATTTTATTTGCGAAATTGCAATACCTTAACGAGCCAAGCTTGAGACGCTAATCACCCTCAGCTCCAGCCTTGTCACCAACCAACTCTCTTCAGTCTTTTTAACAGACAGTGTATAAAACCCTTTGGATTCTGTAACATCAGTCACTGAACTCCCCGTGGTATAGCTATAATTGACGCGTGTTGCGCTCAAATAGGCCTCTAGCTTTCCCTCATCACCATCCAACTCAACGAAATAATTACTTAACATATGATGGCCGCGGGATATTGATTGTCCCTCTTCGTTTCTCGGTATTACGGAATCAACAAACTTGGCCCACGCATCGGGTGTTACGATTGATTGTGAAGGCGGCCCATCAAAGTCGCTGCCCACGGGCCAGAAATTAAAAGACGCTTCTTCAGAAAAACATTTTTTATAAATTGCCAAGGCCTCATGATACGCATTCGTATTGCCTAGTTCTCCAAATGTGTCGGTGGCCCTTGCATAACAGACCATGAGATCGATAATCTTGCTCTTCGTCTCTAAATCGACCGCCTTTACCATATTCGAGGTCAGAGGTAACAAAGCAAACACGCAGGTTAACGCCAAGCTTTTCTTCACTGTTTTCAGACCAGCCTTTAAATCGCAATTCGTCATGGTATCTGCACGCCCTCTTCCTTCTGCTCTAGACTGCTAGGATAGGGGCAGTTTTTTATTTTTTCTGCAACGGCTCCTACTAAATAATAATCGTGTGGCCTTGAGAGAATGCATGACCAGTGCTAATTTCTCGACCGAATATTACTTCTCGCCAATTTGTTCCGCCGGACATGACGAAATATCCATTGATTTAATTGCCACCTTGAGACTAAACCTGACGTCAGTGCTCCTTAATCTCCAGCGTTGTAAACCTCACCATCTTTCCAAGCTACTTCTATAGGCCCCTGGCTAATCAAAATGAACTCACACCCTTCCGGCCCCGCCTCTTCAGGCCCATAAATGGTACCGGCGCGAACCCAACGTACATCACCAGGAGAAAACCAGCCTAATCCGTCATTGAAGTTTAGGGATCCCTTGGTAATAAGATAAACAGTGTCAAAATTGTGGGAGTGCTCTCCAGCTTTCACGTTTGGCGGGAATAAATTTGCAACAATCCACGGCCCTTTTTCCCAATTTTCACCCATAAATTTGACTTTTATCGTCTCCGTCATCTTCTCAAAAAAGCCGGGGTTTTCCCCAGGATCAACGAAAGTGTCCCACTCGCCCTCTGAACTGTTCGCTTTAGCTACCGGCCCAAGGACTGTCGCAATAGTTTCCAATTGAATTACCTCCTATCTGACTCTACAAATGACCTGGAAAGCTCTGTAGATTACATATTAAAAAACCAATGTACCTTTCGTTAAACACGAAGAATTTCCCAGCTCGGCAACGAAATTCGAAAAACAAGCTTCATAGATCAAAAATAAACCTAACCTAGGACTGGGTAATCGTTTCAGTCCCCGCTTAATGCAGCACGGTCCTTGGCTGCGCGATCCGATACGTAGTGTCGCACCGCCTCAACTGATTCTTCCGACAAGTCGGAAAACTCCGGCATGCCCAAGTCAACCAAGACTCCGTTTCTTACAACCGCCGCAAAAGCGCTGGGAGATTTGAGCGTATCTGAGCGACGTAGATCGCTCGCGGCGCCGACAGCGATCGCTTTCTGTCCATGGCAAACTGCGCAATATTGCGCATATACTGCGTGCCCTTTAGCCAACGTTTCCGGCTGCGTTTCGAGCGTATCGTCAGATAGAAGTGGCGTTTCAGCATTGTCTTGTACAGGCAACTTCGCTTGACCGCCCAAAGAGAATGTGAGGACTCGCCTCTTTTGCTTCTTCGGCTGTAAATTAAAGCCTTCTATCAAGGCGCCCAGATAACCACCACTCGTACCCATCCCCGTTAGAACGGTTACGTATTGCCTCCCTCCGGCTCGGTAGGTAATGGGTGGCGCCAGAACAGGCGCCTTCGCATCGAACTTCCAAAGCAAACTTCCCGAGGAAGCATCAAACGCGTTGAAACTACCATCTATATGGCCTTGGAACACCACCCCACCGGCTGTTGTCAAAACGCCACCGTTCCAATATCCCGGTGTTTTGAGGCGCCATACTTGGCCTTGGGTTACAGGGTCGATAGCTACTAAAGAACTTGAACCTGTCGTGTCTGGCGGGTAGCCCACAACTGCCCCTGTATCGAGCACATTATTAGGCAAACGCTCCCAGTCCTCCTTGTTTCCGGCAAAGTCCTGGAAAACGGCGGTCAACTCGATGGTTGGTATATAAACTAATCTTTCGTCCGGATTGTAAGCCATGGGTAGCCATGTATGTGCTCCCATCGGGCTGGGTGCAACCGCAACTGGCTCGCCCTCCTGATACCGAATACCCGGGACCTCATTGGGTCTACCAGTATTCAAATCAATATCGGTAGCCCATGTCACGGGCACAATATTTTCAGCCGAAATAAGCTTCCCATCGACTCGATCAATCACATAGAAAAAGCCGTTCTTAGGGGCAGTCATTAACACCTTACGTGGAGCTCCCGCTATCTCCAATTCGGCAAGTTGCATATCCATCGCCGCGTTGTAATCCCATGTTTCTCCGGGATTTGTTTGATAGTGCCAAATGTACTTACCCGATTCGGCATTTAGAGCAACTATGGACGATAGAAATAGATTATCCCCCTCCCCTTTGCTTCTGATTGTGTGATTCCAGGGGGCTCCATTGCCTGTGCCAAGATAGATCTGATCCAACTGTTCATCGTAGGTTATTGCATTCCAGACGGTCCCTCCGCCGCCAAAACGCCACCATTCCCCGGCCCAAGTTTTAGCCGCCATGCGCATGGCATCATTTTCGAATCCATCGGCAGGATTGCCCGGCACGGTATAAAACCGCCATAGACGCTGACCTGTTTCTGCGTCATAGGCAGTTACGTAACCACGAACATTTCCGGCATCAGCGCCGCCATGACCAATAATTACCTTGCCATTGAACGCTCTTGGTGGCCCACTGATGTATCGCATATCGTCCGGATCGACGGTCATGACGCTCCAAACCTCTTTGCCTGTATCAGCATCGATAGCGATCAAGCGTCCATCCTGAGTGCCGGTGTAAATCTTTCCATTCCACCAGCCCAGCCCCCGACTCCCCCAACCTTGACGAAGTTTATAACCAGCACGTTCAGCCGCCTTGGCGTCAAACGTCCACAGCAGTTGTCCTGTCACGGAATCAAGCGCGTGCACCTCGCTATAGCCAGGAGCAAAGAACAACTTACCGTCGATTTGAAGTGGCCCAGTTACGCTGTTTCCCTTTGGAAGATCAAAAAACCAGTCGAGTGACAATTCGGAAACTGATCCACGGTTAATTACTTTCAAAGGACTGAAGTGCTGCTCACCATAGGTCCGACCAAAAGCCGGCCAGTTAGCGCCATCACTCAGGTCGGATAAGATTGTGGCACTGTAAGTCGCACCCTCAGAGTCAGCGTGTGCAACACTAAAATTACAGAAAATCGTAAAGGTCAGGAGTTTCGCTATCACGGCAAGGCAAAAAGGCCTGGTCGCACCACTTATCCGACTCGATTGAAGCCTAAGTTGTGATCCGCTTTTATGTCGTTTTATCAAGATCAGCATCAATTCCCCTCAGAGAATATTTATACAAATTTAAATCCAATCCGTTTTACACGATTGGTACCAAAATAGCGTTTAACAAAGAAGACATTAGGTATTAGCTCTTTCTTCATTAATCAGCTCTGATGCGCGAGCGGCAACAGCCATAGCTGGCGCGTTGGTATTACCAGTCGTTTGTGTCGGAAATATTGAAATATCTACAACACGCAGCCCAGTAACGCCTCGTACCCGGCAACGGCTGTCCACAACTGCCAGGTCGTCAGCCCCCATCTTCACAGAACCACAGGCGTGGTAGCCCGGACCACAGTAGGCTGAAAAGGCATCCAAAATATCTTCATCACTCTCGACATGGGGGCCAGGTATCGTCTCTTCTCCGATAACATCGGTTAAAGAGTCATGAGACAGGAGCTTCCGCATGTATCGGAACATATCGATACTGATTTTCCTATCGTATGGGTGAGTCAAATAATTTGCTTGGATCTCTGGCGGCTCCTCCGGGTTCTTAGACTTTATATGCACGCTCCCCTGACTTTGGGGGTTAGTCGGATAGCCCATTAACTGCATTCCCGGCAAGGATTCGAGTGTGGGTCCCTTGGTCCACCCATCCCAAGACCGCAAATCCATTGATGTTCTGGACGCAATAAGGTGAACGTCTGGGCGCAGAGTGTCAGAAGCAATACGCACAAGGGCTGACATGTCGAAACCCGGATAGGCCATCAATCCTTTTTTAGATAAAGCATATTTCGCGACATTCTTATAAAGACGCCAACCAGAAAATTCTGCATTTTTACTCCATGGCTTTTTAAGCCGACGCTGCATTACGATGAGGCAATGCTCTCTGAGGTTCTCGCCGACTCCCGGGCTATCTAAAATAACGTTAATTCCGAGCTCCTCCAGAAGCGCTCGCTGACCAATTCCGGAAAGCTCAAGCACCTGGGGTGACTGGAGCGCCCCACATGACAAAATGACCTCTCCGGAAGTCTCATAGCTTGTCACAGAACCATCAACTACACATTCAACACCACAAGCTACACGACCATCAAAAAGAACGCGGCTGACTAATGCACCCGTAACAACGGTTAAATTGGACCGGTGCAATATTGGATGCAGGAAAGCCTGCGATGCCCCGGAGCGTTCTCCCTTACGTATGTTGTAAGGTGTATAGCCGATGCCCTCATGGGGCGGCTCGTTAATGTCCTCGACTACACCTAGACCTTCTGCAGATCCCGCCGATATCAGCGCATCGATCAACTCACTTCGATATGGGTTTATAGAAACGCCCACGGGGCCACCGCTACCTCGACATTTTCCTGGTCCGAGGCTATGGTCCTCCATCTCCTGGAAAACACGTCGGATCTCATTCCAGCCCCATCCATTATTTCCAAGCGCCTCCCAACCATCGTAGTCACCGGGGTTGCCGTGAAAATATAGCATTCCATTTATTGAACTGGAGCCGCCAAGCATGCGGCCTCGCGACCATACCTCGCCATCCGGCTTGGCCCCCTTGTCGGGACCGGTCTGGAAAAAGCGAGCACGCGTCTCGTTAAGAAGGAGTTGCGCAAAGCCACGTGGCATTTTTGTTAGGAAAGTCTTGTCGCTCGGGCCCGCCTCAAGCAGAAGAACCTCGACGGATGGGTCAGCAGTAAGTTTGTTCGCAAGCACGCAGCCCGCAGCACCCGCACCACAAATAATATAATCGAAGCTTTTCAAGCTATTAC
>NZ_DS999411.1:2215783-2450653 GCF_000158175.1 Luminiphilus syltensis NOR5-1B | reverse complement strand
CTGACTGCTTCACCCCGCCAAATGGCTCTGTCAAAGAAATACCCGCTAAGTTAACTGCAACTCCACCTGTGCGCAGTTGACGGGCCACCGACATGGCGAGATCTGAGTCTTGAGTGTAGACAGATGCGGCAAGCCCAAAGGGCGAGTCATTGGCTATCTCGATCGCCTCCTCAATACCTTCGTATGGTATTACCGCGGTCACGGGCCCAAATACCTCTTCTTGAGCGATCGACATTCTGTTGGTTACGTCCGAAATCAGCGTTGGCTCGAAATACCAACCCTTTATTAGATTTTCTGGCCGCTTCCCACCGGCTGCAATGGTGGCACCTTCATCGACTGCTTGCCCGACCATCTTTTCAGCCCTAAGTAAGGCCCGCTCAACCGCAAGAGGGCCACGATCAACAGTGGTGTCCCAGGCAGGCCCAAGACTGAGCGAGCTATATTTCTCTGCCCATAGCTCCACAAATTCATCGTACCGACTACGAGGAACCAAAATTCTGGACAAGCTGACACAAACCTGGCCTAAAAAGCCGGTGGAACCATCAATTAGCGTCTTCGCGACTTCATTAAAATCCACATCTTCCGCAAGTATGGCCGGAGATTTTCCGCCTAACTCGAGCGCAGTTCTAGCGAGGCGATCCGCTGAACGCTTGACAACATCAACAGCGATATTGGTACCGCCTGTAAGAGCGATCATATCGACACCTGCATGACCTACAAGATGCTGAGTAACCTCGGTACCAGCTGGAAGAACGCTGGCAACACCACTTGGTAGGTCTGCCTCTTCTATTGCCTCAGCTATTATGCGGGCCGTCAGCGCCGACTCTGGAGCGTGCTTAATAATCATTGGGCAGCCCGCGAGTAGTGCGGGAATAACCTTCATTCCCATAAGCACTACTGGACCGTTGTAGGTGAGAACACCGAGGGTGGTTCCGACGGGTTCTCTTCGGATAATAACCCCTCCCCCACTACGGTACTCCTCCTCAGGAAGCGACTTCGCGAGCTCAATAGCGTTCCGCCAGATCATCTTCCCGGCACCGCTGTTAATCATTTCCCCATGAGCTACAGGAGCACCGGACTCAAACATCCACGCCAAATTGAGTCTATCAAGACGCTTTTCTAGTTCAGCAGCAAGACGTTCACAGCAAACAGCTCGCTCAGCCATTGACATCCTAGGCCAAGGACCTCGATCAAAAGCATCTCTAGCCGCTGCAACTGCAATGTCGGCGTCCGCAATTGCTGGGACCGCAACTTGCATTACCTCCTCTTCATCTGAAGGCGAGATCACCGACATAAATTGATCAGAACTTGGTTGATGCCAGCGCCCTCCAATAAACAGTTTGTCTGCGCCTGGGATTGTTGGGACTTTTGGTTTCATAGATCTGAGCCTCTCATTAATGGATTTGAGCCAACTCTGACTTGAAAAATCGCGTGATCTGAACCCAAACAGATTAGCTTAATCTGGTTTTTAGACCCGCTACTGCCAGCACAATGTGTTTTGTTTAGCGTTGACTAAAGCCCCAGATTATCTATCTGAAATAACATCAACTACCCGCTCAACATCGATCACCAGCGTCAAATCGATACACTCAAAAATTCGTAACCCGCTTTGTGGCGTTTATACACTCATGTTTTACTATCGGACGTAGCCCCGGGCGAAGCCACGGGGCAGTTTTTTGGTCAGCTACAGTCTAGAAGAACCTATACTCCGCCCGGAGAGTTATAGTGAGCGGCTCTATGCCAAAGCCTCGCCGGTCTGCGCGGAAACCATCTTCGGTACCGGTGCCACCACCGGTGCCAGGAACTCCACGAGACGCAACGATTGCATATTCATCAGTCAGGTTCTTACCTATCAATGCCACTTCCCAGCGTCCATCAGCAGAGCCCAACCGAATCGCCGCATCAACAGTCATGTAATCGTCCTGCACATCAGCTGGTTCGCCAAAAGAGCCAGTCACATGATCGGACTTGCTCTGTAGGTTAACGGTAAAGCCTGCCATCAGTCCGTTTTCAAGAACGTGATCATAATCAGCTGACAGGCTACCCACCCATTCCGGTGCAAGTGCTGTCGGCTCACCGCCTAGCTGTTGCCTTGGTGACGTACCGGGGATAGTGCACCCTTGGCTTGGCTTTTGGCCAACATAACAAGGGGCAATAAAGTCATCGTACTCAGACGAGTTGTAAGCAACTGAGCCATTCAACCTTAGTCCTGAAATTGGAGCCCATTGCAGGTCAAGCTCAACACCTTCTGCAGTTGACTCACCCGCATTCGAGGTAGTAAATGCAAAGACAGGCGTGTTGAAGAAGTCTATTTGTAAACCTTCATAGGTAAACTGATAAACAGTCAAGTCGACCTGCAAGCTATTCTCAAGAAAAGACGACTTTATTCCAGCTTCAAATCCGTCGACGGTCTCCGGGTCAAAGGTAAAGTCAGATAGGCTTCCAGAAATTGCACCAAGTATGCCACTGTTCGAAAAGCCACCCGATTTAAAACCTTCTTTATATGCAACATAGGCCATAATATTAAGCTCGGGCGTCCATCGTAGGGTCACTTCGGGCAAGACGTCGTCGAAGGACTGATCCGCTGCCACTACAACATCTTCGGTAAATAATGCGGTCACAGCGGGATTGACGTATGGGTGTAAAAAGAATGAATCTTTTGTCTCATCAATCCATCTTGCACCGCCTGTCAGTTGCAACTCATCGGTTATGTCCCAGATAAGCTCTCCATAAACAGACTGTGTATCCCCATCCGTTCCCGACAACTTCTCAAACAGAATATGCTCATTCTGAGGGTCCTC
Organism: Luminiphilus syltensis NOR5-1B; assembly: GCF_000158175.1. GTDB lineage: Bacteria > Pseudomonadota > Gammaproteobacteria > Pseudomonadales > Halieaceae > Luminiphilus > Luminiphilus syltensis. The sequence goes on along the minus strand of NZ_DS999411.1, from coordinate 2,447,852 downwards.
TACAGCCGAGTTTGAAAGGAAGGCATCAATCACAAATTGATTGAAAGAGCGGTCTGTCTCCTGAAAGTACGCACCGGCCACAAAATTCAGGGATCCCGATAGGTCGGACACATAGCGAAATTCCGCAGATATGTTTTCGAAAGAATTGGTTTCAGAGGCGTAAACCTGAGCAATGTTTGCATGGTCCGAGTCAAGCACCCAATCCGTATCCTGCTCGTGATAATTGAGGATACCCGTGAGCTTGCCGCTCTCTAGCTCATAATCCCCTTTCAACGTAACCCCATAACTCCTGTATCTTTCCCCCATTTGTCCGTCGAACCGATTTAGCGACGAATTTGTCGCGGCTATTGCGGGAGGAACCGGCTGGCGTGGGTCCGACCAATCCCCATCACACTCGGCATCAGTCGGTACCGGCCTACCCGTCGCCGGATCAACAGCATGTGGGACACCATCAAGCGCCGGGCAAGCCCAGCGCTCCTCACCGCCCTGAGAGCCGTTAGAGTCCATCGAGGAATACGAGGTTTTAAGGTTGAAATTCAGACGATCAGAAGCAGCATAATCCAGAGTAAGTCGTGCGTAGTTGGTCTCTAGGCCGGCCCAATAAGTTTCTTCCAACTTTGGTACGAAGAGCTCGTTTAGTGCACCTGTTGCAACATCAAAGTCAGGATAAATCGTTTGCTCACTCGGGTTTTCCCACAAGCCATCAGACGCGTCCGTCGTCCGCAGGGCAAGGCGCGCCCCTAACTTGTCGGTGAGCGGACCAGAAAAGATCGCATTAATTTCGCGGTTCTTCGCCCTAAATTCATAGCTGGTGCCGAGAATCATCTCAAACTCGTCACCAGGATCCTGTGTTTCAATTGAGACCACGCCTGCGGTCGCATTTTTACCAAAGAAGAGCGCTTGCGGCCCCTTTAAGATTGAGACCTGTTTTGAGTCAAACAAGCTTTCGTTCAACACTCGACCCTGCGGGTAATAAACTCCATCAATAATCGTGGAAACTGACTGCTCAATGCCGATACTTGAAAAGGTAGACCCCACCCCTCTTATGTTAATGGTGGCGCCGTTACCCTCGCCTGCTCGAACGATAGTCATCGAAGGCGTATTTCCCGCCACCGCCTCCATGCTGTTGAGATTCATTTTCCTCAGAGCATCGGCATTAAACGCCTCAACCGCCACAGGAATATCACGTTCAGATTCCGAAACTCCACGTGCGGAAACTACGACCTCCTCGAGACGATTACCGGACTCAGCTTCGGCTTGAGCGTAGACAGAACTCGACAGCGAGCTAGCTGCCAAGCATGCAATAGCCAAGGTGCTTTTTCGGAAGTGGAGTTCTTTTCCAGGTTGAAAGTCTCTGTACCGATTTGTGCGCTTCATAATAGTTTCCTCTTTTGTTATGCGAGTTATTAACCAACTTTCAGCTCACGATTCTATGTTGAGGCCGCGTTTAACCTCCGCGGTAATCAATCAATACCTTAGTTCTGTACCCTCCAGCAATAACATAAACCTTTTACCACCCATTATCGATGATAGAAGCACGGCGGCTCCGAGCGATCAGGAAGAACCACGACGGTCTCGTCGACTTCGCAAAAAAAACCAGTTTCAAAAAGACGTTTCTCCTCCTCGCGTAATTCAGCCCTCATACTCGATTGCCATGACGCCATGGCGTCAGGGTCAACCCACCAGTACTCGGTAATAGCGTCGAATCCAGCACGGAAGGCTTCCCTACGGACAATTTCACTATCGTCAAAAGCGCCCGTCTCTGGCGCAAAAAAACCAGACATAACGTCTAATGAAGTCGGAAAATTGATGATCATTCCAAGCAATCCCGGAACCTGGCCAGATAGCTTGCCGCAAGCGCCGGTCCAATCCCTCTGAAACATTTCGTTCGACACATCGCTTCGTCGCTTCGCAAATTGAAGCACTTTAAATATCTTGTGCTCGGGTCGCCCAACGGGCTGTAACACCTCCTCAATCACCTGAAACTGAATAGGCGGATGTCCGAACAGGAGCGACAAGTCTCCGCCGACGTCCGCAACGCGATCATCTTGCTCCAGCCCTTCGGGACCAGGCTTGTCCAACGCAGGACTTTTACCCTGGAAGTAGTCCTCCAATGAATCAAACATCAGTTGGCCGAAACCACTCCAATAGTCATCAAAATCCGCAGGCTTTTCTGCAACTAACTCGGCCGCATTTTTTCCAAGAGGTTCATCTAGAAGCCGGTTGACACGTACATTAAGAATATAACCTCGAATGTTCCTAAGTCGGCGCCCATAAGAATTGTGGAAACCAACATGACCACAACGATATTCATCATGGCTTAGGGAAGGGTGGCGTCGTACAAATCCAAATACTTTTAGCATGAGCTTACCAATCCCCTCAATTCAACGGTAATAGAACGATGGAGCGGCCTGGCGGTTCGGCATGACGATTACATTCTCATCCACATTCACATACCAAAGTGCATCAAAAAGCTGATCCTCTAGGGCAATAATCTGGCGCCAATCAGGGTGTTCGCTTCGGGCACTCTCGAAGTCCTCCAAAGCATCTACAAAGATTTCGTTTGCGCCATCCCAGAGCGAATAGAAGCTCTCGCGAAAATCTCGTCCCTCATCACTGAAGCACCAGTGATCCGCGGGATAGTAGCCGTTCACCGCCGTGTCAATGTCGCGATAACGCACATTCGAAATGTACCCATTTAAGCTGGGCAAATTGGCACAAAGGGGTAGATATTCATTGAAAAAACGCGAGCGAAAATCATGCTCCGGCAATGATTCACGCCGGCGGAAGAACTGAATCAGCTTGCACGGTCGCGATTCCTTTCTCACGACTGGCAATAAAACATGCTCCTCCATGCGAGTATGGTAGGAACGAAATTCATTACTTTGTCCAATCCGGTCAAAGAGATAAGGCGTGTCACCCAACGAAAAATCTTCATCGACGACTAATCCTTCTTCAGTTACCCGGGTCGGCTCGGGCTCGCTGCTCGTTACCCAAGCGTGTCGATCGTCAAAGTGTACGGCGGGGAACCCATCCCATAAATCCAAAAAACCGGCAGGCTCGTTTCGAACTAGTATCGAGTCCAGTGATGCAAGCCTGTCTCCAAGCCCAGTGTCTTCGTCATGGATATTTACGGTATAGCCGCGAATGTCCTTCAAACGGCGAGTAATACTGCAGTGGAATCCTACGTGTGCAGCCCGGTAGTCATCGTGACTGAGCAGCTCAGCGTTGCGCCTGAGGAACGCGAAGACTTTAAACTCTGCGGGACTATCATTGGACATAACACTCTCGCTGTATTTATTTTTTTACACATTACCATACAGGTTGCTAGCGTCAAGCAAGTAAGTCTAACTTGATGTGAAGCGTCATCATATTGCCAGCACCGGCCAGCCATACTGGATTAGCCTGAATTTGGAGGCGACTTCCCAGCTTTGATTTAAAGTTTTGTGGAGCTTAAATAAGAAGCATCCGTGCAGGTAACTGATCCCGGCAATAGCGAGCTCGAATGGGGTATAAATATACGCTGATCGAAGCTCGTAATGGTTTTCGTGGTGGGGAAGTGGACACCAGCATTACCGCCACACCGCTTCTTCATCGCCCTGCCCTTCACAACAAATTTCCGCTATCGGCTGTGGAATCAATCGGTCATGCAACACCGAGACTCTGCTAACACAGAGAAGGAGGTTGCCAATGTCGTACCCGACCAGGATTCGTTACACCGAGACGGATAAGGCCCTGATGTGGGAACGCTGGCGTAAGGGCGAGTCTCTCAATGAGATTGGCCGTCTTTTTTGCCTTAAACATTGATGTTCATTTGCTCTACCAAATTTTGATAGGAATCATCAGCTGGTTCTTCTTCGTCGCGTTTCATTACAGTGTTTGGCGGAAAATTTTGGTATCAATTGCTGACAAGGTCCTTGCGCCCACGATTACTCAATCGGGTGTTGATGGGTTAATTGGAAGAAAAGCAATTGTCAAAGAAGTAGACGGCAAGATTTTGGCATCTATACAAGGTGATCTTTGGCCCTTTAAAAGTGACGAGAACTTAGCGCCAGGCGGGGTATGTCAGGTTGGGAGCGTAGACCATGGCACCCCTATTTTAAAGCGGCACTCTGAGGAGAAATAATCATGTCGTTGTTCTATACAATTCCTCAAAATCATAAAGTAGTTTTGGAACGATTCGGAAAGTTTGCGCGAATTCAAGAAGCTGGTTTACGAATGCGCCTGCCAATCTTAGAGCAATTTCGTACGGTAAATGATTGGAATGGTATAGCAAATAAGCGCGGTTTCATCCTAGAAATGAGTGAGCAGCAAATCGATACTCAGCCGCGCACCTGCCATACTCGCGACAATGTGGGCGTGACCGCTAATGCCTCGGTTTATTGGGCAATTGTTGATCCCGAGCGCGCTTTGTATGAAGTTGATGTTCTGCCAATTGCGCTGGCAGATATTACATTGAATTCACTCCGCTCTTATGTGGGCAGCATGCAACTCGATGAGGTGCTTACGAATCGAAAGCAGCTAAATGAACGCGTTTCTGCAGATTTGATAGATACTGGGCAGAAATGGGGAATTCGAATTTCTCGAGTTGAGATACAAGAGCTTGCTGTAAACGACGATACCAGCCGCGCAATGCTTCAACAAATGGAGGCTGAACGTAAAAGCCGCGCTACTGTTGCTGAGGCGGAGGGGCAAGCAAAAGCGATCCGTATGACTGCCGAAGCTGAGCGAGACGCTGCCATTGAGAAGGCTAGAGGTGAGGCCGAGGCGCTGGCCTTGATTGCCCAGGCAGAGACGGCATATTTGGCGCAAATCTCGCAGCATTTGAGTGAAGAAAAAGCCGCGCAGCTGCTAACTGCTCAAAAGGTCTTGGCGGGTTACAACACCATTTCTAAAAACCCGGCAGATAAAGTGTTTTTACCCAATCATTTCTCGGGGGTCTTCACGCTCCCGACAAACAACAACCGCACCACCTGAAAGACTAGTTATCACATAGGAAAGACTCGTGGCACACTCGACAATAACCTTTAAGCACCCAAATACAGGAGCCATAAAGTAAGCTCCAGTCGGTTTTTCTTGGACTACTCTTTTTTTTGGTGGGATCCCTGCTCTCATTAGAGGCCATGTCGGCATGGGGATATTGCAAATCATAATACAGATTATTACGTGGTCATTATCAACAATCGTTTTTGCGTTCATCTACAATAAGATGTATGTAAAGTATCTCGTTGGAGAAGGTTTCAAAGTCAAAGAAATCTCCTCTACTAAAGACAAAGAAGCTATTTACTTAGAAATTGGTATCGAACCTGAAGAAGTGGTAGCTGGATAGTTTTTTGAATATTCCCGGATATCCAAGAAACCCCTTTTTTTGAGAGGATACGATCGCCCGGCTCCACGGTACGCGTAGGGGGCCTCTTCGATGTCCGCCTTCGGCCAACAACGGAATCGCTCCCGAGAGGGCTGAAAAAAACTCAGCTTACTGTTCGGCACCTGTTGACCACTACAGTGGCCTAAACTTCATTATCTGCTATCTTGATCGAGGCAGCGCCATTGCTGCTTAAAGGCAACCCCGCTGAAAGGCGGGCAACGCAAAGTCACGGGTCTAACGGGCGCATGCCCTATGACAGCCGGACTGCCGATAATGCCGCCCTACGGGTGGCATTAACGTCAATCTGACTAGTGACATGCGACAAACCATGACGTGGTCTTGGGCCACTACGGAGAACGCATGAAATCTAAGAGTAAAAATACCTTACGAGCGGCGGCTTTAGCTTTTGGGCTAGCCAGTTTCAGTGCAACGGCAGCAGTCGATATGTTCTTGCAAATTGGTGAAATTAAAGGGGAGTCTCGAGACGAGAAATTTAAAGATGCTATAGACGTGCTTGCATGGTCATGGGGCGCTAGCAGCGGGTTTGACGGAAGGGGAAAAGGGAACATCAGTCCTTGCATACAGGATTTATCGCTTACAAAGTGGATTGACTTGGCGACTGGCGACTTAATGATGGGAATGATGATGGGGATAGAATACCCAAGCGCTACCCTTACTGTTCGAAAAGCTGGCCAAGACCCACTCGAATACATTGTTATCACTTTTAATGATGTGAGAATCTCAAGCGTTTCAACAGGCGGTAGTGGTGGTGAAGATCGCCTAACCGAAAACATCTCGTTAAATTTTGATTCGGCAGATTGGACTTACACACAGCAAGATGAAAGGGGGGGAGCCAGAAACCAGTCTAAAGCAACCCTTGAAGGCAGCACTGGTGCTTGTAGGTAGAAATCGTAATCGGTTTTGTTCTAAAACGTGTCGAGTTATCGCAACTAGCACAGCACTCTGAGAACCCGCCAAGGCGGGTTTTTTGTGGCCCTGCGAACCTGGGCGTGACTAAAATTCTGGAATTAGGCGAAAGCCGACCTCCAGCGACACTTAGCTGACCGTCTCTGAGGGGTCGTGGACATTGGCTTCTCTGGCTCCACGGTGTGCGTACGGGGCTACCTCTACGACAGAGAACCGGAAGTAGGAGCTAATCCCGTGGGACAAGTGAGGCACGCTTTCCCGATTCGAGTATGGAAAAATAAAACCCGATTTTCTAAGTTATTGGTTTAAAGAATATTTGTTCAGAAATCTGGAGGCTCGGGTCGGAATCGAACCGGCGTTGACGGATTTGCAATCCGCTGCATAACCACTCTGCCACCGAGCCTTTTTAGAAATCCAGAACCGCCAATCGGCGGTTGTGGGCACGACGCTTGGAACCTGCTCGTCGATGCGGCGCGCAGCATACCAAAGCCCGCAGCGGGAAGCCATGCCCAGACCCGTAATCTATCGAAAGCGTTTTGCTGATAATCAAGCCGACTTCAGGGCCCGCCCAACCAGCGGCCTGAGAGCCGCCTTAAAAATGGAGCGGGAAACGAGGTTCGAACTCGCGACCTCAACCTTGGCAAGGTTGCGCTCTACCAGCTGAGCTATTCCCGCTTATCGCCCCATTCTACGATCACAGGGTAGCGGGTCAAGCCGAGCCGTCTTTTTCTTTCACCACCCGGTAGAACGCCTGCAGGTAGACAATCATCGACCACAGGGTCAGTACTACGGCGATAAGCAGCAGCACCTCACCCATCAACAAGAGCGGTGTAGCTGTTCCGGGCAGCTGAGCCAGAAGCACGGTGATCGCAATCATCTGCAGGGCTGTCTTGAACTTGGCGATGGTGTTTACCGCCACCGACGCCCGGTGACCCAGCTGCGCCATCCATTCCCGTAGCGCACTGACAACAATCTCGCGCCCAATCACCACACAAGCCGCGGCGGTGATAAACCAATCGTCATAACGCTCGGCCAGCAGCACCAAGGCGGTGGCCACAATCAACTTGTCCGCCACGGGATCCAGAAACGCACCAAAGGCGGTAACCAGACCCGCGCGCCGGGCGAGCCAGCCATCGAGCCAGTCGGTGATGGCGGCCAGAGTAAATATCGCGGCACAACCCCAGGTGGCAATGGGCGGAGATAGATAGAACAGGACCACCAGCAGCGGAATGGCAGCCACCCGCAGAAGGGTCAGTATATTGGGGAGATTTAAAGGCACCGGTTCGTTCTACATGGGATAAGTGGTAAGTATCGCACAACCGCTCGCAATACCGGGGCTTTAACCCTCAACGGTGTGTAAGGTATCGTAAATGGTCTGCGCCAGATTCGCATTGATACCGGACACTTTCCTGAGTTCAGTAATGCTCGCGTTCTCAACCCCTTTGGCGCTGCCAAAATGCCGCAGCAACTCGCGCCGGCGTTTGCTACCCACGCCGGGAATCGATTCCAGCGTCGAGGTATTGCGTGCCTTGCCTCGCCGGGCCCGGTGCCCGGTAATCGCAAAGCGGTGGGACTCATCCCGGATCTGCTGAATCAGGTGCAACGCGGGGTTGTCGCCACGCAACACGGTTTCGCGCTCGGTATCGCCGTCGATCAGGGTTTCGAACCCCGCTTTGCGGGTGGTGCCCTTGGCCACACCGATAACCCTGACCGTCGTAATCTCCAGTTCGGACAACACGGACATCGCCTGTGAAACCTGGCCTTTGCCACCATCGATGAACAGGATATCGGGCAATTTACCCTCCCCGCTGACAATGCGACGATAGCGACGACTTAGCGCCTGGTGCATCGCGGCATAGTCATCTCCCGGCTCGATACCATCGATATTGAACCGCCGATAATCGGCCTTGTTGGCACCATTGGCATCGAAAACCACGCAGGAAGCCACCGTGGCCTCTCCCGAGCTGTGGCTGATATCAAAACACTCCATTCGGGCGGGCGGCTCATCAAGCTGTAACTGCAGTCGAAGGGCCTCAAAACGCCCCGCCATGGTCTGTTTCCCCGAGAGATGCGAGGTCAGATTATTCTCCGCCGTCTGGACAGCCAACTGCAGCCAACGAGCCCGCGCTTCACGCACCCGGTGCCGAATCGTTACCCGCCGCTCCGATTGCACCGAGAGGGCCTCGGCAAGTATCTCCGCATCCTCCAGGGGCGTACTCACCAGTACTTCACGGGGAATAGTCTGGCGACCCGAAAGATAGAACTGGGGGATAAACGCTTCGAGCACCGCGCCCTCCTCCTCGTCCAGCTTGATCGGCGGATAATAGCTGCGGCTTCCCAATACCCGGGCTTCTCTGACGAACAGCACCTGGACGCAGGCGTGCCCGCCTCTGGCGCTGGCGGCAATAATATCGAGATCCCCGTGCTCACCCTCGATGCCCTGACTGGCCTGGACCTGCTGAAGCTGCGCCAGCTGATCCCTCAGGTCGGCGGCACGCTCATAGTCCAGTTCAGCGGCGGCGGCTTCCATATCATCGGCAAGCCGAACCATCAGCTCCTGAGAGCGTCCCTTTAAAAACAGTACCGAGTTTTTCACTTGCTCGGCATAGGCGTCGTCGGAAACCAGCCCCACACAGGGCGCCGTGCAGCGCCCTATCTGATGCTGCAAACAGGGCCGAGACCGATTGCTGAAGTAGCTGTCCTCGCACTGGCGAACCTTGAATACCTTTTGCAGGATATGCATCGTCGAGCGCACGGCGCCCGCGCTCGGATAGGGACCGAAGTACTCACCTTTGCGACGCTTGGGACCCCGATGGAGGCTCAGGCGCGGCCAGCGATCCTGACTGGACAGATAAACGTAAGGGTACGATTTATCGTCCTTCAGCAGGATATTAAACGGCGGCTTATGTTGCTTGATCAGATTGTGCTCAAGCAACAAGGCATCGATTTCTGTGGTAGTGACCGTTACCTGAATATCGTGAATACGCCGCACCAGCGCCATGGTTTTGGCGGTAAGGCCACTGGCGCGGAAGTAACTGGTGACACGGTTTTTAAGGTTTTTGGCTTTACCGACGTAGAGCAGTTGCCCGTCGACGTCCATCATCTGGTAAACACCGGGGCGCGTCGTCAACCGTTTCAGGAACGCTTCGTGATCAAACTCGGCCACGGTCAATGGATACGGTCTGTCCCGATGATGCGCGGCTCCATAACCAGGTTGACCCCGAATTCGTCTGCGACCGAGCCTGCAATCTGGTCGGCAAGTTCGAGAAACGCCGAGGCATCGGTGGCTCCGCGACCGATCAACACCAGCGCATGGCGATCAGAGACCGCCGCTCCCTGGTGAGATCGCCCTCGCCACTGGAGTTGGTCAATCATCCAGGCGGCCGATAATTTGGTGTTGTCATCATCGATCGGGTATTGCGGCATTTCAGGGGCCACGTGCAAAAGCTCCAGCGCCTTGGCACGGCTGACCACCGGATTTTTGAAGAAACTGCCGACATTTGGGTCAGTGGCTGGATCGGGTAAACGCTGCTGTCGAATGCCGATCACTGCATTCATGACCGCTTCCGGTGTTGCCGACTGGTCTTTCAATGCGTGCTGCAGCGCCGGATACCCCACGCTGACCGCGGCGTCCCGGTGCAGTCGGAAATCGACCGCGGTAATAATGTACTGGGCACCCGCCTCGCTCTTGAAAACGCTGGTCCGATAGCCAAATTGGCAATCTTCGGGACGCAGTGCGAGGGGCGCCTGGGTTTCCCGGCAGTAGACGTGGACGCATTCAATCATGGCGGCTATTTCAATGCCGTAGGCACCGATGTTCTGGACCGGCGCAGCGCCCACGGTACCGGGAATCAACGCCAGGTTTTCGAGGCCATAAAGGCCATTGGTGACACTCCAGTGCACCAAACGATGCCAGTTCTCCCCCGCACCGACACGAATCAATACATCGTGCTCGTTATCGGCAAGGAGCGAAATCCCATGGTTTTGAATAGCGAGCACCAACCCGGGCACCCACGGCCTGCAAACCACGTTACTGCCCTCGCCGATGGGCACCACGCTATGGCCGGCATCAGCCGCCCAGCGGAACGCATCCATCACCTCGGATGCAGTCTGGGCGCGCGCAAAAAACTCGGCCGTAGCATCAAGACACAGAGTGTTGAATCCACGTAATGAGTGTTGTTGTTGTGGTATCAATGGTCCCCCTCCATCAACCCCTGAACATGCGCCAGATCCTCCGCAGTATCAACCCCAATAGGAATAGGGGCTTTCGCGGTCTCAACGCGAATCCGGTGACCGTAATAGAGTGCCCTAAGTTGCTCCAAGGATTCCAGCACTTCCGTCGGAGCGGGAGCCAGCTCCACAAAACGGCGCAGAAAGCCCGCGCGATAGGCATAGAGGCCTGCGTGTCGGTCTGCAGCGATTGCAGCGTCTTTGTTGTCCGCGGCAAAAACATCTCGGTGCCAGGGAATCGACGCGCGAGAAAAATACGCCGCGTAGCCATCCGCATCGGTAACGACCTTAACGACTGAGGGATCAAACATCTGGGATTGCTCGGTAATCGGTACACTCAGCGTGGCCACTGCAGCATCGGCGGAGACTTCCAGAAGTGCCGCGACCTGGCGCAAATTTTCCGACGGCATGAGTGGCTCGTCACCCTGTAAATTCACCACAATCGCAGCATCCGACCAATCCCTGATAGCAGCGACCTCCGCAAGGCGGTCGGTGCCCGAGGGATGGTCTTCCCGTGTCATCACGACATCAGCGCCCCGGGCCGACATCACATCGGCAATGCGTTGATCATCGGTGGCGACGACCACACTCAGGGGAGAGGCTTCGAGCGCCCTCTGCCAGACCCAATAAATCATAGGCTCGCCGCAAATATCAGCTAACGCCTTACCGGGCAATCGGGTGGAACCATAACGAGCGGGTATTACAACGTGGAACATACGTCTCTACCGTTCTTATTCTGTTGCAGCATACGATCCAGCAGATTCTCCGTGAACCGATCGGGCAGCACCGTAGCAATCTCCGCGACCCACAACCGCTGGTCAATGGCTGGGGGAAGCTTGACGGCGTCTTTTCCAGTAATCAAGACAATCTCGGCATTGATTGTTGCCAGCTGGGCCCGGCTAATAACCCGATGGTCGGGAAGCGATAATCCATCGACAGGAAACCCGGCGTCACGAAGGCTGTGGAAAAACTGGCCTGGCTGGCCAAGACCCGTAATGGCCTCAAGGGATTCGGTGTCCCACTGTTCACGTGCCTCGTTGGCGCCAAGCCTGACGCCGGAAGACAGTTGGCGAAACCCTGAGAGCTGATAATAAAAACGGCGCTCGGGGTTGCGCCCGTTGCGCTCAAGCACCGCATCGACGCTGGTGAGTCGCTCAGCCGGCTCCCGCAACGGCCCGGCGGGGAGGAGAAAGCCGTTACCGAGACCGCGGTCCCCGTCCAGCACCGCGATTTCAACATCGCGGGGAAGGCCGATATGTTGCAAGCCATCATCGGCCAGGCAAATATCGGCACCCAGTGTTGCGACGAGGCGCACCGCCGCTGCTCGATCACGGGATACCGCCACGGGAACACCGGTGAGGCGAGAGAGCAGCAGTGGCTCATCGCCGACAACCGACGCCAGCGAATCCGGAGCGACTGCCAGGGGTACCGATGGCATCGTGCCCCCGTAGCCGCGACTCACCACACCGGGACGGTAACCCCGCCGCTGGAGTTCATCAATTAAGGCCGTTATTACCGGTGTCTTTCCCGTACCGCCCACGGTAATGCCACCGACGACAATCACCGGAATAGGAAGCCGCTGATGACGCGTCGACTGCAGTCGGCGAGCGCGTATAGACACAACAATGCCAACGATGAAGGATAGCGGTAGCAGCAACCACAGCCACGGCGCCTTCGCATACCAGGCTCGGCTGATGAAGCTCTCCAGTTGACTGATAGCGCTCACACGTCGTTGAAGGACTGCCGATAGAGACTGGCATAGAGCCCCTCCTCTGCCAGCAGACTGCGATGGGTACCCTGGGCAACAACCCGGCCGGCATCGAGCACGACAACACGATCAGCGGCCTCTACTGTAGAAAGCCGGTGGGCAATAATCAGCGTGGTCTTGTCGCGCATCAGTTCATTCACCGAGTCCTGAATTTTTGCCTCCGACTCGTTGTCCAGCGCCGATGTCGCTTCATCAAGAACCAAAATCGGCGCGTCTTTCAGGAACGCCCGCGCTATAGCGAGCCGCTGCCGCTGGCCGCCAGACAAGCCAGCGCCGGCGTCTCCGAGCAGCGTATCGAAGCCCTGCGGTAATCGCTCAATAAAGTCCAGGGCATTGGCTGCGCGGGCAGCTTCCCGAACCGCCGATTCGGGTGAATTGCGCAGCGCACCAAAGGCAATGTTGTTGCGGACCGTATCGGCAAAAAGAACCACGTGCTGCGATACCATCGCAATCTGGCGTCGATAGTCGAGCAGCGCGTAATGCTCAATTGGCACGCCATCAAGGCTGATCTGACCGGAGCCTATAGGATAGAAACGCGCCAACAACTGCACCAGCGTGGTTTTACCACTACCCGAGCGACCGACGAAGGCCACCGTTTCCCCCGCGGGAATATCGATAGAGACGTCCTGCAAGGCGTGGCGCTCGCTTCCGGGATAGGAAAAAAAGACCGATCTCAAACTGATATCCCCGCGGGCACGCTGCAGCGGGATGTGGCCCCGATCCGGCTCAGGGGGCGTATCGATCTGCGAAAATACGTCCTCTGCGGCGGCCAGCCCCCGCTGGATCACGCTTTGAATACCGCTCAACGTACGAATGGGTTTACCCAGTTGTGCAGCAGCGGTCAGAAATGCCACCAGCGAGCCCGCGGAAAAACCCGCGAGGATTGTGGGATCCAGCGCGAACCAAAACAGCGAGCCCAGTGCGAGCGCCAACAGCGTCTGTATTACCGGGGTCGAGATCGCCTCAACGAGTGCGAGTTTCAGGCTCTGGTTGCGGTTGAAACGACTGGCATCACGAAAACGTCGGCTCTGCTGCTCGGAGGCCTCGAACATCCGGACTTCTTCGAAGGAGGTCATGGTTTCGCTGGTGACCTCGGTCACCGACCCCATCGAATCCTGAATTCGCCGGCTATACCGACGAAAGTGCCTGCCGACAACAACGACCACAATACCAATCGCGGGCGCTACAGCGAAAAATATAAGGCTCAGGCGCCAGTTGAGAAAGAGCATGTAAGAAACAAGCGCTGTAATCGTGAGCCCTTCGCGCAAGATAACCTTGAGTGCATCCGATGCCGCGCCACTCACCTGCTCGACGTTAAAGGTAATTTTTGAGATGAGCGCACCGCTGCTATGGTGATCATGATGCCGCTTGGGCACACGGATCAAAACATCAAACAGCTGGGTGCGCAGATCGTGTATTACCGATCGTGCCACACGATTCATAAAATAATTGCCGGCGAAATATCCGAGCGCCCTGCCCAGTGAGAGAACCACGGCGGCAACCGGCACCGCAATCCGTGCATAATCGAGTGCGGATTTATCGCCGGGTGGCCAAATCGCATGGGCCACCGAAGCGACAATGCCAAGGTTGCCCGGTGTGGACTCCCCGAGTGAATCGAGCAGAAACTGGGTCAAGTCCGCAAGCAGTACATTGCCCGCGGAATACACAATAAAACCAACGATACTCAGGCAAAATATAGCCACATAGGGCCTGACATAACGGAGCAGCCGACCATAAAGCGCCCAGTCGCTCGCGGTTTTGGGAGACGATGCGCCCTCCATCATTGCGCTTCCGGACTGGCCAAAGTCGGCGTTTGGGCAGCGATGGTCAGTTGCTGGAATCCCAGTTGGCTGGCGACATCCAGTGCTCTGACCACATAGCGATGCGCCGCCTCACCATCCGCTGCGATCGTCAGCGGTGTGGCTCGAGAATCCCCCGCAGTCGTGGTCAATGCCGTTCGCAGCCCCTGTGGTGATCCGGGAATCGGCGTCCCGTTCAGCGCAAAGCTACCCGCCGCATCTATGGTGAGTTTTAATCTCGCCGGCGAAACCCCTTTTTCACCCTTTGCCTCGGGAAGGTTAACCGACAGTTGGGTCTGGGTGGTAAAGCTGGTCGACACCATGAAAAAAATTAGCAACAGAAACACAACATCGATCAACGGCGTCAGGTTGATCGCCAGGTCATCTCTACGTTGGCGGCGAAATTTCAAGCGTCGTATTCCGTCTGATTCTTGCTGTGGAGCGCGTCAACCAGCTTGATTGTCTCCTGCTCGAGCCCGACCACGATAGTATCGATACGGGCGGTATAAAACCGATGCATGACCAGCGCCGGAATCGCGACCGCCAAACCTGTGGCGGTGGTTATCAAGGCCTCCGAGATGCCGCCTGCGAGCGCATTGGCATTGCCGGTACCCTGCACGGTGATTTCCGTAAATACCCGAATCATTCCAAGAACCGTACCCAACAAGCCCAAAAGTGGCGAGACGGCCGCCACGGTACCCAGGGCATTGAGAAATTTTTCGAGATCGTGGACCACGTGGCTCGCCGCCTCCTGAATACTCTCCTTCATGACGTCACGACCCTGACTACGATTGGCAAGCCCGGCAGCGAGAATCGTGCCCAGAGGCGAGCCCTGGCGCAGTTGCTTCAGGCGCATTCCGTCGAGCTCGCCATTCTGAAGCTGACGCCAGACCGTTGCCAGCAGGTGCGGCGGCGCAATTCGACGCGGATTGAGCGCAAAATAACGCTCAATGCAAATCGAGAGCGCAATAATCGAACATAAAATAATGGGCGGCATGAGCCAGCCCCCGGCCGCTAACAAGTCAAACACTGTGGTTTCCTCTGCTGAAGGTCGCAGTATATATGCTCCGCCGCGAGGACCCCAATGTCAGCTTGGGGGTACGCGAAGCCAAAATGGCGTCCACCGATTCCTCATGGGCTTGAAACAGAGTGCGCCCGGGGCATCGACCTCGAAGCGGAGCGTGCCAAGGTGGGCCGTTGATACCATATCGCGTGTATGAACTTGTAGCCGACTCACGACATTGGCATCGGGGTGACCGAAACGGTTCGCCAACCCGTGGCTGAGCACCGCATAGGCCGGCTTGACCCATTTCAGAAAGCCGTGACTCGATGAAGTCCCACTACCGTGATGGGATACCAACAACACATCCGCCGCAAGCTGCTCTCTCCAGTATTGCCCAAGGGCGAGCTCAACCCGGCTCGGTATATCGCCGGCAAGTAGAAAGACAACACCAAAGGCCTCTATCCGCAGCACACAGGAATGGGCATTACGGTTTGATTGAGCGTGCCCATCACCGTGTAAGACCTCGAAATTCACGTCCTCACCCCAGGACCATCGTGCACCCATCCGACAGGGTTCGCCGCCCCAGCCGAGATCTCTCTCGCTAGCAAAATTCGACTTGATCGTGCCCAAACCGGCGCTATGGTCAAGGTCACCGTGGCTGATCATCAGGGTATCGATGGCATCGGCCCCCGCAGAGCGCAGCAAGGGTGCAACGACCTTAACCGCCTGATTGAATCCGGACGCCGAGCCACCACCGGTATCGTAAAGCAGATGGCGCCCGTTGGCTTCGAACACCACCGCGGTTCCCTGGCCGACATCCAGCACCGACAACCGGGCGAGCGGCGGTGGTGTCCGCACCACAAAGCTCATAAAGATAAGCAGTGCAACGGCGAGCCAGCGGGTGTGCCGGACAAAAATCAGTAGCCCACCCAACGCCGTCAAGGCCGTAGAAAAACTCAGATGGCGTTCGATCCACACCCATTCACCCAGGTGCTGGTCCATCCAGTGCAACGCGTCCAACATCAGTGGCACCGGCCACAACGCCGCCCGCCAGAGCATCGCGGCGGATACCTCCATAACTGGCGCGAGAACGACCCCAAGCAACCCCAGCGGTAGTACCCAAACCGTGATGAGTGGGTTGACCAGCAAATGGGTAATAATCGCCCCCAGACTGCCACCGCCAAACCAGAACCAGGACATCGGCAGCAATACGATCGACATTACGATCTGCAGCAGAAAAAGCCTGGCCGCGAGCCCACCCGCCCACGGACGCTGCGATAACCACAGCAGTAGTGCAGTTGCCGTCACGCTCATCCATAAACCGGGCGACAGCGCTGCAAAGGGATTCAGTACGAGTATCAATACCACAGCAAATAACAGGCCATTTACGGGCCGGGTACTCCACCCCAGGATTCGCGCAATGCTGATTCCCAGTAACATGAGCAGAGCCCGCTGCGTCGCGACACCAAAGCCGGCCAGCCCGGCGTAGGCAAGCGCCATAAGTAGTGTCAGAACGATCCGCGGTCGTAACGACCCCGCCGCACCCCTTCGGTTCACCACGCGGGACAACACTCCGCCAAGCAACCAGCAAAAGCCCGCCACCAGACCGATATGCAATCCGCTGATCACCAGCAGGTGGAGCAGACCCATGCGACGCATCAGGGTCCAGACCTCCTCGTCCAAACCGGTGCCATCAGCCACCAGCAACGCTCGCAGCAGGCCTGCCCCGACCCCGGAGGGAACCGCGCGGTTGAGCGTGTCGACGAGTTTCTGCCGCGTCGCATCCAATAACGGTCTGGCAATACCCGCGTCGATACGGCCGACGGTGAATGATGCTACGGCGTCAAGCCCACTCGCCGCGTTACGTGCCTGATCGGGAATCATCCCGGGGCTCCATTGCGACGGTGGCGGGCGCAATAGCGCCTCACCGGCAACCAATGCGCCCAAGGGCAAGTCCCGGTTATCCCCATAGACCGCCAACAGAAATTCGCGGGGCAGTCCACAGTGACGGGGCAACCCGCTGACCAAACGGGCATGGACCCGTTGTACAGGCGTACCGTCTTCCAGGGTGCTGATCCGAGCGAAGGAGCTAATTCGGAAGGTCGCGGCATACTCTCCTCGATAGCAGCTGGAAGTCAGTTGCTGCTCCTGCCAGAAAAACGCGTGAAGTGTCGTGACAACGGCTCCAATGCAAAACCAGACGGGCAGTACCCGCCCACACCGGTGCGCAATAAGGGCCGCAACCAGGGCTGGAACCAGCACCACTGGCAACCAGCGAACGTCGGGGGTCGCCAGGGGCAGGATGAGCCCAGCGGTAATACCCAACATTCGTTCAGGTCGTATTTGGGATCCGGCTGTCACCGACCCGGAACTGAGGGCATAATTAGCGCTCTGCACCATGAACAGCAGGCAGTGACCCCGTTCGTGGGCGAAAAGGCCAGACCGGTGCCTGGAAAAGATCGCGAAACCAAACCGAAAAAGGGATATCGGCGGGCGCCGCTCAAATGCCAAAGAAAACACTAAAACGGCTGGCGATGACGCCGCAACGCCTGCGCGAGATGAAGGGCTTGAGCGTTTTCGGCGAGTGGATCTATGAGCCCAATCTTTGGCACATCAACCGACTGTGTGCCGCAAAGGCCTTCGCAATCGGGCTGTTCTGCGCCATGTTACCGATCCCGGGACAGATTTTTATCGCGGCGTTTCTCTCCGTAAAGTGGCGTGCCAACCTTCCGCTGAGCATCGCGCTGATCTTCGTTACCAACCCGGTCACGCTGCCCGTCATCTATTTTTCGGCCTACAAACTTGGAGCGTTAATCCTTGGCACCGAAATGCAGGATGTGGGCTTCCAAATCAGTATTGACTGGGTCACTCGTACCCTGGTCGATATCTGGAGACCGTTTTTGCTGGGGTGTTTTATTATTGGCGTTGCGATGGGAGCAACCGGTTATTTCATCATTGATGTGACGTGGCGCTGGCGCGTCATCAGACAATGGCGGAAACGGAACCAGGCCCGACGCCGTTAGCCCGCACTGGCCAGCGTAGCCGCTACCGGCAGCTTTGCAGCGCGGAGTGCAGGAAGCACCGCGGCGGCCAGGCAGAGAATAATCGACGCACAAAATACCAGCCCAACGTCCCCGATCCGTATATCAACCGGTAAAAAGTTGAGCGGGTAGACATCCGTATTCAGTAATTTCACGCCGAGTGCCCATTCGAGGGCCCTGGCGAGCCCCGGAGCACTATATGCCATAGCGAGGCCAGCAAGCGTGCCAATACCCGCACCGAGGCTGCCGATGATCGCGCCCTGGATCAGAAAGATCCAGCCGATATCGCGGGAAGTGGCTCCCATCGCCGACAGGATGGCGATCGAGTAACGGCGATCGGTAACAACCAGGACCAGACTGGACACAACATTGAATGCCGCCACCGCCACGATGGAGAGCAACAGAATCGAGATCAAATTACGCGACAAGCGTATCGCTGCGTACAAATTACCCTGGGTCAACGTCCAGTCACTCACATAAAGCGTAGCGTCAAGCTCTCGAGATAACTGCCAGCGCACTGCGGGGGCCGCAAAAAGATCATCGAGCTGTATCGACAGACCGGACACGCCAGTCTCGATTCCAGCCAGATCCGCGACAACGTCGATATCGGCCAATACCAAACGCTCATCAAGTTCGGTTCCCGAGTTGAGTAACCCGTTCACCGTCAGCCGACGGGGTTGTGCGCTTGCGGGCGATACCGGGTTACCCCCCGTGGGGACAAGCAGGGTTAAACCTGAGCCCGCTTCGACATTGAGACGCCGGGCAAGGGCTGCGCCGAGAATAATTCCACCGTCGGCAAACAGCTCAGCACCGCCGGGCGTCACCAACGACGAAAAGCGATCCGCCGAGGTCGCACCAATACCCAGCAGGCGAGTCGCCTCAACCGAACGGCCTCGCATCAGAAGCGCATCGGCCTCGACAAAGGGCTGCACCGATTGCACCCCGGATAACGCGGCGATATCGCTACTGCGCTGTGCCCACTCTTCAATCGGCGTGAAGCCGCGAACGGTCACGTGCGGAACCAGCGCCAGAATGCGTTCCCGCATTTCGCGCTCGAAGCCATTCATGACCGAGAGCACAGCGAGTAGCAGTGCGACCGCGAGAATCAACCCCACCATTGATAAACGGGACAGAAATGCGCTTAGTCCATCACCTCTATCGAGGGTTTGGCGCAACGCCAGATGCCATCGTTCTGACCAGGGCATTTAGGCGGGGTGCAACGCGCGATCGCGCAATTCGAGCCGACGATCCATCTGCGACGCTACAGCGGGGTCGTGGGTGACGACGATAAAGGCGGTGTTACGCTCGCCGAGCGCACGCATCATTGCCAACACCTGCTCAGACGCCTCCGGGTCGAGATTCCCCGTGGGTTCATCCATCAATACACACCCCGGACCGTTCACCAGTGCACGGGCGATGGCGACCCGCTGGCGCTCGCCACCGGATAGCGCCCCCGGTCTATGGTCGAGCCGATCACCCAGGCCCACTTCCTCCAGTAACTCCCGGGCTTTCGCCAACGACTGACGACGGGACAAACCCGCAATTCGCGCGGGCATGGCGACAGCCTCAACCGCAGAGAACTCGGGTAAGAGGTGGTGAAACTGGAAGACAAAGCCAAGATTCTGGTTGCGCCATCGACACCGCGATGCCTCAGAAAGACTATTCATTCGCTGGCCCGAGACCTCAACATACCCGGAGGTTGGAACATCAAGACCACCCAGCAAGTTGAGCAGCGTCGATTTACCCGCACCCGATTTACCGATAATGGCCACCCGCTCCGACGCCTTGAGGTCAAATTGAACCCCACTGAGCACGGACACACTGCGGCCTCCATCTCGATAGTCTTTGGCCAGGTCAATACAGCGCAAAATGGATTCAGCCACGATTCAAAACCTCTACCGGCGAAATCCTGGATGCTCGCCATGCGGGATAAAGCGTACTGAGCAGACTCAACAGCAACGCCACAATGACCGTCGCTATGACATCGTCCCAGAGCAGTCGTGCCGGCAGCCGCCCGATGTAATACACCGTCGGGTCGAACAGCGTTACGCCCGCAACCTGTTCAATCCAAACGGCAAGATCACTGACATTGATCGACAGGAGCACGCCCAGGGCGGCACCGAGAGTCACGCCGATAACGCCCAACAACATGCCGTAGCCTATGAATATACCGAGGATCGACGACGAGCGGGCGCCGAGCACTCGCATTACCGCGATATCGCTGCGCTTTTCGGTCACCGACATGGTCAGGGTAGACACGATGTTAAAGGCAGCCACTGCGATCACGGACAACAGCAACAACGCCACCGTCACCTTTTCCATCTGTACGGCGGTAAAGAGCGAGCCCTGGGTGTCTCGCCAGTCACTCAGCGCGATGGTGGACGGGAGCTGTGAGCCCAGTGCGTCGATAATTTGCGGCGCGGCCATCAGGTTGTCGGTCCTCAACTGCAATCCCTGTACGCCCTCCACACCCAGCAGGCGTTGCGCCGTCTCCAGCGAGACATAGCTGTGCGAGGCATCGGGCTCTGCACCGACCTCAAACTCGGCGACAACCTCCAGCCGTTTAATTCGCGGAAAAAGACCTAGCGGCGTCACGGTCAGCGAAGGCACCGTCACTATCACGCTATCACCGACGGAAACGCCCAGCAGACGCGCCAGTGATTGCCCGAGCGCCACCGTAAAGCGACGTTCCTCGATAGCGTTCAGTGAACCCGACACGATATGGGTGTGGAGCTGATTGATGTCGCGCTCAGCCTCGAGGTCAATACCTTTCATGATCGAGCCGCGGCTCTGACCCCAGGCCTGCATCAGTACCGTCTCGTCGATATAGGGCGCGACGGCCTTGATACCGGGTTGCCGCATAATCTTCCGTTTTAATTCGGGCCAGTCGGTCAGCACACCGCTGCTGGCGGTGAGTTTGCCGTGAGGCACCACCGCAAGAATGCGATTGTGTAATTCATCGGAGAAGCCATTCATGATGGACATAACGGTGATCAAACTGGCTACCCCAAGCACCATGCCAAAGGTCGACACCAGCGCCACCACGCGAGTAAATCGCTGCTGGCGGCGGCTTAAGCCATAGCGCAGCGCAATATCGCTAACAAAGGTCAAAGCGGCGCTGTTCGCTCAGTCTCGGGGGTTATATTGGCTGACACCCTCGGTACCGTCCCGGGTTTCGGTCTCGCATACCTGAGGGTCGCCACCACACAGTTCGCATTTCTGATCGATTCCCAGGGCACCCACGCCACCGCAGGAACCCTTGATCGGCTCGCGGCCCGCAATAACACCCACCGCCATGGCGGCCATGACTGCGGCAAAAGCGACGAAGGTCACAATAAAGATCACGAAATAAACTCCCAGATATTAAGTAAAGCGATGACCCGCACTCTAATACTACTCGGGTTGGGGTAACAGGTATTTTACCAGCGGCCCGGTCCAGACATCGACCAGATCATCCCCGTCCCGACTAACCATGTACACGGCCAGGCCCCTGGATTCCGCCAGTGCCAGCCCACGCTCGCTGCCCAAAACAATAAGTGCTGTCGCCCAGGCATCGGCCATCATCGTCGATGGGTGCAGCACCGTCACCGACACCACATCATGTCGGATAGGCCGGCCGCTTCTGGGGTCGATAAGATGCGAATAGCGCTGACCTTCAAGGATAAAAAAGTTCCGATAATCCCCGGAAGTCGCAACCCCAATATCGCTCACTGAAAGCGCCGCCTGTACACCCCGGACCGTGCCGTCGGGTCGCTCAACAGCGATTCGCCAGTCGTCCCCACGAGGGCTTTGCCCCCCTACCCTAACTTCCCCACCAATTTCAAAGAGGTAATCAGTTACACCCAATTCCTCGAGTGCATCGGCGCCCAGATCAACCGCATAGCCCTTCGCAATCGATGCCAGGTCAATTCCGACCTGATCGTCGGTTTTACCCAGTTCGCGGCGGGTCGGCGACCACACCAACTTATCGGCGCCGACCAGCGATCGAGCACGCTCAACAGCGGCATCGTCGGGGACGGTCGGTGTACCCCCGGGGGCAAAACCCCATGCGGCCATCAGCGGGGGGACGGTCACATCGTAGGCGCCATCGGTCAAGGCGCCAATAGTGAGTGCCTCGGTAAGTACGTAGGCAAAGTCCCAGTCTACGACGATGGTTTCCGTTGCCGGCAATCGATTGAAAGTGCCGATCGTGGATTCGGGATCGTAGTTGTTCATGCTGACATTGATCAGCGCGAACACCTCCAACAGGCGTTCTTCGATCGCTTGGGCATCGACGCCACTGTCAGGCGAACGATAGCTCAGGCTCCACGTGGTGCCAAAGGTCTCTCCCGAGAGGGACGGAAACTCAGGCTCCCGTGCGCAGCCCGAAAAAAGAAAGGTGAGAACGAGGACCGACAGAAGCGCCAGTCCGTTCTGTTTCTTAGCCACCAAAGTCATCCAGCAGGATATTTTCGGGCTCAACGCCGAGATCAAGCAGCATCTTGATCACAGCAGCATTCATCATGGGTGGGCCACACATGTAGTATTCGCAGTCTTCAGGCGCGGGATGATCCTTCAGGTACTGCTCGTAAAGTACGTTGTGGATGAAGCCGGTCAGGCCGTCCCAGTTATCCTCAGGCTGAGGATCAGAAAGCGCGACATGCCAATCGAAATTCTCGTTCTCCTCGGCAAGCCCATCGTAGTCCTCGACATAGAACATCTCCCGCAACGAACGTGCCCCGTACCAGAAGGAGATTTTACGCTTGCTGTTCAATCGCTTGAGCTGATCAAACAAATGCGATCGCATGGGGGCCATACCCGCACCACCCCCAATAAAGACCATTTCCGCATCGGTGTCCTTGGCGAAGAATTCACCAAAGGGTCCGTACACGGTGACCTTGTCACCCGGCTTCAGACTGAATACCCAGCTGGACATAATACCGGGCGGGATGCCCTCACTGCCGGGGGGCGGGGTTGCGATCCGAATATTGAACTTAACCACTCCGCGTTCTTCCGGGTAATTCGCCATGGAATAGGCACGGATTGTTGTCTCGTCACAGCTGGACTCATGTTTAAAGAACCCGAAACGCTCCCAATCACCGCGATACTCTTCGTCGACATCAAAATCGCTGTATTTGATGTGGTGCGGCGGGCATTCAAGCTGAACGTAACCTCCCGCGCGAAAGTCAACGCTCTCGCCCTCGGGAAGCCTCAGCGTCAGCTCTTTGATAAAGGTCGCGACGTTCGGATTTGACTCAACGGTGCATTCCCACTGCTTGACACCAAAAACCTCTTCGGGGATTCGGATCGACATATCCTGCTTGACCGGCGTCTGACAGGAGAGGCGCCAGCCAGCATTGGCGTCACGGCGGGTAAAATGGCTCTCCTCGGTGGGTAGCATCGCACCACCACCCGCATTAACCACACATTTACATTGCGCGCAGGTACCGCCACCGCCGCAGGCACTGGCGAGAAACAGTTCTGCATCGGCCAGTGTCTGTAAAAGCTTGCCGCCTGCGGGGACTTCAATCGTTCGCTCCCCGTTGATTTCGATACTGACGTTACCGCTGGCAACCAGCTTCGAACGCGCCGCCAAAATAATCATTACCAGCGCAATAACGATAGTTGTAAACATCGCAACGCCATAAACGATTGTCATATCCATACTGAAAATCCCCTGAACTCGCTATGGTTCGATCAGATATCAATGCCGCCAAACGACATAAAGCCGAGGGACATAAGCCCCACGGTGATGAACGTTATGCCCAGCCCCTGCAATCCGTCGGGGACGTCGCTGTACTTGAGCTTTTCACGAATACCCGCGAGAGCGACGATAGCCAGTGCCCAACCGACCCCTGAGCCGGCACCGAACACCATGCTCTCAGCAAAGTTGTAGTTGCGTTCCACCATAAACAGCGAGGCACCCAGGATGGCGCAGTTAACTGTAATGAGCGGCAGAAACACGCCAAGCGCCGCATACAGCGCGGGTACATACTTATCGAGAAACATCTCGAGTATCTGCACCAACGCGGCGATGACACCGATATAGCTCAGCAAACCGAGGAAGCTAAGATCCACGTCGGGAAGCCCTGCCCAGGCGAGTGCGCCATCGGCCAGCAGGTACTGGTAGATCAGATTGTTGACGGGCACCGTAATGGTCAACACCACCACAACGGCAACACCGAGGCCAAACGCGGCCTGTACTTTCTTTGATACTGCGAGGAACGTACACATGCCCAGGAAGAAGGCCAGTGCCATATTCTCAATAAACACGGCGCGCACAAACAGACTGAGATAATGTTCCATTACGCGGCCTCCTCAGCGGGCTTGTGTTTGGCGATCTGGAAATCAGGCGCTTCAACCTGATCGGTTTGCCAGCTGCGAATGGCCCAGATGAGCAGGCCAATCAGGAAGAAGGCACTGGGCGGCAGCAATAAAAGCCCCACCGGCTCGTACCATCCACCTTCGGTCGCCAAAGGCAGGATCTCAATACCGAACAACTTGCCAGAGCCAAAGAGTTCGCGCACAAAACCTACCGCGAGAAGCACAAACGAGTAACCCAGACCGTTACCGATGCCGTCCATAAAGCTCGGCAGTGGAGGATTCTTCATGGCAAACGCTTCGGCACGGCCCATCACAATGCAGTTGGTGATGATCAGACCAACAAATACCGATAACTGCTTGGAAATTTCATAGGCTACGGCCTGCAGCACCTGATCCACAACGATCACCAGCGACGCAATAATGGTCATCTGCACAATGATCCGGATGCTCGACGGAATGAAGTTGCGAATAATGGAAATAAACAGATTGGAAAATGCCGTCACCAGCGTCAGCGCAATACACATGACCACGGTCACCTTCAACGATGAGGTCACCGCCAGGGCCGAACAAATGCCAAGAATCTGCAGCGCGATGGGGTTATTGCGAAAAATCGGCCCCAACAATGTTTCTTTCATTTGCATCAGACGTCTCCCTTTCGAAGGTTGCTGAGATAGGGTTTAAACCCATCCTCACCGAGCCAATACTGCACCAGATTGTGAACGCCTTTGCTGGTAAGCGTAGCGCCGGATAAGCCATCCACCCGCCATTGCGAACCGTCGGCAGTCGGGTCTACCGAACCCTTCACCACCGAGATGGCCACCTCCTGATCACGGTAGGCTTTCTTGCCCTCCCAGATCGATTTCCAACGGGGATTATCGACTTCACCGCCGAGGCCCGGCGTCTCGCCGTGCTCATAGAATCCGAGGCCGGCAATGGTATTGGCATCGCTCTGCAGCGCCACGAAACCGTAGAGCGTTGACCACAGGCCCGAGCCGTGGACAGGAAGCACCACCTTGTCGAGGTCGCCATCGGCATTGTTGAACAGATAAACCAGCGCATGGTTCGCACGCCGACGGATTTTTGCCGGGTCTTCCTCGGGGGCCAACGCCTCTGACTGTGCAGGGTCACGCGCCGCCTCACGCTGGTCATAGGCCATGGCATCAACCCCATCGACATACTTACCAGTATCCAGATCGACCACTTTGGTGGTGACCTGCTCAAATTGTGCCTCGACACTGGCGCCAGGGTCATACTGCCCGGCCGCCATAAGAATATTGCGCTTCAGATCGCGAGTACGGTTGACCTCCTGATGCGGCTTTAGCATCACGGCGGCGGTAGAGACCACCACCGAGCAGACCACACACAGCGCCAGGGCGACGGTGAGAATACGGCCGAGACCCTCTTTACGGCTGGACACGGGCGAGCCTCCTCTTCACGTTTGACTGAACAGCAAAATGATCAAACAGCGGCGCAAACAGATTGGCAAACAGGATCGCCAGCATCATGCCCTCGGGGAAGGCCGGATTAACCACCCGGATCAGGACACACATCACACCAATCAAGATTCCATACGCCCAGCGTCCTCGATCGGTCATCGCCGCCGAGACCGGATCGGTCGCCATAAAAAACGCGCCAAAAGCAAAACTGCCGACGACCATATGCCAGTACCAGGGCATGGCAAATGCCGGGTTCGCATCCGAGCCCACGGCATTTAACAGCGTTGAAAACGCAATCATGCCAATGAAACACCCCGCCACCACTCGCCAGGAAGCGATTCGAGTCAGTAGCAATACTGCACCGCCAATCATTACTGCCAGTGTCGAGGTCTCCCCAATCGAGCCCGGGATGCTACCCATGAACGCCTGTGTCCAGGAATAGGCTTCGGTCAATCCACCCATGCCGTCTGCCGCCACAATACCGAGCGGAGTCGCTCCGCTATATCCGTCAACGGCGGTCCATACGGCGTCACCCGAGAGATCAGCGGGATAGGCGAAGTAAAGGAATGCCCGTCCGGTCAATGCCGGGTTGAGAAAGTTCTTTCCGGTACCGCCAAAGACTTCCTTGCCGATAACCACACCGAATGAGATACCGAGCGCGGCCTGCCACAGGGGCAAGTCGGGCGGAAGCGTCAGAGCAAACAGAATCGAGGTGACGAAAAAACCCTCGTTCACCTCGTGACCGCGCTTCATGGCAAACAGGACTTCCCAGAATCCACCCACGAGAAACGTCACCGCGTACAGCGGTAAGAAATACATCGCACCGAACACCATGCAGTCCCAAATACTGCCAGCGTCGTAGCCACCGAGCGCACCGATGATGGTACCGCGCCAGCCCGGCACTTCCGCACCCGTGGCAGCGAGGATGTCGTTAGCCTGGAAGCCGAGGTTGTACATGCCGTAAAACATGGCTGGAAACGCCGCAAACCATACGGTGATCATGATGCGTTTCAGGTCTACCCCGTCTCTCACGTGAGCGGTAGAGCGCGTTACCGACGAGGGGGAGTAAAAAAGGGTATCGACGGCTTCATAGAGCGCGTACCACTTTTCATACCGCCCTCCGGAGGTGAAGTGAGGTTCAATTTTGTCGAGCGTGCTGCGTAAACCCATGGTTCAGCCCTCCTTCTCAATTCTGCTCAGGTTGTCCCGCAGTATCGGGCCATATTCGTACTTGCCCGGACATACATAGGTACACAACGCCAGGTCCTCTTCATCCAACTCAAGACAGCCCAGGGCCTGGGCGGTTTCGGTGTCGCCAACAAGCAGTGATCGCAGCAACTGGGTAGCCAATACATCCAGCGGCATAACTCGCTCATAGGCACCCACAGGCACCATTGCGCGCTCGCTGCCATTGGTGGTCGTATTCATCGCCAGCGGCTTGGTACCAAACCAGCTGCTCAGGTAAATACCCATTACCGAGTGCTTGCGGGCACCCGGCGAGAGCCAGCCCATGAATTCACGCTCGCGGCCTTCAGCGAGGACCGACACCTGATTATGAAACCGACCGAGGTAGGCCACGTCGGTTTGGCAGTGGCGACCACCGAGCGCAGAGCCGGAAATCAAGCGACTTTCGCCGGAGGCAACCTGACCCGCAATCAACTCCTGGAGATCAGCACCCAACTGGGTGCGCAGCAGACGGGGATTGTTGACCTGAGGACCCGCGAGAGCGACGACACGTTCTGTGTAAAGCTCGCCATCCAGAAAAAGACGGCCGATGGCAATGACGTCCTGGTAACCGATGACCCAGGCAATCTGGCCCAGGGAGGCTCCCATCAGGAAATGGATATGGGTTCCGGCGAGCCCGGCGGGATGCGGCCCTGAAAAATCATGTCGTTCTATACGCCCATGGGTTCCCTGGGGAATATCTGCGCCCGGTGCGGCACAAAGATAAACCGGACAATCCGCCAACGCGGCGAGAAGATCCTGGCCCAGGGCAAAGGCATCGGATTGCTCGGCAATAATCAGTGCGGGGTCAGGAGCTCCCGGTTGCGTATCGATCGCGGTAATAAAGAGTCCGGTGGGCGCTGTCGATGGGTCGGCCACCTTGCTGTAGGGGCGCGCGCGGATTGCAGTCCACTGCCCACTCGCCAGCAGTTGGGTCTTGATCACATCGGCGGAGAGCCCTCGCGCCGCCTCTGGCGTATAGCTTGCAAAAGATTCGGCAGAATCGTCGTCGACCTCGATCACCAACGAACGGAATACCCGGCGCGCACCGCGATTGATGGCAACGACCTTGCCTCCGGCCGGTGCCGTGTAGTTGACACCCTCCAGCTTCTTATCGGTGAAAACAATCTGGCCCCGTTTCACCCGGTCGCCCTCAGCAACCACCATGGTCGGCTTCATGCCTATATAGTCGGGACCGACGAGCGCAACTGTTCGGGCCGCAGGGGCCGCGTCAATGTGTTGCTCAGGAGCCCCGGCAAGCGGAATATCCAAACCGCGCCGAATTTTAATCATGTGCAAACCCGCATCATCAAATGGCTGTTATCCCGAGGGCTCAAGGCCTCTCCGGGAAACGGACGCGGATGGGATTCTGTGGTCGAGACTGAATTACTTCTCGCGCATTTCAATCCTGAAAGATTGCCCCCAACGCGCCTGTTCATCAATGACCGAGGGCTCTGCTGGCCCGAGGCTTTGAAGCCTTCATCGGTCCCGTGAATTGTAGCGGAATGGCCCGCGGGTTACTACTGCACCCCGCTCAAAGGGCCAGTATTACAGCGTGCCTCTGTCACCAGGCGGGTATGTCAGGTAGCGGATGCCCGCCATCTGCTCAAGAATGCGATAAACCTGACAGCTGTAGCCAAATTCATTGTCATACCAGAGATACAGTACGGCCTGCTTACCGTTGACGATCGTCGCTTTGGCATCAAAAACACAGGCCGCCCGGGAACCCACAAAATCACTCGACACCACCTCGGGAGAAGCCGAGTAATCAATCTGCTTGCGCATTGTGGAGTTGAGCGCGGTATCCCGCATGAACTCATTGAGCGCCTCCACTGTGGTCTCCTCACCCAAGGTCAGGTTCAGTATCGCCATGGAGACATTGGGCGTGGGGACGCGAATCGCATTACCGGTCAATTTACCCTCGAGCTGGGGCAGCACCTTGG
This sequence comes from Luminiphilus syltensis NOR5-1B, assembly GCF_000158175.1. Lineage (GTDB taxonomy): Bacteria > Pseudomonadota > Gammaproteobacteria > Pseudomonadales > Halieaceae > Luminiphilus > Luminiphilus syltensis. The sequence continues at coordinate 2,418,810 of NZ_DS999411.1, read as the reverse complement.
CAACCGCCTTCGCCGCACCCGTCTCGGTAATGACCATATTCAACGGGGCTGAGCGACCGCGGCGCTCGGCCTTGTGATAGTTGTCGATCAGGTTTTGGTCATTGGTATAGCTGTGAACCGTCTCAACGTGGCCGGTAACAATGCCAAATCGGTCATCCAGCGCCTTCAATGGCGGAGCAATCGCATTGGTGGTGCAGGACGCCGCTGAGACGATGCGGTCGTCCTCATCAATGATGTCATTGTTAATGCCGGCAACGATATTTTTAAGATCGCCCTTGCCCGGCGCTGTAAGAATTACCTTGCGAACCCCCTTTGACTTCAAATGCCCGGAGAGGCCTTCTCGATCTCGCCACACCCCCGTGTTGTCAACGACAATACAATCGTTGATTCCATACTGGGTGTAGTCGATCTCCTCGGGGCTATTGGCGTAAATGACCCGCACTTCGTTGCCGTTGGCGACAAAACTCTGGCGCTCCGCATCGCAGCGAATCGTGCCCTCGAAGGCGCCGTGGACCGAGTCCCGGCGGAGCAGGCTCGCGCGCTTCACCAGATCATTTTCAGCCTTGCCCTTGCGCACAACGACCGCCCGCAGGCGCAGACTTCTCCCGCCATCGGTTTTGGCGATGAGGATCCGGGCCATGAGACGACCGATGCGACCGAATCCGTACAGCACGACATCCACCGGCTTGTCCACCGGCTGCTGCTGGGAGGACAGCAGATAATCGAGCTGCTGCTCGACGTATTGCTCCACCGAGAGATCGGAGCCCTCACCCTTGTCGTAGTAACTGACCGCCAGACGTCCGATGTCGATGTGAGAGGGACCCAGGTTGAGGGACTGTATGGCCTTGAGCACTGGAGATGTTTCGAACTCCGACAGTTCATTGCGCTCGACCTGACGCACGTAGCGGTGGCTCTTCATGATATCGAGCACCGACTGATTGACGAGGGAGCGCCCATAGATATAGCATTTCACGTTGTGCTCACGGGCCAGTTGCCCCACCGCCGGCACCATGGATTCCGCCAACGCTTCACGCTGCTTCCAGTCTGAGAAATAATCGTCGGGTCGTTGTCGCTTGCGCTGTTCCGTCACACTGGCTCTCCTGTCGCCTGGCGGCAATTTCTGAGGCGCGGATTATCTGACCGAAGAACGATGGGTGCAAGTCATATCAGGCAAACCCACGCCATGTCCCGCGGTGGAGCCGGTCACCGAACACCCCTAAAATGTGCGACCCACTACCCTGGATAACCCATGTTCGACTCTTTGATCAGCAATCTCCCGTGGCCCGACAAGCCCGCCACGCGCAGCGCGATTGGGCCGCTTTACGGCGCTGCCGAGACCCTGTGCGTCGCCGAACTCGCGGAGCGGGGTCGACCGCTGCTTGTCGTCACCCCCAATACCAGCAGCGCGCTCAACCTCGAGCGGGAATTGGCGCTTTTTGCCTCGGCCGACACACCGGTGCTCGCCCTGCCGGACTGGGAGACCCTACCCTACGACCACTTTTCTCCCCACCCCGATATCGTGTCGGAACGCCTGAGCGCATTTTACAGGCTCCCCAAGCTCGATCGCGGCGTGGTAATTGTGCCGATTACGACCCTGATGCAGCGCACCCCGCCGACCTGGTACGTCAATGGCAATACGCTGAATCTCAGACCCGGCGAGGCGTTCGACCTCAACCAGGTGGTCAGGGACCTGCAGCGGACGGGTTATCGGGCGGTTGAGACCGTTTTTGAACACGGTGAATACGCAGTGCGCGGTGCGTTGCTCGATATATTCCCCATGGGCAGCGAGCTGCCCTATCGAATCGATCTCTTCGATGACGAGATAGAGAGCCTGCGCACCTTCGATCCCGAGAGCCAGCGTACCGTCGAGCGTATGGATTCAATCCGCCTGTTACCGGCGCGCGAGTTCCCGCTGACCGAGGAGGCCATCCATCGCTTTCAGATGAACTGGTTTCGTCAGTTTGAAGGGGATGCGGAGCAATGCCCTACTTTTACCGAGCTCTGCAATGGTCGGGTTCCGGGCGGCGCGGAGTATTACCTGCCGCTATTTTTTGAGGAAACCGGAACCGTATTGGATTTTCTTCCGGCCAACACGGCGGTGATCACCGTTGGCAACCATCATGGCGCTGCCGAGCGATTTTGGGAGGAGATCACCCATCGCCACTCCGAATATGGCATTGATCCAAGACGCCCCCTACTACCACCATCCCGTGTCTTTACCCCCGTTGAAGACTTGTATGCGTCTCTGAAGCAATACGCCGTGCTCGAGCTGCGTAACGATGCCCAGGCACCGGTACACGCGCGTACCGAGTTGGACAAACCTCCCGAATTCAGTGGCGATAACAGCAGCGGTAACGCCATCGATCGCTTGCGCGAATTTATTCAGACCCACAAAGCGCCCGTGCTGCTGTGCGCCGAGAGCGCGGGGCGGAAAGAGGTACTGCTGGAGAATCTGATCAAGCACGGCGTATCGCCGGAATCAGCCGATAACTGGCACGACTTTATCGAACGCGACCTCCCCCTGGCGATTACCGTCTCACCGGTGGATCGCGGCATCTACGCCGGGCCCGGCAAGCCCACCCTCGTCGCAGAGAGCCAGCTTTTTGGCCAACGGGTCGCCCAGCGCAGGCGGCGCGGGAAAACCGAAGAAACCGATGCCCAGGCGGTGATTCGCGATCTGACCGAATTGAGTCCCGGAGTGCCGGTGGTCCACCTGGAGCATGGTGTGGGTCGCTACATTGGTCTTCAGACCCTCGAAATAGAGAATGATCCCGCCGAATTCCTGGTACTGGAATATGCGAGCGACGACAAACTCTATGTGCCGGTGGGATCCCTACACCTGATTAGCCGCTATACCGGTAGCGATCCCGATTCCGCACCCCTGCATCGATTGGGCAGTGAGCAGTGGGAAAAAGCCCGCCGCAAAGCCAGCAAACGCGCCTCTGACGTCGCCGCACAACTACTCGAGGTTTACGCGCGCCGTGAAGCCCGCCAGGGTTTTGCGCACGCCTGGGAGCCCGACGCCTGGGATCGCTTCTGCAACCAGTTCCCCTTTGAAGAAACGCCGGACCAGGCAGCGGCAATCGAAGCGGTGCGCAACGATATGTGCGCGCCCGGAGTGATGGATCGCCTGGTCTGCGGTGATGTGGGTTTTGGCAAAACCGAAGTCGCCATGCGTGCGGCCTTCCTCGCAGCGCGCAACGGTAAACAAGTCGCGGTCCTCGTGCCCACCACCCTACTGGCCCAGCAACACTTTAACAGTTTCCGTGATCGATTCGCCGGCTGGTCGGTGACGGTAGAGGTCATTTCCCGTTTCAAGACGGCCAAGGATATTGCTGCGGTCGCCAAGCGCGTGGAATCCGGCGACGTCGATATTCTGGTGGGCACCCACAAGCTCCTGCAAACTGATTTTCGCTTCAATGACCTGGGACTTCTGATCATCGACGAGGAACATCGCTTCGGTGTAAAACAGAAGGAGTCGATAAAGGCGCTACGGGCGGAAATCGATATCCTCACCATGACGGCAACGCCCATTCCGAGAACGCTGAATATGGCGCTGGGGGGGCTGCGCGACCTTTCGATCATCGCAACGCCACCAGCGCGCCGGCTGTCGATAAAAACATTTATCCGCGAGCACAACACTGCACTGGTCAAAGAAGCGGTTTTGCGGGAAACACTGCGCGGTGGTCAAGTCTATTATCTGCACAACGAAGTCAAAACCATTGCCCAAACGGCACAGAAGCTACAAACGCTGTTACCGGATCTGTCGGTGGGCATCGCCCATGGCCAAATGCGCGAGGTCGAACTCGAACGGGTGATGTCGGACTTCTACCACCAGCGACACCATGTGCTCGTCTGCTCAACCATCATCGAGACCGGCATCGACATTCCAAATGCCAACACGATTATCATCGAGCGTGCCGACAAGTTTGGTCTGGCGCAATTACACCAGCTCAGGGGCCGGGTCGGACGGTCGCACCATCAGGCCTATGCCTATTTATTGTCACCGCCGCGATCGTCGCTAACCCGCGATGCCGAAAAACGACTGGAGGCGATTGAGGCCGCCGGCGCACTCGGTGCGGGCTATATGCTGGCCACCCACGACCTCGAGATTCGCGGAGCCGGAGAGCTCCTCGGCGACGAGCAGTCGGGCCAGATCCACAGTGTTGGGTTCTCGCTTTATCTGGATATGCTTCACAACGCGGTGGCCGCGCTCAAGCGTGGAGAGATTCCCGACGTGGACGCTCCGCTCGACAAGGGTACCGAAGTGAAGTTGCATGTGCCCGCGCTGATACCTGAGAACTATTTGCCCGACATCACCATGCGGCTTGTCCTCTACAAGCGCATTGCCGCCGCCCGAACCCACGAGGATCTGCGTAACATACAGGTCGAGATGATCGACCGATTCGGACTTCTTCCCGACGTCATAAAAAACCTGTTTGTTCAGGCGGCCATTCGCGTTCGTGCGAAACGCCTGGGCATTAACGAAATCGAGGTAACCGCCAGCGGTGGTAGTATCGAGTTCAGCGATGCCACCCGGGTTAACCCCATGAGTCTTGTAAAACTGGTGCAATCGGACCCCCACGGCTACACCCTTTCCGGTGCCAATCGCCTGCGATTCAAGCGCGACCTACCCGAACTTGAGGACCGTCGCGATCACGTTGAAATTCTGCTCGACACATTCTCCGATGAAGCCGCCTCGGGTAAAGCCGCATGATGATTCTACGTATCGCTACGGCTGTTTTTCTCGTGTCCCTAGTGGCGATGGCCGGCGAGGCACAGCCCATAAGCAATGCCCGGCAACCGATTGATGACGTCCTCCCTGGTGACGAGGCCCCTGACCTCGAAGCCGATTCAGGCTGGATTCGCGTTGAGCTGGCAGTGCTGGTTGATGACCGACCGCAGATGCTCGAATCCGAACAGTGGCCCGCTTACCCAGCGCCCACCTACCCTGCCGATTTTCGATGGTTGATCGACTCGGAAGTCCTTGATCGATTGCAAAAACAGCACCCCGGTGCCGATATAGACATCGACGAGAATGGTCGTATCCGCGTGACTCTGCCCGAACCCGAGCCCGCATTCACGGTTGATCCAACCATCGATCTCGACGAGGAAGGCACCCCGCTCCTTGATGATGGCCTAACCAACACCGAAGGCGCCGCGGCCAGCACCGAGGCCGATGAAGAGCAGGCCCCTGAGCTGGTGCCGCTGGAGTTCATCGATACCGGTACTGCCGGCGAGCAGCCCGCTGACGCGAGTGCCGAAATGGACCCCGAGTCAGACTCGGACCTATTGGGTGACGAGGAAAACAAGGGTGAGAACGCGCCGGAGTACGTGCCACCCCCTTTGCCCACAGCCTTTATGAAGCGGCCGCTTGATCTGCTGGCCAGCGGGCTTAACGCGTTGACTCGCAGCCAACCCGACCGGTTGGCACTGTCGACAGCCTGGGTCCAGCCACCGGAGAGCAAAAACCCCGCTATCGTGTTCGACGGTGCTCGCGCCCCGGACCAATGGCCGCAACTACAGGGCTTCGCCCAATTGCGGCGAGGGACGGAAACGCGCATCGGGGTGAACTTCTGGTGGAGCACAGCGGGCGACTATCTCCCCGACACCTTTTTTATGACACCGCCGCCGCCCGTACCCGAGCGGGTTGAGGTGATAGCCCCTCCACCGGCCCCAGCGTCAGTCCGGTTTGATGATGACCCAGAGGTGGCAGACCCGGATGCGATTACCGGTTTAACGCTGCCGGCGGATCGCTTGCCCTCAGATGCCGAGCCGGAAACCATCACTCCACCGGTGGCCATCGCAGGCCCCCTGGTCAACGGCGACGCCGGCCCGCTATGGCCCTGGCGCCATGTTATCCATGTCGCTGACACCCGCTCCGTGCCGGAAGGCCAGGTACGCTATTTCGATCACCCGGTAGTCAAGATCGTTGCTACGTTTACCGAGCTCACCTGGGGTGAGGTTTACGCCCTGGGTGCCGCTGACGACGAGCGACGCGCAGCGGCGGCAGCGTTGGAGGAACAGGCGAGCGAGTTCAACTCGCACGATAACCCCACTGCGCCCGTTGGCGACGATCTGCAAACTCCGCCCGCAGGCTTACCGTCTCGTTTATAAATCTTCCGGCGGTAGGCGCTGCTCGAGAAGCTTCGGATCCGGCTCTGCCATCACCAGGGTTCGGGTCGGGAACGCGACCTCAGCACCATGGCTCTCGATGATTGCGAGAATACTGAGCATGACTTCCTGCTTTATCCCGTGAAACTTCACCCAGTCGGTGGTTTTGGTAAACGCATAAACGAAGAAGTCCAGCGACGACGGACCGCAGGTCGTGAAGTTAACCATCAGTGTTCGCGCCTTATCGATGGCCTTGTGCTGCTGCAGCAGTGAGCGCACATCCGCAACAATCGCGTCCATCTGCTGTACATCGTCGTAGCGGATACCAAAGGTTTCAAAAATCCGTCGATTCTTCATTCGCGACGGATTCTCCAGTGCAATGGTGGAAAACATGGAATTCGGCACGTAAAGGGGTCGCAGGTCAAAGGTCCGGATTCGGGTCACGCGCCAACCGATATGTTCCACAACCCCCTCAATCTGGCGATCCGGCGAACGTATCCAGTCGCCAATGGCAAAAGGGCGATCGAGAAAAATACTCAGGCCACCCAAAAAATTGGCCAGCACATCCTTGGCGGCGAAACCGACGGCGATCCCACCTATACCCCCAAACGCAAGAATGCCCGAAATGGAAACACCGAGAGTCTGCAGCACCATGAGCGCGGCCAAAACCCAACCGCAAATTCTTACCAGGCGCGTTGTCGCGCTAATCGTTGCGCGCTGGTCGGAGTCCCGCGGACCGTGGTGCTCGGCGAGCAGCTCCATCTCGACCCCTTTCGCCAGGCGATGAATAAACCAGCCCAGCAACACGACCAAACCCGTATCAGCGACCTGAAGCAGCTGCGCCCTCAGACCGGCGAAAGACTCACCAACCCCGAGGGACGCATAGATGAGTACGATCCATAGCACCCACTCTGCAGGGGGCGATATGGCATACACCGCGACGTCGTCCCACTGGGTTCCCGTTCGATCCGCGACCCCGGCCAGGCGCCGTACCGACCAGCGTATGAACAGATGACCGATCACACCCAGCGAGAAAAGAACAGCAACCTCTAGCACCGCTGCCGAGACCCCCAGCGCCTCCGCTAATGGCGCCAGTTGGTTCATCAGTACTTCCATGTTTACCCCAAAGAAAAATCGCGCGCCGGCAAGAATAGCTCAGTTCGTATCCGCAGCCCAAAAAGGCTGGCACCGGCGGCCATTGCTGTATAAAATAACAGCTGTATAGAAAACCAGCGGCCTCGTCAAACGCTTCAGGAGAATGGCTCATCGTGAAACTGACCCAGCGACAGCAACAGGTGCTCGACATTATTCGCAGTAACATCGAAGACACGGGGTTCCCGCCCACGCGTGCCGATATTGCTCAGATTATGGGGTTTAAATCTGCCAATGCGGCCGAGGAACACCTCAAGGCGCTGGCCAAAAAAGGAGCCATTGAAATGATTCCCGGCACCTCCCGAGGCATTCGTCTGACCGGGCAAAAGGGTATTCCGATCGTCGGTCGCGTTGCTGCAGGTGAGCCTGTACTGGCGCAGGAGCATGTGGAGGAGCACTGCGAATTGCCGGGTTCGTTCTTCTCCCCTTCCGCTGATTACCTGCTCAACGTGCAGGGCGACAGCATGGTTGACGTGGGTATTTACGACGGGGATTTACTGGCGGTCCACAGCACACCGGTGGCCGCGGATAATCAGATCGTGGTGGCGCGTATTGATGATGAAGTCACGGTAAAACGCTTCAAGCGCACGTCAAAGCAGATTGTTACGCTGCTGCCCGAAAACAGCCTTTACCAACCCATCGTCGTCAACCTGACGACACAATCTTTTGCTATTGAGGGCATCAGCGTTGGCGTACTGAGACGCCACTGATCAGTGTCAGTGAAGCGTTCGGTCGGCGCTAGAAGTCGCCTCGTCTTCATTCCCGTCCATCTCGACGCCCGCGACCTCTGAGAGTTGCGCTGCGGTCTGAATACCGGCCTGAATCATGGCTTTTGCCACCTCAAGGTAGTTCTCCATCAGGTGGGCGTTGGCTTCATCTGAAAAATGGATGGTGAGCAGAGGGGCACTATCGTCGTCGGCACGCTGCAGGACGATTTCACCGTCGCCAAGATCAACAATTTCCAACAGGGAAGTAGCCACTGCATTACCTCTCTTTTCAGAACGTGCAGTCACTGTAACAGTCTGGACTACCCCGCGCCAACGCCTGCTATCGCGTTCGCTCAATATTCATCCAATGAATCGCTCATGCGGGCAAACAAGGCTTCGAAGTGGTCCTTGCACTCGCGACAGGCAGCGATGTCGAGATAATCATTAGACACCGCAAGACTCCCGGGCCTGCGTCGAGCAGGCATGCCGGCGGGCAAGGGCGCGCACAAACGCGACAGCCAGCCCTCGCGCTCGAGGCGGCGATATTCCTCTATTTCACCCGGCCGGCCAATACCGGCGGCGCGATCGGGTAATTGATCGACCCCCTGTGGCGGCGTGCCGGGCAACGGCGATATGCGCTGTACCGCGAGCAGAAACCAGCCATAAGCATCGAGAAGGTGAAGCCGGACCGCCGGGGCGTAAGCCGCGTCGATGGCGGAGCTGCCCGCCATCAGGTGCTCGGGTGCACCCTCCCACGCGTCAAGCAGTAACGACGCCATGTACAGCGAGTGGTTGGCCAGGCCTCGGGCGGAACTCACGGCTCAGCTATCGGTTGCGTCCGCGGCGACCGCCGGGTCTGCCTGGTCCACAGATGGTTTGGCGGCGCTTTTCTTGGCAGACTTTTTCTTCGCTTTGGCCTTGGCCGCTTTCTTCTTCGGCTTGGCTTTCGCCGACCCTTCCGGGATCCAGCGACCGTCGTTGAAGAAGGCCTTCCACCCCGTCGCCTTGCCGTCAACCTCGGTCATGACATACTGCTCTTTGGTCTTTCTGCTATAGCGAATCTGGCTTCGGTTCCCCGCATCATCTTTCACCGGAGCGTCAAAAAGAAAGGTGTACTTGGGGTCAATCTCACCCCTGTGCGGGAGAATTTCGTCAACATAGGGCGGACGCGTTTCCCGATTCTTCGGGAACTTACTCGCGGCGAGAAACATGCCCGAGGCACCGTCACGCAACACATAGGTATCGTCCACCTTGGCGCACTCGAGCTCGGGCATGGGAACCGGGTCCATCTTCGGCGGGGCCACTTCTCCATTGCGCAGCAGCTTGCGGGTGTTCTTGCACTCCTCTGCGGTGCAGCCAAAGTATTTGCCAAAACGACCCGTCTTCAACTGCATTTCGGCGCCACATTTGTCGCACTCGATAATAGGCCCGTCGTAGCCCTTGATCTTGAATCGACCGGTCTCGACCTCGTAACCCGGGCAGTCGGGGTTATTACCGCAGACGTGGAGTTTGCGCTCTTCGTCGATCAGGTAGCTGTCCATGGCGGCATTGCACTTTGGACAGCGGTGCTTGGTTAACAGCAAACGAGACTCCGCCTCGTCATCGGCATCAGCGCTCACCACCTCATCGCCGGGGATCAGGTTGACCGTGTGCTTGCAGCGCTCCTTGGGCGGCAGCGCATACCCCGAGCAGCCGAGAAAAACACCGGTACTGGCGGTTCGAATCTGCATCGAGCGCCCGCACTTTTCGCAGGCAATTCCCGTAGGTGTCGGATCATTAGCCTGCATACCACCCGGCTCAGGCTGGGCAGCGCCTTCGAGTTTGCTGCGGAAATCCGCGTAAAAACGATCGAGTAACTGTTTCCAGCTCAGCTCACCGTCGGCAACACGGTCGAGTTGCGCTTCCATCTCTGCGGTAAAACCATAATCCAGCAGGTCGCTGAAGGATTGCTGCAGTCGCTGGGTCACGATATCGCCCATCTTCTCCGCATAGAAACGCTTGTTCTCCAGCCTGACATAGCCGCGGTCCTGTATGGTCGATATAATCGACGCATACGTTGAAGGCCGGCCAATCCCCTTCTTTTCAAGCTCTTTCACCAGGCTCGCCTCACCGAAACGCGCGGGTGGCTTGGTAAAGTGCTGCTTTGGATCCAGCGATTTCAATCCCAGTACATCGCCCTCGGCAAAAGGCGGCAGCACGGCGTCATCTCCCTTTTTCGCCATCGGGGACTGGACACGGGTATAACCATCGAATTCGACGATGCGGCCCCGGGCTGTCAATTCGTAATCCGCTGCGGCAACAGTGACCGTCGTCGACTGGTACCTCGCCGGCGTCATTTGACAGGCCACAAACTGACGCCAGATAAGCTCATAAAGCCGCTCGGCATCCCGCTCCATCCCTTTGAGCTGACCCTGCAGTACGCCAACCTCCGAGGGACGAATCGCCTCGTGGGCCTCCTGCGCGCCCTCCTTCGCGGAATAACGGATGGGGGACTCGGGAAGATAGGCCGCGGGGAATTTGCCCTTGATGTAATCCCTGCAACTGGCGATCGCATCGGCGCTCAGATTGGTGGAGTCCGTACGCATGTAAGTGATGTAGCCGGCTTCGTAAAGCCGCTGGGCCATGGTCATCGTCTTTTTCACGCTAAAGCCGAGCCGAGTACTCGCCGCCTGCTGCAGGGTCGAGGTAATAAAGGGCGCCGGCGGCTTGGAGCTGGTTTTTCGAGCCTCCAGGGCACTGACTTTGTAGTCGGCGTCCCTCAGGCTCGCCACCGCGGCCATGGCCTCGGCTTCCTCTTTGGGAGCAAACTTTTTGCCCTGGTAACGCTTTACTTCAAAGGCAATGGGATCGCTCTTCTCGCGCAGCAGATGAGCGTGTACCTCCCAGTACTCCTCGGGAACAAACGCCCGGATCTCGCGCTCGCGTTCGACCACCAGGCGCACGGCGACCGACTGGACCCTGCCCGCAGAGAGACCGCGGGCAATTTTTGCCCAGAGTAACGGAGAGACCTCAAAGCCCACCACGCGGTCAAGAAAACGGCGCGCCTGCTGCGCATTGACGCGATTGGTATCCAACTGCCCGGGGTGCTCAAAGGCGGCCTGGATGGCCTTCTTCGTGATCTCATTGAAAACCACGCGCTGATAGCGGCTGATATCGCCCCCGATCGCCTCCTGCAAATGCCAGGCAATCGCCTCACCCTCCCTGTCCAGGTCAGTCGCGAGGTAGATGGCATCGCTGGATTTGGCGAGCTTCTTGAGCTCATTGACGACCTTTTCCTTACCCGGCAACACCTCATAGCGCGCACTCCAGTCATCGTCCGGGTCAACACCCATGCGACGAACCAGCTGATCGCGCTTTTTCCTGGCCTGGTACTTCTGCTTTTCCTCCGGCGCCATTTTACGGGTGATCGCGGCCTGCGCAGCGCGCTCCTTGGGATCGCTGGTTGCCCCACCACCGGATGTCGGCAGGTCCCGAATATGGCCCACACTGGACTTCACAATGAAGTCGGAGCCAAGGTACTTATTAATCGTCTTCGCTTTGGCGGGTGATTCAACAATGACCAGTGATTTGCCCATAATGGCTGTTATTAACTCCGAAACAGTGGCAACACGGCTCTGGCTTATCCAGATACCGTCGTTTTTCTAGCGCCCGCCGATGGCGAGGGAGCGCAGTTATATAGCCCGAGTTTGGTCCGGGTCAAGCCGCAGCCGAACGCGTTCGCCTATTTAAGCAGTAACGCACTTACCCCGCCGTCTGCAAGCGATCAATAAAACCAGCAATGCTTTCCACGGCTTCTGCATCGCCCTTTTCATCCCAAAAAATCGTTATCTGTTCGGGACTTAGCGACACTATTTGGGCGCCGGGAGGTAAGTCCTCCAAACCCTCCGGGATACGCAGGTCAACTTCCCGACACTGCCAACCCTGTTCGCCTTTTATAAAAACCCGGGGCTCCGCAACCGTGTCCATCGCCTCGGGGAAGCGCCGCTGATACCCCACAAGTTCCGTTGGCATCACGCCGAACCGGGGAGGTACCGACGGGGGCGGTCGCAAGGTAACGGTGAGCTCGTGGGATCGCGCCACATCGCGCTGCGCTGCGAGGTAGCGTTGTCGCTTCGAGGGCATCGCCGATAGCAGCGGGCCAATAATGACCCCCAGGGCAAGAAATACAATAATGTAGACCACGCCAATCCCCCGGCATTATCGACTGAAAGCATGGCATCCGCGCCAAGTCGGCGCTAAGCTACCGGAAAAACCAGGGAATGCCTAACCATGTCCTACAAAACCATTCTGGTCGCAGTCGATCTCGGTGAAACGTCAGCGGACGTTGTGCGCAAAGCCAGCGCCATGGCGACCACCTACGGTGCGCAGCTGCATGTGCTCCATGCCGTAGAGCCACTGAGTATCACCTATGGCGGCGATATACCTATGGATTTCTCATCGATACAGGACGAAATCTATCAGCAGGCCGATGAGCAGCTGGATCGATTCTGCGCCGAACTCGGTATTACCGAAGCCCAGCGACACCTTGTCGTCGGCCGACCCGAAAATGAGATTCCCGAGACCGCCAAGGCCCTCGAGGCCGATTTGATTGTCGTAGGAAGTCATGCACGCTTTGGCTTGGCCGTGTTGCTCGGCTCCACCGCAGACGGGGTTTTACACGGAGCGGCCTGTGATGTTCTGGCGATACGCGTAAAACGGCCCGACTGACTGACCCTCCCGGGAACTGGCGGGACGGCCGCCTACCCATGAAACCGGCGCAGCGCCGTGGCATCGAATGGCCAGCCCAACTCATTCCCCGCGTCATCCGCAACGACCGGAATACGCACCCCATAGCGCTCAATCAACTCGGGATCCTCGGCAATATCCACCGGTGTAAATGGAATCGCCTCGGCGTCCAAAATAGCCTCGGCATGCTCGCACAAGTGACAACCTGGAGTGGTGTAAAGCCGCAGCATAGTGTTTTCTCCTTCGACAACGCTTCGATCTGCCGAACCACGTCGCGCCGCGCCTTTGATCCCGTGATGCACTCGTGAAGCCAGACCACTTTGAAAAATTACTGGTACTGTACGGCAGAAAGCCCGTGTTGGAAGCGCTGATGGACGCATCGCTGGACTGCCGGACCCTGCATCTGGCATCGAGTAACCGTAGTGCCGGTATTTTGAAGGAGATTGTTGACTACGCAAAGTCCCGCGACATCCTGATCCGAGAACATACCCGAGAAGCACTCGGTCGACTGTCCAAAAATAAGAAGCAGGATCAGGGAGTGGCCCTCGATATTCGCTGCCCAAGCTTCATGTCCATCGAGCAGTTTCTGTCGGCACCTATCGACAGCGCTACCCGGGTGCTCGCTCTCGATGGGGTGACCAATCCACAGAATGTCGGCATGATTATTCGCTCGGCCGTCGCCTCCGGGATTGGCGGCATTCTGTATCCGCGCAAGGGTGTTGCCAGCCTGGGTCCTCTGGTCATCAAGGCTAGTGCGGGGACACTCTTCAAAGCACCGATCATCAGCTGCGAGACGCTTGCCCCCGCCCTGCGGCAATGTCTGGAAAATGGTCTCGACATTGTCGCCCTCGACGGCGCCGCACCCGACTCCTTGTTCGGAGATCGACCCTCCCGCGCCGCGGTCTACGTTCTCGGTGGGGAGACCCATGGTGTCTCTGACGCCACCCGTTCGCTCGCTACGCGAAGCTTGTCCATTCCAATGGCTGGCGGTGTCGAATCACTGAATGTGGCTGTAACCGCGGCGCTGATCGGCTACGCCGCGCAGATCGCCCCGTGATGATGATCCACCAAACCGACTAAGGGACATGATCTGTCCGTCCAGCGTCTGCCGGGCTTGCTTTGTCCTGGGTCATTTCGAGAGAAATGACATGCCCTGCTCCAGACCATCCAGCGTCAACGGATACATCTGATCTTCCATCAGTTGTCGTGTGATGCCTATCGACTGGGTGTATTGCCAGTCTTCCTGATGGGTCGGGTTGATCCAGATACATTTCTCGTAGGTGTTTCGGAGGCGCTGCAGCCACACCTGTCCGGGTTCGTCATTCCAGTGCTCCACCGAACCGCCCGGCTGAACAATCTCGTAGGGGGACATGGAGGCATCGCCGACGATAACCACTTTGTAATCGTGCCCGTATTTGTGCATCACATCGAGCAGCGGTGTCCGCTGGGCATGTCGCCGGACATTATTCCGCCACACACTCTCGTAGAGAAAGTTGTGAAAATAAAAATGCTCGAGATGCTTGAACTCGCTCCTCGCGGCTGAAAACAGCTCCTCGCAAACTCGCACATGGGGGTCCATCGAGCCACCCACGTCGAGAAATAGCAGCACCTTAACCGCATTGTGCCGCTCGGGTACCATTTTGATATCGAGATAGCCGGCATTTCGGGCGGTCGAAGAGATGGTGTCATCCAGGTCGAGCTCATCGGCGGCGCCAGTGCGGGCAAACTTTCGCAGTCGACGCATGGCGACCTTGATATTTCGGGTACCGAGCTCAACGCTGTCATCGAGATTACGGAAGTCCCGACGATCCCATACCTTTACCGCGCGCTGGTTTTTACCATTGGGCCCAACGCGAATCCCCTCCGGGTGATACCCCTCCTGACCAAACGGCGAGGTGCCCCCGGTTCCGATCCACTTGTTGCCGCCCTGGTGGCGCTTCTTCTGCTCATCAAGTCGTTTCTTGAACTCTTCTATGAGCTTTTCGAGGCCGCCGAGGGATTCAATTTTGTCGCGCTCTTCCTGCGAGAGTTGCTTCATAAACTCACTGCGCAACCAATCTTCCGGGATCATCGCCTCGATGATGTCATCGAGCCCCTCAAGATCCCGAAAATGAAGTCCGAAGGCGCGATCGAAGCGATCAAAGTACTTTTCATCCTTTACCAGAACCGTCCGGGACAAGAAGTAGAAATCATCCATATCGGCAAACGCGAGCCTGGCTTCCATCGCCTTGAGAAGGTCGAGCAACTCCCGCGGGGTTACCGGAACCCCTGCATCTTTCAGCCCCTGAAAAAAATTAACCAGCATGAGAGGGCCTCAGCGGTTTTCCCGGCGGTGCATGAAGGCCAGGCGCTCGAGCAACTGAACGTCCTGCTCATTTTTCAATAACGCGCCGTACAACGGCGGAATGGCCTTCGACTGATCGCGGTTTTTCAATACTTCATCGGGGATGTCGTCGGCTAGTAAAAGCTTGAGCCAGTCGATCAACTCGGAGGTCGATGGCTTTTTCTTGAGCCCCGGTATCTCGCGCAAATCGAAGAAGGTCTCCATCGCTTCGGCCACCAGGTTTTGCGAGATTCCGGGATGGTGCACGTCGATAATCGCGCGCATGGTCGCTTTATCGGGGAAGTTAATGAAGTGGAAAAAACAGCGACGCAGAAACGCGTCAGGAAGCTCTTTCTCATTATTCGAAGTAATCACAATAATCGGTCGATGCCGAGCGCGTACCACTCGCCCGGTTTCGTAAACATAAAACTCCATGCGATCGAGCTCGACGAGCAAATCATTGGGGAATTCGATATCGGCTTTATCGATCTCATCGATAAGCAGCACCGCCTGCTCTTCAGACTCGAAGGCCTCCCACAGTTTTCCCTGTTTTATGTAGTGCCCAATATCCTGTACCCGATCATCCCCCAGCTGGGAGTCACGCAGCCGGGACACCGCGTCGTACTCATACAAACCCTGCTGGGCCTTTGTGGTGGACTTGATATGCCACTGGATAAGGGGCTTGCCCAGTCCCGCCGCGATCTCCTCGGCCAGCATGGTCTTCCCGGTCCCGGGTTCACCCTTGATGAGCAGGGGCCGCTGCAGCGTGACCGCGGCATTCACCGCCATGCGCAAATCGTCGGTCGCTACGTAGCGTTCAGTTCCTTCAAATTTCATGATGATCTCTTCGTCCGTTTCATTAAGCGTTGTTCGATGTGTGCCGTTTAGTGCCGAGAAAGCCCCGGTTATTCTTCGATCGAGGACCGTCGCCCCCAGACCAGGTGATAGATCAGCCCCAACACGAGCGCCGCTATCACACCGAGCGCCAGTGTCAGGAAAGGCACCGAGGCCGCGTCCCAGCCGCCTGCAAAGAGCAGATTAAACACAGCCACAATCGAGGCCGGGGCCAGAGTGGTCGCGTCCTCGCTGGGATAGGCAGGCACCAGGGCCAACGCCGCCAACACCAGGAGCAGGAAGCGACGCGGCGTGGCGGGCCAGTTGGACAGTAGCCAGAAGCGCAGCAACAACAGACAGCCCGTGCCCGCCAGCACATAAATGACCATTGCTACCACATACGACTGCGCGGTCAGCATCGTTCGTCGTCCTCCAGCGGAGGCGGTATCTGCAGAAAAAAGCCCTGCTCCTCGATCGCTGCGAGCACCTGGGCGCCGGAGAACCGCGCCAGGGTACGATCCGGGGTCAGGCGCATCGACAACACAGGAGATAGCTCGCCCAGACCCGCCGTCAATGCCTCAGGCAGCGTCTCCAGATCATGCCCCTGTGCGACATAAATATAGGTGTCGGTGCGCTTCGCTGACTTTAGAACCTGAACGAGCTTCATTTCGCACCTTCTTGATTTTTAACGGCTTCACTGATAAATCGAAGCGGTTTTACGATGGCGCCATCACGCCATCCCTGCCAGTGGCTCGGCACCTCGATCGAGTCACCGCACAACTCCCTGGCGAGCAATTCGGCATCCCGTTTGGGGAAGAGAATCTCCGGGCTTAGTCGCAGCTCACTGGCGCGATTTTCGATGGCCTGGGCAAGCACCTTGGCCATTCGCTTTTGCGTGCCGGATAAGGGCTGGGCAACCGGCTCGGGGGGCTTCGACGACGCATCGCGACGCGCGGCGGCTATGAGTGCGAGTAAAGCTTTACCCTGGCGTCGCACCACGCCCTCTGACATCCCCTCGAGCCCGGCCAATTGATCAAGGCGCTCGGGCAGGGCACGGACGATCTCGTTGATGACTTTATCGTGAAGAATCCAGTTGCGGGGCCTATCCCGCTCCCTGGCCTGCTGTTCGCGCCAGTCCAGGAGCCCGTACAGCACGGCGAGCGCCTCCGGCTGCAATTTCCACGCGTTTCTGAATTTGGCCAGAGGGCCGCGGCCACCCACCGACACCCCTTCGCCCTCTTCCAGAATCCACTCGAGGCGTCCCTGCGTTCCCGCATCACCCAACAATCGCGAATACACATCAACGAGATACGTGACGTCCTGGGCGGCGTAGCGACACTGGGCGGACGTTAACGGCCTGACCAGCCAGTCTGAGTTGGTCTCATCCTTATCGAGACTGACCTGACACACCGCTTCCACCAATTTGGCGTAGGACAAGCCAAACCCGTATCCCAGTAGCGCCGCCGCTTTCTGGGTATCGAACAAGGGCGACGGCAGAACACCGAGCCAGGCCTGAAACACCTCAAGGTCTTCCCCGGCGCTGTGTAACACCTTGGTCAGCGTGGACTTCTGCAAAAGTTCCGCCAACGGCCCTGTGTCGGTCAGCGGCAATGGGTCAATCAACCAGACCTGGTCGGCGGTGGCTATCTGCACCAGCGCGACTTCTGGCCAGAAAGTATCCCGGCGTCTGAATTCCGTATCGATCGCCACAAAATCGCCATCGATCACCTGCGCTACGACCTCAGCCAGGCCACGGTCGGAGTCAACCCATTCCCAGCTCATTGCTCTGCCACCCGCGTCCGACCGCTTAGCGCATGGGCAAGCGTGGTGGCATCGGTAAACTCCAGTTCGCCGCCCAGCGGAACACCGTGGGCGATCTTGCTGATGGTCACTCCGGCGGAGCGGGCTTGTTGAGCAATGTAATACGCCGTAGTCTCGCCCTCCACAGTGGGGTTGGTGGCGAGAATAACCTCCGCCAAATCGCCCTCGTGGAATCGGCTCGCAAGCTCAGTCAGACCTATCTCCTCGGGACCAATGCCGTCGATCGGTGACAGGTGTCCCATCAGTACAAAAAAGACGCCGCGGTAACTGCCACTGTGCTCGATCGCCATAACATCAGCGGGGGTTTCCACCACACACAACAACGCCTGATCACGACGCGGATCGGCGCAAATCTCGCACACCGGCAATTCGGTAAAGTTGCGGCAACGCTGGCATCGCCCGACCCGCTCCAGTGCGGTAGTCAACGCCTGCGCCAGGAGGGCAGCACCCTCCCGATCGCGCTCAAGCAGCGTCAGGGTCATGCGTTGCGCCGACTTGGGTCCAACACCCGGGAGACACCGCAATGCCTCAATCAACGCCTCAATAGAAGGGCTTAATTTCATTTATTTTCAATCACTTAAAAAGGCATCTTGAAGCCGGCAGGGAGGTTAATTCCGCCCGCGGCCTCGGCCATTTTCTCCTGCGACGCGGCCTGGGCCCGCTGTACCGCATCATTAACCGCCGCCGCAAGCAGGTCCTCAAGCACCTCTCGGTCCTCGTTGAGCACGCTGGGATCCACCGTCACTCGCACCACCGATAGCGCACCGGTCATGCGCACTGTCACAAGACCAGCACCGGCCTGCCCCTCTACCTCAATCTGTTTCACGGCCTCCTGGGCGGCTGCCAACCCCTGCTGCATCTGCTGGGCCTGCTTCATCAAATCATTAATTTTCATTTCAATCGTCAGCCTGTTTTTGGTGGCTCAATGCTACCGACTATTACCTCGGCATCAAAATCAGCGAGAAAAGTCGTGAGCACCGGATCTTCTGCGAGAGCGTCTTCCGCCGCCTTCTGCCGGGCGGCCTCGAGCTCCGCCCGTCGCGCCGCGGGCGTCGCCGCCCCAACCACACCCACCTCAACCTCAATGGTCACCGGCGGTTGCAGGTGGGCATTAAACTGCTCTTCGATAGCCGCGACATGGCGCTCGTTGAACAGTCCGGCATTACTCTGATCGAGGACAAAGGAGAGTGTACGGCCGCTGACGGATCTCAGCTCGCAATGCATGGCAATGTTTTCAGCGATGCCTCTCAGCGCCAGATCGTCAAAAAAAGCGGGCCACTCGGCCGGTGCGGGCAAATCAGCGGCCACCCTGGGGGGCTCTAAGGGCTCTGACTCTGCTGGTCCGGGCTGTGGATTCGATGTCGGCGCATCCACCACGGGGTCGATCGGTGCCGGTATCGCGTCAGCCTTCTCAGGCTGATCCGCGACAACCCGGGGGGCCAAACGGACTGGGGGACGAAGTTCTTCGTGAGTCAGCGATGGCGCCGAACCCGAGGTCTCGATGGCACCCGCCCCCACGGAGTCCACCGGCGGCACCGGTGGCTCAGTCTTTTTTGGCGGCGGCACCTCGTGGGCGTCGCTGATCACCTCAGCGGGCCGAAACGCGATCATCCGCAGCAGCACCATCTCCAGCGCCGCCCGAGGATCCGGCGAGCGCTGCACCTCCGGCCGCCCGGCAGCGGCAAACTGATAAAAGAGCTGCACTTCATCAACGGTGGTGCTGGCCGCCACTTTCGCAATCCGCTCCGACTGGCTCGCGGTGGGGTCGGCGGCATCGGGCACCCACTGGGCAATCGTCACCTGGTGTAGTACTGAAGCAAGGTCATCTAGAGTAGCCACGTAATCCGGCGCATGACTGGCGATTTGTTCAATAACTGCGAGCAATGTCTTTGGGTCGTTGTCGAGAATGGCATCGAGGACATCGAGCACGCGAGCGCGATCAACAGTGCCGAGCATGGCGCGCACATCGCTCTCGGCGAGGCCGCCATCGCCGAATCCAATGGCCTGATCCGTGAGACTCAAGGCATCACGCATTGACCCTTCGGCGGCGCGTGCCAATAAGGCGAGTGAACCGTTATCAAAGGCGACCGACTCTTCCTCGAGCACCTTGCCCAGATGGGCAACAATCTCCTCGGGAACCATATTTTTCAGATTGAACTGCAGGCAGCGCGACAGCACGGTCGCCGGAAGTTTCTGCGGATCGGTGGTCGCCAAGAGGAATTTGGCATGGGGCGGTGGCTCTTCGAGGGTCTTAAGCAATGCATTAAAACTGTGGCCCGAAAGCATATGCACTTCGTCAATGAGGTAAATCTTGAAACGAGAACGGGTCGGTGCATAGAGCACGTTCTCGAGCAGCTCGCGGGTGTCCTCCACCTTGGTTCTCGAGGCCGCATCGACCTCCAGCAAATCAACGCTGCGTCCTTCTGCAATCTCCAGGCAGGAATCGCAGGTTCCACAGGGTGTGGAACTGACGCCCTGATCACAGTTAAGGCATTTGGCGAGAATCCGGGCGACGGTGGTCTTGCCAACACCCCGGGTGCCGGTAAACAGGTAGGCGTGGTGCAGGCGGTCGTTATCAAGCGCGTTCACCAGAGCGCGCAGCACATGCTGCTGACCGACCATCTCCTGGAAATTGCCGGGCCGCCACTTACGGGCGAGAACCTGATACCCCATTCGCTTACCGGTGTCCTGGCTGGCCTTGGCGGCACGGCCTTTAAATGGAGGTAGCCCGGACAGCCACACCCCGGCACCCGAGTCGGTAATTACCGTTGCTCCCTTCCGGGCCTGGCGGGGTTCACTACCTATCGCTGCGAGGGGACCATCCGGACCACCATTGCGCCCTGCAAAAGCAGAGGGCGCGTAGTGTGTCGAAATACCGGGAAAGACGCAAGCGGCGCACAGCTTTAAGGGATTGTCACGCACCTGCTCAGGGCGGCTAAATGACACCAAAACTGCGGGCCAATGCCAGACCGATCGTTTCCACACGGTCTTCTCACAACCCGGAAATAATGGGGCTGATCGCCCAGCCCACTAACCCGGATTAGCGCTTGCGCCTGATCAGCAGGCCCAACCCTGCAATTAGCCCACCCAACAGCAGCAGACCAAAGCCGCCCAAAGCAGGAACGGGTCTTGCTGGGGCGCCGGGGGTAGTGGGGTTAGTAGCTGAAGGCACCGCTGTTGCAACCGGATCAACAATCGTGCCATTGGCAACGCCGTCAGAATCCAGAGGCCCACCGTCGGTGACGGTGTAGCGCACGGAATTTCCTGAAACGACGGCACCGGGGATTTCCGACCAAACGCCACCGGCGGAAACCTTGTACGCGACGCTGCCATCGGGCAGTGGGTCGCCGAACTGCGCGATAACTTCGACCGGGCTTCCACACCCCTCGATAGTGAACGCAAGCTGGAGCGGTCCGGCTGGGCCGGGTGCATTGGTAGTATCGGGAGCGCTGGATGCGACGCTGTTAATTTGGCATCCCGGCGACGCGCCGACCACGCTCAAGCCAACGCGAGTCCCACCGGCATCACCGTTATCACCGATGCCATCGTTGTCACTATCGGTGTCCTCTGTGGGATCATCTGGAAAAGCATCACTATCGTTGGGCGTGCCGTCACCATCATCATCTGGAAGGGGTACCGCTGTTGCAACCGGATCAACAATCGTGCCATTGGCAATGCCGTCAGAATCCAGAGGCCCACCGTCGGTGACGGTGTAGCGTACGGAATTTCCTGAAAGGACGGCACCGGGGATTTCCGACCAAACGCCACCCGCGGAAACCTTGTACGCGACGCTGCCATCGGGCAGTGGGTCGCCGAACTGAGCGATAACTTCGACGGGGCTTCCACATCCTTCGATAGTAAACGCAAGCTGAAGCGGTGCGACTGGGCCGGGC
The DNA here is from genome assembly GCF_000158175.1 of Luminiphilus syltensis NOR5-1B. Taxonomy (GTDB): domain Bacteria; phylum Pseudomonadota; class Gammaproteobacteria; order Pseudomonadales; family Halieaceae; genus Luminiphilus; species Luminiphilus syltensis. The sequence continues at coordinate 2,397,241 of NZ_DS999411.1, read as the reverse complement.
GCATTGGTAGTATCGGGAGCGCTGGATGCGACGCTGTTGATTTGGCATCCCAGCGACGCGTCGACCACGCTCAAGCCAATGCCAGTCCCACCGGCATCACCGTTATCACCGATGCCATCGTTGTCACTATCGGTGTCCTCTGTGGGATTATCTGGAAAAGTATCGTTACCGTTGGGCGTGCCGTCGCCATCATCATCTGCATTGGGGTCAACGATGGTAATCGTCAATCGACCCGGGTTGCTTCCTCCCCATTTCCAGATGTATTCACCGGGAACCGCCTGGAGATTAACAAGGAGGGACTCGTCGCTGAAGGTGCTGGAAGCGCTAATTGGGTCACCCGAGCTGTAGCCGCTGGGCAGGATTAGTTGCGCTCCCCGCCCGGTGGAAGTTGCTCTGTCGGATTCTGTGACGCCAGCGCCTCCTCCACCTGAGGATGAGTCTCCGGGGGTAAAAAAGTTCGCACTACGCGGTCGATTCGCGGTCGGCGGAATGCCGTATTGGGTGCAGTCTCCAACACACGGCCCGGTAACGCTTTCGAAGAGCCTACCGTTAGCGATGGAGCCTCTCCAGAACATTCCGTTTGCTGAACTGGCGAGGGTGTAGAGGGTGGGGTCTAACAACGTGAGCTCTGTGATGTCAGCCGACCCCGTCGCGGTGGCGACCACGTCATTACCGACCTGCTCATAGGTGACGTTGAGTTCACTGGTTTCTGCGGAAGGGTCAACAATGAAAAGCGTCAGGGAATCCGGGTTGGCGTTGCCCCATTCCCACGTATAAGTACCCGGGCGTAGACTGAGCGAGGCGATGGTCTGATTATTGAAAGTAGCGCTCGAATTAATGGGGTTGGGTTCGTCGAAAGCGCCGCCGTAGTCAGGGGGTAGAAAGAGAATGGCTTCAGATCCCCCCACCTGTAAGCCAACCGCTCCCCCCGTCGCAGAATCAGCCGCCAGAGAGGGAAACAGGTCGCCGGCAATGTAGAAATTGGCGGGAACTGCAGGGATGCGGTACTCGGACGCGTCAAGGGCACTGTTGCCCACTATGATTGCCCCCGAAACGACTCCGCTATCATCTTGATGGAACAGGTTAGGATCTAAATCTGACTGGGAGGACAGCGCTAAATCCGTAAAGAGAGCGGAACCGACTGCAGTGACTACAACGTTGTCACCGACTTCTTCGATAGTGATGAAGACCTTGGCCTGGGTTACGGTTGCGGTGGTCAGGAAAACGAAGAAAAGAAAAAACGGTGCAAGGCTGAGTAATCGGTGAGGCATTTGTTGATGTCCTGTCAATGCTCGTAACTGGTGAGCAGATTACATGGAAGGCAGTTGGAAGCAAGGGTTGCGCTCACATCGATGGCCGGTCGTCAGCGCGAACTCCTTTTTCTTTAACGCTCCTGGCCTCTGCGCGGGCTTCAGCAAAATCGCAGAGTTGAATCGCACCGGGTCTATTGGAGACCGTTTTGTTCAAGTCAGGATGCACACCGGGCTCACTCAGTGGCTCATAATGTGCCAAAGCCCTTTCCGGCTAATCACTTCAGTTTTGAAAAGGCCGATCACGCTTTCAGCCATCGCATTATCGTAGGAGCCCCCTTGCGACCCGACAGACGGTTCAAAGCGAGGCTTTCGGTGTAACGGATCGCCAGGATCTGGCCGTCGCTATATCTGGATTTGCGCATAAAAAATTCATTTGATTCAACGTAAAAGAATTTCCTACGAATGACTGTTCTGGTTCGTTGGAAGAATTACACCTCCAGTACAACGTCTAGGGCATCCAATACTTCCCACAGGTCTTCGGTTAAGACGGTAGTTCACTGGCCGTCATTTTCGGTTACGTCGCTCATGCCCTACCCCGCCGCGAGATTCTTCAATGACCCAAAAAAAATTGCAGGATGATGACCACTTAATCCCAATAGGCTAGAATCCGCGCCACGCCCCGATAGCTCAACTGGATAGAGCATCGCCCTTCTAAGGCGGCGGTTGCAGGTTCGAATCCTGCTCGGGGTGCCAAATTATCCGCAAACATGGCAGAACAAGCGTCTATGCGGAGTAAAAACTGGCTCTCCCCAGTTACAGTGGGGTGGACCGGTTTTCACTAAACCCTGTTGATGATGAAGAGTCTAAAAACTGCCTTCTAGGCTGGCGGTTGCAGGTTCGAGCCCTGCCGGGCGGACCACTCTTAAAGCGTTGTGGCCAATCTAGCCATCAAAATCCGGCCATTCTCCCTGCACCAGCGTGCCATCGAACACCACAGCTGTCGGTACAATTTCGCTGATCCTGGATGGATCCATAGAAAACAGATCTTCATTTAGAATGATGAAATCGGCTTTTTTCCCGGCTGTGAGTGACCCCAGATCAGATTCGGTTCCCAGCTGTATCACGCCGCCCATGGTGTACCCCTTCACCATGGTCTCACGACTCAATTGCTCGTACTTTGGGCCGCTTGCGGGGTCATCGGGCCCAGCTTCTCTGCCTTTCCTGGTATGTCCCACCTGAATGCCCGTAAACGGACTGGCGGAATGATCGGCCCATTCGCTGGGGAAATACACATCGCTGGAGAAGTTCACGGTGGCGCCAGCTCTTATAAGCTCAGCCACAGGATAAGGGTGTTTGGCGCGCTCCCCGAGCGCCTCTGAGTAATAGGGCTGATCGTAGGAATGCCATGCCGGGGTAAATTGGCCGATCACATCCAACTCGGCGTAGCGTGCAAAGTCCGCTGCGTCGACCACTTGTAGATGAGTGATGGCTACAGTGATGCCGAGGGGTCTTCCCAGCTGCGTTCGCGCGGCTTCGACGGCATCGAGCACTGTTCGTGAAGACTGGTCGCCCAACGCGTGCACATGCAAATTAAAGCCGGCTTGATCCACCTCGATAACAAGCGTTGTCAGCGTGTCCACGCCGAACAGACTTCCGCCCCTGTTGCCGGGTGTATCGTTGTAGTCTTGCAACATATGAGCGGTGCGGGTTTCTACCACCCCATCGAGGAAAATTTTCAAGGTGTCAATTTTCAGGTTTTCTGAATTGTAGGACGCGGCCAATCGCTTGAGCTCTTCCACTGCCGTCTCGGACTGACCGGGCAAAAATACCGTGTAAGCGCCGTGGTAGCGCAGGGGCAGCGCACCACGTTCATCCAGCCCCTTTACGGCACGATACACCTCTTCATCGAGTCCAAAATTACCCGCATCGAGCAAGCTGGTGACACCCCGACTGCTTAGGTAATTAATGAAATCAGACAAAATGGCGGTTTCAGACTCTCCCATATCGAAGAAGCGGTTGATGAACAACGTGGCCGCGGATTCGGTGATGTAACCCGTGAGTTCACCCTTCTCATCCCGTTTGTAATAAGCCACATCGGGCAAGGGATCGACCGGGTCTTCACCTATTCCGGATGCCTCCAGCGCTCGGGAATTGACCCATAGACTGTGCATGGTGATGTCGTAAATGAGCACCGGTCGCTCAGATTCCAACGCATCCAGCTCCTTCCGGCTTGGGCCATCGGTCCCGAAAAAGCGGTTGTCCCAACCAATGGCATAGACAATGTCCTGATCGGCATTTTCCGCCAGCAAGGTTTTTATATCCTCTATCTGATCCGCGCGGCTTGCAGCCTCTGGCAGATCAATCAGCCGGTTATAGATTGCAAGATACCCAGGATGGGTATGGGCATCGACCAGGCCGGGAAGAATCAACTTCCCCGCGAGATCCACAGTGACTGTGCTGTCAGCAACGAAAGGCGCTACGCCCTCTTCGTCGCCGACATACACAATACGGTCGCCATTGATCGCCATTGCGGACGCAAGCGGCACCCCCTCATCAGAAGTGAAAATCCTGGCCCCCACAAAAACATGGGACGCTGAGTTCTCCGCCACTGTTTGATCCGCTGACGGACCTGATGACTGCTCGCGAGCCTGCTCTGGCTCACAGGCAAGCAGAGAAAAAGCGGCACAGAACAGCAAGATGTTACAAAAGGGAAATTTACGCATGCGCAAAACCAAAGCCTCTAGGAAATGTTCAACACCCAGTGTACGAGCTAATTGCTGAGGTGAGAAACCGATCGAAAAAGAGTTTGAAATCAGTTAACCACTACAGTCGGGTTTTTTGGGCTCTTATGATGAGTTTGGGCGTGGTCGCGACGTTGCCGTGACCCTTAGGCTGACACCGAAACATGCCGACATGGGCGACCAGGTCCCGTGGAGTAAGCACAATCAGGAGACCGAATCTACGGAAGCATCAATCCTATCACCTGACCTCAAAGGCCTTTCAAACTAGGACGAATCCAAACACGGGTTGAACCGACATTCTCAGCGCTCGGTTGATGATGAGGAGCCATGCGTTCAGATGACTAGAGCCTCAGCGAGGTTTCGGCTTGCACGTTACCCGCACGGCTTCGATTTTGAAAGCTCAGCCGGAACTTAGAGCACCTGAGGGAGCGATGAAAGCCCTTTGTGTATCGCTTTCCGCACTTCCTCATCGTCTATGCGATTGGCGTTTTCGACGACGATGCTCATTTGAACCTGCCACAGCACATCGTTTGTCATCGCATCAAAGAACAGAAGCGTGATATCTCCGGTTTCAACAATGCCGCTGAGCGCATAGGCATTGTCGGCTGATGCGCCATCAATCTCTCGATTGGCGGAACTACCATACAACAGGTCATTCGAGCCGCCGTGTACCAGCTGTCCATCGTTGTGCCCGGATGCCACCAAATACTCGACGAGAAATTCGGCATCGTCTTTTTCAATACGCTGATAACCCAACTCGGTCATTTTTTCTTCCAAAGCCGCACGAATATAGGGGCTTTTCTGGGGAAGTATGTCCTTGCTCGACACCTCTGATGAGGGGGGCGCGCTGCGCCAGGCATAGGTGGTATAGCCTGTTGCTACAAAAGTATCAGTAGCCTCGGGGTTGACGTCAATGCCGCTGCAGGCGCTCATTGAAAATATTGTGAATACCGCCAAAAAACGAAGTGTTAAAAATGGCTTGAGCAGACGATAGGACGTGATCTGCATAGGGTATCCAGAAATAAAATAAGGCGCGAGCGAGGTTACCAAATATTTTACTGAAATTGCGATGTCGGTATCTCAGTTATCTAGATCTATTATCCAGACTCACCCTCGATGAAAGTGTAGCGTTATCGAAAGCATCGCCCCTAAAGGCGTCCCGGTTTCAGATCTCTACTTACCACTACCGGCATTGACGCTGGATCAGGGAATAAACGGCACCACTTAAAATGACATTCCGCTCCACACTGACTAGGAATCGGTGTTGGAGATATCCAATCCCTGTTTGTCTGCCCGCCTGCCTGTTAATTGGGTGCCACCCACCGGACTGCATTCTCAACCAATCTTGCATAGTTGCTATCGCGATAGGCGGTGGGGCCATCACCGGGCTGTAAATAGACAACCGAACTGTTACCCGCTTGCCGACACCAGCCAATCAGCGATGAGCCCGGCACGTGATCCCAGTCGTCATTGCAAAACATGCGTCCGTTCACCGCGTGGTGGGCGGAATAAAAATGATCGCGACTGAATTCGTAACTACTCGCCAACAGCGGCGTAACGTCGTCTTCGAAGACCTCGGCGAGATAGAGCTCGTCGGTCACGGTAAATTCGGCTTCAACGCCCTGGGTCACCGGGTGGCCTCTATCGAGCACGAACACGGTATGCGTGACCTCATGACGATAACCGGAATCGAGCACCGGTCTACCTCGGCAATTTGTCGGCGCGTAAAAAAATCGTCCGCCGACAACCTCGCCATACTCGGGCCACAGTGGCCAGCCGGCGAGCGCGTGGTGCAGAAACACCATGCCCATGCCACGCTCCAGCAACCCAGCGAAACCCCCGCGCAAGCGGTCACAGGGTTCGATAAAACCCGGAGGCTGGGTGCTGAAGTCAATACCCGGCATATCGTAAAAAAGTAGCGCATCCCACTCCGCGGCCGCACCCGTGGCAATCAGCACCTCGGTTGCCGGCTGCTCGACAATAGTCGGGGCAATGCCCTCAAAGGACTCGAGCATGGCTGCGAACGCGTCACGCTCATAAGGGTGCCCCTTCACCGAAACCAAGAGCTTGAAGGGACTTTGATAGTCAATAATGCCCAATTGCGACTTCCTTTCTGCGGCGAGTCTTCAATCAGAGCCACCTTCTAGCAATCGGCGCTAACTCGCAAGCCAATCTGAGTGGCGTCACATTGCCAGACTTAACTTTAGACCTTCCCCAGACTTCTACTTCCTTTTCAAGAAATGCGGTGGATAATCTACATCTGATCCTAAGACGAACCTATTGACCGAGTCATGACGTCGAAAAGACCTTAAAAATCGTGTGAGACACTCAATATGAAGCTATTCGGTCTAAAAACTGCAGCGACCCTCTTTTGTATCGCGTGCGTTGGTTTATTTTCGGCGTGCGAGCAGGAACGCGCACCACCCCAAGAACAGGCCAATGAACCACCTGCGAGGCAACTGTATTTCGGTGGTGACATTCTTACCATGCAGGGCGAAGAACCTGCCTATGTCGAAGCGCTCGTTGTTGATGCGGATAAAATTACTTTTGCCGGCGACCTCTCTGAAGCAGAAAAAAAATTTCCTAATGCCCAGACAGTCGACTTGGGTGGCAAAACGCTGCTGCCCGGACTAATTGATGGTCACGCGCATTTTTCCGCTTTTGGTGTGCAAGCCATCGGCGCTCAAATTCTACCCCCGCCGGACGCAGGCGCTAACGATATCCCCACGCTTATCAACATTCTTAGGGAGTGGAGTACCCCCGAGAACAGGGCCTTAACCGGCTGGATTTTCGGGATGGGTTTCGATGACTCTGTGCTCGAGGAGAAGCGCTTTCCCACCAAGCACGACCTGGACAAAGTCTCCAGGGAGTTCCCGGTAATGATCGTTCACATCTCAGGTCATTTTGCTGTGGTCAATTCCAAGGGATTGGAGAAACTGGGCTACGACACCAATACCCAAGACCCTGAAGGGGGGCTTATACGACGAGAAAACGGGAACGAGCCCAATGGTGTCTTAGAAGAATTAGCGGCGATACCCCATCTGATCACGGCGATCGCTCCAGCCAGCAGACAGGCTGCGGACCGGTTTTTTGAAGCCGGTCAGACTATGGCTTTGTCCTATGGCTATACCACGGCTCAAGACGGGAGGACTATGGAATCTGCCCACCAACAAATGGTCGATGCCGCAAATTCGGGACAGCTCAAACTCGATGTTGTCAGCTATGTTGATTACACCGCTGTTGATGAACTCATGGCGAGCGAGTGGAATAGTAAACAGTACAGTAATCACTACCGAATCGGCGGCATGAAAGTCACGCTCGATGGATCGCCCCAGGGAAGGACCGCCTGGAGGACCATTCCCTATTTACTACCCCCTGATGGCGCAGACGCGAATTACAAAGGGTATCCCGCCATTCCTAACGACGAGACCTTGCGCGCGATCTACGAGAAAGCCTACAAAAATAATTGGCAGGTATTAACGCACGCCAATGGAGATGCTGCGGCAGACCAACTACTGAGGACTCTGCGTTCGCTGGAAAAAGACTATAGCCATGCGCAAAGACGCGATGTGATTATTCATGGGCAATATCTGCGCGAAGACCAACTGGACGACGCGAAGGATTTAAATTTAATGGTATCTCTGTTCCCGTTGCATACCTATTACTGGGGTGACTGGCACAAGCAAATTATCGGTGAGCGTTTAGGTAATAAAATAAGCCCTACCCGCACGGCTTTGGATAAAGGCGTCAAGATTACCATCCATACCGATGCGCCGGTTGCCTTACCCAATCTGATGCGAATGATGGGAATCTCTGTAGAACGTAAATCGCGATCCGGTCGGGTTATTGGAGCCAACGAAAAAATCACTGCCTATGAGGCGCTCCAGGCCATAACCCGCTGGTCAGCCTACCAGCACTTTGAAGAGGACACGAAAGGGACCCTGGAAGCCGGCAAGCTGGCTGACCTGGTCATCCTTGATAAGAACCCGCTCAAGGTTCCGGAAGAAGACATCAAGAACATCGTTGTATTGGAAACCATCAAGGAAGGACGGACCGTTTACACAAAACAGTAAAACGTGAAAACTATTTCCACCTGTTGTATTTAGCAATAGTTGCGGACTCACTAGGGTTGGCAAGAATCCAACGTTCAACATAGGCAAACACAGGAATCTACATGTCACGCACCCTCGAGAGCACGCCGCTGCAAGACGGGTTTCGGATGCCCGGCGAATTCGAACCCAAGTCCGGCTGCTGGCTGGGCTGGCCTGAGCGGCCGGATGTCTGGCGTAACGGCGGGAAGAACGCGCAGCACGTCTGGGTAGAGATTTGTGCGGCCATTGCTCGCAGCGAACCCGTCACGGTATGCGTATCCGCCGCCCAGTACGCCAATGCCAGGAATAGGCTTCCGACGGACATTCGCGTCATTGAAATGAGCACTAACGACAGCTGGTTTCGTGACTCTGCCTGCGCGTTTCTCGTCAACGACAAAGGCGAGGTTCGTGGTACCGACTGGACCTTCAATGCTTATGGTGGCCTGAATGACGGACTTTACTTTCCCTGGGACAAGGACGACCAGATCGCCCAAAAAATACTCGAGATAGAAAATCTCGATCGCTACCGGTCCAGCCTCATTGCCGAAATGGGCGGTATCCAATGCGATGGCGAGGGCACTCTGCTCACCACGGAGCAGTGTTTACTCAATCCAAACCGAAATGGTCATCTGGGTAAGACCGCGGTAGAAGAGCAATTGCGTGAGTACATGGGCGTTGAGAAGATCCTATGGCTACCCCGTGGATGCAAGTTCGACGAAACCGATGGTCATATCGACGATCTGGCCTGCTGGGTCGCTCCAGGCGAAATCCTGTTGCAATGGACCGATGATCTTGAGGACCCCCAGTATGAAATTTATCAGGAGGCCTACAACATTCTCAGTCATGCGACTGATGCGCGCGGCCGCCGGCTGAAAATTCACACCATCCACCAGCCAACAGCACTCGAGTGGACACCCGAAGAAGCCGCTGGATTGGACGTCGGCACCGGCGCCCACGAGCGCACAGCGGGTACCAAAATCTGCGCCTCTTATATCAACTACTACATTGGCAATACGGTGGTTGTCGTTCCCGAATTCGATGACCCACACGATGAGCCAGCTAAGGCAATGCTGCAGGTCTTATTTCCCGACCACGAGGTCATCGGCATAAAAAACGCCCGCGAGATCCTGCTGGGAGGAGGCAATATTGCCTGTATAACCCAGCCGCAGTACGCCGGCATCGGAAAATAGCCCGCCCGGCCTCAGTAAACCCCGGTATGTGCGCCTCCCCCCCTGTGCTCCAATTCTCGAGTACACCAAGTAGTAACGCAGAAAGAGCTGCGGATCCAGAGCACGAGTCGCTCGATGATAAATGCGCAGAGGGATGCCCGTGGCAGGCATTCTCGAGGGCGCTCAATCGCAGCCGCAACGCCAAGGGCTTCCGGCCGTTGGAGTACGCCCGATCCTGTCGAGGGCGATTGAAGATGGGGTGGCTGACGGGTCTTGAACCCGCTACCTCCGGAGTCACAATCCGGTGCTCTACCTGGTGAGCTACAGCCACCACTGAACATTACGGAGCGCCACATCGAGCGCCGCCTCCCTGGAGGCGTCAGCGGGTGAAAAGAACTCACCCACCAACCTGAAAAGTGGTCGGGGTAGAGGGATTCGAACCCCCGACATCCTGCTCCCAAAGCAGGCGCGCTACCAGACTGCGCTATACCCCGTAACGGAACCACCAAACCCTGTTCCGCGCGGCGCGCAGCATACTGTTTTTGCCCCCGCTTAGCAACAAAACCACCCCGTTGCGGGTGGCACCGTCGACAGCAGCGGTGCTTCCGGTGACAATGCCGTCCCCTGCCCGAAGTTTGTGAATGGAGCACCCCCAATGACCGCGTTGACTCTCGACGGCAAGTACGTCGCCCAGCTCACCGAGCGGGACCTCGCCAAGCGCGTGGAAACACTTAAATCGGTGTCTGCAGGCAAAACGCCCATACTCGCCACGATACTGGTGGGTGATGACCCGGCATCGGCCACTTACGTCCGGATGAAGGGCAATGCCTGTCGCCGGGTCGGCATGGAATCCATGGCGGTCGAGCTCCCGGCCACGATTAAAACCAATGACCTGCTGCGTGAGATCGACAGCCTCAACCACAACCCCGACGTGCACGGCATTTTGTTGCAACATCCGGTGCCTTCGCACATCGACGAGCGCGCCGCTTTTGACATGATTGCGCTGGAGAAAGATGTCGACGGTGTCACCTGCCTGGGCTTCGGTCGCATGAGTATGGGCGAGCCCGCCTATGGCTGTGCAACCCCGCAAGGCATTATGCGCCTGCTCGCGCATTACGACATCGATCTCAGCGGTCAACACGCCGTGGTGGTGGGCAGAAGCCCCATTCTCGGTAAGCCAATGGCCATGATGATGCTGCAGGAAAACGCAACCGTGACGATCTGCCATTCACGAACCCGCGATCTTGAAGCCCATATCGCCCGTGCCGATGTGCTGGTTGGCGCTGTTGGTCGACCTGAATTCATCAGGGCCGACTGGGTCAAAGATGGCGCCGTGGTCGTCGATGCCGGCTATCATCCGGGTGGTGTGGGTGACGTTGAGCTCGGGCCCCTGCTTGCGCGCGCATCCGCGGTCACACCCGTTCCGGGCGGCGTCGGACCGATGACGATCAACACGCTGATTCAACAAACGGTAGCGTCAGGGGAGAAGGCTCTTCTGAAAGACTAGACCTACTGTCGGCGCCAGGTCGTGCCCGCCGCACTGTCCTCGAGCACAATGCCGGCACTGGCCAGCGCGTCACGTATGGCATCGGCGGCAGCGAAATCCTTGTCGGCTTTTGCTGCGGCACGCGCGGCAATTTGACCCTCAATTTCGTCGGCAGAGAGGCCCTCCCCCGATCCTGAGCTTAAGCCTGAGGTCAGCCAGTCGACCGGGTCGTGCTGTAGCAGTCCCAACAACTTACCTGCGGCCAGTAATTCGCCCTTCAATCTGGGAATGGCAGCTTCTTCGGCCTTATTCAACCGCTTGCTCACAGCATGTAGCTCAGCGATCGCCTGGGGCGTATTGAGATCATCGAGCAAAGCCTGCGCCACCGCTGTTTCACTCGCCTCAACTGCTTCAGGCGCCGTATCAGCTACTTGGCGCAGTGCGCTGTAGAAGCTGTCCAGCGCCGACTTGGCGTTATCGAGTAAGGATTCCGAAAACGTCAGCTCCGAGCGGTAATGGGCAGACAGCAACGCAAAACGCAGGACTTCACCGCGATAGCTTTGCAGCAACTCGCGCACGGTCCGGACGTTACCCAATGACTTGGACATCTTCTCACCGTCCATGTCGAGATATGCGTTGTGCATCCAGTAGCGTACGAATTCACCGCCATAGGCGCAGCAGCTCTGCGCACGTTCATTTTCATGGTGTGGAAATATCAGGTCGCGACCACCGCCATGGATATCGATGGTGTCCCCCAGATGCGCTTTGATCATCGCCGAACATTCGAGGTGCCAACCCGGACGTCCCCGACCCCAGGGGCTCTCCCAGCCGGGCTCGTCATCGCTCGAGGGTTTCCAGAGTACAAAATCACCGGGGTGGCGCTTGTAACTCGCCACTTCAACGCGGGCGCCGGCAAGCATATCGTCGAGGGATCGTCCGCTCAGCTGTCCGTATTCAGCCATGGAGTCAACGGCGAATAAAACGTGACCTTCGGCGACATAGGCATGGTCGCCGGCCAGCAGTCGCTCCATTAAGTCGAGCATCGGTCCGATATTGTCGGTGGCATGGGGCTCAATGTCGGGAATTAGGGTATTGAGATTGCCCATATCCTCGCGGTACTTGGCCGTAAACTCGTCGGTGACATCCTTGATGTCGGTACCCGCCGAGCGCGCCGCCTCGATGATCTTGTCGTCGATATCGGTGATGTTGCGCGCATAAATCACGTTGGGGTAGCGCGACCGCAGCACCCGGTTCAGGGTGTCAAACACAACCACCGGCCGCGCATTGCCAATATGCGCGAGGTTGTAGACCGTGGGACCGCAGACGTACATAGTCACGCGGTTAGGATCGGCCGGGGTGAAAATCTCTTTTTTTCGCGAAAACGTGTTGTAAAGCGCCAGTTCAGCCATTGCCGCCACCCCAGGTATCGCGCAACCCAATGGTCAGGTTAAACACCGGCGTCGCGTTACTGTGGGCATGTCGATCGGCGACAAAATAGCCCTCACGCTCAAACTGAAATACCTGCTCGGGCTCGGCGTTTGTCAGGGATTCCTCGATGACGGCATCCACAATCGTCGCCAGAGAATCGGTATTGACTACCGACAACAGCTCCTCGGCGCGACCGGGGTTGGCATCGTTAAACAGCCGATCATAGAGTCTCAGCTCCGCCGTCGCGGCGCCATGGCTCGCCACCCAGTGGATCACCCCTTTGGGTTTAACGCCATCCCCGGGATCTTCACCGAGGGTATTTTCGATCACGCGGCAATAGACCGTCGTAACGGTTCCCGCCTTGTCCGTATCGCAACGATCGGCCTCGATAACATAGGCCCCGCGCAGCCGCACCCGCTTGCCGATAACCAGCCGCTTGTACTTTTTATTCGCCGACTCCCGAAAGTCGTCAGAATCAATCCAGAGTTCCGGGCCAAAGGGCACCTCGCGGTGTCCCAGAGATTCATCCGAGGGGTGGTTGGCGATGCGTAGTACCGACGTCTCGTCGACATTGGTGAGCACCACCTTGAGTGGTCGCAATACACAAAACGCCCGCGGTGCAGTTTCGTTTAAGTGCCCGCGTACGGCGTGCTCAAGCATGGCCATATCGACCATACCATCGGAACGCGATGTCCCCACTTCCTCACAAAAGTGTCGGATCGCCGCCGGTGGATAACCGCGTCGTCGCATCCCGGCGACGGTGGGCATTCGCGGGTCATCCCAACCGTCAACAGTGCCTGAATCCACCAATAGCTTGAGTTTACGTTTGCTGGTGACGGTGTAGGACGTATTCAGCCGGGCGAATTCGATTTGCCGCGGGCGATGGGGCACGGGCAAATGCTCGATCAACCAGTCGTACAGCGGCCGGTGGTCCTCAAATTCGAGCGTGCAGATCGAGTGGGTAATCCCCTCAATCGCATCCTCCTGCCCATGGGCAAAGTCGTAGGTGGGATAGATCGGCCAGTCATCGCCGGTCTGATGATGAGTCGCATGGCGAACGCGGTAGAGTATGGGGTCGCGCAGGTTGATGTTCGGCGATGCCATATCAATTTTTGCACGCAACACACAGGCGCCATCGGCAAATTCACCGGCGCGCATGCGCTGAAACAGATCACGGTTCTCCGCGGTGGTTCGCCCGCGATAAGGGCTGTCTTTACCCGGCTCGGTAAGCGTACCCCGATAGGCCCTCGCTTCCTCCGCATCGAGATCACAGACATAAGCATTACCGGCATCAATCAATACCAGTGCCCATTGGTAGAGCTGCTCGAAATAGCTCGATGCAAAACGCACCTCACCATGCCACTCGTAACCGAGCCAGCGGAGGTCCTCCTGAATCGCGTCGATAAAGATCTGGTTCTCTTTCTCGGGGTTCGTATCGTCAAACCGCAGATGGCATTGACCACCAAACTCCGCCGCCAGCCCAAAGTTCACCGAAATCGACTTGGCGTGGCCAATATGGAGAAAACCGTTCGGCTCGGGCGGAAAACGAGTGACCACGCAGTCGGACCGGCCAGCATCGAGATCGGCCTGTATCTGGGTTTTCAGAAAATTACTGCGCGGGGTGTCCATTGCGGCTGCCTGAAAAAGAGTGGCGCGCAGTATAACGGCACTACACCATCGGGGTTAAGCAGGAAACCCGTTTTCGTAGCCGTTGAGACGCGTTAATATCGCCCCCTCACGCAACCCAGGGATCAATCTCATGTCCACAACCCGAATTCTCATGAAAACCACCTTTGGCGACCTGACGTTATCGCTCGACGGCGAAAAAGCACCCAAAACCGTTGAAAACTTCCTCAATTACGTCCGCAGCGGCTTTTACGACGGCACGATTTTCCACCGGGTCATCGACAATTTCATGATCCAGGGCGGCGGCTTCGACAGCGATATGCAGCAAAAACCCGCCGAAGCACCTATCGAGAACGAAGCAGACAACGGTCTCACCAACGACCGGGGTACCATCGCAATGGCTCGAACCACCGATCCCCATTCCGCCACAGCGCAGTTCTTCATCAATGTGGGTAACAATGATTTTCTCAACCACACCGGCAAGACCATGCAGGGCTGGGGCTACGCCGTGTTTGGTGCCGTCACCGAAGGTGATGCGGTACTCGACAAGATTCGCGACGTTAAAACCGGCAATAAGGCGGGTCATCAGGACGTGCCTGTGGAAGCTGTCATCATTGAGTCCATTACCGTTCTTGACGACTGACTACGGTGAGCGAATGCCTGTTTATCAGTGATCTGCACCTCAGCGAGGAGCATCCCGCTGTCGAACAGGCCCTCACCGATTTTTTGCATCGCGAGCAGAAAGCGAACGCCCTGTATGTGCTCGGGGACCTGTTCGAAGTCTGGATCGGCGATGACGACGACACACCACTCGCCGAACGCGTCGCCGACCGATTCAAAGCCTACAGCGATAACGGTCCGGCCCTGTTTTTCATGGTCGGCAACCGCGATTTCCTGATGGGCCCGTATTACGCCGGGCGCTGCGGTGCCACGCTGCTTGAGGATCCCACCGTGCACAACATCGGCGGCGAACCCACACTGCTAATGCATGGTGATTCACTGTGTACCGAGGATATCGACTATCAGGCGTTCCGCGCCCAATCGCGCCAGCCACAATGGCAACAACCGGTACTCGCAAAACCACTCGAGGAGCGGCGACAGCTTGCACAATCGCTCCGTGCAATGAGCCGTGACGCTGGCAGCAATAAGGCCGAAGATATTATGGACGTAACCCACAGTGCCGTTAACGCCGCCATGGAAACCGCCGGCGTTACGCGACTGATCCACGGCCATACCCACCGTCCGGCCCACCACCGCGTGGATAGGGGCGATCGGTGGGTTCTTGGAGACTGGCTGGAACTCGGTTGGTGCCTGCGCGCGAGGGACTCAGGCCTGAGCCTCGAGAAGTTCGATATCGGCAGTTAATGCTGCTGTTGTGGCGGGCACTCCGCTGTGAAAGCGAAACTCGTTGTCTGCACCCTCTATGAGTGACTGCTCCAATACCCGCAGTGTTTCGAGCCGCTGAGCAACCTCTTCCTTAGTCGTCAGCCCCTCTGCCAGCGACAGATAATCCATGAAATGCCGCGCCTCGGATTTCAGAAGCGACTCATAGAAGTCGGCCAGTTCCACGTCCAGCGCGGGAATCAATGCGGCAAACCGCTCGCAGGAGCGCGCCTCGATCAATGCACCAATCAGCAGCGTATCGACCAGACGCGAGGGTTCTTCCGCGCGGACCAGGCGTCGCAGCGAGGCCGCGTAGCGCGCAGCCGTTAGCGGGACATAGTCAATGTGCCGACGCGCCATAATCTTGAGGACCTGCTCAAAATGACGCAGCTCCTCCCGCGCCAGCCGGGACATTTTGTTCAACAACACAGGCTGGTCGGTATGCCGATTGAGTAGCGCCATCGCCGACGCGGCGGCCTTTTTTTCACAGTTGGCATGATCGATCAGCAGTACATCAAGGTGCTGTACCGCAGTATCAACCCACGCCTTGGGCGTAGGGCAGGGCAGAAATTCGAGTACGGGCGCGATATCTACACCCATGCCGCACCCTCCGCATCGCGAAACAGATCGGGCGTAGCCAGATAGCGCTCATAGTGAGCCACCGACAACAGCCAGAACTCATGATCGATGCGATCACGAAGCTCGCCCAGCGAACACGAGTGCCACTCGGGAAGCACTTCAAAGCCAAAGGCCTCGGGGTCATCGATTTGGCTTGCGCCCGCTTTTAACAGGGCAAATAACCAGCAGTAAGGGTCGTGGTCGGGGTTATGCCGCACCAATTGGACCGACAACTGCCACTCCAGCAACGACCGATCCAGGATCCTGAACTTGTTCGCCACGCAGGTGGCGAGAAATGCGGCCAGTCGGCGATCAACAATCGTCTTTTCGGCTTCGGAATAGGCGTTCCAATCGATAACTTCATGACTAAAGCGCTTGCAGCCGCGACAAACGGTGTCGCCGATACCCGTCGAGCACACGCCGATACAGGGCGTGCGGACCCGCGGTCTTGGCCCCTCCATACCCCTGTTTGCCGCCTCATCTGTCATGCCCGAAAGTCTAGGGTATGGCGTCTGTGAATGCACGGTATCAACGCGCAAAGGTATCGACAAATCCGGACGCGAGCTATACTACACATTACAAACCCCCGTTTTTCGGCACTGCAGGCGCCGGTAACCACTCCGTACGTGTGCAGGTCGATGCCACTGGCTTGATCAAAGGAGTTTTATCGTGCTGGAAGCCTACCGCGAACATGTCGCCGAGCGCGCTGCGCTTAACATCCCCCCCAAGCCGCTCAGTGCTGAGCAGGTCGCAGGACTCGTCGACCTTCTGAAAGATCCCCCGGCCGGAGAAGCCGACACCCTGCTCGACCTGCTCGCCAACCGCGTTCCCCCTGGTGTTGATGAGGCGGCGTACGTGAAGGCCGGGTTTCTCTCAGCTATTCTGAACGGCGAGGCTGAGAGCCCGCTAATCGACAAAGAAGATGCCATCAAGTTACTGGGCAACATGCACGGCGGCTACAACATAGAAACACTGGTTGGACTTCTCAATGACCCCGATCTGGGTGCTTTGGCCGCGGAAGAACTCAAGCACACCTTGCTCATGTTTGATGCCTTTCACGATGTTGAAGAACTCGCGAAAGCCGGTAGTGAAAATGCCAAAGCCGTTATTCAGAGCTGGGCTGACGGCGAGTGGTTCACACGTCGAAAGCCGGTTCCGGAGTCAACCAAAATGGTGGTCTTCAAGGTCACGGGGGAAACCAACACCGACGACCTCTCCCCCGCTCCCGATGCCTGGTCCCGACCCGACATCCCGCTCCATGCATTGGCGATGTACAAGATGGAGCGCGATGGCCTGACTCCCGACGATCCCGGCAACACCGGCCCGATGCAACAAATCCAGAAAATTAGCGGTGGCGAGCTGCCGGTCGCTTTTGTCGGCGATGTTGTGGGCACCGGCTCGTCGCGCAAATCAGCCACAAACTCCGTACTCTGGTTCTTTGGCGACGACATTCCCGGCGTACCCAATAAGCGTGCCGGCGGCGTGTGTATCGGTAGCAAGGTCGCCCCGATTTTTTACAACACCATGGAAGATGCCGGAGCACTGGTTTTCGAGGCGCCGGTTGATGACCTGTCGATGGGTGATGTGATCGAAATCCGGCCCTACGACGGTAAGATTCTGTCCGAATCAGGTGCGGTTTTATCCGAGTTCAGCCTTAAATCCCAGGTCCTGCTCGATGAGGTCCGCGCCGGAGGTCGCATTAATCTGATTATAGGCCGCGGTCTCACTGCAAAAGCCCGCGAGTCGTTGGGTCTTCCGGAAGCGGATCTGTTCCGCCTTCCTGAGCAGCCCAAGGACAGCGACGCGGGCTTTACCCTGGCCCAGAAAATGGTGGGACGTGCCTGCGGCACCGATGGTGTGCGTCCGGGGACCTACTGCGAGCCGAAGATGACGACCGTGGGCTCCCAGGATACGACCGGACCGATGACCCGGGACGAACTCAAAGACCTGGCCTGTCTCGGTTTCTCAGCGGATCTCACCATGCAGTCCTTCTGTCACACCGCCGCGTACCCCAAGCCGGTTGATATCGACACCCAGCACAGCCTGCCAGACTTTATTCGCACGCGAGGCGGCGTGTCACTGCGCCCCGGTGACGGCATTATTCACAGCTGGCTGAACCGCATGCTACTTCCCGATACCGTCGGTACGGGTGGCGATTCACACACCCGATTCCCGATGGGTATTTCATTCCCGGCAGGATCGGGCCTGGTCGCCTTTGCCTCGGCTACCGGTGTAATGCCCCTCGACATGCCGGAATCCGTGCTGGTGCGCTTCAAAGGCGAGTTACAACCGGGAATCACGTTGCGGGATCTGGTTCACGCCATTCCCTATTACGCGATTCAGGAGGGCCTGTTAACCACCGACAAGAAGGGCAAGAAGAATATCTTCTCCGGTCGAATCCTCGAAATTGAAGGACTCGATTCGCTGACGGTTGAGCAGGCCTTTGAGCTGTCCGACGCCTCCGCCGAGCGCTCAGCCGCCGGATGCACCATCAAACTGGGCGAGGAAACCATCGCCGAGTACCTGCGATCGAATATCGTGCTGCTGCGTTCCATGATCAGCGAAGGCTACGGCGACGTGCGAACCCTTGAGCGTCGCGCCCGCAAAATGGAAGACTGGCTTGCCAATCCCGAGTTGCTCGAGGCCGATGCCGACGCAGAATATACCGCAGTCATCGAAATCGACCTCGCGGATGTCAAAGAACCTATCGTCTGCGCACCCAACGATCCCGACGATGCCCGACTGTTGTCCGAGGTCGCCGGTGACAAGGTCGATGAAGTGTTCATTGGTAGCTGCATGACCAATATCGGTCACTTCCGCGCAGCGGGCAAATTACTGGAGGCCCACGGATCGCCGGTTACCACCAAACTGTGGATCTGCCCTCCGACCCGAATGGATGAATACCTCCTCATGGAAGAAGGGTATTACTCGATATTCGGCCGGGCGGGTGCTCGCACCGAAATGCCAGGGTGTTCGCTGTGCATGGGCAACCAGGCTCGGGTGGCGCCAAAATCGACGGTGCTCTCGACCTCTACGCGTAACTTCCCTAACCGACTCGGCGATGGTGCCAATGTGTATCTCACATCAGCTGAGCTCGCAGCGATTGGCTCACTGCTCGGTCGTCTGCCGACGCCTGAGGAGTATCAGGAATTCGCGGGCAAGCTCAACGCCATGTCCGCTGAAATCTATCGCTACATGAACTTTGATCAGATCATCGAGTATCAAAAGCTGTCGGATGATGGCAAGCAGATTGCAGCGGTACAGATCGACCAGGTGGCCTGAACCTCTAATCAGCACACAAAGGGGCCTAACGGCCCCTTTTTTATGTACGATTAAACACATCGTGGACGCGAAATCTTAGGCACACTATGAGGGATCCCGAAACAGTACTCGCCTTCTGGTATGAGGAACTTTCGCCGAAAGATTGGTTCAGGAAGAACCCGGCGATCGACCGCACGATTGAAACCCGATTTTCAGCGCTGCATCAGCAGGCCAGTCGCGGAGAATGCTATTGGTGGCGCAGTAGCCCACGCGGCCGACTCGCTGAAATTATTGTACTCGACCAGTTTTCACGCAATATCTATCGCGATGATGCCCGCGCCTTTGCTCAGGATGGCATGGCGCTGACGCTGGCCCAGTGGGCAATAGCAAGCGGTGCCGATACCCCGCTGACCCCTGCCGAACGCCAGTTTCTTTACATGCCCTTTATGCACTCGGAATCGTCCGCAATACACGAGGTCGCGGGTGTATTGTTCTCGAGTTCAGGACTGGAAGACGCACTGCGATCAGAGCAACAGCACCGGGGCATTATTCAACGCTTTGGCCGCTATCCGCATCGCAACGCAGTATTGAGGCGCCCGTCAACGCCGGAGGAAATTGAATTCCTCAAGGGCCCGGGGTCGGGTTTCTAGACCATACTCACCACGAGCGCTTCTCAGCGATACAAGGCGCCCTCAATACTTTCAAGTTCGCGAAGTAGCGTATCGGGACAATTACCCTCCTCCATCAAACGACGGCGGAAGACCCCCGGTGCTTCACCGCGGCGACGGGAAAACCGCGGCGTTCGAGTCGTTTACACAGTGCGTTGAGCGACCGCTCCTCTGAATTGAGCGCTACACTCTGGCGACCACGATAGCTCCACCAGGTAATCGGAAGCAATACCAGCGCCCAGCTTCCAATAATCAGGGCCAGTAATTTAGCCACCTCGGTACCGCCCAGCCAGCGCTGCAATAAATCGATTTGAAACTGGTTATCAAAGCCAATAATGAAAGACTGCCATCGCCAGGCGACGGCTTCGTAGCGCAATCTCACCCAATCGAGTAGGCCAACCCCCCGGAACCGAAGCATCGATAATGGCGAGTCGGCAAGAAACGACCCCTCCTCCCGCAACGCCTCTTCGATACCCCATTCAATTCGGTCGGGAGCCACCGCCGCGGTGGGGTCAACCCGTGTCCATCCACGATCAGGCAGGTAGACTTCGGTCCAGGCGTGGGCGTCGAACTGACGTACGATCACCGTATTGTTGAGCGGGTTTACCTCCCCGCCCTGATACCCCCCAATGACCCGTGCCGGCAAGCCCGCCTGGCGCATCATCACGGCAAAACTGTAGGCGTAGTGTTCACAAAACCCGCGACGACTCTCAAAGAGAAATTGATCAACAAAATCACGACCTTCGATGGCAGGTGGTCGGAGTGTGTAGAAAAAAGGATTGTTGCGAAAATAGCTCAGGGTGGCGCTCACTAACGCCGCAGGCTCTGGGTTTTCCGTTTGCAGTGAGCGCACCAACGCCGCGGCTTTGGGATTTTCCCCGGTCGGCAGCGCCAATTCGGTACGGCGGCGCCACGGGCTAAGCGCCTGGTTGCGCTGAGCCTCAGGCCAGGTCGATACCTGGTAACCAAACTGCCCCTCAATGGCTCGGGGCGTAAAAAGACGCGCGTCAGCGGCGTTCGCCACGCCCGGGGTTGACGATTCCGCATAAGGCAACGCAAACAGCCAATTCTGCAGCGTGGCCTCGAGTATGACCCGATACTCGATGGGCTGGCCTGTCAACGGTCTGGGCTCGGGCAGGCGCTGATCGGGGGGTACCTCTCGCCAGCGCAGCGATCGCCAGGCGCCGTCTTCCAAAATGCTCATAACGACACCACGCCAGTACAACTCGGGTTTGGGTGGTATGACGTCCTCAAACTGCGCGCGAAACGCAAGCTCGCTGGAGCGACTCAGCTCAGAGACTTCGCCGGGGCGCATCGAATCGCTCATGCCGGTGACGCCCGCCTGACTCTTGCTGGGTACATTCCAGAGTGGGCCGATACGCGGAAAAAGCAGGAATAAAACCAGCATCAACGGTACCGCCTGAAGCAGTAACTTTGCCGAATACCCGAGCGGCGCCCAGGACGCGCGCTTCCCCGGAATCTCATTGAGGGCATTCAATGTCGTGATGAGCAGTAATGTGTTGACCAGGGTATAGAGTAGCGTCGGCAATTCCTGCGAAAACAAAAACTGGGTTACGCAGATGAAAAAGCCGAGTGCAATCAGTACATACCCGTCTTTCGCCGCCACTGTTTCCACCAGCTTCAAGCCGGCGGCGATCAGTAGTAACGCGACCATGGGTTCCAGCCCCAGCAGCGACCCAAAACTCCAATACACGCCGACTCCGGCACCGATCGCCAGTGGCAATCGCACCACTACCGGCAGCATTTTTTCGCCGGCCTTCAACATCCGCAAGCGCCAGGCGGCGGCGCCCACGTACACCAATATCACCCAGGGCGGTATTCGCGCCAGATGCGGTAACACCAGGGTAAATTGGCAAAACAATAACCAGTAAAGGGCATTTCGTGGTATTTGATCGGCGAACCTCATGACGCCTCGGTATCCGCAAGCCCGAACAGGGCCAGTGCACGAAGCACCTGTTCACGGTGCCTGTCGCCTCTACCCAATGGCAACTCCAGTCCGGACAGCCGCAGTCCGTACTCGTCGCCGCTGGCATCCAAGATCAGCGCCCGATGGCACAACCACGACAGGCGCTGAGCCTCGGTGCCACTGTCGTAATCTTTCCAGTCGAGCCAGTGATGCTGTTGTTGCGGCTGCGCGAAAAGCCGGGTTTGCAGGGGCTGCTCCCGGGCATAGCCGCGCCAGTCGATAGTGCGGGGGGAATCCCCCGGACGATAATCCCGGAAACCCGACAAATCATCATCGCCCGCGCTGGATCCGCCACCCTCGTCCCCCCCCAAACCCTGTGACCGCGGTGGGGGACCGGGTATGGGGGTTGGATAGACCAGTGCCCGCAGCTGGAGATCTACGAAGCTCCAGCATCGCAACAACCCCAATGGGTAGCAGGTCTCGACACGCAGGCGTCCCGGGTAAAACCAGCCGCGCTCGCCGACACGGTGATAGAGCTTTACGTTCACCGTGTCCCTGGCAGGAACGTCGATACAACACTCGGAGCCAGGCCATGACAAACGCACAGATTGATGCGCCCGCTTTCCGCCCGCATCAAGTCGCAACTGAAACTCGGCCTGTTGGCCGGCGAACACGGCTGGCGCCCCAACCCCTGTCAATTTCAGGTTCAACAGGTTGCCGTGGGTGTGATGGATGCCCACCATCAACATGGTGCCCAACCAAAACGTCAGTCCATAAGCCAGATTGTTCTGATAATTGATCGCCGTGAGCAGCATCAGTAACAGGGCGGCTAAAAACAGCGCACCGGCTTTTGAAACAAAGATAAAAAGACGTCGGTTCTTGAGAACAACCGAGGATTCTGCCGGAAGACGCTTTGACAGCCAGCGTTGATAGCGATCACGAACGCGCGAGCGCACGCCACCGGACTCAGTCGGGGATAACGTCGACACGATCACGAAGCAAGGCGACCAGAGCGTTCCCATCACCCGCAAAATCAGCGCTCGGTATAACCCGGTGGGCAACAACCGCAGACAGCACGGCCTGCACATCTTCCGGAATCACAAAATCGCGGCCCTCGATCACGGCCCAGGTTCGAGCCGCTGTGATCAAAGCCAGTGCCCCCCGGGGAGAGAGACCTACCGAGAATTCGGCGGCGTTCCGGGAGTAGGCAACCAGACGCTGCAGATAGCCGACAAGGCTGTCTGACACTTTGACCTCAATCACCTGCTCGCGGACGGCTTGAAGCTGTTGCGACTGCAAGACGGGTTCGATGGTGGACACATCCGGCGCCTTGCCACGCAGCAGCAACTGACGTTCTGACCGTGGATCGGGATAGCCGAGGGTGAGTCGCATCAGGAAACGATCCAATTGAGACTCGGGTAACGCATAGGTACCGCTTTGATGCGCCGGATTCTGTGTGGCGATGACAAAGAAGGGATCAGGCAAAACCCGAGTCTCCCCGTCGATACTCACCTGCCCTTCCGCCATCGCCTCGAGCAGCGCGCTTTGGGTTCGAGGGGTTGCTCGATTGATTTCATCGGCCAGCAGTACCTGACTGAATATGGGCCCGGGCTGGAACGCAAAGCCCCCCGCATCCCGATCAAAAATCGATAAACCCAGAATGTCCGATGGCAGAAGATCAGAGGTAAATTGCACTCGCCCGTAGTCGAGTCCCAGCGCCCGCGCCAAAGCGTGGGACAGTGTGGTCTTGCCCATGCCGGGCAGATCCTCGAGCAACAGATGTCCACCCGCAATAAGGCAACAGAGCGCCTGGCGTATCTGCAGATCCTTACCCAGCAGGACTCGCCCGATCTCACTCACTGTACGATCAATGACCTGCTGCATGCAATTGTCCGTCTGGTTTACGCCGAACCGGCGCGAGCGTCAGCGCAACAAGGCAGCAAAGCCACGGTCGCAATCCGCCTTGATATCCTCAATATGTTCGAGGCCCACCGCGATTCGGATCAAACCATCACTGATACCGGCTTCATCGCGCTGTTGCTGGGTCAGTCGGCTGTGGGTCGTCGTCGCTGGATGCACTATCGTGGTTTTGGCATCGCCGAGATTGGCGGTCAGGGACATCAGTTCGGTGGCCCGGATAAATTGCCACGCCGCCGCCTGACCTCCCTGCACTTCGAAAGACAGCACACCACCGAAGCCTTCCTGCTGCGCCACAGCGAGATCGTATCCCGGGTGATCGGGCAAACCCGCATAGTTCACCCGATTGACCGGCGCCATGGTCTGTAGCCACTCCGCCAGATGCTGGGCTCGCTGACAGTGCGCCTGCATACGCAGCGACAGTGTCTCGAGACCTTTCATACAGACCCAGGCATTGAAGGGGCTGATCGCGGGTCCGCAAGTGCGCAAAAACCCAACCAGCTCTTCCATGAGCGACTCGGCACCCACAACGGCCCCGCCCAGCACACGACCCTGCCCATCGAGGTATTTGGTCGCCGAGTGAATTACCAGGTCGGCACCGAGATTGAGTGGTCGCTGCAATGCAGGGGTACAGAAACAGTTATCGACCACCAGCAGCGCACCCTGATCATTGGCGATCTGCGCCAGCGCTGCCAGATCGGCAACCTCGCAAAGTGGGTTCGACGGCGTCTCACAAAACAGCAGCCGTGTTGACGGCCGCGCGGCAGCGCGCCACGCGGAGGGGTCACGCAGGGACACGAAGCTGGTCTCTACACCAAAGTTACCGAGATACTTTTCAAATAGCCCCACGGTGCTTCCAAATACATCACGGGAGCAGATAACGTGGTCACCACTCTTTAGCAGCGCCATGCAGGTAGCGAGTATCGCAGCCATCCCGGACGCTGTGGCCACGGCCGCCTCCCCCTCCTCCATCGCCGCGAGGCGCTGCTCAAAGCCGCGAACCGTCGGGTTGGTATAGCGGGAATACACATTGGCTACATAGTCACCGCTAAAACGCGCGGCCGCGTCCTCGGGTGAGTCAAAAATAAAACTGGATGTCGTGTGGATAGGCTCGCTGTGCTCACCTTCGCTACTTCGCCTGATACCCGCCCGGATCGCCTGGGTTTCAAGGTGCGCCCTGTCCAGCCAGTCACCGTCTTCCTTGGTCATTGCACGCCCCTAGGCATCATTGTGGAGGCCGACTACCGCGGCATCCTGATTACGCGACACACCCTCACCGCGGGCAGCCTCAATAGTGGTCAGGTAATCCGCATCGATATTGCCCGCCTGGTAAATGCCATCGAACACGGACGACTCAAAGCCGGAGATCGACTCATTGCCCTCCTGAGAGCACGCCAGAAGATCCTCGATATCCTGATACACCAGCCAATCAGCACCGATCAATTCGCAGATTTCATCGACCGTTCGGTTGTGGGCGATAAGCTCATTGGCCGCGGGCATGTCGATGCCGTAAACATTGGGATAGCGTACCGGCGGCGCTGCCGAGGCAAAGTACACCTTGCTGGCACCGGAGTCCCGCGCCATCTGGATAATCTGACGGCAGGTGGTTCCCCGGACGATGGAGTCATCGATCAGCATCACCGTTTTGCCTTCAAACTCGAGCGGTACCGGGTTCAGCTTTTGGCGCACGGATTTCTTTCGCGTATTCTGCCCCGGCATGATGAAGGTTCGACCAATGTAGCGATTCTTCATAAAGCCTTCCCGGAACTTCACGCCCAGGTGATAGGCGAGGGACTGCCCGGCAACACGCGAGGTGTCGGGAATTGGAATCACTACATCAATGTCCTGATCGGGCCGCTCCCGCATAACCTTCTGCGCCAACCGTTCGCCCTGACGCATCCGTGTTTTGTACACCGACACACCATCCATCATGGAATCAGGCCGCGCGAAATACACGTGTTCAAAAATACACGGCAGCAGCCGATGGCTCTCTGCACATTGATGGCGGCGCATCTCACCGGCAGCCGTAATGTACACCGCTTCGCCAGGCTGAATATCACCCAACAACTCAAAGCCAAGCACATCGAGAGCCACACTCTCCGACGCCACCATGTATTCCTTGCGTTGCCTTGGACCTTCACGGACACCAAGAACCAGGGGACGAATACCGTTAGGATCACGAAAGGCCACCACGCCCAGATCGGTCAGCATCGCCACCGCGGCATAGGCGCCTTCGCAACGGCGATGTACCGCCGAGACGGCGGCAAAGATATCAGCGGCCTCAGGTACCAGCTTCCCTCGCCTTTGCAATTCGTGCGCGAACACATTGAGCAAAACTTCCGAATCCGAATCGGTATTCAGATGTCGCAGGTCACTGCGAAAAAGCTCAGAGGCGAGTTGCGACGCATTGGTCAGGTTGCCATTGTGGGCGAGCGCAATACCATAGGGCGAATTGACATAGAAAGGCTGGGCCAGCGCGGTCCCTGAGCTGCCCTGCGTTGGATAGCGCACATGACCGATACCGAAGTTCCCGAGCAAACCCGCTATTTGCGGACCGCTGAATACATCGCGCACAAGGCCCTCGCCCTTGCGCTGCTGAAACTTCCCGTCTATGCAGGTCATGATGCCCGCGGCATCCTGACCACGGTGTTGCAACATGGTTAACGCATCGTAAACATCAGCGGCGACATCCGTTGCCCCGACAATTCCTACCAGGCCGCACATCAGCTGTCCCCCACCCTAGAGCATTTCACTGGACTCAAAGGACTCGCCCAGTGTTTCAGGGGGGTCTGCCTCGAGTACATCATCAAAGGTTTGACCAAAAACTTCGGCCATGTCGTCCAAGGGATCGACCAACTGTGCGTTGTCAAGCCACGCCTCTTCGGAGTCGGGTAAAAAGGCCCGCAGCAGTAATACCGCCGCCATCATGATGACAAGGCCTCTGACTACACCAAACATTCCACCGAGAAAGCGATTACCCAGATTGAAACCCGGCTGGCGCATTTGCTTTGAAAAAAACGCACCGACAGCGCCAAAAATAGCCAGCACCGCGACAAAGATAAGCAGCCAACCCGCCAGATAACGCAGGGTTGGATCGTCGATAACATGGGTGAGCGCATTGGCCAGCGGCTTCGCCAGAAGACTGGCGCCCACGAAAGCGAGAACCCATCCCAGCACTGCCATCACCTCGCGCGCAAAGCCGCGCCACAACCCGACCACCATAGACAGCAGCACCACCGCCACGACCACCCAGTCGAAACCCGAAAACCCCTGGGTTGCTGAGGAAACATCGGAAAGAAGATCGTCCATGGCCTACTGAATATACCTAATCACTGCGGAATCCACCTTTAGCAGAGGGTCTATCACCGTTTTGATCGGCGCAAGCTTATCACGCTCAATTTTAGGCCCTATCTGCACACGGTATAACTGGCGCCCTGCTTTTGAGGTTGAACGGACAAAGGCCGGATACCCTTTGGTGGTTAAACGGTCGACCAGTTCATTGGCGCGAGATTCCGAACTCAATGTCGCCACCTGAAGCACCCAGGCCATCGCAAGGCCCTGCTCATCAACCGCCGGTGGTTGCGGCGCGCGCTCCCTCGGGGCGGGCGGATCTACCTCATCCGCCGAGGGGAGCAGGTCTTCCGATGCCTGAGTCGCGAGCGTCTCATCAATGCTTGTCGCTTCGTCCGCGGCTATCTGTTCCTGATCAAGATCGGGGAGTTGGGGTAGCTGGGGTGCAATGGAGTCCCTGCGATTTTCAGGTTCGGGCATGGGGCTTCGGTCAATCGTCGGTGCCGGGGGAATGGGCTCTAGCGCAATGGGGTCGTTTTCAAAGCGCTCAGGCTGCACAAAAATAATCGGCCAGAACACCACGCCCAGTGCGATCAACACTAAAGCACCTACCAGCCGTTGCTTGAGAATCGGATCCATTAACTAGTCCAAGCGAGCGAGCGCTGCACCTACAGTGATGAAAGAGCCAAATACGATGAGGCGGTCACCGGGCACAAGCGCGGCCGTCACCGCAGACCACGCGTCGTCGAAATCATCGAAACACGTTGATATCACTTCGGGCATTAATGCAGCTATATCCGCCGGTTTCATGGCACGCGGTTGCTCCGCGAGGTCGGGCAAAAACCAGCGGTCAAAACAGCCGGCACAGGCGTTTAGCATAGCATGGATAGGCTTATCAGCCATTGCCGCAAACAAAGCCAGCGTGCGTTCACCCCCCGGTAGAGACTCCAGCGACGCGACCATCGCCTCCACCGACTCAAGGTTATGAGCGACGTCGAGCAGCACTTCATGACCCTTCCAGTGTCGCCGCTGGCGACGACCCGGAACACGCACCGAGGCGAGCTCATCGAGCATAGGCGCATCGATTACCACCCCAGCCAACGATAGCGCCTGCAACGCGCCGCCGATATTGTCCGAGAGCAATCCGTCAATGTCAGGGAGAGCTACCTGTCCACCGTCGCAGAGGTGTACCTGCTCCGCCGACATCGTCCAGTCCCTGCCCCGCCACTTGATATCGGCACCCATCGATTCCAGCGACTCAGCGAGGCTATCGGGAGGGTCTGTTTCGAGCACCACTACCGGCTTTCCTCTGCGGGCAATACCGGCTTTTTCCGGTGCGATCGCTTCACGTGTTGGCCCCAACCACTCGGTATGATCCAAACCAATACTTGTGATCACCGCAATATCAGGATCGAGAATATTGACCGCATCAAGCCTACCGCCGAGTCCTACCTCCAATACCTGCCAATCCACACTGGCGCGTCGGAATAACCAGAGCGCGGCCAGGGTTGCGAATTCGAAATAGCTGAGAGAAATATCGCCTCGCGATCGTTCGATTTCCTCGAAGGCTGCCAGTAAAGCCTCGTCTGGGACCGGCTTATCGTCAATAACGATCCGCTCATTGAAATCGATGAGGTGCGGCGACGTATAGACACCGACAGAGTGGCCAGCCGCACGAAGACCGGCAGCTGTAACAGCGACAACACTCCCCTTGCCATTGGTTCCCGCTACCGTCAGCGTCGAACAGCGCGGAGGACGCAGTTCGAGCGCGTCCGCCACCGCGCCAACACGCTCAAGGCCAAGATCGATGGCCCTGGGGTGCAAGCCCTCCAGATAGCGCAACCAGTCAGCGAGATCAGCGCGGCTTGTCATCACCCTCGGGGTCTACAAGTGGATCTGCCGCAACGTCATCTGGGGCCGTAGCATCATCTTGGGCTGCCGCATCGCCGCCCTCAGTGGGTTCGTTTTCCGCGTCCTCTCCGGCACGATCCGGTTCAGCGGTCGCCACAAGCAGCACGTCCTCGGACTCACTGGCGACGGGCGCCGGCTCCTCAAGGTCCTCTTCCACGATCGCCGGTTCGGGCGCTTCCTCGTCGGCAGGTATGTCCTGTAACTTCGCCAACAACCGAGCCAACGTATCGCGCATCTCCGCACGGGGAACAATCATATCGATTGCACCGTGCTCAAGCAGAAACTCGCTGCGCTGAAAACCTCGCGGGAGTTTTTGTCGGATAGTCTGCTCGATGATATTGGGGCCCGCAAAACCCGCTCTGGCCTCCGGCTCGGCAACATTGATATCGCCAAGTAGCGCCAGCGATGCAGAAACACCGCCGTAAATCGGATCTGTAAGCACCGAAATGTAGGGCACACTAGCCTGCTTCATGCGTTCCAGCACCGCCGACGTTTTCGCCATTTGCATGAGCGAGATAAGCGCCTCCTGCATCCTCGCGCCTCCCGATGCAGAAAAACAAATCAGCGGAATACGCTGATTCATTGCTAGGGTCGCGGCGCGAGTAAACTTCTCGCCCACCGCGTAGCCCATCGAGCCACCATGGAAATTAAACTCAAAAGCGAGCACCACCACGTCCTGGCCTTTGAGTCGGCCACGCATGGCAACCAGGGCATCTTTTTCGCCGGTACTTTTCTGGGCCGCGGAAAGTCGATCACGGTATCTGCGCTTGTCCCGGAACTTCAGCCGATCGACTGGAACGATCTCGGAAAAAACCTCCTCTCGCTCCTCCGGATCGAGGAAAAGGTCCAGCCGGCGACGAGCGCCAATGCGCATATGGTGATCACATTTCGGGCACACATCGGAGTTGCGCTCGACGTCAGGTCGATAAAGAACACCCTCGCATTTGACGCATTTGGTCCAAAGCCCTTCCGGGATGTTGGTCCGCTTCGAGGTTCCCTGTTCCTGACGCACCCCGGAGGGGAGAATCTTATCAATCCAGCTCATACCGTGCTTCGCTCCACCTGATTTCGAACAGTATACCTGTCACCGGTCAGGCGGCGGAAGGACGCGAGTCAACTCCGTGGCGAATCGCTTCAACCAGCTTCACCGCCACACCAGCGGCGCCCTCGAGACCGTCTCCTGCGGCTACCGATCGGGCAATCGCATCGACAAGCGCACTTCCGACCACCACGCCGTCGGCGTACTCGGCAATTGCGGCGGCGGAAGCCGCATCCTTGATACCAAAGCCGACCGCTATCGGCAGGTCAGTAGTCGCTCGAATACGCTCAAGATAGGCGGCAACGGCGTCCGCATCGAGATTACCGGCCCCGGTAACGCCCTTTAGCGCCACGTAGTACAGGAAGCCACTCGCAGTCGAAGTAATCGTGCCTATCCGAGCATCCGGGGTCGTTGGGGAAATCAGAAAAATATTATCGATCCCAACACGTTTGAGCTCCTGGTTAAGGTCCGCGACCTCCTCCGGGGGCAAGTCGACCGTGATCAATCCATCGACACCGGCTGTGGAACAGGCATCGGCAAACGCGGCGTAGCCCATGCGAACCACAGGATTGGCGTAGCCCATCAGTACAACCGGCGTATCACGATCTTCCTCCCTGAAGGCAGTGACCATCTCCAGTACATTGCGAAGACTGACACCATGCTCGAGCGCGCGTTCATGCCCCTGCTGGATGACCGGTCCTTCACTCATGGGATCCGAGAACGGAACTCCGACTTCGATCACATCAGCACCGGCTTTGACCAAACGATGCATTAACGACACCGTAAAACCGCGTTCAGGATCGCCCGCCACGATGTAGGGAATCAGCGCCTTGCGTTTCGCTTTGTTTAACTCAGAAAAAACAGTGCCCAGTCGACTCACAACAGTTCCTATAGCTCGATGCCATCCAACGCGGCAACAGTGAGGATATCCTTATCGCCGCGTCCTGACAGATTGACGATAATGTGCTGTTCCGGCGTCATGGTCGCCGCCAGCTTCTCCGCGTATGCCATCGCGTGTGCAGTCTCCAGCGCCGGCATAATGCCCTCGATACGGGTGAGTCGATGGAACGCAGCGAGTGCCTCATCATCATTGGCTGAAACATAATCCGCACGCCCGATATCCTTGAGCCACGCATGCTCGGGGCCCACCCCGGGATAATCAAGACCCGCCGACACCGAATGGGTGTGCATGATCTGCCCGTTTTCATCCTGCATCAAATAGGTTCGGGTGCCGTGTAAGACACCGGGGGTACCTGCATTCAGGGGCGCTGCGTGCTCACCGGAGGCAACGCCATGGCCACCGGCCTCCACGCCGTAGATACGGACCGACTCGTCGCCGAGGAAAGGATGAAAGAGACCGATGGCATTGGAGCCACCGCCGACACAGGCGACCAGGGCATCGGGCAGCTTACCGGTCATTGCCAGCGATTGTTGCCGTGCTTCTCTGCCGATGACGCTCTGAAAATCCCGCACCAGCATAGGGTACGGATGCGGCCCGGCCACAGAGCCGATAATGTAGAAGGTCTCGTCGACGTTGGTTACCCAGTCCCGCATCGCCTCATTCATGGCGTCCTTTAGCGTCCGCGATCCGGACGTCACGGGCACAACCGTGGCACCGAGTAGTTTCATGCGGTACACATTCAGCGCCTGCCGCTGAATGTCCTCTTCGCCCATGAAGACGCTGCATTCAAGTCCCAGACGGGCCGCGACAGTGGCGCTGGCAACGCCGTGCTGGCCAGCCCCGGTCTCCGCAATGACGCGCTTCTTACCCATGTGCTTGGCCAGCAGCGCCTGCCCAATGGTGTTGTTCACCTTGTGGGCACCGGTATGATTCAGATCTTCCCGCTTGAGGTAAATCCGCGCTCCACCAATTTCGTCGGAGAGCCGCTGCGCCTCGTACAGCGGCGAAGGACGCCCGACGTAATGCGCCAGATCGTAATCAAACTCTCGCTGGAAGTCGGCATCGTTGGCGAGTTCCCGATACAGTGCTTCCAGCTCGGACAATGCTGTCATCAAGGTCTCTGCGACGAACTTGCCGCCGTACTGCCCGAAGCGACCGTGCTCGTCCGGAACCGATGCGTACTTGTCTGGATGTGTTTCCGCGGTCATGAATCACCTCTGGCGGCTGCTCGAGCCGCGTTGATAAAAGAAGCCATTTTAACGGGATCTTTGATCCCCGGTGCGCTTTCGACGCCGGTACTGACATCGACCGCCGCCGGTTCCACCACGCGAACCGCCTCGGCTACATTGTCGGCGTTCAGGCCACCGGCCAAGACAATAGGGGCACCGAGGTCTCTGGGTACCAGCGACCAGTCAAATGTCTTGCCGGTGCCTCCCGCGAGCTGCTCGTCCGCACTGTCCAGCAACAGCCCACGGGCAAGGGTATGGGTCGCCGCCTGGATCAGCACGTCCTCACTGACGCTGACCCGAACCGCTTTCATATAGGGGCGGCGAAACGCCTCGCAGAAGTCAGCCGGCTCAGACCCATGGAACTGCAGCAGACTCACGGGTACGGCGTCGCAGACCGACTTCACCCAGGCAGGCTCGGGATCGACAAACAGCGCCACTACGGTCGTCAACGGCGGCAACGCAGCAACGATTTGCTTCGCCGACGCTATGGACACCGACCGCCTGCTAGGCTCCCAGAAGACCAATCCGATAGCGTCGGCTCCTGCCGAGACAGCAGCCACGCCGTCTTCGGGCCGGGTAATGCCACAAATCTTGATTTGCACCGTAGTTCGTTCGCCCAAAAGGGACGCAGTGTAACAAAAACCCGCGAGAAATCAGGTGACTGCGGATAAAAGCATCGGCCCCTCAGGCACGGGGGGAAGTCCAAACCGATCGGGGTAGCTGACATGAATCAGATAAAGACCGGCTGCCGCCGCCGTATCCGCCGCTACCGTTCGGTCCCTGCCCCTGAAGATGTCGCGGAACCAGTCCGCAGTGCGCAGCCCCGAGCCGACCATGATCAGTGAACCTGCAATATTGCGCACCATATGGTGAAGAAAGGCGTTGGCGGCAATTTCTATGACGACCAGATCGCCACGACGCGTTATCGAGATCTGTTCTACCCGCCGCATTGGCGTATTGGCACCGCATGACGCCGCACGGAACGCGCTGAAATCATGTTCGCCAACCAGTGCCTGGGCCGCTTTGTTCATCACATCGGCGTCGAGGGCGCGTCGCACCCAGGTGACAAGACCGGCAAGTTGCGCGGGATGCACCCGGGTGTTGGCGATGACATAGCGATACGTTCTCAACTCGGCGCTGAACCGCGCATGAAAATCATCCTCTACCGGGTGGGCCCAGTGGACCCGGACCGTCGAAGGCAGTGCGCTGTTGGTGCCCATCACCCACGCCTTTTCGCTGCGACCGACGGGGTCATCAAAGTGAACAATCTGTGCAAAGCCGTGAACACCCGTATCGGTGCGCCCCGCGCAGCCCGTAACCATGGGCTGATTGGCGATCTGACTTAACGCTGCTTCGAGTGTCGCCTGAACCGTAGGATGATCTCGGCTGGGCTGATATTGCCACCCGTGGAATGAACGACCATCGTATTCAACGCGAGCGGCAAAGCGGGTTCCCGGAGGAGCAGACTCGCTGCTCAACCTATGGGAATACTCATTCAATACGCAGCAGGAGCTCTCGCGCCTCAGCTTGCTGCTGAAGGTCGCCCTCGGCGATGACCTCCTCCAACACCGGCCTGGCGCCGTCGTCATCACCCATATCAATGTAGGCACGGGCGAGATCGAGCTTGCTCGCAATGGGATCGCCCTCGTCCGCCACCACCAGATCCCCGGACTCGTCTTCAGGCGCGGCGATTTCGTCGCCTGAAGAGACATCGGCTAGATCAGAACTTATATCGTCGATTGACGCCTCGTCGGCCTCTGGATCCGGTGAAGCGGCTTCAAGCTCCAGCTCTTCATGCAGATCACTGCTCGACCCACCACCATCAAGGGCGCCCCAGTCGGCTTCCGCGACAGGAGCAGGCATCCCGCCTTCTTCTTCGCCCTCGCGAGCGGGAAGTTCCAGTTCGAGTTCGAGACCAGACTCGAGGTCCGAATCCACATCATTTGCGATAGACGCCGTCACGGTATCTTCATCACCAGCGACGGCAGCGCCTATTTCTTTATCGTCTTCTTTATCGTCGGTATCGGCCGGTTCAACCGGCACGGCGGGTGAGACCATTTCAAAATCGAGCGCTGCTTCACCGCCCGATGGCGCGCTCCAATCCGGTGCCTGTTTATCCTCGGTAGCGGCTGCGTCGATGGCAACCGGCGACGACGGACCGCTGTCGACAGTCGTCAGCTGACTGCGTGCCTGTGCGATGAGTTCGGCATCACCTGTACGCTCAATTGCAGGGATCAGCGCGTCGGCTTCCTCACGCCTATCGGTTTTTAAGTAGATCTCCAGAAGCTTGGAATACGCACCGGTGGCCTTAGGATCGGAATCCACTGCCGCCTTCAGCAGATCGATAGCTTGCTGGTAACGTCCGTAGGCCACATAAATGTCTGCCTCTGCCAATGCATCGGCAGTGGCGCCCTCCTGGGCATACTCGTTGTACAATCTCTGGCCATAGCCCCGTTCGCCACCGGAATCGAGACCGGCATCTTCGCTGGGTGTTGACTCCGACTTGGCAACGGGTTCGGCGGGGGATGCGGGCCTTGCCACGTCCTGGCGTCGAGCGGGGACCACTGGTGCCGCAACCGAAGACGCCTCCTGCTCACCACGGTTGCGCAGTCGCAATGCCACCCAACCGCCTCCCAGAAGCACACCAATCCCGAGAATCGTATAAGCCCACCAGGGTATAAAGGATCCGCTGCCAGGTGCCGCGGCTCGCGCAGGTGCCGCACTGGTTGCGACCGACGCGTTCTCCTTCGCTTGCAGCTGCGCCTGCAAGGCAGCAATCTGCTCATCCTTGACCGAGACCAGTTGGCTAAGTTGTTCGACCTGTTGAGCCAGCTCCGAGAGGCGAACCTGAATATCAGCAAGACCCGATGCGTCAGCCGATGTCTGCATAGCATCGGTCGATCCGGAGTCGGCCATCGATTCATCGGAGTCGATGGGCGCAACATCCCCCGCTTGCGCCACCTCCACAGTGTCCGGGGCGGCTGCCTCCGGGTTGACTATCGATTCGGCCATGGCCAACTCATCTGTGGACTCGGTGGTACCCGCATAATCGGGTTCAACTTCGCTGTCAGCGACCACGCGCAACGCCGGCCGTCGTCGAACACCGTCACGCCAATCCTGGTTATGCTGCGATACCCGCGCAATGGCGTCTGCGTTGGACCCTTCGATATCGTCATCTGAGGGAAGATAGAGCACGTAACCGGCCCTGAGGCCATTGATATTGCCACCGGTAAACGCCTGGGGGTTCATATCGACTGTCGCCAGCATCGTCTGTTCAACACTGGCACCGGCGGGGCGTGCTTTTGCCGCAATATCCCACAGGGTGTCATTCTTGACGACCAGATAACGCGAACCGGGCTCCGGTATAACACGAGTATCCCGGTCATACTGGCGTTCGGGACGGGGGGCGCGTGGTGACGCTCGGGGGGCGCTGGGCTCCGCCACGGG
The DNA here is from genome assembly GCF_000158175.1 of Luminiphilus syltensis NOR5-1B. Classification (GTDB taxonomy): domain Bacteria; phylum Pseudomonadota; class Gammaproteobacteria; order Pseudomonadales; family Halieaceae; genus Luminiphilus; species Luminiphilus syltensis. Next base: position 2,361,855 of record NZ_DS999411.1, on the reverse strand, counting down.
CTCAGGCTCACTAGCCGTCTCCTGCTGATCTTCCGTTCGGGATGACGATGACGCCATCACACGGGTATTGTCCATCCTCGGCAGATCGACCAGAACAGTGTATTCACGCAACAAGCGACCGGCAGGCCACCGCGCTTCCAGAATGAAATCGAGGTAGGGCTCCAGCAGAGGCTCGGTCGTCGTCAACAGGATACGCGCGCCCCCATCGGCCCCGACCTGAACATCAAAATTCACACTGGTCAGAAAATAGGCACGCTCGACGCCCAGACGATCGAAGTCCTCAGCAGTGGCGAGACGGACCTTGATGTCATCGACCGCGAGACCCTGCACGTCGAGCAGCGCCACCTCGGCCACCAACGGCTCGTTGAGGTAGGACTGCATGGTGATCTCACCCAGGCCCAGTCCCCAGGCCGGCGCACCCACCAGAGGCATGATCGCGGCGAATAGCGCCGAACGTCTGAAGTTAAGCATACTTCGTCTCATCTTGAACCTAGCGCAGGATTTGATGTCACTCGTGCTCTTTTTTACCACTTATCGGGGTCAGTGATAAGCGGTTTTCTTCATAGATGGTCTTGCAGCAACCGTTCTGCAATCTGGACGCTGTTGAGCGCCGCTCCTTTCCTGACATTGTCGGAAACCACCCAAAGGTTCAAGCCCCTTGGGTGTGAAATATCCTCACGGATTCGGCCCACGAATACGTCATCGTGCCCGGCTGAGTCAGTAACGGCGGTGGGATAGCCGCCATCTTCATGCTTATCGAGAACACAAATGCCCGGCGCTGCCGCGAGCAACTCGCGCGCCTCGGTTGCGGTAATCGGGTCAACGGTCTCAATGTGTACGGCCTCCGAGTGCCCAAAAAACACGGGGACTCGAACGCAGGTTGGATTGACCAGAATGCTTTCATCATCAAAAATCTTCTGGGTTTCCCATACCATCTTCATCTCCTCCCGGGTGTAACCATTGTCCTGAAAGGTGTCGATATGAGGCAATACATTGAACGCAATCTGCTTCGGGTAGACCGAGGGCTCGGCGGCTTTGCCGTTTAAGAGGCGAGCGGTTTGCCCCGCCAACTCGTCAATCGCTTCCTTGCCCGTCCCGCTCACCGCCTGATAAGTGGCCACATTGATGCGCGTGAGTCCAACCGCATCACGAATGGGCTTGAGCGCCACCAGCATCTGTATCGTTGAGCAGTTCGGATTCGCGATGATGCCACGGGTTTTATAGCCGCCAATGGCTTCGGGATTTACTTCGGGAACAACCAACGGAATATCCTGATCACGGCGGAAATGCGACGTGTTGTCGATAACCACACACCCCGCGGCTGCCGCCTTGGGCGCATACTCTGCAGAAATAGAGCCCCCGGCAGAAAACAGTCCAATCGAGACCTTCGAAAAATCGAATTCGGCGAGATTTTCGATCGTGACCGTTTTGCCTTTAAAACGCAGCGTCTTGCCCGCGGACCGCTCGGAAGCCAGCGCGTAAAGCTTACCCACCGGGAAATTCCGCTGCTCAAGTATTTCAATCATTGTTTCGCCGACAGCGCCCGTGGCGCCAACGACGGCTACATCTACTGTCTTTGACATTGTTTACCTTTGATTAACAGACTGTGATCAACTTATGGACTCGACGACCGCTTCACCCATCTGCTGGGTGGTGACAACTACCCCGCCGGGACTTGCGATATCACCTGTGCGAAGACCCCTATCGAGCACGGCGGACACCGCGGTCTCTATCGCATCCGCCGCCTCAGATCGGCCGAGGCTGTAGCGTAGTAACATGGCCACTGACAGGATAGTGGCCAGCGGATTCGCTTTACCCTGCCCCGCGATATCCGGGGCTGAACCGTGAACCGGTTCATAAAGACCCTTTGAGTTGGCATCGAGGGACGCCGAGGGCAGCATGCCTATGGACCCCGTCAACATGGCTGCCGTGTCGGATAAAATATCCCCAAACAGGTTACCGGTCACAATCACATCAAACTGCTTGGGCTCACGCACCAACTGCATCGCCGCGTTATCGACATACATATGGCTCAATTCCACGTCGGAATACTCCGACGCCACCCGCTCGACCACCTCGCGCCAGAGCATGGTGACCTCGAGTACGTTCGCCTTGTCGACGGAGCACACACGATTATCACGACGCCGCGCCGTATCAAAAGCGAGGCGCGCGATACGCTCGATTTCACGCTCGCTGTAACGGTAGGTGTTGTAGCCTTCGCGTTCTCCGTTCTCCAGCCGGTGTATGCCTCGAGGCTCGCCGAAGTAGATGCCTCCGGTCAACTCGCGGACAATCATAATATCCAGTCCCGCGACCAGCTCCGCCTTGAGACTGGACGCTGCTGCCAGCTGCGGATAAAGGAGCGCAGGCCGCAAATTGCCGAAGAGATCGAGGTCAGCACGAATTCTCAGGAGGCCCTTCTCTGGCCGATCCGGGGCCGGTAAACCGTCCCACTTCGGCCCACCGACGGAGCCCATGAGAACCGCATCGGCTTCCCTGGCAGCCTGTTGGGTTGCCGGCGGGTATGCATCACCATGGCGGTCAATCGCTATGCCACCGAGGTCGGCCTCCGACAGTTCTATATCGATGGCGAAGCGATCGGCAGCCCGTCGCAGTACCGCAGCGGCCTGCTCAACAACCTCAGGCCCGATACCATCGCCGGGTAGCAAAAGAATCTTGGCGGACATCAGACCTCCAGGCGGTGAAAGAGCCAGGGGTAGGTTTTCTGATAACCCGACTCGAACTGCCTGATGGCGTCGGCGCTCTGCAAGGTAATACCGATATCATCCAGGCCTTTAAGCAGGCAGTCACGCCGAAAGGCATCAACTTCGAAGCTTATCTCTTCGCCGTTGGGTTCAATGACGACCTGTCGCTCGAGATCGATAGTGAGCGCATAACCCGGTGTCTCGTACATGGCCGCAAACAAACGATCGACAATGTCGCTATCCAGCGGAATCGGCAGCAAGCCATTTTTGAAACTGTTGCCATTGAAAATTTCGGCGAAGCTGGGAGCGATAACACAGCGAAAACCATAATCGACAAGCGCCCAGGGGGCGTGCTCACGGCTTGATCCACAACCGAAATTTTCCCGGGCCAGCAATACCGAGGCGCCCTGATAACGCTCGAAGTTGAGGGGAAAATCCGGATTCAATGGCCGTCCGCTGCAGTCAACGCCGGGCTGGCCCTCGTCGAGATAGCGCATTTCGTCGAACAAATTGGGCCCAAAGCCAGTCCGCTTGATCGACTTGAGGAACTGTTTGGGGACAATCATATCGGTATCAACATTGGCGCGATCCATTGGCGCGACCAAACCCGAATGCACGGTAAACGCTAGCATTAGCTCATCTCCTCCAGAGTTCTCACGTCGACAAATCGGCCGGTTACTGCTGCCGCTGCAGCCATCGCCGGACTCACCAAATGAGTCCGACCACCAAACCCCTGTCGGCCTTCAAAGTTTCGATTCGATGTGCTGGCACATCGATCTCCCGGGGACAGCTTGTCGGCATTCATAGCCAGACACATCGAACAACCGGGTTCTCGCCACTCGAAGCCGGCCTCCAGCAAGATCTTGTCCAGACCTTCGGCTTCGGCTTGTTGCTTCACCAACCCCGATCCGGGGACAACCAGCGCCTGCTTGATACCACCGGCGACCTTGCGACCCCGCGCCACTTTTGCCGCGGCACGGATATCCTCGATACGGGAATTGGTGCAAGAGCCAATGAAAACCACATTGGGCTCGATATCTTCAATCCGCTGACCTTCTTCCAAACCCATGTAGTCCAGCGCACGCTTAAGTCCGCTTCGAGCTGTATCCGTAGCCATCTCGCTCATGAGGGGCACACGCCCGCCGATATCGACCACCATCTCTGGCGACGTACCCCAGGTCACCTGCGGCTTGATATCGGCTGCCTCCAACACCAGCTCACGCTCAAATACAGCATCATCATCAGAGTGCAGTGTCGACCAAAAGGCCTTGGCCGCCTCCCACTCGTCCCCTTTGGGTGAGTAAGGTTTGCCCTCAACGTATTCAAGCGTGGTCTCGTCGACCGCGATGAGACCCGAGCGGGCGCCCGCCTCAATCGCCATATTGCACAACGACATTCGACCTTCCATGGTCAGGCCGCGAATGGCGTCTCCCGCGAATTCGATGGCAAAGCCAGTACCGCCCGCGGTGCCAATTTTTCCAATAATCGCGAGGGCAACATCCTTCGCGGTGACGCCCAGACCCAATGGGCCGCGCACCTCAATCCGGAAATTCTTCATCTTCCGCCCGATAAGGCATTGCGTGGCGAGCACGTGCTCGACTTCAGAGGTGCCAATACCGTGGGCCAGCGCGCCCAGCGCACCGTGAGTCGAAGTATGGGAATCGCCACAGACGATGGTCATGCCGGGAAGCGTCGCCCCCTGCTCGGGCCCCATTACATGAACAATCCCCTGTCGTAGGTCATCCAGCGGAATTTCGGGGATATCAAAGGCTGCACAGTTGTCGTCCAGCGTGGTGAGCTGAATGCGGGACACCTCATCTTTCAGCGCCTGGACGCCGGCCAGTCGTTCGGTGCGATCCGTCGATACATTGTGGTCCGGAACCGCAATATTCGCGCTGATACGCCACGGCGCACGCCCGGCCAGACGCAACCCTTCAAAAGCCTGAGGGGACGTCACTTCATGCAACAGGTGGCGATCGATATAGATCAGCGCGGTGCCATCTTCGCGCTGTTCGACGAGGTGGTTATCCCACAGCTTGTCGTAGAGGGTCTTACCCATTTCACGGTCTCCAATCAATGTTTATCGACCAGGTCCAGGCGCAAACGAGCGCCTCAGCACAAGATTCCAATGCCATAGACCAAAATCATAAGGGGCGTAAGTTTATCAGCTGTAGACCTTGACGTCGTCGCATTTGCTGACTGGACGCTCTGACTACCGGGTGGCGCCTGGTATCGTGCTGACGGCTCAATCGTCAGTGCAATGCCTGATGCGAAAGCAATGGTGGATATTGGATCGCCGAATAAAATCCTCGGGTATCGTCTGCGAGGTGATATCCGACACCGAAAACTCGGTTTCAAGGTGCTCATCGAGCTTGAAACGCCGTCGGTTATTGGAAAAATACAGGGTACCCTGTGGGCGCAGTAGCTTCATCGTCATCGCCACCAGTCTTGCGTGGTCGCGCTGCACTTCAAAGCTCTCGTCGGTGGACTTCGAATTCGAGAAAGACGGCGGATCGAGGAGAATGAGATCAAACCGCTGCTGACTGGTCTCCAAAAACTCCCGGGCATCGCTGCGGATTGCTCGATGCTGGCGCTCGGAGAGTCCGTTGAGCGCCAGATTATCCTCAAACCAGCGCAGGTAGGTGTTCGACAGATCAACACTCGTGGTGGTTATGGCACCGCCCAGGGCGGCGTGCAGTGTTGCCACGCCGGTGTAACAGAACAGGTTCAGGAAATGACCGCCCCTGGCTTCTTTGCCAATTCGTTCACGCAGGGGTCGGTGATCGAGAAATAAGCCGGTATCGAGATAATCGTGGAGATTCACCAGCAGCTTAACCCGCCCCTCATCAACCACGAAACGCTCCCCGCGCTGAGCAAGGCGCTGGTATTGGTCGCGTCCAGACTGTCGTTGTCGGCGCTTGCAGGCAATTTCAGTATCGGGCGGCAGGCTCAAGGCTGTGGGTAGCACCGCTACAGCCTCATTGAAGCGCGCCGCGGCCACCGCTTCATCGATGTCTTTGGGTGGCGCGTACTCGGCGACGTGGAGTCGGTCGTTGTAGACGTCGACTGCGACGGCATACTCGGGAATATCCGCATCGTAAATTCGATAGCACGTGGTCCCCGTGGTGCGCAGCCAGGATTTCAGACGCCGGCGATTTTTCTTGATGCGGTTGGCGAACATGATCGCCCCGTCCGAAAGGGTCTCGGGGGGGGATGGGGCGTGAGATTTTTTCCACGGATCACCCCCCTTGCCCGATGGGTCGGCAACCGCAGCGGGAGGATCCGATAACCGATTCTCAGCATCGAGTCTGAAGAGCAGTAGCTGCACGTCGACCGCACCGTTGTTCAATTTGTATTGCTTGTGACTGCGCAAACCCACCGCTCGACCCAGAGCCAGTTCGCTGGTGAGAATGCCCGCATTCCAGCCCTGAAACTCTCGATGCAGCGTCTCACCCAATTGACGGTACAAAAACGGTAGTGAATCCGCTCCACCCATCCGCTCTCCCCACGGCGGGTTACAGACAATCAAGCCCGAGGGCATCACTCGGTGGGTCGGTCTGACCAGCTCATTGAGGGGTTTACAACGAATTCTGACGCTGTCTTCGAAGCCCAGACGGCGGGCATTTTCCTGGGCTCTGTCGACCGCTCTGATATCCCCGTCATAGCCACGCAACTCGCAACCTTCAACCAGCGGTCGCTGTTGATCCCGGGCGTCACTGACAATCGCCTGCCACTGGGCTTCGCTATGCTGCGCCCAGCCGTGGAAACCAAAACGCTCACGATGCATCCCCGGCGCACAGTTCATCGCCATCAGCGCCGCCTCGAGCAGTAAAGTCCCGGAGCCGCACATCGGGTCGATAAGCGGCCACCCCTGGGCGGCGAGCTCGGGCCATGAGCAGCGCATCAGGACCGCGGCCGCTAAATTCTCCTTGAGCGGCGCCTTGCCACCATCAAGCCGGTAGCCGCGGCGGTGCAGCGACGTACCCGACAGATCAATGCCTACCGAAACATGACCCCGGTGCAAACGGACGTTCAGGCGAAGATCTGGCGATTGCAGGTCTACATTGGGGCGCGCTCCCCGGCGCGCTCGTATCGCGTCGACAACCGCATCCTTACAACGCTGTGCGCCAAATTGTGTATTGCGAATATCGTCTGAGCGACCCGAGAAATCGACGGCCAGCGTCTTTTCCGGAGCGAGATGATCCTGCCACGCCAGCCGGGTAATGCCCTCGTACAGATCATCCGCGGATTCTGCTGCAAACTGAGACAGAATCAACAACAAGCGGTTGGCAATTCGACTCCACAGGCAGACTCGATAACCCAGCGCCATAGACCCGCTAAACGCGACCCCCGCCGGTGTCTCTCGACACTCGACCGCACCGAGTGACTCCAGCTCCTGCGCGAGTAAACCACCAAGACCCTTAGGGCAGGTAGCGAGGAATTGGCATTCAGCCACCGGTTGCTCCCATCTCCAGAGCAAAGATCTGCGCAAGAATACGGCGCCACTCCTCGTACTGGCTGTCGAGGGTCCCCGTCAGCCGAAATACCCGATCGCCGGTATCGACTACGGTGTCCTCAACTTCATTACCAAAACCGAGCGCGAGCTCGAAAAGATCCTGCTCCTGAACCCGCACCGAGCGATAGGTCGCATAAACCTGCTGCATCGCTGCAAAACTCCCTTTGGGCGCACTAAGCTCGCGCTGACCTGCCCGGTCGCGATAGGAATCGAAATAAGCCGCCTGTTCAAACGTCGCCTGGCGCCAGAGCGAGTACACCGGGCTTAACCGCTGACGCATATCCAGGAACTGCTCATCTACCGTATCCACAAACAGGTATTCCTGATTGCGGATCCGGTTGATGCGGGCAAACATGGGATCCGAGGTCGCCGGTAGGCGAGCAATGGCCAGCATCCCCGGCGCTGACTCTTCAAGGTAGGCGCCGAACGCCTCGGGTAATAAGTCCGCGGCATAACGTAACTCGGACAGCAACGGCAGCCGCGCAGTCGCCGAGTCGGGAAGACCTTTGGCCGCCGCGAGTACATCGTTGGCGATCGCGTTAAACAGATCGTGGAAGGCAGTGGTCCCTGCGGGCTCGGGATAGACCGAGGCGCCAACCTGCTGCCGGTAAGTTCGCTGTAACCACACTTCGCCGCTGGCATCCTGCACGTCGATCGCAACCACCAGATCCCGCCCATCGGAATGCAGTATCTGACCAGACAGAATGACAGGAACAATAGGGCTCGCCGCTGGCAGCACCCGCACCGCACCCCAATTGCCGCTTGCGGTCAAGGTATCCCGGAGTGTGCTGGCCAAAAGGCGAGCTTCGACCTCGCGCAGGGCGACGTGGGCTTCGTCGCTAACGGTGGCGGTGGCGGGATCAAAGATGACCACACCCAACTCGATCGCAGGATAACCCTGTGGGGCGGTAAACAGCGAGGTGTCTGGCACACTGGCAGGCCAGCTCACGGTCGAAACGGCGCTGGGCGCAGTCTCGGTTACCGCAGGTCGAGCGCCGCCGCAAGCAGCCAAAAACGACACCAGAAAGCCAACCACTAACGCCCGGGAAGCCGAAGCCGACAATCGACTGTGCATTACAGGCCCTCGGTAGAACATACACGGCCTTTGCTCAGCGTCTGCCGACAGCGATAACCCGCACTCTCGGGGTCGTATCGCGCGTACACCTTATTCACCAGAAATGATTCGCTCACCTGACCGGAAGATACCGTCGTCGATATACCGAGCAAATCACGGGTTTGGGCCATGGTAATTCGATGCTCGATAGTGAGGCCGTCCGGCAGCGCAATTTGAAAATAAAGCTGATGGCCATCCCAGCCGCAGCGCTCAGAACCAAAGGCCGTCATCTGTACGACCGGTGGCGGCTTGCGAATATCGCAGATCAGGGCAAAGCTGTTATCCCGCTTGATCCGCACTTCGCGATCGCTCTGGACAATCTCCACCAGCTCTATGGCGGTAATCAAATCGGCCATCTCGGCAAGCCCGATTATCGAGCGCCACGAATTGCGTCCGGATTGGGCGGGACCCGGCGATCGTCCCTGCTCAATGGCTCTTGCCCTCCTCGCCTGCTCGCGCTGCACTTCGCGAATGACCGCATTGAGTTTGGTTTGTACGTTCTCGCTGCGGCTGTAATCGACCTCCCAATGACCCGAAAAATCCGCGGGCCGGGCCGGCGCGAAAGTGACTGGTTTTGGCTTCTGGCTGCCACCGCAGGCGAGCAGGGGCATAATCAGCAAGCTAACAATAAGGAGGCGGGAGGACATCCCGGCAGTGTAGCCCACTCGAGGGGCTAGCAAACAGCCTTGCCCCAAAAAGCGCACTACCTTCTGTGGGAAGTTTTCACCGTCATCGACTAGCGCGCGGGAAAAACACAGCCCCAGGTGTTGAAGCCTGCAAAACGAGGCGTTTTCGGCAGATACAAATGCTCTATGTCATCACCTCGAAAGCCCGACTCCAACAGTATTTCAACAATATCGCGATTGAGATTGCAGCCGCCGGCAATCCGACGCCACAAGGGGTTCAAACGGTCCTGCCAGCGTCGAACGCTGGCATCCGGCGCCCGACCGTGTTCACAGAAAAGCAACTGCCCGTCGGGTCTGAGCACCCGATGCGCCTCGCGCAACGCCGCAACCGGATCGGGGATCGTACAGAGCGTATAGGTGAACGCGACGGTATCCATCGATGCGTCCTCGATCGGAAGATCCTCCGCACTACCGGCAATAAAGCGGACGTCGAAGGGTGTGGCGGCCACACGCTTCGCGGCCAGCTTCCACGACGTTTCACAGGGATCGATCCCCACCAGGGAGGTGACCTGATTGGCGTCGTAATACGGAAGGTTGTGTCCCGCGCCCAAACCCATTTCCAGTACCCGGCCCCGCGCCCGCGGCACAATCTTGGCGCGCTGCTTCGCCATAGGTTCGGCACCGCAGGCGCAGGTGATCCATCGCGGTAGGAGTTCGCGGCTGTAAAACCCCATCAGCCGGGCAACACTTCAGCGAGAAACGCGCGCATGCTGGCGAACGAGCGAGCCTCAGCAGTCGCGTTGTAAATGGTGCCCATTTCCGGGTTATTGGCCTCGGGATTGGTGAACGCATGGTAGGTCCCACCATAGGCATGAACCTGCCAATCCGCACCCGCACGGCCCATTTCATCGGCGAAAGCCAGAACTGCATCAGGCGTCGCCATCGGATCGTCATAACCGTGTAGCACCAGGACTTTGGCGGATATAGATGGCTCGGGAATATTGTCTGCAGGGCCGAGCAGCCCATGGAATGAGACAACACCTGCCACATGGGCGCCGGTGCGGGCCAGGTCAAGCACCGAAAGGCCGCCAAAACAGAAACCAATAGCCGCCGAGGGCCCCGCAGCGACCTCGGGCTGACCCGAAGCGGCCTCCAGACCAGCGGCCATTCGTGCCTGCAATAGCGCGCGATCACCCAACAAGGGTTCAATCATGGCGCTACAGGCTTCTACCGAATCGCCGACCACACCCTTCCCAAACATATCGACAGCAAAGCCCACGTAACCAAGCTCAGCCAGCATCTTTGCCTTGCTTCCCTCGAACTCGGTTCGCCCTGCCCAGGTCGACACCACCAGAACCACCGGTTTGGGGCCACCGGCGTCGTCCCACGCCAGTTCCCCTTGAAGCGCTACGCCATCGTGAGAATAATCAATCAATCGAGTTTGAATCGTCATACGTCGTCCTCCAGTTAATCAATGGTCAATACAGTGGTGCCCGTTAGCGGGTGTCTTCGTCGGTAGACGTCTCTGCACTGTCGAAATCCGGTGCTTCGTACGACGAAGCCCGAAGAAACTCTGCCTTTCTGCCGCGCTCAATGGCCTGCTTTATCGGATCGGAATCCGGATAGGCCTCTGCATCAATAAGGCGCATCTCGCGCTCAATCCAGTCCTCTATCTGCACCATCAGTTCGCTCGGGGATTGATCCGGTAGCGGTTTGATCGGTTCACCAATCGAAACATCAATGGTACCGGGAATAAAGCGCCAGGTGCGCCGGGGCCAGCAACGACCCGAAGCGACGGCGATCGGAATCACACTCGCCCCGGTGGCAACGGCAAGGCGAGATGCCCCCGTCTTATAATCCCCCTGCCCACCCCGGGGCGCGCGAGTGCCTTCGGGAAACATAATGATCCATTTGCCGCGGTCCATCAGTTGCACACCAAGGGTGGCCACCTTGTTCCAGGCCTCGCTTCGGGCGCTCCGGTCAATATGAACCATCTCCAGGCGTGCCATGGACCACCCAAAAAAGGGGATCCGGAGCAGCTCCCGCTTGAAAACATAGGCCAGTGGATGCGGCATCATGCTTGGAAAGAAAAACGTCTCCCACGTGGACTGATGCTTCGCGCACAAAATGATGCGTTGATTGTCACTGCGCTCGGGCAGGTTCTCCAGGCCACGTATGCGATAGCGTACCCCGCCCACCCATCGCGCCACCCAAATAACGCTGGCCAGCCAGGGTCGTACGAACAGCCACCAGAGTCTGTGGGAGTTTACAAAAAGGGATATGACGAGAAGCGCAGTGGCAACGGGCACCACCGAGGCGGCCGTATAAAGAAAAACGATAATCGAGCGAATAAATCTCATACGCTGGCTGAGACGACCCCATTACCGGGAGCGCAATCGTGCTCGCGGAGAAAGTCTGCTATCCGCTCAAGGGCGATGTTGGCCTCATCGAGCTCCGGATTGAACAGATGCCAGACGTGGATCATACCGGCGTAGGTCTCCAGCACAGCCGGGACTCCTTGCTCAACGGCCTTGTGATAGAAGCGCACCGAATCGTCCAGGAGCATCTCGTCAACACTGACCTGCAGCAGCGTCGGCGGCAGCCCCTTCAACTCACCCAACAATGGAGAAAGCAGCGGATTGGCAGGGGACCGTCGACCAGTGAGGACGAGCAATGTACCGCGAACCAGGGTTGGGAGCTTCATGAAACCACCGAAAGACGTACCGAGCATGAGATCCGAGTCGCGATTGTAAACCAGCGACGGCGACCCCATGGTCGCATCTGTAGTGGCGCAGATTGCAATCAGCGCATCCACTGGCCTCAAGCCACGATCCCGGGCCAACGCCCCGGTGACCAGGGTCAGGTTGCCACCGGCCGAATCACCAGCGACTGACACCCGCATCGCCGTCTCGGGTCCATCAGGACTGTTCTCCACAAGCCATTGGTAGGCCTCAACACAGTCTTCGATACCCCGGAGGCGACTGTGCTCCGGACAGAGTCGATAGTCGACGGAAAAGACCGGCATCCCGGTTTGCCTGGCCAGTCGATCGGTAATATTGCGGTGGCTCATCGGGCTTCCGGCAATAAAGGCGCCGCCGTGAATATAAAGCAGCCGGCACCTCGAATCGCACTGGGGCGGTATAACCCATTCACCGCGAGGCTCGCCCGCACCGCTCGGCCTGATAGTACACAGGTAATCCCGGTTAAAAAAACGGTCCATCGTCTCCCGGAGCGAAGCAATCTTTGCCCGCGTGCCCCCGGTTATCGATCCTGCATCGCCACTTATCGCTGCAACCTGACGATTGACCGCGTCAATCGCGCTGCTCGGGGTTGTCCCGGCGAGCGGTGTCGGATAACCCCGATCAAAACGCGAGTGGTCGGATCCTCGAAGAAAGAAATACCAGCCTAGAATCGCCGCCGAAAAGAGGAGCAAAAAAAGTAGAGCGCCGTGCATTCATAGCGTCCCGAGTGAAGTAATGGGCGACATTAAAGACCATTTTGCGTGTGATTGCGCGGACAATGGTAAACGCGGCGAACAACACAGACTGGAACACACCGGAGTAATGCTTATACTGAAAGGCTGTTTCTGAAGAGACCCCTCATTTTTCGCTGTGAAAAAGCCTCCATCCAAAGCCGAGTTGCGCGCCGCCCTTCAGAAGGAGATGCGACGATTCCTGTCTAAAGGGGGAGAAATCGACCGCATAGCGCCGGGGGAGACAGCATTAGAGGGGCGCAGTAATCCCCTGCGGACTCCGTTATTTAATACGCCTACCGAAAAACGCACGCCAGTGGATGATGTCGTCAGCGCCCTCGAAGCGCGTCGCAGTGCCCGCAAAAAGCCTACCCCACCAACGCAGCGGAATACGGGCTCATCAAGCAGGAAAAAGGTCATCTATGATGATTTCGGGGAACCGCTTCGCACCGTATGGACCGATGATTAGCGCTATATCGCTGTGAACTGAATAGCGCCCAGCGGCGTAACCTAAGCCATATTCTGTTCTGAGAACGTTGTAATGATCACCCTGCATGAAGAAGCGGTTGTGCCTCGCTCAGCCCGAGAGTGTTTCCGCTACGTCGCCGATTTTCGAACCACGGTTGAGTGGGACGCCACCGCGGTGCTGGCTTGCAAAACCAGCCCGGGTCCCGTCGCTAAAGGCACCGAGTTTGAAGTGCATTGCAAAGCAGGTCCGACAACACTCAAGCTGACCTACGAGATTATCGAATACGAGCCCTGGCATTGCCTCGTACTTCGAGGCCGCGGTCGGCTGTTCGACGTCACAGATACCATTTTATTTACTGAGCGCGACGACGGCACCCACATCAGCTACACCGCCGAGTTCCAGTTTTCGGGTGCTCTGAGCCCGCTGCTATCGGCCATGGAGCCGGGTCTGCACAGCATGGGTAAAACCAGCGTTGAGGGACTCGCCCAGGCGCTGACCGACGCCAATCCTTTACCCGAGTCGCGACCGGCGACCCAACGTGCCGATAACTGGGTGGTCCCGGGTCTCGCCATGTTCAGCAAATACGGCTTCAGACGGGGTCGCAGGCACTGGCACCCGATGAGCACATCGATGAAAAACAAGCACGTTGTGATCACCGGAGCGACCTCGGGTCTGGGCAAGGCTGCCGCCATTGCGCTTGCGGAAGCGGAGGCAGATCTGACACTGGTCATACGTGACAAGAAGAAGGGCGAGCAGTTGCGCCAGGATATCGCTGCTGAAACCGGCTGGGAGCAGATCAGTCTGGAAATTGCGGATCTGTCTCTGGTATCCGAAGTCGATGCTCTCGTCGAGAGGCTGCGGGCCAAAGATCGCCCCATCGACGTGCTGATCAACAATGCCGGCGCGCTGTTTGGTGAATACGACGTGACGTCCGAGGGTCTTGAACGGAGTTTCGCGCTGCTACTGATGAGTCCGTGGCGACTGACCGAAGGTTTGCATCCGCTGCTGGCTGGCCACGAGCAACCCGCCCGCGTCATCAACGTCGTCTCCGGTGGCATGTACACCGAACGCCTTGAATGTGATCAGTTGGTGATGACACCCGAACACTACAACGGCCCCAAAGCCTATGCGCGGGCAAAGCGGGGGCTGACCGTATTGACCGAGCAATGGGCAGACGCGTGGGCCACCGACGGCATTGTGGTCAATGCGATGCATCCTGGCTGGGCGGATACCCCCGGGATCGGATCCGCCTTGCCTACGTTTCATAAAATTACCAGAAGCATTCTGCGTACACCCGAAGAGGGCGCGGACAGCATTATCTGGCTGGCACGCGCGCGGGAAGCCGATACAACCACGGGTAAACTCTTTTTGGATCGAGAGATTCGTACGCCTTATCTACTCGAGAAAACCCGGGAGTCCAAGGACGAGCGTATAAAGCTGCCCGCCTTTCTCTCTGCGCTTTACGAACAAAGCAAAACCGAGGGGCAACAGGCTGCCTAACGCGGGGCGTTGCGTGTGCGGCAATGGATCAAACCGCAATGGATGCATAGCAAACCCGGAGGCATAGAAGCACGGAATACATCAGGTGGCGCTATGCAGAAAGATCATCGCCGCGAATAAATAACGGCGCCGCCCACCAGCGTTTCTTCAACCACAACGTCAGTGGAGTCGCTCTTGATCAGGGGGTTCCCCGACAGCACCACCAAATCAGCGGCTTTACCGACCTCAATGGAGCCGATCCGGTCATCAATCAACCACAACCCTGCGGGGTCAATGGTCAGCGCGCGCAAGGTATCCAAAGGCGATAACGCAGACTCTCGCGACACCACACCCGTAACAGGTGATATCACATCCAGTGGTTCCCCTCTTCCCGCGTCAATGCTCATGCGAAGACTGAACCGCGGTCGCGGTTCCGGGACACTGCCCGTCTTTTCCTCTGAATCGCGCTGCTCAGAGTCAGGCTGGTTATCGGCGCCCAGCGGATTGATACCCGCCAACCCGGGGGTAACAATGAATGATGCGGTGGTGGTGGTTTGTCGGTTCGTACCCGCGGTGTCCATCCGCTCCGGAATCAGGATCACAGGTCTCGCATCGGGCCACGGGTGGGCATCAGCAGAGGCTTCGATGGCATTGAGCGCCTGCTGCATCTCCGCTTGCGAGACACTGCGTAGCAAAGGCTGGGTGCGATATGAATAAAGTTCAATGAGCTGTTCGCGCAAGGTAAAGTCGTCACGCAGCGGTGTTTCCTGCTCCAAAAAACCGATGCTGACCCGAGGAATCACCAACCGGCCATTCTGCAATGACGCGAGTAATTGTTCTTTATCCGCTGATACCGCGGACAGCTCAGCGTATGAAGGGGCACCCAGCACTCGCTGGGGGAACACATTGAAACGACTCAACCAACCAAGGCTTTCCAGCCAGGACATCGGCATCGCCGCTGCCGAGACCGTGGTGACCCCACGCTCCGCGTACCAGCGCGCGGCGGCCGTAGTCACACGGATACGATCGAACCAATCCAGTTCATAAACATGCTGAATAACACTAGCTGCAGCAGCGCCCTCAAGCGGCCCGGCAACCGAAGTCGCGGGGGTGCCTGAGATTGTGTCGGGATAATCCGCCGCCCTACTCTCCAACCCCAGCTCGCGCAGCGCCGCGCCGTTGACAAGGACCCCGGCACCTAAACCCGGAATAATCGCCACCGGTCGATCGGGAAAACTTCGATCAAGCGCAAGCCACAGCCGCTCGGGCTGCTCCAGTTGAGACGCTTCGAGCCCCCAGCCAACCACCCAGCCGTCCTCGCGAGCACGTGCATAGGCGTCCAAGCGTCCAAGGAGTTGATCAAGGGAAGCGATATCACCAGCCGGCGCAGTGCGTAAATCGACGAACACTGCCGAGCCGCCGGCACGGGGGAAATCACCATAGGCGTCGACAAACCCAGGAATCAGGGTTCGCCCGCGGAGATCTGTGACTTCGCTGTCGTCGCTGACAGTTTGTAAAATAGCGTCGCTGCTGCCTACACGTTCGATTGTTCCCCGTCTGATGCTGACTGCTTCGGCAACCGTATTTGCCGCGTCCATCGTTAGTACGGTGCCATTAAAAAACACCTGATGTTCAGGAGCATCGGGTGCCCGCGTCGCAATGGCAAACAAAACGTAAACACCCAGACAGAACACGGTAACGATCAGCAGACTGGTGCGCAGATTCATGGTTCGAAAAATTCCTTATCGGTGAGACTGGCGACAAAAAGGGTTGCTAACGGTTTAATGACAAGCCCGTTCAGTAATGGGGTGGCGGCGCGTCCTGCTCACCGGGGCCACTATCAGCGCGTGATCCCTGCTCGAGTAATCGACGGTGTAACTCGCGAAGCTGAATCGCTTGCTCTTCGGCGACGCGCTGCTGATTGGCCAGTGCGCGATCGAGCTGCGCGACCGTGTCCTCCAAAAACGCCACCTGCGACTCAAGTTCACTCATGCGCTTGTCGACATCGCTTTCTGTCACAACTGGTTACTCCTTACTTCGGTGCGTACTATAGCGGTTCAAAACCACCAACAACATCGAGATTCCAGATTACCCACCATGAATCGATCGCGAAAAGAAGCAGCCTCGAAACTGGTTTACTCCACGGAGACCGGCAACCGCTGCCGCCAGTGCCAGCGACCGCTGAAATCCTGTATTTGCGGTGCTGATCGCCCTGTCGACCAGGGCGACGGCATAACGCGACTTCGACGAGAAACCAAAGGGCGAGGCGGCAAATCCGTGACCATCATCGAAGGCCTCCCCCTGCCCCCCGATGCGCTGAAGAAAACCGCCAAACAGCTCAAGCAGCGCTGCGGCGTAGGCGGTTCGGTAAAGGGCCCGCACATCGAAATTCAGGGTGATCAGCGTGAGGTTTGCAAAGCCGCCCTCGAGGCGATGGGCTTCGAATGCAAAATCGCCGGTGGCTAGTCCCCTAGCCGTTAACGATTAAGGTCTTCTGACCCGTCGCCCTCACCCCGTACTGCTGGATAGCATCAATGGCCAGCGCGTCGGTCAGACGCACCCTGCTCGAATAATGACTGGCAAAGGTAGTGGTCATTTCCGACACCACTCGCTGCTTCATGGCCTCCACGCGCTCCCCACCGAATCGTTGCAGGAAGGGCACCAAAAGCCATCCGGAAACGCCCCAACAGAAACCATAACCCCGACTCAGGGTCGTCGGCGACATATCGAGTGCACCGTAAATATAGACCTGCTTCATTTCTTCAGATCCATACCGAGTAAATCCACCGGCACGACCTACCGCCGCCGCCTCCATGGCCATCAGGATTTGATTCGCAAGTTTGCCCCCACCAATTGCGTCGAATGCCAGCGTCGCCTCGGTTTCTGCCACAGCGGAAAAAAGGCGTTCGTTGAAGTTGTCCGTAGAACTATCAACAACAAGCTTCGCCCCCTGACTCTCCAATAGCTCACGCTGTGCCGATGAGCGAACAATGGATACCAGCGGGATGTCATCTGCCAAACAGATTCGATTCAACATCTGCCCGAGATTGGACGCTGCCGCGGTATGCACGATCGCTTTGTGTCCTTCCATCGCCAGCGTCTCGACGAAACCCAGCGCTGTCATTGGATTGACAAAACACGAGGCGCCCTGCTCTGCCGTAATGGGGTCCGGCAGTACCATGCAGGTCGAGGCGGGCAAGCAGCGATGACCGGCATACATCTCGCCGCCAAACGCGCCCACGCGCTGGCCCATCATCGCCTGCGCTGATTCCGCATTACCCGCGGCAATAACGGTACCCGCCGCCTCATTACCCGCCGGCATCCATTGCCCCACACGACTGGACATGGCCTTGAGCGCTGCGGGGGGCAAACTTAGCGTCACCGAGGGATAGCCATTACGCTCCCCGGGTTTCGCGGAATCGATCGCCGCCGGACCGAACATCAAACCCAGGTCAGACGGATTGATCGGGGCGGCCTCAACCTGAATAAGTACCTCGTGCTCCTTGGGATCAGGAATATCGACCTCGAAAAAGGCGCACTCGATCGTCCCCTCCGGGTGTACACAACTCTGCATTTGCAGTGTTTTCACGATTTTCTCCTACTGTCTATGGGTTTAGTACGTCGCAGACCGTTCCGACGCCGTCAGAAGCTGCGCAGGCTCTCCTGATCGGACTTTATAAATTACGGCATAGGCGAGCACAGCGCGGACGTATTCTCGAGTTTCGCGAAACGGCAGTGTGTCTACCCAGCGATCGACGGAAAGGCCCGATTGCGCCCAGCGATCGACCCGATTGGGGCCCGCATTGTATCCCGCCAGTGCTTTGGGTCGGTTACCGTCGTAGCGGTCCAGCAGTCGGCGATAATACGCGCTCGCCAGCCGGACATTGAACTCGGCGTCATACAGACGCTCGTTGGAGTAACGCAGCCCCAGCTTGCGCGCCATTTCACGCCCTGTAGCGGGCATGACCTGCATCAATCCACGGGCACCCACCGGCGATACCGCCTGGGGGAACAGCGCGCTCTCCCGTCGCGCAATGGCCGTCAACTCGACGCCATCAACGCCGACCCGCTCCGCGGACGCCGCAAAAATGTCGCGGTAACCGCTGGGAAAACGGAGGTCGACCCTGTTTTTGGCCTGCGCACTGTTCGCCGCGTCGATGGTGAATCGCGGCATCCCCTGCTCAAATGCCCATTCAGCCAGTACCAATCGCTGACGCGTGCTACTGCGCAAGAGAAGATAGTTCCACTCCAGCCGAGCGGCCTCGAGTTCTTCGAGGGCCAGAAGTTCACGCACACGGTCTAAACCACTGTCGGAGGGTAGCGATGCGGCGGTTGTGGCCTCAGGCATTGCGCCATTCAGATCAAAGGGCCGACCTATCTGCTCAGCCGCGAGGAAGCCGTGAAAGTGTCGCTCACCGGACAATGTCTCGAGCAGGCTATGTGCCAGCTCGGTGTCCCCCTGCTCGGTGGCCGCCTTTGCCCGCCAATAACGCCACTCGCCGGTGTTTTTCCGCTCATCGCTCAACCAGTCGATAGCGGCGACCAGGCGCTTCCAGTCGGCCTGTTCAAGCTGGTTTCGCAGATAAATTTCAGTAAGTTCGTCATCCCGGATACGTGCGAGGGTCGTCTGTAACCAATCCGCGGGAGCCGCACTCTTCGCAAATAAACTGTGACGGGCAATCATGGTCTCCATGGACCGCAGTTGTACCGTGGTGAAAGGCTGCACCGAGCTGGCGTTCTCGAGCGCCCGACGCCCTTTCTCGGGGTTTACCCGGGCGAGACGTCGGATACCCACCGTCATTAACTGCGCATGACGCTCATCGGATTGGTGCGCATCGGCGACCAGCGCATCGGGCCTGTGATAGACCACCAGCAGCTCGTCGATCAACGGCGCCAGCGCTGACGATGCGAAGCGGCGCAAGTAGCGAATCAAGGCATAGGACCGGGCGTCAAAGGCCTTGAGGGCACGGGACCATACGAGTTCGTCGTCGGGCCCACCCGCCTCCATCCACGCGGAAAACAATGGGTCACAGACTTTTTCCTGAGAGCGCCCCGTGTTCCAAAGGGCCGCTGCACCGGCATAGGCGGACTGCTTATCTCCTGTACCCCAGAGCGCGCGATAATAGTAGCAGCGGAGTTCAGGGTCCTTGGGTGGCGTATCCAGCACCGCCAGAAATTCGCGCCAGCGACGATCCTTGCCCTTGTGCAACAAGTACGCATGGAGAAATCGGTTGTGCAGTGGGGACCCACGACTTCGTTCCAAAAAACCACGCGCCGCCTGTGCCTTGAGATCGTGCAGGCCCTCTAGCAGTACCTCGTAGTCCAGATAAATGACCAGGGGATAGTCCGCCAGGCGAGCCCGCAAGCGGTCATAGCGGGGCCCGGCTCCAGTGCGTAATTCCGCCATCGCCAAACCGTAGTCAGTCCGCGACGCCTCCCGGGAATCCATGGTTTCTGTGCGGGCCTGCGCCGCCGAGAGCAGCAACAAGACGGTGAGAAAGCTCAGCCAAAAGCAGGGTCGGCAGGCGAAAGTTGGACGTGGCGGCATCGGGGACGCGGCAAAACTCCGAAAAAGTCGGTAAAAGGCAGTTTCTGGCGGGAAGCATGGCGTTCGGGGGTCGGCTTTGCAATACAATTCCGACACCAAGACAGTAAAATCGTGCAAAAGGGAAACGACAGCCCATGACTCAAGAGCCCATCCGACTGACCCAGTACAGCCACGGCGCTGGATGTGGCTGCAAGATAGCCCCGGATGTGCTCGACCGAATCCTGGCCGGCAGCCTTGATCGAACCCGCAACCAGACCTTTCCGGAACTGCTGGTCGGCAACGCCAGTCGAGACGATGCAGCCGCAGTAGCGATTGACGACGAGCGCGCCATTCTCAGTACCACCGATTTTTTTATGCCTATCGTCGATGATCCTTTTGACTTTGGCCGCATCGCCGCAACCAATGCCATTAGCGATATTTATGCGATGGGCGGCAAACCGCTCGTTGCCATTGCCATACTCGGCTGGCCGATAGATAAGCTTTCGCCGGAGATCGCCGCCGACGTTGTTGCGGGAGGGCGCGCCGCTTGCCAGGAGGCCGGCATTGCATTGGCCGGCGGTCACAGCATCGATGCCCCGGAACCCATATTTGGTCTCGCTGTTACCGGTGAAGTATTGCGTTGCCACCTGAAACAAAACACCGGCGCCCGGGTTGGTGACCGGCTGCTGTTGACCAAGCCACTGGGGATCGGGGTGCTGACAACCGCCGAGAAACGCCAGTTACTGGCTGAAGCGCATCGCGGCATTGCAACGACCACGATGTGTACGCTGAACCGGGTCGGGACGGCCCTCGCCAAACAGGCCGGGGTTAACGCAATGACCGACGTGACCGGTTTCGGTCTGGCTGGTCACCTGCTTGAACTCTGCGCTGATCACGGTCTCGCCGCCACGCTGCAACTCGATGCCATTCCCACCTTGCCCGGCGTGACCGACTACATCGCCAAGGGCTGTATCCCCGGGGGTAGCGAGCGCAATTTTGCCGCCTATGGGCTGAACTTGCCGACAATGCCTGAACCCACCCGTGCACTTCTGTGCGACCCGCAAACCAGCGGCGGCCTCCTCCTCAGCGTCAGCCCCGAGGCGATGAATGCCGTCGAACAGACCCTGGCGGCGTTCGATCTGCCGACGCACATCATTGGCGAGGTAGTCGCGCGACAAGCCGACCAGGCCATTATTCAATTGATCGGTGACTGATATTGATATCACCCCCTCAGACTTTCGGGACCTGCTACTTGAAGGCAGGCCGCTGATCGATACCCGTGCACCCTGCGAGTTTGCCAAGGGCAGCCCGCCCAGCGCGATCAACCTGCCTTTGATGGACGACAGCGAACGCGCGGCCGTCGGGCTCTGCTATAAACAGGAAGGTCCCGATGCCGCCATTGCACTGGGGCATCGACTGGTCAGCGGTGAACGGCGCGCTGCACGCATTGACGCCTGGAAGGCATTCGCCGAAAAGCACCCCAACGGTGCCCTCTTCTGCTTTCGCGGCGGCATGCGCTCGCAGATCGTCCAGCAGTGGATGGCCGAGGCCGGCGTGGACTACCCGCGGATCGAGGGTGGCTATAAAGCGCTGCGTCGCTGGTCGATCGAGCAGATAGAGCGCATCGCTGCCAGCGCCGACATTCTCCTGATCGCAGGCAGGACCGGCAGTGGTAAAACCGAGTTCATCAATCACGCGTTCAAGGGAGAGCCCATACCAGGCAGTGTTGATCTTGAGGGCCTCGCCCATCACCGTGGCAGCGCCTTCGGCAAATTACCCGGCGGACAGCCCGCGCAGATCACCTTTGAACTTGCAGTGGCGATCGCCTTGGTCGGCGCTGAACATCACCGACCGATTATCCTCGAGGACGAGAGTCGATTGATCGGTCGCTGCGCGCTGCCACCTGTGTTGCAAGAAGCCATGGCCCGGGCGCCGGTGATGGTGCTCGACTCGAGCCTTGAAGCGCGAATTGAGCATTCCTACCACAACTATATTGTCGATAATTTGGCTGCTTTCGAGCAACTGAGCGGCGACCCCGTACAGGCGTGGACTGCGTTTTCAACGCAATTGATCGACGCCATCAAAGCCATCAGAAAACGGCTGGGTGGCGTGCAGTACGACCGGCTGTCCCAAATGATTCAAAACGCACTAGACCATCACCAACGCGGTGATCCCACGCACCACCGCTTGTGGATCGGCGAATTACTCACCCATTACTACGATCCGATGTACAACTATCAACTCGAGAAGAAAGGTGGCCGGGTCATTTTCACCGGGGATTACAACGCCCTGGCAGCACGCCTGTGTTAGCGGCGCCAAATCGTCATGACACGTGAGACGATCGGCGGGCGTTGTTATACTTGCACTTCAGCCCCTGTAGCTCAGCTGGATAGAGCGCTGCCCTCCTAAGGCAGATGTCAGACGTTCGAATCGTCTCAGGGGCACCATATCCATAAACCACTGATTATAAAGCGTCGACTGGCGCAATCGGTGGTTCCACCCAATACAAGTCAAGGCTGGCGACAGCTTTAGTGTTCCTCCGACTTGAGAAACCGCCCCAGCTGTCTGCGCAGGTTCTGGTTTTCCTTCAGGAGCCGCTCTCGCTGGCGAAGCAGGTCGATCATCGTGGCGACAGTGACCCAATCGAGTTCGAAGTCCCGTTGCAAGCGAATCGCACGCTTCATCCAGTGAACCCCAGTGGCATCAAACTGCCAGTCCGCGGCCGAGCCTTCATTCAGGGGCCGTGCAACGTCGCACTCCACAAGTTCAGCGACTGTTCTACGCGACAGCCCCTCCTGCTCACAGAATTCACTGACGGTAATACGCACAAGTGTAGACATCATCGCTTACTCCACTCTTTTCGCGGATCGAAGGCCGCCTTTGTCGCCAGCGTTTGCCAGAGCGCCTCCGTTTCGGCGTCGACCGTGGGCGGCATGACCACTTTCAGTACCGCGTAGAGGTCGCCCTTTCCATCGCGTTTCGACAGCCCCCTGCCACGCACACGCAGCTTCTGCCCCGATTGACTGCCCGGTGCAACGGTAAGCTTGATCTCCCCCTCAAGGGTCGGCACGGTCACCTTGGCTCCCAACGCCGCCTCCCAGGGAGCGACCGGCACAGTCACCAGCAGGTTGTGGCCCTTCAGATCAAACACCGGGTGAGGCACCAGGCGTACATGCAGGTACAGATCACCTGCCGGAGCGTCCCCCTGCCCCGGCGAGCCTTGTCCCTTGACCCGAATTCGCTCTCCGTCGGCGGTCCCGGCGGGGATTGTTACCTTGAGGGATTTTTTGACACGCCGGATGCCCCCGGCCTCGATCACTGGCAACTCATACTCCACCGGCTTGCTTGCGTCGGTGACGGTCTCCTCAAGGAACACCGGCAGCTCGATTTCCACGTCCTGTCCGCGAAAGCCTGAACCGCCAGGGGCCCCATGGGGCTCGCGGCCGAAACCGCTGCCGAATATCTCGTTGAAAAAGTCCGAGAAGTCCGCACTGTGGTGTTGCTGACCTGACGCCGACTGCCAGCCCGGCGGCGGCTCGAATCCTTCACGCTGCCTGCCCCCGTAACGGCGCAGCTCGTCGTACTCTGCGCGCCGCTCGCTGTCTTTAAGAACCTCCCAGGCCTCCGCGACCTCCTTGAAGCTGGCCTCTGCGCCCTCGTCCGGATTCAGGTCCGGGTGAAACTTGCGTGCCAGCTTGCGGTAGGCCACTTTGATGTCAGCCTTTTCCGCGTCAGGCGCCACGCCGAGGATCTTGTAGTAGTCCTTGAATTCCATAGCCCCTTGAGTTCCATACTGTTCGGGTTTTTTATCAATAAGTGTAGCAGTTGCATTGTGGCCGCGATATTGCAGGGTATGATCGCGAATTCGCCGTCTGACGAATTTCGGCGGGCGTCCTACGTGGTCGAAAGCAACGATCCTTATAGCCGTCGAACCGAAAGAGTTCCGGGGTTCGAATCGTCTGCGGACCGCCATATACCCAGGCTTCACGCGCGTCGGCACACGAAACCCTCTTCTTGTTTTTTGAGGAATTGCGCGGGATGTGCGAATCAACTGCCATCGCGATACTGCCGATCACCATGGGCCCCGTTCTGTTTATTGCTTTGACCCATACCGAGACAACCTGAGAAATATGAGCCGACAAAAAATCCGGAGCACCCGCATCAATCGGGTCGCGTTCGAAAACGAAACATCCAGCGCGTCCAGACCGATTGCAAAAACGGGTCGAGCCATCGATAAAGTCTACCCGATACCATGACAGGCTTGCCGGCCTCGACGGCACGAAGCCCATCTCGTACAACGCCATCGGCGTCATACCACAACCATTTGGGCATCTCAGCCTTCATCTCCCCAAGGCCCGCGGTCTCGTGGAAATCGGTGTGGGTATACCCCGGACACAATGCACAAACGTTGACGCCGGTGTCGGCCACCAGCAGATTGAGCTCTTCTGACAGCGCGATGACGTAGGCCTTTGCGGGCCCGTAATTTCCACTGCCATTCAAGGCGATGCGACCAGCGACCGAGGCCACGTTGACCACCCGACCGAAACCCCGCTCGATCATTGGCGGGATCAGGTGATGACAAAGCTCAGCCACGGAGGTCATCATCAACTGGAAAAAGTCGCGCTGTGCCGGCCAATCGCGATCGGTGATCAGATTGGGGCCGGCAATGCCTGCGTTATTGACGAGGAAGTCGATGGAAAGCCCCCGTTGCGCCAACTCCCTGACAATCTTTTCAACAGAGCCAGCCTCGCTAAGATCCGCCACCAAGCACTCGACCCCGACCCCAAATTCCGCCGCCAATGCAGTACCAATGGTCTCAAGCCGGTCTTCTCGTCGTGCCACCAGAACCAGGTGATAACCTTTTGCCGCAAGTTGCCGGGCGAACTCCAACCCCAGCCCCGCAGAAGCGCCGGTAATCAAGGCACGGCGAGGAGTTTCCATAACGCTTCGATCTCTTTCAGTCCACCGAGGACGCGGCTTTAGGGTGTTTAGAGCCCCGACATGTGCAGCGCTATGTATAACAGGTGGGCAATAACAACGCCCACCGTCAATTGGGTACGCATAGCGGCATACCATGTGCCAGTTCCATCGACGTTGCGCTCGTACCACAACAACCCAATAAATCCGAGCATCAACAGCAATGACGCGATCATCGCCTGGGCGGTTAATACTGCCGCCACCCCAAAGATCACCAGACCATTGCTGACCAGCAACCGGATCGGCTGCTCACCTACCGACTGGGTTCGGGCGTGTCCCCATACGGAACCGGAAAGGAAACACAGGATTGCCAGCGAATATACGACGAAACCCTGCACCGAGAGGGCTCTGGGGTAATCCTCGTACCAGTAGATTCCCGCCAGGAATGCATAGAACGGGATGAGCCCAGCAAAGCCAAGGGTGCGTGCTGTCAGCTTGGCGTGCACTGGGCGTCACCACCTGGATGGCGAATAATAGTGAGTACAATCTCACCCACCTTGAAGCCGAACTTGGTCATTATCGACTCATTGATCAGGATGTTTTCGTTAACCAGGTACATACGATCATCGATGGTCAAATCGATGGTGTCATCATCGAGCGGAACCCGCAGAACATATTTGAGGAACATGGCGTTGCCCGCCCAGGACGCCTTACCCTCGCCGACGACATCTCCGGCGGTTGCGTTGTAGGTACCATCCCCCGCAGGGCGCAGGGTCCAGATGCGCTTTTGCTTCTCGCCATCATCGAAAATAAAGTCTTCGTCGAGGGTGCCGACGCCATCATCCCAGCACGCGGCAATATCTGCATTGAAGCGGCGGATGACTTCGCCGGAAAAATTCTTAACGACCCCATGGGCGGTCAATTTTCCATCGAAAAACTGCTCGGGGTCGAGCTTGGGGGTGTTTGACGCGTAATCACTGACCTTTACGGAATTACAGGCAGAGACAAACAGCGCCATCAGTGTAATTGCAGCTATTTTCGACATAGAAACTCTTGAAAAGGAAATAAAAAAACCCCGGCCTTGTGGGCCGGGGAAGAAATACCATCTGGGGGAAGATGGTGTAGAACCGGTTTGTAGGTGCCCCATGAAAAGCTCCAACAAAACAACAGTTACAAACAATTACGACGGCTTTTTTTATCCGGATCACAGAGACAGAAAAAAAATCTCAAAAACAAAAAAAAGCGGCCCTAAGGCCGCTTACGAGCGAAGGTCTGGCTCTAGGGTAATGCAATGACCCCATCGACAAAGTCGTACCATGTGTCGCTGCTGTCATCGGGGTCAACCGCACCAATAAAAGTGGTGCTGTCGAGGAAGTCAGGATCGGCCACCGACTCGGTAAACACGCCGTTGATACCCGGCCAATCGAGTGCATCGAGCCCGGTCGCCTCGGCCGCCATCGACTCGTAGCGATCGCCGAGCATGGCAGGAAGCGCCGCAATCGTGCCGTTGTCGAGACTGACATTCGCGCCCGATAGCGTGCCTTGATCGGCATCACCAGCCGCGCAATCCTGAATCCAGTTGTTGAGCACCAGCGCCGTACCCACCAGGGCCTCGGAGTCGACACCGTCGACGTTGACACAGGTGGTTAGTGGTGTCGCATTGCCCTCGGCAACAGTGACAACCGTATTGTGGAAAAACCCGCCGGAGCCCGCCTTGAAGTTGAAGATGAACGGATCATCGCCCTCGCGCTTGTCCGCGATTACGGTGACGTTGGCCAGAGTGGGCTTGGACAGGAACAGATCGGTCCCTTGTGTGTCCATTTCAAACGCCTCACCGCCGCCTGAGCTGGACTGGATCACCAGTACATACTGCAGGTTACCCTGGAACCCTTCGTCCCAGTCGAGGGAGTCATCGAGGTTGTTCACCAGCAGCAGGTGCTTCACATTCACGGTGCCGCCATAGAACTCAATACCGTCATCGGAGTTTCCACCGATAGCGATGTGGCTCATATCGGTGCCAGCGCCCACACCAATCAGCGAAATGCCATTGATCTCGTTGCCCGGTGAGAACTCAAAGCCGCCCTCAACAACAATAACGTAGGCCAGTACACCACTCGAGTCCTCGGGATCGTAACCACCAGCAAAACCGCTCTCCCCTTCGGAGTCGATGTTGCAGATCGCACCGCCGGCAGTGCATTCGTTGTGTGGCGCATAGCCGTGCAGGATAAGACCACCCCACTCGCCAGAGCCATCGAAGCCATCGTCAGTAGAGCTGAAAACGATGGGCGCGTCGGCTGTGCCCTGGGCATCAATCTGACTGCCACGGGTGATGATGAGATTGGCAAAGGTCCCGCTAACCGCCTCAATCTGAACCCCCGGTTCAATTGTCAGAGTGATGCTCTGAACAGGAGTGCCATCGAGCAGATTGCCATCGTCCCCGAGCTGACCGTTACCGTTACCCACCGTGACTCGGCCATTGAGCAAGTAGGTATTACCGGCGACGAGGGTCAGGTCCGCCGAGACCACCTCGGGCAACTGACAGACATCGGTGGCCACTTCACTGGTGCCTTCAGGGCAGGCGACGCCGCTGGGACCATCACCATCATCGCCACCGCTATTATTGTCTCCACCAATGATGTCACCACCGCCAGAATCGACGCTTTCATCGGTAGGCGCCTCAATAGTGATAGTGGTGTTATCACCGTCGGAGCACCCGCTGATTGCGGTCAGCACCAGTAGTGCTATTGCCATCGAAATAAACTGCGTCTTCATTACCTTTCTCCTACTGTGGGAAAATCGTAGCCGTTAAAAAATCAAAACTGCCAGCGCAAACCGAGCTGGAAAGTCATACCTTTTTCAAACTTCTGAAACACATTGCCGCCCTGTGTGTACTCGACTGGTTCGTTGAGTACGTTCTGAATTCGGGCGCGAATCGTCGCCGGCTCAAATCCGGTATAGCGATACACCAGATTGAGCTCGCCCCTCGGCTCGAAGATGACATCGGGCGCACCCGAGACACCCACATCGGCAATAGACTCTCCGTTTTCGTTATAGAGCAGCGTGAGCTGATGGCCAGAACTGAAGTTGTCGTAACCGAGGACCAAATTGGCCGTGTATTCGGGCTGGCCCTGTAATGCTCGCGCGTCCTGGTTATCGGCAGTCACTTCAGAATCAATCCAGGCGGCATTGAAGGAAACAAACAGGGTGTTGTTGTAGTCGTCGGTAAGATTGAATTCGCGACGACCCTCGACCTCAACACCCAGCAATTCCGCGCTGTCAGAATTCTGGAAGGTGCGGGAGTTACCGGCAGTTCCCGACGCGGGCTGAACCACCCGCTCGATCGGCTTCTCCATATCCTTGTAAAAAGCCGCGATGGACAAATTGTCCTGCTCGTTCTCATCCGAATACCATTCCCAGCGCAAATCCACGTTGACGATGTCGGAAATCTCAAGAAACGGATTGCCACGAATCCGGAAGTTGAATTCATTGTCATAAAAAGTGGCATTCGCCGCCTCTTTAAAGTCCGGCCTCGCTACTGTTTTTGACACCGCAAATCGCAGCTGTTGGTTGTCGGAGTAAAACCAGTTGATACCCAGCGAAGGCAGAATGCTCGCCTCGTCTATCGTCGACTCGACGGCCTCCTGGGCGCCCTGGAGCGAGAACGTTTCCGTCGTCTGGTCGTAAATCTCGTAGCGCGTTCCGGCAATGACCTGCCAGGTATTGTTGATGGTGTGGTCGTAGGACGCGTAGGCGCTGGTGTAGGTCAGCTCGGCCTCGTAACTGTCGGAGGCCAGGGTTTTATCATCAAAGACAAAACCATCGTCGGGATCATCGGCGATACCTCCCTCGGCTCCCTCCGGGCAGCTCACCGCACCATTGCCTTCGCCACAGACGTAGATGACATCGGAGACGAGCAGATTATCGGACGCGAGCAAATCATCACGGGCCTGGTTGATGTTGAATCCGTAGGAGTTACTTTCCGAATCACGCTCCCGATAGATCGCCTGCACGCCCGCCTGCAAGACGCCGAAGCTCCCTCCATCGTCGTAGGCGTCCCAGGTAATATCAAATGAACCGTCGAAGTTGTTATCGGTCAATTCGTCGTAGCGCCGGAGAATGACGTTGGGTTCGATGAAAAAGCCCGCGAGGGGCACGGTCTGCTGATCGTTGGTTTTCTGAAACTCAAAGCCCTGCTTCAGCGCATCGGCATCGGTCTGGGACTGGGAGGCCCGAAACTCCACTTCCCGTCGATCCGGTGCATAGCGATCGGCCTGGCTCGCAGTAAATTGCCACTCACCAAAGAGTGATCCGTCCTCATTGAGAAAGTGTGAGCCCAGGAGCTGTGAAGAAATGTATTGACGCTCTTCCCACTGAGTTGTTTGACGGTACACCGACTGGCGCTCATCGCCCTCCTCACCGACAAAACGCTCGATCTGACTTTCACTGACGCGGGAAAGCACATTATTCCACTCCAGGGTGCTGTTACCGACGTTCCAGCCCACTGAGAAGAGCCCACTGGTCTCGACCGAATTGGATGAGCGCTGAAATACAAAGTTGTCCAGCAAATCGAGGGTCGGCGTGTAGCTGTTGCGCTCACCCTCATCGCGCTTGGACCATTGGTTGGAGTAATTGACGGCGGCGTAGAATCCGAGCTCGGAGTTATCCAGATAGAACAGATCACCGTAATTGGCGCCCAAACCGACATCGGGCTTCACACTGGCCGTATGGAGATCGAAACCATCCTTGATCAGGATGGCGCCAACGCGAGCGAGCTCACCTTTGATGGGATCATTCAGCGCGAAGGTCTCGCCGGTAGTCGTATCCGTCGCAAACCCCGAGTCCAGCAGCGTTGCAATGGCGGCCACACCACCATCCTCGGAGCGGTTGCCAGCGTCCCAACCAAGCCAGTCGAAGTCATCCTCCAACGGATCGACGAATGTTGTTTTCCCCGTAAAATCCGACGTTCCTCCCAGGGAAACGTTAACGCTACCACCGCGCTCATCAGGAAAAGTCTTGGTGTTGATCACCAGATTGCCGCCCGTCGACTCACCCGGCATATACGCAAGAAACGTTTTTTTGATATCGAGCTGATTGACAAAATTGGAGGGGAACAGATCGAGTGGAACCGTACGTCTCGAGGGGTTCGTGGATGGCATGGTCGCATTGTTCAATGTCGATGAAATATAACGACCACCCAACCCACGAATAAACACAAACTTGTCGTCCTGAACCGAGATACCCGGTACTCGTACAACCGACGCGGCCACGTCCGAATCCGAGAAGCGGGTCAGCATTTCGACACCGATCGTATCGACGATATTGCTGGTATCGCGCTCGCTGACCTCGAACCCACTGGGGTCAAAGGTGGCCGTAACGAACACCTCTTCGATCTCCGGGGCACCAATATCCAACGCAATGCCTTCACGCCCGGGCAAACGGATGACCACCTGGCTGCTAATTCCGGCAACCACTCGCACAGACTCCCGGATATCACCCACGGTCAGCCGATACAGGCCCCGAGGTAACTCCCGCTGGGCCCGACCCTGGGTATTGGTCGCAACCCCTCCCCCACCATTGGAAATAACCACCAACTGATTGGCGGCAGGACGATCGCCCTCCAGCACAACCACCTCGAGGCTACCGGGAGCCGCATCTCGACGCTGCTCGGCTCCTTCCACCCGGGCATAGCTTTCAATGCGGGGGTTCGCAGGCTCGTTTCGGTCAAAAATGACATCGACCAACTGTGCCGGCCCATAGGTCAGGCGCAGGGGGTAGGTCTCGCCGTCAGAGAAGGTCATCATCGCACCAGCTTCGGTGCCGCTCAGGTCTGCTACCAAAGCGCCGTCCCGCGATGTCTCGCCCACCGATTGGCCATCAATGCTGACTTCAACCCCGTCTACAGGTGTGCCGCCGTCGAGCACATAGAGCATCAGTTCATCGTCTGCCCACGCGCTCAGTGGACTCAGCAGGCTCACGGCAAAAAGCGCACAGGTCAGCAGAGGCTGCGCCTCTCGATCGAAATACGGTACCCGTGCTTGCGGCAAAACGACACTCCCTGCGAATCGGTCAATGCGGGCACCATAAGCCGCGATTGTTAAAGAGACATTGCCAATCTGTGACAAATTTGTGACGAAACAGGTAGGGGTCTACGAGCGATTCTTCACCCCATATTCCCTTTTTCGCCACCCGGACTCGGAGTTAGAACAAAAGGTTTTTCGACAAGCGCGCCGCAATCTGGTCTATTTGGGGTGTGCGAGCCACTCATCAGCGAGTGGGCGCGTCTTTCGAGCGGTTGCCTCAGGCACCGTCCGACCAACGCGCCACACTACGCAAGCTTCCCCATTGCTGCCCCCCGGGTCAGCCGCTCCGTTGCAACACTCAAGAAATCAACACAGTCATGCGCCCACGGGATGCATTGCCACGTGCACTGCTACCTGTTGCGCATTCTTTTTACAGTGGAGAGTTTATGAAGCGACACAAGCGAGATATGAATCAACGCGCCTACGAGCGCGGTTACCAGGCCGGCCTGACTCGAAAGAGCAGCGAGCTCTGCCCCCATTCCGATGGTCTGCATCGGGAAAACTGGCTGATGGGCTGGCGGGAGGGACGCACCGACCAATGGGACGGACTGAACGGCGCCACCGCTTGCCACAAATTGTCAGGCTTCTGATCTGACAACGGTGCCGACAGGCACCAATCACCCACACTTTTGATTATTCAGGCACCCTGCCCGGGAACTCGGGCGGGGTTGTTTTTGTCCGAAAAGGCACCATAGTTACCGGACACCTCCACTGGGTTTTTCTGTGAATCACGAACCATTGCAACAACTGGAACGCTGGCTCGACAGCCAGATCATTGGCCAGCAGGATTTGATCCACAAACTCCTCATTGCGCTGCTCGCCGACGGTCACCTTCTGGTAGAGGGGGCACCGGGACTGGCGAAAACCCGTGCAATCAAGCAAATGGCCGACGGCATTGAGGGCAGCTTCCACCGCATCCAGTTTACGCCGGACCTCCTGCCGGGCGACATTACGGGTACCGATATCTTTCGCCCACAGCAGGGAACCTTCGAGTTTCAGGAGGGCCCGATATTCAACAATCTGATTTTGGCCGACGAAATCAATCGAGCACCCGCGAAGGTACAATCCGCCCTGCTCGAAGCCATGGCCGAGCGCCAGGTCAGTATCGGCAGCCGCACCTACCCCTTACCGCCGCTGTTTCTGGTAATGGCAACACAAAACCCCATCGAGCAGGAAGGCACCTACCCGCTACCCGAGGCCCAGTTAGACCGCTTCCTAATGCAGGTCAACGTGTCCTACCCAGACGCCGCGGCGGAGATGGCCATTCTTCGCCTGGTGCGGGATGAGGCCAGTGGGGACGTCCTCGATACCCCCGCCGAGTTGTCGCAGGCCGCCATCATCGAAGCGCGAAAAGCAGTACTCGGGCTCCACATGGCGCCGGCGGTCGAGGAGTACATCGTCCAGCTGGTCATGGCAACACGAGAACCGGGCGCCTACGATGGCGAATTGTCCAGCTGGCTCGAGTACGGTGCCAGCCCCCGCGCCACCATCGCGCTGGATCGCTGCGCCCGGGCCAGTGCCTTTCTCCACGGCCGGGATTACGTAAGCCCGGACGATGTGCAGCTGGTAGCGCCGGACTGCCTCAAGCACCGCCTGATTATTTCGTTTGAAGCGGAGGCCGCCGGTGTCACCCGAGATGCCGCGGTCGCCCGATTACTCGAGCAAGTACCTGTCGGTTAATGGGCTGATGCACCCCAGGGTCGATCAAGCTCCACGCGGCGCGCTGGCAGAGGTGGCAGACCTCATCGCCCTGCGATTCGCCGCGCGATTTATCAATGTCACCGCAGGGGGTCGCACACTGGCGCACCTCGCCGGCTCAAAACGATCCAACCAGCGAGGCCGAGGGGTCGAGTTTGATGAAGTACGCCAGTACGCGGCAGGCGATGACGTACGCTCGATTGACTGGCGGGTTACCGCGCGCTCAGGCACCGCCCACACCAAACTGTTCCACGAAGAACGCGAGCGACCCGTACTGGTCGCCGTCGATCAACGCCAGACAATGAAGTTCGGCTCACGCACCTGCTTCAAGTCGGTGCAAGCTGCCCATGCGGCGTCCCTGCTCCTGTGGTCGGGCCTGGACCGCGGTGAGCGCGTCGGGGGTATGGTTTTTGATGATCACCACTTCGACGACGTGCGGCCACGACGGTCCCGGAACAGTGTTCTGGCGATGATTGGCCATCTTCACGCCTACGGGCAACCCTCTTCCGTTGGCACAGGAGGGCAGGACCTGGCAGACCACATACGGCAGCTCTCACGCATTGCGCGCCCCGGGAGTCACACCTTTATTATCAGTGATTTTGACGCCACAGAGGGTGACTCCCTGCTCGAGGGGCTCCGCCACCTGGTCCGTCGCACACAGGTCACGGCCATCCGGATTGGTGACCCTCTGGAGCAGGAATTGCCGGTAGCCGGTCGCTACGTGGTTACCGATGGCAATACCAAAACTGCACTCAATACGGCCGATGCCCAACTAAGACGGCGGTTTTCCGAAGACGCCCGAGACCGTCACCAACAGCTGGTCTCATCCCTGCAGGGGTTAAGAATACCGCTGCTTGAGCTGAGCACCATCGACCCGACCCTGCCCGCCTTGCAACGGGTGTTCCCCGACCGATGAACCCCGAGGAACTCCTGGCCGACCTCGAACCCCTGCGCAGCCCGGAAGCTATCGGCTGGTGGCCCCCCGCGGTGGGATGGTGGGTGGTGTCGTTACTCCTGGTTGTCAGTATAAGCACGCTGGTTTGGCTATGGCGACGGCATCGCCGGCAAACCGCCTACCGGCGAGCGGCAATCAAGCAGCTGCGACAGCTTGAATCGACGCAAACACTGACCACAGCGAGCATTAACCGCCTGTTGAAGGCCGCCGCGCTGCAGGCGTTTCCCCGGGATAAGGTCGCGCCATTGTCGGGTTCCTCCTGGATCGACTTTCTGTCGCGCTCCTGCAACAAGATCGAGTCGGTCGAGCTGGCGGCACTGGCGAGCATTTACGAAGAAGAGGCCAGGCCTGCGGACCCCGCGCTGGTTAACGCCGGTGTGCGCTGGCTGAAGTCGCACAAGGCTGCCCATGTTTGAGATCTTGTGGCCCTGGGTGTTCGTGGCGCTGCCCCTCCCTATCATTGTTCGCCTGTTTAGGGCGGGTGAGAACGCCGCCGATGAAGGCGCACTCCGAGCCCCCTTCGCCAGCCGCTGGCAGGTGCTTAAGCGGGGCACCGGTCGACTCAGTAATCGCCCGTCAGCGGCGCTGTGGATTCTGTGGGCAATCTGGCTATTGCTGGTACTGGCATTATCACGACCACAGTGGGTGGGCGATCCGATTGAGCTGCCCAGTAGCGGTCGCGACCTGATGCTCGCCATCGATTTGTCGGGCAGCATGCAAATCGAAGATATGCAGGTGGGCGCGCGGCTGGTTTCGCGGATAGAAGCGGTAAAGGCAATCGCCTCAGACTTTACTTCCCAGCGGGTAGGTGATCGGGTGGGGCTGATTCTGTTCGGTACACGCGCCTATGTACAGGCGCCGCTGACCTTCGATACGGCGACGGTGACGCGGTTTATTCGGGAGGCGCAACTCGGTTTCGCCGGCGAGGATACGGCGATCGGAGATGCGCTGGGGCTGGCAATAAAAAGACTCCGGGAGCGGCCGGCCGAGTCCCGGGTACTGATACTACTGACCGACGGGCAGGACACCGCGAGCACCGTCGACCCGATGGAGGCCACCGCACTGGCGGCTGAGTCCGGCATCAAGGTCTATACCATCGGTATCAGCCGCCGTATCGGTGCCAGAGCCGGCGGGTCCGGCGAGGTCGACGAAGCCCTGCTCAATGCCATCGCCGAGGCTACCGGAGGCGAGTACTTCCGGGCCCGAAACCCCGCGGAGCTGCAATCGATCTATGGCGTGGTCGATCAGCTGGAACCCATCGAGCAAAACACCAGCACATTCCGACCCAAGCGAGCACTGGGCTATCTGCCACTCTCCGCCGCATTGGCGCTCGCGTTGGCCAGTATTTTATGGCGTTCACGCCCTAACTTCGGGAGCATCGCCGGTGCTCGCTGAGACTATCACCGTACTAAGGCCACAGGCGTTATGGCTGATACTCCCGGCGATCCTCGGTGCCGGCCTGCTCTGGCGGGCACGCACCGAAGCGGGTTCCTGGAGCAAGGTCATTGCACCCGAGCTCTTGCCCTTTGTTCTCGATCAGACACGCCAGACACACCAGCGCTGGAAGAATCCGGTGATTACAGTGCTGCTGCTTATCGCGGTAGTGGCCATCGCGGGACCGAGTACCCAAAAAGTGGATGTCCCCGTCTATCAACGCGCGAACGCGGTCGTGGTTATCCTCGACCTCAGCGCGTCAATGCTGGCCGCTGATGTACAACCCAGTCGGGCGCAGCGGGCCCGTCAGAAGATTCTCGATCTATTGGATCGGCGCACCGAAGGCCTCACCGGGTTGGTCGCCTATGCGGGCGATGCCCATGTGGTCGCGCCACTCACCGATGACGTGCGAACCATCGAGAATCTGCTCCCCGTTCTGTCCCCCGACATCATGCCGCTTCCCGGATCCGATGCGGGAAGCGCGATCGAGAAAGCCGCGGAACTGCTCGGCGCTGCCGGAATGAGTAGCGGCACACTGCTACTCATTACCGATGAGATCCCCAAACTCGACACGGAACGCACCAGAAGCCTCCTCTCGGACCAAGGCGCCCGCCTGTCGATCCTGGGCGTTGGCACCGCAACGGGAGCACCGATCCCACGGCCAAACAGTGGCTTTGTCCGTGACCAGTCGGGTGAGATTGTCGTTCCCACCCTCGATGCTGGAGCACTTCGCCAAATCGCGACGGAACTGGACGGCAGGTATTCCGATGTCGCACTCGACGACAGCGATCTCGACTACCTGACCGCATTATCCCC
This sequence comes from Luminiphilus syltensis NOR5-1B, assembly GCF_000158175.1. Taxonomy (GTDB): domain Bacteria; phylum Pseudomonadota; class Gammaproteobacteria; order Pseudomonadales; family Halieaceae; genus Luminiphilus; species Luminiphilus syltensis. The sequence goes on along the minus strand of NZ_DS999411.1, from coordinate 2,326,047 downwards.
TCTCGAATCCGAGAACAATATTGCATTGGACCGCCGAACCGACACCTGGGAGGATCAGGGATACTGGCTGATCTTCTTGCTGCTGGCAGGCACCCTGCCCCTATTCAGGCGCGGCTTACTGCAATTGGCCCCGCTCGCGCTTGTCGCCACTGCGTTGATCAACCCTACACCCGCCCAGGCGGTCGATCTCAGTAACTGGTGGCTCACTGCCGATCAGCAGGGTCAGCGGGCGCTGCAATCCGGTGACGCCGAGCGTGCGGCAAATCTATTTGCCAACGAGCAATGGAAGGCTGCGGCACACTATGAAGCAGAGGATTATGAGGCAGCCGCCGAACGCTTTGGCAACGGGGACAATGCCGATGATTTCTACAACCTCGGCAACGCCCTCGCCAACGCAGGCGATTTTCCCGGTGCCATCGCCGCCTATGACAAAAGCCTCGCCCTACATCCCGATGCACCCGACGCCCTGAAGAATCGCGATATCGTCGAACAACTACTGAAACAACAAGAAGAACAGCAACAGCAGGGCCAGAATCAGGAACAGGAACAGGGACAGGACGGTGATAGCGGCGACGACAGCGAGCAGTCGCAGCAGCAGCCCGAATCCGGTGAGCAGGAAGCGGGGACCGAGGGCAACAACGAACAACAGGGCCAGGAGGGTGAATCTGAAGCTGACCCCTCGGCCGATAATTCCCAGTCGCAACAGTCTGACGGGCAGCAGGAAGAGTCATCCGGGGATTCGGGACAAGACCCGAGCGACGCCGATTCGCAGGATGAGGAACGCGCTGAGGCCAATACCCAGAATGCGCGCGCCGCCGAGCAATCCGACGATATGCGCGCTGAACTCGAGCGCCAGACCCAGGCGCAAATGACGCGCTTTGATGAAGCGCTGGAAGAACAGCAGGCTTTGGAACAGTGGTTGCGACGCGTCCCTGACGACCCCTCAGGTTTGTTGCGCAATAAATTTCGTTACGAAACGATTAAACGACTCAGGAATGGTGAAGAACCCGATGAAGATATTCGCTGGTAAGGGCTTAGTGGTTCTGCTGCTTATTCTTGTCACCGCTCCCGTGGATGCGAGATTATCAGCAGAAGTCGACCGTCGCGAGGTTGCTCTCGGTGAGACACTTCGACTGACTCTGCGCGGCGATGATGGTGAAGATCCCGACGATGTCGACCTGACCCCGCTCTCTGCAAACTTTGTGTTGTTGCAGCGCTCCAGCTCCACAAACGCCAGCTTGATCAATGGCAGTGGTAGCGTCATACGCACGCTGGAAATTGAAATGGAACCCCTGCGCGAAGGGCTGATGGTCATCCCCTCATTTAGCGCAGGGGGACGGCAAACCACCCCTATTGCCATCAAGGTCAAGCCGCGACAGGTCACAGCTACCGATGACGCGCGGGTGCAGTTTAGTGCCCAGGTCGATCTCGACGAGGCTTATGTCCAGCAGCAGGTCATACTGACCGTGACCCTCGCGCAGTCGGTCAATCTCGATGCCCGTACCGTATCGGAATTGAACATTCCCGACGCCGTGGTGGAGCAACTCGAGCAACGCTCGTTTCAACGTCGTCAAAGCGGACGACTGTGGCAGGTTACCGAGTTGCGTTACGCCATCTTCCCGCAAAAAAGTGGTTCGCTGGAGATTCCCCCGATCACTTTCAGCGGCCGGGAGCTGATTCCGGGACGATCACTTCTGGGGGCCAGACTCGGTAATCGAACGCTGCTTGAGACCACCCCGATTAGGGTGGCCGTCAAGCCCGTACCCACCGCGTTTACCGGAGACGTCTGGCTACCCGCGAGCGCACTCGAGCTCAGGGAAAACTGGTCGAGCAATCCGGGAAGCCTCTCGGTGGGCGACTCGACCACCCGTACGATCGAGATCGTCGCCCGCGGACTACAGGGCAGCCAGATTCCGCCGCTGACCAGTTTCGGAGACACCAGTCCCCCCCCCGGTCTACGTTTCTACCCGGACACCGAAACCATCGATGATCGCGAGGTAACCGGCGGGATTGAAGGCTTCCGCGTACAAAGTGAGGCACTGGTCAGCACCGATACAGGATCATGGCAGCTCCCGGCGATCGAACTCCCCTGGTGGAATACCGAGACCGATCAAATGGAGATAGCGCGTCTACCTGGCCGATCGGTCTCCGTGGCGGGGCCGGCAGGCCAAACACCCACCGGCACCGAAGGTGCAGCCTCAGTGACTGAAACGGCAGAAAACACAACGCTGCTGTGGCAGGGCGTTGCCGCCGCGGGTTGGTTCCTGGTGTTACTGTTGGGCGCATGGGTTGTCTACCTGCACAAAACCACGCCTAACCCCGGCGCCAAAACACGCCCCACCCCAAAACAAAACCTGGTGGCGCTGCGCCTGGCATGCCAAAACAATGACACGCAGGCCGCACGCACCGCGGTACTGAAATGGAGTCAGGATCACTTTGGCGATGGCGCGCCGGCGACGCTTGCCGAAGTGGGTCGACGCTGCTCCCCTAACGTTCAGGAGCAGCTGCGGGCGCTGGATGCGGCACTCTACCGAGTTGGCGACGACGACTGGAGCGGACAAGCGCTCTTCGCGGCGATCCGTGACGAAAGAGCACCCGCAGATAACGGTTCGGATTCACGCTACAGCCTTTATCCCACCTGACTTAGAGCGCAGCTAAAAACACAGGGGTTACCGTAAAGCAGCGAATTCGGTGCGGCTCACGCGGGGATCAATGGCCATCGAGTGTGCGCTGCACCACCTCAAAAACGTCCCTCGATAAATCGTCAATCGCGGCCACACGCTCAAGCTGGCCTCGCATGAGGTCGACTCCGTGGGCATAGCGACGGAATCGCGTCAGCGGCGAGAGCATACCCGCAGCCATCTGGGGGTTCGCTTTTTGAATAGCGATGACCGTATCGGTCAGCAGTGTATACCCCGCCCCGTCGGCCCGGTGGAATGCGATGGCATTGCGGCCTGCCATCGCCCCTACCAGCGACCGCAACTTATTGGGATTGCGCCAATCAAAGGCGGGATGATTGCGCAGCTGAGCGACCGTTTCAACGGCGTCGTCATGGGGTCGAGTTGCCTGCAGACTCAGCCACGCGTTAACGACGAGGGCCTGCTGCTTCCAGTCCTCATAAAAGCGCTCGACCATGCGCTCGCGCTGGAGGTCACTACCATGATTGATGAGGCAGCGTGCAGCGGCGAGACGATCGGTAAGATTGTCGGCGTGGGCGTATAGGTGTTCGGCGAACTCCAAATCGATAGCATCGGTGTAGCAGAGATAATCTGCAGCGAGATGCCGCAATGCCCGATGACCGATCTGTTCAGCGGAAGGCTCGTAAGCCGCCGTTACCGCATAACGAGCAAACCACTCGCTCCATTCCTCTGCGAATGATCGCGCAATCATTTGCTTCAACCGCTCTCTGCGCTCATGAATACTGTGAACATCGACCAGCCCACGCTGCGCCGCCCGATCAGCGAGATAATCCTCACTCGGCAGGATCAAGGTCTGCGCCTTCATGGCGGGATCAAGGTCGGACGCCATGACCTGACCGTAAGCATCGAGGAAAGCGCTCTCCGATTCGTCGTCTGCGACCGTGGCTTCCATTAACTGTGCCGCATAACTCTGGGCCGCGTCCCAGCGGACGAAGGGGTCGTCATCGGCCGCCATGAGCACGCGGAGTTGGTCGATATCCGGCTCGGGAGACACTCGCACCGGTGCAGAGAAGCCCCGCAGTAACGCGGGCACAGGCTCACTCTCAACTCCGTCGAAGACAAACGTTTGCCGCGGCTCGGTGAGTTCCACCACGGCTGTCGTGGCGCCGGAGGGCATCGTCATCGGCGCTCCATCGACCACCAGACCGAGCGCCAATGGCATATGCAGCGGCCCCACCTCGGAGGCGACCCCCACGGCTGGATTACTCTGTTCAACGGTGAGACGGTAGCGTGACGAATCGCCGTCGTAATCTCCCGTTACAGTCAGCAACGGTGTCCCGGGTTGGGAATACCAGCGACGAAATTGAGAGAGATCACGCCCCGATGCCACTTCCATCGCATCTACAAAATCATCACAGGTGACGGCCTGCCCGTCATAGGTTTCAAAATAATGGGTGGCGCCCCTTTGGAATACCTCGGCGCCAAGCAAGGTGTGCAGCATTCTGACCACCTCGGCGCCCTTCTCGTACACCGTGGTTGTGTAGAAGTTGGAAATCTCGATGAAGGAGTCGGGTCGAACGGGGTGCGCGAGCGGTCCGGCGTCTTCCGCAAATTGATGCGCTCTGAGAAAAGCGACATCTTCAACGCGCTTCACGCCGCGAGAATGCATGTCCGAGGTGAATTCCGCGTCGCGAAAGACCGTAAAACCCTCTTTCAGCGATAACTGGAACCAATCGCGGCAGGTCACCCGATTGCCGGAAAAATTGTGGAAATATTCGTGGGCCACAATCGATTCGATACGTTGATAACCCGCGTCCGTAGTGATGTCCGGACTCGCGAGAACACACGAAGTATTGAAGATATTGAGGCTCTTGTTTTCCATCGCGCCCATATTGAAGTCATCAACGGCAACAATGTTGAACAGCTCGAGATCGTACTCAAGACCGTAGACTTCCTCATCCCAGCGCATTGATCGTTTCAGCGACTCGATGGCATGGGCACAAAAGTCGCGGTCTTTTTCTTCGACATAAACGCGTAACGCCACGGGCTTTCCCGACCGTGTGACAAAGGTGTCTTCGACACAGGCAAGATCACCCGCCACCAGCGCAAAAAGATAGCTGGGCTTGGGCCACGGATCCTGCCACACCGCCCGGTGTCGTCTATTATCCAGGACACCACTGTCGATCAAATTACCGTTACTGAGAAGCACCGGGCAGGCTTCCCGGTCCGCTTCAATCGTCACATTAAACAGCGCGAGCACGTCGGGGCGATCAGGATAATACGTGATCTTGCGAAAGCCTTCGGCCTCGCATTGCGTGCTGTAACTGCTCTGGGAGCGATAGAGACCCTCGAGCGAGGTATTGGTCTCGGGCGCGATCCGAACCTGAGTCTCGAGCTTGAACCGATCCGGAACCTTCGAAATTACCAGTGTCTCAGGCGTGACGGAATAGTCAGATTCGGCGAGTGACACCCCATCGATGGCCACCGATTCAAGCACCAATTCAACACCATCGAGGACCAGTGGCGCGTGCCCAGGCACGGCTCTGACCATATCCAGGGTGGCGCGTACCGTGGTGTAACCTGCGCGAATATCAAAATAGAGGTCAATCTGTTCCACCGAAAAATCCGGTGCCCGGTAGTCTTTACGAAAAATCGTTTGCGGTACTCCGTCTCTCATACCGATCCGACCTTGAATTCCACGTTGTATCCTCCGTACTTGCGAATATTGATTACGCCGGTATCGAGCATCAGATATTGCCCCTTAATACCCAGCAACGTGCCAAATACCTCGGGCTGTTTATCCAGGTTGTGAGCCTTTACTTTGACGGGCCACTCGAGCACCGGATACGCGATCTGCTGAACCTCGGCGTTATCGATAATCTGAATGGACTGCAGGCCAAAATCACTCTGTAGGGTGCGCAATTCGCGCTCACACTGCCCGATCAACTCATCGCGGATGGCACCGAGGTCCAGGTCATCCTGATTGCCTTTTAACATTCGCTGCCACGCGGTTTTATCGCTGACATGCTGGCCAATCGCCACTTCCAGCAAACCAGATTGCTTTCGGGTTGCCACGCGCGCGATGGGCAGCGCCTGGGTTGCCCCCTGATCGATCCAGCGCGTCGGCACTTGAGTACCTCGGGTAATACCCACTTTTATGCCCGAAGTATTGGCGAGATAAACGATGTGCTCGATATTGCAGTTGGCCTCACCCCACTCTGGCTCGCGGCAGGTACCGGCATCAAAATGACATTTCTCAGGACTGACAATACAGCTGTCACATTGCGCCAACTTCCGAAAACAGGGGTAGCAATACCCCTGGTTAAAGCTCTTCTTGGTCACTCGATTGCAGTGCACACAGTTGATAACCCCGGTAAACACAATGCTAATGGGAAGACCGATGGCGTCTTTCAGTGGCAGTAGCGAGTCGCCTGCGACGAAACTGTAATTCACGGGGCTCGCAAGCTCTGTCCGCATTTTTCGGATGGCACCAACCGCGGCGGTCATCACTTGCTCTCGCCCTGTAGCGTCAGCGGTTGTACATCCTGTTCGCGACCACCGCCCTTGTGTCCTTTGTCGATAAAGCCGATACGATCGGCCTCGGGCAGGTGCAGCTCACCCCAGGCGATGACCGCGCCCATGGCATGCTCTCGCTGACTTGCCGTGACGGCTTTACCATCGGGCCAACGGCCCGTTGCCAGGGCGTCGACCAAACGGTCATAAACCGAACGGTCCATAGTGGCGATGGTATCGCGGTATGGATCTGTCATTGCTGCCTCCAAAACGCTCTAGATTAGCGAACCTGCAACCGGGAAAGAATGGCGAACAATCCGCCCAGTGCAAAACCAACGGCGAGACCGCCGAGGTGGGCGCCATTGGCAATCGCCCCCACGCCGAGGAATTCGAGCACGCCGAGAAAACCGACGATCAGCCATCCGAGCATAAATAGCAGGATGGGGCGCGGCGGCGGGATAATCCACCCTGGACGCACCAATGATGCCGCCCAGAGAAAACCGAGAAACGCGTACACAACGCCGGACAGCCCGCCGAAAATGGAGGGCCCGCTGACGAGATACTGGATACCGTTGCTCACACCTGCGGATAACAGAAACAGGCCGAGTAAATTGACCGTACCCACGCGCTGTTCAATACGCTGACCAAACTCCCACAACCACAGGGAATTGAACGCCAGGTGCAGCCAGCTAAAGTGGATAAAGGCCGGAGTCACAAAGCGCCAAAAGTCGGCACCCGGCTCTCCAAACTGAATCATTCCACCAAACTCGTCAAAGGGAACAAAATTGAACGCCTGAAGCACGCTCAGCCAACCCAACTGATGAAACAGCAGAAAACAGACCACACTGATGACGATCAGCCCAAGCGTCCCCGGCGCGTGGCGAACGCTATGGGATAAGGGCATCTGACCACCGGAGCTTATCGCGGCAACTGGCGTAAAAGCTGTATCCGGGCGGGTGCAACAGCGTTAACGGCTTATCTTTCTTTCTAACAAAGACCGCGTCGCCCGGCAGGGCTGTGAGGGAAACCTGACCATCGCAGGTGACGGGTGGATGTATGAAGTTGCGCGCCACCACATCGATACGGATCTCACTATTTCCCTCAACGACGATGGGACGGCTGGTCAGCGAATGCGGAAACATGGGCACCAGAACGATGGCATCAAGGTGCGGATTCATAATCGGCCCGCCGCCAGACATTGAATATGCGGTTGAACCTGTCGGCGTCGAAACAATCAAACCGTCGGCGTTAAGACGGTAGACAAACTCACCATCAACATTGAGTTCAAATTCGATCATTTGTGCGGAAGTACCGGAGTTGACAACCACGTCATTCAGCGCCTCGGCGCTGCCTATCGTTACCCCGTCGCGGCGCACTTCGGCGTCCAGCAAAAAACGGGAATCGCGATGGTAGTCACCATCAAGCACCGCATTCACCTGCGCTAGAACATCGTCCGGGCTGACATCAGTGAGAAACCCCAGTCGACCCCGATTGATACCAATGACCGGAGTATCGTGTCTGACCAGCATACGGGCTGCGCTCAGCAAGCTGCCATCACCGCCGATAACAATCGCGAGATCAACCATGGCGCCGATTTGCTCGCGAGGCATCATCGCGCGTTTTTCGAAATGCGCGAGTGTGGCCAGCCGGTCTTCGAGGGTGACGTCAACGCCGCGTTGGTCAAGCAGACTGAGTAAGTCAGCGACGACCTGGTTGACGCCAGGATGCTCTCGCCTACCGAGCAGGCCAATCCTCTGAAACTGATTAGGCATTACGAAATCCTTGCTGTGATAAGTCGGTGACCGTGCCTATAAAGGGTTTTTTCGTCGAGCCAATTCCCGTCGAAGACTGTGCGCCATTTCAAATTTGGGCAACAATTTGTCCGCTACCTTACGGGCCTCACGAACAATCGCATGCCAATGGCGAGTGTCGTTCATTAGGCGCATGATGGACAACACCATATCTTCGCGGCTGTCTGCGGCGATGACACCCTGATGAAGGGTCTCATGGGCACGACGCAACGCGTGCTCTGAGGTAATGGTCGGCAGCCCACGAACCATTGCATTGATCAACTTGGAGTCCACATGAGCTTCATAAATCAGAGGCTCGATCACCAGTCGACAACGGAGGGTTAACAGCTGCTCATCGGTAACGCCTCGGTGCCAGATAATATTATCAAACCGCTCCATTTTTTGTCGCAAGGACGCCGTTGGACTATCGCCCACGACGTGCAGCTCGATCTTGGGCACTTTGTCCTCGAGCACCGTCCAGATATTGTCGATAAACCAATGCAAACTGGCCGCATTGCGCTCGTCCCCCAGAAATCCGGTGTAGCCAAGGAAAGGCTTTGAACGGCTTAAATCCACCTCTCCCGTTGTCGGTGTGGTACGGCGTTCGTAATTAGGCTGCAGCTTGCGAAAAGGGACTCCCGCCGCGCTCAGCTCACGACAGACATCCGGCGTTGCAAAAACCGCCTCTGCAGCATCGCAGATTTCCCGCTGGTACTCCGAGGGATTGGTCGCGGATCGAAGTACCCGCTGGCTCAGGGAAAAGGACTCGGAAATAAACCGTTGCTGGGCCACGTAAAAGACGGGCCCAAGAAAACCCGCCGGCAAATAGGGCCAGGCCAGGATGTCATCGACGACTACCGCCCATACCTCGCGGGATTTACGCTGGATCGCGGCCTGAAGGCGAGCCGACACCTGCTTGGAGCCGATGCGCCGCTTGGCCAGGTCTTCCAGGGCTTCCGGGAACGGCTGGTCTGCACGGCTGGGCTCGTACGCCCCGGTAACCTGATAGGGACCCAGGGTCACCCGCAGGTGGTTGAGCGTGCGCGTATCGAGGGGCCCAATAACCCCTACTGCCACATCGAAGTCACGACTGAGTACGCCGATGAGAACGCGACTGGAAGCACTGAGACAGGCCTCGCCGCTATCCGGGTCAACCGAGGTAAGGTAGAGCAGTTTTTCGGGCGATGACTGCTCCTCCCCTGCAATCATTCCGTGGCGAGCCCGACGTTGTTTTTCTCCAGCACCCGCTCCGCTCGATAACTCGATCGCACGAAAGTCCCCGACACAACCTCCATGAAACCCCGCTCCAGGCCCCACTCCCGATAGCGCTCGAACTCCTCTGGCGTGACGTAGCGAGCGATAGGGTGATGGTTACGCGTGGGCTGTAAATACTGGCCCAGGGTCAGTACATCAATATTGTGGGATCGCAAATCGTCCATACACTGCTGAAGCTCGTCCTCCCCTTCCCCCAGGCCCAGCATGAGCGAGGTTTTGGTAATGACATCGGGGCGATAGCGCTTACCGTGGGCGAGAACATCGAGGGTTTGCTGATAGCCTGCGCGGGGATCGCGCACCGGATGCGTCAGTCGCTCCACCGTTTCTACGTTCTGTGCGAAAACCTCGATGCCGGAATCGAGCAGGACCTCGACGGCCTTCAGGTCGCCGAGAAAATCGGGGGTCAGTGCCTCAACCGCAGTGTCGGGATTCCTCACTTTGACCGCCTTGACGACTGCCGCATAGTGACCGGCACCGCCGTCGGGAATATCATCCCGATTCACCGAGGTCAGCACGACGTACTTGAGGCCCATCAATGCCACCGCGTTGGCCGTGTTGGCCGGTTCGTCCGCATCGAGCCACCCCCGGGGGTTACCCGTATTGACCGAGCAGAATTGGCAGGCGCGAGTGCAGACATCGCCCATGAGCATGATTGTGGCGGTGCCCGCACTCCAGCACTCGCTCATATTAGGGCACTTCGCTTCCTCACAGACCGTCGCCAGGCGGTGTTCATGCACAATACCCCGCACGGCCTCAAATTTGGGGCTGCTCTGAATGCGCATGCGCAGCCAGTCAGGCTTCTTGAGTGCTTCGCCCTTGTTCGCGGCACTCTTTATGCCATCTTTGATGGCGCGAATTCCGCGAGGGTTGGTGAATTTGTCACCACTTTGAATCTGTACTGCGGGTATGATCTTGTCAGACATGTACGCCTCTGTATGCGCGAATCAACCGAGCGCCGCGCGGTTTAAGGGTGGGTCAAGTCTAAGGCACCTGACGCTGCAAACCTACGGGCTTTCACTGCAAATTATCCCGACATTGGTTCCATGCCCCGATGCCACCGAATCAGTCCGAACTCACCGCAACACGGGCATCCGCCCTACTCCCCCACTCCGTCCAGGACCCGTCGTAGACCGCGACAGTGTCGTAACCCAGCTCGAACAGGGCTAGCGCCAGAATACACGCCGAGACCCCACTGCCACAGGTCGTGATTATGGGGGCGTCAGCACCGGCCAGGTCCGTGAAGGCGCTTTTGAGCTCCGCCTCACTACGAAGCTCGCCGCGACCGCCATCCCAAACCTCGCTATAGGGAATATTGCGCGAATGGGGGATGTGGCCTGATCTCACGCCCGGGCGCAGTTCGGGTACCTGGCCTGAAAATCGATCCGGGGCGCGGGCATCGAGGATTTGGCAACAAGCCTGCTGGCTTGCGGCCTCTACCTGGGCAAAGTCCGCCAGTAACTCGGTGCGGGGCTCGCCGGCCACAAAATCACCATTGGGCTGACCGGTGGCCGCGTCGAGGCTGTGGGTATCAATCGCCCCGCCCTCGTCTCTCCAGGCCTCAAACCCCCCGTTGAGCACCCGCACATTGTCATAACCAAAGACTCTGAACATCCACCAGATCCGGGGGGCGGATACAGAGCCCTGATGGGCGTAAATCACCACGGTATCATCCTGATTGACACCGAGTGACCTGACCGAAGCCTGAAATTCCAAGGTCGAGGGCAGCATATGGGGCAGCACTGCGGTGTGGTCACAGATCGTTTCAATATCGAAGTACTGCGCTCCCGGTATACGCTCGTGCTCGAACAAGCGACGCGGGTTTCGTGGATCACCCGGCAGATACCAGGAGCCATCGAGCACCTTCACGTCGGTCCTGCCTAGATTTTCACGCAGCCACGATGCGCTGACCACTCCTTTCATAGGGTTATTCCTCTCACTACCACAACGCTTAATCCACAAGGGTTAATGCTGAGGCTTAAGGCGTCGCGCTTCGTTTCGAGCGCAAAGCCGGTTACATTCACGCTTGATTTCAACTTCATCATTACTCCGAGCCCGACCTCAATGCCCGCGATTATTCTTTTTTTAGTGCTCTCTGGCCTGCTGACTACGACCACCGTTCAGGCCAGCGTCAACTCCTGTGCGTTCATCGCCGATGACAACGCGCGACTCAATTGCTTCGACAGTTATTTTCCGGCGCCGACCCTATCAACAGCAACGGCAAGAGAAACAGCCACTGAGATTCAAGCCCGTGGCCCCGTGTCGCTGATTAATGCCCGCATTGAGCAGGAAGCTGCGCTTACGGACCAGTGGTTTTCCATTACGCCCCACCAGCCTAATTATATCCTCCCCGTGACTTACAGCGATAATAACGGGTATCCGGATTTCGGCGAGGCCGCGAACGCCTTCAGCGACTATGAGATCAAAATGCAGATCAGCCTGAAGACGCGACTGGCAACCGGGTTGTGGCGCAAGTCCACCGTGTGGGCGGGTTACACACAGCAATCCTACTGGCAGCTGTACGCCGACAAGTCGGCATCCGCGCCGTTTCGTGAGACCAATCATCAACCCGAGGTCTTCTGGCAAATCCCGACCGACTTCCAGGTCCTTGGCTGGAATGCCCGTATTGCAACCCTGGGCCTGAACCACCAGTCCAACGGCCGTTCCGAACCGCTTTCACGGAGCTGGAATCGAGTCACCGCGGGCCTGGCATTCGATCGCGGCCGCTGGGCCTTCACCGCAAAGACCTGGGGCCGGATCAATGAACCGGTTGAATCCGATGACAACCCGAACATTGAAGACTACATGGGCCGGATACAGCTAGGACTGGCCCACACCCGCGAGCAACACACCTTTTCCATCAATCTGAAAAACAACCTCGATCGCGACAACCGCAGTGGTGTCGAGGTCAATTACACCTTTCCGCTACTGCACCGTCTGAAGGGTTTCGTCCAGCTCTACTCGGGTTATGGCGAAAACCTGATCGATATGGAAAACTACACCAATCGAATCGGGATCGGCATTGCACTGACCGATCGTCTGTGAAGTGGTGCGCAAGCCGTTTCCGGGGGAGGAACCAGTCGCGTCTGGTTCCCGTAAACACCAATTAAAGGTAGTCTTCGTGAGCCAATCGCGTTCTGCAATTTATCGCGCCACCAGAGAATAAAGAGGTCCAGCCCATGACAACCCTGAACATCAACGGAGAGGTCCGCGAAGTCAGTGTCGATCCACAAACGCCACTACTGTGGGCACTGCGCGACACCCTGGCAATGACCGGCACCAAGTATGGCTGCGGCATTGCACAGTGCGGCGCCTGCACGGTGCACGTGAACGGCGCACCCGTGCGCTCCTGCCAGCTCAACGTGGGCGATGCCGAAGGCATGGAAATCACCACCATTGAAGGCGCTGAGAGCAAGGCGATTGAAGCACTGCGCGTGGCCTGGAACGAGCTCGACGTTCCCCAGTGCGGGTACTGCCAGTCCGGTCAGCTGATGTCGGCGGCTTCGCTACTGGAACGAACGCCCAAGCCCAGCGATCAGGACATCGACAATGCCATGAGCGGAAACCTCTGTCGCTGCGCGACCTATCAACGTATTCGGGCAGGCATTCATCGCGCCGCCGATATTCTGGAGGCCTGATCATGTACGCCAAGATTCTGAATCAATTAACTGCTCCCAAACCGGTAAGTCGTCGGCGTTTCCTGCTCGGTGCTGGCGCTGTCGCCGGTGGCCTGGCGGTGGGCTTCAGACTGCCTCCTGCGCAAGCCCAGGAAGGCGAAACCGCACCGATTAACCCGCTCAATGCCTATATCACCATCCACCCCGACAATACGGTGACCGTACTCTCGAGCCAATTCGATATGGGTCAGGGGGCGTGGCACGGCCTGGCCAGCCTGGTGGTTGAAGAACTGGGCGCTGATTGGGACCAAATCACCGTCAAGGGTGTCAACGGCAACCCGGCCGCTTATGGCAATCTGACCGCCGGTGGCGCCTTCCAGCTCAGCGGTGGTTCGTCTTCCGTGTTTACCTCCTTTGATCGCTATCGGGTTGCCGGAGCAACCGCGCGGGAAATGCTCAAAGCGGCGGCGGCAAAGCGATGGAACGTGAACGTTGATTCATTGGTGGTGTCGGACGGCTTTGTCCGCAACGGTGATCAGGCAGCAAGCTTTGGCGATCTGGTCGCCGATGCCGCACAAATTCCCGTACCCGAAAATGTAGCGCTAAAACCCCGGGAAGAGTGGTCTACTTTGGGTTCAGACGCGCTTCGCCGTTTCGATACCGACCCAAAAACCCGCGGCACCTTTACTTACACCGGGGATGTTCAGATCCCCGGCATGCTGACCGCGGTGATGATTCACCCCCCGCGTTTCGGGGCCACCGTAAAATCCTTTGATGGCTCGAAAGCGCTGGCTCGCGACGGTGTCGAACACGTCGTTGCCATCCACCGCGGCGTCGCCGTGGTAGCCAAAACCATGTTTGATGCGCTGCAGGGAAAAGAACTGGTTGAGGTGGAGTGGGACGAAAGTGCCGCTGAGAAACGCGGCAGCGACGCCCTGCTCTCCGCTTACCGAGAAACGGTGATGAACGAGCCAGAGGTTGTCGCCCGAACCGAGGGCGATGCCCCCGCCGCGATCAAGCAGGCGACGCAAATGGTGGAGGCGACGTATGAGTTCCCCTATCTGGCACATGCGGCGATGGAGCCCCTCAATGCGGTCGCCCATATGCGCGACGACGGGGTGCTCGATCTCTATGGCGGCCACCAGGCACCTGATTTGTACCAAATGATCGTCAGCGGCATGACCGAGTTGGATATGTCCAACATCAACCTGGTAATCATGCCGACCGGAGGTGGATTCGGACGGCGCGCAGTACTCGACGCTGATGTTGTCACCGAAGCGGCCATGGTTGCCAAAGCCATCGATTATTCGGCGCCGGTGAAGGTCCAGTGGACTCGGGAAAACGACACCCTGGGCGGGCGCTATCGTCCCGCGACCATCCACCGGGTTCAGGCAGGGCTCGACGAGAATGGCAACATTGTCGGCTGGGATAGCCATATTGTTTCCCAATCGCTGATCAAGGGCACAGCTTTTGATAGCGGTGCAGAAGTTGACAACACTGTCGTCGAGGGCGCCTCCAACCTGCCCTACGCCATCGACAACCTGCGTGTCGGTGCCACCATGCCCCAGGTTGGCGTCCCCGTCTTGTGGTGGCGCGCGGTGGGTTCAACCCACACCGCCTATGCGGTGGAAACCTTTATCGACGAATTAGCCGCCAAGGCCAAGAAGGACCCGGTGGACTACCGCCTGGCCATGCTCAAAGACCACCCGCGCCACGCCGCGGTATTGAAACTCGCCGCCGAGAAAGCGGGCTGGGGAGAAGCGCTTCCCGAGGGTCGTTACCGGGGTGTTTCGCTTCATGAAAGTTTCAAGAGCTATGTTGCGCAAGTTGTTGAAATATCAATAGAAGACGATCTTCCAAAAGTGCACAAGGTGGTGTGCGCGGTGGATTGCGGTATCGCTATCAACCCCGACGTGGTGCGGGCGCAAATGGAGGGCGGCATCGGCTTTGGTCTCGGTGCCGTGCTCGCTGAGGAGCTCACCCTGAAGGACGGTTATGTGCAACAGTCCAACTACGATGCCTACACCCCGCTTCGAATGAATGCGTCACCGGAGGTCGAGGTACATATCGTGGACAGCGATGCAGGACCCACCGGTGTTGGCGAGCCCGGGGTGCCGCCGATAGGCCCTGCCGTTGCCAACGCGGTCAGAAGCGCGACGGGCAAACACGTAACGACACTGCCGTTTCAAAAGGGCATGCGCGCCTGAGCGCGCCCTGCTGCGCAGCGATGGATGGCGCCTATTCGTGAATCGGCTTTCGGGGCGACTGACTTGACCGGCTTTGGCCGTTTCACTCACGTCGCCGCGGACGCCAGCGTTGGAAAGCGGGTGTAACCCGGGATATCCATAGACGGTTAATCGCGTGATGATTCTTCCTGTCGGGCAGCAAGCCAGATCGCGGCTCGGGTAAGCGCCAGTGATACAGCGCCGAGAATCGCCACGAAAGCGGGAGCAACAATCAACCAAATGGCGGCCTGGGCATCGGACGAAAGATCGTAGTCGAAATGCGCCACTACCGTCGCAACGCTCATCACCACGAACGGAATCACAGTGACGACCCTGGGTCGAGGCGGTACTACCTTGGATGCCGCACTCATCACCACGACGGGTAGCAGATTGAAGGCCCCAAAAAACACCAGCCCGAAAAGCATCATGCCCTCGTCAGGCAAATAGGCTTTTACCCATTCAATCCCGCCCGGCAGTCGGGACAGGTAAGGCAGGAGTAAAAACCAAAGAAGGACGGCGGCTTTTTTCATTGGCAGAGACTATCAGCTTCGATTGTTAACAGCGTGTGCCTCACTGGTGCTCACCTGCCGCTCCAATTAACCACACGGAGCTTTCTCTCGGACTGACACCAACAATGTGTCCGGTCATCCTAGATAGCGGTCTTGGCGGCACAGCGTGGATTTAGACGGCACGCCTCCCACAGGAGCGATCTTCTTCAACCACTGCAACGATTTTATTCTTCCTCACCCGACTCGCGCTCTTCGCCCTCTCCCTCGCCAGCGACAGGCCCATACTGATACGGCGATTCTCCGTCGTCATGCCATTCCGAGTACCGGGGCAGACGGTCAAGGGTCTCAAACCAGCTCAGGTGCTCACGATGGTGAATATGCTGTTCCGGTGGAAATGCCTCTGGATTATCGAGCGTCCCCGTATAGAGCTCGACCAGCGGCCCGATTTCCCCGCCGTCTCCCTCCCAGGTTAGTGGCGTGCCACAGTGACCACAAAAAGCGCGGCCGACTCCAGGGCTCGATGAGTAGATCGAAGGCTGCGACGCCGTGTAGGCCACCTGATCACGTCGATAGCCGACAAAGGCAACCGCAGGCGCTCCTGTATGCTTACGGCAACTCTCACAATGGCAATAAAGCGTCGAGAGCGGTGCGCCTGATACGGTGTAACGGATAGCGCCACACAAGCAACCCCCGGTTGCCGAAGTTGGAAAACCCATCAACTACGCCTCCTATTTATACTCGAATATTAGCATCGGAAACCCCAGGGCAGTCCAGTGCCCGGATGGTGAGATAGGCAAGAAGACTTCGAACCTGTGACCGATGCGCGTCAATGAAGCCAGCAATTAAGCACTATGCTTCGCGTCCCTAAAAAACCGCACCGAGCGGAACAAACACAACCTGCAGCGTCAGTATCAATCGCTAACTGACAATTGACGCCGAGCTTGGAACAGTGTCAATCTCAGAGGCGTTGGCCTGGCGGCCGGCATACCAACCCACAACTCAGAGACCAACCCGGAGTGAACGCTAATGGCTTACGAAACAATAGATGGCAACAAATACGAAAAAGAATTGCTGGAACTTGCTCGAGCACACACCACGGGTGCGGGTGAAGGCAAGCTGTCAAAAGATGAAGTTGCTGATCTCTTCAAGTCGGCATCAGATGGTCAGGGTGTGACTGACACAGAAAGGGCCACTCTGGTTTATATTCGGAAAAACTTCGAATTTACCGACGCTGCAGCGCGTGACTTCGACGCCGCATTTGCTGGCCTGTAAACACCCGTAAGCAAGCGCTTGAAACCTGAATTATTCTCACAAGCAAACCGCGGGGTTCAGTCGCAGAAGGCCCCGCAGTTATCATTGCCGTGATGAGCACGATGGGCGTACTCATTCAAGCTCGAAGATGACGTGATCATCTGCACCTCGGAAAATGAGATCGACGCGGGCGGCATAAGCCAGGTGATAGGCACCTTGGAATTCGGTGATGTATGTCACGAAAAAGTGAAAGCTGTCAGAGTCGACGAAGCTCTGGTCTCGTCCGACACCAATCCCACCGGCCAGCTTGACTATATCGATACGGATTTGAGCGGCGACTTCAGCGCGGGTGACACGGCCCTCGAAGCCTACGGGCATAGCGATGGAGAGGGCAACTCTACTCTGATTGGGGACACCTCCGGCACCTTGCACTTGCGGGATGATGGTCTGGGCGGCTGTACTGTCATCGAGATGGCTACCAACACCCTGACCTTCAATGGCGAGTTGCTAGTGCCCGCCAGCTCTACAGTCATTTCGCCGGTCACAACACTGATGGTGTCGCCGTTACAGTATGAGAATGAATTTACAGAACGGCTGGTAAGTGCCGGGAAGATTGGGAGCGCTTCATCCAGACAGTTAAGCGAAGATTCAATGAAGCTCCTCAAGGTATACAGGTTTACAAGTGCAGCGAATACGCAACGGGAATCACCAGACGACCCCAATAACCAGCTGTAGAAGCGTAATGAATGCGCAGGTAGTAAGGCTGAGGTGCGATGTATACGCTGGTATTAACCTGTCTGGTTATAGGAATCACATCTATAGCCTGATAGCCGCAAGGCTTGTGTGATTAGTGATTGACACCCGGTGTCTCAGGCATCAGTAATCGTGCTCACGCCTGTGGCGCGGGTCGGCAAAATCTGCGCCGGCTGTAGCGCGGACTGATCGTAAACATTCTCTGCCTTCCCGGGGTGGAGTATTGGACAGACAGGCTTTGGTAAAACGCGTCACCGAATGGAGATCACTTATGTCCAATAAGTTCGTCCGCTGGTTCGAAGATATTGACATCGACGATGTCAGCCAAGTCGGTGGCAAGAACGCGGCGCTCGGCGAGATGTATCGGGAGCTGACTGCACAGAACGTGCGCATACCGAACGGCTTTGCCGTGACAGCGGACGCCTATCGACATGTGCTGGATACCAACGGCGCCTGGGGCAAGTTACAGACACTCCTTGACGGTCTTGATCCCGACAATATAAAGGACCTGCAGAAATGCGGCGCCGCTGCGAGAGCAATCGTCTCAGCCTGCACGCTTCCCGAAGATCTGGAATCTGCGATTCTTGCGCAATATGCCATACTAAAGGCGGAGTATGGCGATGATGTATCGCTGGCCGTGCGGTCATCAGCAACAGCGGAGGATTCCCCCGAGGCCTCCTTTGCCGGCCAGAACGAAACCTACCTGAATGTAAGCGGAGAGGATGCCCTGCTGGATGCCTATCGGCGCTGCCTGGTATCCAACTTCACCGATAGATCCATCCATTACAAGTACGATAACAACTTTGACTACCTGAAAGTTTATCTGTGCGTAGTCGTCATGAAAATGGTGCGTAGCGACAGCGGGTCCAGCGGTGTGATGTTCTCGCTGGATACGGAAACTGGTTTCAAAGACGTCGTTTTTATCAACGCCGCGATCGGTCTCGGGGAAAGCGTCGTACAGGGATCGGTCGATCCAGACAGCTTCTATGTCCATAAGCCTACATTTGAAAAAGGCGCTCGATCCGTCCTCAAACGCAAGCTCGGCAAAAAACAGCAGAAAATGATTTTTGCCGATACGCTCAATACTGCCAACATCGCCACCGAATACACCCGCTACATTGACACCAGCGCCGAAGAACAAACTCAATTCTGCATCTCGGACGAAGATGTCATGGTGCTTGCGGAGTATGCCATCAAAGTGGAGGCCCACTTTTCCAACAAGGCCAATATGCACAGGCCGATGGATATGGAGTGGGGCAAAGATGGGCTTGATGGTCATCTCTACATGTTGCAGGCACGGCCGGAAACGGTGGAGTCGCAGAAGCGGGGCAACCTGCTTGAGGTCTATCACCTCAGGGAAACATCCAGCATTCTCGCTCAGGGGCAGGCGGTCGGGGCGCGCATCGGCGCCGGACAGGTGCGCATCGTCAACGATATCCAGCGCCTCAGCGAGTTCCAAACCGGCGATGTGTTGGTCACCAGCTCAACGACGCCGGACTGGGAACCGGTTATGAAGATTGCCGCTGCGATTGTTACCAACGGCGGTGGTCGCACCTGTCATGCGGCCATTGTCGCGCGTGAACTCGGTATTCCCGCAGTCGTTGGTGTGGGCGCTGGCTTCGATGCGCTCGAAGATGGGCAGGAAATCACCGTCAGCTGCGCCGACGGCGAGGTCGGTAATATCTACGAGGGTATTCTGGACTTCGATATTGAAACGGACGATCTTAGCGATCTGAAGCGCCCCAGAACGAAAATCATGATGAATCTGGGCAACCCTGACCAGGCATTCAACCTGAGCTCTCTCCCCGTGGATGGCATCGGCCTGGCGCGATTGGAGTTCATTATCAGCGAATATATCAAGGCGCACCCTATGGCCTTCAGGCATCCAGAGAAAGTCGACCAGAAGACACGCCAGGCGATCGCTGCCATGAGCGAGGCCTATGCGGATCCGGCCGACTTCTTTGTAAAGACCCTCTCCGAGGGGGTGGCCACCCTCGCCGCTTCGGTTTATCCCGAGCCCTGCGTGGTCCGCATGTCCGACTTCAAAAGCAACGAATACTCCGCTCTGTTAGGGGGGCAGTTTTTTGAGCCCACCGAAGCCAACCCCATGATCGGTTTTCGCGGTGCCGCCCGTTACAGTCACCCCTCTTACGCCGAAGGCTTTGGCCTGGAATGCGCTGCTATGAAGCGCGTGCGTGATGAGATGGGTCTGACCAACGTTATCCTGATGATCCCGTTCTGTCGTCGCGTAGAGGAAGGTAAAAAGACGCTCGAAGCCATGGCCAGCCACGGTCTTGTGCGCGGTGAAAACGGGCTGGAAATCTACGTGATGTGTGAGATACCCAACAACGTCATCCTCATCGACGAGTTCGCCAACTTGTTCGATGGGTTCTCCATTGGCTCCAACGATCTCACCCAGCTCACCCTGGGTGTTGATCGTGATTCGGAACTCGTCGCCTTCGATTTTGATGAACGCGACCCGGGAGTGATGCAGATGATCAGACTTGCGGTAGAAGGGGCGCGCCGCAATAACAGACACTCCGGCCTGTGCGGTCAGGCGCCCTCGGACTACCCGGAGGTGGTCGAGTTTTTGGTGGGTCTTGGCATAGATTCCATAAGTCTCAATCCAGACACCATCCTGGCGACCACCCGCCAGGTACTCGAGGTCGAAGCACGCCTGGGGCGCGTAGTCTGAGTCTTGCTATAAGTTATAAATAGACGTCGGCAGTCGAGGCCCCAGCGGTTCTTTTGCCGAACCTGGTTCAGCAGATTCGGGGCAGTTGCTCGCCGCTGAACATGGTCAGCCGCCGCGTCGCGCCATAGGGACCCGCTATAGCGACGGTGCCGCCTGCTCCCGACGTAACCTGGCCGATAGCGACCGCCCCAAGGCCGGCGGCGCCCAGCAGCTCGACGGTCTGTGCTGCCTGTGCGGCCGGCACAAAGGCGGCGAAGCGGCCCTCATTCGCCACGTAAAGGGCGTCGAGCCCCAGCAGGTCACAGGCGGCTTGCACCTCCGGCAAAACAGGAATCGCGGTCTCCTCGATGGTGAGCGCGCAGGCCGCCGTTTCTGCGATTTCGATCAGCGCCGAAGCGAGGCCGCCACGTGTCAGGTCGCGGAGGCAGTGAAGTTCGATACCGGCCTCGATAAGAGCCTTCACCGGCTCCCACAGTGGCGCGCAGTCGCTGGCGACCGATGTCTCGAACGCCAGGTGCTCACGGGCCGCCATGATGGCAATACCATGGCGCCCCAGGTCACCACTGAGAATGATTACATCACCTGCTTCGACGGCACCCGGGTTTACCGGTGTCCGCGCGCGCACTGCCCCTATGCCTGCCGTATTGACGAACAGCCCGTCGCCGTTGCCGCGATCCACGACCTTGGTATCGCCGGTAACCAGATACACCCCTGATTGTCTGGCCGCGGTCTCCATGGAGGCTACCACCTGGCGCAATTCCGCCATCGGAAAACCTTCCTCGATGATAAAGGCGGCGCTGAGATACAGTGGCTGGGCACCACACATGGCAAGATCGTTCACGGTCCCGTTTACCGCAAGGCTGCCGATGTCACCACCGGGAAAGAACAGCGGCTTGACGACGTAGGAGTCGGTCGTGAAAGCAAGGCGCTCACCACCCACCTCGAAGATCGCGCCGTCATGGCACTCGTTGGGAGCTGGATTTTCAAAGGCGGAAAGGATCACCGTCTCAAGCAGTGAATGCATAAGACGGCCACCGCCGCCATGGGCGAGCTGAATGACCTCGGTTTCGATCGCGGCTACGGGGCAGTTGAGGTCCTTGGAATCATTCATGTACGAATACCACACCGACCTCATCCGTCGGGTCACGATAGCGATAATAGGCCGCGCAAGCCCCTTCCGACGAGACCATGGTAACGCCGAGCGGATGGTCTGGCGTGCAGGACGCGCCAAACGCCGCGCACTCGAGTGGAGAACAAACACCGCGCAGGATTTCGCCACTGATACAGGGCGACGGTGCCGCGCGGATATCCCGGGCCGGACCAAATCGCGCTTCCGCATCGAACGCTGCATAGGTTGAGCGGAGTGCAAGGCCGCTTGCCGGTAAAACACCCAGACCGCGCCATTCACGCTCCGTCACCTCAAAAACCTCGTCAATCAGCGCGCGAGCCGCCGCATTTCCCTGAGACTTTACGGTACGCCCGTACATATTGAGAACGTCATGAAGTCCTTCTTCAAGCGCGCGCACACAGGCGAGAACACCGGCGAGAATATCGACCGGCTCAAAGCCAGTAACCACGATGGGTAAATCGAAACGCATGGCGATGGGGCCATAGGCTTCTGTCCCCATTACCGTACAAACATGCCCTGCCGCAAGAAATCCCTGCACGCGCGTGTCGGGAGCCGACAGCAGCGCCTCCATGGCCGGAGGTACCAGAACCTGCGAAACCAGTAGGGAGAAATTGCATAGCCCCTCGCGTTTGGCCGTATACGCGGCCATTGCGTTGGCGGGCGCTGTGGTCTCGAAACCAATCGCGAAGAACACCACCTCGCGACTGGGATTGCTGCGCGCAATCTCGACCGCATCCAGAGGCGAATAGACAATGCGCACATCGCCTCCGCGAGCCTTGACACCCAGCAGGTCTCCTTGCGAGCCAGGAACGCGTAGCATATCGCCGAAAGAACAGAAAATGACGCCGGGCGTCGCCGCGATTTCGAGCGCCTTGTCGATATAAGCGTCAGGGGTTACGCACACCGGACACCCGGGTCCGTGTATGAGCGTGATTTCTTTCGGCAGAATCTGATCGAGTCCGTAGCGCATAATCGCGTGGGTTTGCCCCCCGCAAATCTCCATGATGATCCAGGGCTGCGTCGTCGCCCGCGCGATGGCATCGGCCAGACTGGCGACGGTCTCGGCGGCCCGGTACTCGTCCACATGTTTCATGACGACTCCGCTGCCAGCTCATTGAGCGATGCCAGTGCGGCAAGAACGCGGGCGGCTTCTTCCTCATCAATGGTCGCGATGGCGATTCCGACGTGAACGAGAATATAGTCGCCAATGTGGGCCTCCGGCGTGAACGCGAGGTTGACTTCTCTAATCACACCACCGAAATCGACCCGCGCCGATCGCGAGAAGTCATCTCCCGTCGTGGAAAGAATACAGCCTGGAATTGCCAGACACATGAGCCTTACTCCTTCTGCGCGGCCCGCCGCGCCCATACCGCCTGACCGAGTGACAGACCACCATCGTGAGGTGGCAGGGCACGGGCAAGCACGACCTGTCTGCCCGCTTGTTCGATCTGCCGTGCAGCAAGCTCGGTCAACAAGCGGTTCTGAAAGCAGCCCCCGGTCAGCGCAATGGTGCCGACGTCAGTGCTTTCCACTATCGCTAACATCATAGCTGCGAATGTTCCGTGAATGCGCCCCGCAATCGTCCTATTCCTGACGTCGGCGGCCAGGTCCTGAAGCACAGCATGCACCATGGGAAACCAGTCAATCACCAGCGGGCAACCTTGTGGCGCGTTGATATCGAAGGGATAGGGTGCACAACTTGACGCGTCCGCCAGCGCTTCCAGGCGCATCGGTGCCTCACCCTCGTGACTGCTAACAGGCGTCAGGCCCAGTATGGCCGCGAATGCATCAAACAGGCGACCCGCACTACTTGTCCACGGCGACTGGATACCGCGTTCGAGCATCTGGCAGAGGATCTCGCGCTCGGGCTCAGAAAAGGCCGCAATACAGGCAAGATGCGTGTTCTCAACGACTCCGCAAGCGCCAAACGCCTCGTAAAGCATACCAACCGCCGAACGGCGCGGCTCCCGAATTGCAGTCTCTGCGCCCGGCAGACGGAAGGGTCGCAGATGGGCCTTACGCATCCAACTGTCATTGCGCACCTGGAGAAACTCCCCACCCCAGATCGTGCCGTCGGGGCCCAAACCTGTGCCGTCCCAGGCAATGCCGAGAACCGGGCCGCTCAGCCCGTGTTCTGCCATGACCGAAACGACATGGGCGACATGGTGCTGTACCGGTACGACAGGTCTACCCATACGTTCGGCAAGGCGCGTGGTCGCATAGTCAGGATGCTGATCGCAGGCGATGACAGCAGCTTTGCTACCGCGCAATGCCTCCAGTGTTCCCGCCGCTTCAGCAAGCGTATGCTCGGCTGCGAGCGTGGAAAGATCACCGATGTGCTGACCGACCGTCGCCTTATCATTAATGAGTAATGTCGCCGCCGTTTTGAAATGGCCGCCCAGCGCCAGCACCGACAGGTGATTTCCAAGTCCCAACGAATCGACTGGTAGCGCGAGTGGTGCACGCCCGCGCCCACAGCGAATGGCTTGCGGAGCCTCGAGTATCACTCGCATAACAGAGTCTTCGCTGGCCTGCGCGATGGGTCGATCATGAATCAGAAAAACATCTGCCAGATGACCAAGCCGAGCAAGCGCTTCGTCCTCGTTCGCAACGATGGGTTCCCCGCTCAGGTTCGCGCTTGTCACGACGATGGGAAAGCCGAGCCTGTGCAGCAAGAGATGATGCAGCGGCGTATAGGGCAGCATAAGCCCAAGTTCACACAGCCCTGGCGCGACGTCCTCGGTCACGCCAGTGACGGCCCGCTGACGCAGCAGGACGATGGGAGCCTCGCTGGAGGCAAGCAGGGATTTCTCATCTGCATTGACGAAGCACAGGTGCTCTGCCACTTCGAGCGAGGGAACCATAAGAGCAAAGGGTTTATTGGGCCGCCTCTTTCGAGACCGCAGAGTTCTAACGGCCTCCGCGTTGCGGGCATCAGTAAGAAGATGGAATCCACCCAGCCCCTTAACTGCGGCAATACCGCCGCTGCGAATAATGGCCGCTGCCCCGTCCAGAGCCTCACCGCGAACTTTAATCCTATCGCCGTGGCGGTCCCACAGTGCAATCTGTGGCCCGCACGTGTCGCAGGCGATAGGCTCCGCGTGAAAACGTCGATCCTGCGGGTCAGCGTATTCCCGCGCACACTCCGCGCACATAGAGAATCCCGACATGGTCGTGTTGGCACGGTCGTAAGGCAGCTCGCAGAGGATGGAGTAACGCGGGCCACACGCCGTGCAGTTAGTGAACGGGTAGAGATAGCGGCGATTTTCCGGATCAAAAATATCCTCAAGGCACAGCCTGCACGTCGCGAGATCGGGGAGCAGGACGGCGTCTCGCTGCACACCGACCGTACTGTCGCCAATCACAAAATCGCTGTCTCCCCGGAGTGCGATGCTCTGACATCTGAAAGAGCGCAACTGCGCAGGAGCCGGAGCACTGCCCTGTAGGGCCTGCGCGAACGCCTCGAGTGCGCAGGGCGCGCCCTCCGCCTCAACAATGACACCGTCGCCGGTATTGGCGACATGACCGGTCACGCCAAAATGCCTGGCTGTTCGAAAGACAAACGGACGGAAGCCGACGCCCTGCACCGCGCCACCAATTTCGAAGCGCAGCCGCACCCGATCGCTCGGCAGGCTTCGCGCTCGCTCAGTCATTCAGTCATCCGCTTCAATACTCTTCAGCGCGATAGCTTGCGCATCGGGATGATTGATATCCGTGGAAACTTCTATATGCAGATCCGCACCCTCGGCGATAGAACCCTTACAAGATTCTTCAAAATGCTGCCGGAAATGGTCTGCTGACATGTGCGAAAGAGCTCCGAGCCACACGTCTACACCGGTAACGCGAGCCACGGCCTCCTGCCTCGCAATACGGGCTATCTTTTCCATAAGATCATTCATGAGCGAAGCTTCGTGCATGGCGTCCTCGTCAGGCTGAAAGTTGGGCAAGCTCGTCACGGATGCGAATTGCTACCACCTCGGTGGCGCTCGCGACGGCGGGTGAAAGAGGCAGCCCGGTCTCGAAGGATTCGGCCTCGATGCCAAAGACGACGACCGTTTCTGGCAGCACACCCATCATTCTTGCTAGTTCAAGGGCCGTGCCCAGACCCAGGCCGTGTGTAGAGACAGCTCCAAAGATTTCTGGCAGCGGTTCCTCACTGACGGCAAAACGATGCACAGTCCCAGCTGCCGCGCCACTGGCACAGGCATCCACAAAAAAGACCGCGTCGCTGCCCGTTAACTGCTCGATGAGACTGCCAGGATCCCCGGAAGACTCAATAATCGATGTGTCCACGGGCGAATCCAGCATGAGGGCTCGAGCGGCTGCTGGCCCTGCGCCGTCATCGGCGCGGTCCGAATTGCCAATGCCGATAACCAATCGTCGCGAGTTCACACACCTCCCCTACGGTTGATATTAAGCTTCAAAAAATGCGTCGCACAAGAGATGCACGGATCGTAGTTACGGATTGAGCGCTCACATCGAGAGCGCAGTTCGTCATCTTCAAGGGCTATATTTCCCTCGACAACAGTACGCAAATCATCCTCGATACTGGGCTGGTTCTGCGAAGTGGGTGGAATAATCTTCGCCTCGAGGATACTGCCATTGGATGAAGTCTCATAACGGTGATAGAGCAGACCGCGCGGCGCCTCCGTGGCCCATTCACCCACGGACGCTCGCGGCGTGACCGGTACCGCAGATTCCTCCGGCTGCTCATAGCAGTCGATGATGCGCAGTGCTTCCTCAAAGGCAAACAGTATTTCAACGGCACGCACGATGATGCTCTTAAAAGGGTTGCGGCACTCTTGATCGAGGCCCGCGGTCAGCGCTGCAGACTGTACACTGCCGGGCAGTCGGTCAAAGTTCAGGCTATAGCGGGCCAGTGGCCCCACCAGATAAGCGCCCTGCCCCCTCATGCGGCTATGCAAGGCGGTCGAATGGGCTACCTGAAACTCTTCGAAAACTCGCGAAAACTCATAGTAATCGATGTCCACGCCCCGACTCGATACGATCCGACCCTCATTCATCGGGTATTCGGTTGGGTGTCGCAAGGCGACAAATTCGTAATCTCGCTCAAACTCGGGAAACACAAGCTCACCCGCCCAGCGAACGGCATCGAAAGCAGCGTCCCGGCCCCAGCTGAGTTCGTCCCGGAGCGCCATCAACTCTGAGCGCCGTGGCGCGCGATAGAAACCGCCAAGGCGCACATTGATCGGATGCACCTCACGACCCCCGAGTATAGAGATGATCGCGTTTCCCGCCTTCTTCAGCCGCAGTCCCTGTTGCAGCAGCGAACCGTGCTCTTGTGCCATCTCAACGGCTCCCGGGTAACCCAGGAAATCCGGTGCATGAAGCAGGTAGACATGCAGCGCGTGACTCTCTATCCATTCTCCACAGTAAAGGAGACGTCGGAGCTCACGAAGCGCGCCGCCAACGCTGATGCCGCAGGCGGCTTCCATGGCGTGGACAGCACTCATCTGATAGGCGACTGGACATATGCCGCAAATCCTCGCCGTGATGTCCGGGGCCTCGCTGAAATCCCGTCCGCGTAAAAATGCTTCAAAGAACCGCGGTGGCTCAAAAATATTCAGCTCCACCCGCTCAACCCTACCGTCATTAACGTCGACATGCAGCGCACCTTCGCCCTCCACACGGGCGATTTGCTCAACCTTAATCGTCCGCCGTGCCATGGCGCTGGCTCTCCTCAAGAAAAGGTGTAGCGTTTGCGTTGAAGGTACTCAGGATGCGCTGGATATCCCGCCGACTCATGCCGTGCGCATCCAGTACGTCTGTCATAGCGGACATAGCAGGCGTGTCCTGGGGGCCGTAGCAGCCGTAGCAGCCCCGGTCGTAGGCGGGGCAGATTGCACCGCAACCCGCCTGTGTTACCGGACCTAGACAGGGAATCCCCTGCGCAACGGTGACACAAACATTGCCGCGCATTTTGCACTCCATACAGACACTGTGCGCGGCGATCATCGGTTTACGCCCAAAAACAAAGGCCGTCACCACCTCGAGGAGCTGATATTTGTTAACCGGACAGCCCCGCAGCTCGAAGTCGACGGCGACATGGTCCGCAATAGGCGTCGATGTCGCTAGCGTGTCGATGTAACCAGGGTCCGCGTAGACCACCGCAAGAAAGTCATTCACATCGCGAAAATTCCGCAACGCCTGAATCCCGCCGGAGGTGGCGCAGGCACCAATCGTTACAAGCGCTTTCGACTGGCGCCGCACCGTCTTGATTCGCTCGAGGTCCTGTGCAGTCGTGATAGAGCCCTCGACCAGAGACAGATCGTAGGGTCCGTCTGACGCCGTTTGCGTCGCCTCGAGAAAATAGGCAATCTCGATTTCGCTGGCAAGGGCCAGCAATTCGTCCTCAAGATCGAGAATCGACAGCTGGCAGCCATCGCAGGACGCAAACTTCCACACAGCGAGTTTTGGCCTCGATTCGTTCGCCTTCTTCACAGTTCTGCGACCCCTAGTAAAGTAGCTATCTGATCGTAAGGTAGCACCGGTCCGTCCTTACACACGAACAGCGGACCAAACTGGCAATGACCGCAGTGTCCCAACGCGCATTTCATACTGCGCTCAAGAGAAACATGGATGCTCGCGTCACTGACTCCCAGCGACTTCAGCGCCGCAACGCTGAAGCGCATCATGATTTCCGGCCCGCAGATCAAAGCAACAACCTGCTGTGGATCAAACTCGGCCTGGGCTATGAGTTGGGTGATGACGCCGACGCGACCCTGCCAGTTGGCATCGGCGTAGTCGACAGTGATATCGCAGGAGATGCCAGGCTGATCCCTCCATCGTTTGAGCTCTTCCGCGAAAAGAATTGTGTCTGGACTGCGTGCGCCGTAAAGAATCACGATTCTGCGGTAGCGGCCTTCCCGGGCTAGCAGGCGGTAGATTGCCGAGCGCAGTGGTGCGAGGCCGAGTCCACCCGCCACAATAAGCACATCGCCGCCCTCGGCCGCGGCGACAGGCCAGGAGCTTCCGAACGGCCCTCTCACGCCGATCATGTCACCCGCCTTGAGCGATGCAAAGGCCTGCGTCACGCTACCAGTGGCACGCACCGTGTGCACCAGCAGTCCAGGTTGCGCTGGGTCGCCACAAATGCTGATGGGCACTTCGCCATACCCAAACAGATAGAGCATGTTGAACTGCCCCGGCGCGAACGAAAACTCGCTAACTCCATCCATGGCGGCAATGGAAAATGTATAGGTATCGACGGTCTCGCGGGTATTTTCGACGACGCGAAACCGTCGCGGCAACATTGGGTCAGCGGGCAATGGGGATTTCGCCATCACGTCGTGCTCCCCTCCCCGTAAACGTCCAGTGCCTGCAACTTCGCATGACTGAGTCGCTCGACAACCAGGGGGACAAATCGCTTCATGAGCTCGTAGCCCAGATCGTGATCATCGTCGCATTTGCCGCGCAGGCAGGCGGCATCGAGAGCAATGGCAACCGTTGCGGCAACGGCGCGCGCATCCCAGAGGCAGCGATACGGTGCAACCAGCCACTCTGCATTCGCGAGATCACCGTCGTGGAGAGTTTGATGGACCATGGCCCTGCCGCCGCCAGGAAACTCCAGGGCGACATACCCGTGGCGTATGACGTAGAAGGTATCTGCCGGATCACCCTGTCGATAGATTATCTGGCCCTTGTCAAATCGCACATGCTTACCGCAGCGCGCGATAGTCTTACAAAAATCAGCATTCAGGCCGCGGAAAAATGGCTCCTGGGCAATAATTTCTTCGAGGTCCTTTTTCGCCATGATCGTCAATCCTCTCTGAGACTATCCCGAATCGCCGCAGCCTCAGCTGTGATGTCGATCCCGGACGGACACCAGGTGATGCAGCGTCCACAGCCAACACAGCCGCTTTCGCCAAACTGATCAAACCAGTTTGCCAGCTTGTGGGTCATCCACTGCCTGTAGCGCGAGGCGACACCGGGACGAACTGCGCCGCCGCGAATGTAGGAAAAGTCCAGACTGAAGCAGGAATCCCAGCGTTGCTGACGCTCCGCCACCTCCCCGTCAATCGTAGTCACATCTTCGGTGCTATGACAAAAACACGTCGGACAGGCAAAGGTACAGTTGCCGCATGACAGGCAGCGCGCCGCTACATCATCCCACTGCGCATGATCCGGATTGTCCTGCAGCAGCGACTTGAGACCAACGGTGTTCAATGTCCTTCCCATTCCTGCAGCCGTCTCGCTGACAACAGCCTCCGCGGCGTCGATGTCGCCGCCAGAAGCCGTTGTAAGGGGGAGCCGGGCCGCAATCGATGCACCGCGCGGGCTGCCGATCTCGACTAGAAAATCATGCCGCACATCATCGATAAGCTCGGTCAGCGCGAGGTCGTAGCCGGCCTCCACACCCGGCCCCGCGTCCATGGATACACAAAAACAGGTAGCCCCCGCCTTGGCGCAGTTGACGGCGACAATAAAACTCTCTTGCCGACGTGCCACGTAATCTGATTCTGGGTTAGCGGGATCCGCAAGGACGTGATCCTGAATCGAAATAGCCTTGAGTTCACAGGCGCGTACTCCGAGGAATGCCTGACGGGGCATGTCTTCTGCTACCGCTTCGATGACAAAACCGTCAGCATTTCCCCTGGCCGTCCAGAGGGTCCGCTGCGGTTGAAAGAGATTGGGCTTCCAGGACTGGGCACCCGCGACATAGCCAAATAGTGCTACTCCGGACCGTTTAAGCCGATAGGTTCCCGCCTCCTGCTCATCAGTCCAGCCAATGGGAAGCTCGCTCTCGTCGTCGATCTCTGCGTACACTACGGCACCGCCCCGGATCGTAGGCCCGACTACAGCGTAGCCCTCATCTTGCAGCGTGCTTAGGAGCTTAGCAAAGTCGCTGCGCGCCAGAACTCCGCTCTCACCGATCTGCGCTATAGCGTCCGTTTTCATCAATACCTCCTATTGCCGTTTTACCACTAATGAGTCTAGGACGCAGTGGGCTAAATGTATTTAAGCAACACCTAACCCTACCGCAGATACAGCAATCAGATCACAGACGTAAATCAGCCGCACGAGCCAAGGGGCACCACATCCCCTTTTAGAGGATGCGCAGAAGAGAGATTGGTAAACGCAAACAGTTCGACAGCTCTTGCTCTGGCATTCAGGATTTTGTCCCCGCCCTATTGATCAATCATCACTCACTGCCCTGCTGTTACGCTGACGGCAGCGAACGACAGTCTATGTACGACAACTTCGAAGCTTGAAGCATCATCCACCTCGAGTAACGCTGTGCCGGGGCTCACGATTGATTCACTCTTTTGCAGTATGTATAGGAACTGGTCGTCGACAGACGATTGTGCTCGAGAACACAACACGGAATCCGGGTCAGGAATACGACCTGAACAAGGTGCGTGAAACGGTCGAAGCGGGCGCTGGCTACGTCAGTCAAAGAAACGCGCACGAGCAGCATTCAGCTACCCAGAACGTGGTGACGTATTTGATTGAACAACTAAAATTCCATGAATCACAGAGATCATCAGAACCCTGAACAGAGACGAAGCTAGTTGCTCGCCGGCAAATGGACTCGCATATCAATCTTCAGATCGTATACGGACAAGCCTCTTGATTGGCGGGCCGAAGACAACCGGGACAAAACTGGCCACAACGGCCAACAACCAGCCAACAGCACCGGGATGGCTGAGTGACAGTACCGATGCCAGTGGCGGCAGGTACACTGCCGCGCCGAGAAGGATCAGACAGAGCAGCAGAGCCATCCAGATCCACGGATTCCCAGTGATTTCATTGCTCAACCACCGGGCAGGGTCATCGCGCATATTGAGCACATGCCACATCTGGCCAAGCGAGAGGGTCAGGAATGAAACGGTAACTGCCCGCTCCCCGCTATAACCCAGAAACAGTATCGCCACAGTCATGGAGCCGAGTACGGACGCCGAAATCAGGCCCCCGTAAAGAGCAATCAACAGCCAGTGCTCGCGCATGAGTATGCGCTCGTTTGCGGGTCTGGGCGGCTCCGACATGGCGCCCGGCGCGCCGCCACCAACACCCAACGCCAACGCA
Source organism: Luminiphilus syltensis NOR5-1B (assembly GCF_000158175.1). GTDB lineage: Bacteria > Pseudomonadota > Gammaproteobacteria > Pseudomonadales > Halieaceae > Luminiphilus > Luminiphilus syltensis. The sequence goes on along the minus strand of NZ_DS999411.1, from coordinate 2,294,607 downwards.
GGGAAGACATCAGTGACCAGATTGAGAAACAGAATCTGCAGCGGGAGAAGCGGTAATGGCGCGCCGAGGAGCGTGGCGATAACAACCACGAAAACTTCGCTGATGTTACAGGAGAGAAGATAGAGAACAAATTTACGAATATTTCCAAAGATTGCCCGACCCTGTTGAATGGCAGCAACAATGGTCCCGAACTCATCATCCTGCAGGACCATCGCCGCAGCCTCTCTGGCAACAGCGGTACCGCGTATCCCCATGGCAATACCAATATCTGCTTTTTTCAGGGCTGGCGCGTCATTGACCCCATCTCCCGTCATAGCGACCACCCGACCTTCGTTCTGATGGAAGTCTATAAGGCGCAGCTTTTGGTCGGGTGTGACACGCGCAAAAACCCGTGAACTTAGCAAGGTGCTACTGGAGCCGGCCGCAAATAGCTGCTGAAGTTCACTCCCAAGAATGACATTAGCAGTCTCATCGTTTTGGAGAATACCTGTGTCAAGAGCGATACTTCTCGCGGTGGCAGGATGGTCGCCCGTTACCATTACCACGTCGAGGCCTGCCTTATGGCATTGGTCAATAGCCTCCCTGACCCCTTTGCGCGCCGGGTCTTCCATGCCAACGATACCCAGGAGCTGGAGACTTCCGTAAGGCGAGTCGGCAGCGTTGTCGAGTCGACGCTGTGCGATTGCCAACGTACGCAGGCCCTGCGCAGCCAGCGCTTCGGCTCGTGCTAGCCACTGCTTCCGACCAGCGTCATCCAGCGCGCTTTCCCCATTGCGGGTCAATTGGTTATTGCACAATGGCAGCAGGTTTTCTGCAGCTCCTTTGACGGCGGCGAAAACCCCATCGCCACCCTGATGTACAGTCGCCATCCGCTTATTTTCAGCGTCGAAGGGCTCTTCGCGTAACTCCGGCATATCGGCAAGCAGCGTGGGACGATTCAGACCCGCTTGTGCCGCTGCGGCCAATAATGCCAGCTCTGTCGGGTCCCCGGTATCCTGCCCAGCTTCATCCTCGCTATCGCCTAGAGATGCATTTACGCAAAGCGCCGCGACACGAAGTAGACACAGCGTCAGTTCATTGTCCGCGAGGCTTTCGGCTTTTCTGCAGTCGACGTCTGCGTCCGCGAGCAGCATCATCGTGACTGTCATTCGGTTTTCAGTGAGTGTTCCCGTCTTGTCAGTCAGGATTAGGCTCGTTGCACCGAGCGTTTCGACCGCCGACAGACGGGTGATCAGGGCATTGCGTCTCGCCATACGCCACATACCACGGCCAAGCGCAATCGTGGCAACGACGGGAAGGCCTTCCGGAATCGCCGCAACACATAGGGCGATTGCAACCTCGATAGCCAATGACAGGTCACGACCGGCGAGAACCCCGGCTATCGCCAACAGCACCGCCATCGCGAGCGCGGCCCAGGCGAGGCGTTTACCCAGGGCGTCGAGTCGCTTCTCCAGCGGTGTTTGCTGCGGTCGCGCGGTGCTGACCTGGGCAAAGATACGGCCAAATTCTGTTTCCATGCCGATAGCAACGACCACACCTTTGCCGGACCCGCAGGTTATGGTCGTACCACGGTAAGCTAGGTTCGCACGATCCAGGAGTGTTGTCGTTTCCCGAATCGGGTCGATGTGTTTACTTACAGGGAGGGATTCACCGGTGAGCGGTGCTTCGTTCGTCTGCAGTTTGGATGCCTCGACCAGGCGCAGGTCTGCAGGAACCGCGTCCCCGGCCTCAAGGAGCACCACGTCGCCTGGCACCAGATCTGCTGCTGGTGTCATGGTCGAGTGACCATCCCGCAGCACTGTCGTCTCCGTCCGAGAGAAATGGCGAAGCGCCTCCATGGAGCGGGTAGCCCGCCATTCCGTAACAAAGCCGATAAGCGTGTTAATAGCGATCACCACAGCGATTGCGATGGCTTCAACGCCCTCGCCCATCGCACCAGCGAGCATCGCCGCTGCAACGAGGAGTAATACGACAATACTGCGAAATTGAGCCCACAGGATCGCCAGGGCTGATCGCTGCTTCGTATCTCGCAAAAGATTCGGGCCAAAAATCTCTCGTCGACGCAGAACCTCAATGGCCGTAAGGCCGAGGCTCAAATCTACCCGCAATGCCGACGCTAATTCAGTAGCGTCCTGGGCCCAGGGATCTGCCCCGCCGGGGTCTTTCGTAAAGGGGACTCGCAAAGCGGCATATCCTATAAACCATCGGGTCGTTCCTACATTCAAGAGTCTACCTGACCCATCGCTATTCGCACTACTTGCTTACACTTTGCCTGATACTTTGGACAGGTCTGAATCGGTCCCTGTCCTCTAGCCACTTACCCGCCGCTGACAATTCATTCCCATACTGCAGGGGCGACAACGGATTATTGAAACCCTGCCGTCGTTTGCTGTTGTAGGACATTATGATGTAGTCGACGATGTCGGTGCGGGTGGTTTCTTGCTGAGTAAATATGTCGCTTGATGCGTTCACGTTGGAGTAACTGGAAAAAGCGCTCGGCAACGGCGGCGTCGCGGCAGTTGCCGCGTCGGCTCAGTATGGAGATGATGACCGGTAGCGCTTACGGATTCAGGAATTTTGAGAACTACTCACTGCGCGTCTCGGCCCATTGCGGGCGGGATGGCATCATTAACCGAGTTTAGTGAAAACCGGTCCATGCCCCATTAATTGGATAGAGCCGGGCGAGCCAGCGTCTATGCGGTGTTGAAGGTAATGGCGGAGCGGACGGGACTCGAACCCGCGACCCCCGGCGTGACAGGCCGGTATTCTAACCAACTGAACTACCGCTCCAGGTAGACAGCGCGTGCGCGCTGGTTGCTGCTGTTTTGGCCAACTCCTGCACGCTTGAAAGCGTGTTAAGAGAGTTGGTGGGTGATGACGGGATCGAACCGCCGACCCTCTGCTTGTAAGGCAGATGCTCTCCCAGCTGAGCTAATCACCCCAAACCAGAGCCGCGCATTATAAGCAGGCCCCTTTCGCTGTCAACGGTTAACACGCAATATTTTCTCAGAGGGCGAAAAAACCGGTAGACTCCGCGCCGAATCATTCAACAAGACCAGGCGGGAATCAACCTCGTGGAACTGTACAAAGACTTTCGTTTCGAAGCCGCTCATCAGCTCCCTAACGTACCAGAGGGGCATCCCTGTGCCCGTTTACACGGCCATTCGTTCTGGGTGCGTATGACCATCGATGGCGAGGTGGATGAGCACACGGGCTGGCTGATGGACTTTGCCGAGATCAAAGCCGCGGTGACGCCTGTTATCGATAGGCTGGACCATTATTTTTTAAATGAGATCCCGGGACTGGAAAACCCGACCAGCGAGGTCCTGGCGATGTGGCTATGGGAAGAAATCGCACCCCGCCTCGAGGGGCTGGTTCAGATTGAAGTCAAGGAAACCTGCAATGCGGGGTGCATTTACCGGGGTCCGGGGACCTCCTGAGGGCGATTCCCCAAAAAAAATTAAGGATTTTTTGTGCGAAGGGTGTTGACGCTATAGATACTTTTATGCACACGCCCGTGATATCAACTTCCGAAGCCCTACTTAGTTGCATTTTAAAATAAGTGGCCTTACATAACACCCGTAAGCATCTGTTTTTATTATTTTTTTATTGATTGATCACTTTTTAACCAATTTGTAACATTTCCTGTACGGCCTCGGGTTGCCCTTAACTTAAACAAATTACCCACTGAGATATCCACAGGTATTGTGGACAAACCGGCGGCGCTTAGAGCAGGAAATCGAGCACCGCGGCATTGAACTCCGCCGGTTTCTCCGCGTGCAGCCAGTGGCCGGTACCCTCCAGCGTCTCAACCCGATAGTGACTAAACAATTTATCCATGTGCGGCGCGTAAGACTCCAGCACGTAGTCAGAATCGCCGCCTCGCAGAAACAGGGTTTCACCGTCGAAGGGCAGATCGGAATCAAGCCCCTCACGGAGCCCATCGTACGCCGCCTCCAGGCCCTCTCGGTTCAGACGCCAGACGTAGCGGCCGTCGTCGGCCCGCATCAGGTGTAGCAACAGGAACTGCACCACCGCGTCTTCCGAAATGAACTTGCTGAGCAAATCACCGGCCTCGCGGCGGGACGCAGCCGGGTTTCGAGCCACCTCGGCCATCCCGGCAAAAACCCCATCGTGCCCTCTGGGATACGCCACTGGCGCGATATCGGCCACTACCAGTCGATCGACCAATACCGGTTGCGTCAGGGCGAGCTGCATAGCCACCTTGCCGCCCAGCGAGTGCCCGACAAAGCTGGCGACGGGCAGCTCCCGCTGCTCCATCCAGTCGGCAACGGCCTTGGCGTAGCCCGCAATCGATGGCGGATCACTCCAAAAGGAGTGTCCATGATCGGGGAGATCCAGGCTATGCACCTTAAACTCGCCCTGTAAACCTCGAGCTATGCCGCCTAAATTACTGCCCTGGCCAAAAAGCCCATGCAATAAAACCACATCCGGGCCGTTTCCCAGCACGCTGTCGTGCAGCGTAGTGTTCATTGGTCGATCTCCTTTGTTAGCATGCACACCTTCGTTGAAATGGAATGTTGCTATGTATCACCGCTCCAGTACACCCCCCTCGCCTCTCAACACCATACTTTACCGCTTGGCCTCGGCCCTGATCATTGGTTTGGTCCTGACCGGCTGCTCCTCAGGAATCAGCACCGGAGGCTACAACCCGACGACCGTCCCGGCCGATTTCAATGCGGAGCTGACCGCTGCCAGTGAAATCAACACCGTAGTGGTGGCGAGCGTCAATCTGGGTCCGCCCTCACGATCATACCTTGATAAACAGGCCCCCCGAATCGATCGACAGGTGACTGAATATCTGAAGGATAACGGCTATCAGGTGCTGCCCCAGCGTGAGTTCAGCCAACGCTGGAACAATCTCATCCTGGTTTATGGAGATCCGGTGGACCCCACTACGGGCCGCGTCAATATGAAGACATTCATACAGATCATGCAGGGCGTTCGAGATCAAATGAAGGAACAAACCAGCGTCGATGCGTTCGTCTTCACCGATATCATCGAACGCGAAGTCATCTTCGATCAGGGTATCAACCGGGTGGCCCGCTGGGACGGAGTGTCGCGCAAACCCGCATTGCGTGGCGCCGGAACGGGAGTTTCAACAGCGTTTAACTGGGCCGAGCCGGTCTCTGCCGCTTCGATTCAAATCTCGATTTACAACATGGATCTGCAGAAGTTGTTCGCAGGCGTTGGCGGCATGGAGCTAAACGACGCCGTAGATACGCGCTCTGGTAACGGTTTTATCCGCCGTAGGGAAATCCTTGATAACGATAACTTTATCCAAGAGGGCATAGCGCTGGCGCTGCATCCGCTGATCGTTATGGACGACTGGCCCGGTGAAGCTGATTAATCCAGCATAGGTTCCTGAGCAGACCCCGGACGCGGCTCGGGGTCAATCAGAAAATTTAGGGGCTCGCTTCTCGGCCTGTGCCGTCAGCCCCTCTTTCAGGTCCTGCTCGCTGAGCATTCCGGCATTCCAGGCGGCCACGTAGCGCAGACCATCCTCGACCGAGTGGTCGCGAGTAAAGTTCAGTATCTCTTTGGTTCCGCGAACCGCAAGAGGAGACTTCTCGGCGATAGTCGCTGCGATATTACGCACGCCGTCCAGCAGTTGTGCCTCATCCTCAAAAACAGCATTGAATAAGCCCACAGACGCGGCTTCATCCGCTTCCATATTACGACCGGTAAACGCCAATTCGCGCACAATGCCCTCGGGAATCAGTTTGGGGAGTCGTTGCAATGTGCCCACATCTGCCACCATACCTATGTCAATTTCCCGGATCGACAGGATCGCACTGGCAGCGCCGTAGCGCATATCGGCATAGGAGATCAGGTCCACTGCTCCACCGAGGCAATAACCATGAATGGCAGCCAATACCGGTTTTCGGCAGCGCTCAATTGACATCAGATTCTCGTGCATCGCCCGAACATTTTGATGAAAAGTCTCGGCACGACGGGCCGGATCTTCACTGGAACCCGGCATGCCGGCGAGCATCGCAAGATCGATTCCTGCGCAAAAATGCCTACCCTCACCCCGGAGAATCACAACTCTCGCCGCAGACGCCTGATCGGCCCACTCAAAGGCGGTCTGCAATTCCTGCCACATGAGCGCATTCAACGCGTTGATTTTATCGGGGCGATTCAACGCCACCTCTAAAACCCGGCCCTCGAGTGTTAGCTCAAGGGTTGCAAGCGAAGGTACAGATACCATAGAAGCTCCAGCGCTTTAAAACGGAGAGACAAAATCCTGAATCGATTCATCGGGAAGCGGCTTGGCGGCGCCCTCCTGGGTCCCCAAATACAAAAAGCCGATGACTTCATCGCCCGGAGCACCGCCGAGACGACTGATCACCAGCGGATCCTGAGCGTAGGGTCCGGTACGCCACATACCGCCAAAGCCCAGATCATTGGCGGCTAACGACATGCCATAAAGCGCACAGGCCACCGCCGCCGCCTGTTCAACGCGGGGAACCTTGGGGTGCTCCACGTAGCGTAAAAGGCCAGCAATCATTACAGGCGCGCGCAGGGGCGCGCGCAATGCCTTGGTCCGCTCCGCCTCTGACGCATCTGGCTTGCGCAGTAACAGGCTCTCCTCAAATAAAGCGCCCAGTGCCGCACGACGATCGCCCTCCACCACCACAAAATGCCAGGGTCTCAGGCGCTGGTGGTCGGGCGCACGCAGACCGGCGGCGAAAATATCATTGAGCTGCCCCGCATCCGGGCCAGGCTCCACCAGTCGAGGGTGGGAATTCCTGCGCTGCAGGGACTGCAAAACCGACATGGTTCCTCCTGTGATGTTAAAGGGTGGCGCGTGCTGGAATCGCCGATTATTTCAGCTTCCAGCTATCGGGCACATCCGCACGCCAACTGACATCGAGATCGCCGAAGCGAATACCCTCGGCGTCGAAACTGATGTCCCCGTCGTTGAGTACACCGTCGTCAAAACGATACAACGGCGCCCACTCTCCCCTTAGTCGCGTACTTTCAGTAGCCGCACGATGAGAAGCGACGGTCTCGTTTTTGCCCTGCCATTTAAGCTCGGCACCTTTACCGTGGGCGCCGAAGACAAGCTCCCGGGTGGCATCGGGACTGAGCAGTGCAGCACTGGCGTTGTTGCCGCCGAAGCCTTTGCTGTTAACCACGGCAAAATCGCGACCTTCCAACTCGGTCGTTTCCAGTGTGAACGCCAGGTGGGTCTGCGCCACGTCATCGGCGACGCTATCGATGGTATTGATCGGGGGAATATACCCATGCTCCCAAATGCCCAGGGTTGCGCTGACCTGATCCCCTGCGGCGGCACCCAGCGAGTGACCCACAAAGCTTTTGATCGCAGAAACCGGCCACTGATCGATACCAAACACCGACGCCATACGATTCATTATCTGCGACTCGGTCACTCGATTTTGCGGAGTGCCGGTGCCGTGAGCCTGAACAAAGCCCCCCCGTGCCAGGCGCTCATCCCCGAGAATGCCACGCAGCGAGGTCAGCGCCCGCCCCATGGTCATGTAATTGCCCGGGCCAGGGCCAGTAATCGATTTTTTGGCGCCGTCTGCATGGACGAAGACATCGGCAACCGCTGCCTTGATTGGCGCCCCGAGCTCACAGACCAGCGCGTCGTCAAAGAGAACCAGCACCTGTGAAGACTCGGCCATCGTAAAGCCGCAATTGTCGCCGAAGGGACGGCATGCCCTGCGATGATCGGGGGCATCGCTGTCGTCGAGCCCGTCAAGGCTACGCAGACCCGCATCGGTCGCAAGAGCGCCCATCGCGGCATAACCCTCCATCACTGTGTGCAGGATGGGGGCCTCTGAGGCGCCAATAATGGCGACACGGGAACGGCCGGAACGGATATCGGCCGCTGCCAGTCGCAGATTGTACAAAAAAGTGGCGCAGGCGCCGAGGGCGGGACCCGTATTACCCAGGGAATGAAGCAGGTAGGCGTTGATGAAATCGCCGGGCATCTCGGCAAACCCCAGCGGGCATTGCTTCGACGTCACACGACGCCCGGTGGCGCGCGCGCTGAGCATACCGCCGGTTCCCGCATCATCGAGCTGCCCCATCGAGCTCGATACATAGACGCTGATGGCATCGGCGGGCACCCGCTGGCGAATCACTTCCCATTCAATTCCCAGATCAGCCAGGGCATCCGAGGCGGCAAATACGGTCATTTGCAGCGCCCGGGGGTGGTTGCGCGACGCATAGAGATCACCGGGGCGAAAGCCCGTGGGCAATTGACCCGCTGCGCCCACCTCAAATACCCGATGGCTCGGGAATAGCACCTCATGCTCACCGGCAACGGTAACACCGGTTCGACGCTTATCCCGCTTTTCCAGCTGCCAGTCCGCCGGCAGGGATTCCCCCGACCGACTCGCCGCCATCTCGAAATTGACGACGCCATTATTCGGTTTCAGTGTGACGGCACGGTTCCAGGGAACCGCGGAGGGGACAAAATAATCAGACTCGATACGACGAATCAACGTCGACATCAAAACGTCATCATCAGAACTGAATCCGGTAAGCGCCTTCAATGCCGCCAGCGTATCGCTGCGGGCGTGATGGGGCAGCGCATCGATGACCATACGCCGATAGGCATGATGCTGGGATGTGCGTCCAGCGCTGTTGATGCCTCCTGCAGCAACAACAACAGGGAGGTTTAACATGGAATGACCCTCGCATTCAGCGCAGCGGCTAGGGGTATACCCCTCGGCAGCCTCAGCCTGCAAGCAGCCGGAGCAAGCAGCGACAGGAGGTACCGCGGGTTACCGTCGTATGATCGAGATTATGACAGCTAAGACCGCCTGTTGTCCCTAACTGACCGCTCATCGCGCGGCTCATTGTGCGGTTTTTTCATTCCTGTCGCCAAATGCGATTGCGGCGGGTCGGCAAACCTCGGGGGGGGTCCGCGCCTAAGGACCATCCGAATAGCCCAATCGCATTGAGACTGGGCGGTAGCTGTGGCTAAATGCGCCGTCGCTTTTATAGTGAGTTTTGCAACCAATACGAGGTGGAGATTTTAAAATGACTGATTCTGTTTATCTGGTGAGCGGGGCGCGAACACCCATGGGCGGCATGCTGGGGGACCTAGCCGACGTGCCTGCTACCGAACTGGGTACCGTCGCGATCCGCGCCGTGCTTGAGAAAAGCGGAGTAGACCAGACAAAAATTGATGAAGTCTTTATGGGATGTGTGCTGCCCGCGGGTCTCAAACAGTGCCCTGCGCGTCAGGCGATGCTGGCTGCGGGAATCCCCTCAAGCACCGGCGCGGTCACCGTCAACAAAGCCTGCGGCAGTGGCATGCAGACGACCATTTACGGAATCGACAGCATCCGCACCGGCACGAATAACCTCGTTCTTGCAGGCGGCATGGAGAGCATGACCAATGCGCCCCAAATACTGATGACCGGACGCAAAGGCAAGCGACTCGGCCACACTCAGCTATTTGACCATATGTTCCTTGATGGCCTAGAAGACGCCTATACGGGCAAAGCAATGGGGATTTTTGCGCAGAACACAGCTGACGAAAATGGCCTCACCCGGGAAGAAATGGATGCTTTCGCGATTGAAAGCCTGACACGGGCCAAGCGCGCCATCGACGACGGACTGCTAACGGCGGAGATAGCGCCGGTCACCATTAGTTCACGCAAAGGTGATCGCATCATCACCGACGATGAGCAGCCACATAAAGCAGCCGTTGATAAAATTCCGTCGCTGCGACCCGCCTTTGTTTCGGATGGCACCATTACAGCCGCCAACTCGAGCTCTATTTCCGACGGCGCCAGCGCCCTGTTGCTGGCAAGCGAGGATGCTGTCAAGACCCACAACCTGAATCCATTGGCGCGATTCATCGCCCATTCGCGATTCAGCCGCGCCCCTGAAGATTTCACCATCGCACCGGTAGGCGCGATTGAAAAACTAATGGAAAAGACGGGGTGGAGCGCCGCTGACGTCGATTTGTGGGAGATCAATGAGGCATTTGCTATGGTCACCATGCTGGCCAGCCGAGCTTTTGATCTCGATCCGGCAAAGGTGAACGTCCATGGCGGTGCCTGTGCTCAGGGCCACCCCGTCGGGTCTACCGGTTCGAGAATCATCGTGACGCTGGCACATGCACTCAAACACTACGGTCTCAAGCGCGGTGTTGCCGCCCTGTGCATCGGCGGTGGCGAAGCGACAGCCGTTGCCATCGAGGTCGTGTAAAACGACAAGGAACCGGCTCATGCCACTCAGCTCTATTCCAGAACTCATCGACGACATCCGCGCCGGCAACATGGTGATTTTGATGGACGATGAAGACCGGGAGAATGAGGGCGACCTGATTATTGCCGCAGAGAAGGTGACGCCGGCGGCGATCAATTTTTTCGCCACCGAGGCCTGCGGCCTGATTTGCATGCCCATCACAGAAGAGCGTGCTCGGCAGCTTCGCCTGCCGCTGATGGTGCGCGACAACCGATCCCAGCACGAAACCAACTTCACGGTATCCATCGACGCCACCGAACAGGTGGCCGCCGGTATCAGTGCGGCCCAGCGGGCACATACCATTAAGCAGGCGAGCAAGAAGAATGCCGGGCCCGCCGATATCCGCCAGCCGGGTCATATTTTTCCGCTGGTGGCCAAGCCCGGCGGCGTACTCAAGCGTGCAGGACACACCGAGGCGGGCGTTGATCTGGCGCGTATGGCAGGTCTGGAGCCGGCCGCAGTGATCGTTGAGATAATGAACCACGACGGCACCATGGCGCGCCGACCCGAGCTTGAGGTATTTGCCGAGGAACATGGCCTGCGAATGGGCACCATCGCCGACTTGATCGAATACCGATCTCTACATGAGCATTCAGTGGAAGTCGTCAGCCATCACGAGATCAATACCGAATGGGGCCCATTCTCCCTGCATACGTTTTCTGATCACATCGACGATACGGTGCATTTCGCGCTTTCACGGGGTGAGATTCAGGGGGACCAACCCATCCCGGTACGGGTGCAGCCGATTAATACGCTTCGCGATGTTCTCGGTACTCGACTGAGTGACGGAAGTGCCGGCTGGTCCTATCGTTCCGCCATGTCGCATATAGCCGCGATTGATCGCGGCGTCGTCGTACTGGTGGGTAATCGGGAGTCCAGAGAGGAGCTGCTCTCGGACATTGCCTTGTTTTCAGGGGATGCACCAAAACGGGAATCGCCGCAAAATTATCGTCTGATTGGCACGGGCGCGCAGATCTTGAGGCACCTAGGCGTTCGCCGGATGCAGATCTTATCGGCCCCGGTTCGCTTTAACGCCCTCTCCGGGTTCAACCTGGAAATTACAGAATTTATCAGCGAGCCTCTCAGCTAAAGGCACCCGTCATCAGGACGTCACTGGTCACCGGGCATTGAACTACTCAATCCGCCACCTCGATCGCATAAAGCGGCGGCCGCCAAAGCGACGCCTCCTTCTCTGCACGATGACTGACTTCGGGCACAACCGTCCATATTCATAGAACAGACCACAACGCGCCCAGCAACTCCTCGTTGTCATAGCGCGACGGGTCGTCAATATCGCCGATGGGCAGCACAGATAATTCAACGCCAAACGCCGCCAGCGTCTTCTCGACATCCATCAGGCTCTGCGCTGGCAAAGTATCCGCCACCCATACCGCATCGAGCACCGACGAAACCGCCCGGCCGGATCGCTCGGGCGCCAGATAATCCAGCAACACTGTCACGAGCTCAGGCAACGAAAGTCCAAATTGCTCTGGATCGCGCCCCAGATTGGGGACGTATATTTTTGAACAGGGATTTTCGGCAATCGCGTCAGCGATACCGGACGGTAGCAAGTTGGCACAGAGGCTACTGAAGAAACTCCCAGGGGCGTAGCAAATCATATCGGCCGTCTTCGCGAGCTCGCAGCAATAGGGGTCAGCGGCCACCGTTAGCGGCGAGTATTCGTGGACCGACGCATTGAGAAAGACCTCGACGATTGGCGCTTCGACACCGGCGTACTCCTTCCCCGTAAATCGATGCTGGCCCAGAACCATCTCACCATTTTGTAACCGCGCCGCCAGATGCGCGCTGCTTGATGCAATAGCGTGGACTTCACCTCGCGTGTGGACAGCGCGCCGGAATTCATCAATAGCACGATGCAGATCGCAATCGTTCAACAGATACGACCCGGCAATAACGAGATTTCCCAGCGAGGCATTGCGCCAATCAAAAGAAGCTCCCACGGCATCGCGAACACTCGCCAGGCAGCGCGATAACCACTGCTGATGTGACGATGGAACCGATGTCAATCGCGAATCCACACCTGATATCAAATTATCGAGCTCTTTTTCCAAAACAAATCTTGATGCCCAGTGGTCGAACCGATAGGCGAGTAGCGGCAGTAGCGCGTCGTTACCCTCCACACTGCGATCGGCCAGGGCCAAAAGGCGCTGGCGAAGATCACCGATAGCCGGCATGCCGAGCGCCTGCCGCAACTCGGCGGAACTACCGCCGGAGTCAAAGGTGGTCACCAAATGGATGGATCGGTGGGTTCTGGTAGGGAGTAGCTGACTCAGGCCGTGCAGCGCAGACCCCCCGGAGAAGAAGAGCGGCGCCGGCCCGGCTGCGGGACGATTGCCTGTGATAGAACTGCCTGCCTCACCTGCGGGTGACGAAGAGGAGACCACATCGGAATATATCGATGACATGACCGGGAGTCTGTGGGGAAAGCACGCGCCGCGCAAGCCCAACCCATTTGCTCCCAACGCGACAACCCACCCTATTGAGATAGTGCTGACTGACGATCCGGCAGTGGTGTCACGTCGAGCAGGCCCCTTCGAAGGCGTGACACTGGGGAGGAAGTTGCGGATGCCGCCGTCGCCGCACACCCAGCACCGTTAAGGTAGTCAATAGCCGCTTTCAGCGAGGCTTCCGCTGGATCACCGAATGCCCGATAAAGGTCGTCTTCAGCGGGGCAAAAAGTAAAACGGCCCGTGGAAACCAATCCGTTGTAGAACTCCCCCTCGTTGTTTCCGTTCAAGGCTTCAAAGGCAATGAGTCTCAGCCGGGTATCACAGCCTGGCTGGTCAAACGCATAGCTGCCCGTCGACTTACCCAGCGTTTCGCTGCCGACAAGCAAGACCTCAATATAGGGTGCCAGACTGTTAACCAGTAATTCGCTGGCAGAGGCGGTGGCACCGGAAACAATAAATGCCAGACGTAGAGGGTTTATCGACTCCGCCGTGGGGGCGAAGGTCACAGATACATTTTCGTCCTGTCGCTTCACGTTATGATTAAGCACATAAGCCGTTTCACCCGACGCTGCCTCACCCCCAATGTGATTGAGAATGTCGTCGGCTATCTCGATCAAACCACCACTGTTGTAGCGCAGGTCAATGACATAATCGGTGACGTTGGAATCTCGAAATTCGGACATCATGGCGGCGACCGGGTCGCGTGCAGACAATGTAAATTGTCGCAAATTAAAGTATCCGATCGGCGCCATACCGGGCCTGTTAATCAAGCGGGGAGCCTCGACCAGCGCAGGGGGCTCCAGCGCTCGCTTGCGCAGTACCACCTCGCTGGTGCCTGCTACGGTGCGAAAACGAAATACGCGCTCAATCCCCTCCTGCTCCCGCCCAAATACCTCCTCAGCTGTGGCGTTGGCGGCAACCCATTCATCCATCGGAACAAAGCCATCGCCGACATCCACGGCGAGCAGTTCGGCGCCACGCCCGATGCCGGCGTCGTCGATGGGGCTGCCTTCGAAGACATCACTGATCAGAAATCGCGTTCCATCGATCCCGTAGCGGAAACCAAAACCGATATAGCCCCGAGAGCTGAAATTGTTCTCATCCTCGGTGATCGTGGTGACGTAGGAAAAGCCAGGATCGCGACCGGACGGCGCCAGCGGCGCGGTCATCGCCTCCAGCAGCGCCTGGGGATCAGCAAAGGCATCGACCTCGACGCCGGCCAATTCATCGAACCAGAGGTACCAATCCTGTGCGACATCAAAGACGAATTGCTTTTGGGACTCTATCGAGCAATCGACGGCGCTCGGTGCTTGCGGTGATGCCGCGGGTGCGGAGGCACCTCCGCCTCCCCCGCCACAGCTAACCAATGCAACGGCAAGCATCGGCAATAATGCGCGACTGGTCACACTTCTTTACCTCGATGGTTAAGGCCCCTTCTCAGCGGCGAATACAACGCTTAGTATACCTAGCATCAAAAATTCAGTGGGGAAGCAACATGGTCGCGGAGGTCTTCAAAGACAAGCGCGGTAGACAGCCCGAAGTGCCATTTGGTTACGAATCCCTGCTCACTGATGCCCAACGCCACGCCATCGATTCGAGCCGCAACTTCGGCTGGTCACTTCACTTCATTCGTCGTCCCCTGTTTCAAGACCCCACTGTTGTGATGTGTGATGCTAATCACGGCAAATGCTGGCAAGTACTCGAGGATGGCAAGCTAATCCCCTTTAACGATCTCCGCGGGTCTCAAAAGCCCCTTTAGGCGGCTACACCGTTGCTCGGGTTATCACTGCCCGTACTATATCCAGCTGGTTTGTGGTCTTCAGCGCAGCCAAGGCGACTCATCGGCAATATTCATATCCGACTTTTCAATCGCGGTCTGCACAATGCTCCGCTCGATATCTCCGCAGACTGCCAGCGCCTGTAGCGAAGCTACAACGATATGATCGGCGTCAATTTCAAAGAACTCGCGCAGGGCCGCCCGGGTATCACTGCGACCAAACCCGTCGGTCCCCAATGCAGTAAAAGGGGCCTCTATGTGGGCTGCGATCATCTCCGGCAAGGCGCGCACATAGTCAGTGGTGGCAACCACAGGTTTTTTACCCTCGAGACACTCGGCCACGTAGCTGGTTTTCAACTCCTGCATCGGGTGCAGGCGGTTCTCCCGCTCAACCGACTGGGCCTGCCTGGCGAGCTCGGGATAGCTGGTCACGCTCCACACCTCACTGGCGACCTGCCAGTCCTCGGCCAGTCGTTCCGCTGCACGAAGCACCTCGGGAAGCAACGACCCTGAACCGAGCAGGCGCACAGTTGCCACGGTCGAATCTGGAACCTGCGTTTCCAACCGATACATCCCTTTAACCACACCTTCCGCTGCATCCTCGTGTAATGGACGCTGGGCGTAATTCTCATTCATCAGGGTGATGTAATAGAACTCATCGACATCCTGCTCCATCATTCGTCGCATACCGTGGTCAAGAATCACTGCAAGCTCACCGGTGAATGCGGGGTCATAAGCCCGACAGTTGGGCACCGTTGCAGCCATAACATGACTGTGGCCATCCTGGTGCTGAAGTCCCTCACCCCCCAATGTGGTCCTGCCCGAGGTAGCACCGAGCAAAAAACCCCGGGCTCGCTGGTCCGCCGCCGCCCAGATGAGGTCGCCCACGCGCTGAAATCCAAACATCGAGTAATAAATATAAAACGGCAGCATACGTAGGCCATGAACCGAGTAGCTGGTCGCAGCAGCAGTCCAGGAACTGAGGGCACCCGCTTCGCTGATACCCTCCTCCAGAATCTGACCGTCAAGCGCTTCGCGGTAACTCAGAATCGAACCAATATCCTCAGGTTCGTATTTCTGCCCGGCACTGGCATAAATCCCGACCTGCTTGAATAGATTCGCCATACCGAAAGTGCGCGCCTCATCGGCGACAATAGGGACCACTCTCGGCCCCAGATTTTTATCCTTGAGCAGGCCGGCCAGCATGCGTACGAAGCCCATGGTAGTCGACATGGGTTTGCCTGACTGATCCTCGGTAAAACCCGCATACACGGATCGCGATGGAACAGAGACCATAGGCGCCAGGTTCGAACGCTGCGGCATGTATCCACCGAGGGCCGCCCTTCGATCATGCAGGTAATCACTAACACGAGAACCCGCAGCTGGTTTATAAAAAGCCAGATCAGCAACTTGCTGGTCGGTCAGTGGCAGCCGAAAATGATCACGGAATTCCAGCAGGGCGTCAGTGTCCAGTTTTTTCTGCTGATGCGTCGTCATCTTGCCCTGACCTGATTTCCCCATGCCAAAACCTTTTTTCGTTTGGGCGAGGATGACCGTGGGTGCACCATCGGTCTCGAGCGCGGCATGATAGGCCGAATAAATCTTTACCAGATCGTGGCCGCCGCGCTTGAGTCGATCGATCTGATCATCGGTGAGGCCTGCTACCAGAGATGACAATGCTTCATTCTGGCCGAAAAATCGCTCGCGATTAAAGCGCCCATCGTTGGCGGCAAACGTCTGTAGTTGCCCATCAACAATGTTGGAAAAGGCCTCTCGCAATGCACCCTGGTTATCCCCCGCGAACAGCCCATCCCAGTCCGAACCCCAGACCAGCTTGATAACCCGCCAACCCGCGCCTACAAATAGTGATTCAAGCTCATCGATAATCCGACCATTCCCCCTGACCGGACCGTCGAGGCGTTGCAGATTACAGTTGACCACCCAAACCAAATTATCAAGCTTCTCTCTGGCGGCAAGTGTTAACGCGGACATACTCTCGGGTTCGTCCATCTCACCATCACCGAAGACGCCCCACACCTTTTGCTTTGCGGTATCGGCGAGACCCCGGTGGTTCAGGTAACGCATAAAGCGCGCCTGATAGATGGAGCTAATCGGACCGATCCCCATCGATCCAGTGGGAAACTGCCAGAAGTCGGGCATGAGCCAGGGATGGGGATAACTACACAAGCCCGTTACCCCCTTGCCCAATGCAGCGACCTCCTGGCGATAGTGAGACAGGTCCGAGGCGTCTAAACGCCCCTCCAGGAAAGCGCGGGCGTACACACCGGGCGCGGAGTGCGGCTGATAAAAAAGAATGTCACCGCCAAAGTTCTCATCGCGCGCACGAAAAAAATGGTTGAAGCCCACCTCAAACAAATCTGCGGCACTGGCATAACTCGCAATGTGCCCACCCAGTTCTCCATAGGTCTGATTGGCGCGCACCACCATGGCAAGCGCATTCCAGCGCATGATGGCCACCAATTGCTCCTCAAGATCGAGATCTCCCGGGAACGGCGGCTGCCGGTCGACGGTTACGGTGTTTTCGTAGGGACTATTCAGGGGTGACCGCCAGCCGATGGCAGGATCTCGGGCAATGGTGACCAAGCCATCGAGCACCTCACGCGCACGCCCTGACCCTGCGTGGTTGAAGAGCGCAAGTAACGCTTGCTGCCACTCCGCGATTTCCTCATCGTCTGAGAGCAGTTGATTACCGTTCGATTGCAGATTACTGGTGGTTTGATCGTAACTCACGGCTCTTTATTCCCGATGGGTGAGCCTCAATGGTAAGCGATGCAGGATTGATCACCACCCGCCTTTGAATTAATGCGTTAGCACGGGCCCGCACGACATCAGGCCAATTTTTTCAGTGAGGCACGTTGTCCAAGAGCGCTCAGGGACGGCACCGGCCAGTCGAGCCGGGACGGCAGACCGACTCCCCGCGTGACCAGGCCCTTGAGGCGCGGCAGCGCGGCTCGCCCGTCGAGCTGTACCATAACCCCCTGGTAAATCGCCTCTTTCAGCACACCGAGACTGGGGCCAGCAAGGACCATGCGATCGCCGATCAAAAGCGTATCGAGATCGCCAAAAGCCACCAACTGCGGTTTTTTTGAGGGTTTAAACACCCGGCGTCTGCGACCGGCAATTCGTCGTTGAAGGTCATCCGCACAGAACTCTCCCATATCGATCGCGTGGTAGGCCTGCTTCGATAGCGGTTGCGGTAATCCTGCAGAATCGCCAAGCACATAAATCGATTCATCATCGCAATGCTGCAGGCGTTCAGTCA
Organism: Luminiphilus syltensis NOR5-1B; assembly: GCF_000158175.1. Classification (GTDB taxonomy): domain Bacteria; phylum Pseudomonadota; class Gammaproteobacteria; order Pseudomonadales; family Halieaceae; genus Luminiphilus; species Luminiphilus syltensis. Next base: position 2,276,819 of record NZ_DS999411.1, on the reverse strand, counting down.
CGTCCACCCAGTTCTTTCCATACGACAAACCACTATCCGCAAACAGGGGTTTCGGAATTGCACCGCCGGTCCAGATAGTAACGTCGGACCGCCGGCGCTTACCGTTACCGAGCTCGATCGTTTTCGGCATCACCCGCCTGACTTCTTCTCCCAGGACGAGCGTAACGCCGTGATACTCACACTGATGATGAAGATGCTCACTGACGGCTTTTGGCGCCGCAGGCAGTAGCCGCCCGGACCGCTCGATCACACGAATGTCGATGGCGTAATTACGATAGGCTCGCAGCAGTTCACCGCACGCTTCGACCCCCTCCAATCCACCCCCGACAATGGTGATACGGGTCGACCCTCGATCACGAACCTGACGAGCAACCTGTCGCCCCAGAGCCGCGCACTGATCTACCGACTTGAATCGAAAAGCATGCTCGCTCACCCCCGCTACACCGAAGTCCGCATCCGCGGCACCCAACGCGAGTACGAGATAGTCGTAGGCGATACGACCCCGCTGCAAAACGACGCACCGGTGCCCGGTATCGATCGACCCCACGATTCCGCGTCTGAATTGATGCCCTCTTGTCTCCAAAATAGGCTTCAGCGGTAAGCGCAACGCCCGCTTGGTTTTCATCCCCGAAAGCAGTTCATGAATCGCAGGTAAAAACTCAAATTCAGCACGCTGGTCAACGAGAACGACATCAAATTCTGAAGCGGGTAGCCGCAATGCACAGGACAACCCGGCAAAACCACCGCCAAGAACGACAACCTTTGGTTTCATCTGCTATTCCTGATCGTAAACCCTGACACAGAGCTTAAGAGACTTCTGCTGAAGCCGGTACCAATACGGCTATTCGTCAAGCACCTGTCGCAGCACATCACCCACCTGTGGGCTCTCAAGATGGTAGAGGTGCTGGCTCAAACCGAGACTGTCAAAATCAGATACATCAAACACGTCAACGCCATTCGCATCGAAGTCGCTCGCCCGACCCAGGCGACCGCCCAGATTTATAATCTGGGATAAAAGAAGCAGTCGGTCCGAATCGCTCACCAGGATCGATAACTTTCTCGCTCGCTGTTGGAGCTCGGGTAGCGCCTCGCGAAAAATACGGGAATCGATATCGGGTGCAACGAGCACGAGGTGGTTTAGGCGTCGTTTGCCAAATGAACTGCTGCTCATCTCTGCGGAGGCCAATCTCGATCCCATACTGTGGGCAACCACATTGAGCCTGTTAAACCCGATTCGCGAGCCGACCGACTCGAGGGCAGCGAAGATGCTGGCCACGCTCGCGGCAAACATAGCCTCGTCCTGCCAGTAGGTCACCATCAGATCACTGGCAGGCCAGCTAAACAAAAGTACTCGCCCGTCAAACCCAGTCTGGTGCGCGAGCGTCGCGGCCTCTCTGCACCCACGCTCAAGGCTCACGTTATAACCATGAACATAAACAATGACGTTGCGCGCATCGGGATGATCGATAAGGTCCAATACGCGCTCAACCGAGAGAGATTCTACAGGGCCGTTGGTTGCAGAAGACGGGGCATTGTCGTCCCAATCGACCTGGCAGCGCCCCCCTGAAAGCGCATCGATGCGTGTTCCGTAGTCAAGACCCCCATCCGACTGCTGTAGTACCCCGCGATTGGTCAGGAACGGGATCGAGATGGACGGCAACGCGGTTCCTGCACTGGACATTTCCGCCACACCCATCAGCCATAAACAGAGTATCAGACAGAACGGGTTATCACGGGAAAAGGGGTTTCGATTCATGGTTCGCGCAGACCGCTGCTTAGATTTTCCCGCGTCAGGATGCGGCGCAACCGTTCGGGGTAGTCAGCAGGAATACTCCAGAGTAGGGAGTGATCGGTAGGCGCGAGGCCCCGCTCCGCGGGTGAGAAATCGCTGCGCACGGACAATACGACATCGCTGCTGGCCCAGGGGTGGTCGAACCAGTACCGGTGACCCGTGATATCAAATCCCCGGCCCTCCCAGTCCCTGGATACATCCACCACTTCAAGCCGACCGGCCTCGCGCACAATACCCATCTGCTCCTCGCTGAGATCGCTGGCGCGTTGTCCGATTCGCAATCCACCACCCATAAAACTTTTTGCCATTACCAATGCGCTGTCCTTGGACGATACCGTTACAACCATTCGCGATGTCAGTGCGTTAAGCGCCGGTAAAGCCTCGATAAACTCCGATTGCGGCACATCTGCTGCTGCGTAATAAACGGTGCCCAACCGAAACCTCTCACGCAGATCTTCATCGTTCCCGGCATGTCTTTCAAACATCTCCTTTAGCGCAGCGGTCACCACACGGCCGCCGGCACTCCAACAGACAATATGGATTTTTCGCGCCGTCGTCCCTTTACTCAACTCTTCAAGCAGCGACGTCAGCGCTGGGGCGGCGCGATAGGCTCTGCGCACATCACTACCGGTGCCGTAGGCCAAAATGCTCTGTCGAGTCGGCCAGGAGAATGCCAGGGACGTCATATCCCTGCCCATAAAGTGATCAAGCTGGGCAGCGAACGCATTGGTATTATAAAAATTGACCTTGGCGCCATGGACATAGATCAATAAATCCTTGTCGCGAGCGGCATCGATCGAGGTGTTGATATCGTTAGCCAGCCAGGATAAAGCACCCGCAGCATCGATGGCGGGTGTTTCCGCCGTCGCTGCCTCGAAGTTGCCTATTTCCACCAGCCCAGAGAGCGCCAATTCGATGTCACCGTCGCGTTCAGGTTGGCGTGACGCGTTGCTCAATTCGCTCCATGACATTTGTGGCACCCCGAAACCGACGAGACTCATTCCCAGTGAGATTCGGTCAGCCTCGTTATTGGTGTAATCAATTTTCTGGAGATCCTGCGTTCTCTGGCGGGTGGTGGCGTAATATACGCGCCGAGGCGTCCACCGCTGGTCTTCAGGAATATGCGCCAACGGACTGAAATCCAGAGCGGAAAAGACGATGGGCGTTGGCATTAGCGGCTGCACCTGCGGACCTGCACACCCTGGCAACATCACACTCGCAAGCACTGTTGTCAGAACAAACCGTTTCACCTGGCCCACCCGATACCCCCCAAAAAACAACATGGATTTCAAGACCGGAGATTACATTGAGACGCAAGCCGGCACACCCAGCGGCCGCATCGAATAACCTGCCTCCTGTGCACCGATGGTAAAGCTCGGTGGACTTCGATCACAGACTCGCTCAGGTGACGAATGGGCCAATTACACTCACCCTCACCAGATTACGAGTGGATTAACGGCGGAGATCGCCACTTCTGATACTTCCTCCCATGGTTCGCCCGCGGCGCGCCCGAGCCGTGATAGCCTGATGCCAATAGCGGAGGAGCCATCGTTTATGCGACATCTACCCATTTTGATCCTGATTATTTTGCTCACGGCCGGTGCGCCATTGAGTGCGTCGGAACTCATCGAAAAAAACAGCCCGCACGCCGTAGCCACGGTAGTAGCCCGATTGACGACCGCGATAGAGGACGCAGGAGCAACCGTGTTTGCCATCATTGATCACACTGCCGGCGCCCGCTCAGTGGGGATTGACTTGCCCGCTGCTCAGGTGCTGGTTTTCGGGAATCCGCGTCTGGGCACCCCCGCAATGCAGGACAATATCCGAACCGGCCTCGACCTCCCGTTGCGGGTGCTGGTTTACAGTGATGAAAATGGTGATACGAAAGTGGCTTACCACGCACCAGATGAACTGGCCGAGGATCACCAGTTGCCTGCTGATTCCGCGTATCTCCGTAAGATGACGGGTGCATTGGATAAACTCACCACACTAGCTGCTGAGTAGTTTGCTGTTGGGGAGTGTTTGCTGACGAGTAAGCCACGACGCAGTAACCCGGTGTCCATGAATGCCTGATTTTGGCATGCAATATCAGCCGACAAAGACATCCAGTGTAGATTTTCAGGGACTGCTCAATCAGTCAATAAGCCCCGAGAAAGCTGACCAGCGAACTCAGCCTTTCCTTGGTGCCTGAGACCGTCCCATCAACCATATCGCCGCGCCAACGGCGCAGCCGCCCAATAACTGCGCGGTTGAGAATTCAGCATCCATTGCCGGTACCGCCAATACCGCAGTAAAAAAGGGAACGAGAAACAAAAAACCACTCGTTTGACTGGCCCCGCGCAGATGTAACGCGGCAAACCAGAACCCAAAGGAGATGATTGAGGCCGGTACAACCAGCCAGACAAAAAGTGCGGCATCAACAGCTGTGTGAATTGCTAGCGGCCGTGGGTCCACGAATTGTGTCGCTATCATCACCAGCATGCCGCCTACAAACATTTGTGAGCCATTGAGGCTCCACCCGTGTACACCGAGATCAACGCGCTTGGTAAATACCGTCGCGACCGCCCAGCCGAACGCTCCCACCAATACCCCTACTGCAGCAAGAAGCGCCCGAGGACCATTGCCCACAAACCCAGCACCCAAAATCAATGCCACGCCGGCAAGACCGAGAATCAACCCTGCCAACTGCGAATAAGAAGGCCATTGCCTGCTGGCAGTCGCCTCCAATGCCACCACCCACAGCGGCATGGTAAAGGTTAATAATGCAACGACGGCCGGGTCGAGATGCGCCAGGGCACCGAAACTGAGAACAAACATCACCGCCGTCTGCAGGCTGCCTATCAGGACAATACCCAATAGAGCACTCAGCGATTTCGGCCGCTGTAATCGCCGAATAAATGCTAACCACAGTAACGCCAAACCGCCGGCCAGCGTGAAGCGGGCCGCTACCAGTGCGATGGGTGGCGCACCGCCCACTATCAGCAGCTTCGCCGTGATAAACCCCGATGCCATAAGTAGGGTTGAAGTCAGTAGTAGCAGGTAGTAACGCAATGACGGCCAACTACTTCTACAGACAATAAACAGGTAGTCGATAAGCGACCGTCGTCATGCCAGATACCGCGCGCGGATGTGGGACTTGAAGGCATCGGCACCCAATGACGATCCCGAGGCACGTTCGATCAGTTCATCGGCAGAATAAAGGCATGCTTTACTGCGTATATTGTCATCAAGCCATGCAAATAAGGGTTTGAAGTTACCCTCGGACAATCCGGGTAGTAGTCGTGGATCATCCGCTTTCGCCTTCGAAAATAACTGCGCGGCCGTCAGCGCGCCGAGCGAGTACGTCGGAAAATAGCCGAACAATCCGGCCGACCAGTGCACATCCTGCATGACACCATCGGTATCGGTTTCCGGGCAAACGCCGAGATAGCGGTCCATTAACTCGTTCCAGGCCCCGGGCAACTCAGCTACCGGGATATCATCGTTGATGATCGCCGTTTCAAGTTGGTAACGAATAATCACGTGCAGCGGATAAGTCACCTCATCAGCGTAAACTCGAATGAGACCAGGTTTTACACGCCTGTAGAGTCGGACGATATTGTCGGGCTCCCAGGCGTCACCCTGACCCGCAAATATCTGGCGCAAGCGAGGCGTTAAAAATCGAATAAACTCCTCGGAGCGGGCCGCCTGCATTTCGAGCAGCAGCGACTGGCTCTCATGGAGTGTCATACCGCGCGACTCGCCCACCGGCTGGGTACGCCACTCCACAGGCAGGCCATCTTCGTACAAGGCGTGGCCTACTTCATGGATAACGGCCATCAGGCTTTTCATGAAGTCGTCTTCTTCGTAGCGCGTGGTGATACGAATATCGCCGGAGGCACCGCCACTAAACGGGTGTGCAGCGGTATCGAGGCGGCCACGAGAGAATGGAAAATCAAGCACCTCCATTACCTGCTCGCTAAGCACTTGCTGCTGCTGAATCCCGAAGGGGCCCTGCGGTTCGATCACTGGACCGGATTTGGCCTGATGCTCAACAATTTCTTCGATGGCGCCCGGTAGAAACTCCGAAAGATCCGCAAACAGAGAATCAACCTGGGGGGTGCGTCGCCCCGGATCGTACTGATCCAGAAGTGCTTCGTAGGGAGAACACTCCATAAATTCAGACTTTATATTCGCCTCCTCGCGTTTCAGCGCAAATAGCGCCTCAAGCTTGGGAGCAAGCCTTTTGAAATCATTGGCGGGCTTGGCTTCAAGCCAGGTCGCATGGCAGTCGGACTCAGCCAGCACCAGCTGCTCCACCAGATCGCCAGGAATCGTCGTGGAGTGAAGGTGATGACGTTTTATCTCAGCCAGATTGGCGTGCTGCCAGGGCCCCAGCGCCTCTGACTCGGCTTTCTCGATGCGATCGGCCAGCGATGGATCCGTCAGAATTTCGTGCCGCATCAAGCTCAGTTCGGCTAGGACTTCAGAGCGCGGCTCAGCGGCACCTGCCGGCATCATTGTCGCCTGATCCCATTGCAAAATTCCCTGGGCATTGTTCAGTGCGGACAGACGCTTGAACGTCGACTCGAGTGACTCGTACGGGTTCATGAGCGGTTTCCATCAAGAGAAGTGGATCGGGATGATAGATCACCATTGAAGTCACTGCACTGCCTTCGGTTTGAAGAGCTGTTCGAAGGCGATACCGGGCTGACCCTAATTCTCCCGCAAGCTACAAATCAGGCAGACCTTCGCCGCACACAGAGGCTTCCTTCACTCTCATTTGCGATCGGATTCGCGGGCCACCTAGTTGAGCCGCTATTTGTGTCGCTTCGGGGACACGACAGCCCATCGTTAGGCACGAATGCCTGCGGCTTTAAAAACAAAGGCGCCCGAGGTGTATTTTTACGAGCGCCACCATTGTACCCTCCCAGAGAATATCGATCGGATGACTCAACGTTGACGCGCTCCATGCCCAATCAGAGGTACACAAAATGCCCTCTGGTTCTTTTCATTGCGGCAGTTCTGTTTGGCATTTCGGGATGCGGCCAAAGTCCACCGGCCGTCGACACTTCCCTTTATGCGCCGCTGACACTGGCTCCTGCAGCACTCGCGGGCGTTCGGGATGCTCGCGCCGAATTTCGTGAACTGTTTTGTCGGGAGGAGGAGATGACATCAGCCTCCAGTGAACAGTGCAGTTCAGCACTCCGGCGCTTTCGCGGTGAAGCTGACGAGGTGGTCCCTCTAGAGGTCAAAACCGACAAGCGATCACGCTATCGGATTGCCTTCGTTCCAGGAACCGCCTGGGACTGTCTCCGTGGGCTTGTCGACGAGACTGATCTCCCCACGCTACATCTTGAGGAGTTCGGTTATGACACGACGATAATTCCAATTCAGGGATTATCGAGCACCCCGCGTAATGCCGAAATCATCGATACGACCTTACGCGCACTAATGGGCGGTGACGACAAACGTCCTTTCATATTAATCGGCTATTCCAAAGGAGCACCGGATGCATTGGTGGCTCTTGAACGGTATCCCGACGTGCTGGCGAATACGGCGGCGTTTGTATCGATTGCCGGCGCGATCGGCGGCTCACCCATCGCCGAGCACACTTCCGCCTCGACGATAGCGGCGATACGATACAGTCCGTATGGGGATTGTTCGAGTAGCCGGGGAGATGCACTCGAGAGCCTGCGCCCGGCCCGCCGGCACGCGTGGATGGCCGACCACCTGCCGCTTTCCATCCCGGCCTACTCGCTGGTCACCACTCCCGAGCCCGAGCGGGTTTCGCGAGCGCTCCGCTCCAGTTACGAATTACTGGGCGCGCTTCACCCTGTCAATGATGGTGCGCTGCTCTATTGGGATCAGCTTCTACCCGGTTCAACGCTATTGGGTTATGCCAATGCTGATCATTGGGCGGTAGCCATCCCCGTTGAAACTGACGCTATCCCCCTGGGAGATGTCCTGGTAACCAATGGTTATCCCCGAACACGCCTGTGGCTTGCCATCGCGGATTTTGTGGTGACCGACCTCGAACAACGAGCAGAGGCATCAAAACATGACCTTGAATAGCATTACTGCAATCCTGCAACGCCTGGCGAAGTTTCACTGGCTCGTGCTACTCGCTGTCGTTTCGGGCTGTACCAGTTGGAGCTATAGCGAGCTGACTATCCCGAATCAGCTGCACGATGTACGCACGCAAACCCAGGATAACATCACGGTATCCGTTGCCATCCTCGACGATGATCAGGCAAAGGCACATTTCGGCATTGATCTTGGCCGCTACGATATCCAGGCGATTTGGCTGAACGTACGCAATGGCTCTGGGATGAGACTCTGGCTTCTTCGCGCTGCGCTGGATCCGGACTTCTTCCCCGCCGATGAGATCGCCCGTATGGCGGACTCCTCGATCTCCGATGATGATTTACCCCGTGCTCAGCAGCGACTCCGGGATGAATCCATGCGGCTGCGAATCGAGCCTAAGACCGTGGTCGAGGGTTTTGTCTTTGCTCCCCGCGCCGTGGGCGGACGCTACGTCGATGTTCGCCTGCTCGAGGATGCTTATGAGGCGGAAAAACGACGTCTCAATCAGAAGAAAGGTGGCGACCCATCGGACAATCGGGATCTTGAGTTTCGATTTGGCTTTGCGCTACCGCTTCCCGATGGATTATTTGATTACGAACTTCTGGATCCGGAAAACACCTATCCGGGTGTGAAACTCCCCGACCTGAACGAAGACGAACTTCGAGCCCGCCTCAGCGCCCTACCCTGTTGTTCCATGGCGCCCGATGATCAGACGCCGGCTGACCCGCTAAATATAGCGATCATTGGCGATTCAGCGGATGTGTTGAATTCGCTCTCCCGCGTGGGCTGGTCGTTTACCCATCGCATCACCCCGGGCACGGTATTAAAAGTCGTTGGTGCCTCAATTTCAGATAAAAGCTATCCGGTGTCTCCGGTCAGCTCACTGGATACCTTCGGCCGTAAACAGGATTTTGCACTGCAGCGTGCTCGTGCAGGAATATCCCAGCGAAACCATATGCGGTTGTGGATGGCGCCATTCACCTACCGCGGACAACACGTCTGGGTCGGCCAGATCAGTCGTGATATCGGTATTAAACTGACGCCAAAGTCTCCCACCATCACCACCCACGTGATCGACCCCGAGGTGGATCAGGCGCGGGAGTACCTTCTGCAAACCCTGCTCGCAGGCGGCTTCGTCAATGCCTTTGGCTTTGTCGAGGGGGCACAAGCGGCAACCATGGAGGACCCGGCCTACAATCACGTCGGCGATCCTTATTTTAGCGACGGTATGCGTCTGGTCGTGGAGCTATCCCCGCGCCCCATTGCCTACGGTCAGGTCAGAAGTCTCATGTGGCGCCAATCCGCCGCACCCGTCGCAGAGGGGCAGGCGTCCGGGGCTGATGATAACGTCCGCGCTATTGTGCCCATAGACTAGACGATCTGGCTATGCCCAATCCCAGCAGCCATGGAATCGAGGCTTGACCATGCAAATGCCCGATAAACAGACCGTCAAGCTTGCGAGGTAAAACGCAATGACCCGAGAAGCGGACCCCTTACCGGGAGCGATGCAATTATTGGAGCAACTCGCTCCCTCAACCGCCGATAAAGTGAAGACTAAATTGGAGAACTTTTGCCCCGGTGCCAGCGAGATTATTTTGGGCTTTGCGTTTACCGACGTGATTGCGCGCCAAGGCATCGATCTTCGTACCCGTGAAATGCTGACGATTGCGATGCTCTCTGCCATGGGTACCGCGCCCGACCAATTGGATTTTCATATGCGCGCCGCAATGAGTGCAGGGGTGACACGGGAAGAAATTGTCGAAATCGCCCTTCAGGTCGCCGTCTATGCCGGGGTTCCTGCGTGCATTAACGCCATAAATTCCGCCACAAAAGCGTTCGATTATTTCGAAAATAGCTAAGGCCAGCGGGATTACATCAACCGCACGAGTGCAGAATAAAGCCACCTGGACCGGCCTTTGGCATCGAGCGACAACGTCCGCTGTAGGCGCAATCGATTACCCGAAGCGACATCGATTGAATGACTACTTTGAAGCCAACTGAAAGCTGTGCTCAGGTTATTGCGGTGCCCTTGGAAAAACGGATTATCGACGGGTTGTCATCGCTCGATTAACAGTGCAATCACGGCTTTTAGGCGAGCACAGGACCCACTCACTGGACCGTCCAGCGCAAATCAGGGACACTACTTGCCTTCTCGAGCACGAGACGCCCCATAATCCCAATGGAGAGCCACCAATGATTCAACGGCTTGCCGTTCTGATGGCGCTGTTAATGGCATCGCTTGCCCACGCCGGTGTCAAACCCGAAACCATTTCCGTTGCAAAACTCGGAGAACCCACGCCTACCTGGGTTTTTATCAAAGCGTACATGGGGGGCACCAATCTTTTCGACGCCTCCACCGGCGAGATGCTGGGTCGACTGACATTGACGCCCTACACACCGGTCATCGAACCCCACCCGGAAAAGGGCGTTATTTACGCCGCTGAAAGTTATTACTCCCGTAGCGATCGTGGAGAGCGCACCGACGTGGTGACGATCTATAGCATCGAGGACCTGGCGCCAGTCGCTGAAATACCCGTGCCCAACAAAATAGCCGCGTTCCCACACCGACAATTCTCGGCGCTAATGGATGATGAGCGCCATCTCGCGGTGTTCAACCTGACACCCGCGCAGTCGATAAGCATCGTCGATGTCGAGGCACAAAAATTTGTGGCAGAAATTTCGACCCCCGGCTGTGCCATGATGCTGCCGGTACCCGAAAACGCATTCCTCCAGCTGTGTGGCGATGGCAGACTTCAGTTAATTCGTCTGGACGCTGATGGCAATGAAGTCACTCGTTTTCGCAGTCGCCCGTTTTTTGATATCGACGACGATCCGATCTTTGACCGAGTGCTTCCTTTCGGCGATGGCTGGTTGCTGAGCTCCTTTGAGGGCCTGGTCTACACCGTGCACGTGCGGGCCGATCAGATCGAAATTTCAGAACCCTGGCGGGTTGTCACTACGGCCGAGGCTGCTGAGGACTGGAAGCTCGGCGGCTGGCAGATTATGGGGCTCACAGCCAACAAAAGCATCTTCTACACGCTGATGCACCAGGGCGACATCGATACCCACGAAGATCCGGGCACGGAGATCTGGGTGTTCGATCTTAAGGCCCAGCGCCGTATCGCGCGATTGCCTCTGGAGATACCGGTAATGAATCTATACCTAACCCAGGACGAGAAGCCGTTACTCATCACCTCCGACATCAATAACCAGATCGATATTTACGATGCGATGACACTGAAATTGATTCGGCGGATCGAGGAACCCGGCGAGGAAGCCGCGATCCTTCAGGGTTTTTAGATCGTGGATCCTATAGTTCCCCTTATCGTATCGATCGCCTTCGCGTTACTGTTTGCCTCCGGCGCCCTCGAGAAGCTCAATAATCTATCCGCTTTTCGAATGATTGTGTCGGAATACCAGATTGTTCCGCCGTGGACCCTCGCCGTGATCGCAGTCTCTCTTCCACTGCTCGAACTCGGCATAGCCGGAGGATGGCTGCTCTCCTTGGGCGGTAGTCAGGGCACCACACTATTGATGTGGTCTGCGGCTGCGAGTGCTGCTTTGCTCACCCTGTATGCGGCCGGCATGGCGATAAATCTATGGCGAGGCCGCACCCATATCGACTGCGGCTGCAGCTTCGCGCCCTCCGGAGGGCTGTCAACTGCCCTGGTGGTCAGGAATCTTGCCCTTGCAGTAGTGGCCCTGACGGTGGTGATCGCCCCTGGTGACCGACCACTGAGCGGGCTCGATTACATCGTTGCGGCAGGGGCGACCCTTTTACTCGTGGTGTTTTACCTCGCGGGACAGCAGCTTCTGAAGAACGCCATGAGCCTCGCCAACTGGCGCCGAGGCAGCGCGTGATGGACAGTCTTCTTTGGATATCTCACATCATTCTCTGGCTGGCGGTTCTTGGCCTGGGTATTCTGGTACTCGCACTGACCCGACAAATTGGTCTCCTGCACGAGCGAATCGCACCGGCGGGGGCGCTAACGCCGACAAACGGTCCGAAAATCGGGGAGCGCGTGGAGGCAGCAACTTACGACACCATCGACAACCAACGGGTAACTATCGGTGATACGACGCGAGCGACAAAGCAAATGCTCCTGTTCATTTCACCCACCTGCCCGGTTTGCAAAGCGCTGGTGCCAGTGGCGCGAGCCGTTGCCCGGGAAGATAATTTTGACCTGATTTTTGCCAGCGATGGCGCTGATATCAGTGCACACCAGGCTTACGCGCAAAAGCTCGGTATCGAACGCTACCCTTACGTGGTTTCCCAACCCCTGGGAATTGGTTTTGCGGTCAGCAAGCTGCCTTTTGCGGTCTTAATTGACGACCAGGGCGCCCTCGCCGCCAAGGGCCTTGTGAATACCCGCGAGCATCTCGAAAGCTTACTCGAGGCGATGCGAACCGGTATCGACTCAATTCAGGACTACATGGCCATCAACCATCCCGATGAGCCTGAAGTTTTTGAACCGCACACAACAGTCTCTGAACAACACACAGGGTGATTAAATGACGAAACCTCTCGATCTGGCCCGACTTTCTCAACGACTCGATCAGCGGATGAGTGAGGCGGCACGTCGCGTCGCCCAACGAACCTCCCGACGCAGTTTTTTGGGAAAACTCGGCTTGATGTTGGCGGGAGCAAGCTTCTTCCCGCTGCTACCGGTCCGGCGGGCCTTTGGCAATGAACCGCCACAGGACCTCGCTGCAGTCTCGGAAATCGGCGATCCCCAGAGTTGTGACTATTGGCGCTACTGTGCACTCGGAGGCTCACTGTGCTCCTGCTGCGGAGGTAGTGCAACGACCTGCCCACCCGGGTCCGAGCCCTCTCCCATCAGCTGGATCGGCACCTGCCACAATCCTGCGGATGGTAAGGACTATTTAATCTCCTATAACGATTGCTGTGGTAAATCCTATTGTGAACGGTGTGTTTGTCATCGTACCGAACGCGACAAACCCGTTTATTTTCCAGCCAAGAGTAACGATATTCTGTGGTGCTTCGGTACCGAGTCGCAGGCGTATCACTGCACGGTTTCACTCGTTCTGGGTGAGGCGGAGATAGACTGATCGCTATGGGAAAACCGTTGTGTCGCGGCGCAGTGTTCGCACTACTTTTCCTGCTTGGATCGACCGCGTGGGCCGACAAAGCACGATTCAACTATCTCCTGCATTGTGCGGGCTGTCATTTGGCGGATGGACAGGGCTCACCGCCAGAAGTACCGACGCTGATTGGAGAGATCACACAGATCACTGACTTCAGCGATGGAAGGGCTTATCTCGCTCGTGTACCTGGGTCCTCCCAGGCGCCAATCAGTGATGCCGAACTCGCCGACGTTCTCAACTATATCCTGACCGAACTGAACGCCCCGAACCTATCGAGCGACTTTGCACCGATCACGGCGAGGGAGGTCCATAGCGCACGCGAAAATGTGCTGACCGATCCCCTGCGGGAGCGAACACGCCTGTGGGAGCAGTATCAGGTCGATAGCTGAGTTCAGCTCATACCCCCTTCCGCCGAACCCTGACCGATCGGTCAAGCCCTCTTTGAAACTACGCTATGCGTTTCTGGCCTCCGACTTCCATGGATACCCGAAGAATACTCACTGTGTCCTTATTATTACCCGGCCCACCAAAAGCCGTCTCTGATTTCCCGTATCAGAATCAGGACATCACGCGCTCACCGCCTATCCAGAGAGAAATCTCGGGGCCCTGGAGCGAATCAGACCTGGAGGGTAGCCGTTCGATGACAGTTTTGAATTGCATTCAAAATAATCGTAGACTCAGATGTCCGAAATTTCAGGGGGATCTTTATCGACTAAATCAATGATGGCAGACAGTAAATCTGGACGACCATTTCCGATATTCATTTTAAAGGCACACACCCGAAAAATATAAAAAGGGCAGAAAATGAAAAAGAAAACTGATCTCAAGACAACGCCTACATTGATCGCAGCCAGTGTTATAGCAATGGCGGCCGCGACGACCCAAGCCAAGGAGCTCGAAGAAGTTATCGTCATCTCGCAGAAGGTGGCCCGCGAGCAATCCACCCAGGACATACCGACTTCGGTAATGACCTTCAATGAGGGCATGCTGAAAGATGCCTTTAGTGTCGATCTGGTCGATGTCGGCAAAATGGTCGCCAACGCCGAACTCAACAATGTCGGCACCTACGCCAGTTATCCCAATTTTTTTATCCGCGGCATGGGCGTCAATGGTTCCACCCGGACCAACGACCCCAAAGTGGGAATTTTTGTAGACGGTGTTTACCTTGGCTACAACGCCGGCGCCCTCGCCAGCACCTTTGATCTGGAAGCGGTAGAAGTACTTCGCGGTCCGCAAGGTACTCTGCTGGGGAGAAACGTGACCGGCGGCGCGGTGCTACTGAAAACAAAACGCCCCGGAGATGAGTTCGCCGCCCAGGTAGAGGTCGAGGCCGGAAACTATAACGCCTTGACCTTCAATGGCAGCATAGAGGGCCCGATCAGCGATTCGGTCAACGGCAAACTGGCGATCATCAAGGCCGATCGCGATGGCTTTTTTGAGGATAATAACGGCGGTACCGTCGACACCAGTATTAACCCCGCGGGCATGCCAGAAACAGGCACCGGGGATAAAGTAGGAATGGATTTGCTGATTCTACGACCGATCGTCAGCTGGCAAGCGACCGAGGATTTAAATTTAACGCTAATTGGCGAATACCAGAAGAATGATGCGGGAAGCGCCAACTCGCAGAACGTGGCACATAATTGTGTTCCGATTCCCGGCGTGGATAACCGGGATATAGTTTGCGGCGAAGGCAGCCAGTTTCTTGCTCAGACGTCCTTTGGTTACCAACCACCCGAAGACAAATACGACATCAATCATGACCTGATTGGTTACACCGAAGTTGAAACCAAGTCATTGACCCTCGACGCCAACTGGAACCTTGATCACGGTGTGGTAACCACCATCGCCGGGTGGCGTGATGTGGAGTACAACAGCAGCACCGATTTTGACGGCACCCCATTTACCATCTTCCACTTCAACGATAACAAGGAGACTCAGGATCAAACCAGTCTTGAGGTGCGCTACTCGTCGACATTCTCTGATAACTTCGACTTCGTGGTCGGAGTCAATTATTTCGATCAGGAATATACGATTGGTGAACGTCGAAACTTCTTTGTAACACTCAATGCGGCCACGTTTTCTGAAACCCAGCACAGCACACTCGGCGTGTTCGGTGAAATGAACTGGTCGATTACGGATGCACTAACGCTAACAGCGGGTGCTCGTTGGACCAAAGAAGATAAAGAAATCGATATTGGTATTCTCGGTACCTGCGAACTCGACTTCTCCGCCTGTGACAATGTCGTATCGAACCAAAAGGATTGGGACGATATCTCACCCAAGATCGCAGTGTCCTACCACATCAATGAAGACACCATGTTGTATGCAAGCTACACCCGGGGCTTTGCCAGTGGTGTATTCAACGCTCGCGCAACGACACTCGACGGCATTGGACCCACGGATCCGGAAACGGTTGATTCCTACGAAGCCGGCTTCAAGTCGACATTCTGGGATGGTCGTGCCCGCTTCAACCTGGCCTACTACCTTGCCGAGTACGATGATTTGATACTTTTCGTAAACAATCCCGACGAAAACAGCGGTGCCAGCTTGATCAACTTCAATGCGGGTGAGGCTGAAATCAGCGGCTGGGAAGCAGAACTGTCGCTGCAACCAACAACCGGGCTGCGCCTCGATGCCTCCGTTGGCACTGTCGATCCCGAGTACACCGACATCCAGTTCTTCGATGCCAATCAGGATGGTGTGGTTGATCCCGCGGATAATGCCTTGGCGAAAACCTGGGATTTCCAGAAAACACCGGAACTCAGCTACAACATCATGGGTACTTACGATTTCGGTCTGAGCAGTGGTGGATCGATTATTACTCGAGTCGCTTATTCCTGGCGTGACGATTACATGACGGACCTTTACAACAAGCACTGGTTGCAACAGGAGGCCTTTGGCCTGCTGGACGCCAGCCTCGCTTACGTAAACCCCGAAGGTAATTTAAGGGTCGCTGTGTTTGGCAAAAACCTCAATGACGAAGAGTTCTTCGATTATGCCGCCGACGTGGGCACGCTCGATTCTGCCCGCTGGGGTGGTATGCCACGCACCTATGGTATGCGAATCTCTTACGCGTTCTGAGTGCTCGAGGCGCAGGCGGCCGCCGCCTGCGCCAATTCGCCGCACCAAAGCCGGCCACCCTTATCCGAGCCAGAAGCGAAATATCCTAGTCGCTGTCCTGGAAAATTCACAATCCGTCTTTATTACTCGTAAAG
This sequence comes from Luminiphilus syltensis NOR5-1B, assembly GCF_000158175.1. Lineage (GTDB taxonomy): Bacteria > Pseudomonadota > Gammaproteobacteria > Pseudomonadales > Halieaceae > Luminiphilus > Luminiphilus syltensis. The sequence continues at coordinate 2,260,637 of NZ_DS999411.1, read as the reverse complement.
CAGAATAGGCATGTGTTGACAGCACGGACCCAGAGCCAACTCTGGTGCAATAAGTGGCATCAAAACTCGCGCTTTGACAGCGGTAAACTTTTGAGCTTCATACAAGAGAACATCGAACCAACATGAGCGCGGACGCCGACACCCAAATCGACTACTTCAGCGACGCACTCGTTAATCGTCTTACCGAGTGCAGTGCCAGCATTTCGCAGCAGTGGAATAACCCGGAGGGCACAACGACACGCCACTTTGTGCTCGATGATGTATTGACCAAAGACGATGTCAACGCCATCTACAACGCCTTTCCCAAAAATGGGGATGGCTTTTTCGATCGCCAAAGCTTTCGGGAAAAGAAACGCACAGCTACCGATTTATCACAGTACTCCCCCATTCTCTCGGATATCACCTATGCGTTTCAGAATCCAAGGGTGGTTGATCTGATTACCGGGTTACTGGAACTCCCGGGGATCGAGCCCGATCCCGACTTATATGCGAGCGGTCTCTCCATGATGTTTCAGGGGGACTATTTGAATCCGCATATCGACAACAGCCACGACGCCCAGCGCAATCGCTATCGCCGGCTGAACCTGCTGTTCTATGTCAGTCCACACTGGGGCCTCGAACGCGGTGGTAACTTTGAGCTCTGGGATACGACAAGGACACACCCCCGCACCGTCGTCTCGCATCGGAATCGGTTGGTCGTTATGGAGACCAACAAGACCAGCTGGCACTCAGTGAGCAAGGTTATCGCCGACCAACCTCGATGCTGCGTCTCGAACTATTACTTCTCTGAGGTCTCGCCGGACGCCACCGACTACTTCCACGTGACATCGTTTCTTGGTCGACCCGAGCAGCCATTACGGAGTTTACTAGGTCATTTCGACAATACGCTGCGCAACAGCGTATCGAAGGTGCTTAAAATCGGCCGAGGCAAACGGTTGATTAACAAAAAACAGTAAGCGCCGCCAGAATTTCAATACCGTGGGATCCACCAGTCTCGGCCCTATTCCCATGAGAGTCCTTGAAACCAGCGAAGTATCACTTACCCAACCACCCGCCAATAAATGAAGTCTTCGGCGCGGCCTGCGAATACGCCTGATTGCTACTGCAGAAAATTTACCCACCTACTAGTCAATCGGCTGCCAGATTTTCAACACCCTGCTCACTAACCTTATTGTCAGCGGCCCACCAGACCTGCTGCTCCTCACGGGCAAGGCCCAAACGCGCCAACTTACGCAGTGCGTCATCGATCTCAAAATCAATTTCCGCGCCCAACTGGGTAACAAACCAGCGTTCAATCTGCTGATCAAGCTGCTGCTCGGTGACACCATCGGGGTTCGCCAACAGAAAACGGTACGCAACCCACGCCTCCTTGCACTCTGAATCTTCCGCATCGTCCAATACGCGCAGCAGAACTCCCGCGTTGTTATCCAATAGCTTAAAATAAAGATTTCGCGTCAATGCCTGGCGAAAACGTGCCTTTCGATGTCTATAGTTCGAAATCTGCTTCCACAGATAAGCACCCAATGCGCCCAGGCCCGCGCCGATAACAAGCAAGCCCTGACGATCCAACGACACCGGATCGGTGTGTAGCCCCAGCCAAAACCCCAGTAAGGCACCCAGCAACACCAAGGGGGCACCGAGCTTTGTAAAAGCAACAGCAGCGCCACTGACTATCGCGGGTACACCGATAAGCAATCGGTCCGACCAGCGCATGGCGACACGGGTATTGGGGAATAACATTTCCAGGTCGGCATTGGGGACATTCTGGAACAGCTTGATCATTACCCGGCCGGGCGGTAAATCGGGATCACCCTTCTCACCGCGATCCGCGAAACGCAAGAAGAGCACCACGCGATCATAGTTGATAAAACGGATCGTCCGCTTCCAGAGCCCCGCCAGGTGGGAAACAGTCTCTTCCTTCTGGGAAATGCCTCTGGCGAACAACAACACCTCCTCAAAATCACGCATATCGACACGCAATCGAATTTGAAATAACGAGGCGCTGCGGAACGCCCGCTTCAAATCCTTTTCGGTAATCCGTTCATAGTTGCCGCGATCGAGAATGTGGACGAGGCGCTCACCCAGCTCAGAGCTCGTATCCGTCGTGGCTTCAGTACTGATCCTGCGAGTATCCGCGTCGGGATCGAGTGGCGCATAGGCATCTTTGATTGCCTGACGCTCGGCATGAAATTCTGCTGAAAGCGCCTCAGTGATTCGAGCGACTCCGGCCTCGAAGCGCGCGCTGACTGAAGGCGGAATCTGGAAACCACCAATGGGCGAATCGCGCAAAGTCTGAACAAGCTCTGAGCGTCGAAAAGGAATAAAACGAAGCCGCGGAACGGCCAGGCTCTGGAAATTAGCCGAATCGGATGCGTCGACATCCTGAGTCTGCGTTTTGACGATGGTGGCTCCCCCCAATGCAGCCTGTACGGCTACCAGTGACGCAATGTATCGAGATTGTCATTTGTTCTGCCGCTAATCAAGCAGCCCTTTTGGGGCCACTTATTTTCCAGGGCGTCAAACGTTTGGAAACGCATGCTGTCTTTCTTGCCTCACCCCAATAACCCTATAAAACAGCATATTTCTCGTAGTGCTTGGCTTGTCTGGATTCCCTGGAAACAAGCAGCATAGTAAAAGCCGCTATCACACCGATTGACCGCACAGCGATTTAACCGTAAGAGCGAGGCTCGGAGTTCCGACAAGGTCTGTATTTGTCGAAGTCCAAACCCCATAATCGGCTTCATAAGCAACCAGTGGACCCCAATAACTTGAAAACGCGTCGGTTCCTCAACACTTGACCTGCTTTACGCTCAGCAGGGCACTTTTCGTTGCGTGCCTGACCGCGACGCTATTTCCTGCGGCAACGTCAGCGCAGGAACTTACGCCTCGAACTTACTGGCCCGCACCCAAGGGCACGCAGGTTGCCACGCTGGGATTGGCCGTCACCAGGGGCGATGTGGTGCCGGACCCGTCACTGCCGATAGCAGGTCTGGACTCATCGATCTCCACTATTGTCGTGGGTTATTTACAGACCATAAACTTTCTCGGCCGGACCGCCAATCTGGTATTGGAAGCGCCCTTTTCCGACGGCACCACAGCCGCGGATGTGCCCGATATCGGGAATATAGAAAGAAACTATAGTGGCCTCGGCGATATTTCCGCGACCCTTACCGTGAATCTGATTGGCGCACCCAGCATGGATAAGGAGGAATTCGCGGCTTTGCGGCGTGATCCCAAGCCGATTCTGGGCGCGAGTTTGAAGGTCGTCGCACCGACTGGCGACTATGACAACGATCGGGTCATCAATGTGGGTGCCAACCGCTGGGCCGCTCGCGGCGAGTTGGGCTTTATCGGTCCGATAACCGACAAATTGCTGGTCGAAGCGAAGGCCAGTGCCTGGGTGTTTACCGACAATGATGACTTTCTCGGTGTCCGCCGCCAGCAGGATCCGATTTATGCCGTTCAACTCAACCTGATTCGGCGCTTTAAGCCCGGCTTCTGGATGTCTCTGGACTCCAATTTCTACCGCGGTGGTCGCAGCAAAATCGGCCCTGTGCAATTGGATGATCTGCAGAGAGATATGCGCGTCGGCGCGAGTGTGGTATTTCCGGTCTTGTCACGCAATGCAGTGAAGGTAAGCATCGCAACGGGCTCCGTCAATGACTCCGACGAATCGTTTACGCTTTTCAGCATAGCGCTTCAGCATTTGTTCTGAGCGTCATTACTGACCACCCAGGACAACTTTCTGACGCGCGTGTGCTCTTGCCATCCATCAGTGGTGGGGGTAGCGCGCGTGTGAGTCGTAAGCGCACTGTCTGCTGTAATCGCCGCAATCACTAAAATCACATAGGGTCGCCACAAGGGTTACGACCCCCTGCCTGAGTTAGCCAGCCCTGTCTCTATCGGCCCTTTATGCTGCGCATCAAAGTAGCAATCCAAACAGCGAGTATACAGGCGAAGTCTTCAGCCATTCGCACCTGTTTAGAACGCGCGCCCTAATTTTAATTTGATACAAACCCGTAATTAGTACAACTTCTGTCCAACAATTATGAAAAAGGCTTTTCCTGATTTTTCTGGAAACGCCGCTGTTGGTGCCTGCACCTGAAAGATTCGCGGTCGCTGAAGACTCATGATGATGGATTCGCTCACTGCATTTCCGTCATGAACCCAAAGCCCAGAGGAATTCCCCCTATGTCCAAGCCCCTCAGTCGCAAAAACTTTGTCCCCGTTACTCTTGCTTCCGCCATTGCTGCACTTTGCTGGACTCAGCCCACGGCGACCTTCGCGCAGGGGGCAACCGTTCTCGAAGAGATCGTTGTCACTGCGCGGAAACGTGGTGCCGAGAAACTTCAGGACGTTCCAGCGACAATCACGGCGTTCGGATCCGATCAACTCCAGCAGATGCGCGCGCTGGACTTCGACTCTTTTGCTTATCAAGTTCCGGGATTAACCTTTTCTGATGAGGGTGCCGGACAAAAACGATACGTATTGCGCGGCGTGCGTTCGGCCGGCCAGCAGCAGGTTGCCGTTTATTACGATGAAATCCCGCTTCCGGGGATCCAGGGAGCAGCTGGCAACAGCGGTTCACAAACCACCGATTTAAAACTCTTTGATCTCGACCGAGTGGAGGTCCTCAAAGGACCACAGGGCACAACCTTCGGTGCCAACTCCCAGATCGGAACCCTGCGCTTTATTCTGAACAAGCCTGATATGACTGAATTCGGCGCCAAAATACAAGTCGGCGGCACTACCGTTGAAGAGGGCGATACGGGTGGCAGCGTTTACGGCATGGTCAACGTTCCACTGATTGATGACAAACTATCGTTCAGAGCTGTCGGTTACTACGATGATCAACCCGGTTACCTCGATAACAACCGGCTAAATCGCGAAGACTACAACTGGTACGAGACCAAGGGTTTTAGAGGCATGCTGCGTTTTCAGCCCAATGACCGCATGACCATCGATGCGATGGCATGGATGCAGGACACGGACGCCGGTGGCACTGATCGCTACAACCCCTACGATTCTTTTTCAGACTCCCCCGATAATCTCGACTTTGTGAACAACGACCTGGAGCCCCTTGAGGATATTAGAAATGTCGCTTTCTTCGAAACTGGCGATCTGATTAATGGTGATTTTGCCCGAACGCAAATGCCCGATGAGCAGGAAATATACAGCCTCACCCTGAATTATGATTTTGATAACGTCAGCTTGACGGCAGCAGGATCCTACTACGATCGAAGCTTCGATTTCCGTCGGGACTCGACCTGGGTCATCCTCCGTCTTGGAGTTCGCCCCGAACCGACTTCACCGGATGATCCGCCCGCCAACCGCGCGGACTTGTTTCCTGCGCTAACCGACCAGACACAGGACGTCGAACAAACAGCGTTTGAGATGCGACTGAACTCAACCAGCGATTCACGATTCCAGTGGATGGGCGGGGTTTTTTACCGCGAGCGCACCTCTGATTTCCGCAGCTATGTACCCGTAGTCGATGAAATCACCGGCGACTTGATTGACACGGGCATGCCACCGACAGGCTTTATCTCCGGGGCCCCTGGAGAGGGAATTGACGAATGTAATCCATGCGTTTTTGCCCGTGAAAATAGACGTAAGATGGAAGAGATTGCCGTATTTGGTGAGGTCACTTATGCCCTCAACGATCAATGGGAGCTCATGGCTGGACTCCGCTGGTTCGAGGCCGAGCAGACCGATAATGGTTTGCAACTATTCCCCTTCGCACTTTTTCCACCAGAAAACTTTCTGCCCGAGCCGGATCTGCGAGCGTTTAAAGAAGACAAGACCATCTCGAAGTTCCAGGTGTCCTACAGCCCCAGCGATGATTATGTGTTCTATGGATTGGCGTCTCAGGGATTCCGACTCGGGGGCACCAATGGCCAGGGTGTCGTTGCGGTTCCCCCGGGTTACGAAGCAGACGAACTCTGGAACTATGAATTGGGCGCAAAAACCACATTGGCGGACGGCAGGGTGAATCTGAACCTGGCCGCTTTCTATATTGACTGGTCTGACATTCAGGTCGCCGGCCAGGACCCTACGGGCGCTTTCGGATTTGTTGGCAATGCCGGCGCGGCCGAAGTGCTCGGGCTCGAATTTGAGCTTAACGCGCGCCCGATCGATCAACTGGACCTGACCGCCGGTTTCGCATGGCTTCCTACCCGCGAGCTGTCGGAGGATCAAATCAGCGATCAAATCGTGGCACCGGGGCGTAAAGGAGACAAGCTGCCGTTCGTCCCGGAATTTACCGCTAACGCGATGGCGCAGTACAACTTCGAGGTGGGCGGTGACTGGGATGGCTTCATTCGCGGTGAATTTGTTCATCGAGGCGGCTCGGATTCTGAGCTCGATACCACGTCCCGCTTCAACCGGAAGCAGAATTCTTATGAGCTCTTCAATTTCAGGGCGGGTGTCATGGATCGCGATAACGGGCTAAACGTAACCCTTTACGTCGAAAATGTGTTTGATGAACGCGGCGATCTCCGGGTCAGGACCGAAGATTCCTTGCTAACCGTTAAATGGACGACTATGCCGAGAACCATCGGTATCGATCTGACGAAGACCTTTTAATAACGGGATAGACCCATGCTAAGTCAAATGAAGTTGCTCCTTCGAGGCTGTCTCGCCGTGATAGCCGCAGTCGGCTTTTCTGGTCCCGCATTGGCTGAGGCCACGCTCGTACACGCCGGAACCCTCCTCGCCATACCAGGCGATTCGCCACAGTCAGAGGCGACGGTCGAAATACACGATGGGAAGATAAAGGCGGTACATTCGGGGTTTGTAACGCCTGAAAGCCTGTCGCTGGACGCTGATACCCGAGTGATTGATCTCTCGAATCAGTTTGTCATGCCCGGTTTTATTGACCTGCATGTGCACCTGGGTGCTTATGCCAACGCGGGAGCTCGAGGCCTTTACGTTCGTAAACCCGACGCCTATTTTGCGCTCATCGGTGCGCAGAATGCGCACAAAACACTGATGGCGGGTTTCACGACCGTCAGGGACCTGGGCTCGAGGGGCTATTCGATTTTCGCGCTCCGCGATGCGATAGCCGAGGGTATCGTGCCCGGCCCCCGACTTCTTGTCGCCGGATCGGCCATTACGCCCTCGGGAGGACACGGTGACTTCCACGGCTACCGGGAGGAAGTGGCGAACGCACTACCGGCAACAGGCACCTGCGATGGCGCGGACGACTGTATGCGCGCCGTAAGGCAAATGGTTAAACGTGGGGCCGACGTGATTAAGGTAACCTCCACGGGGGGAGTGTTGTCCAATACCAATGCGGGTACAGGGCAGCAGTTTACCCACGAGGAGCTGGTCGCCATTGCCAACACCGCGCATATGCTGGGTAGAAAGGTAACCGCCCATGCCCACGCCAAACCCGGCATTGAGGCGGCACTTAACGCGGGCTTTGATTCCATCGAACATTCCATGTGGGCCGACAAGGACACGATGAAGCTGTTCAAGAAAACAGGGGCATTTGTTATTCCAACCGTTTATCCCATTAGCTACGTCGGCGATACACCCGAAAAAATGAAACAAGGCCCGTTCAAGGATGCGCCACCCGCCGTGATGGAGAAGCTATTGGCACTGGGTCGACAGCCCAAAGATATGACTCGTATGGCACACAACATGGGTGTGAATATCGCGCTGGGCACCGACTCCGGAGTTTCGCCCCACGGCGAGAATGCCAATGAATTTGTCGAGTACGTCGGTATTGGTATGTCACCCATGGAGGCCCTGATGGCCGGTACTGTCCGTGCGGCGACGGCGGGTGGCATTGAAGGCGTGGGAAGCATTGCGCCGGGTATGTATGCCGACCTGGTGGCAATGAGCGAAAGTCCGCTTGAAGACATCTCCGCGGTACTGGATGTGAATTTTGTTATGCGTGATGGACACGTCTTTAAGGCGGTAGAGGCAAAATGATCTTATTTTCAAAGACACGCGCTCGCCTGGTGGTGGCTGCCACTGCTGTTTTCTGCACACTCGCCCAAGCCGACACCGTCATTTTCGACAATGTTACGCTGATCGATGGTACTGGCAGGGATCCCCTGGCGGGCATCAGTGTTGTCGTGGAGGACGGAAAGTTCAGTCAGATAGCCCCGGCGGAAACCCTGGCAGGTGTGGAAGGTACGCGCATCGATGGAACCGGCCGCTATCTGATTCCCGGACTGATGGATATGCACATTCACCTGAAGGGCGGTGTGACGGTTACGGAAACGGGCCTTCGGGAAGCGGGTAACGATCGGCAGGTAGGCCTCGCAGCATTGGCCAGTTATCTCTACAGCGGTGTGACCGCCGTTTATGACTCGGGGAATAATCCAGACTATATCTTCGCCCTTCGCGACGAAGAGCGTAGTGGGAGTATCGAGTCGCCACGAATCTTTGCTACGGGAGGTATTGTCACCTACCCGGGAAGCCATGGCAGCGGTCCCGGTTATACACCCGTCGACGACTGGCCTGAAGCCAAGGCAGCCCTCGACGACCACATCGCCAGAAAGCCGGATATTCTGAAGTTGACACTTGAGGAACGCGGCTGGGGTGCGCGGCCAATGATTCCCCTGCTGCCTGTAGACCTCATGCAGAAGGTTATCGAGTACTACAATGACCACGGCATTCGCACAACGGTTCATACCTCGAGCGAACGAAGAGCTCGTCAGGCGATTTTCGCAGGCATCGATAATCTCTCCCATCCGATTATCCAGGGTCCTGCAACCGAAGCTTTTGGACGTCTTATGGGCGCCAAGAAAATACCGATGGTAACGACTCTTGCTATTGGAGAGGGATACTCTCGGCTCGCTGAGAGTCCGGATTTCCTCGATCAACCCCTCTACCAGGCCAGTCTTTCAGCGGACGAAATCGAGACGCTGAAGACAGAGACCCGCCCTGCCTGGCAGGAACGGAAGTGGACGTGGTGGATGCAAATCATGACGCCAATTGCGCAGGAAGGACTGGCACTTATTCACAACGCCGGGGGTGTTCTGGTTCTCGGTACCGATCAGACCATAGGGCCGGCGGTACATCATGAAATGAAACTGCTGGCGGATGCGGGCATCCCCGCCAAAGATATTATCCGTATCGCCACCCTCAACGGGGCGGAGTTTTTGGGCCGCGAAACCGACATGGGCTCTATTGAGGTCGGTAAGCTGGCCGATGCGGTGCTGTTAACTGCCAATCCCGTAGAGGACATCACCAACACGCGTAGCATCGAGCTGGTGATGAAAAACGGCCGGGTGATCGATAGACAGTCGCTGCCGGTGGCGGGAACCGCGCTACGCTGAGCGTTGCGTAAAATCGGTAGGGTCCAGCGAAAATGCCCTTAGTGATAAGGGTATCCCCCGCTTGCCCCTGTCGGTCATTACTGGTTCAAACAGTTGCACTATCAGCTTGAATCCGTCCTCCATCGTTCCGATATCAATGACCTCGTCCTCGACCCGAACAAAGCTGAGCCAAAAATCGGATACCAGCCAGGAAATCTTGATCAGCCGCCTAAGCTGTCGGTCGCTGAGGTCGGACCGCAGAAATCCAGCGTTGGCGAGTTGACGGAAGAACACAAAGACATCTTCCATGCGCTTTTGTCGGGCGCGCGTGAACCGGTATCGAAGCTCAGTATCGCGCTCGAGTAATACGTTGAGCTCCTGGTAAAAAAATCGGTAACGCCATATCAGGCGAAACTGCCGCAGGGCCATCAACGCCATATTCTCCAGCGTAGGCGACATCGGGTTCTTGGACCATTCTCCCATCTCGGCCTCGATACGATTCCAAAGATCGAGAACAATCTCTTCTTTGGAGGCGTAGTGATAATGCAGATTGCCACGGCTGATTCCGGCGGCCTCAGCAACGCGGTTCGCCGAAATGTCTGAGGTACTTGATGTATTGAACAACTCGAGTGCGGCGTCCAGAATCCTGGACTTCGTCTCACGTGTTCCCATGGTGTTTATACTCCATTAGCAGGCCCCGACGCCCGATCATACAGTGCTGTATAAAAAATCTTAAATCTATAGCTTTTTTAAGCTAAAACTCGTCGATGCGTTCAGGTAGATAAGCTTTTTTCACCGGTATCTCAACTCACTCCGCGTCACCACCGTGCGATGGTAGCTGCTGTCCAATCAGTACAAGTACGGTACGATGAATTCTGGCGCTACAACACCCAGCACCGAAAATACGCCCTCGCGCTTCCGATTTCGTACGCTAATGGGGCTTATGGCAGCCGCATCCATACTGTTGCTCACAGCTGTCACCGCCTACCTGAGCTATCAACTTGAGACCACCAGCGGTGAGGCCGATGCCGCACTACAGTTCGCACAAATTGTCGATAAGGGCAGCAAACTCGAGGCGCTGTATAACCGAATCCACGAAATTCGCATGCGCTTTGAAGTGCTGCTTCGCGATGCCGAAATCGACTTCTGGCAGTCCGTAGTGGTTAAATGAATCCGGACGCTTTTTTAGGTGGTATGGACTGATCTAGGTTTCCCGGACACTTTCGGCCTATTTTTGGACTGATCTAGGTTTCCCGAAAACTGTTGCGGACCCCCTCTGAGCGCCTGAAAGTGTATGGGCGCCACCAGCAGAGCGACGAGGAATACAGTCAAACTGCTTCCGAGTTATCCACCTATAACGATCGTCTGCCCGTACCCGGCACTGACACGACCCGCAGGGTCGTCATTGGCGAACTCGATGCAAGCGAGCAAGAGATAGACTTTTCACTGGATCCAGCCACGGGCAAACCGTTTCCAGGAATGGAACAGACACAGCGATTTGGCACCTTTTAGATCGACTACGAGACGCTGGGCGGCACACTCACCTATTGGTCGGGCTTCACGGATAACAAAAGCTCTGACCGATCGGATACCGACTACACGGACTACCCCTCGGTAGCACCCTTCTCGTTTTCTTAGTGGCGTACTTATTTGACAGTCAGCCAGGTCAGCCACCCCCTCTCCGGCATGGCATCAGGATCGATTCAGTCGGGCTTTACCGGGGCGTGATCCGTCGGCGAATCGGTAACCGCTGCCATCTTTTTGAAGGTCTCCATAATTTCTATGGGCAGCGGAAAAACCACCGTCGATGAATTGGAATTACTCATATCCGCGAGGGTCTGCAGATAGCGCAGCTGCATTGAGCCCGAACTCTTGGACATCACCTGAGCCGCTTCCAGCAGTTTTTGCGAAGCCTGAAGTTCCCCTTCTGCGTGAATCACCTTGGCCCGCCGCTCGCGCTCAGCCTCGGCCTGCCGGCCGATGGCGCGAATCATCGACTCGTTAAGATCGACCTGTTTGATCTCAACGTTAGCCACCTTGATGCCCCACTCCTCGGTTTGTGCGTCGATAATTTCCTGCACATCCCTGTTCAGCTTGTCCCGCTCCGAAAGCATCTCGTCGAGATCATGCTTGCCGAGTACCGAGCGCAGGGTGGTCTGCGCCAGTTGGCTGGTGGCGACACCAAAATCCTCAACGCGAATCACTGCGCGCTCCGGGTCAATCACCCGAAAATACAGTACCGCATTGACATGGACGGTGACGTTATCACGAGATATGACATCCTGACTGGGAACGTCGAGGGTGATAACCCGAAGATCAACCCGCTGCATCTGCTGGACTCCCGGGATGACAATAATCAGCCCGGGGCCTTTCACGCCCTGAAACCGGCCGAGAAAAAACACCACCGCCCGCTGGTACTCGGGCACGATCTTGATCGACGATGCCAGTATGAGCACCAGCACCACAATTGGCGCAAAGTACGGCGCGATATTTCCAAGCAGATCGACGGGCATAATGTTCTCCTCAATAATTAAGAATTAGAGCCATCTCCGGGTGTTTTCCTGGCTGCAGGTGCTACCCGCACCGTCAAACCCGTGACCCCAAGTACCTGAAGCGATTGACCAGCGCTCACCGGCCGTTCGCTGACCGCACGCCAACGCTCGCCACTCATATGCACAAAACCAAAGAAACGACCCTGGTCCTGCTCAAAGTCGTCTTCCGCGGTCGCCGACTCGTCGGTGAAATGCTCGACACCGTAAACAGGCCTGCGACGCCGCAGCGTCGTCAGTCGGGTTAGCACCCACAGCAGGAAGCCGGCGCCAATCGCACCCACCCCACCAACGGCAGGCAGTGAAACGGCCTGATTGGTCCCATCCATGAGGATCACAGAACCCGCCACGAACGCCGCAATCCCGCCAATACCCAGCACGCCGAAGCTGGGAATAAACGCCTCACCAACGATGAACGCCAGACCGAGAAATATCAGCGCAAGACCCGCGTAATTCACCGACAGGATTTGGAAGGCAAACAGCGCCAGCAACAGACAGGTTGCACCGAAAACGCCTGGAAACAGGCTCCCGGGATTGGCAAACTCAAAAACCAGACCATAAAAACCGATCAGCAACAGGAAGTAGGCGATATTCGGATCCGTGATCACCGACAGCAGACGCGTGCGCCAGTCCGGGTCCATACGTTGAACGACCAAGTCGGCGGTAGTCAGGGTCACCTCTCCGTAAGCCATACGCACAACCCTGCCATCGATGGCTTGCAGAAGCTCGTCGATATCGTCGGCGACAAGATCAATAACGTTTTGCGCGAGCGCCTCCTGCGCGCCGAGATTTGCGGCATCGCGTACCGCGCGTTCGGCCCAGTCTGAGTTGCGATCGTGGCGGGCAGCGAGCTCACGGATATAGCTCACCGCATCTTCGAGCACCTTGCGCTCCATCGCCGATGGCGCCGCTGCAGAAGGCGACTGGGCCGGGAGGTTCTGAGGTTCGGCCCCCTGCTCCATCGGAGCCTCAGGGGTTACCGGTGCATCATCTGACGGCAGACTCGGCAACCCGCCAATCTGAACGGGCGTGGCCGAACCAATATGTGTCGCCGGGGCCATGGCTGCCACGTGGCTGGCGAGGACGATATATGCACCGGCGCTGGCAGCTCGTGATCCTGAGGGATAGACGTAGGTAGCGACAGGAACCCTGGAGGCAAGAATCGACTTAATCAGATCGTGGGTTGATGCCATGAGGCCGCCCGGGGTATCCAGCGCGATGATCAGCAGCTCAGCGCCCTCGGACTCGGCATAGGCGATGCCGCGCTGCACATAGTCCATTGTCGCGGGCGTGATGGCGTCAGCGACCGTCAGCAGAAAAACGCTGCGCTGCTCGGGCTGAGCGCTGACGGTCTTGCCGTCGAGCGCGGCAAGCAGCAACGCAGCCCCAAAAACAACAGCGCCAAAGGCCGTCAAAACGGAACGGCTGCGCGCGTTGCACCATGGACCCCGCTCGACACGCGGGAGAAACCGAATGCTGAACCTGCGGATTGCGCCACCTCCGGTTGCTGACGTTAGAGACACCATTGTAACGCGAGCACGCCTGGCCGACACCAACACGCCAGCGGGCGAGAAACCCCGGCATGTGAAACGCTGCGGCATTACTACGCCCGCACCATCGCATAGACGTCGAATAACAGGTAACGACAGCTTTACAGCGTGATCACACTATGAAACGCACGCTTTACGACGATGAAATCAGCAGCCATCACAGGGCGGAGGTCGCCTTTCTGCCCCAGACCCTTGATCTCGAGTGGGTCGCTCGTCTTAATGCCGTAGTCGACCAGCAGCCCGATGATCCGTTTTGTCGAGTTCGATGCTGTGCACCCTCCTCGTTTGCATCAGCACCAGCGAGGCCCTAGCTAGGCGTCGCTGATCTGCTCGTGCACAATGCCGTAAGCGCGGTAAACGAATAGCCACTGACCGTCGCGTTTTTCCAGTTTGTCATCATAGCGCCCGGTGCAGCGCACGATCTTGCGCGTCTCCGGGTGCTGATACACCTCATGGGTGTAGGCGACAGCTTCTGCCCTATCGCCGTCCACCGTAATCGCACCCGGCTCCATGAAATACACCATCGGCTTGGCCATATCATTGAGGCCATAGACCTTCATCGATTCCACCCAGGCGCCAAGAATGGTGTCCTTGCCATCAAACCCGCCCAGATCCGGGTACTCCAAAAGCTCCCAATGCGCCTCCTCGGCCCAGATGGAACCCCAGATTTCGGGATCCTTGGTCATTACACCGTGGGCGTGGGTGTTCATCAGTTCACGAATCGCAAGGCGATCTTCCAGTGGTCCGGTAAAGGCCATTTCAGCGTCTCCCTTCAAGATAATCGTTGAGCACTTCGTGGAAAAACCGCACTCGGGTTTCCTGCCCTGAGAGCACGGCGTCGGTATAGCCTTTGCTGTGCATCCCCGCCTGCATCGCCTCGGCGAGGCTCATGTCCTGGTAGACGATCTGGCCCGCCAATTCGGGGATTCCCTGTCCGCCGTCAAAATCCCGATGCTCGCAGACCGCCACTTCTTCAAGCGGCTTGGGGCCCGCCATAATGGATTCCACCTCGGTCTGCCCTTCTACCGGAAACGCCATGCACCACAGGTCGAAGTAGCACTTTTCCGGATCGTCCGGACACGGCTCTGAGCGGAAGAAAACGAGATTGTCAGGCAGAAAACTGATGGTTACGTTGGGGAAGATCACGGTGTGGGGACTGTCGGTGATCTCCTCATCGTTCATATGCTCATAGTGCACATAGCCCTTCTCCCGCCACAGCTTTTGCTTTGCCGCCTTGAGGTCTTTCCAGCCCTGAAACGCAAACTCTTCGTAGCTGTCGTAGCTATCGGGGTCGATATCCCATTGTCGCAACACCGCCTCGAACATTACATTGCGTCCATCGGCTGGCCGGTCGGATATGGAGGGGTGCATCGGCTGCACCGTGCGACCGTGCCCCTTGGGCCACATTTCATGGCGCGCGGAATCGACATCCTGGTCTATCCAGGGGGGCACTTGCGGGTGCGCGGTGCGGGTGTGATAGCTCTCGCTGAAATTGTCGGTAACGAACTTCCAGTTGGCATTTATCTTCACCCGATACCACGCAACACGCACCGCGGTGTCCATGGGGTAGTTCTTGGCGACTTCGGGCATCGGATCCAGATAGTCGGCAAGCGTCGGGGCATTGTCGTCCATCGTGTACCAGACAAACCCGCCCCAAGTGTCGCAGCGAAGCTCGTTCAGGCGCAGTTTTCCGCAGGGATCTCCCTGGGGGAAATCCACGTCCGAGTCCTGAGCATGAACCAGCAGACCATCCTTGGCGTAACGCCAGCCGTGGTAGGGGCAAACGAATTCTTCGGTGGAGCTGTCGTCATGAACCAGCCGCATACCGCGGTGGCGGCAGCTGTTGTAGAACGCGCGCACCGAGCCATCATCCTGGCGCACCGCGATAACAGATTCTTTCAGAAAGTTGTGAACGACGTAGTCGCCGGGCTCGGGAATATCGGCGAGGCGCCCGGCGATATGCCAGATCCGCGTCCAGAGGTGCTCCCATTCCTTCTCGGCAAATTCTTTCGAGTAGTACCGATCGCCGGTGATGGCATCGCCACGAAGATGAGACGGATCGCGTCCGTCCATGGTCTGTGGATGCGTGCTTTGACTGCTCATAAATCCTCCAGAAATATCCATATGTTGAATCGTGGTGACACTGGCGCGAGTTAATTCTCATCGAGCCTGTGTTTGTCACCTCATAGTTTCACCGTTATCAATTACCAGCTCCGAACCGGTAATGTGGCATGACTCCTCGGACGCCAGGAAAAGCACCAGGCGTGCCACGTCTTCAGGCCTTCCCTGCCCATGCTGTTGTATCTGATTAAGACCCTCTTCCTCGGATGGAAGTTCAGCCAGCGCAGCTCGAGTCATCGGTGTGTCGTGGGCTCCGGGCAGTACGACATTACAACGAATATTGTACTTCCTTTCCTGACAGTGCACCGCCACAGAACGTGTCATTGCACGTATCGCTCCCTTCGCGGCGGTATAGGCCACAATTGCCCCGACGCCTTTTAGGGCGGCAACAGAAGAGATATTAATAATCGATCCCCCTCCAGACTGTGCCATTGCAGGTACGGCATATTTGCAACCGAGAAAGGTTCCCTCCGACATGACGGAATTAAGCAGCCGATACTCCTCGAGCGTGGTTTCTTCAACCGAGCCAAATTTTACGAGACCCGCGTTATTGACCAGCACATCGAGTCCACCGAGCCGCTCAACTGTTGTCGCAATCACGTGCTGCCAGGCGGCCTCATCACGCACATCATGCTCAATGAACAGCGCACCCTCCAGCTCTGCCGCAAGCGCCTCGCCCCGCTCCCGATCGACGTCCGTCAGCACAACACGGGCGCCCTCGCCAGAGAGGAGGCGCGCATCTGCCGCGCCAAGACCAGAGGCTCCTCCGGTGATAATGACAACTTTTCCTGCGACTCTACCCATTACGGAATCCCTATAGACAGTGATTTTATAAACGACATTGGCAAGCGTGAGCTCGCCAGAAAAAATTCTCTTGAAAATACCCATCGCGGGTGACAAACAATCTCATTTTCTCGTCAGTTTTTTCACGTCGAGAATGCCGAGACGCGTTGCAACAACCAGAAACTGGCTACGGTCCCGATCACATAAGTGCCAGCGAGCCCCGTGTAGCGACCATTCAGCAGTGCACCATGAGCACGACCGAGAAGAAGTGTGACAGAGCCAATCCCGAGAATAAGCAATGTTATGAATGCAATCTGCCCGAGTTCCACGCCGATATTGAAAAAAAGCAGTGCCGCCGGTAGCTCAGTCTGAGGTAAGCCAATATCACCGAGTACAGCGGCAAACCCAAAACCGTGCAAAAGACCAAAGGAGCTGGATACCAAAACCGGATAGCGCCACGTCCAGGAACTTCGGTCAGCAACGGCAATTTCGTGAGCCAGGAACAGGATGCTCAGTGCGATGACAGCTTCCACCGCTGGTATTGGCAGCTGGATAAAGCCAAGCGTGGATAGCGCCAGTGTCAGCGAATGGGCTACCGTGAAGCCGGTTATGGTAACGAGGATTCGCCGCGGCGAACGGGCGATAAAAACCAGGCAGAGGACGAACAGAAGGTGATCGAGCCCAAGGAAGATATGCTCAATGCCCAGCCAGGCGTATTGTGCGCTGACGCGTGTAAGACTTTCCACCTCGGCAACCACCAGCGTTTCTTCACCCGGCTGCAAAATCTGATTGCGGACCTCACCGTTGAGCAGGCTGATACGAAATAGTGTGTTAACCCCCGGATTGTTTCCCGGGTATTTAAGGCTTAATTGCTGACCTGCAAGCCCAGCTGTGCAGACGTAACTGGCGCTAACGGTGTAGGCACCACCGATGCGCCCCGAGACGCTAGCGCCTGATTGAGTACAGAGAGAAGGTAGACTGAGAGTCGGAAGGCCGGAGGCAGGCATGGATGATGGCGCCTTCCACTGAACAGCAAATTGGTGCTGCTGCACTTCACGAATATCAACATAAATGGGACGCGCATCGTGGCCCACGGCGACAGAAGCCATCAGCATGAAGTACAAAATAAGAAAGACGCGTATGAAGGCCATCACTATCCTGCGTCACTATCTGACGTTTGCCAGGCCAGCGTTTCCGCCCACGGCAGACCTTCGAACGTGACTTCATAATTACTGACGATATCAGTCAATGCCTGCTCAGTCTGTTGATCAAGTGCCACCCTTCTGGCATCTTCAGCAACGCGGGGATAAATGCTGTCAAGGCTGGGAACGCTAGCCGGATCTCGCTTAAAGAGCATGACCAAGTGGTAGCCGTGGTCCGAAGCAACAGGACCCTGCCATCGTTTCTGGTCAGGAGACATTTCGAAGAGCTTGGCGCCGAAGCGTTCACCGAAGTGCGAATCAATCATATCCCGGCTACGTTCGACGTAATTGGCGTGGTAGACAAAACGATCGCCACGCCCCATCGCCGACGAAAACGCTATATCCTCACGACTGAGCGCTTGTTGCAGTCCTTTTATTCGCTGCCGTGCATTGTCATCCAGCCCGCGGACAAACACATGTGCGAAGGTCGCAATAGAGGGCTCCTCATAACGGCTTATATTTTCCACATAGTAGGTCGCCACAGCATTCCGATCGATCAACTGCTCCGCCTCGCCGAATCCCCGAGCAAGGTACTCGACTTTCTGCACCATACGCTGCTTGATTACATAGTCGTCTCTGTGCAAACCCAATCGCCCCGCCTCTCGGTAAAGCGCCTCTTCCCGTACCAGCTGCATTAGCAGTTGCTCGCGCTTCGACATGTTAAGAGCCGACAGTTTTTGCGCCGCCATATTGGGATCGAAGGACTTGCTACGGTATTGGAGAAATCTGAGTAGCGTCGGCTCATCGACAACGATGCGGTGACCGTCTTCACTGGCCTCGTCATCAGTGATAGCCAGGTAAAAGACAAACAGAAACGCACCCATGATGAGAAAATGCACCAGTGGCTGTCTTATACAGGAGGTTACCAGGGTCATTAGAGTCATTTTCAGTGTTCAACATCCACCGGAATTACCCAACGGTTTGTTATCGGATCGGTTGTCTGCACTGCCCGGTCCGTTTTTTTAAATACTACGGTGTGTACCAAATTGGGGAGGTATAGGCCCTGTCCTGCACCACCATGGGAATACCGTCTGGCATCTGGACGTCAAAATACCCAGCGTCATAAGCCGTCCATCGAGGCGTGGGTATCTGCAATACCCGCAGGTAATAAAAGGCGCGTTGATCCGGCTCAAAATCCGGGTCCCGCCACACCGTGGCTAGCTCGGGATCACCGATGGCGTTGCTGTAGCTCGGCTGGAGCATATTTACTGTGTTACCGACCGGTGGCACTTGCCCGGTTTCGACATTCACCTCTCGTCCGTCAGACAGAGCAACATCGTAGATACGCTCACGGGTCTCGCCGTTGTCCTCCAGCCAACCCTTGATGACCTGCACTCGATCTAGGTTTGCTCCATCCGGGTCCCGGCTTGCGGCGATGAGAAAGCTCGGCGCCTCGTTACCCTCTCCACCGATCAGATCCCCGCCCATTGGTACGCCAGCCTCGTAACCAATCCGAACGTAATCAGACCGGTCGATGTCTGCAGCCTCGAAATCCCAACCGCCGAAAAAGCGTACCTGTATACGAGGACCGGTCGTGGCATAAACCTCACGACGTTTCATGGCTTCAAAAATAGCGTCCCGTGTATTTTCGCTCGCCCAGACAGCCGCAAGCCCAGAGGCTCCCAACTTCCACCCCTCCTGAAGCTGGCCGGCCATCGGGTTATTGATGCGATCTGGAGAGGGGTTGGTTTCAACGAATTTTCCGAAAAAATTATTTTCCTCGGGCGTCGAGAAGCCAGTATGGAAATCGGTACTGCCAATAAGCCCAAACTTGAACGGGTTGGTCCCCAGCTCGGCTTCATGACGCAGACCTTCTTTTAACGCCGGGCGCGCGTATTCGTACTGGAGCATCCAGGGCTCTTTATCAACGCTCAGCATTATATTGCCCTGGTCCCACGTCTCGAAGTCAGCGAATTCATCACTGGGAGACAGGATCGGATGCGCCTCGCCATCCCCTTTGACCTGCGTCACTTCATAAACCGGCTCCCAGCGGCTGCGCATCTTGGCGTAGGCAGCGTCAAGAGGATCCCCCGATACTGTCTTGGGTGAAAACATCCGCCCATTGCTAACGTTGCCATTATGGGCAATAGCCAGCACCTCGCCTCCGGTGATCGACTCATACTCCTCCAGAGCCCGCCAAAGATCTTCCGGATCAGTGCTGTCCCTCGCTGTGAATGGAAGCACCTGACTGGCCTTCTCAGCACCATCGCGATACATGATGACTCGATGCAGGTTGTCGCCCGTTATCATCGAAGTCCACTCATAGCCAATAAGGGCGGTAAAAACACCCGGATCGTTGTAACGATCAGCCAGCGCAGCAACGTCAGACCAGATGCTCCTGGCGGTCTCGAGGGGAACGTCATCGGCCGGGTCGGATTGCTGTATCGCGGCTGCGAACTCACTTCCCAATTTAACATGCTCGTTGTCACGTAAATAAGCCGCCCAACGCTGCCCAACCTTCCAGTTTTTCAGTCGAGGATCGGAAGCATCAAGCATGGGGTAGATGCCGAGGTAATCGGAATGGTCGCTAAGTAACAGGAAGTCGAGCGGACGCTTGAGCTTCAGCGGTACGCCGTTGTCCGCAATCGCAGAGCCACCCCGTGCGAATTCGTAAGCCTGGCTTGGGGTTATGCGTACACCAGTAGTATAGGCATCGGCAGACCGGCTGCTGTGCAAATGCGTATCTCCCCAGAGGAGCTGGGTAGCGTGGTCTCTCAGGGGCGGGGAGTAAGGCACCTTTTCGGCATCGTCAGCTATCGCAGACGCTGCCCCGACCACCATAGCCATCCCCAGCGCAAATGATAGGTGGGCGGCACCCGGGCTACCTGCGAACCTGCTCTTTAATGTCTTCATACCACACTCTCTGCTTGTAGAGGCCACAGGTTTAACCTGCGGGGTCAAGCTCCAGTTTTTAAACTGAAATACAAGGACCTCATTTTATTTTTGGTGGTGGGTGGCAGGGGTATTTGCCCCCCTGCCCCTGTCTAGACCTCAGAAGCTATAGCGTGCATCAATACCGACAGTGCGCGGCTCTGCAGGCGCACCGCGTAGGCCCTGTGCATTGGCCGCTATTTCGCTGAGGTATTCCTCGTCCGTTAAATTGCGACCCCAGACACCCACTGACCAGTTGCCCTCGGCAGGTTCGTAGGAAATACGCCCGCTCAGCAGTCCGTAGCCATCCTGGGTCAGGTAAGGACCAAACACCGGGTCGTCGCCAAAGTCGAAAATGGTATCGTCTTTGTAGGAGTAGGTCAGAGAGACCGGAATTACACCCGAGCCTAGATGGAAGTCGTAGTTGACGGTTGCAAAATAAGACAGCTCAGGCGCCTTTAGAAGGCTTCGACCTGAAACATCAACCTCCTGACCTGCAGCCCCCGGTGTGGGGTTGTCGGTGTTGATGGTGCCATCCAGTACGGCCCGGGAGAACTGAACAATAGCGGTGTAATCCGAGTATTCGGAGTCCAGTGCGCTCAAGCCAACGCGCAGGGTGAAATCGGCGGTAGGAGCCCACGTGGCATCCAGATCAAGGCCGGTGATCTCTGCATCGGCGGCGTTTTCAACCGTGGTTCCCGCACCTGAGGATGCGGGGCGCTGGACCTGTAAGTCGGTGTAATCATAGTAGAACAACGATGCGTTTAGTCGAAGCGTGTTATCGAGGTAGTCACCCTTCATTCCAATCTCGAACATATCGAGCATTTCCGGCTCAATGCCCTCGGGGGTGCTGTATATCGGGTAATTGACGCCACCGCTTTTGTAACCCGAGGAATAGGTGGCATATACCATGGTTTCGTCGAAGTTGTACTCAACAGTGAACTGCGGCGTAGTTTCGCTCCAATCGCCTTTATAACTAAACGGTAAAATAGGTGCGGCAAGCGTACGGTTTGCGAACTGTGTCCGCGACGTTTCTTGCATGACAACATCCCGCTCGTCGTAGGAGTAGCGCACGCCGGCTGTAACCGCGAGCCGTTCGGTCATATCCCAGCGCACGTGGCCAAACGCCGCCCAGGAGGTGGTGTCTACGGTTTGGTCGCCCTGGGAGGCCTCATTGAGCACGGCGAAATCGTTCGTCCAGAAAATAAATTCCTGACTGTGTTCGTCATCGTAGTAAAAGCCACCCAGTGTCCAGGAGAAAGGCCCATCACCGGTAGATTCGAGGCGAAGTTCTTGAGAATAGGTTTTTGACGCGTCGAATGCCGACGCCGGGTCAAAGATCTGCGCGCTGCTACCATCCCCCTCACTGTTCCAGCGAGTGTCAAAATCGGCATAGGTGGTCACTGACACCAAATCCACCGAGTCAAACGAGTAGCGTAGATTCAGTTCGCTGGCAATTTGATCGCCGTCGTTGGGCTGGATAGCGTCAGTAGAGGTCGTGTCGTGGCTCAAGCCCTCAACGAGCCCGCCAAAGAGAATGCCCCGATTCAATTCCGGTGGTCCGAGCACGTAGGTCGAACCCTGGAGTTCGTCCTGGGTCCAGTAATCAACGTACAAGTTGGCACTAAGACGATCCGTGGGGGTCCACGCCAAATGTGCATTGAACTGAGTGCGGTCGAGTTCGTCATGGCGGTCCGGGATCGGTCCCAGATAGGTCATCTGGCCGGCTGCGATGTTCTTGCGCAATCCATCGCGTTTTTCGGTTTGTCCGGAGAGTCGGATACCCAAGGTATCGGATATCGGGATGTTCACGGTGCCGCCAACCTTGTAGTAGTCGTAATTACCTACGCTTGCCTGGAATTCCCCTTCCAGCACATCGGTAACGTCTTTTTTGATGACGCGAATGGCGCCGCCGGTGGCGTTACGCCCAAACAAGACTCCCTGAGGACCCTTCAGCACCTCCACACGATCCACGTCGGGGCCGAGAGAGAAAATAGCGCCGCTCCCTCGCGGTGAGTATCGCTCACCGACATAGGTGGCAACGCTGGGGTCGAGACCATTCAGGGTGAATCGGGTTCCAACACCACGCAAATAGACCTGGCCAAGACTGCCCAAGCTTGGAAATACCAATGCCGGCACCGCCACCTGCAAGTCCTGAGAGCTGGTGATGCCCATGTCCTGCATGCTTTCCGAAGTGAAGGCCGCCATCGCGATGGGGACGTCCTGCATGCTCTCAGAGCGTTTTTGCGCGGTCACCACAACTTCCTCAAGTTGTGCACTCGCCTGCATTGAAACGGCCATAGCCACGGCGGCCACCAGGCCATTGCGTGCTGTAAAACAGATGGAACCCCGAAGACGTTCAGACATCGTATCGCTTCCTTTGTTAGTTATATTTATCGACCCCGCGAGGCACAGATTCAGTCAACGTGAGCTAAAAAACAATCCAAGTTGTTTACTATTAACCTATTTTCAATCGATAACGACATGGATAACCTGAGGTTCCGAAAAAATAGCGGTTAGGGCCCTGATACCCCTCCGGTCCCGGAACGTGTAGGCTGACCCTAATCAAGGGGAAATATTGTGCTGAGTATCAATGAGTTACGACACTTGCGCCTGCTAGCACAAGCGACTTCCGTCGCAGACGCCGCCGCCAGAGGCGGGATTTCTGCCCCCGCCATTAGCAAGTCGCTCAGTGGTATCGAACGTAAGCTGGGCACGCAGCTATTCATTCGCCGTAGGGGGGCCTTGGTTCCCACTCGCTCAGGTATAGCAGCAATTCGGCGGGTATCGATCCTACTGAACGAGTTGGAAGCGCTGACCTTTGACATAGACGCGATCGCGCAGGGTGCACAAGGGGTACTGCGGTTTGGCATTGGACCGGCAGTCGCCAGTTTATTTCTCAAGGACACGCTGGCCGAGATATGCACTGAACATCGAGATCTCGTGCCACGCTTTGAGGTGGCCTTTTGGACTTCCTGTGAAGGTAAGCTCATCAATCGGGAAATCGATATGTTCATCGGTGGTTTTGCCAGTCCACCTAATGACGACCGGTTTGAATTTACTCCGCTTTATAATGACACCATTGTTGCGCTTGCGCACAAGGATCATCCGATATTGCTGCGATCTGCAATAACATTGGAAGATCTTATCCATTACCCGGTTCTTGGCTTTCCATCGGCAATCGATACCTGGAGGTCACTGACTTCCGTTGAGTCGCTGGAATTGTTTCAGCGCAATGTGCCCGGGTCAGTAATGCCCGATCCACTGCAATTGCTTCCAGTGATTTCAAAGACCAACCAAATAGTAGTGGTCCCCGATCTCAACTGGCGCGCGGTAAAAAAAGAACATCCTGATATTGTTGAGCTGAAGGTCGAACGTTTGCGGGGAATGGCGCATATGTATTTTGTGCATCTCGCTGGCGCAGAATTACCCGATTGCTATGCGCAATTAGTGGCTGCCTTCAAAAACCAGCTTGCCGTAATACGCCGCTCGGAAACGTAACGTAACGCTATCTTTTCTGCATTTAAGCAGGCTTCTACCTCATTTTCTCAGATGGTTATGAATACGCTGCATAATGTGAGTTTTGGGGTGGACTAATCTAGTCGCCTCTAGAGCCGGCAGATTTCATCGCAGGACTTGCCGGACTGAATCGGCAGCAGTCGGGAAATCTACTCTCAAGCTGTTTACCTGTCCTATACTTGGGCGTGAGTATTGAGGCCTGTGCCAGCGAGTTGCGCTGACGGGTCAATTAGCGTCTGAAATTGTCTGACAACAAGGATGGTGACGATGACTGAATTTATGGCAGCGGCGGACCCACGGATCGTGCGGCTCCGCGCGCAAATGGCCGAACACGGCCTGTCGGCGATGGTGCTTTCCAGCCCGCAAAACGTTCTCTACGCCAGCGGCTACGAATCGACGCTCGAGCGCTGGATGCAAGTGGAGCCGATGTCGGCGGTAGTGGTGAGTGCCCGTGCTGAAGACCCACTGCTGCTCTGTGTACCGGAAGCGATGGTGGGCCTCCTGGCTGTCTCCGAGACCCGGGGTTCAGAGCTGCGCGTGGATCGGGTGGTGCCCTTTGAGCTTCTCGATTTCTGCGAGACGGCCAGAGCGATAGACCCCCACGCCAGCCCCGGCGCGCTAGAGACGGCCTCGACCGCGTTTTATGCCGAGCGGGTGCTCGGTCCGTCTGAAGACGATGTTATTGCGGCCCTTGCGCGGGCGCTGGAGCAGTTCGGACTTATCGGCAACGTCGGTTTCGACGATCTTCGCGTGGGGCAGTCGGTCGCCCACAGGGTGAGCGGCGTTTCCGTGGTGGATGCACTCAATCCCATAATGGCTGCACGAATCGTCAAGACGCCTCCGGAACACGAACGTTTTCGACAGCTCGGAAAACTCGCGGATGCCTGTATCCAATACGCTGCCGGGCTTCTGGAGCACGGGGTAAGCTGGGACGAAGTGTCGTACCGGGTGGCTGAATTCATGATCCGCAACGACATCCGGCCAGTGGACGAAGGCGCCATGCTGTTCGGGGGTTCCTTCGACGATCAGTTCATACCGGAACTTTTCCGCACCCCCCACGAAGGTCCGCTGCAAGAGGGTCAGATTGTGATTCTCGAAACCCAGGGCATCTGGAAAGGGCTGTGGATCGATATTAACCGGACCGCCGTGATCGGTAATCCAACCCCAGACTTCCAGCGTCTTCATGACCAGGTCCGTGGCGCCTATGAGGAAGTCGTGGCGCAGGTACGGCCCGGAAACCACACCGGCGTATTACCTGCCCTCGGGCGTGAGGCGCTCACCAAGCGGGGCGTCTCTGCTCCGGAGAAGCTACTGGTGATTGCCCACGGTATAGGCCACCAGCCGCTCGAGTTCCCCCTGCCCTTCCCCAACCAGGGGCGCGAGGGTGCGAAGGGCTTTACCCTCGAAGAAGGCATGGTGATCAGTATCGACATGCTCCATTTCGGCAGCGAGTTCGGCCCCTGCCACATGGAAGACGTCTATATCATCACCGAGGACGGCGCAGAGTTGCTGTACGCCACCCCGCACGAACTGCTCGGGCTTCGTAGCCGGTAGCCTAGCTCGCCGTGACCGAGCCGACGCCGTTTGCGTTTGCATCACTTGGTGGAGGGGAAGTCCACTCTTTACTAATCGCAAAGGATTGGAATCAGACTAGAAGACGCCATAAAGCATCGCGAAGTGCTTTGGCGAATCTGTCATTTAGTGGTCGTTCAACGGTTCAAAGCGAACGGGGGATACAAAAATATCCAAACCCGCCATTTAAGCTTACCCACGCTCGGTTTCATTCTTTCAAAATAATTCCATTGACGGAATATTCCTTTTATGGAATTATGTCTGCCTGGGCTGGGAAGTTGAATACACGGATGAATTCGAAGCGTGGTGGTCGATCCTCACTGAAGAAGAGCAGATTTCTGTTGCAGCAACTGTACAGCTCTTGGAAGAACGAGGCCCGCAACTGCCGTTTCCACATAGCAGTGGCATCAATGGCTCAAAGCACACCCATCTGAGAGAGCTTCGCACCCAGCATGAAGGTCGCCCTTACCGAACGCTGTATGCCTTTGATCCAAGACGGGCCGCTATTTTGCTCCTGGGTGGCGACAAGACCGGCGACGATCAGTGGTATGAAGAGAACATACCGGTAGCCGATAGGCTTTATGACGAACATTTGAACGAGTTGAAACGTGAGGGCTTGATTGATGGCTAAGAAATTTTCAAAACTTCGGGCAGCTATGTCCGTCGAGGCGCGGACGCAGTCAGAGGTTAAAGCTCAAGCTATGTTGCAAGACATGCCTCTGCATGAGCTCCGGCTGGCCCGGGGACTTTCTCAAAAAACGTTGGCTGAGGTACTTCACGTCCAACAACCAGCCGTTGCGAAGATGGAAAAACGCACTGATATGTACCTGTCAACGTTACGGAACCATATTAGGGCTATGGGTGGAGAGCTCGACATCATTGCCCGATTTCCCGATGGTGAGGTTCGTATTCAGAACTTTGCCGAGTCTAGCGATGAAAAGCAGGTAGATCTCGCCGAATGAGCTACCACAGCGCCAGAATAGGCAGCTGAATCGTATCAATATTTGGTGGAGCCAGGCGGGATCGAACCGCCGACCTCAACACTGCCAGTGTTGCGCTCTCCCAGCTGAGCTATGGCCCCAATAAGGCATCACCACGATTGGCGAAGGACGCGAATCCTATGCACAGAGCGCTCGCCTGTCAACCTTTCCCGCCCTCATCAAAACCGATCGTCGGCCTTGAGCTGGGAGGCCAGCTATACTACTTTCAAGATTGAATTGAAGCTAAAGGATAAAAATCGTGGCTGGACAGGGATCAGGTGGCAACGTGCTTGCCGCAATCTGCAGTTTTTTCATACCGGGGCTCGGACAACTGGTGCAGGGACGCATTCTGGCCGCCCTGCTCTTCTTTCTTCTGACCGGTGCCTGTTACGCGCTTGGTGCCACAGTGATTCTAGTGTTCATGTGGTTACCCGGTGTACTGCTGCACATCTGGTCAATCGTTGACGCCGCACGCTTTCGCTCCTGAGGACATCGCTATGACTTCTTTGACAAAAGTTTTACTAATCGCAAGCCTTACCCTGGTGGCAGCCTGCGAATCAACCTACTACTCGGCCATGGAGACGATGGGTGTCGAAAAGCGTGACATCCTGGTCGATCGGGTCGAGGAAGCTCGCGATTCCCAGGAGGAAGCCCAGGAGCAGTTCGCTTCTGCGCTGGAGCAGTTCAGTGCACTGATCAATTTTGACGGCGGTGAATTACAAGATGTGTATGAGGCACTGAGCGACGAATATGAAGCCAGCGAGGATGCCGCCAGCGACGTACGGGGTCGAATCGATGCCATCGAAGACGTCAGCGACGACCTATTCGATGAATGGCGCCAAGAGCTGGAACAATACACCAACGCCAATCTGCGCCGGGACAGCGAGCGAAAACTCCGGGATACCGAGCGGCGGTCAAAGCAACTATTAACATCAATGCGCCGCGCCGAGAGCCGAATGGCACCGGTACTCGACGCCCTGCGGGACAACGTGCTCTATTTAAAGCATAACCTGAATGCCAGCGCTGTCGGCGCGCTGCAGGGGGAGCTCAACAGCATCGAGGCTGATGTTGCCCAGTTGATCAAGGAGATGAACGCCGCGATCGCTGAGTCCGATGCCTTTATCGCCAGTATCGAAAACCCGGCATGAGTAACGCGGGAACCATCACGCTGTTCGAACGATTGCTGCTCGGAATTCCCGGAACGATATTTTTCAGCTACGGACTCGTTTGCCTGTTCTTCCCCTCCTTTGCTGCAGAGGTTGCCGGTTTACAGATCACAAACGCGGATGGACACGGTGAAATCGCCGCCATGTACGGCGGTTTTCAGGCCAGCTTCGGCGCTATTCTATTGGCCTCTGCACGAATGCCCGCTTACACCGAAGCAGGTTTGTGGTTAATCGCAATCTGCATCGGCGCTCTCGGTGCCGCGCGAGGGGTGGGCATGCTGCTGGCACCGACGGGGTTGCTCACGAGCTACTCTTACGGTGCGGTGGCGTTCGAACTCGGGCTCGCCGTACTTGGGATTATTGCCCTGAAACGCCGACCCGCCTGAGCGCGGTCAGCGTCCCCGGGTTACCCCAGAGCGGCATAGGCCTTTTCCAGCCGCTTCGCTGCTTTTTTCGAAACTCCACCCAGCGCCTCAATGGCCTGGCGCAACCGGGCTCGCGTCATATCGGGGCCCAAAATCGCCATCGAATCGGGCATTGAATACGCCGTAGTGGAGCCCGCAATCGCTATAAACAGCGGTGCAAACAAGACCTTGGGCTTGAGGCCCAGCTGATCCGCCAGGGATTTAAGTGACTCGAACAGCGCATCCCGGCCCCAATCACGCTGGACCTCAAGGCGCCACAGTACAAATTGCAGTCGTTGTACGATTTCCTCTGCCGGCTCCGGCAATCCCTCAAACTGCTCAGCGGTAACACCTAAGTCTCCAGAAAGCAGGTAAGCCGACAGGGGTACCAGGTCCGAGAGCAATTCCATTCGGCCTTGAGCATGGGGCAATATCGCCTGTAGCGTCGATTTGTTCAGCGCCCATTGATAAAGACATTCGGCCAACTGCTCCTGCGACAGCGATTCCCGAATCCACAAACCATTCAGCCAACGCAGTTTCTCCACATCAAAGATGGGTCCGCCGAGAGAGACGCGTTCAATATCGAAAGCCGCTTCCATCTCGGTCAGGGAGAACTTCTCCTGTTCTTCAGGCATAGACCACCCCATGCGACCGAGGTAATTGACAAGGGCCTCGGGTAAAAAGCCCATGCGTTGGTAGTACAGGATGCTGGTCGGGTTTTTGCGCTTGCTCAGCTTTGATTTATCGGGATTGCGTAGCAGCGGCATATGACACAGCACCGGCATTTCCCAACCGAAGTATTGGTAGAGCAATTGGTGTTTGGGCGCCGAATTGATCCACTCTTCGCCCCTGATCACGTGGGTAATTTCCATCAAATGATCGTCGACCACATTGGCCAGGTGATATGTCGGCATACCATCGGATTTGAGCAGAATCTGCGCATCGACCATCGACCAGTCGAGTTCGATAGCCCCGCGCAAAAGGTCGTTAACGGTACATGCACCCGCCTCTTCCGGGACCATCATACGAATGACAAACGGCGCATCGGCCGACTTCCGGGCGGCCTGCTCCGCCTCCGACAACATCAGATCCGAAGGCTTGAGCGCGGTCGACTGTCCCGCTTCACGCCGTGTGTTGCGCAGCGAATCGAGCTCCTCAGCCGTGCGGTAACAGACAAAGGCATGGCCGGACTCCACCAACTGCCACGCGTAATCAGCGTAAATACTTCCCCGCTCACTCTGGCGGTAGGGGCCGTAAGCACCACCGACATCGGGACCCTCATCCCAGTCGAGCCCCAGCCATTTGAGCGAATCGAGAATAGCCGCTTCCGCTTCGGGCGTACTACGGGCGCGGTCGGTATCTTCGATTCGAAGCACAAATTGCCCACCATGCGCGCGGGCAAAACAGCGGTTAAACAGTGCCATATAGGCGGTACCGACGTGGGGATCTCCAGTGGGAGAAGGGGCAACACGCGTGCGAATTGTCATAAGTACAGAGTTCCGGAGAGCGACAAGAAGACCGCGAGTTTACCAAAGCAGAACGCGCTTATCCGGAAGAAACGCACGTTAAAACGCTTAATTTGACGGACTTTCTGTGATTCAAAAACACGGTGAGCTTGTTTACTCTGTTACAACGCTCTAATGTCGGCAGTTCATGAAGCATACCTACCGTAAATGCACGCACCTTCTCGCCGGTGTGTCGGCACTGATAGTCGTTTCACTGGTGGGCTGTGGTGTTGGCGAGAGCAACGTGGTCATCGGCAATCGCGAGGGTATTCTTCATCTGGGTAATGCCTCAGAGCCGACAGGGCTCGATCCCCACGTCGTCACCACCACCGACGCTTCACGCATTCTCGGCGCTCTGTTCGAAGGATTGGTCACACGCAACCCGTGGACGCTCGAACCCGAGCCTGGGGTGGCCGAGCGCTGGGAGATCAGTACGGACGGCCTGATCTATACCTTTCATATCAATCCAAAAGCCGTCTGGTCTAACGGCGAACCCATCACCGCCAGCGACTATGTCTGGACCTGGAAACGCGCCCTGCACCCCAAGACCGGCAATCGAAACGCCTACCTGCTTTACGTAATTGATAACGCTGAGGCGTTCGCCACAGGTGCCATTGATGACTTTGGCGAAGTCGGGGTTAAAGCGCTCGAAGAAGCCATCCTGCAAGTCACCCTGCGTGGCCCCACACCCCACTTTCTTGTTCAGTTGATGCACCATTCCTCCTATGCGCTGCACCCGGAGACGATACTCAAACACGGTGAGATGACCGACCGCTTTACCCAGTGGACGCGTCCCGAAAATTTCGTTGGTAACGGGCCCTTCATTCTGGAGGAGTGGGCGATGAACCGTTATATCAAGGTCGGTAAGAGCCCCACCTACTGGGATCGGGACAAGGTCAGTCTTAACGGTGTGGTCTTCTACCCTATCGAAGACGATAACATCGAGGAACGCATGTTTCGGGTAGACCAACTGCATCGCACCTTCACCCTGCCGCTGGATAAAATTCCTGCCTACTCGACGATGCCCGATACGCCCTTCAGAACCGCTCCCTATCTTGGTTCTTATTTTTATGTCGTGAACAATCTTCGCGCGCCCACCGATGATGTAAGAGTGCGCAAGGCGCTCGCGCTGGCAGTGGATCGGGAAAAGATCGCGCGAACAATCATGTACGACTCTGTCATCCCCGCTTATGGCGTCGTGCCACCCTTTATTCCCCATTACACGCCGCCTGCACCCTTTGCTTTCAACCCGGAGCGGGCTAGAGAACTACTCGCTGAGGCCGGCTACCCCGACGGTGAGGGCTGGCCTGGCCTCGAGATCACCTACAACACCAGCGAAGCACATCGCAAGATAGCCATCGCCATCCAGCAAATGTGGAAAAAAAACCTTGGTGTTGAAATCACCCTCGCCAATCAGGAATGGAAAGTCTACGTGGAAACGGTCAACCAAAAGGATTATCAGGTGGCGCGAATGGGCTGGATTGGTGATGTGTATCCGTCGAGCTTTCTGGAGCTGTTCTTAACCGATGGCGGCAATAATGATTCGGGCTATTCGGATCCGCGCTTCGACGACCTACTGATCAGCAAAGGCGGTCAGTCGGTTACCCGTGAAGAGCGCTACAGGTATATGCAACAGGCGGAAGCGCTGCTTATGGATGCCATGCCGATCATTCCCATCTATTCCTATACCACTCGCCTACTGCAACATCCCAGCGTTGAGGGTATGCCTCTCAACGTGACGCAGTCGATTAATCTGAAATACGCCGAGCTGGTGCCCGGCCGAACACTCCCCGACAGCATACGGTGAAACAAACCATGGCCGCAGCACCCGGTAGCGCAACATCCAGAAACCCCTGGTTTTCGCTGGCCACTGACCCGAGCACCGCCGCAACAACCCGCGGTTGGGTTGAGACACTGGCCACGCGGTATCGACAAACCGCATGGGCAGTCGGAACACTGGCACTGTCCGCGTTACTGATAACCACAGGCTGTGGCGGGGGTGAGTCCAATGTCGACAGTGGCAATCGCGACGGTATCTTTCATTTGGCCAATGCCGCTGAACCCCAGGGTTTGGATCCACACGCGGTCACAGGGGTCCCGGAAAACCGTATCCTCCGTTCGCTGTTCGAGGGGCTGGTCGTAAAGAACCCCTACACGCTTGAACCCGAACCCGGTGTCGCCCAGCGGTGGACGATTAGCGATGACGGCCTGGTTTACACCTTCCACCTGAACCCTGAGGCTCGGTGGTCCAACGGCGAGGTCATAAACGCCAGTGATTTTATCTGGAGTTGGAATCGCGCCCTCCACCCCGAGACGGGCAATCGCAATGCCTACATGCTCTACCCGGTCAAAAACGCCGAGCGCTATGCCAAAGGTGAACTCAAAGACTTTACGGCGGTGGGCATCGCAGCACTTGACGAGTCCACCCTAGAAGTCACCCTTGAGGCACCAACGCCCTACTTCCTGCAACTGATGGACCATTACGCCGCGTACGCAGTCCACCCGGAAACCCTGCTTCAGTTCGGCGAAATGACCGACCGATTTACCGCCTGGACCCGTCCGGGAAACCTTATCGGCAACGGTGCCTTTAATCTGGATGACTGGGCCATGAACCGGTTTATCAAAGTGCGCAAAAATGACACGTATTGGGATCGCGAGAACGTATCGCTAAACGGAATTGTGTATCACCCGATTGACAACCAAACGCTGGAAGAACGCATGTTCCGCGTCGGTCAGGTACACCGCACTTACGAGGTGCCCCTCGACAAGGTCCCTGATTACCGACAAATGCCCGATACGCTCTACCATCAGGACCCTTACATCGGAACCTACTACTATCTCGTGAACATCGACAAATCTCCGGTCGATGACCCACGGGTACGCCGGGCACTGTCGATGGCCGTCGACCGGGAGTTACTCACCCGGTCCGTCATGCAGAGCATTGTTACCCCAGCCTATAGCATGGTCCCACCGGGCACGCTGGGCTACCAACCGCCACAGCTCTTTACCTTTGATCCCGCAGCTGCGCGCGAACTCCTGGCCGAGGCGGGCTACCCCGGCGGGGAAGGCTGGCCCGGACTCGAGATTCTCTACAACACCCATGAGGCTCACCGAAAAATTGCCATCGCCATTCAGCAGATGTGGAAGAAGCATCTGGGCGTTACGGTCACCCTCACCAACCAGGAATGGAAGGTCTACTCAGATTCGGTGAAGACCGGGGATTACCAGATTGCCCGCCGGGGATGGATCGGCGACTATGTGGACCCGAACACTTTTCTTGAGCTGTTTCTAACGGGCGGCGGCAATAACAACACAGGTTTTGCAGACCCCATATTTGACAATCTCGTCAGCCAGAAAGCACCCAGGGCAAAGACGAGGGAAGTACGCTATGCCTACTTTGTTGAGGCCGAAACCCGACTAATCGAGACCATGCCGATTATTCCGATCTATACCTATAACTCGCGATATTTGCTTCATCCCAGCGTAGAGGGTATGCCCGGTAATCTCATGGATTCACTGAACTGGAAGTACGTGACACTCGTTCCGGGCCGGCAACTCCCAGATGCCATGCAATAACAGGAACCCCAGGAGCCCATGCTGAAATTTCTGATTAGTCGATTGCTTCAGTCCGTGCCCGTCATCCTGATCGTGGTGACGGCCACCTTTTTCCTCGTACGGGCAGCGCCGGGGGGGCCCTTTGACGAAGAGAAGGCCGTACTGCCGGAAGTCAGGAAGGCCCTGGAAGCCCAATACAAACTCGACCTACCCCTTCATGAACAGTACTTCGCGTATCTGGGAGATTTATTCCAGGGCGATCTGGGCCCTTCATTCAAATACCCGGGCCGAAGCGTTAACGAAATTCTGGCCTCAGGCCTGCCTATTACGGCTGAACTTGGCTTCTACGCGCTGTTGATCGCGCTGGTCATAGGAGGGACTGCTGGCGTTTTTGCCGCACTCAAACCCAACACCAAGCAAGACTATATTCCCATGACTCTGGCCATGGTCGGGATCTGTATGCCCTCCTTCCTGCTGGGGCCGCTATTGGTTTTGGTGTTCGGCATTTATCTGGAGCTCCTGCCGATCGCTGGTTGGGGAATGTTACCCGGGGACAAAATCCTACCCTCGGTCACATTGGGGTCGGCCTATGCGGCTTATGTTGCCCGTCTCAGCCGCGCGGGCATGCTCGAAGTACTGTCACAGGATTATATTCGCACCGCCCGAGCCAAGGGACTGCCCGAGTGGCAAGTCGTTGTGCGGCATGCCCTGCGCGGGGGGATTATTCCGGTAGTGGCCTTTTTGGGACCGGCTTTCGCGGGTTTGCTGGCTGGCTCCTTTGTTGTAGAAACCATTTTCCAGATTCCGGGCCTCGGTCGCTTCTATGTGCAAGCGGCGTTTAACCGTGACTACACCATGATTCTTGGAACCACCGTATTCCTGTCAACGCTCATCGTCTTTTTCAACCTGCTGAGTGACGTTGCCGCCGCCTGGCTCAATCCGAGACTGCGCGCGCAATTCCAGGGAGGTAAGTGATGAATACGTTAGCGGATACCGCCAGCCCGGATTCGGCAGATACCGGTTCCTCGCTCTGGCAGGATGCCTGGATTCGTTTGCGCCGCAATAAACCGGCGGTCGGTGGCGCCTATGTGCTGCTATTTCTCATCGTTATCTCGCTGCTCACGCCCTGGATCGCACCCTACGACTACGAGGTGCAGAATCTTGACCTCGGGGCATCACCACCTTCCGCGCAGCATTGGCTGGGTACCGACGTCTTCGGTCGCGACCTGCTGACTCAAATTATGTATGGCGGTCGTGTTTCGCTCATGGTGGGTTTCATCGCCACCGCTGTTGCGCTGCTTATCGGCGTCACCTGGGGTGCGGTAGCGGGCTATGTCGGCGGCCGCCTTGATGCAGCGATGATGCGCATCGTCGACATCCTGTACGCCCTGCCCTTCATGATTTTTATCGTGCTGCTTATGGTGGTGTTCGGGCGCAATATATTGCTTTTGTTCCTCGCAATCGGCGCAGTAGAGTGGCTGACCATGGCGCGAATCATGCGCTCACAGGTGCAGTCGCTGCGCCAACAGGAGTTCGTTGAAGCCGCTATTTCCCTGGGGCTTTCCCAAAGCGCCATTATTCGAAGACATGTGGTGCCCAATGCCCTCGGGCCGATCATTGTCTACACCACCCTTACCATCCCGTCGGTGATGCTGCTGGAAGCCTTTCTCAGCTTCCTGGGGTTGGGTATTCAGCCGCCCAAGACATCGTGGGGACTGCTGATCAGCTTCGGCGCCGAGACCATGGAGGAGTATCCCTGGCTGCTTATATTTCCAGGACTCGCGCTAACCGTTACTTTATTTTCCCTCAATTTCCTCGGCGACGGCCTGCGCGATGCCCTCGATGTCCGTGGTTCCAAGGACTGAATCATGAGTCTGCTCTCGGTCGACAATCTGCAAATTAGCTTTAGCACCCGAAACGGCATCAGCACTGCGGTCAACGGCATCAGCTTCACCGTTGAGAAGAACCAGATCACCGCAATTATCGGCGAGAGTGGATCGGGTAAATCGGTGTCCTGCTACGCGATGCTGGGCCTGATTCCTTCCCCGCCGGGTCGTATCGACGGGGGTACCGCGCTGTTCGAGGGTAAGGATTTGCTCAGCCTGAGCGAGGACGAGCTCCGCAAAATCCGCGGCCGCGACATCGCAATGATTTTTCAGGACCCAATGACCTGCCTGAACCCCTTTATGACTATTGGCGATCAGTTGATTGAGCCGCTACGCCTACACAAGAACATGGGCAAAGCGGACGCCAAAGCCCGCGCCATCGAACTGCTTGATGAGGTCGGTATGCGCAGCCCCGCACAATGCTTTAGCTGCTATCCCCATGAATTCTCAGGTGGCATGCGCCAGCGGGTCATGATCGCCATGGCGCTAATCAATGAACCCAAGCTCCTCATCGCCGACGAGCCAACAACGGCGCTCGACGTCACCATCCAGGCGCAGATCCTGCGCCTCATCGCCGATCTTCAAAACTCCCACGACATCGGCGTGCTGTTGATCAGCCATGACCTCGCGGTGGTCGCCGATATTGCCGACCAGATTATTGTGATGGAGCGTGGCAATCTGGTTGAAAAGGGTGAACCCAAAGCCATCTTCGAAAACGCCCAACACCCTTACACACAAAAACTACTGGATGCCATACCGAGTGCTGAACGGGCGAGTCAGGAAGGCGCATCAGACCCCTTGATAGAGATCTCTTCGCTACGCACCTGGTTCTATTCGGACAATTCACAAGAACCCGTCAAGGCCGTGGACGATGTGTCACTGACCATCAATCGCGGGGAAATACTGGGGCTCGTTGGCGAATCGGGCAGTGGCAAATCAACGCTCGGGCGCTCAATTCTGCGTCTCGCGCCCATTACCGACGGCACTATTACCTTTGACGGCACTGACCTCACCCAACTGTCCGGCGCAGCACTCAAGGGCTTCCGACGGCGAATGCAAATGATTTTTCAGGATCCGTTCGCCTCGCTAAATCCAAGAATGACGGTTTTCGACACGCTGGCGGAGCCGCTACTGCTGCACAACATCGTCGATCGAAAAGGCCTGGATAATGCCATTCAGCGACTGATGGATGATGTCGGCCTGGCCAGAAATTTCGTGCGCAAGTACCCACACGAATTTTCCGGAGGGCAGCGACAGCGCATTGCCATCGGCCGCGCACTGGCAACCCAGCCTGAATTCATTGTTGCCGATGAGCCGGTTTCCGCACTTGACGTCACTATTCAGGCACAGATTCTCGAACTGCTGCAGGACCTTGGACGTGAACACGGACTCACTATGCTGTTTGTCTCCCATGACCTCGCTGTAATCCGCCAGATCGCCGATCACATCGCGGTGATGTACCACGGCAAGCTGGTGGAGCGTGGGACTGCCGCCGAAATCTTTGGGTCGCCCCAGGATCCGTACACGCAGCGGTTGCTGGCCAGTATTCCCGGTAAAAAATCGCTGGCCGAGCCGATCAGTGCATAAACCCTCAGTCAGTCCTGACCTACGCCTGTTCCGGAGGTAGCACGACCCACTCCGGCGCGTCGAACTCGCCGATCAGCCGGATATCAACATACGGTATCTGTCGCTTTATCAGCTCATTTACGATTGCGGGGGGACTGCTCTCCATAGCATCCCGCGCGCTCTTGGATTCCCAGGTAGCAATCGCCAGCAACACATTGGGGTCACCGATTTTTCGGTGTAAGCGCGTGCCCTGGGCCCCCTGGGCCTGCTGAATGTGCTGACTCACCTCGACCCAGCTCGCGGCATATTCTTCGGCACTGTACCCCGGCTTAATGTGTACTTCGAAAATGTAATGCATACAGCCTCCACCGATAGACACGTACTAGAACAACGTTTGAAATGACACCTAAGCCCTAACCAGCTGACGGGAACCGGCAGCACTGGTGAACCGGCCGCCCGAAAAACTTCGGTAATTTTCGTTGAGCACATCATCGACGAAGTGCCATTGTGCAACCATGGACTCCGGTGTCAGCGACACTGACGTCCAGCCACGGTGTGCCATATCAGCGGCCAGTAGATGTGGATTCGCCTGCCGCAACGCAGCAGCCCATTGGCTGGGTGGCAAACAGATATACCCTTCGGCGCCCGAGCTGTTGACGCTGGGGGTGTCAATTTCCACCGCGATCGGTCTGCCCCGATGGTCACTAAGGTTGAACGCCCAGGCATTGTGGGTGTCCCCCGCAAGCACCACCGGATTATCAGCAAACCGCTGTAAATCCTGAAACAGTCGTTCGCGAGCCGCCGGGTAACCGTCCCAGGCATCCGTATTGAGCGGAAGGCTGTGCACCGCCATCTTCTGCATTGTCGATACGTAACTCCGTGCGTACCCGGAGGCGCCGTCAAAGTCAAAGGCGGCATCCGGGATGCGGGGTAAGGTCACGCTCCCCACTACCACCTGCTGACCGAGTACCTGCCAGGTGGCACCACGTTCTGAGCTTTCACTGAGCCGCTGGCTGAGCCACTGCTCCTGATCGATACCCAGCAGGGTGCGCCCGGGATCGGCAATAACGCGGCGAAACGCGCCCAGGTCCCGGTGCACCGGGCTACCTTTACGATAGTCATAGGCACGATCCCGGCCGTGGATTCGAGTATCGAGCATGATCAAATCGGCGAGATCGCCGATGGAAAAAGCCCGAAAAATAGGCTGCTCGGGGCGAGCACGAATGGGTAACCACTCGCAGTAAGCCTGCCGCGCGGCCCACAGTCGATCGGCGAAGTCGCCCTCGCCACGATTATGGTTCTGGGCACCGGTGCGCCAGGTGTCGTTGGCGATTTCGTGATCATCCCAAACGCAGATGAACGGGTGCGCCGCATGGGCCGCCTGCAAATCGGGGTCGGTGCGATACACACCATACCGTGCTCGATAGTCCTCCAGCACGAGCAACTCATGCTCGGGCTCGACGCGCCGACCCAGTGTTTCCCGCGCATAAACCGAATCGTAAAATCCGATGGGGTACTCGTAAATATAATCACCGAGATGCACGATCGCATCGATATCCGCGTTCGCCATTTCACGATAGACGTGAAACCGCCCCTGGGGATAATTAGCGCAGGAGCAAACGCCCAGCGAAAAGCGCTCAATCGCACCAACCGGCAGCGTGCGGGTCCTTCCCACCGGCGACAGACTATCGCCGACAGCAAACCGGTAGAAGTAGCGACGGCCGGGTAGAAGACCCTCTGCGTCGACTTTCACCGTGTAATCGGCGTAACGATCAGCCCGCGCCTGGCCTCGGGCTACGATCTGCGAGAAGCCTTCGTCCGCAGCGACCTCCCAGACACACTCAATGGGTCGATCGACGAAATCCCCGGGGACGACGCGGGTCCATAAAATCACCCGATCCGATAACGGATCCCCGCTGGCAACCCCATGGGTAAAATGCACCGGCGCTGCGGCCCTGATCGACGCACCCTTCAACAGGGATGCCGCGATACCCGTGGCGGTATGGGCCAGGAAGCGGCGGCGACGCATGGTGCTAACGGGCTCCCCGGCCACTCAGACCAGACACACTTTTTCTGCGAGCTCTTCGATCAAAACCCGCGTGTTCTCGGAGTAATCTACCGGCGCCTCAACCACATGAACACCGCCGGCATTAAACGCGGCTTCAAGGGTCGGTATGATTGCCTCCGCGCTATCGATTCGATGCCCGTGCGCACCATAACTCTCAGCGTAGGCTACAAAGTCGGGATTATTGAATTCGAGACCCCAGTCCTCAAAACCCATCTGTCGCTGTTTCCAGCGAATCATTCCATACCCATCATCACTGATAATCAGCACCACCAGGTTGAGTTGGTAACGAAGCGCGGTTTCCAATTCCTGACTGTTCATCATGAAGCCACCATCGCCGCATATCGCCATCACCCGCCGATCTGGATACAACATCGATGCCATCATCGCCGACGGTAAACCCGCACCCATGGTCGCGAGCGCATTGTCGACCAGCACGGTGTTCGGCTGATACGCATAATAATTGCGGGCAAACCAAATCTTGTACATCCCATTATCCAACGCGATGATGTCGCGATCACTCATCACCTGCCGCACGTCCGCTACCAGCCGCTGAGGAAGTGCAGGGAACCGTGAGTCATCAGCGCGATCCATCACATGGCTGTCAATTTCGCGGCTCACCCGCTCGAAATAATCAAAATCAGCGTTATTCGGTCGTGCCACCTCGGCGAGGCGGGATACCGAACGGGCTATATCTCCCACCACTTCAACCTGGGGGAAATACACCTGATCAACCTGCGCCGAGCGGAAATTCACATGAATCACCCGTTTGCCCCCCTCGGTCATGAAAAAGGGCGGCTTCTCGATAACATCGTGTCCAATATTAATCACCAGATCGGCGCGATCGATCGCGCAATGCACATAATCTCCGTCGGACAGCGCCGCTGTACCCAGATAAAGCGGGCTGCGCTCATCGATCACACCCTTCCCCATCTGAGTGGTAAAAAAGGGAATTCCCGATGTTTTGACAAAGCTGTCGATCGCCACCCGCGCTGACTTACGATTCGCACCGGCACCGATCAGCACCAGTGGATGCCTGGCCTCGCCAATCATGGTCGCCGCCTCACGAATCACCGTCTCATCGGCAACCGCGTAATGCCGTTCATGGCGTTCGTAGAGGGGGGCACGGGTCTGCTCCGCCGCGATATCCTCGGGTAGTTCAAGAAGGACAGCGCCCGGTCGCTCCTCCTCCGCCAAACGGAAAGCCTCCCGGACAAGGCTGGGTATGGTGTTGCCGTGCACGATCTGCCGGGACATCTTGGTTAAGGGGTCCATTAACTGCACAACATCCACGATCTGAAACTGACCCTGCTTTGAATTCTTGATGGGCTTCTGACCCGTAATCATCACCAAGGGAAAGCCTCCCAGCTGAGCATAGGCTGCCGGCGTCGTAAAGTTCGTGGCGCCAGGGCCAAGAGTCGCAAGACAAACCCCAGCCCTCCCCGTTAAACGACCATAGGTCGCCGCCATAAACGCGGCCCCCTGCTCGTGTCGGGTCACGATAAGCTCGATTCCGGCCACTCGCAGGGACTCCAGCAAGTCGAGGTTCTCCTCGCCCGGAACGGCGAAGACGCGTTCGACACCTTCATTGATCAATGCCCTGACCATCAAATCCGATGCTTTTCGTTCCTG
The DNA here is from genome assembly GCF_000158175.1 of Luminiphilus syltensis NOR5-1B. Classification (GTDB taxonomy): domain Bacteria; phylum Pseudomonadota; class Gammaproteobacteria; order Pseudomonadales; family Halieaceae; genus Luminiphilus; species Luminiphilus syltensis. The sequence continues at coordinate 2,220,439 of NZ_DS999411.1, read as the reverse complement.
AGACGCTTCCGCCAAGCCCGACATTGTTCCACTCCCTTAATCTGGTCTGTCTTGTACAATACGTGTTTTTCGCGTGCCTAGAGCTGTGGTTATGCACGACTCCCCTTCACCCTGGCGTTTTTGCACGGCACCGTGCATGGACTGGACGGACCGCCATTGCCGTTATTTCTGGCGGCTACTGACCCGTCGTGCCCGCCTCTACACCGAAATGGTCACCACCGGCGCACTGCTGCATGGGGATGTGGCGCGGCACCTGCAGTTTAACGACTGCGAGCACCCGATAGCATTACAGCTCGGTGGATCGAACCCCGAAGAACTCGCCAGCTGTGCGCGGATGGCTGAAGACTGGGGCTACGATGAGGTCAATCTGAATTGCGGATGCCCCTCAGACCGCGTGCAAAATGGTCGATTCGGTGCCTGTCTCATGGCTGAGGCGGAACTCGTCCGCGACTGTGTTGCCGCCATGTGCGACGCCAGTGCACTGCCCGTAACGGTGAAGCATCGTATCGGAATCGACCATCAGGAAAGTTACAACGAGCTCCGGGATTTCGTGGGTACCGTGGCCAGTGGTGGCGCTCGTGTTTTTATCGTCCATGCCCGCAAAGCATGGCTGCAGGGGCTATCGCCCAAGGAGAACCGGGAAATCCCCCCGCTCAATTACCCGTGGGTGTATCGACTGAAGCAGGACTTCCCTCACCTGACTATCGTACTCAACGGAGGTGTGACTGACATCCCGGCCTGCGAGTCGCACCTCGGAAAGGTAGACGGGGTAATGCTGGGTCGTGCGGCCTACCAGAATCCATGGCTGTTGGCGTCTGTTGATCAGGCGCTGTTCGGTGATGCCCCCCGGGGACAATCGCGAGCCTCGGTGCTGGAGGCTTTGATGCCCTATATTGATCGCGAGCTGGCCCGAGGAGGTCGGCTCAATCACGTCACCCGGCACGTTCTGGGTCTTTATCAGGGAATCCCCGGTGGCAAGCGCTTCCGACGAGTAATCAGTGAAAACGCCCATTTACCCAACGCCACCTCCGATGTGCTTCGGGCCGCGATGGATTACCCTAAAGCGGCCTGACGGTACGACTAACCAGCCCACTATTTTGGAAGACCGGAACACCTATGAACAAACTTGAGCAACTGCGCGCGATGACAGAGGTTGTTGCCGACACGGGAGAGATCGATGCCATTGCCCGTCTCCAGCCGATCGACGCGACAACCAACCCATCGTTATTGCTGAAGACCGCTCAACTACCTCGTTTCTCCGACCTTCTGGATCGAGCGATTGCGGCGGCGCGGTCAGCCGCCGATGCCTGCGACCAGTTTGCCGTTATCGTGGGCGGAGAAATACTCAACCACATTCCTGGCCGGGTCAGTACCGAAGTCGATGCGCGGCTGTCCTTTGATACTCAGGCGACCATTGCCAAAGCGCACCGTCTCATCGAGCTCTACGATCACGCCGGGATCGACAAAAAAAGGATACTGATAAAAATTGCGGCCACCTGGGAAGGCATTTGTGCCGCACGTGAACTCGAGCGCGAAGGCATAAACTGCAACCTCACGCTTCTGTTTGGCTTTGCACAGGCCCAGGCCTGTGCCGATGCCGGCGCATTCCTGATATCGCCCTTTGTCGGACGTATCCTGGACTGGCACCTCGCCAACACCGATCTAGTGGTCAACACACCCTTTGATGATCCCGGCGTTCGGTCGGTTACCCGAATCTATGAGCACTACAAGAATCACGGGTATGAGACGGTGGTCATGGGCGCCAGCTTCCGTAATAGCGGCGAGATCGAGGCGCTCGCCGGTTGTGATCGGCTGACGATCAGTCCTGCACTGATGGATGCGCTCGCCGAAGACAATGGCCATTTGCCGCGGGCATTGGCGACCGCTGGAGCAACCCAACAACCGGTGCCCGCTATCGAAGAAGCGGACTTTCGCTATCAAACCAATGACGATGCCATGGCGAGCGACAAGCTCGCTGATGGTATACGACGCTTTGCGGCAGACCAGCAGGCCTTGGAATCACTACTCGCGGCAAAAATAACGCGGTAGGTGGTTAGTCAGATTCCAGCGTTTGCACCAAATCACGAAAACGCTCGGTATTGTCGTCGCTGATTGACATCAAGGCACGGTGGGCCTCGATCACTTTTTCTTTGACTTCGCTTTCACTGCTGCCCAGCTCCGCCAAATCCTGATCGAACGCCGCAGCACCAGGTGAATCCTGCTGCAAAGAAAATAAGACGCCGAAGCCCATCGACTGCAAAAGCCGATCGATGCCGGGATTATTACTGTACATCACGGGCCTGACGCCAAAGCAATCCTTGGTCTTCAGCGCGAGCTGGGCCAGCATGCCGAGCGTGGTACTGTCGAGCCCGGTTGCGCGAGTCAAATCAACACAAACACTGGAAAAATCAGGATCAGCGGTAATCTGCTGAAAGTACTCATCGAGCGCGGTGCACATCGTCAGGCGTACGTCGCCCTCGAGTCGGAGCAGATAGTCACCACCATCGCTTGCTGCACGAATCCGGCAATCGCTCATGACAATCCCCGACTGAGGAAAAGACCTGCAATATCATCGGGCAGCTCGACCTTACCCAAATCTTCAAGACCGAGACGGGCTACCACCTCACTGGGTTTACAGACAGCGCCTGTAAGCCGCTTGAGCAGTTCCGCCTCTTTACCGATAAGATCCGAGTCGTTCATGGTCTCAAGCACACCATCGGACATAATGGTCAGTATGCAGTGGTCCGGTAACTCAACCGCATGCTCCTCATAAACCGGGTCCGGGATCAAACCCACCGGGGAACCCTCACCGGGGAGATATACGGTCTCCTTGTCAGAAATCAAAACGGGCAGTGGTAAATGGCCCGCCACACTGTATCGCAGGAGGCCTTTATCAGTATCGAGAACGCCCACCACCATGGTGGCGTATTTACTGACGGCGAGCTCGAGCAATTCCCGATTGGCAAATTTCAGCATCTGCACCGGATTGGTGATCGCATGATCCTTTTGCCTGAGAAAATCCGATCGCTTCCGGGCAAAAAGATTCTTCAGCAGTACCGTCGCGAAGGCCGAAGAACTACCGTGCCCCGACACGTCGGCAAGGTAGAAAACGACCGAGTGCTCGCCGACGCGAAAATAATCCGTGAAATCACCACTGAGGTACAAAGAAGGGACAATTTTATGGCTCAACCAGTAATCTTCTAACTTCAAGGACCCCGCTGGCAGCATTGCTCGCTGCACCTGCCGACCGGCCTGCTGATCCTGCTCAAGAATTCTCAGCGAGTGTCGCAACTCTGCATTCAGGCGCTCAAGCCGCTCTTTACTCCGCTTGAGTTCCCGTTGTAGCTGCCGATGGTGCACCGAGCGCTCCACCGACCGCACCAATAAGCCAGGCTTCTTGGCGGGCCGGACAAAGAAATCGGCGGCCCCCAAGCTCAGGGCCGTGGACATACTGTCAAAATTCTTCTCATTACTAAAGGTTATGACGGGGACCTGAACATCAAATCCACGCATCGACCGCCGCACCGAGGACCACGAGACACCGTGCAAATCCACCGTGGTTATCACGCAATCCCAGGGTGAATCGACACCAAGCACCGTCTCAAGATCAACAACTTCAGGACGAACCTCGATATAAAAATCATGCCCATCGAGTGCGTTTACCAGCTCCTGCGCTCGCTCTTTCTGGTCATCGACGATGAGTACTGAGCCCGCGGTCATGGCATTAGCACCTGGCCTGCCGACAGCAGCTTCGGCTACAGGCCATCGCTTTCCCAATCGTCCTCAAACTCAGAAAAATTATCCTTGGCCCGACCGTCATTGACCAGTGCTTCCCGACGCTGAAGAAAAGCATCGCGAATAAAGATGTAGCGGTCACCGGTGACCAGTTCGTCCGATCCCAGCAATCCGGCCCGCAGATCGACGATATTCAGCGCTCGCAGCCCCCACTCGGGCTCATCATCAAAAAGCTGGCCCATCGGTGACGCATAGGCATCGACGCCAAAGCCGATCGATGAACGCACGGTATTCGGGCCAAACAGCGGCAACATGACGTAAGGACCTCGTCCCACCCCCCACTTCGCCAACGTATGACCAAAATCGGTCGGATAGCGCTCAATACCCATATCGGAGGCGACGTCGAACACACCAAAAAAGCCCAGTGTTGTATTCAGGACTACGCGGCTGGTATTGCGCCACGCGCCATTCAGCTCGCCTTGAAGGAGTGCGTTGAGCAGGCCGTTGACATCGAGAAAGTTGCTGAAGATGTTGTTAACGCCCACCCGGGCAAAGTCGGGCATCACGGCGTCGTAACCGACCGCGACAGGCCGCACAACGTAGGTATCGGCGGTGTCATTAAACTTGAAAACCGCGCGATTAAACCCCTCCCAAGGGTCATCCTCGGACTGAGCCAACGCCGGCGGGGGCGTGAGCAGCACCACAAGAGTGGCCAGAACACCACACCAAAGGCTTTTTGCTGCCATGGTTTGCTTCCTAATTTCTGCGTTCATCGATGGCCTCCTTACGCGGCGGAGCCGTTAGGAGATCAACGACCACGTTTTACACCTCTGGCCGGTAAATTGCACCGGAAAATTGACCGTATTTACCGCGGATTCTGCTGTATCCAATCCTGCACACACTGCCATTGCTCACCGAGAC
>NZ_DS999411.1:2187079-2215692 GCF_000158175.1 Luminiphilus syltensis NOR5-1B | reverse complement strand
CGACCTCTGATCCTTGGGATACTGGCCGCTCAGTCGTTCTATCCGGTGAGCCAGCGCCTTGGCATAGCGCGGGTACTGGGCAAGCCAGAACTCGGGGCAGTGGCGAATGGTATCGATATCCAGCAGAGCAGTAACCTGACGCTCCATATCCTTCTGCACGTCAGCGTAGTTGTTTTTGCCCCCCACTGACATCGCCTTACGCGCCGAGGCAAACCCTTGCAGTGCCTGAATTAACACCCGTTCGATATCGACGGCTACCGCAACCCAATCGCCCGCTGCCTTTTCCAGAAGTGACTTGAATTCAGTCTCACTGTAGGGCGAGTCCACGACCCCAGCCGCGCGCAGAAACGCGGCATCGGTGACACCGGACACCAAAGCACTGCGCTCGACGCCACAGCCCGCCAGGGCCAACGCCGCCTCATTGGTGGTAAACAGCTGTTTGCGCAGGTACTTCACAGTTTTGGGCTGATGTTTTGCCGCGAGCGCAGCGATACCCACACGATGTGCCCGCTGGGCGTCCTGGGGATAATCGAACAGCTTTACAGCCACCTCTCCCCCGTCCGCGACGATCGCCGGATACGCCACCACTTTCATACCGGCAGCCCGGGTCTTCCACTGGGGCGGCAGATCGCCAAAGTCCCATCGCTCGACCCGCTCCCGCTCAGGGCTATCGCTCTGCCTAATCGTGGGCGCTACTGCGGCGTCCCGAAATTGTGCCACCAGTGCCGACATATCCCGGCTCTGGGCCAATAATCGATTGCGCTCATCAACCACGCGAATATTCATGCGATAAAAATCTTCAAGTGCCTCGTTGGGCCATTCGCCCACCGCGATCGTGACGCCCCGCTGTCGACGCAATACACCCGACAAAGCCTCGCGCAGATCGACATCGTCCACTTCAAGCTCGAGCAGGGCCTGATCAACGACATCGGGAACTGGAACCAGTTGCTTTCTCAACGCCTTGGGTAAGCCCTTAATCATGGCAATACATTTGTCCCGTAGCAGGCCCGGTACCAGCCAGTCGAGTCGATAGCGCGGCGCGCGATTCAGTAGCAGCAGCGGAATCGTGATCGTAACGCCGTCGGTTTCGCCGCCCGGCTCGAACTGATAGCTGAGCCGATAGTCGACATCCGCCCACCGCAGTTGTGCTGGAAACTGAGACTCGATCTCGGCACCAGGGTCCCGGGTCAGGACCTGTTCCCGATCGAGTCGCAGGCGTTTGTCAGCGTCGGTGTCCCGACTTAACCATTTCTTGAGTGCCGCAGCGCTCACGCAATCTGCGGGGAGACGCTCGTCATAAAAATTGAACAGGCTTTCCTCGTCCACGAGCAGGTCTCGTCGCCGCGCCCGGGATTCAAGGTCTTCCACCTCGCGGATACGCTTGAGATTGAACTTCAAGAACCCCGGTGGCGACTTGAACGCACCGGGTATCAGCGCCTCGCGAATCATCATCTCCCGGGACTCCCGGGGCGCAATACCGCCATAGTGGACCCGCTGTCCATCGCTGATGGTGAGCCCGTACAACGTCACTCGCTCCGTCGCCATCACCCTGCCGGAGCGCATTTGCCAGGAGGGCTCGTAGTGATGGCGCTTAAGGAGGTAGGGATTGACCTTCAGTAACCAATCGGGCTCGATCGCCGCACAAGTGCGGGCATAGACCTGTGTGGTTTCCACAATCTCGCCGGCGAGCAGCCATTTGGGTGGCTTTTTGTACTGGCCACTGCCCGGAAAGACCGTCATTTTTCGATTGCGGGTGCCGTTGAATTTCCGCCCCTCGTCCTGCTGAGCCACATTAGCCAGCAAACCTGCCAGCAACGCCACATGAATACTGCGGTAATCAGGCTCTGCATCGTCCAGCGCGGGCGCTTTCAACCCCATCTGCCGGCATGCAATAGTGATTTGGCTGTGAATATCCCGCCACTCCCGCATGCGCATAAACGACAGGAATTCGCGGCTACAGAGCTTTCTCAGCTGATTCTGGCTCAGCGCCTGACGCTGCTCCTCGTAGTACTGCCACAGTGACAACCAGGGCAAAAAATCGGACTGCTTATGGGTAAAACGGGCATGACACTGATCGGCCTTTGCCGTCTTCTCCGCCGGCCGCTCGCGGGGGTCCTGGACCGACATCGCTGATACAATAATCATGACCTCAGCGAGACACTTACTTTCGTGAGCGGCGATGAGAATTCGTCCGAGCTTCGGATCGATCGGTAACCGCGCCATCTGCCGACCGGTGGCCGTCAACTGACCGCGTCGCGACACTGCACCCAGCTCCTCCAACAGCCGATAGCCATCCCGAATCATCTTCGGCTCAGGCGGGTCGATAAACGGGAAATCCGAGACCTTGCCCAGCCTCAATTGCAACATCCGTAGAATCACTGCAGCAAGATTGGTGCGTAAGATTTCCGGATCCATGAATTCAGGGCGATTGAGAAAATCGGTTTCCGAATACAGCCGGATGCACACCCCGGGGCCGACCCGACCACAGCGACCTGCGCGCTGACTCGCACTGGCCTGGGAGATTTTTTCGATCGGCAGTCGCTGTAACCGGGAACCGTGGCTGTAGCGGCTGATTCGCGCAGTTCCCGGATCAATAACGTAGCGTATGCCGGGCACGGTCAGCGATGTTTCGGCGACATTGGTGGCGAGCACAACCCGCATTCCCGCTCCTTTCGGATTAAACACCTTGTTCTGCTCAGAACGACTCAATCGGGCATAGAGCGGTAATACCTGGATGCGGTCATTGCCTTTAAGCAATCGCGCCAGTTCCCGGATTTCCCGTTCACCGGGCAGAAAAACCAGCACGTCCCCACGGGGTCCGAATTGCTCCTGCGCTATGTCATCGACGAGGCTGACAACCTGATCGGAAACGTCGCCGACCTCCTCATCCAGCGCATCAAGATGATGAATTTCAACGGGATGCGTCTTACCGCTCACACTGATGACCGGCGCATCACCGAAATGGCTGGAAAACCGGTCAACATCGATGGTGGCGGAGGTAATGATGACCTTCAGGTCCGGTCGCCGCGGGAGAAGTTGCCTTAGATATCCGAGTATGAAGTCAATATTGAGGCTGCGCTCGTGGGCCTCGTCGACAATCAGGGTGTCGTAATCATTGAGATCAGCATCCCGCCCGAGCTCAGCGAGCAAAATGCCGTCGGTCATCAACTTTATCGCCGATTTTTCAGAAACCGTATCGGTGAATCGAATCTGGTAACCCACAAGATCACCAAGGGGACTTTCCAGCTCGTCCGCGATTCGCTGAGCGACGGTCCGCGCCGCCAACCGGCGCGGCTGGGTGTGGCCAATACGTTTCTGACGGCCGCGACCCAGCTCGAGGCACAACTTGGGCAACTGGGTGGTCTTGCCGGACCCCGTCTCCCCCGCAACAATGATGACCTGGTGGCTCTCGATGGCCCGGAGTATCTCCTCCCGGGCATCGCAAACGGGCAGACCCTCGGGGAAGACTATCTGTTCGGGTACCGATCGATCCGGCAGCGGCGATGTGGCGGCTTGCTCCCCCATCATGGCGCTGCTAATCCGAAGATAAAGAGCCCGTCAGGAAACTTCCGCGTCACGCAACTCCCGGCGCAGAATCTTGCCCACATTGGACTTTGGCAATTCATCGCGAAACTCGATCTGCTTCGGTATTTTGTAGCCCGTGAGGTGCTCCCGACAGTGCGCTTTGATCTCGGCCTCGGTCAATGCAGGGTCGGCCTTGACCACAAACAGTTTGATGGCCTCGCCGGAAGAGTCATCGGGAACACCGATAACGGCACACTCCAGGACACCCGGATGCCGTGTAATGACATCCTCGAGCTCATTGGGATAAACATTAAAGCCCGACACCACAATCATATCCTTGATGCGATCCACAATTCGCGAATACCCATCCGCTTGCATCACTGCCACGTCACCGGTGGCAAACCAGCCGTCATCATCCAGCACTTCTGCTGTTGCTTCCGGGCGCTTCCAATAGCCGAGCATCACTTGCGGACCGCGAATACAGAGTTCCCCGGGGGTATCCAAACCCAGCTCCGCGCCTGTGTCGTCAATCACCTTCAGTTCCGTGTGCGGCATGGGTAAACCGATAGTCCCGAGCTGCTGCGCCCCGCCTGGATTGCTTGTCGCCACCGGCGATGTTTCCGTCAATCCATACCCCTCTGAAACAGGGCAACCGGTTATTTGTTCCCAGCGCTTTGCCGCCGCCTCCGTGAGCGCCATGCCCCCGGAAAGTGTCACCTTGAGTGACGAGAAATCCAATTGCTGAAAATCGGGGTCATTGCTCAAAGCGACGAACAGGGTATTCAGCCCAAAAAACATTTTCGGCTGATACTGTTGAAACGCAGCCGTCACCGAAGACAGGTCGCGAGGGTTAGGTAAAAACACCGTCTGCGCGCCGACGTACAGGGCGTACATCGACGAGGTAAAAGCGTAGATGTGGTAGACCGGTAATGGCTGCAAAAAGATGTCGCCGGTTGCCTTGATAGGGTGAGTCGAAAATACCGCGTGGGCCTGAAGCACATTGGACACCAAATTGCGGTGTGACAGCATTGCGCCCTTGGCGAGTCCGGTAGTTCCTCCGGTATATTGCAGCATCGCAATCGAATTCCGGTCACACTCCACTACTTCATACTGCTCGCCAGCCCCGGCCGCAAGCACATCATTTAGCTTCAGCGCCCCCGGTATGGAAAAAGGAGGCACCATTTTTTTCACGTATTTGGCGATGAAGTTGATCAGAAAGCGCTTGGGCTGGGGATGAAGATCAGCGAGCTCGGTGACGATAACCTGCTTAACGTCGGTACGCGGCAGGACCTCTGACGCCGTCTGGGCGACATTGGCCTGCACCACCAATAGCTGAACCTCAGCATCGCTAAATTGATGCTGTAGCTCCCGCTCTGTGTACAGGGGGTTGGTATTGACCACGACCATACCCGCCCGCAGCACACCGAGCGTCACGACCAGATACTGAATGAGATTGGGCATCTGCACGGCGACACGATCACCCTGATTGAGGCCCGAGCGTTGCTGCAACCAGGCCGCAAAATTCGCCGATAAGCGATCCAGGTCACGATAAGAGAGGGTGTGACCCAGGCTCGTGCAGGCAGGCAAATCGCCGTGACGCGTGAAAGCATCCTCGAAAAGCTCGACAATACTGCCGTATTGATCGAGGTCGATTTCGGTATCAACACCCAGAGAGCGAAGCTTTTCATTGGCGATATCGGCAAAGCTGGTATTCATGACAGGTCAAGGCCTCGTTTTTAGGTATTATGGTCGCTTGCGAGATACAAAGACTAACAAGTTTAGGAGATTATCAATGTCGTCTTCCATAGAAGTCACCAATAAAACCTTTGACGAAATCGCTGAGGGCGACAGCGCCTCCTTCAGCAGGCTGGTCACGGATCGCGAGATTAAGCTGTTCGCGGCTGTATCGGGAGACCACAATCCGGTTCATCTCGACCCCGAGTATGCCGCTGGCACCCAATTCGGCGAGTGCATTGCCCACGGAATGCTCACCGGCGCCTTCATTTCTGCCGCAATAGCGACTGAACTCCCGGGACCCGGCACTATTTACCTGGGTCAAACCCTGCAGTTCAAAGCACCGGTATTTTTGGGCGATACGCTAACCGTCAATCTGGAGGTTACCGGAAAACACCCCAAGAAACCCTGGCTGACCCTGCACTGCGATGTCGTCAATCAGGAGGGTAAAAGTGTGGCCAGCGGAGAAGCGAATGTTATGGCTCCCGCCAAAAAAGAGACGGTAACGCTGATCGCGCCGCCCGATATTCAACTGATTGAGGCTTCCGGCGACTGAAACTGTTCGGGGTCGACATACATCAGTTGCAGCGTTATGACCGCATCACCTTCACTCGGCTCCACACCGAGCATCAGCAGATTGGTGATGCCGCCACTGACGGCCGCACCACCGGCGCCAAAGACCAATGAATTGGCGTTTGGCTGTTTTCCGCCTTTGGCGGGATCATTGAGTGGTGTGAATGTCGTCAGTGCTTTATCGGCCTTCACCTGTTCGGCCAGTTGTCCGATCAGAGTGAGTAGGGCATCGCGGAACGCCGAGAAGTTGAGCTTCCCGCGATGGACACTCTGGTCGAGGGATAAATCAATTCTTACCGTACCCCCGTCCTCGAGTTTAAGGTTGGTGAGCATGAGGCGTTGCGATGCGACGAGCTCGCGAAAGGTGCGCTTGGCTGCGGTGCGATTGATATCGATAAAGCCACGGTGAAGCAGATTGACCGCTAGGGTTGCAAAACGCTTGTGATCAATGCTGGCTTGCTGTTGCGTCATGGTTGCTGGCATCCGGTAAAAGCCGCAGAGTGTACCGCCTCCCGCCCAGGAAACTCCAGTCAGTTGCCACCGCCATCTGAACCTGACAACGTTCCAGCATGAGCCCTCTTCCATGAGTTATCGCCTGCGTTGATCAATCGACAAAACAAACCCTGGGAACAGCCCGAGAAACCGGCCATCGACGTGTCCGCCAACGGACTCAGCTCCACTCGCTTTGACGACGTTTACTTTTCTGCCCGGGATCCGATCGGCGAGAGCCGCTACACCTTTCTCGAGGGGAACGCGCTTGAATCGCGGTTTCGCGGGCTTTCTTCCGATGAACGCTTCACCATTATCGAATCGGGCTTTGGAACCGGTCTCAATTTCCTGCTCACGCAGGAACTGTGGCAGCGCTGCGCGCCCAAGGGTGCCAGGCTGCATTACATCGGTATCGACGCTTACCCCCTCGATGCGACTCAGATCAATACCATCTCGGCGAACCACCCTTCGCTAACCAAGGCCTGGCAGACCCTGATCGAGCGCTGGCCACCTGCCGTGTCCGGTTGTCATCGGCGGCGGTGGGCAGGAGAGCAGGTGACGCTTGACCTCTGGTGGGATGACGCGCGGGAGGTACTGGCGGATACCGCCAGTCATTGCCGCCAGTGGGTCAACGCCTGGTTTCTCGATGGCTTCGCGCCGTCGAAAAACCCGGACATGTGGCATGAAGGGCTCTATCCGCTCATGGCGCAGCAAAGCCAACCGGGGGCAACAGTGGCCACATTTACGGCGGCGGGCGCTGTAAGGCGTGGCCTCACAGCGGCGGGATTTGAGGTCAGCAAGGCGCCGGGGTTTGGACGCAAGCGCGAAGCCCTGCGTGCCGTCATCAAACAAGCCCGTCCGATGCGCGCCGTGCTAACCCCTTGGGACGCCGCCGAACCGAGCCCCGAAGTCGACCGGACACTCGTGCTGGGGGCCGGTCTTGCAGGTGCCTGGATTGCCCGCACGCTGGCCGAGCGAGGGGTGCACGTCAGCGTCCTGGAAAGAGGAGAGATCGCAGCGGGGGGATCAAGCAATCTGCAGGGATTAACGTACACCCGTTTATCCCGGCGCTATGGGGAGCTGTCAGATTTCACACTGGCAGCCTATGCATTCGCCCTGGACGCCTACAAGCAACGTTTCCATTCAGGCGAGCTGATCGATGACGTTGATGGTGCACGCTGCGGCTATCTGCAACTGAGCGAGGACGAGGCCACGCTCGGCCACCTTGAGCAGGTGCTCGGAGGCAGCGGCGCAATGGCCAGGATCCTCAATCCACAGCAGGCCAGTGAGACCCTGGGGCTCAAGGTCAGTCAGTCGGCCATCGATTATCCGGGAGCGTTCTGGCTGAACCCGCCGGCCGTCGTGCAATCCCTGCTCACGCATCCCAATATTGAGCTTCAAAAAGGCCTCGGCACGGTTACCTTGCATCGCGAGGACGAACGCTGGTGGGCCCGCTCTGGGAGCGGTGAGTCACTGGATTGTGCGCCGCTGGCCGTGATTGCCTGTGCCATGGACAGTGGCACCCCGCTGGGCATCGACTGGCTTCCGCTGCAGACCATTCGCGGTCAAACCACTCACCTGCCTACCAACAAAAGCCTGGCTAAACTCAATCGTGCACTCTGCCATAAAGGCTATATTGCCCCCGCGCGAAAGGGTATTCACTGTATTGGCGCGAGCTACGGACCCAACGAGGCGCTGATCGATGAGCGGGTTGAGGAGCATGGTGAAAATCTGGGGAAGTTACTGCGCGCTGTGCCCGACCTCAATCCGCAAGACTTTGCTGATGGGTTAACAGGTCATGTCGCCCTGCGATGTAACAGCAGTGATTATTTACCGCTCGTCGGCGCCGTGCCGGATGCTCCGGCATTCGAGCTGGGCTATGCTGCCCTGCAACACAACAGTCGTCAGGTCATTGCGGAATGCCCGCCTCTGCAACCCGGTCTTTATTTGCTCACCGCCCTCGGATCACGGGGCCTCACCTATGCACCACTCGCAGCCGAACTGATTGCCAGCCAGATATTTGGCGATCCACCCCCGCTGCCGAGGTACCTGCAACGGGCTATCACGCCCGCACGCTTTTTGTTCCGGGCCATCAAACGGGGTACCCGATAATGCGATGTAGCGCCTTTTTTAGCGCAGTTTTTACTCTGCTTTACCTGCTTGCGGCCTGCGGTGCTGTCGGCAGCGAACCCGTACCTCGCTACGGATTCGAGATCGTCGAGAAGATCCGATTTGATCGCACTATTTTTACCCAGGGCCTTGAGTTCGACGGTCCCGATCGTTTGATCGTCAGCAGTGGCGGGTATGGGGAGTCATTTATCCGCATTTACGCGTTTCCAGAAATGGACATAGTGGAAGAGCGCAAACTTGATGATCGTTACTTTGCCGAGGGTATAACCGTTGTCAACCAACGCCTGTTTCAACTGACCTGGCAGTCAGGGGATATGCTGGTATATGACGCGAAGACACTGACACCGCTTGCCAGCGGACGTATTCCGACCCAGGGCTGGGGACTGACCCATGACGGACATCACGTTTGGTTCAGCGATGGCAGCGATCGACTGATGCATTTTGATTCGCAGACCGGCAGTAAACTCGACGTCATCAACGTTACCCTCGACGGGAAACCCCTTAACTATATCAACGAGCTCGAATGGGTGGGCCCGGAAATCTGGGCGAACGTACTGACATCCGATAGTGTCTTCAGAATTAACCCGAACAGCGGTCAAGTCACAGGGGTTATAGATCTGACCGGCCTTCTCGACCCGGAAGATCGATTGTCGGATACCAATGTTCTCAATGGAATTGCGCTCCATCCAAAAGACCACAGTATCTGGGTCACGGGCAAGCGTTGGCCCTGGCTATTCCGCGTGCAACTCAAAGCACTGGAAATCGATGCACCAGGCCCCATGTAGACCACAAACACCATTACACTGCACAGCTTATTTGAGCCACAGAGATCTGAACATGGAAGCCAGCCGTCTGCCCGACGCCGCCCCCTACTCGACCTTCACATTGAAGCGGAGCATCCCCATCGAGTCGCTCGATTTGATGGTCGAAGAGTATGAGCATAACGCCACTGGAGCCACCCATCTCCATCTGAGTGCTGAATCCACCGAAAATGTATTCCTGGTTGCATTGCGAACCGTTCCCGAGGATTCAACCGGCGTTGCCCACATTCTGGAACATACCGCGCTCTGCGGCAGTGAACGCTTTCCGGTCCGCGATCCGTTTTTCATGATGTTGCGGCGCTCGCTAAACACCTTCATGAATGCCTTCACCAGTTCTGACTGGACGGCCTACCCTTTCGCCACCCAGAACCGCAAAGACTTCGAAAACCTGCTGTCGGTTTATCTGGACGCGGTCTTTTTTGCCACACTTGACCCCCTTGATTTTGCGCAGGAAGGTCATCGAATTGAATTTGACGGTGACGATCCCGAGAGCGCAGATCTGGTTTATAAAGGCGTCGTCTTCAACGAGATGAAGGGCGCCATGTCATCCACCTCATCGGTGCTGTGGGACCGCCTGTGTTTTGAGCTGTTTCCCACGAACACCTACCATTTCAACAGCGGCGGTGATCCCGAGGCCATTCCCGAGCTGACCTACCAGCAACTGCGCGATTTCTACAGCGAGCACTACCACCCCAGCAATGCCATTTTTCTGACTTTTGGCGATATCCCCGCCCGGGAACACCAGCAGACCTTTGAAGAACTCGCACTGTCACGATTTGAGCGATCAGACAAGAAGATTGAGGTCACCCTTGAGCAACCTTTTCAGGCACCCCGCCAGGCGAAGCATGTTTATGCCCTCGATAGCGACGAAGAGCCAAGCGCTCACACCCATCTGATACTGGGCTGGAAACTGGGCGAGAGCACCAACCTCATGGGTATGCTGGAGGCACAGTTAGTCAGCTCAATACTGATGGAAAACAGCGCTTCGCCATTGATGAAGTTTCTTGAGACCACCGATCTCGGGTCCTCGCCCTCAGCGCTGTGTGGCGTCGAGGATTCCATGCGTGAGATGGTTTTTGCCTGCGGCATCGAGGGTAGCGAGGCCGATCACGCCGCAAGCTTTGAACAGCACGTCATGACCATCATCCGCGATACAGCAGATTCCGGCGTCGATCATGATCGTGTTGAGGCGATTCTGCACCAGATCGAATTGCACCAACGCGAAGTCGGCGGCGATGGGATGCCGTACGGTCTTAACCTCATGCTGCGGGCACTCGGGGCGGCCACCCATTACGGCGATCCTGTGGCGGCACTCGATCTCGAGCCCGCCATCGATGAATTGCGGCGCCGGATTCAGGACCCCGACTACGTACCGCACCTACTGCATTCGATGCTGCTCGATAATCCCCACCGCGTTTTGATGATCGTTGAGCCCGATCTCAAGCTGACGGAGCAGCGCGTAGCGGCGGAAAAAGCCCGACTCGCATCGATAAAAACGGAGCTCGATGACCGTGAAAAGGTGCAGGTTCTTGATCTGGCTGAAAAACTGAAAGCGCGTCAGGCACAACAGGACGACCCCAACCTTTTACCCCGGGTGGAGTTGTCGGATATCCCCGCAGAACTACCCGAGCCCGCCCCTCAAAAGCAGGAGCGGCCCATTCAGCGCTACGCCTACGAGGCGGGAACCAATGGCCTGGTGTACCAACAGGTGGCCATGCCCTTACCGGCCATCACCGAGCAACAACTGCAACGGCTTCCGCTTCTTACCGGTGTGATCGCAGACGTGGGCCTGGGAACTCAGGATTACTTGACGGTTCAGGACCGCCACACGGCGACGGTGGGATCACTCGGCGCCGCCACACTGACACGCAGCTCCCTGCTTGATGAGCAGGAGGTCCAGTCGTGGCTTCTGCTCTCCTCCAAGGCCCTCGGCGACCGTTTTCAGGCGCAGGTCGATCTGATGGCGGAAACATTGAGTACTGCGCGTTTTGACGAACTGCCACGCCTCAAGGAGCTTGTGAGTCACACTCGATCGCGAAAAGATCAATCGATCACCGGGAATGGGCATGCGCTTGCTATGACCGCTGCCACGGCGGGAATGAGCCCCATCGCGAGGAACAGTCACCAGAGCGGGGGTCTTGAGGGTATCCGACGACTACGCTCGCTGGATGACAGTCTGAAAAACCCGGACGATTTACAGGCCCTGGGCGACGAGCTTCAGCAGTTGCATGGGAACTTGCTCGACAAGCTGCAGCCGGTGATCGCAACCATTAGCGACAGCCACCACCTTGCAGATGCCCACGCCACTGCTACAAATACCTTTTCCGCGCTCACGGGTAATGAATCAACACGGTGGCAACCCTCTTCGATTCGTGAATCACGGCGAGAGATATGGGTCGCCAATACGCAGGTGAATTTCTGTGCCAAGGCCTACCCGACGGTTCCGACAGGTCATGCTGACGCCGCGGCGCTCACGGTACTCGCCGCGTTTTTACGCAACGGCTTCCTGCATCGCACTATTCGGGAACAAGGTGGTGCTTACGGCGGTGGCGCCAGTCAAGACGGCAATATTGCTGCCTTCCGCTTTTTCTCCTATCGCGACCCCCGTCTCAGCGAAACCCTCGACGACTTCGATGATTCCATTCGCTGGCTACTCGAAAGTAGTCACCAGGGTCTCGCGCTTGAGGAGGCCATCCTCGGCATCATCGGCTCCCTCGACAAACCCGCCTCCCCCGCTGGAGAGGCGAAGAAGCATTTCCATGACACCCTGTTCGGCCGAACCAGTGAGCAACGAAAGCGCTTCCGACAACGTATTGTTACGACCACTCTGGACGACCTGCGACGCGTTGCAGAAACCTATCTCAAAGCGGAAGCAGCCAGCATTGCCGTAGTGACCAGCACGGCGACCGCAGAGAAATCGCAGTACCTGGTAGAGCAGTTCAATCTGGTGCGGCAGGAGCTCGTTTAATCGTTAGCCATCAGCGCGAGCAGCGTGCCGCGCTGGTCGTGCTGCAACCACAGTTGTGCGAACTGATGTGGCAGGAGAAAACGATTCCCCCAACTGGGATCCGCCAGATGTATCCAACGGTCGCTCGTGGGTATCACGACGGTGAAATGTGGGCCCCGCGGGAGGTGCAAGAGCGCGATTACAGGCTTTTTCAGCTGCTCTAACAGCGACGCATCAACACGCAAACCCGAAGCACGATAGCCATATTGGGCGGCAAGCCAGCGTAAATCGTCCAGGCTATATCCGTTCTCAGGAAGATCGGGGTTATAGGTATCCAGTTGCTTTATCAATCCCGTTTCATTGACCGCGTCATTCCCCAAACGATGCAGTAAGGTTGCGAGGGCTGCCACGCCACAGCTGTGGTCCCATTGCTGCTTCACCACTCCCGAATCCCTGAGCTCAACCCAACTGTCAAACCCCTCAGCCTTCGCCGCGCTGACCGCCGCTAAAGCAGCCAGCAGGCACAGCAGAGGTAACGTGGCCCCCGTAGAAGACCTAGTCGTCATTCGACTGACGTGATTTTCGATCACTCCAAACCACCAGCAATGCCACACCGGCAAAGTAAATAGCTAACAGAGCACCCCTGAACGACCCGGATGTGTTCAACGTAAAAAAGGGGATTGCCATGCCCGTCGTCCAACACAGACAAGACAGCGAGAAATAGACCAGCCAGCGTCGGAATCGGCGGCGGTACGCTATCTCCCGCTGAATCTTGGCGTCCAGTGCTTTTCTGAAGTTCACGACAATCCCCCCTAGTCTAAATCACACTCAGTAGGGATAGACGACATGCCGGAAGCTGGGGCCCTGCTGCGCGTACATTGGCACATAGACCCCCCAAAACATAGCCGACAGCGCGAGGTCCAGAGAGACGATTCCGATCACAGCCGCCAAAGGCGCCAATTGACCGTGGGTCTCCTGCATTGATTGCTCGTCTAGCTGAGTCAACGACGCCGGCGCTGGAACGCCAAATAATTCATTCGCCAACTGGGACTCATCGATGGCGGTCGACGCGTGAGACGTGCTCACAACACCAATCGCTGTTGCGGTAACCACTGAAAAAATCCATTTCTTCATAGCAACTCCTCGCTGCAGTTATGGGCCCGCATAGGGCCGGATTGGGGAATATTCCCCTTCGAACGTCTGCACCCCGTTAAACGGTTTAAGCATCAAAATTGATGCTGCAAACGCAAATCAAGACGACTGACTGGTACTCGACCAAAGCCCAACTCATGATCGAGGAATAACCGCGTCGAGTGCGCCAATGACCATGCCACCCCCCAAACGGCACCGTGCTGACGAGTACGTCCCTGACGCAAGCGCCAGCCGGTAGTCAATGTGATTTCAGGATTGACTGCAAAATTGACCATTGGCGACACTCGAAATACCCGCTCGATACTCGAGTGGTCCTCTCGCTGTTCGTATCCCATCGCCAGGGAGAGCACCACTGGATCAAGGGTCCGCCACGCCACCATACCCAGGCCGTAGGCATTATCAGAGCTGGGTCCCTGCCTCCGCACAGTGGCACTCAACTGGAGCGCAGGACGCCGAGATTCATTCAGCACCTTCCATCGCGCTGTCATGCCCGTGGCGACCTCGTCGCGGATCGCAGGATGCCCCCATTGTGTTGACCCAAAACCTGCCGCGAGTTCGAGTGTTGAAGTGGCGCCCCAACGAACGGCGAGCCGCTGGGTAGTCGCGTTAATTCCTGCCACATCCGCCGAACCCAATCCGACCTCAATGACGGTGTGACTCTGCTCGACCTGCAGCGCCTCTATGGTAAGCGGCAACCGCTTGATTCGATCAGAGCTTATCTCACCAACCGATTCAGCAAGTGCACCGGGCACTCCGATAAAATAAAACAGGATCCAGAAGGTAAGTCGCGGCATAGTGATGCGCCCCATGACAACAATGGACACAGTCTGATCCCCGAAGCGCACCTATCACAGCGCGGATCAGGTCAACAATCATCGCGATCGCGCGTTTCCGATCAGGGTTTAAAAAAAGGTTCATCGCGGGTCAGGGAGATCAAGGCCTGCGCGGTACCGCAATCGTTGCTCTGGAAGCCATTCGCTGACGACCACGCCCCATGTCGTGAAATCGGCGAGGCAGACGCAAAACCCATGCAGGGAGATTGGCGATCCCTGAAATCAGTGATGAACCTTAAAATGCCAGGCAAATCCCGGACTCCGGTCTGCTACACTACCGGCGCGATGGGGAGAGCCAGAGGTCTGTGGTCAGAGCGACACTGCACGCGTTGCTAAAGATGGTCCAACGGACTTGAATTGCGCCCTCGACCACCCCAAATCCAACCCAGTCCTTATCGCTTTGTGGAGAAATTCGTGAAACAGCTCAAACTCAGTGTGTCACTGTTGGCGCTATCGGCTCTGATTCAGGGATGCGCAAACAGCCAGCAGCAGGCGACCGATGCCATGGATATCGCCCTCGGTGGCCAATTCACCAACTATCGAAATCTCGCTTCTTATCCTGGAAACGTCACCTGCGGTGAGTACTTTACGCTCGACTTTCAGGGGGAGCCTACCTACGAAAAGTTCGTGGTAGTGGACGGTGAAGCGCTACGCCGACCCAAGAAAAATGACCTCGCAATTTACTGTAGCGAAGATCCCAAGGCAGCATTACGAGAGACACTGGGTATCGACTACGACGCCAATCGCGCGGCCATCGAAAAGATTGTTGCGGACTTTACCTACCTGCAACCGGCGCTGCTGGAATACGAACAGGACAACGGCTACTTTCCCTGGACCGAGCAAACCCTTCAGGCGCTGGTGGAGCCCGCCACGGTAGGCAATACGCCGCGTAATTTTCCTGAGGGCGGGTACCTCCCCTCCATACCCAAGGACCCCTGGGGTAACAATTACTACTATTATTTTCCACCACTGGCCGGAGTGCGAATTCTTTATAAAATCGCCTCGCTGGGTGCGGACGGTGTAGAAGGTGGTGAAGGTGAAAACGCCGATATCAAGGAAGCGTACCTGCCTTATTTTTTACACCTTGAATCACTTTGAACGCGAAATCACTGACGCGCTCCGCGTCAAAGCGGATACATAATCGGAATCAGCGTTAGGACCGTCGCACTGTAGGCCAGCGAGATGGGGGTTCCGTATCGTGCATAATCCTTACGTCGGTACCCCCCCAGGTTTTGCACCATCAGGTTGGTGGTGTAACCAAAGGGCGTTATAAATGACGCGCTGGCACCGAAGGCCACCGCCATGACGTAAGGTAGCGGATCGCCACCGCCACTCATCCCCAGACTGTAGGCCAGCGGAAACGTCAACGCCGCGGCGGCATTGTTGGTCATTAACTCGGTCATCACCAAGGTCAGAAAATAGATAGTTGCAATCGCCACCATCGGTGGCGTATTCGCCAGTACGGGCTCGGCAACGTTGATTAGCGCGGCCACCAACCCCGTATCGGTCATCGCCTGGGACAGCGCTAACGCGGACGCAATAATCAACCAGATTTCAAAGGGAAATCGACGGCGCAGATCGCTGGCGCGGACCACCCGCAGCGCCAGCAGGCACACCAGCACGAGCGCCACCCCCTGGATCAGGGAGATCAGGCCGGTGGCGGTAAGCAGCACCATTGCGGCGAGCGCGGCAGACGCCAGCATACTGGTCCCAAAAGGAAGGCTCGAGGAATCAATGGTGTCATCAACAACCACAAAATTCTTGCGCAGATTGGTCCGTTGATTGAAATCAGGCCCCACCGCCAGCATGAGGGTATCGCCGGCCAGCAGTCGAATCTGCCCCAGCTTCCCGGATAATCGGGCACCGTCACGACGCAACCCCACAACCGCCGCATCAAAGCGGGCTCGAAATTCGGCCTGTTTTATCGTCTGCCCCTCGACCGCTGCCCCGGGCATGATGACCACCTCGGTCATATTGGAGCTCAGAAGCCCCTCCTCCATGGCAAAAAGTCGCAGGCCATGGAAACGATCGATGATTCCGACTCGGGTCACATCCCCTGAGAATATCAGTTTGTCACCCGAACGGATGACTTCAGCAGGCGTTACTGGCGATACCAGGCTGTCATTGCGCACGATCTCCACCAGAAACAAATCACTTAGGTCACGCAGCCCGTTTTCCTGCACCGATTTACCGATAAGCCGGGACTCGGGCATAACCTCCGCCTCCACGAGATAACTATCCAGATCAACACCATCTCGGCCGTTATCCGGCAACCATCTTCGTGTCATTACCATGACAAAAATACCGAGGATCGCGGCTGGCAGGGCCACGGGCAAGAGTGCAAAAAAACTTAATCCTTCACCTCTCACATCGACCAGGAACGAACTGACAATCAAGTTGGTAGAGGTGCCAATCAAGGTCAGCGTACCCCCGAGAATTGCGGCGTAGGAAAGCGGCAATAACAAGCGGCTGGGTGAGTGCCAGGTATTCTTGCGCAGGCTGCCAGCCAGCGTTGCGACAACCGCTGTATTGTTGACGAAGGCGGAGAACAGCGCCGTCACTGCTGAAAGGCGCAGGATGCTGGCGCCGAGAGACCGTGATGCTAGACGCGAGGAGATTGTAGTGAGCCAGGGTAGTCGCTCAAGACCTATAGAGACCAACATCAACAAGATGAGCGTTATCAGTCCCTCGTTGGCCGCCTTGGCCAAAATTGTTGGCGTATCAACCAGCCCAATGAAATAAGCGGAAAGCAAGGCGATGGAAAACAGCCATGCGGCAGAAAATCGGGTGAAAATCAGTGCCAGCAACAGGCTGATTACAACCATCGACATGAATAACTGAGGCATTCTAGGGTTTGCCCCTCAACGGTGCGCCAATAATAACAACATCATATAAGCACGGCGGAACGTCATCAGGAAGTGGGCACCGCGCCGTGAAGGTGAACATCCCGCTGCGGAAAGGGAATGCTGATACCCTCGGCATCAAACCGCTGCTTGAC
Organism: Luminiphilus syltensis NOR5-1B; assembly: GCF_000158175.1. GTDB lineage: Bacteria > Pseudomonadota > Gammaproteobacteria > Pseudomonadales > Halieaceae > Luminiphilus > Luminiphilus syltensis. Next base: position 2,198,490 of record NZ_DS999411.1, on the reverse strand, counting down.
CGATTTGGTAACGGCCCAGTGCGTTTCCCAGTAATCTTCGGTGCGAACCCAGGGCCGCACAATAAAATCGACGGACGAGTCGTTCAATTTTGCCAGACGAATCACCGGGGGTGGATCGTCCAGCACGGTGGGCATAGCCTCAATAATTTCAGTCAGCACCCGCTCCGCGAGCTCGATGTCATCCGAATAACTGATCCCGAAAATCATATCCACGCGACGCGTCTCGACACCCGTGAAATTTTGAATCACATCCCCCCAGATCTTGCCATTGGGTATGATCAGCGTCTTGTTATCAATGGTCGATATGGTGGTATTCACCAGGTTCATGTATTTCACCGTCCCCATCACCCCGGCAATCTCCACGTAATCGCCCATGTCGAATGGGCGGTAGGCGAGAATCATCGCGCCGGCGGCAAAATTGGATAACGTGTCCTGCAGGGCAAAACCGATCACAAAACCGGCAACACCCAACCCGGCCAGCATCGGCGCCACCGAAATCCCGATCTGGTTTACTGCCACCAAGACACCGATCGTCAGCACAGCGCCGCCTGCAAATGACACCAACACATCGTGAAGTAGATTCGAAAACTGCCGGGTACTGCGGTTCAAGCCTCGGTCGACAGCTACCTTGACGAAACGGGCAAGCCAACGTGCAAAAATGATAATTGCAAAAAACAAAACAATCTTCAGCGTGATATCGAGAGAGCTGGACTTCATCCAACGCACTACACTACGCCATGCTCGCACGACAAAGTCGGAAACAATATCCAAATCGAGCAGCGTGATAGAGGTGGCGCTGTTATTGCGAATAAGCACCTGCCTAAAACGGGTGGTATTGGCACCTATGCGGACCAGTTCCTCTACAACGCGCTTGAGGCGGGTTATCGCCTGTTCAACAGCACGCTGCTGATTATCGAAAACCAACTGGAGGTCGCTGTTTTCAACGGCAGCGGACGCCTGCTTTTTTATGGCATTTAGCGAAGCACTCCGCATTTCAATGACACCCACCAACTCATCAGCGTAGGAAACAAGGGATTGACGCGCAAATTGCTCTATCGAACCCGAAGTTAGACCGAGACGTTCGCGAATAATGACCAGATCAATTAATCGTTCGAGATAACGCAGTCGTTGCTCATCCAGCGCCTCAGCCATTGCGTCGATTTGAACCGCTTCAACGCCCGAGGCCGAATCAAGTTCGGCGAGCTTTTCATTCAACCGTATCTCGAGGCTATGCAGGTGCTTCTCGAAGGACTGGTCAAGGGCCTCATTGCTGCTTTGCAGGGATTCCCGGAGCTCAATTCGCAAGAGGGATTCTTCGGGGAGAGAAGCTATTCTCCGAGCCAACTCCTCAAACAGCCCCAGCCATTCGAGCGCCCGCTGATCGCGCTGGAACAGTATCGCCTCGCGACGCTCACCCGAAGCCGGTAAATCGCCGTTGCCGTAGGCAGCAATGGCATCAGCTTCACTCCTGACTTTCTCGGCCATCGCCGCAAGTTCATCAATGTCGACCTCGGTCTCATCCGCAACGGAATAAGGGGCGCTAAAGATCGCTACAGCCAGGGCAAGCGGCACACACAGCCTGTGCCATTGCGAAACCAGTTGGCGGAAACGCCCGATCATCCGGCAGCCCCCCCTTCATTGACCCGCAACATCAACACTGGTTACGAACCCGCCGGGTTTCGACCGCATTGGCCAGGGTCTCAAGCACGCGCTCAGTGGCGTCCCATGACATACAGGGGTCCGTAATACTCTGTCCGTAGGTCAACGCTTCATCGGGTTTGACATTCTGCCGCCCTTCAACGATGAAGGACTCCAGCATGATCCCCATAATGTCCGCATTGCCGCGGGCAATCTGAGTGGCGATGTCCGTCGCCACTTCCTCCTGCCTGGCCGGTATTTTACGGCTGTTGGCGTGGCTGGCATCAATCATGATCCGGCGCGGTAAGCCTGCCTTGCTTAGCAGTTCACAGGCATCATCCACCGAAAACATATCGTAATTGGGAGACCGACCCCCGCGCAGAATCACGTGGCAATCCTCATTGCCCGTCGTCTCAAAGATTGCCGAATTCCCCGCCTTGGTAACCGACAGGAAATGGTGGGACCCGCGCGCCGCACCAATCGCATCTACCGCCACCTGCACGTCGCCGTCAGTGGCATTCTTGAACCCCACTGGGCATGACAGCCCTGACGCCAGTTCGCGGTGGGTCTGGCTCTCGGTAGTTCGTGCGCCAATAGCACCCCAGGACACCATATCGGCAATGTATTGCGGTGAAATAAGATCCAGATACTCGGTGCCGGTTGGCAGTCCGAGTCGGTTTAGATCACTGAGTAACCGGCGCGCGAGGTGAAGGCCCTTGTTGATCTGGAAGGAATCATCGAGATCAGGGTCATTGATCAGTCCCTTCCAGCCCACCGTGGTTCGCGGCTTTTCAAAATAGACCCGCATCACCACCATCAGCTCATTATCGAGGCGCTTTGCCAGCGATAACAGCCGCTGGGCATAATCCATCGCCGCTTCGGGGTCGTGAATGGAACAGGGGCCAACCACAGTAACCAGACGATCATCCTCGCCATGGATCACATGATGAATCGCCTGGCGTGCATTGGAAACATGCTCAGCAAGAGCCTCGTCGAGGGGAATATCAGCCAGCAACTGTTCTGGTGTATTCAGCTCCTTGAGCGAATGAATGCGCGTGTCGTCGGTCAACACCGTCATGATGGGTACTACTCCGCGGTCGCCTAAAAATTCAGGGAGCGAAGCGTACCACCTTAGGCACCCTGACTCGACGTGAGTTTTTCATGAATTAACTGTCCCACAGCGTTGGGAACCACCAGATGAGCCGCGTACCAGGTATGCAAACAGCGAACCCGAGTCGGCTCGCTGATTCCGCCGATACCGCGCTGGCAAAGGGCGGCGAACATGCCACTCTCTTTCAGGGATCGATACTCCTCTGCGGTCAAAAAGCTGTCCCGCAGGCGGCGATGTCGGCGATGGTCAGATATCATCGCCTCCCGGAGCTCGCCGGAGTGATCGACTTGATGCTGGATCGCGGCAATAGCTCCCCCAGCCTCCAGCCGATCGATAGCGAGATTCAGGGCCGGATCGACGAGCCAGAAAAGCGTGGGGAAGGGCCTACCATCTACCATCGAAGCCACACGAATCACCGATGGGCGGCCTGAGGCATCGTAAACCGCTATATCGCGCAAACCCCGAGGCTCCCGGCCTAGCAGGTCCGCCACGGTGTTTCTGGCATTCGCCACTCGAAATTCTGATGTCTGCTTGATGTTCATGGGTTAATTCTAACCGTAATCGTTTGACCCCCGGGCCCAGATTACCTACAGTCGGCGCGTCAGGTGCCTGCAGATCCTTTGGATATGGGCAGGTTAAAAGGGAAGTCTGGTGCGACAACAGTCAAAGCCAGCGCTGCCCCCGCAACGGTAATCGATACTCCAATCGACAGCCCGATACCTGCCTGACGAATCTTATTCACAACCACGGAGCGGAGGGCTCTGAGAGGTCGTTGAGTCTCACGCTCGCCGAGCCTGTCTGCCCTATGCCCTGAAAAGGAGCGCTTGAATGCGCAAGATCAAGGGCGAGATAACGATCCGAATCCTGAAAAGTATGGCCGTATACCTGGTGTCGGCTGCTGCCATTCCCCTGTCCGCGAACGAAGCAGTCGAGGAGACCGTGATTGTGGCTTCGCGTATTGCCACACCCGAGCGTGAAACGGCGGTCTCGGTGACGGTTATTGACGCCGCAGAAATTGCCCTGCTCGGCTACCCCGATATCGGTCGAATGCTGGATCAACAGGCGGGGATTGCTGTGACACAGGATGGCGGACTTGGAAAAACGTCGACGCTTCGAATTCGCGGAGAAGAAGGGTTTCGCACGCGTATTCTTCTGGACGGCATCGATATTGCCGACCCTGCATCACCTCAGGTCAGCCCGAGACTGGAACACCTGATGAGTGCAGGGCTTGGTCGCATCGAGGTGTTGCGAGGCCCCCAGGGGTTGCTTTACGGGGCCGATGCCGGGGGGGTGCTCAGTATGACCAGCGCACGGCCAGTCAGGCCGGTACAGGGTGCCGTCTGGGCCGAGGGTGGCAGTGCCAACTTTCGTAATATAGGTGCCTCGTTCGGCGGACAATGGAGGACTATCGAGGGCACACTGAGCATAAGCGACGTCGATACCGACGGTTTCAATGCAACCACCGCAGATACCCGCAATCCCGATCGCGACGGTTACAGCAACACAACAACCCATGCCACCCTGAGCTCCGACATCAGCGACACTTTGAAAGTCGGTGCCACCTTTCACGATATCAGCGGCGCCAATGAATACGATGGCTGTTTCGACCCCATCACCTTTGCCCGTATCAACGCGTGCCGCGACACCTACGATCAATCCGCGTGGCGCCTCTTTACAACGCTTGCTGGCGACCGCTCCCAACACACCCTGAGTGTGAGTCGTAACACTATCGAGCGCGATAACTTTTCAGCAGGCTCTGCGGTATTCAGTACCGAAGGCGTGACCGAGGAGGCCTCGCTGATCGGCTCGGTTAATTTCTGGCAAGCGAGCCGCCTTACCTATGGGGTCGATTATCGCGAGCAATCCTTTGACGACGGAAGCAATAACCGCGACCGACGCGACCGCGGTGGTTATCTTGAAATCAGCCACCGGGTTGGCAACGCGATCCACGCCACTCTGGGAGTGCGCCACGATAACAACGATGATTTCGGGGACAATACCTCCTGGCGGGCGACCGCCGTGCGCAGCGACTACCTGGGGGCTGCTCGTATGACGCTACGAGGCTCGATAGGTACGGGCTTCCGATCTCCCAGCCCTTACGAGATTGCCTACAACGCCGGACCCTTTTCCTTCCCACCGGCAGGCGAGGCAGCACTGGTACAGGAAAAAAGTGCCGGGTGGGAAATAGCGACCGGGATTGAATGGTCCGGGCATAGTGCTGAACTGGTCTACTTCGAGCAAACGATCGACGATGAGATATTTTTTGATCTGGCCGCATTCAGCGGTTATCTGCAGCGGCAGGGTACGAGTCGATCAACCGGGGTCGAAGCGATCGGCGAACTAAGGCTTGCCGATGGGTGGCAGCTACGGATCAACGGCACCTGGAATGATACCGAAACCACCGACGGTGATTACCGGCCCTACCGCCCCAGAGTACACGGCAATGCCAGCCTGCGCTGGCAGGCATCAACACTGAGCGCTGCGCTGTCGGCGCGGGCGGCCCGCGACGCCATTGACATTACCGGTGCTGAGATAGACAGCTATGTCGTAGCCGATCTCAATATCCGTTATTCAGTCGCTGACAATCTGGAGCTCACCGCGCGAATCGAAAATCTGGGTGATGCACGCTACGAGCAAATTCCCGGATTTAGCATGCAAGGGCGATCCGGTTTCGCTGGAATTAAATACGAGTGGTAACTCAATGACTGATTCGGAAAAAAGAAATCAAAAACATCGCGAAGCGATGGAAAAGCAAAAGGAGGCCGTCGATACCGGTATTGCCGCGGCCACCATCGATCGCGGAGTCGCCATTTTGCTGACAGGGGATGGCAAAGGAAAATCGAGTTCCGCCTTCGGTATGGTGATGAGAGCGCTGGGCTACGGACAGCGCGTCGGCGTTGTTCAGTTTATCAAGGGCGAGCAGCTTTCGGGCGAGGAGCTATTTCTGCGCGAACAGCGCGACGACGTGTACTTGTATCAAATGGGTACCGGCTTCACCTGGGATACACAGGATCGAAGCGGCGATATCGCGGCGGCAAAGACCACCTGGGAGCACGCGCAACAACTACTGAATAATCCGGATTATGACCTCGTCGTGCTAGACGAGCTGACCTATATGCTGGCCTTTGACTACCTTCCCGAAGACGCCATACTCGAAGCCATCACGTCCCGTCCCGCCGAACAATCCGTGGTTGTCACCGGTCGTGGCGGGGGCAGTGCATTACGCGGCGTTATGGATACAGTATCTGAAGTTAAGGATATCAAGCACGCCTACAACGCCGGCATTCGAGCCCGAAAAGGGGTCGATTTCTGAACACCGGCGAGGCCAGCGGTGCTCGCGCTGCCATTTACCTGCCTGCTTTTATCGCCTACAAATTTGTCAATTCGCTGTTTCTTGGCATTTCGATAGGCTCTGTTTTCGTACTCTATACGCCGCTCTCCCCCCAGGTTTTTTCTGCCGGAGGTATTGGGCTGGCGATGGGCACTCTGGTGGTGGCAACGCAATACTCACGCATCCTCAATGCCTTTTGGTTTTTTCGCCTTTCCCTCGCAGTAGAGCTGGTGACGGCAGCCGGGGTTATCGGCGTCCTGGCGTTCTCACTCACCCCCGCATTGGCTCTTTTCGTCTATATGGGTTACCAGATTACCTTTGCGTTTGGCAGCTACCTGGTTCGCTGTGAAACACTGCTGATCCCCGAGCAGGCACGACTTACCCAGTTGGATGTGGCCAAACAGGCGGGCTATCTGGTCGGACTTGGCTGCGCGTGGGGCGGCTATTTGGCCATGGAGCATTATTTCTCGATCGCAGACAAACTGGCACAGGTGCGGTTGATGCACTACCCGCTGTTGCTGGTCGAAATAACCACCGTCCTGCTGTTGATCCTGGCGTTTTCACGCTCAGGGAGCGCTATTCGAAATCGCTAGCGGCGTAACTACTCTAACAGTCCGGGATGTTCCGCGATGATGACATCGAACATCGGCTGTGCGCTAAACCACCCGGCAAGATGCGAGCCCACCTGACCGGCGGTATGACGCGCCCGGTCGTCTGGTATTTTCCTCGGATGACCGGCAGCATCGGCAAGCAGTTGAGCCTGGCAGCTGCGCTCCATGGCAACAAACCACCAGCACGCCTCCTCTACCGAATGCCCCACTGTTAGCAAACCGTGATTTTGCAGAATAATGGCCTTTTTATCGCCCAACATTCTGGCCAACCGGTCTCCCTCGGTTTGGTCGACGACCACACCGGTGTAATCATCCAGTAGGGCATGATCCTCAAAAAACGCACAGGCATCCTGCGTCAGCGGATCGAGCAACTTCCCTAGCGCGGAAAATGCCTTACCGTGCACCGAATGGGCATGCGCCGCGGCCATGACGTCAGGACGCGCCGTATGAATATGGGCATGGATAGTAAACGCGGCTGCATTGAGCAGACCGGCTCCCTCGACGACCTCCCCCTGACCGTCCACGCGAATCAGATCGGAGACCCGCATTTGTGCAAAGGAGCGGCCCATGGGGTTAACCCAGAAGGTGTCGGTATCTATCGAATCCCGCACCGTAATGTGACCGGCCACCCCCTCGTCGAAACCCAGGCGAGCAAAAATTCGCAGCGCGGCCGCGAGGCGTTGTTTGCGGAATGCGCGCTCCTCCTTCGGGCTGCGCTCTCCCCCGGCATTAATGTCGGCCTCCGACGCATTCATCACAAGATCACTCGTCGAGTCAGTCATCTATCACCTCCGGTGGAGCACTGTGGTGTCCGCTCTCTGGCTCCGAACCCCCAGGGGTGAACCTCATGGCTTCCATCGCCAAGGCGCTGTCCGGCGGAATTTCCTCACCCGCTTCGCGCCTGGCCTTCACAAACGCCGTCAATCGCGACCCGAGCTTAGCAGATACTTCCTCAGGCTTCAGTGTATCGCCGCACTCACTGCAACTCATCACCGGCGCCATGACCTTTCCACAGCGGCTGTGCCAGTAACGCAAGGGCGGGCCGCTGCCATCATCGAGCCACTCATCCCCCCAGTGGCTCAGGCTCACGAGGATCGGGTATAACGCCAGGCCCTTGCGCGTCAAGCGATACTCGTACCGCACCGGTTTTTGGCGATAGGCGACCTTTCTCATGACACCGTCGTCAACCAACCTGGATAGGCGCTCAGACAGACGATGCCGGGTCACACCGAGGCTGCGCTGAAAATCATCGAATCGGCGCGTACCTTGAAAGGCATCACGCACAATCAGCAGTGTCCAGCGCTCCCCCACCACCGACAGTGCGCGGGCCACCGAGCACACCTGTTGATCAATATCATTCCATTTCATCGGGGCTATCATTGCGCCGACGCCGGGTCTTGGCAAGCCCGGAGATGAAACCAATATCCAAACCCAGGCGTAAAACAGCGGAGTGGACGCTACCGCTTTATCAGGTCACAATGTCGCCGCTCAAATGGGGGCGTAGAAGTGATGGCGCACCAATAATAACAGGGAGCATATTTCGATGATCACCGGTTCCTGCCTTTGCGGGGAAGTTAGCTATCAACTTGATGAAACTCAGGCGAAGAGCGCATTGCACTGCCACTGCCGGGACTGTCAAAAAGTCACAGGGTCGGGCAAGGCAACCGTCGTGTTCCTGCCCGACGACGCGATTTCCATCGAAGGGTCCTATTCCCGCTACTTCAAGATCGGAACCGACGGTTCCCATGTGCATCGGGGGTTTTGCCCAAGCTGCGGCAGCCAGCTGTTTACTTTCGTCGAGGAGATGCCCGGCGCGGTCTTTGTAAAAGCAGGGACCATGGACGACGCCTCCTGGGTTAACGTTGAAGCGAGTTGCTGGTCGGGCTCCGCCAATCCCTGGTCACCGCTCGATACCAAAATCCCTCATTTTGAGGGCAACCCACCGGGATGAGAAATATTCCCAAAACGCGCCTGGACTGTAGCTTTTCGGTCCACAAACCTATATAAAACAAACAAGCTTGTTTATAAATTTAATAACCGCACTGTAGAGGTGAGTAATTCATGAAAAACTCCATTTCCCTGGCCAAATTCTGCCGCAATACCCTGAGTTCTGCCGTCGCTGTTGCAGCCTTCGGCGCGCCCGTTTCAGCGCTAGTGGCAACGTCCGCAAACGCTCAAGATGCACCCCGAGCCTCCGGCGGGCTAGAAGAAGTTGTCGTTACCGCACGGAAGCGTTCGGAATCCTTGCAGGACGTGCCCGTCGCCGTCACCGCCCTCTCCGCGGGCATGATCGAGCGTGGCAACATTCAGTCGGTTGTCCAGCTCAAAAAGCTGGCACCCAACGTGGAAATGGTTCCCCAGCCCTTCGCGGGAGCGGCTCTCAGTGCTTCAATCCGTGGTGTCGGTCTGGACGACCTTGAAAAGACCTTCGAACCGACGGTTGCAGTATCCGTCGATGGCGTATTCCTGGCATCAACCGCCGGCGCCAATGCCGACCTGTTTGACGTCGAGGGCATTGAAGTACTTCGTGGACCCCAGGGCACTCTGTTCGGTCGAAACACCATTGGTGGCGTTATCAACATTACACGCACCAAGCCCACCGGTGAGTTTGGTCTGAAAGTTCAGGGTGACTTCGACGAATTCAACCGCGAAGACTACAAGTTCATCGCCAATATGCCTTTGGGTGAGCGCGGCGGCATCAAGATCGGTGGCCGATCGCTGCAAACCGATGCCTTCACCCGCAATGTGACCCGCGGCGAGCGTCCTGACAATCGCGATCTCAAGAGCAGCACGGTGTCGGTGATGTACGATTTTACCGATACCTGGAACGCACAGTTCACCTGGGATAACTACAACGACAACACGCGGCTGGTCGATCAGCTGAACATCAGCTCGCGCGGTAATGATCCGGAAAGCCCTAACTTTGATCCTAATCAACCGGCATTTTTGGGCGCCAATGCTTTTGCCCTGATCAGCCCCGCTCACAGTTCGCTGGCATCCGCGGACCTCTCCGCAGCCAACGACTACAAAACCACCTACTCGGGCGGCAAATTCATGAGCACGATTCAGGGCAACAACTACACCCTGACATTGAATGGCGAGGCAGCCGGCCACGCGATCAAGTTCATCACCGCCAAGTCTGAGACCAAAGAGACCATGGACATTTGTTCCTGGGGTGCCCCCACCGCCGGCGCCATCTTCCCGTTCGGTACCGGCACACCGGACAATCCGGCAGATTCGCCCTGTTTCTTCCCGGTTCTTCGCGAGCAGGAGTTCGAACAAGCGTCTTCAGAGCTGCAAATCTCTTCGATGTCTGACGGCCCCATCAACTATGTGGCGGGTTTGTTCTATCTGACCAGTGAAGCACCTTTCCAGACGGGCCCCGTACAGGTGATTGAGTCCAATCAGGATCTTGATGCCTACGCCATTTACGGCGAACTCACCTGGGACATCACCGATAATTGGCAGCTCACCGCCGGCGCTCGGTATACCGAGGAAGAAAAAGACTTTTTCTCACAGGATCCGGTTGCGTTCCCTGACGGTCAAGACTTCACCTTCGACGATGACGAGACCACATACCGAGCCATTCTTCAGCGCTCATTTGACTTCGGCATGATCTACGCGTCCTATTCGACAGGCTTCCGGTCGGGTGGCTTCAACTCACGCGGCACCACTCAGAACACGATTGGACCTTTTGATTCCGAGACCGTGGACAGCGCAGAAATTGGCTTCCGCTCTGAGTGGTTTGACAACCGCCTGACCGTTAACGCGACCTACTTCGACTCGGTCTACAAGGATAAGCAGGAAGCCGTTGTTACCGCTGGCGATGGAAGCTTCCTGGTGGATGGTGTTCCAGAAAACTGCGGTGGACCTACCTGTACCTTCGTTTTCAATGCCGGTGAAGTCGAAAATAGCGGCGTTGAAGTTGAAGTCATGGCCATGGTGTCCGATTCGCTCACACTGCGCGGTTCGCTGGGCACACTGGATTCAGACTACGTCGAATTTGATTACGCAGGCTTCGGCGACATTTCGGATATTGCTGAGGTTACCTGGGCTCCCGAGCTCAACTACAGCATCGGTGCCGAATACATCACTGACATTGCCGGTGGCGAGCTCGTGGTCAACGCCAACTTCAAGTACCAGGACGAAGCATGGGCGCGTACCGACTGGACGACCTACAACAGAGAGTTCGGTCCCGAGTTGCTGGTTGAGGACTTCGAGACCCTCGATATCTCTGCTACCTACAGCATGCCAGTCGGTGATGGCATGGCGATGGTGCGAGTCTACGGTACCGACATTCTTGAGGACGGCGGACGTATCGCTCGACCCTTTGATGCCGGTGCCTTCGCCTTTGCGGCTCTGGTACCCCGTCGTACGCTGGGCGTAACGGTGGGCTACGAGTTCTAAGTAACGCTTAGCCATTGTATCGGGCAGCCCAGGCTGCCTACAAAAAGCCCCGCATTGCGGGGCTTTTTTTTAGTTCATCGCGGTTTTCAGGAATCGTCAATTTTCCGGCATAAGCTTCGCCTATGGCTTCGTACTTGGCCCGGGCGGCTCAGCCCCGGATTACTCGAGCTGCTCGCGTAGCTCCATCGGCGACGGAGTATTAAACAGCTCGCTCGTCGACGCTCGAGCAAACCGCCGCCGAGCCACCCTCAGCAGTCGCTGCAAGCATGTTCCAAACAATCCTTAACGTGGCACGGACGCGAGGTGAGGTGGG
>NZ_DS999411.1:2003917-2186867 GCF_000158175.1 Luminiphilus syltensis NOR5-1B | reverse complement strand
TTATCGGTCGACAACGCCGCCGTGTGGTAGGTGGGCAAGGTAATCAGATGGTGGAAAATACCGGCTTCGCGTGAGGCATCGGCCTGGAAACTCTGAATCCACTGATCAGCTTCGATGGCGAGCGCTGACGCATCGTAGCTCTCCGCCATCAGATCATTGCGGTCATAGGCCGAGACATCCTTACCCGCTTCGCTCCAGGCATCGAAGACCTGCTGACGGAAGTTCAGGGTCCAGTTAAATGAAGGACTGTTGTTGTAGACCAGCTTGGCATCGGGCACCTGCTCGCGAATGCGATTGACCATACTCGCAATCTGGCCAACGTGGGGCTTTTCGGTCTCAATCCACAACAGATCAGCGCCATTTTGCAGTGAGGTGACACAATCGAGGATGACACGGTCTTCCCCCGAACCCTTCTTGAACTGAAAGAGGCCCGATGCCAGGCGAGCAGGCTTTAACAGCTTTCCATTGGCCTTGACCACAACGTCGCCGTTACTGATATCGTCCGCATTGTCGATGTATTCACCATCGAGGAAGCTGTTGTATTTGTCGCCCAAATCGCCGGGTTCATCGGTCACCGCGATCTGCTTGGTAAGCCCGGCACCCAGCGAGTCAGTCCGAGCAACAATGATGCCGTTCTCTACGCCGAGTTCGAGGAAGGCGTAACGTACGGCACGAATCTTCGCGAGGAAATCGGCGTGGGGTACCGTCACCTTACCGTCCTGGTGGCCGCACTGCTTTTCGTCCGACACCTGGTTTTCGATCTGGATGGCACAGGCGCCCGCCTCGATCATGCGCTTGGCCAGCAGATACGTCGCCTCAGCGTTACCAAAACCGGCATCGATATCCGCAATGATGGGAACCACGTGGGTCTGGAAGTTATCGATCTGATTCTCGAGGTCCCGGGTCCGGACTTCGTCGTTAGCATCCCGCGCCGCGTCCAGGTCACGAAACAAACCACCGAGTTCCCGGGCATCAGCCTGACGCAAAAACGTGTAGAGCTCCTCGATTAGCGCGGGCACCGAGGTCTTCTCGTGCATCGACTGATCGGGCAATGGACCGAAGTCGCTGCGCAGCGCGGCAATCATCCAGCCCGAGAGGTACAGGTACCGCCGCTTGGTGGAACCAAAATGCTTTTTAATCGCGATAAGCTTCTGCTGGCCGATAAAGCCATGCCAGCAGCCCAGCGATTGCGTGTACTGGCTGGTATCAGCGTCGTAGGCGGCCATGTCGTCGCGCATGATGTCCGCGGTGTAGCGGGCGATATCCAAGCCGGTTTTGAAGCGATTCTGCAGCTTCATGCGAGCGGCATACTCCGGCGTGATGTCGCGCCAGGCTTCACCCTGTCCGGTGCAAACCGATTCCAGTTCCTTAATCGTGTCGAGATAGAGTCCCATACCGTTGCCCTCGGGGGTCTTAGTTGATCAAAATAGTGCACCGGCAGCGCCAGCGAGAACGCGCATGATAGCCCCCAGCACTACTATTTTTGAAATATATGATTGGTATTATTGTCATTCATAAGATGAATGACTAGACAGGCCTTAAACACCGGCCTCGAGCGATGGTTTAGCGCCGCTTCTTGTTCTGCCGCTTTTTATCCGCTTTCTTCACGTGGGCGATCAACCGGCGCTTGCGCTGCACCTGCCGGCCGGTGAGCTTGTTTCGACGCCCCGCGAAGGGGTTATCACCGGTGCGCAGCTCGATTTTTACCGGTGTGCCATGTAACTCAAGCTCGCGACGAAAAACTTTTTCGAGGTATCGTGAATAGCTGCTGGGCAATGCCTCGGTCTGGGTACCGTGAATCACGATCAACGGTGGGTTTTGTCCCCCGGCATGGGCGTAGCGCAGTTTGATGCGCCGGCCATTGACCATGGGTGGTGGATGGGTCGATACCGCATCTTCAAGAATTCGGGTTAGCCGATTGGTGCTCAGGCTCTTGATGGCCGCGCTATACGCTCGTCCAACAGATTCGTACAGGTGCCCGACACCCGTCCCGTGCAAGGCGGAAATGAAGTGAATATCGGCGTAATCAACGAACTGCAGCCGACGCTGGAGTTCGCTGCGGATCCAGTCGCGCTCGTCAGGATCGACGCCATCCCACTTATTGACCGCAATCACCAGCCCGCGGCCGGCATCAATACACTGACCCAGTAAATGCAGGTCCTGTTCGACGACACCTTCGTGGGCATCCATGAGCAGAATCACCACGTGCGCATCGGCAATGGCCTTCAGTGTCTTGACGATAGAAAACTTCTCCACCGTCTCACGCACATTTTTTCGGCGACGAACGCCGGCGGTATCGATCAGGGTATACGCCTGACCCCTACGCTCGAAATCAATATAGATGCTGTCCCGGGTGGTGCCAGGCTCGTCGAAAACGACGACGCGATCATCGCCCAACAGTCGGTTAATCAGCGTTGATTTACCCACATTCGGTCGGCCAATAGCCGCGACACGAATACCCCCATCCGAGCGCTCGAGTGATTCATCACCCTGCGAATAGTCTGACAGCACCGACTGCATCATGCTGCTTATCCCACGATTATGGGACGCCGCAATCGCATGCATACCGTCGATACCGAATCCGTAAAAATCAGAGAGGGCTGCCTCCTCGCCCACACCGTCAATCTTGTTGATCACCAGATGAAAGGGTTTTGATTTCCGGCGCAGGTAACTGACCAACGCCTCGTCACCGGCCTGAATACCGGCACGTCCATCGACCATCAACAGGACGATATCGGCTTCCTCAATTGCTGTCTGCGACTGGCCCGCCATCGCAGCATCGATTCCCGACTCATCACCCGATATGCCGCCGGTATCAATCACAATGTAAGGCACCGCGCCCACCTTGCCATCGCCGTACTGGCGATCACGGGTCAGGCCCGACAAATTGGCGACCAAAGCATCCCGGGTTCGCGTCAGCTGATTGAACAGGGTCGACTTGCCCACATTGGGTCGACCAACCAACGCCACGACGGGAACCATGAACTACTCCAGTGACCGGAGATCGTAAGCGACTAATCGTCCACCGTTTCCGTAGACATACAGCCGATTGCCATCGGCAATCATATCGGCCCTGGCACCATCGGAGTCGGGGCGCTCCCGACCGACAATGCGACCGTCGACTTGTGAGAGCAAATGCAGGTATCCCTCGAAGTCGACCACAGCGACGTAGCTCGATATCGGAGTGGGCCTTGAGAGACCGCGGTATCCCAACACGATATTCTGCCAGCGAACCCCCTGACCATTGCGCAGGAACGCACTGACGGTGCCATCCTCATCGGCGACATAAACGTTCCCGAAACCCATGGACACTCCCGATACCGAGGAGACATTGCGCTGCCAGCGCTTACGCCCTGTGGAAGTATCAATCGATACCAGCCGGCCCTGGTAGGAAGAGACAAACAGCTCCGGGCCGAGATACACCATGGTTCCGTCAATATCGATGATGCGCTCGATCTCGGAGCGGCCCTCGGGAATTGCTACCCTGGATTCCCAAAGCACATTCCCGGTTTCCACCTCAATCGCGACCACTTTCCCCTCAGCAAATCCTGCGATGGCAACGCCATCAGACAGTATCGGTGTCGAGGTTCCTCGCAAGGTAAGTACCGGGACGTCGCTGGAATAGGTCCACAACCGCTCGCCCGACTCGTAATCGAAGCCATTGAGTTTCCCATCGTAGCTTTGCGCGACCACAAAACGGCCGTCGCCCTGGGGTGCAGAGAGCACTTCACCAGATACCGCAGTTTGCCAGACCACACTGCCATCGGTGGCGCTCAGGCGGATAACAAAGCCGTCGGCGCCACCGAGAAACAGCGAATCACCGAACTTTCCCACCCCCCCTGAAATCGGGATCTCAAGGTCGACTGCCCAGCGCTCGCGACCACGATCAGTCTCGATCGCGGCCACTTCTCCGTCGGCACTGGCCGCGTAAATAAGGTCGTTGTCGAGAATTGGATTTATCTGGTAGAAGCCGTCACCCTGCCCATCGCCTACCGACGTCGACCATGCCGAGTCGATATCCACCTGCTCCTCGATATCCGTAAGCTCCACGGGGGCGGTTGCATCGAAGTCTTCATCATCGAACCAGCCGGTAACGGTTTCGCAGCCAGACAAGGGGAGCAGCACTGCCAAAAGCGCGGGTCTCAGCCATTTCATGAAGCGGCCTCTTCACCCGCGGGAGCATCGGCCATCGCCGCCGACTCGAGGCTTACAATCTTTTCGTCCAGGGCTGCCGGATTGACACCCAGTGCCGATGCCGTGAGTCGGGCATTGCGATAGGCCTGTAGCGCCTCATCATTGCGTCCGGCCGTAAAGTGAAGGTCGCCGAGGGCCAATGCGAATCCGAGAGGGTATGCACTACTACCCGACTCCAGAATCGCGAGCGCCCCGGCTTCATTACCGGCGGCGGTCAATACGCGAGCCAAACGCAGTTGGATAAGCTGGCCCAGAGCCGAATCTGGATCACCCGCACCCAGCGCCCAGCGAAGTTCCGACTCAGCCTTGGCGAAATCGTCGTTGGCAACAGCATTGGCAGCGACTTCCATCGCCGCAAATTGAGCGTAAATCGAGCCGGAAAAGTCGGATCGGATCGCTTCTCCCAGATCATCGACGCGGGCACTTTCCGAACCGCTGGACGCGATCGCCGTCATCGCCCGGTAGCCCTGTGACGCCTCCATACGCTGATCGAGGGAGTAGGCCTGGTATTGCTGCCAGCCGACCGTACCGCCCGCCGCCAACACCACAGCGGCCAAAGTGCTCTTACCATTCTCAGACCACCAGCGTTTTAACGCTTCAACCTGTTCTTCATCCTGCAGGTGTTCGCTCAAAATACTTCCTCACTTTCAATTTCAAATTGCTCAGCCACGGCATCCGATAAACCCGCGTCATCAATCGACCGCTGGTCGCCGCCGCGCAGTGGCTTGAGCGTTACCGTATTATTGCTGCATTCCGTATCGCCAAATACCAGCGCCAACGCCGCACCACTCTTGTCCGCACGCTTGAACTGGCTTTTGAAACTACCGCCGCCGAGGTGTTGAACAATACGCAACCGGGGGAACGCCGAACGCAGCGCCTCCACACGCGGCAAGGCATGACGGTAGGCCGATTCATCCGAGGTTACGACATAAATCTCTGCGGCAGGTTCTTTTTGTTCGCCCTGGGCCTGCATCAGTAAAATAAGTCGCTCCAGACCCAGTCCAAACCCGGCAGCAGGGACATCTTTACCGCCGAACTGCCTCACCAATCCATCGTAGCGGCCGCCGCCGCACACGGTTCCCTGGGCGCCCAGAGCCGTGGTGGTCCACTCAAACACCGTTTTATTGTAGTAATCGAGGCCCCGGACCAATTTCGGATTTAATTCAAAAGCCACTCCCGATGTCGACAACAAATCCTGTAGACGCTCGAAGTCAGCCCGTGACTCGTCATCGAGAAAGTCCAACAAGCGTGGGCCGCTGTCGACGATCTCCTGGGTCCTGGAGTGCTTGCTGTCGAGGATGCGCAGTGGGTTGGTCTCCAGTCGGCGCTGACTATCCTCATCGATATCCCCACGATATTGCTGCAGATACTTGACCAATTCGCTTCTAAATCGATCCCGGGATGCCGTGTTACCGATAGAGTTCAGTTCCAACTTGAGATCGTCAGCGACGCCCAACGCCTGCCACAGGCGTTGGCAGAGTAGTAAAATCTCCGCGTCCTGGTCAGGACTTGCCACGCCAAACGCCTCTACCCCGAGCTGATGGAATTGGCGCTGCCTGCCCTTCTGGGGACGCTCGTAACGAAACATCGGGCCCATGTACCACAATCGCCGGGGTGTAATTGCCAGGTTGTGCTGCACCACGGCACGCACGCACCCGGCGGTTCCTTCGGGCCGCAGGGAGATACTGTCACCATTGCGATCTTCGAAGGTATACATCTCTTTCTCGACGATATCAGTCACTTCCCCGATCGATCGTGCGAACAGGCCCGTCGACTCCATGACCGGCAGGCGGATCTCCTGGTAGCCATAGCCGGCGAGGACACGCCGAGCAGCAGCTTCCACGTGTTGCCAGAGGAAAGAGGTCTCTGGAAGGATGTCAACCATCCCTCGGATTGCCTTGATGCTATCCACGAATCAGGAGCGGCTTCGCGCGATAGTTTTTGCGTCCATTTCAGCCCGCTCCGCCTCGAGCTCCTGGGCGCGCTGGCGAATCGTCTGCTCCAGGTGATCGACAAAATCCTGATTGCTGATTTTGTGATCGGGCTCCCCATTGATGTAAATCAAGTTGCTGGGGCTTGCGCCGGTGAGCCCGACATCGGCCTCCCTGGCTTCCCCTGGACCATTAACAATACAGCCAATCACGGCAACATCCATCGGCGTGCGCACATCTTCTAGGCGACTCTCAAGCACGTTCATAGTGCCTATGACGTCGAAGTTCTGCCGCGAGCAGCTCGGGCAGGCGATAAAATTAATACCGTTGGTGCGCAACTTGAGGCTCTTGAGAATCTCGAAACCGACCTTGATTTCCTCGACCGGATCAGCGGCGAGCGAAATACGGATCGTGTCGCCAATACCCTCCATCAATAACGCGCCAAGGCCCACGGCCGACTTGACAGTGCCACCGCGCAAGCCTCCGGCCTCGGTGATGCCGAGATGCAAGGGCTGCTCGATCTGCGTAGCCAGCAGGCGATACGCGTCGACCGCCATAAATACGTCGGAAGCCTTCACGCTGACCTTGAAATCAGCGTAGTTATGACGATCGAGAATCTCCGCATTCCGCAGTGCGGATTCGACCAGTGCCTCGGCGGTGGGCTCCGGGTACTTGCGCAACAATTCCTTACCCAAAGAACCGGCATTGACGCCAATGCGAATAGGAATTCCTTTATCGCGACAACTGGCAATCACCTCTTTGACCTTGGCTTCCTTACCAATGTTGCCCGGATTGATTCGCAGGCAATCCACACCATACTCGGCGACCTTCAGAGCAATCCGGTGATCGAAATGAATATCGGCGACCAGCGGCACCGACACCTGCGCCCTGATGTCCTTAAAAGCCTCTGCGGCCTCCATTGAGGGCACGGATACCCTGACAATATCGCCGCCGGCTTCGGCGATTCTCGAGATTTGCTCCACCGTCGCGGCAACGTCACAGGTCTCGGTGTTGGTCATGCTCTGCACACTGATGGGCGCATCTCCGCCCACGGGTACATTGCCGACCATAATCTGCCGACTCTGACGTCGTTTTATCGGGGAAGGATGATTCATATCTGAAACCTATCGCGCTGTGTGGCCATTGTAGCGTCTGCTCGGCAAATTTCCTCTATTGGGATTGCTTGCTCTGGTACGCCTGGTATTCCGGTGACTGCGGATAGAGATTGCGCAGGGTCATCTCATAGCTGCTTCTCGCATCGTTGTCCCCCTTCGCCTCGGCAATGTCGATGCCAAGCAGCAGCGCCCGTGGAGATTGGCGCGCGACCACTGTTCTATACACCCCATAGTAACGATCAGCTGAGGCAATATCGCCGGCAGCAAAGCGCAGAAACCCCATCTCCAGCAATGCAATCGGGTTCGTTCGATCCATTGATAAGGCACGTGAGAAAGCGGCTTCGGCACCTTCGTCATCATTGAGCCGCAACCGGGCAAGACCCAAATTGACAAAGGCCAATGGGCGTCCGCTATACAGCGAATCGACCGTCACACGCTCAAACTGGGCTTCAGCCTCTTCAAAGCGACCTCGGGAAAACAGGAACGCCGCGTAATTGTTGCGTGCGCGGGAGAGACTGGGGTCGATTTTGAGCGCGCGCTGAAACCGGGCATCGGCGCGTTCATATTCACCGGTGCTTTGATACACCAGGCCAAAGGCCTCATGTACCTCCGCGCTGTCACCGTCGATCTCTTCGGCGAGTTCCAGATTGCGCTTGGCGTTTTCCCAGTCGCCCTCGCCAATGTACTGTCGGGCGAGCGACACCCGCCGTTCAAGTGCCTTTTCCGGAGAGGGTTCATTGGTGTAGCCGCCCGTCGATTCGGTAACACAGGCCGGAAGCAGGCCCATCACCAGCAGGGTTACAAGTACTATCGATAGTCGATTCATTGACTTGCCTCTAGACGCGAACGGTGACGCTGTGCACGTCGGGTTCGATCGACAACCTCGCCGACCAACTGCCCACAGGCGGCGTCGATATCATCGCCGCGGGTCGTTCGTACAGTGACGACATATCCCGCATCAATCAATACCTGCCAAAACCGAGAGACCGCATTTCCACTCGGTCGGGTAAAACCCGAATGAGGAAAATCGTTGAAAGGGATAAGATTAATCTTGCAGGGAAAGTCCTTGAGCAAAACCGCCAACTGTCGCGCGTGCTCGACCTGATCATTGACGCCCGCGAGCAAGGTATATTCGATAGTTACTACGCGCTTCGTATCCGATTGGGCGTCGATGTAATTGCGGGCGCTGCGTAACAACTCTGCGATCGGGTAGCGCTTGTTGATCGGTACAATACGGTTGCGAATTTCATCCGTTGGCCCGTGCAGTGATATGGCAAGGCTTACATCAGAGCACTCGGCGAGCTTATCGAGGGCCGGAACAACACCAGACGTACTCAACGTAACACGCCGCTTGGATAATCCGTAGGCCCAGTCATCGGTCATCAAGCTCATCGACGACACAACGTTATCAAAGTTTAGCAATGGCTCGCCCATACCCATCATCACCACATTGGTGACCACGCGGCCCTTACCGGACTGAAAAGCATCGTAGGATTTTATGGCAAGCCAGACCTGACCAATGATTTCAGCACTCGTGAGGTCGCGCTGAAAGCCCTGCTTGCCTGTTGAGCAGAACTTGCAGTCGAGGCTGCAGCCCACTTGCGAAGAGACACACAGAGTGGCGCGACTACCTTCGGGGATAAGCACGGCCTCTACCAATGCGCCGCCATCAACGCGAATGGCCCACTTTCTTGTGCCATCAGCGGAGTCCTTCTGATCTGCTATCTCGGGTGGGCGAACCTCGGCGATGGAGGACAAGCGCTCACGCAAGGCCTTGCCCAGCGTGGTCATCGCTTCGATATCACTCACCCCGTGGTGATGAATCCATTTCATCACCTGTCCAGCACGAAAACGCTTCTCACCAAGATCAGTAAAAAACACTTCCATTTGAGCGCGACTCATGCCCAACAAATTAACTTTGCCGGTCGCAGAGGTGCTGGCAATGACCACGCCCTTTTCTGTCATGGGATACGCGCTAGACGCTAGCGTTCACAGAGGTCGCTAGCGGCAAAAAAGTAGGCGATTTCTCGTTCTGCAGAAGCCGCTGAGTCCGAGCCGTGTACGGCGTTGGCATCGATGGACTGGGCAAAATCGGCGCGGATAGTGCCGGCATCGGCGTCCTGAGGATTGGTCGCACCCATTAACTCGCGATTTTTCGCGATCGCGCCTTCACCCTCGAGGACCTGAATCATCACCGGTCCCGATGTCATAAACGTAATCAGGTCGTCGAAAAAAGGACGCCCTCTGTGCTCGGCATAAAATCCACCGGCGCGTGTCGCGTCGAGCTGGACCATCTTCGCCGCGACGATCGCCAGACCATTCTTCTCGAAACGAGAGTAAATCTCACCGATGACATTTTTCCCAACCGCGTCGGGCTTGACGATGGACAAAGTGCGTTCAACTGCCATGAAAGTCTCCAAAAATCAGTAGCTAAGCCACGCGTGTGCGGGCGAATTCAAGGGCGCGGAGTATAGTTGTTTTAAGGTGCCCTGTCAGCGCAATAATTAACGAACAACCGTCTCGCGACGGGTGTTTACGCCTCGCGCAGTACCGTTCACGCCGGCGGTCTTCCTCGGCCCCAAATTTCCGGCCCGCCTGCCCTTAAAAGTGTTTTTCCGCGCCCCCGCCAGCGGGGTGATGCGCACTTCGATGCGCCCGCCAGGCCGGCGACAGCTCGCGCAGCTTTTCGACCGCAGTAGCGACCTGCGCCACCGCGTAATCGATTTCTGCCTCAGTGGTAAAGCGGCCAACGCTGAACCGCAACGAGCTGTGTGCCAGCTCATCACTCAAGCCCAGCGCGCGCAGTACGTAGCTCGGCTCCAGGCTCGCCGACGTGCAGGCTGAGCCACTGGAGACCGCCAAATCACTGAGTGACATAATCAGCGATTCGCCTTCGACAAAGGCAAAGCTGACATTAAGCGCGGCGGGCAAGCGAGGGGCGCGGCCACCATTGACCTGCACCTCCGGGATACGTCGCAGACCCGCCCACAAACGATCTCGCAATTCGCGCAGGCGCTCTGCTTCTTGCGCCATTTGCTCCCTTGCGATTCGGGCAGCCACTCCCAGCCCTACGATTTGATGGGTGGCCAACGTGCCCGAGCGCATGCCGCGCTCGTGGCCTCCTCCATGCATTTGAGGCTCCAGTCGAACCCGTGGGTTGCGTCGCACGTAGAGCGCACCTGCTCCCTTGGGGCCATACAGCTTGTGGGCCGACAGGGACAGCAAGTCCACCTGGAGATCCTGAAGATCAATGGCGACTTTACCCACACTCTGCGCGGCATCAACATGGAGAAGAACACCGGCTTCCCGGGTGACTTCTCCGATTGATGCGATATCGTTAATGGTGCCGATTTCGTTGTTGGCATGCATGACGCTCACCAGCACCGTGTCCTCGCGTAAGGCTTCCCGAACTCCATCCGCCGACACCAGACCATCCGCATCGGGCGCCAGATAGGTGACCTCAAATCCCTCGGCTTCGAGCTGGGCACAGCTGTCGAGCACGGCTTTATGCTCAATCCGGCTGGTGACAATATGCTTACCGCGTTCTCGGTGAAAATGGGCAGCACCCTTGATCGCGAGGTTGTCAGACTCGGTAGCACCCGATGTCCATACGATTTCGCGGGGGTCCGCACCGATCAGCTCCGCCACCTCGCTGCGGGCGTCCTCGACCATCGCCTCAGCCCTCCAGCCAAAGCCGTGGGATCGTGACGCGGGATTGCCAAACACCCCGTCCTGCGTCAGACAGCCCATCATGGCGTCGGCGACCCTGGGGTCAGCCGGCGTCGTGGCGAGATAATCCAGATAAATGGGAGGTTTAGCGGTACTGTTCATGACCTGCTCCGAATCACAAAAAAACCTGCAGTGTTATCTTTCCGAGACACAAACCCGAAACAACCAAACCGTGCACAGTGACAGCCGGCCTACCTGTCTGGAACGTCCGAGGGTCACGCGAAAGGCGCACTCTCAGTGTTTACCGGCTGATTTCTGGGCTTCCGTAAGAATACCCCGAAGAATACCCATCTCCATGTCGTCGATACGGACGCGATTAAACAGGCGCGCCAACCGGGGCATCAGCTGTCGTGGCGCCGCGGGATCAAGAAAGCCAATATCGGTAAGCGTCTCTTCGAGGTGTCGATAAAAACGTGTCATTTCTTCGGTAGTCACGAAGGGCACGTCCCAATCCTCATCGGCAGCCTCTGGAAGGCGCTCCGCCAGGCCCCACATACGCAACTCATAGGCAACAATTTGCACGGCCATCGCCAAATTCAGCGAGGAGTAGTCCTCGTGGGAGGGTATGTGGCAGTGCAAATTGCAGCGCTGCAGCTCCTCGTTGGTAAGCCCGCGATCTTCACGGCCGAAGAGAATCGCAACCCGCTCAGTGCGGCTACTCACGGCGAGGCGTTCTGCACAGCGGCGTGGATCCAGCACAGGCCAGGGTATACGACGCCCCCGAGCACTGGTCCCCACGACGAATTGACTGTCCGCGATAGCCTCGTCCACCGAGTCAACAATTCGCGCTGAGTTGAGAACATCGCTAGCCGATGCCGCGCGCCAGGTTGCCTCCGGCGCTGGAAACTCCCTGGGCGCGACCAGCGTCAAGCGGGACAATCCCATATTCTTCATGGCCCGGGCCGCACCCCCAATATTGCCCGGGCTGCTGGTATGGACCAGTACGATTTCGATGTTGTCGGTGTTCATCGCTTAGGGAAAATACCGCTGACAAGTGGCGCCAGAGTTTAGCAGATGTGGCTTTCTTACACGGAAACCCCACTGCTTATGCTCGGCTCCTGTTATCATCCGCCTCCTCGCAGAAGGACCTTTTTCATGGAACCGATGACCAACATTGCACTTCGAGCGGCTCGAAAAGCCGGCGAGCTGATAGTTCGGGCCTCCGACGAGCTCGACCGCGTCGGGCACGTCGCCAAAGGTGCGGCCGATTTCGTCACCGAAGTGGATATCGCGTCGGAGAAAGAGATTCTCTATCACCTGCAGAAAGCCTATCCCGACCATCAGTTTCTCTGTGAGGAAAGCGGTCTGACCGGCAACGCCGATTCGGAATATACCTGGATCATCGACCCCCTCGACGGCACGTCCAACTTTCTCCGCGGGGTTCCGCACTTCTGCGTATCCATCGCCTGTATGCGTGACGGTAAGCTGGAGCACGGCGTCGTGCTCGACCCGATCCGGCGTGAGGAATTCACCGCATCGCGAGGTCGCGGCGCCCAACTCAATGGGCGGCGACTGCGGGTGAGTAACCGCACCGAAATGAAGTCGGCGCTTCTCGGCACCGGCATTCCCTTTCTCGGACACATGGAGCACAAGCTGCCCGGTTATACCGATGCGCTGGCGCAGCTTACCCGCCAATCGATGGGCGTAAGACGCATGGGCGCCGCCGCACTCGACCTCGCCTATGTCGCGGCTGGGCGCCTCGATGCTTTTTGGGAAGTTGGGCTCAAGCAGTGGGATATGGCCGCCGGCGTATTGCTGATTCGCGAAGCTGGCGGGTTGGTGGCTGATATCGACGGCGCCGAGCGCTACATGGACAGCGGCAACATCGTCTGCGGCACGCCAAAAATCTTCAAGACCGTGCTACAGATTGCGGGACCAGCGCTGCGTTGAGCCCCCGCAATCCGGGACGATCAAGGCAGCCTATCGTCCTGTTCCAGCCCCTCTTTAACGGGGATTGCAACGTCTTCCTTGGTCACGCCCAAGGCCAGTAGCGTGGTCGCCGATACATAAATCGACGAGTACGTACCGACGGCGACACCGACCAGCAGCGCGACGGCAAAGCCATAAATCATTTCGCCGCCAAAAAGCGCCAGCGCCGCCAGCACAAGCAGCGTGGTCAACGACGTTACCACCGTTCTCCCCAGCGTTTCTGAAAGCGAGATATCCAACACCTCTGATGGGGTCGACCGACGTACCTTGCGGAAGTTTTCGCGGATACGGTCGGCGACGACAATGGTGTCGTTTAACGAGTAGCCGACAACCGCGAGTAACGCCGCCAGTACAGTCAAATCAAATTCCAGACCTGTCAGTGAGAAGAATCCCAGCGTAAACAAGACGTCGTGGGCCAACGCCACCACCGCACCGAGGGCAAACTTGAACTGGAAACGAAACCCGACGTAAAGCATGACCAGCCCCAGCGCCAGCAACATGGCCAGCCCCCCCTGCTCGCGCAATTCCTCACCGACCTGAGGACCGACAAACCCCAGATAGGCCAATTCGATGTCCTGATCGGTCTGTGCGCGCAGCGACTGAACAAGGGTCTGGCCATCATCGTTGGTATAGCCCTCGGGCAGTCGCACCAGGACATCGCGATCCGAGCCGAAGCTCACCACTACGGCGCCGAGATAGCCGAGATCGGCGACCTCCTGACGAAGGTCGCTGAGGTTGACTGATTCCTCATACACGAGTTCAACGGAGACGCCGCCCGTAAAATCCAACCCCCAGTTCAATGACCGGGTACTGATTGAGCCGATGGCCACAGTGATGGCGACAACGGAAAATGCCGCAGCAACGAAGCGCCACTTCATGAAAGGTAGGATTCTCATGCCGGCTCTCCCCTGGCGTCGTCACTGGTCTGTCGGCTCTTGGGGAGTGGTCCTATCGACAACTTATCCACCCTGCGCCCGCCGTAAATCAGATTGATGATCGCCCGAGTCCCAAGAATGGCGGTAAACATTGATGTCAGAATACCCACCGAGAGGGTGACGGCGAATCCTTTGATGGGGCCGGTACCCACGGCATAGAGAATGACCGCCACAATCAATGTCGTGATGTTGGCATCAAGAATCGTTGCCACAGCACGCTCAAATCCCGCGTGTATGGCCATTTGTGGCGAGGCCCGATTCGCCAGCTCCTCGCGGATCCGCGCGAAGATAAGCACATTGGCGTCCACCGCCATACCTACTGTCAACACAATACCCGCAATACCCGGCAGGGTGAGCGTGGCTCCCATCAGCGACATTACGGCAACAAGCAGTACCAGGTTGACCGACAGACCGATCACCGCGGCAATTCCGAACACGCGGTAGTAAAGCAGCATGAAAATAACCACCAACGTCAGCCCCATTTGCACAGACTTAACCCCCAGCCGGATGTTTTCGGCACCGAGCGACGGGCCCACCGTACGTTCCTCAACAAAGGTAATCGGCGCGGCCAGTGCACCCGCACGCAGCATCAGCGCCAATTCCGATGCCTCAGCCGTACTGTCCAGACCCGTGATCTGAAACTGCGCGCCCAACGCCGATTGAATCACGGGCGCCGTCAGCAGCTTTTTTTCGTCATAGGGAATCTTGACGATCTTTTCGTCGCCGTTTTCGTCCATCTCGTAGCGGGTGCGGTACTTACGCTCAATGAACAGGACGCCCATGCGGCGCTTGATGTTGTCCCGGGTCGCGCGTGACATAAGCATGCCGCCCTCGCCATCAAGACTGATAGATACATTCGGCTGATTGTTCTGATCAAAACCGGCGTTGGCACCCGAAACGCGCTCCCCGGAGATGATCAGATCGCGCTCCAACCACTCATAGATGCCCGCCCGGTCGGCGCTGCGATACTCAAAACGCTGGCGCTCTGTGATCGGGGCGTTGGTCTCGGCGACCAACCTGAACTCAAGATTGGCGACCTTGCCCAGAATACGCTTGGCCTCAGCGGTGTCCTGAATACCGGGGAGCTCCACCACGATGCGATTGGCACCGCGACGCTGGACCAGCGGTTCCGATACACCGAGTTCATTAACCCGATTACGCAGGGTGGTGAGGTTCTGCGAAACGGCGTAATCGACCACTTCGCTCAGGGTTTGCTCGGTTACCGACGCCGTGAGATTCCAGCTATCCCCCTCCTCGGTGCGATCCAGAAACAACTCGGGGTACAAATCGGCCGTCGCGGCTCGCGCCGCTTCGCGGTCCGCCTCTGACCGAAATTTCATTTCGAGGTCAGTGCCATCGAGGGTAACCAGGCCGCGAATACGCTCCTCGCGCAGCTGACGTTTGACGCCGCTTTCATACATCGCGAGCCGGCGCTCGGTAGCGGCATCGACGTCGACCTCAAGCTGGAAGTGCACACCTCCGCTCAAATCAAGTCCCAGCTTCATGGGCTCGGCACCACCACTCATTAACCATTCGGGAGTGGTGGGTGCCAGGTTGAGTGCCACCACAAAGAAATCACCGAGGGCGCGGCTGAGAATGGCCTGAGCGCGCAGTTGCTGTTCGGCGCTGGCGAGTCGAATCAGCGCTGACTTGCCAGAATTCTGAAGCTCCTCGCCGAAATAGTTGATGCCTGCTTCGTCGAGGGCGTTCTCCGCCTTTGACAGCAGCGCGGCGTCCAATTGCACGGAGCTGCTGCTGGGGGCGATTTGTAACGCCGGATCGGGGGTGTAGAGATTGGGGGCGGCGTAGTAGAAACCCGTCACGACCACCGTGAGAATCAGCAGGTATTTCCAGAGGGAATATTTATTGAGCATGATGGACTCTTGCTATCGCAAACGGCGCAGTGTAATCGCTACCGGCCCGTCGCGTGGATGTATTGGGTATTATCTGTGTGAAATGGTGCCAATCGACGTCAGTTTCAACCCCTCATCGGGCAGTCGTAACCCAGACGTCAGCCAATCCATGTCCTCGCATTGCGGAACACCCGCATCCAGCCCGAATCGTCACCCCAGGTATCGGGGGCCCAGGACAGCTGCGAACTGCGGAAAACCCGCTCAGGATGGGGCATCATAATCGTCACTCGACCGTCGCGGCTGGTCAGGCCGGTAATACCGGCGGGAGAACCATTGGGGTTTGCCGGATAGCGCTCGGTCACCGCCAGCTGGTTGTCGAGGTAGCGCATCGCGATCAGGCCTCCACTTTCGGCTTCGCGCTGGCCATCACCCGCAAATTGCGCGCGCCCCTCACCGTGGGCAACCACAATGGGCAGGTGCGATCCCGCCATTCCGTCGAACAGTACCGAGGGCGACTTCTCCACACGGACCAATGCCAAACGAGCCTCGTATTGCTCGGACGTGTTTCTCGCAAAGCGCGGCCAGTGGTCCGACCCCGGGATAATGGAATGCAACGCTGCAAGCATCTGGCAACCGTTACACACCCCCAGACTAAAGGTGTCGCCGCGCTCAAAATAGCGCTCGAATTCATCGCGCACGCGGGCGTTGAACAAAACACCCTTGGCCCAGCCCTCCCCGGCGCCCAGAACATCGCCGTAAGAGAACCCCCCGCAGGCAGCCAGCCCCTGGAATCCCTGCAGTGAGACTTGGCCACTCACCAAATCGCTCATGTGCACGTCTATCGCCGCGAAACCCGCGCGGTCAAACGCCGCCGCCATCTCGCTCTGACCGTTAACGCCCTGCTCGCGCAGTATCGCGATCTGCGGCCTTACCCCGGTAGCGATAAACGGCGCGGCCACGTCCTGCTCGGGATCAAAGGTCAGCCCGGCGGACAGACCGGGATCGCTTTCTGAAATTTGCGCGAATTCCTCGTCCGCACATTGTGGGTTATCCCTCAATCGCTGAATGGCGTGGCTGGTACTGCTCCACAGGGTCTGAAGGGCCGCGCGATTGCTGTCAATCAGTTCGAACCGCGCGGTGTTGACCACGATTCTTTCATCTCGCCGCGGGTGCCCAACCGGCTGCACGCATTCCGCCAGATCCAGCTCACTGGCCAGGGCACTGACGATTGCAAGATCCCGTTGGTGTACCTGAATGACGACACCGATTTCTTCGCTAAAAAGTACAGGGACCGCCTCTTCAGCACCGCAGCTCAGTTCAATGTCGAGTCCACAGCGGGAAGCGAAGGCCATTTCCAGCAAGGTCACCAGCAGCCCACCGTCGGATCGGTCGTGATAAGCCAATATCACACCTTCACTTTTCAGCGCACTGATAAGCGCAAACAGCTGCTTCAGGTCTTCGGCATTTACATCGGGTACGTCGCTACCTACCTCGCCGAATACCTGAGCCAGGCACGAGCCACCGACACGATTTTTTCCACGTCCCAGGTCAATCAGGACCAGCACCGTCGCCTCGTCCACCCGCAACTCGGGTGTGAGCGTCTCGCGCACATCACCGACGGGCGCAAACGCCGAGACAATCAGGGACACCGGAGAAGTCACCGCCTTCGCCTCGCCCTCGTCAGACCATGCCGTTCGCATCGACATTGAGTCCTTGCCGACGGGAATGGTGATGCCCAGTGCCGGGCAAAACTCCATACCCACGGCTTTCACCGTGTCGTAAAGCACGGCATCGTCCCCCCCGTGACCGGCCGCACACATCCAGTTCGCGGATAAACGGATATCCCGGAGCTTCGCCACCGGCGCCGCAAGCACGTTGGTAATGGCCTCGGCCACCGCCAGCCGACCCGATGCGGGACCGTCCAGCAAGGCAGCCGGCGTGCGCTCGCCCATGCTCATTGCCTCACCCAGGTGCGACGAGAGGCTCACGGTCGTCACCGCACAATCGGCAACCGGCACCTGCCAGGGACCGACCATCTGATCGCGGGCCACCATACCGGTGACCGAACGATCGCCAATGGTGATCAAAAAACCTTTGCCCGCCACGGCGGGAAAGGTCAGCACCCGCTGAAGCGCGTCGGCAATGGGCACATCCCCGGTAAAGCTGTCCGCGGGTGCGGGATGGTGATTGGCGATTCGGTGCATTTTGGGCGGCTTGCCAAACAGCAGCGACATCGTGAGATCCACGGGCATGTTGTCAAACAGGGCATCGGCAACCGATAGATGCGCAGCCTCCGTGGCGTCACCGACCACCGCATAGGGACAGCGCTCACGCCGGCATAGGGCTTCAAAGCGACCGAGATTCTCCGGCTCCACCGCCAGGACATAACGCTCCTGGGACTCATTGCACCAAATTTCCAGCGGCGACATACCGGGCTCGTCATTGGGAATATCGCGCAAGGCGAAGGCCCCTCCCCGACCGCCATCCTTGACCAGTTCCGGGAGCGCATTGCTCAAGCCACCTGCACCCACATCGTGGATGAAAGCGATGGGATTGTCCTCGCCCATGGCCCAGCAACGATCAATCACTTCCTGGCAGCGGCGCTCGATCTCCGGATTCTGGCGCTGAACCGATGCAAAATCCAAATCTTCGGTGCTTTCTCCACTGGCTACTGATGACGCCGCACCGCCGCCGAGCCCGATCAACATGGCCGGGCCACCCAGGACCACCAATTGGGCACCCTCGCGAAACCCGCCCTTGTCAACATGCTCCGCTTTGATGTTGCCGTAACCCCCGGCGATCATGATGGGCTTGTGGTAGCCCCGAACCCCCTGATCTGTGACGAGTTCGCAGGTACGAAAATATCCCGTGAGGTTGGGGCGACCAAACTCGTTATTGAATGCCGCGGCGCCAATGGGGCCATCGATCATAATTTTTAACGGATTGACGATTCGACCGGGCCTGCCGTAGTCGATCTCCCAGGGTTGCAGCAACCCGGGAATGGCAAGGTGGGATACCGTGAACCCAACGAGCCCGGCCTTGGGCCGAGAGCCTCGTCCGACAGCACCCTCATCGCGAATCTCACCACCAGACCCGGTACCCGCGCCGGCAAAAGGCTCTATAGCGGTGGGATGATTGTGCGTTTCGACCTTCATCAGCAAGTGCACTGGCTCTTCGTGATAGCGGTACTCCATTGATTCGGGCGACGGGTAGAACCGGCCCGCGGTGTGGCCTTCGACCACGGCGGCATTATCCGAATAGGCAGACAGAACGCCCTCGCCACCTCGGTGATAGGTATGCCGAATCATCTCGAACAGGCTGTATTCACAGTCCGCTCCGTCGATATTCCAGCTCGCATTAAAAATCTTGTGCCGGCAGTGTTCGGAATTTGCCTGGGCGAACATCATCAACTCGACATCGTTGGGATCGCGCTGCAGGGCGGTAAAGGCCTCGTGCAAATAATCGACCTCGTCCGGGGCAAGCGCCAAGCCCAGTTCCGTATTGGCGTGCTCCAGCGCCTGCTTTCCGTCCGAGAGCAGGGGAACGCGGGAAAACGTTTGCGGCTGGCTCTGCTCGAAAAGCCCGGCCACATCATCGAGGCTATCCAGCACCGTTTGCACCATGCGATCGTGCAGCAGGCCATCGATTTCGCGGCGATTCACCATCGAAGTCGACTCAATTCCCGCGATGCTGAATACCGACCCCCGCTCTATGCGCCTAACCGTGTCAAATCCGCAGTTGTGTGCGATGTCGGTGGCTTTACTTGACCACGGGGAGATTGTGCCTACGCGCGGCACAACCACCCGCAGCCCATCCTCATTTAGGATGCCGTCATCTGCCTGCTCTGCGGTGCCGGGCTGCAACAGCTCTCCAAGCCGGGTCAGCTCGACCTCGCCGCTGGACTCAATCGCATAAAACCAATGCGCTGACAGCAACGTCAGATTCGGATCAATGGCGTTGATTTGCTGAGCGAGTTGGGTAAAGCGCGGGGCACTCAGGGCGGCATGACCGGCGAGCAAATGCATGAAGGCGACGTTCCGTAACAGGGAAGTGGAAATTATACCCTGCAACGGCCCCGGATGGGCCGGTGATTAGGTCAGCGGAGGCAGCAGTTACACGATAATATGGCGCCATGCGGATGATTCACCTGACGGGACTTGTTATGGCATTGCTGCTCCTTGGCGGGTGCGGCGACGAGTCGTTGTTTGCGCAGCTCGAGAAAGGCGGCGATCTGGTCGTCGTAACCCGAAACAGCCCGACCACCTATTATTTTGATAGCGAAACCGCGACCGGCTTCGAATATGACCTGCTCGCTGCATTTGCCGAGGCCAACGGTTATCGCTTGCGGATAAAGCTGGCCTTCTCCCTTGAAGAACTGATAGAAACCGTTGCCAAAGGTGAGGCCCATATTGCCGCCGCCGGTCTAACCCACACCCCTGAACGCGACCAGCGCTTCCTGGCATCCAACCCCTACTTGACGCAGCGGCCGCTGGTCATCTATAAGTCCGGGCGTCTGCGGCCACGCAGCCACGAAGATTTGCTCGGGCGTGATCTGGTTGCGCTGGCGGGCAGTAGCCACGTCGAAGCACTCGAGGCCCTGAAAACCAAACTCCCCGAGCTTGAATGGCGTGAGATCCGGGCCGCCGATACGCTCGAGTTGATGCAGCAGGTCACGGAGGAAAAAGCCGAATTGGCAATCATCGATTCGCTTGAATTCCGGACTCAGCAGGGACTTTTCCCTCGGCTGGTCGCAGCAATGGACCTGGATAAAGAAGAAGATATCGTCTGGTATCTACCGAAAACCGATCTCGCGGCGGGTTTGCTGGCGGAAATCAACCAGTTTATTGGGGACTTCGCTGCGGATGAGCGGCTGGAAAAGCTCAAGCGGAAGCATTTTGGTCGCATCGAAACCGCGACGCGGATAGGCACGCTGACCTTCAAGCGAAAGATCAATTCAGCACTGCCCGAGTGGCAGGAATTGATTGAGACCGTCGCGGCGGAATACCGCCTGGACTGGCGACTGCTGGCGGCCATCGCCTATCAGGAGTCCCATTGGGATCCGCGGGCGGAATCGCCCACCGGCGTCAAGGGCATGATGATGATTACCCAGTCCACCGCCAATGAACTCGGACTGACTGATCGCACAGACCCAACGCAAAGCCTGCGCGGCGGTGCGCGATTCCTCAACAATCTCGTTCGACGCCTGCCTGAAGACATCAAGCAACCCGACCGCACGTGGCTGGCACTGGCCGCTTATAACATCGGCCTCGGTCACCTTGAAGATGCCAGAAAGCTGACGGAAGCCGCCGGTCTCGATCCGCATCGCTGGCAAGATGTGAGGCGTCATTTACCCGAATTGCAAAACCCGGATGTTTATCGCAACGTGCGATACGGCTTTGCCCGGGGCCGGGAGGCTGCGGCGTATGTGGACAATATTCGACACTATTTTTCCGTGCTGAAGCTGCACGACGTTCCCGGAGCGAAAATTCCACCCCCGTTAGACGCGGCAACGCTACTACCCCCGGAGTTCAGTCGCCTGGCGCCCGCCGCGTTGTAAGCCCGCGACGACGCCCGCGAAAAAAGCGACTCAATTGCATGGCGCTCTCATCAGCCAACAGCCCTCCCGCATGGGTTACCCGGTGATTTAGCGCCGGATTATCAAGGGCAGCTCCCGTGCTGACTACGGCCCCCGCTTTGGGCTCCAGAGCTCCGTAAACCAGCCGCCCAATTCTCGCGTGCACCAAGGCACCGCAGCACATGGTGCAGGGCTCCAAAGTGGCATAGAGGGTCGCGCCTGCAAGACGATAGTTGCGGATCGCCCTGGCCGCGTCCCGTAACGCCAGAATCTCCGCGTGGGCGGTGGGATCACAGTCTCCAATCTGACCATTGCCTGCTGTGGCAACGACTTTGCCGTCCATGACCACAACCGCACCCACCGGCACCTCGCCCTGAGCTGCCGCCATCGCCGCCTTCTCGAGCGCGAGGGACATCATTTCACGGTCGAAATCACTGAAGGCGGTCACAGTCACAATGGCGCCTCACTGTAGAATTTCCAGCAGAGCATCGCCAACGCACTGCGATGGGGCGAAAATACCTCGCCCAGACGCGCGGTTTCATGCTCATCGGGACGTTCGTCGAGCGCCATGATTCGCCCGAAACCCGCGCGAACGGCGAGGTCGCCAACCGGCCAGATATCGGTGCGCCCCAGCGAGAACATGAGATACATCTGTGCCGACCAAACGCCGAAACCCTTGATGGCGGTAATGGCCTCGAGCACAGCATCATCTTCCTCCCGAACAAGGCGCTCGGGCGCGAACCCCTCTTCACGGCAATGCCGCGCCAGTTCGCGAAGGTAATTCACCTTCTGTCGCGATAATCCCGCCGACCGAAGCTTCTCATCGCCCACCCGAGACACCTGATCCGCGGAAATTTCGCCGCCCAGAGCAGCCTCAACGCGAGCGGCAATCGAGCTGGCGGCCGCTACCGACACCTGCTGCCCGATAATAATGCGCGCAAGCGCAGCAAACCCGGCCTCACGGCGGCGCTCGGCGGGATAACCAACGACGCTGACCGCCCGCGCAATCGGCATACTTTGGCTTGACAGCGCATCGATGCTTTTTCGCAGATAGGGTGTAGTCAGACGATATCGCGTCATGAAATTCTCTGAAATAAGTCAGGTACTGGATCCGATGTCAGCCCTCTGAGACAGGCTATTCGAAAGAATCGGTTTCTGCGTCACAGACGGGAAGTATGGCAGCATTTAAGCGAAAGGTCGTATAAACTCTCGCTCGGTTTCAACCACTAAAAAGGACAAAATTGCATGACCATCGAAAAGCACGACCTTCACCATGAGTTCCCTGAGCACCACGATACGATTCATGAGCTTAAAATGAATAACGCTCATTTCGCGCGTCTTTTCGATCAGTACCATGAGGTCGATCACGAAGTGCACCGCATCGAGAATGGCAGCGAGAACACCAGCGATGCCTATCTTGAGGACAAGAAAAAGCTGCGTCTGAAGTTAAAGGACGAGCTCTACCAGATGATAAAATCACAAACCGGCAGCTGAAACCGAACGCTGTATAACGTCTCCCTCAACCCAGCAGTCAGGGACATCCCAATGAAGCAACTACTGATTACGGCATTACTCCTGTGCGTTGCTGCCGGCGCCAAAGCGCAGGATTTTTCCGATGTGGAAATTGGGGTCACCCCATTGCGCGGCGGCATTTTCATGCTGTCAGGGGCTGGAGGTAACGTCGGTGTGTCAGCGGGCGATGATGGGCTCCTGATTATTGACGATGATTACGCGCCGGTCATCGACAAAATACGCGCCGCTCTCGATGGAATTGCCCCTGATACCCCGGTGAATTATGTGATCAATACCCATTTCCACGGTGATCACACCGGGGGAAACGGGCACTTCCACGCGGATGACGGTGCCGCCATCGTGGCCCATGAGAATGTCCGTGTGCGGCTGTTATCTGACGAGGCGATCTCCCCAGACGCGCTCCCTACGATTACCTATGAAAATGGCGTGCGCGTGTATTTCAACAATGACACGCTGACGGTTGATCACCTTCCCGGTCACACCGATGGCGATTCCGTGGTGTATTTTACCAAGGCCAATGTACTGCACACCGGAGATCTACTTTTCAACGGTAGATTCCCGTACGTGGATTTCGCTTCTGGGGGCAGCGTTCGCCAGATGATTGCCAGCCTTGATCATCTCGCGACATTGATTGACGATAACACTCAAGTCATCCCCGGACATGGACCCCTTGCCGACAGGGCATCCCTGCTTCGCGCTGCAGCAATGATGCGGGAAACCCTGGGCATCGTTCAGGCTCGGATCAGCGAAGGCGCTTCACTCGACGCTATTATTGCCGCGGGTGTACCCGAAAAATTCGCACAGTGGAGCTGGCGTTTCATCGATAACGACAAATGGTTGCGCACGCTTTACACCGAGCTAACCGACGCAAACCCGAAGTGATGGCGGGTCCGCGTCTGAACCGTCAGCCAAAGACAGGATAACCGAGGTAATTGTGCACCCAGGCAATGCCTCCGAAGACGACCAGAGTAATCACTACCGTCATCACTTCCTTGCCAGCGCCGGATGTCGAAACCAATTCGGGTTTGCCATCCTGTTTGTTAATGATAATGACGCTGGCTACCGCCCAGGCGAGTAAGCCGCCGAACAGGATGAACGAGGCGGCATCACCGTTCACTAACAAGTGACCCACCGCCCAGGCTTTTACAGCCGTGAGCTGAGGATGACGTATCTTGGCCA
This sequence comes from Luminiphilus syltensis NOR5-1B, assembly GCF_000158175.1. GTDB lineage: Bacteria > Pseudomonadota > Gammaproteobacteria > Pseudomonadales > Halieaceae > Luminiphilus > Luminiphilus syltensis. The sequence goes on along the minus strand of NZ_DS999411.1, from coordinate 2,162,894 downwards.
CGATTGCCGGCTTTACGGTCGAAGCCACCATCAGGTACACCGCGAGCAACACCAGCAGGTTATTAATACCCACCAGCATGGGGTTACGGCCCCAGAAGAACGTGCCCATTGCCGGCTGGTAACCCACCGCCATCAGGTAGATAGAGGCAAGAATCAACACCGCCATGACCGCGCGCCCCGCTGACCCCATCGCCGAGCGTGGTCCGGGTGCTACGCGTTTAAAAAGATGTGCAACCGACCACAAAATGACACCTGATGTTAATGCGAGCATGAGCTTCCCCCTAGCCAAAAGAATCGAGGGGCGAGTATAGCGCGGAAGCCCTACCGAACCATCCTGATTTAAACGTCTGGAACGACGTACCCGAACATTGATACCGATCTATCGGATGAAACGCGCTGGCTAGAACAACGAAATCAGCCCTGTAGATACCCTCACGAAAACGAGCGAGGCCGAATAAATCATCCCGAGAATCGTAAACGTCGGTGCCGTCAGAAGGGTCGACTGACCACAGAAGATTTTGAGGCTGCCGACGCACCACACCGACAGGTAAAAGGATATGCCGGACCCCAACCACGACGATGTCGGGGTAAGTAGCACGCGGCAATGCTTGCAAATGGGGGTTGTGATCCGCCCGCTCGCCACCAGACAGCAGTTACAAACACCAATGAATCGAAGCTTACACCGGCCAAAGAACTATGCTTGCAAAACCACAACGCTGCGAAGAGGATCAGGGTGATTTACAAGCTCGGCAAACTCCTCCGCCAATGCACTGCCTGCATCAATGCAGCGACACCAGTATTCTCGGCGTTCATCGTCAATAAGCCTGAGAAAATCCCGTCGATCAGGGATTTTGCCGAAAGGCAGGGATGCTATGAATTCTTCACTCGGACTTAACTGAACCAGGGCATCGGTGTCGGGTGTTAGGCCCCGACGCCACGGGAGGAATTTGTCGAACCAACCGGGTGTCAACGTGGCGCTAAAATGCGGATATAAAATCAAGCCGCGTTCGTAATGCTCAGGCAGTGAAAAGTGATAGTCAATAATGCCCCCGTCCCAGTACTGACCTGCGGGGGCATCGGCAATACTGGATCGACCAGCGATGACGAACGGTATTGCGCCGCTCGCCATTAGCGCGTCAAAGGCGTTCTCCTCGGAAAGCGCTACTGATGTCGTTGTAAAACCCGGCATTGGCGGAAGATCATTTTCTACGCCCCGGGAACAAAACAGGACTCTCTGAAAATGCATTGCCAGTGCGCGCCGGTCCACGGCATTGGTGGCCGCCGCCAACCCCATACCCAACCCCAACGGCACACCGCTCGGCTTTGCAGTCGCGCCCCGACCTCTGGCGGTAACAATGCACGAGCGTATCGTTGGACTGGCCAGTAAATTTTGAACACCGGCTTCGCCAATGGCTTCGCGCAGGATCGCAGCAGATACCTGACTGACTTCATCAACCGACGGCTTTTTGACGCTATACCGTTGATTGAGGTAGGCAGCTTCCAAACGCGCAATCGCGGCGGCAGGGTCGGGCTGAGCAAGACAGGCGTGCCGCCAGGATCCGATCGACGAGCCCAATGCCGTCAATGGTGTACTTCTTCGGGAAAGAAAGTGGTTGCCCAGGAACCGATCCAGTTGGGAAAGAATGAACCACTTGGGACCGCCCGAGGCACCGATTAACAATCGAAATTGGTCGGGATGCCAACCCTGGGTCGCCAGGACCTCGGCAGCCCGTGAACCGACAACCACTCTCAGCGCCCGCATGGACAAAAGCGCCTCCGCTCAATCCAGCAGTTCGAGAACAGCCTCAGGCGGGCGGCCGATTCGTGCTCTCGAGCCACACACAACAATCGGTCGCTCCAGTAACTTGGGAAATTCAGCAATCGCCTTCACGATCGCTGACTCATCGCTATCACCGGTCAAACCGGCCAACTTATATTCGGGCTCTTTTTTCCGAATCATTTCGCTCGCCGATCCCTTTAATTGTTTACAAAGGGTGCTGAGCTGATGCTCTGTCAGGGGTTCTTCCAGATATCGCACTACCCTGGGTTCGATACCCCTCTCCTCGAGTAGCTCAAGGGTTTGCCGCGACTTCGAGCAGCGCGGATTATGGTAGATCGTATAGGTTTTCAACGTTTAAGCTTCCTTTGGTGAGATTGACCCGCTGTAGTTTTGTCCGGATTATACGGGTGCTTCTCGACCTTTATTAGACTCATAAACGGGTTCCCACTCGTGTTGGGGTGAGAGGCTCGCAATTATGAGAGCCCCATGATCATCCGAGATCCACGCACGAGCCCCCCGACTTCTGCAATCCAGAGGCTCAAACCCCAATCCATGGGCGCTGCCAGTGGCCCGCCCAGTCAAACCCGGTACCATCTTGAACGCCATCCCACTATCGTGGGTATATGCTTTATCAATCGATCCTTTTCTTGCTCGACCAGCCGCGCTTTCGGCTGATAGCCGCGGTCCTCACCCTCACCGGTATCGCCTCGAGCACAACTGCTGAAACTATCGATTTCAGTGGCAGCTACCGCCTGCGCTATGAATCTCTCCACAACGGACCGCGGCCTGATTCGCCTGAGAGCGACGAACTACTGGTCTCACGACTTTTTGCCCAGGTGAAATTTGAGCACGAATCATTGATCGGGCTGTTTGAAATACAGGATTCTCGTGCCTGGCTTGCGAGCACAGGGACACCTCTGGGCACCGATGACGTCAACGCGCTGGAACCGCTTCAGGCATGGATAGGCTGGCGTGGGACCGCAGATTTTCCGTTGCAGGTGATTGCCGGAAGAATGACAAAGCAACTGAGTACCCGGCGCCTGGTAGCCCGCAATCGCTTCCGAAATACCTCAAACAGCTTTTCGGGCATTGATGCGGAGTGGTCGGGAGATCGCTGGCGCGTTAACGGTTTCTTCCTGCGTCCCGTTCAACGCGAACCGCAGGACCGGAGGGAATTGGAGAGAAATCGCGCGAGGGTCGATGAAACGAGTTCGGGACAAGTCTTTTGGGGATTCGAATTAGCACCTGCTCAGGAACCCAGCTGGTCGATTCATCTACTTGGCCTGGAGGAGGAAGATCGGGACGGATTCCCAACTCGGGATCGCGACCTGGTGACCTTTGGTGCGCAATACAACACGGTTTTCGCAAGCAACGGCGGCTGGCATCACGCCGGAGAAGTGGCTATTCAAACCGGTCGATCGAGGGCCTCTCTTGATTCCGAAGACCGCAACGACCTGGACCATACGGCGTGGTTCGCCCATGGAGAACTCGGTTTCACCTGGAACACTCCGTGGAATCCGAGAGTAACCCTGTCTATGGACTATGGCACCGGTGATCGCGACCCAACAGACAATAAAACAGAGCGCTTTGACACACTATTTGGTGCACGACGATTTGAATATGGCCCATCGGGCATCTACGCCGTTCAGGCCCGCAGTAATATTGTGTCTCCTGAATTGCGCTGGACAGCGATGAAAGGGCCTTTTGAGCTTATGGCCGCGTGGCGCAGTTTCTGGCTCGAGCAGCCGCTGGATACGCACGCTGGCACGGGCTTTAGACAGAAGGGCGACACCAGAGACCGATGGGTCGGTCATCAGGTCGAAGGACGGGTCCGCTACTCGATCAATCGCCATTGGCAGCTTGAGAGCGGCGCGGTTCATCTGGACAAAGGACCCGTTCTTGGCAGCGATGCCTTTGCTCAAGGGGGTCGGGACGCGGTGTATATCTACCTGCAGACCCACTGGCGCTGGTAGCGCAGCGCAGGCCTTGATCACACTAACCCGCGATGAACCTTTAAAAGCGATCCAGCGCAATGCCTGTCACTACAGCAACAATGTTTATGAGATGATTTGCCACTGGTTGTACAAGAGAGCGTCGCTGTGATCCTATTTCGTGTAGTTGCTGTCAGCTGTTTGAGCTGTCTGCTTGCAACACCTGCAAGCCTGGCCGAGTCCTTTGACCGGCTCGCTTTCTACAAGTACTTGCACCGTCATCCCGAACTGTCCTTTCAGGAGGAGTCCACCGCCACCTACCTCGCTGACACATGGCGCAGCGCCGGTTTTGAAGTGACCGAGTCGGTCGGTGGATTTGGTGTTGTCGGTGTGCTCAGAAATGGCGAGGGACCAACGGTGATGATTCGGATGGATACCGACGCCCTGCCCATCACCGAACAGACCGGACTCGCCTACGCGAGTACACAGCGCGCTATCGAACAAACCGGCCAGGAGGTTGGCGTAATGCACGCCTGCGGCCACGATATACACATGACGGTAGGCACGGAGACCGCACTGAACCTCGCCGGTAATCGAGACGCCTGGCGCGGTACGCTGGTGGTCATCGCCCAACCCGCTGAGGAGCGAGGTGCCGGCGCGAGGGCGATGCTGGAAGATGGCTTGTTCGAGCGATTCCCAATACCCGACTACAACCTGTCGTTGCACACGCTGGCGACCCTTCCCGCGGGCAAGATCGGCTATGTCTCGGGCTGGATGATGGCCAACGTCGATTCGGTGGATATTCATCTGAAGGGCGTGGGGGGCCATGGAGCCTACCCCCATAACGCCAGGGATCCTGTCGTTTTGGCGGCGTCCATTATCATGGACCTGCAAACCCTCGTGTCCCGGGAAATTGCGCCGATTGATCCTGGCGTTGTAACCGTCGGGTCGATTCATGCGGGGACCAAACATAACATCATCCCTGATTCGGCGACGCTGCAACTCACCGTGCGTTCCTACTCCGACGCCACCCGAAAGGCATTACTCGACGGTATCAAGCGTATCGCGTTGAAAAACGCAGAGGCCATGGGCTTTGGCGCGGAGCTTGCACCCGAAGTGATCATGAAGGACGAATACACTCCAGCGCTGTGGAATGACCCGAAGCTGGTCGCGCGAGAGGTTGAGGTGCTCAAGAGCGCTATCGGGACCGGCAATGTCATTGAGGTCAGCAAGGAGATGGGAGGCGAAGATTTTGCCCGCTACGGTCGGACCTCGCACAAGATACCCAGTTTCATGATGCGCGTCGGCGTGGTGCCCGAGGCGCTCTGGCAGCAACATCAGACCGACGGCACACCACTACCCTCGCTGCACTCGCCCTTTTTCGCACCGGATCCCGAAAAATCGATCCAGACCGGGGTGGATGCAATGACGGCGATGGCGCTCGATTTGTTGACGAAGGAGCCATCTCCTAATTAATGGTTTTGATGGAGACTTATCCACGCGGATAAAATACAAAAAAATCGGCGTTATCCCGTAAAAAATACAAAGGCCGGGATGTCCACCTGCTCAGGAACGCCTCGGCAATGGAACGTCTTCAAGGGACTCCCGGCAGCCAACCCGTCCAGTCGCGACGCCATGATTCAAAATCTACCGCTGGCATTGGGTGGCCTATCAAGTAGCCCTGCAGAACGTCACAACCCATTTTTTCCAGCGTGTATCTCGTCTCCAAATTCTCCACGCCTTCAGCTACCACCTGCATGCCAAATAAATGTCCCATATCCACAATAATGCGCACCAGTTCGCGATCTTCGTCAGACAACAGCAAGGTGTTTACGAAGGATCGATCGATCTTGAGCTCAGTGGCGGGCAACTGCCGCAGATAAGAGAGCGATGAATATCCGGTACCAAAATCATCGATCGAAATACCATAGCCGCGATCACGTAAATCCCTGAGCAGGCGCTTGCTCGATTGGATGTCGCTAACCAATGTCTGTTCGGTAATCTCAATCGTCAAATTTTTGTGGGGAACGTCCCAGATACTGGACGCTCGATCGAGGATATCGACGAGATCAACGGTGCCGAGAAGGTCTGCAGATACGTTAATAGCGACTTTGAAATCAGCTTCCTCGCAGCACCAGGCCTTGGCATTTCGAGCAACATTGTTAATGATGGAGCGCGCCAGCTCAAAGGTTTTACCTGATTGAGCGGCTAAATGAATGACACGCTCGGGGCTGACAAAGCCCTGCTCTGCGCGGGACCATCTCAATAATGCCTCAGCACCCAATACGGCGCCTGTCGCTGTGGAAACCTGGGGCTGAAAATAGACCTCAAACTCGCTGCGGTGCAGTGCTTGCTCGAATTGGCGCCCGAGTTGCTCATCAAAACTCGAGACATCATCCGTAATGGCGGTTGACTCGAAGGCCAGGCCGCGATCCTCACGAACCCGTTCAAGATGCATTTCAGCGCGTGCAAGCATGTCAAGCGCGGACGCCGGTTTCCCCGCTGACACGGAGGCGCCAATGTGTACTTTCGCAGGTGTAAAGTCGCTCTCCATTTCAAGCGCATCGGCAAGCGATTCGCTTAGCCGTGCTGCGGCGACCGAAAGGTAACCGGGAAATTCCAAATCGGGAAGCACGACAGCAAACGTATGGCCACCAATGCGAAATACATTTTGACAATCCTTGACCCCAGCACGCAGGGTCTCCAGCACTTCATTAATCATCACATCGCCTAATCGAAAAGAATGCCGATGATTAATCTGCCTCAGGTTGTTCAGATCGATCAGCAATAAACCCGTGCATCTACCACTCTGGAAACCAGACGCAACAATCTCTTCCAGGCGCGCAATACATGCTGACCGCTGAATCTCCATTTCAATAACCATCAGATAGTGAGGTCGGCAATATCAATGCCATAGGCATCCGAGGGTAAGCTGGTCTTGATATCGAGTGGCTTGCCATGCCCATCATTCAGTCTCTCACGCAAATCAATAACATAGGGCTTATCGACAGGAAGTTTGTCCGCATCCAGTAGCACTGTCACGGTGGGTCGTAAACGACGTACACGCCCTTCCGCTACTACCACGGCGATCTCTCCGGAAGATAACTCAACAATGGTTCCCGCGGGATAGACCCCAATAGCCTGAATGAATTCATCAACGATCTCGGCCTGCAACGTTGTGTCACGATATTTATTGAGCTTGTGAATCGCTTCGGAGGGTGAGATTGCCCGCGCGTAAACACGTTGGCTTGTCATGGCATCAAAGGTATCGATAACTGCAGCGATACGACCGAACACCGGGATTTCGTCTCCCTTCAGACGACTGGGGTAACCGCTGCCATCAAACCGCTCATGATGATGCTGGATCATATCAAGAACGTCCCGATTCACACCTGTGCCCTCGAGGGCCGCTATACCCAGGCCCACATGCGTCTGCATGACTACCCATTCTTCAGGAGTCAGTTGATCGGGGCGTAAAAATAGCTCTGGATCCAGGTTCAGTTTGCCAATATCCAGCAACAAGCCGCCCAGAGCGAGGGAATTGAGATCCTCCTGCGGCAGGCTAAGCTGCCTGCCGAGCGCCACCGACCAGACCGAACAAGCGACAGAATGTTGATATGTATAGTCATCCTGCTGACGCAGGCGGCTCAGCCAAATACAGGCATCAGGATTGCGTCGAATACTATTAACCATCGGCTCCACGGCCGCCTTAACCTCTGCCACATTGATGGTTGTGTCGGCACGCCGCACCTGAAAAAGATTGCGAACCGTTTCACCCAATGTCTGCAGTGCCTCTTGAGCAGCAGGCAACTCATTGTAGAGCGTCTTTTGGTCAACATAGCGGGTCGGCGCCCGCCCCCTCAGTAACTCTGTACGCTTGTCGCGACGATTACTACGTCGGGGACTCGAAGACGGCATCTTGGCATAAGGTTTGGCAGGCTGTGTGATATCGATAAAGACGTGGCTGCAGAGGTCTCTTAATTGGCTGATTTCATCTTCGGTAGTGATCTCGAAACCCTGCAACAAAAATGGAGTTCCCAGCCACGGCCTGTCCAATTCGGAAACAAACATGCCGATGCGAAGCTGATCTACGCCTATTTTTTCTAATCGCAGCACACGACACCCATCAGATGATTCGAGGCGAAATACAAGACCCAGAATGTAGCATGATCTGACGGAACCTGGAGTTCTTGCCACGCCGTTGCGAAACTGAGCTTCCCCTCAACTTTGATACCACGTACCGCAGTTTATTCCCTGAGAATGGCAACTTGTTCGCGTAAAGCAAGCCTGTGTATGATGCTGACAATTTTCAAGCATCTGTGAGACCAATGGCTATTCACAGGATGAAGCGACGTGGCATTTGTGAGAGCACTTGGGGAGGCTTTCTCTTGATTGCTTACAGCTGTGGAGCTTTAGGGAGTCACCTAACGCTATTGCCCTAAGACCTGGTCATTTTTCGCACTCGCTCGCCACGGGTCCATGAGAAGCGTGTCACGACATTCGGCACTTGCGACGGCGCAGAAAAAGAAGATCGCCGGGGAGACCCCGGCGGCGGCAAGACCTTGGAGATCGATGGCGCCCGCACTTCAGCCCGGAGGGCATAAGACACCATGAGCCAGATTACCGTTGACGAGGCAGAAGCCATTGAGTTTATGTACGAGCAGAGCTGGACCGACGGTCTGCCCGTTGTCCCACCAACGTCTGCGCGCGTGCAGGCCATGCTCGCGGCCGCGGGATTAAGTGAAGATACGATTCTCGGTTCCGTGCCCTCGCGACGAAAGACCGTGTCGGCGAACATCGCCGCCAGTAACGCCGTGATGGCCGGCTGCCGGCCGGAGTATTTCCCCCTGGTGGTGACGGCAATCGAAGCCGTCTTCGACCCGGCTTTCAACGTCAATACCGTCGCCACCAGCACGGGTGGCGCGGCCATCTGCATTATTGTCAGCGGACCCGAAGCGTCTCGAATCGGCATGAACGCCGAGCACAACCTGCTAGGGTCGGGTAACCGGGCCAATGCCACCATCGGGCGTGCGGTCCGGCTTACGGTAGCCAATGGCCTGGGTGCCAAGACCGGCAAACTCGATGCGTCGTCTATCGGCCATCCCGGCAAAATCACCCTGTGTTTTGCGGAGAAGGATCCCGACGCCCCCTGGCCCGCACTGCGCTTGGAGCACGGCTACCGTCCAGAGGATTCAACGGTCACCATCATGGCCACCGAAGGGCCGCGGCAAATTGCCCAGCAGCTCTCCGAATCACCCGAGGATGTACTGTTGGCTTTTACCGGCGCCATGAAGCAACCCTCGCAGTTTATCACTGGCAAGCGCGGCCAGTGTGTCGTCATTCTCGGCCACGAACACGCGCAGTCCCTGCGCAAGGCGGGCTGGAGCAAGTCCCAGGCTAGGGCCTTTCTTGCGGAGCACAGCCGAATCAGTCCAGCAGAGCTGGCCGCCGGAGGCATTCATGTAGAGAGTGGCGCGCAGCACGACATGTCGATTGGCGCTGACGGCAGGATCGCGACCTTCGCCGACCCGGCTGACATTACACTGGTGACGGCCGGTGGCGCTGGAGCGGGATGGTCGGCTTACCTTCCGGCCTGGGCGCCCAAGCAGCACTCCCTGAGCATCACCAGGCGTTTGCGCCCAGTGGGCGAAGCTCTTCCCGACTGCGGGCCGGATGGCTGCGCTCTACCCGGCTTCGAATACCCGTCAAAGGAGGGTTTATCGTGAGCATGATTGAACTCGTTGTACCGGTTTTGATGGATGAACCGCCTCCCGCCGGGCTTCAGCCTGCGGCGCGGCGAGCTTTTACCAAACCAATCCGGGTAGCGCTGATCGATAACGGCAAACCCAAAGCGCGCGAGTTGCTTGAGGCAATTTGCAAGGCACTCAACACCCATATTCCCGTTGCCAGCTCGCGGTTGATTGCCAAGGGATCTGCATCCCGGGTCATCGATGATGAAGAAGTTGAAGCCATTAGCGCACAGGCCGACGTGGTCATCACCGGACTCGGTGATTGCGGCGCCTGCTCAGCCTGCAGCCTCGGCGACGCCGTGAAAATGGAAGCTGCGGGAATCCCTGCTACGGTGGTCATCACCGACGTATTCACGCGACACATCGCCTCCTTCGCCACGACTCTCGGCATGCCCGGCTATCACGCCGCCGTGGTGCCGCACCCGATCTATGCAAAGGACGCGGAGACACTCAGTCAAATTGCGCAGGAGTTAGCCGCCGTAGTTGCGACCCAGCTTCAGGGCGAGGCTGTGCCGCCGCAACGAGATCGATAGGCTGACCGACATCGTGATTCACCAACCCCTATACATCGATAGGTTAGTGTCGCTCGCTACTCCCACTCTATCGTCGCCGGCGGTTTGCCGCTGATATCGTAGGTGACCCGGGATACACCCGAGATCTCGTTGATGATGCGGTTGGACACGGTTTCCAAAAGCTCATAGGGCAGATGGGCCCAGCGCGCGGTCATGAAGTCGACGGTTTGTACCGCGCGAATGGCAATGACGTACTCGTAACGTCGGCCATCACCAACAACCCCGACAGATTTGACCGGCAGGAACACCGCAAACGCCTGACTGGTCTTGTCGTACCAGCCCGTTCTGCGCAGCTCTTCAATAAAAATGGCGTCGGCGTCCCGCAGCAGGTCAGCGTATTCTTTCTTTACTTCGCCAAGAATCCGCACCCCCAATCCTGGGCCTGGAAACGGATGTCTGAAGACCATATCCCGCGGCAGTCCCAACTCCAGACCAATCTGGCGCACTTCGTCTTTGAACAGCTCCCGCAGGGGCTCGACCAACTCGAGCGCCATATCGTCGGGCAGACCGCCCACATTGTGATGCGACTTGATGACGTGGGCTTTACCGGTTTTTCCACCGGCAGACTCGATGACATCGGGATAAATCGTGCCCTGGGCGAGCCACTTCACATCCTGAATCTTTCCTGCCTCGTCGTCGAAAATTTCAATAAAGGTATTGCCAATAATTTTTCGCTTCGCTTCCGGGTCGGACTCACCACGTAATTTACCGAGAAACAATGCTTCCGCATCGACACGGATCACGCGCACACCCATGTTGCGCGCAAACATGTCCATGACCTGATCACCTTCCTGCTTGCGCAACAGTCCGTTGTCGACAAATACACAGGTCAATTGATCGCCGATCGCGCGGTGCAGCAGCGCCGCCACCACCGAGCTATCCACCCCGCCCGACAGTCCTAGCAGAACCTTGTCACCACCGACCTGCTCTCGAACACGGGCGATCGCATCGTCCACAATATTGGCGGGGGTCCACAGTGCTTCACATGCGCAGATCTCGAGCACAAAGTGCTCGAAAATTCGTTTGCCCTGGAGCGTGTGGGTGACCTCGGGATGAAACTGGATTCCGAACCAGGGCTCGCTCTGGTGCGCCATGCCCGCGATGGGGCAGCTTTCGGTCTCGGCGATGCACTCAAAGCCGTCCGGGAGCGCTATCACCTTGTCGCCATGACTCATCCAGACATCGAGCAGCAGTTGTCCCGATTCATCAATATGGTCAGAGATATCATGCAACAGACCAGCGGAGCCGAGACGGCTTATCTGTGCATAGCCAAACTCGCTGGTTTGCGAACCCTGAACAGCACCCCCCATCTGTACCGCCATGGTCTGCATACCGTAGCAAATCCCCAGCACTGGAACGCCGAGACGAAAGACGACCTCGGGTGCCGAGGGGGCTCCCGGCTCGGTAACTGACTCCGGACCGCCCGAGAGGATAATCCCACTGGGGGCGAAGGCCTGAATATCCGCGTCGGCCATGTCCCAGGGGTGGATTTCGCTGAAAACACCCACCTCCCGGACGCGGCGGGCAATAAGCTGGGTGTATTGAGAGCCAAAATCCAGAATCAGGATTTTGTGAAGATGAATATCGGTGGTCACTCGGCGGCCCTCAGCGGACGGGGTAATTCGGCGCTTCTTTGGTAATCGATACGTCGTGTACGTGAGACTCGGCCGCACCGGCGGCCGTAACACGCACAAACTCGGGACGTGTGCGCATTTCATCGACGGTGGGACATCCCGCATAACCCATGGATGAACGCACCCCGCCCATGAGCTGGTGCACGATCGCGGATACCGGCCCCTTATAGGGAACCCGCCCCTCGATACCCTCGGGTACCAGCTTCTCGGATCCGGCGCTGGCATCCTGGAAATAACGGTCAGACGACCCCTGCTTCTGCGCCATCGCGCCGATAGAGCCCATGCCCCGATAGGCCTTATAGGTGCGGCCCTGGTACAGCTCCACCTCGCCGGGAGCCTCCTCGGTACCGGCAAGCATGCTGCCCATCATCACCGCATGAGCGCCGGCAGCGATGGCTTTTGCCAGATCTCCTGAGAAGCGTATGCCACCGTCGGCAATCAGGGGAATATCGGTTCCGGCGAGGGCTTCAGCAACATTACAAATGGCCGTAATCTGCGGAACCCCCATGCCGGTAATAACGCGGGTGGTACAAATCGAGCCGGGGCCAATGCCCACTTTCACCGCATCTGCTCCGGCGTCCGCAAGGGCTCGAGCCGCCTCAGCGGTGGCGATATTGCCGCCGATAACATCCACCTCGGGATGTTCGGCCTTAATGCTGCGAATGCGTTCCAAGACGTTGCGCGAATGGCCATGGGCGGTATCGACTACCAGCACATCGACCCCCGCGTGAACCAGGGCGGCAACTCGCTCGTCGGTATCGGCGCTGGTACCAATCGACGCGCCCACGCGCAGACGACCAAAACTGTCTTTGCAGGCGTGTGGGAAACTTTCGGCTTTATCGAAATCCTTGACCGTAATCATTCCGGTCAGGTCAAAATCGTCGTTAACCACGAGGATTTTTTCGATCCGATGTTGATGCAGCAGCTGCTGAACCTCCTCGGATGGCGCCCCCTCTCCCACGGTGACCAGCTTTTCTTTAGGCGTCATAATCGCTGACACGGCCTGCGTTGTATCGGTTTCGAAGCGCAGATCGCGACGGGTAACAATGCCGACAAGATCAGTGCCCTTGAGCACCGGCACGCCGGATATCCCATTACTGTTGGTGAGCTCGAGCAACTCGGCGATACTGGCGTCGTGTTGAATGGTGATGGGGTCTTTAACCACACCGCTTTCGAATTTCTTGACACGACGCACTTCAGCGGCCTGCTCGGCAACGGTCATATTTTTATGGATGATACCGATGCCGCCCTCCTGAGCCATGGCAATAGCCAGTCGGGCCTCGGTGACGGTATCCATAGCCGCCGAAATCAGTGGTATGTTCAAGGCGATGTTGCGCGTCAGGCGTGTGACCAGCGATACATCGGTGGCGACGACTTCCGAATACCCCGGCAGTAGAAGAACGTCGTCGAAGGTCAGAGCTTCCTGAGCGATGCGCAACATGTGTACCTCGACTTGACCTTAGGTCAGGTAAACGGGAAATTATAACTCTCTCAGCCAGCTCGGTAAACCAAAGAGGCCCATCATCCGCAACGAAATCGCCATGGATCAGCGCCATACCTTCACCGTCAGCGAGCTCAACGGCGACGTCAAAACGCTGCTGCAAGACCACTACGCGACTGTGTTGGTGGAAGGTGAGATCAGCAACTTTGTAGCGGCGAGCTCCGGCCACTGGTACTTCAGCCTCAAGGACGACCGATCCCAGGTGCGATGCGCGATGTTCCGTCGTGCCAATCTCCGGGTGCGCCCGCGCCCGGAAAATGGCGACCAGGTCACGATACGCGCCGCTGTCTCGCTCTATGAGGCGCGTGGTGAGTTCCAGCTGATCTGCGAGACCATGGACGCGGCGGGAGACGGGGCGCTGCAACTCGCCTTTGAACGGCTCAAAAAACGCCTCGCGGACGAGGGCCTCTTCGACCCGGAGCTCAAGAAAGCCGTACCCGGCGATTGCGCCACTGTCGGCGTCGTCACGTCGCCGACTGGGGCGGCGATTCACGACATTCAGTCGGTACTGGAGCGACGGTCACCGATGACAGCGGTGTATTTGCTTCCGGTAGCGGTCCAGGGCAACGGTGCCGCCGCGGCCATCAGTGCCGCCATTGATCAGGCCAATCGGCTGGTGACAGCGGGGCAATTATCACTCGATGCGCTTATTGTCGGACGAGGTGGCGGCTCGCTGGAAGACTTATGGTCATTCAACGAAGAGTCGGTGGCGCGCGCTATCGCGGCGAGTGCCATACCCGTCGTTTCGGCCGTGGGTCACGAAATCGACTTCAGTATCGCCGACTTTGCGGCCGATATCAGAGCGGCCACACCGTCCGCTGCGGCGGAACTGGTGACTACCGATCAGCGCGAGCGAATGCAGCAGCTCGACGCGATTACCGCCCAGCTCAACCGCTTTATGGTTGGCCGAACCTCGCAGTATCGCGAGAAATTGGGACATCTTCGGGCACGCCTGCGCCACCCGTCGAGCCAGGTGCGCCAGCAGGAGGCTCGACTGACAGACCTGAAGACCCGATTGCGTCGGGCGATCGATGCACAACTGGTGGCTAAAAATGATCATATGCGCTCGCTACGACTGCGCCTGCATCGGGAAAGCCCGGCATATCGGGCCCAGATAAGCAGGAAGCAGGTCGTCGATGCAGGACAGCGAATGTCGCTGCTCATCCACAGGAAACTGACCTCAACGAAAGAGCGACTCAACCAGCAGCGGCGACTTCTGCAATCGCTGGGCCCCGAGGGCACCCTCGCCCGCGGCTACGCGATCGTGCAAACCGAAGACGGCGCGGTGGTCAAACGACAGAATCAGGTGCAGAGCGGCCAATCATTACGTGTCCGACTGGGCAGCGGGAACATCGACGTCGCTGTTCTCAAGACGCGCAAGACGACCTGAACTCAGTATTTGGCGGGCAGACGCGTATTGATGATGATGTGGCGCCCTTCGAAGCGAATATATTCGCCAATCGTCAGATCCTTGAGAATCCGGGCTACCATCTCCCGTGACGCGCCAACACGATCGGCGATATCCTGCTGAGTGAGCTTCTCCGGGATAAACAGAGTCCCATCCCCGCGCTCCTCGGAAAGGTCCATAAGCACGTTGGCCACGCGACCGTACACATCCTGTAAAGCGAGACTCTTAACGTCAGCGGTAAGCTTGCGCACGCGGCTGGCCAGATTGCTGATCATCTGCCGCGCGATATTGGGGTGATCATCGAGTACCTGGTTGAAGTCATCTTTCATAACCACCCGGAATTCACTCTTTTCAACGGTGCGCACCGAGGCAGAGCGCGTTGAGTCATCGAGGAGCGCCAGCTCACCGAAGTAATCACCCGCACCCAGGGTATTCATTATGAATTCCTTGCCATTCTTGTCGCTGCAATACACCTTGACCCGGCCGGATTCGATAACAAACAGCGAGTCCGCCGGATCGTTCTCATGGATCACCACAGTATTCTTCGGAAATGCGCGCGAGGTGCTGCTGGCTTCCATAGCCTTTAACTCCTCTTCCGAAAGTCCGTGAAATATTTCCACTTGATCCAGCATGCGGTTTGTGTCCTAAAGCGCGTCAATTCGATGCGATACTAACGCAAACCTCGCGACTCGCCTATCCCTCGCGCCAAGTTTGCGACGCTGAATTGCATCAATGGGGTAGGTATACTCAATTGAGGTGGCGTGGAGAGACCGGAATTGGAGCAAGTATCAGAAACACCTGTTGTTTGGGCGCAGAAAGTGCTGGATGCCGTGGGCCCGTTACGCCAGGCCGCTGCGCGCCGCTCGATAGCGGTGAGCGATCATACCCGTCAGGACATCGATTCGCTGCTCGATGCCGGCGATCGTCTCAATGAGCTGATGAGCGGCGACTCAAGCTCAAAGAACCATGACCTGCTCAATGTTATAGGCGCCATCCGTGGCTACGCAGAAATGCTCAACGAGGAATCGGCTGATTTACACCCGGGTATCACGACCACCCTACCCGCGATCCTCTCTGTGGTCCGCTCGACGGTAGTCGCCGGAGCCAGCAACACAGCCAAGCCCCCATCAGCCGATCCCACCGATGCCGGGGTAATCCTCGCGGTAGACGATATGCCGGAAAATCGCGAACTAATCTCGCGCTTGCTGCACCGATCAGGCCACACCGTGATCACGGCCGAATCCGGCGAGGAGGCCCTGGAGCTTCTGGGGACTATGGCGGTAGACGTGGTACTGCTGGACCTCATGATGCCCGGGATTGGTGGCGCCGAGGTGCTGCGCAGATTAAAGGATGACCCGGAACTGCGGGCCACCCCGGTAGTGATGATCAGTGGCCGACAAGATATGCAGCAAATTATCGGCTGCATCCAGGCGGGGGCCGATGACTACCTGCTAAAGCCCTTTAACCCGGTGGTCCTTCAGGCCAGAATTTCAGCGGGTATCGAGCGCAAGCGCTGGCATGACCGTGAACAGCAATACCGGCGCCAGCTTGAGCGAAACGAGGCGTTTATTCGCGCGACCTTCGGGCGCTACCTGTCCGACCAGATCGTTGATGAGATCCTCGAGAGTCCGGAGGGGCTCGAGCTCGGTGGTGACCTGCGCGAAGTGACCATTATGATGTCGGATATACGCGGCTTTACCACCCTGAGTGAGCATCTACCCCCGCAGAAGGTCGTTCAGTTGCTCAATCGCTATCTCGGTCGCATGACGGAGATTATTATTGAGCACGACGGCACCATCGACGAATTTCTGGGCGATGCGGTACTGGCGGTTTTTGGAGCGCCGCGCCATGCCGATGACGATGCAGAGCGAGCGGTCAAATGCGCGATCGCCATGCAAGCTGCCATGGAAGAGGTCAACCAGCAAAATAGTGCCGATGGCCTGCCCGAGCTCGATATGGCACTGGCGCTGAATACCGGTACGGTTGTCGCGGGTAACATAGGATCCGAACGACGCGCCAAATATGGCTTTGTCGGGCACGCCATGAATGTGACATCACGAATCGAAGACGCCACCGGCCGCAAAGAGATACTGATCTCTGAGAGTACCCTGGAGAAACTTCCGGATCATTACGAACTCGGAGACCGCCGGTCGTTATCGGTTAAAGGTATCGAGGAGAGCGTGGTGGTTTACCAACTGCTGGGAGCATCACTTTGAGCCAATCCGCGAACAACAGCATTCTTTTGGTTGAAGACAATGAAGTGAACCGCGATATGTTGGTCAGGCGCCTCACCCGTGCTGGGCATACGGTGATCTGCGCTGGTGACGGCGCGCAGGCCCTGGATCGCATGCGCGATGAGCAGCCGGCGCTGGTTTTAATGGATATCAATTTGCCGGTTATGGATGGCTGTACCGCAAGCCGGGAAGCCCGCGCCGATGATGCCATTGCCCACATTCCCATCATCGCGCTGACGGCCCACGCCATGGCGTCGGATCGCGAGCAGGCGCTGGCGGCCGGCTGCAATGACTACGCTACCAAGCCCATCGATTTTCCCCAGCTGCTCGCCAAGATAGCGGAATTGATGCCGTGAGGCGGCTGAGGCCAGCGCTCAGTCTCCGCGCGCGCCTATACCTGTTCTCAGCGGCCATACTGGTACTTTTTGCCACCAACGTCGCCACCTATGTCTGGGGTAGCTCCGCTCGGTCTGAGAGCCTGGTTGCCTATCGCGACGCCGTTACAGCGGCACAATTGACTGCCGATCTTGAGCAGAGCTTTCAGGATCAGCGACAGCGGGTCCTGGTGTTGGCGACGCTGCGGGAAACCACTGAAGCACCATTGGCCAGCAGCGAGCGGAACTCGGCACTGGACGAGCTGGAAAGCATCAATTCGAAGCTTCGTCGGCTGGGAAACCTCGGCGGCCAGGGTACCGAGGACTACTATCTGCGCCTTCAAAACAGCGCTGACGCCCTGTTACAGCAGTGGCGAGATTTTTACGAAAACTACAACAGCGGTAGTGATGCCAATATCAGCGGGGCGAAAAACTATAACGATGCCCAGCAACGGCTCCAGGAACTCGACCAACGGCACGCTTTTCTGGCGGTCCAGCGCTCGAACGCCATCGACAACACCATCACTATCACCGACCGCATCACCGTTATCGGCTTTGTCAGTTCGATTGTGATCACCATGTTGCTGGTGGTGGGGTTGATACGCTCCGCGAATGCCTCACTCACTCGGCTCAAGACAGGCGTGCGCCGCTTTGGCGAGGGAGACCTGACGCATCGCATCAACGAAACGCGGGATGCGGGAGAAATACGGGACCTGGCGCGAACCTTCAATGACATGTCGGCCAAACTACAGCGCGCTATTGAAGAGGTTCACGACGCCAAAGCCGATGCCGATGCCGCAAACGCGGCAAAAAGTATGTTCCTGGCCAACGTCAGCCACGAACTGAGAACCCCACTCAACGCGATCATCGGCTACAGCGAAATGCTGCAGGATGAATTAAGCGATGGACAACAGCTCGATCAGGATCAGTTTCACCATGATCTTGGCACCATCATATTTTCTGGTCGACAACTACTCTCTCTAATCAACGACATCCTCGACCTCTCAAAGATGGAAACCGGGAAGATGACGGTATCTCTGGAGACGGTCGATCCCGCCGCATTGATTTATCAGATCTGCGACGCACTGTCTCCGCTTATCACCCAGAAAAATAACACGCTGACGCTGTCGATTGCAGACGACCTGCCCGAAATGGAGTCCGATCCCGCGAAGCTACAGCAGATTGTCACCAACCTGTTTTCCAACGCCTGCAAATTCACCGAGGACGGTGTTATCGAGGTCATTGCGCGCATTGAGAAAAACAGCTTGCTCATCGCCGTCAAAGACAACGGAATTGGGATTGCCGAAGCGCAACAGGCCAATGTCTTTGAGGCCTTTGAGCAGGCAGAAAGCAGCACCGGTTCAAAGTACGGGGGTACCGGGCTGGGCCTCGCCATTGTGCGTGAATTCTGCCGCATGTTGGGCGGGGATATTACGCTGGAAAGCACCCCCGGAAAGGGATCTACCTTTACGGCTACCCTTCCTCTTGACCAAGAGTCAGTTCGCGCAGCCGGTTGAGCGCCTCTTCACGCTTTTTCAAGTCCTTAGCCAGAACATCGTTGAGCGTGTCGAGCGCCTTGATTTGACCTTCCAGTGTCTGCACCGCCGCCAACGCCAACATCATCACCTCGGCGCGCTGGTCCAAGCCCTCCGCCACCAATGCATCCGAATGGGTTGCGCTTAACAGAGCCACAAAGGCGAGTCCCACGTCCGCCTCACGAACCGTTTGCGAGATGGCCTCGTCGCGGTGTCGGTTAAAGTACTTCTCGGCTTGCAGATAATCACCCGCTGCCAGGGCGCGCACGCCTCGATCAAAATAGTTCTCTGCCGCTTCAAGGCCTTTCTCACGACAGGCACAGGACTCAGGTTGCGCGGATTCGACCTCGGGAACCGGCAAGTTAAGCGTAATTTCGGTCGCTTCGACGGGCTCAGGCGTTGGGTCGGGAGAGCTGGTGGCGCAAGCGGACAATGCAACAAGCGCTGACGATAGAGCTACGGTGCGCAGGGGAGCAAAAGCGAACACGGCACGTCCTTGGTAATTTGTCACAAGAATAGCACCAGTGCCGCTTTGTGCCAACGCGAACCGCGAGGGCTTTGCATGTTTTAAAAAATGGTCACTCGGGACGCATATGGGGAAACAGTAAAACGTCCCTGATGGACGGTGAGTCGGTCAGCAACATCACCAGACGATCAATACCGATACCTTCACCGGCGGTCGGTGGCATACCGTACTCGAGCGCACGAACATAGTCATGATCGTAGTGCATGGCCTCCTCGTCTCCCGCCTCTTTTTCTGCTACTTGTGCGCGGAATCGCTCCGCCTGATCCTCGGCGTCATTGAGCTCACTGAATCCATTGGCAATCTCTCTACCGCCAACAAAAAATTCAAAACGATCGGTTACAAAAGGGTCGTCGTCATTGCGGCGCGCCAGCGGTGACACCTCGGTAGGGTAGGCGGTGATAAAGGTGGGCTGCTGCAAGCGATGCTCGGCCGTTGCTTCAAATATTTCGATCTGTACCTTGCCCAAACCCCAGCTCGGCTTGAGGGCAATACCCAGATCACTGGCGAGGCGCCTCGCAGCATCGGGATCCGCAACTGCCTCGAGGCTGATATCGGGATTGAAATGCAATATCGCCTCCACCACGGTCATGCGGGCAAAGGGTTTACCAAAGTCAAACTGCTCCTCGCCATAGGTGACACATGTGTCACCCAGTACGGATTGGGTCAACTCCCGCAGCAGCTGCTCGGTCATGTCCATGGCATCGCGGTAATCCGCATACGCCCAATAATATTCCAGCATGGTGAATTCGGGGTTATGCCTTGTCGATAGCCCCTCATTGCGGAAGTTACGGTTGACTTCATAGACCTTTTCAAAGCCGCCGACCGTGAGTCGTTTCAGGTAAAGCTCCGGTGCGATACGGAGGTACATATCCATATCGAGGGCATTGTGATGCGTCACAAAGGGCTTCGCCGCGGCTCCACCGGGTATCGGATGCATCATGGGGGTCTCGACCTCCATAAAACCGCGGTCGTTGAGAAACCTCCGGATAAAATTAATGGTCTCTGAGCGCACACGGAAGATATCCCGAACCTCGGGATTGGCAATCAGATCGACGTAGCGCTGGCGATAACGCAGTTCCTGATCAGCAAGACCGTGGTATTTATCGGGCAGCGGACGCAGCGCCTTGGTTAGCAAGCCTGCGGTCTCCATGTTGATGTACAGGTCTCCCTTGCCGCTCTTGTGCAGGGGCCCCTCGGCACAAACAATATCCCCGAGATCCCACGCTTTAATCTCCGCAAGGGTTTCCTCGCTCAGGCCTTTGCGATTCACATAGAGTTGAATCGTATCGCCACCCTCCTCGATCAGGAGAAACGCGCCGCGGTTCCGGATCAGACGCCCCGCAACCTTGAAGGAGCGGTTCGCCGACTCCAGCGCTTCTTTGGTCTCTTCAGAAAACTCAGCCTGCAAATCACCCGCGTGAGCCGTGCGGCGGAAGTCATTGGGAAAGGGGTTTCGCTTTTCACGGATCGCGGCGAGTTTGCTGCGCCGCTCCGCAATCAACTTGTTCTCATCGACTGGCGCCTGTTTTTCCTGGTCGTTCATCTCGTTATTCCTCACAAACCCTGCTTCAGCGAAGCCTCAATAAACTGATCCAGGTCACCATCGAGAACCGCCTGGGTGTTATGCGTTTCCACACCGGTACGCAAGTCCTTGATTCTGGAGTCATCGAGCACATAAGAGCGGATCTGACTACCCCAGCCAATATCGGCTTTACTGTCTTCCATCGCCTGCGCCTCGGCGTTGCGTTTTTGGATCTCGAGCTCATACAGTTTTGCCCGTAATTGTTTCATCGCACGATCCCTGTTCTGGTGCTGAGAGCGCTCGGTTTGGCAACTGGCCACTACATTGGTAGGGACGTGGGTAATACGCACTGCAGAGTCCGTGGTATTCACGTGCTGGCCACCGGCGCCACTGGATCGGTAGGTGTCGACACGCAGATCGGCGGGGTTGATTTCAATATCGATATTGTCATCGACTTCCGGTGATACGAAGACTGACGCAAAGGAGGTATGTCGCCGGTTACCACTATCGAACGGCGACTTGCGCACCAATCGGTGAACACCCGTCTCGGTTCGAATCCAACCAAAGGGGTACTCCCCTTCGAACTGAATAGTCGCACTCTTTATGCCCGCAACATCGCCAGCAGAGACTTCTACCAAGGTCGTTTTAAAGCCGCGACTCTCACCCCATCGCAGATACATACGCAGCAGCATCTCTGCCCAATCCTGCGCCTCGGTTCCACCCGAACCCGCCTGGATGTCAAGAAAGGCATTGGCATCGTCCATTTCGCCCGAGAACATGCGCCTGAACTCCAGAGCCTCCAACGCCTGCATGAGGTTGGCCATATCATCGGTCACCGCCTGAACGGTTTCCTCATCATCCTCGCTGGCCGCCATTTGCAGCAGATCTTCCGCGTCACCGTGGCCGGCGTCGAGAGTTTCTATCGTGGTAACAATATTTTCCAGGGAGGCTCTTTCTCGGCCAAGCGCCTGGGCACGCTCGGCATCTTCCCAAACCGACGGTTCGGCCAGTTCCAGCTCGACTTCAGCTAAGCGATCTTTTTTCTCGGCATAGTCAAAGATACCCCCTAAGAACGTCGGTGCGCTCCCGGATGTCCTTGAGTTGCAGCAGCAATGGGTTAATTTCCAACATCGTGATGGCTATTCCTGTGAATGGGGCGCAGAGTCTACTGGACTGTCAGGGTGGTAGCCAGCCGAGTCGGCAACGCGGCACTCAGTGCAAAGGCCATAGCTCGCTGATCACCAGCTGGGGCGATCGATCGCCGCGATATTGATTAATTCCCAACCGGTACAGGGCTTGTATCGAGTTTGTCGCTGGATTTGGCCAGATACCGAGATCAACGTTAAACGCTATTGCGTCGAGTGCAGCGCCACCGCTCTCAAGACGCAGCTTGAGGTGTTTTTCACCCACCAGCCGTTGCTCTACAACCGTGAATTGACCATCAAAGGTGGGCTCGGGAAACCCCTGCCCCCACGGTCCGGCTGCGGCCAGCATCTCCGCATTTTCGAGGCAAAACTCTGGACTGGATAATGCCCCGTCAGATATGAACTCGGCGGCGGGCGCCTGATGTCCGAGCATCTCCGCGACCACGTGATCGAAGGCCCGCCGGAAATCCTCCAGTCGATTCGTGGCAAGGCTGAGCCCAGCCGCCATGGCATGACCGCCAAAGCGAGTCACCAGACCCGGGTTTTGGGTTGCCACGCGATCCAGCGCATCACGAATGTGCAACGACGGCAGTGAGCGACCGGAGCCCTTTAGCTCACCCTCTCCCGCGTCAGCGAAGACGATCGTGGGGCGGTGATAACGCTCACGTATCCGCGACGCCAGTATGCCCACCACGCCCTGATGCCAGGCGGGATCATAAAGTGAAAGCGCAAAGGGGAGTCCGGTCTCGTTGAGTTCAAAATGAGAGAGTTGATCGAGCGCTTCATCCTGCATGTTCTGCTCGATATCCCTGCGCTCCCGATTCAGGTCATGCAAACGCTGCGCCAGCGGTCGCGCGGACGCCGTGGAGGTCGCCAGCAGGCACTCAATACCCACCGACATATCCTCGAGGCGCCCCGCCGCATTGAGTCTGGGGCCGGCAACGAAGCCCAGATCAACACTCGTGGCTTGTCGGTAATCCCTGCCCGCCACTTCAAATAGTGCCTCGATGCCCGGCCGGCCCCGACCGCCGCGGATGCGTTTGAGTCCGGCATCGACGAGTATGCGGTTGTTGTGGTCGAGTGGCACCACATCCGCTACGGTGCCCAGCGCCACCAGATCGAGCGCATTACCCAGATTTGGAGCATCCCTGCCGATAAGCTCAAACCACCCGCGCTGACGCAATTCGGCACGGAGCGCAGTGAGCACATAAAACATAACACCCACGCCGGCCAGGGATTTACTGGGAAACGTGCATCGGGGCTGGTTCGGATTGACGATCACATCGGCGGGGGGCAAGGTATCACCTGGCAGGTGATGATCCGTAACCAGCACACTGATACCGGCGCTTTGAGCCGCCATGACGCCATCGTGGCTGGCGATGCCATTATCGACCGTGATGATCAGGTCCGGCGCTCGCTCCGCCGCGATGGCGACAATTTCCGGCGTGAGACCGTATCCATATTCAAAGCGATTGGGAACCAGGTAACTGACTTCCTGCAGGCCCATCTCCCTGAGTACGCTGACGGCCAGACAACAGCTGGTGGCGCCATCGGCATCGAAATCACCGACCACCACGACCCGAGCTTCGCCCTCGATGGCATCAGCGAGCAGCATTGCAGCCTCATCTGCCCGATGGAGCTGACCAGGCGGCAAAAGCCGACCCAGCGTCAGATCGAGCGCTTGCGTATCGGAAATACCCCTGGCGGCATAGATTCTTTGCAGCAATGGCGACAGGCCCGATGATGCGAGGGCCGACGTTATCCGGGCGGGGCGCTGCTTGATTTCAGGTGGCATCAGGCGCTGCAGTGTTCCGCCATAAAGGTTTGCACTGTGGACAACTGGTTCTCGAGCACCGTATATCGCTCTTCACGCTCAAACAAATCCGCCAGGTGCGCAGGTAGCTCGGGGGAGCTCAATACGCCGGCCGCGCTGATCGCGTCGGGGAACTTGGCGGGGTGCGCGGTCGCCAGCGTTACCATCGGGTTGCCGTCGCCCAGTGCGCAGGCCCCCGCCGCTGCAACACCGATTGCGCTGTGCGGATCCAGCAGATACCCGCAGTCACTCCAGACCCGGGCAATTGTCTGGCACGTGAGCGCATCAGATACTCGGTGGCTGGCAAAAAGCCCGCGGGCCTCAGCCATGGCGGAGGCGTCCAGTTCGATTTCACCGCTGGCGAAGGTATCCATCAGTTGGGCTATCACCGACCCGTCACGGTGGTACATATCAAACATCAGCCGCTCAAAGTTGGAAGAGACCGTAATATCCATACTCGGCGACAAGGACTTCTCAAGTGGCAGGCGGCGGTAGGTGCCGGTTTCAAGCACCTGGTGGAGTACATCATTCCGGTTGGTGGCAATGACGAGCCGATCAATCGGCAAGCCCATTTGCCGCGCCAGGTAACCGGCAAAAATATCGCCGAAATTCCCCGTGGGTACCGAGAAATTAACCGGGCGGTCAGGACCACCGAGCGCCAGCGCTGAGTAAAAGTAATAGACGATCTGGGCCATGATGCGCGCCCAGTTGATCGAGTTGACCGCCACCAGGGATCGCCCGTCAGGCAAAAAGTCAGGTGCGACAAAACTCGACTTGACCATCGCCTGACAGTCATCAAAGTTACCCTGAAGCGCGATGTTATGGATGTTATCCCCAGCGACCGTGGTCATTTGTCGGCGCTGAACGTCGGACACCGCATCGTGCGGATGGAGGATAAAAATATCAATATTTTTACAGCGCCGACAGCCCTCAATCGCGGCGGAACCGGTATCCCCCGAGGTCGCGCCCATAATGACGATCTTCTGCTGCCGTCGCTCGAGCATGTAATCCAGTAGTCTACCCAGCAGCTGCAGTGCAAAATCTTTAAACGCCAATGTAGGCCCGTGGAAAAGCTCCAGAACCCATTGGTTGGTATCCAGTTGCTGCAGAGGTGCCACCGCACTGTGACGAAAATCACGGTAGGTATCCGCAAGAATGGTCTTCAAGTCCTCTCGCGGAATACTCCCTTCAACAAACGGCTGCAGGATCTCCAGGGCAAGACTGGGGTAATCGAGCTCCCGCCAGGAGCGTATCTGCTCGAGGCTAAACTCTGGCAACTGATCCGGGACGTAAAGCCCGCCGTCTGCCGCCAGCCCGGTGAGGAGCACCTGCTCGAAATCCAGCGAGGGCGCCGCACCACGCGTACTCACATAGCGGATGGTCACGACCCGTGCTCCTCAAAATCCTCGACTCGCAATGCGACAATATCACCCTGAATGGCATCGAGCGCGGTAATGCTCAGCACTGCATTTTGCATGGCGCCGCCCGCCGCTGCATCGGTCAGAATAATAATGGGTACGTGAGTTTCCCCACGCTCCGGAGCTTTCTGTATCAACGACTCGATGCTAATACCCTCCTCGCCCAGCAGTTGGGTAATCTCTGCCATAACCCCTGCCTTGTCGCTGGCAATAATCCGCAGGTACCAGGGCGTAGTGACCGCCTCTCTGGGTAGCAGTTCGCGCGCCTGGAGTTTGGCCAGCGGAACACCCAGCGCAGGAATGGCGCAATTCTGACCCGCACCCAGCGAGCGGGCGAGATCGATAAGATCGGCGCACACAGCGGAAGCGGTAGGTCCGGCACCCGCACCGGCCCCGGTCATCAATACCTCCCCCACCGCGTCACCCTCGAGCTGTACGGCGTTGAGAACGCCATCGATCGAGGCAATCGATTTTTGCTCGGGAATCAGGGTGGGATGCACACGCAAGTCAATTTTCTCACCGGCGATCCGTGCGATACCCAGATGCTTAATGCGATAACCCAGCTCCTGGGCGTACTCAAGATCATCCGCACCCACTCTGTCGATACCCTCTTTAAAGGGAGCGTCAATCGCCAAAGGAATGCCGAAAGCAATCGATGCGAGTATCACCAGTTTTTGTGCGGCATCAGTGCCATCGATATCGAAGGTCGGATCGGCTTCAGCATAGCCGAGCGCCTGTGCCTCCTTCAGGACCTCATCAAAGGACCGACCGGCAGACGCCATTTCGCTGAGAATGTAATTTCCCGTGCCATTAATAATGCCGGTGATGCCCTCAATCTGGTTGCCCGCCAATCCTTCACGCAGCGTTTTCACAATGGGAATACCACCGGCGACCGCCGCTTCGAATCGCAGGGCGAGCCCCTTGCTCTCCGCGAGTGCAAATAGCGCGTTGCCGTGCTCAGCGATAAGCGCCTTGTTGGCCGTGATAACGTGCTTGCCCTGATGCAGCGCGCGCTCCACAAGCTCTTTCGCCGCGGTAGTGCCTCCAATTAGCTCAATAACAATATCCACTTCCGGGTCATCGACGACCTGAAAAATATCGCGGCTCACCCGATACGGTGAGATATCACAAACCGGGTTGTCGCGACGCGCGCCTATATGAACCAGCCGCAGGTCGGCGTCGGCCCGATCGCGCAACAGCGCCGACTGACGATTGATAATATTGACCAGGCCGCTGGCAACAGTACCCAGCCCACAAATCCCCACATTGACTGACCGCGTACTCACTGCTTCTCCCCACTCTTTCCAATGCCATATGACCGCAGCATCCGCTTGATACCCCGAATTGCCTGACGAGTACGATGCTCATTCTCAATCAAACCAAAACGCACAAAACCCTCACCATAATCGCCAAAACCCACACCTGGCGATACCGCGACACCCGCCTCAGACAACAAGCGTTTACTGAATTCTACCGATCCCAGATGACGCAGCGGCTCGGGTATTTCCGCCCAGACAAACATGGTCGCTTTCGGGGGCGTTATCGGCCAACCCGCCTCATTAAGCCCACTGCAGAGCACATCTCTGCGTCGACGGTAGCGCTCACAAATCTCGGTAACGCATTGCTGGTCTCCCTCAAGAGCTGCAATCGCGGCTACCTGCACCGGGGTAAAGACCCCATAATCGAGATAGGATTTTATTCGGGTGAGCGCGGCAATGAGAGCCGGGTTACCACAGCAAAAACCCACCCTCCAACCCGGCATATTGTAACTTTTTGAAAGGGTGTAGAACTCCACGGCAATGTCGCGGGCGCCCTCAACCTGGAGAATACTCGGCGCCTGATAACCGTCGAAGCAGAGGTCCGCATAAGCGAGATCATGCACCACCCAAATACCCTGCTCCCGGGCAACCCTGATGACCTTCTCGAAAAAATCTAACTCCACGCAGTGGCCGGTCGGGTTGGACGGAAAATTCAGAACCAGCATTTTGGGTTTGGGGAACGAGTTCCTGATTGCTGCCTCAAGTTCGTCGAAAAAAGTCGCCTCGTCGGTCATCGGCACATGACGTAGGTCAGCACCGGAAATGACGAAGCCATAGGGGTGTATGGGATACGACGGATTGGGCACCAGTATCGCGTCACCAGGACTGGTAGTTGCCAGCGCCAAATGCGCCAGACCCTCTTTTGACCCCAGCGTAACAATCGCCTCGGCCTCGGGATCCAGCGTTACGTCGTAGCGACGTTGGTACCAATCACAAATCGCCTTGCGAAGACGCGGAATCCCTTTTGACTGTGAATAGCGGTGGGTATCGCCACGGCCCACTGTTTCACACAGCTTGTCGACAATATGCTGTGGCGTAGGCTGATCCGGATTGCCCATACCAAAATCGATAATATCTTCGCCGCGCGCCCGGGCCGCGGTTTTCAGCTCACCAATAATGTTGAACACATACGGCGGCAACCGATCTATACGCTGGAAGTGCTCGTTCACCTGCTGTTGAACTCCTGGGGACGGTGTATTGTGGATGTGTCGAACGGCGCTACAGGCCCAGCATGAGCGCTATATCGGCGGCAGGCTTGTAACCGGGGATCAGCTCGCCATCACTGGTGACTATCGCCGGTGTACCTCGGACGCCCATTTCGACCCCCAGCTGGTATTGCTCTGCAATGGGAGCATCGGCACAGGTTTTCTCAGGCCGCGTTTCCCCGCTCTTGAGGGCGGTTAGCGTCGCGCGACGGTCGGAAGAACACCAGGCAGTCTCCAGCTGTCGTGCACCATCAGAATCCAGTCCGGCTCTGGGGTAAGCCAGGTAACGCACTTCGATACCGTTATCGTTCAATGCCGAAACCTCCTGATGCAGTTTTTGACAGTAGAAGCAGGTGGTATCCGTAAACACCGTAATATAGGCGCGGCGCTCACCCTTGGCAGGGAACACAATCATATCCTCAGGACTGATGGCGTCGACGAGTCGCTTCCGATCCTCCGAGCGGGATTTCTCCGAGAGGTTAACCAGGCCGTTGCCGCCCAGTGACCAGAGATCACCTACCACGAAATGATCACCGTCCTCGGTGGCATAGAGCACGGGGCCATTCTCCAGAGTTACCTTCACCAGACCAGAAGCCGGGGTTTCCTCAATCGCCGTGACCTTCATCTCCACACCGGAGTCACGAGTCAGCGCCTGTTCGATCTGGTCTTTGAGAGCAGACAGGTCCGCGGCGTGTGCCACGCTGCCAAAAACCAGGAACATAAACGCCATCGCGGCTCGATGGCTTGGTGAAAACAACCGTTTAGCGAGGCGTATCGTTGTGCAAATCATAGTGAATTCCGTTGTCGCGAAAACAAAGCGGCTTAGCCGCGCGGATGGTGCTGGGCATGCAACTGTTGCATGCGGTGCCGCGCAACATGCGTGTAAATCTGAGTGGTAGTCAAATCACTGTGTCCAAGAAGCATTTGCACAACTCGCAAGTCAGCGCCATGGTTGATCAAATGCGTGGCAAAGGCGTGTCGTAATGTGTGCGGCGAAAGGTGGGCTTCAATACCCGCCCTCTTGGCGTGCAGTTTAATACGATACCAGAAGGTCTGGCGAGTCATCTGCCCCCCTCGATTGGATGGAAAAAGGACCTCGCTCATTCGCTCCTTCAACAAAACCTGCCGGGGCCCCGCCAGAAATTGCTGAACCCAACTCAATGCCTCCTCACCAATCGGTATAAGCCGCTCCTTATCGCCTTTCCCCACTACCCTGACAACACCCTGATTAAGACTGAGTTGGCTGACCTGAAGTCCCGTGAGTTCAGTCACTCGCAAGCCACAGGCATACAATAATTCCAGCATCGTCCGATCACGAAAATCGATGGGGTCCTCCACGTTTGGCGCCGCCAGTAAACGTTCGACATCAGCCTCCGAAATCGATTTCGGCAGCGACCGGCCCAAACGCGGACTGTCAATGAACTGTGTGGGATCACGATCGATCCGGTTTTCGCGGAGGTGGTAACGATAAAATCCACGAAGCGTCGATAGAAACCGGGCCGCCGATCGATTGGAATGCCCGCTTTTCAGGCGGCTCGCCAAAAATCCCTGCAGCGCACCGGCATCGGCCGCTTTGAGCGAGGCTATTCCCCGCTCGTCAAGAAAGTCGGCAAACTGGCGCAAATCGCGACGATACGCCGCCAGTGTATTGGCGCTCAGACCACGCTCGATCCACAGCGCGTCAATGAATTGATCAATCTCCATGCTGTAACCGTCACTCATGGGGACTCAACACGGCCCGAAAAGACCATCGCTCTGACGCGGCTATAAATGCAAAAACCGCCATTGCATCGACAACGGCGGTTTTCGCTATTACAGCGCATGGAGAGGTATCCGGCGGGCGCGACCACCTCCCGGCAGATTCAGCGCTACAGCTTTTCCTTGATGCGGGCGGCCTTACCGCTGAGCTCGCGAAGATAGTAGAGCTTGGCCTGACGCACATCGCCGCGACGCTTGACCTGGATTTCCTCCAACAGGGGACTGTAGGTCTGGAAGGTTCGCTCAACACCCACCCCGTGAGAGATCTTACGCAGCGTAAACGCCGAGTTAAGGCCTCGGTTTCGTTTGCCAATGCACACGCCCTCAAACGCCTGAAGTCGCTCCCGGTTGCCTTCCTTGACGCGAACCTGGCAAACCACAGTATCGCCAGGGGCAAACTCCGGGATCTCTTTTGTCATCTGCTCGGCGTTGATCTCAGAAATAATCTTGTTGGTGCTCATGACACTCTCCATAAACCTGCGCTTTCAACGCAATGGCGACTCGCGTCGCGGTTAACCCTGCAGCTTTCACCCTACGGCGTCGGCTTGCCTACTATTCTCAATTCACTGACCGGTCGCCTTCGCCTACCAGTCCCTGTTGCCACTGTCCCATTGTCTCAGGATTTCCAGATCCTCGTCACTGTGAGAATGCCTCACAAACAGGTCTGGACGGCGCTCTCTCGTCCGCAACAGCGCCTGAAGACGTCGCCACCGTGCAATGCGACGGTGATCGCCGCTCAGCAGCACTGCGGGCACCGCATGCCCGTCATACATCTCTGGACGGGTATAATGCGGGAAATCCAGCAGTCCCTCGGCAAACGAATCTTCCGCCGCCGAGTCCGCATGACCCAACACACCCGGCAGAAGCCGCACAACGGCGTCCATTAACACCATTGCCGGAAGTTCGCCACCACTGACGACAAAGTCGCCAATGGACACCTCCCGATCGACCGAGCGTTCTATAAACCGCTCGTCCATGCCTTCGTAGCGACCGGCCACCAGCACCAGTCCCGGACCGCCGGCTAACTCCCTCGCGAGGGCATCACTCAACACCTCTCCCTGGGGAGACAACGCCACCACCGGCGCTGCTTCGCCAACCAAATGCTTCGCCTGCTCCAGCGCCGCATCCAGCACCGGCGCCTGCATCACCATCCCAGGACCGCCGCCATAAGGTCGGTCGTCGATAGTGGCGTGGCGATCCAACGCAAACTGTCGGGGATTGTGCACCGTCAGCTCGCAGCGCTTGTCAGCAAATGCCCGCCCAACCACTCCCCAGTTCGTCAGCGCCGTAAACATCTCTGGAAAAACAGAGATAACGCTCATGCGAAACATCTTAACGAGCGTCCGGTCTACGCATCGAGAAACCAGTCGACCCAAATTTCACGGCGCTCAAGGTCGACCTCTTTTACAACCTCATCGAACAGCAACGGTATCAGACGCTCGCTATCGTCAATACTTCCCGCGGTAGGCGCCACAACCAACACATCGTTGGCACCGGTTTCCAGCAAATAGGCTACGCGCCCAACACAAACAGCGTCACCGCTACCCTCGCGGCACCACACCGCAAGACCTTGCAACTGATGCCAGTAATATTCTCCGTCCGCCGGATCGGGTAATCCTTCCCGCGGGACGGTAATCTCATAACGCCGAAGCGCCTCAGCACTGTCCCGATCGTCGATCCCGACGATGTGAGCGACCGTGCCTCTACCCTGTTTGCGGACGCTGTCGATGACGACGGGTCGCGACGTTCCCTGACCGCCCGGCTCCTTCGCCGGGGGGCTAATTTCCAACTGCTCAAGCTGCGCCAGGGTGTCCGGGTCTTCAACAAAGAGCCGAAGTTTTACCCAGCCCTTGATACCATAAACGCCAGCAATGCTGGCAACGGTGAGCCGATCTAGCATACGCCCACCTCAGATGAGCTACCTCAAGCGGCAGCAACGGCCTCGGGCTCTTTGAGCAACGCCTGTACGCGCGGCGACACTTTCGCGCCCTTGGCTACCCAGCTTTCGATGGCCTCGCGATCCAATCGAAGGCGCTCTTCCTGACCACGAGCAATGGGGTTAAAAAAGCCCACACGCTCGATAAAGCGGCCATCGCGGGATTTCCGACGGTCAGACACGGTAACGTGGTAAAAAGGCCGTTTCTTGGCGCCGCTTCGTGATAGACGAATAACTACCATGTTATTGATTCCTCAGTAATTTTTTGTCCGATCGTTGGGCAGCTGCCCACCAGCCGGAATTGCAAGGGGGCGGATGGTACAGCAAAGATGCGGCTATGAAAAGGTGGCAAAACCGTTACATTTTCGGGGGAAATCCACCCGGAGGAAGCCCACCGCCCCCCGGCGGCATCATCCCCCCCAGGCCGCGCATCATCTTCTTCATCCCGCCGCCCTTCATCTTTTTCATCATCTTCTGCATTTGCTTGTGCTGCTTGAGCAAGCGGTTGAGGTCCTGAACCTGGGTTCCCGATCCGTTGGTGATCCGACGTTTGCGGGAACCGACGATGAGGTCCGGCTTGCGGCGCTCTACCGGCGTCATGGAGTTGATCATGGCTTCCATACGGTCGAACTGCTTGGTATCGAGCTTCTGCTCGGCCATCTGGGCCATACCACCCATACCCGGCATTTTGTCCAGCATGCTGCCGATGCCACCCATATTGCGCATCTGATGAAGCTGGTCGCGGAAATCCTCGAGGTCAAAACGACCCCCTTTTTGCACCTTGTTCGCCAGCCGCTGCGCTTTCTTCTTGTCAACCGTGCGCTCCGCTTCCTCGATCAGGGAGAGCATGTCTCCCATACCGAGAATCCGCGATGCGAGTCGGTCCGGGTGGAAGGGGTCCAGCGCTTCCGTCTTCTCGCCGACACCCAGAAATTTAATAGGCTTTCCGGTAATCGCACGCACTGAAAGCGCCGCTCCGCCTCGAGTATCCGCGTCCACCTTGGTCAGGATGACCCCGGTCAGCGGCAATGCGGCGCCGAAGGCGTTTGCGGTATTGGCGGCGTCCTGCCCGGTCATGGCATCGACCACAAATAAGGTTTCGATGGGATTAATCGCACTATGCAACGCCTTGATCTCGCTCATCATGGCTTCGTCGATGGCCAGACGGCCCGCCGTGTCCACGAGAAGTACGTCGCTGAACTGGATTTTCGCCTGCGCCAGCGCGCGCTGAACGATCGCCACCGGTTGCTCGTGCTCCTCGGACGGCTCAAATCGGGCGCCGACCTCGTTCGCCAGGGTTTCGAGCTGTTTTATCGCGGCGGGTCGATACACGTCAGCACTGACCACCGTCACTTTTTTCTTTTCGCGCTCAATGAGATGCCGGGCCAGCTTGGCGACCGAGGTGGTCTTACCCGCACCCTGGAGCCCGGCCACCATGACCACAGCCGGAGGCTGGGTATTGAGATTGAGGCTCTCATTGGTTGACCCCATGGTCGCCTCAAGCTCGCTCTGCACCACTTTCAGGAACGCCTGCCCCGGCGTCAGGCTCTGCGCAACTTCAGCCCCGACGGCTCGCTGCTTCACCGCTTCGGTAAATTCTTTCACCACCGATAGCGCGACGTCTGCCTCAAGCAGTGCCATACGCACTTCCCGGAGCGTATCCCGGATATTATCTTCCGTAAGGCGCGATTTTCCCGCCATCGCCTTCAAGCTGGCAGAAAGCCGCTGACTCAATCCTTCAAACATGAAACCTCTACCTGTCAGAGAAGTGATCACAAAGTGGTCGTGAGCGCGTAGTATACGATGCTCAGACTTTTGACCCAATGACCGGATACCGCTAAGTGAACGACGCCAACAGCCTGCTGATTTCGGCCCTAGCCATTCTGGCGGCGGTGCTTTACCTCGCCGCCGGCGCTCGACAATTGCTGCAAGTGGAGCGCGCCTCGGACAAACCCAACCAGGGCGTCGTGGTGCTCGGACTTTTGGCACTCACAATACACCTGGGTGTAGAGATAATCGCAGGCCAGGCGGGAACCGTCACCTTTGGGTTTTATCAGGTCGCGTCATTGGCCTTCGTCACGATGTCATTGGTCAATCTGATCATATTGCTGTTCCGGCCACTACACATGCTGGTCATTGTCATCTTCCCATTTTCTGCGTTGGCCGTCATGGTGAGCACGTTTTCTCCGGCCAGTGGGACACCTCTCGCCGGACTCAGCCACGGCGTTTTGATACATGTATCGCTATCGTTGATTGCCTACGCCGTGATCTCACTGGCCACCGTCCAGGCGGTAATCGTCAGGGTCCAGTCCAATCGATTGCGTCAGCATCGAACAAAAGACCTAATTCGAATTCTGCCACCGCTCCAGCGAATGGAGTCGATGCTCTACGAACTGATTACCCTGGGCTTTATTCTGCTGACACTCGCCATTGCGTCGGGGGCGTTTTTCGTCGATGACCTGCTCGGGCAAAAGCTGGTCCACAAAACGGTACTCACCACCATCGGTTGGCTGATTCTTCTGGTGACTGTCGCCGTGCACGTGCGCCAGGGCTGGCGGATCAATACCGCGATAAACCTGGTGCTGCTGGCGTTTGGCCTACTGGCGCTGGGATTTTTTGGCTCGAAGCTGGTTTCCGAGCTACTTCTGGGCGCCGCCTGACAGAACATATCGACTTGTATCCACGGGCGTTTTTCTCCACCATCGGTGGATCCTCCAAAGCAGGCTATAGCCACTCTTGAACGACACCCCCATCGGACTTCTGTTCGCCGCGCTCGCGGTCCTGATTCTAATGTCGGGCTTCTTCTCCAGCTCGGAAACCAGCATGATGGCCTTGAATCGCTATCGGCTGAAGCATTTGCGTGGTCAGGGACACCGTGGTGCACGTCGCGCCAGCAAGTTGCTTGATCGACCGGACCGACTGATCGGGCTGATCCTCATCGGAAACAATCTTGTCAATATCATGGCGTCCGCCATCGCAACCGTTATCGCCATACGCCTATATGGCGACGCCGGGATTGCCATTGCGACCGTCTTGCTCACGATCGTCATATTGATCTTTGCTGAAATTACGCCCAAGACCATCGCAGCGCTTCACCCTGAGCGCGTCGCCTTCCCCTTCAGTTTGGTACTGCTTCCACTGCTGCAACTATTCCTTCCCCTCGTCGCTGCAATCAATAGCATCACCAATGGAATTCTTCGGTTAATGGGCTTCAAGCCCGACGCAACCGACAGCGAGGCGCTGTCACAAGAGGAACTGCGCACGATTGTGACCGAATCTGGATCAATGATACCGAGGCGTCACCAACGCATGCTCGTCAATATTCTCGACCTTGAGGAGGTAACGGTCGACGATATTATGGTGCCGCGCAATGAAGTCTTTGGCATCGACCTCAATGATGACGATGCCACCATCCTCGATCAACTGCAGCACAGCACCCATACCCTGGTCCCGGTCTGGAATGAAGACATTAATGACATCAAGGGCGTGCTACACCTGCGCAAGCTCAGCCGGGTCCTCGACGGCGACGGGCTGAATCGCGACGCGCTAATGGTGGAAATTCAGGCCCCTTATTTCATTCCGGAAAACACTCCACTGCACACGCAATTGCTCCAGTTTCAACAGAAGAAGCTGCGCCTGGGAATCGTGGTTGACGAGTATGGTGACGTCATGGGACTGGCCACCCTGGAAGATATTCTCGAAGAAATCGTGGGCGAGTTCACCTCCAACCTGATCGAAGAGCAGGAGGAGGTCATCGCCCTCAAGGGCGGCGGCACGGTGTGCACCGGGACTATCAGTATCCGCGAACTGAATCGACAACAGGAGTGGGACCTACCGACGGATGGACCCAAAACCCTGAGCGGACTGGCGCTTGAAGCCCTCGAAACATTTCCCTGTGGCCCGGTGGCGGTACAAATACCCGGTTATGTCATCGAGGTAGTGGCCATCGATGGCAACCTGATTTCAAGGCTGCGCATCACCCCCAATGACGAGGATATCCGCTCAGTGCGGCCTACAGCAGCTTGATAGGATTGGCGAGGTCACGCCGCTCGGCGCAGGCTTTTATTATTTCATGCTTCCGGGTGTCGTCCGCCATGAACCAGTCCACGATTTCATCACTGGTTCGATAACAACCGGTGCACACATCGTCTTCGTTGAGCAGACATACCGAGATACACGGCGATTGTACTGACTCAGTCATCCATCTCCTCCAGCGTTTCAGAGAATGCAGCCGCATTAATCACGTAGTGCTTTGCGCCTTCAAGCAGCATGGCCTGCTGCTTTTCGCTGAGCGACCGGGTGACCTTCGCGGGGGAACCCATCACCATCGATCCATCCGGAATTTCGGTACCCGAGGTGACCAGCGCATTGGCGGCGATGAGACAACCCCTGCCGAGCCTGGCGCCATCGAGCACAACGGCATTGATACCGATCAGGCTACCGGCGCCGATATCACAACCGTGTAGCATGGCGTTGTGGCCGACCACGACATTGTCACCGACGATACAGGGCTGGCCGGCATCAGCATGAACCACGGCACCGTCCTGAATATTGGAGCCCTCGCCAATTTCGATGTATTCATCGTCGCCCCGTATCACAGCAGAAAACCAAACACTCGACTGTGGCTTCAGGCACACATCCCCAATGACTGCGGCATTCGGGGCAATGAAATGACCACTGCCCTCACACACCACCCGCTTGTTACCCAATGCATATTTCACTTGCTGGCCTCCCCTGGGTCGCCCTAAGGCAACTCGTTGTCCTGGCTTTTATAGAAGTTATCGGCGAATGCATCGAACTGCCCGGCATCAATCGCTGCTCGAATTGCCGCCATGTGATTCTGATAAAACCGCAAATTATGGAGGGTGCACAACTGCGAACCCAGAATTTCATTGCAGCGGTCCAGATGATGCAAATAGGCGCGGCTGAAGTTGTTGCAGGTATAGCAATCACAGGCGGGATCAAGCGGTTCCGGATCCGTTTTGTGACGCGCATTGCGCAACTTTATCACTCCCCGGCTGGTGAACAGGTGTCCGTTACGCGCGTTTCGCGTCGGCATCACGCAGTCGAACATATCAATACCGCGCCGCACACTTTCCAGCAGGTCCGCCGGCGTCCCGACGCCCATCAGGTATCTGGGCTTGTCGACAGGTAAATCGTCTGCGATCCCGTCGAGCACGCCCATCATGGCCTCCTTCGGCTCACCCACCGAAAGACCGCCGATGGCATAACCGTCAAATCCAATATCGACCAAGCCCGCCAGCGACTCTCGGCGCAAGTCGTCGTACATACCACCCTGGACAATACCGAAGAGCGCCGCCGGGTTATCGCCGTGCCCGATTCGGCTGCGCTCCGCCCATCGCAGGGACAGGGCCATTGACTCGCGGGCTTGCTCAAAGGTGGCGGGATACGGCGTGCACTCGTCGAAAATCATGACGATGTCACTGCCCAGCTTCGCCTGGATCTGCATGGATGTCTCGGGGTCGAGAAAGACCGTATCGCCATTCACCGGCGATTTGAAAGTAACTCCCGCCTCTGCGACCTTGCGCATAGCGCCCAGGCTGAACACCTGGAAGCCGCCGGAATCGGTGAGAATCGGCCCCTGCCAGGCCATAAAGTCATGTAGGTCCCCGTGCTGAGCAATGATATCGGTACCCGGGCGCAGCCAGAGATGAAACGTGTTCCCCAGAATAATCTGGGCACCAATCGCGGTAATATCCCGCGGTAGCATACCTTTGACCGTACCGTAGGTGCCCACCGGCATAAATGCCGGGGTGTCGACAACGCCCCTGTCAAAAAGGAGTCTACCCCGGCGCGCCAGGCCGTCCCGGGATGTGGTCTCAAATTTCAAGCAAACCCTCCCGGCGCGCCTCAGGGTGGGCGGTGATAAACATGGCATCGCCGTAACTGAAAAATCGGTAACGCTGGCTAACCGCGGCGCGATACGCCGCCAACACATGCTCCCGCCCGGCAAAAGCGCTGACCAGCATAATCAGGGTCGACTCCGGCAAATGGAAATTGGTTATCATGGCGTCGACCACTCGAAAGGGCCTGCCAGGATAAAGAAAGATGTCCGTGTCGCCATGAAAGGGCACCAGAGAACCAGCCGCAGCGGCGGCTTCAAGCGAGCGCACGGCCGTAGTACCCACCGCGACGACGCGGCCGCCTCCGTCGCGACAGGCATCGACGGCCTCGCAGACTGTAAGGCCCACGTCGATGGTTTCCGCATGCATGTGATGGTCTTCTATACGTTCGGCGCGAACCGGCTGAAACGTGCCTGCACCCACGTGGAGCGTAACCTCGACAGAAGCAACACCTTTGGCTGACAAGTCTCGCAGCAGATTGCGATCGAAGTGCAGACCCGCGGTGGGCGCAGCAACAGCCCCCTCCTTGCTGGCATAGACCGTCTGATAGCGATCCTGGTCCGATTCATTATCGGGCCGATCGATATACGGCGGCAACGGCATGTGGCCGAATCGACGCATAATCTCGCGCCAGTCTCCGACTTCGGGCTCGAGCAGATACATCGACCCTTCTCGACCAACGACCCGCACGTAGAATTCCGATTTATCGGACTCCTCATCGGAAGTAATGTAGATAGCGGCGCCGTCGCGGGGTGTCTTACTCGCTCTCACCTGGGCCACGGCTGAGCCATCTGCGCGCAAGCGCTCGATTAGAATCTCAACTCTGCCGCCCGTCTGCTTCACCCCAAACAGCCGCGCAGGAAGCACCTTGGTATTGTTGAATACCAACAAGTCCTCGGGGTTGATCAGATCAACGATATCGGTGAACTGCTTATGAAAGAGGTCACCGCTGGCACCCTCCAACACCAACAACCGAGAGCTACTGCGCTCGGCGAGTGGTTCTTGCGCTATCAGCTCACCGGGCAGATCGAACTGAAAGTCCTGTCGTAACATCGGCGGACGGCCTCAGCCTGAATGGAAGCTAAAAAAAAGCCGGCACAATCGCCGGCTTCACGATGCTGCTCAAGGGCGCATCAGGCCTGGGCAGCTTCCTCGGGCGCCGCTTCTTCCTCGGGCGCCACTTCTTCCGCGGGCTCCTCGGCTTCAGCCTCTTCAGCCACGGACTCGCCCGGCAGAGAGACCTTGATCAGCTCCTCCGAGAGCAGAATTTTGACCTTCTCCTCGCCGTTAACGGGCTTTCCGGCCGCGTCCTGAACCGCGTATCGCTCATCGCCGCGCTTGAAAACCTTGTAATCGGCCGTCTTCTTGATCAGCTTCATCGCCATGTCTTTTCTCCCTTGAGATACTCAGAGCGTCGCGTCGGGCCAATCCCGGCGCGTGTGAGTCGCGACGTAGTATACCCACAACCTTTTTTCAGTGCACTAACAATTGCCGGCGCGCTCAATATTGGTATACTCCCGCCCGCTGCAGATTTGTGCCGGAGTGGTGGAATTGGTAGACACAGGGGATTCAAAATCCCCCGGCAGCAATGCCTTGCCGGTTCAAGTCCGGCCTTCGGTACCACAACGTTTTAGCCAGCAATCAACTCATTGCCCGACCTCAAGCCACCGGTCGTAACGCTATAGAGCGGTCTTACCAACCAGGGCCGACTAACGCTTCAGGCGCGCCCGGACTCTACACCAATTGGTGAATGACTAATGAGCATGCACTGGCCAACGCCCCATATTGGATAAAACGCGCTGGTATGCATTGAGGGGCTGGTCCTTCTGGTGTCGTTAAACTAAGTAGCCCGAGGTGTTAAAACTGCCCGAATTCGTCGCCTGCCACAGCACTCTTCCACCGCTCTATGGTGTATTGTATTTAGGGAAAGCAGGCAAACGAGCCGGGCGTCAGAGGACGAAGGGTC
The DNA here is from genome assembly GCF_000158175.1 of Luminiphilus syltensis NOR5-1B. Classification (GTDB taxonomy): domain Bacteria; phylum Pseudomonadota; class Gammaproteobacteria; order Pseudomonadales; family Halieaceae; genus Luminiphilus; species Luminiphilus syltensis. Next base: position 2,123,703 of record NZ_DS999411.1, on the reverse strand, counting down.
TATGGGGACGGTGCACGATTTTCTGATCTGGGTGAGCGATATCGCACTGGTGTTTCTCGCCCTGTTGCTCGTTGGTGGCGGCGTCGTGCTCGCCGTTATTTACGTGGTTGATGTCACCCAGACCGAGCAGGCGATTCGCAGAAATTACCCCGTTATTGGCCGTCTGCGTTATTTCTTCGAGCATATCGGCGTTTTCTTCCGCCAGTACTTTTTTGCGATGGATCGCGAGGAGTTGCCTTTTAATCGGGCGCAGCGATCCTGGGTCGCCCGCTCCGCCAAAAATATTGATTCGACGCTGGCATTTGGCTCGACCATGCCCATAAACCGTCCCGGTGATTTTCTTTTTTTAAACGGTGCCTTCCCCCTACTGGAAAGTGAAGCCCTTGAGCAGGAACGAACACCCATCGTTTTTGGTGGCCAATACGTGGGGCAGCCCTACCAGACTTACTCGTTTTTCAATATATCAGCGATGAGCTTTGGTGCCCTTTCTGCGCCTGCTATCACGGCCCTGTCCCATGGCGCCAAGAAGGCCGGTATCTATCTGAACACCGGCGAGGGGGCAATTTCCCCCTATCACCTGAAAGGTGGCTGTGACATTGTCTTTCAAATTGGCACAGCCAAGTATGGCGTCCGGGATGAGAACGGCGCCTTATCCGATGAAAAGCTGAAAGAAATCGCCGCGATCGAACAGGTGCGCATGTTCGAGATCAAGCTTTCCCAGGGGGCAAAACCTGGCAAGGGCGGTATTTTGCCCGGCAATAAGGTTACCGATGTCATTGCCAGTACCCGGGGCATTCCTGTTGGGCACGATTCGATCAGCCCAAACCGCCACGAAGATGTCGGCAACGTCAGTGACTTACTGGATATGATTGAGCGGGTGCGAAAACTTACCGGCAAACCGACCGGCATCAAGTTCGTGCTCGGGCAGCCAGCCTGGTTGGACGAACTATTCTCCATGATCCACCAACGCGGTGTCGCTTCGGCGCCAGACTTTATTACTCTCGACAGCGCCGACGGAGGTACCGGTGCTGCACCCCAGAGCCTGATGGACACAATGGGGCAGCCGATATGGTCGAGCCTGCCGGTCCTGGTGGATAAGCGCAACGAGTACGGACTGCGCAAACGGATTCGGATTATCGCGTCCGGGAAACTCGTAACGCCCTCAAACGTCGCCGCAGCGCTCTGCCTTGGGGCCGATGCCGTCAATTCGGCACGAGGTTTCATGTTTGCACTGGGCTGCATTCAAGCCATGCAATGTAACCAGAATACCTGTCCCACCGGCATTACCACTCATGATAAAAAGCTGCAAAAGGGGCTGAACCCGCAACTGAAATCAGAACGGGTGGCCAACTATGCGAAAAACATGCTTCACGAGGTGGGGGTGATGGCGCATAGTTGCGGTGTACTGGATCCGCATCGTCTGGAGCGCCAGCATGCGGCTATTGTCTCTGACGCTGGGGTACCCGAGCCCCTGAACCATCGGTATCCCGATATCATGACATTACCTCAGTTCCGCGGTGACACTGATACTGCCGCCTAAAACTCACCGATAAAAGAGCCACTCGACGATGATGTTACTGCCAGTACAATGAAGGTCAGCGATAGGTTTACCGTTTTTTCACTGCTCGTCGCCCTACTTGCGGGTGCGGTCGTGCTTGCGACACTCTTGCAATGGGAATTTTCGGCGCGAAAAAAACTACTTCTGGCCCAGGTCGAGATCAACATTGCCAGCACCAGCTATTGGCCGGACATTGTTCACTTTCGCAAACAATCTGCGGCAGCTAAGGAGTTAAAGTGGCTACTCCACTATATCGAAGAAACCACCTCTGCCGCGGTATTTCATGTCGATGGCGGTCTCATTGCCAAGACATCTCGCAATCTGTTGGCGCCCTTTGATAACGCAACCCTGTCACGACCGGAGCAGAACGACCCCACTGACACCCTAGTGCTATCCATCGAGGGGACCCAAAATAGTAATGAACTCTCAACCTGGATCTCTCTACTACCCGGTGCAAAGCAGATACTCGCCATCAGTGTTCCGATCAGCACCACCATCAACCCACTCGATGAGCGCATCACCGAAAAAGACTACCGCGAGCAGTTGGCCGTTGACGGCGGAGATGGTGCACGCTTCGTTGCCGGGTATGTTGAAGCTGCCATTCCGGTTTCAGCCATTTATGCGGGTATGCAGCAGACGGCCTCGCTGCTGACTGGTGGCGTCGCTGTATCGATTCTGATTCTTTTTCTGCTGGTCAAGATTTTGTCTCGATCGATCAGCAAACCCCTTGAACTACTCGCCGAGACCGCCGATCGAATATCAACCGGGCAGCTGCCGGAGCAAATCAAGATCCGCAGGGGAAGGCACGATGAAATCGCCCATATCGCAACGGTACTCAACGGCGTTATCGATGGCGTGCATAAGTTTAAAACTCAACTCAACGCCGACAAAAATCTACTTACCTTGAGAATGGATTCGCAAAGTAAACAGCTCGACCAGGCGCAGGAAGAGGTCAACGAAACACAACAGAAGCTCCAGCGAGCGGCCAATTACGATGCACTAACCGACCTTCCCAATCGCCAACTGATGACCGAACAGCTCAACACCCTGATGCGTATCGCTGAGCGGGAAAGAAAGCATGTGGGCCTGGTGTTTGTCGATCTTGATAATCTCAGGCGGATCAACGAAACCCTGGGCAGGGAGATAGGCGATCAAGTGCTTCGACAATTCTCGAAGCGTTTGGTTACCGCGACGCGCAACAGTGATGTTGTCGGTAGAAACGGTGATAACCGCGATGTGTCCCGCGTCGGGACCGATGAATTCTCAATCGTACTGCACGGGATCGAAAATTCAGAGGATGTGCACACAACCGCACGGCGCATTCTCGATGAACTCAACCACCCCCTGGATGTCGATGGACAAATCCTGCCCATGCAGTGCGTGATGGGGTTTGCGGTCGCTCCGCAGCATGGTAGGAAGCCTCAAGACCTGATGCGTGCCGCCGATATTGCGTTAACCCATGCCAAAAACGAGCGGAGCCGGACCCCGGAAATCTATAACCTGAAAATTGACCAGGCGGGCAGCATTCGCTTTCAGCTTGAAGGCGAACTTAGAGCGGCTGATTTTGACGCTGAACTGCAGCTCCACTACCAACCGCAAATTGATACTGAAAAAGGCACAGTCGTGGGTGCCGAAGCGTTACTGCGTTGGGACAACCCAAATCGGGGGATGGTCCCACCTTTCCAGTTCATCCCTATTGCCGAAGATTCGGGAATCATTATAGAAATCGGCGATTGGATAATCCGTAAGGCCTGCGAGGACTTTCAGACGTTTGAACGCGCAGGCGTTGCCCCGCCCAAAATCTCCGTCAACGTTTCTGCGCTGCAGCTGAGCGACCGGTTCATCGACCTGGTAGCTGAGACGCTGCGGCAAACCGCGATGGATCCTGCCCGCTTCGAGCTGGAACTCACGGAGAGCTCACTGGTCGCAGATGTTGACGGTACACTCGCCAAGCTGCAGCGACTGCATAGTGAAGTTGGCGTCAGACTATCCGTAGATGATTTTGGGACCGGCTACAGCTCACTGGCTTACCTGGCCAAATTCCCACTCAACGAACTCAAGGTCGATCGCAGTTTCGTCGTCGCTATGGAGAACGATGCCAACTCAGCAAAGGTAACCGGGGCAATTATCGCCATGGCCAGAGAACTGGAATTGGAGATCGTCGCCGAGGGCGTGGACAATCCAAACCAGTTCAAGATGCTGCAGGACTTCGGAGCGCACGTCATACAGGGCTTTATATTCAGTAAGCCTCTCGACCCGGAGTATTTTCAGGAATTTAGTCGGGAGCGACCTTTTCTAGCCCTATTGCAGGACCTCACCAAATAACGGCGGCAACTTCAGTTCTCGTTTCGTATCTCAGCGCCCTGGTTTTCCAGCTCCTTTTTTCGAGCCTCCTGAACCTGATCAAGGCACTGGCGATAGGTCTCAACGACCTTGTCGACTCCGGAGGCATTGAGACCCCCGGTATTACCCGCCACTGAGAAGGTCGCGTAAACCGCAGACGCCGTCATCATTCCCCAGGATACGATATGGGTCGGTGTACCATTATTCTTAAGCTCGTTGGCCAGATTGATAAATTGGTTCATTGCATCCAGGTGCTGATCGGGTTCTTCTGTCATCATCTAAGCTCCATAAATAAAAAGCAGGATAACAGAGGCCGAGCTTTGGCTCACGCGTATTGAGCTCGCCGTGGCAATCCGTTAGCCTCTGCTATCGCTACTCCAACCCACCCCATCATGAATCAGTGCCCCGCCCCTTACTTTCAGCGATTGCTTGGCATCAGCGTCTGCTGCGCGCTTTCTTTTGGTGAGGTGCATGCCGAAACAACGCTGTCCGGCGGCGTTAACGTAGGCCGGGAATACGATAGCAACGTCTCTATAGACGAGGTGGAGGCCTCGAGTGGGCGCAGTGACCATGCGCTGGTTTACGGTGCCGACATCGGTGTCGACCAAACACTGGGGGACAACGCCAAAGCCTCCCTGTCCTACAGCTTTGGCCAGACTGCCTATGACACCTACAGCAGACTCAGCCGACAAACCCATATTTTAGGTGCCAACCTAAGCGCCAATATTGGTGCGATATCAACGGGGCTTAACTACTTTTATATCAACGCCCTACTCGACGGCAATGACTTTCTCACCTACAAGCGCCTCTCCCCCTCGATATCAGGGTTTGCCAGCAAGCGCTGGTTCTTTCGTGGCGCTTACGTGCGCAGCGAAAAATCGATCGAAACGCGATCCGGTCGTGACGCTATCACCGACGGTGCCGAGCTGGATGCCTACTTTTTTTGGAAAGGCTTACGGCGCTACATCAATGCGGGCTACAACTACAAATCGGAGAACAGCCAGGCCGACCGCTTTGATTATCGAAGCCATGGTTTGAAACTCAGGTTCGTGCAGCGATTCACAGCATTTGAGCGTCTTTCAACCGTGGAGCTCTCGGCACGCTTTGAGCAGCGCGATTACAGTGCCGACACGCCCAGCATTGGTGAGGAGAGAGACGATGATCGCCTGCGGCTGAAAGCTGAACTAGAGATCCCCGTTACCTCTTATCTCAATTGGCAGGTCTACGGAGCCTACGGAGACTACAGCTCTAATTTACCCGCTGCAGATTACGACCAAACCGTGGTTGGAACGCGTGTGGAAATCCGCTTCTAAAAGATTCAGGGGCGCAGCAAGCCATAACCGTAAATAGTATCTCGCCCGGGTGGGCCCAGATCGGTTACCGACGCGTAGAGACGGTCGAGCACGTCGGTTTCCGGTTCGCGATGCTTAATAGCCGCCGCTGCGGTTGCGGCGAAGGGGACGGCGAAAGAGGTCCCGGATGACGTCGCATAACCACCACCGGCAAGGGCATGACGAAGATTCACACCAGGTGCAGCCAAATCGAGGTAATCGCCTCGGTTGGCCAATCGAAATACCCGCCCTTCCCGGTCAACGGCCGTCACTGCCACAACGCTATCGTAGGCCGCGGGGTATAGCGGGCGAGACATAGGCCCACCATTACCGGCAGCGGCCAGAACAATGACATCCCGTTCGGCTACCCGCTTCAATGCGACCTCAAGCAAACGGTTGGCGGGCCCGGCCAGGCTCAGATTCACAACGTCTACGCCCGTGGCCAACAACCAATCGATTGCCCTGACAAGGCTCACAGTACTGGCTATTTCCCCGTCGTTCTCGGACGATTCGAATACTGCCGCGGAATACAGTGTTGCTCCCGGGGCGATGCCCTGAAAATCCTCGAAATCTGCCGAGAAAATAGACGCTATGGCGGTGCCGTGAAAAGCGGGCATATCGGTGTCATTACCCACGAAGGCGCGAGCGGTAATAGATGCCTTGGCGAGCGCGGGGTGTGTCATATCAACCGCACTGTCCACCACACCAATACGCAGATTCAGTGATCCAATATCGTCGGGGAAGGTCATCGCATCTCGCGGCAAAACCCCCGATGCGGCGTCGCCGGCATCGGGAACGCCAGCGGTATAAATGTGATTCAGATCCACTTCAGCGCGATCACCGACCACATCAAGAATACCGTCACGAGCAACCGAAATATCGAAACTCGCAGGCGCAGCAACCTCCGCGAGCCGCAGTCCCAGCCCCGGCAGTTCCGTGAAGGTATCAAACAGATAGCCCTCATCGGCCAGTTCATCGAAGACTTCAGGTTCAGCCATCACCAGCCACTGATCGCTGTGGATCCGATGCTTATCGATCCCAATTCCCGTCTCGATATCGTCAATCAATTCCTCGACTTCGGAGGCCAGAAGATCCTCTGTTGAAACCAGGGCAACCCGCTCAGCGGTGTCATAAACGTCGTCGATCACTTCTTCTTCCGCGTCGGCGCTGATGGACTCAGCGACCTGCTCCTCCAGTGACGCCTCCGCCGCATCGCCGGCGGATTCCTCGACAGCCACCTCGGTCGCAGCAGTCACGTCACCGGCTACCGCATCTTCAGCGGCATCGGCGACCTGCTCTTCAATTTGTTGCTCCGCCGACTCGGCGGCCTGCTCCTCGACGGTCGCCACCACTTCCTCTTCGGTGTCCTCCTCAACCGACTGCTCTACCGAAGTCTCCAGCGAGTCTTCCACTTCCTCGGCAATTACCTCCTCGGTGGTGACAACAATCTCCTCCTCGGCGCCCTCGGTAATATCATCCAGCACGGCATCTTCGGCCTGGTCCACCACACCGTCGACGACTTCATCTGAGACCGAATCCTCTACTTGATCCTCGACCTGCTCTTCGACTTGCTCATCGAAGTCGACGTAACCGCCGACGGTGAGCTGGTCTTCGACCCGGTCTTCCACACTATCCACCACCCCATCGCTCACTTCGTCTTCGGTGGCGTCAGCAACCCCTTGCTCGGTCTGCTCTTCGAGCTGATCAGCGACCTGCTCCTCGACCTGTTCGTCTACGTCATCGCCGAAATCAGCATAGCCACCCACGGTGAGCTCCTGCGAATAGCTGGCCTGGCTGAAAAGCCACACCGCGCAGGCGAACAAGGGAATGACTTTCCAACGGGGGGCTGCAGGGGTACTGTTAACGGGTAAAGTCATCATTTGAGCCTTGATCCTTGCAGAGGGTCTCTGCATCTAATGGATAACGTTCAGCAACACATAAAAATTCCAGATCGTGGGAATAATTCGACCACTCCGGACGTTAATAGTTTAACAGGCAGGCAATGGCAGCGCTCGACAAAGCTCAACGTCAACTATTGATGGGCGAATTACCCGGACTCAAACGGTTTTGCCTATCGCTTACCGCTGAGCCAGCGGACGCAGACGACCTGCTGCAGGTGACCGTGGAACGGCTCTTGCAGCGAGGAATGCCCGATGATGCCCACGTGGCCAAATGGGCATACCGGGTGTGCAAGAACCTCTGGATAGATGAGCTCCGGTGGCGCGAGGTAAGACAGCGTCACAGCGCCGCGGAAGAGGACGGCGGCGGCACACCACAGGATGCGGCGACAGGAGAGGGTTCGCTGCAGCTTGATCGGGTAAGCCAGGCAATGGCGGCGTTACCCGAAGACCAGCGGGCGGCACTGGTGCTTGTTGCGGTCGAGGGCTATTCATACGCCGAGGTCGCAGAGATATTGGAGATCCCCATCGGAACAGTGATGAGTAGGATCGCGCGAGGCCGAAAGAGCCTTGCAGAGAAAGTGGAGTGGAGTCCAGGTTCTTAGGGTCTGGGCTGTTTCAGGCGCCTTCAGGGGCGTAACAGGGGTACTTGGGATGTCCCCTTGGTTTGCAGGCAGGAGTAACGGCAATGGCCGATGGTAAAATTCACAACCTCGAAGATGAGGCCTTACGGCGCGAAATCCGTGTTTCCCGTTATATTGACGGCGAAATGCTACGTGATGAGCGTCACGAGTTTGAGCGGGAGATCGCGGCTTCGAGCACGCTGAAGCAAATGATCTTCGAGCGACGCGACAACGACGAAAAGCTACGCGATTTTTACCGAAGCACGGCCTCAGCTGCCGTCCCTGCCGACGTTCAGGAGGCCTTTGGAACGGTGCAATCCGATGATGAGTTGCCGGATGTACCGTCCAATGTCGTGCCTCTATGGCGCCGCGCGACGCAGCCGATGGCGGTAGCCGCGTCAATTCTCGCTGTTATGGTCTTCACTATTGCCGTGCAGGAGGAGAATATCGACAACCCGATGGTGATGGACAGTGCGCTCGCCAATGCGTTGAACAGCAACGCATCACGAGCAGAGGGCTGGGATGCACTCGATGGCGATCGACAGATGCGCGCCGTGCTGACGTTCCCCGCCGCTGATGGCGAGTGGTGTCGTGAATTCATGGTCGCATCGAGCGAGAATCACTGGCGAGGCGTGGCCTGCCGCCACGATGGCAGCTGGGTTACCCAGGTGATGGGCCGAGAGGTCTTTCTCGAGCAATCGACCTACTACCGACCGGCTTCGGGGCAAACCGATGATCAAGTGGCGCGCTTTATCGATGAAACCGCGGCAGGTGTTGCGCTGGGGTGGCAGGAAGAAGAAGCGTTACTGCAGTCAAAATGGGAAGATGCCCCTTAATCAAGCCGCCTGAACCAACGTGCAGCGAAAGCCCCGCACCCAGTGCGGGGCTTTTTTTTGGGTGCCAACATACGGGCCACAGCGGTACGCAAAATGCTAGAATGCGTCGCGGTTGCGATAGTAAGTAGGTGAAATGAGAAGAAGGTAAGGCAGGACCCGCCGCCCCATGTCGACGACGGGCCCTGGTAGCCAGAACGAAGGCGCTAGCGGCTCCGCTCTTGAAGCGTATGTGACGTTGACGGCTGGCAGCCCTGCCCTATTCCCGACTATTTTCTAAACGCGGTTTTTGACGGCGATTGCTGTGGAGTTTCGAATGACAGCCTATATTTTGCCCACCATCGGTGGCTTGTTTATTGGCCTTGCGGCGATGTCGCTCCTGGCATCACTCGGGCGGGTCGCCGGCGTCAGCGGGATCGTCTGGGGCGCAATAACGGGTCCGGATCGTCAGTGGCGGGTTTATTTTGTAGGTGGTCTGATTGTGGGCGCCTGGTTGTTGCACACGCTTTCAGGAATGGCGATACCGGCACCGCCTGAAGCGCCACTGTGGTTGATTGTCGTCGCGGGCCTGTTTGTGGGGATTGGCACACGAATTGGCAGCGGCTGCACCAGCGGCCATGGTGTTTGTGGAATAGGTCGCCGCTCGGCCCGATCGCTCATCGCTACCCTCACGTTCATAAGCGCAGGCATCATCACTGTGTTTATCCTGCGTCACGTGCTGGGGTTGGGCCTGTGAGTAAACTTGCTGCGCTGGTATCCGGGATTCTTTTTGGCATCGGTCTCGCCCTCTCCGGAATGACGAATACGGCAAAAGTACAGGGCTTTCTTGACCTATTCGGCGATTGGCAGCCCGACCTCGCCTTCGTCATGGGCGGTGCCTTGCTGATATCACTGGGGGCCACCCCGTTTATTCTTCAGCGATCCAAGCCCATTTTTGCGGAGGCCTTCTCACTCCCCGCATCGGCCGTCATTGATCGACGACTCATCGGTGGCGGGGTGCTCTTCGGTATCGGGTGGGGACTGGTCGGGTACTGCCCCGGACCTGCGATTGCCGCGCTAGCTTACGGCACCGAATCAACCGTGGTTTTCATCGCCGCGATGCTGGCCGGGATGGGGCTGGCAAAACTACTCAAGCTTGCCTGAGCCCGGTTTCGCGCTAACGCATATTTTGGCGTGCTCTCGAGTGCTCCATCAGCGCCCATAAAATATTGCTGGAACTGACCTGCCCGACCAGTGCTCCGTCCTTGATGACGGCATTGCGGCGCTGATGCGTGTCGAGCATACGTTGTGCCACCTCGACAATGCTATCCTCGGGGCCACAGGAGTGAATCTCGTGGGTCATGGCCTGTGCGACCTGAATGTTTTCAGGATTGCCGTCGTTATAAACCGAATTAAGAATCGAACGAATACAGTCGAGCTCGGTTATTTTGCCGCAGGGTTTGCCCGAATCATCGAGCACTGTTAACCCGGTAAGTTTGAATTCGGTCAACACTTGAATCGCCTGCACCAACGGCGCGTGCTCGCTTATCGTCAGCGGATTGGGGTACATGCAGTCGCGGATGCTGGTCGGCGTCATAACATCTCTCTGGGAGTCACAGTGGTTGTCAGGGTGTCTGTTGAACGCTGCTATGAGCGGTACATAATGGCAAAAGCCTTTAAATCCGAATAGCCATTTTTAGGCCAATACGGGGCACCCTCACGATATGTCGATAGCATAGGCCTTGAGCCATTCCAGTGGTATCAGCTCCAACGTCTTAATGTTCGTTCGGCGAAGAAAGACCTTGGGAGCCAGGCCCATCTGATGCGCCTCGGCCCACCGCGCGGCGCACAGGCACCAGGCATCTCCCGACTGGAGGCCCGGGAACTCAAACTCCGGGCGCGGCGTGCTCAAATCATTACCCGCCTGCGCCGAAAACCCCAAAAAGTCGTCATCCACCTGGGCGCACACCGTGTGCAATCCGGCATCACCGGGGCCGGTATTACAAAACCCATCGCGATAAAAGCCCGTTAAAGGATCCTGGCAACAGCATTCAAGAGGCTCGCCGAGTACGTTGAGTTGATTTTGCGTGCTCATACTTAGGGTGCCTTCTACCGGGAACTGATGTGGAGCATGCTACCGCACTTTTTCAGAACGCGTGGGAACCTATGATCTGGCGGCGTTTACCAGCCAACGGAATAGTCGAAGCTGCGCGGGCAGGTAAAAAAGGTACTCTGGGTGCCACTGGACACCAATAATCCGCTGCGGCAGTGTGCCCTCAAAAGCCTGACAGAATTCGTCAAGATCGCGACCGACGACTCGCAGATTTGACCCACTCATGTTGACCGCTTGATGGTGCAGGCTATTAACCCGGAGCCGGGTTTTTCTAACCACTCGATGCAAAAAAGACGACTGCTCGACAGCCACCTGCTTGGTCGGCAACAAACTGGGGCGATTATAGGTACGCCGTCTTAACGCTCGAATATCCGTATAGAGCGTTCCACCGAGAACCACATTAATCAGCTGAGCCCCTCGACAAATACCGAGCAGCGGCCAACCGTGATCAAGCGCCGTTCGAATCCACTGCATCTCCAACTTATCTCTGTCAGAATCGATTTTCACCTTTGGATTGATCGGCTCTCCATACAACTCGGGGCCAATATCATTACCACCGCTAACCAATAGCGCATCAGGCATTATCGACAAGTCCGGCCGGCGCGTGGTTAACCGGATGGGTTTTGCACCAGCAAGCGTTAGCGCGGTCGCAATACACCACCAGCTGGGCGCCCATCGGCGTGAGTCACCCGTTACGGCTACGACGGGTCTGCTAGCCATTCATCCAACCACTGTATCCAGGCCTTTCGATCAACGCCAATGACGGGTCGATCCATCGCGAGAAACTGCTCACCCACCTGTTTCAAAGCTTCTGTATCGCTGGCCAATCGCTCCACCGCGCACCACCGGCTCCAACTCTCCGCGAGCGACCAGCCCTCCACATCGATAGCGCAATTGGGCATTCGATAGTGAAACGTCGGTCGTGGTTTTACCCTGGGATCGTCCACCGCCGCCTGCACCCTTTTTTCATCGATCTCGGCAAACAGGGGTAGACAATCCAGCGCCCGATTGCGGGTCGCATTGTGCGCAAGATAGTCATCGATTAGCTGCTGTGTATCGGTTGGCGTGCTGGAAAATAGCAAACGCAAGTACGCCTCAGGCCACAGATCGATGTAGGGCGACAATTTACGCATGCGGTCGACATCGTGAGCCTCGACCAGCCACCACTGTAATGCGGCAAAAGCACGCAGGTAGGCAAGTAGCGTGTCACCATCCAGCGACGGGACTTCAGGATTGATATGCACACCGTAAGCGGCGATCAGCGACTCAGCGGTACCCTGAGCCCCGGCATCGCGCAAAGCAGTCACCAGGGCGTCGAGTCTATGCAGCTGCGAGATAGGAATCGGCGGACAAACAACCTCGATCGGAACCAACAGTGGGGCTGCTTCGCTGAGTTTCTCTACCAGCATCGGAGACGGAGAGCTGTCATCGTCAGCGACCACTGCCGCGGCCTTGTCTTTCAAAAACTGCCAGTCAATTTCAACGATAAAGGGGCCAAGGTCGGGGACTTCTACGGTCTGGGTAGCCGCGGTGCTTTTAACCACCTCACCACCGAGCGACTCGATAAGGCAATCCTTGGCGTGTTCGAGACCGATTCCCGAGAATTCGAGCTCAAACCCCACGTTTCTTTCATTCCCATCACCGGTATGGGTGTCGGGGGGCGATGTAAAAGGTTGTTCAGTTGATTGCATCGGCCTATTGTCACACGCATCCGCCCACCCACAAAACCCGAGCCCATCACAAATACTGGGGTGTCGATTTAAATACCCGGATAAACGCTCATCTTTATGGAAAGCGAGTCATTCGCAGTGAATCCGAATAGTTCTATTGACACATGACCGTACCCGGGCGATTCGAATGCACCGACTTCATCGTTTAAGCAACATTCGATGTACCCCCTATCCGATGACTTCCCTGTCAAGACGCCGCTTCCCTGCGAGGTTTATGGATTAGACGCAATGCGGGGTACAAGGGGTTTTCAGGGGGTTTATTTTATTTTCGCCCGCGAGCCGGGATTAGCCGGCTCGCCGATAGCCCGGGCTTTCAATAAGATCCGAAGTGTCGCGAATTCGACGCAAGGTGCGACTAATCTGGGTTTGCAGCCTTACCATTTCCAGCTTTGGCCAGGTCGCTCGTTCACCGATGCCAATCAGATCATCGATTTCCCCCACCGACAGGCTATCGAGTAAGCGCATTGGGTTTCTGAATCGAAACGGGGGCAACACATTGATATCGCCGACGTAATCCTGATTAACCACGGCAAGCGTTGTATTCAGTAGTTGATGAATCGCCGGTGATCTCGAAAGCGGCTTCTGCAGCAGTGTCGCACCCGCATTCAGCCATTCGCGCGCGGTTCGTGTTGCCGCAACACGCAGCACGGGCAGAGCTTTGGACTGTCGCTTCGCATCCCCAATAAAAGGGATGACATGTGGGTTGGTTTGGCTGACCACAAAATGATTGACGCCATACAGCCTTGCCAGTCGTTTCGCCGGCAGATCATCACTCACCGCGCCGTCTACCCACTTCCGCGAAGGTAGGTAGGGCTTTTTATCCCCGTACTTATCTCTGGCCAGCAACATTACCGACGGGTAAATACCGGGTACCGCGGTAGAAGCCATGAGAGCCTCACGAATAAGCACATTCGGCGAGGAGGTCGCATTGAGGAGGCGCGATGTCTGGTGGGTCTCTGCGGGTGCAATCGAGATATTTATCAGTCTTCCGCTGCGTTCAAAGGACTCCTGAAAAGTCAGGTCTGGAATGAAGTGGTCAATCCTTGCTCGGACTTCTTCGGGTTTAAGCACCCGTGGCGGCCTGAACCCCAGAGCACCCAGAAACCCTTTTGTATGCTCTACGGCGGAGGCCAGGTAGTCCGGATCAAAAACACCCTCCAGTTCCTCGTCCGAATGAGTGGCCAGCAAACTGCCGACAATCGCACCGCCACTCGAGCCCGATAACACCTGGGGTAACAGGCGATGCTGCCACAGGCATTTGACAACTCCCGCATGGAAATAGAGCAGCGCCCCGGACCCACTCATCATCAGCGCGCTGTGACCGAAACACTGGTCAGCGCGACGGAAGAAATCAGATTTCTCCTCCACATCAATCTGGGAATCGTCGAGGCCCGCAAGTAGCTCAAGGGCATCGGATACCTCACCGATGTAGGCTTCTATCAGGTGCTTGGTTCCCGAAAGTGCACGGGTGTAGAGCGCCGCATTGCCCATCCCCCCCATGTTGCCGTGAATGCCCTCATTGAGGGTGAACAGGAGTCCGCTGTAATCATCTCGGGTTCGCAGGTCACGTAATCGCTCCAGACGCGACCGAATCGACAGGTAATCGTACTGATTCGACTGGTCAACCTCGCGCCAGCGCATAGCGCCACTGCGCCGGTCAATCTGCTCTGCTATCTCGCGCCACTGATCATAGTCCCTCGCCCCTGCCAGAGCTCGCTCAAGCTTTCGCTTTGTCATCAACATCGCGCTTCCCCCAGCATTTCGTTCATTATCTCAACTTTTTGACACCCTGGATATTGTTCCGCGTCACCGCCAGAGAGCCCGAAAGGCAGGTAAATGATGGGCATTGACGCCATAAGCTACCCGCGTGCTCGGAAGTGACGGCTAATGACCGCTTTTGATGTTTGAACCTCACTGGGTCAGGGGGATACTTCGTCCATCGGAGCCAGGGATTGGTTCTGATCAGCCAAACAACCATTGAACAAGGAGTAGTTCACTATGAAGCTGAAGAATATTGTATTGGGATCATCACTCATCGCTATCACTGCAGTCTGTGCGTTACCAGCAAGCGCGGACGTATCGTACGATGGCGACAAAAAAGCCGCTGCGGTATGTCGCTCAATTATCGAGGACGATGCGAGAGCGATGCAGGACAATCTCCGCAAGATCGTGAGAACCCGAGGAAGCATGATGACTATTGGCAAGCCCGCCAATCAAATCACCTGTAATGGCCTCGACCTCGAGGCTTTCGCCGAGCAAGTGGGTTCGCGACAAGCACTGGCCCAACTTACCGGCAAGCAAAACGCGGAAGTTGCTGCCATCGAGCGCTGAGTAGAGCGAAGCCAGGTGGAACCGGAAGCGGGCTCCAGGAGCCCGCTTTTTTTATGCTCGTTGCAACCATGAACACCCCCTGCCAGCAACGCCGCATCAACGTATGGCTTTTTTAGGGTTCATCCCCTGACGATACCGATGGGCTTATTTCACTGTTTTCCAACAAGGTATTGATGACCGGATTTTGGAAACGCCGTTTGAGCGTGATGGCGTAAAAGCGCTCGGTCAATGCATCAAAGCGCCTTGCCTGCACGAGCAGGCCCGAATCAAGTTCATCCCTCACGACGATCGGTGGCACTACCGCAATACCAATCCCCGAGCGAACCAGTAATCGGATCATTGCCATGTCGTCGACTTCCGCAACAATACTGGGGCGAATCCCCCGACGATTCAGCCAGGCGTCAAAATTGTTCCGTATGCTGCTATCCGTCGACGGCAAAATCAGGGGCTCTTTCGACAGGAGCTGATCGATATCCGCGTCCTCCGAAACACGATCGGGTACGCCCACAATGCTGACCGGCTGCTCGGACAACAAATGGGTCAACCAGGGTACGTGATGGCTAATCGTTGGCGGCGTATTCACCAAAACCACGTCGAGCTGCAGTGACTCGAGCTCCCCAAGGAGCGCAGTCAATCCATCGGAACGAACCACAATCTCAATGTCTTTTCGGTCGAGCACGGGCCTCAGAAATTTGACCTGGAAGTTCCGCGACAGCGTGGCCATTGCACCAATGCGTACCGACCTCCCCAGTAGCGGGTCCAGTCCTCGCAAAGTGCCGACCAGATCATTGCCTGCGGTAAAGATGGTTTCGGCGTAGTCGAGCGCCACCCGTCCGGCCTCGTTGAGAACCAGCTGACGACCTTTTCGATCAAACAAGGGGGTGCCCAGCTGCTCCTCCAGTTTCTGGATTTGTACCGACAGTGCCGGAGCAGACACATGTAATACCTCGGAGGCGCGCGCGAGGCTCCCCTCCTTGGCTACCGCCCAAAAATACCGGAGATGCTTGAAATTAAGCCGCCCCGCCATTGTGTTTTCCATCGATCACCCCACCCTATAGTTAATAAATTTAAAACATAACAATAAAAACATTCAATTTTTTATTATTCAAGCGCCACGTTAAAGTCCTCGGGTCCTACAACGAGACAGCCCCGATGCCATTACTCGCCATCCTGCCGCCAGCATTGATACCCATGATGTGGCTCATTGGTGGAATCGTGACGCGTCAGGGACCTGACTACCGCCAGCCCGCGATGCGGCAACGAAGCCTGTGCTGCGCCTTCTCGGCGCTACTCCTCTCCCTCTTAGCAGTGGGAATATTGATCGCAACAGAGGCCACCACACCGACCTTACCTGGCGAAGCGGGCCAGTTTCTCTCGCTACGGCTCGATGCGATCAGTACTACCATGACGGTTTTGATCAGCTTTGTGGGCCTCGTGGTGGTGCGTTTTAGCCACAACTATCTTGCGGGTGACCCGCGGCAAGCTGAATTCATCCGCTACCTCTGTCAAACCCTGGCGGCGGTATCGCTACTGGTGTTGGCAGGCAACCTGATACTGCTTCTCATAGCATGGGTAGGTATGAGCCTCTCGCTGCATCGCTTACTGCTGTTCTATCCCGAGCGGCCCCTGGCCCGGCTCGCGGCAAAAAAGAAGTTCTGGCTGGCACGTCTCGGAGATGCCGCACTGGGTATGGCCTGCTTACAGCTCTATCAGCGAACAGGCACCATCGATATCGCCGAGATTGCAACGATCGCGAGCGAAAATAACGGGTTATCACTGGTGGCACCCGCCCTGCTGCTGGTGACTGCAGCCCTTTTAAAATCTGCCCAGTTTCCGACCCATGGCTGGATCACTGAAGTGATGGAGGCCCCGACGCCCGTATCTGCTCTGCTGCATGCTGGCATCGTAAACGCGGGTGGCTTTCTCATCCTGCGATTTTCAGGTGTTGTAGTGTCCAGCGAGCTCGCTCTCTATGTACTACTGCTCGTGGGTGGTGTAACGGCGCTGTTCGGCTCGCTGGTGATGATGACCCAGAGAAGCATTAAATCCGCGCTCGCCTACTCGACCATCGCGCAAATGGGATTCATGTTGCTGCAATGCGGTTTGGGCGCCTTCTCTTCGGCGATGCTGCATATCGTCGCGCATTCACTGTACAAGGCCCATGCCTTTCTCGCATCGGGTAGCATCGTTGATGCCGCACGGGGCAATGGTTTCCAGACCCGGGCTGCCGAAGTGAGGCCCGTCGCTGTGGCGATTAGTCTGATCATCGCGGGTGGTCTGTTTATAGGGGGGAGTCACCTCAGCGGACTGACTTTAGACACCAAGCCAACCATCGTAGGCCTCGGCGCCATCCTGGTTTTCGCCACAATGCACTTGCTCATCCAGTCGAACCGTCAGACCCGCTCCCTCGTGCTGTTTGCGAAAGCAGGCCTGACTGCCAGCGTGGTATCGGGGCTCTATTTTATGCTGCAGATCGGTGCTGCACAGATCTTTGAAGGCGCTGTACCCAGCGAGGGTCAGCTCCTGCCACTGCAGTTCCTGTTGATGCTGCTGATGCTTGTCACCTTCGGCGCGGTGATTGCGCTGCAATGGTTCCTGCCCAGCGCCCAGGCCAGCGATCGGTGGCGGGCCTTCTGGGTTCATCTCGCCAACGGCTTTTACGTCAATCAAATCATTAATCACTTGGTACTACCCCAGGCCGGGGATTCCGATAGCCGCTACCGAGCCTGAACCAGGAGCCTGATATGTCCACAAAAAACAAGTCCAACGTCACCGTTTTTCCGGGCCCTCGCGCGCCCTCCCCCAGCCGAATCCAGGAGCTGATCAATGGCGCGTTACAGCGAGTAGCGCCATTGTGGCCACTCGATCAATTTGTCGCTGTAAATCCCTATCAGGGGTTCAGCGATGAATCCTTTGGTCGCGCCATCCAGCGCGTCGCGCTGACATCGGGCGGAAAAATGGTGATGGAACGACGCTTTTTCCTGGAAGCCTACCGTGCGGGAAAGTTCAACAACGATGACATCCATGCAGCGATCGGTCGATTGAATGCATCGGTAACGCTTAAGAACGTGCTTGACGCACTCCACACCAGTGCGCAGTCAGACGCCACGGATAAAACCGGTAGCGCCATGCGTACCTATGCCGATGTGGCGGAGGAGCAAAGTGGGAAAGACTGGCAGGCGCTGATTACCCAGCAGGTATCACACTGGGCCAGCGGCTACTTTGATGCAGGTCAGGCCGCCTGGCCATCACCATTCAGCAACCTGTCGCCGTTTGACGCCTGGCGCGCCGAAACCAAAATCGACTGCACACCGCTGCTCATGAATATCAGTGAGCACGATGACTTTATTGACTCGCTGCCCCCGTCACCGATGGCGGCCTGTGAATACGCGATCAGCCGACTCGGCGTACACGAAAGCCTGCTCGATCTCTACCTGCACCGGTTACTGATGACGATCGGCGGTTGGGTCGCCTATGCTCGTTATCGCGGTTGGCATGACGAGCTCGCGGGTGGGTCCCCGGCTCTGGTGTTGGAAATGCTGGCGATTCGCCTGAGCTGGGAGCTCATGCTGGCTAACGAGTACGATGATGCCGGGGGTCAGCTGCGGTGGCGTCGACACCTGGCCAATGGTGTGCGCCAGCTTAGTTCGGCCGCCACAAGCGACGACCAGCCCATCATCGATGAGATCCTGCTCGGTGCCTACGAATATGCCTGGCAGGATGCTACGGTTGAAAAAATACAGCAGCCTGCCGAGCAGATCGAGACGAATCGACCTAAAGTCCAGGCGGTTTTTTGCATCGATGTTCGATCGGAAGTCCTGCGCCGGGCTATTGAGGGTATCAACCCACATATCGAGACGACGGGTTTTGCCGGCTTTTTTGGTCTACCTATCGAGTATGTGCCCATTGGCGCCGAATCGGGCGTCGCTCACTGCCCGGTATTACTTAAACCCGATGTGACGCTACACGAGTCGATGAATGACACGTCCAGTGAGCTGACCACCCGGTTGGCGAACCGCGTCCGGCTAAAGCGACAGTTAACCCACGGCTGGCGCGCCTTCAAGAATTCCGCCGTATCATGTTTTGTTTTTGTCGAGAGCTATGGTTTGGCCTACGGCGTCAAGCTGCTGGCCCATACGCTGGGCATTGGACGCCCGGAACCCCTTCCCCGGCATCGCGGCTTGTCGGCGCGAACCGCCAGGGAGCTCGCACCGCAGTTACTTTCAATCGCTGACAACGAATCTGGCCTGGCGCTGGAGCGCCAGATCGAATTTGCCGAGTCCATGCTTCGAGGGATGTCGCTGACCAAGAATCATGCGCGTATCGTCCTCCTGACGGGTCACGGATCAGCGACGACCAATAACGCCCATGGTTCCGGACTTGATTGTGGCGCCTGCGGTGGACAGTCGGGCGAGACCAATGCCCGAATTGGGGCCATGATTCTAAACAGCCCATCGGTACGATCGGCTTTGAATCTTAGAGGAATCTGCATTCCGGACGACACGTTATTCATCGCTGCCGTTCACAACACGACAACCGACGAAGTCACGCTGTTTGATACCAAAGCCGCCCCTGAGACCCATACTCAGGAGATTGTCGATCTGCAGGAGACGCTCGACAAGGCCTCCGAAGCCTCACGACAAGAGCGTTCAGTGCTTCTGGGAGTTGCCCCCAAGAAGTCCAGCTCGCGCAAACAAATGGCCCGAAAAAGCGCCGACTGGAGCGATGTACGCCCCGAATGGGGGCTGGCTGGCTGCGCGGGTTTTATTGCGGCGCCCCGGGCAATGACTCGTAGTAAGAACCTCGAAGGCCGGGCATTCCTTCATTCCTATGATTACCGCGACGACCCCGATTTCAGCGTGCTGGAACTGATTATGACCGCGCCGATGGTGGTCGCCAGCTGGATCAATTTGCAATATTACGGCTCGACCGTCGATAACCGTGTTTTTGGTAGTGGTGACAAAACACTGCACAACGTCGTTGGCCACAGCATTGGCGTACTCGAGGGTAACGGCGGTGACCTGCGGGTGGGACTCTCCAAACAATCGGTGCATGATGGTCAGCGCTATATCCATGAACCGATGCGCCTATCGGTATTTATCGCAGCCCCCATTGTGGCGATCAATACCATTATCGAACGCCACGAGAACATTAAAAATCTCGTGGACAATGGTTGGCTGAATCTTTTTGCGCTTTACGAAGATGGCGATATTGTTGCACGCTACCGTGGCAACCTGGAATGGGAGTCACATTCCGAACACGATATGAAACAGCAAAATAAGGGCTGAAAACTTGAAACAATTCCAGGATATCCTTGTCTTTGCAGAGGTCTACGATACTTACTGCATTGATCAGGTCGCTCAGTTGGCCGAGGCGCACGGTGCCGCGGTTACGGTTTGCGATGTCATCGAGCCACCGCCCAGATTGGTGGATGACGAGGGTGTTGCCGATCGCCTGTTCAAACGCCGCTGGGCGTTGTCATTTGAGCGGCTTAGGCGTGTGCAGCAGTATTTTTCTGAGCGACTCACGATCGATCACTCGGTGTTGACGGGCATCCCCTTTGTCACGATTACAGAGCAGGTGCTGGAGCAGGGCTTTGATCTTGTGGTTCACATCAGCGCACCCGTACAGAAAATCAGTGGCGTCGGCCTGAACGCCACCGGCATGCACCTGATGCGAAAATGTCCTTGCACCGTATGGGCACTGCACCCACAGACCCCGTCTTTACAAAACAACGTGGTGCTCGCGCTAGATAATGACCACAGCATTGACAGCCAGTTAGCCGATAATTTCGCGGTGTCCCTGGCGGAGTCCGCGCTCACACTGTGTGCGGCACAGGATGCGGACCTCCATATCGTCCACGCCTGGCAACCCTTTGGCCATGATTTGCTATCCGACAGTAGTCTGGAGCTGGGGCTGGATGAAATCGATAGCTACCGCAAACAGCAATACGCGATGGCAAAGCGCTGGTTTGAAGCGATGGTGACTCGTATCAAACAGCATGCGTATTCTCCCAGTCGTATCAAGTCCCACCTCATCGAAGGCCCGGCCTTTCAGGTCGTTGGCGATGTGATCAGCGAATTTCATGCCAACATGCTCGTTCTCGGTAATGTGGGCACCAGCGCCAAGCCGGGAATATTGATTGGCGCCACCGCGGAGTCGATCATGTCCGGGGTGGGCACGCCGATTCTGGCGCTGAAGCCACCGGGTTATCAGTCACCGCTGAATCGATGATGTTCCGAGCATCGATCTGACAGCGGCCTGCCAGGATCGGACGATGCTACGCACCCAGAACTTGCGACCGATGCGGTATCGTTGCTATCGAATCAGTTGCAGAACACTCCCCATACAAGGCCGTAATGGAACTACACATCATCACCACAGGTGGAACGATCGATAAGACCTACTTTGACGCCAAGAGCGATTACCAAGTAGGCGCTCCCGTAATCGGCGAAATGCTGGATGCTCTGGGGGTTCACTTTCCCTACACCGTCGAGTCAGCGATGCGCAAAGACAGCCTCGATATGGACGATTCGGACCGCGAAAAGATTCGGGCCTGTGTGAACCGCTGTGACGAGGCTCATGTCTTGATCACCCATGGCACCGACGGCATGGTGACCACTGGCAAAGCTCTGCAGAACATTGACAATAAAATCATTGTTCTCACTGGTGCCCTGCAGCCCGCTGCATTTCGAAATTCTGATGCGGTCTTCAATATTGGCTGCGCGATTGGCGCCCTACAGCGTGCAAGCCCCGGCGTATACATCGCCGTGAATGGCCGAGTATTCGATATTGATAACGTACAAAAGAATGTAGCGAAGAATCGATTCGAAGCCTTGATTTCCCGGACCGCATAACGGTTAAACAGGGATGGCGTACCTTATGGGCTTGAGTAGTTTTTACGCGGGATACCCCAGGGGCATTTTCGGAGTTAGCTCAGCTTTCTGAGGAGTATTTCTTCGTTCCTGAATGTCCGGATTTCCCCCAACTGATATGTTCCACCGATTAACCGGTCTTTAGGACCATTTATGGCGACCCTCCAACACATTGATATCGGCATTATTTTGGTCGCAGTGATTAGCGTGATCGCATTGCTCTGGTGCGATCGGAATCACCCACCGATGGAATGGCTTTTCAAGCCTCTGGCGTCGGTCTGTTTTGTACTGCTGGCAATGTCAGGAGGCGCACAAGACTCAACCTATGGCGCACTGATTCTCGGCGGGCTTTGCCTGAGCGTTATCGGGGATCTGATGCTGATTCCGAAAAACGAGAAGGCTTTTACCTTCGGCCTGTCCGCGTTCTTATTGGCACATTTATTTTACGCCGCTGCTTTCCTGCAACTTCCGGTTAATACCTACGGCCTGTTGATGAGTGTGGCACCCGCCGGGATATTGGGAATAGCTACCGTTCGCTGGTTGTATCGGGATCTACCGGCAAAACGGGTCACACCGGTATTCACCTATATCGTTGTAATCTGCCTTGTGCTGGTCGCTGCAGGCGGCACTTGGAAAACCGGCCTCAGCGGGTGGATACTCGTCGGCGCATGGGGTTTTGCGGCTTCAGACTTGTCGGTGGCGGGACAGCAGTTTAAGCAAGCTGGATTGCGCTACCGTGCCTGGGGGTTGCCCCTTTATTTTGCCTCACAAATGATGCTCGCCTGGAGCGCCAGGCTAATCTGAAGTGAGAACCCAACACACCTCGCCTGACAGGCGTTGGGGGCTAAGCGCCTCATTTGTACCGGTGAGATCGACCGCATACGGCTTGATAAGACGCCCAAAAACGCACGCTGAAAATGCCGCAGTACGCTCGACTATCCAATGGGCTGCCACTCCTCCAATTCCGTAAACGGGTATTCACCAGGTCCACGCGGATCGAGGCAAACGCTGCAAATCTGTTCGTCATCACGGCAGTCGGAGTTTCCCTCTAGCCTGGTCTAGCGAGACGGTTCGTTGCCGAGGGGATAAAACTCAATCAACGCCGAGCTCGTACTCCTGATACAAAACCGGTATTTCTACCTGAGTGTTGTTCAGTTGTTTCGCGAAGGCCTGCATACTGCTATCTTCACCATGGACAAGAAAAGTTGTCTTGGGGTTCCCCGTCTGTTTATGCCAGGCCAGTAGTTCGGCCTGATCGGCGTGGGCTGAAAACCCGCCAATCGTGTGTACGCTCGCATTCACGTTGATTTCTTCACCATAAATACGCACTTTCTTGGCGCCATCGATAATTCGGCGGGCCAGTGTTCCATTCGCCGCATAGCCCACAAAAACCACACTGTTTTGTTTTCCCCAAAGGTTATGTTTCAGATGGTGGCGTACACGGCCGCCGGTACACATGCCGGAGCCAGCCATGATCACGGCGCCTCCATTAATCTGATTGATGGCCATCGACTCGGCTGTCTCGCGGGTAAAGTGCAGGCCTGGCATCGCAAAACAATCCGAACCATCGGCGGATAGTTTTAGCGTCTCATTGTCGAAGCACTCGGGATGTCGCTCAAATATTTCCGTGGCGGAAATTGCCATGGGCGAATCTAGAAATACATTGGTGTAGTATTTTATTTGTCCATTCTCTACTCCTTCACGCAGGTAATAGATAATCTCCTGAGCGCGCTCCAGTGCGAAGGTAGGAATAATCACATTACCTCCGCGCGCGAGGGTTTCGTTAATGACCTCATAAAGCTCATCAATCGACGGCTGCAATTGCTTATGCAGGCGATCACCGTAAGTTGTTTCCATCACTACGGCATCCACTTCAGGAGGGGGAGTTGGGTCTCGCAGTATTGCGCGCCCGCTATAACCGAGGTCACCGGAAAACAGCAGACTTTGGTGCCGTCCATGTTCTTCGAGCGACAGGAGGATACTCGCTGAACCAAGAATATGCCCGGCGTCGATAAAGGTGGCTTTTATTCCAGGAGCTAACTGCAGGGCTTGATCATAACTAGCGTGTCGTCCCATTAACTCAAAACAATTGAGAGCATCCAGTGTTGTATAAAGCGGCTCAATGTCTCCCTTGCGGCCACCGCGACGCCGTTGCGCCTTCCGCGTCTGGTAACGCGCCTCTTCCTCCTGTAGACCGGCCGAATCCAACATCACCAGTCGCGCCAGCTCCAGCGACGCCGCCGTTGCGATTATCTCACCTTTGAAGCCGCGCTTTGCCAGAAGCGGTATGCGACCACAGTGATCAAGATGCGCATGAGTTAGCAATAAATAATCGATGGACGGTGCTTTAAAATCAAACGGCTCGGAATTCTCCTCCCTAAGCTCACGCCCGCCCTGGTACATTCCGCAGTCAATCAGGACGCGTTTACCGGCGCATTCGACGAGATAGCAAGAGCCAGTTACACCTTGCACGGCTCCATGGAATGAAATTTTCATGCTACCTCCCCTCATGGATTCTTCTGTTCGCCGAAAAATTCAGCGAGTTTGAATCTTAGTCTCTTCATATCATTAGTCGCACACATACATTCAATGCGTCAATGGGCCCGTTCCGAACGGAATATTCGCGCCCCTTGGCCGCGCGTTACCAACGACAAATCGATAAATTAAATCAGCTGCTCAAAAACCGGTTCGTGATCGGATTGGGCTTCTCAGGACACCTGATAGCGTGACCTCTAAAACCAATGGGAATTGTTCAGGCCAGGCCGCCGATACACAGAATAATTCAAAGCCTCGACCGGAAAGCCGGTCAGCGAGCGATGACAACCTCAATCAGGTGGCCGCGTGCACATGGTGTTCATCGGGACACTGATGCACTTCAAAAAATGCCTTTTCGCCGCCAAGTCGGGGGGACAATGCCTGTCGCAGGGGAGCATCGGATCACAACGAATCACCACACCGGAGCCTGCACTTCATGGAGGTACCCCATTGATTCGGGCGACTGCAACTCTGGAATCACTATGCGAGTCGCAGCAAAGGTTTCTTTTTACCTAACCATAGGCGCTTTTCCCGAATATTTCCCGGTTACGTATTTGCGACTTTTGCGCAAGACTGGAATCTGTCGCAAGATTAGCGATCTGACGGCAGACGGACCAGCGATCCGGGTAGGCACACAATGCCCCCGCACCCATGGCTCGATCTGGGAGGATAGAAAATGAGCACCCTAACGCTTCGAAAAGTCGCTATCGATACCTACAGGGAGAACGTTGCCTACCTGCATCGTGATTGCAAACTCTATCGCAGTGAAGGTTTTCAGGCGTTGAATAAGATCGAAATTCACAGTCTAGATGGTGCAGTGTCGATAATTGCCGTACTCAATGTCGTCGATGATGATTGCATAACCAAACCCGACGAATTGGGTTTGTGCGAACAGGCTTTTCGCCAGATGGGTGGAGAAGCAGGCGTTGCCGTGAACATCGCACACGCCAGATTGCCAGCCTCACTCAAGGCCGTACACCGCAAGATTTCCGGCGATAACCTGGGTCTTGAGGACTACCAGGGTATCGCCCGGGATATAGCCAGTAACCGCTACTCGAAAATAGAGATGGCCGCTTTTCTCGTCGCATGTTCTCAAACCGGGCTTGAGCGCGATGAAGTACTGTACCTGACCAAGGCCATGATCGAGACGGGTAAGCGCCTCAACTGGGGCGAACCTCTGGTCGTTGATAAACACTGTATTGGCGGAATTCCGGGAAACCGGACTACGATGCTCATTGTGCCCATCGTGGCCGCACACGGCATGCTGATTCCTAAAACCTCCAGTCGCGCCATCACCTCCCCAGCCGGGACCGCAGATACCATGGAAGTACTGGCCAGGGTGGAACTCTCCCCCCATGAACTCCATGAAATTGTGCGCGCTCAACGTGCATGCCTGGCCTGGGGCGGTACTGCAGAGCTGGCGCCTGTAGACGATATCCTGATCGCGGTAGAGCGTCCGTTGTCGATGGACTCCCCGGGGCAGATGGTTGCCTCGATTTTGTCGAAAAAGCTCGCGGCCGGCGCTACTCACCTAATCATCGACATTCCCATTGGGGCAACGGCTAAAATAAGTAATCGAAGCAGAGCTTTGGCGCTGCGCAGGTTATTTGAGTATGTCGGCGACCATTTGGGACTGAGCATTGAGGTCGTGCTTACAGACGGCCGACAACCTGTAGGACGGGGCATCGGGCCCGCACTGGAATCACGCGACGTCATGCAGGTGCTCAATAACGATCCCGCAGCACCCCTTGACCTGCGAGAAAAATCCCTGCAGCTCGCCGGTAGAATTATTGAATTTGATCCCGATGTGCGCGGCGGGCAGGGTTATGTGATTGCCCGGGACATTCTCGAATCGGGAAGGGCACTGGCGAAGATGCAGGCCATTGTCGATGCACAGGGTCGAAACCCAAATCCCCCGCAAATCGGGCATTTTTGCCATGACGTCACCGCCACTGACAGCGGGCAAGTCACTTCCATCGATAACCTGCAACTGGCACACATCGCCCGCCTTGCGGGGGCCCCAATGGATAAAGGCGCGGGAGTTGATTTGCACAAGAAACTAGGGGATCCGGTAGAGGTCGGCGAGACTCTCTTTTCAATCTATGCGGAATTTCCGGCTGATTTCGAATTTGCCCGAGAATCAGCCGAACAGAATTCAGGCTTTACTACTGGTAATGCCGTTGTCGATGAGAGCCCATGAAGCCACTCAGCCACTGCATGCGACATATCGAGGTTTGCCAAGCCGATGAGTGTTAACAGCCTTGAAGGGCTATTGCTCGGGTTTCCTGAATACAGCGCGCAAGCTAAAGGTCTGGCCAGAGCGGCAGGTCTGAATTTTGCTGAAATCGAGGTCCACCACTTCCCCGATGGCGAGAGCCGGATCCGGCTCCCGGAGCATCTTCCCGAAACGGTGTTCATATGTCGCAGTTTGAATCAGCCGAACGAAAAACTAATAGAACTCATTCTTGCGGTTTCATCGGCCAGAGAACTTGGCGCAAGGAAAATTACACTTGTGGCGCCTTACCTGGCCTACATGCGCCAGGATAAAGCCTTCCACCCTGGTGAGGCCGTCAGCCAGAAAATAGTGGGAAACCTGCTAGCAACCTTTTTCGATGCACTGATTACCGTCGACCCCCACCTACACCGGGTACATCGCATTGAAGACGCGGTTCCCATCCCGCTAGCGTTAACGCTAAGCGCTACAACTGCCATGTCCAGTTATCTGGAGGGAAAGTTAGAAAAGCCTATTCTCATTGGGCCCGATGAGGAATCTGAGCAATGGGTCGCGGCCATCGCCCAACAAAACGACCTGGAGTTTTATGTAGCCCGAAAGTTACGTTTTGGTGACAGAGATGTCAGCGTGTCCTTACCCAACGCAGATTACCGGGAAAGGCATGTAGTCTTCGTAGATGACGTAATCAGCACGGGTCGAACTATCGAAAGCGCAATCAAAGAAATCCAACCTTACCAGCCGGCCAGCATTACAGTCATGGTGACGCATGCGCTGTTTGCCGGCGACGCACTGAAAAGACTGAAGATCGCGGGCGCAAATGAAATCTGGAGTACTGACAGTATTCCTCATCCGACCAATCGGATAGAACTGGCTGGATGTCTCGCACAAAAACTAATGGCGTTGTAGTCTTCCCCTGCCCTACCCAGTCTATTGGTCGTCCTACATATAAGGTCAGGTACAAAAAATAGAGTGTGACGAGCCAATGAGCAGGCAGGGATCTGCAATAAATCCCGTTTGGGGTAAATAAAAAGCCCTGCTGAAGCAAGGCTTTTAAAAATTCAGGAAATTTGGTCGGGACGGCAGGATTTGAACCTGCGACCACCACACCCCCAGTGTGGTGCGCTACCAGGCTGCGCTACGCCCCGAGACGGCGGCGATTATACGCACAAAAATTCGCCAAAGGTAGTCTCAATCCCCGGAAACCAGCAACGCCCTGGCCTGCGTCAGATTGTCGATACAGTCGCGAACCACGGATTGGACCTCGGTCGGCGTGGGGCCCTCACCTTCGGTGGACATCCGCTGGCGGGCACCGCCAATGGTATAGCCCTGCTCATAGAGCAGACCGCGGATGGTCCGAATCATTTCCACGTCTTCCCGCTGATAATAGCGACGGTTACCGCGGCGTTTTACCGGCTTGAGCTGCGGGAATTCCTGCTCCCAGTAACGCAGGACATGGGGCTTTACCGCACACAGATCGCTGACCTCACCAATGGTGAAATAGCGCTTTCCGGGTATGGGGGGAAGTTCACTGTTGTGGGTAGGTTCAAGCACGGCGGTTTGCCTCATCAGCCGCGAACTGCTCTACCCGCGCCTTTAATTTTTGACCGGGTCGAAACGTCACCACGCGACGGGCGGAGATGGGAATTTCTTCACCGGTTTTAGGGTTTCTTCCAGGCCGCTGGCTTTTGTCGCGCAGATCAAAATTACCAAAGCCCGACAGCTTCATTTGCTCGTTGTTCTCGAGGCAGATTCGGATTTCCTCGAAAAACTGCTCGACCAGTTCCTTGGCCTCTCGCTTGTTGAGACCCAACTCTTCGAACAACTTTTCAGCCATCTCTGATTTGGTCAAGGCAGCCATGCAAACAGTCAGCTCCTGAGTTTTACGTTCAGCTTTTCTCCCAATGAATCAATAACTTGAGTCATTGCCTCGGAGATTTCGGAATCACTAAGGGTGCGCTCTGGATGTCGGAAAGTCAAACCGATGGCCAGACTTTTTTGATCCTCGCCGACCCCCGCACCCGAGTAAACATCGAACACCACCACATCATCAAGGTAGGCGCCCGCTGATTCGGCGGCCACGCGCATCAGCGCACTGGCGGGCACGGTGTGCTCCATCAACAGGGCAAGATCGCGCCGCACAGAAGGATAACGAGAGACTTCCTGAGCCTCGGGCAAGCTTGTCGCCATCAACAGGCGCTGGTCCAGTTCGGCCACAAATGTCGCCGCGGGCAAGTCGAGAAGATCGGCAATCGATGGATGCACGGCACCCAGTACACCCGCCGCCTGACCGTCCACATGTACCTCTGCGGTCTGACCGGGATGGAGCCCCGGACGCTCGATCTGGACAAATGACAACGGCGAATGCTCCCGGTGACCAAACAGCATTTCGATGGCCGCTTTCATATCATAGAAGTCGACGGGCTCAGTCGTCGATGTCCAGGACTCGCTATCCCGCAAACCGGTCATCGCCAACGCTACCATCGGTTGCTGATCCAGCGATTCGCCCGGAAGAAAACGGAGTCCCGCCTCAAAAAAGCGCTGTCGACTTGCCTGACGATTGCGATTGTGGGACAGCACCTTAAGCAGGCCGGGAATCAGGCTGGTTCGCATCACCGTCATTTCTGATGATATGGGGTTGCGAAGGCCGACCGGCGTCACCTCGGGGTCAAAGGCGGACTGTAAATCGGAGGGCACAAAGCTGTAGGTGATCGCCTCGGTAAAACCGCGCGCCGCCAGTTCGTGTTTGAGTCGGGTCAGCGGCTTGCGCGCTTCGGGCTGTGGGGCAAAGTTCAACGCGGCATGAATTCGACTCACAGGCAATCGGTTATAGCCGTACACCCGTGCCAGTTCTTCAATCAGATCGACTTCCTGCTCGATATCGAAACGCCAGCTTGGCGCCGCACAGTGCCAACCCTCGGTATCGCTGGTCACGCTGAAACCCAGACCGGTCAGGATAGACTCGACCTCAGCGGCATCCATTTCAAAACCCAGGACACGGGCGATTCTCGCCGGTCGCAGGAGTACCGGCGTTGCCGTTGGCAGGTATTCAGCGGCGGTCTTTTCACTGACGGGCCCCGCCTCACCACCGACTATTTCGAGCAACAGTTCCGTGGCACGCTCGATAGCCACACGCTGTAATTCGGGATCGACACCGCGTTCGTAGCGGTGTGAGGCATCGGTATGCAAGCCGTAGCTGCGCGCTCGGCCGGCAATCGGCTCCGGCGCAAAAAACGCACTCTCCAAAAATAGATCCGTGGTTGACTCGCTGACCCCGCTGTTTTCGCCACCCATAATGCCTGCCATGGCCAGGGGTCGCTCCTCGTCGGCAATCAGCAGCGTGCCCGGCGAGAGCGCCACATCGGAACCATCGAGCAGAGTTATCCGTTCTTCGCTGCGCGCCTCACGAACGACAATTCCACCACTGAGCGACTGCAGGTCAAACGCATGCAGCGGCTGACCCAACTCGAGCATGACGTAGTTGGTGACATCAACTACCGGATCGATACTCCTCAGGCCGCACCGGCGCAGCCGTTCGACCATATAACGTGGCGAGGGTCTGCTGAGATCAATGCTACGTATTACGCGACCCAGATAACGCGGGCACTGTTCAGGCGCCTCGATACGGATAGGAAAGTCATCGTCAATCGTCGCCGCGATCGATCCGCCCAGGGGATTTTTGACGGCGAGCCCATTGAGCACCGCCACCTCGCGCGCGACTCCCGCCAGGCCAAGGCAATCCGCGCGATTGGGGGTGAGGCCGATCTCGATAGCGTTGTCATCGAGGCTCAGGTAATCCCGTAAATCAGCACCGACCGGCGCATCGGAAGCGAGTTCCATAAGCCCCGCATTCTCCTCGGACAGCTCCAGTTCCGCCTCAGCGCAGAGCATGCCCCGGGACTCGACACCTCTGAGTTTGGCTTTTTTGATTTTGAAATCACCGGGCAACACCGCGCCAACCTGTGCCAGCGGGGCCTTTAAACCCACGCGGGCATTGGGTGCACCGCACACGATTTGCACGCGGCCATCGCCAGTATCCACCTCGCAGAGGCGCAGCTTATCGGCATTGGGATGTTGCTCCGCCGCGACAATCTCGGCAACGATGACACCGGAAAACGACCCCGCCACCGGAGCCACTGAATCGACCTCGAGGCCAGCCATGGTCAGTTGGTGCGACAGCGTCTCGGTGTCTATCGATGGATCGACCCAATCCTGTCGCAACCACTGTTCAGAAATAATCATCGTTCCGCTCCTTAAGCGAACTGACGCAGGAAGCGCAGGTCATTCTCAAAATTCAAACGCAAATCGCCAATGCCATAGCGCAGCATGGCGAGACGCTCCACCCCCATACCGAAGGCAAAACCGGTGAAACGTTCGGTATCAATGCCGGAGAACTGGAACACTTTAGGATTGACCATGCCGCACCCCATCACTTCCAACCAGCCGGTGCCGCTACAGATTCGACAACCCTGCCCACTGCACTTAACGCACTGAATATCGACCTCGGCCGAAGGCTCCGTGAACGGGAAGTAACTGGGACGAAAGCGGACTTCCAGATCGTCGCGCTCAAAGAACACATGCAGGAAGTCTTCAATCAGACCCTTCAAATCGCCGAAACTGGATTCCTCATCGATTAACAAGCCCTCGACCTGGTGAAACATCGGGGAATGGGTCAGATCCGAATCGCAGCGATAAACGCGCCCCGGACAAATGATGCGCAAGGGCGGTTCGCGCTGCTCCATCACCCGCACCTGAACCGGGGAAGTGTGCGTGCGCAGCACATGGGTGTCGTCCACGTAGAAGGTGTCGTGCATCGCCCGTGCGGGGTGGTGCGCAGGAATATTGAGCGCCTCAAAGTTATGGTAGTCATCTTCGATTTCGGGGCCTTCCACCACATCGAAACCAATGCCCCCAAAAAATCCTTCCATACGCTCGATGGTCCGGCTGATGGGGTGCAACCCCCCCGTCTCGCTACGGCGGCCCGGCAGCGTGACATCGATACGCTCGGCATCCAATCGTGCCTTCAGGGCGCCGGCGGCCAGCGCTTGCTTGCGTTCCTCGATTTGGCTCTGCAGCTGCTGTTTGACCGTATTGATCTCAGCGCCCGCCTTCGGACGCTCTTCAGCGGACAGTTTGCCAAGTCCCTTCAGTAACGCCGTCAGCGCGCCCTTTTTACCGAGATACTCGACCCGCAACTGCTCGAGGGTAGCGACGTTCTCTGCCTCATTGATCGCAGCAACTGCTGCGCGATTAAGTGTTTCGAGAGATTCCATGGCTGACTTCCGTATGACTGCCAACAAAAAAGGGAAGGGGCACTGCCCCTTCCCTTTGCTTTACTCACGGACCCGTCTAGCGGGTGCCGGTTAGGCGGCGAGGGCGGCGCGGGCGCGTTCTACTACGGCCGCAAAAGCCGGCTTATCGTGAACGGCAAGATCCGCCAGTACGCGACGGTCGAGCGCGATTTCCGCTTTCTTCAGCCCGTTGATCAAGCGGCTGTAGGTCAAACCGTTAGCGCGCGATTGAGCATTGATCCGGGTGATCCAAAGCGCACGAAACTGGCGCTTGCGCTGGCGACGATCGCGGTAGGCGTATTGCCCAGCCTTGGTAACCGCCTGCTTGGCCACACGAAAAATACGCGACCGCGCACCGTAATAACCTTTGGCTTGCTTAAGTATCTTCTTGTGACGCCTGTGAGCAGTCACTCCACGTTTTACACGAGACATTGCTTTCTCCTAATCCTAAGTGACAACGATTACTTGGTGCGCAGCATGCGATCGATCAGCACTTTGTCTGATTGATCAACCATGGACGTACCGCGCAGCTGACGCTTACGCTTTGTCGTCATTTTGGTCAGGATGTGGCTCTTGTAAGCGCTCTTGCGCTTGTAACCACCGGCTGTTTTTTTGAACCGCTTGGCGGCTCCGCTGTGAATTTTTGCTTTTGGCATGATGTTACTCCGCATTCGGGCCCTTAATGGGCGTTGCATTAGCGAGAGCTAGGGCATTCACGGGCCACTAACCTCGTTTCTTGGGTGCGATCACCATGGTCAGTTGTCGACCTTCCATCTTCGGAAACTGCTCGACACTTCCCAGTTCACTGAGATCGTTCTCTACTCGTTTGAGTAGTTCCATACCGATCTCCTGGTGGGCCATTTCACGTCCGCGGTAGCGGAGCGTAACCTTGGCCTTATCGCCGTTCTCGAGGAAACGTACCAGGTTGCGTAGTTTTACCTGGTAGTCACCTTCATCCGTCCCTGGACGAAATTTCATTTCTTTGACCTGGATGCGCTTGGCTTTCTTGCGCTGCGCCGCCTTCTGCTTTTTAGCTTCAAAGACGTGCTTTCCGTAATCCATGATCTTGCACACGGGCGGTGTGCTGTCGGCCATCATGACCAGGTCCATACCCGCGGCTTCGGCCTGAGCCTGCGCTTCTGCATTGGACACAATACCGACTTGCTCGCCCTCTGCGCCGACCAGGCGCACAGGGTCTGCTGTTATCTGGTCGTTAGTTAGAGCCTTTTTGCTCTTGCTGTCTTTCTTAATGCTTATCTTCTCCCATCAATCGTCCGCGACGCCCAACGTCATCCGTGAGCGTAGTCACCAGCGAGTCAAGATCCATGGAACCGAGGTCCCTGCCGTGGCGGGCGCGAACTGAAACCGTTGCAGACTCTACCTCCTGATCACCGACGACGATGATGTAGGGAGTCTTCTTCATTTCAAGCTCGCGGATTTTAAAGCCGATCTTCTCGTTTCTCAAGTCGCAGACAGCCCGGAAGCCGTTGTTTTTCAAGGTTTCTTGCACAGAAAGCGCATAATCGGCGTGCTTATCCGTAATATTCACGATTACCGCCTGCTGTGGCGACAGCCAGGTGGGAAACTCACCCTCGAAGTGTTCGATCAAAATCCCGATAAAACGCTCGAATGATCCGAGCACCGCACGGTGCAACATGACCGGCACCTTGCGGCTACCATCCTCGGCCACATACTGAGCGTCGAGGCGTCCCGGCATGGAGAAATCGACCTGTATGGTGCCCAACTGCCAGACCCGCCCGATGCAATCTTTCAGGGAAAACTCGATTTTGGGGCCATAAAACGCGCCCTCTCCCGGCAACTCCTCCCAGGGCAGCGATTTGGCATCCAATGCCTTGGCGAGGGCGGCTTCGGCACGATCCCAGTCGGCATCGCTTCCGACCCGTTGTTCGGGTCGCGTCGACAGGCGATAAATCACCTCGCTGAAACCAAAATCTGCATAAACGTCGTGCAACATGTCGATAAAATCGCCGACTTCGCCCTGAATCTGATCCTCGGTACAGAAAATATGGGCGTCGTCCTGTACAAAGCCACGCACCCGCATAATGCCGTGCAGGGAGCCCGAGGGCTCATTTCGATGACAACTGCCAAACTCAGCCAAACGCAGAGGTAAATCCCGGTAGGATTTCAAACCCTGATTGAACACCTGAATATGGCAGGGGCAGTTCATTGGCTTGACCGCGAAATCCCGCTCATCGCTTTTTAGCATGAACATGCCATCAGCAAATTTATCCGCGTGGCCGGATCGTTGCCACAAGCTGTAATCGACGAGCTGGGGCGTCTTGATTTCCTCATACCCATAGGCCAACTGTTGCTCGCGCATATACCGCTCGATGGTCTGATAGATCACCCACCCCGCAGGGTGCCAGAACACCATGCCTGGCGCTTCCTCCTGCAGATGAAACAGGCCGAGTTTCTTGGCGATCTTGCGATGGTCGCGCTTCTCCGCCTCGGCAATTCGATTCAGGTAAGCCTTCAGCGCCTTCTTGTTCGCCCACGCCGTACCGTATACACGCTGTAACTGCTCATTGCTGGCGTCGCCTCGCCAGTAGGCGCCCGCCACCTTGGTCAGCTTGAAGGCTTTGATCTTGCCGGTGGACGGCACATGGGGGCCACGGCATAGATCGACCCATTCCCCCTGGCGATAGAGCGAAATTTCTTCGCCCTCAGGCAAATCCTCAACGATCTGCACCTTGAAATGCTCCCCCATCTCGGCAAACAGTTTGGCGGCCTCTTCCCGGCTGCAAACCACCCGCTCAACGGGCAAGTCCTGCGCCACAATCTCCGCCATACGCGCCTCGATTTTCTCGAGGTCTTCAGGGGTAAATCGATGCTCGGTTGCAAAATCGTAGTAAAAGCCGTCCTCTACCGTGGGGCCAATGGTGACCTGCGTATCGGGAAACAGCTGCTGCGTCGCCTGGGCGAGCAGGTGCGCAGTGGAGTGCCGCAGAATTTCGACCCCTGCCTCGTCGCGCTCGGTCACAATACTGAGCGCCGCGTCGTCAGCGATAACATGGCTGGTATCCCGGGGTTCACCGTCCACCACACCCGCCAGGGCCGCCTTTGCAAGACCGGGACCGATATCAGCGGCCACCTCGTGAACAGATACGGGCCGATCGAAGCGGCGCTCGGAACCATCGGGCAAGGTTATAACAGGCATGTTCAATCCTTTTCAGTGGCGGCCGTTACGAAGGGCCGCTTGCTGTTTCGTCGTCTATTGCTAATTTTAAAATGCACTCGGGGCCTGTGAATCGCTTCACTGGCCCCGATACAAAACCATCTGTTTTTTTGTCGAACTTAAGGCTTGCGCCTAAACCCGCGATCGCCGCTACTTACTGGGCAGCATTGATCTCGACACGGCGGTTTTGCGCGCGACCCGACGCCGTGGCGTTGTCGGCTACCGGCATGGTTTCACCATAACCAACGGCTTCGAGCTGGCGCTCCGGAATGCCGGATTCAACCAAGAACGCTTTCACGGCATCCGCGCGTCGCTGGGAGAGCGACTGATTATAGGCGTCAGGACCCGAAGAATCGGCATGACCGGAGACTATCAATTTCTTGCCGCCCATCGCATCCACAAATTCAACAGCATCGGCGAGCACCGAAGCCGCGTCAGCGGGCAGCTCAGCGCTGTCAAACGCGAACCGCAGTACGTCGCCGGAGAACACAATCAGTGCGCAGCCATTGTCATCAACGGCCTGACCTGCGGGTGTTCCGGGGCACTTATCCCGATCGTCGGTCACGCCGTCACCGTCTTCATCCCCTGGCGGCTCCGGTGTCTCTTGAACCATCATGGGTGCCGTTGGGACTGCAGGCTCTTCCGGGAGCTCGGGTCCACGATCGGGATAACAGGCGAGATAGCCAAGACCACCGCCGACGAGCGCACCACCGATAACACTGGCTCCACCTGATGCCACTCCTGCCCCGGTACCCAGTGCGCCAAATAGCAGCGCACAACGATCTTCATCACTGATGGGATTCGCTCCGCAGCCCACAAGTACCAGCGTTGCCGCCAAAGCCGCTCCTGTCCTGATTGGACGTTTGCTTAGTTTCGCCATGAGTGGTTCCCCTGAAAAGATTATTGGCACCTTAATTGGACACTAGTCTAAACCACCCGCATGATTTGTTCATCCAACATCGTCATTGTGGCGGACATTTATCCCGGATTGCTCGGAAAT
The DNA here is from genome assembly GCF_000158175.1 of Luminiphilus syltensis NOR5-1B. GTDB lineage: Bacteria > Pseudomonadota > Gammaproteobacteria > Pseudomonadales > Halieaceae > Luminiphilus > Luminiphilus syltensis. Next base: position 2,087,837 of record NZ_DS999411.1, on the reverse strand, counting down.
CGTGACGGTGTTCACGCAACGGTCATCAATGACCCGGCGCAAGGCCCGGCTCAAAGGCGCTGCGTACAGTTAACCGGGAGTTCAGATGGGCGCACATTCGTCCCGAAACCAGCGAATCCCGGCTCGCGTTTACGACCCTCGCATGCCGAAATCTGATGGGCCGTCACACAATGGTGGAGCGTCAAGTCAGGGGGCGCACCTATTAACCCACGAATGCCTGCTGCTTGATCTCAGTCAACTGGTCGCGGAGCTGGGCCGCCTGCTCAAACTCAAGGTTTTTGGCGTGTTCGAGCATCTGCGCCTCCATGGACTCCAGCTTTCGGGCCAGGGCTTTGGGGGATAGATTGACCACTTCAGCGGTATACGCGGCACGCTCTTCCGCCACCTTCCGGTCGCGTGCGCTGCGCGGTTTGGTCGGCATTCGTCTCGCGCCCTCGAGAATATCCTGAACGCTCTTTTCGATACCCTTGGGCGTGATGCCATGCTCAGTATTGAACTCCACCTGTTTGACGCGCCGCCGCTCGGTCTCGGCGATGGCGCGCTCCATTGAGCCGGTCATACGATCACCGTAAAGAATAGCTCTGCCATCGATGTGCCGTGCGGCGCGCCCTATCGTCTGGATCAGCGATCGGTCGGAGCGCAAAAAGCCCTCTTTATCGGCATCGAGGATGGCGACCAGCGACACCTCGGGCATATCGAGTCCTTCCCGAAGCAGGTTAATACCGACCAGAACGTCAAATTTTCCCAGTCGTAAATCCTGGATAATTTCGACGCGTTCAACGGTGTCGATGTCTGAGTGAAGGTAGCGCACCCGGATATCGTGCTCGCTCAAATACTCGGTGAGGTCCTCGGCCATGCGCTTGGTCAACGTGGTCACCAATACGCGGCTGCCCGCCGCCACCGTAGTATGTATCTCACCCAGCAGGTCATCGACCTGGGTGCGGGCGGGACGGACCTCCACCTCCGGGTCGACAAGCCCGGTTGGCCGCACCACCTGCTCTACCGTTTGACCCGAACGCTCGGTTTCATAGGCCCCGGGAGTCGCTGACACATAAATGGCCTGAGGGCGCAGCGCCTCCCACTCCTCAAACCGAAGCGGACGATTATCCAGTGCCGAAGGTAGGCGGAATCCGTACTCCACCAGTGTTTCCTTGCGCGAACGGTCGCCCTTGTACATGCCGCCGATTTGCGGCACGGTCACGTGAGATTCATCGACCATTATCAAGGCATTGTCGGGCAAATACTCAAACAACGTCGGCGGCGGCTCGCCCGGAGCACGCCCTGACAGATAGCGCGAGTAGTTCTCGATACCCTGGCAATAACCCAACTCACGGATCATCTCGATATCGTAACGCGTGCGTTGCTGGATCCGCTGAGCTTCAAGCAGCTTGTCCGCTTCCTTGAGCTGTTTGACCCGCCCCTCCAACTCTTCCTCAATCAGGTCGATAGCGCCCAGCATCGTGTCTCTGGATGCGACGTAATGGGTTTTGGGGAATATGGTAATCCTCGGAAGCTTCTCCACGATCACGCCGGTGAGAGGATCAAAGGTGGTGAGGTTCTCAATTTCCTCATCAAACAGCTCGATACGGATAGCCAGCTCATCTGAATCCGCTGGGAAGACGTCGATGACATCACCCCTGACGCGGTAAGTGCCTCGCTTGAAGTCGATATCGTTCCGGGTGTACTGGAGCTCCGCCAACTGGCGCAGAATACCGCGCTGATCAATGATTTCGCCCCGGGACAGATGCATAACCATCTTGAAATAAGATTCGGGATCGCCGAGGCCGTAGATCGAGGAGACGGTTGAAACCACCAGACAGTCTTCTCGTTCAATCAGGGCCTTGGTCGCCGAGAGCCGCATCTGTTCGATGTGGTCGTTGACCTGCGCATCTTTCTCGATGAACGTGTCCGAGGACGGGACGTAGGCTTCCGGCTGGTAATAATCGTAATAAGAGACGAAGTACTCGACGGCATTGTTGGGGAAAAACTCCTTGAACTCACCGTAGAGCTGGGCCGCCAAGGTCTTGTTGTGCGCCATAACAATCGTCGGACGCTGGAGCTGCTGTACTACGTTGGCCATAGTGAAGGTCTTTCCCGAGCCGGTTACACCCAACAAAACCTGCTCGGCCAATCCCGAGTTGATGCCATCTACCAGTTTCTGGATAGCGAACGGCTGATCCCCCGCCGGTTGGTAGTTCGATTTGACCTCAAATTGACGCGACATGATTGTCCAGAAAAAACGCTAGCAGTGAAGTATTGCGGTTTTGGGCGGCGGAACAAAATCGGCCGCCTGCACATTCCCTCCCACAGGGGAACCGACGCACGCCAAGCTATCAGGGTGGGGGAAAGTAAGCTACTAATTACACCAATGTTAGGACCGCTCCATCGGAGCACACGCTTCCACTCAAACCACTTGATGGCGACCTTGTTTGCAGACCATGGCTTTCTACGCGACCGTTATCGTCCGGGCGCAGGGCAAGAAAGTGCCGTTTCCATTCAGCTTCCCCTAAACCGCCTTGGGCATCAGCGGCTTCGATACCCATCTATCCGGACGAAAGATAGTTGACGGGCAAAGTGGGTTTTCTATATCATTCGCGACCTCGTGAAAGCGAGCATCTTTCCGCCTTAGCTCAGTTGGTAGAGCAATTGACTGTTAATCAATGGGTCGCTGGTTCGAGCCCAGCAGGCGGAGCCAAATACAAAAAGGGGGTAACCGAAAGGTTGCCCCTTTTTTATTTCCGGCGCAGCGCTGGGCGAGAAGAGCCCAGCTGGGCGAGGACGGGGTTTCGGCGAGCACCGCTCGACGCCGTCCGAGCGACCGAGCGTCTCGCGAGAGCCGGAGGAGCCAAATACAAAAAGGGGGTAACCGAAAGGTTGCCCCTTTTTTATTTCCGGCGCAGCGCTGGGCGAGAAGAGCCCAGCTGGGCGAGGACGGGGTTTCGGCGAGCACCGCTCGACGCCGTCCGAGCGACCGAGCGTCTCGCGAGAGCCGGAGGAGCCAAATACAAAAAGGGGTAACCGAAAGGTTGCCCCTTTTTTATTTCCGGCGCAGCGCTGGGCGAGAAGAGCCCAGTTGGGCGAGGACGGGGTTTCGGCGAGCACCGCTCAGACGGCGTCGAGCGACCGAGCGTCTCGCGAGGGCTGGAGAAGCCAAATACAAAAAGGGGTAACCGAAAGGTTGCCCTTTTTTTATTTCCGGCGCAGCGCTGGGCGAGAAGAGCAAAGCCTGTCGATAAGCCGCAAACCCGCAGCAGTCTGCAGCCGAGCATAGAAATGCGACCGATCGGCGACGTTTCGCGGCTGCAAATTCATTTTGTTTAGTTTAAACTGAACAAACTATTTGTACTCCTTCCTTTCCTTGCTACATCCCAGGACACCCTGCATGAACGACTCGATGCCCGACGACAGCGCGCCCGAGCAGGCCAACGAATTCATTGAGCATATGGGCCGGGTCGCCAGGGCTGATGGACTGCCTCGGATTGCCGGCCGATTATTTGGCTTCTTTATACTCTATGGAGGCCCCTGCGCACTCGGCGAACTGGCGGTAAAACTGGAGGTCAGTCGAGGCAGCGTCAGCACCAACACCCGTCTTCTGGAGCAACTGGGTCTCCTCGAGCGAGTCAGCCGGCGGGGTGATCGTAAGGATTATTTTCAACTAACCGCGGACCCCTTCCCCGCTTTGCTCCGGGGAATCGTCGCCCGGGCCAGGGATGCCAGTGCCGGAATAGCCCACGCCCACGCTGATCTACCCGACAGTTGGAAAGGCGCCAAAGCACGCCTCGCCGACCTCGACGCTTTTTACCAGCGAATACATAAAGCCACTGAAGGCATTGTAGGTAGTTATGAAAACGGAGCCGAAGACCATGCAAAAAGCTAGTGTTAGAGACTGGCTGGTCGATCCCCGACACCGACGCTGGACCCTCGCGGGCCTACTGGTCGTGTCGGTCGGCGCGTGGATGGCCTCCGGAGTACCGTCGGGCAGCGATGATACGAACACAATCCTCGAACCGGCGGAGCAAGAGGACAGCCTGTTCTCGGTCGCGGTCGTCGCACGTGGCGCCGAACAGATCGAGCGAGTGTTCTCCGCACAGGCAGATACGCAACCCAACAGAGCCGCGGAAATAAAAGCGCAAACGGCGGGGGAAATCACCGAAGTGCTGGTCACTTCAGGCCAAAAGGTCGCTCGTGGGGATCTGCTGCTGCGCCTGTCACCCGGCGATCGGGATGCAAAACTACGTGAAGCAAAGGCATTGGTGGCGCAACGCAAGGTCGAGCTTGAAGCTGCAGAGCGATTGTCGACGCGGGGTTATCAGGCTGCCGTGCAGCTCGAGCAATCGCGGGCGGCACTCGAACAGGCTCAGGCACTGCTTGTACGCATTCGGAAGGACATCGACTACACGGAGTTGCTCGCACCCTGGGAAGGCATTGTCGACCGTGTGCACGTTGACGCCGGGGACTATCTCGGTATTGGCGATCCAGCGCTCACCCTCGTTGACAATAATCCCTTAAGCGTTGTCGCCCATTTCCCCCAGGACGCCGTTAATGCGCTGGCCGTGGGCCAAACGGCGACCATTGCGCTGCGCTCCGGCGAGGTGCGCACCGGGCAGGTAGTGGAGGTGGCACCGCGCAGCAAAGCGGCGACACGCACGTTCCGGGTGGAGGTACAGATGTCCAACCCGGAGGGTATGGCCGCGGGAATCAGTGCCGACATGCGCATTGTCACCGGTACGGTGACTGCACATCGGATCTCCCCCGCCTTGCTAACGCTGAGCGCGCAAGGGGAGCTGGGTGTCAAGGCAGTCAATAGCGGCGGCGATGTCGTGTTCCATGCCATCGATATTGTTCAGACCTCCCCCGAAGCTGCCTGGGTTACCGGTTTACCTGACAACGTGCGTCTTATTGTGCGCGGCGCCGGCTTTGTCGGCGTTGGCGAGCGGGTTCGCGCCCAGACGCTAACAACAGGTGAAATCCAGTCCATTGCGGCGCAATCCGGCACTCGGGGTTAACGCGCATGTACACCTTGATCAATGCCGCCTTCTCACGCACTCGCCTCGTTATACTCGCTTTGCTGGCCATCCTTCTTGCGGGCGCACAGGCGTATACCTCTATCCCGAAAGAGGCAGAACCGGATGTGACCATTCCGACGATCTATGTCTCGTTAGTGCATGAGGGCATATCGCCAAAAGATGCGGAGCGTTTACTGCTGCGCCCGATGGAGCAGGAGTTGCGGGCGATACCGGGACTGGAGGAAATCCGCTCGGTGGGCAGCCAGGGTCATGCATCGCTGACGTTGGAATTTGATGCCGGCTTCGACCCCGACGAGGCGTTGCGCGATGTCCGGGAAAAAGTCGATGTGGCAAAGAGTGAACTCCCCTCAGAAACCGAAGAGCCGCGTGTACAGGAGATCAATCCCGCCCTGTTCCCAGTACTCACCGTCGCGCTCTCCGGGTCGCTGCCCGAGCGCGAGCTGTTGGCACGCGCCCGCACCCTCCGCGATGCCCTTGAGGGCATCAGTTCGGTGTTGGAGGTCGATATTGCGGGAGATCGTGAATCCGTGGTCGATATCATCGTCGACCCCCATCGTCTTCAGGCCTACGATCTGTCCTTTGACGAGGTCCTTACCCGAGTGCGTCGCAATAATCGACTGGTTGCTGCGGGCGCTGTCGAATCTGAGGCTGGCAACATCAGCGTTCAGGTACCCGGGGTCATAGAAAGCTATAGCGATGTCCAGCGCCTGCCACTGAAGGTCGACGGGGAACAGGTGGTGACGTTCGGCGATGTAGGCAGTATTTACCGAACCTTCAAGGATCCGAACGGCTTCGCCCGAGTCAACGGCGAGCCCGCGATCGCACTCGAGGTCAAAAAGCGCGTGGGTGCCAACATTATCGAGACCGTAGAAGAGGCCCGCCAGATCATCGGGCAACACCTCACCGATTGGGAAGGTGATCTGCAAGCCGACTACTTACAGGACAAATCCAAGCAGACCCGCGATATGCTCGGCGACCTGCAGAACAATGTCATCAGCGCTATTTTCCTGGTGATGGTGGTCGCTATTATAGCCCTCGGACCGCGGCCGGCACTCCTTGTGGGAGTGGCGATTCCCGGTTCGTTTCTCGCCGGCATTCTGGCGATCTCTGCGCTGGGTTATACCCTGAACATCGTCGTCTTGTTCAGCCTCATTCTCGTCGTCGGCATGCTCGTCGACGGAGCAATTATCACCGTTGAGCTTGCAGACCGACGACTGAGCCGCGGCATGGATGGAAAAACGGCTTACGCCGGTGCTGCCAAGCGCATGGCATGGCCGATCATCGCCTCAACCGCGACGACATTGGCGGTATTCGTACCCCTGCTGTTCTGGCCGGGAATTGTCGGCGAATTCATGAAATACCTGCCGGCCACCGTCATCGTGACGTTGGGCGCATCCTTATTTATGGCGCTGGTGTTCGTGCCGGTTCTGGGCGGCTTATTGACATCCCGATTGAGCGGCAAGAGCACATCTGAACCTCCTGTTGGCAATGATCTCGAAGACGATGATCTCGAGGTAGTGAACGAGGACGATCGCTACTATCGTGTCCTCAAGCGATTGTTGCTTCACCCAGGAAAAACCCTGATGGGCGCCATGGCGTTCCTGATCGGCACCTACATCGCTTACGGCAGTCTCGGTAATGGACTGGAGTTCTTCCCAGAAGTAGAACCTGAAACCGCTCAGGTACAAGTCCGGGCCCGTGGCAACTTATCGGTGTATGAGCGTGACGCGATCGTGCGCGAAGTCGAACAACGGCTGATCGGACTTCCCGGGGTCAAGAGCCTGTACACGCGAACCTACGGCAAAGGTGGTGTCGTCCAGAATCGCGCAGAAGATGTCATCGGCACGTTGCAACTCATTTTTACCGAGTGGGACCAACGGCGACCGGCGAAAGCAATCATCGCCGAAGTTCGTAAGCGTACTGCCGACCTGCCCGGTATCGTGCTTCAGGTGCAGGAGGCGGCCTCGGGCCCCACGGCCGGCAAGCCAATCGAGGTCGAAGTCAGTTCGCCAAACCCGCGTCGGCTCGCATCCGCCATCGAAGAAATTCGTCTGGCCATGAACCATGTTGGCGGCTTCGTTGATGTGGAGGATAGCCGCCCGCTGGAAGGGGTCGAATGGCGGCTGCGGGTGGACCGTGAGCAGGCCGCCCGGGTCGGCGCAGATATCGCACTTCTCGGAGAAGCGGTGCAACTGACCACCAACGGAATTTTGCTCGGGGAGTACCGACCGGAAGACGTCGATGATTCGGTAGACATTCGCATTCGTTTTCCTTTCAGGGAACGCACGATAGAGCGGCTGCAATCCCTGCACGTTCCTACAGAAAACGGCCAGGTTCCTGTGAAGAATTTTGTGGACTTCGAGGCGTCCCAGCCAACAGGGGCGATTAACCGAGTCAACGGGCAACGCATTATGGCGGTGAAGGCCAATGTTGATACCGGGCTTCTCCCGGACACACAGACCCGGCTGCTCAGTGCCCAACTCGATACTACCGAAATACCCGAAGGCGTTTTGGTCAGGTTCAAAGGAGAGGACAAGGACTTGCAGGAATCAATCGGCTTTCTTCTGGGTGCGTTCGCTGTGGCCATTGTCCTGATGCTGGCGGCACTCGTCGCCCAATTCAACAGCTTCTACCAGGCGTTCGTGGTGCTCAGTGCCATCGTCTTCTCGACTGCCGGGGTGTTGCTCGGATTGCTGGTAACCGGAAACCCTTTCGGTGTGGTGATGGGAGGCATCGGCGTTATTGCCCTCGCTGGCATCGTCGTCAACAATAACATCGTGCTGATCGATACCTACAACCGGCACCGTGCTCAAGGCATTGATCCCCAGACAGCTATCCTGCAAACCGCACTGCAGCGGCGGCGGCCGGTGCTATTGACAGCGCTCACCACCATTCTCGGGGTGATGCCCATGGTAATCGGGCTTAACGCGGATCTGGCCGGACGCGAGCTCTCATTCGGCGCGCCATCGACCCAGTGGTGGAAGGGGTTGGCCAGCGCCATCGCTGGCGGACTGACTTTCGCCACCGTCCTGACCCTGGTTCTGACGCCCTGCCTGCTGATGCTGGGGTCAAATACCTACCAGTGGCTGACGCGAGGCAGAAGCAACGCGTCGATCTCCGATCAATCACTGTCGCTCGCCAGCAAGAATACTGAAGTGAGTTCACCCATAATCAGCCCGTAAGCCCGACCGGGCACGACAGCTCGAAACGGGCGGGGTCGCCACCAGGACGGTGGCGCGTCGCGGAGCACACGGATGTGCGAGAGCGACGAGACAGGACGGTGGCGCGTCGCGGAGCACACGGATGTGCGAGAGCTACGAGACAGAACGGTGGCGCGTCGCGGAGCACACGGATGTGCGAGAGCGTCGAGACAGGACGGTGGCGCGTCGCGGGGCACACGGATGTGCGAGAGCGACGAGCCGGAGACGGTGGCGCTTCGCGGAGCACACGGATGTGCGGGAGCGACGAGCCGGGGTTTTTGCGAGCAGCGCTCGACGCCGTTCGAACGACCGAGCGTACCGCGAGGGCTGGAGGAACGGTGAATTCGAGCGACACCGCTGCGAGCCCTCGAACGACTGCGCGCTGTGCTTGCGGGCCGAGGGAGCCATTTTTTTCTATAGCAAAGGGTTTTCGCGATACAGCCCTTTTTTATTGTTTGGCAGTAATGCCCCGCTCCGTAAGGACGTCTCCGATATCTCGATGGCTAATGCTGAATCGGTAGTAGAGCCAAAGAGCCTACCCCGCTTTATGGGTGCGCCGTAGGGAACGACATCTGGCGATCCAGTCGTCAACGCCCTCTGGAGGATGTACTGTAGCGACCACGACTGACGTCGCCCTGAGGGCGGCCTACTGCTCCGGGGACGCTCCATGGAAAACCAACTACTGTATATTCTCGCCGCCGTGCTGGTCCTCGGCGTAGGGGCACAGTGGCTGTCCTGGCGGCTGAGAACGCCCTCCATCCTCGCCCTGCTCATCCTGGGCATCGTCGCCGGCCCCGTGACCGGACTCCTGCGTCCGGACGAGCAGTTCGGCGATCTGCTGTTCCCGTTCATTTCCCTGGGGGTCGCGCTGGTCCTTTTCGAGGGTGGGCTCACGCTGCGCTTCCGCGACCTGCGCGGCCACGGCCGCACAGTGACCAACCTGGTGAGCTGGGGTGCGCTGCTGAACTGGCTGCTCATCGCCGGTGGCTGTGTTCTGTTGGCTGGATTTACGCCTTACCTGGCCCTGCTCTTCGCCGCGCTCATGGTGGTGACCGGACCGACGGTAATCAATCCGCTGCTGCGCACCATGCGCGCCCGCGCCGATGTCAGCCAGGTGCTGCGCTGGGAGGGTATTCTCATCGATCCGGTGGGCGCGCTGCTCGCGGTGCTTGTCTTTCAGTACCTCGTTACTGGCAGCCAGGGCTTCATGGTCTTTGGCAAAAGCATTGCCGCGGGTCTTGGAGTCGGCATTGCCGGGGCCTTCAGCCTCGGCTTTGCGCTGCGCCGGCACTGGGTGCCCGAATATCTGGCCAACGTGGTCACCCTGGCCTGGGTGGTGCTCGTCTTTGCCGCCAGCGATTACACGGCTCACGAGTCCGGTCTGCTGGCGGTCACGGTAATGGGCGTGTTACTGGGCAACATGAAGGACGTCGACGTCAGCGAAATTCTGAGCTTTAAGGAGAGCCTGTCGATCCTGGTGATCTCCGTGCTGTTTGTCGTTCTCGGCGCCCGAGTCGACCCCATGGACATCCTCGCCACCGGCTGGTCGGGCGCGGCCGTACTGCTGGTAGTGCTACTCGCGCGGCCGGTGATGGTCTGGGCCTGCACTCTGGGCGCAGGCTACAGCTGGCAGCAGCGGGCGCTGCTGGCCTGGGTAGCGCCCCGGGGAATCGTCGCCGCCGCTGTGTCCAGCCTTTTTGCGCTGCGCCTGGCCGATGCCGGCTATGCTGACGCGGTTGACCTGGTGCCCTACACCTTCCTCGTAATCATCGCCACGGTGGTCCTGCAGAGCATTACTGCCCGCCCCGTTACCCGCGCCCTGGGCCTAGCCGAAGAAGAGCCCAATGGCATGCTCATCGTCGGTGCCAACCGCGTGGCGCGGGCCATCGGTGATGTGCTCCAGCGTCAGGGCTTTCGGATCAAGCTCGCCGATACCTCCTATGAGGAGGTCCGTGCGGCGCGCATGGTCGGCCTCGAGACTTACTTCGGCGACCCGGTCTCCTCGCATGCAGACCAGTACCTGGAGCGGGTCGGCATCGGCTGGCTCTTCGCCGTGTCCCGGCGCTCCCGCTGGAATACGCTGGCCTGCATGAAGTTCCGGAGCGAGTTCGGCCCTAACCGGGTATTCAGCCTGCGAACCGGCGAGGACCGGGACGCGAGCGAGCGCGAGCGCCTGTCAGAGGATTACCAGGTACCGCGTATGTTCAGCGAGGACCTGTCTTATGAGAAGTTTGCCAGCCTCCTTGCCCAGGGCGCAGAGCTTAAGGTAATCAATCTCACCGAATCCTTTGACCTGGACAACTGGAAGCAGACTACGGGCAACCGATTGATCCCGCTTTTCGCCCTCGGCGAGGGGCAGAAACTGCGTGTCTGTACTCAGGACGAGGAGCCGCCCCTGGATCCCGGCAGCAAGCTCGTCGCACTGGTCTGGGCCGCGCCGGACTGACCTTAGAGGTCCGCACACTTTTCATAGCGACCAGTTAACGGGTTGGAACCGATTTATAGCATCGGGGCTGGTGTCTGCGCTTTACGCGGTGACTTATAAAATGGCGTATCAACCACTACGGCATCCACCTTAACCCCGTTGACAACAACCGATGCACTGCCACCAGGGCTGGTGCTGCCGGATTTAACGGTGGCCAATGCAATACTTTTCCCCAGGTTCACAGAAAACAGACCGGATGTCACAAAACCCACCTCAACACCATTGACAGCGACAACATCTCGTTGCGCAGCGCCGTGGTCGCAGTCAAGCTCCAAAGCAACCAGCTGCCATGTCGAACCTCGCTCCTTTTCCGCTATCAGCGCATCGCGACCAACAAAGTCGCCCTTATCCAGATTAATGACAAAGCCCAGACCGAGATCAAACGGTGTCCTGTTAAAGGAATCGGGTTCACTGCCATCATATTTGGCCGGTTCCAGTTCAAACTCATTATCTGGAATAATATGGCCTGCCTCCAATCGCGCATTGCACAAGGTGACAATACCGACAGGCAACGCTCCCGCAGCCAGCACGGCGTCCCACACCGCTTCTACCTGATCAAGGCTGAACCACAACTCATAGCCCAAATCCCCAAAAAAACCGGTGCGCGATATCATGAGCTCCCCAGCGGGAGAATCGAATGTGGCAAAATCAAAGGGCTTCATATCCACGAGATTTTTGATGCCCATCCGGGTTAACACCGTCGCCGCTGTTTTGCCCTGTACGGTCAGGGCTGCACTGTTATGAGAAACGTCTGTTACCTCTACATCGAGGCCTTCCGCTTGCTGAGCGTAATAGTCATCGTCTCGCGAATTCGGCAACATTCTGAACTCGGTTTCAGAGAAACGAAACACCGTGCCATCGTCCACTAACATGCCTTGCGCATTAGTCCAGCAGGTATATGTAACCCGACCTGGCTTAATCGCCATCGAACGTGTAGAAATCTTGTCTAGAAAAACCTGAGCGTCAGTGCCTGTGACCTGATACTTAACCACCGGTGACATATCGAAAACAATCGTGCCATTACGCACCGCACGTAACTCGTCGTCGAGTTCATGGATTGCGACCGGCGTTTTACAGCCGGCCCAGGGGCTCCATTCGATATCGGGGTTGACTGCCAATTGTAAGTTGTAAAAAGGTGAGTTTTTCAATTCAGATGTCATTATTTTTCCTATCGATGGATTCTTGGTTAAGTGACGGCCGCTCGTTTAAACACGAGTGTAGTCAAAGAAATTTTGGACAAAGCACGGAGCAACGGCGGATAGTAAAAAATACTTAATGATTCCAGCATCACTGATCATTCGCTGAGCGCTCGTAAACGATCCGACCATCAAACACAGTCAGCAATACCTGCGTATCAGCAATCCGTTCAATGTCATCACTTTGCGCGAGCGCGAGTAAATTCTGATCGATGGCAATAATATCGGCGATCTTACCGACCTCTATGCTACCCAGCTCATCGTCATGACCGAACAGCTTGGCCCCATTGATGGTGAACGCCTCGATAGCGCTTTCAATATCAAGTCGCTCATCGGCATTGAGTACCACGTCGCCATCGCTGCGATAAAGCGAGTACATCAGATTGATAAACGGCACAGGATCTCTGCCACCCACGGGTGCATCACTGCCATGAACAATCAATGCACCATTATCCTGCAGTGTTCGTGCCGTATACAGGTTTTCGATGTAATACCCATCGGGCCTGTACATATCTTCCAGACCATCGAGCTCGTCGATAAAGGGTCTTACAGAAACTTCATAGGGGAAAAAAGGTCCCGTCCAATTAAAGGTAAATACGGTCGCGAGACCGAGCTCACCGATACGCTGCTGTTCCTGGGGATGTACCAACTGCAGATGAGCAAGACTCTGCGAAACACCGAAGCGGTCAGCGATGGGCTTAACGCTCGCTAGTTCATCGACGGCAATTCTTACCGCCTTATCGGACAGGGCGTGCACATGAACATGGAAGCCCGCCTCGGTAGCCGCGCTGATGTATTGACGAATAAAATCTTCGCTGTGCTCGAGAACACCGCTATTGGGGATGCACTGCTTTGGGTAGAAACCGAACTTATCGAAGAACCGGCCCGCCGCCTCAGCGCTCTTGTAGGCCTCCGGCGATTGCTGTACGACCGCACACTCAGCACTCTCCTGATCGACATACCCGGTCAGTTCAAAGGTATCGTCTTCTAAGCTACCGGAAAAAATGGGCTGCTTAAATTTGTCGAGTACCGCCGCAACAGGGTTTGATGGTGGGTTGATCAGCGGGTTCCCCTCGAGTACCGCATCGGCGAACAGTTTCACCCCATCGGCATGAATATAGTCGCTATCTGCGTAGCGCTTTCTCACCTCGGCGAGTTCCGCGATATGTGGCGCGATATTTTCAAGCGTGGCAGCGCTCGGGGTCATCATGGCAGCCCGTACGCGAAATGGCATAGTGCCGCTGGCCTCATAGTGCGCATAGGCCTCCAACATATTGGCGTACACCAAAGGGTCCTGAATCGTTGTAATACCGCGAGCGGCCAGAATCGGCCCAATTTCCTGTAACCGCTCCGCGAGATCACCTTCGAGCCCAAGAACGTCGACCCAGATGGGGCGCAGCAAGCCCCGTGCGGATTCGTGGATACCACCCGCGGGTTCTCCAGTGGCATCGACCTCTATGTAGGGTGCGTAGCCCGCATAAGTAGTTGCTAACGACTCTGCGCTAATGGGTACCGTTTCACCACCGGGAATGGCAGCGCGCGCCAGTGCCGCACTATTCGCCGCTGCGTGGTGACCGTCATCGCCATAAATAATAATCGGGTGATCCCGGGAAACCGCATCGAGAGCGGCGCGAATGGTCGGTAAGTCAGCGCCAGGCTGGTTACCTGCGGAAAAGGACCACTGACCGGCGACCAGCCAGTCGCCGGGAGCGATCTCAAAGCGATCAATGCATGCCTCGAGCACCGGAACCATAGCCTCCAGCGAAAGTGGCTTTGATTGCAGTTCGCAGCGTTCCGGCGCGACCACTGCAAGGGCATGTATGTGCATGTCATGCAGCCCCGGCAACACCATCTGCCCGCCCAGATCACGCTGCTCCGTGCCCTCACCGATAAAAGCCGAAGCGCCATCATTGCTTCCGACAAACACGATCCTGCCCTCATCAATGGCCACGGCTTCCGCGGTGGAATTCTCTGTGTCAACGGTGTAGACAAACCCGTTGAGCAACACAAGATCAGCGGCCTCGACCGCGACGGATTCGGAAGAATCCTCACGCCCGCAGCCGGCAAGGGACAACAGGCCCGTAAGCAAGGTGATGACCACAGGTCTGTGAGCGAAGCGTTGGGGTAATTTCATAAGTTATTCCAGCACAAAAATACGTAAGGATAATTCCCATTTATCGGCGGTAAAGCTGCCGCGACGGTCGATCACCATCATACGGTGCGAATTGTCGCTTTGAAATGCGCAGAATCCCTTGAACGCCAGTTAAAAAAACCAGCGTTTGAACAACCCCATACATTACGCGTCGGGTAAGTGCCTAGTCAGACGGTATCGAACACAGAATCCGTGTAGGATCATCGCTTGCCTGCACGTTACTTGCCGGCGTTTACCAACACCATTAGTTCAGCAGGTAATTTGGAATTCTTTACGGAGGTCAGGCCGCTTGAAAAACTACGACTTTGTCATAGTGGGTGGCGGGATTGCCGGCCTCTCACTCGGCTATGAACTAAGCGCATCATCGCGTCTATTGGTGTTGGAGCAGGAAGACGCACCCGGGTATCACACCACGGGTCGGTCAGCCGCGATCTACTCCGAATTGATGCTCGAGCCAACGCTACTGAGTCTGGCGGTGGAGAGTAAGCGTTTTTTTATTGACCCTCCCAATCTCTTTGCCCAGACGCCCTTAGTAAAGACCTGCGGATGCCTGTTTGTCGGCGGGTCAAAGGATAAACAAAATATCGAGGCCGCCTGCCAGAGAATGAATGATCTGGGTGTTGAGTGCCAGGTTATTGACGGCGATGACATTGCCAAACGAGTCCCGGTTGCACGACAGCATGCTGACGCTGTTTTTTGCGGTTTGTTTGAGCCCAATGCGATGCGAATCGACGTCGACCAACTCATGCAAAGCTATGTCAAAGGAATAACGGCCAGAGGCGGAGTAATCGCTAAAAAGGCGGCAGTACTCGCTCTTGAAAAATCAGCTAACCAATGGGTGATAACAACAAGCAAGGGACCGTTCAGTGCGTCAACGCTTATCAATGCGGCTGGAGCCTGGGGGGATCGTATTGCAGAGCTGGCAGGGGTTGCGCCAATGGGCCTTGATCCGAGGCGGCGCACGATGATTACCTTCGATGCTCCGCAAGATTACGATATTACCTCCTGGCCGCCGCTCGGAGATTTTAATGGCAGCTATTACTACATGCCCGATGCGGGCCAGCTGGCGGGATCGCTCTCCGATGAAACCCCATCGCCGCCGTGTGATGCCCAGCCGGAAGAAATTGACATTGCCACGGCGGCTTACACGATTGAACAAAACACTCATCTGGAGATAAAAAAAATCAATCACTCCTGGGCTGGGCTGAGAACGTTTGCACCGGACAGGCTGCCGGTTATTGGTCCCGATCCGGAGGATAAACACTTTTTTTGGTGCGTTGGGCAGGGTGGCTCGGGGATAGAAACCGCGCCCGCCCTGTCAAAGCTTGCTGCCAGAATCGCCCTGAATGACGAGGCGGAGGCGATGGCGGCGGGTATTGGCGTTGATTTAGAGTTATTGTCACCCGCGCGATTCAGATAGCTTCTCTACACAAGAGCACGTTATGTCTGCGACCTTCTTTCAGCGTTACCTCCTGCCGGGTTTTATATTCCAGTCCGTTGTTGTCGGCGGGGGCTACGCAACGGGCAGAGAAATTGTGGAATTCTTTGTTTCCAAGGGCCCTGTTGGCGGGCTGTTGGGCATGTTGTTGGCCATGTCGATATGGAGTGTGGTGCTGGCCACCTGTTTCGAATTCTCACGAATAACCCGCAGCTATGATTATCGGAGTTTTTTCCGCCATTTACTGGGACGTGGCTGGTTCCTGTTTGAAATACCTTTCTTGCTGATTATGGTCATGACGCTGGCCGTTCTGTGCTCTGCCGCTGATGTCATGCTATCGGCACGCCTGGATGTTCCCGATCATCTCGGTACGGTCCTGTTGGCCGTTCTGATCGGACTACTGACCTTTTACGGCACCTCGCTGATCGTGAAGGTCTTCTCATTCTGGACCGTTATTTTGTACACCGCCTATATCACCCTGTTCGTCGTCAGTCTGGCGAGTTTTGGGGATCTCATCACGCAGGGCTTTTCCCAATCGACCATCAGCGATGATTGGTACCGGGGAGGCATTGCCTACTCAGGCGTTAATATTGCAGCGATACCCGCGGTGCTCTTTAGCCTGAGGCACTGCTCTACCCGTCGTGAAGCCGTCTCTTCCGGTCTGCTTGCGGGTTTGATAGCCATGGTCCCGGCGATCTTATTTTTCATCATCATGGTGGGATATTATCCGAGAATACTGTCAGAACCGCTTCCGTTGACCTTTATGCTCGCCAAACTTGATGCGACGTATTTTCGCTACCTATTCGAGCTGATAATACTGGGAACGTTTATTGAAACAGGCACCGCCCTGGTTCACGCGCTCAATGAGCGCCTTAGCGGAGCATTTAATCTGGATCAGCGATCAGCGGTTGCCGCTGTTTGGCGGCCCATTGTCGCGATCAGCGTCTTGACCCTGTCCATCGTATTGGCAGCAAACTTTGGCATTGTCCGTATTATTGCTGATGGATACGGAACATTAACCTATGTCTTTTTAGCCGTCTTCGTCTTGCCGGTAATGACGAAAGGACTGTGGCAGATAGTCCGCTCGGGACGAGACAAAAGTAGTTCTGCCGGTGCAACTCATTAATCACGCCGCAAGGCCACCGCGGAGAATACGACCGAAGTTCCAATCCTGCAGTTTCAGATAGGTAAACCACACCATGACGAATCAAAACCAAGAGAACGATTTGATTGCCGAAAAGCTTCTTGAAATGAATCTGAAGCTTCCCGGCCCACTGAAATTGCCGCCTGGGGTGAAGCTCATATGCCCGAGCGTGCGTATGTTTGACAATACTGCTTACTTATCGGGTCATGGCCCCTTGAATGCCGATGGCACCCTCGCTCAACCCCTGGGCAAAGTAGGCAGCGTGCTCACGCTGGAGCAAGGCATTCAGGCCAGCCAATTGACCACCCTATCGATGCTGAGCAGCCTAAAAGACGCGCTGGGTTCACTCGATCGAATAACGGCCTGGACCCGGGTTTTTGGCATGGTCAACTCGGCGCCGGGGTTTTCTCAGCAACCGCAGGTGATCAACGCGTTCAGTGAACTGATTATCGAGCTGTTTGGCCCCGTCATTGGCGAACACTCCCGCTCCGCGGTAGGCATGGCAGAACTCCCCATGGATATTCCGGTAGAGATTGAAGCCGAAGTCAAATTCATCTGACAACGAGGTCCAGATGCCCGATTTTGTTGCGCGCGGGGCGATCCAGAACACGCGCAGTGTACTTGTCGCATTTCCGTTGGTAGCAACAGGGTCGGTAGTGGCCCTCAGTTTGTTCGAAACACCCGGATTAATCGCTTAACGTACCGGCCCGGGGCCCAGGTTGGCTTCCGATCGGCTTGGTTTGGGGTCGACATTCAGACATAACGGCCAACCGCAAGAGGATGACGCATATTCCTTGCAATTATGCGCTTGTTCGGGCATTCTTCCGCCGCCTGCAAATCGCTCCATTACACGCACGAGTCCGGCAGGCGAAACTTTGTTATTGATGATAGTAGGACCGAGGCGCTGCAGCACGGGCGGCCTTTGTGACCCCGTTTAATGGACCACTGTTCCGCCCCACTGCCAACCAGGCAGATGATCGCTTAGGAGCCGTCGGTTTCAATCGCTCGCCCGAACACCAGACAGGAACACAGCCAAGGAAATTATGCTCACAGCCAACCGACTAGAAAAGATCATGGAGCTTGAAGCCGAGCTTCGCGCAGAATATCAGGAACAGCTCGACGCCAAAACGGCCGAGATCGAAGCCAGGAACGCGGAAGTCAAGGCGCTGACGTCAACCGAGGCCGAGCTCCGGGCCACTGTTAACAAACAGCTTGAGACCATCACGGAGCTCTCCGAAAAGGCTACCGGCACTCAGAAAATCGAGCAGCGGAACCGCGAACTGCATAACCGCTCTGAGAATCTACAGACCGAAATCGCCGAGATAAAAAAGCGTGTCAAGACTCTGCAGAAGGATTTGGCCGCGGTCCGCGAGGAGAACAAGACCCTCACCCGCCTCGACCCCGAGCGTATGAAAAAGAACCTAGACGCCAGCAAGAAGAAGCTGGCGGAAAAAACCAAAGCAGCGGATACCCTGCAAAAGACGCTCAACGAAAGCAAGCGTGAGAATGCCGACCTGAAGCGTCAGCTCGAAGCAGCAGAAGCGAAACTCGCGGCGATTGAAACTGAGGACGAAAGCGTCGTTGAGGATGAAGCGACAGCCGCGTAATTTCGGTTGCTAGCGTCTTCCATCACGCGCCACTCGGCCGAGTGTCGGCGTTACGACCACAACCCAATAGTTGACTTGGTGCTCGCTCCTGCTGCGTCCCCCGCCAGTGTATGAAGGAACCGCAGACGCAATGCCTCTGCCCCGCCGATGTTGGCTACTCCCCGGATAAAGCGGACGTGTCTGGCTCTTCATCCAGACCTGTATCTGCGGTCTCCCTGGGAGCTAAAGACTCATGGGATCGATACACGTAGTGCAGAAATAAACGGTTGAGTTTGTCTCCCACCGTCGGAAAATCACCGGTCAAACCCAGCTCGCCCAGCGCCTGATTTAGTACCTCGACTTCCCAATCTTCAATATCCAGTAGTTTCTGCTCGGCACTTTCGACGTCGCCCGATTCGCCTCTGCTCGCTGCTTCATCCTCGAAAGCGATGCCAAAATGCTTGGCCAGGTAGGCACAGCCGGCATAAATTGCACAGTCGTCAAATAGTGATAGGGGCGGACCACTCTGATCGGCAAAGGCCGTCCGCAGGGCGCCAATAAACATAATTCGGGCGCGATACAGCGTGTCGTCCCCCGACGAAAGCATAGCTCCTCGATTAAAAATAAAGAGCATTTTCATCGCAGAAAAGGGCAACGAGCTATTGTCTTTCAAATCGACCAGAAGCTCGGTTTGCAAACCCGTCAGAGCGGCAAAATCGGAGATGATATTGCCGCCGATTAGCGATTCTCGATCGAACCTCCTCACGGTCAATTGGCTTTCGGGTAAAAGATGTTTCAGGGTTTCCAGGCGAAGCCGATAATTAGGATTGATTTTGGGAACTTCAGCCAAGCCGCCCTTCAGCGCCTGCTGGAAAAACGATGCCGCAAAAGATCGCGGATCCCGAACGTAGCAAATCACCCGAACACTACGGCCATTGGACTGCAGATAATCGATCAGCTGTTTCTTTCCCTCGGCGTCCAGGACGCCGGCGTCTTCTCCAGAAAATACGACGGTGGAGCGATTGGCGCGCAGCAATGCCGTATTCAGCTTCGAGAGATATAAAGTACGCTGCTCCTCAATCTGGGCGGGCGAATAACCCCGGTCCCGCCAGATATGGTAGTCCGATGGGTCTGAAGAAAACGCCGTGAACAGCGCTTCAGAATGATTGGGATCGCCCAGTGGCGCGTAAAAGATGTCACCGTCGTCATAATCCTGCAGTGAATTCTGCAGGGACGTCGTGCCCGTCTTGTGCATACCGATATGCAAAATGACATTGCGTACCATTCGATAATATCCGCTTGCTTCCGTATTTGATGTTCGGCGCCTGGGCGCCACCGCCATTTGCAGCCGGGGCAGCAGAGTAACAAACTCCTGCGCCTCCATCGCCATACTCATTGACTCAACGCCTTGATTGTTTCCGGAGCGCCATTCAAAATCGTAACCGCCTAGAGACCACGGGGATCTAACGGTGCGGAAATCGGTGAAAGGCCTGTTGTTTATCACTAAACAGCGGCAGATGGCCGCATCAATTACCGGCGGAGGGACGCTTAACTTTCAGTCTTCGATTCACCCATAGCAACCGGATCAAACCATGGGGTGGCGCCTGTAAGCCGTGCAAACCGTTGAAATGGTGGCCGAGGAGTGGCCTGTCTGCAACCGAGCACCCGGCACCCGTCCTCGAATCACAAAGACTTAGTGGCTAAATCTGCCTGAAAATAGCTCGATTAAGGCCCAGATACTCCGTTTTTACCCGCTTATCGGCCCTAATCGACTTTTGCACCTGAAAACCACGATTTTCCGCCTCAGGAGTTCGACAAAAGACCCCTACTTAATGCTTCCCTTGCACCCTGATTTGCTCTAACGTCGATAAAAAAATGAGATACGCAGAAAGCGACCTCTGTCGAGGTCGCGTTTGAGGGGGAAGACTTGAGATACACCATTGCCGACGCCATGACCCGGGGTCTTGGAAAGAGCGCCGACCTGCTAGAGGTCGCTAAATCAATACACAACAGCCGGATCAATCCACTGAGAGATACAAGGCTGGGCCGGACTCAAAACGCAGTGCTCGAAACCGGGATCCGACTGCTGCAGCACTACCCGAAACGTGACTGGAACTTCTCTGACATCGCTGTCGGTGACAGCCATTATCCCGTAGAGGAAACCGTCCACGCAGAGAAGCCCTTCTGCAAACTGATGCGCTTTCGTCGCGCAGAATTACCGGCCGATGCGCCAAAAGTCTTGTTTGTTGCCGCAATGTCGGGGCATCACGCCACGCTGTCGCGAGAGACATTTCAGGAGTTTTTGCCCGATCACGACGTCTACGTTACCGACTGGACCTGCGCTCGGCAGGTGCCGCTGAGCGAGGGCAGGTTTGGCTACTTCGAGTACATCGGCTATGTAATGGACTTTCTTCGCGAGACCGGCCCCAATACTCATCTGATCGGCCTCTGCCAGGCCGGCCCACCCGGTCTCGCAGCGGCAGCACTGCTGGCGGAGCAAAAAAGCAAGTATGCACCCAGCAGCATGTCGTTTCTTGCCAGCCCCATGGACGTCAGGGTGAACCCCGGCGTACTGACACGGGTATCCAGGCACTTGAACCGCGAGCGACTCGAAGCCCTGGTCATTCATAAGGTACCGAAGTTTTACCCTGGCAGAGGACGTCGCGTCTATCCGGGTATGGTGCAGCTCAGTAATTTTATGTCGCTGAGTATGCACAGCCATATCAATAGCCACGGTCGGTTCTTCTGGCAGGTCAAAGAAGACAAGCACGACGAAACCGGCAAGTTCCGTGAGTTTTACGATGAGTATTTTTCGCTCCTCGACGCGACGGCGGAGTTTTATATCGAGACACTGGAAAATGTCTTCATCGACCAGACCCTGGCCAAGGGAACACTTGAGGTGAATGGTCAGAAGGTCAATTGCGGGGCCGTTAAGAAAATACCGATTCTTACGGTGGAAGGGGGTAAGGACAACATGGTGACACCGGGCCAGTGCCAGGCTGCTGCCGATTTGTGCACCAACCTGCCCGCCTCGAAGAAGTCCTATCATTTACAGGAGAACGTTGGTCACTATGGTGTTTTCAGCGGAACCGGTTTCCGTGAGGGTATCGCGCCCAAAGTGCAAGAGTTTATCGCCAGCCACCATGCAACTTAGCGAGCACATTTTCAAAGCACATAGTCTACGCTCGCCTTTGAATTGTCCGGATGCACCGTCAAGAGCGGCCAACCCATGAGTGGTGCCCACGCCTCGGCAACAGATCGGGTCTATCGCCTGGGCAAGTTCAAAATACGGGTAAAAGTGAATATCCCGGAACGCCCCGGACCATTACCACCGCTGCTGCTTTGCAATGGCTATGGCTTGCCACTCGATGTGCTCGATCCGATTGTTGCAAAACTGAAGGACGTCACCGTCATTCGATTCGATGCACCGGGGATCGGAGGGTCACCCGCGACGCTACTGCCGTATCGCTTCTCCACTCTGGCAACGCTTCTCAATGAACTGCTGGACAAGCTGGAGTATGACACCGTCGATGTTTATGGCATGTCGTGGGGCGGCATGGTCGCACAGCAATTGGCTCTGGATTACCCGGCGCGATGCCGAAAGCTGATTCTCGCGGCAACCATATCGGGCATTGTCAGTCTGCCGGGTAATATTGCGCTCCACTCCTTAAAGAACCCTTCCCTTTTCTGGCAGTCGCCAAAAATCAGCCGGCTCGCATCGATGCTTTATGGTGGTCGAGTACGTAAAGCAGAGTGGCGAAAGCTCGAACGCAACCTCGCGCTGTATGCCCCGGACCTCCCGGGCTACCTCTGGCAAGCCGTTTGCATCTTCTGGTGGACAACCGCCCATCGGCTGCGGGCACTGCGTCAACCCACCTTGTTACTGTTCGGTCGTGATGACCCGACGGTTCCTTTGAGTAACGGTAAACTCCTGCAATTTTTGATTCCCGATAGTACGCTGGTACAGCTTGATTGCGGCCATCTTTTCCCCTGGACTCGACAGGCGCAGGTTTACGAGGAAGTCCAGGCATTCCGACAATAATAAATCAGCGTCAGCCCATCGCTGAAAGGAGCGGCACCCATGGCCAGGAAAAAAGTCAGCAAACCTAAAGCGAGCAAGTTACCCCGAAAAAATCGCGAGGGCAGCTTCGAGCCCATGGATTTCGCGCGTAGCCTCGTCAGCAATCTGTCGCCTGCAGTATTGGGTCGTGAAGGCAAGGATCTGCTCACTGAAACGGGCCGGATTCTATCGGGTAGTTCCGAATTGGACTTTGGAAAAGACCCGCGCTTTAAAGACCCTGCCTGGCGCGAAAACCCAATGTACAAGCGGATCGGTCAGTTCTATCTGGCGATGTGTAAAGCGACCGAGCAAATTGCGGAGCAGGCCAAACACGACCCCATGCAATACGAGAAAGCCAAGCTTGCCGTCGACCACATCAATTCATTGTTGTCACCCACCAACAACATTCTCACCAACCCGGCAGCTATCAAGCGCGGCATAGATACTGGCGGCCGCAGCTTAGTCGATGGCATGCGTAACTTCCTTCACGATGCTCGAAACAACAATGCCCTGCCTTCCCAAGCCGACGGCACCGATTTTGTTGTTGGCAAAAACCTGGCGGTGACTCCCGGTGCGGTGGTTTACCGCAACGAACAACTGGAAATCATCCAATATGCGCCAACCACCAAAGAGGTGTTTAAAATACCCGTCCTGGTGATGACACCTCAGGTCAACAAGTTCTACTTTCTGGACCTGTCTCCAGGGCGCAGCTTCGTTGAATACATGACCTCCCAGGGCTACCAGGTCTTTATTGTCAGTTGGAAGAACCCTTCCCCAGCTCAGGGCCATTGGAACCTCGACACTTATTGCGAGGCGTTGCTGGGTGCCGTAGACGCGGTGCGTCAGATCACGGCGTCGAAAACTATCAATACCTTCGGCTTCTGTGCAGGCGGCATTACCATGTCAGCACTATTGTCGAGCATGATTTACAAGGGGCAGGGGCATAAGATCAATACGGTCAGCTACGCGGTCACGCTGATTGATTTTTCGGAGCCGGCCATGATCGGTATTCTGAAGTCCGACTTCCTGCTCGACAGCGCCCAAAAGACCTCGCAGGGTAAAGGTGTACTGGAGGGGGATAAACTCGCAGCGGTATTCACGCTACTCAGGCCCAACGATCTTATCTGGAATTACTGGGTCAATAATTACCTCATGGGCAAATCGCCGCCGCCTTTTGACATCCTCGTGTGGAACAGCGATGGCACTAACCTACCCGCCAGTTTACACAAGGACTTTTTGACGTTTTTTGATGACAACGCGGCGGCCAAACCCGGTGCCTTTGAGGTCTTGGGGACGCCGATGGATATCGGTACCATAGAGCAGGATGCCTTCGTTGTCGGGGCGGTCAACGATCATCTGACACCCTGGATAGGCTGTTATAAAACAACCCAGATGCTCGGTGGCAAGTCGGAGTTTGTTTTGAGCAGTTCAGGCCATATTGCGGGCCTGGTCAATCCTCCGGGCAACCCGAAGTCCTTCTACCTCACAGGTTCTGAACCGGGCCCTGATCCTCACGCCTGGAAAGCGGAAGCAACATCGAACCCTGGCTCATGGTGGGAATACTGGGTGGTCTGGGCATCGACCCGCTCCGGTGATAAGAAGCGAGCCCGCAAAACACTGGGAAGCAAGAAGTTCCCACCGCTGACCGATGCACCGGGGAAATACGTGCGCGAGTAAGGGAATCAATCATGGTCGCGCCGATGGAGGGCAAGCTGGCAACTCAGTGTGTCGGTAGCGACCGTTGGAAAAAGCTAACTGGCGCCATCTAGTGGCACCCTAACGGGTTACCAACCCCACGGCGCAGGTCCGGTTAGCGGGATTCGAAAGAGAAAAAACAATGGTGGTCGCTAATTGGCTGTCGATTGGGTCACTGAGAATGGTTAGAGAGTACAAAACGCTTCGGGAGTTTTATTCGTTTTACCTGAGTGAGCATTCAAACCCAGTCAATAAAGCTCTGCATTTTTTTGGTACCGGTGTGAGTCTGGTGCTATTCGTTTATCTATTCGCCACGGCCCAGTTTGTGAAAATCCCGCTTGTCCTGTTGGTGGGTTACGGCTTCGCCTGGCTAGGACACTTCGTTTTCGAAAAAAATAAACCGGCGACTTTCCAATACCCGCTCTACAGCTTCATCTGCGACTTCAAACTATTTTTCGATATTTTGCGGGGAAAAATCACGATCACGCGATAAACGAGCGATGCCCAACAGCGAATAACTTCCTGCACTGGTATTCTTCGCGCGAATCGACGGATATCCAACCATGTTCAGCTTCTTCGAAAAACGGCTAAAACCCTTCCCCGACGAACTCCCCGGTCGACCGCCTGCAACGCTTTGGGCGTTTTGTTGGTATTACACCCGCGGCGTCTGGCAATGGCTACTGTTGATGTCTCTCTTTGTCGCGATAATCGCCCTTATTGAGGTCAGCCTCTTCGGGTTTTTGGGCAATATAGTCGACTGGCTCGCTACCGCCGACCGGGAGACCTTCCTGGAACAGGAGGGTTCGACCCTGGTAATGATTGGCGCTGTCGTACTTCTGGGACTGCCACTGCTAAGCCTTCTGGTGAGCACCATCATCCACCAGACGCTAATGGGCAATTACCCCATGCGTATCCGCTGGATGGCCCACCAATACCTGCTGCGACAGAGTTTCGGTTTTTATCAGGACGAGTTCGCGGGACGAATTGCCACCAAAGTGATGCAGACGGCGCTTGGCGTTCGCGAAGCCGTTATGAAGCTGATGGATGTGCTGGTCTATATCGGCGTTTACTTCCTGGGCGGCATGGTACTGGTGGCGAGTTTCGATGTGCGCATCATCACCCCGTTCCTCGTGTGGCTGGCGCTTTATGTTGCTGTACTCAGCCGATTGCTGCCACGCCTTCATCAGGTCTCCAAGGAACAGGCTGATGCGCGCTCAATGATGACCGGGCGCATCGTCGATAGTTATACCAATATCATGACCGTTAAACTGTTTGCCCATGCGCAGCAGGAAGAAGCCTACGCCCGCGAAAGTATGGACGACTTTCTCGGCAAGGTTTACAAGATGATGCGGCTGGGCACCTGGCTTGACGTTTCCATCGATACGCTCAACGCCCTACTCCTATTTGCCGTGGGCTTTGTCTCTATCGGATCCTGGCTTCTCGGCGACTCCAGTATTGGAGGTATTGCCGTCGCCATTGGACTGGTGCTTCGTATGCATGGCATGTCCCACTGGATCATGTGGGAACTGGCTGGGCTCTTTGAAAACCTCGGAATGGCTCACGACGGCATGAACATGCTGTCCAAAGTCCAATCCGTTACCGATATAGCCGATGCACCGCCGCTCAAAGTCACCCGCGGCGAGGTCAACTTCGACCGCATCACCTTCCACTATGGCAAAGACAAAGGGGTTATCGATGATTTTTCCCTGCACATTCAACCGGGAGAGAAGGTCGGACTTGTAGGTCGCTCTGGCGCGGGTAAGACCACGCTGATGAATGTGCTGCTTCGACTCTTTGACTTGGAAAGCGGGCGCATTCTGATCGATGGACAGAATATCGCTGAAGTGAGCCAGGAGAGTCTGCGCGCACAGATTGGTGTTGTTACGCAGGAAACCTCACTGCTGCATCGGTCGATCGGCGAGAACATTGCCTACGGTCGCAACCATGCAACGCAGGAGGACATCATCAGTGCCGCGAAGCGTGCGAATGCTCATGACTTCATCATGGATTTACATGATCTCGACGGTCGACAGGGTTACGACGCCCGGGTTGGCGAACGCGGCGCTAAACTCTCCGGAGGGCAACGCCAGCGCATCTCGATAGCGCGAATGTTTTTAAAAGACGCTCCCATTCTCGTACTCGATGAGGCCACCTCCGCTCTCGATTCTGAGGTCGAAGCGGCGATTCAGGAAAACCTGATGGATCTTATGAAGGGCAAGACGGTATTAGCTATTGCGCACCGCTTATCTACGATTTCGGCCCTCGACCGATTGGTCGTCATTGACCGAGGAAGCATTATTGAACAAGGCTCCCACGAAGCGCTTATTGCGCAAAAAGGCTTGTATAGCGAATTGTGGCGGCGACAGTCGGGTGGCTTCATCGAATGATCCCTCGGCACTTAAGATCAGCACTGCATCCCTTGATACGATCCACCGTTACTTGGGCCTCGTGACCTTGTTCTCCCGAGACATTATTCTTCAGTCCTCCCTGGAGTGGCCGCACAGCACCGACGATATTAAGGTATGGCAATCATGCGAAAAATGACGACAGCCCCGGGTTGCGATTATGTCGAAACACGCGAGCATATGTTAACGACAGACCGGAAAATGATGGTTAATGGCAATCTCACAGCCAACGCTGAAACGGCGGAGAGCGGGGTCAGCGCGCGGGTTTACCATCACGGGTATTGGGGCTTCGCATCCACCCCCGCCACTGACTCAAAGAGTCGGAATAAGGTGATGAACAAGGCGGTCGATAATGCCAGGGTTATGTCCCAGTTTGGTGATCGGCAGGCACTCGACTTGGGTGCAACGGCTTACCAGGGAGATCAAACGCCCCAGCGCAAACCGGCAATGAGCCAGAAGGAAACCATCGATTTTATGCAGGCGATTGACGACCACTGCAAGCAACGGTACCCCGGTTTGAAATCGACTACCGTCATGCTGCAGGAGGAGCACCATCGGAAGCGCTTTGCCACCAGCAATGCGGGAGAGGGCCTCAACACAATCGACCGCGCTGCCTGCTATATTTTCATGATCGCCGAAGATAAAAATGGCAAGCCTGTTGAACTGGCTGAATACGTTTCCGGAAAAGGCAGCTTCGCGGACATTGACCTTTCTATCGAAGGGCTGGAGCCCCGGCTGGATTCGCTTTACGACCACCTTCGGGCCAAGTGTGATGCGATTCCGGCAAAAGGCGGCGAACACACCATAGTGCTTTCACCCGAGCTCGCAGGCATGCTCGCTCACGAAGCCATGGGCCATCCCTGCGAGGCAGATCTGGTGCTCAGCGGCTCCGCAACCGGCGGTCTGGTGGGCGAGCCGGTAGCCAGCGAGCTCATCACCATGGTTGATTTTGCCCACCACTACAATGGTAAGGAACTCATGATACCTGTGTATGCCGACGATGAGGGTAGTGAGGCCATCGACGCGGTGTTGATTGAAAACGGCATCATGCGCAATTTTATGACCAGCCGTGAAACCGCCGCGCGACTGGGTATACCCTCCACTGGCAATGCACGCGCCTATCGATTCAACGACGAGCCCCTGGTCCGCATGCGCAATACCGCAATCTTACCGGGCACCAGCTCACTCGAGGAAATGATCAGCGACGTTGAGCAGGGTTACTATTTGATGAAGACCGGCAACGGCCAGGCCGACTCCACCACCGAATTCATGTTCGGCATTGATCTCGCCTACGAAATCAAAAACGGCAAACTTGGACGTGCCATCACCGACACCACAGTATCGGGAACCGCCATCAATATGCTGAAAACTGTCGATGCGGTCTCCAATGATATGTCGTGGTCCTGCAGCGGCTACTGTGGCAAGAAGCAACCCATGGTAGTGTCCATGGGTGGTCCCGCCATCCGGGCAAAAGCCCATCTGGGTGGGGAGTAGGGACCATGGAACACGAAGCCCATGTAGTCGCACAACAGATACTCGAATCGATGCATCACGCCGGTTTCGAGGAGAGTCGTGTGTCGGTGACCTTCACCGAGCAGGACGAGCTCAACATCGCGCACAACGAACCCGCCTTGTTGCGCAGCACTGAGGACTACAACCTGGCGATCAGCGGTATCGTGGATGGACGCAAAGCATCAACCACCCTGTCTGATATCGACTCCGCAGCGATTGGCGCCGCCATTTCCTCCATCCGAGACAGCGTTTCGTCGGCTCCACAGGACGAGGCCAATCGCTTTAGCGCGGATCAGCACATGACCGTTGAGCAAGGCCCGCTCGAATGTGATCGTGATTTACTTTCAAAAAAAGCCCTAGAGCTGCTCGAGTTCCGCGCTGCGACCACACCGAAAGTCATGATCGAAGAGTTCGCCGCAAGCCATCGACTAAGAAGATCCTGCGAACTGACCAGTCGGGATACAACGCTCTCCAGTGTTGTCGGGTGCTATAGCCTGGGCGGCATGTGTATCGCTTCTGAAGGCGGAAAGACCAGTTCACTTAACTTCACGGGAGGTAACGCCAATGACCTCTCCGAGAAGATGGGTTCTGAGTGGTTTGGGCTCGGTGAGATGCTTCGGGATACCGAACGCCAGATTCATACTCGCGCGCTGGGTCCGCACTTTACCGGAGCAGTTGTTCTAGCCCCCACTGCCGTCACCGATCTGGTCAGCTGGTTTTTGCAGCAACTGGGCTCCAGGGCCTTGATTGCAGGATCGTCCGTCTATCGGCAGTCCGTGGGTGAAGCCGTTGCCGCACCAACCCTTTCATTGCAGAGTGATTTTTCCGCCGCCGGCCATACGCCATTTAGTACCGATGGATTTATTGCCCCCGCGATTACCCTGATCGATAACGGCATTCTCACATCGCTACTACCGGATCTGTACAGCAGCTTAAAGACCGGATCACCTCATACCCCCAGCGCGTCGAGCTGGCGCATAAGTCCGGGCGCCGAGTCGCGAAAGGCGCTGATTGAGGGTGTGGAGCGAGGCGCCCTGGTAACGCGTTTTTCCATGGGCAGGCCCGCCGCCAATGGAGACTTTTCGGGGGTCATCAAGAACAGCTTCATTATTGAGGATGGCGCGGTTGGGGAGGCACTTTCAGAGACGATGGTCGCTGGCAACATGAAGCAAATGCTCCGGGACATCAACGGGATCTCGAAGGAGCATATCAATTACGGGGGTGAAGATTTCCCCTGGATCCGCATTCCCAATATGCATTTTTCGTAGGGAACTGATGGAATGACGCAGTCACCCGGTCGAGTCTGCTGAAGCCCCAAGCTGATTGTTAAGGTGGCAAGCGCTACGATGAGCTTCACCGACCAATTCAAGACTCGGGTATTCCACCTTACACCGTTCCTCGGCGCGGGGGCATCGTGGATGGAAATGACAGCCGGCTGGGGGTGCTATTGGCGACGGAACATCACCGGTTAAAATCTCACGCTCTACATTCCGATGCGGATCCGGAATGGGGATCGCTGATATCAAGCTGCGCGTATAAGGATGTCTCGCCTCTTTATAGAGCGTCTCGCTCTCCGCTGTCTCGACGATCCGGCCCAGATACATAATCGCGATTCGATCGGAAACATGCTTGACGACAGCCAGGTCGTGGGCAATGAACAAATAGGCAAGATTGAATTCTTTTTGCAAATCCACCATGAGATTCAGCACCTGACTCTGGATGGATACATCGAGTGCCGAAACGGGCTCATCGCAAACAATCAGCCGGGGGTTAAGGGCGATAGCCCTCGCAATACCGATGCGCTGTCGTTGACCGCCAGAAAACTCGAAGGGATAGCGACTCACCGAACGGGCGGGCAGACCGACAATATTCAAAAGCTCTCTAACGCGCGCCGCACGCTCCGGACCCTTACCGAGACCCTGAACCAATAATGGCTCTTCGAGAATCTCCCCCACCGTATGCCGCGAATTGAGCGACTCCATCGGATCCTGGAAAATCATCTGTATATTCTGACGTAATGGTCTCAGCGCACCCGGGCGCAAATGCGTTATATCGCTGCCGTCGAAACTAATCGACCCTCCTGTGGGTTGATAAAGGCGCACAATGCAGCGCCCCAAAGTCGACTTACCGCAACCGGACTCGCCCACAAGACCGAGGGTTTCCCCAGGATTGATGTGCAGCGACACGCCATCCACCGCACGATTGAAATACCTGGACCGATTGAAAATGCCCTCTCGAACCGGAAAGTGCATCTTCAGATCATTCACCTCCAACAGCGGTGTCATACGCTCACCCGGTGGTAACAGCTTACGCGATGGCCATCCGCAATAACCTCTTCCGCGGGGGGCTTCTGTCTGCATTCCTCGCTGGCCAGTGGACATCGATTTTCAAAGCGACACCCTGCGGGTAAATCGCGCAAGCCGGGTACCATTCCCTCGATGACGCTCAATCGTGACTTCGGTTGCGTATCAAGCCGGGGAATCGACTGCAAAAGACCACGGGTATACGGGTGCGCTGGACGATCGAAAATGTCGTACACACTACCCTGCTCGGCCACTTTACCGGCATACATCACCACAACGTCTTCACAGGTCTCTGCGATGACCCCAAGATCATGGGTTATCAGCATGACAGCCATACCCATCTCTTTTTGCAGGTCTTTGATCAGTTCAAGAATCTGAGCCTGAATGGTCACGTCCAACGCCGTGGTAGGCTCATCAGCGATGAGTAGCGCAGGGCGACAGGCGAGTGCGATGGCAATGACCACGCGTTGGCGCATTCCGCCCGATAACTGGTGCGGATACTCTGACATGCGAATATCGGGGCTGGGTATGCCTACCCGATCCAGAATATCCACACCCTGCTTAACGGCCTCTTCCAAACTCAGGTTTTTGTGCAGCCTTAAGCCCTCAACCAACTGCTTGCCGATGGTGTGCACCGGATTCAGCGCCGTCATTGGCTCCTGAAAAACCATACCGATATGGTTGCCCCGAATGTGCGCCATCTCGGCAAAAGTCAACGTCGCCAGGTCTTGACCGCGAAATCGAATATTGCCACCGGCAATACGACCCATGGGCTGCGGCAACAAACGCATGATCGACAGCGCCGTGACGCTCTTCCCGCACCCCGACTCACCCACAATACCCACGGTCTTCCCAGGTGAGACATCAAAACTGACGCCATCGAGCGCCCTGACCGTGCCCTCATCGGTATCAAATTCGGTAACCAGTTGGTCCACCCTCAATAGGGGCTGCTCAGACAACGCTCACTCCTTCCATTGATCATAGACATTGATCTCAGGCGGGAACGTCCGATCAGACTCTCTTGCCGACAGTACTTCCTCTTTTAAATCGCCATCAATCCAATGCAGCCACCATTCACCAACCGCCGGGTTCATCTGTACCCGACGATGATTGAAGTAATCAGGAAAGCGTACCCAACGCCACGTCGCCAGTCGCGCAGCCGGCTTGTAAAAGCCGGGAACAAAGGAACCGTAATCATAATGTCGCTCCAACATCCGATGCGACAGTTCAACCATCTCTTCGCGGTCGCTGGACGCACGGTAGGCATCAATCATGCTATCCATCTCGGGATCCGCAAAAACCTCCAGATTGTTGGTCTGAGGCTTAATCATTCGCTCAGGGTTAATTGAGCCGTCCTCAAGAAACGCGTCATCGTAGGCATTGTCTGAATGATAGAAATCCCAAAAGCGGGGATACTCCTCCCCAGACAGCGCGAATGCCACAAAATGGATTTCGTGCTTTTTCTCCTGTACTTTTTTCCAGGCGGCGGTGGCATCCATCATCTCAACCCGAAATTCAAGCCCTGCCTTGGCGGCTTCCTGCTTGAGAATCGTCAGGATATCCGCAAAACGCTCGTAGCCGGTCGACAATGTAAATGCCAGCTTCTTACCGTCGGCGTTAACGAGTATGCCGTCGGGGCCCCGCTCCCTGAATCCCGCCTGCGCAAAATACTCCTGAGCCTTTTGCACATCGAATACTCTTGCCTTCAAGGTTGGGTGGCTATAAGCGCCATAACCCATCGCAGGGGTGTTGATACGGTTTGCATCCCCGCGAAAATATTGATCGATCACCAGTTGCCAATTACTGGCGTGTTGAATGCCAAGACGGATATTGCGGTCGTCAAGCAGCGGTTTTGACGTATTGATCCATAAGCCGTAAGGCGGTCGGGTGAACTGATTATAGAAGGTCGATTTAGCGATATAGCCCGCCTGGACGTCGGGGTCGGAATCCGGAAGTTTTTCATACCAGTAGGCGGCAGTACGTGCCAGGAACTGATCGAGATCACCGCGCTTGAAGGCCTCGAACCGCTTCGCCGTGTCGCGGATCACACTGAACTGTAATCGATCAGGGTTGTAGCGATAGCGGTAATGTTTCTTGTCCCTGGCCCACCAGTCTTTATTACGAGTCAGGGTGATGGCGCGACCCTTTCGCAGATCGCCCTCCTCTAAAACATAGGGGCCTGTGGTGGGACTGAATCGCCACTGGTATCGCTCGACAAAATCGCTGCCAAACTCATCGTAAAAATGCTGTGGAATCGGATGCAAACCCAGAACGCGAAACGCAAAATCGGGTTTCTTGGTAGCAAAAGTGACAGAAAAGGTGTGCTCATCGAAACGCGTAATATTGGTATAACGCGAACCGAACCAGTTGTTGTACCAGGGCGCTCGAATCTCCTCGGAAGTATAAAACCAGAACATGAAAAGAAAATCATCGCTGGTGATGGGTACTCCATCAGACCAGCGCGCATCGGGGTCAAGCCGGACATAAACGGTACCGGTCTCCTCATCAAGAGCCCACTCCTTGGCAAGCCCGGGGATAAAATTCAGGGTATCCGGATGCTGGAGCGCCAGCGTAACGATCACATCATCGAGTATGTAGTTGCGAAAGGACCCGTTGGAGTCGGGCCCGACGGTGCGCAACGTTCGAGGAAAGTCAGTGATGTGAATGTAATTGGTACCGCCCTTCTTGGCCAGGGGCGAACCCACCTCGGGCTCGTCGGCACCATTTTCCCAGACGAGGTCTGTTCGCAGGTCAGCCGGAGTTTTAAACGTGTAAAACTCCGGGTTTTCCCCGTAATCGGCGTCAAGCCGCTCCGCCAGCGTTGGCCCTGATTCCTCAGATACGGACTCCGACTCGGAATCACCGCCGCCGCAGCCGAACATGACCGAAACAAGGCCTACCAACAGCAAACGGATAAAAGTACCCGGTTGCCGGAAAGAATGACCCATTACTCGGATTGCTCCTTCCATTGGTCGTAAGTGTTGAGCATTGGTGGGAAGGTCTGGCCTGACTTCCGTGCCGCCTGCACCTCTTCTTTCAGATCAGTATCAATCCAGTGTACCCAGGTCTCGGTGGGCAATGAAATCTGCTTGTGGTTGAAGAAATCGGGGTAGCGCAACCACCGCCAGTGCGCGATTCGTATCCAGGGTTGATAGTATCCGGGCACGTAGGACGCGTGCTCATGCAAAATCTCAAGCAGGCGATGCGAAATTTGCTCCATCTCTTCGCGATCCGTTGACGCTCGATAGGTTTCAATCAGCGCATCAACTTCCGGTATTGCGATCGACTCCAGATTGTTGGTCTGCGGTTTTAGCTGACGCTCGGGGTTAATGCTGCCATCCTCCAGAAATGCTTTATCGTAGGCATTTTCAGAGTGGTAATGTTCCCAATAGCGAGGATACATTGCTGCAAATCGGCCGAAGGCTACCAGGTGTATTTCATGTTTCTTTTCCTGAACTTTTTTCCAGCCGGTCGTGCCATCAAGAATTTCCAGCCGAAGCTCAAGGCCCGCCTTCTCTGCCTCCTGCTTCAAAATTGTCATCACATCCGAAAGACTTTCATAGCCGGTGGAAAGAGTAAGTGCCAATTTTTCACCCGCCGCGTTGGTCAAGATTCCATCGGGCCCGCGCTCATCAAAACCCGCGGCGGCGAAATACTCCTGAGCCTTTTCGATGTCATATTCCCGCGCCTCGATAGTCGGATGATCAAAGCCTGGATAATCCTTCTGCGGAGTATCGAGACGCTCAGCATCGCCCCGGAAATATTGGTCGATGACCAGCTGCCAGTTGCTGGCATGCTGGATGCCGAGTCGAATATTACGGTCATCCAATAGTGGCTTTGCAGTATTCATCCAAAGGCCGTAAGGCGGGCGTGGATGTCGGTTGTAGAAAAAGGACTTCGCGATATAACCCGCTTGCACGTCGGGGTCCGAATCCGGGAGCTTTTCATACCAGTATTCAGATAACTGCATTCGCATCTGATCGATGTCACCCCGCTTAAACGCCTCAAATCGCTTGGCGGTGTCGCGGATAATGTTGAAATGCAGGCGATCCGGGTTGAAACGGTATCGGAAGTGCTTTTTGTCCTTCGCCCACCAATCCTTATTGCGGGTTAAGACGATATTACGCCCCTTATCGAGATCACCTTCTTTGAGAATATAGGGCCCTGTAGTCGGTACATATCGCCACTGGTAACGCTCGACAAAATCGTCGCCCACTTCCGAGTAAAAATGGCGCGGCGCTGGGTCCAGGAACGCTCGGGTTTCAAAATCGGGTTTATCGACCACTACGGTAATGGAGAGTGTTCGTTCGTCGTAGCGGGTAATATTCGAGTATTGGGTATTGACCCAATTAGTACGATAGGGCGCGCGAATGTAATCAGAGCGCGATAACCAGAAAAGAAACATAAAGTCGTCACTGGTAACGGGTACCCCGTCAGACCAGCGCGCATTGGGGTCAAGCCGGAAATAAACGGTCGTATTGTCGCGGTCGATCGCCCACTCGTCCGCCAGCCCCGGGAAGTATTCATTGGTATCGGGATGCACACCGACGAGTCCTACTGCCATGTCATCAAGCAGATAAGGCCTGAAGGAGCCATTGCTATCAGGACCCATATGTCGGAGGGTTCTGGGAAAATCAGTGAGCGCTATATATTCGGTACCCCCTTTATTAGCCTCCGGCGAGCCCATTTCGGGGATATCCCCACCGCGCTCCCAGACCAGATCGTCGGGCAGATCATCAATCGTCTTGAAGCTGTAATAATCCGGATCGGCGGCATAGGCAGCCTCCACTTCCGCGGTATTGTCGATGACCTCTTCGACCTCGCCACTGTCTTCGGCGCCGCATCCAAGCACCAGTGCGGCGACTGCCGGAACAAACCATCGGCCCAGCTGGGTAACTGACTTCATTGGGATAACCTCTTTCTCAACTACCGATACACGGAATAGGTTTTTGGATCGAAAGACTCACGGACCGCCTCTCCGATAAATGTGATCAACGTTAACAGGAGCGTCAGTGTCGTAAAGGCTGAAATAACAATCCAGGGCGCTGTTCTCAAATTGGCGGCGCCCTGTTTTAATAATTCACCGAGGCTGGGCGTCGGTGGCGGTAAGCCAAAGCCCAGATAATCGAGGGCAGTGATCGCCGTCACGGCTCCGACAACAGTAAAGGGCATAAACGTGACCAACGTCGACAGGACGTTGGGCAGAATGTGCCGGAAAACAATACGGGTATCCGAAGCGCCAATAATTCTCGCCGCCGACACGTAATCTCGCGACTTCTCTTTATAAGTCTCGGTGCGCATGTAATAGGTCATTCCGGTCCATGAGAACAGCACCATCACCAGGAGCAAAATAATAATCCGCGTAGGCACCGAGAACGCGGCAGGAATTACCGAAAAGATGATGATTACCATGTAGAGAAAAGGAATGTTCGACCAGATTTCTATGACTCGCTGGAAAAACAAATCGAAAGCCCCACCGATATAACCCATAGAACAACCGATCGCGATACCGATGATGTAGACCGCCAACATAAAGCCCAAGGCAAAAATAAGGGCAATTCGAGTGCCGTAGAACAAACGAGCTAATATATCCCGACTGGTCGTGTCGGTACCCAGGTAGTGCTGGGCATCGAGATCCGGCGGTAGCGGTTTGAAAATACCGCCGGGCGCATGATTCTCATAAGGGCTGTAGGGTACCAGCGGCATTAGCACCCAGTTATCAGATTGCGTCTGCTCGAAGCGCGTCTCAAGGTCGCGGTAATTCACCTCGTAATCGTAGTCAAAGCCAAAATCAGTCCCCGGATGAAACTCTGTGTACGTCGGGAAAAACAGCTCGCCCTCGTAGCTGACTATCAAGGCTCGATTATTGACCACCAGCTCACCCAGCACCATGACAAGGGCGAGGCCAAGAAGAAACAGAAAGCTGTAATAACCACGGCGGACATTTCGAAAGCGCCGCAGCTTCTTGACGGTCTGGGGATTCAGGTCAAACATGGGTCAGGTAAACCGTATTCTAGGGTCAACCAGCGCAACCAAAATATCGGAAATAATATTGCCGATGAGAAGCAGCAGACTGGCCAGTAATACGGTCCCCATAACGACCGGGTAGTCACGGTCCAGAATCGAACTCAGACCCAGCAGACCAAACCCATCGATATCAAAGATTGATTCGATCAGGAACGATCCGCCAACCAGCAAAGTAATATTCTGACCAAAGGTTGTCGCAATGGGAATCAGAGAATTCCGCATTGCATGCCCGGTCACCGCCTTGCGGAAAGAAACCCCCTTGGCTATTGCGGTACGGATGTAGTCGGACGCCAGGTTGTCCATCAGATGATTTTTCAGCAGCAACGTTACCAGCGCAAAGCTCCCGACCAGGTAACAGATCAGCGGTAATACCGAGTGGGAAACAATATCTATTGCCTTGCCTGCCGCGGTCAGATCTCTGAAGTCATAACTGACGAACCCACCCATCGGAAACCAATCGAGACGGACGGCAAAAAGCAGGATGAGTAGCGATCCCAACGCGTAACCCGGAATGGCATAACCGATAAAAATCAGGACCGAGGATATCGTGTCGACAAAGGTGCGATGACGAATGGCCTTGAGTATTCCCAACGGGATACAGACCGCATAGGTAATAATCAGTGTGACTATTCCATAGTATAAGGACACAGGGAATCGAGCGCTTATCACATCCCATACGGGCTCGTTGTACCGGTACGACATGCCCAGATCACCGGTTACTACCTTACCCAGCCACTCGACATAACTCTGTAACACCGGCTTGTCGAAACCGTAGTACTCCTCGAGCGCCTTGAGCTGCTCATCGGAAATCGCCATGCTCTGGCCTGCTGACGCACTGCCACCGTCGGTAGACATTGCCTGACTTTCCATAATGGCCCGCTCAAGGGGACCACCAGGCACCAGTCGGGTAATGGCAAAGACAATAATGGTGACGCCAAGGAGTGTCGGCGGAATCAACAAAAAGCGCCGCAAAAAATAATCGCGCATTGGAAGTTATGGTCGCAGGTGTAGGTACCAAGAAGTTACAGCGCAGTATAACATTACGCAAGATAGAAGGCGTTCAGGAGTCGCGGGTCTTTACCCAATTATCGACTGAACGGCAGTACCCCATGCAGAATTCCGGAAAAACCGTCTTGATGAACCCCTCGGCCGCAGGGAAATGACTTCCCGGCGATGATCTGTCGACCGATGACTTCTCCGTGCAGCCCGAATAGAGGCTTTATCCGGTAAATCAGCTTGGATTGATGACTCACACTGCGAACCCAGTAATGGGGAATAGGCGAATCACACCGAGGAGGTCGCAATGGGCATTGTCGATGAAACACCGGGTATTTGGGGCAAGGGTTACTCCACGAACAGCAAGGAAGTGGAGCGCGACTACGATACCTTTGCCGCTACCGGAAACTATGACGCGTCCTTCGTCGATTGGGACTACGTCGGGCCGACAACCGCGGCGGCGATTCTGCGCAATTATGTACCTCTGGATGCGCAGATACTCGATGCGGCCTGTGGATCGGGTTTGACGGGTACTGCGCTGTCGTCACTCGGATATTCATCCATTGATGGTATGGATATTTCAGGGGAGTTGCTCAAGCTGGCGGAGCAATCCGGCGTTTATTCACAACTCCATAAAGTCGACATGCAATCGATACCACTTCCCATCGCCGATAACCACTACGATGCGGTCAACTTCATTGGTGCGCTAACGTATTTCGAGACGAACGATATTCTCGTCGAACTGTGTCGCATTATTAAGCCCGGCGGCCATCTGATATTTTCTCATCGAGAAGACATCATGCGTGACAAAAACGTTGCCGAAACTCTGCGGGCCATGGAATCAGACGGGGTGTGGAAGCGACTCTTTGGTACCGAGCCCA
Source organism: Luminiphilus syltensis NOR5-1B (assembly GCF_000158175.1). Lineage (GTDB taxonomy): Bacteria > Pseudomonadota > Gammaproteobacteria > Pseudomonadales > Halieaceae > Luminiphilus > Luminiphilus syltensis. Next base: position 2,049,730 of record NZ_DS999411.1, on the reverse strand, counting down.
TGCCCTATCTGCCCCACCATCCCGACTACGGCGACGCAATAAAAGTACAGTATTTTGTTTATGAGGTGATGTGAGCCAACCACCAGCAAAGCGTAGGCTTCGAGTAATAATTGATTGTTCCGTGGTTAATCATTTTAATAGCACACCCAAAGGAGAAACCAATGTCAGTAAAACAGGTCAAGGCCGTCGCAGATATTGCTTCAGACGAGCTCGATGACTGGGGCCCGGTTGGCCTCCCTGTCTCAGAACAGGTATCCCAGCTGCGAGGCAGAATCATCAATGAACACAACGATGGCTCTGAGGCCGGGATCTGGGAATGCACGCCAGGCACCTGGACAAGGCAGGTTATGGACGCCGAAATCAGTACCTTCGTGAAAGGGCATGCCCTGTTCCATCACGAGAACGGTGAAACCTACGATATTAAAGCAGGCGATACCGTCTATTTTGATGAGAATAGCCGGGGCACATGGGAAGTTCTTGAGACTGCACGCAAAACTTACCTTACTTTCAAGCGTTAAATCCCAATCAAACTGAGAAAAATGGTCCCGTATGGCGTCCAGATTTCTCGCCTGCCGCCGCATCGAAATTTCGACAAGGCCGCTGAAGTGAGTCGCTGAAACAATGGCCGTATTGCCGTCAATACCCGACGCTCTTGAGGTCATTCTTTTGACGCTGGGCGCCGGCATCACTATGGGGATCGGAGCTGCACTGGCGAGCGTTGAGCACCTCCGTTCCGAGTGGCTGGAAGAAGAACTGCGCCATGGCGTGATTGCCTTTGGTGGTGGCGCCTTGCTGGCGGCAGTAGCACTGGTGTTGATTCCCGAGGGATTACAGGAACTGACCCTGCTGCCCGCCTGCCTCGCCTTTATCGGTGGTGCCCTGGCATTTATGGCGCTGGATGTCTTTCTTGCGCGACGCGGCACCCCCGCCAGCCAACTGGTGGCCATGCTATCGGACTTTCTACCCGAATCATTGGCACTGGGCGCTCTGGTCGCCAGTGGCAGTACAGCCGCGCCATTGCTGGCTTTGATTATCGCCCTTCAAAATCTTCCCGAGGGCTTTAACAGCTTTCGCGAACTTGGCCACAGCACGCATTACTCTTCGCGCCTGTTGATCTTTTTATTTTTTATTGCATCACTCGCCGGACCCGTCTGCGGTCTGATCGGGTTTTATCTGTTAAGCGACTTACACACGGTAATCGCCAGCGTGATGTTGTTTGCCTCCGGCGGCATTCTTTATCTCATCTTCCAGGATATTGCCCCCCAGGCGCGCCTCGAGAGGCACTGGGCACCACCACTAGGTGCCGTATTGGGGTTTTTACTGGGATTGATCGGCAAAGTGATTTCGGGTGCGTAACGCCATTGTTCTACGCAAGATCATCGAGATCAATGAACGAACAGCTAACGCCAACGGCAATAAATCCACTGTGCGCCTTACATAACCTCAATCACCGAACAGGTCCTGATTCTGCCGATTGGTATGACTGTGATAACAGGGGCCGCATACGGGCCTATAACGATCATCCGCACCCAACTCGATTTGCGGGCCGTCGACCTCAGCACCCAACGCTGAAATACGCAAATTAAACACCGCCTTTCGGTTGCAAAAATGGCAGACGGTTTTTACTTCTTCCAACGTATCAGCCACCTCCAGCAGCCGCCCGGAACCGGAAAAAGACCGGGTTTGGAAGTCGGTACGCAAGCCGTAGCAGATCACCGGGATATCAAGATCCCAGGTAATTTGGCGCAGTTGATCAACCACGTCGCAGGAGAGAAATTGCGCCTCATCGACGAGAATACAGGCCACACCCTGCAGAATTTTACGGTCGATTATTGAATCAACATCCACCAGCACATCGGCGATCCTCTGGATTCCAGTCCGGCTGACTACCGACTCAGCGCCAAAGCGATCATCGAGCCGAGGCCGGATAACAACAACCCGCTCCCCTTTTTGCTCATAGTTGTGCGCCACCGCCAGCAGGTTCAAGGTCTTTCCACTGCTCATGGTGCCGTGACGAAAATAGAGCTTTGCCACGAAATTAGACGCGAGCGCGTTCTGAAAAGGCCGGGAAGGATTTCAGCGGGATCATCAGATCGCGACCAGCAACCCAAACAGGGTAATACCGGCAATGACCGACACCAGGGTCTTGGAGCGCAGGATGGGTGATGTCAAACCGAGCCATAACCCGCTGACAATCACGAATATCAGACCGGCAGCAAAAACCTTGGAGTAATGCTTGAACCACCCAGGGCCATGTCCCTTGTGCAATTCAACCATTTTCTTGACCAGGTCAGGCTTCACCCGATTGATGACAATCGCGTCACCACCGGCGTCAATCAGATAGTGCTCCCGGGAAGTCGGTCGGGTTACAGCGGTTGTATCCGACTGTTTGACGTATTCGAAGTCGTGATCGCTGATATCGACCCCGGCAAGCAGACGTTCAACGTCGGCCTTGGAGGCCTTCGCTGGCAGTATGTGCTCAGACTTCAGCAACGTACCGACAGTAGTTTCGCTTGTGCTTCCCTTGTTGCCGAACAGATAAAGGCCACCGGAAATAGCCACGAGCAGCACATTGGCGGCGAGAAAAGACGACAAATAAAGATGGATGGTGATCAAGGTTCTTCGATTCATTGTTGCCTCTGAGAAAAATGGATTGTTGATAGATATCCGTGTAGCAGCCGATAGCCGGCCCCTACTTCATCACTATCGTCGTTTTCGAACGGGCGGACCGGCAAACACCGCTAGGCCAGAATTAATCGGGGCTTACTGTACTGGCGAGAGGCCATTGCAGCAAAAATAAAACCGGGAATCAAAGAACCCAGTGCCGACAACAACCAGGCATAAGGTGCTATTTCAGCACCTTTCAGCACACCATTGACCAGATACTGCTGGGACCATAGGGGAACAAGCAGCCAAAAGTCATCAACCCGAACCTGCATGATAATCTGCAGTACACTCGGTATCACCGCAACGATCAAGACCACAGAGAGCCAGGTTTGCGCTTCTCGAACCGTCTTCGCAAAACAGCCGAGAAAAGTCATTAACGGTGCCACCAAAAACACCAATGGCAGCAGCCCGATAGCGACCTGAAGAAACAACCGCGGACTGATCATAAGTCCGATCTTTTCCACTGGCAGCGCCAGACTACCGAGCAAAAATGCCATCGAAGACAACGCGATAACACACACACCGGCGACGGCATTGATCGCGATTTTTCCGAGGACTACCTGACTCGGCGCTACAGGATTGATCAATAGCGGCTCCAGTGTTTGCCGCTCACGCTCTCCCGCGGTGATATCCGAGGCGATAAACATTGAGGCCTGAAGCAAACCCATGATGAGAAAGTAAGGCAGCATCACCAATAACTGACCGCCGCCCCCACTGGCCTCATCAATATCGATGTTCTTTGGACCGATTACCCGAATCAGCGAGGGGTCAATTCCGCGCATTAACAAGCGCAGCGCCCCGATTTCGCTGTTGAGTTTGCCTAGCGCTGCGCTCACGCGATCCCGTTGCACCTCAGATTTGGTGCTCGAGCTGTCAAAAATGACTTCAACAAACGCCGGTCGACCGCTTTGGTAGGCCTCGGCGAGATTCTCAGGAAATCGCACCGCAATCTGATACTGCTGCGAGCTAACCAGTGTCTCGAGATCATCGGTGGTTTCAAAAAGCGCAATATCATTCAGTTTGAGTCGATCAACCACCATTGGCACACGTTCTGTGCCCTGTGCCGGTATGGAAAGCGCTCGCTCGCTCTCCTCGATCATGATCGAAATGGTCAGTGCGAGTATGCCCATCGCCAGAAACGGGCCAAACAGGGCGCCCATGAAGAACACATTGGTCATCGTGCGCCGGTCCCGCGAAAGGTCACGGGCTTCCTTGAGCATGACAATGCACCAGACCCTCACGCCATCAACCCCTCGTCCGTTCCGATCAGGCTGACGAAGGCCTCCTCAAGGGATGATGCACGAGCCTGATCCATTAACTGCTCTGCGGAACCCGCAGCACGCAGGGTACCATCGGCGATAATAATGACGTGATCGCACAGCGCGACGACCTCCTGCATCACATGGGTGCTGAGAAGAATGGCTTTTCCCGCATCACGCTTTTGCAACAAGAACCGGCGCAGCGCGCGAGTACTCATAACATCGAGACCATTACTGGGCTCGTCGAGCATTAAATTCGGTGGGTCGCCAATCATTGCCCTCGCAATCGCCACCTTGACCCTCTGGCCCTGGGAGAACCCCTCGGTTCTCCGAGCCAGAAGATCACCCATATCGAGATCCTCCGCCAGTTTCGCGATGCGTTGAGACAGTGTATGGGCAGGGACCCCCTGAAGCTGTCCGTAATAGACAAGATTCTCCCGGGCCGTTAATCGGGTGTAGAGACCTCTGGAGTCAGGAACCACACCGAGTCGCTGCTTGGCCTTGAGTGGTTGTTTAAAAACCGAAAAACCATCGATGGTGACGGTTCCTTTATCGGGCGCCATCAGCCCACAAATCATGCGCATCGTGGTGGATTTACCCGAACCATTGGGACCGAGCAGACCGGTGATCTTACCGTTGGGCACCTTGAGGCTTAATGCGGTGACCGCTTTCAGCCCACCAAATTGCTTGGATAGTGCCGCCGCCTCAATCACAGGGTCGGCCCCGCCAATCCGGTGACCAGAGGCAGTCCCCAGCGTTGCTCAGCGCATTCGGTTTCATCCGCTGAAAATGCCTGGTTATCGATGAAGCTCGCAACAAGTCGTTCAAAACAGGGCTCAATGGAAATAATATGGCCCAGTCCCAGACCGATAATGTGCTGCCCATTGGTGAACTGCCTCAGCGCCTGCTCGGCAAAGCTCGGCGGGGTTACCGGATCTCGCTCTCCTGATAACAACAGCACCGGCACGTCGGATCGGAATGGCGTTTGGATACTGGGATTCGACTCCCCTACAGGCCAGAGCAGGCACAACTCAAGCAATTGCTCGTCCAGACCTCCGATCAGCGCCCCCGGGGATTGCTGACGCTCGGCCGGCCAACCCGGTACATCCTCACTACAGACAACACTATTGTGCATTCCCATGGCGATCATGCCCTCCATGCGATCTGCGACGAACAGGGCGTGGGCCATCAGGGTTCGCCAGTCCCCATTGGCAACCTGGTGCAATAGGAGCGGTATCATCGCCTGGGTCACCGGGTGATAACTAAATAGGCGCAGCGCCACATCCATGGCGCTTCGGTTCGCGTCGATAACTTCCCACTCGCCAGTGACCGGGTGACGAATCGTAAGGTCGCGGCTTTGCTCAGGGTCAATCGCAAGGTAAGCGAGATAATCTGCCCGCAGTGTAGGAAAGGCCTCTTCACAAGGTCGGGACATCTCACAGTCATCGATCAGCATTTCAATGACCCGTGTCAGATTTTCCGAATGCTTCAGACCCAGTCTTTCACTCGGCGGCGCTACGCCATCGAGAACGACTGCCCGCACCGCGTGGGGATAGGCGCGCAGGTATTCCTGTGCCACCCGCGTTCCGTAGGAATAGCCAATCAGGTTGACGTAGTCGTAACCCAATGCCGCCCGGATCGCGTCGAGATCATCAACGGCCTGGGCGGTCGTGTAAAAACGGGGATCACCGGGAAGGTCGTTCAGACAATCGGTGATAATCTGCTCAGTGGCCTCCTCTTCAATCAGCAGCGTTTCGAGATCATCGATATCGCAAGTCAGGGCATTCGATCGCCCCGTTCCCCGCTGGTCCACGAAAACAATATCGCGCTGCATTTGCAGCGCCGAGAAATTACCAGTCTGTTGTAGCAGCAAGTCGATTGAAGACTGGCCTGGGCCGCCGGCAATCACAACAACAGGATCCAAATTGGGTGTGTCTGTTTGCGCGGGGAGGACCGCGACTTCGATCGAAATGGATTTTCCCTCTGGCTGTGCGGGGTTTTCGGGGCGTAAAACACGGGTACAGAGCGCATCTACGACCTGGGGTGATGTCACCGACGTCACACGACACTCCTCAAGGTCAAGGGCCTTCGCCGGCGCCAGGAAAATACCCAGCAAGACCGCCACGATCAGACGTTCCACCCCGTTTACTCCGTCAGAAAAGAAGAGGGGAAAGTGCCACAGCGCAGGCACCGGTACAAGCCGACAGCGGGACACGATTAGCAAAGCGCCGCCCGAAACGCTAGGCTTATAACTATGACTGTTTTTTCGTTTCTGGTTTTTCTGGGGCTTTTTACACTCATCGGACTGAGTTCAGCGGCGAAAAGCCGCGGCAATAAAGCCGACTACTACGTCGCCAGCGCAACCATTAAGCCATGGCTGATCGGCATGTCTGCCTTTGCCACGCAAAGCAGCGGCTATATGTTTATCGGGGTGATCGGATTTACCTACACCACTGGCCTCGCTGCGTTTTGGTTGATGGTGGGATGGCTGCTCGGGGATTTCATTGCCTCCACGCGTATTCATCGGCGGCTCCGGGAAGCCGCTGAACGGACTGGTGAGGTCAGTTACGCGGGGGTGCTCAGCCACTGGTACGGGCAGAATTACACGACGCTGCAGCGTGTTATTGGCATCATTTCATTGATTTTTCTGACCACATACGCCTCCGCCCAGTTACTGGCCGGTGGCAAGGCGCTTCATGTCCTGCTGCAGTGGCCGGATTGGTCCGGCGCGGTCGCGGGTGCTGTCATGGTCGCTGCCTATACCATGGCTGGCGGTATCCGTGCGTCAATATGGACCGACGCTGCCCAGGCGACGGTAATGCTCTTTGCGATGGGCCTGCTTCTTTTTATAGGAACCCGGGAAGCCGGCGGTATCGGCGCGGTAGCCGATTCGTTGCAGCAGATTGAGGGGTACACCGACTGGATTCCACCGAGTCTCGCAATCCCCGGGCTTGCGGGCCTGCTGCTGTTTATTCTTGGCTGGATGTTCGGTGGCGCCTCGGTCATCGGACAGCCGCAGGTCATGGTGCGATTTATTGCCCTCGACGACGCCAAAAACATGAACACCACGCGGGTCTGGTACTACGTCTGGTTCGGTGTTTTTTATCTGCTCGCCACCGGGGTCGGTATGTTGTCCCGAATCTACCTGAGCGGTGCTGATTTTGATGCGGAACTGGCACTGCCGACCATGGCGATGGAGCTCCTGCACCCGGTATTCGTGGGTCTGGTTCTCGCCGGTGTCTTCGCCGCTACCATGTCGACCGCCGATTCAGTGGTGCTCAGCTGCTCTGCCGCGGTCACCCACGATATTCTACCGTTTACCGAAGAACGCTTGTGGGTGCTTAAAGCGACGACCATCACGATTATCCTGTGCGCGCTTGGCTTTGCGCTTTTTAATTCCGGGAGCGTTTTCAGCCTCGTCATCTTTTCATGGGCCGCACTCGCCAGCGCGTTCGCCCCGCTCCTCATTGCCCATTGCTTTGGCGTAAAGACCTCGCAAAGAGCATCCATTCTCGCGTTATTCAGCGGGCTCGCGGCCGCCCTCGGCTGGCGACTGGCGGGCCAACACGACTGGCTCTACGAAGGTACTATTGGCATCCTGGTCGGCTGCCTGGTCCTGTTTATCGCTGGACGTCAGCCGCAGGAATCAGCCGCACCCAGCGTTGCCAACGTTTCCGGCTGACGGACGGCGGTCTCAAGGGCACCCAGGGTTTCGCTATCGCCGGCCAGGGATTGGCAGAGGTTCGCCAGATACAGGGGGCCATCGTAGTACTTACGGTAAACCGCGAGGGCGCTGGTATCACTCGTATGGCAAGCCATTAACAGGTCCGGACTGATCGCACCCGCCTCCGGTAAAAGGTCAAAGTCGACAAGATTGTGCAGCGCTTTGAGCAACTTCGGACCAATCATTTGTGGTGCCAGGTGATCTGCATCAGCGCGGCGCACAATCGATGTCGCCGCGTAAATCAAAAAATCCAGCACCGGTGAATCACTTCGAAACAGACAAAAGGCATTGTGCGGTTGCCGATGGATTGCCCACCGACCCGCCGTGTTGTGTTGGAGCCAATGCTCCTGGCCAAAAGCCGTATGGAACCGGTCTTCGATCTGCCAACGAGGATTCAGCACCAGGGTGTCCGCGTCCGCCCAGATCACGCGGTAAACGCCCGACTCCAACAGGCGCTGAATATGCAGAAGGCGGGCCAGATCGGCCGCCATTGGCAGTCGCTCAGCCGTCTTTTGTCGGAACCAGCCCGGCAGGATATCGAACAGCTCGTCACCGATGAGCAGGCGCTCGTAACCCACGGCGTTGCACCACTCATTGACCGATGTCAGACAGCCCGTCACCCACTCTGGCGGCTCCGCGGGTGCCGACTGTAAAACCAGTGTTGCTAGCTCCATATCGTCCCTCTCAGCCCTGCATCCCATCACTGTTTTCAGGCCACCAAACTCCCTCAATAACCGTCCTTAAACTGCCATATTTCTGTCATACAGGTGTCACAAACCGGCGTTACAGTGCGCGAATCCAATCCTCTTTGCCGCTCTTGTGGCGACCTGTGGACACACTATGAAACAGTATGGCTTACGTCACCTAACCGCTCTACCGAGTCTGATGATGATCAGCTTGCTGGTGATGCTGTCGCCTCGGCTTTTCGCGGCGGAGCAGCGAGTCACCTGGACCGATGTTGTTTGGGTGGAGGGGCATTACGAGATCGTGCATCGCATCGCGATCAGCGACGCCGAGGAGCTGCTTACGGCGATGCAAGTAACAGTCGACGTCGAATCGAGTGAGGCATTGACGCTTATGGCGCTCTATGTCGAAGCCGGCTTCAAAGCCACCGCAGGAGACACTCCCGTGGCCATCGAGACGTACAGCGCGGAAATCGACGACCATTTCGTCTATGTCAGCCAGGGACTGCTCGGGGCCAATCTCGATACCGTGCCTCGTTTCGACAATCAGCTGTTGAACCATCTTCCTGTTGAAGTCGCCAATATCATCAGTATTGATGTACCCGGGCTATCGAAAACCTTCGTTGCCGATCAAGCATCGACGCGCCAATCCTCACCAGAGCCGCAGCCGGAACCAACAGTCCGCTGGTCGATCTAAAGCTTAACCGGCGGGTATGTCGCCCTGCTCACCGGTAACTGACACAAGCGATCCACCAAAATCTAAAGCGGTGAACGACGCGTTGTGACATTCGGATGCCGACCAACGGGGAGGACAGCGGCAACACTGCGCCGACATACCCGACGCACCATCTCCCCACCCAAACTCGGTTAATCAGGCCGCCGAGATACCCTTATTGTCGGAAATCCCTTTGATGACGGGTTGATTGGGAGTAACCGGCGGAAGTGTCTGTTGGGAGCGCAAATATCGGGCGCATACGTCCCAAATCGGCTCACCATCGGCATTGGGATCCATCGATGCCCAACCTGCGACGCGATAACGCCCACCTGGCGTCAATGGCTTTCCACCGAGCTCCATATCGTTGATGCGCTTGCCCGCATCAGCCATGGGATCGATCGAATATTTCAGGCCGCCCACGCGCACCATGTCACCACCCTGCTGATAGTAGGGGTCGGGATTGAAGAGATTATCCGCAACGTCCTCAAGGATGGCCTTGATCTCAGCGCCCGAACGCTCAGCCAGCGTGGTCGCCGGGTAGGTGATAGCCACCTGCGCCATGAGGTCCTCCATGGTGATGGTATCGCCGGGGAGCAACGTGGTGCCCCATCGGAAACCAGGAGATAGCGCGATATCGGCATCAAGCTCGGTCATCAACGCATCGACGATCACCTGATCGAAGCTGCCATTAAAATTGCCCCGCCGGTAAAGCAGCCCATCGGTAGTTCCCAGCACTTCACTCAGCTGTTCTTCGTAGGGCGCTCGACTCGATGCAATCAATGCTGACATATCGTGATCCGCGGGCAGCAAATCACTGAATACAGGCAACAAACGGTACTCCCATCCACGGATCTTTTTGTCCCTAACATCAAAGTCCAGAACGCCAACAAATTTGCCATTGGAACCCGCATTGGTGACCAGTGTCATGCCGCCGGCATTTTCAACCTCGATCGCTTTGGGAATACCATCATGGGTGTGCCCACCGAGAATGGCATCGAGCCCCACCACACGGGACGCGAGCTTCAAATCAACATCCGCACCGTTGTGCGAGAGCAACACGACGACCTCGGCACCGTCTGCGCGAACCGATTCAATCTTGCGCTGGAGTTCGCGCTCCTGAATACCGAACGTCCAGCCACTGGTCAGATAGCCGGGGTTGGCAATCGGGGTATAAGGAAAGGCCTGCCCGATAATAGCGACAGGTACTCCATTGATCTCGCGCAGGGTATGCCCCTCGAATACGGGGTCACCAAAGTCGGCATCACTGACATTGTGGGCTACAAAATCCATCTGGCCGGCCAGGTCATTCTCAATAATTTCGGTTACGCGATCGGCGCCCAGAGTAAACTCCCAGTGCCCGGTCATGACATCGACACCGAGCAACTTACTGGCATCCACCATGTCCTGTCCCCGACTCCACAACGCGGTCGCTGACCCCTGCCACAGGTCGCCCCCATCCAGTAGGAGTGCGCCCGGGCGATTGGCCTTGAGACGCTTCACCAGCGTCGCCAGATGCGCAAACCCCCCTACTTTTCCGAAGTGCTCAGCACCACCGACAAAATCGAGATAGGTAAAAGCGTGTGCTTCACGACTGCCAGCCGCAATCCCGAATTGCGATAACAGCGCTTCACCGACCAAATGCGGCGGTCGGTTTCGAGCGGCATGAATGCCAATATTGACACTGGGCTCGCGGTAGTGGATGGGGTTCAACTGGCCATGGATATCCGTGGTATGGAGCAGATGTACGTTTCCGAATCGCGGAACATCGTAGGCGTTGCCTGCTGAAGCCGAAGCCCTACCGAGCGTGGGTAAGGCCAGACCAGCAGCGGCCCCCAGCATCAGCATTTTATTAAATTCACGACGCTGCACAGTCACCTCTCTGTTTTTCTCAGGTAGTGCTTATTCTTCGACAGGACGATTCACCGGCGAATCCGGGTCCATTAAATAAGCCATAACATCCTTGATCTGCTGCTCGGTCAGAATGCCCTGGGCACCAAACCGGGGCATGTGGGAACACACGTTGTAAGCATGGGTGTCCCAGATTTTGGTCCAGGTATAACGCAGCATCACGTCAGACTGGCCTCGAGCACCGTAGTTGGTCAGCGACGGGCCAATGGTGCCGTACGCCACTTCCCGGGGATCGAGCTGATGGCAGGCATAACAATTTCCGCCGTTGGGTTGCGAAGGGTCATCGCTGTATTGGAGCCCTCTGCCATTGTTGGCAACGTCGTGGCCCTGACGCCAATCACCCACAAACACGCCATCTGCTGGCATGGCTATCGCGGCCAGCCGGCTCTCGCGAATCGCCGCCGCTGTGGAGTAATTCGCCTCATCACGTGGCTTGCTGCAATACGCCTGCAATGAATCCTGGGTTAAGCGATCCATCGATACCGAATTCTTAGCTCGCATGGATTGGGAGAGTACGTCATAAGTCTGGTCCGCCACCGCCATGATTGGCACGAGCGTAACCGCCAGCAGACCTGCCCACTTTATTTTCATAATAGTCACCGCTTGAGTCCGGGAGCCGACATTGGCGCGCCCGCCGCATTCACCGCAAGATACATCTGCAACGCTACACTGGCCTCAGAACCCATGATCAATTCAGGCAGGCGCTGCTGACGAAAACAGTCGCGCATTCGCCATCCCATGGTGCGCACCACCCCCTCAGAAATACGATAAGCGGGCCAGCTCGCGTAGGCCGACGCGGCGTCCTCGTGTTTTGCAAGATTACCCAGTGCCTGTAGTCGAATACGCGCGCCGTCCTGCCCATGGCAGGTAGCACAGGAGAAATCATGGGGTCCTGCACGGTAGTAGAACAGCTGTTCCCCCAAGTCATACATGGCCCGCTCCTGCGGCTGATCCTGCCCCGGTGCAATCGGCACACCGGAGGACTGATCCGCGATCCACGCCGCCAGTGCCTCGATCTCTGTACCCATATCGCCGCGCAAGGAGTAGGGCTTGGCATGAACGTCCTCCGGATCACGACCCTGCAGCTCGACCATGCAGTGGACCAGTCGAGACTCCAGATCCATCACCTGATCGGTGTCCGCAAAGTACCGCGGCAGCTGAGCGTAGGCGCCCGCCACCACACCAGGGCCCAGGCCGAGGTCACAGGTCTCCAACGATACCTGCTTGGGACCCAACTCCTGCAACCAGAATTCCTCGCCCTCCTCGATGACAAATATGGCGGGGTTATCGTCCCCCATCATCTCGCGGTACTCGTCAAAGACACCGCCATCGGCGACCGCCGAGGCTATCGGGACGACTACTGCCAGCGCCGCAATCAGTACTTTTCTAGTTGTCATAACGACCTCTTGGGAGTTTTGGCGTGGGCATTCACTACCGGATCTTGGTGCTGCCTGAGCCCGTTTCGCCCTTGTTGTCGATATAACTCACCGACACCTCGTCGCCGGACTCTCCACCTTTGAAGCGGAAGCCGAGGAACGGATTCTGCGACACCGCGGCCCCCCACTGTGCACTCATCACTACCTTTTCGCCATGCTTACCAGCGACCTCGGTAATAAAATGTGCCGGTATTGGCTCCCCCGCTGCATCCTTGCGCATTCCGGTTTCCATGGGGTGGCGCATCAACGCTTTCACTTCGGTGTACTCACCCTGCTTTTGTGCTCGAATTCTAATTCTTCCCGCCATTATCTCTCTCCTTTAACCGCCGCAACCACCGAGGGTGACCTTGGTTTCTCTTGTTGTCATATACAGCTTGCCATCTGCTTCCACCAGACCGTAGAGCAGGCAGGTCTGGGCCACTTTCACCCGCGTCTGGACACTCGCTTCGGTGCCCTCGGGAATATCGAAGATGGCAGCCAGTGGATTGGGATTTTTTTCGACCATAACGAAAATGCGTGACGTATTGGGTATCGAGCTGGTCACCGTTACCGGCACAACCGCTCCGTTTTCAGCGATATTGGGGGTTTCCAATACAATATCGCTGCTCTCAACAGGCTGCATTCCAAGTTCAGCCAGTGTTGCCTCGACAGTCGTCGCCTGGAAGGCCCCCTCTGGCCGGACCATCGATGCCAATAACTTGATGGGAGCGATGGCCAACGCGGCAAAGGCCGCACCGGCGCGCAGGAATTGCCTCCGCCCAATGGGTCCAAAAGTTTCAGTTTGATTCATGACATTTCCTCGTTTAACGCTTTCAATGTGTTATCTGGCCACAAGCCAGTCGGTAATTTCATCCACGGCCTCGGGTGCCAGTTGCGGCATTGGAGGCATCGCAATGCTTCCCCAAACCCCGGAACCCCCCTGACGAATTTTGGATGCCAGGTAATCGGCAGCATCGGGCTGCCCGGCGTACTTTTCGGCTATCGCTGCGAATGATGGCCCGACCAACTTACTGTCAAGACGATGGCAACCTAAACAACCGTTACTTTGCAAGGCAGCCTCCGGAACTGCTCGATCCGCCGTGACCGGATCAACATCGACATCAACCGGCGCATTTTCCGGTGCCGTCTGAATTCCGGGGAAAGGTCCGTAATCGCGCATTTGATCCTTCAAGTTACCATGCGCATTCATGGCGTAATCGGGAATTGAGGAGGTTACTTCGAGTGGCACGACACAGTTGGACGTGCAATCACTACCCATGACATCGGTCTCACCATCCACCGACCACAATCCGTGATCCGTAGTCACGCCGTTTCGGTTGGGCATGATGGCCTGGACGTCCTCGATATTCTCATCACTGAGGCTGAAATCGTAGTCCACCACGTACGCGAGCTGAAGCAGATAAGCGACCAGCGCATAGACCTCATCGGGCGCCAGCGACTTGGGGGCGTTCCAGGGCATCGCCCGATAAATGTAATCCCATAAGGTCGAAACCGTACTGACCTTCATCAGGGTGGTTCTGACTACACCGGGATCCGTCAACGAAGCCACCCGGCCGGTCTCTATGTCTTCGGCAGTGATATTGCCCAGCACAAGCGGCGAAAAGATCTCATTCGAGTCGCCAAAATCGCCGTGGCAAACCGCACATTTCTCCAGCCAGATCGACTCACCCTCTTCGACTGAGCCCTGACCGGGAGGTAATCCCTGAAAATCAGGGCGTACATCGATATCCCACGCTTTGATTTCATTGGGGGTTGCCTCACGACCGATACCGGCAATGGCATCCACATCGGTGCTCCCCGCCATAGCCCCACAAGCGACGAGTGCCGAAGACAACGCCATTGCTTTAACCCAGTTGGACATTTTCCACCTCCCCGGAAGGCATGACTCGCCAGGTCTGAATGGCATTGTTGTGATAGATCGATCGGGTACCTCGCACTGCCTTCAATTCAGGTTTGGACGGTTGTATGTATCCGGTGCTATCGGTTACTCGACTTTGCAATAACGCTGCCTCGCCGTTCCAGGTCCAGTCAAAATTGAATCGCGTCAGTGCCTTGGGCAGCACCGGCCCTTCGAGCCGCGCGGTTTGCCAATGACGTCCGCCATCGGTTGACACTTCTACTTTGGTCACTGTTCCCCGGCCACTCCACGCCAGTCCCGAGACGTTGTAGTAACCCTGGTTCATCAAACGCTGGCCACCCGAGGGGCTGGTGATCACCGACTTGGCTTCCTGGATGGAGGTGTATTGGCGCAACTGGCCATCGGGCATCAGATCGACGTAATGGATAGTTTCATCTTTGGTGGCATAGGGCGCATCGCCAACCTCGATGCGGCGCAGCCACTTTACCCAGGAGACACCCTGAGCACCGGGAACCACCAATCGCAGGGGATATCCCTGCTCGGGGCGGAGCATTTCTCCATTCATACCGTAGGCAACCATGGCATCGTCGAGGGCGTTTTCAATGTTAATCGTGCGGGTCATACTGGATCCGTCTGCTCCCTCAGCGAGCAACACTGTAGCCCGCTTGAGGTCGAAGCCTGCGCGCTCGAGCAGTAGCGATAGCGGCACACCGGTAAATTCCGAGCAGGACAACATACCGTGGGTGTACTGCACCGTAGGAACTGCGGAGTTCCCCCACTCCAGAGCGGTATTGGCTCCACATTCAATAAAATGCATGCGGGAAACACTGGGCATGCGCATCAGGTCTTCCATGGTAAACACCATGGGCGTGTCCACGAGACCGTTAATCATCAAGCGGTGTTGGCGCGGATCGATGTCTACCCAACCCTGATGGTGCCGCTCAAAGTGCAGGCCGCTGGGGGTGATCATTCCAAATGTACTTTGTAGAGGCGTAAATGAAACGCTGGCCTCGTCGGTCTGGGTGAGACCCGGACTTTGTCGACGAATCGTGGCGCTTTCAAAGCGCGAGGGCTGACCGTAGGGGTTGGTTAAGACTGGGTTGCCGAGTCGGGTGGACCAGGGTGCGGGCTCAACAATCGCGGGATCATCGGGTCTGGCGGTCGCCTGTGCCGCTACAGCGGCAAGCGCACCGGCAAGAGCGCCGCGTAACAGCCCTCGGCGAGTACTATTGACGCCATTGGCGGACACGTCTGCAATCAAATCCCGGTCAAGAAAGGATTCCGGTGCGGGGCGAATATGTCCCATGCTGAACTTATTGTCTGTCGACACCTGCCACTCCTTTTTATCCTGTTTGCCGCAAGATCCTGTTCCCATTAAACGGCATCTGGCTTTATATTACAAATAGATATATGTTTATAACATAAAGGTTTTTATAACAAATCAGTCCAATGCGCCCCGCTTTTTTCGTCGATGGGGCGGTACGGGTTAGGTAAGCTGGGCTTCTGCCGAATAGCGACACCGAGGAGAATCGAGATGGCCCCAGGAAACCGACTACTGCTGCGCCTGATGAATCCACTGCTACTCACCCTACTGCTAGTGGCGGCAATACCTGCGTCCGCTGAAAAGCCAGGCGTTGCCGTACACCTTGATGAGCTTGAGCACATGAACCGGGCACTGCGACAGATTGAAAGACAGCGAGAGGCAGCGCCCGGGCTGCCGATTCACGTCATCATGGTGGCGGGTGCGGTTCACGCCCTGATCGACGGTAGCAAGGACGAGAACGGCGGACTTTTCAGCGCGCAACTCGAACAATTGCTGGCACAGGATATTCGGCTATTCGCGTGTCTCAATACACTGGACGCCTTCAACAAAACCGAAGATGACCTCAGCCTCGGGGTGGAGACGGTCCGATCAGGGGTAGCAGCACTTACCGACCGGCAACTCAACGATGGCTTTGCCTACATCAAGTTATGAAATCTCATCTGGGAATCTTGCCAATCCTCACCCTGGTCCTGATGGCCATCGACGCCCACTCCAGCGAAGCGCAGCTACTGCTGGTCTTTTCGGAACAGTGCGGCGCTTGCCAGAAGTTTGAATCCGAAGTCGGCCCGATTTATGGAAAGACGGCACTCGCTGAGGCCATGCCGCTGACGAAAATTACTATTGAGGAATGGCGTGAGGGACATCATAACCTGCCGTACGAAGAGCTTGGCCCTGTTTTCGGTACGCCGACCTTTATCCAGATCATCGATGGCAAGGAAGTAGACCGGATTACAGGCTACACCAACGATGAGCTGTTCTGGCTCGGCGTGGCGCGTATGGAGAACCGCCTGGGACACTCACCGTAGTTCCTGCAACCAATAATACCTAAAGCTGCGGTCAACGCCTGTGAGGCAGAAAAAACTTATTCCTCAAGTCTTCACCAATGACGCGCCTATAGCAGGGACTAAGTAAATCACTTCCTCCCAGCGCGATTGCAAAAAGCCCCTTTTGTGTAGGCCGCCAAAAGTGATTGATCGCTGGCCCGAGGCCTTGCAGCCTGCTCATCGCTAACGCCAATACGTCGATGGTCCGGAACAGCCAATCGGGCAATCAGCGGTATTGCGCGCGCAAGGCATCGACGAAGCGATTTAAATCCGCCTCGGCCAGGTGGTTGATTCCGGCTGCCGCCGAGCGCCCGCCCCCGGTATCAAATTGACGACAGACTTCATCGGCACCCTGTCGATTATTCAAAGGCGCACGAACGCTAACCAGAAACCCACCCGGCCGATGGGTGAGCACCGCATGGGCGCGACCCGGGCAGAGATTGGCCAGGTGATTGCCATAGACACCACTCACTCGCCGCGACCAGGGCTCATCGGGAAGTTCAATGACAGCGATCGCCTGATCTTCAACCGTTCTTGTCGACGATTCAGCACTGGCCATATCCGCTTCGTAACCCCCCTGAAGCGTCTCAAAAAGCGCAGCATCTTGAGCAAGAAAATCATCAGGAGATGGGTGTGGCAGAAGGCGCTTAAACAGTTCGCCGGGATCAAAATGCAGATCGCTAACTGTAGCTCCGTACCCGTTGTAATTCAGAAGCACGCCCAGTTCGCGCCAGGCATTGAGGTCTACCGGCTTCTCAATAGTTTTCGCAAGTTTGTTCGCGGTCGCATTGAGATTGTCACCGAAGCAACCGACGACGGCCCACGGCGCCCGGGCGCCCTTGAGTGAGCCGTTGATCAAGGCACTGGTACTCACCTCAGGTGCGGTATTGATCAGCGCCCTAAGATTGGGGTGTTCGGGTATTTCACCGGGATAATGGTGGTCACAGTAAAACACTTCTGCGCCCACCTCGAGAATCTCAATCAGTGCGGCTCTATTTTTATCCAGTGATATATCAAGCACGGTGATTTGGTCACCGGTCGTCGCGGAGACGTGTTGCAGTAGCGCTATATCACGCTTAACGCCAGTAACGAGTGTTGCATCACGGGGATCGACCTGTCGCAACTGCAGCAGCGCACAGATGCCATCGGCATCACCATTAAACACGTCATAGGCAGTCACGGCAGGTGTACTCGCGCTCGATTTATACGGTGGGGATAGAGGCTTTACCCTGAACCGGGAATTCAGTCACTGTGCTTGGCTCCGACGGGCGGCGGACCCGTTTACCGGCGCGGCCACGCTTCACCCACACGTAATCGTACCGAGGTTCATGTCCGGAAAAGCCGTCGACGCGGAGCTTGAGTATCTCGGTGATTCGGCCACACTCCATCATACTGCAGGCTTCCAGCAGCTCATCGACAGACTGCTTGAGACTATCGTAAGACAGCGAGTCCTCTTCGGCGCGCATGATCATTGGGTGACCCGTACCCGAGACCGAGGTACCCAGTAGCAGCTCTTCATGGAGCTTTTCACCGGGGCGGAGACCAATAAATTCGATATCAATATGCTCCGATGCCGTGAGTTCAGTGCCCAAATCGTACCCGCTCAGCCTGATCATTCGTTTGGCGAGATCGACGATTCGGACCGGCTCTCCCATATCAAGCACAAAAACATCGCCACCCGTGCCCATCGCCGACGCCTGAAGTACCAGTTGCGCCGCCTCCCGAATACTCATGAAATAACGGGAAACCTCGGGGTGGGTCACCGTCAGCGGCCCACCCTTTTCGATCTGCTGGCGAAACAGGGGGACGACCGAACCTGAGGAACCCAGCACATTACCAAACCGGACAATGCAGAAACGCGTCGGCAGGTCCGTCTGCGCCAGGGCCTGTAAAACCAATTCAGCGAACCGCTTCGAGGCCCCCATCACATTGGTGGGGCGCACGGCTTTATCGGTCGAAACCAGCACAAAAGTTTCTACACCCGCACTGGCGGCTGCCTTCGCAGCGCACCAGGTACCGTGAACGTTGTTGGCTACACCTTCGGAGATGTTGTACTCGACGAGGGGTACATGCTTGTAGGCCGCGGCGTGATAAACCGTCTCCACGGCAAAGGTGCGATAAATCGATTCGAGCCGCTTTTCGTCTCGAACCGAGCCCAGCAGAGTCACTACGGGGAAGCGATAATCGCAACGCTGGTTCAACTCCCGGATCTCACGTTCGATCGTGTAAAGCGCGTATTCAGAACTGTCGAGCAATATCAATTCCCGGGGAGAGGATTCGGCGATCTGGCGGCACAATTCCGAGCCAATACTGCCACCCGCTCCGGTAACCATGACGACTTTATTGGTAATGCAGCGATCGATGAGTTCCGGTTGCGGGGGCACCGCTTCTCTACCGAGTAAATCATCAAGATCCACGTCCTGAATCTGATTGACACTGGCACGACCTGCAACCAGTTCGGAAATCTTTGGCACGGTCCGCACATGAACCGGCATCCCCACCAGCGAATTGATGATTTCCCGGCGTCGCTCCGGGGTGGCCGAGGGTATTGCGAGTAACACCTGCGCCACGTCATGTTCAATGATCACGTCCTCGAGATCTTTGTGCCCGATCACGGGGCGACCGTTAATCACTGACGTGTGCAAGCGCACGTCGTCATCCACAAACGCCACCACGCGATAGTCGGTACCGTGGTTCAAGGCATGCAATAACTGCCTTCCCGACTCACCTGCGCCGTAAACCACCACATTACGCGCCCCCTGACGGGCGCTGCTCTGGTGCCAGGCGCGGGTTACAAGACGAATGCCCCCCATCGTGAAAAAGAGCAATAACCAGAAAACAAAGGGCGTGGTGCGGGCAACGTCTACCCGGGTGACGAGCATCATCGCGCTGAGAACCAATGCCGAATAGGTTGTAGACCACACAAGGTCCCACACCGCCTGCTGACCCATATAGCGTATCAGCGCGCGGTAGAGGCCCTGGCGCACGAAAATAATGCCGCTGGCGACCAGCAAGCCAAGACCAACCACGACCTCAAGCTCGGTCGTCGGCAAGCTGGGCCGACCGGCACCAATGCCCACGGCGCCAGCGAGCGATGCGAGTACAGCAAGCAAATCACAGAGCAACAGAAAGCTCAGGCGAACCCCATAACGGAGCTGGCGGTCTTCGTGTCGACCGACGCCACGCAAGCGTCCACTGGAACGGGAAATACGCGACCTGAAATTATCGACCATAAATGTCTGTCACCCGTTCCTTGGTTGAACTGTGCGCTAACAATGGCGCTCTCAGTGACCCTTAAGTCTACGTCGATCGCCGGGTATAGGCCAGCAACACAAGGCTTGGGACAGTCGCTAAAATTACCAAAAAAGGTGCCCATTCAGGCTTGATAACCGCGACAACAGCGCAAGGGAATTGAAAACACAAGTGCATTAACTGCAAACCGATATTGACCAACAACGGTGAATCTGTGCGCCGGGCGAGGCGTTGGTAAGCATGGTCCGCATGTGCAATATGCGGCATCAAACCCTGAGATAAACGCAGGAATAACGTTGCAGTGGCATCGACCAGAAAAGGCATCATCAGAATGACCCATGCCAAACCCAGCACAAGATTCTCCTCGAACGCCTTGAGGCCGAGAACGCCGAGTAGGAAGCCGATGGCTATCGAGCCGGCATCACCCATAAACATTCGTGCCGGCGGCCAGTTGAAACACAAAAAAGCAGCCAGCGCCGAGGCGAGTACTGCGCTGGCTGCCGCTAAATCAGTGGCTGCGACAGGCCCAAAGAATGCGAGCAACCCCATACCAATAGCCACATTGAGCGCCTGCAAGGTCGCAAACCCGTCCAAGCCATCCATAAAGTTGAAAAGATTGATGACCCACACCAGGGCGACGACCACAAAAACACTCATCCACCCCATGACCAAGGGATTAGACTGAACACCTACAGCGGCAACGGCTGCAGCGAAAAACACCAACAGGCGCCAGCACACGGGTAGGTGAAATCGATCGTCAACGAGACCCACAGTGGACAACAGCAGTGCGACCACAATCAGCAACTGCGACTGGGGCCAGGGATGAATTCCCACGGACTCAAGGGCGAGGACACCACCTGTGATACCCATGACAACAGCGAAGCCCGCGCCAACCACAGTGGGGTGGCGGTGCTGACTTCTGGCATTGGGGCTGTCAATCAGACCAAAACGGGGCGCTACCACCCCATAGCCCAACAACAGTATGAGAGTCACCGCAAAAACCGACCCGCAAAGCAGCAGCATTAATACCTTCCCGGCGCCAAAAGTGCTTCGAGCGTATACCGAGGCTGCCAGTCTTCAGGCGAATCCACCGCACCGACCCAATGATCGCTCCCAACAGCCGCCCAGGTCGTGCCGGCGGGTACGCCCCGCAATACATCCCACAAGGGGCAAAACAATCGCCAGCACATCTGAGGTACCGGGATTTGCGCACGGCTGGCGAGGGCACTCCCAATTCGTTTTGACATGTATCGCTCGCCATCAGCGGCCACAATAATCCTGACCGTCGAGGCGCTATCGGCCTGAGTCAGGTCAGCCGCGGGCGACCGAGGTCGATGGGCTAGCAGTGCAAGGAGATCGACGAGGTCAGGACGGGCAATCATCATGCGCGATCCCGCATCAGGGAGTGCAACCGGCAACCAGCGAGTCAGGCGTTGAAGCAGGTCCAGATTCGCCACTAACTGGCGGTCATAGACCAGTGAAGAACGAACGATGGTCAGATCGCAGCCTGAATGGGCGAAGCACTGTATCAACTGACGCTCTGCGTGCCACTTCGATTCGGCATAGGCACTCGCAGGCTTTGGTAAATCATGGGGCGAAGCCGCGGCATCCCCCGAAGTCACAGGGACCACATTCAGACTGCTCAGAAAAATAAAGTGACGACAGTCTGACGCTACCGCACTCTGACCCAGAGCAATGGTCGCATCAACATTGATTCGCCGATAATCGTCAACGGTGCCGCGATTATGAGCCACTCCCGCGCAATGAATGACAGTATCCACACCCGAGAATAGATCGCGATCCAAGGTGGCGGTCAACAAATCGAGGGGGCGGTGTTCGATGTTCTCCGCTATCGATACTCGACCCGCGGTCACTACCTCTCTGTCCAGCGCAATCAGCCTCTGCAAAAGCGCTTTACCGATGTAACCCGAGGCACCCGTCAGCATTATCATCGGGGCGCCTCGACTGTTATTGGCTTAATCGAGAACGATAATCTGTCGATTCTTGTCCACCGTGGACTCGCCAATTCCATTGACCTCAGACAACTCATCGATATGCTCGAAGGGACCATTGGCCTCGCGATACTCAACGATTTTCACAGCCTTGCTCATACCAATGCCCTTCAGGGCATCTGACAGCTGTTCTGCCGTCGCGGTATTGATATTGACAGGCAAATCCTCGGCCAAGCTGAAATCGGCGGCCAACAGTAACGCCAATGCCAGAAACAACGAGCCGACGAGGCGCGAAAAGTGATGGGGTAGAACGGGTAAAGATTGCATAGTGATTTCTCCAATTAGGATAGCGGTTGAGCACACAGGGCTCAGGGGCAACCTTAGAGAAACGACTGGCGCTGGAGCAGATCACGGGGCGCTTTTGCTACTAGCCGATCGCTATCGATGCCAGGACGCTGTCTACGACCTGCGCCGGATCGCGAGCGCCGGTGATCGAGCGCCCCATGACAAGGTGCGATGCTCCGGCATCGATAGCATTTCGAGGGGAGACCACCCGCCGCTGGTCATCGGCATCATCTCCCGGTAAACGAATCCCCGGAGTCACGCGAAGAAACTCGGGTGGCGTACACTCAGACAACAGCCCCGCCTCCTCAGCAGAGCAGACAACACCGTCAAGACCACAGGTTGCGGTCAGCTGGGCGAGGTGCCGGACACAATCCGCGGGAGATCGAGTAATACCCAGTTCCGCGAGATCCTCCGGCCCCATGCTGGTCAATACCGTTACCGCCACCAGCAACGGTGGGTGCTGGTAGTGCGTAAGCGCATCACGGGCAGCACGCATCATCCGCGCTCCTCCGGACGCATGCACATTGACCATCCAAACACCAAGCTCTGCTGCAGCAGCCACGGCTCCGGCGACGGTATTGGGAATATCGTGAAACTTGAGATCAAGAAAAACGCCAAACCCAAGTGATTGCAGTTGGGTGACCAGGGCAGGCCCGGCGCGGGTAAACAGCTGCTTACCCACCTTTACACGAACCAGCCGTGGATCGAGTCGCCGCGCCATAGCAAGCGCCGCATCAGGCTCCGGGTAGTCCAGCGCCACAATCAGCGGCGATTGACCCGTGCCGGGCAAATCGGTTTCAAGCATGAACAAATTCTCCCAGCGCGCCCTGTTCTTTTATGGTTCCCCAGTGCTTGCAACCGGGACAATACCAATGCAACTGCTGAGCTTTAAAACCACAGTGCTGGCATCGATACAGTGAACGGGCACTCACCAGACGCTGAATAATATCCACCTCCAGCGCCTCATCGGTACCCGCCTCATCGGCGTCGTGCAGTGACATCAGCATCGCCAGACCGCGCAATGTGGGCTTCTCCCGCAAGCTTTCGCGCAGGAACTGCTTGGCACTCTCCGGTGATTCGGTATCGCTTAACTCCTGGGCAATGGCCAACACCAGCATTGTCGAAGGCCGCGCCCTGAAGCAGGATTCAAGATAGTTGCGAAACTGTGGCCGCTTGTCGATGGCGCTATAACAGGCTCTTAGCGCGGGAACCGTTTCGGGAACAAAATCAGCATCCTGATCCTGAACCGACTTCAGCAACTTCAATGAGCGGGAAAAATTACTGGTCCTGAACTCGATGTCCGCGAGCATCATCGATGCCCGAACGCAATCGCCATCGTATTTCAACGCCTGATCGAGTAACTTCCTGGCCGCTGATAAATCGCCCATCTCCTGCGGGCTCTCTGCCTGCTCACAGCAGAAGTGCGCAAGAATAAGGTTCACCGGCTGGCCCACTTCATCAGCCTCCACCGCCGGTTGCGTGAGCAGCGTCTTTTTGGGAAGCAATGCTTCGGCAACCTCTCGCGCCGAGTCCCAATCACTCTGGGCTTCATAAATCTCTATGAGATGTCGCTGAGCTACCCGTCGGTGATTGCCCGACTCACTGACCAGATCGAGGAGAAGCCGCTCCGCACGATCGAACAAACCGGCGGAAATATAGTCCCGTGCGAGCTCGAGATGAGCCAGATGGAGCTGCGCAGCAGGAAGGCTGGGACGTGCCAGCAAATTCTGGTGTATGCGGATGGCGCGCTCCACCTCACCGCGCCTACGCAATACGTTACCCAGCGCGATGTGGGTATCAAAGGTCTCTGAATTGACCTCGAGTGCTCGGGTAAAAGCGTCGATGGCATTATCCTGACTGCCGTCCAGTAGAAAGTTGAGGCCACGATAATACTGGGACGGCAGCGACGCGCGCCATAGCGATCGGGGGGCCACACCGGGAATTCCGCCACGTCCCAGCAACCAACCCAGACCTACAGCAACAAAAAATAGTCCCAGCAACGCGGGGTCACTCACCCTCGGTAATCCCCACCCTGCGCAAACTGTCGAGCTCCCGGGTCAACTGTGCTTTTTGTCGCGTCAGCCGGCTGAGTCGTGCGCGCTGAGCGAGCAGCAATCCGCTGGCACCCAGGATACCCATCACCACGCCAATGAGGAGGCTGAGTAGCAGCCACAGGGATATCGTGCGTGGACCAAGTTGAACAAATAACAGATCCAGCGGCACCGTCTGCGTATTTTGCAGCGAGAAAAGTCCGCCCGCGGCAACAGCACAGAGGACCAAGATAAAGGTAACCAGCAAACGCAACACACCCACGCTCAGAACCCCGCCTTGAGCGAGCGATTGACGCGCTCACGCAATTCCTTACCGGGCTTGAAGTGCGGCACGTATTTGCCGCTCAACTCAACGGTATCGCCGGTCTTTGGATTGCGACCTTTGCGCGGCTCTCGATAATGCAGCGAAAAGCTACCAAAGCCCCTGATCTCGATCCGCTCACCGCTCGCCAGCGCTTCCGCCATGTGATCAATAATCAACTTCACGGAGAGTTCCACATCTTTGGGACTCAGTTGCGTCTGGCGTGACGCAATTAGCTCTATCAACTCGCTACGGGTCATGATTGTTTGTTTTCAGACGCGGGACCTTCATTCTCTAACGGCTGTAAAACAAACGCAAGTCATTCATTTAAATGGATATTTTGGGGCAAAAATAGCTTTACCGGGCGTGCATGTCGATGCTGGCCGACTCGGGCGCCTGACAGCAGCCCACTCAACAAGTGCGACGCTCTGAACCCGTCCTCGGGCAAAAAAAAGGCCCGCATCAGCGGGCCTCAGAGGAAAAACGTCGAATCACTTGTTTTCCATTTGCGCCTTGATCAGATCGCCAATGGTACCGGGTGAGGACACTTCATCCTGCTGCTTCAGCGACTGGACCGCTTCTTTCTCATCGTCCATGTCCTTCGCTTTGATCGACAGACCGAGCGCGCGAGTCTTCCGGTCGACACTGATGATCTTCGCTTCGACAGAGTCACCCACATTCAATACCGAACGTGCGTCTTCAACGCGTTCACGGGCCAGATCAGACACCTTGAGGTAACCGTCCACCTCATCCGACAGCTTGATCAACGCGCCGCGCCCATCGACCTCGGTAACCGTACCGACGACAATCGAACCGCGGTCGTTATCGGTGAGGTAGAGCGTGAATGCGTCTTCCTCAAGCTGCTTAACGCCCAGCGAAATCCGCTCGCGCTCTGGATCAATGGAAAGAATAACGGTCTCGATTTCGTCACCCTTCTTGTAGTTTCGGACCGCTTCTTCGCCGACTTCGTTCCAGCTGATATCACTCAGGTGAACGAGGCCATCAATATTGCCTTCGAGGCCAATGAAAATACCGAAGTCTGTAATCGACTTGATGGTGCCGGAAATTCGATCACCTTTACTGTGCTCTGACGCAAACGCATCCCATGGGTTCTGGGTGCACTGCTTGATACCCAGAGAAATGCGACGTCGCTCCTCATCGATATCGAGCACCATGACCTCGACTTCATCACCCAGCTGGACGATTTTCGAGGGGTGCACATTTTTGTTGGTCCAATCCATCTCTGAGACGTGGACCAGACCTTCGACACCTTCCTCGATTTCGGCAAAGCAACCGTAATCGGTCAGGTTGGTGACGCGCGCCTTGACACGGCTGCCTTCCGGATAGCGGTTGGTGATTTCAACCCATGGATCTTCACCCAACTGCTTGAGGCCCAGTGATACGCGATTGCGCTCGCGATCAAATTTCAGAATTTTAACGTCGAGTTCCTGGCCAACTTCGACAATCTCGCTAGGATGCTTGATGCGCTTCCACGCCATATCGGTGATGTGCAGCAGACCGTCGACACCGCCGAGGTCAACAAAAGCACCGTAATCGGTGAGGTTCTTGACCACACCCTTGACGGCCATACCTTCCTGCAGGCTCTCCAGCAACTCTTCGCGCTCCGCGCTGTTAGCCGCTTCCATAACTGCGCGTCGCGATACCACGACGTTGTTGCGCTTCTGGTCGAGCTTGATCACCTTGAATTCAAGGTCTTTGTTTTCGAGATGTGCCGTTTCCCGAATCGGGCGCACATCAATGAGCGAACCGGGGAGGAACGCACGAATCGAATCGATATCAACGGTAAAGCCACCTTTGACCTTGCCATTGATAATACCCGTGACCACTTCGTCAGCGGCGTGAGCAGCTTCCAGTCGCTTCCAGGCTTCGGCACGCTTGGCCTTTTCCCGGGACAGCTTGGTCTCTCCAAAGCCATCTTCGACGGTCTCGAGAGCAACCTGAACTTCATCACCCACGTTCAGGGTACATTCACCATTGGCGTTGGTGAACTGGTCGAGAGGAATAACGCCCTCTGACTTCAATCCGGCGTGAACCGTGACCCATTCGTTGTCAATATCAATTACGACGCCCGTAACTATCGATCCGGGCTCCATTTCTACGGTTTTGAGGCTTTCCTCAAATAACTCGGCGAAGGATTCGCTCATTAAAAATACCTATTTAAAAGAGGGCTGCGTGCCCATACCGGCTTCCAAACCAACCGGGTCTATTTCAATCAGGCGACGTTCCGCGGGGTGTGGCCGTTATTCGGATGTTCGCTCTACCAAGCCTCTTGAGGCCGCTTCATTCAGCACCCGAGACAACACTGCATCAATTGACAATCGCGTGCTGTCAATGGTGGTAGCGTCATCTGCGGGCACCAGGGGTGAAGCATCGCGATTGCTGTCACGCGCGTCACGCTCCTGGATGGCTCCAAGAAGGCGCGGGAGACTAACACTTTCGCCCCGTTGCATCAACTGTACCTGGCGTCGCTCAGCGCGAGCCTCAGCGCTCGCGGTGAGGAAGATCTTCAGTGGCGCATCGGGGAATACAACGCTGCCCATATCCCGGCCATCGGCAATCAATCCGGGAGCACGCGCGAATTCCCGCTGGCGCGCCAGCAACGCCTCACGTACCTCTGGAATCACGGCGACTGCCGAGGCGCCCTGCCCGCCAAACTCCGAGCGGATCGCATCGGTGACATCCTCCCCGGAAAGTGCAACCGCGACCCCCGCTTCGGTGGAGGAAAATGCCACATCGAGATTACGGGCAATTGCGGTGACCGCGGGCACATCATCCCAGGCTGCACCAGCCAGTGTGCAGGCATGTCCAACAACCCGATATAAGGCGCCGCTATCGAGCAAATGCCAGTGCAGCTGCGTCGATAGCCGCTGCGAGATAGTGCCTTTGCCCGCGCCACTGGGCCCATCAATACAAATGACGGGAACCCGGGTTGTCACGATTCGATGCGCAGCCCCAAGCCTGCCTCCTGCGCCAGTGCCGCGAAATTGGGGAAAGAGGTGGCCACGTGATCACAGTCAAGGATTTCAATCGGCTCCTTAGCACGGAGCCCGGCAATGGCAAAACTCATTGCAATTCGATGGTCATGGAAAGTGCGCACCGAGCCACCACCCAGCTCACCGCCATGAACCACGATCCCGTCCTCACGCACTTCATTACGGATACCGAGTATCGTCAGACCCTCGGCCATGCTGGCTATGCGGTCGCTTTCCTTGACTCGGAGTTCCTCAGCGCCAGACAGGGTAGTCACCCCTTCGGCACACGCGGCGGCAATGAGCAAAACAGGGAATTCGTCGATCGCCAACGGGACTTCCTCTACCGGAATCTCAATGCCTCGCAGCGCACTGTGACGCACCCGGAGATCGGCAACGGGCTCGCCCCCAACCTCCTGTTCATTAAACACCTCGATGTCCGCACCCATAAGACGCAGGATGTTGATCACGCCTACGCGCGTAGGGTTCATGCCCACATGCTCAAGGGTAATATCAGCACCCGCGGTGATAACGGCCCCCACTATGAAAAACGCGGCGGACGAGATGTCTGCGGGAATATCCAGTCGAGTCGCCCGCAGACTCCCCCCCCCTTCGAGACTGATAACGCCATTCTCGGTGTGCACCGAATAGCCGAAGCCGCGAAGCATCCGCTCCGTGTGATCACGGGTAGGCGCAGGCTCCGTAACCGACGTCCGGCCCTCAGCGAACAAGCCAGCGAGTAGCACACAGGACTTGACCTGAGCACTCGCCATCGGCAAATCGTAATGAATACCGCGCAGCTTTTGCCCCCCGGCGATCTCGAGCGGCGGCCTGCCGCTATCCGCAGCAGTAATCATGGCGCCCATCAATGACAGTGGAGTGATGATGCGACCCATCGGCCGCTGCTGCAGCGAGACATCTCCCGACAAGACGCTGGAGAAAGGCTGGCCCGCCAATATCCCGCTCAACAGGCGAATACTGGTCCCGGAATTCCCCATATCCAGGTTGTTCGCTGGCGCCGAAAGACCGTGCAATCCCACGCCCTCGATACTGACAACACCATCATCGGGGCCCGTTATGGAGACCCCAAGATCACGAAATGCAGCCACCGTCGCCAGCGCGTCATCCCCCGAGAGAAACCCCGTTGCCCGCGTGGTTCCGGTCGCCAATGCACCCAGCATAATCGCGCGGTGGGACATTGACTTGTCACCGGGTACCCGAAGTGTTCCGGACATCGTGCCGCCGGGCTCGATGATAAACTTCATGATGCCGGCTCCCGCGGTTCAAGCATTGGGTTGAGAATCCGATCATAACCGCGGCGCACCTCGCGACAATGGGCGAAGTAGCGCTCGAGCTCTTCACCACTGCCCGTAGAGATGAGTTCACGAAGCTGATTGAGCTCGCCGTCAACGGCAGCCATCGCGGCGAGTAGCGCGTCGCGGTTGGTCAGGGCGACATCGCGCCACATCACGGGATCAGAGGCCGCTATCCGAGTCATATCGCGAAGAGCGCCACCGCCATGCTCAATAGGTGCCAGGCCGTCTTTCGACAGCGCCATGGTCAGTGCGTACGCGATCATATGCGGCGAGTGACTGCTTGCCGCCAGGGCTGCATCGTGCGCGTCGACCGCCATTTCAGTAACTCGCGCACCGGTCATGCGCCAAAGATTGGCCACCTCGGACGTTGCCGACTCGTCGGTGGTCGCCAGCGGGGTCAAAATAACCTCGCGCCCTGCAAAAAGTTCAGACCGTGCCGCCGACACGCCTGAATGCTCTGATCCCGCTATCGGATGCCCGGGGACAAACCCCGGGTAATCGGTCGGTGCCTGCGCCACGATATGGCCTTTAATACTGGCCAGATCGGTAACCACCGGTGTCTGCCCATTTTTCCTGAGTGCGACAAAGACAGCGTTCAAGACCGAGGCCGTCGCCGCCGGCGGGGCGCCGACGACAACAATATCCGCACCGTCCAATGCGGCCTCCAAATCCAGGGTGTACTCGTCGATTACACCCAGCGACAGCCCCCGTTTCAAGCTGGGTTCACGCGGACCCCAGGCCACAATGCTTCCCCGCCACGACGTCGCCTTCAAGGCCTTGGCCAACGAGCCGGAAATCAAACCCAGTCCGAGCAGCGCAATACGTGTGCCCTTAATCATGGCCATATCAGATCGGCGCTTTGGGAAAGGAGCCCAGCCGCTTCAATAGAATCGAGTGCTCTTCCAGCTCACCCATAATCTGGGCAATAACCTTGTCGGCAAAATGCCCCTCGAATTCAATATAAAAGACGTAGGTCCACTTTTCGGTTTTTGAGGGGCGGGAATCGATGCGGGTAAGGCTGACCCCGGCGTCTTCAAAAGGCCGCAACAGACTGAGCAGGGCCCCGGGACGGTTACGACTCGACACCAGAATCGAGGATTTGTCGGCGCCACTGGGCGGTACGGCCTCACGCCCCAGCACGAGAAAGCGGGTGGTGTTGTAGGCGCTGTCCTGAATCGCCTCGTGCAGTGCCACCAACCCGTAAGTCTCGGCGGCAAGATCACCGGCAATCGCCGCAACACCCCCGTCCTGCTGAGCACGCCGCGCCGCCTCCCCATTACTGCTGCACGCCTCCCGCGGCACGTCGGCGAAATGACCATCGAGCCAGGTCCGACACTGCGCCAGTGCCTGCTCGTGCCCGCAGATCAGGTCAATCGGCTGATTGGCGCCCGAACCAGACACCAGAAGATGATGCACAATGGGAAGCTCGACCTCTCCCACAATCTGCAACGGCGACTCCAGAAAGCAGTCGAGAGTCTGCCCCACCATGCCTTCGGTAGAGTTTTCCACGGGCACTACGCCAAAATCACAATGGCGATCCTCAACCTGACGAAAAACCGTGCGTATCGAACTGTGAGCCTCCGGCAGCGCGGACTGCCCAAATTGCTTCCTCGCCGCCAGCTGACTGAAGGTGCCCGGGGGCCCGAGGTAGGCGACCGTCAATGGTTGCTCCAGCGCGAGACAACTGGACATGACCTCGCGAAAAATCCTGGCGACATAGTCCGAGGGTAAGGGTCCGGGGTTGCGGTCCTGTATAGCCCTCAAAACCTGCGCTTCGCGCTCCGGCCGATAAAAAACCGGCTTCGATTGCGCACCATCGCGACGCGCAGCCTCCAACTTGATCTCGGCGACTTCCTGGGCACAGGACGCACGCTGGTTGATCAACGCCAATAACTGGTTGTCGATCGCATCGATGCGCCGACGGATATCGGCTAACTGCTCATCGGAAGCCATAACCTGGACCTGGTCAGCCGTTTCGTTTGGCGAAATCGGTCATAAATTCTGCCAGCGTGGCAACAGCGCTTTCATCTACCGCGTTGTAAATGCTGGCGCGCATTCCACCGACCGATCGATGACCCTTTAGATTGAGTAACCTAGCCGCCTCAGCATCCGCGAGAAATGCTTTGTCCAGGCTGCTATCCGCCAAAGTGAACGGCACATTCATCAACGAACGGCTCTCAACTTCGACCGGGTTAGCATAAAAATCATTGGTGTCGATGAGATCGTATAACATCGCGGCCTTGCGTCGATTGACCACGGCCATCGCATCGAGCCCACCCTGCGCCTCGATCCACTCGAATACCAGGCCCGCGAGATAAATCCCGAAGGTAGGCGGCGTGTTATACATCGAGCCATTATCTGCGGCCTTTTGCCAATCCAACATCGCGGGGCAGTCGCTACGGGCACTGCCGAGCAAACTTTTCTTGACGATAATGACCGCAAGTCCCGCAGGACCGATATTCTTCTGCGCGCCGGCGTAAATAACACCGAAACGGGGTACATCAATGGGCTCCGAGAGAATCATCGAGGACATATCGGCGACAACGGGCACCGCCGCTTCGGGGATGTAGTTGAATCGCACCCCGCCAATCGTTTCATTGGGGCAATAATGCAGATAGCGGGTATTGGCCGGTAAGGACCATTCTTCGGCCTTGGGGACCTCGGTGAAATTCGAGGCCTGGGAAGAGCCAACGACCTCGACGTTGGTGAAGCGCTGCGCCTCGGCAATCGCCTTCTTTGACCACTGCCCGGTGTTCAGATAGGCAACCACATCATCGGAATGCGCCAGATTGAGAGGGACCGCGGCAAATTGCTGCGAGGCGCCACCTTGCTGGAATATCACCGCATAATCATCGGGAATTGCCATCAAGCGCCGAAGGCTGGCTTCGGCAGCCTCGGTCATCGCCACGATTTCGGTGCTGCGGTGACTCATCTCCATAACAGAGCAGCCACTTCCCTGCCAATCCATCATTTCTTCGCTGGCGCGCATCAGTACCGGCTCGGGCAGTGCGGCCGGTCCGGCGCAAAAATTATAGGCGCGGTTCATCGGTTAATCCTCGGTATCTTCATCGGGTGGTGCACTCACTGGCGCCGCGTCACCGGTAGCATCATCGTCTTCGGCAATACGACTGATACTGACCAGCGACTCCTCGTCCCGCGTGCGGATGACGCGGACACCCTGGGTATTTCGGCCCTGAAGGGAGATCTCGTCGATACGGGTTCGGACGGCGGTTCCCTGATTGGATATCAGCATGATTTCATCGCCATCCCAGACCTGCTCCGCACCCACCAGCGCGCCATTCCGATCGCTGGTCGACATCGCTATGACACCCATGGTGCCGCGTCCCCGCACGGGGAAGTCTGCCGTTTCCGAGCGCTTGCCGTAGCCATTTTCGCTCACGGTGAGTATCCGGCCCTGTTGTTTCGGTATGATCAGCGAAATCAGCGAATAATCCCCACCGAGCCTGATACCACGCACACCCTTTGCCGTCCTGCCCATGGGGCGCACGGCAGCCTCATTAAAACGAACCGCCTTGCCCTCGGAAGAGAAGAGCATCACGTCGCAGCTGCCATCGGTTACCGCAGTGCCAACCAGGTGATCGCCTTCTTCGAGTTCAATCGCACGCAGGCCCACGCTTCGCTGGCGTGCAAATTGGGTCATTTCTGTTTTCTTTACGGTGCCCTTGGCCGTCGCCATAAAGATATAGCTGCCCGCCTCGTAGCCTTCCACGGGCAGTATCGAGGTCACCCGCTCACCGTCATCAAGTGGTAGCAAATTCACCATGGGGCGACCCCGAGAATTGCGGCTGGCAACGGGAATATTGAAAACCCTGAGCCAATAAACCTTGCCCAGATTTGAGAAGCACAGAATCGTGGAGTGGGTGCTGGCAATCAGCAGGTGTTCGACGAAATCCTCATCTTTCACCGCGGTAGCACTCCTACCCGTTCCGCCCCGTCGTTGTGCCTGGTAGTCAGTGAGGGGCTGGGTCTTGGCATAGCCGCCATGGGAGATCGTCACCACACGATCTTCTTCGGTGATCAGGTCTTCCACCGTCAGATCGTGAGCAGAATCAGTGATCTCCGTCATGCGCTCATCACCGAACTCAGCGACCGTCTCCTCGAGCTCCTCGCGGATCACCCGCTTCAACCGCTCGGAGTCCTCGAGAATATCGAGATAATCGGCTATTTCAGTCAATTTATCGGCGTACTCCTGCAAGAGCTTTTCATGCTCAAGGCCCGTCAGACGGTGCAGGCGCAGATCGAGAATAGCCTGAGCCTGCGCCGGCGACAGATGGTAGGCGCCTTCGACCAATCCATAACACACGTCGAGATCGTCAGGCCGGCACGCCGCCGCACCGGCGCGCTCAAGCATCGCATTGACGTCGCCCGGGGCCCAGGCGGCATCGATCAGCCGTTCCCGTGCATCGGCGGCCGTCGGCGAGCTCTTAATCATCTCGATGACTTCATCGATATTGGCGAGCGCCACCGCCAGACCTTCGAGCACATGGCCGCGTTCACGCGCTTTCTTTAGCAGGTATACGGTTCGACGCGTGACCACCTCGCGACGATGGCGGACGAACGCGGCGATCATCTCCTTGAGATTGAGCACCTTGGGCTGGCCATCGACCAGCGCCACCATATTCATACCGACAACCGACTGCAGCGCGGTCTGGGCGTAAAGATTGTTCAGGACGACATCGCCGACCTCGCCGCGGCGCAGCTCAATCACCACGCGCAAACCGTCCTTGTCCGATTCGTCTCTAAGCTCGGTAATCCCCTCAATCTTCTTTTCTTTCACCAGCTCGGCAATGCGCTCGATCAATCGCGCCTTGTTCAGCTGATAGGGAATCTCATGGACGATGATGGTGTCTTTGCCCTTGCTATCACTGACCACCTCCGCGCGGGCGCGCACATAAATGCGCCCACGTCCGGTGCGATACGCCTGCACAATACCTGCACGGCCGTTGATGATGGCGCCCGTCGGAAAGTCGGGACCCGGTATGTAGTCCATGAGCTGATCAATGGTGATGTCCGAATTGTCGAGATAAGCCAGGCATCCCGCGATCACTTCCCGCATATTGTGCGGGGGGATGTTGGTGGCCATGCCCACGGCAATACCCGAACTACCGTTTACCAGCAAATTCGGCACGCGGGTGGGCAGGACCGACGGGATGCGCTCGGTTCCGTCGTAGTTGTCGACGAAATCAACGGTTTCTTTATCGAGGTCTGCGAGCAGGGCATGCGCCACTTTGCTCATCCGAATTTCGGTGTAACGCATGGCCGCCGCAGAATCGCCATCGACCGAACCAAAATTCCCCTGGCCATCGACCAGGGTATATCGCAGGGAAAAATCCTGCGCCATGCGCACAATGGTGTCATACACCGCACTATCGCCGTGGGGATGATACTTACCGATGACGTCACCCACGACCCGGGCGGACTTTTTATACGGTTTGTTCCAGTCGTTGTTGAGTTCGTTCATCGCGAACAGAACCCGGCGATGCACCGGCTTCAGGCCATCGCGAACATCGGGCAATGCGCGCCCGACGATCACGCTCATCGCGTAATCCATGTATGACTGTTTGAGTTCGTCCTCGATGTTTACGGGGAGAACTTCGCGCGCAATCTGTGTCGGTGTATCCGCCATTCGGCCTGCTTTTTGTCGTCGGGAGGGATTGCTGTCATTCAGCCACCGAAGTGTACCAAATCCCCCCGAAAACAGCTATTCCAGAGCGGCCCTGAAGCGCTTATCTTGCAGCGAAAATCCAGCGTCGAAAACCGGCGCGGCGAAGCGCAACAATAGCCCGCCCGGGCAGACCATCAGTGGCCGAATCCCCTCCTGCTACCCAGGCAAACGGGAGGGCTTGGTTATGCCGCTTGGGCAGCGAAAACGAGTTCGCCGCCTACCAGAGTGGCCGATACGGTATCCCCGGGAGCATAGCGACCCTCGAGAATCTGCTGTGCCAGCGGGTTTTCCACCAGCTGCTGGATCGCCCGCTTCAGGGGCCGCGCCCCGTAAACCGGATCGAAGCCAGCGCTGGCGAGGTGATCGAGCACCTCCGGCGACAGATCGAGGCCAAGATCGCGGTCGGCTAGCCGCTGGCGCAACGAGTCCAGCTGGATAACGGCAATCCCTCTGATCTCTTCCGCCTTCAGCGGATGAAACACCACCGTCTCATCAACACGATTGATAAACTCGGGGCGGAAATGGGTGCCTACAACCCCCATAACCGCGGCTTTAATCGCCTCGTAATTCTCGTCGCCGGCCATCTCCTGAATCAGATCCGAGCCGAGATTCGACGTCATTACAATTACCGTGTTCCTGAAATCAACGGTGCGACCCTGCCCGTCGGTCAAGCGCCCATCCTCCAACACCTGGAGCAAAATATTGAACACATCGAGGTGGGCCTTCTCGACCTCATCGAGCAGTAATAGCGAATAGGGCCGGCGACGAACGGCCTCGGTTAGATACCCGCCCTCCTCATAGCCCACGTACCCGGGTGGGGCACCTATCAGGCGAGCGACCGAGTGCTTCTCCATAAACTCCGACATATCGATCCGGACCATCGCCTGTTCACTGTCGAACAGATATTCCGCGAGCGATTTGCACAGCTCCGTTTTCCCAACGCCGGTTGGTCCCAGAAACAAAAACGAACCATTGGGTCGATTGGGGTCGGATAAACCGGCACGCGAACGCCGCACCGCGTTCGATACCGCGACAACGGCTTCATCCTGACCGACGACACGCTCGTGCAGGCTCAGCTCCATCCGCAACAGCTTCTCCCGGTCGCC
Organism: Luminiphilus syltensis NOR5-1B; assembly: GCF_000158175.1. Taxonomy (GTDB): domain Bacteria; phylum Pseudomonadota; class Gammaproteobacteria; order Pseudomonadales; family Halieaceae; genus Luminiphilus; species Luminiphilus syltensis. The sequence continues at coordinate 2,014,114 of NZ_DS999411.1, read as the reverse complement.
CTCGAGCATCTTCGATACCGGAATGCCCGTCCAGCGCGACACGACCTCGGCCACCTCCTCCTCGGTCACGCGACTCTTCAGCAGCGTGGGCTCGGGGGCATCGGAGCTGTCCGCCAACTGCAGACGCTTCTCGAGCTCGGGCATTACACCGTACTGGATTTCTGACATGCGCGTGAGGTCGCCCGCACGTCGCGCCGCCTCCAGATCGACCTTGGCCGATTCAATGTCAGCCTTCACTTGCGCTGCGCCCTGTACCTGCGCTTTTTCCGACTTCCAGACTTCCTCGAGATCGGAATACTCCCGCTGCACCAGCTCGATTTGCTCGTCGAGCAGTTCGAGTTGCTTCTTGGCCGCGTCGGTGACGTCCTTCTTGACGGCCTCGCGCTCGATTTTCAACTGAATGAGCCGGCGCTCCAGTCGGTCCATGGATTCGGGCTTGGAGTCGATCTCCATTCGAATCCTGCTCGCGGCTTCGTCGATCAGATCAATCGCCTTGTCGGGGAGTTGACGATCCGTGATGTAGCGCTGGCTGAGTCGCGCCGCCGCGATAATCGCGCTATCGGTGATATCAACACTGTGGTGCACCTCGTAGCGCTCTTTCAGGCCGCGCAGTATCGCAATGGTGTCTTCCTCCGAAGGCTCCTCGACCAGCACCTTCTGGAAGCGTCGCTCCAGAGCGGCGTCCTTCTCAACATACTGCCGGTACTCGTTGAGGGTTGTCGCACCGACGCAGTGAAGTTCACCGCGGGCCAGGGCCGGCTTCAACATATTGCCCGCATCCATCGAACCTTCGGCCTTACCGGCACCGACCATCGTGTGCAGCTCGTCGACAAAGAGAATCACACGACCCTCTTCCTTTGAAAGCTCGTTGAGAACCGCCTTGAGGCGCTCCTCGAAATCTCCGCGGAACTTGGCGCCGGCGAGCAGCGCACCGAGATCCAGCGACAAGATGCGCTTGTCCTTCAGCCCCTCAGGCACCTCGCCATTGATAACACGTTGGGCGAGCCCCTCGATGATCGCGGTTTTTCCGACTCCGGGCTCACCAATCAATACCGGATTATTTTTGGTTCGACGTTGTAACACCTGAATGGTTCGCCGAATCTCATCATCACGGCCGATCACAGGATCGAGCTTCCCCTCCTCTGCCCGAGCCGTCAGGTCAATCGTGTACTTTTCGAGGGCCTGCCGAGACTCCTCTGCCTCCGGATTATCGACACCGGCACCACCGCGAACCGCTTCAATGGCGGCCAGTAACGACACCTCGGTAATACCGGCACTCTCAAACGCCGCAGACAGCGATGAATTCTTATCGGCCAGCGCCAGTAGAACCATTTCGGTCGCCAGATACGCATCTTTTCGCGTCTGCGCGAGCTTGTCAGCCCTGTTCAGCAGTCGATTGGTATCCTGAGAAATATGCACATCACCGGCCGCACCGCTCACCGAAGGCAATTTCTCGATCTCGGCCTCGACCTCCCGCATTAACGTAACCAGGTTGGCCCCCGCCTTCTGTAACAGGGGTCGCGTCGAGCCGCCTTCCTGATCCAGGAGCGCCTTTAATACGTGTGCCGGCTCAATGAATTGATGATCGCGGCCAACGGCCAGCGACTGCGCATCACCAAGGGCACTCTGCAACTGATTGGTCAATTTATCCATGCGCATGTCAGCCTCCAGCCACTGCGGCAATGTTCTTTGGTTAACCAATAAGTGGGGTCAAAAAGACCACTTTTCAAGTGGGGGTTTGATTCCTGCGCCGGAAATACACCGGCGCCGATTTAGCCCGATCCGGGATCAATGCCAATGAGCGTCGCGGTCCGGCCGGTAACACCATCCCGGCGGTAGGAAAAGAATCGATCGGCCTGGGTCACCGTACAACACCCTCCGCCCGATACCGAAGTTACGCCGGCCCGATGCAGAAAGTCGGTGGCAAGGGAGTAAATATCGGCAAAGGCGTGGCCCGCGCGCTGCGCCGGTCGGAAGCTGTGGTTGGCCCTGGCCCCCAAAGCGGCATCAAAGGCCTCACGCACCTCCGGGCCAACCTCGAAAGCCTGAGGCCCTATGGCGGGGCCCAGCCACGCCTGAAGGCGATCCGGTAAAACCGGCAGTTGCCGCACTGTGCTATCAACCACACCCGCGACCAGGCCGCGCCATCCGCAATGCACCGCGGCGACACAGCGACCGTCTCTATCCGCCAGAAGCAGGGGTAAACAGTCCGCCGTCATAACCGCACAAAAAACGCCCGGCACATCGGTCCAGGACGCATCTGCTTCGACAGAACCCTCCTTAACGTGATGCGCCGACACGACATTACTGCCATGCACCTGATCGAGCCAGACCACTCGTGATTCATGGGGCAATGCTGCGGTCAGTATCTGCCGATTGCGGGCAACACGACCCGGATCGTCGCCGACATGATGGGCGGTATTAAAACTGTCAAACGGGGCGGTACTCACACCGCCACGGCGCTCGGTCTGAAGGGCAATCACCCTGGGTATTCCCAGATTCAGTCGCCGTACCGACTCAGTCGACACCTGGACTCTCCGCCTCGAGGACGGCAAGCAGCCCCCTGAAATCGTCGGGCAAATTGGCATCGAACTGCATTCGTTCACCGGTTGCAGGATGGTCAAAACCCAGGCTGCGGGCGTGCAATGCCTGACGCTGAAAATCGGCCAGGGCCGATTTCAGTCGATCGCTGATACCGGCAGGGATTCTAAGGCGCCCGCCGTAAACGGGGTCACCAACCAATGGATGCCGGCACCAGGCCATGTGCACGCGAATCTGGTGGGTACGGCCCGTCTCCAGATTAACCTGCAACTGTGTGAAGTGTTCGAACCGGTTTGCCACGCGAAAATGGGTAATTGCAGGCTTTCCATCGGAGACCACCGCCATCTTTGTCCGTGCCGTAGGATGACGCCCAATGGGTTGATCGATGGTGCCGCCAGCGACCAATTGGCCGCTGCATAGGGCGGCGTACTCGCGGGTGACTGAACGTGCCGACAACTGGGTCACCAGGGACCGGTGCGCACGGTGTGACTTGGCAACAAACATCACACCCGACGTGTCTTTGTCGAGTCGATGCACAATCCCCCCCCGCGGCTGCTGCTGCAGCTCGGGGGCATGCGCCAGTAGCGCATTGACCAGGGTGCCGGTGGGATGGCCTGCAGCGGGGTGCACGACGAGCCCGGCTGGCTTGTTAACCACAATAACATCGTCATCTTCGTAACAAATATCCAGCGGCAGTGACTCCCCTGACCACGCCACCTCCGCCTCAGCTTCAGCGATCAGTTCGAGCTGGTTATCAAGGGCCACTTTATCCTTCGGCCGCAGCACGACGCCGTCCACCGTCAGCTTCCCTTCCTGAATCCAGGTCTTAAGCCGTGAGCGCGAGTAGTCCGGGAAGAGCTCTGCAGAGGCCTGATCGAGGCGCGCGCCGTGCAAGTCGGCAGGCACTGCGGCGCGGTGTTTAATAGGGTCGGTCATTGCGCCTCAGCAGGGTATCAGTCGAAACAATCATGGAATACGTGCCAGTGCAGTGGCTATCGGTTTACAATGCGCCGATGCTAGCACGATGGAAACCGACCGCCCGATGCGCTCTTCAGTAAACAAGATGTACCGAACGCTTACCCTAGGGGCGTTGACGGCCTGCGTTGTCGCGATGCTTGCCGCCTGTTCAGGTAATGATGAGCTGGAAATGGCCGCAGATTCCGGTGAGCAGCAGATTTACCTCGAAGCGCAGCGCTATCTTGAAAACGACAGCTTCGATCTCGCGATCCGCACGCTACAAATGCTCGAGAGCCGTTACCCGTTTGGGCGTTACGCCGAACAGGCGCAGCTGGAGCTGGTGTTTGCGCACTACGGTGGGCGGGAGTTCGAAGCCGCCATCGAGGCCGCCAATCGATTTATCCGCCTTCACCCCCAGCACCCCAATGTTGATTATGCCTATTACATGAAAGGCTTGGCCGCCTACGATATTGACGGTGGTTTTCTTGCGTCGCTGGTACCCACCGATGATACCAAGCGCGACGTCGGTCATATGAAGGAGGCACTTGCAGAGTTCGCGCAACTATTGGCACGCTTCCCGGACAGTCCCTATGCGCCCGACGCACGACTGCGAATGGTGCACCTCCGCAATATGCTGGCACGGCACGAAATCCATGTGGCCAATTACTATTTCAGGCGCGGGGCCTATATGGCCGCACTCAACCGCGGACGCTATGTGGTCGAGAATCTTGAACAAACGCCATCGGTCGCAGACGGGCTGGCCATCATGGCGCAAGCCTACCTGCTACTCGGTCTCGACGACCTGGCTATCGATACCATAGAGGTACTCAAGGCCAATTATCCCAACCATCCCAACCTCGACGACAACGGCGAGTACACCAGCGTTTATACCCTTCAGGGGCTACAGCGATCATGGATCAACAAAGTATCGCTGGGACTGTTTGACCCCCCGGAGCCGCCCCAATTCAATTACCGACCGAAGCCCAACTGAGGCCCGTTAGCGCCACGCCCAGGTAATCGGATAACGACGGTCCCTGCCAAAAGCGCGCTGCGAGATGCGAACCCCCACGGGTGCCTGGCGGCGCTTGTATTCATTAAGATCGACCAGCCGTATCACCCGGCGCACGTCCGGCTCCTCGAACCCACGCGAGATAATTTCGATCGCTGTCAGATCCTGTTCGACATAAAGCTCGATGATTTGATCGAGTACCTCGTACGCGGGCAGACTATCCTCATCCTTCTGATCGGGCGCGAGTTCCGCCGAAGGCGGCCGCGTAATCACGCGCTCCGGAATAACCGGCCCGACGCTGTTACGGAATCTGGCCAGCGCATAAACCAACATCTTCGGGCAGTCCTTCAGCACATCGAATCCGCCGGCCATATCGCCATAAAGCGTCGAGTAACCTACCGCCAGTTCGCTTTTGTTACCGGTAGTCAGTACCAGTAGATTCTTTTTATTGGAAATCGACATCAGCAGAACGCCGCGACAGCGCGCCTGTAAATTCTCTTCGGTGATATTGGGTAGCAGTCCGGCGAACTCCTCCGACAGACTGGCCATAAAGGCTTCGTAAATCGGCTCTATCGAAATTGATCGATAATCAACGCCCAGGGTAAGCGCTTCCGCCTCCGCATCCTCAATACTGATAGATGCCGTATACCGAAACGGCATCATCACCGCGTGCACCCGATCAGCACCGAGGGCATCTACGGCGAGGGCAAGGGTCACCGCCGAATCAATGCCACCGGACAGACCGAGAACCACACCCGGGAAACCATTCTTGTCGACGTAATCCCGCAAACCGAGGACCAGGGCGCGCCAAACCGCCTCGATTTCCTGAAGTGGCGTTGCGACCGTGTCGGGGGTGATGGCTACCGTGGCGTCCTGGTAGCCAAGTTCCAGCCACCACAGCCCCGCGTCAAAATCCGGCGCCGCACAGACCACTTCACCGGCGGCATCGACCGCAAAAGAACCGCCATCGAACACCAGTTCATCCTGACCACCGACCTGATTGACATAGACAATCGGAAAATGGTTTTCCCGGGCACGATCGGCGAGCAATGACCAGCGCTGGTCCCGTTTGCCCCGGTGGTAGGGCGATGAATTGAGATTGACCAGCAACCGGGCCCCCGCCTGTCGGGCGGAAGCGGCGGGAACCGGACTCCAGATATCTTCACAAATACTCAGCCCTACCGGCATACCCGCCACCTCGACGACGCAGGGGTCGTTACCCGCCGAAAAATACCGGACCTCATCGAACACCGCATAATTGGGCAACCGCTGCTTGTCGTACTCGGCGATGATAGCGCCACGATTAATCACAGCCGCGGTATTGAAAAGCCGACCCTCGCGATGTCGGGGAAAACCCAGGATAACCCACAGCGATGCAGGCAACTCGCGACACAATCGCTCCAGGCACTCGTTGACATGATCCTCCACACTCGGACGCAGCAAAAGGTCCTCGGGCGGATACCCACACAGGGTGAGCTCGGGAAAAACCACAATGGCCTCGGGATCAATCGCTACCGCCTCGGCACAAGTCGCCAGCACCTGTTCCGTATTACCCCGATAGTCACCCACCATCGTGTTGATTTGCGCCATGCAAAGCTTCATGCCCGCTCCGGTTCCTGGTTGTTGGATCAAGGTGTGCGCTGGAAGTTTAACCATCTGCGGCCACCGTGTAACGCGGACAGCGACAAATGCCCCACTTTTACCCGGTAGCACCCTGATATAGTGCGCGAATGAGCGACTTTCAGGACCCCATGGTCGACATTGTTAACTCGGGCGCCGACCCTTCGCCCCTCGGGGATAATCGCGGGCGCGTCCAACAGCGTCCATTTCGCATCTATAACGGCTATCGGATTCTGGTAGGTCTGGTGCTGATCGGAATATTCGCCAATCCCGATACCCGTGATCTGGTGGGCAACTACGGTACAAACACGTACCTCGCCGGCTGCGGTTTCATGGTCATCACCGGCGTGATTCTACTGACCCGCCTGGGCCAGGCCCTGTGCCAGAGCGAAACGGGGGTATTCGCCCTCATGTTCTCCGACGTGGTCTCGCTCAGTTTGATCTCCAATACCAGCGGTGGGCTGGCAAGCGGTTTTTCGGTGCTGTACATGGTCACCGTGGCCGCTGCGGCGGTACTCATCTCAACCCGCATACTCAGTACACTGATCGCCGCACTTGCGGTTCTGGCGGTACTGTCCGGAACGCTTTGGTTTATCAACCAAAGCGACTCCGACTATAGCCTGATGCTCCCTGCCGGCGTGCTCGGGAGCCTTTTGTTCGCTATCTCGTTGTTGGTGCAGAGTCTTGCACGGCGTCTGGAGAGTGCGGAAACCACCAGGGATGCGGCGGAATCCCGAGCCGCGGCACTGCAGCGCCTTAACCAGCAGATTATTCTTCACATGCAGACCGGTATTTTACTGGTGTCGGCCAACCGGCGTGTTACTCCTGTGAATGCCGCGGCGCAACGCCTGCTTCAGCTGGGAGGTCGACAACGGGTCGCGCTGGCTGACATCAGCCCGGTGCTCGCGGAACAATTTGACGAGTGGCAAGAAGGGAGTTTGCAACAGACAGAACCGTTCGTGATAAAACATGGCAATCCGCCCGTCATCGCCAATTTCTCAAGTATTGAGCAGGATTCGGGTAAGGCATCCCTCATTTTCATCGATGACTACACACCGGTCACTCAGTTCGCACAGTCGCTGAAAATAAACTCCCTCGGAAAACTGACCGCCAGCATAGCCCACGAGATACGTAATCCGCTGTCATCAATCAGCCATGCGATTCAGTTACTCAACGAGTCCGATAACCTCAATGAATCCGACCAGGGTTTGTGTGACATCGCCTTGAAGAACGGGCGTCGGGTTGATGAGATTATCGAAAGCGTGCTCGAGATATCACGACGCAAACCTCCCAGAAGGCAGGTCCTCGACCTTGATGATTGTCTACCCGAACTCATCAGCACCTACCTTTCCCAACCCGATTCTCACGACAAAATTGCGGTTGATATCATGACAAAGCAAATCCGCATCGCATTCGATGTCGAAAATTTGAACCGGGTTCTCTTTAACCTTCTGGACAACGCACTTCGCCACTCGGAGCAGGCGCGCGGAGAGCGCCTGGCACGAATCGATGTGAGCGTCGACGATGATCTATCGCTTTGTTACATCGATGTTGTTGATGCGGGTAACGGCGTGCGCGAAGCAGATGTCGCACAACTGTTCGAACCGTTTTTTACAACCTCTGCACAGGGTTCCGGGCTCGGCCTTTACCTTTGCCGAGATTTATGCGAAATCAACCGTGCCAGCCTGGAATACCGCCCGACAAACGACGGTGAAAGTGCCTTCCGTTTAACCGCCAAATTGGAGCCCGCACCCCTTTGACTCAACAAACAGTAATGCTGGTCGATGACGAGCCCGACATCTTACGTTTACTGGAAATCACCCTGGCGCGTATGAATCTCTCGACGCTGCGCGCTACCAATCTTGCCGACGCCTATGAACTGCTTCGCCAACATGAACCCGACCTCTGCCTGACGGACATGAAGCTACCCGATGGTAATGGCATGTCTCTGATTGAGCACATCCAAACCCACTACCCCACTATACCGGTGGCGATGATCACGGCACATGGCAGTGTTGAGGCCGCCATCGATGCGCTCAAACTCGGTGCCTTCGACTTCGTCAGCAAACCCATTGCGCTGGAGAAGTTACGCGACATCGTCAATCACGCGCTTCAGGTGAAAGACGCGGGAGACGACGCCGCATCAGATCAGTTATTGGTGGGAGATACACCGGCTATGGAGCGACTGCGACTCCAGATTCAAAAAGTTGCCCGATCGCAGGCACCGGTGCACATCCACGGCGAATCCGGGGTTGGCAAGGAGGTGGTGGCGCGATTGATTCATCAGCTCAGTCCACGCGCTGAACAACCCTTTATTGCTGTCAACTGTGGCGCGATACCCGCCGATCTGGTCGAAAGCGAACTCTTCGGGCACAAAAAAGGGTCATTCACTGGGGCTGCCGCTGACAAGCCCGGGCTATTTCAGGCCGCTGCCGGCGGTACCCTCCTGCTCGACGAGGTTGCAGATCTGCCACTTAACGTGCAAGTCAAACTGCTCAGGGTCATTCAGGAGAAGGCGGTCAGGCCTGTGGGCGCCCAACAGGAAGTACCGACCGATGTGAGGTTGCTCAGCGCGACCCATAAAGACCTGTCTCTAGCGGTTCGCGATGGCCACTTTCGTGACGATTTATTCTATCGAATCAATGTTATCGCCATTGACGTACCCAGCCTGCGAAAGCGACGTGAGGACATACCGTTACTGGCAACGCATTTACTGCAGCGTATCGCCATGGACAATGGTAGTGACGCGATCAACATCGATACGGCAGCCCTCACAAAACTGTGCGACTACGACTTCCCCGGTAACGTTCGTGAGCTTGAAAATATTCTTGCCAGAGCGCATGCCCTGGCCGATGGCGGCGAACTCACCATCGATGATATCCAGTTCCAGACAATGGGCGCGTCGGAAATTACCGAGCATCATGCCAAAAGCGATGAGTCGTATCCCGAGGAGCCGCCACACGTCCCCTCCGGTAGGATTGACCTGTCTGACGTCAACGGTGACCTGGAATCATTTTTGAACACCATTGAGCGCGAGGTGCTCGATCAGGCAATGCTGAAACATCGTTGGAACAAAACCGCCGCCGCCAAGGCGCTGGGTATCAGCTTCCGAAGTTTGCGCTACCGGCTGAAAAAATTGGGGCTGGAAGACTAAAAAAATGGCTATTTCGGGCATGTACCCCACTGGTCGGTAACTCTGGGCCTGCCAACACGGTTAAGCACGACAGCCCGATTAACGTTCCCGCTTGGACCACAAACCGAGAGCGTTCCATTGCGGGAACCCAGGCCACGGGTATTCCAGCGAAAAGCGGTGCCTATACGTTCGCTACCCTGACGATTCATGATGAGCAGTCGACGGCGGTTGCCCGGGTAGAGCTTCAGAGGCGTCAATCCGGACTCGGACTCGAGGAAAACACCAAAACCCCGGGAGTAATCCCCGCCGCAAACAAACCCCTGATTGGAGTCTTGATCGAGCGGACAGAGCACGGCGTCCTGGGAGCGACCCATGGCGCTTTGACGCGCCAGCATCACCGCCGAAAGCAACCGGGCGGTCTCCGAGCGGACCGACAGGACCTCGAGTTGATGACTGAAAGATGGAATAGCGACCGCCATCAATACGAGCACGAGCGTCAGCGTTATCAATAATTCAAGCAGCGTAAAGCCCCGCACGAAGGGCGTACCTCAGTGACCCGCAGGAGCGAGGGACTATCGATACAAAAAGGAGTGAAGCCGATATCGCCGGCAAGAAATAACGACAAGTGGCCGAATGCGATGCTATTTAGAGGTTAGCGGCGGGGATCCGCAATCCCTTGGGTAGCGAAAAGGTAATATTCTCCGGTTCTCCATTGAGTGGCGTCACTTCGTCGGCGCCCCGGGCTTGCAAGGCGGTCACCACATCCTGCACCAGTGCCTCGGGCGCCGACGCACCTGCGGTTACCCCCACAACGGACTCCGGGGTGAGCCAGCCCTCCTCAATCATGGTGGCATCATCGATCAGATAACCCTGTGCACCACAGCGATCGGCCAGTTCCTTGAGACGGTTGGAGTTGGAGCTGTTGGTCGAACCGACA
>NZ_DS999411.1:1978979-2003897 GCF_000158175.1 Luminiphilus syltensis NOR5-1B | reverse complement strand
CCCTCGATCGCCGGGAATCGCTCGCGTAGCACGTCAATCACTCGCGCCGTGTCATCCACCGATAAGGTGGTCTGAGTCACATAAGCGAGGGCATTGGGGTTGTTGACCTCCAGCGTTGCCGCCTGGTCTTCATCTTCCACGAGATACATCCTGCCGCCAGAGCGGGTGTCGTACTGGCCCATAGTACCCTCGACCTCAGGATGCCCCGAATGGCCGATCAAAATGCATTCCTGGCCACTTTTGCTAAAGCCCGCAACTTCGACATGGACTTTGGTCACCAGCGGACAAGTGGCGTCGAATACCTTGAGCCCCCGACCGCGAGCCTCCTGCTGCACCGCCTTCGACACCCCGTGGGCACTGAAAATCACGATGGCATCATCGGGCACTTCTTCGAGCTCCTCGACAAAAATTGCCCCCCGTTGCCTGAGGTCATCCACCACAAACCGGTTGTGTACCACTTCATGGCGAACATAAATGGGAGGATCGAACAGTTCGAGTGCGCGATTGACGATATCGATTGCTCGATCGACACCGGCACAAAAGCCCCGCGGATTAGCCAGTACAACTTTCATGATTCAGTGATACTCCGCCGGTTCAACGGTGTCGATTCGCACCTTGAAGGTGATCGTGCGGCCGGCCAGCGGATGATTGAAGTCCACTTCGACATCGGTGTCGTTGAACGCAGTGACCACGCCGGGTAACTCACCCCCTGCAGCATCGGCAAACGAGAACATCATGCCTTCGGTCAACTCGATTTCATCTTCAAATTCAGCGCGCTTGATCTTCTGCACATTGTTCACATTCGGCTGGCCAAAGGCGTCCTCAGGCGGGACTTCAAAGGACGCCTCTTCACCTGCACTCATACCGAAAAGCCGGCGCTCAAAACCGGGGAGTAGGGAGCCATCGCCGACCACAAAATCGACCGCCGGACCATTGAAGTTCGAATCGACTTCGGAACCGTCCTCGAGCGCCAGGGAAAAATTCAGAAATACCCGCGTGTTTTCACTGACAGGGACATCGATGGGCATACAAAAACTCCTCAACGGGCCTCGTTGGATGTGCGGTCGCTACCGACCAGACTATCCAGAATAAGGACGACAGCGCCCGCCGAGATGGCGGAATCGGCAACGTTAAACGCCGGCCAGTACCAGTCACCATAATGAAGCGAGATAAAATCAACAACATAGCCCAGGAGTACGCGGTCATAAAAATTACCGAGCCCTCCCCCGAGAATAAGCCCCAGAGCGAGCGCATGCCATAATTTTCCCCGTTCGAGGCGACCCAGCCAGAACACAACAACCCCACTGACCACACAGGCCACCGCACTGAAAAACCAGCGCTGCCAGCCTCCCGCATCGGCGAGAAAGCTGAAAGCAGCACCGGTGTTGTGGGCCAATGTCAGGCTGAACCAGTCGGTTAGTTCCACCGGCGTGCGGTAATCCAAGGCTTCCGACGCTATATTTTTGCTCCACTGGTCCAGCAGCAGCACCAGTACGGCGCAACCATAACCAAGCAACGCCTGCCGTGATCGCCATCCCGCTTCACGCATAGTGTCTGATTTCGCCGGAGCCATCGACATTATCCACACACCGCTCGCACAGGGTGGGGTGCGCTTGCGACACACCGACGTCCGCGCGTCGATGCCAGCAGCGTTCACATTTCTCACACTCAGACCGGGTAACCACTACCGCCAGATCATCGCGGCCCGCGACGAGGGAACCCTCGGGTGCCTCTTCGAGAGGCCTCACCGTCGCCGCGGAAGTAATGAGGACGAAGCGCAACTCATCGCCAAGTAATTCGAGGGTTTTCAGAAGATCGGGCTTTGCATAGAGAATGACCTCGGCATCGAGGGAACCCCGTAGCTCACCCTCAGCGCGAGCGCTTTCCAGCGCCTTATTGACACCTTGGCGCACTTCCAGCATCGCGGCCCAAAAATCCATCCCCATGGGCCCATCGTCGGTGTCGCTCGGAAGCGCCGCATACCACTCGCTTAGGAAGACAGACTCCGCACGGTCTCCCGGCAGATTTTCCCATACCTCCTCGGCAGTAAAGGAAAGAATCGGTGCGATCCAGCGCGCCAGCGCCTCGGCAAGGTGATACAGCGCCGTCTGGGCCGAACGCCGGGCGTGGGAGTTGGCCTGCGTCGTATATTGCCGGTCTTTGATGATATCGAGGTAAAAGCCACCCAATTCGCCACCACAAAAATTGTGAATTCGCGAGTACACCGTGTGGAACTGGTACCCCTCGTAGGCATCGCCAATCTCGGTTTGCAACGCCCGCGCCCGGGCGCAAATCCATCGGTCGAGCGGCAGCAGCGCCTCAGGAGCAACCAGATCCGAAGCGGGATCAAACCCGACAAGATTGGACAGTAGAAACCGCGCCGTATTGCGGATGCGTCGGTAGGCATCGGCCGTGCGTTTGAAAATCTCGTCCGAAACCGCCAGATCACCGCGGTAATCCGCAGCGGCCACCCATAAACGAATAATATCGGCGCCGAGGTCATTCATCGCTTTCCTGGCGGGCAAAATATTACCCAGCGACTTGGACATCTTCCGACCCTCGCCATCGACGGTGAAACCGTGGGTTAATACCTGACGATAGGGTGCTTCGCCATAGGCCGCGAGCCCCGTGAGTAATGAAGACTGGAACCAACCCCGGTGCTGGTCGGAGCCCTCAAGATAAAGATCGGCGGGAGCGCGCAAGCCCTCCCGGCGGCGCAAAACACAGGCGTGGGTAACTCCCGAATCAAACCAGACGTCGAGCGTATCGGTCACCTTTTCATAGCGATCGGGCTCATCGATCAATTCAGCAGGTTCGAGATCAAACCAGGCATCGATACCCTGGGTCTCGATTCGCTGTGCCACAGCCTCGATCAGGCGGGGCGTTTCGGGATGCAATTCACCCGTTGTCTTATCGACCATTAGCGTGATGGGAACACCCCAGGTCCGCTGTCGGGAGATGCACCAATCGGGGCGATCTGCCAGCATCGCATCAATGCGCGCCTTACCCCAGTCCGGGATCCAGGTCACCGAATCGGTTGCCTGCTTGGCAGCATCCAATAAGCCCTGCTGTTGCATGCTGATAAACCATTGTGGTGTGGCCCGAAAAATAATCGGCGTCTTGTGCCGCCAGCAATGGGGATAAGAGTGCTCATAGGCTTTATGGCAAAGCAGCACGCCGCTCTCGCGCAAGGTATCGACAATGGCCTCATTCGCCTTAAAAATATGCTGGCCACCGAAAACGGGGGTATCGGGCAGGTAAACCCCATTGCCGCCGACGGGGTTATAAACTTCGAGTTGATACCGATTTCCCACCTCAAAATCTTCCAGGCCGTGAGCGGGCGCCGTATGCACACAACCCGTTCCCGCCTCGGTGGTCACGTGATCACCAAGGATTACAGGCACCGCTCGAGCGTCATCGAAAGGGTGTTTCAGGCACAAATGTTCAAGCTCCGAACCTTGTGCGCGACCGAGAATATCAAGGCTATCGAGACCGTATCGGGCGGCGCAGCTTTCGGCGAGTGCCTCGGCCACCACCAGACCATCGTCCCCATGACGAATAAGGACGTAGTCGAGAGCCGGGTTCAGCGACACGCCGCGGTTGGCAGCCAGCGTCCAGGGCGTCGTAGTCCAGATCGCGACCGCGACCGACGCACAGGAGGCCCCGAATTTTTCGGCAAAGGCCGCACTGTCCACCGCTCGAAACGCCACATCTACCGCCGAGGACGTTTTGTCCCGATACTCGACTTCCGCTTCAGCCAGCGCCGACCCGCAATCAAGACACCAGTGGACCGGTTTAAACCCTTTGTGCAGGTGGCCATTGTCAATCACCTTACCCAGCGTCCTGACGATGTCGGCCTCGAACGCAAAATCCATGGTCAGGTAAGGATTAAACCAATCGCCAATCACCCCCATGCGCATGAAGTCGTCGCGCTGCTTATCCACCTGCCCTGCGGCGTAATCCCGGCAGCGCTGGCGGAACTCGGCAGCGGTCACCTTGTGCCCCGGCTTACCCACTTTCTTCTCAACATTGAGCTCAATCGGCAGGCCGTGGCAATCCCAACCCGGGACATAGGGGGCATCGAAGCCCGCCAGCGTTTTTGATTTGACGATAATATCTTTGAGAATCTTGCTGAACGCATGCCCCACATGTAACTCGCCATTCGCATAGGGCGGCCCATCGTGCAGGATAAACTTGGGTTTGCCCTGTCCTGCAGCGCGCATGCGCTCATACAAACCCATCGTTTGCCACTGGGCGATCCGCTGGGGTTCGCGCTGTGTCAGGTTGGCCTTCATCGGAAAACCGGTGCTGGGCAAGTTCAGTGTGTTCTTGTAATCGCTCATCGAAACCCTCGGCCCCAGCCGTGGTAAGTGGCCAGCCATTGGCGGGCCTGTTCCAGATCGTTTGATATCGCGGCTCGCAGTGCCTCGATACCCTCAAATTTATTTTCGTCACGCAGCTTGTGCAGAAAGTTCACCGTGAGACGCCTACCGTAGAGGTCTTCGTCAACGTCAATCAGGTGTACTTCCAGATTGGCACGAATACTGTCTTCCACCGTTGGTCTGACGCCAACATTGGCAAGCGCCGGGACCGAATCCAGACCCTCGCCTGTCACAGAGACGACAAACACGCCCTGAACCGGGGCCCGAAGGCGATGCAGTGCGATATTCGCCGTCGGAAACCCCAGTTGCCTTCCTAACTGCTTACCGTGGAGCACGCGACCACCCATAACAAATCGACGCCCTAATAACTCCGCCGCCAGCTGAAAATCTCCCTCTGCCAGCGCAGCGCGAATCCGGGTGCTACTGACCCGCTCGCCGGACCGTGCCAGCGTGCTCGTTGAACGCACCTCATAGCCGTACTCCTGAGCGCGCTCCGCCATGTAGCGTAGATCGCCCTCACGGCTTTTTCCAAAGCGAAAATCATCGCCGATCGCAATATACTGCGCTTCAAGTCCGCGCGAAAAAACCGCCTCAATAAAACCGTCGGCCGACATGTTGCGGACACGCTCATCAAAGCGCAAACACAGGGCCTGATCGATACCCACGTCCCGAAGGGCGACGCACTTCTCCCTAAAATTCATCAACCGCGCGGGCGCTTCCAGCGGCTGAAAATATTCCCTCGGTAGCGGCTCAAAAAATATAACGGTTGACGCCACACCCAGCCGCGCGGCCTCCGACTTGAGGTGCTCAAGAACAGCGCGATGCCCAAGATGAACACCGTCAAACGCACCCACGGTCGCCGCACATCCGCGGTGTCTGGGGCGCAAATTGTGAAGTCCGCGGATGATTTCCATCGAAACAGGGTTCAAAGGGCCTGAGAAACCGCGAAGTATATAGAATTCGACGTGCCATGGCGCGCTCAGTCGATAGTCGTCGGTCCTCGCAGATCTGCAGGCCGAAAACCCAGCAGGTAGAGCGCTCCGAGGTAAACCCCTCCACCGGCGATACAAACCCCCGCCATGACCTGACCGCGGACCAGCCATGACCAGCCCTGCCATTGCTCAGCCGCGGGTAATACCAGCAGTACCACAATCACCATGATGGCTACCGCAATTGACAGGCGAAACACATGGCCTACACGGGCTGAGAGACCGCTGTGGAGTATGTCCTGGCGACGAAGACCCCGATAGAGCAACGCCACGTTGAGCCACGCCGATGCGCTGGTCGCCAACGCCAGACCGACATGCCCCAGATTGAACTGCCACATCAACGGGAAGACGAACAGCGGGTTCATCACCATATTGGACACCATGGCAATAATGCCAATTCGCACCGGCGTTTTCATATCCTCCTGAGCGTAAAACCCGGGCGCCAGCACCTTGACCAGCATAAACGCCCCCAAGCCCAGCGTATAAGCCCTGAGGGAATGCGAAGCCATCGCCACGTCATCGGCGCCAAATTCCCCGTACTGGAACAAGGTGGTGAGAATCGGCTCTGCCAGTAACAGGAGTGCCGCCGTCGCCGGTAGCGCTATAAGCAGCACCGTGCGAATCGCCCAGTCGAGGGTCGCCGCGTAAGCCTGGGCATCAGACTGCGCGCGCTGCGCGGACAACGCCGGGAGTATGACGGTGGCAATCGCAATGGCAAAAACACCCAGTGGCAGCTCGGTCAGCCGGTCGGAGTAATACAACCAGGACACACTGCCCTCGGGCAGTAGCGAGGCCAGTACGGTATCGAGCAGCAGGTTGATCTGGCTCACCGAGACACCGAAAAGTGCCGGCACCAACAGCCGCAATATGCGGCGGACACCCTCATGCTGGGTGTCTATTTGAGGCCGTGGCACCAGACCAATGCTGTAGAGCGCGGGCAATTGAAAGAGCAACTGCAGAAAACCCGCAATCAGCACCCCCCACGCGAGGGCAAACACCGGCTCCTCAAACTGCTGTACACCGAGCAAGGCGGCGGCTATCAGCGAAAGATTCAACAGCACAGGGGTAAATGCCGGGATCGCGAAACGTCCGTAGCTGTTGAGTATGCCGCCCGCGAATCCCGTCATGGAAATCAGAAATAAATAGGGAAAAGTGATACGGACCAGATCGGCGGTGAGCGCCAGCTTGGCCGGGTCGCGACTGAACCCCGGTGCGAACACAAGCGCCACCACCGGCGCTGCCAGTATCGTAATACCCGTCAGGAGTATTAATGTCCCCCCCAGTGCTCCCGCCACCCGATCAATCAGTGCGCGAACCGCATCGTATCCGCCCTCTTCTCGGGTAGCCGACAAAACCGGCACAAAGGCCTGGGCGAAGGCTCCCTCGGCGAAAAGCCGGCGCAGAAAGTTGGGGATTTTGAAGGCGACAAAAAACGCATCGGCGTTGCCGCTGGCACCAATGACCGCCGCCAGTGCCACATCGCGTACCAGGCCAAGCACCCGGGACGACAGCGTCGCAAGACCCACCACTGCACTCGATCGCAGCAATCCACTGCGTTTTACATTATCGGGGGCTATTTCAGCCATTCCTGCCGTAACGTCTCGCCGTGTCTAGCCAGCCACTGCAGGGCAATCAGTGTGTGGCCATTGTCGATCTTATTGGCATCGAGCCATGCAATAGCATTGGTCCTCGACACCGTATGCACCAGAATATCCTCAAACTCATCCGCCACACCGCGCACCGCTCCGACGTCGGCGGCGACCAGACGACCCATAAACAGGCGGATCTGCTCGGAACAGCCACCGGCGCTGGGGTAAAAGGTGTGGATCAGTCGCAGCCGATCCAGGTGGCAGCCTGCCTCTTCCTCCGCCTCGCGGTGGGCGACCGTTTCGTCGTCCTCGTTCGGCTCGACGATCCCGGCGATGAGCTCGAACATCCAGGGGCTATTGTCACCGCGCATGGCGCCCGGGCGAAACTGTTCGATAAGAATGACCTGATCACTGACCGGATCCCAGGGCAACACGCCCACCGCATCACCGCGGTCGAATACCTCGCGACGAAACGGCGCGGTCCAGCCGCCATTGAAGCGTCGATGGCGCAGCGTATCCCGCCGCAGGCTGAAATAACCCTGAAAAACCTGCTCAGATTCCAACGTCTCAACGTCGTCTGCACCAAAAGTCGGTAACAAAGCGCTCAAAACCTGCGATCCGTGTACCAATTGACCACGCGCGACTCTCGCTCCACCTGATCAACCACATCCAGCACCAGTGCAAACAGCGCCATCCTCACCAGCACACCGTTGTCGCTCTGTCGAAAAATCGCCAGGTTGGGATTGTCGTTGAGGTCGACATCCAGTTCCTGCGCCCCTTCCCGGGAATCCCTCGGCAACGGGTGCATGATGACGGTATTGGGTTCGCAGTGGGCGGTGTAAACACTCTGGTTCAGCGAAAGCGACCCCGGTACAAATCGGCTTCGGCGCGGGTCTCGAAACGCTCCTCCTGGATTCGCGTACTGTAGACAATATCCACGTCGGCGATACCCGACTCCAGAGTCTCGGTCTCCAGTACATCATGCCCCGCACTTGGGCCGCGGCGACAATCGCTTCGGGCATCCGCAATTCTCGGGGCGATACCAGCCTGATCGCACTGCGGCCGAACAGCATCAGCAATCGAATCAATGAATGCACCGTGCGTCCGTAGCGCAAATCACCCACCATGGCGATACGCAGACCATCGAGGCTCCGGCCACGACTCACCAGCTCGCTGCGAATGGTGTAGAGGTCGAGCAGGGCCTGGCTGGGATGCTCGTTGGCGCCGTCGCCACCATTGAGGACGGGAACACGGGAGGCTTCGGCGAACTCACTCACCGCACCGCTAACCGGGTGGCGCATGGCGATAACATCCGAATAACCACTCAGGACCCGTGCCGTATCGTAAAGTGACTCGCCCTTGGTAATCGAAGAACTCTCAAAACCAGTGGTCTCTCGCACTTCACCACCGAGCAGATTAAACGCGCTGCCAAAGCTGATTCGTGTTCGGGTAGAGGGTTCGAAAAACATCGAGCCCAGTATCGCACCCTCGAGCACACGGGTGATGCGCTCGCGATGGGCGTAGGGCAGCATCTGATCGGCGACGGCGAAGACCCTCTCCACATCCCCGCGTTCAAATTGGTCAATCGACAAAATATGGCTACCGGGGAATTGCACGTAGAGCCTCCGTCAGGTTTTATCGATTGTAACCCCGGCGTTAGCGTTACAACAGCGTCTGCACGTAGTCTTCAAGGGCATCCAAAGCGCGAGCGACGCTGTCGGAAAGATCAGGAGCACTGCGCTCCTGGGCCAATTCCTCGCGAAAAGCCGTCAATGGAAACGGTGCATCCGCGTCGAAGTAGCGATGCCGACAATGTTCCTGCCAGCGCGCAGACTCCTCGGCATCGAGTGTCGCGGGAAAATTTCGGGCACGGTAGCGAAACAATAATTCCTCGAGGCGGGCATCCTCAAACACCCATCCGGAAGCCAACTGCTCGGGGCTCGCGGCACGCAACCCGTCAAATTGCGAGCGATCACTATTCGGAAAAAATCCGTCGTACAGCATGACATCGGGGTCGGTGCGCGGCGCGAAACGGCGTTCCGAGTAGATGTCCTGCAAGCGCTGCTTGAGCCCTTCAGGGTTCTTGTCGTTGGCCTGGCGAATCTCCGCCAGATGCCGTCGATGTGCCTCACCATCGAGGCCGAGCCGCTCTGCGACCTCACCTCGAACCCACTGGGTATTCAGTACCACCGGGGATTTATTGATATGAATCGTCTTTATCGGTGGTCGAACCGCACCCTCGGGTAATTCCGAGGCGGGAGTAAACAGTCGCGCCGCCATGTCGGTCGCGGACTCGCTGAGAAAATCCGGTGGCTGTGACAGATCGGCGCAGATGATTTCGTTGCGGTTAACCGGATGTCGGACCAACGGCACCACCAGCGCCAGATTGCTCCGATCCGATCCATACATGGAACTCACATGCACCACCGGGCGCAGACTGCCAAGATCCATCAAGGTCTCCACGTGGCGTTTTCGTCGCATCGACAGCAGTTCAGCGAATAACGCGGGCTGGACGTTCTGGAAGTGCCGCGCCAGATCAATGGTGGCATCGACATCGGACAAGGCATCGTGTGCAGCTCCGTGGGCAATGCCGTTGGCAGCCGTCAGGTCTTCGAGGCGAAAACTGGGCAATCCGTTATCCCGGGCAGGCCACTGAGTTCCCTCAGGACGAAGCGCATAAATAGCTCGGGCTACATCAATCAGATCCCAGCGGCTATTGCCGTTGGCATATTCGCGCTGGTAGGGGTCAAAAAAGTTTCGATAGAGCGCAAAACGCATGACCTCGTCATCGAAGCGAATCGAGTTATAACCGACGCCGCAGGTTCCGGGCACGGCGAGCGCGGCGTGGATTTTATCGACGAAATCACATTCGGAATCGCCGCGGTCCATCGCGACTTGAGGGGTTATACCAGTGACGCGCACCGCCGCCGGGTGGGGCAATACATCGGGGGCCGGCTGGCAGTAGAGCACCAATGGCTCATCCACGTACTCCAATGCACTGTTGGTTCGCCGACCGGCGAACTGGACGGGGCGGTCCCAGCGGGGATCGGCGCCCGTTGTTTCAAAGTCGTACCAGTAGAAGGTCTCAGATGACCTCAAGCGCCTGCTCTTCGATGTTGGCTTTCCACCTAGCCGGTCCGGTGATGTGCACCGAGTCACCCGTGCTGTCCACGGCCACACTCACCGGCATATCCTTGACGGTAAAGGCATAGATCGCCTCCATGCCCAGATCCTCGAAAGCGACCACCTCTGCTTCGGTAATCGCTTTGGAAACCAGATAGGCGGCGCCACCGACGGCCATCAAATAGACCGCCCCGTGCTTACGAATAGCCTCGATACCGGTAGGACCGCGCTCGGCCTTGCCAATCATGCCTACCAGTCCGGTTTGCTCGAGGATATAGTCGGTAAACTTGTCCATGCGCGTGGCGGTTGTGGGACCCGCCGGGCCGACCACCTCGTCGCGCACCGGATCAACCGGCCCCACGTAATAGATGAACTTGCCTCTGAGATCCACCGGCAGCGATTCTCCGTCTTTGAGCATTTGGGTCATGCGCTTGTGCGCCGCATCGCGACCGGTATACATTTTTCCCGACAGCAATAACGTATCACCCGACTTCCAGCTCTGGGCCTCTTCGCGGGTGACCGTATCGAGATTGACGCGGCGAACCGACTCACCAGGCTCCCAGCTGATCTCAGGCCAATCGTCGAGATTGGGCGGTGTTTGCAGCGACGGCCCCTCTCCGCGCAGCGTGAAGTGCGCGTGCCGCGTGGCCGCGCAGTTGGGAATCATCGCCACTGGCAACCCGGCCGCATGAGTGGGGTAGTCCTTTATTTTCACATCGAGCACTGTGGTCAAACCACCCAGCCCCTGGGCACCAATGCCCAGCTTGTTCACGGCGTCCATGATCTCGAGACGAAGCTCCTCGATACGGCTATTGGGTCCGCGCGCTCTTAACTCCTGAATATCGATGGGATCCATCAGCGATTCTTTGGCCAGGACCGCGGCCTTCTCCGCGGTGCCGCCGATACCAATGCCCAGCATACCGGGTGGACACCACCCGGCCCCCATCGTGGGCACCGTTTTGACGACCCAGTCAACAATGCTGTCTGACGGATTCAGCATCACGAGTTTGGATTTGTTCTCACTGCCGCCGCCCTTGGCGGCAACGCGGAAATCGACCGTATCGCCGGCGACGAGTCGCGTGTGTATCGTCGCCGGCGTGTTGTCGCCGGTATTCTTTCGAGCCCCGGCGGGGTCGCTGAGAATCGACGCCCGCAGCTTGTTATCCGGGTTCAGATACGCGCGACGCACGCCCTCGTTAATCATCTCCTCCAGCGGCAACTCGGCGTCCCAGCGCACGTCCATGCCCACCTCGACAAAGACCGTGACGATGCCGGTATCCTGACAGATGGGTCGGTGTCCGGTGGCACACATTCGCGAATTGATCAGGATTTGTGCCAGTGCATCTTTCGCCGACGGGTTCTGCTCGATCTCCCAGGCTCGGTGAACCCCCTGCACAAAATCAACCGGGTGGTAGTAAGAAATAAACTGCAGCGCATCAGCAACGCTGTCGATGACGTCGTCCTGCTTGATAACCGTCATGGGTAAAAACTCCTTTGTAAAATCCGATGGCGCGCCGGAGGACGCATTCAGGGGCTGGTGGCTGAGCCGACCTGACCGCCCCTGACACTCTGCTCGAGCTGGGTGATACGGGTGTTAACCTGGCGTCTAAAGGCGTTAATCGATCCGATCCACTCCTCGTTGGAAGACACCTTTTTGGCCAAGGCGGCCTGCTCAAGATTACTTCGATTCAGACCATCGGCCATACGCTCGATGTCTTCCTGTGCACGGCTGGCGGCCGCCGCGATTCGCTCGAGATCGCCCGCTGTCTTTTTCAGTGCCGCCAGATCTTTGGACATGCTGGCTACATTTTGCTGGTTTTCAGCCGATAACTGACCGAGCGATGCCAACCGTGAATCAGTGGCGCCGGACTGTTTTTCAAGCTTATCGATTCGGGCGTCGTGTTCGCGGCGTCGCTGTTCAAGTCTTCGAGTCTCTTTATCCACAACGCGCAGCTGAGCGCCCAAGGCCGCCGCTGACTGGTTAACACTCTCGTCGGTATCCGACAGCAAGGCCTCAAGATCGGCCACCCGCTGCTGCAGTGCATTCTGATAGTCGATGGCGCCGTCTGCCATCTGCTGTAACTGCCAGGCCCAGGCGCAGGCAATAGCGGCGATAACGAGACTAATGGTGAGCACCAGCCGCGCCATAGTGCCCATTCCACTACCCGCCGCAGCCGGGCGTGAACTTCGCGGTGGTGGTGTATTACGCGGCGCACTGGTGATGGCTTCATCGCGGGTCGCCGCGAAGGAGGGTATCGACGGCTCGTCTTCTCGTGACATAAAAAAGCTTTCAGAGGGTATGTGTGGAGAGTATATCGCGCTACCCCCTCCAGATTGAAATCTGAATAGTAGAAAGTGGCTTTTACACCACGCAGGCCTTGACCCTGCCAATCCGCGATAAACCACAAAAAAGCCCCCGCAGCGCTAGCAATACGGGGGCTTCCTATTGCGGTCCTGAGACCGCGTCTCGGGATCAGCCGAGATTCGAGTTAACGAAATCCCAGTTCACCAGGTTCCAGAAGGCTTCCATGTACTTGGGCCGCGCGTTGCGGTAGTCCACGTAATAGGCGTGCTCCCAGACATCTACCGTCAATAGCGGCGTTACGTCGTCGGTGATCGGGCAACCGGCGTTACTGGTGTTGGCCAGGGCGATGCTGCCGTCAGCCTTCTTCACCAGCCAGGTCCAGCCCGAACCGAAATTGTTGATGGCGCTATTGGTGAACTGCTCCTTGAACGCCTCAAACGAGCCAAATGTGCTATTGATCGCTTCGGCAATCGGACCCGTCGGCTCACCGCCACCATTGGGGCTCAGGCAGTGCCAGTAAAAGGTATGATTCCAGACTTGCGCGGCATTGTTAAACAGGCCGCCGTCGCTGGACTTGATGATGTCCTCGAGGGACTTCTCCGCGTTGTCGGTGCCTTCGACCAGACCATTCAGCTTGTCAACATAAGTCTGATGATGCTTGCCGTAGTGATAATCGAGGGTTTCTGAGGAAATGTGGGGTGCCAGCGCATCGCGCTCATAAGGCAGAGCCGGTAATTCAAAAGCCATTGTCTTCTCCTGCTCGTAGCTGTTGTGGTGTTGCGTTTGTTACGCAGTTAACACTAAACCAGACCGATTGCGGTTCCAACCGGAGTCCCACGATCGGGCTGCTATCTGACCCGGTACCTGTAAAAAACCCGGCACGGAGGCCGGGTTTGAAAGCACGGAGGCTTGATTTACATCATGCCGCCCATGCCGCCCATGCCGCCCATATCGGGCATTGCGGGGGCTGCGTCGTCCTTGGGCGCCTCAGCGATCATCACCTCGGTGGTGATCATCAGCGCGGCAACCGAACCCGCGGCCTGCAGTGCAGTACGGGTCACCTTGGCGGGGTCGAGAATACCCATCTCGAGCATGTCGCCGTATTCGCCGGTCGCGGCGTTGTAACCGAAGTTACCTTCGCCCTGACGTACCTTATCGAGTACCACGGAAGCTTCATCGCCGGCGTTTTCGACGATCTGGCGCAGAGGACCTTCCATGGCACGAAGCGCAGCGGCGATGCCGTGGTTCTGGTCTTCGTTGTCACCCGTCAACTCGGCGATCGCTGAGATAGCGCGAATAAGAGCGACACCACCACCGGCGACGACGCCCTCTTCCACAGCGGCGCGTGTCGCGTGCAGCGCGTCTTCAACCCGAGCCTTTTTCTCTTTCATCTCGATTTCAGTAGCAGCGCCAACCTTGATCACCGCAACACCGCCGGCGAGCTTGGCGACACGTTCCTGCATCTTCTCGCGATCGTAGTCCGAAGAGGTGTTTTCGATCTGGACACGGATTTCGTTAACACGGCTGCTGATGGCAGCGGCATCACCGGCACCGTCAACAATGATCGTGTTGTCTTTATCCATGGTCACACGCTTGGCACTACCGAGGTGCTCAAGGGTCGTGGACTCGAGGTCCATACCGACTTCCTCGGAGATCACGGTGCCGCCGGTGAGAATGGCGATGTCCTGAAGCATGGCCTTACGACGGTCGCCGAAGCCCGGAGCCTTACAGGCTGAGACTTTAACAATACCGCGCATGTTGTTGACAACGAGCGTGGCAAGGGCCTCACCTTCGATATCTTCAGCGACAATAACCAGCGGCTTGGACGCCTTGGCTACCTGCTCAAGCAGGGGAAGCAGCTCACGAATATTCGAGACCTTCTTATCCACCAGCAAGATGAATGGGTCCTCAAGTTCGCACTGCATGCTCTCCTGGTTGTTGATGAAATAAGGCGAGAGGTAACCGCGGTCAAACTGCATACCCTCTACGACGTCGAGTTCGTTCTCAAGACCCGAACCTTCTTCAACCGTGATCACGCCTTCCTTGCCTACTTTTTCCATGGCGTCAGCAATAATCTCACCGACGGACACGTCGCTGTTGGCAGAAATGGTACCTACCTGGGCGATGGCTTTGTTGTCTTCACACGGTGTGGCCATGGCCTGCACTGCGGCAACCGCCGCTGTCACTGCCTTGTCGATACCGCGCTTCAGATCCATCGGGTTCATACCCGCTGCCACTGACTTAAGCCCTTCGTTGACAATCGACTGGGCCAACACGGTTGCTGTCGTGGTGCCGTCACCAGCGGCGTCAGACGCCTGTGAAGCCACTTCTTTGACCATCTGAGCGCCCATGTTCTCAAAGCGGTCAGCGAGTTCGATTTCCTTGGCTACGGAAACACCATCCTTGGTCACGGTGGGCGCGCCGAAGGACTTCTCGAGGATTACGTTACGACCCTTGGGGCCGAGGGTCGCCTTTACGGCGTCAGCGAGAACATTCACGCCTACCAGCATCTGCTGGCGCGCCTTGTCTCCAAAATGTACGTCTTTAGCTGCCATGTTCTAAATTCCTTGTGTCTTTGCTCTTAATTCGGGGGTGTTTATTCGACGACGGCGTAGATTTCGCTCTCGGCCATGAGGATCAGTTCCTCACCGTCGATCTCGATGGTGTTGCTGCCGGCATACTGACCGAAAACAATTTTGTCACCGACTTTGACCGCAAGCGCGCGTTGCTCGCCGTTGTCGAGTACCTTGCCATCTCCGATAGCGACCACCTCACCCTTATTGGGCTTCTCTTTGGCGGAACCGGGCAGGACAATGCCACCGGCAGTGGTTTCTTCTTCTTCCTGGCGACGAACGACCACACGGTCGTACAGCGGACGGATTTTCATGGTTAATGGTCTCCAAATTGACGATATCGTAGTGACGCCCTCTTTGGGCTCATGACGGATGTTGGGGCGCAGCGAGGGATTTCAAGGCTTTTTTTAGCACTCGATGCAAAAGAGTGCTAAAAAACCCGTAACAACGGATTTTTGGCGATTTTTCAGCGAGTTAGGAGGGGTCTAGGGCAGGCGGTCGCGATCGGTTCGATCGTACTCGCCCTCAATAATAACGCCGTCGCTATCATCCTTACCCGAGGAGAACGTCTGGGTATGGACGCTAAAACCTAGCAGCCGCGCCAGCCAGCGGCGCAGGGGGCCAATCAGGATCACCAGCGCGAAGAAATCCGATAGCAATCCCGGAATAAACAGCAGCAAACCAGCGACGACCACCGCCATATCGTCTACAAACAGATGCTGTTGCAGCACGCCGGTCATCTGTGCCTCACGAAGCCGGTTGATGCTGGACACCCCGACCCGTCGTATCAGGAGCGAGCCGAGCAGAATCATGGCAAACACCCAGCCCAGCGCAAACAGCGCGCTGGTCTCGATACCCAACTGGATGAGGCTTAGAAGTTCCAGCCAGGGCAGTGCCAAAAAGAAAAGTCGCATCAATGACCCAAAGGTAATGTGGGGGACGAGCGTATCAATTGGCGCGCACGGGTACAAAGTGAGATTGGCTGTTATTTCACCCTACCCCGCACCTCGCAACCTCGTCGATATGGTTCGCATCGTCTGTATGTTGGGCGGGACCATAGGCTCGGGCATTTTTAAGGGTAGCGGTTGAGTAAGGTACGTGGCCCCATGTGATTACAGCGGGGAGCACGTCTAGGGAACAATAGTCTACCCAGCACGCAATAGGTGCTTATCTCAAACTCGAGATTCCGGATAACCGTCGATACCTCGCTACCGAGATTCGGCAGGTCGCGCACCCGATGACTATCGCCTCATCGAGACTCGGGTAGCCTCCTATTACCCGCTAATTAAGACGGTGTGCCTGAAGTACAGGACGTCCTGGCGCCAGAAAGCCTATCTCTTCCCAGGGAGGGAGCCCGTCAGCTATTCACCCTCTGTAGTGGGTGGCCGAGCGTCATCTGCAGTCGTCGGGCTGCCCGACCACGGCGCCACCCAAAGTAACAACAGCATGCCCGGGATAGCGAGCACCGCGCAGAGCAGAAAGAAACTCACCCATCCGAGGGAATCCACCAGAACGCCTGTCGTGGAATTGGCGAGGGTGCGCGGTAGCGCGGCAAGCGCCGTAAACAGCGCGAACTGGGTGGCGGCAAAGGTGCGGCTCGACTCACGGGCGATATAGGCCGTAAAGGCTGCGGTACCCAAACCCACGCCGAGGTATTCGAAGGCGATGACCGATGCGAGCAGCCAGAGTACCGGGCCCGTATTGGCCAAAACGGCGAAGCCGAGGATGCTGAGCAGTTGCACCACACCAAACAGCCACAGCGACCGGTTAATACCCAGTCGAATCATGATCAGTCCACCGACCAGCCCCCCAAAAATCGAGGGCCACAACGCCGCGTGCTTGGCGACCAGGCCGATCTCGGTCTTCGAAAAGCCCAGGTCGAGATAAAACGGTGTCGCCAACGCCGTCGCCATATTGTCGCCGAGCTTGTAGAGCACCATGAAGACAAGCGCGAGGATCAGTGGTCGAACACCCCGGCGCTTCAGATAATCGCTGAAGGGCGCGATCACCGCGGCGCGCAGTCCGGTATCACGCACCTCGGCGTGCACAGGCTCACGTACCACCACGCTCAGGCCGACACCGATGAGCATGAACGCGGCGGTAATCCAGAAGACCTCCCGCCACGGCAGTAAATCAGCGAGGATAAGCGACAGTGAACCGGGCACCAGACTGGAGATGCGATACGCCTGTACATGGACCGAGTTACCCAGCCCCAGCTCCTCGTCGCGCAGCAACTCGCGTCGATAGGCATCGATGGCCACGTCCTGGCTGGCACTGAAGACTGCGACGATAAAGGCCATCAAAGCCACCAGCGAGGTCTGCGACACGGGATCGATCATGCCCAGCAGCGCGATTGCCGCGATCAGTCCGATCTGGGTCAGGAGCATCCACCCCCGCCGCAACCCCAGCGGTAGACGCCAGCGATCCATCATCGGGGCCCAGAGGAATTTCCAGGTGTAGGGCAAGCCCACCAACGAGAACAAACCGATCTCCGTGAGCGACACCCCGCTATCGCGAAGCCAGGCGGGCACCAGCTGGATCAACAGGTATAGCGGCATCCCCGAGGCGAGTCCGGTGAAGACACAGGCGAGGATCCGTCGGTTAAAAACGGCCTCGGAGAACCGCGACCAGCGGCTCGAATCGGGGGAATCGTGGATTTCAGACGACATCGGGCGCAGACTACGCGTTTTCAGCATCGACGGACAGCCGCTTGACGCCAACCACTCATCATCGCGAGACGCAGACCCTCGAACCCATCGCCATTGGCGGTGTGGGTGGCAGCGGTACCCGCGCGGTGGCGGCGGTACTGCAGAAACTGGGATTAAATATCGGTAGCGCGCTCAACGAATCTCTGGATGACTTACTCTTTACCCTGTTCTTCAAACGTCGTCGGCTGTGGCCCCTGGAGTCCCATCACGACGACTGCGCTGAAGCACTCGATTTTTACCTGAGGGCGCGAGGCGCCCTGCCTCGGGATCAAGCGCGCTGGAAGGGCGACGTCGAACACTTCCTCGCCAAACTTCCGCGGGACCATCGCTGGCAGCGTGAGGAAGCCTTATCCGCTCGCCGCGATTATTTACTCGCCGATCAACCCCCGCTGCAGGGTCCATGGGGATGGAAAGAACCCAATACGCATATCGTTCTGCCCTTTCTGCTCAAAGCGCTGCCGAAACTGCGTTACGTACATGTGGTTCGACACGGGCTCGACATGGCCTATAGCGCTAACCAAAATCAGCTGGAAACCTGGGGAGATTGTCTGGTGCCCGCGCAAGCCGATATGCCCCCGGCGCGCGCTTCCTTTGATTACTGGTGCGCGGTGCATCAGCGGATTCTGAGGCTCGCGCGAGCAGCAACTGACCGAATCCTGATACTTAACTATGATTTACTTTGCGCCGATCCGGAGACCGAAATCAGGACCCTGTTGGGCTTTATGAACCCAGCCTCAGACAAGCACTTCTCAGATGCCAACGTGTTGTTAGGCGAATCTATCGAAGAGCTAGCCCCCCCTGGGTCCATTGGCCGACATCGAGAGCAAGACCCTTTTCCAATCCGCGACGATCAGCAGCAACTGCTCCAGGACCTGGGATTTAGCGGTGGCTGGTAATCGGCAGTGATTGACGGAACTTACGATATCGCGCCGAGGTCGCCCTGGCATGTTAGCCTTTTCCCCTCGTTTTGACGGCCAACGGTAGCGAACAAGACGTGATGGATAATGTAGCCCGCGGCCCGGAGAGACCATGAGCGACGACGCAAATAGCAAACCGATATTTATCCTTGGCGTAGGCGCGCAAAAAGCCGGTACCAGTTGGCTACACCAATGCCTGCAGGCTCAGCCCGAAGTGGACCTGGGTTTTACCAAGGAATACCACGTTTGGGATGGTTTATTTTGCGATGACTTCAAAAAGTTTCGACTCGATGACACGGAAGTGAGCGACAACACGAAGAAGACCATACGCTACGCGATGCAGCGCTATGAGGGGTTTTATGAGCGGTATTTTGCCAGTCTGATCAAAAACAACGTACGGATTACGGGGGACATCACACCGGGTTACGCCGCACTCTCCGCGGACCATTTACAACACGTTCGCTCCCGACTCGAACAGGCAGGCTTTCAAGTCAAGGTGATTTTTATACTGAGAGATCCTGTGGCCCGATGCTGGAGTGCAGCGCGAATGGAGATGGGTCGACTCATCGATTCGGGTCAGCAGATTACTACCGATGATGCCAACCGGTTCTTCGCAGAATACTACACGGAGCCCATGGTGCAGGCGCGTACCCGCTACGAACTCACCCTGGCCAACCTGAGTACCACATTTGATGAGCATGCCTGCTTCTGCTCGCTGTATGAGCACTTGTTTAACCCATCAGTGCTCGATAGCCTCTCGTCGTTTTTAGGTGTAAAACTAAGTACCGGACACCGAGAAGACACGGTTAATCCCTCCCCGCGCTTTGAGCTTGAGGCCTCCCTGGCTGGCGACTGCGCTGCGTTTTATGGTGATACGTACATTCACTGCCGCGAGGCATTTCCTGACACCGAAACACTGTGGGGCCACTTATAAAGCGCTCCCAAACCGACCGCCACGTTGGAAAATCGATTGGGGCTTGATCGCGAGTAGTTACCCCGCCACCCGCCTCAACGTAATGGAGCCCATCAGCGTAAAGAAAGGGGCTTATCCCCTACGGTTTGATTGCCAGCGCTGAAACTGCGCCTCACGAATCGTGCACGCCTGCTGATACAGCGCCACATCCCGCGCATGCCACGTGTAAATCCGCTCGCGTAGATCACTATCGATATCCAGTGGCGCCTGCCCACCCTCATTCAAGCGAGGCAGATTACTGACTGCACCCAAAAATTCATCGGTAAAGCGAACCGTATCTTGCGACAATGCCTCAAAGAGGCCGATAAATGAAAAGCGTTCTAGGGGAAAACGCCAGAGAAACAAAGAATAAATGTCACGAAGTTCTGGACCTAGCGCAAAACGCTCAAAGCTCCACTGCTCGTCCATCATCTGCCGATGCACCCGCCCAGCAGTGGCAGGGTCGTAATGGCTCTGCCAAAAACCGTAATGGGACTGAAGGCGGTCAAGGGGCTCTCGAAACCAGGTGACAAATTGAGCGCCGCGATTCAATTGATCCCGGTATTTAAGAGGCAGAAAGTGACCATGCACACAGGCCAGCCCGGTTAGCTCGGGCCGCGGGGCCTTAGCCCCCATCAAAGCACGGGTTTTGCGCTGAACTGGCGACTGATGTATCGGTTGATCGACATAGTCCAGGGCCAGTCGATCAACAAAGGCGACTGCAAGCAGGGCCGCGAAGCTAGAGCCCGCCGTCTTTGGCAAATGAACGGAAATCAGCATTCAACTCTCGTGCACCAAAAATTCAAGCATTGGCACAAGTTGAATTTTTCTAGATTTGCCTTGGAAGATCTGGAGGTAATTACTGAAAGCTGTCGATCACCGCATTGAAGGCATCCATATCTATCCCCTTCGTATCCATCTGCTGGCCACGGAAAAGCGCCACCTGTTCGTTAGTCCACTCCCGCTCGAGTAGTTGAACAATTTGATCCCGTAACCGCTCAAACGGAACGGTGTACGAAGGTTCAATTTCCTCGAGTACGATCAGGTGGTAGCCGAACAGCGTTTCAACCGGTGGGCTGAGATCACCCGGATTTTCGAGGGCAAAGGATGCTTTCCGAAAAGCAAAGGCAATATTACCGTCGTCCTTTGCAATCGCGGTGCCTAGCCGACCGCCGTTTCGCGCCGACGCGAAATCCTCGGAATACTGCTTTGCCAAGTCAGCAAACTTGGCGCCTTCAGCAATACTCGCGCTAAAGTCTTTCAGTTGGGCTTTCTTGGCCTCGCGATCACACCCGGGCTCACAGGTCAGCAGTATATGAGCCACCTTTCGCTTCTCCGGTACCACCGCAATATC
Source organism: Luminiphilus syltensis NOR5-1B (assembly GCF_000158175.1). GTDB lineage: Bacteria > Pseudomonadota > Gammaproteobacteria > Pseudomonadales > Halieaceae > Luminiphilus > Luminiphilus syltensis. The sequence continues at coordinate 1,983,005 of NZ_DS999411.1, read as the reverse complement.
ATTCTTCCGCGCCATATATTCCTCACGGGCAATAACGGACATATCAGGTACTGTCAGGCCTTCCTTGAATTTGGCGATCGTGAACGCCTGGCGAACCCTGATAAGGTCATATTGCAATTCCCAGTAGTCCTTGCTGCCCACCTCGCCGACAACGTTATCGGCCATTTCAGCAAGGCGCTTTTGTGCCAGTAATTTTTCGATAAACGCTTGGCGCTCCTCTGGGGACTCTACAATCCGTTCTCGCAGCGCCTCTGCCGTATTACCAAGCAGGTAACGAATCTCACTTTCTTTGACGGTTACACCACCAGCATTGAACACGGGCGCGGCTTCATCCGCGCTTGCCGACATCGCCATTATCAATAAAAGGAACGGAGCAACATACCACTTCATCGTGCAAAAACCTGTTGTTGGGGGAACGCGAGTCTACTTGAAAGCCAATAAAGCGCACAACCGCACTCTGTCATTAAGCGCGCATTCCCTAAAAAAGGTAAAAAAAAGCCGGCACATAGTGCCGGCTTTCGATACCGCCAGGAAAAACCTGGCGATCGTGTTAAAGAACACGCCTACGAATTAATTCTCGTAGCTGTGCTCAATGGTACGGCCATAGTTCGCCGCCGCATTGTTGCCGAAGTTACGCTCCCAGTAAGCAGAACCAATGATCGGCACTGCACCACTAACCATGCTGTACTGACCGTACGACGTCTCAGTACCGGCACCGCTGTTGGCCTCCGCGTCAGTAGCCGGAACAATTGTAGCTCCAGCTGCAAGCGGTGTGGCGGAAGCACCGATAAGGAATACCGAGCTGCCACCTGAGTCCGCTTTAACGTCAAGCTTCGCCCAACCTGCATCGAACCCGCTATCGGCCACATTAAACACAAACTTCAGATCATCCTGAGAACCCAGGACACCATCTGCGTCGTCTTCCTGCGCCCAAACGATCACATTGACTTCGTTCGGCAAGGTTGTGTTGGAAGTACCGGTACCGCCTGGGGATACTGACAGCCCACCGCCAGCAACAGTGATCTGGTCTTCTTCACGATCCCAGTAATCGATATTGAGGACTACCGGCAAGTCGTTCTTGTCGTCGTCCCAATCTTCATCACACGTCTTAGTTGTGCCATCAAATAGGGCGTAAGCAGCGCAGATGGCGTCAGTCATGGCGTACTGTCCGGGCATAGTAACTACCCAGTCGCTGTTTACGGTAGCATCTGCGAGGTCACGAGCACCCCAAGAGTTAATGATCGCAGTGGCGCCCAATGCCACGCGAACTTCCTGGTATAGATAGCCATTAATCGGGTCCGCCAGTACATCTACTGGACCCGTGCCATCCCAGCCACTGTGAGCCGCGAAACGACGAGTAGCGGCGCCGCCGGCGGCCTCATTGAAGTACGCGCCCTGATTAAGATTGGGCAGCTCAAAGTTAAACGGGTCGAACTGGAGATCTCCGTTGCTAAAGCCCAGCAACTGCTGATTGGTCATCATTGGCTTTTCCGAGAACCCTGAAAGGTGAACTGCGTTGTCACCCACTTCGAGGCCGGTAACCCGGTTGCGCACGAAGTACTGCACCTTAAGAACGTCTTCAGTACCTGTAAAGACATTGACCGAACCCGTTCCTTCACCATTGGACGTCGCCGAAGAGTTGTGGACGCCGTTGATGGTCTTATTCAGGGCAAGGACCGCAGGGACGTCAAGACCCAAAGTAGTAGCGTCTGGGCCTACGATTTCAGTGGCCGGAGTGGAGTTCTGAACAGGGCCTGCAGGTCCGTCAAGGCGGAAAAAGTTCTTTTCCACCGTTGCACAATCGAGCGGCTCGCCGTCGGCCTGGTGCTTGGCATTGACGCCCATGGGAAGACTTTCATCAAGCAGCGTACCCATCCCGATAATTTCGATATAACCTTCTTCGGCATTTTCGCGGAAGTTGATACCAGCGTCAGGTACGGTTACGCCGCCATTGGCCTGAACAGACAACGGGGCAGTACAGCTGTTGTCGTTAGTGGTCAGGCGAATGTCGTCCCCGTCAAGAGCGATAGAAGCGTTCCAAACGTCGTAAGGCGACATGATGATGTTGAAATCCAACGCATCAGCTGAGTCGGTACCGCGACGGAAGCGGAACTTGACGACCTGGGTCTTTGCTGAGGTATTGGTGATATTGAAGCCGGTGTTGTAATTATCATTCACGTTGTAATAAGGAATGATTGCCGCATCGCCCAAGTCGTTGGGAGAGATAACGGCAGCGTTCACAGAAGCGGCCGCAACGGCAGCTACCGCTGCTGATACGCCATACTTGCTGAAGTTTTTCATAGGAGACTCCTAAAGTCTGAATTTCACAAATCGTATTGTGCTAGCGCAATGCCAGCTGCAGCCAGCTGTTAACAAATGTAATCATCGCGTGCTTTCGATGATCCACCATTCCCCGTTTTTCCGAATCCAGGATTCAGTCGACGTAGACGGTGTAGCACCGATAGCCCTTGACGCTGCATTCGTATATTTGACAGGCCTGGACATGACCCGGGTCGTCACACTTGCTACAGCTGCCCGCGCATCATAGGTGTCCACCGTCGCCCCTGTCAACACTCGCAGCAGTTGGTTACTGAAGCGCCCCAGGTACATTTCAGGGCTAAACGCCTGTCGATACGCCGGGGTCAGAAATTCATAGGCGCAGACGTAGTCGTTCACCTGCAGGCAGGCCCATCGGTCTTTAACTCGTTGAATTAGCTGATTTTTTTTTGAATCAGAAAGCTCTCCCGACGTGGCGCACCCGCCGAGGAGGGCAACAACGATGACGAAAATCGCGACTTTTGAGGCGGAGGACGGCTGAAATCTCATTTTATTCCAATTAGTTAGCTGTGACTTTTACCAAAATTATTTCACTTCAATATCAAACAAATCGAAGTTTCGCACCTGCGCTTTCATGGATTCGCTGACTTCGCGCAGCTGGGCATCGTTATACAGTGCCCGCGGCGTGATCATCACCACCAGCTCGGTACGGGTGTCGCTTTTATCAGTGGTACCAAATAGTGCGCCAATCAAGGGTACTTTATGCAACCAGGGCACACCCTCCTCTGAGTTGGTCGCATTCTCGCGGATCAGGCCACCCAATACCACCGATTCTCCGGACCGCACCGCCACCCGGCTCATGATCTCGCGCTCGAGGAAACGTCGGTTACCGGTCACATCGATGGGTCCCACGTCGGTCACCGACTGCTCAACATCCAGCGTTACCAGGCCACCGGCATTGACCGACGGCCTCACCGACAGCTTCACGCCGGTATCGCGGTAGGTAATATTTTCCGTGACGTTACCGCCATTACTGACCGTAGAGCCCGACCGGATCGGCACCTGATCACCTACATGTATATAGGCGGTGTTGTTGTCGAGCACCATGACCGAGGGACTGGAGATCACATTAATCAGTGACTGGGTCGAGAGCGCCTGCAAGACCGCCACAATATCGCCAGACCCACCCGTCACTGAGTAGCTGAACCCGCGGGCCAGCTGACCCAGGGGCGAATCCGGGCTGCCGAGATTGAAGTTTCCGTCAGACAGGGTGCCCACGCCATTGTATTCCGACCCGCCCAACTGGCCGTTAAAGGTCCACTCCAGGCCATAGGACAGCTCATCGGTCAGGGTGACCTCGATAATACTGGCCTCGATCATCACCTGGGTCGGCGGAGTATCGAGCTTCTCCAGCGCCGCCCTGATGAGCTTGTACTGGAGTCCCGTGGAGTAAATCATCAAGGAGTTGTTTTCCTCGTCGGCGACCACCCGCACTTCAGCCGCCCCCATTGCACCGGCTTCATCTTCCATACTTAACAAAGAAGAGGTGGTGGAATTCTGGTTGCCGTTTCTGTTGCCACCGGCAGCCATACCGCCACCGCCCGCACCTACCGATTCGCGATTCATCCCGGGCGCGACCGAATTATTGTCCCGAGGTCCAGCGGCGCCCTGAGCCCCGCCACTACCGGCATAAATGCTGTTGAGCAAGGTCGCCAGACGGGTTGAGGTGGTGTTTTGCACCGGATACAC
>NZ_DS999411.1:1788928-1978673 GCF_000158175.1 Luminiphilus syltensis NOR5-1B | reverse complement strand
CCGTCAATTGCCGCTGGGTACCCGCCAACATCAATAGGTTGCGCTTGTTATCAATGCGCAGAAAAGCGCGCTCATCCGCCAGCGGCTTCAGGATCTCGGCCATTTCACCGGCGCTGATAAACTGTAAAGGTATGACAATCGTGCTGTAGCCCGCGGCGATTTCATCGGGCCCGGCAATGCTGGGCACCAGCTTACTCGCCGCCTGGGAGCTGCTGACAATAAACCGGCCGTCAACACCGCGGATCAGAAAGACATTGTTGGCTTTGAGCAGCGATTCGAGTACGCCGAGTAATTGATCTCTCGGGATCGGCGTGCGAGTGCGTAAGGTCACGGTGCCGGGGATCGGGCCATCGACCAGATAATCCACTTCGAGGATATCCGACAGGATGGCGTGGGTGACCTCCTTGAGCGGTGCATTTTCAAACGCCAGCGTGACATCGTCACCGACAAACCGCACCGGCTTCTCGGACTCGGGCAAATCGACCAGCTGATCGTTGCCCCGGTATTTCACCGACTCGGGGGTCGGCACCTTGTCCGCCTCTACATTGTCATCAGCCAGACTCCTGGCGCTAGTCGCCAGCGGCTTCTCTGCGTTGACCAGTTGCTCCTCAACGCCACCCTTATCGCGCTGGCCGGCGCAGCCGAGCACCGCGAGCACGAGCACTGAAACCAGCGTAGTTCGCACCACGGTCACAGACACCTCCGAAGATCGTCGCATTTTGGTCATCATTGTCCTGTCCCGTAGCCGCCGACGGTGAGACCACCACCGGCGTTATTGTTTGAAGTCGGCGCCTGCTCGGCTGTTCCACCTTCGGCCGTCGCGGCATCATTTTGGGTAGCGGCCTCTGAGCCTACACCGTCCGCCCCCTCCACATCAGGACCTGCTGGACTGAACACGCTTACCGCGGGTGTTGTCACCTCCAGATCAAGATAATCCACCCCGCCACCGCTGCTGAATTCGACGCGACGGCCGTCAACACCTTGCAGTGTCCAACCCTTGATCGCTTCGCCAGAACGGACGCGCGTGAGCTTTCCGTCGACACTGGCAATTACCCCCAGCGAATCGCCGACGCCAAAGACGCCCCGCACCTTCACACCCTTAAGACGTTTGGCCGACGGCGCTTTTTCCACAGGCTTACTGGCCGCTATCGCATCCGCGGGATCGAGCGAGGTGCGCGATTCCCAAAGCAGTGGCCGCGCCAGGATAGTTGCCGACCCCTCATCATCCACCAGGAATGGGCGCAGCGACTCGGATACCTCGAGGGAATCCGCCGCCGGCGGCAGTGGGTCCGGCCCCGAGCTGATAACCAGCGACAGCGTACCAAGCACAATCCAGAACAGCAGCACCGCAGCCAGTATGACCACGACGAGCTCCAGACGACGCTCCGAGCGCAATGGGTCCTCAGCCACGCGATAGCGGGCTTTCAGCGCTTCCATACCGATCATAGCGCTGACCTCACCGACATCAATTGCATCGATACCGTCAGTGTCTGCTCCGGGGTCTGACCTCTGCGATTCGACTGACGGTTGGGAAACAGGTCGAAGGCCTCGACAAAAATCAGTGGCCTGAAGGCGCTGATTGATGAAAGCGCCTGATCGAGCTGCGCCAGTTCGCCGCGGGCTACGATTTTGACCGCAATATAGTCGAATCGCTCCTGTCGGCGGATTTCCAGTACCTGACTATTGGTAATTTCGAGGCCCGCGTCGGCAAGCACTCGACGCGCCTCGGACTGAAGCGCGGCGGCCACCGTCTCCGACCCGCTACCCGAGGGGTAGATCTGATCAGCGACCTGGCCACCCACCGAGTCCAGTTCGGCCTGCAGTGCCGACTCGAACTCGATGAGCCCGCGCATGCGCGCCAGCCGGGGTTCAATGGCATCGATTTGATCCCGATAATCACCGCCCACGGAAACCAGCGAACCTACCAGCGAAAAAAACAGATAGAGGGGAAGCACCAGGGTTGCCCCTACGAACAGTGCAGAGCGACGGTGGTTACGCAGCCAGGCTTTCATGGCGTCCCCTCCGAAAGCTCGATATCCAGATAAAACTGCTCCACTCCCGTGTTGCCCATGGAACGAATCGCCTGTGGCGCGGTGACAGAGGCGTAGGCGGGCAGCTCGATCAGCGACTGCATGAGTGCCGCGCCGTCAGCGCCTCGACCGCGAAGGCGTATTTCTCGGCCATTTTGCGTGAACTGACTGATATAGGCCGTGTCGGGAACATGCTCGGTGAGTCTAAGCAGTTCGCCGTGTGGGTTGGGGAATGCCCCAACCAAGGCATTGAGCTGAGAAACGACCGCGTTGGTTTCAGCAAGCCTGTCGCGCAGCTCCATCGCGGCCCTGGCCTCCTGCAGGGTCTCGGTTTGGGCGGCCTCCAAACGCGACAACTTCCAGCCGCTAAATACCGCCGATATCGCGACGATGGCCACGATCAACAGGGCGGCGGCCAACAGCATCAGCCCCGATTTCACCAGGCGCGCACGGTAGGCGATTTCACGCTGGTCTTCGCCGAACCCGGCAACCACCACCCAGCTGTCGGCCACCGGCGCCCAGATCTCCCGCACCGAAGGGTCATGAATATCCCGGGTATGGCTCAGGAAACTCATGACCGCACCCCGGGAGACAATGACCAGATCGACGCACAGTGTGCCCTGCTCGTCCTGGGACGCTCGCCAACCGTAGGCGGTATCGTCCACCGCAAACGGTGAACTGGCCGACACCTCCAGCGCGACGGCAGAGGCAATATCGGCAATTGCCGACGAAGGCAGACTGAGTGTTCGATGCAATATCAGGGAATCCGGCAGCGGGATGGCGCGCTGGGGGACCGCTTCAACATCCACTTTCCGACCGGCCTGCCAGGTTTCTTCCCCGGCGTCGGTTTCCAGGGTGACCCGGCCGTCGAGATAGCGCCGTATGGGCGAATCGTCGCCGAACAACAGATCCTGCCAGGCGGCCAGCCACAGGCGCCCGTAATCACGGACGTCATGACCGAACAACATGAATTGGTTCGTCGCCATTAGCTCTGCCTCCGCCCGGCCAATGGAATGGCGGCTTCGCTGCGGCGGACGGTCCAGGGCAGGACCGAATAGCTGGACTGGTCAGGAGTGACCCACCGACGACGCAGCCACTGCTGATCGCCCACGGTGACCACCGCATCAATCCTCAGCGCGCCCGTTGCCGGCTGACCGCCGGGCTCGTCAAGCAAACGGCCCTCACCAGACAGCGCGGCTTCGAGGTCGGCCATGACGTCGCCACCGACTGTCTGGGCACCTCCGGAGCTACCCAGCAAGTCGTCGACAACAATAAAATCACGCACCGCGTCGTAAACGCCGCGATCGACACCGGGAACCCGCAACAGATCCTCCAAACCAAAAAGTGAGTGGGCACCACGACCGCTTGCGCCATCGCGATAGCGTACCACGGCGGTGGCCAGCGCCCTCGGCGACGGCGCGGTTTCCGGCAGCGAAACGCCGCTGAACAGCTGCTCCAGGTCACGCAACTTCGCCTTGCTCACATTGACCAGAAAAGTGGCCGGCAGCAATCGCACCTCAACCGAGTAGTCGCCAATCCGCTGTCGGCTGATGCGCGATCCACTCTCCTGACCTGAACGCTCATTGGCGAACCGGTCCGCCAGCGCCAGACTGATGGCGCCATCACCGGCGGCAGTGGCCTGTGCCCGAAAATAATGCAATTGCGCCATCCGTGAATCGACACGCGCCTCAGCAACAATACCGGCTACCAAAAGCGACATTCCCGCGATAAACCAGACAACGACCGCGAGTGCGACACCGCGCTGGGTTGAAGAAACACTGCCTCTCATCGCTGAACCCGCATAATCAGGTCGGGCCAGAACTTACCACCGGCCGCGATCACCAGCCGCACCATACTGGGAGCCTCGTCGGTAGGTTCATTAACCAGCCAATCCGCCTCGGGCTGTGACCGATGTGCAATCTCGAAGGTATCGACTCCGCTCAATACCGTGCGTGAGGGGGATTCTGACCAGTCGTCGGGTTCCAAATTCCCCTCGGGTTCCTGCCATTGCAACACCAACTCATCATCCTTTTGCGCCAGCCGTAAAAAGTAGCTGCCGCCATAGGCCTCGCCAAAAAGCACCTTTGAGCGCCACTCCACCGCTTCGTCACGAACGCGGAAAAAAGCAACCGGGGTTTGGGTTTGATACCCGCCTACCGTGAGCCCACTGCTGCCACCGCTCTCACCGCCCACCACCGAATTTTCCATGGCATCGCGCAGAAAGGAGCTGACACTGCGCATCTCGTCGATACGATCGGTCATGGTATTCAGCGTACCGGCGGTATTACCCAGTGTGCGAAACCCCGTCACCGTGGTCAGCATGACCAGCGACAACACCGCCAGCGCCACGACCACCTCGACGAGCGTAAATCCTTGCTGTATGCCAGCGCCCAGGGAACCTTTAGCACGATGCATCAGAACCGCCCTCGGGGCACATAACCCTCGACCACCGATTGCAGGCGCACCCGGCGGTCGCGATAGCCATCGGCCCAGGCCACCGTCACTTCAATCTCCTGCAACGTGCCCTCGCGAAGCCCACCGCGATCGATCGAAGCGGGCCGGGAGGCCACCTGCCAGAGGAACCCGCCCTCGGTCTCACCCGCCTTGTCTACACCCTCCACAGGAATCTGTCCGTGCTCGGCGAGCACCGATCGCGCCAGTTCCACCGCATAAGCATAGCGCTCATCGGCACGGACGTTGCGCGTGGCGCCACCGGCCGCTTCGTAAAGCCCGCCCAGCGCGATGCCGAGGATGGCAATCGCCACCATCATCTCGAGGAGAGAGAATCCACGCTCACGCCGCGGCATCGGCACTCACCAATCGCACTCGACCAATCAGCCAGTCAACGGCAATCGATATCACGACGCCGTTTTCTCTTCGAATATCCACACCGCCGCCACTGGCGCCGCCATCGGGGTAAAAACGGATCACCCCCGCGGCATCGGTATTCAGCTCTGCCGCCGAATTCACGCTCAGCTGGACCTCGCGTTCAAACTGAGCGGTCCGCTTCCCGAAGCGCACGGTTTTGGCGTTGGGCTCCACAACCACATCCTGGGCAACGCCCTGTGCAATAGCCGCGTGACGAGCCGATTTGAGCAGCGTAATCGTCTCGCGCACCGAACTCCTGAACTGCATCGACTCGTAAAACTTGATCGACTGGGGCACGGCCACCGCCATCACAAGACCGACAATAGTGATTGCGGCCACCACCTCGATGAGGGTGAACCCGTCAGGACCGCCTTGAGGCCGGCGGGTTAACGCGCTTTGTGGGGGTGAAAAGTGCATCAGGCAATCCAGTTGCAACCAGGCTCAGCGCCTAATCCCAGTTATTGACGTCGGCATCTTCACCGTCGCCACCGGGCACACCATTCTGGCCATAGCTGAAGATATCGATCTCCGCCTTTTGACCCGGGTATTTGTAGGTGTACTCGCGGTTCCAGGGATCGAGCGGAACCTTGCCGCCCTTAAGATAAGGGCCATTCCAACCGGTGGCGTCCCCGGGCTTGCTGACCAGGCTGCTCAGCCCATTCTCGGTGGAGGGGTAACGCCCCACGTCCAGCTTGTACATTTCAAGGGCCTGCTCGAGATCCTTTATTTGTATTTTGGCGGTTTTGGTTTTGGCGCCACCCAGTTGATTGAGCACCTGTGGTCCCACAAGACTGACCAGCAGCCCGAGAATCGCCAGCACCACCAGCAGCTCCATCAGCGTAAACCCTCTACTGTGCCGTCGCTGTCTCGTGGTCAATGCCATCATCGTTTTACTCCCGTAATCCATTGTGTGGTAACCCGCCCGATCACAGCGCGAGGTCGTTGACAGAAAGAATACCCATCAGAATCGAGATAATGATGAGCGCAATAATGAAACCCATGGTCAGGATCAGCACGGGCTCGAGCAATGTCAGCAAGCGCTTGATGCCCGAAGCGACATGCTCTTCGAAAACTTTGGCCAACTCCAGCATCATGCCATCGAGACTGCCCGACTCCTCGCCCACTCGAGTCATCTGAATCACCATAGGAGTGAACATCTCGGTCTCCTCAAGCGCTACCGACATGCGCCTACCCGATTTTACCGCCGGTGGCAGCACCTGCAGGGCCTCCTTCAACGGCACACTGCCCACGGTATCGATAGCGATCTGAATAGCCTTCAATAGGGACACGCCGTTACCCAGCAATGTCCCGACCGTGCGCGCAAACTTGGCCATCTCGTACTCAAAGGCGATACCCCCCGCCACGGGCAGACTCAGCAGTCGACGATCCAGCGCCGCTTTCCCTTCCGGACTTTTCGCCCAGCGCTGGAACAACACACCGGCAATAGCGATAACGATCAGCAGCGCGAAACCCCAGGCCTTGATAAATTCAGCCGCGCCCACCACCGCTTTGGTCATGGGGGGTAGCGCGTCACCCATGTCGGCAAATAAAGTCTCAAACTGCGGTACCACGAAGCCCAGCATGACAACAATAGAAATAACCGCCACGACCAACAGTATCGCCGGATAGATCAGCGCAGAAATCACCGAGTCCCGGGTAGTTTTGGCGCTTTCCAGATGCTCGACCAGACGATCAAGCACCGAAGACAGCTGACCACTCGCCTCACCGGCACGCACCATACTGAGATAAAAAGTGCCAAAGGACGCCTCGAAGGGCTGCAACGCAATAGATAAGGCCTTGCCGCCCTTCACCGACTTCAAGACCTCGCTGATTACCGCACGCATTCTCGGCTGACCGTCCATGTCGATAAGGACCTTGAGCGCGCGATCGAGGGAGAGTCCCGCGCGAAGCAGCGTCGACAGCTCTGAAGTCATCGACAGGATTTCCTGGCGGCTGGGCGGACGCTCGCTGTCAACAATGCGGGCCCCGCTTTCAACGTTAAGGGGCGTGAGCCCCTTCGCACGCAGAGCGCGAGATGCGGCATCGAGGGCATCGGCTTCGATAGTCCCCTGAACCGATTTACCGTCGCGGCCAACCGCCCTGTAGGAAAACGCGGGCATCAGGCCAGCGCCGTCTCGTGGCTGCGATCCACCGCGGTGAGCGCGGGCATTTCCTCGTCGGCACTCTGGTCTTGTGTGACCCGCATGACTTCCTCGAGGGAGGTCTGGCCCGCAACCACTTTGCGCAAACCATCCTCATACAGCGTAATCATGCCCTGCTTGCGGGCCGCGCTGTGCAGCGTGGTTGCATCCGCACCGGTCATGATCACCCGGTGCATTTCTTCGTCGAGCAGGAACAGTTCATGGATCGACGTCCGCCCGATATACCCGGTGTGCCCACAGTGGCCGCAACCCTGTGCCTGGAACACCTCGCGCTGCCCTTCTTTGAGGAAGCGGCGAAGCCCGTATTGCTGGATGGCGGTATCGGTAAGCGCAACCGGCTCTTTACAGCTTGAACACAAGGTTCGCACCAGGCGCTGCGCCAGCACTCCATTCACCGACGACGTGATCAGGTAGCGCTCAACGCCCATATCCTCGAGGCGGGTTATGGCACCCGACGCTGTGTTGGTATGCAATGTTGATAACACCAGGTGACCTGTAAGCGCTGACTGGACGCCAATTTGCGCGGTCTCGGTATCGCGCATCTCACCGATCATGATGATGTCCGGATCCTGGCGCAAAATGGCCCGCAACGCCCGGGCAAAGGTCAGCTCGATTTGCGATTGCACCTGAATCTGGTTAACGCCCTGAAGCTGGTACTCCACGGGATCCTCAACCGTGATGATTTTTACCGTTTCGGCGTCGAGGGAGGCCAATGAGGCGTACAGCGTGGTGGTCTTACCCGAACCGGTCGGTCCGGTCACCAGCAACACGCCGTGGGGACGCGCGAGCAACGATCGGTAGCGCTCCAGCGTATCCTCGGAAAAACCCATGTCGCTGAGACTCAAGCGAATGCTTTCGCGATCGAGTACGCGCATGACAATACTTTCGCCGTGAACCGTGGGAATCGTGGAAACACGAAGATCGAGTTCATGGCCCTTGACCCGCGTCATGATGCGTCCGTCCTGGGGTAAACGACGTTCGGCAATATTCATCCCCGACAGGAGCTTTATACGCGATGCGATCGCCGGAGCGAGATCGGCCTGGGGCGCATCGGGCTGGTCCTGAAGCACACCATCCACCCGGTAGCGCAGCTGCAGACCCTCATCGAAGGGTTCGATATGGATGTCTGAGGCGGACAGATCGACCGCTCGGTGTATTAACTGATTAACCAGCCGGATTACAGGGGCCTCGCTGGCCAGATCCTTCAGGTGCTCGATGAATTCGTCGTCGCTCTGCCCGGCAAATCGGTCCCCAAACTCGTCTTCTTCACCGTCGTCGTTCTCAGCCAGGCGCGCCTCGAGCGCTTTGGCAATATCGGTTTCCAGCCCAAACACCACCTCGATCGACTTACCCGTGGCCATCGCCAGCGCCTTCTTGATAAACGGATCCTGGGGTGCGGTGGCGGCAAAAACCAGGGCATGCTCTGCGGCGGACACGGGCACGACCTGATTGCTGATCAGAAAGTCGGGGGATACATCCGCGAGCTCCACTGGCGCCTCGGGGTAATCACCGGCGAGCAGCAACGGGATCTCAAGCTGTTCGGACAGGGCCTGTGCCATATCGAGCTCGGATACCAGGCCGAGCTTGACCAGAACCTGGCCTATCCTGTCGCCCATTTCGCGCTGGGCAAGCAGGGCGCGCTCAATATCCCGCTCCGATACCTTGCCCGCATCGATCAGGATCTCGCCGATTTTCCGCATACTAAAACTCCGCTCGATTTGGGAAGGTGTGGCTGGACCACAGCGCTGCCCGTCTTAGATAACGACTGAACGCACCGATCTAATCCCGCGAAAACTAAAGAAATACTACCATTACGAGGGCCGCCAGACGACGCCTTTCATTCAGACCAGCGCGTGCCAGACACCGGCTTTATCAAGGGCACGGCCGTCCTTTTCGAGCTTGATGAGGTGTGCGCGCAGCGACAGCGCTGCCCATTGGTAGAGCGAGGGGTCGGTATCGTCGTAGACGACAGGAACCAGGTCATCGACGGAACAGGGACTCAATCCGTCGAGCGCCGCAAACACCTTTGCTTCGCGCATCAGCCGATGCCGAACCAGCTTGGCCACCTCGGCACGGCAGTCCTCGATTAATTCTCCATGGCCTGGAGCGATCCGGCGTACATCGTAATCCAGCAGTCGCTCCAGCGACTGAATGTAGGCTTTCATGTCACCGCCGGGGGGTACGATGACCACCGTGGACCCATTCATGATGTGATCGCCAGCGAAGACAATCCCCTCCTGATCAAGCAGGTAGCAAAAATGGTTGTCGACATGCCCCGGGGTGTGAATCGCCGTCAGCGACCAATCCTCGGCTTCAATCGTGCTGTCGTGGTCGATTGCCCAATCCGGGTGAAAGGTCAGATCCTGATGCTGATCATCTTCGGTCAGCGAGCCCACCAGTGCCGCCCCGGTATGCTTGGCGAGTACCGCCGCGCCCGGGGAGTGGTCGGGGTGGGTGTGCGTGCACACAATCCAGCGCAGGTGATCGCCCACGGCCGCTTCGATCGCTGCGATATGCTCGGGGATCGCGGGGCCAGGATCGATAACCGCCACGTCTCTGCTACCCACAAGATAGGTATTGGTGCCGGGGCCGGTCATTGGCCCTGGGTTTGGCGCTACGATCCGACGCACCAGCGGTGTCAGCTGGACCACTTCTCCGTAGGGCTGCATTCAGGAAACCAGTTTCGGGATTGGGACCACGGGGTCCACATCAGCCTCGTAATCCACGCCATCGACCTCGAACCCGAACAGCTGAAGAAACTCCTGTCGGTAGCCCTCAAAATCGGAGAGCTCATGGAGATTGTCGCTGTCAATCTGCGACCACAGGCCCCCCACTTCAGCCTGCACCGCCGGATCCAGCTCAAGATCATCGGCCCGCAGTCGGCCCTCAGCATCAGGACCCGAAGCGTCGCCGTAAAGCGAATCACGGAATAGCCGATCGACCTGCTCGATACATCCCTCATGAATGCCTCGGGCTTTCATCACCTTAAACAGAATAGCCAGGTAAATGGGCATCGCCGGTATCGCGGCACTGGCCTGGGTCACCACGGCCTTCAGCACCGAGACCCGCGCATCACCACCCCGTGCTGCCAGCCGCTCGCGAATGTCTATCACACGCTTGTCGAGATCCTGCTTCGCCGCACCGATAGTGCCGTGCCAATAAATGTCCCAGGTGATCTTCTCACCAATATAGGTATAGGCGGTGGTCCTGGCGCCATCGGCCAGAACCCCCGCCTCGTCCAGCGCGTCAATCCACATCTGCCAGTCTTCCCCACCCATTACCGCAACGGTGTTGTCGATCTCTTCCTTACTGGCGGGCTCAAGGTGATACTCCTGTATCGTCCCCTTATCGGTATTCACGCCTTTTTGGGTAGTGGCGGAACCGATCGGCTTAAGGGTCGAGGTGAATACTTCACCGGTATCGGGATGTGTTCGTCGAGGCGCCGCGAGGCTATAAACCACCAGATCTACCTGCTCGAGATCGCGCTTGATAAGATCGATCACCTGCGCTTTGACCTCACGACTAAAGGCATCACCGTTAATGCTTTTCGCATAAAGGCCCGCCTGACCAGCGGCGGCGTGAAAGGCCGCCGAGTTATACCAACCTGCCGTGCCAGGCTTCTTTTCAGTGCCTTCTTTTTCAAAAAATACACCCACGGTACTGGCCTTACAGCCGAAGGCGGCGGTAATACGCGACGCCAGGCCGTAACCCGTCGACGCACCGAGCACCAGAACCCGCTTTGGACCACCCGCAATGGTCCCTTTGGACTGAACGTATTCGATTTGCCGGCGCACATTTTCAGCACAGCCCACAGGGTGGGTCGTGGTGCAGAGAAAACCGCGTACTCGAGGTTTGATGATCATTGCCGTCCCTTTCGCCTCGCGTTGTTATGGGGGAATATGATTGCAGAGAGAGTCTACCACGGGGCACAGATCACCAAACGCTGACGACAAGATGCCAATGGACAGTACTTAAAGTATTCGACGTCTGCATATAATGTAATAAAACTACATATATTGGCAAAGCACTGTCTAACTCACTTATTTTATGCTTTTATTACGAATAAATCGTAATAACGGGGCCACATCATGCATCCCACTATCGAAGCCGTAACACGAGACATTGAACGCCGCAGCAGCGATCTGCGTGACGATTATCTGGGGATGATTGACCAGATGGGCGCCAATCCCGTGGACAGGAAACAGCTCAGCTGCGGCAACCTTGCCCACGGGTTCGCCGCCTGCAGCAGCGATGACAAGGCCACCATCAAAATGATGGAAGCGGCCAATGTGGGCATTGTGACCGCCTATAACGACATGCTGTCCGCCCACCAGCCCTACGCCCCCTACCCCGACCTGATCAAAGCTGCAGTAAAACAGGTGGGCTCAACAGCGCAGGTCGCGGGCGGCGTACCGGCCATGTGCGACGGTGTTACCCAGGGCCAGGACGGTATGGAATTGAGCCTGTTCAGTCGCGATGTGATTGCCCAGGCGACGGCGGTATCGCTGTCCCACCAGATGTTCGACGCGGTCGTCATGCTGGGCATTTGTGACAAAATTGTTCCCGGCCTGCTCATCGGTGCACTGCAGTTCGGGCATCTGCCCGTAATGATGATTCCAGCGGGCCCCATGCCCAGCGGCCTTCCGAACAAGGAGAAAGCCCGGATTCGTCAATTATTCGCCGAGGGGAAAATTGGCCGCGACGAGTTGCTGGAGGCAGAAAGTGCGTCTTATCACTCTCCCGGCACCTGTACTTTTTACGGTACCGCAAACACCAATCAAATGATGGTCGAGGCGATGGGCCTGCAACTGCCCGGAAGCTCTTTCGTCAATCCGGGCACCGAACTTCGCGACAAACTGACCGAGTTCGCTGCACAGCAGGTGACACGCATTACAGCCCTGGGTCGGGATTATCGTCCAATGGCACATATCGTTGATGCGCGCGCCCTGGTGAATGCGCTGGTCGCGCTCCTCGCCTCGGGCGGGTCAACCAACCACTGCATACACCTGATTGCGATCGCCAGGGCCGCGGGCTACCGAATGAACTGGTCGGACTTTGACGCCGTGTCCAGGGTGACACCGTTGCTGGCGCGCATCTATCCCAATGGCAACGCCGACGTCAATCACTTCCATGCGGCAGGGGGCACACCGCTTCTCTTCACAACCCTGCTCAATGCCGGACTCATGCACCCCGATGCAAAAACCTGCCTGGGCGAACATTTCGCCGACTTTGTCGCGGAGCCGGGTCTGGATTCGGCGCAGATCGAATGGAACAAAGGTATTACCAAAAGCCTTGACGCCAACATCATCTCGGACATCGACAACCCCTTCGCCCCTGAGGGCGGGGTGCGCCTGCTCGAAGGCAACCTGGGCCGCAGTGTGATTAAGATTTCCGCGGTGAACCCGGAACATTGGCGCGTCCGCGCACCCGCTGTTGTGATCGACGACCAAAACGACCTCAAGGCACTGTTCGAGGCGGGCGAGTTGGATCGCGACTGCGTGGTCGTGGTTCGCTTTCAGGGGCCCGCGGCGAACGGCATGCCCGAGCTGCATAAACTGACGCCAATGCTCGGCGTACTTCAGGATCGCGGATTTCAGGTGGCGCTGGTCACCGACGGGCGTATGAGTGGTGCCTCGGGCAAGGTACCCGCTGCAATTCACCTTACGCCCGAAGCGGTAAGCGATGGGCCGATTGGCAAAGTCCACAACGGCGACATCATTACCCTCGACGCCCACACGGGCGATTTGACTTTGGAAGTTGATGACGCGAATCTGAGCGCAAGAGTGGCCGCGGGCCAGCCGGAGCAATCACGTACCGTGGGTAGGCATTTGTTCGGAAACAGTCGCGCCCAGGTCAGTGATGCGGAGAGCGGCGCATCCTTTTTATTCTGACCGGAGTGACTGACGATGAGTGAGGCCACCCAATGGCATCTGGTCGGCGATATCGGCGGCACCAACGCACGCTTCGGACTTTTTTTCGACGATCCCAACCAAGCCACCGACATTGCCAGCTACCGCGTCGCTGACTTCCCGACCTTCACAGGCGTCCTGCACCAACTTATGGCCGATGCGGAACGATTAGACCATGTCGAGGGACCACCCGCCTCAGTGTGTCTCGCCGTTGCAGGCCCGCCCCATGGGGACACCATCAGCTTTACCAACAGCCCCTGGCGCTTCAGCATCGGCATGGTGGAAGCGTGCACCGGCGCGCCGCGGGTTCGCGTCATTAATGACTTTGCCGCAGTCGCCCGCGCACTACCCGCACTCTCCGCTGAGGATCTCGAACAGATCGGTGAAGGGCATCAACAACCCGGCGCAACACAAGTCGCACTGGGGCCCGGTACCGGCCTGGGGGTAGCCGCATTGGTGCCCGGCCTCGATGGACGCCCAAGCGTGGTTCACGGCGAGGGGGGGCATGTCGATTTCGCTCCGGTCACCGATGTCGAAATTGAAATCTTCAAACGATTGCGGGCGCAGTTTGGCCGAGTATCCATAGAGCGACTGCTGTGTGGCGATGGTATCGTCAACCTGTACCGGGCGCTGTGCGACATCCATGGCGTCGCCGCCCAGAAGACCAGCGCAGGGAACATTGGCAGCGCCGCGCAGCAAAACAGCGATCCCATCTGTGCTCAAACCCTGCGGACGTTTTTCACCCTGCTCGGCTCCAGTGCCGGAAACTTCGCCCTGTCGTTTGGCGCGCTGGGTGGCGTTTTTATCGCCGGTGGAATTGCGCCGCGATACGTCGACCTGCTGCGTCAGAGTGAATTCAGGGCACGCTTTCTCATGAAGGGTCGCCTCGCAGACTACCTGTCCACAATTCCCACTTTTTTAATCACTCGCCCCAATATCGGCCTGCTGGGTGCAGCGCTGTCACTTACCGATTGAGTTTACCTATGCCCCTACCGCTGTCTGACTATGAATTCGTCTCTCGTGCACCCGTTGTGCCCGTAATGGTGATTGAACACCTCGATCACGCCGTACCCATGGCCGAAGCGCTGGTGGCCGGCGGGCTGACGACACTTGAAATCACCTTGCGTACTGACTGCGCGCTCGATGCGATTAAAGCGATCAGCGCAGCCCTTCCTGACGCTGACGTCGGTGCGGGTACGGTGTGTAATCGTGAGCAGTTCACTGCCGCCTGCGAGGCCGGTGCGCGCTTTATCGTTTCACCGGGTTCCTCGGCCGCACTATTCAAAGCCAGCAGAGAAAGTGGCGTGCCCCTGCTCCCCGGTGCAGTGACGGCCAGCGAGGTCATGGCTGCGCGAGACGCGGGTTTTCCCGTCATCAAGTTTTTTCCTGCCGAATCTTCGGGAGGCGCTGCCGCAATCAAGTCATTTCAGGGGCCTTTCGCCGACACGCTTTTCCTGCCTACCGGCGGGATCGGCCTGAGTAATCTCTCTGAATACCTCGCCCTCGATAATGTTGCAGCGGTGGGCGGCTCCTGGGTGCTCCCAAGTAGCGCCGTCAGAGCGGGTCAGTGGGCCGAGGTCTCCAAGCTGGCTGGCGAAGCAGTCATCACAGCCAATGCTATAACAAGTCAGCAAATCGTCTGAGGATTTTTGTTATGCAACCTGTCGACCTCGTTATATTTGGCGCCTCCGGCGATCTCTCGGCGCGCAAGCTGTTTCCCGCCCTGTTCCAACTGTTAAAGGCGGGGCTACTGCCGGAAGACCTTCGTATTGCCGCCATTGCCCGCGACGAAGTGAGTAAAGAGGCTTTTCTTGAGGTGCTGCGGGAGCGGTTCACCTCCCGCATGGGCGAGTACGCCCCCGACGATGATGAGTGGCAGCGCTACAGCGAACACTTCGCTTATATTGCCGCGGATTTCAGTGTTATCGATCAGTACTCGGCACTGAAAGACTGGCTCGATGACGCACGGATCAGCCTGTTTTATCTGGCCACGCCCCCCAGCCTGTTTGCGCCAATTTGTTCAAACCTCGATGAGGCCAATTGCCTGACCGGAGACTGTCGAATCGTTCTGGAGAAGCCGATTGGCGAATCCCTGGAGACATCCCGACACGTCAATAACACCCTGGCCAAGCACTTCGATGAGTCATCAATCTATCGAATCGATCATTACCTCGGCAAAGAGACCGTACAAAACCTGCTGGTGCTGCGCTTTGCCAACCGCTTCATCAACTCCCAGTGGGACCATTCCTGCATCGATCACGTGCAAATAACCGTCGCTGAAACGGTGGGTATCGAAGGTCGCTGGTCTTATTACGACAACGTCGGACAGATGCGCGACATGGTACAGAACCACCTGATGCAACTCCTCTGCCTGGTCGCCATGGAGCCACCCAACTCACTGGATGCCGAGAGTATTCGTGATGAGAAAGTGAAAATCGTGAAAGCGCTACGCACCATAGACGCCAGCACGGTAGACGAACACCTGGTCCGGGGCCAATACAGCCGGGGTTGGAGTGTTGGCAATGCAGTGCCCGGCTATCTGGAGGAGCCCGGCTGCAAGGCCAGCACATCGAACACCGAAACTTTCGTCGCCATCAAGGCCCATATTGATAACTGGCGATGGGCTGGGGTGCCCTTCTACCTGCGCACCGGCAAACGCATGGCCGAAAAGGTCACCGAGATCATTATTCACTACAAAGAACTACCCCATAATATTTTTGGCAGAGGGCGGAATTTTCCGAATGCATTAATCATCCGTCTGCAGCCTGACGAGGGCATTGAGATGGCCATGGTCTCGAAACGGCAGAGCCTCAAAGACAAACTGGCACTGCAAACCCACACGCTCAACTTTGATTTTCGCGATGGCGACGAGTCGGAACGTATTCCCGACGCCTACGAACGCCTGTTTCTTGATGCCATCAATGGCGATCAGTCGCTGTTTGTCGGTCGTGAAGAGATCGAGGAATCCTGGCGCTGGGTTGACGGCCTGATTAAGGCAAGCGAAGCGCAGAGTGTTGATGCCAAGTCCTATCACGCCGGCTCCTGGGGTCCCGCTAAAGCAGAAATTCTGATCGAAAAAGACGGTAGAAGCTGGCATGTCTGAGTGGCACCACTTCGAAACCACGGCAGAGCTCGATTCGGCGCTGGCCGAGCAGGTCGCCAACATTCTTACTGATGCGGTAAGTGCCAATGGCATCGCCCGCCTGGTCGTGTCTGGCGGCAGCACGCCCATCGGTTTTTTTCATGAATTGTCGGCGCTGCCTTTGCCCTGGTCATCGATCTCGATAATGCTCGCCGATGAGCGCTGGGTGGCCCTGGATCACAAAGACAGCAACGAGGCGATGGTCCGGCGCGAGCTACTCGCGGGCGCCGCCAAAGAGGCCAACTTTTTCTCGCTCAGCGCCGACTTTCCCGACCCGGTAAAAAATCTCGACCGCGTGAACTCCGTAATGGGCGAATGCCCTGCCTTCGATATCGTCATATTAGGTATGGGTAATGATGGTCATACGGCGTCGCTCTTCCCCTGTGCCGACGAATTGAACGAAGGCGTCAGCACGGCGGCTCCCGCACTGATGGTTCACCCGAAAACCGCGCCCCACGCGCGGATAAGCCTGTCCAAAGCGCGTATCCAGAATACTCGCCATGGGTTTATACATATCGCCGGTAGTGATAAACGCCAGATACTCGAGCAGGCTGTGATCGATAACGACCCGCTCGCCGCGCCCGTGGTTAATTTCGTGGCTGGCCCAACGCCCTTTTCAATCTACTGGGCGCCAAAAAACTGATTGCGATTTTGCTGCTGCCCCGGGGATCAACCAGGGCTATCTGTCAGAGCCCTCCAATTATTGGCCCACCAATACCAGCGCGGTGTCCAGCATTCGGTTTGAAAAGCCCCACTCGTTGTCGTACCAGGCCAATACCTTGACCAATCGGCCATTAACGCGGGTGTGATTGGCATCAAAATTACTCGAAGCCGGGTTGTGATTGAAGTCCACAGAGACCAGCGGCTGCGCGTTGTACTTCAGCACGCCGTGCCCATCTTCATCGGCCGCTGCTTTCATAATGGCGTTAATTTCTTCAAGTGATGTTTCCCGAGACGCACTGAACGTGAGATCGACCAGTGACACGTTAATGGTCGGAACTCGAACCGCCATACCATCGAGTCGCCCCGCCAGTTCAGGAAGTACCAACGCGATAGCGGCCGCTGCGCCGGTTTTGGTGGGAATTATGCTGCTTGTTGCCGAGCGGGCGCGATAGGGATCCGCGTGATACACATCAATCAGATTCTGGTCGTTGGTGTAGGCATGAATCGTCGTCATCAATCCCGTCTCCAGACCCACGGCATCGTGCAGTGGCTTGACCAACGGAGCCAGGCAATTAGTGGTGCAGGAGGCATTGGAGACAATCTGTTCGCTGCCCGTCAGCGCGTCATGATTGATGCCATAAACCACCGTCGCATCAACGTCTTTGCCCGGCGCAGACAACAATACTTTTTGGGCACCGGCTTCCAGGTGCGCGACTGCCGCAGAACGCGAATTGAAATGTCCCGTGCACTCAAATACGACATCGATCCCCAGATCGCCCCAGGGTAGCTTTGCGGGATCACGCTCAGCAAAGACCACAATGTCCTCATCGTCGATGTGAATCTGGTTATCGCTGTATGACACCTCATGATGGAAGCGCCCGTGCGTCGTATCGAACTGAAGCAGGTGGGCATTCATCTCGGGCGGTCCCAAATCATTGATGGCGACGACCTTAATAGCCGCCGCCATCTCGGGCCGCTCAAATCTCGCCCTGAGCACGTTACGGCCGATACGACCAAAACCGTTGATGGCAACCCTGATCATGAAAACTCCCTTCTCTGCTTCCCAATAACACCGGCGCTCATTGAGCATCAGCGCTTTAAACGTTTTATTACCACGATAGTGACCATACACCCCGATGCTGTCAATATTATGTTGTTTTTATTACGTATTCTTCGTGGTAAATTGGCAAACAATCGGCGTTAAAGACGGTAAGTCACCGATTCGCGTAGTATTTTTACAGAAAAATCCTAAAAACAGTGACGGACAATCATCTATGGCATATGACATCAATCTGCTCGAAGACATCAATCAGTCCCTGCCGGGCCTGAACAAGTCCGAAGTCAAGGTTGCCCAAGCGATTCTGTCCGACCCCGACGCTGCCACCCGGATGAGTATCGCTTCACTGGCGAGCCGGGCCGGCGTCAGTGAACCCAGCGTCAATAGATTCTGCAAGCGGTTTGGTGCCAGCGGCTTTCCGGATTTCAAACTGCGACTGGCAACATCAATGGTCTCAGGAGTCCGCTACATCAGTCGCGCTGTCGAGTTTAGTGATGACATCGATACCTACCCCGGGAAGCTATTTGACAACGCCATCAGTGCGCTGGTCGCCGCAAAGGAACAGCTACCAACCGGTGATATCGCACGGGCTGTGGATTTTCTCGCTCAGGCCAGGCGCATTCATTTTTTTGGTCTGGGCACCTCCGCGGCCGTCACCAAGGACGCCGAGCACAAGTTTTTTCGTTTCAACGTACCCGTGACCAATCATCAGGACCCTCTGATGCAGAGAATGCTGGCTGCGGCGGGTAGCGTGGGAGACGTCTTCTTCATCATCTCGCATACGGGGCGAACCCGTGCGCTGGTCGAGGTCGCGGAGCTGGCGCGACAGACCGAAGCGACGGTGGTATCGCTCACCGCTCCGCAGTCACCGCTGGCGCAGGAAAGTGATTGCGCCATCACGCTCACCATTGGCGAAAATACGGAAGAGTATCTGCCGATGACATCACGACTGGTTCAGCTGGCGGTCATAGACGTCCTGGCGACGGGAGTCACACTGCGTCGTGGCGAGCGCTTTTTGCCGCATCTCGCACGAATCAAGGACAGCCTTAAAGCCACCCGTCTCAAGCCAGGCTATGCGGAGTCCACCGAATGAGCAACGCAATAGACAACCGTCAATTGCGCGCCAATGTGCGTTTCCTGGGCGAAACACTGGGCAATATCGTCCGGGAAAGCGAGGGCGAGGACCTATTTCAAACGGTTGAAAAAATAAGACTGTGCAGCAAAGATTCAATGGCGAGCGACACCCTCGACGAACTTTACTCGCTACTGCAAACACTGGACGACAACACCATTCTCAGCATCGCCAGCGCCTTCAATCAATTCCTGAACCTTGCCAATATTGCTGATCAATACCACTCGGTTTCTTCCGCGACGAAGCTGCATTTCTCGGCGCGCGCGACACTGGATAAAGCGATTACCGATTTACGCGACACCCGCACCAGCGAGGAAATCACCGCGGCCCTTGAGGCACTCTCGATCGACCTCGTTCTGACGGCCCACCCCACTGAAATCACGCGGCGGACACTGATACACAAGCACCGTGAGATAACGCGATGCCTGCGACAACTTGATCCACCCACCAGCGAGGATGAAGAGGCGGGAGTCCGGCGTCGGATCGCCGAGCTGGTGACTCAAATCTGGCACACCCATGAATTTCGTACCGATCGACCAACGCCAGTCGATGAGGCTCGATGGGGCTTTGCCGTCATCGAAAATTCGCTTTGGGACGCCGTCCCCGCCTTTCTTCGCGATGTCGACCATACCTGTGGTGTGCATGGCTTACCCGCACCCACAGCGCAATGGAGCCCGATACAGATTTCGAGCTGGATTGGCGGAGATCGGGACGGCAACCCCAACGTGACCGCAAGCGTCACCGAGGAAGTATTGCTCCTCGCCCAGTGGCAGGCCTGCGACCTGTTTTTACAGTCGGTATCGGCACTGGTAGAGGAGTTGTCGATGACCTCCTGCTCAGCGCAGCTTCAGCGCGAGACCGGTCATGCGCGGGAACCCTACCGTGCCCTGCTCAGACCACTGCGAGACACACTGCGCTCCCAACTGGATGCGCTCGATGACGCCATTGCAAACAATACACCTGCACCGACTGCCCTGACCCAATCGACCCTTGAAGACCCACTGCTGGCTTGCTACGCATCGCTTAACGAGTGCGGCATGCAGTGCATCGCAGACGGCACCCTGCTCGACACCATTCGCAGAGCGAGCTGCTTCGGCCCGCATCTGATAAAACTGGACATTCGCCAGGAGAGCAGCCAACACACGCAGGCACTGTCAGAACTGACCCGCGCGCTCGATATTGGCGACTATGCCGACTGGGACGAGCGGAGGCGCTGCGAATTTTTGCGCGCGGAATTACTCAATCGACGGCCGCTGATCCCGAGAGAATGGCATCCGGGCGCCGTTGCCAGCGAAGTCCTGCGTACTTTTGAAACCATTGCGTCAACCCCCCGAGAAGCGCTGGGCAGCTATGTGATTTCGATGGCATCCGAGCCTTCGGACATCCTCGCCGTGCAGTTACTGCTCAAGGCGACGGGTTGTCCGATTGATATGCCCGTAGCGCCCCTTTTTGAAACCCTCGCGGATCTTGATAACGCACCGAGAGTCATCGGCGAACTTCTCGAGGACGATGACTATCTCAGACGTACCGGTGCAGAGCTGGTCGTTATGATCGGCTATTCGGACAGTGCGAAGGACGCCGGAATGCTGGCGGCCGGCTGGGCTCAATACCGGGCACAGGAGGCGTTGCTCAAGGTCTGCGAACAGCACCGTGTGGGGTTAACCCTGTTCCACGGTCGCGGCGGCACCATTGGCCGCGGTGGAGCGCCGGCACAGCAGGCGCTACTTTCTCAACCGCCGCACTCCCTGCAGAATGGCTTACGGGTGACCGAACAGGGCGAAATGATCCGCACCAAACTGGGAGTGAAATCATTGGCCATTAATACCTTCGGCCAATACGCGAGCGCCGTTCTCCGCGCCAACCTGCAACCACCACCGGCGCCTGAACCCGAGTGGAGGCGGTTAATGGACCGACTGGGAGAAGACTCCTGTGCGGCCTATCGTCACTGGGTCCGCGAAGAGCCAAACTTCGTCTCCTATTTTCGACAGGCAACGCCCGAACAGGAACTGGCCAGCCTCCCGCTGGGATCTAGGCCGTCACGGCGTCGCTCCGATGGCGGAATCGAGAGTCTGCGTGCGATTCCCTGGATTTTCGCCTGGTCGCAAAATCGATTGATGCTACCCGCCTGGCTTGGCGCGGGATCGGCGCTCCAATCTGCCATCGATAAAGGCCACCTTGCCACGCTAAGAACAATGGCGACACAGTGGCCGTTTTTTGCGGCCCGCCTGTCCATGCTGGAAATGGTGTTTGCCAAAGCCGATCTCAGTATCTCCGAGCTGTATGACCAGATGCTGGTAGTCGATGAGTTAAAGCCGATTGGCAACGCCCTGCGACAAGCACTCAACGAGGATTGCTCTACGCTGCTTGGGCTACTCGAGCAGGAGACACTGCTTGAGCACGAACCGTGGGGAATGGAGTCGATCAACCTGCGCAATGTATACGCCTATCCACTGAACCTGTTACAGGCCGAGTTATTGCGCCGGGTGCGCGAAACCCATGACCCGGCCGTCGAGCAGGCACTCATGGTGACGATTGCCGGCGTTGCAGCGGGGATGCGCAACACCGGCTGACGGCTCGATCAGAGAAGAATACGCCGCAGGTCGCCGAGCAACCCCACTAGATCGGTCAAGAAGCGACCGGCGTCACCTCCGTTAACCACCCTGTGGTCGTAGGACAGTGATAACGGCAGCAGCGTGCGCGGCACAAACTGGGCGCCATCCCAGACCGGCTGCTCGGACGCTCGGCTGACACCCAGGATGGCCACTTCCGGCGTGTTAACGATAGGCGTAAAGCCCTTTCCACCAATGTTACCCAGACTGCTGACACTGAAAACGCCACCCTGCATCTGATCGGGCCTCAGCTTCTTGTCCCGAGCCAGAGTCGCCAACTCAATAACCTCCTCTGCCAACTCCCAGAGCGATTTTTTATCCACATCACGCACTACCGGCACTACCAGACCCGCCGGAGTATCGACCGCCATACCAATATGGCAATACGCCCTGTGGACCAATGTGTCGCCACCATCAGCAAGCGAACTCTTAAGCTTTGGGTGAGCGTTCAGCGCGGCCGCGCAGGCTTTCAATAGAAAGGGTATCGGCGTGATCCGTGTGCCTCGCTGCTCAGCCTCTGCCTTGAGTGATTTCCTGAAGGTCTCCAGATCGGTAATGTCTGCATCATCAAATTGCGTAACATGCGGCACGTTCAACCAGGCGCGCTGCATGTTGGCTGCGGTCAGTTTATCCAGACGGCTTCGAGGCTGGGCGTCGACCTCACCAAACTTGGCGAAGTCGGTCCCGGGCACCTGGGGTATGCCTGCACCCGCGGGACCACCCGGCTCCTTCTTCAGTGAGCCGCTGACAAACTGATGCAGATCCTCTTTGAGAATACGTGACTTCGGGCCAGACCCCTCGACGTTGCCAAGGTCAATACCAAACTCCCGGGCCAGCTTGCGCACGGCCGGACCGGCATAGGCCAAATCACCCGTGGAGGAGTCTGCAGTAGCCGGCCCGGCAGCTGGCTCGGCGGCTGGCTCGGCGGCCGACTGACTCGCCGCTGGCGGTGTAGATTCGACCGCCGTATCGTCTGGTTTTGCAGGCTCTTCCGGAGACCCGGGCTTCGGCTCAGGGGTCGCTGGACTCGCGGCCTTTACCCGCAACCTGACAATGTCGGTTCCCTGACGCACCTGCTCGCCGGACTTCACAAGGATCTCGGTAACCACACCGGCCTCAGGTGCGGGCACTTCCATCGACGCTTTATCTGATTCGAGTACGACGAGGGAATCGCCCTCCTCCACGGCATCACCCTCAGCAACAACGATTTCAATCAGCTCAACATCGTCGTCAGTACCAATGTCCGGGACTGGCACAAGACGCTCTTGATCCTCTGCGGGGGCGTCATCTGCACCTTCCTCCGCCGCGTCCTCCTCCGCATCTTTTGACGCTGTCTCTGGCGCAGATTCGTTGTCGCTGGGGGCTGCCTCGGTGTCCGCTTCGGTGTCCGCTTCGGAAGGCTCGGCGGCACTTGCCGACTCGCCGGTATCGGCCACCAGGATAATATCGCCCTCCGACAGCGCATCACCCACGGCGACTTTCAGCTCAACAACCGTACCACTATGGCTTGAGGGAATTTCCATCGATGCCTTGTCGGATTCGAGCACGATGAGGCTCTGCTCCTGCTCGATTGCGTCACCGACGGCGACCAGGACCTCGACCACTTCGGCGCCCTCGGCGCCGCCAATATCAGGAACCGTAATATTTGTTTTCGACACGATCAGTCTCCTCTCGCGAAATCAGGCGGTGGCCGGGTTGGGCTTTTGGGCATCGATACCGAGCGTCTTGATCGCATCGGCCACGACCTTAACGTCGATTTGGCCAGCATCCGCGAGAGATTTCAGTGCCGCCAGAACGACATACTCGCGACTGACTTCAAAGTGCTGTCGCAGCTTGCGACGGGTATCGCTGCGACCAAAGCCATCGGTACCAAGTACAGAGAAACTACCCGGGATGAATTCACGAATCTGGTCGGTGTGTGCGCGGATATAATCCGTGGCAGCCACAAAGGGCCCCTCGCACTCCGCCAACTGCTGCGTCAGATAAGGGACCTTCGCAGATTCTGTCGGATTCAATAGGTTCCAGCGCTGACAAGCTTTGCCGTCACGCGCCAGTTCGTTGATGCTGGTCATGCTCCAGACGTCAGCAGCCACGTCGAAGCGCTCTTCGAGAATAGCAGCGGCAGCTTCGACCTCGCGCAGGATGGATCCCGCACCCATGAGTTGGACACGGTTGTCATGCTTGGCCTCGGACCCACGCAGACGATAAATACCTTTGACGATGCCGTCCTCAACGCCCTCTGGCATGTCAGGATGAACGTAGTTTTCGTTCATGGTGGTGATGTAATAGAAGCAATTCTCACCCTCGCCAAACATCCGCCTGACACCATCCTGAATAATGACCGCCAATTCGTAGGAATAAGTCGGGTCGTAGCTGATGCAGTTGGGAATCGTTGTGGCCATCAAATGACTGTGCCCATCCTGGTGCTGCAAACCCTCGCCATTTAACGTGGTACGGCCCGATGTTGCGCCGATCAGGAAGCCCCTGGCCTGACTGTCCCCCGCCGCCCATGCGAGATCGCCAATACGCTGGAATCCGAACATCGAATAGAAGATATAGAACGGAATCATGGGGTAATCCGAAACGCTGTAGGATGTCGCCGCCGCTAACCACGCCGAAAAAGCGCCCGACTCGTTGATTCCTTCCTCGAGAATCTGGCCCTTTACATCCTCTTTGTAATACATGATCCCGCCAGCATCGTGGGGCGTGTAGTTCTGGCCCGCCGAGGAGTAGATACCCAACTGGCGGAACATGCCCTCCATACCGAAGGTCCGGGCTTCATCGGGCACAATAGGTACCACGCTGTTGCCCACTTCTTTGTCTTTGATCAGTGAAGAGAGAATCCGCACAAACGACATGGTGGTGGAGATTTCACGCTTGCCACTACCTTTCATCTGGCTCGCGTAGGTACCCCTCCCCGGTACGGATACCGAGACCGAGGTGTTGGCGCGACGTTTGGGAAGCTGACCGCCCAACTGTGCGCGCCGTTCACGCATGTAGCGCATCTCCGGGCTGTCTTCAGGCGGCCGGTAGAAAGGAACATCCTGCAGGTCTTTGTCACTGATGGGCACGCCAAACCGGTCCCGGAATGCCTTGAGACTGTCGACATCGAGCTTCTTTAGCGAGTGGGTTTCATTGTTCGCCTCACCGGCTTCGCTGGTGCCGTACCCCTTCACCGTCATGGCCAATATAGCGGTGGGGCGCTCAGTCTCTTCGCAGGCTGCTGCGTAGGCCGCGTACACCTTATAGGGGTCGTGCCCGCCGCGGTTGAGGTACATGATGTCGTCGTCGCTGAGATCCTTGACCAGCTCCAGGGTCTCGGGGTATTTGCCGAAGAATTTTTCGCGGGTGTAGGCACCGCCGTTGAACTTGCAGTTCTGCAGCTCACCGTCGCAGACCTCGTCCATACGCTGCTGCAGCTTTCCGGAATGATCCCGCTCAATGAGTGGATCCCACTTGCGACCCCAAATAACCTTGATGACGTTCCAGCCAGCACCCCGGAAGACACCCTCAAGCTCCTGAATGATCTTCCCATTGCCGCGAACCGGGCCGTCGAGTCTCTGGAGGTTGCAATTAACGACAAAATGCAGATTACCCAGCTTTTCGCGGCCCGCGAGCGCGATGGCGCCGAGTGACTCGGGCTCATCAGACTCGCCATCTCCCATGAAGCACCACACTTTTCTGTCGCGATGGTCCACGAGGCCACGGGAGGACTGATACTTCATTACGTGGGCCTGATAAATCGCCTGTATGGGTCCCAAACCCATGGATACCGTAGGGAACTGCCAGTAATCGGGCATCAACCAGGGATGCGGGTAGGATGACAACCCGTTACCGTCCACTTCCCGGCGAAAGTTCTCCAACTGGGTCTCGGAAATCACGCCTTCAAGATAGGAACGTGCGTACA
This sequence comes from Luminiphilus syltensis NOR5-1B, assembly GCF_000158175.1. GTDB lineage: Bacteria > Pseudomonadota > Gammaproteobacteria > Pseudomonadales > Halieaceae > Luminiphilus > Luminiphilus syltensis. Next base: position 1,953,194 of record NZ_DS999411.1, on the reverse strand, counting down.
TGCCCGGCGCACTGTGACCCTGGTAGAAAACAAGATCGCCTGGATGACCGTTGGCAGTACCTCGGAAGAAGTGATTCATGCCGATGTCATACAACGTAGCGCTGGAAGAGAAGGAGGAGATATGGCCGCCCAGTCCTTCTTCATTGTCATTGGCGCGCATCACCATAGCGAGGGCATTCCAACGCACCAGCGACCGAATCCGGCGCTCCATGAAAAGGTCGCCGGGCATGGTGCGCTCATTTTCAGGGGCAATGGTATTGCGGAAAGGCGTGGTGATTGACTGGGGTAATGGAATCCCCTCGGTCTGCGCGTGCTCGTAAACCGACCGAATCAATGATCCCGCCGCATTTGCCCCCTGGTAGCGCACCACTGAATCGAGTGCTTCCAGCCACTCCTGCTGCTCTGTTGGGTCTATTGGTTGCTGCTCAGCCACGTCGCTCTCCTAGTCCAAACCCACCTATTCGGGTTCTAATTTAGAACTTTAAAATCAACAATTCACTGAGAACTTATCGGATTCTGCAGAAAAATGTCACATAGTTCTATTTTGGAATGGAAAATAAAAACCCGGCGTTGAGGCCGGGTTCTTAGAGCAATAGAGCACAGCGTTGGAGCTGACCTCAGGTGCCACCCTGTCGGACACTGCGAAAACTGATGGCATCGTCGATTCGCGTCGCCGATGGCTCCGACGGCAGCTCGCCCCGCTTACCGGGCGCAATCACCTGAATCCATGCGGCGTTATCCAGGAAATGCTCGCGGTAATAATCGAGCAACTCGTCGTACTCGACATTCACGACCAGATCAGCAATCTGCTTCTGGGTATCAAAATCCAGCTCGCCCAGGTCGAGCTCTGCCCACAGGCGTCCGCCTTTCTCGTAGAGATTTTTTGGAGGCTCCAGCAGCTGCACAACCAGACCGTCGCGGTATTCGAGGAATTCCTCCTCGGTCAGGTTTTCAGCGTGTTGCCGGCGAAATTCGGACATCGCCTGAACAACCGCAGTGGCCGAATGACTGGGTGACTGCACTAACATGCCCGAACCGGGCACTCCGCGCTGGACCCAGTTGAAGCTGGCCACCACGTAACCCAGCTGCTGTTCTGTGCGCAGGGAATCGAAAAACGCGCGCTCTGTGGTAAAGGTGGCGAGTGAGGTTTTCGCACGATCCTCGAACGTCGCGGCCGGGCCCTGCGTGTACCAGAACACCACCGCGTCGTTATGCTCCAGCTCCCGTACGTAGCGAAGATGCTCACCCGGCCTGATGCGGGTCACCTGCGTGTCTCGCGGTGCGACGGGATCGTCACTACCTATGAGACCAGAGAGGGTATTCGCAAAGGCCTCGGCATCGGAGGTCGTGTAGTTACCGTAGACCAGTGCAGTCACCGATGTGGTCGCCCAGAATTCCCTGGCGAAATTGACCACGTCGTCCAAAGTCACCGTCTCCATCGCCTCGATACGATCGGCCTCGCTGAACTGACCCGACAGCATCAGCCGGCGTGCATCGTTGAGGGTTTGACTGTACGGCGCCGATGTCACCACGTTGCGCAGGCTGCGGATAGCTTCAGTTTTAAGGGCGTCAAAGCGCTGTTGGGCAAACTCTGTTTGTTGAAGATAGGGAAGCAGCTCATCGAGTAACAACTTCTGCTTCTCGTTATAGCCGTTCAACTGGACACGGATACCGGTGGCACTGCTACTGATCGAAAAGCCGAGCCCGGCCACGCCTGCCGGATAGGCCAGCTCATTGGTGGCGTCGTTGACGAGCGCCGCATAAAGACTCACCACCGCCGCATCCTTCGGTGTTGCACGAATGTGGCCACCCTCAAATTTTGCCGTCATCATCCCTTTGGGTTTTGCAAACTCGTCGTCCTGCATAAACCAAAGATCGGTACGATCCTCTTCCACCAGCTGGACGGGCTTGTCGACATAATCTGGATCCAACTCAACCAGGGAAAAATCGCTGGCAATAAAGGGGTTTTCGGCTGGCAATTGCAGTTGACTGGCGGCCAATGCCGGCTGGGCAAGGAACGTATCGGCCGTCAACGGACTCACCGCGTAATCAACACCGTAAAACTCTGAGGTCTGGTCGGTCTCAACCCCTGGGGCGCTAAGCCATGCCACCATATTGTCGGGGTTGAGATAAGACAGGGCCTGCTCGATCAACTCGGGCTGGTAGGTCTCGAGTAAAACCGGTCCCGACAGCACATCTTCTGCCGCGTAGTAGTGCATGGCCTCCGAGAGCCCGGTCACATACTGGCTTGCGGGCATGTCCTCGCGGAAGCGAAAACGACTTTCCGCCAGCTGCCGCTGCTGCTCAAAACGCCAGGCCTCAGGTCCCGCCGCGTTGATCAGGTCGATATAGGCAAACACGCTGCTGACAATGGTCTGCCACTCCTCGACTCCCTTTTCGGTAAGCCCGACGCTGACATAAAACATCGAGCCACCCCGCCACTTAATTCCAGCCCCGGCGCCAACGGACTCGGCGAGATCGGCACTCTTGAAATAGGACAGCAAACTGCCGGGGCCCTCATCACCGAGCAAGCTACCAAGATACGCCAGGGGCTTGGAATCGTAGGCATCCCGATAATCGCTGGGCATGGGGAACAGAATTTCCAGCGAGCGACTGGTTGCAGTGGGCTGGGAAACCACAAGGGTTGGCAGTACTTCAGGGTCGAAAATCGGTGCGGCAATATCCTCGATCACCGAATCGCGATCGGGAACCGCATTGAATTTTGGCTGCACCATCGCCTGTAATGTATCGAGATCCTGCGGCCCGAGCACCACAAGCTTCATTTGCGACGCATCGTAGTACTCCTCGTAAAATGCCCGAAGGTCATCCCTGATATTCTGTCCCGGCCGGTCCGCAAGGCTTTCGAGGTTACCAACACCGAATCGGCTGTAAGGGTGTCCGGTATTGGCAATCTCACGAAGCACGTCCCACCATCGGCGGCCATCTGAATTCAAACCCATCTGATATTCAGCCTCGACCGCGTTCTTCTCGAGGTCGACGTACTTTGGATCGAGCAAGGGCGCGATAAAAAACTGTGAAAAACGGTCGAGGGCTTCATCCAGCACCTCGGCCTTTACGTCAAAGTAGTAGTTGGTGTGCTCCGAGCTGGTATAGGCGTTTTGCGCGCCGCCGTTGGCACCGATAAATTCAGAATACTCGCCCGCGTCGGGATATTTTTCCGTGCCCTGGAAGAGCATGTGCTCAAGAAAATGGGCGAGCCCACCGCGATCCATGGGATTTTCGCCACTGCCTACCATTACATTGAGCGATGCCGCTCCTTTGATGGCATCCGGATCGGAAATGAGCAATACCTCAAGGCTGTTGTCGAGGGTCAGATAACGGTATTGGTAAGAATCAGAGACACTCTTTGTGGGGCTAAGATAGGATTCTGTGGTCGAGGGACCTAGACCCGAGCAGGCAACCAGTGCCAAAACAATACCGATCACTACAAATAAACGTGCCACAACGTTTCTCCTCAAAAATATGGGCTGCACTCCGTAGGAGTGGGTCAGGACGCGGGATTGGGTGGTGAGTCCAGTCGAGCAGGCCAGGCGCACAGAACGGCGTTGACCAGTGTTGCCAGAGGGATTGCAAAAAACACACCCCAAAGCCCCCAAATACCGCCAAAGAACAACACCGCAATGATGATAGCCACCGGGTGCAGATTAACCGCCTCCGAGAACAGCAGGGGCACCAGCACGTTACCATCCAGCAACTGTATTACCAGATAGGCAGCGGTGATGGCGTAAAGTTCCGACCCGACGCCCCACTGGAAATAAGCGACCATGACCACAGGGACGGTGACCAGAGTCGCACCGATATAGGGAATGATCACCGACAACCCCACCAGCAAGCCCAACAATGCTGCGTAGTTGAGTCCCATGATAGTGAATGCAAGATAGCTCGTACTACCCACAATGATAATTTCGATCACTTTTCCGCGAACATAATTGGACACCTGTTGGTCCATTTCCTGCCAGATACGCTGCAACAGCGGTCTCCGCTCGGGCAGAAAACTGCTAAACCAGGCAAAAATCTTTTGCTGGTCTTTTAAGAAAAAGAAAACCAGCATGGGGATCAGGACCATATAGACCAGTAGCGCGAGCAATCCCGGGATACGGCTGAGGCTGCGCGCAAGAACAACCTGTCCGAATTGCGCCAACTCGCGCTGAATACCGCCGAGTAACTCCTCCACTTGTTGCTGGCTGATTAATTGCGGGTATTCCGCCGCAAGGCCATTGAGAAGATTCGAGACTTGCTCAATCATTTCGGGCGACTCGCGGAGCAGACTGGCCAGCTGCTGCCAGATAAGCGGCACGAGTCCGAAACTCGAACCGAAGAACACACCCATGAACAAGAGCAACGCAATCCAAACGCCCAGACTTTGAGGCACCCCGCGTGCGGCGAGCTGGTTCGCCACACCCTGCATGAGATAGGCCAGCACCAACGCCACCAAAACGGGCGTCAGGACATCACCGATAGTGATCAGAACCACCAATGCTGACACGAGAATAATCAGCAGGACGACCGACTCTTCCTCGGAGAAGTAGCGGTGGTACCACTTCTGAAAAACTTCAAACATTTAACGGGCCCTTGGTAATTAGATGCCTGAGTACGCCCTCGGACCAATAATTCGTTTCTACCTGATGACCCGCGATTGCCGCGAAGGCAGCAAAGTCACGGGACGAGCCCGGATCGGTGGCGAGTACCACGAGCACGGCACCGGGATCGAGCCCCATCAGCGCACGCTTTGCCAGCAACAAAGGCATTGGACATCGCTGGTCTCGGGCATCCACCGTGACCGCATCTGCGGTTGGATCTGCTGTCTCTGACATTACTACCCCGTCGTTGACTTATGCTTACCGGGTCGTCCCACTCCACCTGAGGGGGAACCACCGTGGCTTTAATCCTTTCAGCGTGCTCGCACCATTATCAACGCTCCTGGTCGACGATTCGTGCTTTACATGCGTTAAAGTGCCCCACATGGTACACAATCCACGCAGATTCTCGATGCTTATTCGCGGCGTAGCGCTGATGTCCGTATTCGCCATCAGCCTCGCGGTCGGGACTGATGCGAGGTCACAAGACCGGGATAACAGCAAACTCAAGATCCCAAACCTTGGTGAGTCGAGTACCAGTCTGTTTTCGGCTGACTTTGAGTACGAGATAGGGCGCACCTGGCTAAAGGTGTTTCGTCGCCAGGCACCTACCATCGACGATCCGTTACTTTATAGCTACCTTGAAAACCTGGTTTTCGAGCTGGTTAACCACAGCGAGCTCCAGGATCGCCGTATTGATCTGGTGATTGTCGATAACCCGACTATCAACGCCTTCGCGGTACCCGGCGGGGTCATTGGCGTACACAACGGACTTTTTGAGTACGCCCAGACCGAAGATGAGTTCGCCACGGTTATTGCCCATGAAATCGCGCACTTGAGCCAGCGGCACTTTTCCCGGCGAGTGGAGCTTGGGCAGAAACAGCAGCCGCTCAATATTGCGGGCCTCATCGCCGGTTTGGTCTTGGCCGCTACTGTCGGTGGCGACGCCGGCATGGCCGCGCTCAGCACTACCCAGGCAGCGATTCAGAACAGCCAACTGCGCTACAGCCGGGCCAACGAGGCGGAGGCCGATCGTATTGGTATGCAGACCCTGACTGCCGCCGGTATGGATCCGTATGCCGCACCACAAATGTTTGAGCGCATGTTTTCCGCGAGCCGCTATAGCTCGGGAAATCGAGTCCCTGAGTTTCTCCGCACCCACCCGTTGTCGGAGAAGCGCATCGCTGATACCCGTGCACGCGCCTTGCAACACCCACGAACCATTCGTCCGGTCAGTCTGGATTTTCAACTGATGCGCGCGCGCGTGAAAAACCACTTCGCTCGGACTCCCGCGGAGGCGGTAGCGATGTTTAACGATGAGTTAGAGGGCAAACAAGTATCTCGAGAAGCCAATATTTACGGGTTGGCGCTGGCTCTGACTGATGCCGGTCGCGCCGACGAGGCGGCGCTTGCACTCGACGGTATATGGTCGGGTGATCCTGATCGTATCGAATATGTGATTGCAGATGCCGAAATAGAGCTGGCCAGGGGCAATCCGCGCAAGGCGACTGAAAAGCTCAATCAGCGATTGAAGCTTTCTCCCGGGAACCACCCCCTGACAATGGCTTACGCCCACGCGCTTCAGCAGGCCGGAGATTCCCATGTGGCCGAGCAGGTTCTTGTCGAGCAGTCACGCCGTAAGCCCACCGATCCAGGACTTTGGTACTTATTGGCCGAAGTCCAGGGTTTGGCGGGGAATATTGTGGGCCTGCATCGGTCGCGTGCCGAGTACTTTATTCTCAATGGCAGCTTCAACCAGGCCAAACAACAGCTGACCTACGCTCTCAAGCTTTCGAAAGACAATTTCACCCGGTCAGCGAAGATCAACGAGCGGCTGGAGCAGGTGCAGGCCATTCTGAACGAAATCGAGAAGAGCTGACTGGCATCGCCATTAAGCGCGTCCGACTACACCCTTGCGCAACTCCTGGGCAAAAGCCAGCATGCGGTTGAGCGGTTTCATCGCCGCCACACCAAGCTCGGCGTCGACAATGACTTCGTTGTCATCGCGATCAAAAACACGGGCGAGTGACTCAAGCTCATTCATGGCCATCCAGGGGCAATTGGCGCAGCTACGGCAGGTGGCCCCCTGCCCGGCCGTTGGCGCGATAATAAACTGCTTGTCCGGCGCCGATTTCTGCAGCTGATAGAAAATGCCATGGTCGGTGGCGACAATGAGGGTTTTATTCGGAAGCGATTGAGCGGCCTTGATGATTTGTGTGGTTGAGCCCACATGATCCGCGAGATCGATCACCGATGCGGGCGATTCGGGATGCACCAGGACCGCTGCGTCCGGGTGAACCTGCTTCAAATCGAGTATTCCGCGCGCCTTGAATTCCTCATGAACAATGCAGGCGCCATCCCACATCAGCATATCGGCACCCGTCTCACGCTGGACGTAGGACCCTAAATGACGGTCGGGGGCCCAAATAATCTTCTTACCCTGATCCGACAGATGCTCGACCACATCGAGAGCAATACTGGAGGTCACGACCCAATCAGCTCGAGCCTTCACAGCCGCCGAGGTATTGGCATAAACCACCACCTCGCGATCAGGATGGGCGTCACAGAACTCGACAAACTCGTCTGCCGGGCACCCGAGATCAAGCGAACACGTAGCCTCCAGGGTAGGCATCAACACCCGCTTATCCGGAGTCAGGATCTTTGCGGTCTCGCCCATGAAACGAACACCGGCAACCACCAGCGTTTCGGCACTATGGTCACGCCCGAAGCGGGCCATCTCGAGAGAATCGGAAACGCATCCACCGCTGCTTTCGGCCAGGGCCTGAACTTCCGGGGACGTATAATAGTGCGCGACGATGACCGCGTTTTCCTTCTTCAAACGCGTTTTGATTTGATCGATTAGCTGTTGTTCAGCAGCAGGGGCAAGTCGCGCCTGTGTGGTGCGATCGAGATGACCCTGCACCTGCTCGCGGATGCGGACGAGATTGTCTTCAGCAATGGACATAAGCGGGGCGGGAAACCAACAGAAGTCCGGTTATTTTAGCACAAACCCGCTCGATGTCGTACGGCGCCCCACAGGCAGGGAGATCACCTGGCCCGACGTGCTAGGAGCGCGCACGCTGTTCGTGATAGCCTGACCAAAACCTCGGCCTGAAACCTGCGTGCAAGCGACGACTCCGAACAGAAAAGCCTCGAAGATTCTGGTCTGCGACGATGACCTGATGGTCCGCGTTCTGGCGCGAGAGTGTCTCGAAGCGGCGGGGATGGATGTTATAGACGCTGAGGACGGCATCCAGGCACTTGAGGCATTCCAGTCAGAGTTGCCGGATCTGGTATTCCTCGATGTCGAAATGCCCGGCAAAACCGGGTTGGAGGTCTGCGCCGAGATACGCGCCCTGCCGCAAGGTATGAACGTGCCGGTACTGATTGCAACCGGTGCCGAGGACGCAGACTCCATTGATCGCGGCTTCAATGCTGGCGCCACACAGTACAAAACCAAGCCTATTAACTGGTCACTGCTTAGCCGGGATATTCGGTACATGCTGCGTGCCGCAGAAGCGTTCAATGAGCTCAAGGCGCAGGAAGACCGGCTGCGCTACCTCGCCTACTTTGATCACCTTACCGACCTGCCCAATCGACGCAGTTTCAATGAGCAGTTGCGACGGAATCTGATCGACGGTCACAAGCGCGAGAGCCTGACAGGGCTCATTGTGATCGACGTCGATCACTTCAAGCGGATCAATGACTCGATTGGGCACGAGCGCGGTGACGACCTGCTCAGGAATATGGCAGTGAGAATTCAGGACGCTCTGACACAGATAGCGACCATTATCAGCGACTATCCGGGCGCCGCGGTCACCGCCGATCCTGATTCACTCGCCTTTGAACTGGCGCGTCCTGGCGGTGATGAATTTACCGTGGTGGTGCGCAATCCCGCGAGTATTGAGCATCTTGCCGATATTGGTAATGCGATCATGGAATCGCTGAATGATCCCGTGGAGATTCAGGGGCATGCCCTGGTACTGACACCCAGTATCGGAGCCGCTATGGCGCCCCTTCATGGACAGACCCCAGAGCTTTTGCTTCGCCACGCGGATGCCGCCATGTATGCCGCCAAAGCCGACGGCCGTGCCCGCTTGCGCGTCTATGACGAATCCCTTGAAGACGACGCCGAGTTGCAGCTTCAGCTTGAAGAAGACCTGCGTGACGCCCTCGATACCGGCGGTCTGCGCATGATGTACCAACCACAGATCGACACCCGAACCGGCGAGATGTGCGGTGTGGAGGCGCTTATACGCTGGCAACACCCTACACTGGGCGCCATCCCCCCCGATCAATTTATCGGCGTTGCCGAGCGTACCGGGCTCATTCGACCGCTCGGTGACTGGATTTTGCGCGAAGTCGATGCCGACGCTCGAAAATCAGGTAGTAATTTTCCCCGCAGTGTATCGGTGAGTATCAACCTATCTCCCATCCAATTCGGACAATCCAACTTCGTCTCGCACCTCACGCAGATCATCAAACAGCTGGATCTGAACTATACGGTGGAACTTGAGTTAACCGAGGGCGTCGTAATGACCGATGCCGAGCACAATCTCGATAAACTTCGCCAATTGAAGGCTTTGGGCTTCAAACTCGCCATTGACGACTTTGGTACCGGCTACTCCTCGTTGAGCTATCTCCGTCACTTCCCCATCGATACACTCAAGATTGATCGAAGTTTTATTAATGACATTGGCACACCCGACGGCGATGGGATTGTGCGAGCAATACTCGGGCTCTGCCACGCGCTCGATCTCACCGTCGTGGCGGAGGGCGTTGAAACGAAAGAGCAGGCCCTTTTCCTCGCCGACCATGGCTGTCAAATCCTGCAGGGGTTTCTGCTGGGTCGACCGATGCCGGTCGGAGATTTAATGGCCGCCTCGGAGCAGAACTATCTCCCGCTAATTACTGATTCAGGATCCTCAACTCAAGCCTCGTGAACGGTGCTCGCTTACTGGTGGCGCTGCTGATACTGGGCTCCCCGCCCCTGCCCGCCTCAGGGACCGGCGGAACAGCGTCTGCCGACGGCGAGGAACTTCAGGTATTGCTTCAGGGCGGGGACCTCAGCGGGCTTGCCACCACACTGGAATCCCTTGGAGGCAATGTCACCCACTCGCTCCCGATCGTATCTGGCGTGGGTGGCAATCTACCTCGATCCATGCTCAAAACCCTGAAGTTATCTCCTGGCGTCGATCGTGTCGTGGAGGACTTTAATCCGGTCGAAGTACCGGAAGAACGCGACTGCGTCCTCGATGGGTCCCTTCAACTCGAAATGAGTGACCGGGAGGTACGCTGGCAGCTATTTAATTTCTCCGACACAGCAAAGGGCCTGAAATCGATAGCGCTCGATTGGCCCGATCGCATCGGCGCACTGGAGAGCGCCCGGCTGAACGCGCAAGATATCCTGACAGCGCGTCAGCGACCGCAGGGGCCTGCCCATCTTTCAACCGACCGTATCTCGCTGCCTCCCGGCGCCAGCACCTTATCGCTGATTTTCGGTGAGTCGGTTGTAGCCTCTTCCCAGAATGATTACTCGATTATCGCCAGTGCCGATGGCTGCTCCGCCACATTGATTCCAGCGTATCCCGACAATGACCACGAGTATTACTACACGCGAGTCGTCGGAGCCGATCTCCTGCATGCAGAGGGCGTCACAGGAAAAGGAGTGACCATCGCCGTCGTGGATTCCGGATTCTGGGAGGTGCCTCCGCTGGCAGAGGATACCGCTGGAAAAGACCGCGTGATTGCACGCTTCGATGCCATTGAAAACAAAGAAAGCGCTGCACTCCTCGATCAAAGTGGTCACGGTACACATATCGCCAGCATTCTCCTTAATAGTGGAGCGGCACCCCGCTCCAAACACCACAGCTATCTCGGCGTCGCACCCGACGCCAGGATCGTCCCCGTCAAAGTCTTCGATGCCGATGGCAGTGGTGACTTTCTGGATATTATTCGCGGCATCGCCTGGGTCATTGCGCACCGCGAACAATACGACATCCGCGTGATGAATCTATCACTGGCGGCAGCTCCCCGGTTTGAGTACTGGCGAGATCCGATTAATCAAGCGGTTCTCAAAGCCTGGCAGGCGGGCATTGTCGTGGTTACCGCGGCGGGGAATGAGGGCCCGGCGTGGTCAAGTGTTGGCTCCCCTGGAAACAACCCCTACGTGATTACCGTAGGCGCCACGACCGACTCGTGGACACCTGTCGATCGTAGCGACGACTATATCCCCGACTTTTCATCTAGAGGCCCCACACCTACGGGGCACGCCAAGCCAGATATCGTCGTGCCCGGTGGTCATATGACTGGCATCGTTCCCCCCGGCTCCACTCTCGTCAGGGACAACCCCAATTACCAGCTCAGATCTGGTTTATACGTTGCCACTGGCACGTCCCAGGCGGCGGCGGTTGTTTCGGGTATAGCCGCTCTGCTGCTGCAACTTGACCCCTCATTGAGCAATGACGACATCAAATGCATGCTGACAAGCAGCGCTGAGCCCGCCATTAACCCGGACGGAACCCTCAGGTACAGCCCATTTGTTCAAGGCTCAGGCCATGCCAGTGCCAGCCGGGCAATCACATTGGGGGAGAAAGGCTGCGCAAATCTGGGTATGAATATCGATGCTGCTGTGCTCGGCACAGAACAGTTACTAGGCCCCGCCGAAGTGGATTCAAATGGCGCGCCAACATTGCCGGGGCTGCAGCAGCGGCTTAGGGATGAGCCAGCAGAGGGTGCCAGCCAAACGGTGCACTGGGGGGTAAAGGAGCACCTGGAGCGCCTCGACGGCCACCTCAGCGCTGACAGGCTTGGGCCCCTGAACATCGAATGGCTCCAAAAATACGAGTCCGAACGCGCCAAAATAGAGTCACTAAGCACCTCGGATTAACCGTCAACCCCATTTCCAACCGACATTAACCTTAGTTGATCACATAACCCATTTGGGTAATGGATATGCTTCGACTTACCTCCAGTCGTCTCTAGAGTCAGTCATGACATCAAGGAAAGCGCAGCACCGCGCACCTTTTTCCAAGAGACAACGCAGTTAACGAGGTAACAGTCATGGGCATTAAGAAAATCGTAAGCACCACATCGATCGCGGCCTGTTTCGCCATCGCAGCGTCAACAACGGTTGCCGAAGACCAACTTCGCGGTGGTATGACTGCCGTTCAGAATGTGGCGGGTAGCATCGCCGGAAAAAGTAACTACGCCACGTTCAAGTGGGCAGAGGGGCGCGCTGTTTCCTCAGCAAATACCGATGCACAAGCGAGCAGCAACCGTGCCACGCTAAAGTGGGCAGAATCCAATACCTCTGCTACCGATGCTCCTGTAGCCAGCAATGAAGAAAGTGCTGACGCTGATCAGGTTCGTCATCGTTGGGGAATCAGAGCAGACGCCGACCAAGCACGCCATCGCTGGGGAATTAGAGCAGACGCCGATCAAGCGCGACATCGTTGGGGAATCAGGGCAGACGCAGATCAGGTGCGGCACCGCTGGGGCATCCGAGTGGGCCAAGGCTTACGTTAATAACTGCATTATCAAACCAACACACAAAAAAGGGGGCAAAGCCTCCTTTTTTGTGTGTGCATGAATCACCTAAGGCGCAATATGATGATAATCTCGTCACTCAAGTTGCTGGTATTTATTGCACTACCGACAATCACAGCCGAAATATTCATCACTGGCCAGACCAAAAATGTTGCGCATATCGAACTGGATTCTAGCGGTAGGACTAATTAGCCAGCTAGGTCCCCACCAAGCCGAAGCTAGCTTAGCCACAACTGACCTCATTTTTTGGGAATCTCCTGTTTCCGCAGGTCTCAGCCAAAGTGTAGTCACCAGTATACTTCAGGACAGATCTGGCTCGCTCTGGTTCGCAACACAGGAAGGCCTAAATCGATACGACGGTAAGAGAGTCGAGCAATATAGCGCGGCTAACAATGCAGGGAATCTTGCCCCGGGACAATTTCGTGGGATTGTAGAGACCACGGAAGGGATTGTTTGGGTCGCCAAATCTACATCTCTTCAATCTTTCGATCTTGCAAACAGATCCTTCAACACCCCTGCCGTACTCGAAACTGCTGACTTATCAATTTTTTCTATGTCTATCGACGGTAGGAATAGAATTTGGCTAGGAATGCAGGGGGCGATCGGTGTTTTCCTGCCGGAAGTTGAGAAGATGTTCTCTTTTCCACTTCCATTGGACTTATTTGACGATGAAGATCGTGTTATCGATATCATCAACTCAAGTGAAGATTCAGCTTATGCGCTTTTAGCAGATAAAGGCGTTTATAAACTTGAAATAAATGGCACGGAGATAATTGCCGAGCCCATTATAGCCGACGCGTCCGTCTCTGATAGTTATCCATACTCTGCCGAGATTCATGAAAATGAGATATGGCTTGCAACTCAGAATGCTGGGGTTTTCGTATATGACATAGGCACTAAACAACAGCGTCAAATCACAGCGGACAAGACTTACCTTCAATTACCGTCTGATGTCGTTTATACGACTTTTTATGAAGATGGAAGAATCTGGGTTGGTACCGCCGAGGGCGTCGCGATAAGTGAGGATGGTGGAAGAACCTTCTCGATTTATACGGAGTTCAATGATGGGATACCTGACGACCCGATATATAGTATTAACAAATCCAGCGATGGAACATTCTGGATTGGGACGCATCGAGGTCTCGTCCAAGGGCGAGAGAGTGTTCTCCAAACCATCAATCAATCCAACTCTGATCTTTCAAGCGACGAAGTTAACGCCATAGTCGAAACACAAGATGGAACGCTCTGGATAGGTACTGAAGCTGGGGTGAACTTTAGAAAACCAGGATCTTCGAGCTTTTCATCGATCAATAGTGGGACGCACCAGGCGCTGGTCGACGACACGATCATGGCTCTTAATGCGGACGAAAATAATCTTTGGATCGGAACCTTTGAGGGAGGCCTATTTAAATACGAAATCCGCGAGGATGCCGTTTATCCAATTGACTATGATCCCGACTCCAACTTCGCACTGCATTCTCGTGGGATTACTGCCATTACCAGCACTCCCTCAGGAGAGATAGTGGTTGCCACGTGGGGCGGCGGTTTGAGCGTAGTATCAGAAGACGGCAGAGTCATCCGTACTATCCGATCGGGCACGACTGGATCAGAAAACGACAGTGCTTTTGCACTACTTGAAGATTTTGATGGTGGAGTTTTAGTTGGCACCCAAAATGGAATCATGCATCTTGATCCCCAGTTAAAAAAATTGAAGCCTCTAGGCCTTTCTCAATACCTTAGTAGCTCTGAAGGATCCAATGTTAGCGATGTGCTGGTTTGGGAGCTGGCTCATGGCCAAGATAATGAACTCTGGGTAGGCACATATACCCACGGTCTTATCCACGTTAAGCGCGATAACCTGGGAAACATTGAATCTGCACAAAGCTTGTCACGTCAGCTCCAGCTACCGAGCCTATCTATTCTTGGCATACACTACGATGAAAAAAAACTGATCTGGTTATCACATAACCTAGGATTAACTCGATTCGACCCAAGCAATTTCGAATATCAGCACTTCAGCACTCAGCTAGGTTTACGCAGAACCGAATTCAACATGGGAGCTTCCTTTAGCAAGAATCCCAATAGAATATATTTTGGTAGCACTCGCGGTGTTCATATTCTCGCGAATGTCTCAGGTGTAAAAGAGCCACCACCCATAAAGGTTGGTATTTCCTCAATCAAAGTGATGGAAGCCCAAATTCCTTTCAGCGCCACAGATACCAACTTTTCACTAAATCTGTCACACGAAGACAAGATCGCTTCGATCGAGTTTTTCGCGGCTGAATACATTGCTCCCGAAGAGATACAGTACGCGTATCGAATTAATGGACTGGAAGAGGAGTGGATTTATAAAGGCAATGAGCGAACCGTGAGCCTGACTACGTTGCCGCCCGGCGATTACATGCTGGAGGTTGCTGCCAAGAGTAGTTTTGGCAACTGGAATTGGGAGGGTCTACAGATACCCATCGCGGTGAGCCCGCCCTGGTGGTTGAGTCAATTGGCATACATTGCCTACGTGCTTTCCGCACTGGCACTTATCGCGTTGCTGATGTGGCGGTCGCGCGTGAATTTGGCCCAAGCCGAGGCGCGAGAGCGAGAGCTCACACAGCGAGTACAGGAGAGGACGCTCGACCTTGAACTCGCCACTCGCGAGGCGGAGGAAGCCAACCGTGCAAAATCGGAATTTCTGGCAGTAATGAGCCATGAGATTCGCACACCGCTGCACGGCATGATTGGCATGAACGAATTGCTCATCAAGACCGACATCACGCCGCAACAGCGTCGCTTTACAAAAGCGGCATTGAACAGTGGAAAAACGCTTCTGCATCTGATTAATGAAATTCTCGATCTCGCCAAAATCGAGGCGGATCGCATGGAAGTGGAAGAAACTGACTTCGACTTGATCGAATTGATTGATGAGGTCTGCTATCTGCAGGGCGAGCCGGCGCAGAAGAAAGGGCTGGCGATTTATCATTTGCCAGAGGCAGGCATTGCCAACCGCTATCGCGGCGATTCGCAGAAAATCCGGCAGATTGTGACCAACCTGCTCGGTAATGCCATCAAATTTACTGACAGAGGTCATATCACGGTTCGTGTGCAGCGCACTATCGACGACACCATTTCTATTGCGGTTCAGGATACGGGTATCGGCATCCACGAGGAGGTCAGAGATAGGATATTTGAGAAATTCACTCAGGCAGATGCCAGCACCACCCGAAAATATGGCGGCACTGGTCTTGGTCTTACCATTTGCCGCAATTTCGCAACCCTATTGGGCGGCAAATTGGACATTCTTGAGTCTGGCGACGGCACGGGCACTCTTGTGGAAGTCGAACTGCCATTGATGCCAGTAGAGATACAGCCCATCAGTTTCGATTTTCGTGTCGGAGTGATTACGGACGACGATCTACTTGCTCAGTCAATTACCTCGTTGGGAATCAGGGTGGGTATTGAATGCTTGAGAGTAAGTCCAGAAGAGGTTGATTCACTAGTCGTCAGCAACGCCATTCTAGTTGACGAAAAACTCGATCAGTCGGTGATCTACGATATCGAATCGAGTAAAAGCAGTGCTCAAAAGGTGCTCATGACGGGAATACATAGCCTGGGACAACGCCGATCTACAAGCCAATGGTCTTGCATGCACAAACCCATTACAACCGCAGGTCTGGTGGACGCCTGCTCTGGAGTACCACTGGTTGAGCCGACAGATGACAAACCAGGTGACTTAAGTGGCAAAGTGCTGGTGGTCGAGGACAACGTCGTCAATCAGATGCTTGCAGCTGAGATATTGGCAAGCCTGGGTTTCGATACAACGATTGCAGAGAATGGCGAGCGTGGTGTCGCCCTTTTTTCAGAACATCATTTCGACCTGGTCCTCATGGATTGTCAAATGCCCATCATGGATGGATTTGACGCCACGAGAGAAATTCGTCGATTCGAAGTTGCAGAAGGCCGCCACCCCAGCGTTATTATTGCACTGACGGCAGGCTCTGTTGCTAATGAGCGCGAACGTGCCCTTGAAGCAGGGATGGATGACTTCCTAATGAAGCCCTGTACAGCACCCCAAATTGAGAAGGCCATCCGAAAACTGGCACCTGCCTGCTCTAACAATGAAGAACCGCTTGAAAAACAGGCCCTAGCGTCTACCACTATCAGCATTAGTCCAGAAAATGCTGCGCTTGTTAAAGAAGAAACTCTGAATTCGATTGTGAAGCTTAATCCACAGTCCGGCGCGGGACTCCTTGAGAGGCTACTAAACGCGTTCGAAAACCAGGCGGATAACGAGGTCGAATCCCTTTGGGAGTTAGTCCGAAGCGAAGATCTTGAAAGCCTCAGAAAGCGAGCTCATGCACTGAAGTCAATGAGCCTCAATATAGGTGCAACAGCGCTTGCCAAACTGACTGATGAACTCGAGAAATCGAGTACGAGGGGTCGTGCACCCCTCACAGAGGAAGAATTGGAGAAGATCATTTCGGTTAAAGATCGCAGTAAAACAGCGCTTCGGGAGTGGCAGCGACTTAACGCGCCTGCCGATAGTTAACCGGTAACGCTGAACGCTTCTTAGTGACCATGGAACTCTGCAGTACGACGCTCGCGCTTTGCAGCTAACCCCTCCTTGAGATCATTGGAACCTGAACATATATCTGCAAGTTCCGCGGCTCTGGCCGGATCAAATCGATCCTCTTCAGTTTGGCGGATAATCTCAAGCATTGCCCTCACTGAGAGCGGTGCCAAGCCGCTAAGCCGTTCTGCGATTTGCATACCCGTATCGACAACCGCCGCGGGTTCTGCGACCTCACTCACCATTCCGAGGGCCTTCATATCATCCGCACCGAACTGCTCGGCACCGACCAGCAGCCGTCGTGCCGTATTAATGCCTAGCCGGGCAGTAATCCGCCGAATACCATCGATGGGATAGCAGAGACCGAGTTCAGCCGCGGGAATACGAGCGGTGATATCGCTGGCGCAGATACGAAAATCGCAGCTGACCGCCAGTTCAAATCCGCCGCCAAAGACATTGCCATTAATGATCGCCACCGTCGGGATGGGTAGGTGTGCGAAATGGTTAGTCATCGCCTGAAAACGATCACCACTCAGTTCGCCGGAGGAGAGCTCCTTCAGAGAGGCCCCGCCGCAAAAGGTGGGACCTCCCCCGCTTACGAGCACAACCACTCGAATATCGTCTGGCAAGGTGTTAAGTGCAGTCTCAATCGCCGAAATTTCAACCTGACCGAGCGAATTATGTTTCTCGGTATTATTGAGAATAATACTAGCGACCCCAGCGTTTTGTTCAAAAATCACGGTCTTGGTCATACGAGTCTCGTCAACGGCATCAGAAGCGCGTGATTTTCGCACACCTAAAACAAGGGATTTCAAAATTCCTGTAACAACGCGACAGCTATCGATACTGACGGCCACTATAGACAGCGACAAATAAAATACCTAAGGTTCAAATCTTCGAACTCATAGAATTCTATGCACCGGTCACACAGGCGGCGGATCATTGGCAGGACAACCCAGCAGCAGCGAATCTCCCTTCAATCGCGGCATTCAACACGAGGCTAAGCGTCATGCCATATTGTCGCGGGCTGCAAAGCTCTTCAATACCCGAGGCGCACGAGCGACGACGCTAGCCGATGTCGCCTCGAAGTTGGGGCTGACCAAAACCAGCCTCTACTACTACGTTAAAACCAAGGAAGACCTGATCTTCCAATGCTACGAGGCCTCGATTGCCAATGCGCATCAGACATTGGATCAGGTTGAGCTCGAGACCAATGACCCGCTAGAGCGCATTCTGGGCTTTATGCAACGGCATTTCGATACCATTCTGGATGCCCTGGCTGGTAGAGGCGACTATTTTGCAGCACCGCTAGAGATCGCCTCGCTAAAGGCTGGACACAAGGAATTCCTCGAGAAGCGCTATCTCGATATATTTCTTCGCGTCAGGGGTTATCTCCGCGAGGGCATGACATCAGGAACTATCCGCCAGAGCCATTCCACCACGACCGCAAGAGCTCTTATCGGCGCCCTGGACTGGTCTTTTTACTGGCTCTACGAGATGAAACCAGCCGACGCCGCCAGAGCGGGTGGCGCCATGCGCGACCTCTTTACCCGCGGCTTATTCTCAGCGGAATGTGACTACAACCCCGCCATGCATCCTTTCATGCAAGGAACCCCTGTATCGGCACGAGGGTTTGATCGTGAAGCGCAGAATAGAATCAAGCAGGAGGCCTTTTTCAAAGCGGGAACACGCTTTTTCAATACGAAGGGCTTCAATGGCACTTCTTTGGACGAAATCGCTGAAAACCTGCAGGTCTCGAAGGGCGCCTTTTATTATCACTTCGCCAACAAGGAATCATTACTCACACAATGCTACGACTATTCAATGGATCAGTTAGAGGCTATTCATTCTGAAATCGATGCGCAGTCGCTCAACGGACCCGAGAAACTCGACCAAGCCTGCCGACGAATTTTTAATGTTCAAAACTCAGAACTCGGACCCCTTATCCGCTACAACACTATTACCGCGCTATCTCCCATGAAACGACGCAAGGTGCTGGCTCGAACCGAGCGCCTGAATGATTATCTGGCCAGCTTTATTGATCAGGGTGTCGCCGAAGGACTGTTACGACCCATTGGCACCACGGTGGTCAAAAACCTGATGATGGGCGCTATAAACGCATCAATGGACATCGACCTATGGCGAAAGGTCGACGATCTGGACTCAACGGCAGTTGACTATTTCGATGTCTTCTATTTCGGTCTGAAGTCTGTTTGATAGCCGTGGAATCCGTCGAAATACAGAACCCCTTTCTTCGAATGATGCGTCAAATGTCACCGCGGCCTCGCGACCACGGTCAACTCTTTGGCGATAGTCCCCAGGCTGAGGGACGGGTATTTGGCGGCCAGGTTTTGGCGCAATCGCTTCTGGCCGGCTACTTGAGTGTCCCGGATACACTCGTCGCGCACTCCATGCACGCCTACTTTCTGCGCGGAGGGGATCCGCAGTTACCCATTAAATTTGACGTCGAAATCTTGCGCGATGGTCGCTCTTTTTCAACTCGTCAGGTGATTGCCTCACAAAACGGTAAGGCGATTTTCAGCGCCGCCATCAGCTTTCATATCAGGGAAGAAGGTCTGAGCCATCAAGAAGCCATGCCTGAGATACTCGACCCAGAACACTGCGAGGTCCTGAATCCTATCGATAAAGAGGGCCTCACGCTCAACCAACGGTACCGCCTGCTCGACCTCTTTCACATCGAACTTCGAACAGCGAGTAAGGGAGCCACTCAGACCGGGGGGGCGCACAAGGCATCGTGGTTTCGCATCCGGGGCCGCATGCCCACTGAAAACATTCAGCTTCAGCAGGCTGCCCTCGCGATGTTATCGGATTACACCCTGCTTTCGGCAGCATTCGTTGCGCACGAGGGTGACCTGTTCGATGGCAAATTCAATGCGGCGAGTCTTGACCACGCCATCTGGTTTCACAACCCACCGGATTTGAACGATTTTGTGCTCTACACCAGTGAGTCACCCTGGTCTGACAACGCCCGGGGATTTAGTCGGGGAGAGCTTTGGTCCCGTCGAGGAAAACTATTGGCATCAACAGCACAGGAGGGTCTGATGCGACTCGGTCAGCCCCGCTAAAGCACTACCGATTCCATCTGCTCTCCCATCTCAATCAGTAACAGCTGATTACCCTCAATCCGAAAGCGATGAAACGACGCGTTGGCGGGCCAGGCAACAAGCACTTTATCAACACCCTGGACGAAACCCAGCACGGTGTTGATCACCAGAAAATGGGTGAAAACGACTGAGGGCTTCTTGCGCGACAAGAGGTTATTGATCATTGATTTCCGCCAAAGCCAATGCTGCTCCTCCTGCTCTGGCCAGGACTCACGCATGAACTGGCGCAACCAGTTTTTTCGCTGCTCCAGGGCGACCGGCGCCCTTACTTCGGAGAAATCCCCGTCAACGACAACCCGACTTCCCAGTTGCCGGGCGAGCGGAACAGCGGTTTCCCTTGCCCGAGCCATCGGGCTGGTCACCAGATCGACATCCGTGGGTAGTATTTTTAACAGCCGGTTAGCAGCTCCTTCCGCCTGCTGCTGGCCCACTGTACTTAATCCCGGGTCCTCGGATTGATCCCATAATGCGGCGGCCTCGCCGTGCCGTACAAGCCAAATATCGGTCACCGGTAGGTCACCAGATCCTCAGATAACTGTGCACTCAGTAGCGACAGATGCGCCACATCATTGAAGTTGGATAAAGACACCCGCGAGCCGCTGAAGATAAGCCGAGTGATAGAGCAGTTGAAGACGGGCTCATAAAAATCATAGAAACGCTCTGCCGAGGCTTTTAATACGAGGCCTACCGCCGTAGCGATGGTCCCGCCCGACGTGAAAACAGCACTGTTGGTACCACCGCCTGCAGCCTGCATCACCCCCTCCAACGCCGCTGATACACCATCACGGTATTCGGACCAATGCTGCAACCCCGAATAGCGATGCCCCTCAAGAATCCAGGCAGTAAAGGTTGCTTTAATTACCTTCTGATACTCCTTACTGCTCTCAAAGCCACTATCAACCAACTTCCGCAACGCGTCATCTCGCTTCACAAGCTCCGGAAGCAGAATTCTGACCTGAGAATCGTTGTCGACCTCGTCAAACCGAGGATCTGTATTCAGCGAGGGGGGCTCGGCCTGACTGGCGAGGACGCGGCGCCCCGTCTCCTGCTGGCGGGATAGATCTCCCGCAATGGCGTAATCGAAGCGAATCCCCACCTGCTGAAAATACTGACCCACCAAATCCGCCTGACGCTGTCCAAGCGGCGATAGCTGATCGTAAATATCGCTACCAAACGATGCCTGTCCGTGCCTTATAAGATAAATCGATGCCATAAACTATTCACTCAGGCCGCGCTTCGTGAAAAACGCAGCCGCTGCGGGTAGGGGATAAAGTCGTCAACATGGCCAGCGCGCAGGCGCTCCTGCAGTCCGTGCCAGAATTCGACATCGTAAATGTCGCTGTGGTGCGCATCAAATGCTTTGCGCGCACGTTGATTGCCCGAGAAAAATAACCGGAACTCTTCGGGAAAAATATCGTATGGGCCCACCGAATACCACGGTTGACTGGCCATCTCTTCATAGTCGTCCCGGGGTGGTGGAATTCGGCGAAAGTTACATTTCAGCAAGGGCTCGATCTCATCATAATCGTAAAACACCACGCGTCCGTGTCGGGTAACGCCAAAATTTTTCAGCAACATGTCGCCCGGAAAAATATTGGCGGCAGCGAGCTCCTTAATCGACTTTCCATAATCGAGCATGACCGCCTCTACCTCATCGTCATTAGCTGTCTGAAGATATAGGTTCAACGGCGTCATCCGCCGCTCGACGTAGCAATGCTTGATAATTAATGCGGTACCGTGCTCGACGATCTGTGAGGGGCAGGTTTCGTGCAACTCCTGCATCAGCTCATCAGAAAACCGCGCCCGCTCAAAAACCAGATTGGTAAATTCCTGCGTGTCAGCCATGCGACCTGCTCGGTCCCAACGCTTCACCAACTGATATTTCTCCCGGACCAACTCGTGCGTCACTTCCTTTGGAGGCGTAAATCGATCCTTGATGATCTTGAAGACAAACTCGTAGGACTGAAGCGTGAAGACCGTCATCACCATCCCCTTAATACCGGGGGCTACCACAAAAGAGTCCGTAGTGGCCTGCATATGCCGGCAGGCGCTTCGGTAATAAAAGGTTTTGCCGTGACGGTGGTGGCCGATCGCGCTGTAAATCTCAGAAATGGCCTTTTTGGGCATCAACTGCTGCAGGAAGAGCACGTACTGCGAAGGTATTGAGGCATCCACCATGAAATAAGTTCGAGTAAAGCTGAACAACATACTTACCAGGTCAGGGCCAAACAGGGCGGCATCGATATAAACGGCGGGGTTTTCGATATCACCGTTATGCAGCATGGGGATGACAAAAGGCATTTGTTTGCCACCAGCAACAATCCTGCCGACGATATAGACCGCCTTATTCCGAAAAAAGTGATGCTCGAGCAGCTGCACTTCCAGCGTGTCGGCATCGAGCGGAAAATGATCCCTCAGCTGACTCCTGATAGCGTCGCAAATGTGTTGCACGTCGCGCTCCATATCCTCGTAGGGCAGCGACAGCGCATAGTCCTCAAGCAAGCGCCTGACGTTTTCCGACATGCTCTTGGTGGGGGAATAGCGTCTTACGACTTTGGATACGTCTACCGGTGGCATATCGCCCTGGGGCGAGAAAACGAAGGCATAATCATCGCGAATATGCTGATGACCAAAAATCGCGTTGTAGACCGAATTATAAAACGTCTCTGCAATTTCAAAATTGGTCATCCCTCGAACCAGACCCGCGTAAACCTCGCGCGTTTCTGACCAGAACAAACGATCGTTAAGCCGATCACCGGCGATGTACTTTACAAAGCCAAGCACATCCAGCACTTTTTCCTTGTACACATCGATGCGACGCGTCGATGCCTCGTGGGTGGCAGCCCACTCTCCATTCTCGAAACGAGTTCGTGCGGCGAGAGTGATATTTTCGAACTCAGCGAAGTAGGCCTCAAAACCATTGAGAATGGTTCGAGCCAGACGGATTTGTTTATCCAAGGAGATTAGCCTGAAGTGATTTCAGGAGAGTTTAGGATTACCGAACAGTCTACGCAATTTCTTCATGCCACCAATCCAGCGGTCGTAGTTCTCAGCCTTCATGACACGATACTCGTTCACCTGTGGATGGGGCAGGATTAGAAAGGTCTCCTGATCGACACCCTCCACAACCGCGGCTGCGACAGCCTCGGTGGTAAGAACACCGTCGAGCCCTGCGGTGCCTCCATTGTCGATACCGGCAATCATTTCCGTATCCACCGCCTGGGGACATACGCAGGACACCTTGATGCCATCATCACCATGGGTGATCGCCAGCGCCTCAGCCCAGCCCACCGCCGCATGCTTGGTCGTTGAGTAAGCCGCATCGCCGATTTGATTGAGCAACCCCGCGGCAGACGCAACATTGAGAAAATAGCCCCGCTTTCGCTCGATCATTCGTGGCAGACACGCCCGCGCAGCATACACATGCGCCATGACGTGTACTTCCCACATTGCCTGCCACACCGCATTGGATGCTGAAGTCGCCCACCAGGGCTCGCCATCGGTAGCCAGGATTCCGGCATTGGAGCAAAACAGGTCGATATGGCCATAAATCCGCTCGACCTCGGCAACCATAGCGGCCATCTGGGCTTCATCCCTTACATCAACCGCAAAAGCCATTCCATCCAAAGCCGTGGCACAGGCTTTGGCGGATTGCTCATCACGGTCGACAACAGCGACGATCGCGCCCTCTGCATGAAAACGTTCAGCGATTGCCCGGCCAATACCACTGCCGGCACCCGTGACGACGCAAACCTTATCAGCCAGCTTCACGCGGCATACGCTTGCTCGGCGTAACGGGCGCGATGAAACGTTCCATCACCAAATGTGGTGTTAATCATCATAAGCCGCTTGGCATAGTGACCAATATCAAGCTCATCGGTCAGCCCCATCCCGCCGTGTAACTGAATGGCTTCACCGTAGATGAGCTTGCTATTTCGATCAATCAGCGTCTTGAGAGCATGAACCGTGGTAGCTGACTGCTCAGGGTCTTCCTGGTGCTCGCAGAGCGCGCGAAACAGCAGTGATTTGGCCTGTTCATAAGCCATCATGGTATCCACCATACGATGCTGTAACGCCTGGAAGGAGCCGATAGCAACACCGAATTGCTGACGCGTTTTGGTGTACTCAAGGGTTTTCTGGTTCAGGAGGCCCATGATACCCACCGCCTCGGCGGCGAGCAGGATAGTCGCCTCGCGTACCACGGCATCAACCACATCCATAGCGTTACCGAGGTCACCCAACAGGGTATGGGCTTCAAGACGGACGTTGTCAAACGTGATATTCGAAACGCGCTGCGCATCCATTAAGGGGTAGTTGAAGCGAGAGATACCCTCTGCCGACGCGTCTACCACGAACAGGGAAAGACCCTCCCGGTCGCACTGCTCACCGCTCGTTCGCGCCAGAACCACCATCTGTTCTGCATGTTCGCCGTTAAAGACGACCACTTTTTCACCACTGAGTCGATAGCCTTCTCCATCGGGTAACGCAACCGTCCTGCAATCTCCGATCTCGAAACGACTCTGTCGCTCCAGATAAGCAAAAGCGCCCAGCAGCCGACCCTCGATGAGTGCGCTGAGCATGGCGGCCCGCTGCGCTTCCGAACCTGCCCGGGTGATAAGTCCCCCGAACAGGATCACCGTTGGAAAGTAAGGCTCGACGACAAGCCCCTTACCCAACTCTTCCATAATGACGGCGGAATCCACAATACCGCCACCAAAGCCACCATCGGCCTCCGCGAACGGAATTGACAACCATCCCAGCTCGGCAAATGTCTGCCAATTCGCTGGAGCCATACCCGCCTCTGAAGCCACTATCGCCTTACGGGTGTCCCAGTCATAGTCATCCTGAACAAAGCGCGCGATCGAGTCGCGAATCATCTGCTGTTCTTCTGTAAAATCAAAGTTCATTGCGTATCTACTCCAATGCCTTTATTCAAGACCAAGCACGTACTTGGCAATAATATTCTTCTGAACCTCGTTCGAGCCGCCATAAATGGTGGCGGCTCGACCGTACATGAACGATCGTCGGGCCTCTGATCCGAACTCATGACCGAGAAGCGTGGGGTCTAGATCGGTCGGCAGCACACCTTGATAGTAGCCAGCCAACTCCATGCGCAATTCCTGCGTCGCCTGTTGCAGCTCGGTACCCTTGATTTTCAAAAGCGAGGATTCGGGACCGGGGAACCCGCCTTTTGCCATCGCCGCCAGCGTTCGTAACTCGGTAAATTCGAGTGCCATAAGCTCGACCTCGATATCCGACAGGCGCTGCTGGAAGCCGGGGTCCTGCATCACAGACACACCACCGTTGACCTCTTGAGTCGCCGCCTCTCGGATCAAACGGACATTGCGTTTAACATCCGCAACACCGGCGATTCCGGTTCGCTCGTGGGCGAGCAGTGCCTTCGCCACAGTCCAGCCCTGGTCAATCTCACCGATTACGTTGTTGACAGGCACGCGAACATCGTTGAATTCGACTTCGTTCAAACTGTGATGGTCATCAATCGAATGAATAGGGTTTACCTTAATGCCCTCGCTCGCCATATCGACCAGGATGAACGTGATGCCCTCCTGCTTCTTTCCTGCGCTGCTGGTTCGAACCAGGCAAAAAATCCAATCGGCATACTGGGCGTATGTCGTCCAGATCTTGGCGCCGTTAATGATGAAATCGTCACCATCGCGAATCGCCTTCGTCTTCAGGCTAGCCAGGTCCGAGCCGGATCCTGGTTCCGAATACCCCTGACACCACCAATCCTCACTCTTGAGAATTCTCGGAAGAAAATAGTCTTTCTGGTCTTGTGTACCAAAGCCAATGATCACATTGGCCACCATAACCAGACCAAACGGAACAACATCCGGGATGCCACGCAATGAGCGCTCGGTCTCAAAAATATACTTCTGCGTCGGCGTCCAGTGGGTTCCGCCATGCTCCTCAGGCCAGTTGGGCGCCACCCAGCCACGGCGATACAGCTTTTGCTGCCACTCCACCATTGCCGGTTTAAAGTCCTTGCTCTGCAGACGAGTGCGTAACTCGTCAGTAAATTGATCATCGAGAAACTGGCGAACGTCTTCGCGAAACGCCAGATCTTCCGGTGAGAATGCAATATCCATAACGTCCTCGTTGTCGTTGTACCCACCCCAGAGGCCATGAGATTGTCACCGCCAGCTAAATTTGAACATGGAGTATGTTTTCTTACGCAAAGGAATGTAGGCAAAGTAACCCGGGTTTGCAAGGGCTTTTTTTGGCGTCATTGGGGGTTAGCGGGATCAATACCTGCGCGGTATCTCAATCATGATGGCTCTGGAAGCCATCCGCCGACGACCAAACCCTATGTCCTGAAGCCGGCGAGGCCGTCGGTCTGACCTCTACTGAGATTGATGGGCACCCAGACCCAGCCAGTCCTCACGTTCCAGGTCTGGATTTTCATGCTGATAGAGGGCGATACCGACAGCGTAGTCGGGAACATCGGCCTGAATACCGTGATCTCTCAGCAATTGTTCATTCCCCTTGGCATTCGTGACATCACCGACGATGGGGTGTGGGAACTGGCGCATAATAATCAGGCGCGCACAGATATCGCAGGGACTCAGGGTGGTCACCAAAACACAGCGACTGAAGTCAATGTGGCCAGCTTCTCGGATAGCGGCCGTTTCCCGATGGTTGTACGGATAATTTTCCTGGACGAGTGTATTGTGCCCTTTCCCGACGATTTCCCGAGTGACGCGGTCAACAATCACAGCGCCAATCGGGCATCCACCTTCTCGAAAGCGCTTGCGCAAGCAACCCCCCGGGCCGCATAAAATATGCGTCGCTCAGTCGCGAGTAAAAGTGGTCACCCACAAACCCATCCGGGTGCCGGGTCGGTAAGTGTGCGAGCAGGTTGAGGGTAGTATCGTTTATCGGCGCCTCTGCACCGAAAGAGCCATCAGGTTCTAATAGCACGCCGCGACGAAGCTCCGCCGCTATCCGCCGCCAAGCCCTGCGACGAACCCGCAGAGCGTCTTCATGGGAACGCGGATCGCTAATAGAGTAGCGAAAAGAGCTTACGCTGGTACTCGGCTGCGAGCGGATCGCCCTTACCCACAGTTGCCAGCGTATCCAGATAGAGTCGCTTGGCCTCGCCGTCGCCGAAGTCACGATCGGCTTTCATCACCACTAAAAGGTGCTCGAAGGCGTCTCGATACTGCGCGACCTGACTCAACTGAACAGCCAGTTTGACCCGCGTTGCATGATCGGACTCGTCTGCTGCCAGCGCCTGCTCCAGTGCCTCGACCTCGGGAGATTTCGCCGCTTCACGCTTGAGTTCGATTTGTGCCATCAGCTGCTCGTAGCCCGCATCCTGATCAGCCATACGCACCACGGACAAAACTTCCTCAGCGTCATCACAGCGATTGCCCTGTATAAGGATCGCGGCGAGAGCGTAGGTCACATCCTGCGGCTTTCCCGCCGATTCCCATAGGGGTCGAACAATACCCAGCGCACCGGCAATATCGCCTGATTCGGCGAGCCGATTCGCCTCCTCAAGCTTAGCCTCGTAAGGTGAGGGCAGATGCTTCTGCAACATCTCTCGAATCTGTGTTTCCGGCTGCGCTCCCGCAAAACCGTCAATCGGCTGGCCTTCCTTGATAACCATTACCGTGGGTAAGCTTCTGACCCCCAGCTGACCAGCCAGGCCCTGCTGTTCATCGGCGTTTACTTTCGCCAGCAGAAATGCGCCGTCGTACTCCACCGCCAACTTCTCGAGCAACGGCATCAGGGTTTTGCAGGGCTCACACCAGTCCGCCCAGAAATCGACGACTACCGGCCGATTGAATGACTCGTCGATCAGCAGCTGCTGCGCATTGCTTTCATTGACTTCGACGATATGTTCCGCAGCGTTCACAGTGCTTTCTCCCTAAAACCAAGTACATCCTGCATGTCGTAACAGCCTGCCGGCTGCTGAGCCACCCAGGCGGCGGCGCGCACCGCGCCCCGAGCAAAGGCCATCCTGGAACTTGCCTTGTGCGTTATCTCAAGGCGCTCACCGTCGGCGGCAAACAAAACCGTGTGATCACCGACGATATCGCCGCCACGAATCGTGGCAAAGCCGATCTGTTCTCGCGGTCGCGCGCCTGTTTGACCCTCGCGACCGTAAACAGCGACCTGGCTCAAATCGCGACCCAGGGTGTCAGCAACCACCTCACCCATACTCAATGCAGTACCGGAGGGCGCATCGACCTTGTGCCGGTGGTGAGCTTCGATGATGTCGATATCGACATCGTCACCCATAGCGCGCGCCGCCTCAGCAATCAATTTGAAGGCGACATTAACGCCGGAGCTGAAATTTGAGGCTTTACACAAGGCGATACGCGAACCGTGGCTACGAAACTCTGCCTCCTGGCTCGAGCTTAATCCGGTCGTACCCACCACCATAGCCACACCAGCGTCGGCACACAGACGAGCGCTCTCCAGCGTGGCATCAGGCGTCGTGAAATCAATTAACACATCGATTCGCTGCAAGGCCGCAGCAAGATCGGCTGAAACCACGACCCCTATTGCTCCCGAGCCAATCAGCTCTCCGGCGTCTGCGCCCTGAAGGGTCGACTCTGGCCGCTCCAGCGCCGCCGCCAACACCACCGAGTCGGGGCTCTCTGCTATCGCCTCGATGAGCATTTTACCCATGCGACCGGCAGCACCAAGAATACCCACCCGAGTGGTCATGGCGTCATTCCATCAAAGAACTTCTTCACGCCCTCAAACCAGCTGCTCTGGCGCGGCGACTGATCGTTGCCACCGGCAGTGAGGGAACCCCTGAGCTCCTCGAGTAATTGCTTCTGCTTTTTATCCAGATTCACCGGTGTTTCAATCACAGCGCGACAGAGCAGATCGCCCACAGGACCGCCACGAACCGGCTGTACGCCCTTACCCCTTAGCCGGAACAATTTACCGGTCTGGGTTTCCGCAGGAATTTTCAATTTGACCCGTCCGTCTAGGGTTGGAACTTCCAACTCGCCACCCAGGGCGGCATCCGTAAAACTGATGGGTACTTCGCAATACAGGTGTCGCCCGTCGCGCTCAAATATACTGTGCTGCTTAACCGCGACCTGAACGAACAGGTCACCGGGAGGACCACCTGCAGGCCCGGCTTCACCCTCTCCACTGAGGCGGATACGATCACCGGTATCCACACCCGGAGGTACTTTCACCGATAATGTCTTGGTCTTCTCTACCAGGCCATGGCCGTGACAGTCACGACAGGGGTCAGAAATGGTTTTACCCCGACCCCGGCACTTGGGACAGGTTTGCTGAACCTGGAAAAAACCCTGCTGCATACGAACCTGGCCGCTGCCACCGCAACTACCGCAGCTGACGGGCGTTGTACCCGGTTTGGCACCACTGCCATCGCAGGTGGCACAGTGCTGTAGCGTCGGTACGCGTATCTCCTTGGTGCTTCCGCGGACGGCATCCTCCAAAGAGATCTCCAGAGTGTAACGAAGGTCGGAACCGCGCTGTGGGCCACCGCGGGCTCCGCCGGCACCTCCACCAAAAATATCGCCAAAAACATCACCAAAGATATCGCTGAAACTACCGCCCTGGAAACCTCCGGCACCACCAGCAGCGCCCTCCAAACCGGCGTGACCGAATTGATCATAGGCAGCGCGCTTCTCGGCGTTTGTCAGTACTTCGTAGGCTTCGGTCGCCTCCTTGAACTTGGCATCCGCGTCAGCGTCATCAGGATTACGATCCGGATGGAACTTCATCGCGACGCGACGATACGCCTTCTTGATATCCTTCTCGTCGGCGGTTTTATCCACCTCCAACACATCGTAATAATCGCGCTTAGCCATATGGCACTCGTCTGCTATTTCTAAAACAACTACGCGGGCTCTCAAAGCCCGCGTCCAAAAACCGTTGTTCTTACATGCCCGTTAAACCGAGCCGGACGGCGTGGCGAGCACCCCATCAGAGGCACTCGCCGCACTCACTCTATTACTTCTTTTCGTCGTCCTTGACCTCTTCGAACTCGGCATCGACAACATCAGAATCGTCGTTTTCGCTGCTGCCGGCATCAGCACCAGCACCCGCCTGAGCTCCTTCACCAGAGGCCTGCTGAGCAGCGTACATCTTCTGCGCCACCGCTCCAGTGGCTTCGGTCAACTTGCCCGTCGCCGCTTCCATCGCCTCGGTGTCCTCGCCCTTTACAGCCTCGTCGACTTCGGCAATCGCAGCTTCGATAGCCTGACGTTCGTCATCAGTTGCATGTTCGCCCGCTTCCTGAAGCGTGTTACGCGCGGCGTGGGCCATACCCTCGGCGGCATTGCGAGCAACGATCAGCGCCTCAAACTTCTTGTCGGCTTCAGCGTTCGCCTCGGCATCAGAGACCATCTTCTCGATCTCTTCTTCACTCAACCCACCTGAGGCTGTGATCCGAATCGACTGCTCTTTGCCCGTGGCCTTGTCCTGCGCGGAGACATTGAGTATGCCATTCGCATCGAGATCAAATGTCACCTCGACCTGTGGCACACCGCGCGGAGCCGGCGGAAGATCTGCCAGATCAAAACGTCCCAGCGACTTATTCTCGCTCGCCTGCTTTCGCTCGCCCTGAACAACGTGAATCGTTACCGCAGTCTGATTGTCTTCTGCCGTCGAGAATACCTGCGACTTTTTGGTCGGGATAGTCGTGTTCTTCTCGATAAGTGGCGTAGCGACCCCTCCCATGGTCTCAATGCCCAGGGTCAGCGGCGTGACATCCAGCAGTAAGACATCTTTGACATCGCCTGCCAATACCGCACCCTGGATCGACGCACCCATGGCGACCGCCTCATCGGGGTTCACATCTTTTCGGGGCTCCTTACCAAAGTAGTCAGCAACCGTCTTTTGCACCATCGGCATCCGAGTCTGGCCACCC
This sequence comes from Luminiphilus syltensis NOR5-1B, assembly GCF_000158175.1. Taxonomy (GTDB): domain Bacteria; phylum Pseudomonadota; class Gammaproteobacteria; order Pseudomonadales; family Halieaceae; genus Luminiphilus; species Luminiphilus syltensis. Next base: position 1,922,477 of record NZ_DS999411.1, on the reverse strand, counting down.
ACCAAAATCACATCATCGATTTCGCTTGGCGACAGTCCGGAATCCTTCAGTGCAGTCTTGACTGGCTCGAGGGACCGCTTGACCAGTTCTCCGACCAGCGATTCGAGCTTCGAACGTGACAGCTTCACAACCAGGTGCTTGGGCCCGGTGGCGTCCGCTGTTATATAAGGGAGATTCACCTCGGTCTGCTGCGAACTGGACAGCTCGATCTTCGCTTTCTCAGCAGCCTCTTTCAGACGCTGTAAAGCGAGCGGGTCATTGTGCAGGTCAATACTGTTTTCTTTCTTGAACTCTTCCGCGAGATACTCGATAAGGCGCAGGTCAAAGTCCTCACCACCCAGGAAAGTATCCCCGTTGGTTGCAAGTACCTCGAACTGGTGCTCGCCATCAACTTCGGCAATTTCGATAATCGAGATATCAAAAGTACCACCACCGAGGTCATAAACCGCCACGGTGTGATCACCTCTTGCCTTGTCCATGCCGTAAGCCAGGGCCGCGGCAGTAGGTTCATTGATGATTCGCTTGACCTCGAGGCCCGCGATCTTACCGGCATCCTTGGTAGCCTGCCGCTGGGAGTCATTGAAATAAGCCGGAACTGTAATCACCGCCTCCGTGACCGTCTCGCCAAGGAACTCCTCAGCGGTTTTTTTCATCTTGCGGAGCACTTCCGCAGAAACCTGAGGAGGTGACATCGCGTTGTCTTTGACCTTAACCCAGGCATCGCCGTTGTCAGCCTTGATGATTTTGTAGGGCACCATGCTGATGTCTTTCTGGACCACGTCGTCCTCAAAACGGCGCCCTATCAGCCGCTTGACCGCAAACAACGTGTTCTCCGGGTTGGTCACCGCCTGCCGCTTGGCAGACTGGCCAACCAGAATCTCGCCATCGTCAGTGTAAGCAACGATAGACGGAGTGGTACGCCCACCCTCTGAATTTTCAATGACCCGCGGCTTCCCGCCATCAAGCACAGACACACACGAATTGGTCGTGCCCAGGTCAATACCAATAATCTTACCCATTTGCTCTCTCCTTTCGCCGAAGCACTGCTTCGCGCTGATATTTGCCGGTTGCTTTGTATGTGGGTCCGGGTTCGCTTAATTCAAGGTTTTTTGTGTGGAAATTAACTGGCGGCCTTGCTGACCATGACCATGGCAGGGCGCAGGAGTCGGCCATTGAGCTGGTAACCCTTCTGCATAACAGCCACGACCGTATTCGGCTCCATATCGGCATTTTCCACCATACTCATTGCCTGGGCGGTCTGGGGATCGTAGGGCTCACCCTCAGGATTAAGCGCCTCGACACCCGATTTAGACAGCGCATCGGTAAAGCTTTTAAGGGTCAATTCAATGCCCTCAACAACGGCTCTGTTCTGATCGTCGCCGCCGGCGGCCTGAAGTGCGCGTTCGAGGTTGTCGACTACCGGCAGTAATTCGCCAATAAAGCGCTCAAGGGCAAATTTCCGGGCTTTCTCGACTTCTTGCTCCGCCCGGCGCCGGGCATTGATGGAGTCTGCCTGGGCCCGCAATGCATCTTCCCGAGCCGTTGCAAGCTCAGCCTCAAGCCGCTCGATAGTCGCATCCGGGGCAGATTCACCGGAGATGGCATCAGGCTCATTAGTGGGGTTGTCGGATTCCGCCGCAGCCTCTCCGGTTTCCAGAACCTCTTCGGGCGGATCGGTGGGTTGAACGCTCTCGGTCTTTTCTTCAGCCATTATTGCCTCACTCAATAGGGGGTAGTCGGGTCTCGTGAGCGACCCTGAACGCATAGGAGCAACATGGGGACGGCTGCCAGAAATTCAAGCGGCCAATGCACCGGTTTTGACATAGCCCGAGACGCGGTTACAGGGACCCGCAACAACGCGGGAATGAGACGAGAACAGGGTATCGGCGGCGGATTTAAACGACCAGAGCCAAGCTTGTTTCTAATCGACGGTCGAGTTGATATCGGGGATAGGACACGCGCAGGGGTCGGCTCCCCTGGCCCGACGGCCCCCAGGGGTCATTTGGACAATGCAGCGGTCAGCATGCGGGCAGTAACATCCACCATTGGAATCACGCGTTCGTAGGCCATGCGCGTGGGCCCGATAACCCCGAGAACACCCAGGGGCTGGGACCCGTGTCCGTAAGGGGCCGTAATCACGCTGTAGTCGCCAAAAACCTCAAAACCCGCTTCCTCGCCGATGAAAATCTGAACCCCTTCAGCCTGCGAGGATCGCTCCAGCAGATCCAGCAGATCACGCTTTCGCTCAAAGGCATCAAATAACTCGCGTAACTTGGCAAAATTCTCGGGACTGGCGGAATCCAGAAGATGTCCCTCCCCGGCCACCACATAGCCGTCGTCTTCGTTATCGGGACCCAGCGCCTCCTGCGCCATCTGCATGGCCGCCGCCATGGCCTCATCAATGCGACTACGGGCTTCCTCCATCTCACGAACCAGATGACTCTTGACGTCGCCTAGATCGGTACCCGAAAAGCGTTGATTCACCAGATCAGCAGCCGCTTTGAGCTGGTCCTCACTCAGGGCTCTCGGTAGCTGGATGATTCGGTTCTGCACCTCACGCTCGTTGACCACCAGAATCACGAGCACCCGGTTATCCGACAAAGGAAGAAACTCGACCTGGCGCAATTGCCTGGCTTCCGCCTTTGGCACGGTCACGATGCCGGCCTGGGTGGTTATCTGCGCCAGCACACTCGATGCGGCCTGAACCAGCTCTCCCGACGATCGGTTGGGGTTGAGCTCTTCGCGTAAAGCGATAATGGCCTGGGGATCGAGAGGCTGTATCTGCAGCAGGCTGTCCACAAAGAAGCGATAGCCGGCGGCTGTGGGTACGCGACCCGATGAGGTATGCGGGGACTCCAAATAGCCGCGTCCCTCAAGGTCCGACATAATATTGCGAATGGTCGCCGGGCTCACCGCCAGACCACTGGAAGCGTGAAGCGTTTTTGAGCCCACAGGCTGTCCGTCGCGGATATGCATTTCCACGAGTGTCTTCAACAGGTCGATGGATCGAGTGGATAGTGCTTTTTCGGTCATTGTTGCCCGTCTAGCCTCGTGGAGCTGAGCCGTCGCGTCCATTGATTGAATATCACCCGGTAAGGATGTGGCATCACGACCAACGAAACAATAGATTCTCACAAAGTTGTCGGGATTCCATTTATCGGCTGTCAGCAGCCACACAGGGATTGATTGCCACCACATCACTCGGGCACAGTGGGGGTCTGCTCCCACTCAGGTTAAGCGTGCTTAAGCAATTACACATCGCCAACTACACCGTCGTCGACCAACTCGATATTGATCTGGAGGGGGGTATGACCGTGCTCACCGGTGAAACCGGTGCGGGCAAGTCGATAATGCTCGATGCGCTGGGCTTGTGCATCGGGGATCGCGCCGACCCCAAGGCTATCCGCCCCGGGTCCAAGCGCGCCGAAATCACCGCTACTTTTTCACTCGAGGACGCTCCTGAGGCCCTCCAGTGGCTCCTCACCAGGGAGCTGGAGGCAGTGGATGATGACTGTATTCTGCGCCGCGTGGTCAGCCAGGAGGGCCGCTCAAGGGTGTACATCAATGGTTCGCCGGCAACACTGGCGCAAGCCGCTGAGCTGGGCGCGTTGCTCGTCGATATTCACAGTCAGCACGCACACCAGTCGCTGTTGCGCAAATCCACCCAGCGGGCCCTGCTCGATGCCTTCGCCGGAGTCACGGACCTGTCGCTCAGGGTTGCCGAGATCGCTCGCGAATGGCGTCAGCTTAATGAGCGCCTACAGTCACTGAGCAACCAGAACGATGCCGCCGCGGCACGCCGTGATTTACTCCGCTATCAGGTCGCCGAACTTGAAGAACTGGCCCTTGGCAGTAACGAGATTGAATCCCTCGAGGCGGAACAGCGCGCGCTGGGCAACGTCGGTTTTGTGCTCGAAAGTGCCTCGGCAGCGATCGAGAACTGCGAGGCCAGTGGTGATCATCTGCGTCGTGTTCTGGCAGAAATGGGCGATCAACGCCACGATTCGGAGTCCGTGACCAATATTCGTGAACTCATCAACTCGGCGGATATTCAGCTCTCGGAGGCGCATCAGGAGATCTCACGCTATGCGGAAAGTGTCGACTATGAGCCCGAACGGCTTCGAGAAATCGAGAGCCGACTCGAAGCCATCTACGACATGGCGCGAAAACATCGCGTGCTCCCGGAGCAGTTGGCCGAAAGGCATGTAGAGCTGGAGCACGAGCTCAGTGGTCTCGGCGGTGACGAAGAGGAAGTGGAGCGTTTGAGCGACGAGCTCCTCGCACTTTCCGGTCGGTACAAGACCGACAGTGCAGCGCTCAGCCGCGCCCGTCACGAAGCGGCACAGGAGCTCGCCGATCGGACCATGGCGGTTCTCGAAGACCTGGCGATGGGTGGCTGTAGTATTGAGCTTTTACTATCTCCGCTGGATGTTGGTGCACACGACCCACGGGGCATTGAAGACATCGACTTTCTGGTGGCGACTAATCCGGGCAGTGCACCGGCACCCTTGAGCAAAGTCGCCTCCGGTGGCGAGTTGTCCCGTCTCAGTCTGGCGCTTCAGGTCGTCGCGGCGGATAACGCGACCTCGCCAACCATGATTTTTGATGAAGTGGACGTGGGTATCGGCGGCGGAGTCGCCGAGATTGTCGGCGACCTGTTATGCCGGCTTGCGGGTCGTGTACAGGTGCTTTGCGTCACCCACCTGCCGCAGGTGGCGGCCAAGGGACACCATCACTTGCGTGTGCGGAAAATCGGCAATAAAACGGAGGTCAGCACGCAGCTTGAGGTCATCACCGATCGAGAACGCATCGATGAGATCGCGCGAATGCTCGGTGGTGTCAAGATCACCGCAAGTACGGTGGCTCATGCGCAGGAAATGCTGGAATCAGCCTGAGCTTCCTTTTTTCCGCACATAGAGCACCAACGAGTGATCGATAATCTCGAAACCCTGCTCCTCGGCAATGGTGTGTTGTAGTCGCTCGATATCCTCATTGAAGAACTCAATGACCTCGTTGCTGTCCACATCAACCATGTGATCGTGATGATCATCGCTGGCCATCTCAAACACCGAGTGTCCGGTTTCAAAATTGTGTCGTGTCACCAAACCGGCACTCTCGAACTGGGTCAGGACCCGGTAAACCGTTGCCAGGCCGACATCCTCCCCCGCATCCCGCAGTCGCTGGTAGACGTCCTCCGCGCTGAGGTGTTCGGATGCCGCAGACGCACTGTCGAGAATTTGCATGATTTTTAGTCGGGGCAGCGTCACTTTAAGACCGACCTTGCGCAGGTCAGCGTTCTCATTGGGCATGGCGCGTTTCTCGTTGGGGGTAATTGTCCGGTATGATGCCAGTCTCGACTCGGTCTTGGAAGTTCGATGTGCCTCTGATCCACCCAATACAATTAGTTCGCGCCGGCGGCGTCGCTATGGCTCTATTGCTGACGGGCTGCGGTTCCAACTTCGGATTTCCCGGGGTCTATCGTATCGACGTCGAGCAGGGCAATGTCATCACCGAGGAAATGGTGCAGCAACTCAAGCCCGGTATGAGCCCTCGTCAGGTGAGATTCATCATGGGAACCCCCCTGATCGAAGATACCTTCCATGAAAATCGATGGGACTACCGCTACACCCTGAGAAATGGCATCGATACGCTGGAGCAACACCGGTTAACAGTCTTTTTTGAGGACGAGGTCCTGGTCAATCTCGAGGGTACGTTGCTACCGGACTGGGCGCAGGAATCAACCCCAGATACCGGTGCGGACGACGATTCCGACGCAGAGGACACCCCAGCAGCCTCCTAGAAGAGGATTTACTGCTCTACCCCTGCTGGGCCTTTGCCTTGGCCGCCCGCGCTTTACGCACCTCTTTGGGGTCAATTTTTAGCGGGCGATAGATCTCTACGCGCTCACCGGCCTGCATCACATGATCCTGTGGCACCGCCTTGCCAAATATCCCAAGTTTCACCGAATCGTCGATGACGAGATCTTCGAAGACGGATTCCAGACCGGCACGCATCGCCGCCTCAAGTGCTGTTGTGCCCGCCTCCACCTCTACGCTCGCTATATGCTGCTTGTCGGGAAGTGCGTAAGCGACTTCAACTCGAATCGTACCGGTCACGCCAACTTCTTCCCATAGACCTGGCCTGCGCGCCGAACCACCGCGTCTACTAGATCCAGCGCGACCCTGTCGAACAATTTGCCGGCAGCGGCATGTATGAGCCCACTGCGCAACTGGAAATCCAGGGTCAGTACGACTTTGCTGGCGTTTTCCGCCAGGCGCTTGAACACCCATTGACCGGCAAACCGCTCAAAAGGTCCATCGACAAGCGTCAGGTCGATACGGTCATGGGGCGTCATAATGTTACGAGTGACAAAGCTATGGCTGATACCGGCGCGGGACAATCCCAGTCGCGCGGTTACCGTATCGCCCGACGTATCGAGGATTTCAGCTCGCGCGCAGCCACTGAGGAAACGTGGGTAACTCTCTATATCCGCCACCAGATCAAAGAGCTCTCGGTTTGAGTAGGGAAGCAATGCACTGCGATCAATAACTGTCATGGTGTAATGCTAACCCAGACCGGCACCGGGGGTCATTGCCAATGCCAAAGTACGACTCCGATCAGCGCAAAGGGCACCACCAGACGCAGCAGCTCCCACCAGATGATGAACAACCAGAAGGGTTCACGAAAAAGCTCACCGCGAACCAGCGGCCGGGGTATTCGCCAGCCAACAAACGCCACGATACCCAGTAAACTCAGTGGCAGCAGTACTCCGGCAATCAGGTCATCGAGTCTGGTCATCAGCGTGATGCCAACAAAGGCAATGACGGCGGCCGTAATCAATAGGATACCCGCGACAAGGACACTGGCGCGCAGCCGAGTGAGACTGGCATTGCGTCGCAATATAAGCAGGGCCGGCTCAATTAACGCCACCAGTGCGGCGAATGAGGCGATCAGTAATGCCGCGAAGAATAGCCCCCCATAAAACTCGCCCAGGGGAAGGTTTGCGAAGGCATAGGAGATGCTCACGAACAGTAGTGGCAGTCCACCGGAGGGTGCGACATTATTCGCGAACAAAAGGGGAACGACGATGATCGCGAGCGTTACGGCAAAGGCGAGATCCAGTACCACAGCAGCCGCCACTGACCTCAAAATCGGCAGATTTCTGGGGCTTCGCGCGCCAAAGCAGAGCCCCACACCCACACCTGCAGCGAGGGTGTACATTGCACAGGTAACTGCCGCCATAACGCCCGGTGGCGTCAGCGCCTCATAATTTCTGGCAAACAGAAACTCCTGGGCCAAAACCAGATCGCCGTAGGTGAGTGTGTAGTCAAGAAGACCGGCAAAAGCGATGCCTATGGTGGGCAACGACAGCCACGCCAGCAAAACCATGGCGATTCGAAGCCCCAGGGAGGCCGCCACACCGGCGGCAGCCACAACCGCCAAAATAGCGACAAGCTGTCGACCGCTGTCCTCCGTCATGGACAAGAAGCGATCGGCCACCTCATTGGCGCTCGCTGCGGCAAGTTCACCCGACTGTAATGCCATACCCCGGTCTACCATCCAGGCCATAATGACGACCAACTCCGCTGCCAGAAGTAGGCCCACGGTGGCTTGCAGAGGACCGAGATAGCTCCAAAACACTGATCGACCCGCTGTATCCGTGGACCAGCGGGCGGCATTCATCGGCGATCCACGCCCGTGGCTGCCAATGACCACTTCAGCGACCAGAATAGGCATCGACAGTAATAGCAACGCGGCCACATACACCATGAAGAAGGGGGCGCCACCATACTCGCCGAGCATCACGGGAAACCGAAACACGTTACCGATACCCACAGCGGCGGCGGCCAACGCGAAAACCAGCGTTGTGCGCCCCTGCCAGGGTCTCGGAATATTGTTATCGAGCACGGCGAACTCCGAGCGTAAATAGGCTTCCAGTCTACCGCTGAGAGGACCCATTCAACCAGCAACTACTTAACCCCAGGACTCGAGGGCAGCAAGAAAAATAAAGCGAGACCCCGACAAGCCCGCTTCAGCCGCCTATAATCTGGCGATGGCCAAAGCAAAGAAAGCGAAAAAATTTGATAACACCATTGCCCAAAACAAGCGGGCGCGGTTCGACTATCATCTCCTCGACACTTTTGAGGCGGGCGTTTCACTGGCTGGCTGGGAAGTCAAGGCGCTTCGCGCCGGCAAGTGCCAACTGACCGATTCTTATGTACTGATGAAAGACGGCGAGGCCTATTTACTGGGTGCACAAATCACGCCGTTGGATACGATATCCACCCACTACGTCAGCGACCCCACGCGAACACGAAAACTGTTACTGCATAAAAAACAGCTGGCGCAGATTAACGCTGCTGTGTCCGCCAAAGGCCAAACCTGTGTGTGCACAGCGCTTTACTGGAAGGGGCATCTGGTGAAGGCGAAGATTGCATTAGCTCAGGGTAAAAAACAGCACGACAAGCGCGACACCGAGAAAGCAAAGGATTGGGAGCGCCAAAAAGCGCGAATCGTGCGAGCAAACGTCAAACAGTAAAGCCCGCGATCCGGCAATTTTCGCACCGTCTCATCTGGGTGGCGGCGGAAAGCGCGACGGCTCCGCGCCGGATCGCAGTGGCTTTACACCGCGTTCACCACGTTGATGCAATAACATCCCCAGTACCTGCTGACGCTGCTCTCGGGGCAAGTCGCTCACGACGTCCTGCACGATCCCGTGCATCAGTTCCTGATAGCGTGCCGTCTCCTGCCGGAGGGCGAGTAACGCTGCCTCCAGCGCCTGTGGATCCATAGGATCCGTATTGATCACTTCAAGAAGCGTGTCGTTGCGCTCTCTCATCGACGCCCGCCGGGTGCGCATATCGCTCATGTGAGCCCGAAGTACGGGTCGTAGTTGCTCGCGAATTTCCGCATCCAAGGGCTTGATCGCCCATTCCAGGGGGGGTGGCCGCTCGCTGCCACCTACACCACGCCCGATAACAATACCGGCCACGACCAGGTTCACAGACAGCGACACCAGCAAGGCCGCCGTCAGCCAAAATCGACTATTCATAATTCTCTCCCAGCGCTACCGGACTGAATACAATGGAATCGAGTGCGCTCCAGTCGGTAGACTCCTCGGTGTAATTCACTCCAATGACAATACCCAGTAACAGGGGCGCGGATGCCAATACGGCCGGCTTCCACCATTGGTATGCGGACGTCGGCAGCAGCCAATTCCAAAAGTCACTTTCAGATGTTGTGGCATCGACTGGCCGGGCGGGTGGCGTAGTCATCTCCAGGATCGACTCGACCGAAAGGCCGTTAGTTAAAAGCGAGTCGTCCAGCGCCCCGTCCAGTTTCTGTTGTTGCTTTATCAACTGCTGCAGCGTCGCGCTGCGATGACAGAGCGTGAGCGCCTGATCGCGCTCATCTTCAGGCCAACGCATCGGGTCACCGCCATAGGCCGCAATGAGGGTTTTCACTCTTTTTTCATTCATGGCGCCACCTCCAGGTGACGTTTAAGACTTCGCCGCGCACGAACCAGCAGCGACTCAAGGGCTCGTACCGAAAGCCCCATCACCTCAGCCGCCTCGCGGTTGGTCAGGGACTGATAATAGGTCAATACCAAGGCACTGCGCTGGGCTTCGGGTAATAACATCAGAAGGCCACTGACATCCGCACCCCTATCATCAGCCACCGCAGATAGCGCCTGCTCCTGATCCTGCTCTTGCCAGGCGCTCAGACGCGCGGTTGCACGCTGCTGATCAATGCACAGATTACGTGCAATCTGGTGAAGCCAAGTCGTGAGCCGTGCTTTACCGGAGTGGTATTCATTCGCTCGCAGCCAGACCTTGAGCATAACCTCCTGAGTGACGTCCTGAGCTCTCGCTACATCACCCAGCATACGCGTGGCGAAGCGTTCGATAGGCGCAATATGGCGGTTTGCCACTTCGGCAAAAGCGCGCCGGTCCTGCGACCGAGCAATACGTTGCATCAGTATCGCATCATCTTCAGGCACCGACGGCAGGCCTTAGGAACCTTCGCTGGATCGATCGGACTTCGGGTGTCTTTGACCCTGCCGCGGTTTCATAGCTTCAAACTCATCAACCGAGAGGTAGCCATCACTATTGGCATCGATCCGCTCAAACGCGAGGGTTTTCAACTCCAATGCGGTGACCACATCGTCATTATTACCATCTGCCTCATCAAAGCGTGATCGAGCCTGCTCCTCATCGTCACGCACGTGGCTGGCCAATGCCGCCTCCATTTCCTCAACGGTGATATTGCCATCACCGTCAGCATCGGCTTTCGACAGCCTGCCCCTACCCTTTGGTGGCAACCGAAATTCATCGAGACTCAACAAACGATCGCCATCGGTGTCGAGGTGGTCGATCACTCGATCGGGGTCAGGCTTCTGCCGCTCGGAGTGATCACTAGCGAGGGTCGATGGCGATAGCAAGAGCGCTGCGCCAAGCACCGAAAATGATAACGCCAACGAGGCGGGAGATTTTGCACAATTCTTTCGCATGGGGTTTTCCTCCAGTAGTGGATAACGCGCTATTCGCGTTAATACTGTTACGGACCCAATACAGGATTCCCGTCGCCCTGCGCATCTTTTTTTTCAGCGGTTTCCTGCGCCGCCAAAGTCCACTGTAGCCACGCCCGCGCATAGCGCGAGAAACGGCCCATCTGCTGCATTAGGGTCTGGTCAAATTCCGCCATCGCATCAGCGCCCACCTCCGCTTCGAGTCGTTCAATTAACTCGGACTCCAGACCTGACCCCACCCATTCAAATGAGGGGTCAGAAACCAGATGCACCGGCATCGTGGTCTCCAACCGGGTATCGAGCCCGGCCCCCGCTGCCACACTGGAGGCGGTCAGTGCGCCTCGGATGATTGACCAGTGATAGCTAGGGACCTCTTCTGGCTCGGCGATGGTTTGCAGCAGAGGGTCTGACCATTGACCCTGCTGCATTGGCCGGGTCAGCCGCTGGTGCTGATAAGACTCCAGCACCCCATGGCGATTTGATACCAGCTGTATGGCATCGGCAGTCCCGCCGGATACCACCAGCCACAAGGCCTTCATAGTACTGACGCCTGGCAGCGGTTGTGCGTGATACGGCTGGGTCAGATCGCCGATGTAGTGCAGTGCCCAACCGGCAAAACGCCAACCCCAGTAGGGATGGCCGGTATCAAAGGCGAATTGGGCCAACCGCTCGTACAGAGCGATTCGCCACGCCGGATAGGTTTGCAATAACTGGGGCTGTACGGTTCGCACCAGCCAATCAAGGTGATAAAAACCCATATGGAATGGGGCCTGTGATCCGTAATCCAGATTCGGGTTGCCAAAGGGTTGTGGACCGAAGCCATATCGAGCACCGAACGCTGTTTGGTTGTCAGAAAAAAGACCGACATCAATACCGAAATCGGGCTCATCGCTGGCGCTGGCGACCACATGCGCCACGGCAACCGCCTGCCCCGGTAAAAGCGGCACATACTCGACCTCGCGATGAGACACGCCGGGCGTCAGAAAGCTCAGATCAGAAAACTGGAGCCGCCCCGCATCCTCAAGGCGATCTTCCGAAGTCAGCTGCCGATAAAGCGGGTACTCCAGCGTGGGGTTAACCCGGATCGCCTCGAGGAAGTCCGTTACCGGTCGCTGAGACCGCGGATCAAACCTGAGGCTCGACGGCCGTTTACGATAATCGGCCAAATGCCGGCGTGACCACTGTTCCTGTGCTTCCAGCATCCGGGCAAGCCCTTCGGACTCGGCCTTTACGAACGACTCCAGTGTTTCCGCCGGTACCGACTGATCGGTTAGATCTGGAAGTACTCTCACCAGAGGCCAGACGAGACTCGCATGATCGGACCACGCCACTACCGATGAAGCACCGAATAGCAGCAACCCGCCAGCCAGACCCCTGATAAGCCGCCGCTTCAAAGCCGTGGCTCCGGGCATCGACTGCCACAGCGTCGCAAAGTTAGGGATCACCACAGGACTGGATATAGGGCGGACAGCGGAACTGGACATTTAGCAACCCAGACTGCGCGCAAGAAACTCCAGTACCTCACGGCGTGAGCGCCGGGATACATTGGCGTCGGGCGCCAAAGCGTCAAATCCGTGCACGCAACCCGGATAGATATGCAATTCGCAAGGCACGTCAGCGGCCGTCAGTCGCCGGGCGTAGTCGATATTCTCGTCGAGAAAAAGATCCAACCCGCCCACCATAATATAGGCCGAGGGTAGGTCTCCCAGAGACTCCGCGCGCGAGGGCACCGCTATTGGATTAGTCGCATGGGCATTATCGTCGCCCAGATACGACTGCCAGCCAAATCGATTCGACTCGCCGGGCCATATCAGAAAATCATCCCCCTCCCCGGGCTCTGCGGCGGTTCGCTGATCCAACATCGGGTAGATCAGACACTGTGCGGCCAATGCGTAAGTGGTTTCATCCCGCATTCGCATTGCCAATGCCGCGGCCAGGGTTCCACCGGCGCTAATGCCGGCCACGGCGACCCTGGAAATGTCGATCCCGTGATCTCCTGCATTGTTGAGTAGGTAAACCAATCCCTCGAAACAATCATCGATGGGCCCCGGGAACGTCGTCTCAGGGGCCAGCCGGTAGTCCACACTAACTGCCCTGCACTGCAGTGCCTGCGCAAACTCAGCCAACAGGGGAATATCCTGATCCGCGGTGCCCAACACAAGGCCACCGCCGTGCATGAGATAAATCAAGGGCGCCGATTCACCATGCAACGCCATGGGCTCCACCATCACCAATTTGAGCTTTTCTCCAGAAGAAGGAGTTATGTTGATATTGCGCTGGGTGAGTCCGTCCGGCATCGCAAAGCTTGCCAGGACTTCATCGGTCATTGCGCCGCGCATCGCGCGAACACCGGCGAGGTCACCGGCCACATTCAGCGCTTCAGGATGAGCCAACACGGGCTCGAGGGCGACAGCGAGTTCTGGATCCAAATTCTTCGGTAACTGCACAGCAATCTCCTATTCGATGGGCCACTCGCCCTGGGCGATTTGAAACGCTCGCCGCGGCTAACCACGGCCCTATCCTATCGCGACTTTTTAGCCCAACGCGAATGCTGATTAACGCCAGCTGCGGTATGGTAGTGCGCAATTGACCAGCCACACGAGGGGTACCACTTTGGTCAGACCGATCACGACCTTTTTCCTGGGCTTACTAGCGATTCTGTTACTGGCGGTTCTTGCCTTGCTTTGGGTCGGAGTAGGCCCATTCAAGTCGCAAATTGAATCAATAGCCAGTGATGCACTCGATCGACAGATAAGTTTCGAGCAACTCGATGTCGAGTTTGGGCGTGAGATCGTGATCGATGCCCGCGGAATTTTACTGTCTCAGAATGCACCCCGGCTGGACACACTCGCTCGCGTTGACTCAGCCAACGTTGTCATACCCATTGCCGGCCTATTTCACAGACCACTGCTGATTTCCAATGTGGAGGTTACTGGGGTCGATGCCAATGTGCGCATCGATGAGCAGGGCCAATCTAACTGGCAAACAGGCATTGAGGGTGACGCTGCGGACGAGCCGCTTCCCGAGGGTTGGAGATCTCCGGTCATTGTCAACGAGCTCCGCGCGCGGAACCTTACAATCACCTACGACGAGCCCGAGCGCGACAAACCATTGCTCGTCATCGTCGATTCGCTGCAGCAGCGTAACCAGACCACCGGGATACAGGCATCAGTCGATGGCAGAATCGCCGAGACGCCGTTTACGGTTGGCCTTCAGGCGGTACCGCAAAAACCACGTGACTGGTTGCGGCAAGTAAACTTCAATCTTGACGCTGAACTCGGTGAGGTCAGCGTTAGCGGTGAAGTCGGTTTCGTCGATTTACAAAATTTGGAGCGACCCACTGCCTCTCTTTCCATCGACGGCCCGAGTACCGAGTACGTTACCCAGATTATTGGCATAGAAACGATTACCCGCGGTCCGCTCTCGGTTTCATTGGAGATCACCCCTCAGTTTGATGTCATGCTTTTTAATCTCAATGGCCATCTCGGTGAGTTTCTGGTGACGGGTAATGGTGACTTCAGTGACATCAAGTCATTGGCCACGACCAATCTGACCATGGCGGCGAGTGGACCCGATATTCGGCAAATTGGTCGACTGTTCAACCAGGACAATATGCCCTCTGTCCCTTTCTCACTGGGCGCAAAGCTACGCCGAGAGAACAATCGCCTGTCCATTTACCAATCGCGGCTAACCGCGGGGGATTTACAGGCGAATCTTCAGGCTGAAATTCCCGATATGTCACGCCCTGCGACGGCTGAAGTATCCCTTCAGGTGGCGACTGAGAAAATCGAGCAGTTGGGCAACTACCTGACTCTACCCCCCCGGCTCGTGGGCAAAGCGAATGGCGATTTTGTGATCGATAGCAATGGCGGCGAGGCCAGTGTCGCTGGTACTGTCATTACAAACCTGGGGGAAGCTACAGGGTCTGGAGTAATTGTTGATGCTCCTGGTCTCTCGGGTAGTGAAGCGAAAATAGAGCTGAATGTTTTTGACGTCAATGCGCTGGCAGAGCGATTTAATCTGCCGATAGTAACCGACCTGCAGCTCCAGGCCGATGCCGATTTTCTAATTAATTCAGACTCTGTTTCACTTAATTCAGCAGTTGCCAGAATTGGCGACGAGCAACTTGCGGTAACCGGTGCACTCTCCAAAAAGGCGGGACTGGAGGATAGTCAGCTTAAACTTCAGTTTAATAGTCCGCACTTTAGCCGCGGGATGTTCGCACGGAGACTCCCGCCAACATGGTCATCACTGGACGGCACTTTGACCGCATCGATGCACGTCGAGCGACGCACTGATCAATGGCGGGTTAACGACGGTCGAGTGGATTGGAATGAACATCGCGCTCTTTGGGACGGTTGGCTCACCGAGGCCTTTGACAAGGGGCAACTGGAACTTCGCATCGCAGGAGTCAATCTCAACGGCCTTCTCCCACCAGAAAGTACACCAGAATGGATTGCACCCGCTTTACTTGATGCCGACTATAGCCTTCAGGGTAAGGTCGAAATCGAGCAGAAGCAGATCAGTATCGGCGATGTGCGAATGCGAACAGGAGATCTGAAGCTTGAGGGGAGTGTCATTAGCGGGACCGACCTTGCCAGTGGCACTTTTTCAGTCGTCGGCGAGGCACCAGGACTCGACATGCTTATCCGGCCGACCCTCGACTCTGGAAAACTGAAACCTGGAGCCGTTGCACTGAATACAAAAGGGTCCTGGCAAGGTGACAGTCTGAATTTCAATGACCTTACCGTGAGCTACGCTGGAAATAGCCTGCACTTAAAGGGAGATGCAATTAACAACGGTAACTACAGCGGCAAGAACCTCCAACTTGACCTCAACATCGATGATCTGAGCAACTTCTCTGCACTTGTCAATCAGTCACTACCCGCTAAACCTTTGCAGATAAGAAGCGTACTTGCCGGATCCAAAAAAGCAATGAAGGCGACAGAGTTGGTGATCGCCCTGGAGGGCAGTCGCATCGGTGGCTCAATGGAAATTATCGCCGGAGAAAAGCCCCATGTGAATCTTGAATTGTCATCGCCGCTCCTCGATTTGAGGGGATACATTTCAGACGACGATGAATTGAAAAATACTCCGCAGAAGAAAGACAAAAATGCCAGACTAATCCCTGAAAAGACCATCGATATTGCATGGCTAGATTCACTCACTGCTGGTTTTTCAGTCGCAGTGGACCGCGTGGATACCCCACGCCGAACGATAAGCGATGCTGCTTTAAAAGGTCAGGTACTCGATGGAGGTTTATACATATCATCGGCAGCCCTCACGGACAGCATACGAGGCGCTTTACAGTTTCGTGGTGCGGTCACTCCGGCAGAAAAAGGTACCCGCGTTGCCCTCCGCGCTACCGGCGAACAATTGATGATGAACCTTGCCGGCACTTCAAAGGAGGAACAAGATGCACTGCCCAAATTCAGTCTCGACATGCTGCTCATCGGAACGGGCGAAACCACCAGAAAACTAGCTGGCAATACGAATGGCTATTTGAAATTACTCGGTAGCGAGGGTCGAATCCCCACCTCACTGGGATCGGTATTTACCAATGATTTTCTAACGGAATTGCTCGATGCGGTAAATCCCCTGCAGAAAACATCGCAATCCCAGAAATCGCTCTGCACCGTAGTACTGGCCGAAGTGAAGGGAGGTGTCGTCAATGGCGACCCCTTGCTTGTGCAATCTACTGAGCGACTCAATATCATTGCCGAAGCCAAAATTGATCTGGCCACCGAAAAGTTATCCGCGACATTCCGGGCGATTCCACAGAAAGGGTTGGGGGTCAGTATCGGTTCGCTGGTGAATCCCTTTGTTGGCGTGAGCGGA
Organism: Luminiphilus syltensis NOR5-1B; assembly: GCF_000158175.1. Taxonomy (GTDB): domain Bacteria; phylum Pseudomonadota; class Gammaproteobacteria; order Pseudomonadales; family Halieaceae; genus Luminiphilus; species Luminiphilus syltensis. Next base: position 1,906,111 of record NZ_DS999411.1, on the reverse strand, counting down.
ACCCTGGCAAACCCAAGAATCAGTTTGGACCCGGAAGGCATGCTACTTGAAGGTGGAGCGGCAATAGCGACTGGGGGCTTATCGCTGCTTGCATTCAGGCTGACGGACAGACTGTTGTCATCGAGTGACCCCTGCACCGACGCTATTGAGAAGGTTCAACCACGCTTTGATGCGCTTAACAAAAAACTCAAAATCGAGTTGTAAAAAAGGCGCTTTCGCGCGGTGCTCATGGTGCCCGTCCATCAACCCACCAACGCCCGCAGTACCCAGTAAATCGTCATACCAGTGACTAAACTCCATACCTGGTTTCTTGTTTTCGCAGCGACAAACGCCGCACTTGCCAGACCGGCCAATTCGGGCAGGCCAATCTCTACGGCACCCTCAGGTGTCGACAGCATCGCGACAACCAACCCACCCATTACAGCCGGGCCGACGTATTCCAGTAAATGAAGTGCCAGCGGCGGAAACCTCTGCTTGGCAAGTGCCACAATAAACACCGCCCGCATCGCATAAGTGCCTAATCCCGCCAACAGTATGGCCATGAAAATGGTCACCGTTTGCGCAACTCCAGAATCAACGCCACGCAAATCGCCATCAGTGATGCGACAAGTAAGCCCATCTTGTTGGGAAGGCCAGCGAACAGGACAGTCAATCCAGCGGAGATGCCGGCGACCAGAACCTTCTCCCAGGAGCTTACGCTGACGGCGAGGATTCCAATGAACATCACCGGGGCGCTGAACTTCAGCCCCCACTCGACGGGTAAGGCTGGACCAACAAACAGGCCCACACCGGTTGCCATCATCCAGAGCAGCCAAAAGGTAAACCCGGAGGCCAGATAATAGGCGCGAAACACCTTAGGATCTTGATCACGGTTTATCAGTGTTAGCGCGAACACCTGATCAATCAGTAAATAGGGTCCGACCCACCGAAACCATCGCGGCTGATTTTGAAATCGTGGCGCCAGCGTGACGGAATAAAGCAAATGCCTCGCTGTGACCACCAGCGCCGCCGTCGTCGCCGCGGCCACAGACGCACCCTGACCTAGAAGAGTCAGCAAGGTAACCTGCGCGGCACCCCCAAACATAATCGGAGTGGAACTCCATCCCAATAGCGGCGCAATTCCCGAATTGGCCACCACCAATCCGAAGACAAAGGAGAAGGGGATCGCAGGCACAAATAAGGGGAAGGTATCCCGTATCCCCTGACGGACGGCAGTATGAGTTGGCTTCATGCCCTAAGCATACGCGAGCTCACCTAAGCAGATCAGCGCCAACCGCCCAGAATCATACCCATAACCGTCAATGCGACCACACAGTAGCCGCCGTTGACGAAGATGTAAGTCCAGGAGCGCAGTTCAAAGAGAGCAACAATACCCAGCGCGAAAAAAACCCAGCCAAAACCGGCGAGAAAACCGTAAAACGCACCGCTCTGCCAGGTTATATCGGGCGTGTTGAGGAATACTGCCAGGTTGGCGCTCATAACCAGCAGAAAGAAAAACGAAAATCCGAATATTTTTGCGTTATTGCCAGAACGCACCTGCTCCTCAGACAATCCCGCGGCCTCCATCCAGGTATTCCCAAACAGGACCGGCGAATACCAGAGTCCGCCAATCACAAAGCCCGAAAAGGCCGCGACAATTACCGCGATCCAGTTAACCGTTGAAAAGTCCATTGAGTTCACCCCTAGCCTCTTTTTCGACAGCGTTGGCGAACTGGGGGTCGGTGTCAACTGGTAGCTGCTAACCAGGTAGGCCCTCAAGCACACCAAAGACGCCAATTTTTGTCGTGCTATACTGTCGGGTCACTTGGGGGCGTTACGGATTCGACGACGGTAGTAAACCCTAAGGTGCATGCCGTGATGGTAGCCAATCACGTAAATCCAAAGCTGCAAACTATTAGTTGCCAATGACGACAACTACGGTGCCCAACTCGCTGCGTAAGTAGCCTGTGAAAGCACCATCTAGTGGCTTCGGCCCTAGCGGTCTCTAGCAAGGTTCCAGCCCCGCGTTAGTGACTGTCATATAGAACTGGATCGCAGCAAGGTAGGCTCCGGGCTACGCTGCTAAACAATTACGGAGATCGCCAATCACGTCCTGACCGTTGGGCTGTGTGCGGTTAAATCAGTAAACGGAAACTAAGCATGTAGAGCCGAAGGCAGAGCACTGGCGGACGCGGGTTCAACTCCCGCCGCCTCCACCAAAAATAGAAAAGGGTCGCCCATTGGGTGGCCCTTTTCTGTTTTTAGCGGCTGTGACAGCTGAACGAGCGCCCAGAGGGCGCGGGTGGCCGACCGCAGGGAGGTCTGTCGAGCGGGCGCGCAGCGCCCGTGAAGACGCAACTCCCGCCGCCTCCCCCAAATTAAAAAAGGGTGACCCGAAAGGGCCGCCCTTTTTTAATTTGGGGGGGCTCGCTGGAGATGGGCACGCGCCCGCAGGGCGCGGGTGCCCCACAGGATGTGGGGCGATCGCGAAGGGCATGGATGCCCGGGAGCGATCACAACGCAGCGAGGTCTGCCGTTTTGGAGGCACTGCGCCTTATCAAGCGGGCATTCATTACATTCAGCTCATACTTCCATCCCCACCGCCGTGGACCAAAACTCTCAAATAGCCACGGTCGCGCATGTGCCGCCGAAGCAGGTCCAGCAGTCGAGTTGGGTTGCTCGGAATGGCGGGGGTATATCCTCAGGGGTACTAGGCGCGAACCTGTTCATTGATCACGTGACCCCAGATATAAATTAAAAACCGGTTTTTCACCGGGCGTAGCGGCAAGTACTGATCTAAGTTACTGATTCCGCGACGTAGAAGCTTACATCCGCGAACGCGCTAGGCGTAAAAGGAGCGGATCTAATGGCTCGGTTGCATCGCCTGTTAACCGCAGATTTGGAGTAAGGTCATGATTACTGTGAAAAAATGATGGGAGTTAGAGGGAATGAACCCGGAATTAACCGGAATGGGCGAAATGAGCCCGCTCCCTCTAATGAGCTGTTAGGCGGCACTCAGAGATCTGCGCGATGGATAAGTTTGAAGAGTTCGTTCGGGAGCTTACAACGGAGATCAACGGTCAGTATCCGAGACCGTGGATGACTGATATGAAGGACCCTTCGAAGGCCAAGGTGTTCGTCGTGGGATACAACCCAGCAAGCGCCTATTCGACAGGAAAAATCGATTATGAGCGCTACATTGATAGCTTGCTTAATCGCAATGGGGAAGATTGTAGATCATTCTACCGAGAAGTTACCCACACATCCCCAACTAGGGGAAATATAGAAATGTTTACTGACAAACTCAGATCACATGGCGTCTCGGAAATCATTGAAACCAATGTAGTCTGCTATGGTACAGGCAAAAAGAAGTACCTTTCCCTCCCCGAGAACTATGGCGGGAAGGAGCGGGGCATCGAAATATTTCGTGCCCTTCTTGACGAGATTAGGCCGAGGGCTGTCGTCGTTCATGGTGCCGGCGTTGTTAAGGAAGTTAATAGAGCACTCGTCCTTAAGCCCGCTTTACCTGGCCCTCCCAAAACACCTAGCGAATTCGTTCAATGCGAAATGGCCAAGGGGGTCCAAATATTTGTTATTCCATCTCTAGCATTACCCGGCTATCAAAATTGGCCGAGTTCTCCCTATCAGTCCTTCTGCAACTGGGCGGATGAATATCTGAACGAGATTTCTAGGAAGGTGGCCAGTACATGTTCCGCCTAACAAGTCAGGGTTACGGACGCCTCAGGAAGCCAGAGAACAATCCGTCAGAAACTCTACTTTTGAACTGTCCACTTGACGGGGAAGCTTACGGAATGACCCCGGAATTAACCGGAATGGGGGAAACGAGCGCGCTCCCTCTAATAAGCTGTTATGTTTACTTTAGTTTGGAGTATTAAGGAGATAATGTGCCAATAAAAAAATGAATTTTTCAATATGCGATAGGTCTACCAGCTATTTTTGTCCTGCTAGCAGGTGTTCAGCACTTGAAAGGCAGAAGTCTAGAGTACTCAATTGAGTTCGGTGTATTGTGGGCATTGATATCGGTAACAGTTTTTGCATTATGGCGTTTTTATAGTTTTCGCAAAAATATTCATTGCGCTATTTGCAATGACTTACCTAATGACAATAAAAGCTCCAATGGTAGGTAAACATAACAAGGCGCATCACTCGCGGCCTGCGGCGGCTGGGACGCCAATCCGCTGCGCGGCTCGTCGCCCGTGTGCTTTGCGTTATGCGACATGACTAGTCTACCGACAATCAGAAAAGCCAAACCCAACGAAATCGAAGAGTTAACTGGATTAGCCCTTCGTTCAAAAGCCTATTGGGGGTATTCGCAATCATTCATGGAGGCGTGTCGTGATGAATTGACCGTCACAGAAAGATCCTTGAACTCTGTAGATCTTCATTACTACGTCGCCGAGAAGGAAAGCGAACTTCTAGAATATTACGCAATTGAAAAACTTAATGACCAAGAATTTGAACTAGAAGCCCTGTTCGTCGAGCCAGTCTTCATTGGGAAGGGAGTGGGCAGAGCATTGATTGATCATGCAAAGAACCTGGTGAGAGAGCTAGGTGGTAAAACATTAATTATCCAAGGTGATCCAAACGCTGAGAAGCTTTATCGCGCGCCAGGAGGCAAGCCAAATGGCACGAGAGAATCAGCCAGCATCCCGGTTCGAGAATTGCCTTTTTTCACGGTAGATTTGTCCAGAAGCTATGTCTCAGATTAGAGGAAGTAGACGTCAAACTCAGCACACGACGCGCACTACGCAAAAACACTATCAATAACAGCCACCACGCTATAAAAAACCTACTTTTTGTTGTCTATGCAACGCTATCTAGTGATACGGTGAGGGGCACTGAATCAAAGGTGAATCATTATTAATGTCGAATAATAATGGATTTGCAGCAGGACCATTCCGATTTGCTCGATTGTTTATGCGGCCACAGGGAATATTCTTGATCGCTGCATTTTTTATGATGCCCTTGGTTTCCGGTTACTCCTTGCTTACCAGCAGCAAACAGCAACTGGATGAGGAGCTGTCCCTGCTCTGTCGAGAAGTCGTCTCGACCTTCACAGCCGAATCCTATTTGGAGTTTGTGAGTGATCCCTCGCGCACCGCGCTGGCACGCTACGACTTTATGGAAAAGCTCGGGATAATCCACAAGTCAAACCCGAAAATAGAATATATCTACACACTAAGGGGCAGTGGCGATAATTGGTACTTTTTGCTGGATACGCTGCAAGACCCCAACACATACGCAGCGGTTAGCCAGCGTTCTCCGTCAGCGGTCGCATCTAACTGGCTTGAGCCCTATGAATACCCCGACGACTTTTTGATGTCCATTGAGGTGCTTAAGCAAGGTGAGGTTTGGGTTGATCCAGCGATATTTACCGATGATTATGGGTCGACCGTGGGTTGTATGATTCCAATTTATCAAGATAAAGATGTGATGCATGTTCTTGGACTGGATTACCGTGCGGATCAGCTTCAGGCACTCAAGAAACCAGTCGTACTCGCGATCGGGTACGGTGGTGTAGTAGGGTTAATTCTGCTCCTGGTCAGCCAGTATTACCTGCGCTCCTATCTATCGATCAAAGAGAAGTTACTTGAGCAGCTAAAAATTACATCAACCACCGATACGCTGACAGGTATCGCCAACCGCAATGCACTGTTTGAAAGCGCCCGAGCGTTGATCCAACAGCGCCAGCCAGGAACCTTTCTTGCGGCCGCCATTATCGATTTAGATTTATTCAAAAACATCAATGATACCTATGGTCATCAGGCGGGAGATGAAACCCTAATCGTCTTTGCCCGACTTTTAGACGAATACTGCAACGCCAGGAAATTTGTCGTCGGGCGTATTGGGGGTGAAGAATTTGGCGTGGTTTGTGTGACGCGAAACAGAGACGATATGTTGAATACGCTGTCGTCGTTAAAAGCCGCCTTGAAAAAAGTGACCATATCGTCTGGAGAGCAGACGTTTGACGTGACGTTTAGCGCCGGGTACGCCGTCAGTACCGACAAAGAAGAGCTGCATGAACTGATGAAATTGGCCGATTTTGCTTTGTATGAATCAAAGGACAGCGGAAGAAATCGAATTACACTTTACCATCCAGAAGTGGTCCCAGAAATCTAAAAAGTGTGATCAGCAGTCCTGAAGTTATCAGTCGAAACGGAGTGGGATTCGCAGGGGGAACCCCAGCAACTCTTTAGAAAAAAATCGTGAAAGACGCTGATGCCGCGTTCCTTGAAGCAGAGACATCCGGCCTAAATCGGTTAGTTTTGCATGGGTAATCCCATTGATCTGGGAAAGCCAGGATCTCAGAATTGAAGCAAGCAATCGGCATAAAAAAGGCGACCCCGAAGGACCGCCCGTTTCCTAGATTTACTAGCCGGCCTGGTTCGTCGAATTACCGACGCCGTAGCCCCAAGCGAGCTACCCATAACCCAATGGTTTCAATCCAAAGCCGTGTATTTGAACTTCTGGCCGCCCAGTGTGGCTTCGTACATCGCACCACCCTTGGCAACGGTAAAAGTCGCCATTCCCTTTCGGTAACCTGTCTGAATTTGTGAGGCATCATTTTTACCACCGCTGGCGGTAGCGGAAACACCGCCGCCGGTTGTCGCTTCCGCAGAGACCCCCGCGGTAAGCGCCACCGCCGATGCCTGAGCACCGAACTCGAAGTTACCGGAGGTGAACTCTGTAAGCGCCCGTTCATCCTCGAAAAAAATAACCATGCTGTAGGCTTGGCCACCGAATTGCAATCCTATGCTCAGTTGCGACATCGAAGCGTCACCGATATAGGTGCCCTGCTCGTAAACCCGGCCCTTGCCATAGGCACCACCAATGCCAATGCCTCCTTTTCCAATCGTTGGGAACAGCGCGTAGGCGTGCGCCGCTTCAAAATAAGGCGAGGTCTCCTCCTGCAATTTAAAGCTCTGTAGCGCCTCATCGAAGTTATCCGCTGATACCGTCATTGCCCAGAAAAGGGAGGTTAGTAGCGCAGTTACTGTCATTACTGATTGCTTGAAGACTTGCATGGTTTTCCCCTAAAAATGTCCCAGTATATTTTTCACATGGCATAGACCAATCCATACCAAAGAGCGGTAATGATGAAGCATTCGTACTACTTTCACCATGTGCAATGGGAATCGAATCATTCATTCCTGCATGACATTCGCTGGCTAATGAAAAAATGTGCAACCAAGCCGTAGGGCGATGCTCTAAACCCGCACCAAACCTAAACCTTCGGGCTTTCGCCGATGTTACGCACCCAGCCGCTTCACCCAATGAACGCGCTCCGAAGTCAGGCACCCTCCCCTGCACTACTTTTTCTTTCCCATGTACTCTTTACGATACCAGTCATTGACCTCGTCACCCGTGGTTAACCAAACATCATCGTGTTTCGCGATGTACTCAAAGGCCCGTTTGAGGTGTTTGAACTTATTGGGTTGACCGACATGGAATGTGTGTAGACAGATCGGCATGCAGCGGGCGTTGGTAGCGCCCTCTTCGTACAACACATCAAACTGATCGATAATCATGTCGCCAAAGACCTCTGGCGAGACCCCGAGGTTAAGAAAGGCGGGGATGTCGTTCAAATCGACGGTATAGGGCACTGCAATAAGATTTTTCTTCGGCGTATTAAAGCGGAAGGGATGATCATCCGCCGTGTAGTCGCAGAGGTACTCGACGCCATATTCCTCGAGCAGACGTGGTGTATTATCGGTATGCGTGAGGAAGGGGGACAACCAGCCTTTGGTCTTTCTACCGAGCACTTCCTTCATGCCATTGAGTGTGAATTCGAGAATCTCGCGTTCGCGGGCTTCATCCAACTCACTCAAAGAACCATCGGGGTTGCGCACGTTACCAATAAAGTTGGCCGGGGCGTTGTTGATACCATGGCCAATCCACGCCCAGTCGCGCGCCTCGCCCTCTTCTATAATCCGGGGGTACTCGCGAATGATTTCACCGTTGAGGCAAACCGTACCGCGCATGCCCAATTCATCCATCATATCCATCATGCGCCAAAGGCCCACGCGATTACCGTAGTCGCGCCACCCATAATTCAGGGGATCGGGACTAAACCCTGCTGTACCGGGAACCAGCGGCGTTCCACCGATAGCCGCAGGGAAATGTTCGATATTGACGTACGGCATTACCGCAACGCGCGCGCCTTTGGGCAAGGTAAACGGCTTGCGATCAACGATCGGCTGAAAATCGTAATGCTTACTCTGCGTCAGCTTGCTTTTGGCGGACTTCCTGACTTTGACCTTGCGGCCCTTGATAGGTGTAAAAAACGCCATAGCTAAATCCCTCGATGGTTAATGAGTTTTGAAATAATGCTTTTAGTGAAGACTACAAACTTGAACAGTAGTCGAGCGCCTCCTGCTTGCTGATGACATCACCGTACTTTGCATTGATATCAAATAGATTCGCCTCATGGGGGTCAGGATGCCGGTCGCCACAGCACTCCCGCACGCACAGCGGACGAAACCCATACTGGCAGGCATCGACGGCCGTGGCGCGGATACACCCCGATGTGGTGCAACCCGTGATAAGCAGCGTGTCGACGCCCGCAGCGGTGAGGGTTGAGCTCAGCGATGTACCAAAAAAGGCGCTGGCGTAATTCTTGGTAATCAGTAGCTCTTCCGGAAGTGGCTCCATACCCTCACAAAATTTCGTCGACGGATCGCCTTCGACCAGCGACTTGAGTACCGGTGCCTTTTTCGTCCAAACGCCACCATCCACAAAGGTATGCGGGTTGTAGCGGACCTGGGTATGGATAATCATCATCTGCGCTTTTCGGGCCGCTGCCAGAAGCTCGTGCATCTCGGACACACACTCAACCACTCCCGGCGCGTATAGCGGCGCGCCCTCTGTGGTGTATCCCTGAAGAAGATCAATAACAATCAGGGCCGTTTTGTTACCAAAGCCGAGTCGTCCGTCCCAGACACCCTGGTAATTATCGTTGCGTTGTTCCGCCATAAGGTCCTCACCGATTCGATTGTGTGTAGCAAGCATAACTCAGCCCGCGCCGTGCGCTACCTGTTTTTACCACCAGGTCGCGTGGGGCTGATCAACCGGACAAAAACCGCCCGCCCCTACGCCTCACATCAATACCCCGCGGTAAGACCACCATCGATCGACAGTGCAGAACCGGTGACAAAGCCCGCCTGCTCGGAGGCGAGATACAACACGGCGGCGGCGATCTCCTCGGGGCGCCCCAGTCTTTTCAGCGCGGCATAGTCCTCTACCTGCGACAGCAGTTCCTCGGGATCATCCGCCTGGTCAATGTAGTCTCGACGCACCATGTCCGTATCGACAAAGCCCGGACACACACAGTTCACACGTATATCGGGAGCCAGTTCTCTCGACCAGGCACGCGCAAGCATGAGCACGCCTCCTTTCGATGCACAGTAAATTGACATGTCCGCAGTGCCCATGAAACTTGAATCAGAGCCCACATTGACGATGTTGCCGCAGCTCTCGCGCAGGGCTTTCACAGCGGCACGGGAACAGAAATAGGTCCCCTTGAGGTTTATATTCATGATGGCGTCCCAGACTGCCTCATCGCCCTCTTCAAGCGAGGCGCCGATATCGATGCCGGCGTTGTTCACCAGAATGTCCATTCCGCCAAGACTCTCTATGGCGGTAGCCACGATCGCTTCGCAGCCAGCCACCGAACTCACATCACCGGGTATCGGCATCAGTTGATCGCCCCCACCCAGTTTTGCAATCGCACTTTCAGTACTTTCCGCCGTTCGGCCATTAACCGCCACTCGGGCACCGGCCTCAAGAAATGCCTTTACAATGGCGAATCCGATACCGCGACTGCTACCGGTGACCAATACACGTTTGTTTTCAAACATCGCTTCATCCTAAGTTGCTCGAGGGGTGATCGCTCCGGTGCTATCGTGGCAAAACTTAAAGCGGTTTTCGACTGCAAACGAGTAACTCAATACCCGAGGCCGATATGCAGATAACATTTCTCCACAGGGCGATTCAACTTGCCAGCGACAATATCGACAGCGGGAAGGGGGGGCCCTTCGGTGCCGTCATCGTCAAAAACAATGAGATGATCGCCGAATCAGCCAATCGAGTACTCGCGCACTCGGATCCGACCGCACACGCGGAAGTGGAAGCTATTCGAAGCGCTGGTGAAGCATTGGGCACCTTCGATCTCTCGGGCTGCACCCTTTATGCATCCTGTGAACCCTGCCCGATGTGCCTGGGTGCCATTTACTGGGCCAGAATTTCAGCCGTTTACTTTGCCGGCGACAGAAAAGACGCGGAATCCGCGGGGTTCGATGACAAACTCATCTACGACGAGATTGCGCTACCCGTTGAACAACGGCGACTCAGTATGATTAAAGTGTCAGGCACCGATGTCGGCACCGTGTTCCAGCGCTGGCGGGAAAAAGGGGACAGGCAGCTTTATTAAACAACCCCTTGTTGGGTTCGGAGGCTGTTTTAGGCATGTACCCAGCGGAAGGTTAGATTGATCCGCGCATCCCCAACCTTTTTGGTCCGCGGCACCTGGTGCACCCAGTCGGTCTGGGTTTGGCCCGACATTACGAGTATTGACCCATTGGGCAGCCAGGAACGGATGGTTTCCTTTGTCCTTTTGTGACGTAGATCGAAACGACGGGATGCACCGAAACTCACCGATGCTATCGTTGGATTCGTACCGAGTTCCGTTTCGTTATCGCTGTGCCACCCCATCGCATCATTGCCATCCCGATACTGATTCAGCAGGACGCCGTTGAACCGCGCGCCAGCGACAGCTTCACACGCGGTCTTGATCTCCATCAACGGTACTACCCACGGCCGTGGTCTTAGTTTCAGACCTGAGTAAGTGTAGGACGCTCCCCCGTCTCCGTACCAGGCGATGAGACGCGGCTGAAGATGCCGTTTGCCAAATAGCGTAATTTCGCGCTGCTCCCAGGCAATACTGTGCGCGAGATTATTAAAGAGCGTCCTGCACTGCTCATCATCGAATACGGACCGATATAGTTTTGCTGAACTCGCAAAATCCGACTTATCGTCAGGGATGAGCTCTTCAACCGAAAAACCATCAGAGGGTTTTACAAAGAGATCCACGACGACACCGCTGTAATGCTGTTATTGCCTATTAATACGTAAGGATCGATCATTGCGTATCGTATGCGAAGACTTCTCGACTACCTGAATACCGAAGCACGACATCTATGATCAGGAGGCGGCCGCCTCCAGCTTCTGGCTTACCCGCATATCGACAACTCGAAGTGAGCCCGTCCATAACCAGGTGCCCAAACCAATCGCGATCAAGGGTAAGAAAGGCTCAAAAGGCCAATAGGGCAGCCACAGTTCCAAATTAGCCGACCACTCGGGGCTTAATAACCATTGGCTTACCGACTCCCGCCATGCTGACCCGGTGACCGATGCCATCAAACCGAGCGTAATCAATGCAAAACCCCCGCCGCGGGAAAAGGATCCGGGCCTCGCCATCGCGGAACGCGCGATGGCGCTCTGGCGTTTTTTACCCCACGCGGCAATGCGTGCAAGAAACGCCAAAAAGCCCATGGCGTAGTAGACGTAATCGAGAGTAACGGGATTTCCGTAATAGTACAGATTCCACCAATAAACACTGAATGGATAGGCCCACAGAAAGTAGATCCCTGAACGGTGCAACACTTTCCATTGATTGGGGGTGATACGTCGACGGCCAAAATCGAAGGACGTCAGCACCATGGCGACGAGGAAAATATAGCCGCTACTGCCCTCGAGCTCGTCTCGCAAAAAGTAAATGTCACTGTAGTAATAGGTCGCATGCGTCGTCGACACCCAAAAAATAAAAGCGCCCTGCCACGCCATGGCGACGGCGAAAATCAGCCCAATATAGCGCCGATTGCGCAAACACCAGCGACTGGCAGTCGAGGGAAACAGCACGGGCAATGCAGTAGAGGCAACCACAATAAATATAAAGGGAACGGCGAAGCGGACCGAGAACTGAATCATGTGTGAGACACTTTCGGGATTCGCCATATCGAGTGCCCGCATTTCCAGCAGCATCGCCGCTGTAATCGGCACACTGAGAAGCCAGAACAAAGGCCACCCGTTAAGAAGCCAGCGCAGAGTCATTTCCAAGCACCTGAGAGTGTGAATACCGTTGTGTAGATCGCGTACATTCGTGATACCCCGCCCTACTGAGACCAAATACCCAAGGCAGTCAACATGGCAACAATCGTCCGCCGCATCTTTCGTGCGTATAGGCCACTTAGTCAGGTGCGATGGACGGCGGCTACACTAGCGAATCAAACAAGCGGGTCCCAGTGATGAGTAACCCCTATGCTATCCTCACCAGAAAACTCGGAGCCATCGCACTGGGCCTGCTGCCGTGGGCGGCGTCTCTGCTGCTATTGTATATCCTTGAGCGTGAGCACCTTTGGTCGCCCGACGCGCCTTTCCGAGCGTTCGTTTCCGCTCTGATCATTGCCGCTGGAATGGCGTCGTCCTTTTTCCTGTACACGTGGCTCAAGCGAAGAGATCGTTAGTCCCCTCGATTGCCCAGCACGGGCCGGTGTCAGCCGACCGAACGTTCCGAGGGTTCGCTCAATGGGGCGGGTAACCGATCCACGGCCCAGGTTCTCCTGACTCGCGCGGCGCAATCGTCAATCATCGGCCCATCCACGGCTTCGGGCTCACCCGGCTCGAGCGGGTCAAAATGAAAGATATACAGCCGCGAGGCGAATTCTGCGAACGACAGTGACGACTCGCCATAGCGCTCGCCACAGCCACCGGTGCTGACCACCGTGCCATCGCCCCAGTCCTGGCCACCATCATTATTTGGGTTATAAAAATACACCCGCATATCATCGTGCTGGTCGAGAGCCACACGGAGAATGGTAATGGCGTGCCAACCGATAAAGCGAGCCGCACTGTCTGTGACTGCAATACCTGCAGGCTGGGGATGGATCAGCGGCTGCACACCGTTGTAGTAAGGGTGATAACTGGCAAAGAAATGCCGCAGAAAATCCTCGAGATTCGCCAACTTCCCGGTCGCGACATCGACGTTGATCTGAAAGCCGCGTCCGGTCCACCACCCATGAAACTCGGGATTAACCCAACAATGGGGATCTTCCGCGCGGCCGACACATCGGGCCATCATCTGACTGTAAATTCTGTCGAGGTGCGGCACTACCACCAGCGATACAGGATCGAGATCAAAGCCCAGGAGGGGTCGGACCAGCTCGGTCTCGCCCCGTGAGGATATTCCCTCGCCCTCGAAATGCATGACGATTTCATCGTCGCGCGCCGCCCAAATTACCATCTGGAGCAGATAATCCGGGTCGTTGTAAGCCCACATCGACAGGGCACGCGCAGACTGGCAGGTCGGGTTATTGCCCTGACCAATACCCAAAGGCTGACCCAGCACCGAAAGCACGCCCGCCACCAAATGGGTTTCCGGAGGTAACGCTTCGCCAAAGGTGAGCCGCAGTCGCTCCCTGGCCTGGGGCGCGAGCCGTACTTTCAACTGCCGCCATAACCCGGGGGCAACCGGCGGCTGATAGAGGATCCCCCGCTCAAGTAATAACGCAAGTCCATAAATCGACTGGCAGGTGTCGGGATAAATTGCCTCCCTGATCAGGGTCTGCACGAGACTCTGGTAACACAACAGGCAATCTCGCCCAGTGCTCGATAAGCCCAGTATGTCGGGCAACAGTATCGCCCTGTCATCGCTCTCAAGCAGGTGGCTGATTGCCACTGCGTGATACGGCGAAACCAAGCCGGTGTCGTGCATTGAACGCGCCAAGCCCATGACCTCACCCTGAAGGCCCACAGCATCCATTGCCCGCAGTCGCTCGGCATAAGTCGCAAGTCCAGGGTCTTCGCCGCATGCGCGGGTGGGTCCGTAAAGGCTGCTGACCAGTCGCTCCGCACCGCGACCGCTGGCACCGAGGTCCTGCTCTGGATCCTGCAAACAACGCGCGATTTGCGTAATCATTTCGCGCACCGGTGCTACCTGGATCGGGCGCTGCTCAAGAATTCGCCAGATCTCAGCAATCAAGGCATCAACCACCTGATCGAAGCCCAACTGTTCGAGAATAAATTGCAGCGATCCACGACTCACCGCAGCCAACTTCTCCCCCTGTTCGCGCACGGCCTCGCCCTGAATCCCGTAGAGAATGGAGAGATTGAGCGCCAGCACCCGAACCAGATGTTCCCGTGACTGCTCTACCCCGACATTCGCGCCTGGATAGTCATCCTCAACTACCGACAACAGCCGGAGCAAACTCAGGACTTCTATCACCACAGTGGCAGGGTCGCGGCTCGTCAGCGCCTGCCGGGCGAGCGTGGGCACCAGATTTTCGGGGTAATCCCAGTCTGAACCGCGGAAAATCCCCGCCTCAGTGAGTGACACAATACGCCGGCGCAACGCCAGGGGGCCACCCGGCTCGCCCAGCACCTGCCGCGCTGCATCAAGCACGCGGGGCACTTTACTGAGGTGGGCAACCCGACTGGCGCGAGTCAGCTCATCGAGTGCCGCGTCCAGCCGCTTACAGCGCAGTTTGAGCCGCTCATCTGACACTGGATCAACCATGGCAGGCACATGACCCACCGAAAGACTGTCCAGTGAGAGAGATGCTGCTACACATAAAAGTCCAACTCTTCCTGTTGCTTCAGGAGATCTCGCATGGTGTATGCATCATCACCCTGGAAATAAACCAGACCCCAATGGGTACCAAAGGCGGTTCGCTTGGTCACGGTTTCCTCCAGGGGCGGGGTCAATTCGTGTGACTCGAAATACGAATGATCCTCGGTTTCCGTGGGAATCTCCAGCCGGCTGACCACGCGGCGGCGGGGATAAACCCCAAAGCAACCCGCGTAGTTTTTCGCATCGACGACCTCCTTCGGGAAGAACGCCTTGATTTCCTCATCGGTGGTCTTGGGATCAAAGGCAAGGATCAGCCCCTGATAGGCATTGAAGCCATAGGACCGCTCGAGCAATTCGAACACCTTGAAACCGGGCGGGCGATAGGCCACCTCACCGAAGTACATGGTGCCGTCGCTGGTCACAAAGTACTCGGGGTGTACAAAACCAAATTCGATATCAAAGGTCTTGATGAGTAGTTCGATCTGTTCACGAATCTGCTCACGGTACTTTTCAAGATCGGGGGTGGCAGGCACGAACACCGAATAGCCGAGAGTGACGTACTCCGAGATATTGAGAAACGCGATCTTGCCATTGTGAATCCAGGCCTCGACAGCAAACTCCCACCCATCGAGGTGCGACTCCATCAGCACCGGAAATTCCTCATCTGGAATGGTATCCACTTCGTCGGGTGTTCGAATCACCCGGTGGCCCAGGCATCCCGCCTTGTCAAAGGCCTTCAGGTGGATGGGATCATCGGGATCACCCTCCAGCTTGAGCAGGGTCTGGTTCACCCGCTTTAAAAAGCGGATAACGTCATCGCGGTCATGGGCTTCCTCAAAAATACCGACGCGAATGCCACCAAGCTGAGCGCGACGCTTCATCAACGCCTTGTCACGCAGCAGCATAGCTTGTCCAAACAACCGCGGCTTATCCATTAACACCGAGTTAATGGCGCCGGCCCACTCAACGGTCTCCTCGAAAAGCGGGATAGAGACATCTACTCCCATGTCCTTAAGCGTTTCGGCGATCTCCATGGAGCGGTCGTTGAGTCGCTCAAAGTTCCACGCCACGTACGGTATGTCGTGCTCCTTGCAGTAGTCTTCTGCCCACTCGGGCGCGACGACAACATAGCGTCTATCAAACGTGTCCGCAGCCTCGACGGCGTTGAGACTCCAACCCAGTAGCGCTACATAGCCCTTTTCCGGATTGATCGCTTGCTTGCTGTTCGACATAGGTCCTCCATTCGCAAAGTTAACCGCACACCGTACCGACTCTGCTTGCCAATTCCAAATTGCGCGCTTCACTGATCGCTGGACATTCGGCACAAATTCGCTACCGTGGCGAGACGAATCCCTGGGAGTTACGCAATGACTTTTGCGCTATTTTTTATCGCCGTTTTAACCGCCATTTACCGAAGATCGACACTTAACAACAGTCGATTGATGATTTTAGGCGCGACTTTTCTTGGCCTTGTCAGCGATGGCTTTGCCCTGGTGAGCGTCGTTGGCGGTGCCCTACTGCTGGCACTGGCCCTCCTGGTCATGACCCCGTCCCCTACCCGAAAGCGGTACTTGAGCAAGCCGCTACTGGGAAAGATCCGCAATATGCTGCCCAAATTGTCCGATACGGAAGCCACCGCACTGGAGTCCGGCTCTGTCGATTGGGATGGCGAGCTGTTTTCCGGGCAGCCCGACTGGTGGCGTCTGCTTGACGCCCGCCCGGCCCAATTGAGCGACGAAGAACAGGCCTTCATCGATGGCCCGGTGGAAGCGCTTTGCGCCATGCTGGACGATTGGGCGCTGGTTCATGAAGACTTCGACCTTCCCCCTGCAGTGTGGGACTTTATCAAGCACGAAGGGTTTCTTGGTCTGATGATACCCAAGGAACATGGCGGCAAAGGGTTTTCGCATACCGCCCATTCCGAGGTCGTCATGAAAATTTCGACCCGCAGCGTGTCCGCGGCGGTGACAGTGATGGTCCCCAATTCCCTCGGACCGGGCGAGTTATTGCAGGAGTACGGTACCGAGGAGCAGAAGGCACACTATCTACCGCGGCTCGCCAAAGGCGACGAGATTCCGTGTTTTGCGCTGACCTCGCCGGTGGCGGGCTCCGACGCCGGTGCTATTCCTGACAAGGGTATTCTTTGTCACGGAGAGTGGAATGGAGAGCAGGTCCTCGGCCTGCGTGTTACCTGGAACAAGCGCTATATCACCCTCGCACCGGTAGCGTCACTGATTGGCCTCGCAATCAAGGTTTACGACCCCGATCATCTTTACGGTGACAACGACCTCGTGGGCGTCACCTGCGTTATGGTGCCGAGGGACCTCGAGGGTGTGAATGCGGGGGCTCGGCACCTGCCCATGAACACGGTATTTATGAATGGACCCACCTGGGGCAATGACGTTTTCATCCCTCTCGATCAGGTGATCGGCGGACCCGATGGGTTGGGCAAGGGCTGGACCATGCTGCTCGAATGCCTGTCTATTGGTCGCTCAATCTCGCTGCCGGCGATGGGTACGGGGGCCGGGAAACTGGCAAGCCTGGCAACGGGCTCCTATGCCTATGCTCGCGAACAATTCGGGCGCTCCATTAGCGCCTTCGAAGGCGTACAGGAAGCCCTCGAACCGTTGGCGGGACACACCTATCAGATGAACGCCGCGCGACTCCTGACCGTTGGCATGCTCGATCGCGGTGTTCGACCGGCTGTGCCATCGGCACTACTCAAATACCGCAACACCGATTTAATGCGGCAGGCGATTAACCACGCCATGGATGTAGTCGCTGGACGCGGCGTGATCACGGGACCACGGAATTTTCTCGCACGCGCCTACCAGGCTGTACCCATCGCCATTACGGTGGAAGGTGCCAATATTCTCACCCGCTCACTTATGGTCTTCGGCCAGGGCGCGGTGCGGTGCCATCCCTTTATCACCGAGGAGATAGCGGCCGCGCAGAATCCGAATGCCAGCGCCGGAATTGCGCAGTTTGATCGCGTGTTTTATCGGCATCTCGCATTTACTGCACGCAACGCGTTGCGCGCACCCATTCTCGCCTGGACCGGCGGTGTTTTTGAGGCCGTCCCGCGGCAGGGTAACCTGACGGCTTATTACCGCCGCCTGTCGCGCTTCTCCGCGGCATTTTCCCTACTTACCGACGTCACTCTCTTGTCGGTGGGTGGTGGTTTGAAAGCCCGCCAGCGACTCTCGGGTCGTATGGCCGATGCCCTTGTACAGCTGTACTACTCATCAGCAGTGATCAAGTTCTGGCACGATCGCAACTACGCCTCGGATCAGCGGCCGATCGTCGAGTGGTGCCTGCAGCAAAACCTTGCCGAGCTGCAGGATGCACTACGCGATGCGATCGATAACTTCCCGGTCAAACCACTGCGCTGGGCATTGAGACTGCTGGTCTTTCCGCCATTTCATCGACGACTGCGCAAACCCGATGACCAACTGGGGCAACAGGTTGCCGCTGCCATCGTTGAGGACACTCCCTTGCGCGACCTGCTCGCCGAAGGGTGTTATCGCAATGAATCGCCAGATGATCCCCTTGGTCGGGTACTCAATGCCTACAAGCTGGCGCGACAAACGCAGCCTATTCGCGATCGCCTGCATGCTGTGATTCGCAAACAGAACGAGGATGACCTTGATGGCATTGCACTGCTCATGGGACACCAACGGAAAGAGCTGGTGGACTGGGCCATTGGTGAAGGTATTGTTAAGCATGAAGAAGGCGAGCCGCTGCTGGCTGCGCTGAATGCACTTTATGATGTGCTGCGCGTGGATGCGTTCGATGCCGAGGGAATGCAGGAGTTGGCGGAAGCCGCGCGCGGTAAGCGCCGAGTGGTTGAACGACCACCCTACGACGACGCGACAACCCCGCCGCCGCTGGTCACCCCGCTGGGAGAGGCTATCGATGACGTTGCGCCGGATCCGGTAATCGAGGCCGTCAATCCTGCGGAAGGCGTCGAAGAGGAATCTGAGGACGATTCGCAGAAAAGCGCGTGAGCCCTGCAAAAGCCGATCGGTTGGCAGGGTCGGTGGCACTGGCTCAAGCTCCTGCACGAGGCGGCGAAGGCGGCCCTCTCTGTCCGGGTCTGGCGATCCAAAACGGTGATTGGGTTTCCAGGCGTTAACTCAAGGCGGGGCGACTAACGATCGTCGGTCCCTCAATCGATATCCCTTGCGTGATGGCCCATGTCCGTGCGCGCTGGACTGCGCTAACAGGCACCGCACCGGCTATCCGACAGCGGCCTCAGAGGCTGTGCCAGTGCCCAACGTTTCGTATTTTCATCCATTCGGATTCGGGTAAGCCGTGATCAGCGACTATTTAATATTGTTCAGCTCCTCTTTCCTGGCGGCAACCATACTGCCGTTCTATTCGGAGGTGACGCTTTATCTGCTGTTGCGTGACGGCGCCGACCCCACGGTGCTGCTGTTCGTTGCTACGGTCGGCAACACGCTGGGCTCGGTGGTCAACTGGGCACTGGGACGCTACCTGCTTCACTTTCAGGACCGGCGATGGTTTTATTTCAGTCGCGAGCAGATTGCGCGAGCACAGAGCGCCTATCAAAAGCGCGGCGTATGGTCGTTGCTGCTGGCCTGGTTGCCCATTGGGGGGGATGCCCTGACATTGGTAGCGGGCATTATGCGGGTGCGGCTGTCGCTTTTCATTATTCTGGTGGGTATCGGTAAGGGGCTTCGCTACCTGTTTGTCATCGGTGTCGCCCAGGTCTAGCACCGCCGGCGCGTATCTCGCGCAACTCCTAACTTTCACAGCCATTACCGCGCTATCGTCGACAATTATCAACTTCCTGCTCCGGTCGTGCCCCAAAATCGCTTTGTGTCCGTATAAACCGCCGATTAGTGAATATGGCATTTCGCCGGACCCTGCATTAGCGCTACCCTTGCCGGCTTTGCGCGTGGCGGTCCCGCCTTGGACGCACACACCTAACAAAACCGGAATGATTCATGTCGCTCAGCACGATTAAACAAGAGTGGTTTTCCAATATTCGCAATGACCTGCTCGCCGGCATGGTCGTCGCTCTCGCACTGATCCCGGAGGCGATTGCCTTCTCGATTATCGCGGGCGTGGATCCGAAAATTGGACTCTACACGTCATTTTGTATCGCCGTAGTCATCGCTTTTGTCGGCGGTAGGCCAGGCATGATCTCTGCAGCCACCGGTGCCATGGCCTTGTTGATGGTCACGCTTGTCAAAGAGCATGGGCTTGAATATCTGCTGGCGGCGACCGTGTTGACGGGTGTCCTGCAGATCATTGCCGGCTCGGTAAAACTTGGCGCGCTGATGCGATTTGTATCCCGCTCGGTGGTCACGGGGTTCGTCAATGCCCTCGCCATTCTTATTTTTATAGCCCAGCTACCCGAACTGACTAACGTCACCTGGCACGTCTATGCCATGACGGCCGCCGGACTGGCCATTATTTATGGCTTCCCACTGTTGTCACGAACCATTCCATCGCCACTGATCGCTATTATTGGATTAACCGTCGTGGCGATCGTACTCGACCTCGACATTCGCACGGTAGGCGATATGGGCCAGTTACCCGACAGCCTGCCGGTTTTTTTGATTCCCGACGTGCCCCTGAACTGGGAAACACTGGCCATTATTTTCCCCTACTCACTGACCTTAATGGCGGTTGGCCTGCTGGAATCCCTGATGACCGCCACCATTGTCGACGATCTTACCGATACGCGTAGCGACAAGAACCGCGAGTGTGTGGGCCAGGGTGTTGCTAATATCGCTACTGGCTTTATCGGAGGAATGGCGGGCTGCGCCATGATCGGACAGTCGGTCATCAATGTGAAATCAGGGGGTCGCGGCCGGCTCTCAACCTTTGCAGCCGGCATATTCCTACTGGTGATGGTGGTGTTCGCTGACCAATGGGTCGGGCAAATACCGATGGCAGCCCTGGTCGCCGTGATGATCATGGTATCGATTGGTACCTTTAACTGGGCCTCTATCCGTGACCTTCGGGAGCATCCCAAAAGCTCCAGTGCTGTAATGCTCGCGACAGTATTCGTCACCGTTTTCACCCATGACCTGGCAATGGGTGTATTGACGGGCGTATTACTCTCAGGCTTCTTCTTCGCCCATAAAGTCGGTCAGATCCTGCGCATCAGATCGCTGGCCGAAGAGGAAGGCCGCAGCCGGACTTATACCATCCTCGGTCAGGTCTTTTTTGCCAGCGCTGACCGCTTTGCCAATGCATTCGACTACAAAGAGGTCATCGACAAGGTAACGATTGATGTGAGTCGTGCCCACTTCTGGGATATCACCGCCGTAAGTTCACTGGACAAGGTGGTCATGAAATTCAGACGAGAAGGTACTGAGGTTGAGGTCATCGGACTCAACGAGGCTAGCGCAACGATGGTGGATCGCTTCGCGGTCCACGATAAAGACGATGCCGAAGATATGCTGCTGGGACACTGAGGAAGAGCGCTATGGAAGTGGAACGCCAAGTCCTTGCCTGTGTTGATCAGTCCGGCTACGCCGAATTCGTTGCCGATTACGCCGCCTGGGCGGCTCGCAGTATGGATTACGAGCTCGAGCTGCTTCATGTTATCGACAGACACCCTGAAACCGCGACCCGAGTTGACCGGACTGGCACGATTGGCTTTGACGCGCAGGAGAATCTGCTTGAGCAGTTGTCCAGCGATGATGAATCCCGAAGCCGCGAGGCCCGGGAATCCGGACGCCTATTCCTTAATGCTCTCCGCGAGCGGGTGGCTGCTACCGGGGTTAAATCCGTCGATATCCGCCAGCGCTATGGCGGGCTCGAAGAAACCCTGATCGAGCAGGAGGATGAGGTGCGTCTGTTTGTACTCGGTCGACGTGGCGAGTCCGCCGACCAGACCCAGCGCGACCTTGGACGTAATGTGGAAAGTATCGTCCGTGGACTCAAAAAGCCCGTGCTGACCGTTACGGACACCTTCCGCGAACCGAAAAGCGCACTGATTGCCTTCGACGGCAGCACCGTAACGCGCCGAGGCGTCAAGATGATTGCCGGCAGCCCCCTGTTTACTGGCATGCCCGTTCATATCTTGATGTCGGGCAAGCTGCGCGGCGACGCAAAAAAACAACTGAACTGGGCGCAGGAAACGCTACAGAATGCAGGCTTTGAGGCGCCGGCAAGTCTTGTTGCCGGCGATGCGGAGCGCGAGATTGCGCGCTACATCAAAGAAAAAGAGATCGATATCCTGACCATGGGCGCCTACAGCCATTCTCCGCTACGAAGCTTGCTATTCGGCAGTAAAACCACCGACCTGTTACGCGTGGCCACCATTCCCACGCTGCTTTTGCGCTAGCGTAGACTACGTCCCCAAGCCCCGGGGCCAGCCGGTATCGCTCAGCGATTCTCGTCGGTATTGGGGAGGGCGTCTTCCACGCCGGGGTAGCGGCCTGCGTTGTAAGAACTTTCAGGACTGCTGCGAATTCGCCGGGCGTTTTCGAGGCTTTTTTGACGCCGTCTTTTTCGGCTTGCGCTTTGCGGGTGCGTCGCCGGTTGCGCGAACAGCGGGTGCCTGATCCGATTCGCCAGCCTTGGAAATACGCAGTTGCTGCCCAGACACCCAGACCTTTTGCAGGTGCTTGAAGATCTCTTTGGGCATTCCTTCGGGTAAGTCGATGATGCTGTGGTCGTCAAAAATTTGAATACGCCCAATATATTGCGACTCAATTTCTGCCTCATTGGCAATTGCACCCACGATATTACCGGGCTTAACACCATGGTCGTGCCCGACCTCAAGCCGGTAACGCATCATACCCGCCTCTGCATCCCCCTCTGCACGCTTGGGACGCGGCTTCGCCTTCGCGTCGCTGCGGGGGGGGCGCGGCGCTTTCGAGCTGCTGTCATCCCGCTCTGCACGGGCGGTTCTGGGTTTTCGTTCAGGCTCAGGCGCCGGCGTCAGCGCATTACCCTGGCTCATGACCACCAGTGCGGCGGCAACCTCAACCACCGGGACGCCAAATTCCTGTTGGTAGGATTCCACCAGTTCACGGGCTGAGGAGAGTTCGGAAGCAGCCAGCGTTTCAGTGATCCGGGCTTTGAAGCGAGCCGCCCGCTTGTCGACCACCTGCTCCGCCGAGGGCAAGGTCATTTGATCAATCTTCTGGCCCGTCGTGCGTTCGATCGCATGCAGTAGCCGTCGTTCCCGTTTGGCCGCAAACAGAATCGCCTCCCCGGTGCGACCTGCCCGGCCGGTCCGACCAATGCGATGGATATAGGCCTCGGGATCATTGGGAATATCGTAATTGATCACATGACTAACGCGATCAACATCGAGTCCCCTCGCCGCGACATCGGTGGCCACCAGTAAATCGAGCTGCCCCCGCTTAAAGCTGTCTACGGTTTTTTCTCGCTGGTTCTGGGCAATATCGCCATTCAATGCGGCAGTAGCGAAGCCACGTGCGGCGAGCTTGTCAGCAAGTTCCTGGGTCGCGATGCGGGTCCGCACGAAGATGATGACCCCGTCGTAGTCTTCCGTCTCCAGTATCCGCGTCAATGCATCGAGCTTTTGCACGCCCGCCATGATCCAGACCCGCTGGCGGATCGACGCATTAGTGACGGTCTTCCGTTTGATGGTGATTTCCTGTGGGCTCTGCAAATGGGTCTTGGCAATGCGGCGGATAGCATCCGGCATTGTTGCGGAAAACAGTGCAATCTGGCGGGTTGCCGGGGTCTGCTCGAGAATCCACTCAACGTCATCGATAAAGCCCATACGCAGCATTTCATCGGCTTCGTCGAGCACCAGGGTCTTTAGTGACGACAGGTCCAGCGAGCCTCTGCGCATATGATCCATAACGCGGCCAGGGGTGCCGACAATAATGTGGACGCCACGCTGCAGTTGCCGCAGTTGGGTGCGGTAGTCGGATCCGCCGTAAATCGGTACGACCTTGAAACCCTTGCTGTAGCGCGCGTATTTTTGAAAGGCCTCAGCGACCTGAATCGCGAGTTCTCTCGTTGGCGTAAGCACCAGAGCCTGCGGTCCCCCGGCCTTGGTATCCAACCGGGCCAGAACGGGCAGCGCAAACGCGGCAGTCTTGCCCGTACCCGTCTGTGCCTGACCCACCAGGTCGTGGCCATCGAGCAGCGGGGGAATAGTCATCGACTGAATCGCCGAGGGAGACTCATAGCCGACATCGGCGAGGGCTTTTAGCAAAAAATCAGGCAGGCGCAGCTCGTCGAAGCGGCCAAGTTCTTCAGGGGTATTCATGAAAGCGTACCGAGGTAAAAAAGAAGACGTCACCCCGTCACGGGCACTACGGCACTATACAGGTAAGCGTGTCTGCCAGGATGTGATTAGTTGGCGAAGCGTCGCTTGAGGCCCCACTAAAACTCAGCGTCCTCATCGGCGCGACGTTCAAAGAGGCTGGAACAGCGGATTACTCCGAAGAGGGACCCGGGCTCAATGCCTTTTGGGCCTTTTCCCAAAGACCGGCCTCGCCGCTTTCTCCGCCTTGCCGTCCACCGGTCACTCCAGCTTTCCGGTGGGCCTCGGGCACGCCGTACTGCTGATAGTAAAGCTCCCATTCATGGGGAGTCAGGGTTGTCGGTACATACCCATCTGCGGCACGCTCTAACGCCTGCTGCTGCAGGGAGCGGGCGCTTACGGGCTCACTACCCTCCCCTTGGGCTTTCTCCAGAAGACCGGCTTCGCCGCGCGCTCCGCTGCCGGTCACCCCGGCTTTCCGGTGGGCCTCGGGCACACCGTGCTGCTGATAGTAGAGCTCCCATTCATGGGGAGTCAGGGTTTTTGGTACATACCCGTCTGCGGCACGCTCTAACGCCTGCTGCTGCAGGGAGCGGGCGCTTACCGGTTCACTAACCTCGGATGAGGTGTCGACACTCTCTTCGAGCGCGTCGCGAATAACGCTTTGCTGTGTATTTTCCATGGCATCTATACGGGGTGTATTCGCTATCGGTTTGCAATGATCGTGCCCTTTGGATAACAGGTCTGATTAACCTGCCGTGACTGTTGCGATCACCCTCTACAATGCCGGCCGTAACCGACGATAGCGTGCCCATTAATTTTCAGTCCCGCCCCATTGCGCGGTCGAATTCACCCCAGTCGTGGGTTACTGTTATCGGGCTATGTACAGGGATAAACCGATGCAATCACCTCCCATTGAAATAGATACCCGATACCCCGCGCTCGTCACCGGAGCCACGGGGTATATTGCCGGCTGGCTGGTCAAGCAACTCCTGGCAGCGGGGGTCACGGTCCACGCTACCGTTCGCGATCCCGATAACATTGAAAAAGTCGGGCACCTGATTGACCTGGGCGACTCTTCACCCGGAACGCTTCGCCTGTTTCAGGCAGATCTATTGCAGGAGGGCAGCTACGATGACGCTATGTCGGATTGTCAGGTGGTCTTTCATACCGCGTCACCGTTTACCCTGACCCACTCGGATGCGCAAAGGGACCTGATCGATCCCGCACTCGAGGGAACACGGAATGTGCTCGCCTCCGTCAACCGCTGCCCTACAGTGACCCGGGTGGTTGTCACCTCTTCGGTGGCCGCGATTTATCACGATAATCATGACTGCGACAAAGCGCCGGGGGGAGTACTGACCGAAGCGCAATGGAACACGGGTTCTACCCTCGACAACCTTCCCTACGCCCTCTCAAAAACACTGGCTGAGAAAGCCGCGTGGGCGTTGGCGGATGCGCAGGACCGGTGGTCCCTGGCGACAATCAATCCAGCGTTAGTGGTCGGCCCGGGCCTTGCCCCCGGGCAAACATCGGGCTCTTTTGAGTTCCTGACCCTGCTTACCGACGGTAGCTTTCGCGATGGCGCACCCCACCTGGACCTGGGCGCCGTCGACGTGCGCGACGTCGCCGATGCCCATTGCAGGGCGGGCTACCTCAAAACCGCGAAGGGACGTTATATCAACTACGCCACTACCCTGACGCTCTACGATATCGCCGAGGCATTGCACCCCCTATTCCCCTCGCTGCCGCTACCCGAATACCGGGCCCATGAGGGTCCGCGGTGGCGAGCGGATAACCGTCGAAGTATCGACGATCTTGGGGTTAACTACCGTGACCCCGTGCCCGCCATTGTCGACATGGTTCAGCAAATGATCGATAACGGTGATATCAAAGTACCCGCATCAAAGTAACCGTTAACAACCGAGAAGCCTTACATGTACGAATTTCAGGCCAGTAAACAGGACATCCGAAAGACGCGTCTGGTCGACGTCCCGCTTGATTCAGCCGGGCCACTCGAACCGGGCCAGATCCTTATCGATATTGAACGTTTTGCCCTGACGGCAAACAACGTGACCTACGGACGGATCGGTGAACAGTTGGGTTACTGGAATTTTTTTCCGCCGACACAGGAAGCCGATCGCGGGGAGTGGGGGTTAATTCCGACCTGGGGATTTGCCCGAGTGAAGGCAAGTCGACATGACCAGATCGCGACCGGGACAAGACTTTACGGTTTTTTACCCATGGCCGACCAATGGATGATGACCCCCGGTGATATCGATGCGCGCCAGATCATCGATATCACGCCGCACAGGGTGTCGCTGCCGCCGGTCTACAACCGGTATCTTCGACTCGACGGCGCGGCCGATGAACAGCGAGACGGATTGGCGGCACTGCTGAATCCGCTTTACGGGACATCCTTCTGCCTTTGCGATGCCTTGCAACAGGCCGACTTTCATGGCGCCGAGCAGGTGATTCTGCTATCCGCCTCCAGCAAGACCGCGATTGGACTGGCCTGGGGCCTCTCTCAAGCCAATACTGGACGCCAGCCTCGGGTTGTGGGTTTAACCGCCGACAAGCACCGGCCGTTTGTTGAATCGCTCAATCTCTATGATCAGGTATTGAGCTACGACAACATCGGAGATCTCGATAATAATATCAACACTGTCATCATCGACATGTCGGGTAATGGTCGGCTCCTTGGCGAGCTGCACCGTGTCCTCAATGATCACATGCGTTGGAGCCATCAGGTCGGGCTCACCCACTGGCCAGACGATACCCCCACGGCCGAGGGTTTGATCGAAGACCGCACCGGAATGTTCTTCGCCCCCGGACATATCGAACAACGGATCGGCGAATTGGGCGCTGACGTCTGGCAGCAGCGGGTGCAGGCCTTCATGGAGGATGGGCTAGCCCATGCCAGCCGATGGCTCGATGTACAGACCCACAACGGTATCGAGCACATAGCACATGTTTACCAGTCGCTGATCGAAGGTGGTGCGCCACCCGACAGAGGTCAGGTTATCGCTCCCTGATCATCAAGCCTTGGCTCACGTTATAAAGCTTCGCTACGACCGGCGAAAATCACCGCGCATAACCTACGCCTTAACGCTCTCTGTCACAGAGGTGGCCGGCCAAACTTGCTTCAGATTACTTCCTGTTCGGTATTGGGCAATTCTACCGAGTCGAGCCCGAAAAAATCAGTTCAGGCGCTAAGCCCCGCTGACAGAGCGCCACCTTCTCAGCCAGCGCTGTAGGCGTGTAGGGCTGAGCAGTCCCACTCCCCCACACGGGTCCGGGCCACGCCGAATCCCCAACCGAACGCGCCACATGATGCACATGGAGCTGGGCGACGATATTACCCAGCATACCGATATTTAGTTTGTCGCCAGTGAAAGTCTCGGACATCCATCGTCCGAGCACCATCGACTCACGCCAGAGATGCGTTTGCTCGCTTTCGCTGAGATCAAAGGGCTCACGGGCATCCTCAATACGGGGAACCAGAATTAGCCACGGGAAGCGGGCATCGTTCATCAGCAGCACTTGACACAGCGGCCAGTCAATAATGAATTCCGTGTCACCGGATAATCGACCATCCACATTAAATGTCTTCGATAACATGCCGTTTCACCCCACCTGATAACCCGGATCTGCTCACCAGCGAAGGAACCAGACCCCGATGTTTAACCCACCGGACA
Source organism: Luminiphilus syltensis NOR5-1B (assembly GCF_000158175.1). Taxonomy (GTDB): domain Bacteria; phylum Pseudomonadota; class Gammaproteobacteria; order Pseudomonadales; family Halieaceae; genus Luminiphilus; species Luminiphilus syltensis. Next base: position 1,878,558 of record NZ_DS999411.1, on the reverse strand, counting down.
CGATGTTAACAGTGAATTGTCCTGCCCCGGCGCTTGCCCAGAGATGGTCTGCCCGACATCTGATAAATGGGACGATTCGCCAGTCGCGCAAGTGATGGGCTCAGCAGTGCTATTCTGGTCAGACCGCACTAGAGTTGCCCGCAGCAGAATCGGGGCATGCAACAACTATCGATTGGACTTATTCGCCATGACACAGCCCTATTCGGTCCGTTTTATGATCGCTGCACACTTTCTTTTGCTGGCGCTAGTCGCAACCCACGCTGCCCAATCCCGATCACAGTCCCTGGTACCCGCACCAGCACTGACGGAGATTGCGAATACTACAGTCAGGGGGCTACCGGGACTGCAACCCGTAAAACTTGTCGCTGGCTTGTGGGAGGGACCGCCAGCAGTAGCGGGCGGAAGCAGTAGAGATACCGTAACGCTGGCTTCAGAGTTCGAAGTGAATGGTGATATTGACAATGACGGTATTGGCGACACTATCGCGCATTTGTCGCTCAATCGTGGCGGCAGCGGCACCATCAATATGCTCGCCGTCTTCAGCGAAGCTCGTGGTGTCGTCGTTCAAAAAGCCATCTTTACACTCGGCGATCGGGTACAAATCTATGCCTCTGACCTTTACGATAATCAGCTCACCGTAACAGTCATCGAGGCTGGCCCCACCGATGCAATGTGTTGTCCCACCCAGATGACTCGCAAGACACTGCGCCTCGAAAACGATGAACTGGTGGAGAAGGACTCAACCGTACTGGGTTTCTTGTCTTTTGAGACACTCGCTGGAAGTCGATGGACGTTACACCCGGAGAACGAGGATCAACCGCCGGAAGGAACAACGGTAAACATTAAATTTTCAAACCAGCTCATCAGCGGTAATGCGGGTTGTAATCGCTTCAAAACTATCGTTTCCCAGGGCGCTGAGAATACGGCCCTATCCACGGGGCAAGTAGCCCTGACGAGACGCTACTGCAACGCACCACTTGATGTCTGGGAAAAACGCTTCAGCGAACTCCTGGGTAGCGCGACGCGGTTTCAATTCCTGCTGGGCGACTTACTGCTGATCGGCGAGAGCGGCAGATTGCGCTTGCGACGCGCATGAGACTAGCCTTTTATGCCCACCTTGACCAATCCGGCGACGACCAGACCATCGTGCGCTCAACCATTGAACTGGGTCATAGTTTTGGATTGCATGTCATTGCCGAGGGGGTGGAGGCAAACGATATTCCCCTACCCGGTCCAGAACCGGGTGCTGGCTCGTCTTGCGCCACTGCGCCCCGAGGTCATCGGCCGGTAATCAACCGCCGAGCTAGCACTCCAGCAAAAAGGTAACGGGCCCGTCATTGATCAGGGAAACCACCATTTCGGCGCCAAAACGCCCGGTTTCCGTTCGCAGACCGCTTTCACGGCAGCAGGCAATTAGCTCTCCAAATATGACAGCGGCTTCCTCGGGGTCAGCCGCGGATGAAAAACTGGGACGGGTGCCTTTTCGGGTATCCGCCGCCAGCGTGAATTGGGAAACCAGAAGTAAGTCTCCTCCCACATCGGTGAGACTCCGATTCATACGGCCCTCGGTATCCGAAAAAACCCGGTAGGTCAGCAATCGCTGCGCCATTCGCACCACAGAGGCGGAATCGTCACCCCGCTCCACCCCCACAAAGGCGAGCAAACCACGGTTGATGGCACCGACCGTACTATCATCGACCTGCACTTGGGCCTGTGTCACTCGCTGAATCAGGCTCTTCATCGGCACTCTCCGTGTTGAAGGCGAACAGGGTTGCCCTGTGAAAAGATGTCACTGGCATTGGGCTTTTGCGCTCCAGTTTGGCACAGTGGCGCCATCGAATATAAGTGGACCAATCCATGGCGAATTTTCAGCACCTGAGCGTTAGTGAGCTGGTAACCCGGCTGGAAACCGGATCAGTGCGACTGGTCGACATCCGCGATCCCCATGCCTATGCGGCGGGCCGCATTCCTGCCGCAACGCTGCTCGACTCAGAGAGCGCGCCCGACTTTATTGCTCAAACGCCGCCAACCCAACCCATTGTGGTGTGCTGCTATCACGGCATCTCCAGCCAATCAGCGGCGGCTTTTCTCGCTTCCCAGGGATTTGAAACCGTTTACAGCCTCGATGGCGGCTTCTGCGCCTGGGAAGACACCTACCCCGAACGCATTGAACGCGGATAAACCGCCGATGCTAACCAGCAAACTGCCCAAAGTAGGCACCACTATCTTCACCCAGATGTCGGCGCTCGCCGCTGAGCACGGTGCGATCAACCTGTCCCAGGGCTTCCCCGACTTTCCCGCTCCCGAGCGATTGCGCCAGGCCCTTGGGAAGGCCGCGATGGCCGGGCGAAACCAATACCCGCCGATGAGCGGCCTCCCCGAACTCAGAGAGGCCGTGGCCCGACAAATTCAGCGCTTTCGCGATGTGGTTGTTGATCCGGTTAACGAAATTACGATCGTACCGGGAGCCACCGAAGGTATTTTCTGTGCGATTACCGCCGTCGTGAAGACCGGCGATGAGGTCATTTTGCTCGACCCCGCCTACGACAGCTACGCACCAGCGGTTGCGCTGTCCGGCGGACTTCCCGTTCACGTGCCGCTTGGCGGGACAGGTTTTAAACCGGACTGGGGACGCATCGAAGCCGCAATTACAGCGCGTACCCGACTGATCGTGATCAATTCGCCGCACAACCCCAGCGGCAGCGTTTTTACCCAGGCAGATATGAAGCAGCTCGATCATCTGGCCGGGCACTATGATCTGCTGGTCTGCAGCGATGAGGTCTACGAATTCCTGGTGTTTGATGATCAACGCCATTACAGCGTACTGGAGTTCCCGGCGCTGCGTGAGCGATCGTTTGCGCACTTCTCCTTTGGCAAGACTTTTGGCGTTACCGGCTGGAAGACCGGGTATTGCGTTGCGCCCCCCGCGCTCACCCAGGAACTCCGAAAGATTCACCAGTATGTCGCTTTCGTGGGGGTCACTCCGGTGCAGGCAGCCCTCGCCCAGTTTATGGACGAGTACCCCGACTACCCGGCGACACTGGCGGGGTTTTATCAACAAAAACGAGACCTCTTCTGCCAGGGTTTGGCTGCGTCGCGCTTTCGTTTCACCCCGAGCACGGGCAGCTACTTTCAGGTATTGGATTATTCCGATATCACGGACACACCGGACACCCGGCTTTGCGAGCAGTGGACCCGGGAAATCGGCGTTGCATCAATTCCAATGTCGGTGTTCTATCAGGAACCACCGAAGAAACAGCAACTGCGCTTCTGTTTCGCTAAAGCCGACGACACGCTTCAGGAGGCCGCACGGCGACTATGCAAAATTTAAAAACAACTCTCGTTCAGTGCCGCCTTGCCTGGGAGAGCGCTATCGATAATCGACACCAATTCGAGTCCATGCTGTTGGCACACCCGGAACCCGGCGACCTCGTGGTCCTTCCGGAAATGTTCACCACCGGGTTTTCAATGAACGCGCTGGCCAATGCCGAGCTACCCGGTGGAGAAACCGAGCAGTGGATGCAATCGCTGGCCACGAAGTTGAATTGTGCGATCACCGGCAGTATCGCGGTCAAGGACGGTGAGGTCGTGTTTAACCGAATGCTGTTTGCAACACCGGACAGAATCACCCATTACGACAAACGACATCTCTTTCGCATGGCCGGCGAACACCAGCGCTACGCTGCCGGTGACCGTCGTGTCATCGTCGACTGGCGCGGCTGGCGACTCAAACTTGAAGTGTGTTACGACCTTAGATTTCCCGTGTTCAGCAGAAATCGTGGGGATTACGATGCACTGATCAACGTTGCCAATTGGCCGTCCAAGCGTGCGCACCATTGGCGTGCCCTGTTGCCCGCGAGGGCCATCGAAAATTCCGCCTATGTAATCGGCGTCAACCGGATTGGCGAGGACGCCAATGGCCTCAGCTACGTCGGCGACAGCGAAGTCATCGACTTTACCGGCGAACGACTGTTGGTTTGTGGGGACGCAGAGGGCTGTCACACCACCACGCTTGATGCCGAAAAACTCATCGACTATCGCAGCGCTTTTCCGGTACATAGGGATGCCGATGACTTCATTATCGAACTCTAAGTATCGCCGGACCCCTCTGCTTCGCGATTTTTTTGAACGACATCAGCGTCTCCAAAGGGCGGCCCATCCGCACTCCGGCTTGGCTTCATTGCCAACGTGCTGACAGCAAAGCTATCTTTATGGCGTGCGGCTGTTGATCAGCCCCTTACAACACTCGTCTTCAACCCGGGAGAACACTTATTTTGCAATTTCTGATAACCCTCTTTGCAGTCGCTATCGGACTGCTGTTAACCGCGTGTGAGCCCGCCCCGGAAGACACCGTGAACAATGAACACGTAACGACAACTTCGGAGTATCAGGCACGAGGCCTTGTTGCAAAAACACTGCCGGAACTCTCCGAAGCCCTGGACAAAGGTGCTATCAGTGCCGTTGAACTCACCACCATGTACCTCAATCGAATCGAAAGTATTGACAGAAATGGCCCCGAGTTGCGCAGTGTTATTGCAATCAATCCACTGGCGCTCGAGCAGGCGTCAGCCAGCGACAGTCGTCGACAGGCCGGAGCCAATCTGGGCCCACTCGATGGGTTACCGATACTGCTTAAGGATAATATTGAATCCCTGGATCCAATGGCCACCACCGCAGGTGCACTTGCACTAAAGGACAACCTAACGGGTCGAGACAGTCCTTTGGTCGCTGGATTGCGGGCTGCGGGTGCCGTCATTCTAGGTAAGACGAATCTGAGCCAATGGGCTAACTTTCGCTCAAATTCATCGATCAGCGGGTGGTCCGCGCTGGGCGGACAAGTTCAAAATCCCCATGTGCTCAATCGGTCACCCTGTGGTTCCAGTTCGGGCTCGGGCGCCGCGATTGCCGCCTCACTCAGTGCTGGCGCGGTAGGGACCGAGACCAATGGCTCGATCATCTGCCCCTCAAATGTGAATGGTATCGTCGGCTTCAAGCCCACCGTGGGCCTGGTTTCCGCTCAACACATAGTGCCCATTTCACCGTCGCAGGATACCGCCGGGCCCATGACCAAAACGGTGCGTGGAGCCGCGATGATGCTCGATGCCATGGCCGATACCGAAATTAAATTTTCGGCCAACCTCGGTAAAGACAGTCTTGGTGGCAAAACCATCGCCGTGTTGCGTTTTGATCAGGGCGAAAATGCCGACATTGTGTCCGCTTTCAATGCCGCACTGGACACTCTGCTCGAAGCCGGAGCAACCCTTGTGGATGTCGATAGTTTTGATCTTGCCGACGATAGCTTTTGGGCCGATCAGTACCGGTTTCTCCAATATGAATTTAAAGCTAGCCTTAATGCGTATCTATCAGAACTCCCCGATGGGGTCACGACGCGCTCATTGAGCGATGTTATTGCCTTTAACCAACGATACGCCGATCGTGAACTCGTCCTGTTTAATCAGGATATTTTCGAGGAGGCGGATTTACTGGACGACCTGAATAGCGAAGATTATCGGGCCCTGCAGACCAAGCTCCAGCAAGCGACTCGTGAAGATGGCATCGACTATCTACTTAACACGTTCGAAGCAGATTTTCTCGTTGCACCATCGGGACCCCTCACGCCACCGCGCGACACCGTCAACGGTGATATCTGGCCACCCTGGGCCGGTAGTGGCTACCTTGCCGCGATTGCGGGATACCCTCATTTGACGGTCCCGATGGGTAGCGTACACGGCATTCCCCTGGGGCTCTCATTCATTGGCAGTGCGGGCGATGATGCAGACATCCTGTCCGCTGGATATGCGTTTGAACAGGCGACGCCCCGGCGCATCGCGCCGAAGTACCTCAGGAGCGCTGAGGAACACATCGAACTCAAGGCCGCCATCGAGGGTCGAGTGGGTGGAGTGAAGCAGTAAACTTGCTGCCCACGGATCACCTGGGCTATGTTGAAACAAACCTGGGAGGCAAGCGAAAAATGAAAGTGTTGAAGTGGGTAGGTATCGTTGTACTGGTGATTGTTGTGGTCGCGGGTGTTGGGCTGACCTATATCGTGGGAAACATCGATTCCATCGTCAAGGATATGGTTGCCAAAACCGGATCGGAGGTCACGGGTACCGAGGTTTCACTCAACAGCGTGGAACTGGATCTGGCCAGCGGCCGTGGCGAGCTCGGCGGACTCACCATCGCCAATCCACCGGGTTTCGAAGGCGCTCATGCGTTTTACCTGGAATCGGTAGCACTGGGCATCGATCTTGGCAGTTTACGGGGTCCTGTTATCATCATTGACGAGGTCAGCGTGAATGGCGCTTCATTAATCGCCGAACAAAAAGGGTCGCAAACCAACCTCACTGAAATCCTCGATAATGTGAAGGCAGCCTCGGGCGACACCGAAGAGCCCGCTAAGGAGTCGCCCGACGCTGAGCCCTCCGATGCCCGTCTCGCCATCCGCCGTTTTGTCTTTGCGGACACCTCGGCAACTTTGATGAGTGATACGCTCGGAGAGCGAAGGATTTCCGTGCCGGATGTCCGGAAAAACGCCATCGGCGATCCCGCTACCGGATTGAGCCCCGATGCCCTCGCCGCCGAGATCATGGCGGCAATTATCAAGGAAGTGCAAAAGGCCGTGCAGGACGAGTTGGCGAATATGGCGAAGCAGGCGGCCACCGATCGCATCAAGGAGGAGCTCGGAATACCCGATGATTCGTCAGCTGCAGAGGAAGCGGCAAGTAAGGTGGGAAGCAAGCTCAAAGGCCTGCTGGGCAAATAACCGGGGCATTGGTGGGACCGTAATAGATCTGTCGCCGGCGCAGCAAATGCAGTCGGTGGTAGTACAATGATGACTATCGGACTAATTGGAATGACAAATGCTGGGTAAGTGGAAAGACCAGCTGGTTGATAAATACCGGTCGAGAATTCGCGAAAAAGCCATCACCCGGGCGAAGGCCAGGATTGCCATTGCCGGTCGCTCCGTGGAGAGCTTCACCGAGGACGAGCTCGAGACCATTGTTCGCGAAGAAGAAGACAAGCTGCGATCGGATATTCTCAAGTCAACCGGACTGGCTGCGCTGCTCATACTCGGCATTACCTGAGCATGTTTCGCTATCTGTTTCGTGCGGCTTCGGCGTGGTTCCTTTGGCGCTGGCTGAAAACGCGATGGCGCGGCACGCTCGCTTTGATCGTCATTATTCTACTGACATCGCTGCTGCACGATGAGTACGTGGAGTACGTGGAGCTTACTGATAATGACGAATTACTGATCGCGTCATACCTCGTCAAATGGTGCATTAACCTGATCGCCCTCGGGCTTTACTTCGTCTATAGTTTTCGCCGCACCCTCGCGCAGCCACCCGCAGTGAAGGCGCCCGACAAAACGATCAGACCCGATGGCTCCGACAAGCGTCAGACTCGCCAGCCCGCGCCAAAAGGTGATGGATTTGATGCCATCCGAAACAAAGCCCATTTAGGAAGCAAGGCTGACAAGCTGCTCGAACGGTAATACCCGATCATTCAGCGTGGTGTCGTGCTCTTGCGATAAGATCCTCCACCGACGCCTCCTCGGTCGCGAAGCTGGTTACCAAACGCACCATACCGGGCTGTGTCGGCCAATCGTAGAATTCAAAACCCTCATCTCGCAGTGCTGCCGCCATCGCCGCTGGCAGTATGGGAAACACCATATTGGCCTCCACCGGGATCGATATCGAAATTCCCGGGACTTCGGCCAGACCGTCAGCGAGATTCCTGGCGAGTTGGTTGGCCTGTCGCGCGAGCTCCAACCACAGCCCATCGCTCAACCAGCCCTCAAACTGGGCCGCAAGCAAGCGATGTTTGGACCACAGATGCCCACCCCGCTTACGCTTGAACCCAAAATCCTCGGCCAGATCTCGATTGAAAAAGATGACGGCTTCAGCGGCCATCGCCCCACCCTTGGTCGCACCCAGGGTCAGCACATCCACTCCCTGCTTCCAGCTCAATTCGGCTGCACTCATGGCCTGCGATGCAAGGGCGTTAGCAAATCGCGCACCATCGACGTGCAAGGCCAGCCCATGACGCCTGCAAAACGACCCGTAGCGAGCCAGCTCGCCGGGGCCATAAATGGTGCCCATTTCAGTAGCATTACTTAAACTCAGAACACTGGGCTTTACCGAGTGAACCCCCCTGAAGGTCAGCTGCTCCATTCGGTACTCGAGGCCCGCCAGGTCAGGTTTACCCCACTCCCCCGGTACCGAGACCTGCCGGGCACCACCCGTGAAGAATTCCGGCGCCGTACACTCATCATTGACAATGTGTGCTTCGCGGTGGCACAGCACTGCGCCGTGTGGAGGACACAGCGCAGAGAGCGCCAGCGCGTTGGCGGCGGTTCCCGTACCCACCAGAAATACTGAGCAGTCGGTCTCAAACCGTTCGGATAGCTGCGCCTCGACCTGCCGCGTGAGCGCATCGTTACCGTAGGCGGAGGCAAAACCCTCCGCTGCCAAGGCCATTCTATTCATGACGGTCGGATGCACACCGGCCTGATTATCGGAGGCAAAGGCGCGAGACGACACCGGATTTTGACTAGTCATGATCTATCCCTAATGATCGGTAATTCAATGACACCACATCGCCACGGACCAAGTGATCCCCGAGGGCGATTTTTTCCGATGCGACTTTATCTTATCGAATCTCGCACTACACTACGCGCTTCTTACTATCAGACGACAGGCAGACCATGAATTCGCCTTCCATGACATCTGGAAAAACACAGCGACTGGGCATTATCGGTGGTGGGCAGCTCGGCCTGTTTCTATGCCAACGTGCCGCATCGCTGGGCGTGACCACGGCCGTACTTAGCCCCGAAAGCGACTGTCCAGCCAGCCATGTGGCTGATCTTATGATTGCAGCGCCCATGGACGACGGCGCCGCGGTGGAGCAACTGATCGAGGCGTCAGATGTCATCACTTTTGAGCTGGAGGCTGTCCCCGATAGCACACTCCAACAAATCCGCGACGCACAAGAGCAGGGGCGCGTGCGCAGCAACCCCGATGTCGACCTACTCGCACTGATCAAGGACAAGGGCTCCCAGAAGATATGGTTGCAGCAATCAGGTCTGGCCACGTTGCCCTTCGTCATGCTCGACGCTGATGCGGTCGCCGCTACGGTGCTGGCGAGTGGTATTGAATTACCCCTCGTGCAAAAAGCCCGCAGAGGTGGTTACGACGGCAAAGGCGTACAAATTCTGCGCGATCAATCGGACCTGGATGGCCTGTGGCCGGTGCCCAGCTATATCGAACCCGCACACACGGGCGTTACCGAAGTGGCGGTGGTTATTGCCCGTGATACCGAGGGTCGCCTGGTGAGCTATCCGCCGGCACTAATGGATTTCAATTCGGAATTCAATTCGGTGGAAACCATCGAGTATCCCGCCAGCTTGCCCGACACAGTACTGCGGCAGTGTGCCGACCTCGCCCTCGAGGCTATTACCGCACTCGCAGGGGTTGGCGTATTTGCGGTTGAGCTCTTTATCACCGAAGACCAGCAAATAGTGATCAATGAAATATCACCCCGGGTGCATAACTCAGGCCATCTGACGATGGATGGGTTTACCCATGATCAGTTTGAGCAACATGTACGTGCCGTCATGGGGATGCCTCTGGCCGAGCCAACCGCGGTCGCCAACGCCACCGTCATGTTCAACCTGCTCTATAACGACCGCTACCAGAACGCGCTGGCGCCGACGCCCTATGCGGCATCCCTGGGTGCGGGGAGCGTATTGCACTGGTACGGTAAGACAACGCCCGCGCCGGGGCGTAAGATGGGCCACCTGAATGCAACCGGTGACACGCTTGCGGCGGCGCAGCTGTCGATCGAATCCGCGTTGCGCACGCTGGCGCAGGGCGGCCCGATCAAGGGCGAGCAGCAATGAACATCTCAGCTACAAGGATAAATAGGCAGTGACAGCTCAGGTTGGAATTATCATGGGCAGCGACTCGGACCTTCCGGTCATGCAGGCCGCGGCGGACATATTGTCCGAGCTCGGTGTCTGCTGGACGCTGGATATCGTCAGCGCCCATCGAACCCCGGATCGTATGTTCGATTATGCGCGCAATGCGGACGGCAATGGTTTGCGCGTCATCATTGCCGGTGCGGGCGGTGCTGCGCACCTACCCGGTATGGTGGCTTCGTTGACCGAACTTCCGGTTATTGGCGTGCCCATTAGCGCCACCAAGCTCAGCGGTGAAGACGCCCTGCTCTCCATCGTGCAAATGCCTGCAGGAATTCCCGTCGCCACTGTCGCTATTGACAACGCGACCAATGGGGGGCTGCTCGCCGCGCAGATTCTGGCTGCGGGTGACAGTTCTGACGCTCAAACACTGCGCAAGCGCCTGCGTGCCTATCGCATCAGCTTGCAGGAAAAGGTTCTGGCCAAGGCAGCGACGAACCACTCCGAGGGATGAATCGCAACCTGGTAGTCCTGTTCCTCGCGCAGATGGTGTTTGTGTCCGGCGCGGCGATGACAGTAACGATGGGCGGCATCGTCGGGTCTATGCTGGCACCTGCGCCCGAATGGGCAACTTTGCCGGTATCCGCTTTGGTTGCCGGCACTGCCCTGGGCACCGTTCCCGCCACACTGGTCATGAGCTGGCTCGGCAGACGCACCGGTTTTACCCTCGCCGCACTGGCAGCTATGGGGGCCGCACTGATCGCTGCCTACGCCATCAAACACAGCAGCTTTAGCGGTTATTGCCTGGCAACCGCCCTCACCGGCTTTACCCTCGCCTTCAGTCAGCAGTTCCGCTTTGCAGCAGCAGAGAGCGTAACGACCGACCGGTCTGCGAGGGCCATTTCGTTCATCTTGCTCGGCAGCATCGGTGGCGCCATCGTTGGTCCGCAACTGGTTGCCAGTGGTGAGCGTATTTTTGCGGAGAACGCCTTTATCGGCGCCGCATTCGGCTCCGCGACCTTGTTTCTTGTTGCGGCATTGCTACTCGGACTAGGGCTTCGCGCCTCGCAGTCGGTCGCGGCACACGCCGCACACGCCAGTGACGCTCCTCGTCCGCTTTTGGAAATGGCGCTGAGTCCCTTCTTTCTACTCGCCGTTATGGCGGGGGTGATTGGACAGGGACTGATGACCTTTGTCATGACCGCGACCCCGGTATCGATGCACGTCATGGACGGACACAGCCTCGGCGATACTGCGGCTGTGATTCGCGCACATGTATTGGCCATGTACGTACCCTCACTGTTCTCCGGCATCCTGATCGGAAAATACGGCGAACGTACCGTCATGCTCTGGGGCACGCTGCTGTTTGCCGCCACCCTCGTAATCGGCTTTCTGGGTCGGGAAATCCCCCACTACGGTGGATCGATGGTCTTACTTGGCGTCGGCTGGAATTTCCTGTTTGTGGGCGGCACCTCCTTACTGGTTAAAACGTATTATCCCAGTGAGCGGTACCGTGCTCAGGCCATCAATGAAGCGGCTGTCTTTGGCGTCTCTGCGCTGGCGAGTTTGCTTGCGGGCAGTCTGCTCGCGAGTTGGGGATGGCAACCCCTGCTACTGAGCTGTATACCGGCTTTGGTGATCATGGCTGGAGGCTTGCTATTACTGCGCAAGCGACCGGTTCCAATCCAGGTCTAATCAACGCTTTCGCTGTCTTCATTGCCGATGGTTCCCGTGAAATCTCCTCGTATTCCGCGACAATGACGTCAATCGCATGAGGGTAAAAGGCCTGTCTTTACTTATCTGCTGCGTTACCATGGGGGCAAAACAGCAGTAGGAGCGGCCCATCTCAGCCCCAAAAGATCAGGAACACATCATCGATCCCATTACCTTTTACGGATCGGTGGTATTGCTACTTGCAGTTACGATTCCACTCATCATCTTTCCGGACGTGGGCGCCGCCTGGGTCAGTCATGCCAGGGACTGGGTGACTACCAACCTCGGTGTGCTGTACCTGATGCTCGGTCTCGGCGCCGGTGGCTTTATGTTGTTTATCATTTTCAGCGATATCGGCCATATCAAGCTGGGCGAGCCCGAGGAGCGACCCGAATTTTCCCGGCTGTCATGGGCGGCCATGTTGTTTTGCGCCGGAATCGGCGCGTCAATCCTCTACTGGTCGGCCATCGAGTGGGTTTATTATTATCAGAATCCTCCGTTCCACGTTGAACCGCAATCACCCGACGCCATGCGCTGGGCGGCCGCTTACGGACTTTTTCACTGGGGACCACTGGCATGGTCGATCTACCTGATACCCGCCCTACCCATCGCCTATTTCTACTACGTTCGCAACCACAGCGTATTGAAGATCAGCGAGGCGCTGATGCCGGTTCTGGGTGAAAGGCACGCCCATGGGCTGGTCGGCAAGCTGATTGATGTGCTCTTCATTTTCGGGATGCTCGGTGGCGGCGCAACCACGCTTGGGCTTGCGGCGCCGCTGATCAGTGAGGGGGTTTATGAGCTATTTGGTATTGAGCCATCACTCACCTCGCGGATCACCACACTGATGGTCTGTACGGCGCTGTTTGGGTATAGCGCGTTCGTTGGGCTCAAACGCGGTATACGAGTGCTGTCTGATATCAATATGTGGCTGGCATTTGCGCTACTCACATTTATCTTTGTCACGGGACCTACCCAGTTCATGGCAGAGACCGGGCTCGACGCCCTGGGCCGCATGGTTGTGAATCTGGTGCATATGGCCAGTTGGACCGAGCCCTTTGCCGGCTTCGACAATTTCGAAAACACCGGCTTTCCCGCGACATGGACTATATTTTACTGGGCCTGGTGGTTGGCTTTTGCACCCAGCGTTGGACTCTTTATAGCGCGTATATCCCGCGGCAGAACCATTCGTGCCATGGTGGTCGGTGCCGTTTTCTACGGCACCATGGGAACCTTTTTCTTCTTTACCGTGCTCGGAAATTACTCCATCTATTTACAGCTCTCGGGCGGGTTGGACGTGGTTGGCATTCTCAATGACCAAAGCCCCACCGCGGCCATCTTCGCCATTCTCAACACCCTGCCCATGAGCACCATGGTCATTGCCGTGTTTACGGTGCTGGCCGTGATTTTTACCGCCACCACCTTCGACAGTATTTCTTACATACTGGCTGCCGTGACGCAGAAAGCCGTCAAGGAAGAACCCGCAAGGTGGAACCGTCTGTTCTGGGCGTTTGCACTGTCATTTATGCCCGTGGTGTTGATGTTTTTAGGAGGCCTGGAGGCATTGCAGACGGCCAGCATTATTGGTGGAGCCCCGCTTCTGGTTATTGCGCTGCTGTTGTGTGTGTCTATTGTGCGCGCCGCCAGGTACGATTTACTGTATCAGCCGGATTACCAGATCAAGGATATTCATATCGACGATTTCCCCGATGATGATCCGTGGTCGAAAGACGGAAGTTGGGACACGTCGGTACCAGAGCACGTCGATATCCACGCTGACAAGCCACACATCGAGGGCGATCCAGACAGCCACCCCTCTCGGCTGTGATCAGGCCAGTACGGAACGGATTTCTAGACCGCTGACACCGTGGTTAACACACGTACCAGCACGCTAACGCCCAGCACGATTAAAATCGCGCCAAACAGTCGACCAATCGTCGAATATCGGGCTTCCAACCACGGCATGATGGAGCGCTGTGAAACCAGCATTGCCACAATCGCGTACCAGGCAGCATCAGTGAGTCCAACCGTTGCCACCATCAACGCCTTTTCAGTCGTGTCAGCGCTCACACTCAGGAACTGACTGAATACGGCCAGCATAAAGATCGCCAACTTGGGATTCAGGAAAGCAATCAAAAAGCCACTCCCCCCACGACTAGATTCCACTCCTCCAGCCGTGCTAGTGCGCAACGCACTCACGCCCAGCCATAGGAGATAGACCGAACCGACCACCTGAATGCCGGTGAATAATGACGGCGATTGAGTGATAATCAGGGCAAAGCCGCTGACGGTCAGTACTCCATATAGTGCCACGCCGAGGCCGTGGGCCACCGCGGTCTGTATACCGGCAAGGCGACCGCCGTTCATGGTGTTAGCAATGACGATGGCGAGGCTCGCCCCGGGTGACATGGCGCCAAGAAGGCAGACGGCGAACAACGATAGCCATTGCAGCGGATCCATTACTCGACCTCCGCGGCCTCATCCCTATCGCGGCATATCTCTTCGGGTAATTCGAGCTCCAGTGTCGTGTGAGCAAATTCAAAAACAGACAGTTGCTGGGCCATTCGTCGCTTGAGCGCTAATTGCTCCGCGGGGCCCAGGGTTTTCGCGAGTACGAGATGTGCGCTCAACACATGCTCCTCACCGTCGAGGGACCAGAGGTGGAGATGATGCACCTCGGTGACTTCAGTATCGGCGCGCAGCAGTTCGCCAACCCGGTTAGCCATGTTGGCATCGGGGACCGCCTGCAAAAATAAAAGCGTCGTTTTCCACAGGGTTTTACCCACGTTAAAGAGGATAAACAGCGTAAACACAATCGATAACAGAGGATCGAGAATAGGCCAGTCGACAAACATTAATATAATCGAGACCAGAAGAACCGCCGCCCAGCCCAGTGCGTCTTCCAGCAAATGCCAGTTGAGCATCCGCTCGTTCATGGTCTTACCGGCGCTCAGTTTCCAGGCGGCAAAACCATTGACGGCGATACCGAGCAGTGAGAGACCCAGCATTCCCTCTACCACGGGCATTTCAGGATTACTCAGCTTGGGGATTGCTTCAGATAAAATCCAACCCGAGCCCAGAAGCAATATAAAGCCGTTAATCAACGCCCCTAGCAGGGAAAAACGCCGGTAACCGTAGGTAAAGCGATTGTTCGACTCACGTGCAGACAGCTTGTTTAATAGCCAAGCGAGACCAATGGACAGGCTGTCCCCGAGATCGTGAACCGCATCCGCCATGATTGCTGTACTGTTGGTCAGCACCCCACCTATGAACTCGATAATGGTGAAGCTGACATTGAGCGCGAAGGCGATGCCGATTCGATCAGAAGCGAGATCATCATCATGATGGTGGTGGTGGTGCATCCCGATTTCGTGATCTCCAAGGTGCGTTATGGCTTTCAAGCGGGTAGTGAATGGCCTATCGATGGCCGCTCTGGTACCCTCACCGTAAGTCGTAACCGGCTGCCTAAGCAACCCTCTTGCCCATCGCTGCTTCAAAGACTAAGCGACATGCGATGGTAACGCTCGGCCCGAAATCGCAGCAGCGGGCCATCGGCTACGGTGTAATGGCGGTACTCATGTGGAGTACGGTGGCTACGGCGTTCAAACTCAGTCTCGAGTATCTCAGTCCGGCGCCCCTGCTCCTGATCGCCACTGCCGCTTCCTGGCTGTTCCTGCTGTTCTATGTGATCACCACGGGACGCTGGTCAGCCATCCGTCAACGACCATTGAACAACTCGCTTCGTGGGCTGACACTCGGTTTGATCAACCCGGCGCTGTACTACCTCCTATTGTTTTCTGCTTATGACCGATTGCCCGCGCAGCAGGCGATGGCTATCAATTACACCTGGGCACTGACACTCGGCTTGATCGCGATCCCCGTTCTCGGGCAATCCTGGCAGACGAAGGCGGTGCTGGCCGCACTCTTGAGCTATGCGGGTGTGCTGGTCATCGCCACCGATGGCGATCTGCTGAATCTGCATTTAACAGAACCCGTGGGTACTGCGCTCGCTTTACTCAGCACGCTGCTCTGGGCGGGTTATTGGCTGATCGGCGCCAGGGATACCCAGGAGCCTGTATCGGCGTTGCTGCTGAACTTCACCGGTGCACTCCCGCCCATGCTGCTATGGGTTGTCAGCGACCCCCCCGCCAGTTGGCCATTACCCGGAATAATTGGCGGGCTGTATATCGGCTTGATCGAAATGGGGCTGAGTTTTGTGTGCTGGCTCACGGCAATGCGGCTGGCACAAAATACGCTGCAGGTATCGAGCCTTATCTTCCTGTCACCACCCCTCTCGCTGCTGTTCATCTGGGCGCTACTGGACGAACCGATTCTGGCACCCACCCTCATCGGACTTGGCTTTATCCTGGCGGGACTACTGATCCAGCAACGCCGCTGACTCGACTCGCGCGAGACCACGCACTCAGGTCACCGGGCACACCCCGGCTTCATTGGCTTGCAGATACCAGCGTCTCAATCGCATCAAGTACCGCGGCGAAGGCCGGGGTCTCCGGATGCACCAGATCGAAATGCCCGGCATCCGGAACTATTGAACGGCTGGCCCCTGCCAACTCCATCTGATCGGGGCCGACAATGGAATCCACCTCGCCACGCATAAGAATAACGGGGTGGGTATAGGATCTAACCTGCGGTGATGCGACGTCATAATCGGTGCGGGAAAGACTTCCATCCCCACCCAGAAAAGGCACAACCATTTGCTGGCAGCTATTATCGCCCGCGCCATAGCGCCACAAATCAGTGATTCCAGCGAGGGCAACGTTACCGATCAACCGCGCTCCCAGCGCCTTCTGTCTCTCGGACTGCGCCAACAGTGCAAGATGTCCCCCGGCAGAATGGCCCATCAACAGTAAGGACCGATCGGACAGCGAAGTCGCAAGATCCACCGCTGCCAGGATGTCCGCAAGCGAACCCGGCCAGCCACCGCCCTCGTCGCCGACCCGACGATACTCAGGCAGCCATACCTCAAAACCCCGATCCTGCAGCGCCGTTGCCATGGGTAGTAGATAGTCGCGGCTATACTCGGCGGACCAACAGCCCCCATGGACCAGCATAATCATCGGCCGGGTCGATGGACCCACCTCGTAGCGCAGCACGGACTGCGTGGGCGCCTCGCCGTAAGTAATGGCTTCCCCGGATGCGGGCTGAATCAATGCCTCCAGGTCGCCGAAGCTCACGGGCATTTTCACGGCATCTGCCTTCACCTCTGCCCCCGATAAGAAAGAAAGAGTAAGCACTGCAAAGACCGAAAGACGCGGTAACAATAGAGAAGAAAAGGGCAAAATGACCTCCTATAAGATCCAAGAGCGTAGCACGGCCCCGCGCCAAACCATCCCCCAAGGCGTAAGCGGAACCTCAGAGAAAAGAGTATGCTTTGGCAACGATATCTTTTTTACAGGTCATTACTATGCCTATTTATCATCGATTATTCCTCGCAGTACCCGTAGTGGTTTTGATGGGTGTGGGACAGGTTCAGGCGCAGGACGCCATTTCAGCGGATTCATTTGGTTGTGTGCGGGATATGACACCAGTGGAACACTTTTATGTCGATAACCTACTCGGTGATGTGGACGCCACTGTTGCCGTGGCGCAATCAGCTGACGGCGGAACCTACCCCGAGGGCTCTGTGGTCCAATTGGTACCCGCTGAAGTCATGGTAAAACGGGAAACAGGCTTTAACCCGGTAACCAACGACTGGGAGTTTTTTGAGCTGGATGTTTCCGATCAAGGCACGGCTATTCGTGTTCGTGGTTTCGCCGAGGTCAACAATCGATTTGGCGGTAACTGCTTCGCCTGCCATGTAAAGGCGGAGCCGAAGTGGGATCTGATCTGCGGATCCGATCACGGCTGTGATCCTATTCCCATCACACGGGATATGATCTCGGCGTTACAGAAAACCGATCCTCGCTGCGAGCCTGTGGCACTCACTGACGCGGAAAAATCAGGACTCAAATCACTGCAGGCGCTCAGCCCATGACAAGGGAAGTGGCAATGACATCGCATGACTCTGCGAAAAGTCCATGGCTTGTTACCCGGTAACACGGCGCCTTTACTAAAAACGGTTACTGGTTCGCGAGTCTATGGCTATGAATGACCCCGGATTCACCGTGGAGGGCGACGTTGCCACTATCCGGTTTAAACACACCGGTGTGTTTAACAACAAGACGCTCGCCGCTGTTAACTGCGCGCTGGATCAGGTTGAAGCCAATGACGACATTACGCTTCTGGTTTTCACCGGCGAGGACAAGAATTTCTCTCAGGGCTATGACCTCGAGTTTCTGGCCAGTCTACCCAGCACCGAGCGTCGTATGGAATTTGTGCATCGATCGATGCTGATGATCGGTCGATTACTGCGCTTCCCAATCCCGGTCACCGCGGCCATCAACGGTCATGCATTCGGTCTTGGCGCCATGCTGGTTCTGGCGGCGGACTACGCCGCAATGCGCCGCGACCGCGGCTATTTTTGTCTGCCTGAGGTTGATCTGGAGATGACACTGACGCCAAGACTCAACGCACTGGTCACCCACAAAATGACGCCGCGCGCGATCCGGGACACGCTACTGACCGGCGGTCGACTCGGTGCTGAACAGGCACACGCCTTTGGTATCATCGACGCGGGGTGTGCCGGGGACGCAGTTCTGACAACCGCCATCGAACTGGCAGCGCCGATGCGTGGTAAACATCGGCCCACCGTTGGCGCACTCAAGCGCGGCGCCAATCTGGCTGTCATCGACGTTATTGAATCGACGCTACCCGAAAAAACGATGTAGCCGGGTTCAGGGACAGGCCGGCGGATCAATCACCCGGACGTTAACCACACCCTCCACCTGCTCCAGTTGCTGGACGAGATCCACTCCTGGCGCCGTATCGATATCGATCAGGTTGTAGGCGATACTGTCGCGACTCTTGTTCAACATATCGACAACGTTGATCTCGTTGTCACCGAGAAGCGTGAGGATATGGCTCAACACGCCAGGCTCATTGAGGTTGGTAATCGCGATACGACAGCCCTGGGTACGTTCCAGCTCAATCGTCGGAAAATTGACCGAATTGCGAATATTACCGTGGTCGAGAAAAGCGCGGAGTTGATCCGCGGCCATCACCGCACAGTTCTCCTCGGCTTCCGCAGTGCTGGCGCCAATGTGAGGCATTAGAATCACATCATCGCGCTGCAGCAGGCTGGGGTGGGGAAAGTCCGTGACAAATCGCCCTAGAGTGCCCTCTTCGAGGGCCTGCACAACGCCCTCGGTATCCACAATTTCCTCCCGGGCAAAATTCAGAAGCACCGTACCCTGTCGCACGCCGGCCAGGACATCGGCATTAACCAGCCCACGCGTAGAATCAAGTACCGGCAAATGCAATGAGATAAAATCGGCGCGGCCAAACAATGAAGCCATGTTCTCCATTCGCTGCACGTCGCTGGGAAGTCGCCAGGCGGCCTCAACCGACAGTGCTGGATCGTAGCCAATCACTTCCATTCCGAAATGCAAGGCCATTCGCGCGACCTTGCTACCAATCGCGCCAAGGCCCACCACGCCCAGCGTCTTGCCGCGGATCTCTGAGCCGGCAAAGCGCTTCTTCTCCTTTTCAAGCAGTTTCCCCATGTCCGCAGGTGGCATGGTGTCGGACAACTCGTTGACGAAACGTATCCCGCCCACGACATCTCTCGAGGCCAGCAGCATGCCCGCGGCGACCAGTTCCTTGACCGCATTGGCATTTGCACCGGGCGTATTGAACACCGGAATACCGCGCTGGGTGCAGGATTCGAGGGGGATGTTATTGACACCCGCACCCGCGCGCGCAATCGCCTTGACCGACGGCAATATTTCATCCTCGCCGAGCTTATGGCTGCGTAAGAGGATGGCATCGGGGTGGCCGAAGTCACTGCCGACCTCAAAGCAATCTCGCGGGAAACGATCGAGCCCTTTTACCGAAATCGCGTTGTAGGTTTGTATGCGAAACATTGGAAACTCCTTGCACCTTCTGGGAGAGCGATGGCAATTGCGTAGCGTGGACGGGTTACCCCTGATCGGGGCGGCGATTCTAGCAAAGCCCGCGGCAGTTTGCTGGAATACGGTTGATCAAAGGCGCCGCCTGCCCAAGTCAGTAAGACACGCATCAATTGACCGCCCATAATGGATCGTTCAGGATCGGAAGCCAGACCCCTCGGAGATTCGACATGCGGAAATCGGTTCGCACCAGCCTGTTAGTTGTGGCCTTTTTGCTCTCGGCCTGTCTATCCGAAGGTGCGGAAATGGCCTCGGCAGTCGACGCCATCAAAGAAGGCGCCGCGTTGATCGATGTCCGGACCGCCGAAGAGTACGCCGGGGGGCATATTGAACATTCAACACGGATCGGTCACGGCGCCATTGTTGACGGCGTTGCAAAACTCGGGCTTGAAAAAGACGATGTCATCGTAGTGTACTGCCGCAGCGGTAATCGCTCGGGTAAAGCCAAGGCGGCGCTGGAATCGGAAGGTTACCAACACGTGATCAATGGCGGAGGCTACCGGAGTTTGCAGCAGGGCTTGGGCAATGGCTAAGCCCCTCCTTTTACTGAAAAAAGCTCGCAAACATGAATGAGGCCGGCGTTGACTGGGAGTCGCTTTACCGTTCGCAAACCACCGGATGGGAACGCGGCGAGCTCAATCCTGCGTTCTCGCACTGGTCCGATACCTTTAAACAACTCGCTGCTTCAGGATCGGCATCGGTCATCGTGCCCGGGTGCGGCCGCTCCCCGGAGCCTATTGTCTTCGCGGACTATGGCTACCGTGTGACGGCCCTCGATATCGCCGAATCGGCGATCGCCTTTCAAGAGCGCGCGCTGGGGGTTGCGCAATCGAGGCATTGTGTCGAGCACGCCGACGTATGCGAGTGGCGACCCGAACAACACGCCGATCTGGTCTACGAACAAACCTGTCTGTGCGCCATCAACCCCGACAAACGCGCCGCCTATGCCGAGGCGCTCTATCGCTGGCTGAAGCCCGGCGGGGTACTGGCCGCGCTATTCATGCAAACGTCGATTAAAGACGGGCCACCGTTCCATTGCGCTATCGATGAGATGTACGAGCTATTTCCGGATCAGCGCTGGGAATGGGGTAGCGATACCGTGACTTCACCGCACCCGGTGGCAGAAATCAGTGAATTGGGGATACTACTGACCCGGCGGTGATGAGCCATGAGGGGAGTCACTGACGTCCGGGGTGTCACTTTTGGTGGGCACGTCGGCATCGAGAAACTGCCGCGATAAACCACCCAACACAGCGACCTGCGACTGAAAACGCCGACAGGCGCCACACATCGCCGTGTGGAACGCCAAACCCCAGCGCTCGCGACGAGTCAGCGGTCGATCCTGACTCTCAGACATGAGCTGGGTAGCATTATGGCAGTTCAGCATGGCTATCCCCCTCGAACCAGCACTGCTCGAGACAATCCCGCAGCCGCAATCGACCTCGATGCAGTGATACATTGAGATTGCTGAGCGTGATTCCCAATTCCTCACAGATGGATGCCGATTCCTGCTGCAGCATTTCTCGCATCATAAAAGCCTGCGCCTGCTTCGGTGGCATATCGTCCATGCAGTGCTGAAACACCCGCCAGAAATCGGCATTGTTCCCCGCCGATTCGGGATCGCTCCAGGGCGCAGGCTTGGCCGCTCCCAGCCAATGACCTGAGCGATCGAAAAATTCATCGACGGAGCCCTCGACGTCATCGAGCTGCTCGCGGTCGGCAACCCGTCGCCGCTGCCTGAGCTGATCGGCTATTTTGTTGCGCAATATGGCGAATACCCAGGTTTTGAACGCCGCTTTGCCACGAAAGGTATCGGCACCTTTCATAGCGGCGATAAACGCGTCCTGAACCGCATCCTCTGCTCCCTGCGGGTCACTGAGACACGACGCGGCATAGCCCATCATTTGCTGTCTCAGTGCAGCAATAAAATTCGTATTGTTTGCCGCAAAAATAGCGGCGGTAGCCCCTGATTCCGCCATGCTGTTCTGGCCCTGCACCATGCCGCCTGCTCCACCCGCCGACTTCGCACCGTCGATCCACGACGAGCATCGGTAACCAGTGTAACCTGCTGATCACGCAGGGGTCATTCATCGTCGGGACAACACCGCATCAAAAGAAAGCGCGCCGGCCCCGCGTGACATAAGCCACATCAAAATAGCGGCCCAGGTTCCATGCAGCGCATAGGCATCCGGGTAAACGAAAATCTGGATAACCAGCGTCATGAGAAAAAGACCAAACGCGGCGAATCGCGTCGCCAGTCCCAGCAGTAGTAAAAGGGGTAGTACATGCTCTGCGACTGCGGTCAGGATTGCCGCAGGCTCGGCGGGAATCAGCGGCAATGCATATTCATACTCAAACAGGTAAACCACACTGTCATTGAGCGCGGGGATACCCACATCAAACTCACCCGTCAGGATATTAATGGTGAAGTTATCCACTTTGGTTTGCCCCGATTGCCAAAAGACCGCCGCCACTGAAAAACGGCCGAGCAGAGCAATCACGCTCTCCGGAATGCTGGCCAATATATTGGTGAGCGCATTGAGTATCTTGTTTCCTTCGGTCACTACCGTATTCATGGCTACGAATTCCTATTGTTGATGTGTAAATCCAGCCACCACTCCTGACTGAATCAGAACAAGCAGAGTCTCATCCAGGGCGGCGTTGTCTGGGGAGACTTTATCAATCGCGGCACCCAGCGTATCGCCCTCCATGAGCCGATGACACAGGGCTGCTCCCGCCTCCGATAATGGCAGTGCAGTTACCGTCCACTCGGATCGTGCAATCAAGGCATTTTCCCCCTGTGCAAGATCAATACCCGCGAGAGATATATTCTGCACTGAATCGTGCTGATGTGCCTGCCATAGACTCAATAGGGCAAATTTCGAACGAATCAGTCTCGATGCGGGGATAAATTCGATCGATATTTCCAGGAGCCTATCGGGATCGGCGAGCAACTCGTGGAAAACGCGCGCTTCCATACCGTTCGCATCGCATGCATTCATCACGGTAAGCCGTGCCATTTCAAAATCCGCCATATCCCCCAGATAAGGCAAACCGGAGGCTGGCTCGAAGTCGCGAATAAAATGCGGAAAACGCCGACCATACTCCGCCATCACCGGTCCCGTTGGCGGCGAAACCGCCACAAACTCCCCGGCCATGGCACGAAAAAAATCTGTGCCTACAATAGCGGCGGTCACCGGAAAAGTAGCCAGTAAAACCTCTATCAATGATGACAGTACCGTATTGCGATAAACATCGACTCGCACCGACGGGTCCGATCGATTCCAGGTAACGAAGTGGTCGGGCAATCGCTCGCGATTATTGCGTAGCATCCGTGTGAAGTCAGCCTGTGAGCTCACGGCCTGGAACCCATTGCCCCATCGAGGATCGCCTGCGCCTTGGCGGCCTCTTCGACCAACAATTGAAATGACGGTAGATCCTGATCGCGCTCAATGAGTGTCGCAATGGGGCCCCTCTCATCGATGATGCGTTGGTAGAGAAACCATACGGGATTGGCGACGGCGTGACCGTGGTCGTCAATGAGCAGCCTGTCGCCGAGGGCATCGCTGTCTTCAGCGAACCCCGCCAAGTGAATTTCCCCCGCCATGGCAGTGGGTAATCGCGCCATATAATCCAGCGGATCCCAGCCGTGATTGACGCAGCTGACATAGACGTTATTCACATCGAGCAGCAATCCACAGCCGGTTCGCTGAATCACCTCTCCCACAAATTCAGGTTCGAACCAGTTGGAATCACCCCACTCGATATAGGTCGATGGATTTTCCAGTAACAGCGGCCGCTGCAAGTAGCTTTGTACCTGATCGATGTGCTCACAGACGCGGAGCAAACTTGTGTTGTCATAGCACAGTGGCAACAGATCGTTATAAAAATATGGGCCGTGACTGGACCAGGCCAGATGTTCGGAAAACAGCGCTGGCGTGTACCGGTCCAACAGTGCGCCAAGCCGCTGCAGATGAACGCGATCGGGTGCCGATTCACCGCCAATGGAAAGTCCGACACCATGGATGGACAAGGGATAGCGCGCGGCAATTTGACCGAGGTAGTGGTGCAGAGGCCCCCCGTCGACAAAATAATTTTCCGCGTGTACTTCAAAAAAACCCAGTCCCGGGTTTTGATCGAGAACCGTGTCGAAATAGGCGGGCTTGAGTCCTACCCCGGCGACACCGGGTAACCCTGATCGCTCCTCGGCGACCGGATTCGGCGTCACTCGCGGCTGAACCATGACTCAAGCCCCCGGGTGGATTGCGAATTATTTGCCGTCGTCGTAAGCATCGAGCTGACCGTAGCCGGTCGGTGATGACGCTGACTCGGTAGTCTCACAGGTGCCTGCGGGGACCAGTTTCCACGCATTACCCTGATAATCGCGCGTTGAACTGCCCGCGCAAGAGGTACCGGGGCCCGCCGCGCAATCATTTTTGCCCGCAAGAGCGATGCCATAGCACTTCTCTTTCGCGCCCTTTTCGCCGTGACCATCGGCCATCACGCCGCCGCTGCTCAGTGCCGCGCCCAACGCCAGAGCCAATGCTGCACTTGTGGTTGTCTTATTCATAGTCATTCTCCAGTAGGTTGATGGTGCAGTACTCAGTGTACTGTCACCGTATTAGTCGTCGCGGCAAACCAGTTTCTTACACTTTTTTTTTAAAAAAATATTGTGTTGCCCTGAAAATCACCGATGCCTATCAAAAAACCAGGTGCAGAACCCCGCGCATTGGTGCAGAATCGCCGCGTGCGAAATCACTCTACCCTGCTGCGGACCCTAACCGTCCAACCACCATCGAGCAAACAGCTCGGCGGGTGGGTATTGCTTGCAGGACTGCTGATGCAATTCTCGCTGGGGTTTTTTACCGCGCCGCAGCTTTCCCACCAGAATCATCACGGCCAAACCGTCACCGTCGTGCTCTGCACCCTTCAGGGTGAAACGCAAATCGACGTCAATATGCCCGCTTTACTGGGCGATACTGACGAAGAGCGGTGTCCGGCACTCGAACTCGTCGACATCCTGAGCTCGAGCGGTATCAGTGCGGTAAAGGCACATCAGCTCGTGTTACCGAGCCCGGGTAAATCGATACTATCGATACCTGAGGTCTCCCTTGACAACCTTTTTGCTCCGCACTCGCCTCGCGCGCCTCCTCTGGTCTGAACTCACTCCAAACCCCTTTTCAGACCAATGAGGCACTACCATGAATTCCACGCTTTCACCGGCGTTTGCGCTCTGTCTTGCGTTTGCGGGCAGTATGGCGCTCGCGCAGGACGATTCTTCAAAAACATCTCCCGACGCCATTGAGTCAGTTTCTGTGGTCGCTCAGGCCATGCCACCCACTATTTCGCGAAAAGAGGCAGCCGATATTGCGCCGGGAAGAGAAACCGGTGAGCTGTTGCGCGATAGTCTGGGGCTATCCGGCTCTCGTATGGGTGGACACGGCACCGATCCCAGTATCCGGGGTCTGAGTCAGAATCGAATCAACGTACTCATCGACGGTGCCTACATCCACGGTGGCTGTCCCAATCGCATGGATCCACCGACCTCCTATGCACCCAGCGGAAACTTCGAATCGCTAACGGTTATTCGTGGAATGCAGACGCTGCAATACGGCGGCGGCGGTCCGGGCGGGACCATTTTGTTCGAACGAAGAACCGAGCGCTTCGGCCATGACCTCGCCCTGCGCGGAAACCTCAGTGCGGGCTATCGGAGCAATAGCGAAACCCAGTCACTCAATGGCGATATTGCCGCGGGCAACGCTACGGGTTTTGCACGCCTCCTCTTCGGGGTCAACGACGCGGGTAACTTCGAAGACGGCGACGGTGAACGGATCCGATCCAGTTATGAGGATAATTCGATCGCCGCGATCGTGGGATTTTATCCGTCGGCGGACAGCCGTATAGATATCAGCTTCGATCGACAGCAGACCAAAGATGCCCTGTTTGCCGGCGCCGGAATGGACTCCCCGGATGCCACCAACCGCACATGGCAAATCAAGGCCGAAAACAGCGCAGGATTCGGTCCGTTGTCGGCGGTCTATTTCTCGGCCTACCACTCCGATGTCAGCCACCTCATGGATAATTTTTCATTGCGCCCCGCCGGCATGATGCGTGCCTTCGTCCCCTCGCAGTCAGTCACCGCTGGCGGACGTCTGGTAGCAGACTTCACTGTGGGGACTACCGAGTGGAAAGTCGGCAGTGATATCCAGCACAACAATCGCGATGCCCGTCGTTCGCTCGCACGGGAGTCCGGGACGCAACTGAACTCGGTACTGTGGCCCGATGCCACCATCGGGCAGTGGGGCGTATTTGCGGAAGCGATTCACCCGCTGGACAACCAAAGTCGCGTCATTACTGGTCTGCGCTACGATCGTATTCGTTCAGAAATTGCCGATGCCAGCGTTGACCCACCGGGGATGGCGCTCAGTCCCAGCGCGCTCTACGACCGGTACTACGGGCTGGCGACTGAGAGCGAAGATACCGATGACAACCTCAGCGCGCTGCTCCGCTACGAGCGGGAGCTGGGATCACCGTACACCTCCGGTTATGTCGCCATCTCGCAAACCATGCGCGCCGCCGATGCCACCGAACGCTATCTCGCCTCGAATGGAGCTACCCCCAGCAGCCGTTGGGTTGGTAACCCGGGTATCGACTCTGAACGTCATCGCTCCCTCGAAATTGGCCTACTTCAACGCAAACCTCGAGGCTCTTTCGAGGCATCCCTGTTCTACAACCGGGTGGACGACTATATTCTCAGGGATCGCTTCACCGCCACCAATGACAACGCCACTATTTATCGCAACGTCGATGCCGCTCTGTTCGGTGGCGAGGCGCAGCTGTCCAGGGCGTTCGGTAGTGCCTGGCGTGCCACCGTGGGCGTTGCCTATGTGCACGCGGAAAACACGTCGGACGATCGCGCCATCGCGCAGACCCCGCCGCTATCGTTAAACGCCAGGCTGGAATTTCAGGAGGGCCCCTGGGTTTTCTCCGGCGAAATGCTGTCCGAAGCGCGACAATCCCGTGTTGACCTTAATTCGGCCACAGGCATTCCCGGACAGGGACTGGATATTCGCCAGACGCCTGGCTGGTCGGTGATCAATCTTATGGGGCGCTTCGAGGCCAGCGACACCCTGACGCTGGAGGCTGGCGTGGATAATCTGCTCAACCGTAACTACTCGCAACACCTCAATCGCGGCAATGCTTTTGACCCAACTCAAATTCAGGTGAATGAACCGGGAAGAGCATTTTGGGCGAGGGCAAATTTGACTTTTTAACAGGGTATGCTGAAATCCTTGTTATGCCTCAGGGGCATGGATAATATCCACAATATACATAGGGGTTTATGGCGGCACTGCTTTACACTGACAGAAAGTAGACAAAGTCGGGGGCGGACCTCGGCAGCACAAGCAAGACGATCGATCTAAGGGGAAGTCACCATGAAAACACTATTCACAACACTCACTATTGCCAGCGCTACGCTCCTGTCAGCGCCAGCATTCGCCTATGAGCCCGGCGACTTCTTCGTGCGCGCGGGGGCGGCAATGGTCGACCCCAACGGAGACAGCGACCCCATTGCCATTCCCGGCCTGGGTCTTGGCCCCATTCCCGATACGAGTGTTGACGTCGATGACGACACTCAACTGGGGCTGACGGCTACCTACATGTTTACCGCCAACCTCGGTCTGGAATTGCTCGCCTCCACCCCGTTCAAACACGATATCAGCGCGGATCTGGGTGGCGCGGGGCTGGGCACGGCACCTGTTGGTGATACCAAGCACCTACCACCGACGGTGAGTGCCGTCTGGTATATCGCCGGATCGACGGATGCGTTCAAACCCTATTTGGGTGTGGGCATCAACTACACTACGTTCTTCAGCGAGAGTGTTTCCGGAGATCTTGAAGCGCTGGTGGGCGATCTCGCGGGAGCCGGTGGCCCGGTGCCGCTTGAAATGGAGCTTGATGATTCTCTCGGCGTGGCATTTACCGCGGGCTTTGATTACGCGATTGATGCCCAGTGGCATCTCAATGCGTCTGTGCGCTGGATTGAAATCGACACTGAAGCCGAAATTACCAACCGCGATCTCGGCACAATCATCACCGTGGACAGCGTCGATATCGACCCCTGGGTGTACCAGATCAACGTCGGTTACAGTTTCTAAACCACCGTTATCACCAAAGCCGCTTTCGGGCGGCTTTTTTTTGCGACGCTATTCTATCGGTGGGTAATGTAACGAAACCCAGTATCAGGCAAGGGGTAATGCCTCTTCAATCGATACAGATTTCACCAGCGCGATAATGGAACATTGCGGTTCAATCCCCAGCGACTGCAGCGCTTCTCGCGTAATGCGGGCACGCAGCACACCAGCACCGATGTCCACCAGCACATCCGCATACGCGGACTCACTGTCCTCCTGGACCTCCATCACATGGCCTGGAAACCGGTTCCTGATGGAAATCGACTCGGGCATCGCCATGGCAAGCGCGATATCCTTCGCAGCAAACTGGAGTCGCAGGCGCGCACCGACTTCGGCCTGAACCTGAGGCACGGTCAGACGCTGCTCACCCATACCCAGCATCGTCGTTTTCAAGCGATGATTCTGCACGAGGACCTCGCCGTCAAAGACGGATACCGCGGCGTTATGGCGGTCGAAAACGGAAATATCCAAACGCTGAAGAACCGTTGATATCGAGTCCTGGGCAATCACGTCGCCAGCGTCGAGTACCAGCAGCGTATTGGCAATAGCGGCCAGCTCATCGAGTTGATGCGATACATAAACCACAGGCAGACCGAATTCACCCGCGAGACGACTGATATAGGGGAGCAACTGGGTTTTTCGCTGCTGGTCGAGGGCAGACAATGGCTCATCCATTAACAACACGGCGGGCCGAGACAGCAGCACCCGTCCCATCGCCACGCGTTGTCGCTCGCCCCCGGAGAGCCCCGCCACGCCGCGATGCAGCAGGGGTGACAGATCAAGCGCTTCGATAACGCGCTCCCGCGTAATACTCGAGTGAGCATCTCGGCTTCTGCTGTCAGCAAAGTCGAGATTTCCAGCGACATCGGTAAAGGGAAACAACCGCGCATCCTGAAACACAAAGCCCACCGCTCGCCGGTGCGCAGGCACAAAAACGCCGGCTTGCGTATCAAGCCAGTGCTCACCCGCAAAGATGATGCTTCCGCTCACATTCTTCTCAAGACCCGCAATGGAGCGCAGCAATGAGGTCTTTCCGGAGCCACTGGGACCATAGACACCGAGGATGCCAGAACCCTCCAATTCGCTTTTCACAGACAATGAAAAATCACCGCGAGACACCCGGATATCGACCTCAAGTGTCATGCGGCATCACCGTGGTCATATAGAGACCGTCGATTGCTGGCATAGACCACGAGCAGCACCAGAAACGAAAAAAACAGTAAGCCCGCCGCGAGCGTGTGCGCGCTCGCGTAATCGAGGGTTTCCACATGCTCGTAAATCGCGATCGACAGCACCCGCGTTTCCCCCGGAATATTGCCGCCAATCATAAGCACCACACCAAATTCACCCAGCGTATGCGCGAAACTGAGCACGCCCGCGGCGAGGAAACCGCGTCGACTCATCGGCACCACGACATGCCTGAAGCAATCCGCAGGGGACGCACCGAGGGTTGCACCCGCCTCAAGGAGCGCGCTACTGACTCCGGAAAATGCCGTTTGCAGCGGTTGCACCATAAACGGCAAGGAATACAACACCGAGGCCACCACCAAACCGCTGAAGGAAAAAGTCAGGCTGCCTCCAGTAACAGTGACCCAGAGACCACCAATCGCCGACTGTGGATTGAGCAGGATCAGCAGATAAAATCCAAGTACGGTGGGAGGCAATACCAGCGGTAGGGCAACAATCGCTTCAGTGATTGGGCGAAAGCGCGAGCGTGAGCGCGCCAACCACCAGGCCAATGGCGTACCCACGAGGAATAGCACTACTGTGCTGACCAGGGCCAGGTGAAGACTCAAGAAAACCGGCGACCAATCGATCATGGCGTAACGGGGGCGAAGCCCCACTGCTCCATTAACTGTGAATAAACATCGCCCTCGAACGCCCGCATAAAGGCATGGACGGCGGGGTTTTCGGCACCGGGCAGCAATACAATCGCCGCCTGTTCGATAGCAGTATATGCATGGTCAGGTACTCGCCAGAATTCAGCCGGATCGGCACCGTAAGCCAGCAAGCTCGACAAGGCGACGAACCCCAGATCCGCACTACCGGAGGCCACCAGCGTAAACGCCCCTCCTACCGACTCGGCCTTCACCAGCCGCTCCCGCCAGCGCTGATCCAGCCCCAGCGCGTTCAATGCTGACATCGCGGCGCGGCCATAGGGGGCCAGTGCTGGATTGGCGATAGCGACGTGCTCGGGCTTGAAAGTAGTCACCGTCTCTTCGTCAGGATGTTGGGCGCCCGGTATCCAAACCGCAAGACGACCGCGCGCGAAAATCCGGGGGGGCCCTGATGCACTAAAGCCGCGGTCAAACAACGCCTGGGGCCGCTCAACATCAGCGGCGAGAAAGACGTCAAAACGCGCCCCGTTAACAATCTGCGCGTACAGCTTTCCCGTTGAGCCGACCACGATGTGAAAGCGGTGTCCGGAATTGGCTTCGACCGCATCGGCAATGGCTCGTGCTGGAACCGCGAAATTACTCGCCACGGCAATGGTCGCCGTCTCGGCGAAAACCGCACCGCTTAGACCAAAAGAACAGACCAGACTGCACCACCGCACTACTCCCAGAACCCGCTTGGTCACAGCGAAGCAATCCCTAACCGCGATTAGCGATCTCATAGGGCCCGGCGCTCTTCGGCGCTGCAACAGCGATACCGCTCCGCGTGAGCCCTTACCATCAGCCTCGAAATGCGTTCTCGAGAGTTCCTCATCAAGAAACTACACCCAACTCCCCAAGACGCTCGCTCAGATAACTGCCGGCCGTGTATCGCTCCGACAGCACGACTTCCGGCCTCGGGTGAAGGAAAAGCGGCAAGGACATTCGGCCCTTACGAATGTCGTCCCCGGAAGGCGGAGACACCTGGTGTGTCGTCGACGGAAAATAGCCACCAGATGCCTCCTGCAGCATGTCACCGATGTTGATCAACACCTGATTTTCCCGGTTGGGCACCGTCAGCCATTCGCCATTGCGCTGCAATATTTCAAGACCAGGACCATCCGACGCGGGCAGCAGGGTGAGCAGATTAATGTCTTCGTGGGGAGCAGCGCGCAAAACCGAGCGCCCCTCGGGTACCGGCGGATAATGCAGCACCCGGAGCATGGATTGCTGACTACCCGCAATCATTGCCGGTAACGATTCACTGAATCGCGCCACAACGTCCTCGGGAGCATATCGCTCGACCCAGGAAAGCAGGCTTGATGCCACATCCAGCGCCTGTTGGAAATGATCCGCCAGGTCCTGACGTAAGCCATCCGGGCAACGGCCCCAGGTGTAGTACTGGAAATATTCTTTGAAGTCGCGGTCGTTAAACCCCTTGGCGTGCTCAGCGCGCTCGGTAGAAAAGTAGCCATCCTGACGCTCGGGGTCCATCGCGTAGGCCTCGGCGCCACCATCGCGAAAGCAGGTCTGCCATTCGCTGTATATCCGCCGCACCCGTTGCATGTCCAGGGGGTGATCAATCAGCGCCGCGAAGCCGTAATCACGCAGCGATGCAACGAACCGCACACCGCAGTTCGCATCCCCATAGGAGATGAGCGGAAGTACCCTGTCAGTCACAATAATCCTCAGTTCTCAGGTTTGATCACGCCGCGAGCGATACAAAAAAGCCGGCGAGTGCAGCACTCATCAAATTGGATAGCGTCGCCGCCAATAGCGCTCGGAATCCAAAACGTGAGATCTCATCTCTACGCATTGGTGCAACCGCGCCCAATCCCCCAAGCAGAATAGCGATTGATGACAAGTTGGCAAAGCCACAGAGTGCGAAGATCACCACCGCCTGAGCGGTCGGCGAAAACGAATCGGCGATATCCATGTAGGCGACGTAAGCGACAAATTCGTTGAGCACCAATTTCTGCCCAATCAGACTGCCCGCGAGATCGGCCTCTTCCCAGGGCACGCCAAGAATAAAAGCGAGTGGTTGAAAAAGCGTCCCGAGCATACCTTCGAGTGTCAGATCTGCGAAGCCAAACAGCCCTCCCACCCAGCCAAAAATACCGTTGATCATCGCAATCAGCGCGATGAACGCGATCAGCATGGCGGCAATAGCTGCGGCCATCTGCATTCCGTTCATTGCGCCCGTGGCCGCGGCATCGACCACGTTGACATAACCTTCGGCAGATACGCTATCGTCGGCTTCCGGCTCTACCGGCCGGTGAGTCTCGGGCTCAAGCAGTTTTGCCATGAGTAAGCCACCGGGCGCGGCCATAAAGCTGGCGGCGAGCAGGTACTCAAGCGGAATGCCCAGAGCCACATAACCGGCCATAACCGATCCCGCGATTGATGCCATCCCCCCCACCATAATGGCGAACAATTCCGAGGTCGTCATACCGGCAATATAGGGTTGAGCAACCAGCGGCGCCTCCGCCTGGCCGACGAACACATTGGCCGCCGCCGACAGCGATTCGGTATGGCTGGTACGCAGCAGACGGCGTAATGCCCCCCCCATGATGCGCACTACCCACTGCATTACTCCGATGTGGTAAAGCACCGCAATCAGCGAACTGAAAAAAATGACAACGGGCAGGACGTTGAAGGCAAATACGAAACCGATGCTGTCACTCCCGACCAGCCCGCCGAACATGAAGCTGATACCTTTCTGGCTGTAACCGAGTAATACCCCGACGTATTCGGAAGCGGTTTTGAGTGCCGCATAACCCCAGTCCGTGAAGAGCGCGATCCCGCCTATCATTGCCTGCAAAGAGAAAGCCAGGCCAACGGTGCGTATTCGCACGGCACGCCAATTAGAGGAGAACGCCAAGGCAATAAGAGGCAGCGCGATAATACCAATCAAGCTGGTCATGGGCGGGGAACTGGCCAAAGGAAACAGCGCTAACCTTAGCGTTGATGGCACGCGAACTAAAGCGCTTTGCTGCCCTAATGCGCATGCTCGCTAAATTTGAGCTCAACCCACAACATTCTGTGAGGGCATAAAAAAAGCGGCCCGAAGGCCGCTTGTTTATATTTTACGGTTAATCCTGTTCGGATCAGCCGATTGATACTACGGAATACGCCATTACCCCAGCAACGACGGCACTGATTGCATAGATGCCGATGGTGTTGAGGGGGCGGAATATACGGTTAAACATAAAACCTCCTCCTAACCGGACATCGCTCTGCCCGATGCGGGCCAGCTTAATGTTACTTAATTATACATAAATACTCAGATGTGGATCACAAAGTAACACTTTTATTTTCAGTTTTTATGGTCGTGCACGTCCCCTTATAGGGGTAGTGGGTAAAAAATCGACGCTAAAAGGACTATTTTCGCCGAATAAGCAGCAAAATGCAGGCGTCCAGCGTTCGGAGACACGAACCGATCCCGTAAAATAGTATGTGCTCACTAACATCGACAGCACAGGTCGCAGCGCCAGAGGTCAGATTTGTCCCTCTGGCGTTATCCGATTAATTATAACTGACTAGCATGCAAAGCCTGCTCAATATCCAAAATAATATCGTCGATGTGTTCAATACCTATGGATAAGCGCACCATATCCTCGGAGACGCCCGCGCTGTTGAGCTCTTTGGGGGATAACTGGCGGTGGGTAGTCGATGCCGGATGACAGGCCAGGGATTTGGCATCGCCGATATTGACCAGGCGCAGGATCAACTGCAACGCATCGATGAACTTGGCGCCCGCCTCCGCACCACCGCGAATGCCGAAGCTCAATATGCCCGAGGCCTGACCACCGCAGAGTCGATCACAATTCGCCTTGTAAGGGCTATCGGGCAAGGCTGCATAATTCACCCAGTTGACCG
Organism: Luminiphilus syltensis NOR5-1B; assembly: GCF_000158175.1. GTDB lineage: Bacteria > Pseudomonadota > Gammaproteobacteria > Pseudomonadales > Halieaceae > Luminiphilus > Luminiphilus syltensis. Next base: position 1,844,954 of record NZ_DS999411.1, on the reverse strand, counting down.
CTTCGTGTCCCGAAAGAAACTCGGCTGCCGCCAGCGAATTGGCGCAATGCCGCTCCATACGCAGACCCAGGGTCTCCAGCCCCTGCATGATTAGAAAGGCGCTGTTGGCAGCCAGCGCCGCCCCGGTATTCCGCAAGGGCACTACGCGGCATCGCCCGATAAACGCCGCCTCACCCAGCGCTTCGGTGTAAACCACCCCGTGATAGGACGGATCCGGCGTGTTGAGAATGGCAAATTTTTCCTTGTCCGCCGTCCAGTCAAACCGTCCGGAATCAACGATCGCGCCGCCCACCGTGGTGCCGTGACCACCGATGTATTTCGTCAGCGAATGCAGGGCAATGTCGGCGCCGTAATCAAATACCTTGCACAAGAAGGGCGTCGCCACGGTGTTATCGACCATGAGCGGAACCCCGTGCTCATGGGCGAGCTTCGCCCAGGCTTCTATATCGACAACATTGCCGGCGGGGTTACCGATCGATTCGCAGTACAGCGCTTTGGTGTTTTCGTCGATCAATCGGGCCGCGCCATCGAGGTCATCGGCGCTGGCCATGCGCACATCGATACCCTGACGGGGGAACGTATGCGCAAACAGGTTGTAACTTCCGCCATAGAGCTGGCTGGTAGAGACGATATTGTCCCCCTGGGACGCAATGGTCTCTATCGCATAACGAATCGCCGCCATGCCCGAGGCAACCGCCAAGGCACCGACACCGCCCTCCAGCGCAGTAAGGCGTGCCTCAAGTACGGCGTTGGTCGGATTCATGATCCGCGAATAGATATTGCCCGGGACCACCAGATTGAAAAGGTCCGCGCCGTGCTGGGTATTGTCGAAGGTAAACGACGTGGTTTGATAAATAGGGGTAGTCGCCGCATTGGTGGCGGGATCGCCGTCGTAACCCTCATGCAGGGCGATGGTCTCTGGTTTCATTACTATTCTCCTAGGTTGGACGCAGGTTAAAACGGGAGTTGCAGCAAACCACATCGCTCAGCGTGGAGGTACCGAACCCCTTTATCTTACGAAGTTGTATTCGAAATCTAGCACGGTCCCGAACACCTGACTGCTATCATTTAGTCAAGAGACGGACGCCGCCGGTGAATTAGGTAAAGATAGACCCCGAGCGCGTCTAACAGCAAACCATCAATGCCATTTGGAGGCTTAGATGCGGGCAGCGCCGATCATCCTTACCCTGATAACGGCTTTATTGACAGCTCCCGCTCAGGCCTGGTGGGACCTCGGTCACGCCGCCATTTGTGATGCGGCGCTTGAGTATGTCAAACCCGGTACGCGCCTCGAAATCGATCGACTGCTGGCAACCCGTGACAACCGCGGCTTCGGCGCCCTCTGCAGCTGGCCAGACGAGATTAAAACGGATCAGCCGACAACAGCGCCATGGCATTATCTCAATGTTCCGGTCGGCACCACCGACATTGCTACCGCTCCCCGGCCTGCCGAAGGCGATATTCTGGCTGTACTGACCGAGCAACAGGCGCGTTTATCGCAAGCCAATACCGATATCCATGCGCGCGCGGAGGCGCTGTTATGGGTGGCCCACCTCGTTGGAGATCTACACCAGCCCTTGCACGTCGCCTACGCAGAGGATCGTGGTGGCAGTAGCTATCGCTTGCAGGTACCCCGCGAGATCAGAGCGTTACTTGGCGAGCGGTACGAGGAAACCGGAATGCACCAGATCTGGGATGGCTACCTGCCGCTCTACGCCCGCTACTCGGGCGGATCCGGACTCAAACAACTGGTCATTGAGCAGTCGGCTGAGGCTGGAGGAACCCCTTTGGAATGGGCGCAGGAGAGCCTCACCATCATGAACAACCCGGGCACCGCTTACCTTTACGGCTATCGTATAACCATCCTCGACGAAGCGTATCTGGCGAAGAACTACCGGATCGCGCTGAAACGCATGAAGCAGGCTGCGCTGCGTCTTGCGGCAGTACTGGATGCCGCACTCGCCCCTGTTGACTGAATCGCGCGCAAAAAAGGCTCATCGCGGGTTTCAGGGATCGGCAATTCCCACGCGTCTATCTGAAATGAGTCCAGGCGACTCAGCCACCGATTACTCGAGCTGCTCACGCGGCTCCATCGGCCCCGGCATTCAGCGATTGCCGTTTAAATAGGTAATCAAGGTTCTGTGCAGACTGTGCTAACGCCTATTTGCGCTTAGCAAAAAAAAGCGCCCCGGAGGGCGCTTTTAACTGAAGGCTAGCTGATCAGAAGTTGTAGCTGACACCGAAGCGCATTTCCCACAGCGAGGCATCACCCACGCGCTGCTCGGCAGTACCGTTGTCGACGTCGTCCTGGGTGGCGTTACCCGGAAAAACCGCCTGCTCCATAATGCCCCAGTCGTCGTTGATCAGATTGGTAACGTTGTTGATGACAAAGAAGGCGCTGCCGCGATGGCTATCGCTGAAGCCAGGGAATTCCTGGGTCACCCGAAGATCGGCCTTGGTCCACCAGGAACCGTCCTGATTGTTACGCGTGCCCGGTTCAACCACCACGTTCTCGAGAAAGTCGAGGAATGGCGTGAATCCATAGGCTGAGACAGTGCCATCAAAGCCGCTTTGCGTAATGCTGTAAGGCACTCCGGAGTTGGATTGCATGAACAGCGAGATACGCGTCTCGTAGCCATTAAACCAGTCTGCCGTGTAGTTGAAGACACCGGTAAATCGATGTTCGATATTCCAATTGGAGGTCGCCAACTCGTCGGACTGGGGATCATAGAAACCCCGCTCAGCGTAGTTGGAGAATGCCACCGAACTGGTCATTGGATTCACATCCTTTGAATCCGTCCAGGCGTAACCGAGGCGCATATTGAAACCGTTTTCGTAATCCTTGAATACACTGAACGACAGCGACTCGGATTCATTACCATTGGAGCTATTGGTCAGCACAAATGACGGCAAACGAACGCTTTCATAAATCGGGTAGCCATTGCCAAAATCATTGAACTCACCGGTAAACTCGAGGTCACCCCGCTTGTACAGAGCAGTGTCTTTACCCCGGGTAATCTGCGCGTCAGCGGTGACGACGTAGTCATTCGGTGTTATCCAAGTCGCACCGAGGGTGTATTTCCATTCGGTGGGGGCGTCGAAGTCCGGGTCGAGGTACACAATTTCGAAGTTATCTCCCTGGCCGGCGGCTACCTGATCACGGAGCGCGGTTGGCACACCATAACCGGGTCCACAAACCGGCACGCCCTCTTCACACAAGTCGTAATCAAGTGAAAACAAATCAACGTCGTCCAACTGCGTTTGTACGGCAGTTGTATTGGTATTGCTGTACACGTTGGAGTACCAGACATTGGGGTTACCGCCAGAGAACAAGCCTATACCACCGCGCACCGTCACATCATCGGTGGCTTCAAAGGTAAAGCCGAAGCGTGGCAGGAATAGGTCGATACCGTCCAGCGTGGCGTCATTGCCGAACCCGTAACTGGCCTCAAAATCGGGGTTCAGGTTGGGCTTATCGCTGGTTTCATAGCGGTCGTAACGCATGCCGAGGGTGACGTTGAGGCGGTCGTTAACCTGCCATTCATCCTCGATATAGAACGTATTCACCGCGTACGAGAACTCCTCACCCGCGTCCCGCTCGTTGTTCGTTATGGCGTTGCCGTACTGAATGCGATCGGCGAGCCCGGCCTCGAAATTATCGATGCCGTCAAAACGGATTTCGGTATCGACATGCTGGTAGAAGAGGTTGTAAAACTCGAGATCCTCACGCTCAAAGCCGGCTGTAATCGCATGGTTACCCACAAAATACGTGCCGCGGATCACGATCTGCTCGTTCTCCCACTCGAGCTCGTTGGCTTGGCGGCTGTCGTCACCACCGAGATACACATCAACATCATCCAACTCAACACGAATCTCACCAAAGTCCCGACCGGCGGTGGGTGCCTGCAGGAATTCGAGGTCGGTTAAGGTGTAGCGGATCTCGGTGGAGAAGTTTTCATTCCAGTCCGAGTACAGATTCAAGCTGTAGGTATTGAGCTCGGCGCCACGCTTGTAGAAGTGAAGATCGAACTCAAATTCGTCGAGATCACCATCGGATGGCGTGAAGTTGAACGAGTCGTTGTACATGTAGGTCGCTGACAAGCGCTGGGTATCGGTGACGTACCAGTCGATCTTGGCGAGATACTTTTCATCGTCAAAATCGAAGGCTTCAGAAACCGAATTACCCGGATCAAAGCCGTAGACATCGCGTGAAATCCGGGCGATACGATCCAACTCGGGCTGGGTGACCGCCACTTCGTTGACGGCACCCGAGCCAATCGCGCCGCGGTTATTCAAGTCAGCCCCTTCGTATTTTTCATAGGCACCGTAAAAGAACAATTTATCCTGAATCAGGGCGCCGCCGAGTTCGAAGCCGTAACGGTCTTCGGAGTAGTCCTGGCTCTGGATCGAGTCACCCTCGAGTTTGTCCCCACGGAAATCATCACTGGTGTAGTCATAGAAGACGGAGCCAAACATCTCATTGGCACCGGTCTTCGTGACCGCATTCACATTACAGGCCGAGAAACCACCGTAGACCACGCTCATCGGGGCCAGCTCTACTGCGACACTGGAGATCGCGTCGAAAGGGAATGGCATACGCTGGGTGGGGTAGCCATTGCTGTTCAGACCAAAACCGTCGTTGAGGCGAACACCGTCAACCGTAAGGCTGTTGTAGCGGGGGTTGGCACCATTACACTGAATCGAGTTATCACTGCTCGACTGATCGATATAAATCCGCGGATCCTGCTGGATGATGTCGTTGATGTTCCGGTTGATCGCCGGCGAATCCTGCAGCGCGGCCAAATCGAAAACGGCGGTGGGGCCAATGGCAGTGGCGGCGGTTTCAATACGCTGCCCCATCACGATGACCTCTTCCTCGGCGCTGAGTTGGTAATTCATCACCGCGGTCTGACCCACTGCCAACTGCAGCGAATCTGTGGTCGCTTTTTGCAGATCGGGTGCGTCGACCGAAATCATGTAGGTCACGCCAGCGGGCAGGTTGCGGACGTTGTAGATACCGTTCGCGTTGGTTTTTAGCGAACGGGCAACGCCGGTTCCAGAGCTGGTGATAATCACATCAGCATCGGCTACCGGGGCTCCGGTCATGTCAGTCACCTGGCCGCGAACTCCGGCGGTGGTTTCCTGAGCGAAAGCGGAGGTGGAATAACCGACAACACCGGCGGCGGAGGCGCTGGCAATGGCGCTTACAAGGGCTTTTCGTGCAAATAAGTGAATAACGGACTTTTTCATGGGGAAAGGGCTCCTGGGAAAGAGAAAACCAACGGCCGCGCTGAATAGCGCCAACACAGACCTGACTTTCAGCGACAAATGTTACAGGGGAATGAAAAGTTCCCGCCAGAGGCAAAAAAGTTTAATTTCACCAAAAATTCAGGACGTGCATTGACGAATTAGCAGAATAAGGCCCGGCGCTGAGACGACGGCGACAAGGAATCCCAGGGGAACCGGCTTGATCGTCAGCAATCCTGCTCCATGGATCACCAGAACCGAGGCACGATCCACCGCACAAGCCCCTGAATACCCCGGGTTATCAGCCCTGGCACCGTACCCAGCGCACGGGCCTAATTGCAAGACAGAATCGCTGAATTCGCGACAACTGGCCTTTTGAAACCCACCAAGAGAATTCCTGCCCCGCGAAACCGATCAATCTCCCAGTCCGTTACCGCTGTGCTCCAACACCCATGCCACGCCCATGCCGCATAACACGTTCTGGCGACCCGCATAGGTATAGAGGATGACTTCGTACCTGGCCCGACCGACTCAGCCCCCCTCAATGGTCGCTGCAAGTACGGTCGAAAATCACCTGCACTTGGCATTGCCTCGCCGACTTCAGGATATAGCGCCCGGTTGTCATGGAGTGGCTTCTTGAGCACTGATGGAGGTACCGCACAGGCCTTGATCCCGCCAGCCCGCGAGGAACCTTCTGAAAGTACAAGAAATCCACGCCTCAATTGATAACGTACCCAGAGCACATGAAAACTCCCCCCACTATCCGACATCTTCACTGGTTTCAGCGCGATCTGAGACTCGCTGACAACCCGGCGCTATCGAGCCACGTCGCCGCCGATACACTACTCTGCGTGTATCTAATGCCCAAGACCGGGCCCTGGTGCAACGTTACCGGGATGGGTCCGCAACGGGACCGATTCCTCAGGGAGTCATTGCAGGCCTTACGCGATGAACTCAACCGTCTGGGTCAGGACTTACTGGTCCTCGAAGGATCACCCGAGCTGGTGCTCCCCGACCTGGTATCCCGATTTGACATCACCGAAGTGAGCGCCTGCACCGCACCCGGCTATTACGAACGACTCACGTACGAGCGACTCCAGCGCCGTCTGGGGGTTCCTTTTGAACTGCACCGTGGCAATACGCTGTTCACCGAGGATCAATTACCTACCGGACTCGCCGATTTTCCGGCGACATTCACCCCGTTTCGCAAGCAGGTAGAACCGCTGACCATCACGCCTCCTGCTGCTGAGCCCGTGACACTACCGCCACCACCGGCGGCACAGTTCGATGCCATTCCGCCCGCACAGGCGTTACCCAGTCCCGCGCTTCCGATACCCGGCGGCAGAGCTGCCGGATTGCGCCGTGTGCGCCAATTCATCTTCGATGAGCGGCGAATCGTCAGCTATAAAGAAACGCGTAACTGCCTCGATGGTCTCGACGGGTCGAGTAGCCTGTCGCCCTGGCTCGCTAACGGTAACTTGTCCGCACGTGAAGTCGCCCATGAAATCTTTCGCTTCGAACGCGAGCAGCTTGCCAATGAATCGACCTACTGGCTGTTCTTTGAACTGCTTTGGCGTGAGTTTTTCCAATGGCGCGCGGTGATTGATGATCACGGGCTGTTTCATATTGGCGGCGTACAGAAACGCGGCAGGCGCTGTTGTTTTGACCCCCGGGCATTTGCACGATGGAGCGCCGGTGACACCGACTTCCCCCTGGTAAACGCATTAATGCACCAGCTCACCGATACCGGCTGGATGAGCAACCGAGGCCGTCAGATTGTCGCGAGCTGTCTGATCAATGAACTGGGTCAGGATTGGCGTTTTGGCGCTGCTTTTTTCGAGAAACACCTTATCGATTACGATGTCGGCAGTAATTACGGAAACTGGCAATACATCGCCGGTGTCGGCGCCGATCCTCGTGGAGGTCGGCATTTCAATCTCGACAAACAGGCCGCGCAGCACGATCCCGAAAATATCTTCACCACCAAATGGGATGGCTTTCGTAAGCCGCAGCAGCAACATGTTACTGACGCCGCCGATTGGCCGCTCGATCCACAGACCTGAGCGCCACCTGCGAACCCGGATCCATGCGAAAAAAACGCGATCTACCGAGCAAAATCTGCCCCATTTGCGGACGTCCTTTCACCTGGCGAGCGCGGTGGAAAAACAATTGGGACGAGGTGGTTTACTGCTCCCGCCGGTGTGCGGGCGAACGCAGCAAGCGTAAGTAGCCGATTACGCGTGTCGATCAAGGCAATGGTCGGCCCACTTCAGAATAGCGGTCTTGTCGTCGGGGTTTCGCTTCTTCCAATTCGCCATAATCAAACCCATTCGCGGGTTGTTCTCCAGCTTGTCGGACTGTCGGTCGATAAAACGCCAATACAGGCTGTTGAAAGGACAGGCATCCTCCCCGGTCATCTTGCTGGGTTTGAAGCGGCACTGTTTGCAATGGTCACCCTGCTTTTGAATGTATTTACCGCTCGCCGCGTAGGGCTTGCTGGCCATACTGCCGCCATCGGCATACAGGGCCATACCCAGCGTATTGGGTAGCTCTACCCACTCGTACGCGTCGATATAAACCGCGAGGTACCAGTCACAGACTGACTGCACATCAAGTCCAGTGAGCAGTGAAAAGTTACCGATAACCATCAGGCGCTGGATATGGTGCGCATAGCCCAGATCGAGGGATTGCCTAACGGCCTGACTGACGCAACGCATCTCGGTTTCCCCTGACCAGAACCAGTCGGGGAGCGGGCGCTCGGCACCAAAAAAGTTTTCATCGGCATAATCGGGCATAAAGCGCCAATAAATTCCGCGGATGTACTCGCGCCACCCGAGCACCTGACGGATAAAACCCTCCGCTGCCGACAGCTCGCAGTCTCCGTTTCGCCAGTGCTGCTCGACACGGCGACAGACCTCCAGAGGGTCCAGCAAACCGCAATTCAGATACATCGAAATTAAACTGTGAAACACCCAGGGCGACTCCTCGACCAGGGCATCCTGGTAGGTTCCGAAGCGGGACAACGCGTGCTCGCAAAACCAGTCAAACTGACGCTCAGCTCCGGTCTGGGTCACCGCCAGCCGGAACTGGGACAGATCTCCCGGATTATCTGGAAAGGCGGCGGACACCTCCTCGATAACGGCAGCGGTTACCGCATCGGGCTCGACATTGACACGCGGGGGGATGTCCTCCTGCTGGCGCCAACCCACCCGGTTTTCGTTATCGTAATTCCATCGATCGCCGCAGGGCTTATCGCCATCCATCAGGATGTCATACTGCCGGCGCATGTCGCGATAGAAATACTCCATACGGAGTTGTTTTCGGCCATCAGCCCATGCATCGAAGGCCTCGAGCGAAGCCAGAAAACGGGTGTCGGCCAACACCTCGACTTCAACGCCCAGGGCCTCTGGCCACTGCCTGAATTCGTGGGCAAGGCGGTACTCCCCCGGCTGGCATACCAAAACCCGTTCGAAATCATGCCCGTCGAGTACGGTTTTACAGGCTGATTTCAGCGTCGACACGTCATCGCCCAGCTGAAAATAATGGACCTCGAACCCTTTCCTTTTGAGTCGACTGGCAAAGTGACGCATCGCTGAAAACAACAGCACCAGTTTGTGCCGATTATGGCGCACGTAGGTCGCCTCTTCGGTAACCTCCGCGAGTAGAATATGGTCGCAGGCAGGATCGGCGTCGCTAAGTGCCGGGTTGTTCAGGCTGAGCTGGTCACCGAGGACCAGGATAAGATTTCTGGCGGACATGCCCTGCTTACGAGGATCGCCCGACTTCAGACCAATGTGGGTTCGCGCCAACCGCCGCACTCACCAGTAATGAGAGAGGAAGACTATGGCTGCATTGCGGCTAATATTGAGTGGAATGGGTATCGCCTCGTTATTGGCCATCATTATTATTTTTGGCCCGCTACCCCACTGGATCGATGCTCGCTCAAATACGGTGGTCAATATCAAGGAGGGTTCCAAGACAACTTCAGCGCAGCGCCTTCATCACTCACTGGTCATCGCCGACCTGCACGCGGATTCGCTGCTCTGGCGACGCGACTTTGCCGACGCCAATAGCATCGGCCATACCGATCTGCCACGAATGGAAGCTGGCAATGTGGCACTGCAAATGCTGACCACGGTGACCCAGTCACCCGCGGGCCAGAATTACCAACGAAACAGCGCCAACGCCCTGGATCGAATCACACTGCTGGGTATCGCCCAGGGATGGCCTGCGGAAACCCATGGGTCGCGCTTTGCGCGGGCCGCGTTCCAGGCCAGGAAATTACATGAAACGGTCAGGCAGACCGAACGACTGCAGCTGATTACCCACCAAACCGAGCTCGACACGCTGCTGAAGCAGCGCGCGATGGGGCAAGACGTGACGGGAGTGCTTCTGGGTACCGAAGGCTCCCATGCCCTCGATGGCGATATCGACAACGTGGATCGACTGTACGCGCTGGGCTTTAGAATGATGAGCCTGCAGCATTTTTTCGATAATCGGCTGGGAGGATCACTGCATGGAGAATCCCAGAGCGGTCTCACTGAATTCGGAGCGGCGGTAGTACGCCGAATGAACGCGCTCGGTATCATGATCGACGTGTCCCACTCATCAGAAGCCGTGGTCCGGGATGTAGTGGCGATCAGTGAAGGTCCATTAATGATCAGCCATACCGGATTTCAGGGGCACTGCAACAGCCCGCGCAATATTTCGGATGCCACTATGGAGAGGGTTACCAAGGCAGGCGGGCTTATAGGTGTGGGCTACTGGGAGGGGGCAATTTGCGATGCCACGATCGCTAATATTGCCGGTGCGCTTCGTTACGGTATCGATCGTTTCGGGCTCGACGCCATCGCCCTGGGATCGGACTGGGACGGCTCGGTGCACACCCCTATCGATGCCTCGGGCCTACCCCAACTCACCGAAGCATTATTGAATCAGGGCTTTAGCGAAGCCGAAATCAGGGCCGTCATGGGAGAAAACGCGGTCAATTTTTTCCGCGCACAACTCCCCCGCAGCTAGTCCTCCAGCCAGGGCTTTAACAGCGCATTCACGTTCACCCGGGCCCCGAGTCGAGAGGCGAGCAAAAACAGCCCCGCAATTTTGCGGTGTATATAGGCGGCATCGATGGGCGGAATTTCCCAGAAATCTTTGAAATACTGCATCTCTCCGCCCAATTCTGCGGCGATCCGGGCAATAGGGGAATTGCCAAAATCATAGGGCGCGTCCTCAACCACGGGCTCAAGGATAATGTCGAAGAAATCGAGCACCAGAGTTTGATAGCGGGTACCGGGCTCGCCCAGGGAGTACCCCACCTGCTCCGCTGCGGCGGCCATACCCGGCCGATCCCCTTCGACCCGGGCTTTCAGCAGGTCGAGATAACCCCGGGTAAAGGCTGCCTTGAAACGGCGGGAGGCACCGAAATCGAGTAGCGCCACCTGTCCCGTGTCGACGTTGTAGCGGTAATTGGCAAAATTAGGGTCGGTCTGGACCAGGCGCAGGTCGAACAGCTCAACCAGAAAAAGCTCGATGAGCAGCGACATTACCCGGTCCCGCTCCTCCTGCTCTTCATCAAGCACCGCTTCAATCGCCTCGCCCGGGACAAAGGTCATACCCATCACCCGTTCGGTGGTCAGCGACGGTATGAGCCGCGGAAGCAGAAAGCGGTCATCATCCCCCAGCGCGCGTACAAAGGCATTGAGGTATCGGGACTCATTCTGATAATCCGCTTCCTCCCGCAATTGCTCCTTGACCTCTTCGAGAATGGGGCGGATCTCGATTTGTGCGGGTAGCAACCCCGAGATTCTCAGCAGTGATACGAGGTTATCAACGTCCGAGTCGATACTTTCTGCCACGCCGGGATACTGCACTTTGAGCACTGCGTCGCGTCCATTACCCGACTTCAGACGGTGCACCTGACCGATTGAGGCAGCGGCAAAGGGCTTGCTTTCAAAATCGCTGAGCTTGTTACGCCAGTCATGGCCAAACGACTCCGACAACACCTGATCGAGCTGATCGGCGGGCATGGCGTAAGCACCAGAGCGCAGCGTCGCCAGAATATCCGCAAGCTCCCGGGGTAGGAAATCCCCTCCGTCCATCGACAGTATCTGGCCCAGCTTCATGGCCGCGCCGCGCATCTCCGAGAGCTGCCGGGTCAGGCGACGGGCATTGCCCGGAGTCAGCAGCAGATCGCGGGTCGAGGGTCGATTGCCAGCGCGGGCCTGGCGCGCTCCCTCGGCAATCATGCCGCCGGCGACGCCACCCGCCAACTTGGCGATTTTTCCGAAGCGGCTAAGCCGCCCCTTCGGAACCTTTCTCGACTCGTCGGTCACGCCTCACCGCCAAAACGGGCCTGGTATCGCTGCGCGACTTCCCAACCGTTAAATTCCGCATCAAGCACCGAAATAAAGGTAAACACTCCTGTCAGCTTGCGCACAATGAGTGCAAATTGCTCGGAGGGAATCGCGAAATGCCGACTCGCCGCCGAACCCGCCGCTCGCTTACCCGCACGGTTGAGCAAACCGGAGGCCTGCCATTGGTAGGCGCCGGCATCATTGATGCTCTCGTCCGGTATATCTTCGGGGTAGCGCAGCGGCTCAATCACATGATGGACAAACTTGGAGAACGTACTGCGCACGTGATCGCTGGCATCGGGTTTAATACAGCCCAGGCGTGTCAGCGCATCAGCGAGCCGCCTCTCGTCGTTCGCCAGGCCCGCAAAAATAGCATCGCCCAGCGAAGCCACAAAAGAATCTTCCAGCTCGATGACCGAACCAAAATCCAACAAGGTCAACTCGCCACCCGAGGGGTCAATCAGGTAATTACCAAAATTGGAATCAACCTGCATTAGACCCCAGTCAAAGACCTCGGCAAAAAACAGCTCGAGCATAGCGCGACCCAGTGCATTGCGCCGGGCTTGGCTGAGTTGAAGGATTCGGGCATCGGTTACCGGCAAACCATCGATGTATTCGATCGCCAGCACCTCCCCGGCCGAATAGACGGCGTGATACTCGGGTACCCGAATCGTCACCTCGGCCTCGGGTTGCCACGCCGAGAGATGTGCCGCCATTCGTCCTGCCATGGCCAGCTCTCTCGGGTAATCGGTCTCTGCGTGGAGCTGACGACGCATGGTGCTTAGCCAGGCGTCAAAATCCCTGCCGGCGGGGATCCAGCGCGCGAGGCGCATCATGCGCACGACAACATTGAAATCATCGTCGATGACAGCGGTGAGTTCGGGATACTGCACCTTAAGCACCAGTTGCTGGCCGGTCGCCTTTACCCTGGCCCGATGCACCTGAGCCAATGATGCCGCCGCGATGGCTTCGCGCTCGATGTCCAGGTCGTCAAACGCATTGCCCAGGGATCGACGCAGCGTCGGCTCAATATGCTGCCAGTCCAGAGGGCGAGTGCCGGCCTCCAGTTCGTGTAATGCAGAGGTGAGTTCGGGGGGCATGAAGTGTTCGCCCAGCAGGGCCATGATCTGCCCGATCTTGACGTAGCTGCCCTTTAACTCACCCAGGCTTTGAGCAAACCGGCGGGCTTCACTGTGTAAACGGGGCGAGCTCTGGGCCTCACCACCACGAATACGGCGCCAGGCGCCATCTATCGCCAGGGCACCTCCAGCACGCGCGCTGGCTATAGATACGGCAAGCCCACGACCCAGAGCACCCCGCTTGATAGGATTCTTTTTTGACATGCCCAATCTACGCCGGGAACCCCGGTTCAGACCGCCCCTTACATGGACAATATCCAGTCTCACGGCGCAGGGAAGGATGGATCATACTGAAATCAGCAGGTCCTGCCCGCCGACCGGGTAGTAAAGCGCGAATAACCCCATTTTGCGCGCCTCTCTATCACTCGATTCGCAACAGCGCTACTATTGCGCACCAATCCGCGCGCGCCGTCCGCGCGTAGAGGCAGCTGACCCCGGGCTTATTGGATAACGAATGAAATACCAAGGTTTCCCTGATTTCGATCACGGTTCTGCACCGCGCGTAGGGGTTCTGATGACCAATCTGGGGACGCCTGACGCCCCCACCAAAGAGGCGCTGAAGCCCTACCTGAAACAGTTTCTGTCGGATCCTCGGGTTGTTGAGGTGCCGCGGCTCATCTGGTGGCTCATCCTCAACGGTATCATTCTGAATACGCGCCCCAAGCGCTCAGCGGAAGGGTACCAGGAGGTGTGGACGGATCGAGGCTCGCCGCTCTTATATCACCTGCAAGATCAGGTCGCCGGGGTAGAAAAGCGCATTGCCGATCGCTGGGGCGACCCGGTGATGGTCCGCGGAGCAATGCGCTACGGGAATCCATCGATTCCGTCGGTACTCCAGGAAATGTTCAGCGCCGGTGTGCAACGGCTAGTAGTTCTACCCCTATACCCCCACTACGGCGGCCCGACGACAGGCTCGACCTTCGACGCTCTGGCTGAGGATATGCAACAGCGGCGCTGGCTACCCGATCTGCGATTTATCAGTTGTTACCACGATGACCCGGGTTATATCGAAGCGGTCGCCGCCAGTGTGCGTGATCATTGGCAGCATCACCCCAAGGCCGACAAACTGGTTTTTTCCTACCACGGTATGCCGCTGCGTTATCTGAACGAAGGCGACCCCTACCACTGCCAATGCCACAAGACGACGCGACTGGTCGCTGAAGCGCTGGGCTTGGCGAGCGAGGAATATGTCACGACTTTCCAGTCCCGGTTTGGGCGCGAAGAATGGCTGAAACCCTACACCGACATGACTCTCAAAGAGCTTCCCGCACAGGGCGTAAAATCGCTACAGATCCTGTGCCCGGGATTCTCGGCCGACTGCCTCGAAACCATTGAAGAAATTGGCATGGAAAATCGCGACTACTTCATGGAATCGGGCGGCGAGCGGTACGAATACATCCCCTGCCTCAACGCCGAGGCACAACACCTGGACGTATTGACCAATATGATTGAGCGTGAATTGCTGGGGTGGACCAGTCCTCGCTACGATCCCGCGCAAACCGCGGCCCTCGCCGATGCCCTGAGGAGTTGAGCTTACCGTCCTCAGTGTGCCGGCTCGAAGATTCCAATGGTCATCGCCAGCGCGATCCCAACAATAAACAGGACTGTGAGTTTGCCACGATCGTGGCTATGAAACTGCACCTCGGGTAGCAGGTCAGCCAGTGCGATACAGATAAACGCACCTGCCGAAAAGGCGAGCGCACCGGGCAGCAACAATGAATCTCCTGCAATCACGTCCGCGCGCAGGAAAAATAACACCGCCGCCAGGGGACACAGTAGCGAAAAAACAGTCGTCGCAATGCGCCTTACCGACACGGCAGTCCCCGCCGCGGTCATCACTGTCTCCAGCGCGAGTGTATCCAGGGGCTTGTGCAGAAAAATAGCCATAAATACCCCCACGCCCAATAGGCTGGCCTGCGCCTCACCACTCTGCATGACCGCACCCAGGGCAATACCATCGACGATAGTATGAACCGCCAGGCCGAAAGCCAGACCAAACCAACTCGATGCATTCGCCGGCGGGCTGGCATGGGCGTGATCATGGGCCTGGGCATGATCGTGCGCCTCGGCACTACCGTGCTCGCAGCCTGCCTCCAGGTCGCCAAAATCATGCTGGTGGAAGTGGAACAAGCGTAAAAGCATCAGCATGAAGACCAAGCCAGCCATGACCCAACGCATGGTGAAGTCAATATGACTGCCCGCCTCTGTCGCGCTATGTGGAATGAGATGAAACAAAGCCACGCCCAGCATCAAACCCGCAACGAGACTCATCACCAGTTGCATACGCGTGTGCGTCATTTTCATGCGTCGTGGGACCATCGCGCCCGCCATCGACGCGATGAAAATAGCCGCGCAGTAAAGCGCCAGCAACGCCGTCGCCACTCAGCTGCCCACCGTGATCAGATTATCCCGGTGGATCATTTCCACATCCCCACCGTAACCGATACGGCTCTCAATGTCGGAAGAAATCACACCAATCAGTTGCCGAGCCTCCTGGTCAGGGTAATTGATCAGCCCGCGTGCGACCTCGCGTCCCTCTAAATTCAGACATCTGACAAGATCACCGCGATCAAAACGTCCTTCAACGCCAGTCACACCTACCGGTAACAGCGAACGCCCTTGCTGCACCACCCCACGCACCGCGCCGTCGTCGAGAATAAGCGCCCCTTTGGCATGGAGCAGACTGGCCAGCCACTGCTTGCGAGCACTTTCCGGACGCCGATCGGTGTGCAACAGGGTACCGATAGTTTCCCCGCTGCGGATCCGCTCAATGACGTTCGCTTCCTTTCCAGAAGCAATCACCGTCATGGTTCCAGATCGGGCAGCGAGTCGAGCGGCGCGAAGTTTGGTGACCATGCCACCCCTACCGAGGGTGCCACCTTCACCGACCATGCCATCGAGCGATGCATCGGAGACCGAAGCGTGGTCGATTAATCGGGCATCGCTATCGATACTGGGATTTCGGTCATACAGCCCCGATTGATCGGTCAGAATGAGCAGCGCGTCCGCATCAACGAGGTTGGCTACGAGTGCGGCAAGCGTGTCGTTATCACCAAGGCGAATTTCGTCGGTGACCACGGTATCGTTTTCGTTGACGATGGGTAAGACCCCCATTGCCAATAAGGTCTTCAGGGTCGCCCGCGCATTCAGGTATCGATCCCGTGCCAGAATATCCGCATGACTGAGCAAGATCTGAGCACTGAGCACTCCTTTTGGCTGCAGCGCATCTTCGTAGGCACGAACCAGCGCCGATTGCCCCACTGCGGCCGCGGCCTGCAAGTCGTGCAAATCGTGGGGCCGTTCGGACATGCCCAGCCGCACAACACCCGCTGCAACGGCACCACTGGACACCAAAACGACCTCGATGCCACCACCGAGCAATTGAGCGATCTGGGTCGTCAGCGAATCAATAATGTCCCGATCAAGTCGCTTGCCGTCATCGGTCAGCAAGGCGCTGCCAATTTTGATGACCCAGCGTTTAGCAGACACCAGCGCTGATCGACTAGCGCTGGTCAATGCCGGTACTCCACCTCAATGTCAGACTCATCGTCGGCACCCTCAATCTCGGCCTTGCGCGCCGCGCTACGGGTCTTTTGCAGCATCTCGATACGTTCACGAGCCTCTGACTGCATACGCTCCTGAATGGCCTCTTCGGCGGCCAGGGCATCGGGATCATTGAACTCCTGCTCGTTACGCGCTTCGATCATGGTCATCAGATCGCCACTAACACGGTCAGTGCCCTGGGACGAGATCGCTGAAATGTCGTACACAGGACCGTCCCAATCGAGGGCCTGCAGCACCGACGCTTTGCGTAGCGCAAACTCCTCCGCATCGAGCAAATCCTTCTTGTTCAATAAAAGCCAGCGAGGGCGCTGGGCAAGGGTCGGGCTGAACTGCTCCAGCTCACGGACAATCGCGAGCGCTTGCTCCGCGGGGTCCGTGTCATCGAAAGGCGCCATATCAACGATGTGTAATAACACTCGATTGCGTGTCAAATGCTTTAAAAATCGAATACCCAATCCTGCGCCTTCCGAGGCTCCGGCTATCAAACCGGGAATATCGGCGACAACAAAGGACCGGTGGGCGTCTACCTTTACCACCCCCAGATTAGGCACCAGCGTCGTGAAGGGGTAATCCGCCACCTTCGGCGTTGCCGCCGAAACCGCCCGAATAAATGAGGATTTACCGGCATTGGGTAGGCCCAAAAGGCCGACATCCGCCAATACCTTCAACTCAAACTTAAGGCTGCGGGACTCTCCCAGAGTACCCTCGGACGTCTGCCGCGGGGCGCGGTTGGTACTGGACTTGAACCGGGTATTACCCAGGCCATGCCAGCCACCTTGGGCCACCACCAGTCGCTGGTCGTGTTCGCGAATATCTCCCAACACCTCGTCGGTTTCGGTATCGATAACCGTCGTACCGAGCGGCACGGGTAACAGCAAATCATTGCCTTTACGACCCGTACAGTTACGGCCTTTACCGGGCTCGCCATTCTCCGCCCGGTGACGCCGGGTGTAGCGGTAATCGATCATCGTATTAAGCGACTGATCACCACAGACAATAACGCTACCACCATCGCCGCCATCGCCACCATCGGGTCCACCTTTGGGGATGTACTTCTCTCGACGAAAACTCAGGCAGCCGTTGCCACCGTTACCGGCAAAGACTTCGATGGTCGCTTCATCAACAAATTTCATAGCGTCAGTGTAAACCCTGCAGACAAAAAAAAGCCCCGTCGCGTGACGAGGCTTCTCGACTCGAGATTCAGTCGATCAGGCGCTCACCACGTTTACAAATTTGCGGCCTTTGGCACCGCCCGTAGTAAATTCCACTTTGCCATCGGTAGTGGCGAACAACGTATGGTCCTTGCCGCATCCGACGTTCAGTCCGGGGTGGAACCGGGTACCACGCTGGCGAACAATAATGCTCCCCGCGCTAATGGTCTGACCACCAAAGGCCTTGATACCCAATCGCTTGCTCTGGGAGTCGCGACCGTTTCGAGTACTACCACCTGCTTTCTTATGAGCCATATGCGCCTCCTATCAACCCTGAATTCCAGTAATTTTGACTTCGGTGTACCACTGACGGTGACCGGTCTCGTTGCGATAATGCTTTCGGCGATTGAACTTCACGATTCGGATTTTTTCGTGACGCCCATGGGAAACCACTTCAGCGGTGACTTTCCCGCCCTCAACAACCGGCGTACCGATTTTGACGTCACTGCCCGCGCCGAGCAGCAGGACGCGATCAAATTCGATCGTATCGCCGGTACCGGCTTCAATTTTCTCAAGCTTCAGCAGCTCGCCTTCTTCGACCCGATGCTGCTTACCACCGGCTTCTATCACCGCGTACATAGTGTTCTCCACTCAGTTAGCCTGCTCGCAATGTCAATCCGAGTGTTTCGGGGCAGAGTCAGGCACTAGCTTCAGCGTGGCGAAAGGCCACACATTTAAGGCGGCGGAGTATAGGTTGGCGGCGGTCTCAGTGCAAGTAGTGAATATTAACGCCCATCGCCGTCCCGGTCACGCCGTCCGCGGCTTTTGGTGGATTTTCGACCCCCCGGAAATTACACTGTTCGGGTTATTAAACCGCTTATTTTGCCCGCCGACCGCGGGCTAAGGCGAAGCCACCGGGGCACTTCTTGCTTAAACACTATATCAATCTCATTCGGGTGCGTGTCGCCACCGACCTGAAAGCCGAGGCGTCGGGCTATTTCCTGGGATTGGCCTGGTGGATCCTGGAGCCCGCACTCTATCTGGTCGCGTTTTACTGTGTTTTCGCGCTTGGCTTCAGACGCGGTGATGAAGGTTTTGTGTCGTTCCTTCTGATCGGCCTGGTGCACTGGAAATGGTTTGCTTCCAGTATTGCGAATTCCACGACCTCGATATTGCAGGCAAAGAATCTGATCCAACAGATTTACCTACCCAAAATTCTGTTCCCGCTGTTTGTTGTTGCAGGAAATACCGTGAAGTATTTTGTCACCCTGATTTTACTTTTTTCAGTCCTGCTTTGGCAGCACTCACTGCACCTTCAGTACTGGTACGTGCTTCCCCTGATCATGCTCATTCAGCTCATCCTCATCACGGCCTGCGCAACACTTGCGGCAGTGCTGGTGCCCCTGCTTGGTGATCTGAAGCCCATCATCGACAACGGCTTGTTACTCGGCATGCTCATATCAGGCATATTTTTCGACATTGGCGACTTTGCGGAGCCCGCGCGAACCTACTTCAATCTCAATCCCATGGCGGTACTGATTGGTGCCTACCGCACGCTTCTCCTCGAGGGAGAGTTACCCGCATGGGGATCCGTATTTTACGTACTTGGATTGAGCCTTGGGCTCCTGTACCTGTCCATCGCCCTGCATCGACACTACGATCGTCGACTGCCCAAACTGATCGTCTGAGTAGTCGGAAACCGCCATGAATGACGCTGTCATCACTATTGAAGACCTTGGCGTTCGCTACGCGCGCCAATCCGGCGCCGATAATTGGATTATCCGTCAGCTCTCGTTGACTATTCTGAAAGGTGAAACCATAGGTATTATCGGTCGCAACGGCGCGGGTAAAAGCTCACTGCTGCGTGTTCTCGGTCGAATCATTCTGCCGGACGAGGGCAGCGTTCATACCGCGCCGAATCTGCGCGCAGCGCTGTTAACCCTGCAGTTACCCTTTTCAACCGACCTGAGTTGCCGGGACAATATCGCGCTGAATGGCATGCTTCTGGGAATGAGCACGGCGCAGGTCAAGGCCTCCACGCCCCAGATTCTTGATTTTGCTGAGCTCGGGGATATGGAATTTGAGCGGGTGGGTACGTTTTCCTCGGGGCAACGTGCGAGACTGGCACTGGGTATCGCCATCGCCTCACTGCCCGACGTGATTCTGATCGATGAAGTCCTTGGGGTGGGCGACGGCGTATTCAGAAAGAAGTCTGAGCAGGCCATTGCACAACTGATTCGGTCGAATGCAACGGTCGTTCTGGTATCGCACAATCTGAATACCATCAGCAAACTGTGTCATCGGGTCATGTGGCTGGAAAATGGGACCGTAAAAATGATCGACACACCGGAAATTGTGCTGCCTGAGTACCGGCGCCAGATTGAAAACAAGGCCAGCTGAGGTGTCATCCGACGATAAGCAGGGGCTGATCGTGATCGCGGGAATGCACCGCAGCGGTACCAGTGCACTCGCCGGGGCGCTGAATGCGGCCGGAGTAAATTTTGGTGACGACCTGATCGGCGCCGCCAAAGACAATAAAAAGGGTTTTTTCGAAGATCGACAGCTCGTCGAGGCCAACGATCGGCTCCTCGCAAGCCTCATGCAACGCTGGGACACCGCCGCGCCACTGGATATTGAGACGGCAATCCCCGCCACCGCCCGCTACCGGGCAGACGCGGTCGCGCTGTTGCAGCAATTGATCGCCGACCGACCGCTGTCGGGGATCAAGGACCCGCGGGTGTCGATCCTGGTCCCTTTCTGGAGCGAAATTTTCAGCGCGCTGGATGTGGAACCCTACTGGCTACTTTGCATTCGTTCACCCCATGAGGTTGCCTCATCGTTATATCAGCGGAACCGATTCAGCAGCGAAAAATCGGTCGCGCTGTGGCTCAAATACACCCTCAGCCTGCTCGAGGGGCTTCGTTCTGTACTCGACACCTCAAAGATCCTCGTGGTCGACTTTACGCGATCGCTACAACACCCCGAGCAAACATTGCGGGACATTACTGTGGGATTCGGCCTGGACGACCTTGACCAGCAGGCCTTCCTCGATTTTTACGACCAGGGATTGGTGACAGCAAGCGAGGCCGAGTACGGCAGCGACGTTAATGCCCTTGCAGATCTAGCGCAACGTCTCTATCAGGCGCTGCTGAGCGAGCCGCTCACCCTCGATTTGATTGAAAGCTACTCCGCGGAATGGCGTTCACTGTGCCCGCTAATCGTACATCTCGACTACGAGTACCATTCACTCGAAATGCTCGAGGAGAATGATCGTCTCTGGGTCGCTGACCTGGAGCGCCAGCTTCAGGAAAAGAATAAGTACCTGGGCTCACTCGAAAAACAGGTCAACTCACTTGCCGAGGTCAGTAACCGTCTATCTGCCGACCTTGAATCAAAACAACACGTTGAGAGGGAGCTGAAAACTGCGCTTCGGCAAGCCCAGCTCTATCATGAAAATTGGTCGCTCAGTCGGATGGAGACCCGACAGGCACTCGCTATCGCGAGAGAAAGGGAAAATGAGGCCCGGCAAAATTATTTGACGCTCAAAGCGGTGTATCAATCCACTAGCTGGAAAATCTCCTATCCGGTGCGCTTTTTTAAACGGATAATCCAGCGTATTCGCGGTGAATCCAATGACGGCTGACCCCTGTAAATTCATTTGGATTGTAGGCAGTCCACGATCAGGCACAACCTTCCTGACCCGCCTTATTGGTGACAACTGCGATCTGACCTACGACGAGCCCGGCGATATCCCGCACCTGCAGCGGGGGAAAGTGGGAAAGTGGCACTTCCCACCCGCCAAGACCATTTGTTTCAAGTGGTGTGAGAATTACCGGGTCGCCGATCCCATCGTCAGAAAATTCCCAAACTCCTATTTCATCCACATTACGCGAGAACCTCAGAACAACGTCTATTCGATAGCCTTCCCCAAAGAGAGTGCCTTTCCGCCACGGCAATTTCCCGAACTCGGCGACGCCATAGAAGAGCGTATGATCCGGGCGATTCGAATGTGGTTCGGCTACGACCAGGGTTGTCGGCAACTGCGGAAACAACTGGGCAGTCGCTACCTCGAAGTGCCGTATGAGCAACTTCCCGACTATTACGGCGCCATCGAAACGTTTACCGGTATCAAACTCACCAAGCGGCCTGAATTTTCGAATCAGAATCTGCCACAGGGCGCGCTCGAGGAACTGACGCCCTACTGGCAAAAGACGCCTTTCGCCAAACGATACGCCGATTCGCTGGTACCGTCTGAATCAGATCCAGAAACATCGGTAACGGCGAATGACAACACTGAGAAAATGGCGATAAGCGCACCAACATTGGCACCGCCGCCCATGACGACGCCAGGTGAAAAACCGAGTTTCGAACCCTTTGCAGGCAATGGCCTTAGATCCCCAACGACAACCACTGCCCTTAACAGCGCCTTGTGGACCGACCACCCCGATGCGAAAGCAATGATCAAACACGGGCTGGAGGCCGGCAGCATAAGCTGGGATGAGGCGGAGAATCTGCGCTTCTTTTGCGATCAGGGTTATCTGGTGATTCCAGATGCCCTGCCCGACGACCTTACCGAAAGCATTCTCAACGAGATTCTCACCGCCTGGTCCAACCCGACGGGAGAGACTTATGCCTCTTTCTGGGAGGGATCGCAGAAGCGACATCTCCCCTCACAAAGCGACTACGCGACCAGACACGAGGCCAAACTGCTCGATATCCATATGGTGTCGGAGTCGGTGCGCGCGGCCATCTTTCACGAGCAGATTCGACGCTACCTGACCCTGATATTGCAGGACGAGCCTCTGGCGTTTCAGTCATTGTCGTTTGAGAAGGGCTCCGAACAGGGAATGCACTCGGATATTGCCTTTGTAAAGGTCGACGAACCGAGAAATTTCGTAGCATCCTGGATTGCCCTCGAGGACGTTCACCCCGGCACCGGCGAACTCGAATACTATCCGGGCAGTCACAAGATACCCGATCACGTATTCGATAACGGCAGCGTCTGGCAGGATGCCAAGCCCACGGGCTACGAGCGCCTGGTAAGGAGTTTATTTGCAAAACGCAGCGATCGGTACCAGCGCTTACTCCCCAAAACCCACTACACCCGAATCGTCCACAAACTGGCCAAAGAAAATGGGTTGCTCAGCCAGCGGTTTCTGCCAAGAAAGGGCGATGCACTGATCTGGTCATCAGGGCTGTATCATGGCGGGTCTAAAATCGAGAATCCCCAGTCCACGAGACGAAGTCTGGTCACCCACTATTGCCCCCAGCGGTGCACTCCGCCCTACTTGAAAGAAAAGGCGGGTAAACAATCGACAAACCACGGCGGCCATGTCTGTGGTCAGTACACCAAAACCATTCTCTAAGCGGCAGATGCCGCGTTGGTAATCCCAAGCGCCTTGAGAACGTCGTTGATCACCCTTGGATAAACCGCGGGGTCGCACTCGTCGGCAATTAATTTCAGTGCCTGTTCACGGCAATTGCGCCACTGGGCTTCATCCCTGTGCAACGAAATACACTGCTTTGCAAATGCCTCACCGTCGCTGCTCGAGGCAGCCAGCAATCCGCCATTTTCACGCCAGCCGGTCTGGTCAGCGATTAACTCACTGGCGACCACCGGCAAGCCCATCGCCGCCGCTTCATGAACCTTGAACGGAACACCCGCGGCATAGCGCGTAGGCGCGATAAATACACGGCACTGGTTATACAAGGCGCTGACATCATCCACACGACCGTGCACCTGGACACCGTCAATACTGCAGCGCTTTATCGATGGCGCATTGTTGGCACCGACCAGGTGCAGCGTGGTTTCCGGCAACTCACGCCGAATAAGCGGCCATACCTGATTGAGGAACCACCGTATCGAATCGACGTTGGGGGAGTCCTCGTAGTCCATATTACCGACGAATAGCAGGCCCGAACGCGCTGCAAAACCAGCAGCTGTAGGCGTAACATCAAGCGCGTGCCCCAGTACTGATACGGTCGAGCCCTGAACCTTGCCATAGTCGATGAAGTGTTCCTTTTCGTGCTCGTTGACCGCGACAATATGATCAGCAGATTCAATCAAACGCACCTCCTTGGCAATCTGCTCCCTCGACTGCTCCTCGCTCATGGGCCGGCCTTCCACCCGCGCCTGCTCGATATCCCGTAACGCAAAAATAGCTTCCGCGTCGTAAACGATTTGGGCACCGGCAATGGCGGCTCGATCAACAAAGGTCATAAAATGCGACATGTTGTGCGGTCGGCTCACCCAGACGACACCGTAAAGCCCTGCGCGCTGGCGCAATATGTCATTGAGGTTGGTCCTGCCAACCCCCAGGAGTACTTCAACGGTGCGCGGAATATCCGCGTACACCGTCGCCAACGAGTCCTCATCGGGAAAATTGTACGGCACGAGTGTGATATTAAATCCCGCCTCAGCCAGCGCCCTGAGCACGTCATTGGAGCGTGGAAAGCCACCGCCAAATGAACGATGGGGTACCCGGTCATCGACGTACAACAGATGCGGCTTCAAATGATCGTAGTGTCGCGCGCGCCAGATATTGCTCGATTCGGGTGGCAGACGGGTATCCAAAAGTCCCCGGTTTTTTTCGCGAAACAGCGAAGCGTTCTTCGTCATCTGACGAATGGCAAAATCGCTCTTTCCTGCACTGGCAAACTCAAAATGGGTGATTGCGGCACGAGGCTCATAGACAATACGAAGACCCGCCCGATGCACCCGCGCACAGTAGTCCGTTTCTTCATAGTAGGCGGGGGCGTAGGCCTCATCGAGCCCGCCTAAATCTCTGAATAACTGCCTCGGCGTCATCATGAAAGCACCTGAGCAGTAGTCGACGTCGCGGACGAAATTGACCGCGGGATCCTCGGGGTTAAATCCGCGGGCAAAGCCGAGGCAGGATCCGTCCTGCCACATAATACTGCCCGCCTCCTGCAGGGTATCGTCGAGCAAGGTGATCTTGCCGCCGACAACGCCGATACCAGCACCGGTGTCGAAAGCGGCGACCGCCGACTCAACCGTGCCCGCGTGAACTTCGGCGTCATTGTTGAGCAGCAATATATAATGTCCGAGTGCCCGTTCTGCCGCCTGGTTACAGGCAAGAAGAAAACCGCGGTTGTCGTCGTTACGGATAATCTCAGCACCGTCGATTCGATTGAGCAGTATCGCCGTCTCATCCTCGGACGCGTTATCGACGATAACCAACTGAAAAGGTATCCCGATGTGTTGCTTGAGGCTTTTTAAACACGCCAGAGACAACTCTGCGCGATTAAAAAACACCAGCAGAATGCTAACCACCGGCGACTGTTCATTGGCAAAATCCAATCGTTCCTCAGAAATGAGGAAGTCGTAAAGCTCACCTTTCTTGTCGATGGTGTGTGTTTCTTTCGGTGTGATCGGAACACTACCGCCGAGCCTCCCTTTAATACGATCGGTAATAGCCATTGTTTTCCTGAGTCCTTGTCGGGCGCGGTAGATCGCGTTCTCCAGCGTGGATTTAAGGTAGCGTCGTTTGCGCATTTTTCCCATCGTTGTCTGACTCGCTCACCGCTCTATCGGCATCGTGATGCCCTGCTTTAGACCACGAAAAATTGCTTTGACTCGCGGAATACGCTGATCGGCAAAGACGATCATAATGACGGTTTTCAGTATAAAGCGAATCCCGTCGTGCCACTTCCAGATCGCCGGTATCGTGTTCTTGCGATAACTCAGCACCCGGCTTCGGGTCATTATCATTGATCGATCCGGGCTGTGAATCTTCACGTGCCAGCCCATTCCGGGCAAGTGAATACTGCGATTGCCAACCTGATGCAGCATGGTCACGCGGTCGGTCCCCAACAAACGATAACCTTTGCTTTGCGCGCGGTAGCTCCATTCGAGATCGACATTGTCCACAAAAAGCTGGTCGTCAAAGATGCCGGTTTTACGGAATGCCTCTCGATCGTACAAGGTTCCCGAAATAATCAGCCAATCAGGCTGCACCACGCCATTCTTCATGGGCAGCTCGACCGCACGGAGTCCCTGCAAGCGGAAGAATCCCAAATGCACATGATCGGGAAGGTCAATGACCCAGCCTCCCAGCGCTGCGGTCGCTGGAGACTGCCTGCGCGCTTCAGACCAAAGGGCTTCCAGTCGTCGGATGTAGCCATCTCCAGGCTCACTATCCTGATCAAAAGCAACAAAGCCCTTGATCGCAGGCGGAAGTCCCGCCTCCAATCGATTCAGGGCAGCCGCCAGACCGACGTTAGCCTCAGAGGCGATTAGGGTTGCCGAAAACTCTGCTGCTACCGACGTAACATCAGCCGCATTGTCAGAGCCGTTGTCAAAGATAAAGACAGGATATTCATCCCCCAACGCACTCAACAGGCTGACCAGCCTCTCGATTTCGGGGGAAAAAGTAACAATAACCGCGGCGAGATGCACCGAGGAAGCGGAGGGTGGCACTGAGAGAACCTCCTTTAGCCGTGGGATTGGCGGATCGGGCTGGAACCATAGCAGTTTTCAGGTCAGCACTTCATCAGGCTTCCTTATTGCACCGTCAAATATCGTAAAATTTGACACTCTGCGGCGCCCCACATAGCATCGCGGTTCGCTCCGGAGATACCCCGTGATTGAAGCCATTCGCGCCTGCGTCCAATCAGAAGTGGAACAGGTAGATCAACTCATTATTGAGCAGCTGCACTCCGACGTTGATATGGTCGAAAACGTCGGGCAGTACATTGTCGATGCGGGAGGCAAGCGCCTGCGGCCGCTTCTGGTGCTGCTCGCGGGTGAAGCCCTGGGAGGCTGCACCGAGTCCCATATTCGGTTCTCAGCCGTTGTCGAGTTTATTCACACGGCAACGCTGTTGCACGATGATGTTGTCGATGTATCCACACTTCGCCGAGGACGCCCCACCGCCAATGAGGCGTTCGGTAATGCGCCAAGCGTACTGGTTGGTGACTTTCTCTACACACGGGCCTTCCAGTTGATGGTCCAGCTGGACAATATGGACTTGCTGCGCCATATGGCAGACACGACCAACACCATAGCTGAAGGTGAGGTCCTGCAGTTGGCCCGGGCGGGAAACCCGGATATCGATGAAAGCCAGTACATTGATGTGATCACCCGCAAGACCGCGATTCTCTTTGCCTCGGCCTGCCAGGGAGCCGCCATGCTCGCTAACTGCGACATCAAGACTCAGCAGGCGCTCAGCCAATACGGCCTCAACCTCGGGATCGCGTTCCAGATGATTGATGATGTGCTCGACTACGAGGGCGATCCCACCGTTACCGGCAAGAATATTGGTGATGATCTCAACGAGGGCAAAACCACGTTACCCCTGCTGCATACTATGCAGACCGGATCCAAACCCGATAGAGACCTCGTTGCCCAGTCCCTCAGGGAAAAATCCACGGCATCACTGAGCGAGGTTATTGCGGCGGTTAGGCGCTCGGGAAGTCTTGACTTCACACGTGAACGTGCTCGTGAACGCCACGATCTGGCGATGAGCGGCCTGGATGTGCTTCAGGAAAATCGCGCCAAAGCAGCACTCTCTGACTTACTGCATCTCTCTTTGGAGAGAGCCAGCTAGTCGTGCCCGATTCGGTGACTGAGCCGTCGCTCAATAAACACGCCCATCGACTGTTGGCCTCATCGGTTGCAGCACTATTTGCTGCCGATCCCAAGCGGCACGAACAGTTGAGCTGCCGAACAGAAACGCTGATGCTCGACTATTCAAAGCAGCTTCTGGATTACGAGGTGCTGGGTGAGCTTCTGGATCTCGCCGGGCACCACAAGCTCGGCGCTGCCTTTTTCGAACTCGTGAGCGGTGCGCAAATGAACGTGACAGAAGCGCGCCCTGCACTCCATACGCTGTTACGGGGCACCGCCCGATCGGAAAATCCCGATTTCGTGGCCGCCGTAGACGCCTGCCTTGATAAGATGCAAAGCCTTGTCCGAGCGATTCATGCGGGCGAACGCTGCGGTCATCGCGGTGATCGCTTCACCGATGTCGTCAACATCGGTATCGGCGGCTCGGATCTTGGCCCGCGGATGGTTTGTCGCGCGCTTGAACAGCGAGACCAGCCCCTCAACGCCCATTTCATCGCCAACGTCGACCCCAACGACCTCGATACCGTTCTCGCCCCACTAAACCCGGATACGACGCTCGTGATCGTCTGCTCCAAATCGTTTACCACGGAGGAGACGCTAACGAATGCACTCCGCGCCCGATCCTGGCTCGCCAGCGCCGGCGTAGCCGAGTGCGATATCCATAATCATGTGATTGCGGTGACTACCAATCTCGAGGCGGCATCCCACTTCGGTATCGACCGCGACCAGTGCTACCCCCTGTGGGACTGGGTTGGCGGCCGTTACTCCCTGTGGTCGGCGATCGGGCTGGTGATCGCACTGCAAAGTGGGTGGACTGCGTTTGAGCAGCTACTGGAAGGGGCAAGACAGCTTGATGAGTGCACCCTGAGTGCGGCGCCCATCGACAATCTTCCGATGCTTATGGCCCTGCTGGAGTACTGGAATACGCTTTATCTCCACCGTGATACCCACGTTGTTCTTCCCTATTCCCAACGCCTCGAGCATCTCACTGCCTGTCTGCAGCAGTTGACGATGGAAAGTAACGGCAAGCGGGTAAAAGAGTCGGGGGAACCTGCCCCCCAGCGCACCGCACCGGTACTGTGGGGCTCGGCGGGAACCATTGGCCAACACTCCTACTATCAGCTATTACATCAGGGGATGCGGCAATTCAGCGCCGATTTCATCATCACGCTCAAGGAGCCCGGCAGTGATAGCGATGCGCAGCGTAAACTGGTCGCCAATGCACTCGCTCAAAGCCGAACCCTAATGCTGGGTCGCTCCGATGAGGAAGCACAGCAACTCGCCATCTCAAGAGGCCAGCCGAAGGCGATGACAGGGCATTATGCGATGCCGGGGAACCATCCGCACTCGCTGCTCATCATGGACTCGGTAAACCCCAAAAGCCTCGGCGCACTGGTAGCCGCGTATGAGCACAAGACCTTTTTTCTGAGCAAGCTGCTGGGCATCAATGCCTTTGATCAATGGGGTGTAGAGCTGGGCAAGCAAATTGGCCAGCAAATCAATCAAATGCTGATCGACGGTCAGGGCCTTGACGATCTGGACCCGGCAACGGCGGCTACGGTAACCGCCTGGCGCGACGCTAACGCTTAACCATCAATAAAACGTAGCAATTCTTCGGTTTTCTGCTTCATTTTTTCGACGTCTCCCCGGGTTTCAACATTCAGCCGTACTACCGGCTCGGTATTGGATGAGCGGAGGTTAAAGCGCCAGTCGTCGAACTCGATACTCAACCCATCGACATGAGCGATGTGTGTGCAGCCCTGGGCGTAATAGGCCTCGACCGCTCGCATCAATGCCCGGGGATCTTCCACCTTGCGATTGATCTCGCCACTGCAGGGAAACATGGCCGCTCTTGCGGCAATCATCTCAGCCAGTGATTGATTGCGCTGCGCCATCAACTCAGCCACGAGCAGCCAGGGAATCATTCCGCTGTCGCAATAGGCAAAGTCCCTGAAGTAATGGTGTGCACTCATTTCGCCACCATAAATGGCGTCAGCCTCACGCATCTTTTCCTTGATGAACGCGTGGCCCGTCTTGCTTTGCACGGCCTCACCACCCGCCCCCTCGACTACAGCTATGGTATTCCAGGTCAAACGCGGATCGTGAACAACGCGCTGCGGCCCATTTTTCTCAATAAAGGCCCCGGCCAGCAGACCTACAATGTAATAACCCTCGATGAAATTGCCCGCGGCGTCGAAGAAGAAGCAGCGATCAAAGTCACCATCCCAGGCGATACCAAAATCCGCGTTGGAGGACTGAAGCAAGGCCGTTGTAGGACTGCGGTTTTCAACAAGCAATGGGTTGGGAACACCGTTGGGGAAATGGCCATCAGCCTCATGATTTTGCGTGATAAACGTAAACGGGAGGTGAGGCTCGAGCGCGTCAATAACCCGACCCGCACCGCCATTCCCCGCATTACAGACAATACGCAGGGGTTTGAGTGACGTGATATCAACATAAGACAGCAAATGGGCGACGTAATCACCCAGCAAATCTGCGGTTTGATAACCGCCTCTTTTCGCAGTGGCCTCGAAAACATTGCGCTCCGCAAGGTGCTGAATCTCACGAAGTCCAGAATCACCGGATATCGGCTTGGAGGCCTCACGCACAAATTTAAGGCCATTGTAGTCCTTGGGATTGTGGCTGGCGGTAACCACTATGCCGCCGCCAACCCCCAGATGCGCCGTGGCAAAATAAATTTCTTCGGTCCCGCACAGGCCGATATCAGTGACATCAACACCCTGCTCCCGCAGCCCATCGATTAGCGCCTGCTTCAGCGATTCACTGGTCAGCCGAATGTCATGACCGACAACAACGTTACCGGGACGGATAGCCTCGGCGTAAGCGCGACCAATACGACGCACTATATCTTCATTGAGCTGCTCGGGAACCTGACCACGGACGTCATAGGCCTTGAAACAGGCGAGAGTCTCCTGCATCAGAGGTCGCTGGGATATAGATTTTCGTAAACGTAGTTGGTCGCCTCAACAAAGCCCGGAACGCTTCCACAATCGAAACGCCGGCCCTTAAATTTGTAAGCCATCACCGCGCCCGT
This sequence comes from Luminiphilus syltensis NOR5-1B, assembly GCF_000158175.1. Classification (GTDB taxonomy): domain Bacteria; phylum Pseudomonadota; class Gammaproteobacteria; order Pseudomonadales; family Halieaceae; genus Luminiphilus; species Luminiphilus syltensis. The sequence goes on along the minus strand of NZ_DS999411.1, from coordinate 1,814,859 downwards.
CCGCGCCTGCGTCTGCAGTGCGTCGGTAATCTGAACCTCGCCATTGGCACCCGGAGGCGTTTCTCTGATGATGTCAAAGATATCCGGAGTCAAAATATACCGGCCAATAATTGCCAGATTGCTCGGGGCTTCCTCAACGGATGGCTTCTCCACCATTTTATCAACCCGATAGACATCATCCTTGATCGCCTCGCCCGCAATCACACCGTATTTATAGACCTGATCTTTGGGCACTTCCTGCACCGCCACGATTGAGCATCGGAACTGCCGGTATAGCTCGGTCATTTGCGCCAGCACACCGGGACCCTCATTGATACAAAGATCGTCAGAAAGCAACACCCCGAACGCCTCGCTGCCAATCAAGGGCTCGCCCGTCAGAATCGCGTGACCCAATCCTTTCATTTCACGCTGGCGCACCATCGTAAACACACCGCGATCGATAACGTCGCGAATACCCTCGAGCAGCGTCTCCTTGCTGCTCCCGGATATCTGATGTTCTAACTCGTAATTGGTATCAAAGTGGTCGGCGATAGCCCGTTTGCCGCGTCCGGTGACGAGTGCGCAGTTGAGCATGCCCGCTTCGATAGCCTCCTCAACGCCATACTGGACCAGCGGCTTGTTGACGACCGGCAGCATCTCTTTGGGCATGCTCTTGGTGGCAGGAAGGAATCGAGTGCCGTAACCCGCCACTGGAAAAAGACATTTCTTAATCATATTGATCTCGCTCCGATTCGTTATCGACCGTAGATATCGTCGTAGCGAACGATATCGTCTTCGCCCAAGTAAGAGCCTGACTGCACCTCAATGAGTTCCAAGGGAATGCGGCCGGGGTTGACCAACCGATGCTTCATTCCCATGGGCAGGTACGTTGATTCGTCCTCGTGCAGCATAATCACTTCGTCACCGCGAGTAACCTCGGCGGTACCGTGCACTACCACCCAGTGCTCCGCACGATGGTAATGCTTTTGCAGCGACAATTTGCCTCCCGGATTAACCACGATACGTTTCACCTGAAAACGGTCAGCTACGATTAACGACTCGTAACTCCCCCACGGGCGGTAAACCCGCTGATGCACGGAAGCTTCCGGTCGGGCATCGCTTTTGAGGCGGGAGACCAGTCGTTTTACACCCTGGGCATGGTCTCTATGCGCGACCATGACTGCATCTGCAGTCTCAACAATCACCAGATTATCGACACCCGTAGCGGCGACCAGACGACTGTCGCTACGGACGTAACTACCGCGCACATCGTCGAGTAATACATCGCCCGAAAGCACATTACCGTCATCATCGGCATGGCCTATCGCCCACAACGCATCCCAGGCGCCGATGTCACTCCAACCGCAGTCGAGACTCACTACAGCGCCTGAACCGGTGTGCTCCATTACCGCATAGTCAATGCTGTCCGACGGGCAGGCTTCAAAAATTGCCTTATCAGGCCTGATAAAATCGAGATCAATTGCCGCCCTGTTCATCGCCGCTTCGCAGGCAGATTCGATTTCCGGCGCACTCTGGGATAATGCCCGGAGAAAACCATCGGCTCGAAATAGAAACATCCCGCTGTTCCACCGATAAATACCGGCAGCGAGGTATTGCTCGGCGATTTCAGCCGTCGGCTTTTCAACAAATTGGTCAACCGCGTAGATATCGTCTGCCAGCAACTCACCGCTGCGAATGTAGCCGTAGCCGGTTTCGGGTCGATCCGGGACCACACCAAAAGTCACCAATGCGCCTTCGGCCGCCACCACGGCTGCCTTTGTCACCGCGGCGGCGAATGCATCCACATCAGCTATGAAGTGGTCCGCCGGAAGCACCAGCAGCAAGGCCTCGGGGTTCTCCTTTATCGCGTGCAGGGCGGCGAGCGCGATCGCCGGCGCCGTATTTCGTCCCACAGGTTCGAGGATGATCGCCGCGGCCTCGGCATTGATCTCCCGCAGCTGTTCGGCCACCAGGAAACGGTGCTCATCGTTACAAACGATCAATGGATCGGTTGCCGATACGGCGTCGAGCCGCTGGCAGGTCTGCTGTAGCATTGAGCCGTCACCGCCCAAGGGGAGAAACTGCTTGGGGCGCCCCTCTCGAGACATCGGCCACAATCGGCTACCCACCCCACCGCAAAGCAAGACCGGTGTTACTGTGAGCGTCATGACTATCCTAAACGGGAACGGGAAATGAGCGAAACATGCTAGCCCAAAAGAACCCTGAATTCATCAATCCCAGGGGTATCGAGGACTATCGGACTACGAGTCAGAATCGAATTAAGGTATCCTAGCCAGAAAATCGCTTTGCTTGTGCGCGAATCCAGCCATCTCATCGACCCGCGCGCCCTCTTGCCCCAACGGGATACTGTATGAACAATTACACACCGCAAGCCTCCTACTCCAAGGAAGACCTGATCGCCTGCGGTCACGGACAGCTTTTTGGAGCCGGAAACGCGCAGTTACCGGTGGACAACATGCTGATGGTGGATCGTATCGCGCACATCAGCTCGGAGGGGGGGAACAATGGTAAGGGCGAAATTATTGCCGAATTGGATATCCATCCCGACCTCTGGTTTTTTGAGTGCCATTTTCCCGGCGATCCCGTCATGCCGGGCTGCCTCGGTCTTGATGCCATGTGGCAATTGGTAGGGTTTTTCCTTGGCTGGCGCGGCAATCCAGGCCAAGGGCGGGCGTTGGGGTCCGGAGAAGTCAAGTTCACCGGTCAAATCCTGCCCAGTCACAAGCAGGTGACCTACAGCATCCAGATGAAACGTGTGATTGAGCGAAAACTGATCATGGGAATCGCCGACGGTACCGTCGCCGTCGATGGCAAGGTCATTTACACCGCCTCAGACCTGCGGGTCGGTTTGTTCACTTCTACGGACAATTTCTGATGAGTAAGCGTGTTGTAATCACAGGTATCGGCGTTATCTCGTGTCTGGGTAATGACGCCAAGACGGTTACTGAAGCGCTCAGAGCCGGCAGTTCCGGTATCAGGCACTGCGAGCAGCATGAAAACGCCGGGATGCGGTCCACGATAGCAGGGATCCCGGAAATTGAGCTGCGTGAACACATCGATCGTAAACAATGGCGCTTCATGGGTGACGCCGCGGGATACGCCTACTTAAGTCTGCAGCAGGCGATTGCGGATGCCGGGCTCGAAGACAGCGATGTATCTAACCCTCGCACTGGAATCATCGCCGGCTCCGGCGGAGCGTCCTCAGCGAGTCAAGTGGAGGCCGCCGACATCCTGCGTGAACGCGGTCTGCGCCGAGTGGGTCCCTATCGGGTCACCCAGACCATGGGTAGTACCGTGTCGGCCTGTCTGGCTACGCCGTTTAAAATCAAGGGCGTCAATTACTCGATATCTTCCGCTTGCTCAACCAGCGCACACTGCATCGGCAACGGTATGGAACAGATTCAGCTCGGCAAGCAGGATATTGTTTTCGCCGGTGGCGGCGAAGAGCTTCATTGGACATTGAGCAGTCTTTTCGATGCCATGGGCGCACTGTCTACCAAATACAACGACACCCCCGAAAAGGCCTCCAGAGCTTACGATGCCGATCGCGATGGATTTGTCATTGCCGGCGGCGGTGGGATGGTTGTGCTTGAATCGCTGGACCACGCCCTCGCACGGGGCGCCAAGATCTATGCCGAACTCGTGGGCTACGGGGCCACTTCCGATGGCTACGACATGGTGGCGCCATCAGGCGAGGGCGCAATCCGCTGTATGCAGCAGGCTATGGCCACGGTTGATGGCGGAATTGATTACATCAATGCCCACGGCACCAGTACACCGGCGGGTGATATTCAGGAACTCAATGCCGTCAGGGCTGTTTTTGGTGAGGGCGAAGCGAGTCCCTGGATAGGCTCTACAAAATCGCTGACCGGGCATTCTCTGGGCGCCGCCGGTGTTCAGGAAGCTATTTATTCACTGCTTATGATGAACAACGATTTTGTTGCCGCTTCTGCCAACATAGACAACCTCGACGCCGGCGCCGACGGTATGCGAGTGGCGACCGATCGAATTGATAACGCGGGTCTCGCGCGAGTCATGTCCAATAGCTTTGGTTTCGGCGGCACCAATGCCACGCTCATCTTTGAGAAATTCAGCAGCTAAGCCCGGGCGAGACTTTCGATAAGCATCACCTCGACAGCATCTCCCCGATGCAGTGACGTGTGTGCCGGGATACGAGCCAGCGCATCGGCCTTTGCGACACTGCTCAAAACACCCGAACTCTGACTACCCACGGAGGATGCCATCAGGCGCCCTTGGTCATCTGAATGCAGTGACACGCGGATGTATTCTTCACGGGTATTGGGCCGCGAATGATCAAACTCCGCCAGCGCCGAAAGACGCCTGACCCCGGATTGCGAAACACCCTGAGCCTTTAACAGCCACGGCCGCACCACCAGGGCAAAAGTCACCCAGGCCGAAACGGGATTACCCGGAACACCAAAGATGGGCGTGCCACACACTTCGCCAAAGGCCAGCGGCTTGCCGGGCTTGATGGCCAGCTTCCAGAGTTTGAGTGACCCCAGGGCCTCTATTTGCGCCTTGACGTGGTCTTCCTCACCGACTGACACGCCCCCGCTGGTCACAATACAGTCCACCTCCGATGATACTCGCGCCAACAATTGTCTTATTGCCTCGGGGTCATCCGGAACCGACTGATAATCAACGGCCTGCAAACCCAGCGAGGTGACCTGGGCCAGCAGCTGAAACCGATTGCTGTTGTAGACCTGCCAGGGCTTTAACTCCCCTGATCCGGGCTCGATCAATTCATCACCGGTGGAAATAACACCGACACGCAGACGGCGATACACCGTAATGCGGCTCAATCCCAGTGAAGCCAGTAAGCCCAAATCCTGCGACGTCAGCACCCTGCCCGCATCGAGCACATCGGCGCCCTGGCGCAGGTCCGCGCCTGCAGGCCGAACATGCTGAGTAGGCGTCACGCACCCGAGAATACTCACCCGACCATCCTGTTGCTCGAGAACGTCTTCCTGCATCACCACGGTATCGGCGCCCTTGGGAATGACACCACCGGTAAATATCCGAGCGGTGGTACCCGGCTCCAGAGGCTTTGGTTCAGCGCCCGCCGGTATCCGCTGTGAAACCCGCAACTGTCCGGGCACATCGGAGGATCGGACGGCATAGCCGTCCATGGCGCTGTTATCGGCCAGAGGCACATCCCGCGGCGCAACAACCTTGGCAGCCAAAACACGACCCAGCGCTTCAGGCAACGAAACCTCTTCACGCTGAGAGGGGGCAGGACACAGCGCCAGAATCTCATCGAGGGCGGCGCGTAATGGCGTTAACGCCACCGTTTACGCTCCCGACAAAACGGCGGCGTAGTTACAGGGTTTGTGCCGACTATCAAGCTGCGGTTCGATAATGCCCTGCCATGCGGTCCTACAGGCACCCGTAGACCCAGGCACACAAAAAATGACGGTGCGATTGGCGAACCCACCGAGCGCTCGGGACTGTATCGTGGACGATCCAATCTCATCGAGTGAAAGACTTCGAAAAACCTCTCCAAAGCCCTCGATCACTTTATCGAATAGCGGTCCAACGGCCTCTGGCGTGGAATCTCTACCGGAAAAACCGGTGCCACCGGTAGACACCACCGCCTGCACATCGGGGTCGGCAATCCATCCAGCGACGACGGCTCGAATTTTATAAATATCGTCGGGTACCAACTCCCGGGCAACAATGGTGTGTCCCGCCGTCCTGGCCGCCGACTCCAGGTAATCACCCGACGTATCTTCGGCAAGACTGCGACTGTCACTGATGGTCAAAACGGCGACGCCCAGCGGCTGCAACTCACTCATTTCTGTTCTCCCGCACGTAAAAGGTCGATATAACGGCGCACCGCACGCTCCACAAAGTCGCGCCAGGGTAATTGCTGGATTCCGAACTGGAATCGGATGCGATTACAGTCCAGCGAGCGATTGAACGGTGTCACTTCATCCTCGGGAATCTCTCTCAGCATTTCCCGCGCCGTGGAGAACTCATCAAACTGCGATGCGCAGGCGATAACGGCCTCCGAAAAGGCATAGTAGCCTGTATCTCCCAAGCTGCAATAATGATACAGACCCGTATCGGCGGCACCCACGCTCACCTGGTCCAGTATTCCAGCCACAACACGCGCCACCTCAGCGGTATGCACGGGATTGCCGCGCATCTGGTCACTGCTGAGCACAGGCTTCCGCTCGCGAATGCTGTCGAGCAGCTGGGTAAATCGCGTGGAGCGCCGGCCCGAAAAGATGGCCCCGAGGCGCACCGTCAAGACCCGCGCCTGAGAATCACTCAATATCGCTTCTGCTTCGCACAGAAGACGTCCGCTGACGTCGATGGCGTCGGGCTCGTCGGTTTCTTTGTAAGGCCGCTGTAATTGCCCTGAATACACGCGCGCGCTGGACAGAAACAATAAGTGGCTGTCGGTGGCGCGGGCAATACCCGACAACCAATCAGTACGCTCTAATTCTGCGGCGCCAAACTTATCGGGACTCTCAATCAGAGAAATGAGGCGAGTATCGATGATACTGTCACACTGCTCGCGCTTGATCAGCTTCTTAAGCTGGCGCTCTCGCTTCCAGGCCGTGGCGGCAAGGGGGACCTGGACCAGCTCGTGCCGCTTCAATGGGTTGAAGAAAGCGTTGAGCGAATAGCCCAGCGGCGTATCGGCACCCAGCAGAAGCACCTTCACAGGGAAAGCTCACTCACTGAAGATGTCGCCCAATAGCGCATGAATCCAGAGGGAAATCATGCTACGAATTGCGCACAAAGCATCGAATGCATTCATCGTCTCTCAGTCGGCGCCCACTCCCGATCATCAAAATCTGGCATGCAGCGCCTGCAACCAAGCCTGTTTGTAGGATCACCTCTGGACGTCAGCACCGCAGCGGACCGCGCCAGAAGAGACAATGTCGGATCACGCGAACCCTACCTAGAAGGGAATATCGTCGTCCTCGAGACTGGGCGCGGGGGCGGAAGGGGCAGTTGCCCCTTGCGACGGTTGCGAATCATAACCACCACCGCCTGAGTATCCACCCGAAGAAGACCCCTCGTTCATGCTGTTACGGCTATCCAGCATCTGCATCTCGTTGGCGACAATCTCGGTGGAATATCGGTCCTGTCCCGATTTGTCCTGCCACTTCCGCGTGCGCAGCGATCCCTCGAGGTAGACTTTGGACCCCTTGCGCAGGTACTCGGCAGCAATCTCCGCAAGGCGGTTAAAAAAGACCACCCGGTGCCACTCGGTTCGTTCCTGCGGCTGGCCGGTCTGCTTGTCCTTCCACGATTCCGAGGTTGCGACACTGATATTGGTGACCGCGCCGCCCGAGGGCAGCATACGGTGTTCGGGATCATTGCCCAGATTGCCTACAATAATCACCTTATTAACGCCACGGGACGCCATAATTCTCTCCAGTTGGTTGCCTGAGTGCGCCGGCAGCGGGGGCTGCGGCGCCAAACTATTCATCAATGACTATAACAACCGCTCCAGCGGGCGCACAGCCCCTGGAACAAAGTAGTTGCGTCAAGCCTGTTTTTGGGCGGCCTCGACCAGGAAAGATGAGGTTCGATGCCACATCCAGAGCAAAGGCAACCACAGCAACAATACCAGCAGGAACAAAACATTAAGTGCTGAAAGCCCTCCAGCACCGTAAAGAATCCCGCCCAGACTGCCACCGACAAAAACCCCAAGGAATTGCGCGCTGGAAAAAATACCCATCACGGTGCCCCGCAAAGCCACAGGCGCGATTTGGGAGGCCAGCGACGGCAAGGTCGCCTCCATAACGTTGAATCCGGTAAAAAAGATAATCAAGCCGCAGGCCACAGCCCCAATACCCGCACCATTGACCGCCAGAACCGCTCCAATACCCAGTGCCCCCAGCGCCACCAGCAGGATCTGTCCCGTGTTGTTACCCTTTCTTCCGCCCCGAAGCGCCCAAAGCACCCCGGGTACCGAGAGCACAATAGCCCCCAGATAAACCGCCCAGTGATGATCCGCCGGCAAACCGATCACCTGTGCCAGCCGGGCGGGTATTACGACAAACGCAGCCATCAATACCAGGTGGCAAAACAACACGCTGGCGTAGAGCGCGGGCAGGCCGGGGGCCACCACGGCATGGGGAATCTGCTTGAGCCTGACGGTCTCCGCCGGATCGCGCCCTGTGGCAAGGCCAGGCTCCGCCGGGAGCACCCACACCACCAGGGTCATCCCTATCAGTCCAAGCAGTCCCGTGACGGCGAAAACCAGTGAGAGCCCACCCAGCGCCGCTATTCCCGGACCCAGCACCAGAGCGATGACAAACGAGACACCGATACTGGCGCCGATAATGGCAATTGCCTTCGTGCGTTGCTGGTTTCGCGTGTAATCGGCAGCGAGCGCCAGCAGGGCCGCTGAAATGGCGCCGCCGCCCTGCATTAACCGACCGACAATAACGCCAAAAATCGTATCCGCCATCGCCGCGACAAAGCTGCCCATGACGAATATCGCCAAACCCAGCAGAATCACAGGTTTGCGTCCAACCCGATCGGATGCCCATCCCATGGGAACCTGCAGCACCACCTGTGTCAGCCCATGCGCCCCGAGAGCAATGCCTATCAGCGCCGATGTTGCACCGACGAGATCAAGACCATAGACACCGATGAGGGGTAGGACCATGAACAGGCCCAGCATTCTGAAATTGTAAAGTACCGCCAGAGATAGGACGGCTCGACGCTCACTGGCAGTAAAGGGCTCTTTGGAAATCACGGATCGATCGTTTGGTATGCAGAAGGGCGGGGAGTGTAGCACGATGCGACGCCCCCTCCGGCGGTCCCGATTAAGCCAAAGATAACCGCTATAATGACCGGCTAGCCCAGCGACTCCCAGGAAACGTCATGGACACCATTCAAGTGCGCGGTGCCCGCACGCACAATCTCCAAAACATCGATCTCGACATACCCAGGGATAAGCTGGTCGTCATTACCGGACTGTCCGGATCCGGGAAATCATCACTGGCCTTCGATACTCTCTATGCAGAAGGCCAGCGCCGCTACGTGGAGTCGCTGTCCACCTATGCGCGGCAATTCCTGTCGATGATGGAGAAGCCCGACGTTGACCACATCGAGGGACTCTCCCCCGCCATCTCAATCGAGCAGAAATCGACCTCCCATAATCCCCGCTCAACGGTGGGCACCATCACCGAAATTTACGATTACCTGCGCCTGCTCTTCGCACGGGTGGGCCAGCCCCGCTGCCCGACCCACGGGATATCGCTGGAGGCGCAGACCGTGAGCCAAATGGTGGATTCGGTGCTCGCAATGCCCGAGGAAAGCAAGCTGATGCTGTTGGCACCGATGGTGCGGGACCGCAAAGGCGAACACCAGCACATTTTTGAGCAGATGCGGGCGGCAGGGTTCATCCGCGTGCGTGTCGATGGAATTATCGTCGACCTCGACGATGTGCCGGCTCTGGACAAGAAAAAGAAGCACCGCATTGATGTGGTCGTCGATCGATTCAAAGTGAGACCCGATCTGGGACTGCGCCTCGCCGAATCCTTTGAGACTGCACTTGAACTCACCGATGGACTCGCTGCTGTCGCACCCATGGATAGCGAGGGTCCCGAAGTGTTGTTTTCGGCCCGTTACTCCTGCCCGGAATGCGGCCACAGTATTGATGAACTCGAACCCCGCCTGTTTTCGTTCAACAACCCGGCGGGCGCCTGTGAGGCCTGCGACGGGCTGGGTATGATGCAGTACTTCGACGAAGCGCGAGTCGTCACCCACCCCGAAGCCAGCCTGGGCGCTGGCGCCATTCGTGGCTGGGACCGCCGCAATGTCTATTATTTTCACCTCCTGACCTCACTGGCGGATCACTACGGCTTTGATATCGACAAGCCCTTCGAAGCATTGAGCAAAAAGCACCGGGAGGTCATTTTGAACGGCAGTGGTGGTGAGGAACTGGAGTTTTCCTACATCAACGATCGCGGCAGTGTATTCAAGCGTCGCCATGCCTTCGAGGGTGTCTTACCCAATATGGAGCGCCGCTACCGGGATACCGAATCCCAGTCGGTGCGCGATGAGTTGTCAAAGTTCGTGAGCTCTGCGCCCTGCCACCAATGTGGGGGAACCCGTTTACGCGAGGACGCGCGAAGTGTTTTTGTTGATGAGCGCACACTGCCGAGCATTACCGAAATGCCGGTTGGCGAGGCTCAGGATTACTTTGATCAACTGGAACTTGCGGGGCGACAGGGCGAGATCGCGGACAAAATCCTCAAGGAATTGCGGGCGCGTTATCGCTTTCTGGTCGACGTCGGTCTGAATTATCTCACCCTGAATCGAAGCGCGGAGACCCTCTCGGGCGGTGAAGCACAGCGTATACGCCTGGCCTCCCAGATTGGCGCGGGACTGGTCGGTGTTATGTACATTCTGGACGAGCCCTCGATTGGCCTGCATCAGCGCGACAACGAGCGTTTGCTGCGCACGCTGACCCATCTGAGAGATCTGGGAAATACGGTGCTTGTGGTCGAACATGACGAAGACGCCATACGTCAGGCCGACCACATTATCGATATTGGCCCCGGTGCCGGGGTTCACGGTGGTCAAATCGTCGCAGAAGGTAGCCTGAAAGCCATTACTGAATGCGAATCCTCCCTCACCGGAGACTACCTGTCGGGCAGGCGTGAAGTCAGCATTCCAAAGAAGCGATGCAAACCTGATGCCAAACGCCAACTGACCATTACAGGTGCCAGCGGCAATAATCTGAAAGATGTCAGTGTCTCGCTGCCCCTGGGCCTGCTGACCTGTGTCACCGGTGTATCGGGTTCGGGCAAGTCCACCCTGGTCAACGGTACCCTCTACCCTCTGGCCGCAACCGCACTCAATGGTGCAACCACACTAAAAGCCGGTGCGCACGACAGCATCACCGGGCTACAGCATCTCGACAAATGCATCGACATTGACCAGAGCCCTATTGGAAGGACACCACGGTCCAATCCAGCTACCTACACGGGAATTTTCACCCCCGTACGCGAGCTGTTCGCCGGTACACAGGAGGCGCGGTCACGGGGTTATAAGCCGGGGCGCTTTAGCTTCAATGTCCGTGGTGGGCGATGTGAAGCCTGTCAGGGAGATGGCGTCACCAAAGTGGAAATGCATTTTCTACCCGACATCTACGTGCCTTGCGACGTCTGTAAGGGCAAGCGCTACAACCGCGAAACGCTGGAGATCCGCTACAAAGGCAAGAACATCAGCGAAGTACTGGAGATGACCATCGAGGACGCACTCGACTTCTTCGAGGCGGTACCTTCAATTGCCAGAAAACTACAAACCTTGATGGATGTCGGTCTGTCGTACGTCCGATTGGGGCAGGCAGCGACCACGCTCTCAGGTGGTGAGGCGCAACGCGTCAAGCTCTCCAAGGAGCTCTCCAAGCGAGACACCGGTAAAACCCTCTATATTCTGGACGAGCCCACTACCGGCTTGCACTTCGAAGATATCCGGCAACTGCTGGATGTACTGCACCGACTTCGTGATGGTGGTAATACGGTCATCATCATCGAGCACAATCTCGATGTCATTAAAACCGCAGACTGGTTGATAGACCTCGGGCCCGAGGGCGGCTCGGGCGGTGGTGAGGTGGTTGCCACTGGCACACCAGAAGCCGTCGCCGTCAATAAGGGCTCACACACGGGACGGTTCCTGGCGCCGTTGCTGACAAGCGACGAAAAGCGGAAGAAAAAAGTGGTAAAGCGCAGTAAACGCAGCCGAACTGAAAAAGCCGCCTGACAATAAAAGTGTCGCATTCTCCGACAAAGGAACAGCGCCTCCTGCGTGCCTGAGGCACAATACTGGGCATAGATTTCTGCGTCGCAAACCGCCCGCTTCAGGGCTCAGGAGTTAGAAAATGATCACGTTCAGTGAGCAGTCAATGCAGCTTCAGGAGGCCCTTGAGGCGTTTATGGCCGCGCACGTGTTTCCCAACGAGCACGTCTACCACGAACAAGTAGCCGCAATGGATAATCGATTTGGGCTGGTACCCATCATGGAGTCCCTGCGAGAGAAGGCGAAGGCCGAGGGACTCTGGAATCTGTTTATTCCCCCCAAACTCTCGGAGTGGAGCGACCACGGAGGCCTCAGCAACTTTGACTATGCGCCGTTGGCAGAGATTATGGGGCGGGTCATCTGGTCTCCCGAGGTTTTCAATTGCAATGCGCCCAACACCGGTAACATGGAAGTCTTCATGAAATACGGTACGCCCGAGCAGCAAGAGCGGTGGCTAAAGCCGATGCTGGCCGGTGACATGGCAGCTGCCTACGCAATGACCGAACCCCAGGTGGCCTCCAGCGATGCTACCAATGTCGAATTAAGCATTGTTCGCGATGGCGACGAGTGGGTACTGAATGGTCGGAAGTGGTTCATTACCTCTGCAATGTATGAGCGCACCGGTGTGTTTATTGTCATGGGGAAGTCTGATCCCAACAACGCGAGCCGCCACCTCCAACAAAGCCAGGTACTGGTTCCCGATGGAACGCCAGGGCTCATCAAGGTTCGCCCACTGACGACACTGGGCTACGACGACGCTCCCCAGGGCCATGCCGAAATTCGCTTTGAAGACGTGCGAGTACCCGCAGAGAACGTGCTACTCGGGGAAGGTCGTGGCTTTGAGATCGCACAGGGACGGCTTGGACCGGGTCGCATGCATCACTGTATGCGGCTGATTGGGGCCGGCCAGCGCACACTGGAGATGGCTTGCCAGCGAGTCACCGAGCGCGAAACCTTCGGCAAGCCACTGGCGCAGCATCAATCGGTCAGAGAGGATATCGCCGATTGTTTCTCTGATATCGAAATGGCGCGCCTGTTGGTGCTCAAGACCTGCGCCAAAATGGACCAAGTGGGTGCACAGGAAGCAAAAGATATGATTGCTGCCGCGAAGATCAGCGTGCCGAGAATGATGCAGCAAGTGATTGATAAGTGTATGCAGATGTTCGGCGCTGGCGGGCTGACCGAAGATTTCCCGATGGCCGAGTTCTTCAATTATGCGCGCTGGTGCCGCCAGGCGGATGGCCCCGATCAGGTCCATCAAATGGCCCTTGGGCGACAACTGATCAAGCGGTATACCGAATAACTGTCCAAGCTGAGCCCGCTTTACCTACCGCCCCACTCATTAGCAATGATTTGTCACGGGGTTAGCGGGATTTAGGCCAGCGCGATACTTCAATCTTTGCTGTGTAATACAGTTGCCGGCGACCGCATCCTCAGCTTGAAGTCGGTGAGGCAAACGGCAGTCCTTTGGGCTGCTCGCGCAGCTCCAGCAAGGACAGTGCACGGTAAGAGTCGCTCGTCGACGCCCAAAGGACTCCCGTCTACCTCACCTCGCGCCAGTGCCACGTTCAGGGGTGGTTCGACCGTACTTGCAGTGACTGCTGAGGGAGGCTTGGCGCCGGTTTGCTCGAGCGTCGACGAGCGGGCCGTCTGGTACACAGGTGGCGATGAAGCCACGGGAGCAGCCCGAGTAATCCGGGGCCGAGCAGCTCGGGGCAGGTGGGACGTCATACGCGAAGCTTATCCGCTGAGATAAACGATCATTGGTATTCGCGATAAGCCAAAAAAAAGCCCGGCATTGCCGGGCTTTTTTCTAGAACGAAACCGCCAGGCGCTTATTCGTCGTCACCATCGATTTCTTCAATATCGTCCACGACATCAGGTTCGGGACGATCAACCAGCTCGACATAAGCCATGGGCGCCTTGTCACCCATGCGATAGCCGCACTTGAGAATACGAATGTAGCCTCCAGGCCGCTCCTGATATCTGGGACCCAGCTCAGAGAACAGTTTGCCCACGGCAGCCTTTGACCGAGTACGGTCGAAGGCCAATCGTCGGTTGGCAACGCTGTCTTTCTTGGCCAGCGTGATCAAAGGTTCGGCATAGCTCCGCAACTCCTTGGCCTTGGGCAAGGTAGTCTTGATCAGCTCGTGCTCTACCAGTGACACCGCCATGTTACGAAACATGGCTTTGCGGTGGGAGCTGTTACGGTTGAGCTGTCTACCGCTGTGACGATGACGCATTTCTTTATTCCTTCACTGTTACCGCCTCACGGCGGTTGCTAATTACTGTAGCTTCAAGCGCTGAGTAAACGCTCGTCGTTCTTGAGGCTGGCAGGCGGCCAGTTCTCAAGACGCATACCGAGGGAAAGACCTCTGGAAGCCAGGACGTCTTTAATCTCCGTGAGCGATTTCTTACCGAGGTTAGGCGTCTTCAGCAGCTCGACTTCAGTACGCTGCACAAGGTCCCCTATGTAATAAATGTTCTCGGCCTTGAGGCAGTTCGCTGATCGAACAGTCAACTCGAGATCATCAACCGGACGCAGCAGGATAGGATCAACTTCGTCTTCCTGCTCGGTCGCGGTGGTTTGCGCTTCACTCTCGAGATCAACAAAGACCGAGAGTTGCTGCTGCAGGATGGTCGCGGCGCGACGAATGGCCTCTTCGGGATCGATCGTGCCATTGGTCTCGAGATCGATAACCAGCTTATCAAGGTCGGTACGCTGCTCTACACGAGCCGACTCAACGACGTAGGAGATACGACGGATCGGCGAGAATGAAGCGTCGAGGTGCAGGCGACCGATCGAACGCGTTTCGTCCTCTGGATCCTCTCTCGAGTCCGCGGGAGAGTAGCCGCGACCGCGCTGGGCAACCAGGCGAACAGCCAGCTCCTGATCTGAGGTCAGAGTGCAAATAACGTGATCCGGGTTGGAGACTTCCACATCGTGGTCCACCTGAATATCACCGGCGGTCACCGTACAAGGCCCTTTGGCAACCAGAGACAACTCGGCTTCATCCTTGCCAGCCATTGTCAGCGCCACGCCTTTCAGATTGAGCAGGATTTCGATGACGTCTTCCTGTACACCCTCTATCGCCGAGTATTCGTGAAGAACACCGTCAATTTCGACTTCGGTAATGGCGCAACCAGGCATCGAGGACAGGAGGATACGTCGCAGGGCGTTACCCAGCGTATGGCCGAAACCACGCTCCAGCGGCTCGAGGGTTACCTGCGCACGAGTAGTCGATTTCTCATCAACCTTGATAACCCGTGGGGTAAGAAACTCATTTACTGAACTTTGCATAATGCACCTGCGGTTGATTCTTGTGAGGTAGGGCCGTCTTCGAAGGTTACTTCGAGTACAACTCCACGATCAGGTTTTCGTTGATTTCGCTGGACAGATCCGCTCGCTCGGGCTTTGCCTTAAAAGTGCCCTCGAGCTTCTCGTTGTTGACCTCGATCCAGACGGGTTCCCCGCGTTGCTCGGCAAGACTCAGAGCTGCCTGCACACGCAATTGCTTCTTGGCCTTTTCACGAATGGATACCACATCACCTGGCTTAACCTGATACGAGGGGATATTGACCACAGCGTTGTTGATCAAAATACCCTTGTGGGCCACCAACTGCCGGGCTTCGGCACGGGTGGAACCAAAGCCCATCCGGTAAACCACATTATCCAGACGGCACTCG
Source organism: Luminiphilus syltensis NOR5-1B (assembly GCF_000158175.1). Taxonomy (GTDB): domain Bacteria; phylum Pseudomonadota; class Gammaproteobacteria; order Pseudomonadales; family Halieaceae; genus Luminiphilus; species Luminiphilus syltensis. Next base: position 1,799,373 of record NZ_DS999411.1, on the reverse strand, counting down.
AGCAACTGCAGCAGATTCTCACCGGTAGCACCCTTGAGGCGGGCGGCTTCTTTGTAATAGTTACGGAACTGCTTCTCGAGAACCCCATAGATGCGACGTACCTTTTGCTTCTCCCGAAGCTGCACTCCGTAATCGGAAAGGCGTCCTCGGCGAGCGCCATGCTGTCCGGGTGCGGTCTCTGCTTTACACTTTGCTTCGAGCGCACGAACCCCGCTTTTCAGCTGAAGGTCTGTACCTTCACGACGGGAGAGCTTGCACTTAGGTCCAATATATCGAGCCATTCTATTAAATCCTCAGCGCTTGCGTTAAACGCGACGCTTCTTCGGTGGGCGACATCCATTGTGCGGAATGGGCGTCACGTCGGTGATATTACTGATGCGGTAACCACAGGCGTTCAGTGCGCGCACGGCTGACTCTCTACCCGGTCCCGGGCCCTTGACCTGGACATCCAGATTCTTGAGGCCGTATTCCTTGGCAGCTTCACCGGCGCGCTCTGCGGCAACCTGTGCTGCGAAAGGCGTCGACTTTCTGGAGCCGCGAAAACCTGAGCCACCGGCAGTCGCCCAGCTCAGTGTGTTTCCCTGACGATCGGTAATGGTGACGATCGTATTGTTAAAAGAGGCGTGCACATGCGCTACGCCATCGACCACCTGCTTGGTGATCTTCCGCTTTGTTGTCTTGGCCTGCTTTGCCATTTTTTTCCTACTTCAATATCCACGCTACAAATAAGCGATGTAGCTACACTGAAAAAAATCTCTTACCGTCGGATCGGCTTGCGCGGTCCTTTTCGGGTTCGAGCATTGGTTTTGGTTCGCTGACCACGCAAGGGAAGACCTCTGCGGTGACGTAAACCACGGTTACAGCCGAGATCCATAAGCCGCTTGATATTCATTGACACTTCTCGTCGAAGATCACCTTCTATGGTCATCTCTGAAACGAGGCTACGCAGCTGGTCGAGCTGCCCCTCGTTGAGGTCAGCCACTTTGGTAGCCTCATCGACGCCGGTAACAGCACACAGCTTCTTAGCCTGGGTGCGGCCTACACCGTAGATGTACGTCAGCGAGACTACTGCGTGTTTATGATCGGGAATGTTGACACCGGCGATACGCGCCATTGATTTATCTCCAAACGTTCTTTGTGCTGCTCACACGAGCAGACGCCACGCACTCAAATCGAGGGGCGCGCATATTACTGATTTGCCGAAACAATTTCAATGAAATTATCCCTGGCGCTGCTTATGTCGCGGATCGCTGGAACAGATCACTCTAACCACACCGTTACGACGAACGATCTTGCAGTTACGACATACCTTTTTAACTGAAGCTCTAACCTTCATTTTACTTACTCCTGAAACCTACCGTAGCCGGCCGGCGGGACCGGTGCTGGCCAGGTTTGCTTTTTTCATTACACCTTCATACTGATGAGACATCAGGTGGCTCTGCACCTGGGCCATAAAGTCCATCACAACAACCACAACGATCAGCATTGACGTACCGCCGAGGTAAAAAGGAACGTTGAACATGACGACCAAAAACTGCGGCAACAGGCATACCAGCGCAATGTACGCTGAACCGAAGACCGTGAGCCGGGTTAACACGCCATCGATATAATTGGCCGTCTGCTTACCGGGGCGAATACCCGGCACGAAGGCACCCGAACGCTTGAGATTGTCAGCCACTTCCTGTGGGTTAAACATCAGCGCGGTGTAAAAGAAGCAGAAAAAGATGATAAATCCAGTGAACAGGATAATATTCAACGGCTGCCCAGGCCCAATAGCCACCGCCAGGTCCTGCAGCCAATCCGCATTGTCGGCGCTGCCAAACCACTGCGCCACCGACGCGGGGAAAAGCAGTATTGAGCTGGCAAAAATAGCGGGAATTACACCTGCCATGTTGACCTTCAGCGGCAGGTGCGATGACTGCGCCTGGTACTGCTTATTGCCCTGCTGACGCTTGGCATAATTGACTGTGAGACGCCGTTGTCCGCGCTCGATGAAGACAACCAGATAAATAACCGCGATTGCCAGGGCGACAATGGCCAGCAACACAAGAATATTCAGTTCGCCCTGTCGAGCCTGCTCCATGGACTGCCCGATCGCGGCGGGCAATCCCGCGACAATCCCGGCAAAAATCAGCAGCGAGATACCGTTACCAATGCCCTTTTCGGTAATTTGCTCACCCAGCCACATCATGAACACGGCTCCGGTGACCAGCGACGTGATGGCGATGACATAAAAGGTAATCGACGTGTCGAAAGTGAGGCCTTGATTCGCAAGCCCAACGGTCATACCCGTGCCCTGCACCAGGGCCAACAGCACCGTTAAATAGCGGGTCATCTGGCTTATCTTTCTACGACCTGACTCGCCCTCTTTTTTGAGCTGCTCCAGAGACGGGGTTACAGCGGTCATCAATTGCATGATGATCGAGGCGGAAATATAGGGAAGAATACCCAGCGCAAGAATACTCATGCGCTCGAGTGCACCGCCGGAAAACACGTTTGCCAGTCCGAGAATAGTCCCCTGATTCTGGTCGAAAAGCGCCGACAACTGCTCCGGGTCAATACCCGGCACAGGGATGTGCGTACCGATTCGATAGACGATCAGCGCAACAAATACAAAGCGTAAACGGGCGAATAACTCGCCCATTCCCGCATTGTTCATTGATGGCATACCGTTGGCCATGAATTACGCCTCGACGCTCCCGCCAGCAGCTTCGATCGCCTCGCGAGCACCCTTGCTTACCGCCAATCCCTTGACGGTGACTGCTTTGGTGATTTCGCCAGAAAGGAAAACCCGGGCACGCAGGACATTGCTCTTAACCAGATCGGCTTCCTTGAGCGCCGCGAGATCCACTACATCACCCGCAACCGCATTGAGCTCATGCAGGCGCACCTGCGCGGTGGTCCGACCGATACGCGAGGTAAAGCCATACTTGGGAAGACGCTTCTGCAGCGGCATCTGGCCGCCCTCGAAACCGGGCTTCACTTTACCGCCGGATCGAGCCTTGAGACCTTTGTGGCCACGGCCTGCCGTCTTGCCATCACCAGAGCCGATACCGCGGCCAACGCGTTTCGCGTTCCGCTTTGAACCCGCTGCAGGCTTCAGACTGTTCAAACGCATTTCATCAGCCATTACATCAACCCTCTACACGAACCATGTAGTTCACTTTATTAATCATTCCGCGGACCGACGGCGTATCTTCGACTTCAACGGTCTGGCCAATGCGACGCAGCCCCAGGCCACGAACACACGCCTGATGCGCCTTGAGACGACCTGCGGTACTTTTGATCTGCGTGACCTTAATCATTGTTTTGCTCATGAGTTCCGTCTCCCGCCTCAGCTGAGGATCTCTTCAACCGTCTTGCCACGCTTGGCCGCAACCGCATCGGGTGACGTCATGTCGCGCAAACCGTTGTAGGTCGCGCGGACCACGTTCACCGGATTGGTTGACCCGTAGCACTTGGCCAAAACGTTGTGGACACCGGCGAGCTCCAGCACCGAACGCATCGCACCGCCGGCAATCACACCTGTACCTTCTGACGCAGGCTGCATGTACACCTTTGAGGCGCCATGATTGGCACGCACCGGGTACTGTAAGGTGCCGTCGACCAACTCGACCTTGATCATATTGCGCCGCGCCGCCTCCATCGCCTTCTGAATAGCGACAGGTACTTCGCGAGCCTTGCCACGACCGTAGCCCACACGACCTTTGCCATCGCCGACAACGGTGAGCGCTGTGAAGCTCATGATGCGGCCACCTTTAACGGTCTTGGCAACACGGTTAACCTGCACCAACTTTTCCTGCAGGTCGCCTTCGGTCTGCTGACCTCTTTTCTGATCGTTGAACGCCATAACTCTTCCTAGAATTCCAATCCGCCTTCGCGAGCCGCGTCTGCCAACGCTTTGACTCGACCGTGGTACTTAAAGCCCGAGCGATCAAAGGCCACTTGTGAAACACCTGCCGCCTTGGCGCGCTCAGCAATCAACGCGCCCACTTTCGAGGCCGCATCAACATTGCCGGTGGCGCCACCGCGAAGATCCTTATCCAGCGTCGATGCTGAAGCCAGCACCTTGTCGCCATCGGGTGCCAACACCTGTGCATAAATATGACGCGGCGTTCGATGGACCGTTAAGCGCGTTGCACCTACGGCACGCATTCTCACGCGAGACTTCCGAGCGCGACGTAAACGGGATACTGTTTTCTCGTTCATGCTCTTCCCTACTTCTTCTTGGCTTCTTTGCGCCGCACATACTCATCGGCGTAACGAATACCCTTGCCCTTGTAAGGCTCGGGCGGACGGTAACTGCGGATTTCCGCAGCCGCCTGGCCCACAGCCTGCTTGTCCATACCTTTGATAACCACTTCGGTCTGGGTCGGCGTTTCCGCGGAGATACCGTCCGGGAGCTGATAATCAACGGGATGCGAGAGTCCAATAGTGAGATTGACCACGGATCCTGTGGCTTTGGCTCGATAGCCCACACCATTCAATACCAGCTTCTTTTCCCAGCCATCAGATACCCCAACGACGAGGTTGTTGAGCAGCGCGCGGGTAGTGCCCGCGATAGCGCGCTCCTTATCAGATCGATAGGTCACTGTGGCAACGCCGTCACCGAGATCAACACTGATCCCGTCGATCAGCGACATCTCCATAGTGCCCTTGCCACCTTTAACTGCCACCGTCTGACCGTCGAGATTAACCTCGACGCCTTTGGGCAACGTAACCGGATTGTTTGCGACTCTTGACATAACTCAGTCTGCTCTTAAAAACGTCGAATCAGAAAACGGTGCAAAGTATTTCGCCGCCGACGCCCGCTGCTCGAGCGGCACGATCGGTCATCACACCATGTGAAGTGGATACGATGGCAATACCCAGCCCGCTGCGGACTGAAGGCAACTCGTCCTTGGCTGCGTAACGACGCAGGCTGGGGCGACTCACCCGCGCAATCTCAGCGATTACCGGCTTACCATCAAAATATTTCAGCTCAATCGCCAGTCGGGGCTTACCCGACGAGCTATCAAGGTTGAAGTCAGCGATATAGCCTTCTTCGGCCAGAACCTTGGCCAGAGAGGCCTTAAGCTTGGATCCCGGCATTTCTACCGAGGTCTTGCCAGCCATCTGCGCGTTGCGCAGTCGGGTCAGCATATCGCTGATGGGATCTTGCATGCTCATAAGCTTTCTTCTCCGTTACCAGCTGGACTTAACCAGGCCCGGCACATCGCCGTTCATGGCCGCTTCACGCAACCTGTTTCGGCATAAACCAAACTTTCTGTAAACCCCGTGCGGCCGCCCCGTAATCTGGCATCGACGCCGCTGGCGAACAGGGCTGGAATCTCGTGGCAGTTTTTGCAACTGGATCTGGGCGTCCCACCGCTCTTCATCACTAGAGCTCTGGCTGGTGATGACTTCCTTGAGCTGTGCACGCTTGGCCGCGTACTTGGCTACCAAGCGAGTACGCTTGTGCTCTCTAGCAATCATTGATTTCTTAGCCACGCTTTACCCTCTCAACCCTTAAACGGGAAATTGAACGCTTTCAGAAGCGCACGACCCTGTTCGTCGTTCGCTGCCGTTGTCGTGATGGTGATATCCATGCCACGCAGAGTGTCAACTTCGTCGTAGTTGATCTCCGGGAAAATAATCTGTTCGGTCACGCCCATTGCAAAGTTACCGCGGCCATCGAAGGACTTCGGGCTGATGCCACGGAAATCACGAATCCGCGGAATGGCGATTCCAATCAACCGCTCCAGGAACTCATACATGCGCTCTCCGCGAAGCGTTACCTTGCAGCCAATAGGCCAGCCGTCGCGAATCTTGAAACCTGCAATCGATCTGCGAGATTTCGTCACCACGACCTTCTGCCCGGCAATCTTTTCCATGTCCGCGACGGCGTTCTCCAGAACCTTCTTGTCACCAACCGCCTCACCCACACCCATATTGAGTGTGATTTTGGTGATGCGAGGAACTTCCATCACATTGGAAAGACCGAGCGTTTCTTTGAGCGCCGGTGCTATTTCGCTTCGATACTTCTGCTTTAGCGTTGCCATTTTTCCTTGCCTCAATCAGCCGGAGCTTTTGCTCAGGCGTCGATCACTTCGCCACTGGATTTGTAAACACGGACCTTCTTTCCGTCTTCGACTTTATAGCCAACCCGATCGGCCTTACTGCTACCCGGGTTATAAATCGCTATGTTCGATACCTGGATCGGGGCCTCTTTTTCAACAATACCGCCCTGGATGCCCGCTTGTGGATTGGGCTTGGTGTGCTTCTTGATCATATTGACACCACTAACCAGAACGCGGTTATCGTCCAACACAGAACGCACCTTGCCGCGCTTGCCCTTATCCTTTCCGGCCAGGACGATCACTTCATCATCGCGCTTAATTTTTGCCATTGCCTCGTTCCTCTCGTCCTGTCGCTCAGATCACTTCCGGCGCCAGAGAAATAATTTTCATAAACTTGTCGCCACGCAACTCGCGAGTGACCGGTCCGAAGATTCGCGTACCAATGGGCGCATCCTGGGCGTTCAGAAGTACAGCTGCGTTCTCATCGAACTTAATCAGCGAACCGTCCGGACGACGCACGCCTTTCTTGGTTCGAACAACGACTGCGGTCATCACCTGGCCTTTTTTCACCTTTCCTCGCGGAATCGCTTCTTTAACGGTCACTTTGATCAGGTCGCCCACACGCGCATAACGGCGCTTGGACCCACCCAATACCTTGATGCACATAACGCGACGAGCACCACTGTTATCGGCGACTTCCAAATATGACTGGGTCTGAATCATTTCTTTTACTCCAACCTGCGGCGGGGCCGCACCGTGTCACCAGAGATCGTTAGATCTGCGGTGCCGTTTCAAGTATTTCCACCAGCGTCCACGTCTTCGTCTTCGAGATAGGACGCGACTCTGCAACCAGTACCGTGTCACCCATACCCGCACTGTTGACTTCGTCATGAGCGTGGATCTTTGAGGTGCGTTTGATGTACTTCCCGTACACCGGGTGCTTGACGCGGCGCTCTACCTCAACGGTGATAGTCTTATCGGCTTTGTTACCAATAACTCGGCCCTGAACCGTTCGGGTTCGTTTTTCTGCAGCACTCATTACGCTTCCACCTTCTGCGCCAATACAGTTTTCACCCGCGCGATATCACGCTTGGTCTGCTTCAGCAAATGAGTCTGGCCCAACTGACCAGTACCCTTTGCCATACGCAACTTGAACTGCTCTTCCCGGAGTTCAAGAAGCTGTTTGGTCAGCTCTTCCTCGGACTTTTCTCGCAAATCTTTCGCTTTCATCACATCACCGACCGCTTGACGAAGGCCGTCTTCAAAGGCAGCTTGGAAGCCGCGAGGTCAAATGCCTCGCGAGCCAGCGCCTCGGATACGCCTTCGACTTCATACAACACACGTCCTGGCTGAATCTGGGCGACCCAATATTCAACGTTACCTTTACCTTTACCCTGTCGTACTTCCAGCGGCTTACCGGTAATCGGCTTGTCCGGGAAAATACGGATCCAGATCTTTCCGCCACGCTTGATATGGCGCGTCATCGCACGACGGGCGGCCTCGATTTGACGCGCTGTTATGCGACCACGTCCGGTCGCCTTCAGCGCATATTCGCCAAAGCTGACCTTGCTACCGCGCTCTGCAAGGCCGCGGTTACGGCCTTTTTGCATCTTGCGGAATTTAGTTCGTTTCGGTTGCAGCATTTTCTATTCCTCTGCCCGGGCTCAATTGGCTGCGGTACGACGCGACGTATCCGGCGCATCATCGTCGCCGCCAATCACTTCACCTTTGAAGATCCAGACCTTTACGCCAATGATCCCGTAAGTGGTTTCCGCCTCGTACGTTGAATAATCAATATCAGCGCGCAGCGTGTGCAAAGGCACACGGCCTTCGCGGTACCATTCAGACCGCGCGATTTCAGCACCACCCAATCGGCCGCCGACCTGTACCTTGATACCCTCTGCACCCTGACGCATCGCGTTTTGAACGACCCGCTTCATCGCGCGACGAAACATCACGCGTCGCTCGAGCTGCTGGGCAACGTTTTGAGCCACCAGCCTGGCGTCGAGATCGGGCTTGCGGATCTCCTCGATGTTGATATGCACAGGCACACCCATTTTGGCCGACAACTCCTTGCGCAGCGCCTCCACATCTTCACCCTTCTTACCGATGACAATACCGGGGCGAGCCGTGTGGATAGTGATACGTGCCGTCGCTGCCGGACGCTCAATCACGACCCGGCTTACCGAAGCTGCATCCAGCTTCTTGAGAATGTATTCGCGAACCTGCAGATCACTAATCAGGTTCTTCGCGTAATTTTTACTGTCCGCGTACCAGACCGAGTTGTGGTCTTTGACCACGCCCAGACGAATACCTGTTGGATGTACCTTCTGACCCATGCGGTCTACTCCCTTAGCCTTCGCTGTCCGCGACCTTGACCGTAATATGGCAAGAACGCTTCAAAATTCGATCACCACGACCTTTCGCTCGTGCGCGCATACGCTTCTGGGTGATGCCTTCATCGACAAAGATGGTCGATATACGAAGCTCATCGACATCCGCACCTTCATTGTTTTCCGCATTCGCGATCGCTGAATTCAACAGCTTGCGAACCAGGTGCGCAGCCTTTTTGGGGCTGAACTCCAACACGTTGAGTGCCTCACCAACCGGCTTACCCCGGACCTGGTCGGCAACCAGCCGCACCTTTTGCGCAGAAATGCTGGCGCCACGAAGTTTTGCTGCTATTTCCATCTTTCTATCTCCGTCCGGCCTGACTAGCGCTTGGCCTTCTTGTCGACAATGTGGCCCTTGAAGGTGCGCGTTGCCGCGAACTCACCCAGCTTGTGGCCTACCATGTCTTCGTTAATCAGCACGGGCACATGCTGCCGTCCGTTGTGCACGGCAATCGTCAGACCGACCATGTCGGGTGACACCATGGATCGTCGTGACCAGGTCTTGATAGGTCGGCGATCATTACTCTCAACCGCTGCTTCAACCTTCTTCATAAGGTGAAGGTCGATAAAGGGGCCTTTTTTCAATGAACGTGGCACGTAGTTTTCCTCTCTACCTATTCAGCGATTACTTCTTGCGACGACGACGAACAATAAAGGTGTCGGTGCGCTTGTTTTTGCGTGTCTTGTAACCCTTGGTCGGCTGGCCCCAGGGCGAAACGGGGTGGCGACCACCGGAGGTCTTACCCTCACCACCACCATGCGGGTGATCGACCGGGTTCATCGCGACGCCGCGCACCGTCGGACGAACACCGCGCCATCGCGCAGCGCCCGCTTTACCCAACTTACGCAGGCTGTGCTCAGAGTTGGATACCTCTCCGAGCGTAGCGCGACAATCAACCGGCACTCTGCGGGTTTCGCCGGAACGAAGCCGAACAGTGGCGTACTGACCCTCGCGAGCCACCAGCTGTACTGACGCACCTGCAGAGCGAGCCAACTGGGCTCCACGGCCCGGCTTCATCTCGATGCAGTGAATAACCGAACCCACTGGAATATTGCGCAGCGGCAGGCAGTTACCGGCCTTGATGGGCGCCGTAGAGCCTGAATAGAGCGTATCGCCCGCCTTGATGCCTTTAGGCGCAATAATATAGCGACGCTCGCCATCGGCGTAGAGCATCAGTGCGATGTGAGCCGTACGGTTGGGGTCGTACTCCAAACGCTCTACCTTCGCCGGAATGCCATCTTTATTACGCTTGAAATCAATAACGCGGTAATGATGCTTGTGACCACCACCGATATGCCGGGTGGTAATACGACCGGCATTGTTCCGACCGCCAGACTTGGACTGTTTCTCCAGCAGCGGCGCGTGGGGAGCACCCTTATGGAGATCAGCACCCACCACCTTTACCTGGTGGCGGCGACCGGCCGAGGTCGGTTTGCTTTTTACGACTGCCATTAGTCAGTACCCCTTAACTGATCGACGCAAAGTCAATTTCCTGACCCTGCTCGAGACGAACGTAAGCTTTCTTCCAGGAAGGCTTGTTGCTCCAGCCAAAGCGATTGCGCTTGGACTTGCCCTTCACTCGAAGCGTCTGTACATCGTCTACGGTAACCTTGAACAACTGCTCAACCGAGGTGCGAATCTCGTCCTTGGTGGCATCAAGCGCTACTTTAAATACATATTGATTGCTGTTATCCGCAACAATCGCGGCCTTCTCCGACACGTGCGGACCCAGCAATATCTGAAAAACTCGTTCCTGATTCACGCCAGCGCCTCCTCAAACTTCTTCACCGCGTCGACGGTGACCAACACCTTGTCGAACGCTACAAGGCTCACTGGATTGACACCCTCTACATCGCTCACATCAACACGATGAAGATTGCGCGACGCCAGGTACAGATTCTTGTCCACTTCGCTGGAAATAATCAGCACGTTCTCGAGACCGAAGCCCTTCAACTGCTCCGCGAGCAGCTTGGTCTTGGGCTGCTCGAGATC
>NZ_DS999411.1:1526963-1788908 GCF_000158175.1 Luminiphilus syltensis NOR5-1B | reverse complement strand
CCGCCACTGCGCCAGATTGGCGAACGAATCGTGCCCGCACGAGCGCGACCGGTGCCCTTTTGACGCCATGGCTTCTTACCGCCACCGGCAACCGCAGATCGATTTTTCTGTGCACGAGTGCCTTGACGGGCGCCAGCCAGATAGGCCGTGACCACCTGGTGCACCAGCGACTCGTTGTAATCCCGCGCAAAGGTAGCCTCGGAAACGGAAACCGTTCCGGCAGCTGCCTCACCGGGCTTAACTACATTCAATTCCACAGGTCGCCCCCTTAGCCCTTAACCGCTGGCAACACAATCACGTCGCCGCCCGGCGCGCCAGGTACGGCGCCCTTGATCAACAACAGATTGCGCTCCACATCAACACGCACGACCTCGAGGCCCTGCGTGGTCACGCGCTCGGCGCCCATATGACCAGCCATCTTCTTGCCTTTAAACACCCGACCCGGGGTCTGGCATTGGCCGATGGATCCCGGCGCGCGGTGCGACAGTGAGTTACCGTGGGTAGCGTCCTGCATGCGGAAGTTCCAGCGCTTAACAGCACCCTGGAATCCCTTACCTTTGGACTGCCCACAAACATCGACCTTCTGGCCCTGTTCGAATCGCTCAACCGTCAGCTCAGCGCCGATCTCGAACTGCTCTTCTGAGCCGTCGAGACGGAACTCCCACAGACCATTACCCGCGGCGACGCCCGCCTTGGCAAAATGGCCGGCTTCGGCCCGGCTGACCTTGGAGGCTTTGCGGTCTCCCGCAGTTACCTGAATGGCTCGGTACCCATCGGTATCGAGATCTTTGAGTTGAGTGACTCGGTTTGGAGCGATCTCCACTACGGTCACTGGTACTGATACGCCTTCATCGGTAAAGACACGTGTCATTCCCGACTTACGGCCGACTACACCAATAGTCATGGCTTCTAACCTCACAGTGTACGGGGCTTAACCCTCTATGGCCGCCCTTACCGGGGGCCTAAAGGCGGTCCCGTTCGGACGTTACACACCCGGCCAATGCCGGGCAGGTCTAACAAATTGTTTGGCGCTTAACCGAGGCTGATCTGAACTTCTACACCAGCCGCCAGGTCAAGCTTCATCAATGCGTCGACAGTTTTTTCTGTCGGCTCAACGATGTCGAGCAAGCGCTTGTGCGTGCGGATTTCGTACTGGTCACGGGCGTCCTTGTTGACGTGCGGAGAAGTCAGAATAGTAAACTTTTCCTTTTTGGTCGGCAGAGGAATCGGGCCTCGAACCTGAGCGCCTGTGCGGCGGGCAGTTTCGACGATTTCCTCGGTCGACGCGTCGATAAGCTTGTGGTCAAACGCTTTCAGACGGATACGGATACGCTGATTTTGCACAATGTTGCTCCCAAAAAACCGGGGCGCCGCTTGGGACCCCGCGAAAAAAGAGAGCGAAGTCTACTGATGCCCCCCTGGGGTGTCAACACGCGTTTAATGTTAATTTCTCAACCCGGGTGATTTTGGCAAAATTACCCGCTCCGCCGACTGACTGCGGAGGAAACAAGCCGAAACGCGTGTCTACAAGGAGGTAACATGCAGTACGACGATTCCACGAGGTCCGACCACACCCCTTTTCTGGGCTATCTATTCTGGCTGCTCGGCTTCATGGGCCTGCACCGCTTCTACTTCAACCGCCAGCTGACCGGCTTGCTCTGGCTCCTCACCGGCGGCCTGTTCCTGATCGGCTGGATCATCGACCTGTTTCTAATCCCAGACATGGCCGATGAGGCCCAAGCCAGCCTTCCCGGGGGCCCGCTGGACTACAATCTCGCCTGGGTGCTGTGGCTGCTCCTTGGAATCTTCGGTGCCCACCGGTTTTATCAGGGAAAGATGGGGTCCGGAATCGTCTGGCTGCTGACACTTGGTCTGCTGGGCTTTGGCTGGCTTTACGACCTGTTCACGCTCAATGGGCAGATCGCGGAGCAAAACACACGAACCGGCGACTGAAAACAGCCCCGTATTAAAGGCACAAAAAAGCCCGCACAGGGCGGGCTTTTAATCGAGCTTCGATACAGATCAGTCGAGAATCTTGGCGACAACGCCTGCGCCAACCGTGCGGCCACCCTCGCGGATCGCGAAACGAAGACCTTCTTCCATCGCAATCGGGGCAATCAACGTCGCCACAATGTTCACGTTGTCACCCGGCATCACCATCTCAACACCTTCAGGCAACTCAACCGCACCCGTTACGTCCGTCGTACGGAAGTAAAACTGCGGACGATAGCCCTTGAAGAACGGCGTATGACGGCCACCTTCATCCTTCGACAGTACGTAAACCTCTGCCTCGAACTTGGTGTGCGGGTTTACAGAACCGGGAACAGCCAGAACCTGACCACGCTCAACGTCATCGCGCTTGGTTCCGCGAAGCAGTACGCCAACGTTCTCGCCCGCCCGGCCTTCGTCAAGCAGCTTGCGGAACATCTCAACACCCGTACAGGTCGTCTTCTGCGTGTCACGAATACCGACAATCTCGATCTCGTCACCCACTTTGACAATACCGCGCTCAACACGACCGGTAACCACCGTACCGCGACCCGAAATAGAGAATACGTCCTCTACCGGCATCAGGAACGGCTGGTCAATCGCACGCTCGGGCTCGGGAATGAACGAATCCAGTGCTTCAACGAGGTTCTTGACGGCAGTGGTGCCCAGCTCGTTGTCGTCTTCGCCGTTCAACGCCATCAGCGCTGAACCACAGATGATCGGGGTATCGTCACCCGGGAACTCGTAAGCGTCGAGCAGCTCGCGCAGCTCCATCTCAACCAGCTCTTTCATCTCTTCGAATTCTTCGGAGTCAACACCACCGCAATCTTCCGCCAGAAGGTCAGCCTTGTTCAGGAATACCACGATGTAGGGAACACCGACCTGACGTGACAGCAGAATGTGCTCACGGGTCTGGGGCATAGGACCGTCGGTCGCGCCACACACCAGGATAGCGCCGTCCATCTGCGCCGCACCCGTGATCATGTTCTTCACGTAGTCCGCGTGTCCGGGGCAGTCAACGTGCGCGTAGTGACGGTCTGTTGACTCGTACTCCACGTGCGACGTCGCAATCGTAATACCGCGCTCGCGCTCTTCGGGGGCATTGTCGATACCGTCAAACGCGACCGCCTCTCCACCAAACACTTCCGCACAGACCCGCGTCAGCGCCGCCGTCAACGTCGTCTTGCCGTGGTCTACGTGACCAATCGTACCCACGTTGACGTGGGGCTTCGAACGCTCAAATGATTTCTTTGACATTTCCAGTCACCTCTGTGTTGACAGACGATTATCCCGTCTGGTTTTTTGAAATAATTTCCTGTGCGATGTTGTTCGGCGCCTCGGAGTACTTGGCAAACTCCATTGTGTAAGTGGCGCGGCCCTGGGTCGCCGATCGGAGATCCGTGGCGTAGCCGAACATTTCCGCCAGGGGCACTTCGGCATTGACTACCTTACCCGTTGGGTTCTCGTCCATACCCAGAATCAGTCCACGTCGACGGTTCAGATCGCCAACGACATCGCCCATGTTCTCTTCGGGGGTCACGACCTCGACCTTCATTACCGGCTCAAGCAATGCCGCACCGCCGGACTCAGCCAACTTCTTGGTCGCCATGCTTGCGGCGATCTTGAACGCCATCTCGTTGGAGTCGACATCGTGAAAAGAGCCGTCGTAAAGCGTCGCCTTCAGGCCCAGCAGCGGGTAGCCCGCCAAAATACCGTTCTGGGCCTGTTCCTGAATGCCCTTTTGGACCGCCGGGATGTATTCCTTCGGAACCACGCCGCCAACGATTTCGTTAACGAATTCGACACCGTCTGCGCCTTCTTCTTCACCCGGCTCAAACTTGATCCAGACGTGGCCGTACTGACCACGACCACCCGACTGGCGTACAAACTTGCCTTCGATTTCAGTGGTGTTGCGGATTCGCTCACGGTAGGCCACCTGCGGCTTACCAATGTTGGCCTCAACACTGAACTCACGACGCATGCGGTCGACAATAATATCGAGGTGAAGCTCACCCATGCCCGAGATAATCGTCTGTCCGGTTTCCTCGTCGGTCTTGACGCGGAAAGAGGGATCCTCCTGCGCCAGCTTGCCCAGCGCGACGCCCATCTTCTCCTGGTCGGCCTTTGACTTGGGCTCGACGGCTACCGAGATTACCGGCTCAGGGAACTCCATTCGTTCGAGGACAATCTTGTTGTCGGCATCGCACAGGGTGTCGCCGGTCGTGACGTCTTTAAGGCCGATGGCAGCGGCGATGTCGCCCGCCAGTACTTCCTTGATCTCTTCGCGGCTGTTTGAGTGCATCTGCACCATACGGCCGACGCGTTCCTTCTTCATTTTCACCGAGTTGTACACCGCAGTGCCGCTCTCAAGACGGCCGGAATAAACCCGGAAAAAGGTCAGGGTACCGACGAAAGGATCGGTAGCAATCTTGAACGCGAGTGCTGCAAAAGGAGCTTCGTCGTCTGCTTCCCGAGTCGCGGGGGTCTCATCGGCATCGTCCAGAGTACCTTCAATAGCCTTCACTTCAGTTGGCGAAGGCAGGTATTCAACCACAGCGTCCAACACGGCCTGAACGCCCTTGTTCTTGAACGCCGAACCACCCAGGACCGGAACAATCTCGTTAGCCAGGGTCCGAATACGCAGCCCCTTCTTGATCTCCTCGATGGTCAGCTCGCCACCCTCAAGGTACTTGTCCATCAATTCATCGTTGGCTTCTGCCGCCGCTTCGATCATGTACTCGCGCATTTCGGCACACTTATCGACCATGTCAGCAGGGATTTCACCGTATTCAAAGGTGACACCCATATCATCTTCGTTCCAGATAATGGTCTTATTGACCACGAGGTCGACCACACCGGTGAACTCGTCTTCGGCGCCAATCGTCATCTGGATAGGGACTGCATTAGCGCCGAGCCGTTCACGGAGCTGGTTAACAACCATATCGAAGCTGGCACCCGCGCGGTCCATTTTGTTGACAAAGACCATGCGCGGCACTTCGTACTTGTTGGCCTGCCGCCAGACGGTCTCAGTCTGGGGCTGCACGCCTGAAGAACCACACAGAACCACGACAGCACCATCGAGTACGCGCAGTGATCGCTCTACCTCAATCGTGAAGTCAACGTGTCCGGGGGTATCGATGATATTGACGCGGTGCTGATCGAATTGCTGCTGCATTCCCTGCCAGAAGCAAGTCGTCGCCGCGGAGGTGATGGTAATACCACGCTCCTGTTCCTGTTCCATCCAGTCCATCGTGGCCGCACCATCGTGAACTTCACCAATTTTGTGGGACAGGCCGGTGTAAAAAAGAACGCGCTCGGTGGTGGTGGTTTTACCCGCGTCCACGTGAGCACAAATACCGATGTTGCGGTAGCGGTTAATCGGAGTCTTACGAGCCACGATAAATTCCTCGAATTTGGGTTAGTCAGCCGCTTAGAAGCGGAAGTGGGAGAATGCCTTGTTGGCTTCTGCCATACGGTGGACGTCTTCGCGCTTCTTCACCGCGTTACCCTTGCCCTGCGCCGCATCGACAATTTCGCCAGC
Organism: Luminiphilus syltensis NOR5-1B; assembly: GCF_000158175.1. GTDB lineage: Bacteria > Pseudomonadota > Gammaproteobacteria > Pseudomonadales > Halieaceae > Luminiphilus > Luminiphilus syltensis. The sequence continues at coordinate 1,783,378 of NZ_DS999411.1, read as the reverse complement.
CAGACGCTGACGCATAGATTTCTCACCACGGTTTCTGGCGTAATCAACAAGCCATCGCATGGACAGCGCTACACGACGCGAAGGGCGCACTTCAACGGGGACCTGATAGGTAGCACCACCCACACGACGCGACTTCACCTCGACCATTGGCGCAATGTTTTCGAGCGCTTCGTCAAACACTTCGATAGGGTCACGCTTGGTACGCTCTTCAACGAGGTCGAGTGCGCCATAGATGATCGATTCCGCAGTAGATTTCTTACCGCTGACCATCACGTGATTCATAAATTTGGCGAGAGTGGTGTTGCCGAATTTGGGATCCGGCAGTACTTCACGTTTTGCAACAACGCGTCTTCTTGGCATGATTTTTACCTTTGCTCTTCAGGGCTACCCGGGCACGACATGAGGATTCATGAGGCTCGGCCTTACTGTCGGCGCAGCTGGCACCGACTCATTTTCTCGGCCAGTAAAGGCCGCTGGTATTACTTGGGTCGCTTGGCGCCGTACTTGGACCGACCCTGGCGTCGATCAGAGACGCCCGATGTATCCAGGCTTCCACGGACCGTGTGATAACGCACGCCGGGAAGATCCTTGACACGGCCGCCGCGAATAAGCACAACGCTGTGCTCCTGCAGGTTGTGGCCTTCACCACCGATATACGAGGAGACCTCATAACCGTTGGTGAGTCGAACACGACACACCTTACGCAGCGCTGAATTCGGCTTCTTCGGTGTCGTGGTATACACACGGGTGCAAACGCCTCGGCGCTGGGGGCAGGCCTGAAGCGCTTTTACATCGCTCGCCGCCACTTTGCGCTTGCGCGGCTTGCGCACCAGCTGGTTAATCGTTGCCATTAGGCTTTAACTCCATATTCATTCGGGGTTTTACCCCCAATAAAAAGAGCGCGCATTCTATAGACCCCCTACGAGGGGGTCAAGCACACCTTTTCCACATTATCGAGCTCATTCGAGGTTTCAGGCGACCACAAGAGCCGCCCCCTCGATCAGGCGTTGTCGGTTCCGGCCTTCTCCATTTCCTCGGCAAAACTCTCCTGGAACTCTTCGTCGGACATCTGGATAGACAGCTCACCCTCATCCTGGGACTTGCGTCGACGCTCCTCGTGGTAGGAAAGGCCCGTACCCGCAGGAATCAGTCGACCGACAATCACATTTTCCTTGAGACCACGCAGGTAATCCCGTTTGCCGGTAACCGCGGCTTCCGTAAGCACCCGGGTCGTTTCCTGGAACGATGCCGCCGAGATAAAGCTCTCGGTCGCCAGCGACGCCTTGGTAATACCCAGCAGTTCGCGTTCTGCGGTAGGTGCCACCAGACCTTCGGCGTTCAGACGATCACATTCCTCAAGGAACGTGGTGTACTCAACCTGCTCGCCCTTGATCAACGACGACTCGCCGGAGCTGCTGATAACCACCTTGCGCAGCATCTGTCGAACAATGACTTCGATGTGCTTGTCATTGATCTTCACACCCTGGAGGCGATAAACCTCCTGAATCTCATTGACAATGTACTTTGCCAGTTCCGAGATGCCCTTGAGGCGCAGAATGTCGTGGGGACTCAGCGGCCCTTCGGAGACAATCTCGCCCTTTTCAACCTGTTCGCCCTCGAACACGGAGAGCTGGCGCCACTTGGGAATCAGTTCTTCGTAGTGATCAGAGCCATCTGGCAGTGTTGAGCCGTCGGTGGGTGTTATGACCAGGCGACGCTTGCCCTTGGTTTCCTTACCGAAGCTGACGGTTCCCGAGATTTCCGCGAGAATCGCAGGTTCTTTGGGCTTGCGCGCTTCAAACAAATCGGCAACCCGAGGCAGGCCACCCGTGATGTCACGAGTTTTCGATCCTTCCTGCGGAATACGAGCGATGATATCGCCCACTCCGACGGTCGCACCATCTTCAAGGTTGACCATGGCCAGCGGTGGCAGGAAGTAGTGCGCAGGAACATTGGTACCGGCAATGCACAGCTCCTTGCCCTGGTCATCAACCAGCGCTACCGCAGGACGCATGTCCTTACCCGCGGTGGGTCGTTCGCCTACATCCATCACAGAAATACTGGAAAGACCCGTAAATTCATCGGTCTGGCGCTTGATGGTCACGCCCTCTTCCATACCGCTGAATTTCACAGTACCCGCCACCTCGGTGATGATGGGGTGGGTGTGGGGATCCCAGCTTGCGACCACATCGCCCGCCGAAACCTGAGCCTCATCGTGCACTTTGATCACGGCGCCGTAAGGAACCTTGTATCGCTCACGCTCTCGACCGACCGCATCCAACAGCGAGAGTTCACCCGAGCGGGACACCGCTACCAGTGAATCATCGGCACGATCGACCACCTTGATATTGTGCAGTTTAACCACACCGTCGGCATTGACCTGAATGCTGTCCTGAGCAGCCTGCCCGGAAGCGGCACCACCAATGTGGAAAGTCCGCATGGTGAGCTGGGTACCCGGCTCACCGATGGATTGAGCAGCAACCACGCCAATGGCTTCACCCATGTTGACCTGATGGCCTCGACCCAGATCGCGACCGTAACAGGACGAACAGATTCCATAGCGCGTCTGACAGGTGATGGGAGAACGCACCTCGACTTCGTCGATGCCGAGTTCCTCGAGACGCTTGGTCCAGACCTCGTCAACCATGGTTCCGGCTTCAAGCAACACCTCATCGGTACCGGGATTGAGTACGTCTTTGGCAACAATACGGCCCAGAACACGATCGGCGAGCGATTCAATAATATCGCCACCATCGATCACCGGCGTCATCAGCAAACCATAATCAGCGCCACAATCGACCTCGGTAACCACCACGTCCTGGGACACATCCACCAGTCGGCGAGTCAGGTATCCAGAGTTGGCCGTCTTCAGGGCGGTGTCAGCGAGGCCCTTTCGAGCACCGTGGGTGGAAATAAAGTACTGCAGTACGTTAAGCCCCTCACGGAAGTTGGCCGTGATCGGCGTTTCGATAATCGAGCCATCCGGCTTCGCCATCAAACCACGCATACCGGCCAGCTGACGAATCTGTGCGGGTGAACCTCGCGCTCCCGAGTCGGCATACATGTACACCGAGTTGAACGACGCTTGCTCCTCCTTCTCACCATCGCGATTGGTAACCGTCTCTTTGGACAGCCCGGCCATCATCGATTTGGACACCTGCTCATTGGTGCGCGACCAGATATCGATCACCTTGTTGTATTTTTCACCCTGGGTGACAAGACCTGAGGCGAACTGCTCTTCAATCTCCGCCACTTCGGCATCGGCCTTGTCGATCAGCTCCGCCTTCTCGTCGGGGATCTCAAAATCGTTGACCCCAATCGAGGAGCCCGACTTTGTTGAGTACTCATAACCGGTGTACATCAGTTGATCGGCAAAGATGACCGTCGACTTGAGACCCACCACACGGTAGCAGTGGTTGATCACTTCCGAGATGGCTTTCTTGACCATGTCGCGGTTGATCAAATCGTAGGACAAACCGGTCGGTACGATGCCCCACAGCAAGGCGCGCCCCACGGTGGTATCGACGATTCGAGTTCTCGACTCAGGCTCGTCCTGATAAAAATACAAGGTCTCGTCAATCCGCACCTTGATACGCGCCTGAAGGTCAACACGTCCACTCGCGTAAGCGCGCTCTACTTCCGCGGCATCCGCAAACACCATACCTTCACCGGGCGCATTAATACGCTCGCGGGTCATGTAATAAAGACCCAGTACCACGTCCTGTGAGGGCACGATAATGGGATCACCACTCGCCGGGGAGAGGATGTTATTGGTGGACATCATCAAGGCACGCGCTTCGAGCTGCGCTTCGATCGTCAGGGGCACGTGAACCGCCATCTGGTCGCCATCGAAGTCCGCGTTATAAGCGGCACAGACGAGCGGGTGCAGCTGGATGGCTTTACCCTCAATCAGTACCGGCTCGAACGCCTGAATGCCAAGACGGTGAAGCGTCGGCGCCCGGTTAAGCAATACCGGATGCTCGCGAATCACTTCAGCGAGGATATCCCACACTTCGGGTGGCTCGCGCTCGACCATCTTCTTGGCGGCCTTGATCGTACTGGCCAGGCCACGATGCTCGAGCTTGCCAAAAATAAACGGCTTAAACAGCTCCAGCGCCATTTTCTTGGGCAGACCACACTGATGCAGACGCAGGGTCGGACCGGTCACAATCACCGAGCGACCGGAGTAATCAACCCGCTTACCCAACAGGTTCTGGCGGAAACGGCCCTGTTTGCCTTTAATCATATCGGCCAGCGATTTGAGTGGGCGCTTGTTGGAACCGGTAATCGCACGGCCACGTCGACCGTTGTCCAGTAAGGCGTCAACCGACTCCTGCAGCATTCGCTTCTCATTGCGCACAATAATATCCGGCGCATTGAGGTCGAGTAGCCGCTTGAGTCGGTTGTTGCGGTTAATGACGCGACGGTATAAATCGTTCAGGTCAGAGGTGGCGAAGCGCCCACCTTCCAACGGTACCAGTGGGCGCAGATCCGGCGGCAATACCGGCAAGGCATTCAGGATCATCCACTCCGGGCGATTACCCGAATTGGCGAACGCTTCCATCAGCTTCAAACGCTTGGACAACTTCTTGATCTTGGTTTCTGAATTGGTAGCCGGGATTTCCTCGCGCAGGCGCTCGATCTCAGATGCCAACTCAATCTGGTTCATCAGATCCTGGATGGCCTCAGCGCCCATTTTGGCGGTGAATTCATCGCCGAATTCTTCCATCGACTCGTAGTACTGCTCGTCATTCAGCAGCTGCCCCTGTTCCAGCGTCGAAAGACCCGGATCGGTGACCACATAGGATTCGAAGTAAAGAATGCGCTCGATATCCCGCAGCGTCATATCGAGCAGGAGACCGATACGCGAAGGCAGCGACTTCAGGAACCAGATGTGCGCCACGGGGCTAGCCAGTTCAATATGACCCATGCGCTCGCGACGAACCTTGGCAAGCGCCACTTCGACACCGCACTTTTCACAGATCACACCGCGATGCTTGAGTCGCTTGTACTTACCGCAGAGACACTCGTAGTCCTTGACCGGGCCGAAAATCTTGGCACAGAACAGACCGTCCCGCTCCGGCTTGAAGGTACGGTAATTGATGGTCTCAGGCTTTTTCACTTCGCCGTAGGACCAGGACCGAATCAAGTCGGGCGACGCCAGACCAATGCGGATGGCATCGAAGTCTTCGTTCTTTTCCCTGCTTAGCAGGTTTAATAAATCTTTCACGTCTACCCTCCTCAGAAACCTGACGAATCAGATTCGGACTCAAGGTCAATATCGATACCCAGCGAGCGAATCTCTTTGATCAACACATTGAAGGACTCGGGCATTCCCGGCTCCATGCGATGATCACCGTCTACGATGTTCTTGTACATTTTGGTACGGCCCGCAACGTCATCCGACTTGACGGTCAGCATTTCCTGCAGCGTATAGGCCGCGCCGTACGCCTCCAGCGCCCACACTTCCATCTCTCCGAAGCGCTGGCCACCAAACTGGGCCTTGCCGCCGAGAGGCTGCTGGGTCACCAGGCTGTAAGAACCTGTAGAACGCGCGTGCATCTTGTCATCGACAAGGTGATTCAGCTTGAGCATATACATGTAGCCGACAGTGACGGGACGATCGAATACATCCCCCGTGCGGCCGTCATACAGCTTGAGCTGCCCACTATCGGGGATATCCGCCATTCGCAGCAGCGCCTTGACGGAATCCTCGTGGGCGCCATCGAATACCGCCGTCGCCATGGGTACGCCGTCGCGCAGGTTCTCGGCCAGATCAAGCAATTCCTGATCGCTGAGGCTGTCGATATCCGCATCGCGTCGAGAATCGGTTGCGTGGCTGTAGATCTCCTTGAGGAAGTCGCGCAACTGGCTCAGCTTGGCCTGTTGCTCGAGCATGTCGTTGATCTTCACTCCCAGACCACGTGCCGCCATGCCCAGGTGAGTCTCAAGAATCTGCCCCACGTTCATGCGCGAGGGCACGCCCAGCGGATTGAGCACGATGTCGATTGGCTCTCCTCGCTCGTCGTACGGCATATCCTCGACCGGCATAATGACCGAGATCACACCCTTGTTACCGTGCCGACCGGCCATCTTGTCACCCGGCTGGATACGGCGCTTGACCGCAAGGTAGACCTTGACGATCTTGAGCACGCCAGGGGCGAGATCATCGCCACTCTGGAGCTTGTCTTTCTTGATTTCGAATCGCTCTTCCAGCAGCGTATTCTGCTCTTCAAGCAAGCGCTGTGCAGAAGCCAGTTGGTCATTGAGCGCCGCATCGTCGGTCTTGATCTTGAACCAGAGCTCGCGATCAAGGTCGGCAAGTACGGCATCGGTAAGCTCTGTACCCTTGGGCAGTCCGCCACCACTGACGGTCTTCTGCCCCTTGAGAAGACCGGTCAGGCGAGCAAACGTCGCCTCTTCGTAAATCCGATACTCTTCCTTGAGGTCCTTGCGGTAATCCCCAAGCTGCGCCGCTTCGATCTGCTTTGCACGGGGGTCCTTCTCTAGACCATCGCGGGTGAAGACCTGTACGTCGATAACCGTACCCTTGTAACTTGATGGCACGCGCAGGGACGTATCTTTAACATCCGACGCCTTCTCCCCGAAGATGGCTCGCAGCAGCTTCTCCTCTGGAGTCAGTTGCGTCTCGCCTTTGGGGGTTACCTTGCCGACCAGGATATCGCCGGCGTCAACCTCGGCACCGATATAGACAATGCCCGACTCATCGAGCTTGCTGAGAGCGCCTTCGCCAACGTTGGGAATGTCCGAGGTGACCTCTTCCGACCCCAGCTTGGTGTCGCGGGCGATACAGGTCAGCTCCTGAATGTGAATTGTCGTGAAACGGTCCTCTTCGACAACACGCTCAGAAACAAGAATCGAATCCTCAAAGTTATAGCCATTCCAGGGCATGAACCCGATGCGCATGTTCTGACCCAGAGCCAATTCACCGAGATCCACCGAAGGGCCATCGGCAAGAATGTCACCACGGGCGACCACATCGCCGGGCTTCACAATGGGACGCTGGTTAATACACGTATTCTGGTTGGAACGCTTGTACTTGGTCAGGTTGTAAATATCGACCGGCGACTCGTCAGAGCCCACCTTATCGGCATCGACACGAACAACAATTCGGCTGGCATCGACGGAGTCGATAACGCCGCCACGACGCGCGACTTCGCAGACACCCGAATCCGCGGCCACGTAACGCTCCATACCCGTACCCACAAGCGGCTTCTCGGCACGCAATGTCGGCACCGCCTGACGCTGCATGTTCGAACCCATCAGGGCCCGGTTCGCATCATCGTGCTCGAGGAACGGAATGAGTGCCGCCGCGATGGAGACCACTTGCTTCGGCGATACGTCCATAAAGTCGACTTCGGTCGCCGGCTTCACGGTAAATTCGTTGCCGTGGCGAACGTTGATCAGCTCGTCGACGAAACGGTCGTTTTCATCGAGCGTTGCAGACGCCTGGGCAATCACGTGCCCCGCCTCATTAATCGCTGACAGGTATTCGATATCTTCGGTCACCACGCCGTCGACGACTCGACGATAAGGTGATTCGAGGAAGCCGTACTCGTTGGTTCTCGCGTAGGTGGCCAGCGAGTTAATCAAACCGATGTTCGGCCCCTCCGGCGTCTCAATCGGGCACACTCGTCCGTAGTGGGTCGGGTGTACGTCGCGAACCTCAAAGCCTGCCCGCTCTCGCGTCAGACCACCCGGCCCAAGCGCAGAGACCCGACGCTTGTGGGTAACTTCCGACAGCGGGTTGTTCTGATCCATGAACTGGGACAGTTGGCTCGAACCAAAGAACTCCTTCACAGCTGCCGATACCGGCTTGGCATTGATCAGGTCCTGGGGCATCAAGCCTTCGCTCTCCGCCATGGAGAGACGCTCCTTGACCGCACGCTCAACGCGAACGAGACCCACGCGGAACTGGTTTTCTGCCATCTCGCCCACCGAGCGAATACGACGGTTTCCGAGGTGATCAATATCGTCGACGATGCCCTTACCGTTACGGATATCGACCAGTGTCTTCAGGACATCAACAATATCTTCCTTGTCTAAGGTACCAATACCTTCGGAGCTTTCGCGGCCCAGCCGACGATTGAACTTCATGCGGCCCACGCCCGACAGGTCGTAACGATCTGGCGAGAAGAACAAATTCTGGAACAGGTTTTCCGCCGACTCCTTGGTCGGCGGCTCGCCGGGGCGCATCATTCGGTAAATTTCTACCAGCGCTTCCAGCTCATTGGTTGTGCTGTCCTGTGCAAGCGTATCCGAGATAAAGGGACCGCAGTCGATCTCATTGGTGTAGATCGTATCGACATCGCTAATCTCTTTTTCGCGCAAGAGATCCAGCAATTCCTGGGTGATCTCCGTGTTGCACTCGACCAGCACTTCACCGGTTGAGGTGTCGACCACACCTTTGGAAAGGCGTCGGCCCAGCAAATACTCGTCGGGCACGGCCAGATATTCAACGCCGGCATCCGCCAACTCGCGGATGTGCCGCGCAGTGATACGGCGGCCGCGTTCGACCAGCACCTTGTCGTCCGCCATGATGTCGAAGGCGGCCATGTCACCACGCAAACGCTCAGGCACCAACTTCATGGTTGCCGAATGCTCATCGCCCAGCTGGAACGACGTGGTCTCGAAAAACATCTCGAGCATTTCCTCGGACTGATAACCGAGGGCGCGCAACAGTACCGTTGCCGGCAACTTTCGACGACGGTCGATTCGGGCGTAGACCATATCCTTGGGGTCGAACTCAAAATCAAGCCACGAACCACGGTAGGGAATCACTCGCGCTGAATAAAGCAGCTTGCCCGAAGAGTGGGTTTTACCCTTGTCATGATCGAAGAACACGCCGGGAGAGCGGTGTAATTGCGAAACAATAACGCGCTCGGTACCGTTAATGACAAAGGTACCGTTCTCGGTCATCAGGGGGATCTCCCCCATATAAACTTCCTGTTCTTTGATGTCTTTAATCGACTTGGAGGAGGTCTCCTTGTCGTAGATCATCAAACGAACCTTGACCCGCAGTGGACACGCGTAGGTGGTGCCGCGAAGCTGGCACTCCTCCACGTCAAAAACGGGCTTGCCCAGTGAATAGTCAACGTACTCCAGCGCCGCGTTGCCGCTGTAGCTGGAGATCGGAAATACCGATTGGAACGCTGCGTGCAGACCGTAGTCGCCGCGCTGGTCCACCGGTACACCGTCCTGGGTGAATTTGCGATAGGAGTCCAACTGGATCGCGAGCAGGTATGGAATGTCCATTACCTTCTCGAGCGAGCCGAAATCTTTACGGATTCGTTTCTTCTCAGTGTATGAGTAAGCCATCAATACTCCCCAACAGTGTGGTATCGGGTAACTCCCGACATTGTCCGGTGGCTAAACCGGTAAAAGGCCGGAGCCCGCATGGGCCCCAGCCGTGCAAAAATACCCGCAGTGGCGGGCGCTTTTCGCTTACTTGAGTTCGACGGAACCGCCGGCTTCCTCAAGTTGCTTCTTGATATCTTCCGCTTCGTCCTTGGAAGCACCTTCCTTGATCGGAGACGGCGCGCCGTCGACCAGACCTTTTGCTTCCTTCAGGCCGAGGCCTGTTATCGCGCGAACGACCTTGATGACGTTCACTTTCTTCTCACCGGCAGCAGTCAGGACAACATCAAATTCGTCCTTCTCTGCAGCCGCTTCGCCGCCTGCATCACCGCCAGCCGCAGGCGCTGCAGCAACAGCCGCTGCCGCGGTAACACCAAATTTCTCTTCCATTGCCTCGATCAGGGACACAATGTCCATCACGCTCATTTCAGCGATAGCGTCGAGGATTTCGTCTTTTGAAAGTGCCATTTTTCTTGCTCCGTTAATAAAAGTTGGGGGTGAACAAACGCCCTATCAGGCCGCCTGCTCCTTTTGATCGCGAACTGCCGCCAGCGTACGAACCAGCTTGCTCGGTACCGCATGCATGGTCTGTACCAGCTTCGTGGTGGGCGCTTGCATCACGCTCATCAATATCGACAACGCTTCATCGCGCGTCGGAAGCTTGGCCAGTCGATCCAGTTGGTCGGCGCCCAAAAGCTCGCCGCTAACCGAAAGTGCCTTCACCTCGAAGTGTTCATTCTCCTTGGCGAAATCCTTGAACAGTCGTGCTGCTGCGCCTGGATCTTCCATTGAAAATCCAAACAGGGACGGACCAGCCAATGTGTCGTTGACACATTCATAGTCCGTTCCTTCCAGCGCTCGCTTGGCCAGGGTGTTACGGACGACCCGCAACATGACCTGGTTATCGCGTGCTGACTGACGCAAGGCCGTCATGCTGCTCACGGTTACGCCACGTGCATCGGCGACCACGAGCGACAGTGCACTCGCCGCAGTCTCATTGACCTCGGCGACAATCGCTTTCTTTTCCTTGAGTCCAATAGCCACTGGTAAACTCCTGGAGTTGCATTTAGGCCGGCTCACGCCGACCACCCTTTGGTGAAACACTGCTCACCATCTGCGTAGGCACCACTCATGGGCATTAAGTCCGAAAATCGGACACCTACGGTCTTTGACAGTCTTCAGCGTTCGGACCAGGGAATCCCCATGCCTTTATCCAAAGACTTCAAAGTGAAGAGCCGGCGCTGGACGCCAACTCCTCCCCGCCCCGCACCGAGGTGCCAGGACACCGCCGAAAATCGGCGGCTACGGCACTCAGATATCGAGTGCCGCGTGATCGATTACCACGCCCGGACCCATTGTCGTAGACAGGGTCACGCGCTGGAGATAAACACCCTTCGACGCCGCAGGCTTTGCCTTCTTAAGGTCTGCGAGGACCGCCACCAGATTGCCCTTAATGGCCTCTGGCTCGAAGTCGACCTTGCCAATACCGCCGTGGACAATGCCGTTTTTATCGGTACGGAAGCGCATCTGACCGGCCTTGGCATTTTTGACAGCACCCTCGACATCCGGGGTTACCGTTCCCGTCTTGGGGTTCGGCATCAAACCGCGCGGGCCAAGAATCTGCCCCAACTGGCCGACAACACGCATGGCATCCGGTGATGCCACAACCACATCAAAATCCATCATGCCGCCCTTGATCTGCTCGGCGAGGTCTTCCATACCGACCAGATCGGCGCCTGCTGCCGTCGCCTTTTCCGCATTTTCGCCCTGGGTAAATACCGCAACGCGGACGACGCTACCGGTGCCGTGGGGCAATGTGGTCGCGCCGCGAACGCCCTGGTCCGATTTTCGCGCGTCAATGCCAAGGTTCACAGCAACCTCAACCGTCTCGTTGAACTTCACCGTGCCGAATTCCTTGAGCAGAGCGATCGCCTCATCGAGCGCATAGCTGTTGTTGGGGTCAATCTTTTCCCGGAAAGCGCGTACTCGCTTTGATAACTTGGCCATCAGTTAACCCCTTCTGTATCAATACCCGCTGAACGCGCGCTACCCGCGATGGTGCGTACCGCCGCGTCCATATCAGCTGCTGTAAGGTCTGGCCACTTCTGGGTAGCGACCTCTTCGAGCTGGGCGCGGGTTACTTTTGCTACTTTATTCGTATTGGGCTCGCCGGATCCTTTCTTGATCCCCGCGACCTTACGCAACAACACCGATGCCGGCGGCGTCTTTTTGATGAACGTAAAAGACTTGTCGCTGTAGACGGTAATCACCACGGGCGTGGGAAGACCGGGCTCCATACCCTGCGTCTCGGCATTAAACGCCTTGCAGAACTCCATGATGTTGACACCGTGCTGGCCCAAGGCTGGACCTACCGGAGGACTGGGGTTAGCCTGTCCCGCCGGAATCTGCAGCTTGATATAGCCGTCGATTTTCTTTGCCATTTGACTTTACTCCTGGGTTCAAACGCCGTCGCGGTGACTAACACCCTCGGGCTCCCCACCGTGGCCGCCTAAGCGGCCGTTGCAATCAAAGGCGCTCGAAAGCGCCCTTCCCAATCAGGCCTTTTCGACCTGACCAAACTCCAATTCGACCGGTGTTGACCGGCCAAAGATCAATACCGCCACATTCAGGCGGCTCTTTTCGTAATTCACATCTTCCACAACGCCATTAAAGTCGTTGAAGGGACCGTCGATAACCCGAACCATTTCGCCGGGCTCGAAAACGGTCTTGGGTCGAGGTGCATCAACGCCAGCCTCTACCCGCTGCAGAATGGCCTGAGCTTCTTTTTCAGTAATGGGCGCCGGCTGATCCGCCGTGCCGCCAATGAAACCAAGTACACGCGGGGTTTCCTTGACGAGGTGCCAGGTCTCTTCATCGAGCTCCATCTGGACCAGCACGTAGCCCGGGAAAAACTTACGCTCACTCTTGCGCTTCTGGCCGCCCTTCATCTCCACGACCTCTTCCGTGGGGACAATGATTTCGCCAAAGCGATCCTGCATCCCGTAGCGCTCAATTCGCTCCTTGAGCGCCAGGCAAACCTTCTTCTCGTACTGCGAGAAAGCGTGTACTACATACCATCGTAATGCCATAACGCCTCTCCTTACCCAATAAACATCGATGCCACCCAACCCAACAGGCTATCGAGAGCCCACAGAATCAGTGCCATCACTATGACGAACACGACCACGATTAACGTGGTCTGGGTGGTCTCTTGCCGTGTCGGCCAGACCACCTTGCGAATTTCGGTACGCGCCCCTTTTACCAGCGACCAGAACGCACCGCCTTTTACGGTTGTGGATGCAACCCAACCCGCAGCAATCGCCATGACGACCATCGCCAGCACGCGGTATAGCAGCGACTGATCGGCGTAGTAACTGTTGCCGACCACCGCGGTCGCCACCAGCGCCACCACCAGCAGCCACTTCAGCGGATCCAGTCGACTTGTTGCCGCTGTTTCGCTCATTTCAATTACCCACTCCAGAGACGGGTTCACCGCCTCGGCTATCTCCGCCACCCCGACTAAGGGTGGCAGGCCAGGAGGGAATCGAACCCCCAACCTGCGGATTTGGAATCCGCTGCTCTGCCAATTGAGCTACTGGCCTACAACTCGGTTTAACTGCCTTTTCGTGGCCCCGACTAGAGACGACGAAGCCGAACTGCCCACGGCGGTTCGGCTCGGCACTCGATGCACCTCCTCACACGAGGTGCAGTGATTACTAGGATCAGTCGAGAATCTTGGCGACAACGCCCGCGCCAACGGTGCGGCCACCCTCTCGGATCGCGAAACGAAGACCTTCTTCCATCGCAATCGGGGCAATCAACGTCGCCACAATGTTCACGTTGTCACCCGGCATCACCATCTCAACACCTTCAGGCAACTCAACCGCACCCGTTACGTCCGTCGTACGGAAGTAAAACTGCGGACGATAGCCCTTGAAGAACGGCGTATGACGGCCACCTTCATCCTTCGACAGTACATAAACCTCCGCCTCGAACTTGGTGTGCGGGTTTACAGAACCGGGAACAGCCAGAACCTGACCACGCTCAACGTCATCGCGCTTGGTTCCGCGAAGCAGTACGCCAACGTTCTCGCCCGCCCGGCCTTCGTCAAGCAGCTTGCGGAACATCTCAACACCCGTACAGGTCGTCTTCTGCGTGTCACGAATACCGACAATCTCGATCTCGTCACCCACTTTGACAATACCGCGCTCAACACGACCGGTAACCACCGTACCGCGACCCGAAATAGAGAATACGTCCTCTACCGGCATCAGGAACGGCTGGTCAATCGCACGCTCGGGCTCAGGAATGAACGAATCCAGTGCTTCAACGAGGTTCTTGACGGCAGTGGTGCCCAGCTCGTTGTCGTCTTCGCCGTTCAACGCCATCAGCGCTGAACCACAGATGATCGGGGTATCGTCACCCGGGAACTCGTAAGCGTCGAGCAGCTCGCGCAGCTCCATCTCAACCAGCTCTTTCATCTCTTCGAATTCTTCGGAGTCAACACCACCGCAATCTTCCGCCAGAAGGTCAGCCTTGTTCAGGAATACCACGATGTAGGGAACACCGACCTGACGTGACAGCAGAATGTGCTCACGGGTCTGGGGCATAGGACCGTCGGTCGCGCCACACACCAGGATAGCGCCGTCCATCTGCGCCGCACCCGTGATCATGTTCTTCACGTAGTCCGCGTGTCCGGGGCAATCAACGTGCGCGTAGTGACGGTCTGTTGACTCGTACTCCACGTGCGACGTCGCAATCGTAATACCGCGCTCGCGCTCTTCGGGGGCATTGTCGATACCGTCAAACGCGACCGCCTCTCCACCAAACACTTCCGCACATACCCGCGTCAGCGCCGCCGTCAACGTTGTCTTGCCGTGGTCTACGTGACCAATCGTACCCACGTTGACGTGGGGCTTCGAACGCTCAAAATTCTTCTTTGACATGGCGACACTCTCTCCTGAGTCGGTCTTGGGCGTTTGACACCCTGTTTTCAATAACCAATCGGGCCTCGCCCGATCGCTTTAATTTTTACGGCAATCCACTTTGAGGAAGTGCCTGATTTGGAGCTCATAACCGGATTTGAACCGGTGACCTCTTCCTTACCAAGGAAGTGCTCTACCTACTGAGCTATATGAGCACATCTGTTACGGTGCTGACGTTGGAGCGGGTAGCGGGAATCGAACCCGCATCATCAGCTTGGAAGGCTGAGGTTCTACCGTTGAACTATACCCGCGACTACGACACCGCCGGGACCCACTCGACCTACGCCGAGCTCATGGACAGACTACGTAACTTACTGTCCTGCTTACCTTTTTTGGTGGAGGGGGGTGGATTCGAACCACCGAAGCTCGCGCGTCAGATTTACAGTCTGATCCCTTTGGCCACTCGGGAACCCCTCCAAGAGGGCGCACATTCTCGTGATGTCAACTCACGATGTCAACTGCTTTATGATTGAAAAGTGCCATATTTGCGTACATCTTCGGCGATGCCGGACGCTTTGGCGTGCATATACCCCAGGTACCGCTCGTGGCTGAATCGGTAATTTTTGGCTGTCGGCTACCGAGCGAGGTGGAAGTTTTCATATTAATGCAGCTCGGCCCGGGGTTCGCCCGTCAGCGTCAAACTGTTGTTTAATGCAGACGACTTATATCGCCACTGGCAGGGCTTCGCTCCCTGGAGATACTCACTATGGCAGCACCGTTTCGTGATGAAGAAATTGCAAGACTGAGAACACTGCTTGAGGTGGAGGCAATCCGCCAACTGCGGATCGACTATTCCCTCGCAATGGACTCAAGGGACATTGACAGGCTGATCACGCTGTTTGCCGACGACGCTGTCTGCGAATATGGCCCCTACGGCTCGTGGGAAGGCAAGCAGGTCATTTTCGACAACTATAAGGCCACGTTTTCCGGCGACCTTGCAGCGCCGTTTACTTCGCTGCATATCAATACCAACCACCATGTCGAGCTACTTTCGGATACCGCTGCCAGAGGGCAGTGCTATCTGACCGACATCGTCACTCACGTCAAGGCGGACGAGAATCCCATACTATGGTTCGCGCTGTATGACGAGGAATATCGCAAAGAAGAGGGTCGTTGGAAATTTGTCCGCACCAGCTTGCAATTCTTCTGGCCAGAGCGCCATGCCCAACCCCCCTATGCTTAGGCATCCAGAAAGAGCTGGAGATTACCCTCCGGACCGGAAGCGGTCCGATAGTGGCTGATCGCTGCACTACCTAAAAACGCAGTTCCGAGAATAGCCACCTCCACCTACTTGGATTTCGTGGGGCGCGCACCAACCCGTTGCCGGGAAACGGTGGCACCATTCACTGTCACGTGATCGAACAACCCGCCACCCCCCTGGGTTCAGCATTGGATTCATACCAAAACCGAACCATGGGCAAGCGGCCAGGAGTCGCAGGGATTATTGCCGGAACAGGCTTGAAGCCACGCTTTATAGCCTGGTTATAGTCAGGAATTTACGAGGCCATAAGTGACTGGTAAGCACCAATGAGAAATGGAGCTGGCGAGAGGAATCGAACTTAACCATTAAAGTATTGTTTTTTAAAGACTTTATATGCTTTAATTGGCCTATTATTGCAGGATATGTTGCAGGAATGGCCAATGAAGCTCCCTAGATACGTAAAGCAGACAGGCAAAACCCTCAGATACCAGAAGGACTATCCGAGCCATCTTTACCGCCTATACAACAAGAAAACCTTTACCACTCCGTTAGGTCTTCAGGCCGGTTGCAGCGAAGGCGATCTTCAGAGAGCCCTAGCCCGTGCAAATGATCTCTATGACCTCCACTGTAGGCAGCTAGAGACCTCTGATCCTTCCGCCTTCGATGCTTCAGACATCGACAAACTGGCAACGGAACTTCTTCGGAAACGAGGAGTAAAGCCCGGGCAATTCGCAAGAGTGGCTGACCCAGAGATATCGAAAGAGGAGGAGGCGAATCAAGAGCAGCGGCAACCACACCCTTATGATTATGCGGACGAGATATTCCCTGAGATAAACAATCTGCTACTCAAAGACGATGCGGCAATGACCGTTGAGGAAAAGGCTCTAGAGCATGCTTGGAAGACCGTTCAAGCCGTTGCCTCAAGAAAACCCCGAACACTCCAGACCCTATGGGACGAATATCGGGATGAACGCTCGATCGATATAAGCACTCGAGAAGGCAAAAGGATTCAAGGTTGCTGGGATCGGTTTATAGCCATTACTGGAGACACCTTTGTTGCCGAGCACACCCTCGACCATATCCATGCAGGATTAGATGCATACGCTGCGGAGAAGCTGGAAGAAGGACAAGTATCAAGCAGTATCAGAAGAAACTTGGCGGAGCCCTTAGCAGCATTGAAGCGAGGGTCGAGAAAGTATCGCTTGGGCTGGGTCATTGAGCCCCCAAGCCTCCCGCGTCAGCCAAGGAAGACCAAACCCGTATTGGACCATGAGCAACAAAGAAGCTTGGTGAAAGCCTGTCGGGATTGGGATGACGGTATTAGCGCTTGCATCCTGATCATGCTTCAGGCGGGCGCAATGCCTTCAGAAATCCAGCGCATCGATCCAGAAAAAGATCTTCACCTCAATGCGGCTATCCCGCACATCATTCTCAGAGGAGGAGATGCAGGCCGAACCAAGACCCACTCACGGAAGCGGGTTGTACCTATTGTTTTGGGGGAAGAACTAATTGCGGATCATATAGAGGAAGCTATTGATTGGCTTCGCAAGGTGACCGATTCAACGCCCTCTGCAACCATCAAGAAGCGCCTGAAAGCAGCTCTAGACGTCGATGGCTTTACCGGTCATTGCCTTAGACACACCCTGAGGGCGAACTGTACAGCTGTCAGTGCCAACCTCCTCGCAGTTGCAAGTATTGCGGGCTGGAAAGTCCCCGGAGGTGGAGTTAGCGACATTATGCTGGAGTATGGTGCTGAGGGCCTTAGCAGCTCTGAGGTACTCAAGAATCTCCGGAATGAGTCACTTAAGATCCACAGGCATTTGTTAGTAGATCTAGATGCTGCGTCAAACGTGACACCACTAACTTCGGCAAGCGCACATAAATAGCAGTGGCGGGGAAGCCTGCGGTAGCCACATAACCCATTGTATTTAATGGTTTTTTATGGCCTTTTTCGTCTGCAACCTCTTGCTGGAAGGGCGTTCGTGATATTTATCTCAGTCCTTTTTTTTACAAGCCGATTTAGGGGTGCTTATTCAGCCTTTTAGGGGAAGGACAATCTTGCACTGCGAATGCCTGCGGCAACTCTGCTGATAGTGGCTACTTACTGAGCATTTACGTCCCTGTCGGTAATTTCCCAGCATCCCCAGAAATTTCTGCTACTCAGCCGATTCTTCACTTGTTTATTCAGACTCCATTTGGCAGCATTTACTGCCCATCCACACTAACGTGAGGTCACATATGATCATGAAAGCAACATTAAGGGCGGCCACGGCCGTTATAGCAGCTCTGCTACTCACGAGCGCTGTAGCCGCAAAACCCGATAAGAAGAGCGGCCCTGGCGAGGTGCTTGTAGGTGTAAATGCCAGTGAGTTCGATTCTACTACTGCCTTCGACCCCCCTAATGGTATCTATCCTGTGGGCGGAAGTGGCATTCCTAACGGTGAATTCACGGTCGCTCGCCGGCTTGGGATTGAAATAGGTCTGCGTGCAACTGAGCGCTTTGAAGGCCCATATCCCGCATATCCCAACGAAAACGGGAAGGTGGGAATCTATCAGTCAGTCACCGGCCAGAGCGAATCAGCTACCGGAACCCCAGGTGCTATCTGGAATTATGAATTCCACATAGATCTTCGAGGGGCTCGCGGAGTCGCCAAGGGGACCACTCTTTCAGATTACAACGCGACTATTGATTCAAATTTCTGGGAAGAGCTATCCGAAGCTTCAGGCATACCCTTGCCTTTCAGCCTGAACGTCGATACCCCAGTTAGCAATGGCAATGCCGTTCTCTTCCAGGGCTCACAAAATGCGCTCTTCGGAAACCCCTTTTTCGATGTTAACGAACCTGACACCTACGAAATGACGCTTACTCTGACGCCGGAGACCTTTAACGGGCCACCTCTCAGCGTTTCAATCGAGATAAACGTTATCGACGAATAAGTTTCCAAAGCTATCTCAAGGGGCTCCTCGGAGCCCTTTTTTTTGGTCAAGGCATATCAACTTTCAACCTCGGCTTTGCAACCCCCTTCCCTAGGCTACCCGTCGCGTGATCCAGCCAGAACCTCTCCATAGCGTCCTCCGCCCAGAGAACATCAGACTGCTTAACAGCAATTGCATCGTGGATCGGTAGAACAACGATACCTTTCTTGGCTCCCTCATATATAACATCCAGGAGGATACTGCCTTCTAATGATTGGAGCTTCACCCCTGCATCTGTGAACAACCAACCATCGAGGTCAGGCCAGAGGTCTAATGCCGCATCATGGCAAGCATCGATCTCCTTGTCCTTCAGACGACTCCCATATAGAGCTGAAGAACCCTCCTTTTTAGAAGAAGCACCGAAGGAGACGGTAAAAAACGACTTCACCTTATCCCTAGACAGCCCTGCCATTGAAGCCACATCCGCATAAGGGTCATCCCCGGCGTCAATATCTCCTTCAACGGCTAAAGCAAGACGTAGCTGGCTAGCACTAAAGTCAACCTCAGCTAAGGGGTGACCATCGATCAGCGTATTTATCCTCACCGGGGCCCGACGTGCTGGAATCCCCTGAAACGGCGTGTAGAGCCTTCCAGACCCGAAAGGCGTGGCCCCGTAAATCCTGCGTATGGGCCCCTTACAAGCCCAATCATGATCCACGAGGAAGTCATTAATGAAAGAGAGCTTATCGATGTCATCAGGATGGGAATGAATAGCCCCCTCCCAATCGTTAGACGCACCTCTGGCAATGACGAAAGGGGCCTCGAACGGCTCCTCGGTGTACACGCTGTACGGAAGGATGACTGGAAAGAACTCCTTAGTGGGGAACAAACGAGTAGGACGGCTACCGCCACCACCTGAGCGATCATGAAACCCCTTGCGCACATCGACGAGACCAAGGCGCTCGAAAACCGCCACCAGACGAGAAACCACATCAAAAGACAGGGTGTGGATACGAAGAGCGAAGGAGGCCTTTGGGTTTATAGACGCGCCAGAGGGGGAGTAAAGCGACTTATTAAGGCTGACGTGGAGGAAGCGATTGAACAACGCCGAGCAGGAGAGACACAGCAGAAAGAGTTCGATATGCCTCCGGTACTTGGCCCTATCACGATAAGGGTTCACTTCGAGAAGGACAGCATCAACCAAGGATTCGAACTCTGCTGAGCAGATGGAAGAGGATTTAAGCCCAACAGCCCGAAGCCAAGACGCATCAGAGAAGTCAGGTTGCTGGAAAGGGAGGCCTGACAGGGGTGCGAAAGGGGAGCCGGTTAGATCAACAGAAGGTAACGAGGGTATAAAAGACAAAGGACACCTCAAGTCAGGGCGAAGTAAGTAGGAAGATGGATAAACAGGGGGATAAATTAGCCTAGAAGCTGTAAGTATATAAGTCTGAGGCTCCATACATACGAGATAGGTGATGCATATTCAGACAAGTATTGAGAGATAAAGAAGCCCTTACTAATACCTAATCTTCCCACTGTCGATGACGCAATAAAGCTAATTAATACCTTCACGCAAAACAAATCCAGGCTGCCAACACCTACAGTTGAAAATAAGATAAGGCTCGATGTAATGTGTGCAGCTACTAAGCAACCGCCGCTGCGACACCTAAAAAAAACGGAAACCGCAAGTCAAAAACTGGTTATCGGCTTGCCTTACCCAAACCCGTGATGGCCGATTTGCGAGTGGTTGGGCACGGTTTTGTCCTACAACAGCCGGCTGGTTCAAAAGCGATCAGGAGAAGTGAATCAGAGCTGTTCCCGATGAAGAACGAGACTCCGCTACCTTGATGATACTGGGCATGCCTTTAAGTGCAAAATGACACAGAAGAAATCCGATCGGAGAAACTTGCGCTACTGGCCCTAAGCGAGATAAGGGGCGTTGGCTTCGAAACTATTAAGAAAATTTCTCTAGATCAGATTCCATTTACTACCTTTTTCCAATCCGACGCCGGGCAGCACTATAAGCCGCACATCTCTTCAAACGCCACCTACTCAAAGATCAAAGAATACTTAGCTTCTAGCCGCTCCATCAATGACGCATTAGATCTCGCTAAAAGGAACTTCGATTATCTGCAAAACCGGCAGATATCCATAATCCTGCCAGGCGAAGATAGGTTTCCAAAAAAGCTACATGACCTAAACGATATGCCTCAATGGATCTTCATAGAAGGCGCCTCTGAGGCACTCATAGGATTTTCCGTGACAGCAGTTGGCTCCCGAAAACCATCGGCAGAGGGAAAATGGCTAGCCAACTATTTTGGACTATGTTTGCAAGATCTGAAATTAACGACGATAAGTGGACTCGCAGAAGGTATTGATCAAATCGTCCATCGGGCGAGCATCTCAGCACATCTTCCAACAGTTGCAGTCTTAGGCACTGGAATACTTTCCGATTATCCAAAAGGTTCGCAGGAGCTGAGAGGCCGCATCTTGGAGAACGGCGGCGCCTTAGTAACCGAATATCTTCCTCGCGATACTTTCAGTGCAAAAAACTTTGTAAGGCGAAATCGGCTGCAAGCAGCACTCGGCGACATAATTTTTCCGATTGAGTGGCAGATAAAAAGTGGAACAGCACACACTGTCAAATTCGCAAGGGAAATGCATCGGCCAATGATCTTCTGCAGAACTCCCACGCAGAAAGACTTTAGCTGGATCCCTACGGAATATAGTCGAAAGTCAGATTTTTTCATTTTGCCAGCAGAACACACCCAATTTATTACGGCACTGATTCCTAAGCCAGTTGATAGCTAATCGTCATTTAATCTTTAGATTTGGAGAGATAAGTTGCAGAAATTAAAGGGGGTAATATTCTCTCTGCGCGGCGTCTTGGTTCGCGAAGGCACCGTAGATCCTGATCTTCTGGATCAATCCATCAAGCTATTGCGCTTTTTGCTGTCTCAAAGTGTTCAGCCGGTTCTCGTCACAAATTCTTCTTGGGTCATCACTCAGAGCGACGACACAAAAACAGCATTTCATGGGTTTTTATCGGAAATCCTTGGACAAGATATTCCTTACTACCAAGGAGGCCGCGAAATTGAACCCAAGCAAACCAAAAATGCAATGGGTCATATTTTAAAAGAACAAGGGTGGAAAAAATCAGAGGTATTTTACATAGGCAGTACACCCGAAGACGTTCAGGCGGCCAGTAATGGAGGCTTTCCCCTTCTAAATGCGAAATGGCATGGCGATTATTCCCATTACGGTTTTGAATTCTCCTCACCAAAAGAGGTCGCCAGCTTCATAGATTGCTGCTGCCTCACACCAGGAGAATGGTTCTGGGGGATAGAGGATAACGGCCTGCGAATGTACTCGATAGCCCCCCTCGCAGAACACTCAAAAGCTTACCCCCAAGGGGTGATTTATTCTGCGGACGCCAAGCAGGCAGTTAAATCTAATGGCGGTAATCTCCGCTTTTGGGGACTGTTGATGGCAGCACGATTGCACCTGTCAGGAATTGGAGTTGATCTAGACTATGTGGCTCCCTACCCGGGACACAGCACAACTTCAGAGAAGTCTGCGCTTATGGACATGATTGCAATAGTGTCCGGGTCACTCAGAGCAAAATACCTTGTAGATTTCATCGAGAGGCATACTGACGCGCCTAAGTCGCAAACACTACGAAATGGCGGAAATACAAAGCCAGACATCAATAACCAACTCAATACCATCAAGCTCAATCCGCACCCGACAAGAACCGGGCCAAAGAAACAGAAATATAAAAATCCACCGTCACTAACAGGCCGAACGGTGCTGGTCATTGACGACATATGTACGGAGGGCTTTTCTTTGGAGGCTGCTCGCGCGTTCTTTGAAGCCGCCGGAGCAAATGTAATACTGCTCTCTTGGCTAAAAACCCCTGGGAATAATGACTATCGAGCGATTACCGATCTAAACGTCCCCATAGAAAACCCTTTCGAGACTTATACCTCAAAGGGATCTAGAGAACGAATTTACCCAAACTCCCAGAAGGTCCTGAACTCAGATGCACATAATCAGATTGCTGAAGCCTATACCAAATACTCCGACTGGGAATGGCCATCCGGTTAGCTGCCATCACTCTAGTGATACGATCAACGTCCTTCATGCGTCACCCAATATTCTCAAAGGATGATTTCGGATTTATTTTTTGCAACGACTTTGATCGAATCAGCTTCTCTTCCTTATTCCATATCGCACGCTGAATCCAAATTGCAGCAACACACGAAAATACAGAATAAGCGGGCCCATCAATTGTAAAAAGGACCAGCCTTAAGTAGAGGTGTCTTAGTCAAGCTGCAGCATCGCATCCATAGCGATAGCGATAGCGATAGCGCAGAATAGCGAAGGAGTACAACTCACTAATTACGGCTTAACTTGAAATAATGACTTGCGAAGATCGGTATTCGCTGCTCGATGTCTATCTATTCGCTTATCTAGCTTGCTCTTCCTATCAGGATCCATCAAAGCATCGCATAAACAATCGAAGTGTCGGCGGAACTTCTCTTCCTCTGCTTTGGCCTTTCGTAGACTAGAGGAAAGCTTTTCCTTTGATACATATGTAAGATAGAGAGTCAGCAATGCCATAATGAATGCAGACAGGGGCAATAACTTAGCTAGAGACATTTCTGCTCCTCTAATCAGCCGTGGTTTCACCAACGAATAGTATCAATAAGGAATCACAAATAGACGTTTTGAACCGCTCCGATTCTACGATCCATGGATCAAAAAACAGGACTTGATACTTCAAAACGACACAAGCCAGACTAACAGGCGCCTCCGACCAAATCTTCTAAACAGCCACCACATTGGCTTTGTAACAATAAGTTGCGGAAGTGCGTCTAGAAGCCGAGTGAGTGCTAGCTCAGTAAGATCTGCTTTCGATTACTCAGAAGATGCTATGCCGAATAATCTAGCAGCATCATTGCCAGTAATCACCCACCCATCATCCGCACTACAATACCAAAGGGTCCGATCCAAGAGACGGTCGCCCTCCTCTGGGGTAGTCATATCTCGATAATATTGGCCTAGCTCATTAAGCGCATCCTTACCTACTTTACAATCCGGATCTATTTTTCCGTACTCATTTTTCCTATCAAAATATGGTGCATGGAATAGCAGAGAAGCATTGTCTTCCAAGCTCCTTTCCAAACCGCCTAAAAAAGCCACTGCACAAGATGAAGCACACACCTTCCCGTTTTCGACTAATGTGTGGGCTCGAAACCTTCTGAGCGAATGGCCTAGCGCATAACCATGGTCGAGCAAGCCACCGCCAGAATGAAGCTTCACTTTCACTGGCAAGATGGTCTTTCCGCCAGAATCCTTACATGGCCGCATCTCTTCCAAAAGCTGGCTCATTGCAAAACTGCTGTCAGGACCGATAACCCCCTCCAGGAGAATTGTATGATCAGCACCCTCAGAGCAGGTCTCATTACCTAGATAAGTAACAGTGGTAATTCTCAACCGATCTATGTTGAACTGCCTTTGTCTGGTTAGTGCAGCCAGTCGCGCTCTTTTATCCTCTAACTCGTCCGCAAGCCTTTCGGCCTCCCGCAATTTCTCCTCTTCGAGCCTTTCGGCCTCCCGCAATTTCTCCTCTTTTAACTTAGCCATACTTATCGTTTCACAATAGCGATAGGGCTCCAAACCTAACGCACCAATCTGTGTTAGAACATCGGAGTTCATTCGTTTTGCTGACTCAATTTCGTCAAAAGTCCAATCCGACTCAGGGACTCGATAGCTTTCACACAATTCCTGCGCGGCGACTGAAATCGCCCTCTCACATGAGGCAGGTGATAACTGCCGCTTCTGCATCTGGCTGTCTAATATTTTCTTTTCCTCTGAACCGAACTTATCCTCACGAGCGAGCATTTGTCGCGCGGCACACAAATAACTGTCAGATAGCTGCGAGAGGCTCTGATTTTTATCGTGTGTTTTTAAAGCGTAAGCAAAGTCAACCACGCGACGAACTCCCGGATCTACACAATATCTTCGAGGCACACCTCTGCTATCCAACTCTTCCCATATTTGACTCCAATCCCATGTATCCCATGTATCCAAAAGATCGCACAGCGCTCCTAGCTTTAACTCACCTAAACGCTGCGCTTCCATACCGTATGGGGAGATCTTCGCCGGCGTATCGGAACAACCGATCAAGGCCGTACTAAAAAAGACCAAATAGACATACAACCTAAGTGTATAAGCAGCTTTATTTTTCAAATCACTTTAACTCCCAACAGCCAGATCGCATTCGAAGACCTGTAGTTGTGACCTGCTTTTCCTCTAACTCTAGCAATCCAACGCTATAGCGATGTGCAAATGCTTTCGCACCGTATGAGAGGAAACTGGCACTTAGAAATCAGGCTGAGCAGCTTGTATCGAGTTAGATTCACTCATGCATTTTTATCATGTTTCTTGTGCGGATATCCAACACCTCTCCGTTAATCTGGAGAAAAGGTCGTTATCCAGATCGCGACTCATGTTTAGACTCGCGTTTTTCGCTCAGGCATAGCGCCGTAGCCAGCTCCCTAGCGCCTTCAAAACCCTCTAATGAGTGATAGTCGTAAAGGATATCCAGTTGTTTCGCGAGGGGCCCAGCCGCCTCCACTTGAACGGTGACCACCTCACCATCAGAAAGAGCTGATATTAACGACGGGCTGGCCTCATCGTTTGTCATTAATATGATCTTCATGAAGCCTAATGATTCCACGGCTACCACGGAGAGATCTGCGTTGAATTCGGCTTCCTGACCTTCCCCAGATACCGTGAGGGACACACTGACCTCCTCACCCCTAAACTGGGAAACAGTCGACTCGGATGAGCTGATAGAGACCCAAATGATGTCTAATTCACAGCTTTCCCCTGATTTGAAGAAGCCGAACTCATGACCGAAGACTACTGAGCCGTGGGCGTAGTAGAAGTGCTTTCCCATCCGAGCTTCGTGCCGCCAGCTACGGTCATCGCCTTCCTGAGCGGAGGTCACTCCAACCATCCCAAGAGCGAAAACCACATACCAAATCCACTTTGGTAATGAACATCTTAAAAACTTTTTCAGATTTGTATTCATTATCAAACAAAGCAACATTTTCTGGGTGCCGTGAAGTAGATCGGGGTTCACCACTATCAGTAACAACGAAAATCACATACAAGTTCCAGAGATGCTGTAACCACTCTTAACGCATTTCTTTCCCGGGCCACAGTCAACATCAAAGGAGCACGTATCGCCATAGGTCCCGTCCTCATCCTTATTCAGTCCTCTTGCGTCCCCCCGAGACCCTGACCCGTAAGATCCTTTGTTAAGGTCCAAGGGGTCATAGACGGGATTTCTATCGTTCGCATTCCCGGGGTTTAATCCGCCAACGCAAACGCCACTCATATCATAGCTTCCTTTTTTGCATGAGCTGCCCACAGCGCAATCGGTATCAAATTGACAGGCATGGGTAAATTGAGCAGCTAGGATAAGAGCCGCTGTCAGTCCAAACTGGAAAACTTTTAAATGCTTCAATGGATTTCACCTGCTTGAGTTTACGGCTGATCAAGCATCATTACAGAGATAGGTAATGCTAAAAAAGGGGGGAGATCTTGAACCTTGGGCAATTTCTCACAACCCTCGGAAAAACACCAAACTTCCAAGCATTACTCGATGGGCGTCGCAGGGATATTGATTGGCTGTATGAACAGATGGCGGAAAGCGAAAGGAAGATCACGGGTACAAGTGGGTTGGCTAAGTTGAAGGTGGATATGCCCCAAGTTAGCGAGCGCAAACCCACTATTTGTTGTTTCCACCCTGCTTACCAAACATCGGTTTTAATGCCGTCGAAATTGAATCCTCAACAAGTTGCAACACCGAAGGATCGAGATCGCCATAATCGAAAATATCTAATGAGAGATCACCCTCAAACCAGTGATTCAAATGTAGAGCGTAGGTGCTCTTCGGACCGAAACCAAAATGCTGCTTCAATCTGTTTCTAATACCCGTAGTGGAGGATCCCACATAAAGAGCCTTAGACACATATGCGTTTAACTTCGGGCAAGCTCTTTCCTTGGTATCTTTATAGGCTGAAAACGCTTTACTGATGGAGGCCGAAGCATTTTCAACGTTGAATATGTAGATAGATCGATGAAACTCTTTCGTGAATGCCAGACTCTCTTGCAAAGCCGCCCAACTTACAACAGGAAATTCAATAGCTACCGATTCATGGGACAAAAAATGCGCATTTCGTGCGATGTCAATGCAAGCCTGCAAGTCATCTAGATAACTAGACTGTTTAGAAATAGCGTCAATATTCAATTTTACTATTTTATCCTCGCCGTTTTCGCTTCAGGTTTGGCGCGAGCATAGCGATGCTGGCCTTATCATGCTGTTCTCATGTTACTGACTTATCACTGCCGAGTAATCCACCCTTTCCGCATAGCGACCACCTGAGTAGCAGCATCAGCAGCCTCCTCAAGGCGCTTATACCAGCCCTCATCTTGAGCACTAGGAACGGCGTCTAAAGCCTCCAGCGCTTCCCATAGGTCTTCTGTGGATACCACCGTGCTTTCGCCGTCTTGAATACTCATAGATGTCTTTTTAGTCTCCGCGCACCGGCAGACGCCTCCTTGAGGAACGACCCCTACATAATCGCAGCTAAGATGCTTTTGAAAGGCCAATGCAGCAAATCAGCTGTTAAAGCAACGAAAAACCGCGTTAGAGACTCAGGATCCCTCCATCACTGGTTTCAATGTGGGGATGAATTCAGGCACATCTGCAGGTCAAACGGTATTTCATTGTCATATCCATCTGATACCCAGACGCGACGGAGACATGGAGGGCCCCACAGGCGGGGTAAGGCAGGTTATCCCCGGTAAAGGTAACTACAAGAACTAGGCCTCAAAAGCTCCAATCCAGCCTTGTCAGACGAGAAACCAAAACTGCCAATTCCCGAGAAACGGCGGCACCCAGATCAACTTCAGCACTGGATACCCCCCCTACCCCCGTGGTTCGGTTGCTGGATTCGCCTCTAAATTGTGACTTTGGGCGTAAGGAAAGTTGCAGGAATTATTGCAGGATTTCGTCACTGCATGCCCTAATACACTGATTATTAATGTGTATTTATGGGCTTCTATGGGGAAATGGAGCTGGCGAGAGGAATCGAACCCCCGACCGGCTGATTACAAATCAGCTGCTCTACCTACTGAGCTACGCCAGCGTCGCGTGGGGTGCGGAGTGTAGACAAAGGCCGGCCGGACTTCAATAAGTTCGCTTCCAACCGGGTTCGTCGCGAGGGTGGCTCTTGGTGGTTTACTCGGTGCCAAGGGAGGGAGTACCAACAGCCTGGGCGCGGATGACTGAACAAATGAAGTACTCCACGGGCCACGGGCGCCGAATCATATTTTCACCCACTTTGTTACACAGTTGTAACATTCCCGGTCTATATTGCGCCTCGAGGATTAGCATCCGACAGGAGCTTGCGAATAATTATGGATATCATCTCGAACCACGGCATGCTCTTGCTGTCTCTTGCCTGCATCTTTGGTCTGTTCATGGCATGGGGTATCGGCGCCAACGATGTAGCCAATGCAATGGGGACCTCAGTCGGCGCGCGGGCGCTCACGCTCAAGCAGGCAATCCTGGTCGCCGCCATATTCGAGTTTCTCGGTGCTTACCTGGCCGGCGGAGAGGTTACATCGACTATCCGCAAGGGTATCGTCGACCCCTCACTGCTGACCGAAAGCCCGGAGCTCCTGGTGTACGGGATGCTGGCGGCGCTGCTCGCTGCGGCGACCTGGCTCGCCATTGCCAGCGCGCAAGGGTGGCCCGTCTCCACGACCCACTCCATTGTCGGTGCCATCGTTGGCTTTGCCGCTGTGGGCATCTCCGTCGACGCAGTTGCCTGGGGCAAAGTAGGGACGATAGCAGCGAGCTGGGTGGTATCTCCCCTGCTTTCGGGAACCATTGCCTTTTTCCTGTTCATATCGGTCAAACAACTGATTCTTGACCACAAGGATGCGTTTGCCCGAGCGCAGAAATACATACCGATTTACATGTGGCTGGTCGGCTTCATGATCAGCATGGTGACCCTTTTAAAAGGGCTGAAGCATGTGGGCATAGAAGTCGACGCCGGCATGGGCTCCAAGTTTGCCAACGCCGCCCTACTCTCCCTGGTGGCGGGCGCGGTAGTGGCGGTATTCGGTGCCTTCATGCTGCGCCGCGTCAAGGTGCTGCCCGGTGATATCAACAGTACGCAAAACGTTGAGCGTGTATTCGGCATCCTCATGGTGTTCACCGCCTGCGCCATGGCCTTTGCCCACGGATCCAACGATGTAGCCAATGCCGTAGGGCCGCTGGCCGCGATCGTCAGCATTACCCAGTCCGGCGGCGAGGTCATGGCCAAATCGGCGCTGCCCTGGTGGGTGCTGGTCATCGGCGCAGTCGGCATTGTCGCGGGTCTTGCCACCTACGGGTGGCGGGTGATCCAGACGGTGGGTCGCAAGATCACCGAACTCACACCGAGCCGCGGCTTTGCCGCAGAGCTGGCAGCAGCCTCTACCGTGGTGCTGGCCTCCGCCACTGGTCTCCCCATTTCCACCACCCATACATTGGTGGGCGCTGTGCTGGGGGTTGGTCTGGCGCGGGGCGTTGAAGCGGTGCATCTGCCGACGGTAGGCGCCATCGTGACCTCGTGGCTGGTCACTCTGCCAGCGGGTGCAACGCTATCCGTGATATTCTTTTTCATTCTGAGGGCGTTGTTTGGCTGAAGGCCCCTCGAGCGCGTTTAGCGGTGGGAGGCTCAGTGGTTTGGCGTCCAGAGGCTCGGTAGTGTCGTCGTCCTGACTTGGCAATGCACTCCACTTTCGAGCACAACAACAGGGAGCCAAAGAATGGAAGTGAAAACGGCGATAACCGAGGTCATCAGCAGCTCACCCATGCCAATGCTGGAGGAGCACGTAAAGACCTGCGCCCAGTGCGCGGCCAAACTACCCGCATTTTTCGAAGCAGCCCAGGCGGGGAAGTGGAAGCTCGCCGAAAAAATACAGGGCGAAATTGCGGATCTTGAGAGCCTTGCTGACGAACTGAAACGGCATACCCGTAACAGTATGCCTCGAGGTATATGGATGTCCGTGTCTCGCCCCGACATCCTCGAACTCGTCAGGGTACAGGACAAAATCGCCAACAGGGCCAAAGACGTAGTCGGGCTGTCTATTGGCAGAGAACTGGCCTTTCCATCCGCGCTCAGCAAGGCGCTGGCAAAATACATTGACACCATTGTCGCCAGCGTCGATGCCGCGGTCGAAGTGGTTTCAGCAACCCGCGAGTTGTCCCGGACAGCATTCGGGCCGCGGCAGATAAAAGCCATTTCCAGCAAGTCGGCGGCAGTCGAGAAGCTGGAGCGAAAATCCGACGACCTGCAGAGCCGTCTTCGCGCAAAACTGCGGCGACACGAGGACAAACTGTCACCGGTGGATGCGATCTTTCTTTACCAGCTTCTGTCACAGATAGGACAGATCGCCGATAGTGCCGAGGGGGTAGTGCACCGGGCACAGATTATCGCCAACAGTTGAAACGGCCGCCAAGCACACCTAAGCGGTCCCCCATAAATTCCCCCGGAAAATGCTCCAACAAACCGGCTTAGTGCCCTGTCGATGTTCGCAGCTATAGAAAAAAAGGGCCGCGTAAACTAAGGTTGCCGAAAAATTCTAAACGGACACCTGCTGATGACTCACCCATGGCGCATGATCGCCGGCTGGCTGCTTAGCCTCTGCGCGTCACTTTATCTACCTACCGCCTTCGCAGCAGACAAAGAGCTGCTGGACATTCTGCTTGGGAATGGAGTTATCACCGAGGAGCAGCACGCCCGTTTGCTGGGCAAGGCATCGTTAAGCAGTGACGACATATTGACCCCTGCGGAGACGTCTGTCGCCGAAACCAGCGAGCCAGGGATTGTTGTTGTCGTCGAGGAGGAGGTGCTGGACGATAAGATTCGCAGCTCCGTGGATGCAGAGATCGCCCGGGTCATGTCCGAGGAATCGCCTGTGGTGGCTGACTACGGATCTAAAGGCTTTGGCTTTGCGACCCGGGACGGCAATTTCGCCACCAACCTTCAGTGGCGCGCGCAGTTTCGCTACAACACCCCTTTCAACTCGGATCCACGTCAGCTTGACGATTTTACTGATGAAAAGACATCCAGCTTCGAGCCGCGACGCCTGCGGATGAAGATTGGTGGACACGGGTTTCGGCCCTGGATCAAGTACTACTTCGAAGTCGATTTACAGCCTGCACGGGATGTCGATGCCGACGCGATATCATCGGGCGCGCGTGTCATCGACTGGCGTATCGACCTTGCCAAGTGGGAGTGGGGTGGCATTCGTCTGGGACAATGGAAAGTTGACCTCAACCGGGAGCGGGTCGACTCCTCCGGCAGGCAACAATTTGTTGAGCGCTCGATCGTCAATCGCGTCTTTACCATCGACCGCCAGGTGGGATTGCAGCTGCGAGGCCGGCTTTTTAACGGCACAGCTGCAGACCTTAACTACTACGCCGGCGTATTCAATGGCGAAGGCCGCGGCGTCAAAAACAGCAACGAGGATCACCTTTACATGGGACGCCTGCAATGGAATTTCCTCGGTCGCGAACTCGCCTGGCGTCAGACCGACGTCGAGTTTACCGAGCACCCAACCGGATCATTCGCCATTGCGGGCTTTACTAACGAGGGCGCCTGCACCCGCTGGTCATCGTCGGGCTGCGGTAACCTCGATGGATTTTTACAACCCGCCGTCGCCGAACCTGACCAGTATCGAATCAAACAAGGTGTTCAGGAATTTGCCTTTAAATACCGAGGCTTCTCGTTCCAGCAAGAATGGCACCGAAAATTCATCACCGATCGCGTGGAAAAAACGCAAAGTGATCTCACCGGCGCCTATATGCAGGTCGGCTACTTCCCGCACTACCTGATCGATGCATTCCCAGCACCCCTTGAGCTGGCTGCAAGGTACGCCTACGTGGAAGAGCCCAATAAGTCTGATCGGTTGTTCTATAACGAGCGTGAAGAAATCACTCTGGGCGCCAACTGGTTCTTTAACGGGCACCGCAACAAGCTCACCCTGGACGCATCTCACCTCATCGTGGACGATGGTTTGCTGAACGTCAGGGATTCTGAGAATCGAGTGCGGTTGCAGTGGGATGTCTCGTTCTGAGAGTGGACTTGCGATACGAAGAGAGGCAATCGCCAGCAAACTGGCTTGCAAGGCGCGTTGAGCACAGTGTTTGAATGGGGTTAGCGAGAGTAAGCGACCCCGACCGGCTGATTAAAAGCCGGCTGCTCTTCCTATTGAGCTCGGCCGGCGAACTCGGTGATCTCGGTGCTTTGCCACAGCTTCGATTAAAGCCTGAGACCCCGGCGGAGCTGCGCGACAAAAACTGGCCGGCCATTCAGGAAATGACCGAGGCACTCGGCGGCTGAGCCACTTATCCTATTTTACTGACCGCCCAATATTCGAGACCATCGAGCACAAGGTTCTCCCGCAACTCGGCGACAACGCCGAGCGCCATCATGGCCCTGGCGTCACCACCGGTAATCAGCGCCCGATACTCCGGGTAATCCGCAACAACCGCGTTCACTGACGCACAGGCGGCAAGCCAGGCGCCCGATGCAACACAGGCGCCGGTCGCGTCGCCCGGGGCGGTCGAGGGCGCTGGAAGCTGTTCGTAGCGGACCTTGCCCGTTCGCTCGATCAAAGTTTCGCACATCATACGAACACCGGGGAGAATAAAGCCTCCGATATGGAGCCCGTCTCTCGCGACCACGTCTATAGTGATCGCTGAGCCGGCATCGATGACCACTACCGGTGAGCCAACAACCCGCGCGGCGCCAATCATGGCCATCCAGCGATCAACGCCCAGTGACTCCGGCTTCGCATAGGCATTGGTAATCCCCAAGGCTTTTGCCACGCTGCGTGCACAGTACACCGCGATTGAAAAATGGCGCTCCAAAGCCCCTACCAGGGCAGCATCGAAGGCTTCGCCTGCTACGGAAGAGAGAACTATGGCCGACGGCGCAGGCGCGGGTTTCAATGACTCGATCAGCGCATCCGCCTGCGCCGAACATCGATTTACGCCGGTTTCACCGACAAACCGCCATTTGACAGTGGAGTTGCCCACATCGAGCAGCAGGACGGGCGGGCTGCTCATTGACGCCGCACCGAAACATCGCCCGAGTAAACGGTCTTTCGCCCCTGGTGGGTGTCCACCAGGAGGCCACCGGTCTCATCCACCCCGCAAGCCGCTCCCTGTATCTGCATGGCACCCGATACCAGAACCTGGGCATTGCTCAGGTAATCCAATTGGCTCCAGGGGTCACGCCAGCGGGTAAACCCCCCAGTGGGATACTCCGTCAGCAACGGGTCAGCTGAGACAACACGCAAACTGCAAGGTTATTCGCGAAATGATGAACTCACTGTGGCGCTCAAGCGCGGTCCAGTCCTGGGTTATTGCGTTTGATGAAGCCCCTCGCATCGCAACATTAATACCGATACCGATAACGGCTGCGCAAGGACCTGAGGCGTCCCCCGCCGTTTCTATCAGTACCCCGCCCACCTTATGACCGGCGAGGTACACGTCATTGGGCCATTTCAGTGATACATCGACACCGCAACACTCCCTGATACCGCCAGCCACCGCCACACCGACGGCCAGGCTGAGACCGGCCATCGCTTCGACCCCGGCATCAAAACACCAGCCTATGGATAAATAAAGATTTTGCGCCATCGGGCTTACCCAACTACGGCCGCGGCGACCTCGCCCTCCCAGCTGTTGTTCGGCGAGAAAAACCTTGCCATGTATTGTCAAGGGATCGTCCGCCATAAACGCTCGTCGCAGGAGCACTTCGTTGGTACTACCGACCTCGGGTACAACCTCGATACCCAGTGACAGTGAATAGCGCTGCTCGAGTTCGCGTTGGATAGTTTGGGCCGAGAGCAACTCTAGTGGAGCGACGAGGGTGACCTGAGACTTCTCGATACGTATATCAAAGCCCTGCGCCTTGAGCGCGTCGATAGCCTGGTCGATGCAGCTGACATCACATCCGTGCGTATCAGCCAGTGCATCTGCAGACTGAGAGATACCACTACTTAAGGACTCCAGTAATGACAATGGCTTTATAGGCACGGACGACATAGGCTGATGTTCGGGGCAGACCAAAATAGATACAGTTGCAATGGCGACAACCGCTTTTAAATTTTAACGAGTGTATACCACCCGCTCCTCATTATGAGCCACACTCATTCGACGCGCGCTGTAAAAGGAAATTCTCAATCGATGTCGAGAAAGGCTCGAACCGCCGCCACATTATTCGCTCTGCTCGCCGGGGGCCTTCATATTGGGGCACTCTGGTTTGAGCCACTTGCAACACCAACCCTTCTGGGGGCTGGCCGCGGGGTGGTGTTCATACTTCTTTTCCTGGGATTAATGGGCACCTCGAGATTGAGTCTGGTGGCAACCTCATTATTTTGCTGCACGGCTCTGATTGATGCGCTTTCCCTGCAATTTGACTTGGCAACAGGAGTTGAGCTGTGTTTACTGGCGTCCGTATTGATTGCACTTTTACGCAATGACATCACGATTCGCGAGGGATAACGTTGCTAGGTCTGGATCCGCTCATTATTGTCACTGCCCTGCTTTGCGGCATGCTGAGTCGGGCCGCAGGCCTACCCGCTCTGGTGGGATATCTGGCTGCCGGTTTTGTACTCCACGAGTTCAGCCTCGAATCGGGGGCCCTGCTCGAGCATTTGGCCGATGTGGGCATCACCCTGATGCTCTTCACTATCGGCCTCAAACTGGATGCGAGGAAATTGCTGCAAACCAAGGTTTGGGGCACCACAGTCATACATATGGCCGTGACCCATTTGGTAATGCTCGGCCTCCTACTCGGCGCGTCGGCGCTAATTCCAGGGCTACAGATCTCATTGACGGCGGCTTTGGTGATCGCTTTCGCCCTCACCTTCTCCAGTACGGTATTTGTGATCCAAACACTGCAGGAACGGGGAGAGTCGACCTCTGCACACGCCAATCTGGCCATCGGCATTCTTATTGTTCAGGATCTTGTCGCCGTCGTCTTCCTCGCTTTCAGCACTAGCAAAGCCCCCCAGCTCGAAGCCCTCTGGTTACTGCTAATTATCCCGGCGAGACCATTGATACTGAAGCTACTGTCCGTGGCAGGTTACGGTGAACTGCTGACGCTTTCCGGCCTGGCGCTGGCACTGGGCGCGGCACAGTTGTCGGATGCCGTGGGTATCAAAGGAGACCTGGGTGCACTGCTGTTCGGTGCCATCCTCGCCGGCCACCCAAAAGCGAAGGACATGGCCAAAAATCTGATTCAGTTCAAGGATTTGTTCCTGGTCGGCTTTTTTCTCAGTATCGGCCTCGCCGGCTGGCCATCGACTACCCTGATCTTTATTGCCGTTATTCTGGGATTGTTGGCCACGCTCAAGCCGCTGCTGTATTTCCTGCTGATGACACGCTTTCACACCAGCGCTCGCGTCGCAGTACTGGCATCGGGCTCGCTGGCCAATTACAGCGAGTTCGGATTGATTGTGGTCGCTGTAGCGGCCACCGTGGGCTGGGTTGATCCACAGTGGAGCGGCGCAATTTCCATCGCCATTGCTGTCAGTTTTGTCGTCGCTGCACCGCTCTCAACCGCAAGCCATCGTTTTTACCAGACCTACCGCGATCGATTATTCCGGTTTCAGTCAGACGAGCTGATGGCAAGTATGGAGCCCATCAGTGATACCCGCATCATCATTCTCGGCATGGGCCGCGTAGGTACCGGTGCCTACGAATCGTTGGCACCCAGGTTTGGCCCTTCGGTACTCGGTGTCGAGAGCGGAGCCGCCCAGGTAGCCGTTCACAAGTCGGAAAACAGGCGCGTGATACGTGCTGACGCGTCTGATCCTGATTTCTGGCAACGTATTGATATAAATAATGTCCAACTTGTCATGCTCGCACTCACCAACCACCCCGAAAACATGCTGGTGGCAGGATTGCTGCGCTCCCTTAACTACAGTGGCGAGCTCGCCGCGGTGGTGCGCTACGCAGACCATGAGGTCGAAATGTCCGAACACGGCATTTCGGCATTCAACCTCTACGGACAAGCGGGGGCCGGTTTCGCGGCGCATGCTTCCGAATTGATCAACGGATCTGCAGAGACGACCGCTTGAGCCCCACAAACTCAAGTTCACTCGAGACGCCGCTGGGCCCCCTCGTGATCGAAGCCACGGATGAAAGCGTTATTGCCATCCACTGGCCCGATCCAGACCGAATTCTTCGCAACACGACCTACCCCGAAGACCACTGCCTCCCTCAGGCACTGCGCGAGCTGGCCCGGTATTTCTCGGGAAAACCCATTGCGTTTGAAGTACCACTGCAGCCCGAGGGCACCCCCTTCCAGCGCGAGGTCTGGGCCGCGCTACTGACCATCAGGCGCGGAGAGACTCGCAGCTACGCCGATATTGCGGCTCAGATCGGACGTGTCAATGCAGCGCGGGCCGTGGGCCTTGCGATTGCGAAAAACCCTATCCCGATTATGATTCCCTGCCACCGGGTAGTGGGCAGCAATGGCAAGCTAACCGGTTTCTCAGGGGGGCTGGATCGAAAGCAATGGTTATTGGAACTGGAGCAGGATTCAGGCGTTTAGGCGTTTAGGCGTTTAGGCGTTTAGGCGTTTAGGCGTTTAGGCGTTTAGGCGTTTAGGCGTTTAGGTCCGGAATCATTTCATCCTTGAGCCGCTCGATCTCATCCTTGAGCTTTAATTTTTCTTTTTTTAGACGCTGGATCAGCAGCTGATTCTGGTAGGGATGGGACTGGATCTCAATAATCTTGATGTCCAGTGCCTTGTGACGGGATTGGAGACTCGTCAGGCGCATCCCGGGTGTCATCGGCTCATTGGCAGCACGCCTGTCGTTATTTGGCTCGATGTCACTCATGACCAATTTCCCTGAAGTCAGTCCGCAATCTACTCTCCGGACTTCGGGCTGACAAGCCGGTTGCCGTGCTCATCGGCCAACACAGAAAGATAGTCGACTGTAGGGTCCGCCACGGCGATAAAGTCATCGACCAACAACGTATCGCGACAGTTGTAACGCAGTGGTTCACCCGCATAGGTGGTGACCGCCCCCCCCGCCGCCGAGACCAGCGCGTCACCGGCAGCAACATCCCATTCATAGCAGGGCGAGGTCCTTGGGTAGACATCGCCGTCTCCGTCGAGCATACGGCAAAACTTCAATGCGCTGCCGGCGTTTTCCCGGCTGACTGGGGTACCGAGGGGCTCCAGCTGGGTCATCATCAGCGACACACGACCAGGATGGTGTCGGGCACTTGCCAATAAGGTAACTCCCGAATTCGAGCCAAAGTCTGTCAACTTCAGGGTGGTCGGATTGCGAAGGCCCTCCGCCGATCGGAACCGCCAGGCGCCAACACCCGGGATACCGAGATACCACAAGCGCTGCATGGGTACTGAAATCAGCCCCAGCACAGGGCGCTCCTCGTCGACCAGGGCCAGATTGATCGTGAACTCACCGGTTCTGGCAATAAACTCCTTGGTCCCATCCAAGGGATCGAGCACCCATAAACGTTGCCACTGCCGTCGCTGCTCCAGTTCTGCAGCGGTGGACTCCTCAGAGAGCACCGGTATCGATGGGGTCAAGGCCGCCAATGCCTCCACCCAACACTCATGGGAGGCATGATCGGCCGCCGTTACCGGACTGTCGTCCGCCTTCTGCGACACATCCACAGCGTCGGGGTTGCTATAGTAGGATCGCAGCAGTTCGTCGGCGCGATGGCACGTATCAAACACCTTTTCAACGAAAGCGTCGATTGAGGCTAAGTCCGTTGTGTCACTGACCAGCTCAGCCAGGCGATGGGCGCTGTAACTATTATTGTCCAACATGGTTGAGAGGTTACCACTTGTATGTCGTTAGCAGTCGAACCCTGTCGCTCGGTATCCGCGGTGTTCTGGGACAGCATCGAGACCGTTCTGCTCGATATGGATGGCACCTTGCTGGATCTGAGCTTCGACAATGACTTCTGGGGTCGAGCGATTCCTGAGCACTACGCAACAATCCATCACATCAGCCACGAGGAAGCGGCAAGCCGACTAAACTCTATTTTTGCCGCCGAATCGGGAAGACTCAACTGGTACTGTCTCGACTTCTGGTCTGCCACCCTGGGTTTTGATGTCGCTCAGCTGAAACGAACACTGGCACACGGCATCGCCTGGCGGCCCGAGGCCGAACGGTTTCTCAAGCAGCTAAGCGCCAGTCACTGCGACGTCGTTCTCATTACCAACGCCCATCCAGAGACGCTGAAGATCAAGCTGGAGCGAGTCATGCTGACCCCCTGGTTTGACCGCGTCGTCAGTTCGCATGAGTATGGTGTTCCCAAGGAAAACAATGTGTTCTGGCAGCGGCTTCAGGAAAATCATGCCTTTAATCCCACCAAAACCCTCTTTATCGACGACTCCGAGCCCGTGCTGGACGCGGCCCATGATTACGGCATCCAACACCTGATCAGCTTGCGGCAACCGGACAGTCGGCAGCCACCGAAGACCGACACCCGATACCCCGCCATTCTGCATTTTGACGAAATCAGCAAGGGGCTGCCCGCACTGTGAGACTATTCGCGCATGGATAAACTCCGCCTCGACAAATGGCTCTGGGCTGCACGCTTTTTTAAAACCCGGTCACTGGCAAAAACCG
The DNA here is from genome assembly GCF_000158175.1 of Luminiphilus syltensis NOR5-1B. Classification (GTDB taxonomy): domain Bacteria; phylum Pseudomonadota; class Gammaproteobacteria; order Pseudomonadales; family Halieaceae; genus Luminiphilus; species Luminiphilus syltensis. Next base: position 1,745,134 of record NZ_DS999411.1, on the reverse strand, counting down.
CTATCGAAGCGGGTAAGGTTCATATTGATGGCCAGCGAGTCAAGGTATCGAAGGAAATCGATGTGGGTACCGAGCTCGACGTTCGGCAAGGCTGGGATGAGCGCACGGTTGTCGTCAAAAAACTCAGCGATCAACGCCAGGGGGCACCCATGGCACAAACCCTTTACGAAGAAACCGAAGATAGTGTGGCCCGTCGGCTGCGGGCCATGGAAGCGCGGCGGGCCGCCGGAGCCCTGGCACGGCCCACCCACAAACCGGACAAGCACCAGCGCCGGCAGCTCGATAAGCTACGCAAACAGTTTGAGGAATCCTGAGCCGAGTTGATCAGGGGACATAGGTAGACAGGCTAATCGCATTACGCCCCCGCTGCTTGCTCTCGTATAGCGCTTTATCCACCGCAGAGATCAACGCCTCCCCCCGCGTCTCGAGATTCGGCACGCAGGAGAGAACCCCCTGGCTAACGGTAACAAACTCGGCGGTTAACGATGTCTTGTGGGGGATCTGAAGTGCGTTGAATCGCTCGCGGATCATTTCAGCACTATTCAACGCCTTGTTTTGTGTTGAACCCGGCAGCACCAGAATAAACTCTTCGCCACCCATTCTCGCCGCCATTTCACCCGCTCGGGACGTCACTGACATCAACACCTCGGCAAGCTGCTGCAGCACCTCATCGCCATCGGGATGACCATAGGTGTCGTTGTATAACTTGAAGTGGTCAACATCGATCATAACCAGTCCGATTGGCACGCCTGAACGTTTTGAACGCGCAAGCTCAACATCCAGAAGTCGATTGACCGCGCGTCGGTTACGCAACCCGGTAAGTTCGTCAACCGTCGCCATCTCCGAGAGCTGCTTTCGGGCTTCCTGCAACTGGAGGTTGCGAACCCTGAGGCTCGCCGTCAGATCCGAGAGATCCTGTGCCATTGCAGTTCGCTCGAGATTAACCTTGACCAATTCGGCAAAAGATCGACTCATCCACCCGCCGATAAGAGAGAGAATAACCGCCAGCCCGGTCATGACGGCGGCGATTATCAGGTTGTAAGGCCGTGCGTCGTAGTGAAAGGCGAGCCAGGACGCCATGGGCACCAGCGTCGAGAATAGGTAGGCCAGATAAAGCTGAAGAACGATCGTCATCACGGAAACCGCCACTATGGCGATGAAGGCGGCGATGAGGACAGCAACGTAAAACCATTGGTCGGGTAAGTAGCCGTCCAACCAGAATATCGCCCCGCTCCACAGCATTCCGGTAACCAGCGCCCCGACGGTCATCTCCCACAACAGGCGCACCGGATACCTGTGAGCCCAGTCCTTGTGCTGAGCCTGGGTCATACGCAGGGTCCGGACCAGCAGCACCGCCACCATCGTACCGGCAGCCGTCAGAATCAGATTCTGGGGCAACTGGAACCAGAGCAGCGCCATCATGGCGGCCACACCGATCAAATGCACGCCGACCGACGAAAAGCGTGCGTTTCTTACCTGAAGATCGAGCTTTGCCGCCAGAAGCGCTTTATCTTCAATTTTTCGCTGATATAGCATGATGCTAATGTAACCCAGTGGCGGGGAATTGGGACAATACGTTGTGCGCCAAGGCGAAAAAATGCGGGGTGATCGACGGTTTTTTACTCCGGTATGGCCTATGCTTGCACCATTAGCAGCTACCCAAGACACCGCCTAGCCATGCCCAAGAACAGCCCGCTACTGCTGCTGACCTTATTCTGTATTGTGCTGATTCCCCTGCTTTTTTTCCTGCGCGCCGATATGCTGCTTCGACCCTCCTTGAACGACAGTTGTGACCCACTTCGAAATGCGCTGGAGCGGAGTGACAACGGCGAGCACATCAAACCCGACTCCACGCTGGTTCTGGGCGCGAATGCCGCGATTCGCTGGCGTAGGCCTCCAGACTCCGTCAACGGTGTGGCGCTTTTGATTCGCGGTATAGCGGGGCTCCATCCCCAGCAGATAGGCCTGTGTTATGCGCGCCTGATTGCTCATTACCACCCCCAAAATGTGGTCATTCTTACCGATCCGCGGTGGGCAGATGACCGCATCGACACTATGGCTAATGCCCTCGAGGGGATTGTCGCCGCGCGGGATTCCCTGGGCCGTTCAGACCGGATTTTTGCCCTGTCGTTTCTACTTACCCCCGCCAATCAGCAGGATGATCAACGAATTCAAACTCAAAATGTGGCGCTAAATCACGTTGCTGACGCATCCACGGGGGTGGAAATACTGGACATTAATGATTCGCTCCGAGGTTCAGGGGGCAATCCGGCGCCGCGGTTTTTCTGGCCCGATGGCCAGACTCTCAATAAGGCGGGTTACGAGTACCTGAGCGCTGCCATCGAAAACGCAATTTCTGCAGCGCCAATGCCACCGAATGAGTTATCATCTTCCCATGCAAGACCAGCTTCCAACGACAACACCTGACACGCCGCTGCTCGAAGCCCTGGAATCCCAGCAGTTGGATATACGCCAACTGACGGAGCCTCAGCTTTTGTCTCTGGCCGATGAAGTAAGGCGATTCCTTCTCTTCACAGTCAGTCAAACCGGCGGTCACTTTGGCGCAGGACTAGGGGTCGTAGAACTCACGATAGCCCTGCACCATGTCTTGAATACTCCCCACGACCGGATCGTCTGGGACGTGGGGCATCAAACCTATCCACACAAAATTCTCACCGGGCGGCGTGCTCAGATGCATACCATGCGCCAGGCTGGGGGTTTGTCGGGGTTTCCCAAGCGCAGTGAAAGCCCGTTCGATACGTTTGGAGTCGGCCATTCATCAACCAGCGTCTCCGCCGGTATGGGTATGGCGCTTGCCGCCACGCAGCAGGGGATCAAACGACGCACGGTAGCTGTGATCGGTGATGGTGCGATTACCGGCGGGATGGCCTTTGAAGCCCTGGCACACGCCGGGCACGTTCGCCCCAACCTGCTGATTGTGCTCAACGACAACCAGATGTCGATCGGTCACAATACCGGCGGTCTGGCGACCTACTTCGCCAAGATATGGGCCAGTCGAGCGTATATTTCCTTGCGCGAGGGCTCCAAGAAGCTGCTCGAAAATGTCCGTACCGCATGGGAAGTCGCCAAGCGAACCGAGGAACACATGAAGAGCATGGTGGCACCCGGGACGCTATTCGAAGAACTGGGTTTCAATTACATCGGGCCACTGGATGGCCACGACCTGCCCCAGCTGGTTCAGGCGCTGGGCAATATGACCGAGCTTTCCGGTCCGCAGCTTCTGCATATCCGCACGGTCAAGGGCAAGGGGTACTCCCCCGCCGAGGCAGATCCGGTCGGTTATCACGCGTTGAACAAGCTTGAGAAATCCGATCCTTCGGTGCCACCGAAACCACCGATGCCCAAACCACCCAAGTATCAGGACGTGTTTGGTCAGTGGCTCTGTGATATAGCCGCTGTTGATCCCCTGTTAATCGGCATTACCCCGGCCATGTGCGAGGGGTCCGGCATGGTGACATTTGCTCGCGACTTCCCCGACCGTTACTACGATGTAGCCATTGCCGAACAGCACGCAGTAACACTCGCTGCGGGAATGGCCTGTGATGGGCTCAAGCCGGTAGTCGCGATTTACTCTACGTTTCTTCAGCGCGCCTATGATCAACTGATTCACGATGTCGCCTTGCAGGAGCTCGATGTCACCTTTGCGCTGGACAGGGCGGGACTTGTTGGTCAGGACGGCGCCACGCATCACGGCGTGTTCGACTTAAGCTACCTGCGGTGTGTTCCCAATATGATCATTGCCGCACCCGCCGATGAAAATGAATGCCGACAGCTGCTGTATACCGCCTACCAGCATCCCGGAGCCGCTGCCGTACGTTATCCTCGTGGCAACGGTATTGGCGTGCCGATTGAATCAGAAATGAGTGTCTTACCGGTGGGTAAGGGTCGTCGTGTCCGCGAGGGCGAAGCTATCGCGATCGTCAATTTTGGCGTCTTGCTGCCCGAGGCCTTAGTCGCGGCCGAACAACTGAATGCAACCGTAGTCGATATGCGCTGGGTCAAACCATTGGACGAAGCGCTTCTTGAAGCGCTGGCCTCGACGCATGAATTACTGATTACGGTTGAGGAAAATATGATTGCGGGCGGTGCTGGAAGCGGCGTCGCCGAATGGCTCGCCGCCAACGGATTACAATGCCGAATAAAACATGTTGGCATCGGCGACGAATTTATCGAACAGGCCAGTCAACAGCAGAACCGCGATATGGCCGGGCTTAATGCAGCGGCAATCCTCGACGCCGCGGCACCAACTGCCCCGGTGGCGGCAGCGGCTGACAACCCGTCGCTGCAGGCTATCCATTAATCAGACGCCATTGTCATGACCCGCAAAAGCAAAGATCCGGCACCCACCTCGATGCCCCTGCAGGAACAGATGGACCAGCTATCGACGCTTGTCGAGAAACTCGAGGACCCGTCGTTGCCACTGGAGGACGCGCTGGCGCTGTATGAGCAGGGCGTGAAAATGGCCAACGAGGCCCAAACCGCTCTCGAAGCAGCCGAGCAGCGAATCGCCGTAATCAGCAACGATGACCAGGTGCAACCACTGGAAGAATGAGCGCCGGCGAACCTCACTCAATACCGTGCCCTGATCCCCAACTCGCAGCCGCCGCGGAATATGTGCTCGCCAATCCGGGCAAGCAATTGCGTGCGAAGTTGGTCAGGGAAACAGCGGCGATGCTGGGTAGCGCCGATCCGAACTGCGGCGTCGAAACCGTGGCAACCGCCATCGAGCTCCTGCACAGCTATTCACTGGTCCACGACGACCTCCCGGCGATGGATAATGATGACCTGCGTCGAGGCCGCCCCACCGTCCATCGCGCATTTGATGAAGCGACAGCCATTCTGGTGGGCGACGGGTTTCAGGCGCGCGCTTTTGAGATCATCGCCCGCGACAGTTCGCTTTCTGCCGAGCAACGGGTGGAGCTGTTTGCCCTGCTGAGTCAGGCCGTGGGCTTTGAAGGCATGGTTGGTGGGCAGGCGCTGGATATGGCCGCCGAGCATCAGCAGTGCGGCATCGCCGAGCTCACCCGACTGCACCGTCTGAAGACTGGCGCGCTGATACAAGCCGCAGTTGTCGGCGGCGCAATTGTCGCTGGCGCCAATAGAGAGACCCTCGATCGACTCGCGACCTTTGCGATGAATCTCGGACTCGCGTTTCAGGTGATTGACGATGTGCTCGACGTGACGGCCTGCAGCGACGACCTGGGTAAAACGGCAGGGAAAGACGCTATTTCGGGCAAGTCAACCTATGTCACTTGCCTCGGGATTGATGGCGCGAAAGCGGAAGCCGCGCGATTACTCAATGAAGCCGTAGACGCTCTGGAGCCCTTTGGTGAAAGCGCACTGGCGCTGCGCGATGTAGCGCTGAGCATGGTCGAACGCTCAAAGTAATATCAAACGCAGCAAGCCATAGTATCAATGGCTTAGCACCACCAACGGAATCCCCACTGCGGTCAACAGCGCGCCCGCCATCAGGCCGGCGGCGACATCATCAAGCATGACGCCCCATCCGCCTTTCAGGTGTCGATCGAGCCAACCCACCGGCCATGGCTTGGCGATATCAAACAGTCGAAACGCGAGCAGCCCACCCAGAATAATCACGGGTACTGGCAAACCGCCCTGTAACAGGTACCAGGGCAGCCCCAGCGCAATCCATTGCCCGACAAACTCATCGAAAACAATAGCGCCGTGATCGGATACACCCAATCGCTGGCCCGCCTGCTGGCACCACCAGACACCCAGCAGGGAGGCAATCAGGATAAACACGCAAAAGCTGGCTGCATCGGACTGGATCAGAAACCAGCCCGGTAGCAGTGCCACCACACTGCCCACCGTCCCCGGTGCGACCGGCGACAGACCAGAACCAAAGCCGATTGCCATAAACAGGGACGGCGAACGAAATACTTCAGCGGGTATTACACCCGTGGCGTCAATTGAAGTGTGCATAGCCACCCGCACCCGACGTGGGGCGATCTATCTGCACGCCCTGGCCCACAACCACCTCACCGATCACTGCCAGCCCATCGGGTATCTGACAGCCCGCGGGGACCGTGCACAACAACTCGTAATCATCACCTCCCCCGAGGGCCCATTCAAATAGGCGGGCCTCCGACGGCGCGGCGCGGCGAAGGGCATCAGACAAGGGAATCGCCGTTGAATCAATCGTTAAGGCCACTCCGCTGGCAGCGGCAATATGCTCGGCATCAGCAAGCAGTCCATCGGAGATATCAATCGCGGCCGAGCCATGGGCGCGCAAAAATGACAGCCACTCAAAGCGCGCGATGGGCCGATTAAACCGCGACAACAGCCACTCGACATCCTCGGCTTCCGGGAGCCGGTCTCCGGACAATTCACCGCGTTGTAATGCGAGGGCGGCCGCCGCATCCCCAAGCGTACCCGTGACGCACAATCGATCGCCGGGACGCGCGCCCCCGCGGGTAACCGCGGCATCGCGTGGGACGCTGCCATGTACCGTTATGGTTATCGTCAATGGTCCCTGAGTTGTATCTCCGCCCATAAGCGGAAGGGCGAGATCGCGAACTGCGGCAGCCAGGCCCTGGGAAAATCCGTGCAACCAGAGCTCATCCGCCTCGGGAAGCGTCAGCGCCAGCGTCATTCCCAGCGGACTTGCGCCCATGGCAGCGAGGTCGCTGGCAGCCGCAGCAACCGCGCGATAGGCAATGTCTTCGGGTAGTGTCTCTGGAAAGAAGTGAACATACTCTACCTGTGTGTCAGTGGATACCACACACTGCTCACCCTCGGGAACATCGAACACGGCGGCATCATCGCCGATGCCGAGGGCAATCCGATCCCCCCCACCCAGCGACGCGAAGTACCGACCAATCAGCTCAAATTCGGCCGTCGCCATTAATGCTCTGCAGCAATCTCGATGGAGCGCAGGTCCTGCGCCAACTTATCGAGCACGCCATTGACGTAGCGGAAACTGTCGGTAGCACCAAATTTTTTCGCCAGTGCTACCGCTTCGTTGATAGCAACCTTGTAGGGGACGTCGATACGGTCGCGAAGCTCAAAGGCGCCGAGTCGAAGCAGGTTGCGTTCTACTGGATCGAGCTCGCTGATCGAGCGATCGAGTAACGGCACCAGCGACTCATCCAGTGAGTCGGCGGTGCGCACGATGCCGGTCAATAATTCGTGGAAGTATTCGCCGTCGACATGGCTGAAGTCGTTGTCGACGCGAAATTCCGCCTCAATTTCTGTGAGGTCGTTCCGATTCATTGTCCACTGGTAAAGCGCTTGCAGCGCATAATGTCGCGCTTTTCTGCGCCGTGCTGCCAGGGTATTGATCGGATTCGGCATGCCTCAAGCCTTTAACGAGGTCATAAGGTTGACCATTTCCAGCGCCGTAGTCGCCGCTTCGGCTCCCTTGTTTCCTGCCTTGGTGCCCGAGCGCTCTACCGCTTGCTCAATGGAGTCCACCGTGAGAACGCCAAATGCAATGGGCTTCCCGGTATCCATGGATACCTGCGCCACGCCCTTGGTGCATTCACCGGCGACGTATTCGAAATGGGGAGTGCCTCCACGAATCACGGCGCCAAGTGCAATGATGGCATCGCAATCAATATGGGCCGCCGCCTGTTGGCAGGCCATGGGAATTTCAAACGCACCGGGCACCCGGATAATGTGCATCTGGGAATCACTGATGCCGTGGCGGCGCAGGGTGTCGATGGCACCGTCGAGAAGGTGCTCCACGACAAAGCTGTTCCACCGTGCAACCACAATGGCATAGTTGCCGCCGTTACCCTGAAGTGTACCTTCCGTCGTTTTAATTCCTTCGCTGCTCATCAAAGCCTCCTCGCAATAACTAGTGATCCATGCCGGGATTGACGAAATCCACGACCTCAAGACCAAATCCGGACAGCGCATTGTACTTGACCGGGGCGCTCAGTAGTTGAATCTGACCAACACCGAGATCACGGAGGATTTGTGCGCCGAGTCCCACCGAGGCATAGCCATCCGCCGACTGCAGTTGGTCCCCGCCTCCATTACCCAGCAGTCGATCGACACCTGCCAATAGCTCATCAGGGGTTTCTGGCCGACTGATCAACACCAGAACCGCCCGCTCAGCACCGGCCAGCTTTTGCAAACTGTCGTCGAACCGCCACGATGCCCGATCGCTCAGGGTGGTGCCCACCAGATCGCGCAGGGTGGAGGTCACGTGCACACGCACCACGGTGGGATCCTGTTCACGGATCTCACCCCGACTGAGGGCCAAATGCACCCGGCCCTGGGTATGTTCGCGGTATACCGTGAGCTGCATGGCGCCGTGGGCGGTGTCAATGCTGCCCTCGCGGATTCTCTCAACGGTGCATTCATTGGCGAGCCGAAAATGCACCAGATCAGAGACCCGGCCGACCTTGAGCCCGTGCTCACTCGCGAAATCCAGCAATGTATTACCCTCAGCGACCTCCCCCCGGGGATCGAGTACCTCAGCGAACACGGCTGCAGGCATCAAACCCGCGCAGGCCGCAAGATCGGTGGTCGCCTCCGCGCTGTCGACCCGATTCAGCACGCCGCCCTCGACCGCCGCGATGGGGAAAATATGCCCCGGCTGAACCAGATCGGATGGGGTCGCATCCTGCGCGACTGCCACGCGCACAGTGCGTGCACGATCGACTGCCGATATGCCCGTATCAATGCCAGTGGACGCCTCGATAGAGAGCGTAAAGGGCTGGGCTTCCTCATCCCCCTCAACCATCAGGGGAAGACTGAGCTGCTGACACCGAGCTGCTGTGAGTCCGAGACAAACAAGGCCCCTGGCCTTGCGCGCCATAAAGGTGATGTGTTCGGGAGTGCACAACTCTGCCGCAGCGACCACCAAACCCTTTGCGCTACCGGCGCTATTATCGATCTGCAATAAAACCGGGCGACCGTAGCGCAGCTCACTGAAAAGCTCCTCTGACGAAACAATACGTGAGTCATTCATTCAGATAACCCGCCTCTTTGAGTGATGAAAGGGACAATCCTTGCGTCACGGGGGTATCACGATCCATCAGAAGTCGTTCCAGATAACGCGCGATCACATCGACTTCGAGGTTAACGCGGCTGCCCGGTTGATACTCACCAAACACCGTTTCCTGCAGTGTCTGCGGGATAATATTGAGCTCAAAGCGGCCCCCGTGGACGGCATTGACCGTCAAGCTGGTGCCATCGACACAAATGCTGCCCTTGTGGGCGATATACCGAGCCAGATCGGGTGGCGCTTCAACCGAGTAACGCCAGGAGCGCGCATCCTGATCCACAGCGACGACCTCGCCAACGCCATCCACATGGCCACTGACAATATGTCCGCCCAGCCGTGACGCCGGGGTCAGGGAGCGCTCCAGATTCACCCGATTTCCGGGCTTCTTATCGCCGAGGGTGGTGAAATTCAGCGTCTCTACCGAGACATCGGCCCAATAACCATCTCCGGGCAATTCGGTGACCGTAAGACAGGTCCCGCTGGTGCAAATACTGTCGCCCAACTGCACATCAGACAGATCCAGCTTACCCGTGCGGATACGCAACCGAAGGTCGCCGCCCCTCGGTTCCATCGCCGCAATCTCGCCTACCGCCTCTATAATTCCTGTAAACACGTTGTCTCCATTAACTGATCACCCGCGCCGTAATGCGAAGGTCATTACCGACGGGGGTAACATCCTGGTACTCAAGCGCCACCGCCTCGGCCAACCGATCGATAGACAGCGCCGCAAGCGGCCGTGCGGTGTCACCAAGCAGCTTTGGCGCCTGATAGAGAACCACTTCGTCAACCAGCCCTGCTTTGAGAAAAGCCGCCGCCAATGTGGGCCCCACTTCCAGGAGCACTTCATTGATACCGCGCGCACCCAGTTGCATCAGAACTGCCGATAGGTCCAGGCGACCGTCGTGCCCAGTGGCGTTACTCGCGACCTCAACCTCCCCGGCATAGTCCGGGGCATCGACATCGGGAGCAGTAATAATCAGGGTCGGAGCTCCCGTTGACGTGATGCGCGCGTCCCCGGGAGTTCGGCCGGCACTATCGAGCACGACACGCAGTGGCGGCTTGACCACCGCCCGCCGACGCGCATCCTCGTCCAGAGAAAGTGACTCCGACCGCACCGTCAACGCACAGTCGTCGGCCAGTACGGTACCGATTCCCGTGACAATGGCACAACTCTCTGCCCGAAGACGCTGAACGTCAGAGCGCGCCTCAACGCCCGTGATCCACTGGCTCTCGCCGGAGGCCATGGCGGTTCGACCATCGAGGGAAGCCGCCATTTTGAGCCTTACCCTCCCCCAGCCGCGCTGCATGCGCATCAAAAACCCCGCCATCAGGTCGCTGGCCTGTACCGCCAGAACACCGACAGAAACCTCAATACCCGCCGCGCGTAGCCGATCAATACCCCGCCCATCCACCGCGGGATAAGGGTCGCCTACCGCGACCACCACGCGGGTAAGACCCGCATCGATAAGCGCATCCGCACAGGGGCCGGTTCGCCCGGTGTGAGCACAGGGCTCCAGGGTCACATAGGCGGTAGCGCCGCTGGGATCGGCAGTCGCATGCTCAAGGGCTTCAATTTCCGCATGATTTCCGCCCGCAGGCTGGGTAAAGCCTTCACCGATAACCTTACCCTCATGCACCAGTACACAACCCACATGCGGGTTTGGTGTTGCCCAGAAGCGCGCCTCACCGGCGAGCGCCAGTGCACGCGCCATGTAAATCTCGTCGGCACTGGTGTTCACGGGTTGTCGGTTTCTGCAGGCTCGGATTCGAGCCGCTCGATGGCGTCGCGAAATTCAGACAGGTCCTGAAAGCTGCGATAAACCGATGCAAAGCGGACATAGGCCACCTGATCAAGACGCTTCAGCGCCGACATCACCAACTCACCGAGCTCACGGGATGGAATTTCCCGCTCCCCGGTTGCGCGCAGTTCATGCTTGATCTGATCGATCCGGGCTTCGATTTCTTCAACCGGCACCGGCCGCTTTTCCAGCGCGCGGGCAAATCCTGATCGCAGCTTGACCTCGTCAAAAGGCTCGCGAATACCGTTTTGCTTAATAACCCGAGGCATTACCAGCTCGGCTAGTTCGTAGGTTGTGAATCGCTCCTTACAACCGAGGCATTCGCGCCGGCGACGCACCTGGCCGCCCTCGGCAACCAGACGCGAATCGATAACCTTGGTGTCATCAGCCGAGCAGAAGGGACAATGCATGGCAGTCTACCGCTCGAACCGGACCTCAGGCACCGTAAACCGGGAAGCGACTACAGACCTCGAGTACCTTTCCCTGAACCTCGGCGATCACTGTTTCTGCGTTGCCTTCCTCGAGTGCTGCCAAGACATCGCACATCCAGTGGGTGAGTGCAGCAGTCTCGACCTCACCGAACCCACGGGTGGTAATGGCCGGCGTGCCCAATCGCAGACCCGAGGTCACAAAGGGCGATCGCGGATCATTGGGAACGGCGTTTTTATTCACAGTGATATTGGCATGACCGAGAGCCGCATCGGCATCTTTGCCAGTGTAAGGCTTGCCAATCAGGTCGAGAAGCATCAGATGGTTATCGGTGCCGCCGGAAACAATCCGATGCCCCCGCTCGATAAAGGTAGCTGCCATTACCCGCGCGTTATCGATGACCTGCTTTTGGTAATCGACGAACTCGGGCTCCATGGCCTCCTTGAACGCCACCGCCTTACCGGCTATCGCGTGCATTAACGGACCGCCCTGGGCTCCCGGAAATATCGCTGAATTAAACTTCTTCTCCAGCGCCTCGTTGGCTCGAGCGAGGATTATGCCGGAGCGCGGACCGCGAAGGGTTTTATGGGTCGTGGAGGTGACCACATCGGCATGGGGCACCGGATTCGGATAAACACCAGCAGCCACCAAACCGGCGACATGAGCCATATCCACCAGTAAATAAGCGCCCACCGAATCGGCGATAGCTCGGAAGCGCGCCCAGTCCATGACCCGGCTGTAGGCTGAAAACCCGCCAATGAGCAGCTTGGGCTGATGTTCTTTGGCCATGGCAGCCAGTACGTCATAGTCGACTTCACCGGTCTCATGATCGATCCCGTACTGAACGGCATGATAGATCTTTCCCGAAAAATTGACGCTTGCACCATGGGTGAGATGGCCCCCATCGGCGAGACTCATTCCCATCACCGTATCACCGGGCTCGAGTAAGGCCTGAAAAACCGCCAGGTTGGCCGACGATCCTGAGTGGGGTTGGACATTGGCATAATCGGCGCCGAACAGCTTTTTGGCACGTTCGATGGCCAGCATCTCGGCGATATCAACAAATTCGCAGCCACCGTAATAGCGCTTGCCCGGATAGCCCTCGGCATATTTGTTGGTCAACACCGACCCCTGTGCTTCCAGCACTCTCGGGCTCGCGTAGTTTTCCGAGGCTATCAATTCCACATGCTCTTCCTGACGACGCGCCTCAGCACTCATTGCCGCCCAGAGTTCCGGGTCGAACGCTTCGATGGTCTGCTGCTCAGTGTTCAAAAAGCTGGTCAGGGACGTAGCGAGTTGGTTCATGACTGTACCTTGCGGTTACCGAGAAGACGCGCGCCCGCGCGACCCGACTCGTAATGGATTTAAGGGGCTGTATTTTACTCGAATGGCCGCCGATCCGTAACCACTGACTGTGTCAAATACCGGGCAGCTCATTTATAGTGTGCCCGCGACTATTTACGTGTATTCACCCCAAAATCGAGCGACCACAATGAAAATCAGTATTTTCGGCAGCGGCTACGTCGGGCTGGTCCAGTCCGCCATCTTCGCTGACGTGGGACATCGTGTGACCTGTATGGATGTGGACGCAGACCGTATTGAGCGACTGCGTCGGGGCGACATTCCCTTCTTTGAGCCTGGCCTCGAGGCTAAGGTCATCAGCGGTGTAGAGCAGGGGCTACTGTCATTCACCGCCGATGCGGCAGAAGCGGTCGGCGCCAGTGATTATCTGTTTATCTGCGTTGGAACGCCTGCCGGGAGCGACGGCAGCGCCGATCTCCGCTATGTGATGTCGGTCGCGGATTCCATTGCCCAACACATGGAGGGGCGCAAGGTCGTGGTTAACAAATCGACGGTGCCCGTGGGAACGGCGGACGCGGTGGAGGCCAGAATTAGCGAGGGTTTGACAGCCCGGGGGGTGAGCCTGCCCTTTGAAGTGTGCTCAAACCCAGAGTTTCTCAAAGAGGGCGCCGCCGTCACTGACGCCATGAGCCCCGATCGAATCATTGTCGGCGCGCGCTCAAAGGCTACGATTGATGAGTTCAGGCAAATGTACCGGGCCTTCAACCGCAACCACGAGAAACTGATGTTTATGGATCCACGGAGTGCCGAACTGACCAAGTATGCCGCCAACGCGATGCTGGCTACAAAGATCAGCTTCATCAACGAGATTGCCACGATTGCCGAGGCGGTGGGCGCGGATGTCGAATCGATTCGCAAGGGAATCGGCGCCGATCCGCGGATCGGTTATCAGTTTATCTACCCGGGAGCGGGTTATGGCGGGTCCTGTTTCCCGAAGGACGTGCTGGCGCTGCGGCACCTCGCTGAAGCACAGGGTTGCCCGGCACAGATCCTGTCTGCGGTTAACGACACCAACCAGCGCCAAAAACAGAAACTGGGGCAGCGATTGATCGCGTGTCTGGGCGAAGATCTTTCGGATTGCACAGTCGCGGTGTGGGGGCTGTCCTTCAAGCCCAATACCGACGATATGCGCGAAGCGCCGAGCCGCACCCTGATGGAAACCATCTGGGCGCACGGTGGAAAGGTTCAGGCGCACGATCCGCAGTCGATGGCGGCGTGTCAGGCTATCTACGGTGATCGCGACGATCTGATTTACTGCGAGAACAAAGACGATGCGCTTGCCAACGCCGACTGCCTCGTGGTGTGTACCGAATGGAAGACCTTTTGGTCCCCCGACTTTGACACCATAAAGCGCACGCTGAAGCACCCCATTATTATCGATGGTCGCAACCTGTATGACCCGGGTCAGCTGGAGGCTCTGGGCATACACTACTATGCGATCGGCCGCGGCAGATCGGTGGTGCAGCACTGATGGCTGAGCGACGGGTTATTGGCTGGCGGGAATGGGTCGGGCTTCCTGATCTCGGCATATCGGCAATCAAGGCAAAGGTTGACACTGGTGCTCGAACCAGCTGTATCCACGCCTTCTATACCGAGCGCTTTGAAAAGCAGGGCGCTGAGTGGGTACGCTTTGGTGTGCATCCGGACCAGGGCAGTGGCGATCTCGAAATCCATTGTGAAGCCCCGCTTCTGGACCACCGTGAAGTCACGGACTCAGGGGGCCATCGGGAGAAGCGGCTGGTGGTCGAATCCCGGGTCGTTATTGGCGCGCTCACCAAAACCATCGAGCTTACCCTCACCGACCGGGATACCATGCGTTTCCGCATGCTGCTGGGACGGACGGCGATCCGACGCGGCTTTTATGTCTCGCCAGGACAATCCTTTCTACTGGGTGGGAAATCTAAAACACCCCCGGATTTTTTATCGTGACCGGTTCCAGGGCAAAGCCCAGCGTTGGCCCGCTGACCATCGGCAATACCGAGATACAGCCCGGTGAAACGCAAACCGTCCAGATTGGTCTACCACCCACGTTTTCCAGTGACGACCTGTCGATGGATGTACACGTCACCCGCGGCGTCAGAGAGGGGCCGACCCTGTTCGTCTGTGCGGCGATTCATGGGGATGAGATCAACGGTATCGAGATCGTTCGCCGGGTACTCCGCCATATCGATCCGCGGCGACTCAGCGGCACCCTGCTGGTGATACCGATTGTCAATCTTTACGGCTTCAACAACCAGACCCGGTACCTGCCCGATGGCCGGGATCTGAACCGTTCTTTCCCGGGCTCTCCCAACGGCTCGCTTACTGCGCGACTGGCCGATACCTTTCTGAACGAGGTCGTCAGCAAGTGCACCCATGGTATCGACCTGCATACCGGGGGACGCCACCGATCGAACTTCCCGCAAATCCGCGCCCAGCTGGACAACGAGGTGGTGCGAGGTATGACACGAGCCTTCGGCGCCCCGCTTGTCATCAATTCTCAGGAACGGGACGGATCCCTGCGACAGTGCGCAACAGCAATGGGGGTTCCTGTGATTCTCTACGAAAGCTGCGAAGCGCTGCGCTTTGATGAAGTGTATATTCGAGCGGGCGAAAAAGGCGTACTCGATGTCATGCGTCATCTCGGCATGTTGCGAAAAACTCGCTCCAAAGCCAAACAGGCGCCTATCGTATCCAAGGAGTCACGGTGGGTACGCGCGCCGAGTAGCGGCGTACACCGCGTATTGGTGGCACTTGGCGCTCAGGTCGAACGCGACCAGGTGATCGGTGTCGTCGCGGAGCCCCTGGGGGAGAATGAGGTCGAAGTTCGCGCTCCGGTGGCAGGGATTATTATTGGACGGTCCAACCTGCCTTTGGTCTACTCTGGCGACGCGCTGTTCCACATCGCCCGGGTAAGCTCCAGCACCGAGTTCGAGTACGAGGATTATCATGAGGACTTGCTGTCCTCGGATTACAATCACCCGGAAGACGAGCCCTCTTCAGCCCCCATTGTTGGTTGAATGCAGCCCGTGATGGCCATCGCCCCCGCCTATCAGTGGGCCTTACGGCTGGTACACCAGCTTTGCTATTCTCCCACTCCCGCAAACAGTTAATCAGGAAGTAGTTTTCATGGCGCAATACGTCTACACGATGAACCGCGTCGGCAAGGTTGTGCCGCCGAAGCGTGAAATCCTCAAGGACATCTCGCTGTCATTTTTCCCGGGGGCCAAAATCGGGGTGCTGGGGCTTAACGGCGCGGGCAAATCGACGCTGCTCAAGATCATGGCCGGACTGGATACCGACATTCAGGGTGAGGCGCGACCACAGCCGGGGATCAATATCGGCTATCTGCCGCAGGAACCCCAACTCAATCCCGACAAAGATGTGCGGGGTAATGTAGAGGAGGGGTTACAAACCGCCCTCGATGCACTGGCCGGCCTCGAAAAGGTCTATGCCGACTACGCCGAGCCCGATGCCGATTTCGACGCTCTCGCCAAAGAGCAGGCGCGACTTGAGGACATTATTCAGGCCACTGACGCCCACAACATAGAGACCCGACTCGACATTGCCGCGGATGCGTTGCGTCTACCCCCCTGGAATGCGGACGTGACCAGGCTGTCCGGGGGTGAAAAGCGGCGGGTTGCCCTATGCCGATTGTTGTTGTCGGAGCCCGACATGCTACTTATCGACGAGCCCACCAACCATCTCGATGCCGAATCCGTCGCCTGGCTGGAACGATTTCTTGAAAGCTTCCCGGGCACAGTGGTCGCCATTACCCACGACCGTTACTTTTTGGACAACGTTGCCGGGTGGATCCTCGAACTCGATCGCGGTCATGGCATTCCCTATGAGGGCAACTACTCGACGTGGCTCGAAGCGAAGGATGCACGACTCGCACAGGAGTCCCGTCAGGAGGCCTCTCGCCAGAAAGCCATCAAGGCGGAGCTCGACTGGGTACGCAGCAATCCCAAAGGTCGTCAGGCCAAGAACAAGGCGCGCCTGCAACGATTTGAGGAGCTGCAGTCCCAGGAATTCCAGAGCCGTAATGAAACCAATGAGATTTACATCCCACCGGGTCAGCGACTCGGCGAAAAGGTCATTGAAGTCAGCGGGTTACGCAAGACTTTTGGTGATCGTCTGCTCTTCGACAATGTCAGCTTCGTGGTTCCCAAAGGCAGTATCGTTGGCATTATCGGCGCCAATGGCATGGGTAAGTCCACCCTGTTCAAGTTACTGATGGGCGATGAGCAACCCGATGGCGGCGAGATTGTGATTGGTGAAACCGTCGACCTCGGCTACGTCGATCAATCCCGCGACCATCTCGATGGGAGCAAGACGGTGTGGGAGGAAGTCTCGGATGGCCAGGATATTATGCGTATCGGCAGCTATGAGGTTCCCTCGCGCTCCTATGTCGGGCGCTTTAATTTCAAGGGTTCTGACCAGCAGAAGTTCGTCAAGGATCTGTCGGGTGGTGAACGCAACCGCCTGCATCTGGCCAAACTCCTGAAACAGGGCGCCAACGTGCTGCTGCTCGACGAACCCACCAACGATCTGGACATAGAGACATTGAGGGCGCTGGAAGAGGCGCTGCTCACCTTCCCGGGCTCTGCGATGGTGATCTCACACGACCGCTGGTTCCTCGATCGTATCGCGACCCATATCCTCGCCTATGAGGATGATGGATCGGTGATTTTCCATGAGGGCAACTTCACCGATTACGAGGAAGATCGGCACCAGCGACTGGGCGCTGCCGCCGACGTTCCGAGCAGGGTCAAACACCGCAAACTGATGTAACCGGTAGTCAGACCACACCAAAATCGAGCATGGCGTCGGCGACCTTGATGAAGCCGCCAATATTGGCGCCTTTGACGTAGTCGACGTGATCTTTTTCCTGCCCGTACTCGACACACTCGCTGTGGACCTTGCACATGGTCTTGCGCAGTCGGTCCTCGAGGTCTTCTCGAGTCCACGCCATTCGCATGCTGTTCTGGGACATCTCAAAACCTGATACTGCAACGCCCCCGGCGTTGGCCGCCTTACCCGGTCCGTAACTGATTTTAGCCTCGCGAAACAGTCGGATCGCACCTTTGGTGCTGGGCATGTTGGCGCCTTCGGCGACCCCGATGCAACCATTCTGCAAAAGGCACTCGGCATCATCCTCACTGAGCTCGTTTTGCGTGGCGCAGGGAAAGGCCAGATCGCAGGTCACCGTCCAGGGCGGGGAATCGGGATAAAAATGGGCATCCGGGAATTCCTCACAGTAGGCTTCAATGCGTCCCCGGCGTCGGAATTTCAGATCCTTGAGCCACGCCAGTTTGTGGGCATCGATACCGTCCGAGTCGTGTATGAAGCCCGAGGAATCCGACAGGGTAATCACGTGGGCACCCAGCGAAATGAGCTTCTCAGCGCAGTACAATGCGACATTGCCACTGCCCGAAATGACGCAGGTTTTCCCCTCAACCGAGTCACCGCGATGCTCCAGCATCTCCTGCATGAAGTAGGCGCATCCATATCCGGTGGCCTCGGTGCGTATGAGGCTGCCGCCAAAGGAGAGCTCCTTACCCGTCAATACACCGGCAAACTCCTGTGACATACGCTTGTATTGACCAAACAGATAACTGATCTCACGGGTGCCCACACCGATGTCCCCGGCGGGAATGTCACGATTGGGACCGATATGATGAGACAGCTCGGTCATAAACGCCTGGCAGAAGCGCATGACCTCCCGGTCAGACTTGCCCTTGGGATCAAAATCAGCGCCACCCTTGGCAGCACCCAGCGGCAGCGTGGTCAGACTGTTCTTCAGAACCTGCTCGAAGCCAAGAAACTTGAGAATGCTCAAATTGACCGAGGGGTGGAAGCGCAATCCGCCCTTATAGGGTCCGATCGCGTTATTGAATTGAACGCGATAACCGCGATTAACGTGGACTTCACCGCGATCATCCTCCCAGGTCACGCGAAAGATAACCGCCCTGTCAGGCTCTGTCAGGCGGGTGATTACCGAGGATTCAAGGTATTCAGGATTGGCCTGGGCAAAAGGAATAACCACTTCGGCCACCTCCTCCACCGCCTGGTGAAATTCAGTCTCCCCGGGATTCCGACGGATGAGATCGGACATAAACGATTCCAGGGTTAATTTTTCCGCCATGATTTACTCCGTTGATAAATGGGGCTCAGTCGAGCACAGCAGCCAGCGCCTCATCGAGCCGGGTTACCGGAACGACCTCGATACCGGCGACCGCATTCTTTGGCGCATTGGCGCGGGGTACGATAGCGCGTTTGAAGCCGTGTTTGGCTGCTTCCGCCAATCGTTCTTGCCCGCTCGGTACCGGCCGGATTTCACCCGACAGGCCCACCTCACCAAAGACCACCAGATCCCTCGACAGCACTCGATTCCTGAGACTGGAAACAATGGCGATCAGTAATGCCAGATCTGCACTGGTCTCGAGCACGCGCACCCCACCGACCACATTCGCAAAAACATCCTGGTCACCCACCTGAATGCCACCGTGACGATGCAGCACCGCAAGCAGCATGGCCAATCGATTCTGTTCAAACCCCACCGCGACGCGACGAGGATTACCCAGAGAGCTGTCATCGACCAGGGCCTGAATCTCGACCAGCAGCGGCCGGGTTCCCTCCCAGACCACCATGACCGTGGTACCGGGTGCAGCCTCCTCTGAGCGGTCGAGGAAAATAGCCGAGGGATTTTTGACCTCGCGCAGGCCGGTATCCGTCATGGCAAATATGCCCAGTTCATTCACGGCACCAAAACGATTTTTGTGTCCCCGCAGAATGCGAAACCGGGAGTCCTGTTCTCCTTCGAGCATGATTGAACAATCAATCATATGCTCAAGTACCTTGGGACCTGCCAGACTGCCTTCCTTGGTCACGTGGCCGACCAGTATCAGTACCGTGCCGGTTTGCTTGGCCAAACGAGTCAGCATTGCAGCGCATTCGCGAACCTGCGACACACTTCCCGGGGCCGAGGTGACCTCTGCACTGTGGACCACCTGTATCGAATCAACCACCAGCAATTCGGGCTTGTGCTGCTCGGCGGCCCCCATTATCGCGTCGATATCGGTCTCGGCCATCAACTGCAGCGACTCGGCCGGCAACCCCAAACGCACGGCGCGCATCGCGATCTGCTGCGGCGACTCTTCGCCGGTGACGTACAGGGCGGAGCGGCTTCGCGCCAGGTGACACAAGGTCTGCAGTAACAGTGTGCTTTTACCGGCTCCCGGATGACCACCAATCAAAATCGCCGACCCCGGTACCAGGCCCCCGCCGAGCACGCGATCAAGCTCGTCGAATCCACTGGAGAACCGTGGCAACGCAACCAGATCAATATCCTGCAGACGCTGCACCGCGGCGGTCGATCCAGCAAATCCTCCGCGCGCCGTCGTCGCCTTGCGCTGGCTGGAGGAGGTAGCAGCGCCAATCCGAATCTCGGCCAGGGTATTCCAGGCGCGACATTCCTGACACTGCCCCTGCCACTTGCTGTAGTCAGCGCCACAATCGTTACAAACGAACGCTGTTTTGGCCTTGGCCATGGAATCTCCCCGTTTTTTAGCGAGCCCGGTGCGAAGTCTCTACAATGCAGCGGACAAGGCCGGTATGCTAGCAGACCGAGCAACCGCGATAGGCAAACAATGAGTACCAGTTCAGTCATTCCTGACCGACAAGCGACTTTTTCGCCCGATCTGGCCGCGACGATTGGCCTCGAAGAGGCCGTTCTGTTGCAGGCGCTGGGTAACCGCTTGCCTCGAGAAGGCGGACGCTGGCATGCGCTGGTACTCTCGGCACTGGTTCGGGAGTATCCGTTTTGGAGTGCCGGCCAGATTCGCAGACTGCTGCAACGCCTTGCGGACCTGGGCATTATTACCCTGCTTGCCGGCGATGATGGAAACAGTGTTCGCATCAGTATCACCCCCGCCGCAAGCGATGGTGGTGCCGGACACGCCCCTTCCAGCCCGCCTACACCGCCAACGACTACCCATGAAGGCGTTCGCTGGACACCGAGCAACGCACTGCTTGACCTGCTGTCAATCAACCACGGTATCGATCGGGACTTCTCACAGCGCCTGGCTCGCAGTTTTGACCCGGGTGCCGGTGATCATACGACGGACAATCGGTTCAGACAGCATGTCCTCAGCGCCTGGCGAGAGCAACAACCCCACCACAGCGCGTTCCAGATCAAGGAGCCCCCCGCCTTTGACCGCGACTGGCAGCCCAGTGCTGACGCCATGGAAATCATGAGCCGTGCCGATATCGACCCGGAGTTTATCGACTCACTACGGGCTGAATTCATCCTTTACTGGCGTGAGCGCGGCGGCCCGCCCAAAGAGGTCAACAGTAAATTTATCGGCTACGTGCGCCAGCGATGGGCGCGATTCAGCGCAAGCCTGCACCACAGTACCGAACCACGGCCGATGCCCGAGCAATGGCAACCGGACGAAAACGTATATGACATCTTGAGAATGGCGGGGGTAGATCGGGAATTCGCGGTCGCCCTCGTCCCGGAATTTGCACTCTACTGGCGCGACAGCAATGAATTGCATACATCCTGGAACAGCAAATTCCTGCAGCATGTAAAGCATCAGTGGCGCTGGTCACAACAGAGGGGAAACGACCATGGCGGACAGCAAGCCCATCGGCAAGGTGGCCCGGGCGGTCGCACCAAAGACCGGAGTATCGCCGAAGACCTCGAAGACACCACCTGGGCCAACTGAATCAGAACCGGCAGATACCGACAATCGGCGGGAACTTGTTGATGCGATCAATCAGGTCTTTGCACTCTTCCGACTGAACTATCACAACCAGTTTTACGCGGCCTTCCCCGACGCCGAGCAGCTCAAGCAGATCAAGCGGCTCTGGCTAGAGGCCCTCGCTGATCACCCACCGTCAATGATTCTCAGAGGCGCCAAGCATGCGATAGAGAGCTGCGACTACTTGCCGACACTTAACCGCATGTTCGAAGCCTGTATTCAGGGACTGTCAGACGCGGGGCTACCCTCTCCCCGGGAAGCCTATTTCGAAGCCTGCACCGCCGCCTCACCCAAAGCGGATTACCCGTGGAGCCACCCCGCGGTTTACCTTGCCGGGCGTGACAGCGATTGGTTTTTCCTTGGCAACAACCCGGAGCGCACAACCTGGCCCGTATTCCGCAAGCACTATGAGCGCTACGTGCTGAAAGCGCTGCAGGGAGAGATACTCACCGTGCCCGACCGAGCGGCCATCACGGGTCCCGACAGCACCTCATCGATGACGGTTGAGGAGCGCAAAGAAGCACTGGATAAACTCCGGCGGGAGACGGGGTTATAGCCGGCCTGGGGCCCATTGAATCTCGAACGGTAAGTGCCGCGAAGCACTAATAATCGCTGTAATCCGAGCGCGCCAGGTTATCGAACCGGGTGAATTCACCCTGAAACGCCAGCTTGCAGGTACCGATAGGTCCGTTCCGCTGTTTGCCGATGATAATTTCCGCTACCCCCCGATCCGGCGAATCCTCGTGGTACACCTCATCGCGGTAGATGAACATGATCACATCGGCGTCCTGTTCAATCGCTCCGGATTCCCGAAGATCAGAATTCACAGGCCGCTTGTTGGGCCGTTGCTCCAGCGAGCGATTCAATTGCGAAAGGGCCACGACGGGACAGCGAAACTCCTTGGCAATTGCCTTCAGGCTGCGTGAAATTTCAGAGATCTCCGCGGTGCGTCCCTCGGCGGCACCGGCCACCCGCATCAGCTGCAGGTAATCCACCATGATCATACCCAGATCACCATGCTCCCGGGCGATCCTTCGCGCACGCGACCTGAGTTCTGTCGGGGTCAGGGCCGGGGTATCGTCGATATGAACATTGGCGTCCTTCAGTCGGTTCATGGCAGCCGACAACTTGGGCCAGTCCTCCTGCTCCAGCTTCCCGGTGCGGACACGGGTCTGGTTGATTTTGCCCACCGAGGAGAGCATACGGATCACCAGTTGTTCCGCAGGCATCTCCATCGAGAAGACCGCCAGTGGCTTCTCGGTGTGATCCACCGCGTTCTCGATCAGATTCATGGCAAAGCTGGTCTTGCCCATCGAAGGACGACCGGCGACGATGACGAGGTCGCTGTCCTGCAAACCCGAGGTCATGCGATTGAGATCAATGAAACCGGTGGTCAGCCCTGTAATGTCACCACCGGAGTTGAAAAGATCTTCGATCCGCTCGAGTGCTCCTTCCAAAAGCGGTTTCATGCCGCGGGGGCCACCCATTTTGGGCCCTTCCTCGGAAATTTGCATGATGCGCCGCTCGGCCTCATCAACCAGTTCTTCGGCGCTTCGCCCTTCGGGATGGTATCCGGTGGCCGCGATATCCTGCGCCGCGCCAATCAGCTTCCTCAGCACTGCTCGCTGGTGCACGGCCGCGGCGTAGGCACGGATATTGGCAACCGTCGGCGTCTGTTCTGCCAATTCAGTGAGGTACTGGTGGCCGCCTGCGGCCTCCAACTCACCCGTGGCCATCAGCCGATCGGCGACGGTCACGACGTCGACAGGCTCTGAGCGATCGATAAGCTGGGCGATTTGACGAAATATAGCGCGATGTTCGGGTCGGTAAAAATCGCTGGCGGTCACCATCTCAGCGATGGAATCCCAGCCTTCGGCCGACAACAGGAGACTGCCGATAACCGATCGCTCGGCCTCCAGCGAATGGGGCTGCATGCGCAGACGAGCAACATCGGCGTCCTGCCCACGCGAAAACTCTATCGAAGCCCCTGGATCGCTCATAACCGGCTGTAATCCGTGATTACCTGGAAGATGCCCAGACTAGCGGTATTTGCGCCGGGACTGAAGCCCCCGCGGCGAGAAGCGCGCCATGGCCCTTATGCCAGACGCTGAGTTCAGACAACAGGTATGTCTTACTCGGGCACTACCGCGACGGCGATGTTGGCGGCAATGTCGCCGTGGAACTGGATCATGATTTCATACTCGCCCAGATCACGGATCACACCTTCGGGCAACTTGACTTCGGACTTGTCGATTTCGCAGCCCGCCGCTGTGACCGCCTCGGCGATATCGCGGGTTCCTACCGAACCAAACAGCTTGCCTTCTTCACCGGCAGTCGCAGCAATCTCAATACGCTCAATTTTGGCGATAACATCGGCACGCTTTTGCGCTTCAGCGAGGGCCTCCGCAGCCGCCGCTTCCAGCTCTGCGCGTCGCGCCTCGAACTTGGCCACATTGTCCTTGGTCGCCGGGACAGCTTTGCCCTGCGGGATCAAAAAATTACGCCCATAACCTGGCTTCACATCCACCTGATCACCCAGTGAACCCAGGCTACCTACATTTTCCAGCAGAATGACTTCCATCGCTCTCTTTCCTTTTTCGGGCACGCCCGATTATCAACAACAAACTGAAAGGGATTGCCCCTAGGCGCTTCCCCCGCCCGGTGGCATCTGCCATCGGGCTCTGAAATCTATAAACGTGTCAGCAACAACGACCGCCAACAACACCATCTTCGCCGGGTCAATAAGCAACCACAGCATGTAAAACAAAATCAGCCAGGCCTTACCCCGACCCTTGGCATGAGCATTGGCATGCACCAGCGCAAAGCCCCAAAACGTCAACGGCACCGCCGCAAGAACCGCCCACCCTGCGTAGTCTGGGCCCAGAGACCACAGCGCCACAGCCATCGCGGCCAAACCCAATGCCGCCGCCATTGGCAGCCGCAGCGTCCGAAACTCGGTCCCAAACCCTCCCGGGTTGTAAAGAGCCGACTGCCAATACCGGGCCAGCAACAAACTGAGCACCGACATCATCGCGTTACCTGCCGCGAAAATTCCGACCAGCTGCGCCACCGTTGGCGCACGCAGGTTGACCGGCGCCGCTCCAGGCTGCTGCAGGCCGGCCTCGACCTGCTGCAGTAACTCAGCAAACACCGCTGCGATCTGCGCCAGAAAATCGGCGCTGAACAGCAGTAAACTGCCACCGGTTAATAAACCGACGACCACACTGGCCAATACAGCCAGTGCCAAACTCACACTGATGCGAAGCAGCAGTGCCAGCGCAAACGTACCCGTCAGCAGCAGCACATTCCCCGCATCACCCGTGACGTAGGTTGCCACTGCCGCAGGTAGCAGTGCCCAAAACATCAACCAGATCCCGGGTCGAACGCCCTTTCGCAGTGTCACCAGCGCCACTGCAGCAGCGCTGATCCAGCCGAACAACACGCTACCCGCTCCGAGTACCGCGATGGCCAGCGCCTGCCAACGGCCGCGCATAATAAATTCGGCGAGGCCACGCACCGGGTTAACTCAGCTGTGCGAATCCGAATACGGCAACAACGCGAGATAGCGTGCGCGCTTGACTGCAGTAGCCAGCTGACGCTGGTACTTGGCTTTGGTACCGGTGATTCGGCTGGGAACAATCTTGCCGGTTTCAGTCACGTACTGCTTGAGGGTCTCAAGATCCTTGTAATCGATCTCCTTGACGCCCTCAGCGGTGAATCGGCAGAACTTACGTCGTCTAAAAAAGCGTGACATGGCTATTCCTCGCTGGCTTCTGTGGCTGTTTCTTCGCCACTGTCGTCTGACTGGGCATCGTCGCGGGATTCGCGCTTTTCGGTGGCCTGACGCTCCTGATAGCGGCTCTTGCGCTCACGATCTTCTTTTTCCGCTTTCATGATCAGTGACTCTTCAGCCACCGGCTCATCACGACGAATAACCAGATTGCGAATGACGGCGTCATTGAAACGGAAGGTGGTAGTCAGCTCTTCCATGGCCTCATTGGACGCTTCAACGTTCATTAAGACGTAGTGCGCTTTGTGCACTTTATTGATGTGGTAGGAAAGCTGACGGCGTCCCCAGTCCTCGAGCCGGTGCACCGTGCCACCGTCTTTGGTGATGACGTTGGTATAGCGCTCGATCATGCCAGGAACTTGTTCGGATTGGTCTGGATGGACCATGAACACGACTTCGTAGTGTCGCATTGACGTACTCCTCGTGGGTTAGTGTCGCCCGACCACGGGTGGCGGTGCGACAAGGAGAATGAACCGCTCGGCGGCTCTTCTGATTTTCTGAGGCGCGGAGTCTACCTAGGGGTCAGACGTAATGCAATGCTCATTTGTTGCGCCTAATCTACTGCCGACGTGCCGACAGAGCGCTGACGAACCGCTTCAAAAAGGCAGACACCGGTCGCCACAGAGACGTTAAGACTTGAAACCTCGCCCGCCATGGGCAGATACACCAAAAAATCACACTGCTCCTGGGTCAATCGGCGCATCCCCTGCCCTTCCGCGCCCATGACCAGAGCGATTGGCCCCGCGAAGTCCTGGGCGTATAGCGACTGCTCGGCATCACCGGTGGTACCGACCACCCAAACCCCCTCAGCCTGAAGCGCCGCAAGTGTCCGCACCAGATTGGTCACACGCACAAAAGGCACCGCTTCGGCAGCCCCGCAGGCTACTTTGCGGACGGCGGGCGTCAGATCGGCACTGTTGTTTTTGGGCACAATGACTGCCGTCACACCGGCGGCGTCTGCACTGCGCAAACAAGCCCCAAGATTATGGGGGTCGGTCACTCCGTCCAGCACCAACAACAGTGGCGTCGATGTCTCCGCAACTCGTTGCATTAGGCCCGCCTCATCCAACGGTGGGCCATCGGCACCCTGCTCGATCTCAGCCACCACCCCCTGATGACGCCCGTCGACCAAACGGTCGAGTTCCGTTCGCGGGCGGCGCTCGATGGTTACCCCCTGATTTCGGGCCAGGGTTTCGAGCTCCCGCATACGTTTGTCGTCGCGGCCCTTCTGCAGCATGACCCGCAGTAGCGCCTCGGGGCGGTGCTTTAGCGCGCTCTCAACGGCGTGCAGGCCAAAAATACGCTCACTCATAGGTCTTCAGGACCGCTTGCGGGTACCGCGCCTGCCCTTGGCGGGCGATTTTTTGGTGGCTTTTTTAGCTGCAGGCTGAGTCTTCTTCTGTCCCTCCGCTTTTTTCTGGCCTTCCCCTTTCTTTCCCGGCTTGCCAGCGCCGCGTCGGCTCCGCCCTTTGGGCTTGCCTTTCTTGGCGGCAGGCTTCTCGCCTTCAGAGGACACCCCGTCGCTGTCCGGGAATTCAAGATCGATTTTTCGATCGTCGAGATCAACACGCGCCACCTGAACCACCACCGGTGTTCCGAGCTGATAGACACGACGGGTTCGCTCACCGATCAACCGGTGCTTGACCGTGTCGAACTGGTAATAATCTCCCGGCAATGCACTGATATGCACCAGGCCTTCGATATACAAATCGGCCAGCTCAACGAAAATGCCGAAGTTGGTCACCGCTGCGACAACGCCACTGAATACCTCACCCACCTTATCCCGGAGAAACTCGCACTTCAGCCAGGCCTCAACTTCACGGGTGGCTTCGTCGGCTCGACGCTCGCTGGCTGAACACTGCTCCCCCAGTGCCGACATATCGGCGGCCGTGTAGGGGTAGATACTGGACTTTTTCAGGGCCGACACTCCGGGCAGTCGCCTGACCTGCTGCAACGGTATGTCCGAGCGAATCAGGTGGCGTATCAGGCGGTGAACCAGCAAATCCGGATAGCGGCGAATCGGCGATGTAAAGTGGGCGTAAGCATCGTAATGAAGACCGAAGTGACCGCCGTTGTCGGGCTGATAAGCCGCCTGGCTGAGCGACCGCAGCATCATGGTCTGGATGATATGGCCATCCTCGCGATCACCGGTGAGAGCGAGCACCTTTTGATAGTCCTCTGGCGTGGGGGTTTCCCCACCGGGAAGATCCAGCGCCAGCTCACCGAGAAAAGCGCGCAGGTTCTCGAGGCGCTGGGCACTCGGCCCCTCGTGCACCCGAAACAGCGCGGGAATACCGCTGTCATCCAGAAACCGGGCGGTCGCCACATTAGCAATCAGCATGCACTCTTCAATCAGTTTGTGAGCGTCATTACGTGTTACCGGCACGATCGCCTCTATCTTACGCTCGTCGTTAAAGACGATTCGGGTCTCGGTCGTCTCAAAATCTATCGCACCACGGCGATCGCGCGCCGCCCGCAGGATCTTGTAAAGATCATGCAATCGCATCAAGTCAGGAATGTACGCCTGCTTCACATCGGGGTGAGTGCCCTCGGCGAGCACAGTTCCCACCTCGGTGTAGGTCAACCGGGCATGGGAATGGATAACACTCTCATAAAAGACGCTATCCAGCAGCTGGCCATCCGCCCCAATCGACATCTCGCAGACCATGGCCAGTCGATCGACTTTCGGTTTTAACGAACAAAGCCCGTTGGAGAGTACCTCGGGGAACATGGGGACTACCCGCTCCGGGAAGTAAACCGAGTTGCCGCGCTCGGCCGCCTCCTCATCCATGGCCGACCCCACCGCCACGTAATGGGATACATCGGCAATCGCCACCCACAGCCTGAATCCCTGACCCTCGCGCTCACAGTAGACGGCGTCGTCAAAATCTTTCGCGTCTTCACCATCGATGGTAACAAAGGCCTTCTGGCGCAAATCGACCCGGCCCTCTTTATCTTTTGGCGTTGGCTCATCCCGAAGCGATGCCGCTTCCGCGAGCACCTCGTCGGGCCATTCATACGGGATGCCGTGCGAGCGGATCGCGATATCGATTTCAAGACCCGGGTCGAGGTGATCGCCGAGAATCTCGGTAATTTCGCCCTTGGCCCCGAGAATCGCGGTGGGATAGTCGGTGATGGTCGCCGTGACGACCTGTCCGGGCTTGGCCTTCTTTTTACGCTTGGGCGGAATCAGTAAATGAGCGGTGATTCGGTTGTGGTGGGGCACGACATAGCCGATACCACCCTCTTCGACATACCGCCCCACAATTTCAGCGTGGGCGCGTTCAAGCACTTCGACAATCTGGCCCTCCGGTCTGCCCCGTCGATCCTGACCGATAATCGCAGCGAGTACCTTGTCACCATCAAATACGCGCTGCATTTGACGGTTGTTGAGAAACAGGTCATCGCCACCCTCCTCGGGCTTGGCAAATCCATAGCCGTCGCGATGCCCTATCACTCGACAGGTCTGCAGATTCATTCGAGTGGCCAGACCAAACTTGCCACGGCGATTTGCCATCAACTGGCCATCGCGCTGCATCGCCCCGAGGCGACGCTGTAACGCAATACGTGCGTCCTCGTCTTCAAGCTGCAGCGCCGCGGTCAGCTGCTCAAAGCCCATAGGGCCCTCCGCCGCGTCCAGTAAACCGAGAATCACTTCCCGACTCGGAATGGGGTTGTCGTAACGCGCAGCTTCGCGCTCAGCATGGGGGTCAACGACCCCGGATTGCTTTTTACCCCGGGACTTTTTCTTCGGGGTCTCGTTCTTCAGGGTTTCGGTGTTTTTGTCGTGATCTTTGGGCAAAGTAACTTCCAGGGTGACTAAGAGGGCGCGCGACAGGCGCGATTAAAGCGGCTTTGACCTCAGCACGGGCTCCGCAGGGCGTGGCTACAAAACGCTGCGGATAACTCGCGAGGAGGGGCGCCGCCTTGAGGTGGCTCGGCCGTAAGCAGGCCGATACCTTCAGCTTATGTGAAAAGCCGCGCGTTTGCATGTAACTTTTGACGACTCCAGATCAACGGTTAAAAGCGAGCGGCGACATTGAAGGCGTGGGGGGGGGGGAAGCCGTTAATGGGTGTTGCAGGGTGTACCAGAAGTCCCCTGATCGGATTGTGTAACCGTTGACAACCCCATTGCCCGCCGCTAGTCTTCGCAGCCTCTGTTTTTCAGAGTTCTCCCCCTGCCCAGGTGGTGAAATTGGTAGACACGCTAGCTTCAGGTGCTAGTGCTCGCAAGGGCGTGGAGGTTCAAGTCCTCTCCTGGGCACCAATCTTCAATACCCAAGAATGCCCTAAGCCGCACCGGCGGCGTCCGCTACGAGGGCGGTGAGTACCCACGCTCAGTTACCGATCCAGCAGCCCATATCGGACGCTTTCATTACTCCACCACGTGACTTTCACGCGTGTACTGAGATAATGATCACGAGTACTCCGACGCCAAAAATTTAATAATAGAGAGAAAACTATGACATCAGTCCTGCTTTTCACCGGCGCATTTGTTTGGATCATTATTGTTCTGGCGCTCGCAAGTCGCGTGTGGCGCGCCTTTCGCGAAAAGGCAGAGTTGGATGTCGCCGACAAGACCATTGTCGTCACAGGGTGTGATTCGGGTTTTGGGGAGGGCGTCATGCAGCGACTCATTGGGCGAGGCGCTAACGTGGTTGCGCTGACCTACACCGAAGAAGGCGCAGCCGCCGCGCTGGATTCAGGTGCAAAAGCGGCCCTCGCCTGTGATCTGGGCAATCCTGCCGGCCAGCAATGGGCGATAGATTTCATTCATCAGCATGCCGGCGAAGAACTGTGGGGGATCGTCCACAGTGCGGGCATCGCGCTACCGGGTTTTGTGGAGTACCAGCCGCTTGCCAACTATCAGCGCACCCTCGATGTGAATTTCATGGCAATTGTTGCGCTCAACAAGGCAATCATCCCCGCCATCAAGAAAGCAAAAGGCCGTATCGTTATGATTTCAAGCGTTGACGGTATTGTCAGTCTGCCCGGCAACGCACCCTATGACGCGGCAAAATTCGCGCTGGAGGGCTATGCGGATGCATTGCGTATGGAATTATCGTTTTGGGATGTCTCGGTAAGCGTGGTGAATCCATCGACCATGAAAACGCCACTGGTTATGCAGTTTTTTGAGTCACACCGACCGACCTGGGAGGCGCAACAACGCGAGGACCCCAATGGCAGTTGGCAGCAGGCCTATCCCGCCGACTGGCTGAACGAGTATATTGCGGTCAACACACCCAATCTCGAGCGTATTGCCGATGACCCGGCAGTGACCGTCAAAGATCTGGAGCATGCGCTCATCGCCCGCTCGCCGCGACACCGCTACCTCTCCGGGAAATTCGCTAAGACGTTTTTCAGAGCCTTGTGGCTGATGCCAGAGCGATGGGCCCATGCTATCAAACTCAAGACGATCCAGCCCGAGCCGCGGCGTTGATCCCAATCCTTTGAGTCGCGCGTGATACAAAGCGCGTCTCTAGAAGGAACGGTCACCCACATCGGAACCATGCGGCCTTCTGTGCGCCGGGCAGCACTTAACCGTGCACCTTAGACCGGCGCACTTTGGTCTAAAGCCTGGATAGTACCGATCTGGATTCCCAGAGCCCAAAAAGCGTTGGCGCAAAGACCAAGGGGGCAACGCGGTCAAGGGCAGGGCTACACGCTACCCGAACGATTTCTCCGTGCGAGCAGCGTATAAACCGTCGGCACAACGAAGAGCGTGAATAACGTACCCACAGACATACCAAAGAAGATCACAACGCCAATACTGAAGCGTGCCTCCGATCCAGACCCCGTCGCGAGCAACAAGGGAAGTACGCCAAACACCATCGCCGCGGTCGTCATGAGAATCGGGCGCAGGCGAACCGCGGCGGCCTCCTCGACCGCATCGGGGATAGACAGCTGCTTGCTTTCACGCAGCTTGTTCGCGAAATCGACGATAAGAATGCCGTGCTTACTGATCAACCCGATGAGCGTCAGCAGTCCCACCTGGGTATAAATATTGATAGTTCCGTAGCCCATCGCTAGCGGTACCAAACCGCCACAAATCGACAGGGGAACACTGATCAGAACAATCATGGGATCGGTAAAGCTTTCGAATTGCGCGGCAAGCACAAGATAGATGATGAGAAAGGAAAACATAAACGTGAACATCATTTTGTTGCCTTCCTCGATGAACTGCTTGGACTTACCCAAAAACGCGTAGTCAAAGCCCGAAGGCAGTGTCTTCGCTGCAAGGTCTTCGAAGATGGCGATGCCGTCGCCAATCGTAACGCCTGGGGCCATCAAGGCGCTGATGGTTGTAGAGTTGAGTTGTTGGTATTGGGTCAATGCATTGGGAACCACCTCTTCGCGTAAATTCACCACAGTCGACAAGGGCACTGTCATGTTGGACGCCGTGCTGACGTGATAATCCAGCATATCCCTGACGGCATCTCGCTGCTTTGATCCGACCTGAAGGATGATGTCGTAGCTGTCATTGTTGATCGTGAAGGTACCCGAATCGCTCTCGCTCAAAAACGCCGCCAGTACTTCTGTAATGGCCGCCATCGAGATGCCGAGTTGGGAGGCCTTATCACGGTCAATCTCCAGACGAACGCGGGGCATTTCATATTTGAGTGAACTGTCTGCATAGACAAAGGCACCGCTGGTCATGACGCCGCCCACCATCTGTTCGGCGATCTGATTCACCAGTTCATGGGAGCCGGTGCTGGAGAGTACAAATTTAATCGGGAGATCCGGTGCTGCCCCGGGGAAAGACGAAAATGGAAATGCACTGAAGCGCATACCCGGGATCTGGCTGGTTCCCATCATCACCGCCTGTAGGACTTCCTGGATACCCCGCTCGCGTTCCTCTGAATTACTCAGCATTACAAACGACACCAATGTATTCGGGCTTTGAAAGCCGGCGAAAACGAAACTGCTGTCATACTCGGGTAGCTGCTCCAGCTGCGCCTCGAGCTTGGGCAAGTTTTGCATGGTTTCGTCAATCGTACTGTTCGGTGGCCCTGATCCCACTGAAATCAAGACATTCTGATCCTCCGTGGGAGCAAGCTCCTCAGGGATGGCGGTGTAAAGAAAATATAAAGCCACGAAGACAAGACCGACAAAGACCAGTATCGATGCTTTGGCATTGAGCGTTACTTTCAACACGCTGCGATAGCGCTGCTGCAGCCAGTCAAAGTTTTTATCGAGCCAGGCAGCGAGACCGCGTTCTGAGGAGCCGGCTACAAGAATTTTGGAGCACATCATCGGTGACAAGGTCAGCGCGACAATCCCCGAGATAACCACCGCCCCCGCCAGCGCAAACGCGAACTCCGAAAAAAGCGCGCCACTCAATCCTCCAATGAGACCAATCGGTGCGTATACCGCCGCAAGGGTCAAGGTCATCGCAACCACAGGGAATGCGATCTCCCGCGCACCCTCTATTGCCGCCTCCATTGGCTCCTGCCCCTGTTCGATATGGCGCTGGATATTCTCGACCACGACGATGGCGTCATCGACCACGAGGCCAATCGCAAGCACCATCGCCAGCAGCGTGAGTAGATTCAGGGTAAACCCGAGCGCGAAAATGCCGATGCACACACCGATCAAAGACAGCGGTATGGTGACCAGTGGAATCGATACCGCGCGCGGTGATCCGAGAAACAGGAACACCACCACGATCACAATCAAGCTCGCTTCGATAATGGTCTTGATCACTTCATTGATTGAGCTGCGAATCGACTTGGTCGGATCAAATGTAATTTTGACCGACATCCCCTCCGGCAGTTGCTCCTCAATCGACTCGAGCTGCTCGTAAGCACGATCAACCACATCGAGCGGATTGGCACCCAGACTCGCTCCGATACGCACCAGCACCGCAGGCTTGCCCCCCTCCATCATCAGGGAGTCGCTCTGTGCCGGGCCCATCTCTACCGTTGCGACATCCTTCAGCCGGACAATACCGTTATTATCGGTTTTGACGATTAACGACTGGAATTCTTCTACGGTCTCAAGATTAGTCTCTGGTGTGACATTGAATTGGCGGAAGGCGCCCTTAATGCGACCCGCGATCCCCGGGAAGTTATTCTCGCGGATGGCGCGACTGACCTGACCGGCCGTGATATCGAAAGCCGCCATACGATCGGCGTCAAGCCAGATACGCATAGTAAATTCACGATTCCCCGCAAGGGTCGCAGAACTGACTCCGGGCAAGGTACTGAACTGGGGAATGACCACACGCCTGACGTATTCGGTGATTTCTGACTCGGTCAGGCTATCGCCATTGAAAGCCATATAAAGCACGCTATCGAGAAAAGCCGATCCTTTTTCGACAACCGGGTCCTCGGTTCCCAGCGGAAGCTCTGCCCGCATCCTGTCCACTTTGGAGCTGATCTCAAGTAGTGCAGAATCAATACTGTGGTCCGGATAAAGATGCGCAGTAATCGTGGAGATACTGTCATTACTGGTTGATTCGAGGTAATCAATTCCCTCTGCCTTCGCGATTTCAGCCAGCAGTGGTGCCGTAACATTACCCTGAATCACGTCGCCACTGGCACCGGGGTATACCGTGGTGATCGCTACGGTCGGATACTTGATTTCGGGATACTCACGCAGCGTGAGTTCCTGAAAACTCCGGAGCCCGATGATCACCAGCGCCATACTCACGACAATGGAGAGTACCGGGCGGCGTATAAACAGGTCAGTGAAGTTCATTTATTGTTCCGGCGCATCATTGACAATGACTGCTGCCCCGGAGCGCAGTTTGATCTGCCCCTCGACCACAATTTGCTCGCCCACTTCGAGTCCCTCTAGTACCGCGACGTAGTCATTGCGCTCTGCTTCAGACAGTTTGACATAGCGTCGTTCGACGACGAGGCCGCCAGATTCGGGATCTTCGTTCACGACAAACACCGAATTACCGTAAAGGCTGTAACTAATCGCCGTTTGCGGTACGACCGTGGTCTCCTCTGGTTCGCCGGCAATCACCGTGACGTTGGCAAACATGTCAGGCAATAGTTTCGCGTGCGTGCCCTCGACGGTCGCCCGTACCCGAACCGTATGGGTTTGCTGGCTACTCTTGGCATCCAATCCGGTGATGCTGGCAGTGATCGATCCATTGGGGAATGCATCCACCTCACAAAGTACCTTTTGTCCCACCTCCAGTAACGGAAAGAAACGCTCAGGCAATGTGAAGTCAACGTACAGCGTCTCCAGCGCCTGAAGAGTAACCAGCGGTTCACCGGGGTCGATGTACTGGCCGATACTGACCTCGCGAATACCGACTCGTCCGGAGAATGGCGCACGGACCTGCTTTTGCTCAATGAGTGCCCGAGTTCGCTCAACCCGTGCTACGGCATCTTCGTACTCTGCCTCGCTCTGGTCATATCGTGTTTTGGAAATCGAATTCTTTTCCAGCAACTGCTTCTCGCGCTCGAAACTGATCTTCGCCAGACGGAGCTGCGCCTCCTGACTACGTAGATTGGCTTGCTCAACGCTGTCGTTAAGTCGCAGTAGAACTACCCCTTCCGTCACATCCTCGCCAGCTGCGAACAGGATCTCATCGACGATCCCACCAGATTCGGCACTGACGTTAACCCCCTGAACGGCGGTGAAACGTCCTACCGACTCAAGTTCCATCGCCCACTGTTCCCGACCCACGTTCGTCGTTGAGACCAATACCGGCGGCGGGACGTAGCCACCGGCCATGGGTGCGGAGCCACCCAAAAGCCCCTTCACCGGCCCGATACCAAAGAAGGCGCCCACGGTCACCAGCGCGATCACAACGGCAACTGCTATCCACTTCATCATTCGTCTACCCTACGGATCATCTGGATTCTCGGCGGCATCAAGCAAGACCTCATCATGTGTGATATCAAGCGGGCGTTAAAACCCTATCGCTGTCGTATTTGGCATCTAACGGTGCCGATAACACGCCGGCCCATACGCTTAAGCACTTAAGCTCGCCCGCTCCAATGGCTAAGGCAATTGCCAGGGCAGGAGCAGCCTTGTGCGGGGACCCTACAGCCGACGCCGCTGGCAACCTCGCCCGATCCCGAAATAGGCCAGCTGTAAAAAAAAGCCCCAGGATGATCTGAGGCTTTTCTTATTGCTCAACAGAAGTGCGCAGCCTTTCGTGGTTTAGGAGGCGGGCATCTTGATCTCAAGCGGTGGACAGTGCGCGGGCTGCGGCTCTGACTTGCGCTTATCAATCGTGCCAATCAATTCCAGGAATACGCCATCCGGATCGATCAGGTGGACTATCCCAAATTCATCTTCACCGGTGCCTGAGCAACAAGGCGCAACCTCGGAGAGAAACTCCAGGCCCTCGTCTTTCAATATCTTCACAGCGCGATCGAGATGCGCTACGGGCAAGGCAATTCGATCGATACCAATGCGGTTGATCGGCGGCGGATAAGCGGGCTCAGGATTAAAGGGCTCAATCCACTGCACCAGTCGAATCACGTTATTGTCGCCACGACCCAATGAAATATCGGCACCCTTGATCTTAAATGGCTGGTCAAGCCCATAGGCCCGAGCTTCCTCAAGCGTGCCCGTTTCGGGCAGTGGCTTTACGTTGGTGTAACCGAGGCGCTTGTAATAGGCGAGCGATGTATCAAAGTCGCTGACGTTTATACCGAGGTGTGGCATCGCAACAATGTGCATGTCTTCTTCAGGATCACCATGGGGTGGCGCGGTCTCCATCAGCTTATAAAGAATCCCTTCAGGATCACGGAAAAAGGCGAAGCGATCGCCGGGAATGCCGTAAGGCTCATCAGAGAGAAACTCAACACCTTCAGACTTCAGGTACGCCATATCGGCGGCCAGGTCTGTCGTCAGAAATGCGGCGTAAGCCATACCAATATGATTCGGCAGTTCATAGGGTGGCGCATCATCAAACGGAATTTTCCACTGCAACAGATCGATAGCGGCAGAGCTATTGAGGCTGTCGTCCAGCATCAGCACCTCACCCTTGACCAACTCGTACTGGCAGACGTCCATACCCAATGCCTGTGCCATCTGATGGGTATTGGTCAGCGGGAATCCCCCCTGACTGGTGCCGTAACCCAGCTTTCGATAGAACTCGCGGGCCGCGTCAAAATCGGTGGTGCCGGTGGCAAAGTGAAAACGCCCCAGCAGACCAATATCATCCTCAGGAAGCATCTGCACCATGGCACTGAAGTCCGGAAGTGTCATTTCTTCAGGCTCGGGTGCCTCTTCGTGATTATCGGCGAAGGCGTTCACGGATAACGCGAGCGCCAGAGGGTAGAGGATTTTTTTCATGGTTGATTTTCCTTCCAAATTTTTTAACGGTATGTCCACTCTTGGTAGATCCGTCCCGCACCCGGGGGGCGCGGGATAGCACGAGTTCAGCAACCCTTTCCGTTCTCGATAATCGTATCGAATGCGATCTGTGCAAGATCCAGGCTGGTCACCTTCCACACTCCGTCCATCTTTTTGACCTTCATGGAGTAAGTGCCGTTCGCCTGCTGACGACAACGCATGGGTGAGCCCGGCTCACCGTGAATCACATGCACTGACGCCAGATAAGCATTGAGTTGGCCTTTTTCGGCATCCGCCTCAATCTGGACATTGGTCATATTGTGCTGAACAAAGTCGTAACCATCACCACCGCCGGCACCGCTGAACGAGCCATTCACCATTCCTGCAAACGCCTCGCGACCCTCAATCACAATCGCCGGCGGCATGTCACCGGTTCGGTCGGGGAAGCTCAATGAATTAAAAGGCATACCCGCAGGCCATATGCCGAAGGTCGCATCCTCAGCAAAACACTCTTCATAGATCGCAAGCCCTGCCGCCAACGGATCCGATTCTACCTTACCGTTACCGATCGCATCGGCGCCCAGTGCATAGCAATACGCGAGATTTTCAATCTCCAACAGGTCTTTTGCCGTCGCCTCATGACCATCAGCAGACACCATGGACGTCATGCCGATAGTTGCCGCAAGGCTTAAACACGCGGAAGCCAGAATCTTCTTACCCATCATTTTTCTCCTCATTATTAAAAAAGGGCAACGCCGAAGCGAAGCGACCCAAGCCGGCCCGGCTGGGAGGTACTAATCAGAATCCGGCGTGTCGCGCAGCCCCATCACCACCAGTGCATTTCCCGGAATATGGAAGTTGTAGCCGTAGCCTGCGTTGATATAGAGCTGGTTATTCGCAACCAGCACCCCACCACCGCTAAAAGCACCGCCCGTGGCGGTTTCACCGGACACCGACTCGTACTCACCGAGCATGTTTCGCTCCCAAATCACCTCCCCGGAGTCCTTGGCGTGGATGCGCACGCGGCCATCCATATAGCCCACAATCACAGCGCCGGGTATAGCGGTAATCGCCTGGGATACGCCGGGATCACAAAAAGGCAGATCACCGCAGACATCATCGGGGGCCGGTGAAGACCACAGGTACTCACCATTGGCCGCATTAAGGGCAAAGACGCCGGGGTTGGGATCCATCTTGGAATACTCGTAGCGATGATCGTCAGGGAACGGCTTATCGTTAATCGGCACATACAACGTTCCGCCATCCGCCGCCATACCAAAGTGAACGCCACCCTGGGTGCCACCGCGGCCAACACGGGTCTTCCACAAGGTTTCACCCGTATCAGGGTCGACACCGACAGCGTCACCGGATTTCTGACCACCGACGACCACCTGCTTGCCCGACTCCAGCGTAACCAGCGCGGTTCCTGCACCGAAATCAAAATCAGGGCCGTCCTCCTCGGGACAGTTGACGTTAGGAATAGCCCCGCCACCGAAACTGCGGTAACAGGCAACATTCCACGCATCATGGGCCAACTGCTGGCTCACCCAACGCTTCTCGCCGGTTTTCATATCAAACGCCATTATGGCATCCGAATTGCCGTCCGCCGGAGACGTGTAGCTCTGGCCAGTACCGACGTAGACCAGACCACGCGTGGCATCGACTGTAGGGCTGTTCCATACCGGAGCGCCGGAGGGCGCCAGGATATCGACGCCAATAGCGTTTTTTCCCACTGGGGCCGGCGTCTCATCTACCGTGTACGACTTCCAAACCTCCTCACCCGTTTTTGCATCCACGGCAAGCACAGCACCCCGGAAAGAGCAGCACTTATAGGTTGGATTAGCCGCCGATACTACCTCGAGGGACGAGACTGGTATAAACAATGTTCCATCGTGCAGCGTCGGCGTTCCGGTAGACGTTGCATCGCGGTGGCCATCACCCTTGATCTTCCAGACCAGCTCGCCGGTCTTCGCCCGAAGCGCATAGGTATTGGCGATGGTGTCACCGAAGTAAATCATGGGGTCAACGTCGTCATCATCGGCGGACCACTGAGTGATCACCACACCGGTGCGAACCTCCGCCGTGGCGCTGAATTTCCAACGCATGCAACCGGTCTCCGCATCGAGCGCCCAAACCGTTCCATCCTGGCTACCGACGTAGACTGCACCACCACCAAACACAGGCTCGGAGCGGGCCTGCATGGCGCCCGGATAGGCAAATACCCACTTGACCTCGAGCTCATCGACGTTATCCGCGGTAAGCCCACCAGCGGCGGCGGTCTGGAAACGGGTGTTGTGTAAATCCACACCCCAGCCCACAGAGACGGGAGGCTGACTGGCATCAAATTGGTGCTCCGCATCGCAAACCGGAGGTACAATCATCTCCGGCTCATCAGCCAGGGATTTACCCGTCAAATACTCGGCGACGGCGAGTCGCTGATCCGCATCCAACGCGGACGCCTGACTCTGCATCACGCCTTCACCCATCACCCGCACCAGGCTACTGGTGGTCAACTGCGATATAAAGAAACGACTGGGTGCTTTGTAAAACGGCTTGTCGTGGCAGGCCGCGCAATTTTCATTGTAGAGCGCTTCGCCCGGATGGGGTTCAGCGGCTGCCGCCTCGCCCTGATCGGCGCTAACGGGTAGTACTGTTGACAGTGCCATCAGTAAGGACGCCGAAATCAGCTTAGAAAACTTATCTTGCATGCGTGTCTCCGAACTGTTCGAGGTATTGCCTTGAGCAAAACCGAACAGTCAAAAAAAGAAAAGGGCACCTCGATCAAGAGATCGAGGTGCCTGTCAGACGACTAGTACTGCCAGCCAAATTCAACGCCTATCGAGCGCGGTGGGCTGTAGAAGTAATCCTGTCTCAGGTGCGAGATATTGGTCAGATTCGCTTCGTTAGTCAGATTTCGAACCCAGAGTGCCGCGTTCCATGACGTCTCGGAGGTGCTATTGAGGACGACTCGGGCATTGGCCATATGGTAAGCCGGGATCAGACGATTGTCGTCGTTGGCACCATTGGCGTACTGCTCACCTACCCAGGACACATCGCCATGAAGCGTCATATCCATGCCATCGGTCAGACCGAAGGTGTAATCCAGCCCCGTGTTGATGCTGTACTCAGGCGCAAACACCAGCTGGTTACCCGCCAATGCACCTTCCTGAACTTCAGTGTCCTTGACGTCACCACCGAAGCGCCAGAATAGCCCTTCCGTCAGCGACATGCTGAATTCAAATTCAGCACCGATGACTTCGGCATCGCCCAGGTTTTTGTTGTAGCTGTCGTTGGGGAACTGCCTGATCAAGCGGGGATCCTGAAACTCTGAATCAAATCCGTCCATTCGATGTAATACGCCGCTGTTCGGAGTTCTGCGCGACCATCAAATAGCGTGGTCTTCAGACCCAGCTCATAGTTCTTGAGCGTGTCGCCGTCGAACGCTCGTTCGCTGCGTGTGACATCGAGTCGACCGTTAAGATCGGCCAGGTCCGCGGCTCTTTCTTCTTCGCTGATGCCTTCCTGAGCCTGTTTATTGGCGATGTCGTTAATCAGGTCCTGCTCTGCCGTTGCACCGAACAGACGGTTGGTATTTCCCTGCCGGAAGCCCTCTGCATACGTCGCATAGAGCAACAGGTCATCATTCGGTCGCCAGGACAGTTCCACCTTTGGCGTAAAGGGATTGTCTTCGGCCCCCAATTCAGGCTGGTTGCCCAATTCCTGTTGCAGATCGGCATAGCGCCCACCGACAGTCAAGGTCCACTGGGGATTGAAGTCGTAACTGACTTCACCGTAGACCGCCCACTGCTTCATGTTGTCGAGGCCGTTTAGCGCATCGGGATCCTCCGGCGTCAGGATGTCTACCGCTATGGGCTCAACGAACTCCTTACCCGGAAGTCCCGACACCTCGAGATCGAAATCGTAGAGATCATCAGAATCCTTGTAGAAGACACCCGCCGTCCAACGCAGCGAGCCCTCATCATTCGATACCAGACGCAGCTCGTGAACCTGCTGCTCGGAGATCAGCCGGTTGCGGTTGGTTATCGAATTGAGGTTGGGATCTATAAACGGATTATTCCCCGGCCAGCCAGCGTCCTGTTCGTTCAGGAACCAAACGAAGTCGATCAATGTCGTCAAAAACCCGTTGTACTCATGGAAAAATAGCATCTCACGCTCGCTGTAGGCGGTCGATGCCGTCAATGTCGCGAAGCCAAGATCAACATTTGCAACCAGGTTGTATAGCTCGAAATCATCGGTGGATTTTGGCGGACGACCGGGGGTTCGCCCGCTGGTTTGGACATACGGGGTTCCGAAATCTGATCGACTCGCACCGTTGACCGTTTGCTTGGTGTCGTAATACGACCCCTCCAGGGCGAAGCGGTCTGACGCCTGCCAGTTAAAGGAGAGCCGGCCGCCGCGGCTTTCGCTGTCGTTGAAATCTTCCTCTTCCGGCGAGACATTATCGATCCAGCCCGGGCGAGACGTGTCAAAACCCATCGCCCGAATCGCGAAGTTCTCAGTGATCGGGAAGTTCACCATACCGTCGATGCGGTGCCCGTAGTCATCAGACTCGTCAATCATCTGACCACCCACGGTTAACGAGGCATCAAAAGCAGTCGGATCGGCTTTGTTGAACAGGTAACGAATCGTGCCGCCCTGGGACCCCTCACCAAACAACGTACCCTGGGGACCTTTCAGAACCTCGACCCGCTGCACGTCAAAAATCGTGCTGCTCATCTGAACCGCGGGGCCCACGGCCGAAGACACCGGCACGTTATCGAGGTAGACACCAATCGCGGAAGCCGTAATCGAAAGCTGGGATTCACCGGTCTGCGAGCTGATACCGCGGACCACAAAGCGGTTGTTACCGCCCGCTTCCGTAGCCATGTTCAGACCGGGAACCAATTGGAACAAGTCGGCCATATCCTCGGCGCCCTGATTTCTCATGAAGTCCTCGGTCAGCGCGGAAATCGCGCCGGCCGTGTCCATCAGGCTGGTGTCACGGTAGGTCGCACTAACAACCACTTCTTCAAGCCTCAATCCATTGGACTTGTCGTTTTCGAGCACTTCGGTGTCTTGCTCCTGACCAAAGGCCAATCCGGCTGACAATGTCAACAGGGCACTCGTCGTCGCAGTTGCTAACAGCTTCTTCGATAGGTTCATTTGCAGGTCCTTTTTTTTACGTTTTATTGATTATTGATTTGGTCGTCATCTTGATGCACCGCTCGCTTCATAGCAGGAAACCAGAAAAACTCGCGATACGCTCGATGGACTGTTGTCCAAGTTTGCAATCTATTCAACGGTATTATTTCGGATAATCAGCGAAAAATGCTTCGTCACACCAACATCGATGCATCGGATAAGATTATCCCAGTCAGATAGTCCCAGGCGGTCAACCGCTTAAAAAAAACGGCTGGCAAAATCTGATGCTACTTCTTCGCGCTGTTTTCAAAATCAAGCTCCTCTTGCACATCGATATTTTTCTTCGGGAAAAACGATCGCAGTGACGAACTGTCTGAAAAACGAGTTTTATTGTTATTGGAATGATTCCACTTCAATGACTTGTTTGTGTCAAGCAATAAAATTTTAATCTTATTCAAAAGTCCATCGTTTTTAGCTATAAGCGTGCTGTAAGGAATGAATAAAGGCTGAATGGGGCCCGACTGGCCCAACGTTTTGCGGAGTAAAATTAAGCCCGAACCGGTCCACACAACGTTGCCGAATATAGAGTCGGTCTTGCAACGAGTCAGCTTATTGGTATGCCCCTGGCGTGCCATCATAGAGGCACGATCAACCCTACTGAAACCCTGTTATCCTTGGCGGTCTCCACAGGTCTGTATTTATCGTCCGCTCCGCCGTTTTCGTAAACCTGAGCCTCACCGGGATGCCAGTAGTGATGAAAAAATTTCTCCGGGTGATTAAACCGATTGCGATTGTCGTTGTAGCGGTTTTTATTGCCATCCTGATGGTCAAGAGCCGACCACAACTCGAAGCGCGAAGTGTGGAAACACCTCCCCCATTGGTGAAAGTCCAGTCCATCTCGCTCTCCACTGTCGAGGTAACGGTCACTGCCCACGGCAATGTCACGGCAAAACATCGCGTTGAGCTTTCCGCGCGAGTCACCGGTACGATTCTGTGGCGCTCACCGGCATTCGAAACGGGAGCCATGGTGAGCGCAGGCGCACCATTATTGAAACTGGACCCCACTGACTACCAACTGGCGCTGGCGGAGGGGCGTCAGGCACTGGCGAGCGCCAAACTTTCCCTGGCTGATGCCAGGGCCCTTCGACAAACCGCGCGAATCGAGGAGGCTTCCGCTGCGGTCGACGCTGCGGAGGCGCGAATCGATCGCGCCGAGCGCGATCTGGCCAATACGGAAATCAAGCGCCGTTCGACGCCGTCGTAGACACCCGCTCC
The DNA here is from genome assembly GCF_000158175.1 of Luminiphilus syltensis NOR5-1B. GTDB lineage: Bacteria > Pseudomonadota > Gammaproteobacteria > Pseudomonadales > Halieaceae > Luminiphilus > Luminiphilus syltensis. The sequence goes on along the minus strand of NZ_DS999411.1, from coordinate 1,702,324 downwards.
GTCGAGACCGGCGAATTCGTCACCGTGGGGTCAACGATAGGAACGCTGCTCGGCACCTCAATTGCCGAGGTGCGCCTGCCAATAGCCCCTCAGGATATTGGCTTCATTAACAGTGAGCGCGGGCAAAGCGTCCTGCTCACTGATGAGTCGAGGGCCGATGGCTCCGTCTGGACGGGGACGCTGGCGCGTATCGAAGCGCGTATTGATGACCAGACCCGGGTTTATCCCGCGATCGTCGAAGTACCGACCCCGCTGGAACCAAAGTCAGGGGACTACCCACTGCGATTTGGTATGTTTGTCCGCGCGGAGATCCTGGGCAGCGAGGTCGCCGAGGCGGTGCTTATACCCACGGCCGCTCTGCACGGTGATAACGATGTATTTCTTTTTGAAGACGGCCAATTGGTGCGCCATCCGGTCACCGTGGCGCGCATCAATCGACAGGGCGCCCTGGTGACTTCGGGCCTCGTCAATGGTGATCGCGTCGTCGTCACGCGGCTGGACCTGATGTTTGACGGGCTGGCAGTAGCGATTGCCAATGAATAACGACAATGGCGTAAAACGAACGGGCCCCGTAGCCTGGATGGCCGCCAACCCGGTAGCCGCCAACCTGCTCCTGGTGATCGTTGCCGTGACAGGCCTGTTCGCGATCCAGACCCTGGACAAAGAGGTCTTTCCAACGTTCCCAACCGAGACTTTTACGGTAACAGTGCCCTACCCCGGCAGCTCACCCGAGGAGGTTGAGCGCGGTATTATTCTGCGTATTGAGGAAGCCGTGCGTGACATCATCGGCATCAAGGAAATACGCAGTGAGGCCCGGGAAAGCGTCGGTATCGTCACCGTTCTCATGGAACCGGGCAGCGATATGGCCAAGGCCGTCAACCTCGCCAAGGTTCGGGTAGATGGTATTTCATCTTTCCCCCGGGATGCCGAGGAGCCCATTGTTGAGGAGGTGGAATCCACCAGTCGCGCGATGCGGGTCAGTCTTGCCGGCGATATCGACCCGACAAAACTGAAAGAACTCGGTGAACAGGTGCGCGAGGAAATTCTCGCGCTGGGTGATATATCCGAAATCGATGTATCGGGTGAGCGGGACTACGAGATCTCCATTGAGCTCTCGGACGAGAAACTGCGCCGCTATAACCTGACCTTCGATGACGTGGTCAGGATCATCCAACAGCAATCCCAGGACTTGCCCGGAGGCCAGCTTCGCACCGATGGCGGTTCCATATCGCTGCGATCAAGCTCCCAGGCCTACGTCGGGCGCGACTTTTCACAAATGACCCTGATCAGCCGCACCGATGGCACCAGTCTCCGACTGGGAGATATTGCCGATATCCGCGATGGCTTCACCGACCAGCCGGTGCTGTCGCTGATCAATGGCGAGCCGGGCCTCACCTTTGTTATCGATCGCGTGGGCGACCAGAACGTACTCGATATCACCCGACGGCTGCGCGAATACGTCGCCGAGAAACAGTTACAGCTACCACAGGGTGTGAATATAGAAGCGTGGGGTGACGCTAGTCGAGTATTGCGCGGCCGGATTAACCTGATGTTACGCAATGCGGCACAGGGCGCCGTTCTGGTGATTATTGCGCTGGCCCTGTTCCTCGATCTTGCCCTCGCTTTCTGGGTGGTCATCGGACTGCCTTTCGCCGTTCTCGGCTGTCTTGCCACCATTCAGTTATTGGGACTGCCTGTCTCCATCAATGTGCTGTCGGTGTTCGGATTTATACTTGTACTGGGTTTGTTGGTCGACGATGCCATCGTCACTGCCGAAAGTGTGTATTCGAGTATTGAGCGCGGTGGATCCGGTCTGGACAGTGTCATCGGTGGAGTTCACCGGGTCGCGACCGCCACCATTTTTGGTGCACTGACAACCGCGGTAGCCTTTGGACCCAGTCTGTTTCTCACCGAGGGCTTTGCGCGGATCCTCTCGCAACTGGGCTGGGTGGTCATTCTTTGTGTGTTGTTTTCGCTGGTTGAAACCAAACTGGTACTGCCCGCACACCTGCGTCATATCAAGCTCCACAAGGAACAAAAAAATCCAGGGCGCATCAAGCAGTGGCAGAATGGTATTGCACAAACCATGATTGCCGTCGCTCAGGGCCCCTACCGTCGTTTACTTTCCCTGGCCGTAGGTAATCGCTACACCACGGTGGCACTGTTTCTTGCGGGTCTGATCATCTGCCTGTCGCTGATTCCATCAGGCATTTTACGGGTTACCTTTTTCCCATCAGTACCGTCAGATTTTATTTCGATCTCCCTCGAAATGCCGCAGGGCACCCCTTGGCAGAAAACTCATCGATACGCGCGGGAGATCAGCGATGCCGCCGGTGTCATGAATGAACGCTTTCGCGATCAGGATCCGGAGGGTCGGGATGTCATCAAAACGCTTGCCGTCCTCTCCGAATCCGATACGTCGGCCTCGATCGAGATCGAGCTGATCGTTAGCGAGGAACGGGATATCGACTCGGGCGAGCTGGGACAGTGGCTGCGCGATGCGCTCGGACGTCTTGAGGGTGTGCGGTCTTTTCAGTTGAACGCGGCGGCGGGCCCAGGGGGGACGCCCATTGACATCCAGCTTTCCGGGCGAGATCTCGAACAACTTCGCCAGGCCGCCAGCGAACTGAAGCTGCAACTCGCACAAATCACAGGTGTCCGCGACATCCGCGACAGCTTTAACGCCGGTGGTCGCGAGCTGGATATCAAGGTCACCAACGAAGGTGAGGCTCTTGGCCTGAGCGATGTCGAACTCGCGCGACAGGTACGTCAGGCTTTCTTTGGCGCCGAAGTGCAGCGCGTGCAGCGCGGTCGCGACGAAGTGCGCGTCTACGTGCGCCTTCCTGAAGAGGATCGCAGTCAGGTTGAAACCCTGAACTCCCTGTGGATTAACCTTCCCGATGGACGCCGGGTACCGTTTTCGGTCGTGGGCAACGCGCGCGAGCAGTCGGGGCTCAGTGTCATTAATCGGATCGACCTGTCCCGCGTGGTTAACGTGCGTGCCGATATCGATAAAACACTGACCGCGTCCAGCGAGGTCATGCGCCTTGTCGAAAGCTCGCTGCTGCCGGAGATTCTGAGTCGGCACCCCTCGGTTCGCTACGAAGTTGCCGGCGAGGTCGAAGAACAGCGGGACACCTCCAAAGGCCTGCTTTACGGCGGCATTCTGGTGTTGTTATTGATCTATGCGGCGCTGGCGATTCCACTCAAAAGTTATATCGAGCCCTTGCTGATCATGTCGGTGATTCCTTTCGGTGTCACCGGTGCTTTCCTTGGACATCTGATTCTGGGGATGGACGTAAGCATTCTGTCAGCCATCGGGATCATTGGCTTGGTTGGTGTAGTCGTCAATGACAGCCTTGTCATGGTGGATTTCATTAACCATTACATCGATGAGGGCCATGACTGGAAGTCGGCGGTGCTGGAAGCGGGTCCAACACGTTTCCGCGCAGTGATCCTCACTTCGCTGACCACCTTCATCGGTCTGCTGCCGATACAGCTTGAGACCTCGATTCAGGCGCAGTTCGTCAAGCCCATGGCAACATCGGTCGCGTTTGGAATTTTCTTCTCTACAGCCGTCACCCTGTTCCTGGTCCCCACCCTGTATTACGTCGCGCAGGATATTCGCAAAGCCTTCGTCTTTGCCCGGCGCCACTCGGACGATCCGCGTCCTGGCAGCGATGCTTCGGGCCAGTAGCTCCTCTGTTTTGAAGTCGGTGAGGCAGACGACTGTCCTTTGAACTGCTCGCGTAATCCGGTGCCGTGCCGGCGGAGCCGCCATAGTCTACCTAGGTAATCAGACTGGGTGTATCCAGTCCGGTGGTATTCTCGATGGATAATAGATCTTCCGCCGCATTGATCAATGGCGCGAGAACCTGTTGCGGATCGGCATTCAACCGACCTGAGCCGTCAACGTGGCGGTCAAAATAAAGGCGAAGGGTGGCACCCTGCGTGCCAGTACCCGATAGGCGAACCACCAGACGACCTCCATCATTGAAAAAAATCCGCACCCCCTGACCCTGAGACAACGAATCGTCGACGGGATCCCGATACGCGAATTCGTCCGCATCGATGATTTGCAAACCATTGATGTCCTTGCCCCTCAGGTTGGGTAACACATCAATCAAGCCTTTTATCATGGTGCCGGCAGCATCACTATCAATGCCTTCGTAATCGTGTCGGGTGAAATAATCCCGGCCATACTGCGCCCAGTGGTCCCGCACAATCGCCGCCAATGATTGCTCTCGCGCCGCAATCAAATTGAGCCAGAACAACACCGCCCAGATTCCGTCCTTCTCACGAACGTGATCCGACCCGGTACCAAAGCTCTCCTCGCCACAGAGAGTAATTCGACCGGCATCGAGTAAATTGCCAAAGAACTTCCAACCCGTGGGTGTTTCGAAAACCGGGACACCAAGATGATCGGCGACGCGATCAACCGCTCTACTCGTCGGCATAGAGCGCGCTACCCCGGCAATGCCATCTGCATAGGCAGGGACCAGCGTTGCATTGGCGGCGAGCACGGCAAGACTGTCGCAGGGGTTCAGATAAAAATTCTCGCCCAGCACCATGTTTCGATCGCCATCACCATCAGAGGCTGCGCCAAACTGCAGCGCATCGTCCCCTGAGCACAGGGCCACCAGACCTGCAGCGTGGACTTGATTGGGGTCGGGGTGACCGCCGCCAAAATCGGGAAGTGGTATGGCATTGATGACCGTACCCCCGGCTGCTCCCAGCCGTCGCTCGAAAATCTCGATGGCATAGGGACCGGTAACCGCATGCATGGCGTCAAAGCGCATCCTGAAACCTGGCGCGCTCAGCAATGCCGCAATAGCCTCGAAATTGAACAGTGAGGCCATAAGGTCTGCGTAAGCCGCGACCGGATCGATGACCTCGACGCGGGTCTCACCCACCTGAACAGTCGCCAGTTCATCAATCGACATCGCCGGCATATCAACTCGCCAGTAGTGATCGATAGTTAGCGATGCACTGTGGATCGCGGCAGTCATCTGCTCGGTTGCAGGCCCGCCATTGGCGGCATTGAACTTGATACCAAAATCACCGTCAGGGCCACCCGGGTTGTGGCTCGCCGACAAAATGATGCCACCACAGGCGCCATACTCTCGAATAAGATGCGACGCTGCAGGGGTAGATAGAATGCCATGGCGCCCGACAAGCACCCGAGCAAATCGATTACCCGCCGCAAGGCTGACGATCCGCTGAATGGCCTGGTCGTTTAAATAGCGACCGTCACCGCCAACGATCAGGGTTTGGCCTTCGCATTGCCCGAGAGTAGAAAAGACGCTCTGGACAAAATTTTCGAGGTAATGAGGCTGCTGAAAAACAGATACCGCCTTTCTAAGCCCCGAGGTGCCGGGCTTTTGATCGCTAAATGCTGCTGTTTCCACGCGTTGTAGGGTCATGGCATCTCCAGAAATTCGGTCATCGCCGATCGGCCACGCGTGGCGATATCGAGGCAGCTCTGCGCAGACTCTTGTTCCCTTTGAAGCGGGGCTGCTGAATTGACTACTCGCTAGTGGACACCTTGCGAGTAATAAAGGCGGAACTGCCAAAGGCGCAGCTTGGAGCCGCCTCGGAATCCGATATCTTGTAGTCGGGCAGGCTCTCAATAGCTCGCTTCAACTCCTCGCTCCAGACATCCGCGATGCTTCGCGCCACCGGGTCGTCCGCTTCAACACGGCCAACATGGCCGCAGTTCAGGCTGCCCGCGCGGTAGAAATGGTAATCGAAAGGCGCACCGACGGTCAGGTTTGCCTTGACCGTGGAATCAAAACTGACCAGCAGCAGTTTCATCGCTTCATCAAAAGACAGCGCGGGATCGTAGGCCCTCACCAGAATCGGGCGGCCGTACTTCATCTCGCCAATCTGGAAAAACGGGGTATCGGTGCCGGCCTCGATAAAGTTACCTTCAGGATAAATGAGAAACAGGCGAGGCGGCCCACCCAAAATCTGCCCACCGAGAATAAACGTCGCCGAAAAGGCGCTGTCGGCGGACTGACCAGAACCTTTGTGTTGCTCAATAACAGAGACCAGGGTATCCCCGACCAGACGCGCCGCCTGAAACATGGAAGGCACGTTGAGCAGACTGGGCTCGCGCTCAGCTGTGGGGCGGGTGCGATCATCGAGCAGGCTCAGCACGGCTTGAGTGGTCGCGAGGTTACCCGCCGCCACGAGGGTGATTACCCGCTCTCCGGGAGCCTCCCAGATGTGCATTTTTCGATAGGCGGATATGTTGTCGAACCCGGCATTGGTGCGGGTATCGGACATAAATACCAGGCCCTGATCAAGCTGCATTCCAACGCAATAAGTCATCGCCGCAGTTCCCTCACTGCTGCGTCACACTAATATCGACGGTAAGGGTCTCACCCTCGCCTCCGATTTGCATTCCGCGGACCGGCGCCGCTTCGCTATAGTCGTTGCCGACGGCGACCGTGACATAACGTTTGTCAGGAGAAATAACATTGGAAACGTCGAACCCCACCCAGCCGAGATCGCCCACAAAGGCCTCGACCCAGGCATGCATGGCCTCCTGGTCTTCCATACCATCCAGGCTGAGATAGCCCGATATGTATCTTGCCGGATAGCCCATTTCTCGCGCAGCGGCTATAAAAACGTGGGCGTGATCCTGACAGACCCCGCGGCCCTCGGCCAGAACTGCCTCTGCGTCCCATTCCATTAATGACACCTTTTTCTCGTAGGCCACGGCATCGCGCACCGCCACCGACAACGCGTGCATCGCCTCCAGCCCTTCCATTCCCTTGAATTGTTTAACAAGTGCACGAATACCGGGACCACAACGTGTCAGGGTGGTCGGTTTCAGGAAATACCACATCGGTGCCGGTGCACTTTGCTTGCCGGTTATACCGTGGATGTCTTCCCGCTCAACCTCACCTTCACTGGTGACAATCATCTCGTGAGTGTCGCTACCAAAACTGATCAACTCGACGATGTTGCGGTGGTGATCCTCGAAAATAAGCTCCTTGGCCCCACCCTCGATCGTCGTGCTCCAGGACAGGACCTGCTGTCCATTGATATTTCGCGGCGTCTTACGCAATTGCTGTAAGGCGTAGGTCACCGGCGAATCAAAATGATATCGGGTCTCATGGCGAATCTTCAGGCGCATCAATTACTCATAGAATCGGTAGTCCTGTTCAATTTGAAACCCGAGAGCCGTTATCTCACCGAGTGTCTGTTGCGTATGCTCATGCAGGCCGAACTCAAAAATGGTATCGATATCGTTGACGTTATAAAACTCATCGAGGTCGCTCGCCATGGCTAGCGAGGGCTTCACTAACCCGTATTGGTCACGCAGTCTTTCAAGGTTTCGGCGCAAGCGCCGGGCACAAAATGCCAGACTTCGTGGCATTTGCTTGTCGAGAATGACAAAGCGGGCAATCTCCCGGGGCCCCACCGCGCTACTGTGCTGCATCCTGAATCCACCATGGGCAGATACCGATCGCAAAATAGTATCCCACTGCACGTTATCGAGGGAGGATCCAACCGCAGCAACCGAAGGCAACAGCACGTAGTATTTCACATCGAGAATGCGAGCCGTGTTATCGGCACGCTCCAGAAAAGTGCCCAACTGGGTGAAATCGTAGATGTCATTACGCAACATGGTGTTGTGTGTCGCGCCCTGCACAAGAGAAGCCAGGTCGCGGACCTTATCGAGCACCGGTGGCACCTCGCGCTCACTGAGCTTTCGCGCAAGCAGCTCACGAACCCGCATATACGCGTAGTTGGTGGCCTCCCAGACTTCGGGGGTTAATGCCGTACGCACCATTCTTGCATTCTGGCGCGCATTAGAGATGCAGGAGAGTACCGAGGACGGGTTGTCCTTGGACCGCATCAGCCAGTCCACCGCGGCCGTCTTGGTCAGGTCCTCCTCGTACTTCCTGAAACCCTCAAAACTCCCTGCCGAGAGTAATACTGAACGCCATTCATCGTCTCGGGTACCCGAACGGGTCAGCGCGATTCGCTGGCCAGTCTCGACCAGTCGTGCGGTGCAGTCGGCGCGCTCGAGCAACCGATACATCCAAAACAGACCATTCGCAGTTTTACCCAGCATCAGTCTTCCAGAACCCAGGTGTCTTTGGTTCCACCACCCTGCGAGCTATTCACCACCAGCGAGCCCTTCTTCAGCGCCACCCGCGTCAACCCCCCAGGTGTAATACGGATACCCCCTGGGCTGACCAGAACATAGGGCCTGAGATCGACATGACGCGGTGCAAGACCGCGGTTGGTAAACACGGGAACCGTCGATAGCGACAGCGTCGGTTGCGCGATGTAATTGGACGGCCGCGCTTTCAGTTTGTTGCGGAACGCCGCCAGATCTTTCTTGGTCGCCGTAGGGCCAATCAACATGCCATAACCGCCCGAACCGTGGACTTCCTTCACCACCAGTTCACTCAAATGATCAAGGACATAAGCGAGAGCATCCGGCTCCGAGCAGCGCCAGGTTGGCACGTTCTCGAGTATGGGCTGCTCACCGGTATAAAATTCAACAATCTCCGGCATGTAACTGTAGATCGCCTTGTCGTCGGCAATACCGGTCCCCGGTGCATTGGCAATGGTAATCCGGCCCGCGCGATAAACATCCATAATCCCGGGCACACCAAGCTGACTCTCGGGGTTGAAATTGAGCGGATCGAGGAAATCATCATCGATTCGACGATAAATCACGTCGATCGGCTGATAACCGCGGGTAGTACGCATCGCCACACGGCCATCGACAATGCGCAAATCATGGCCTTCAACCAGTTCGACGCCCATTTGATCGGCCAAAAATGCGTGCTCGTAGTAGGCCGAGTTAAAGATACCGGGCGTTAAAACCGCAACAACGGGAGCATCAGCAGCACCACTCGGCGCACAGGCGGCCAGAGAGCGACGCAGGTCGCCAGGATAGTTTTCCACGGGCTGCACACGATTTTTGAGGAATAGTTCGGGAAACATCTGCAGCATGGTCTCGCGGTTTTCGAGCATGTAGCTCACACCCGAGGGCGTTCTGGCGTTGTCTTCCAAGACATAAAACTGGTCCGGACCGGTTCTGACCAGGTCGATGCCTACAATATGTGTATAAACACCTCCAGGAGGGTTCACACCAAGCATTTGCGGCAGAAAAGCCGCATTGTTGCTGATCATTTCCTCGGGAATACGACCGGCGCGAACAATTTCCTGACGATGATAAATATCGTAGAGGAAAGCATTGATGGCGCGAACACGCTGCTCGATACCACGACTCAATCGCTGCCACTCCCGACCGGTGATAATTCGGGGAACGATATCGAAAGGAATCAGGCGCTCTTCGGCTTCTGCACGGCCATAAACGTTGAACGTAATACCGGTCAGGCGAAATAAATCATCGGCCTCGCGCTGTTTGGCGCGAAGCGTTTTTGAGTCCTCTTTCTCAAGCCAATCGTTAAAACGCTTGTAAGGACGGCGAAGACGCTCATCGCGCCCCCACATCTCGTCGAAGATGGACTCTTCAGTCATAGTAACCAGCAAACCGCAGCAAGGATTTCTCCGGGAAGTAGAGAAGTCATCCTCGGATCATACCGTGAAACAGTGCGCTGAAGCACGTGTAGATCACGCGGTAAATCTGGGAGCCAAAAAGATCTACTGGGACGGGGTAGGCTGGGGCTACAATGACCGGCAGAACCTGGGAGGAGTTGAAAAATGAGCAATTTCGGCATCGGCATACTGGTCACCCTGTTTGTGGTGGCCGTGATCATCATCTCGATTTACAACCAGCTCGTGACACTCGCCAACCGTTACAAGAATGCTTTCGCGCAGATCGAAGTACAGTTAAAACGGCGTCACGACCTCATCCCCAACTTAGTTGAAACCGCCAAGGGTTACCTGAACCACGAGCGGGAGACGCTCGAGGCAGTGATCGAGGCACGAAACGAAGCGTCATCCATTCTGCAAAGCCTCGGCGGCGGCAACATTGATAATGCCTCGATTGGCAAACTTGCCGGCGCCGAAACCGCGTTGACCGGAGCACTAGGCAAGCTCAACGTCGTTATGGAGGCCTACCCCGACCTGAAAGCGAGTGCAAACATGCAGCAGCTCTCGGAGGAGATTACGACCACAGAAAATCGGGTGTCCTTTGCCCGACAGGGCTTTAACGATGCGGTGATGGCCTACAACACCTATCGCCAGAGCTTTCCGCCTGTACTGTTTGCCGGATTCTTCGGCCACCGAACCGATGCCGAACTACTGGAATTTGAAGACAGCGCCGCTATTCAGGCGGCACCGACAGTCAGCTTCTCCTAAACCTGGGCACTGCCTGGCTGCCCATTGGATTTCTTTCGCGAACAGGACCTGGCCCGGCGCAATACCCGGCTACTGGTCCTGCTTTTTATTCTTGCGGTCATAGCCCTGATAACCCTGGTAAATCTGCTCGTCATGGGCACTCTGTTCTATCAGGAGATGCAACACACCCAAGGGAGCCCACTGGCCGGCATCATGGCCACTATCGACTGGTCACTCTTCGCGACCTGCGGCCTCGCGGTTTCAGCCATCATCGGCAGCGTCGTCGCGGTGAATTGGTGGCGTTTTGCAGAGGGTGGAAAGCCTGTGGCGGAGGCGCTGGGAGCCCGCCCCGCACTGCCCTCCTCTGACAACAACGCCGAGCGTCGCGCCCAGAATATCGTGCAGGAGCTGGCACTCGCCGCCAATATACCGGTCCCACCGCTCTATATTCTCGACGATGAACGGGGCATCAATGCGTTTGCAGCCGGTATCACGCCAGCCAACGCGGTGATCGCAATCACCCGTGGCGCCATGGTGCATTTGACCCGAGAGGAGCTGCAAGGCGTCATCGGCCATGAATTCAGCCATATTCTCAATGGCGATATGCGACTCAGCATCCGCATGGCGGCAATGATGCGCGGCATCACCTTCATGGGTGATATTGGTAGCTTGTTGTTACGCGGCGGCGCGCACCGTGCCGTTTACAGCACACGAAAAAAAAACCGGGAAAGCCAGGCAGGTCTTCTGGCACTGGGTGTCGGCCTTATGGTCATCGGCTATTTGGGTGGATTGATTGCCGGCCTCATAAAATCCGCCGTCAGCCAGCAAAAGGAGTACCTCGCGGATGCCTCCGCCGTGCAATTCACACGCAATCCGGACGGCATTGGCGATGCACTCAAAGTGATTGGCGGCTATACGCCCGGTACGCTGGTTCACAGCGCGCGGGCCGAGGAGCTCTCGCATCTGTTCTTTGCCCAGGTAAAACATCGGCTCTGGTTGCTATTTGCCACGCACCCGCCGTTGGCAGAGCGCATTCAACGCCTTGACCCCCGTTGGGATGGCGATTTCATCCACAGACGTCCTGACCATCGCAGTCTGGAACCCGATGGCAGTCGGGAATCCCGGGCGGACCAGGCCCGCCGGGCACTGGTGGCCGCCGGTGTAACCGGCACCCTTCTGGACCCCATAGATCTGGACGCGGCACCTGTCGCGGTGGAAGTCGGGATTCCGTTGGAAGAACGCCCACTGCGCCTCGCCGAGGGAGTTATTGCCGCCGCCGAAGATCCCCTGGGTGCCATGGCCCTACTACTGGGTCTGCTCTGGTGTAACGAGCGGCATAGCGAGAAGCAGCAGGCTTTGATTGATCAGGCGGGCTTCAGGGGTCTGTCTGATCTCGCGGCCCAACACGGTGAAGATCTATCTGATTTGGAGCCCCAATTGCGACTGCCGCTGGTTGAGCTGTGCCTGCCCGCGCTGAAGCTGATGTCGCCGGCGCAGTACCGTAGGTTCAAGCGACTCATGCTGGGAATGATTCGTGCCGATGGCGAAATCACTTTGTTCGAGTGGTCCCTGTATCAGTTGGTGCGCCACTATCTTGATCCCGAACTGGCCCAGGTGAGTCCGTCAAAGCCCCGATATCGAAAGCTGAGACTCGTTAAAGACAGCCTCGCAGTAGCGCTTGGAACGCTGGCAACCCTCAGCGACGACGATACCCGGACGGCCTTCGAACGCGGTGTGAAATCACTGGGAATGCGCCTGGATCTGCCTGACACCGAGGCTTTGGGCGTTGCCCAATTTGGGCGCGCCATCGATCGTCTGGCTGATTGCTACCCCCTGCTCAAAGTCGATGTGCTCAGGGCGCTGGAGGCGGTTGCCACGGCAGATGATCGACTGTCGCCGGCCGAACTAACGCTGATCAAGGCCATAGGGGCGGTTATCGACTGCCCGATACCCAATCGACTGCTGGATGCCGGTGGCCATTTGATCGCCGACCGCCAATAACCACTGTGGGGCCCACGGCGGAAAGGGCTGGATTTTTTTTAAAATCGGGGTATATTCGGAGTGTGGCGTCAAGGAAGACGGCACATCGTGATACCAGCGTCGGCGACGGACAGCCGTATAAAGCTAAAGCTGGTGGAGCGAACAATCAGGGCTGGCGCCCGCATCAAACGACAAGGAGGTCGATTATGTTGCATAAACCCCATTCCGGCACGTCTACTGAAACACTTTCATTCCACCCGTCTTTGCTACCGCTTGTTCCGCGGGTGCAGCTGCCGTCTCGCGATGGTGAAAGCAGCCCCACTAACGAACTCGCCCCCCCGGCGAATCGCTCCAGGACCGCTGCCCTGATCATGCGCATGCTCCTCAGCGGCGATCTATCTCGACTCCGCTCTGAGACCGTGGCCGATGAACTCGGGATCAGCCCGACGACACTGAGGCGGCGCCTGAGGGCAGCTGAAACCAGTTACCAGCAGTTACTCGATCGCGCACGCCAAATTCGATGTGAAGCCCAGTTACAGGAACGCTGGTTGCCTGGGAAGACCATTGCCTGGGAGCTGGGCTATGCTGAGGTGAACAGCTTCTATCGCGCCTTCCGCCGCTGGACCGGAGTCAACTACAGCGACTTCAAACAGCAGGTGGCGTGACCGCGCGAGCTACGGGCGCGCCTGGCTAGAATTTTCCGGTCAGGTCATAAACCCAATACCCGACCCATTCGTGCACCGCGCGGGTGGATCGGGCCAACCGATCCGCGGTAGGCAACCAGCCTGGTACCGTCGGCGCATATCGCGGGATTTGGTGGTCGGTAGCCACCGCCGTGACCTGCAGTCCAAAGGCCTCAAACAGGGCGACGGCCCGGCGCATATGCGCGCCACTGGTGACCAGGAGAATATGCCGGTAATTTCTGGCGTTTAGCATGTCAGCACTGTTGACCGCATTATCAAATGTCGTACGACTGGCTGGTTCCAGCAGCATGGCGCTCCTGGGAACACCCATGAATTCGAGCTTTTCCGCCATCAAATCAGCTTCAGGTCGCTGCCCCGAAGGGGCTCCGCCCGACAACAGCATATAAGGCGCCATTTTTCGCGCATAGAGTTCAGCCGCCGTGAGCAAACGATCTGCAGCGTGAGTGGCATCACCGCCCCGACCGAAACGAGATTCCCCATCGATGGCGCCGCCGAGGACCACAATCACCTCGGCCTTGGGCAACTCCTCAGGGGCAAACGCGGGATACCGCGCTTCCAGGGGCTCCATCAGGGTATTGGCACCAAATTCGGTGGAACAGAAATACACCAGTGCAAAGGCGAGGAAAGACCACAAGAATGCGCCACCTCGATTGCCCCGGAGCTGGGACAGCAGCGAAAACAGCAACAGAAGCAGGCCCAGTGAAACCGGGTAAACCAACAGGCTCAGTAACTTGGTAGTGAGTAACATAGCGCGAGCTTACCCGAAGGGATGACGCAGGACGATGGTCTCCTCACGATCGGGGCCGGTAGAGATGATGTCGATCGGCGCACCTACGAGCGTCTCGAGTCGCTCAATATAGGCTCTCGCATTGGCGGGTAATTGCGCGAGCTCCTTCAACCCATAGGTCGATTCACTCCAACCGGCCACGGATTCATAGATGGGGGTCAGGCGCTCATAGTCACTGGCATCTACCGGATTTTGTACCGCGTTACCGTCTTCGCCCTGGTAGCCTACACAGATCGAAATTTCTTCCAATCCGTCCAGCACATCGAGCTTCGTCAGACACAAACCCGAGACCGAGTTGATGTTTACCGCGGTGCGCAGTGCCACTGCATCAAACCAACCACAGCGGCGAGCCCGCCCAGTCGTCGCACCGAACTCGTGCCCCCGCTCGGCGAGACGCTGACCGATCGCATCAAATAACTCGGTAGGGAACGGCCCTGAACCCACGCGGGTGGTGTAGGCCTTGGTGATGCCAAGTACGTAGTCAAGATACAGGGGGCCGAAACCAGAACCCGTGGCAGTGCCGCCAGCTGTGGTGTTGGAACTGGTAACGTAGGGATAAGTACCGTGATCAATATCAAGCAATGAGCCCTGCGCGCCCTCAAACAGCAGCCGACCGCCGTTTTTCCGGTAATCATGAAGCAGGCTGGTGACATCAGCCATCATGGGCAGCAGTTGTTCCGCCTCGGAGATACTCTGAGCTAATACCTGCTCCGCATCGAGTGCGGGGGCACCGTAATAATGAACCAGCGCATGGTTGTGATAATCGAGGACCTCACGAAGAATCGACTCAAAGCGAGACAAATCGCGCATATCCCCAAGGCGGAGACCACGTCGTGCGACTTTATCCTCGTAGGCAGGCCCAATGCCTCTGCCGGTGGTGCCAATTTTCTGCGCGCCTCGTCGAACCTCTCGCGCTTTGTCCAGTGCAACGTGGTAAGGCAGTATCAGCGGGCAGGCCGCCGAGATCTTCAGGCGCTCGCGAACGGGCACACCGCGGGCCTCAAGCTCCGCGATTTCTTTCAGCAATGCCTCGGGCGACAGCACCACGCCATTGCCAATAAAACAACTCACACCCTCGCGCAGGATTCCAGAGGGAATCACATGGAGCACGGTTTTTTCGCCGTCAATCACCAGGGTATGTCCGGCGTTGTGCCCGCCCTGAAAGCGAACAACGGCATCCGCCTGTTCGGTCAACAAATCGACAATTTTGCCTTTGCCCTCATCGCCCCATTGGGTTCCGAGTACAACCACGTTCTTATTCATCAGGACTCCACACCATCGAGCGGCAGTACCACCCAAGCCTCGTTTTGTCGAACCAATCGATGGGAGCAACGGCTATCGGCATTACCCGCCAGTTCCCGCAATACGGTATGCCCCTCGCCACGGAGTTGATCAATCGCCTGTGACAGGGCTTCATCACCGGCCGATGGGGCAAGCACCACCTGCCCGGAGGAGGTCGCACCATCCACTGCCGCCGCGAGCGCTTTCACATCGATCGCGAAGCCGGTAGCGGGTCGCGATCGCCCAAACACAGCACCGACGTTATCGTAGCGGCCGCCCTTGGCCACCGCGGCGCCGATCCCACTGAGATACGCGGCAAACACCAGGCCGGTGTGATAACGAAAGCCACGGAGCTCGGCGAGATCAACATAAATTGCCAGTCCGGGAAACTGCTTGCTCACCCGCGCGACGACGCTATCCACCTGATCCAGCGCGGCTAGGGCTGCGGGGGATCGACTCAGGAGCTCCCGCGCCTGGGGCAAGACGTCAACGCCGCCGTGCAAATCCGCGAGGGATTGAATACTGGCCGCGGCATCCGCGGTACAGCGTGATAAGGCCTCGGCCAAATCGGGCGCCGACTTTCGCTGCAGCGCATCGAAGACCGCCTGCTCGACGTCCTCACCCAGGGCGGCATCTGCCATCAGCGCCTGATAGACACCGATGTGGCCGATATCGAAAGTGAGTGCCCGGTGCTGTGAAAGTAGCAGTGGCGCCGCGCCGAGCAGCGACAGCATCAGCTCGATCACTTCCAGATCGGCGTCGAGATCAGCGCAGCCAAAACACTCTGCTCCCAGTTGAATCGGAGAACGACCTGACATAACCGACTGCGCCGTGCTGTGTAGCGTTGAGCCGGTGTAGCACAGACGCGTTACCGCATCGTGCGGCATGCTGTGGGCATCAATTCTTGCCACCTGGGGAGTGATATCAGCGCGTACACCCAGCGTCCTGCCACTCAACTGGTCGGTGAATTTGCAGGTGAGGACGTCGAGGTCGGCACCCAGGCCCACCAAAAGGGAGTCGGTGAATTCTACCAGCGGGGGAATAACGTACTGATAGCCCCACGACGCACAGGTATCGAGCAGTGACCGACGCAGCGCCTCGACGGTAGCGGCGCGTTCGGGCAATAGTTCATCGATGCCGTCGGGCAGTAGCCAGCGGTTGTTGGAAGTCATATGAAAACCCCGTCGCGAGACGGCAACGGTCCGGTGAATCAAACGCCCGGAAGTTTACCACATCAAACCAGCGGCGTGGCTTGCCGGCCTCCCTCGCGTTGCGACGGAGGCCGGATCAAATCACTACTTACCGGATCGTTCACCCGAGGAATCACCCAGGTATTTGAAGAACTCGCTATCGGGTTGAATCAGCATGATATCGCTGCTGCCCTGGAAGGTCTCCTGGTACGCTTTCAGACTGCGCAGGAAGGAATAAAATTCCGCGTCCTCATTAAAGGCCTGCGCGTAGATACTGGTCGCCCGGGCGTCTCCTTCACCGCGGACAATCTCCGCCTCTTTCGCCGCATTCGCGGCAATGACGGTGACTTCCCGATCGGCTGCAGCACGGATCCCCTCAGCCAGTTCCTGACCCTGAGAGCGCAACTCACGCGCCTCCTTTTCCCGCTCCGCATTCATCCGGCGATAGACCGAATCGGATACGTCAGGGGGCAGATCGATCTTTTTCACACGAACGTCGATGATCTCAACACCGAGTTCGTCAGAGGCGGTATCGCTGAGCTGCCGTATAATCGCCGACATCAGTTCATCACGCTGACCCGATACCACCTCCTGAACGGTGCGGGTCGCCACCTCGTTACGGAGGCCGTTGTTGATACGCTGAGCCAGCAAGCCGGCAGCGCGAGCTTCCTCGCCGTTGGTCGCCGTATAGAACGTCGCCGTATCCTTCACCCGGAATTTGGCGAAAGAATCGACAATCAACGCCTTTTTCTCCTGGGTGAAAAATCGCTCGGGGCTTGAGTCAACGGTTAGTATCCGGCCATCAAAAATGCGGACATTGTTGACAAAGGGAACCTTGAAATGGAGCCCTGGCTTAATGTCGGGGTTAACCACCTCGCCGAACTTGAGCAAAACACCGCGCTCTGTCTCTCTGACGATATAGATGGAGTTACTGGCGACCACCAAAATGACCGCCACCAAAATTCCGAGCCAAAGTTGTCTTGGACTCATTATCGACCTCCTCGGCGGCTGGATGCATTTTCTGCTTCACGACGAAGCTGTTCAGCCACAGCATCGGTGAGTTCGCGCATCTGGCGATCACTGATGCCGCTGCGACCCGATGATCCTTCGCTACCGCCCATCGTGCGCGGTGCCAATTTGTCGAGGGGCAGGTACATCACGTTATTTCCGCCCTCGACATCAACCAGTACTTTGTTGGTGTTGGCGAAAACCGTCTGTACAGCGTCGAGGTAGAGGCGCTCACGGGTAACCTCGGGGGCCTTACGGTATTCCGTCAGTAGCTGGGTGAACCGTTCAGCCTCACCTTCAGCCAGTGCTATTACCTGGTCACGGTAAGCACTGGCCTCTTCCAGAACGCGTTGGGCACGACCTCGCGCCTCGGGAACAATACCGTTGGAATAAGACTGCGCCTCGTTCTTGACACGCTCCTCGTCCTCGCGGGCCTTGATCACGTCATCAAACGCGCCCTGTACCTGCGAGGGCGGCTTGCCTTCGTCGATATTGACCTTGGAAACAAGAATGCCGGTACCGTAGCTGTTCAGGTAATTCTGTAGCCGCTGGGTCACCTCTCCGGCGATGGCCGCACGGCCCTCGGTCAGCACGAGATCCATCGTGGTATCACCGACGACATGACGCAGCGCACTCTGTGCCGCGTGCTGTAACGAGATCTCCGGGTCGCGGACCTCGAGAATAAATTTCTCCGGATCGTCGATGATGTATTGCACCGACATGCTCACCTCGACGATGTTCTCGTCCTTGGTCAGCATCACCTCGCGGAAACCGGCGGAACGGACCTTAGTGGTGTTGACGGTAATCACCTGGTCGATTATCGGCGGATTCCACTGCAGGCCGGGCTGAAGTGTTGCGTGGTACTTACCGAAACGGAGTACAACCGCACGCTCCTGCTCGTCGAGCTGATAAAAGCCCATAACGGCCCAAACGACCAACAAGGCACCGCCAATGACACCGAAGACCGCGCGCGGAATACTACCGCCGCCACCTCCGCCGCCACCGGGCTTACCACCGAACAGACCGCGAAGGCGGTCATTGATCTTTTTGAGGGCTTCATCCAGATCCGGTGGTCCCTGATCATTGCCGCCCCAGGGGTCACGTGGGCGATTGTTATCGCCGCCGGGCTCGTTCCATGCCATTGATAAAATCCTTAGTGAAAAACGTAGAGCAGTCTAGCAAACCTGCCCGCGCATAGTAATGAAATAGCGCCGTGAACTAATTTTTCAAGCGCTCCCAATCTTTCAGCGGCAACCGAATTCGCAAACGGTTGTCACCATTGCTGTCCCACGATTCACGCTCCACAGCACCCACGTCGTAGAGCGCTGCGCGCAATCGACCTTCCGAGGGTGCCAGCGTAATTTCGTCCTGAAAAACCTGGTCCTGCAGGCGCTCGCTCAATGCCAGCTCGAGCAGGTCAATGCCGGCGCCCGTTCGCGCGGACAAATAGACGGCTTCGATCACTCCCTGCTCGTTTCGCAGTATTCGCGGCGACTGCTGGGCCAGGTCGAGTTTGTTGTAAACCCGCAGCTGTGGAATATCACCCGCGCCAATCTCAGCCAGCACCGATTCGACTTCGTCAACCAGATAATCCCTGTCCTCGGCCACGATATCGATAACATGCAGTAGCAGCGTCGCATTGAGGGTTTCTTCGAGAGTTGCCTTGAACGCCTCGACCAGCGTGTGGGGCAGATGGGCGATAAAGCCTACCGTATCCGCCAGCACCACCTTCCCCAGGTGGTCAATCTCGATCCCGCGCAACGTCGGATCGAGCGTCGCAAACAGCTTATCCGCCGCATATACCGCGGCCTCGGTAACGCGGTTAAACAGACTGGACTTACCCGCGTTGGTGTAGCCGACCAACGATACCAGCGGTATTTCGGCGCGCTGCCGGGAGCGCCTGCTCTGGGCACGCTGGGAACGGACACGCTCGAGTCGCTGCTCGATAGTGCGAATACGGGCACGCAGTAAGCGGCGGTCGGTCTCCAGCTGGGTCTCACCCGGGCCGCGCAAGCCTATGCCGCCTTTCTGTCGCTCGAGGTGGGTCCAGCCCCGAATCAGGCGCGTGCTCATGTGCCGCAACTGCGCCAGCTCGACCTGTAATTTGCCCTCATGGGTTCTCGCGCGCTGGGCAAAAATATCAAGAATCAGCCCGGTGCGCGCGATCACACGACAGCACAGCTCCTGCTCAAGGTTGCGCTCCTGACTCGGTGAGAGTGGGTGATTGAAAACCACCAACTCCGCCTCGAACGCCTCCTTGGCTTCCCGGATTTCATCGAGCTTGCCCGACCCTACAAAGGTTTTGGAGGTGGGCGCCCGGCGATGTCCTGAAATAAAAGCCACGGGCTCTCCCCCCGCAGAGACAACGAGCTCTTCAAATTCGCGTGGATCCTGGGCAGGAGCGCCGTCATCAAGCGACAGCTGAACCAATATGGCGCGCTCGCCACTTTCATGGCGTTCAAAAAACAACAGCTGACCTCGCTAACACCAGTATGGGAGAGGTCCCGGAGGACGCTCAGGCGTCGTCGGTGCCTTCTTCGTCGCCTGGCTGGGGTACCCGAACGTTTCGTGCCGGCACCACCGTAGAGATTGCATGCTTATAGACCATTTGCGACACGGTGTTCTTGAGTAGAACAACGAATTGATCGAAAGATTCAATTTGCCCCTGCAGCTTGATGCCATTGACGAGATAAATAGAAACAGGAACTCGCTCTTTTCGCAAAGCATTGAGGTAAGGGTCTTGTAACGTGTGCCCTTTTGACATGATAACTCCTTTGGACCGGCGCATAATTACGGATATGGGCCCAGTCGCCCACACCAATCAGCCCGCTAGTCTACAACTAACCCAGGACTTTTGCAGGACTTATCAGCAAGGTTTGGCACAACGACCCGAGATCGTCACCCGAGAGGGGTTTGCCACCGCTCAATGTGGAGTACAGCTTGCCCGACTGATCGACCGTCAGACGCATTAAATCCGGCCATTTACGTAACCAGGTCAGCTGGCGCTTGGCGAGCTGCCGGGTGGCTGCCCGCGCAGTGGCGCAGGCGGTCTCCCAGTCGACTTCCTGGTCGAGGTAGGCCCAGAGCTGGCGGTAACCCACGGCGCGCACGGCGGGCAAATCCACATGCAGCTCCGAACGCCGATGCAGGTTTCGCACCTCGTCGAGCAATCCCGACGCCAGCATCGCGTCAAATCGCGTCGCAATACGCTGATGCAGATCAGCACGCAGCGCAGGTTCCAGCGACAAGCTGCGAAAATCAAATTCCCCGCTGGTGCGCCCTCCTGATTGCCATTCACTCAGCGGCCGCCCGGTGAGTAACACCA
Source organism: Luminiphilus syltensis NOR5-1B (assembly GCF_000158175.1). Classification (GTDB taxonomy): domain Bacteria; phylum Pseudomonadota; class Gammaproteobacteria; order Pseudomonadales; family Halieaceae; genus Luminiphilus; species Luminiphilus syltensis. The sequence goes on along the minus strand of NZ_DS999411.1, from coordinate 1,681,774 downwards.
CTTCAAGCCCCCGACTGATCCTCTGGGAATGATTGGGATGCAACCGCGCAGCGAGTACGGGGTCGAGCTGTGCCAGTCTTTCATGCAGCGCAGGCCAACCCTGAGCCTGGGCGTCGGACTCGATCTCGGCACGCAGCCGCGGATCACTTGCAGGCATATCGTCCAGCCCGTAGAGCATCGCCCGGAAATACAGCATGCTGCCGCCCACCAATATGGCCAACTTACCGCGCTCATTGATCTGCCGAATTACCGCGCTGGCATCGGTGGCGAACTGGGCAGCGTTATAGGGGTCATCGGGCTCGCGGATATCGACAAGGTGGTGGGGATAGTCGGGCTTGGCAGTGCCGATATCGAAGCCGCGATAGACCAGGGTCGAATCAACACTTACCAACTCCCCGTCCAGTCGCTCGGCGAGATCGATGGCCAGCGCTGTCTTGCCAATCGCCGTTGGGCCCATTAAACAAAGCACCGGTATGCCGGCTTGAGGCATCAGCGACCCCGCAAAAACAACTTATCGAGCTCCGCCAGCGTCAACTGAACCCAGGTAGGCCGTCCGTGATTGCATTGGCCAGACCGCTCGGTATGTTCCATGTCCCGCAGCAATGCATTCATTTCAGTAATGGTCAGGCGCCGATTGGCACGAATCGATCCATGGCAGGCCATTGTTGAGAGCACGTCATCAAAGTGCCCACGGATTCGCTCGGAAGAGCCGTACTCCACCAGGTCCGACAATACGTCGCGAACCAGCTGATCGACATTGGAACCCGCGAGTACTGCGGGTAACTCCCGCAGCACGACCTGCTCTTCACCCACGCCATCGATCACCAAACCCATCTCGAGCAGTAGCGCCTGGTGCTCGGCAACCATACGCGCTTCCCGCGGCGAAACCGCCAGCGTCTGCGGCACCAGTAACGGCTGCCTGCGAATACCCGAATCCGCGCTGCGCTGCTTGAGGCGCTCATAGGTGATGCGTTCATGGGCTGCATGCATATCCACCAGCACCATGCCATGAGCATTCTCGGCAAGAATATAAACGCCGGAGAGCTGCGCCAGTGCAAATCCCAATGGCGGCACCTCTTCCTCACCGGAATCAGGCTCCGCAATACTTGACGGCAGAGCTCCCCGGTCAGCAGCCGGCATCGGCCGCGCATACAGCGCTGACAGCGCGCTCTGCTGGGCGGCCACCAGTTCAGGGTCCACTGCAGCCGGGGTGGGTATGTGCATGGCCGCCTGCTGCGGTGCCGCGCCCGACGACAGCGCCGCAACAATGTCCGGAGCGACCGACGGCGCCGACTCTCCGGGGCGAATATCGGCCAGCGCGCGGTGCAAGGTACTGAACAGGAAGCTATGCACTTCGCGGCCATCTCGAAACCGCACTTCGTGCTTGGTGGGATGGACATTGACGTCTACCCGTGCCGGCGGTAACGATAGAAACAGGACGTAGGCAGGATGGCGCCCATGAAACAGCACATCGCGATACGCCTGCTTGATGGCGTGACTGACCAGCTTGTCGCGTATGACACGGCCGTTGACAAAAAAGTACTGGAGATCCGCCTGACTGCGGGAAAAGGTAGGCAGGCCTACCCAACCCTGCAACATCAGCGCTCCCGCCTCGCGCTCGATAGACACGCACTGCGCCATGAACGCCTCACCACAGACGCCGGACAGACGTCTCAACAGCAACCCATCGTCGTCGGCGGCGGGTAGCGAACGAACAACCTTGTTGTTGTGGCGGAGCGTAAAACTCACGTCGCTACGCGATAGCGCCTGACGCCTGACCACCTCATCGATATGACCAAACTCGGTTTTCTCCGTTCGGAGAAACTTGCGGCGCGCCGGCGTGTTGTAAAACAGGTCCCGGACCTCGAGAGACGTCCCCCTGGGATGCGGTGCAGGGCGCAGCGTCACCGACATATCACGACCCTCGGCAACAGCGCAGCAACCATCGCTTACCGAATCGCTGGCATTCGAGGTCAATGTCATCCGCGATACCGAGGCAATGGAAGCCAGTGCCTCACCGCGAAACCCCAGCGTCGCCACGGCCTCGAGATCTTCAATGGTAGAAATCTTGCTGGTGGCATGGCGCTCAAGCGCGAGGGTCAGATCGTCGCGTCCGATGCCCAGACCATCATCGCGGACGCGAATCAACTGGCTACCCCCGGCTTCAATGTCGATATCGATTCGCCGGGCACCGGCATCGAGACTGTTTTCGAGGGCTTCCTTGACCACCGAAGCGGGTCTATCGACCACCTCACCGGCAGCAATCTGATTGGCAATGCGGGGATCCAGGCTTCGTATGCGACTCACCAAATACCTCTAACCACCCGGGATCACGAGTTTCTGACCGACTTTGATGGTGTTGCTCTTCAGGCCATTGCGGTCCTTGATGGCGCTCACACTGACGTTAAACTGCTGTGCTATCCCAGAGAGCGTATCCCCACGGGCAATGGTGTAGCTCTGGTTACCGTTCGATCGCTTTGACGCCAGCAACGTACCGGCTGGAGGGTGCGAGCTAAACCAACGTACGATACCGCGCTCGATAGAGCGTGCCATCTTATCCTGATAACTCGCACTCGCCAGGCGCTGCTCCTCCGAGGGATTTGAAATAAAACCCGTTTCTACGAGTATCGACGGGATATCCGGTGACTTCAGCACCACAAACCCCGCCTGCTCCACCTGTTTTTTATGCAGGCGGGCAATCGCGCCGATCTCCTTCAGCACGAGGCCGCCAAGATTGATACTGTTATCCAGCGTCGCCGTCATCGACAGGTCTGTGAGAACCCCAGCGAGGACATCATCCTTATCGGACAGGCGAACCCCGCCCACCAGATCCGCCGCATTCTCGCGATCGGCCAGGTATTTCGCCGTGGTTGAAGTGGCACCGCGGGTGGAGAGGGCGAACACCGACGCGCCGTGAGCCTGGGGCTTGGTAAAGGCGTCGGCATGAATCGATACAAACAAATCGGCCTGGCTCTTTCGCGCCAGTGCCCGGCGCCCGCTGAGACTGACGTAATAATCCCCTTTGCGGATGAGAAAGGGCTTGAATCCCGGGGTTCGCTTGAGTCGAGCTTCGAGCTTGCGTGCAATGGCCAGCACCACCGCCTTTTCCTTGACCCGACTGGGACCCGTCGCACCAGGGTCCTCGCCGCCGTGCCCCGCATCGATGGCAATAATAATGTCGCGCTTGTCCGATAACTGATCAATACTTTTGATAACCGGCCTTTTTTCGATGGCACCATCGGCACCGACATCGAAAAGATCGATCACCAGGCGATGACCGGTCTGCTCACTGGGGGCCAAGGCGAAGCCCTTGGGGCGCACCTCGGCGGAAAGGTCGAACACCAGCCTGAGATCAGACCCTTTGCGAATGCCAAAACGAACCCGATTGATGGGCGTATTGTCGATCGGCAGGTCATTGAGCGCGCTCTCAAAACGCGTATTCGGAATATCGACGACCAGCCGTCGAGGATTCTTTAATTCGAGAAAGGAATACTCAACCGCTTCGCTGAGATCAAGCACCACGCGGGTGTGATCTGGCGCCCGCCAGAGCCGCACATCCTTGACCTCCGAAGCCAGGCTGTTACCGCTGAACGCGGCATACAGAAGCGCCAGGGTAGCCAGCCACAAGGGATAGCGCTGAACCCGTTGAGAGCCCTCCCTCGGCGATGGCGTTTCAGACCTCATACAGCGGCTTGCCCCAGCATCAGCGACACGCTGGCATCGTAAATCTCGATATCCGCCACACGCCCCTCACCCGATGGCCGCAGGCAAACACGAATATCCGCCGCGGGCAGCCTGTGGGCACCGCGCTCCGGCCACTCGATGACCAGCACACCCTCGCGGGAGGAATAATCCCGCATACCCAAATACTCCAGCTCCTCAGGGTCGCCGAGCCGATACAAATCACAATGATAAACAGGAAATTGTTCCAGCTCGTAGGGCTCCACCAGAGTATAGGTAGGACTCTTAACGCTACCGACATGGCCAAGCCCCCGCAACAATCCTCGGGCAAGCGTGGTTTTACCGGCCCCCAGATCACCCTCCAGGTACATCACCGCCGGCGGCTTGAGCGATGCAGCCAATGCATTTCCCAGCGCGATTGTTGCGGCTTCATCTGCCAGTGGCACGGAAATCCTCGATGGCGTTTTGCGATTCATGGCGACAGTTTACTGGTTTAGATCCTGCCAGACCCCGGAATCTGTCACAATTTCCCTATGGACGCGACTGTAAATGAGCGACAAATTGAACAGCTGGTGCCGACGCTGCGCCAATGGGCAGCGGAACTCGGCTTCCAGCAACTCGGCATTACCGGGATCGACCTCAGTGAGCATGAGGCGGTACTTGAGCGTTGGCTGGCCGCGGGCTATCACGGCGATATGACGTATATGGCGCGGCACGGGACCAAGCGCAGCCGCCCATCCGAGCTGGTACCCGGCACCTGCAGTATTCTTTCCCTAAGAATGGATTACGACCCGCCCGCCGTTCCCGCGGATCAGGTATTGGCGCGCAGCGATCGCGGTTTCATATCGCGCTACGCGCTGGGCCGGGACTACCACAAACTCATGCGCAATCGTCTGTCGAAACTGGCAAAGCGGATCGAAAGCGAACTCGACGGTGGTCAGTTTCGGGCTTTCGTCGACAGTGCGCCCGTGCTTGAACGGGGAATCGCGGAGAACGCCGGGCTGGGTTGGATCGCCAAGAATACGATGCTGATCAATGAAAAGGCAGGATCCTGGTTTTTCCTGGGTGAAATCTACACCAGCATCCCCTTCCCCACCGATCCCGCCAAAACCGAAAAGCACTGTGGCAGCTGCCGCGCCTGCCTCGATGTCTGCCCTACCGCAGCCTTTGTCGGCCCCTACGTGCTCGACGCAAGGCGATGTATTTCCTACCTCACCATTGAGCACCCGGGCAGCATTGACCCTGAACTTCGGTCACTCATGGGCAATCGTATCTATGGCTGCGACGACTGCCAGCTGGTGTGCCCCTGGAATAAATTTGCGCAAACCTCGAGCGAGACCGATTTCGCACCCCGGCACCAGCTCGATGACGCGGCACTGGTCGATTTATTGGCGTGGGATGAAACGACCTTCGAGGAGAAGACCCTGGGCTCGCCGATTCGACGAATTGGTCACGAGCGCTGGTTACGGAATATTGCGATAGCGCTGGGCAATGCCACGACATCAGATGACATCGTGAACGCGTTAAAAAGCCGGTCTGACCACCCGTCCGCGCTTGTTCGGGAGCACGTTGCCTGGGCACTGGCCCAACATCAGGTCAGTTCACCCTGATGAAGTGCTCGCGATAGTGGCGTAATTCCACAATCGATTCCCGGATGTCCTCGAGCGCCTGATGCGTACCGGTCTTGGGCGCCCGTGGCAGGTCGGGGCGCCAGAGGTTGGCCAGAATCTTCAATGTGCTGACATCCAGATTTCGGTAATGAAAATACGCTTCTAGCTCCGGCATGTGCCGCGCCATAAAACGTCGATCCTGACAAATCGAATTGCCGCACATGGGCGATGCACCAGCGGACACCCACTCCTTCAGGAATGCCAGGGTTTCGCTAACGGCAGCGCCTTCATCCAAACCACTGGATTTCACGCGATCCACGAGGCCCGATCCGGTGTGAGTATTGACGTTCCACTCATCCATCTTGCTCAGTTCCGCATCGCTCTGATGGATTGCCAGCACAGGCCCCTGTGCCAGCTCATTGAGCGCGGAGTCCGTCACAATGGTGGCAATTTCGATAACCCGATGCTCTTCGGGCACCAGCCCGGTCATCTCAAGATCAACCCAGATGAGATTTTGCTCAGCCGGCATAGCGCACTCCGTGGATGTCGATCCACAGATTATTGCACACGCCAGTTCCGCTAACGCAGTACACTGGCCGCATGTCGAAACGCCGACTCAGCAAACAACAGCAGCGCCGAATAGCCGAGCGTCACCGAGAGGCGAGATCGGCTTCCCTCGACGATGCTGAAACCATGCAGCCCGGTGTGGTGATCGCGCGCTACGGCAAACAGGTGCTGCTTGAGGACGAATCGGGTACGAGGCGAACCTGCCCTATTCGCCCCAATGTGGAGGATTTGGTCGCAGGCGACCGCGTAGCCTGGCTACAGGAGCAAGATACCCCGGTCGTCGTCGCCAGACAGCCGCGACGCAGTGCATTGAGCCGACCCGACGCCCGAGGACGGCCACGCACGGTTGCTGCGAACGTCGACCTGATGCTGATCGTCATCGCACCCGAACCTGAACCCCATGCCAACCTCATCGACCGCTACCTGGTCGCGGCGGAAGACGCGGGAATCGATACGGCCCTGGTGCTCAACAAAGCCGATCTTATCGACGATAACAATCCTCTGCTTGCACTGATGGATCGCTACCGCGCACTGGACTATCCCTGCGTCGTCACCGGCCGCCAGGAACCGGATGCCCAGCAGCTCGAGGCATTGATCGATGGGCGAACCCTGGTGCTCGTGGGCCAATCGGGGGTCGGTAAATCCTCACTGGTGCAACGCCTGCTCCCCGATATCGATATTCGTGTTGGTGAGCTCTCCGCAGCCATCGCCAAAGGTCGACATACCACGACGACCGCGGCGCTCTACCATCTTCCCTCAGGGGGCCATTTGATTGACTCCCCGGGTATCCGGGAATTCCACCTGCACCACCTGCCTGCCGACGCCGTAGCGCCGGCTTTTCCGGATTTTCGCCCCTTTCTGGGCCACTGCCGCTTCCGGGACTGCCAACACAGCAAGGAGACGGGATGCGCCATTCTTGAGGCGGTTGAAGCAGGACGTATCGCACCGGAACGTCTCGACAGCTATCGGGCGATCATCAGCTCGCTGGAAGCTTGATTTTGGTGTATCGCAGGATAGCGGGGTCAAAGCGTGCCCGGTGCCTAAACCCCTGCGCTTTCAGCCATTCGCTGATGACCACACCCGCTATCTTGATATCGGTGAGACAGACGGCAGTCCTTGGAGCTGCTCGCGTAATCCGGGGCTGAGCCCCCGGGCCAAGTATGACTTCATACGCGAAGCCTATGCAGGAAGATGGACGATCCCTGAAATACGCGATGAATCTTAAGTCTCAGCGCTGTCGCTCGCTTTAGCGTCTCGTCTGAGCTCCTCCATCAGGAGAAACTCGACGCGGAGCTTGATTTGCCAGGCACCTCGACGGTCATCAAAAGGCTCGTCAATTCGCCAGTTGTAGGTGGGCTCGACTTCGAAAAACAGGTAATCCCGGTAAGCCTGAAAGCGAAAGCGGGTGCCGACTTGATAGTTCCGGACGTAATCGTACGGTTTGGTACGACCCTCTGCGCCAACGTAAAAAATGGATGCCCGCTCCTCATTGGCACGATCTGACCAACGGCTGACATAGGAAAGGTTGGCGTTCCACTCGAGGCCTTCGGTCTCCTCTCCCCACACCAGCCGAGAATTGGCACGCACCAGTTCAGACGCGCTAAGGTCGTGATCGAGATAGATTTTGGTCGTCGCAAACGCGCCGTCGTCGATCTCGTATTGCATGCGCTGTATGAATCGGTAGCGGGTTGTATCCGTGATATTGTTCCGGTAGCGAAATTTCACCCCCGGCCTGGGGCCTGAAGAGCTAAGGCCCATCGTCAGATCAAACCGGTAGTTTTTCGGGTCCTGATTGCCGACCTGAAATTCGACGCCCACCGTGCTTTGAGCGGGATCCGGGTCGTTGGCGAGGTCGGTGCGCTCCTCATCCCCGCGAAATACCAGATTTAGCCGCTTCGACACCTGTGGGAGTTTTATATTGCCACCGAGGCGTATCCGCGTATCAAGCCCGAAGCGTTCATCCCACTGCTCGGTGACTCGTAATCGCAGCCGCGATGTGGGCGCTTCCGCATCCCACTCGGGGTCGCCGAAAAAATCATCGGTCCAGCGGGTTAGCGCGGTCGCGCGCTCGGTCACATAGCCGTGGCCGCGATCAACCCAGCTCTCCTGCGCCTCGGCATCAGGTACCACCGACCGGGTCTCGATCTGCTCAGTGCTCTTGTCATCAGGTGCCGCATCGCCAGCAGCAGCCGAATCCTGAACGTCGGGCTCCTGTTCCGCGGTCTGAGCGCGTACACTAGGCGCCAGTGACAGCATCAGACAGCCGAACATGATCAGCAACATTCGCGGGGAGAACCGGCTCAAACTGATCTCTCCAAAGCGCAGAGCACCATCACATTCATAAGGCCCTACATTACCCGTGATGAAACGACTATTCATTGGTTTTCAAGCGTTAATACCACAACACGCACTGTCGCGTCTGATTGGCAGGCTGGCAAGCCTCGAACGCCCTTTTTGGCTCAAAAATACCCTGATTTGGCTGTTCATGCGGCAATATGGTGTCGAATTACGCGATGCGACTACAGAAAACCCCGAGGCGTTCCCCACCTTCAATGCGTTTTTTACGCGTGATCTCAAGCCCGACGCCCGCCCACCCGGAGACAGCCGCTACCTGCAGCCCGCTGATGGCGTGCTCAGCCAGCGGGGCTCGATAGACGATGGTGCCGCCATTCAGGCCAAGGGCCGGCACTACAGTATCGCTGCCTTATTGGGTGGATCTGACGAGAATGGGGCGCGCCGCTTCGCCGAGGGATGCTTTGCCACGGTCTACCTGTCGCCCCGTGACTATCACCGGGTTCACATGCCCATTTCGGGCACGCTAAAAAAAACCCGGTATATCCCCGGGCACCTGTTTTCGGTCAACGACACCACCGCAAACGCCATAAACAACCTGTATGCGCGCAATGAGCGCCTGGTGTGTTTTTTTGATACTGCCGACGGCGAGCTTGCGGTCGTCCTCGTCGGCGCAGTGATCGTCGCGGGCATCGAAACCGTATGGGGTGGCATCGAAGAACCCGGCGGTGACGCCCCACGAGAACGCCGGTTTGATGCGGCCGAGGCTCCGACACTGTCAGCTGGTGAAGAACTGGGGCGATTCTTTCTCGGCTCCACGGTCGTTCTGGTCACCAGCAACCCCGCATTGGAATGGCTGGCGCAGACCGGACAATCGGTCAGGGTCAAAGCGCCGCTGGCTAACTAAGAGCCCCGCTCGCTCACTAAAAAGACGCTACAAGTTCTCTTCGGCAAAGGCCGCCAGCCGCGAGCGAACAATGCCCGCGATAAACATAATGCCCGAGTGGGGGTAGTCCTTGGTCTTTTCCACCAAGTAGGTGAGTCCGGAAGTCAGTGGCGAGATGTATTTATTGTCGATCTGGGCAAGGTTCCCCAACACGACGATTTTCGAGTCCGCGCCCACTCGGCTGATGATGGATTTGAGCTGAAACTGGGTCAGGCCCTGCGCCTCATCGATGATGATATAGGCGTTATTGAAAGAGCGACCACGCATAAAGTTGAGCGACTTGAACTGGATATTCGCGCGCTCCTTCACGTAATCGATGCTGCCGTTGGAGCACTCGTCACCCCCGTGCAAAATCTCCAGGTTGTCATCAAATGCCGCCAGCCAAGGCGCCATTTTCTCCTCCTCGGTGCCGGGGAGAAAGCCGATGTCCTCAGCGATGGGAGGCGTCGATCGCGCGACGATCAGCTTGCTGTATTTTTTCTGCTCGAGAATCGCGTGAAGCCCGTAGGCCAAGGCCAAGAGTGTTTTTCCCGATCCCGCAGGGCCGGTTAAAACGGTCATGTCGATATCGTCGTCATCCAGCAATTTCATTGCCATCGCCTGCTCGAGATTCCGGGGCGCCAAGCCCCAGAACCGACGATTCATCAAATTGTCCCGGCTGTCGACGGCGAGATAGACATACTCGTCATCGACATGATGAACAAAGGCAATAAATGTTTGCTCATCGATGACGAACTCATTGGTATAGGCATCGGGCAATGCCGATCGGGGGATGCGATGCAGGGTAACGTCACCGTCACGCAGGGTATCCACGTCGTCGATACGCGACCAGAAATCGCCCTCTGTGTGGTCGGTACCGGTAGCCAGTAAATCGATATCGTCCAGTACGCGGTCGTGACGGTAGTCCTCGACCTGGCGCAGGCCCGACCCCTTGGCCTTAATCCGCATATTGATGTCTTTGGTGACGAGACAGATGAACGCGTCCGGGCTTTCCGACTGGAGACGCAGGGCCACGTTAATAATGCGATTGTCGTTGGCCTGGTCCGGGGTGCCATCCAGGAACGGAACCTCACTATGCTCATCCTTGATCAGCTGATCCGCGTAAATCGCCAGCTGTCCTTTCGGCCCCGATAGGGTCGAGCCGGGAATGTCGACGCCCTGCTGAATTTCATGCGGGCCGGCTGACCCGACCATCTTGTCAATCAACTGGATAGCGATGCGCGCCTCGCGGCTAACGGCTTTATCCCGCCGATCCTTGATGTGATCAAGCTCCTCAAGCACGGTCATCGGAATGACCACTTTATGCTCGGCGAAGGCGGATAGGGCCATCGGATCGTGCAGCAGGACATTGGTGTCGAGCACGTAAATCTTGTTACTGGCAGGGGCGGGCTGAGGTGGATTTACAGGCACTACGGCAGGTGATTCCATCAACGAATCCTCGACGGGTGGGGGACGGGTATCGGTGCTGATACACGTCGGGGGTAATGAGCTTCAGGCACGGGGCCGATTGGAATAAACGGTGTGTTCGGTGGGGTGGCAACGCTGTTCGCATGCCTAAATGCAGGTTGGGTGACCGTTTCCTGGTCTGGTATCAAGGTCAATCGGTTAGCCGTCCTACTCACATTTTTTTCGGATTACCGGTAGTTAATCCCTGCTCCACGTCGGTGTCAACGCGAGACCGGAAAAAGTCGTGCAAGCGGTAATTTCGCCTGACATGATCGACGAAATTCGCTAGCATGTTCGGCTCTTTGGGTTTGCAGGCGATCATTACCGACTGCACCTCATTAGCGATAGAACAATCATCCACCCCTATCACGCATTCAGGAGCTTCCAGCGGCCATGCTGAACAACGATGCGCTGGCCCAGCTCAAGGGCCTCAAACAACAGATTGAGGCACAAAACGAACACACCGAGGCCACGGTCAAAGGAACCCTGAACCGCTACGGTTTTGCACTGGTGGACGATGGACGCGAAGTTTTCATTCCACCGGATGAGATGCTCAAGGCGTTACCGGGAGATCGCGTCAAAATTTGTATTAGGCCCGCGACGGGTCCCAAGGCAAAGCCGGGACAAACCGTCGCGGAAATCGAGCGGCTGGTCGATTCACCGATCGATCGCTTCGTTGGCCGAATTGTGACCAAGGGTAAGGCGGTGTTCGTTGAACCCGATCTCCCCGTGTTACGGCGCTGGTTGTTTATACCGCCCCATGCCCGCAACGGTTCGAAATCTGGCGACTGGGTCGAATGCGCCGTGCTTCGACACCCCATCCGCGATGGCAAGCCGTCGGCAAAAGTGTTGCGCCGGCTCGGGGATGACACCACCCCGGGGATTGAAAACCGCTACGTCGCCTGCAGGGCTGGCATTGCCTGGGAATGGTCCGATAAAGCCGCTGCCAGTCTGGTGGAACACGCCCGGCAGAAGTCGCCACTCGAAGAGGAGAATCGGGTAGATCTTTCGCACCTCGCCTTCATCTCGATCGATGCGGTGCGAACCCAGGATATCGACGATGCCCTGTATGCCGAAGTAACCAGTGACGGCTGGAACCTCTACGTCGCCGTCGCGGATCCGACGAGTTTTCTGGGGGATCACCCCGACATTATCGAAACACTGGCAGACTGCGCCACTTCGGTTTACTTCCACGGAGATATGATTCCGATGATGCCCGAGGCCATCAGCCAGGAATTTTGTGCCCTTTCCGAGGAACAGACCCGGCCCGCCGTCGTCTGCAAAATGACCGTGAGCGATGACGGCGAAGTGGGCAGCTATGAATTTATGAATGCCGTGGTGCGATCTCGCGCCAAGCTGTCCTATGCAGCGGTCGATCGCTACGTCACTGGACACAATGATGAGCTGATTGCGTTTTCGACACCGCTGGAGGCCCTGGTGCAGGCGTACCGCGCGCTGCGAAAGCGTCGGGAGAGCCATGAACTGGTTATGGAGGATCGGCAGGAGTATCGCTGGCACCTTAACGACAAGCGCCAGATCGACCATATTGAGGCCTACGAGAAGCTGTCCTCTCAGCGCCTTGTCGAGGAGTGCATGGTTGCCGCCAATCGTTCTGCGGCGCGGTTTCTTGCCATGGCTGAGGCGCCCGGACCCTTCGTCGTGCACAGTGGATTTCGCAAAGACCGCCTCAAAGAGGCACAGGAGTTCCTGCAGCGCCACCGACCCGATCTTGCGCAGGCGTCAATAGAAACCCTCACGGGCTACCGTCAGGTCCTTTCAGCACTGGCGGAACCGGCAAACCCGCTGCCCCTGCGCGCAATGGTCAATCGCCTGCTGACCCGTGCGCGATTGAGCACCGCCCCGTCCGAGCACATGGGGCTTGCGCTCGACGCCTATACCAACTTCACCTCGCCGCTGCGAAAGGCCGTCGATTTCCTCGTGCACCTGCAGGTAAAGGCGGTATTGGCGGGCGACACGGCGACCGTGGTCACCGACGCGGTTCTCGACCGCATCTCTGCCTCGATCGCCCGTTCAAGAGACGCCACCCAGGCCGCAGAGCGTCGCCTTTCGGCGAATTATCTCAATCGGCTGACCCAGGAAGGGGTCTCCCAGTTCACCGCGCGGGTCTCCCACATCACGAGTTCAGGCTTCACGGTGCGACTCGCCGATAACGGGCTCGAAGGGCTGGTGGATATGCGCAAAGACCCCGAGAAATTCAGTTTCGACAAATGGACGGCAAGCCTCACCAGCACGACCCGCCGAGTGGAACTGAATCAGTGGGTAGAGGTGACTTACACCGGCGCGCCCGCCCAGGACGACTACCGTGCTCAGTTCACCCTGATTGAAGGCTGTGCGCTAAAGCCCGAGAAGGCAGAGGACTGATCAACTCGACCCGCGTGCTTTGCGCGGTCCTGTCACGCAAGGAAGTGAAGTATGGCCCACTGGCTCCCCATCAAATCGATCCTGGCGCAGCCTGAACTCATCGGTACCACCGTTACTGCCAAGGGGTGGTTGCGCAGCAAGCGGGACTCAAAAGCCGGTATTTCCTTTCTCGCCATCCATGATGGAAGTCACTTCGATGCCCTGCAATCCGTGGTGGCCAACACCCTGACCAACTACGACACCGAGGTTCTGCCGCTCTCTACCGGCTGTGCGGTTGCCGTCACCGGTGAACTCGTCGCTTCGCAGGGAAAAGGGCAAACCGTGGAAATACAGGCCTCCCAAGTCGAGGTAATCGGTGGTGTAGACGACCCCGAGGCCTACCCGATCGCCAAAAAACGGCACAGCTTTGAGTACCTCAGAACCCAGGCACACCTGCGCCCGCGAACCAATACCTTCGGTGCGATTACCCGTATCCGGCATGTGGCAGCGCAGGCCATTCACGAGCTGTTCTCCCGGGAAGGTTTTTATTGGGTGAACACCCCCATTATCACCGCCAGTGACTGCGAGGGTGCGGGCGAGCTGTTTCGCGTCAGCCATCTCGACTGGAACAACCTGCCGCGAAAGCCCGATGGCAGCGTCGATCAAAGCCAGGACTTTTTCGGCGACGAGGCCTTTTTAACCGTCTCGGGGCAACTTGCGCTCGAATCCCATTGCCTGGCGATGAGCAAGGTCTATTCCTTCGGACCCACGTTCCGCGCGGAAAATTCCCATACCAGCCGGCACCTCGCGGAATTCTGGATGGTCGAACCCGAAATCGCCTTCGCGGACCTCAATGACAATGCCGAACTGGCCGAGCGGCTCCTCAAGCATGTCATCGCACGAGTGCTCGATCGTTGCGAAGTCGACATGGCCTTTTTCGAGCAGCGAATTGACGACACGGTGATCAGCCGGCTTCGGAATATCCTTGATAATGCCTTCGAACGCATGACCTACACCGAGGCAATCGCCATCCTCGAACGCTCAAAGGAGCAGTTCGAGTTCCCCGTCCGCTGGGGAATCGATATGGCCTCTGAGCATGAGCGTTATCTGGCGGAGAAGCACGTCGGCCGTCCGGTGGTGGTTACCGACTACCCCAGCGATATCAAAGCGTTTTACATGCGACTCAATGACGATGGAAAAACCGTTGCCGCTATGGACGTTCTGGCCCCAGGGGTCGGCGAAATCATTGGTGGCAGTCAACGTGAGGACCGGCTCGACGTCCTCGATTCGAGGATGGAACCGCAACTGCGTGAGGATCTGTGGTGGTATCGCGACCTACGCCGCTATGGCTCGGTGCCCCACGCGGGCTTTGGGCTCGGTTTTGAGCGGCTTCTCGCCTACCTGACCGGGATGGATAACGTCCGCGATGTGATCCCCTTCCCAAGAACACCCGGCCACGCCGACTTCTAGCGCCCCGGGGAATTGATCAGACGCTGGTGTGCAGGCCGCACTCCCTACCCGAAGAGACTTTGGTGGGATCGAAGTAATGCTGGCAACTGACCAAGCCATGCTCGAGCATGTAGCTATCGATCTCGCTGTCTGACCAGTAAAAGAAGGGGGCAACCTTGATGATGCCCCGGTGATCGAGGGAAACAATATCCAGGCTGCGCCGATGGTCGGTTTCCTCAGCGCGAATGCCGCTAAACCACAACTGCGGCCGGAAATCGGCAATCGCACGACGAAACGGCTCCAGCTTAACCTTCTCGGTAAACCAGCGGTGATTGTCAGCGTCCTCCGGCAAGGGGATCCCCCCCAGCTTCGCACTGATGCGCTCCGCGGTTATCAAAGGGCTGTACACGTGCAGATTCAAGCCAAGCTGTTCGGTAACCGCATCTGCCTGTACGTAGGTATCACGGAGATTGAACCCGGTATCCACCCAAATAACCGGCAACGACGGCGCCTGCTCGACTACCGCGTGCAAAGTCGCGGCTGCATTCACACCAAAACTGGTGGTGGCGATAGCCCGTTTGTCGAGGGAAAGCGCCCAGGTTACGATTTCTGCGGGAGTAGCCTCTCGCAACGCATGGTTGGCGGCATCAATGTCGATCGCACCGTGATCTCCGCGCAGGGGCGCAGATTCAAGGGTCGGACGGGCTTTGGCAATCGCTATCATGGGCGCACTGTAGCCCCTGACACAATGGTTTTGAAATACCCGTTTTTTATTTCGATATGTTCTAACGCTTTGAGCGGCGACGCAGCCCCTTTTCCAAACGCTTGTGCAAATCCACATAGGTTTGGGTGAGCTTGTGGCTCGGTGCCAGATAGATCAGCGGACGCATCTCGTAGTGGCTTTCACGCATCTTCACCGAGCTGGTGAGAAAGGTATCGATAACCGGGAAGCCCTCGGCCTTCAACTCTTCGACCAGAGCACCCGGCAGGCGCGCCTGGGCGTTGAACTGGTTGATCACAATGCCCTCGACTTCCAGATCCGGATTGTGGTCCTCCTGTAACTCGTCGATGTTGTCCATCAACTCGTACAGACTCTGTCGGGCAAAGGAATCACAGTCGAAAGGAACCAGAACACTGTCAGCGGCGATCAATGCTGACTTGGAATAAAAATTGAAGTTGGGGGGCGTGTCGATATAAATACGGTCGTATTCGTCGTCGAGCTTGGTGAGCGCATCCCTTAACTTGTAGATTTTGTAGCGCGCCTCAAGATCTTTTTCAATCTGACCCAGGTGGGCACTCGACGGCATCAGGTAAAGGTTTTCGTAGGGCGTCTCCCAGACAAAGGAGTCGGGATTGGCGCGCATCTTTCTCGATCCCACGGTCTGCTTGAATAATCCCGCCACACCCTGGGCTTCTGCCGGAAATTGCTCGGCATCGACCTCGCCAACCAGATAGTGGGTTGAATTCCCCTGCACATCGAGGTCAATCACCAGCGTCCTCAAGCCTTGTGATGCGCCAATGGCCGCCAGGTTGCACGTAATCGATGTCTTGCCAACGCCGCCTTTCTGATTAAAAACCACCCGATGCACGGTTCTGTCTCCTCCTTTTCCTTTCAATGATGGGAATTGCGGCAGCGGGGTGCCACCGTTTCGCAGTAAATTCCGATAGTGTAGCTGGCTTCAACGCCGCCTGTAGCCCTATTTCGCCAAGGAGCCCCACAATGTTACCCACCCCCCCCATTGCACTACTGATGACCGGCGATGAGCTGATGCGCGGAGATACGGTGGACAGCAACTCAGCCACAATCGCTCAAGCCCTGGTCGCTGCGGGCCTCCGGGTCGATTATAAAATCACCGTTGGCGATGATCGTGCCCTTTTACTCAACTCGATCGGTGATCGCGTCAGTGTCAGTCGCATACTCATTATCAACGGGGGCCTGGGCCCGACTTCCGACGATCTAACCGCCGAGGTGGTGGCAGAAGCTGCGGGTCGGCAACTGGTGGAATTCCCCGAGCTTGCGGATACGATCAGAAACTGGTGCGAGGAGCGTGGCTTTCAGGCCGATACTGCCAATCTCAAGCAGGCTCGCCTCCCCGAGGGAGCGGAAGTCATCGCCAATCCGGTCGGTAGCGCCGCCGGCTTTGCGGTGATGATTGGAGCTTGCCTCGTAATTACGACGCCGGGGCCACCCCGGGAACTCGGCGCAATGCTGCCCGGCGTAATGGCCCTGGTGAGACAGCACGTGGGCGGCGGCAGCGGCTCGACCCTGCGGCTGCAGACGTTTGGGCTGGGTGAATCGGCGATTCAGGAGATGGTGCACAACGACATCGCAGACTGGCCGCCCGAAGTCACGCTGGGCTTTCGGGCGGGGCTCCCCATGCTGGAGCTCAAACTGGTGATTGAAACTCCTGAGCACGAGGCTTTGCAGCGCCGATGCCTGGAGGAAATGCACGCCTTGTTCGGCGATCACATTATCGGTGAAGCCGATGTCACCCTCGCGGCATCCCTCCAGACCCTGTTACGCGAGCGGAATATGACCATCACCTGTGCCGAATCGTGCACCGGCGGACTCATTGCTTCAATGCTCACGCAGGAGCCCGGCGCTTCCAGCGTATTTGAAGCGGGCTTTGTCACCTACAGCAATGCAATGAAGCACAAGCTACTCGGTGTGTCCGAATCTACCCTTGAAAAGCACGGTGCGGTCAGCGAGCCTGTGGTTCGGGAAATGCTTGGGGGCGCGCTGTCCGCCAGTGGCGCTGATACGGGTGTGGCGGTATCCGGCATAGCAGGTCCCGACGGGGGAACCCCGGACAAACCGGTGGGCACCGTGTGGTTCGCCTGGGGCGGTCCCAATGCGATAAAGAGCAAGCGCCTGCTGCTTCCCCTGGGCCGCGATATTTTCCAGACTGTGGTCGCTGCGGCCGCTATCGACCTTATACGCCGCGATCTGCTGGGTTTGCCCGATGTGCCCCATTACTTCCGCCGTCGGGACCCACAGTAGGATCGCCCAAAACTCAGGGCTGCAGGCGCTCCAGTATCCAGTCGTCGTCGTTCAGGGTGTAGCGCAGGCGGTCGTGCAGTCGATGCTCCCCTCCCTGCCAGAATTCGATCTGCCGGGGCATCAGGCGAAAGCCACCCCAGTGAGGCGGCCGCTCAACGTCACGATCAGCGAAGCCCTCTTTCGCCTCTTCAAACTTCTTCAGCAAAGCCCGCCGGCTGGCGATCGGTTCGCTTTGCTGGGAGGCCCACGCTCCCAGCTGGCTTTCCCGGGGTCGGCTGGAGAAGTAACGGTCTGATTCTTCCGAAGGTATCGCTTCAACGCGTCCACTGACGGTGACCTGGCGATCAAGCTCGTTCCAGGGAAAGAGCATCGAGGCACGGGAATCTGACATCAGCGCGCGACCCTTGTTGCTGTGATAATTGGTAAAGAAGACAAAGCCACCGTTGGCGACTGCCTTCAGCAACACAATGCGCTGCCATAAATTACTCGACAGATCGACGGTTGCCAACGACGCGGCGGTGGGATCGGCAAGACCCGCCTCTATCGCCTGCTGCTGCCAGCGATCAAACTGCTCCAGGGGATCGGCCGCCATCTCCTCCCGGGACAGACCACCGCGCACGTAATTGCGTCGGTATTCCTCGTACTGCACGTCGCACCTCGCTCTTGCTGACTTCACTGACAGTTTAACGAGTCTTTGCAGTCGTGTCCGAAGACCCCCACTGGTAACGTCGAGGGATTCAGTTTAGCGTTAACCCCACTCAACCGGAGACAGCACTGCCAATGGTCACATCACTGCAAACGGCGGGATTCATCATCTGCCTGACACTCGCGGCGGGGACTCCCCGCGCAGACACCGTCTCACCGAGGATCGACTATCAGACCCGGTTCCAGCCTACTGTTGGCCGGGCGGGCATGGTTGTGGCTGCCGAACCCCTCGCTGCCGAAGCGGGCCTGGCAATGCTCGAACGCGGCGGTAACGCCGTGGATGCGGCGGTGGCAACCGGTTTTGCCCTGGCGGTGACATTGCCGCGGGCAGGAAATCTGGGTGGGGGCGGCTTCATGCTGCTCCACGACAAAGAGACCAATCAACAAACCTTCATCGATTACCGAGAGAGTGCCCCGGCCTCGGCCACCCGGGACATGTATCTGAAAGCCGATGGTACGGTAGACAAGGCGCTGACTTATTTCAGCCACAAGGCAGCGGGAGTTCCCGGCACTGTTGCCGGGCTTATCCACGCGCTCAACCGCTACGGCACTCTCGATCTCAAGACCGTAGTGGCGCCGGCAATCGCTCTGGCCGAAGAAGGCTTTGCGGTATCACCGGCCCTACACGCCTCACTGAGCGCGCGAGCGGACCGGCTGGCGCGAAATCCGGAGGCGAATCGGGTCTATCTGGGTGGCGATGG
The DNA here is from genome assembly GCF_000158175.1 of Luminiphilus syltensis NOR5-1B. Classification (GTDB taxonomy): domain Bacteria; phylum Pseudomonadota; class Gammaproteobacteria; order Pseudomonadales; family Halieaceae; genus Luminiphilus; species Luminiphilus syltensis. The sequence continues at coordinate 1,663,015 of NZ_DS999411.1, read as the reverse complement.
CGTGGCACCAGCCATCGGAGACACCCTGCGCCTGCCCGATCTGGCGATGACACTCAAACGTATTGCTGAACAGGGCCGGGAGGGCTTTTACGGGGGCGAAACCGCGCGTCTGATCGCCGAGGACATGAGCGCCAATGGCGGACTGATTACCCTCGATGATCTGGCGCGCTACCAACCTATTGAGCGCGAGCCGGTGCACGGCACCTTCCGGGGCTACACCGTGGTTTCCTCGCCGCCGCCCTCCTCCGGGGGAGTGCACATCCTGCAGATGCTCAACCTGCTGGAACCCCTGCCAATGGCGGATTATGGACACAACAGTGCGAGCTATCTGCATCACCTGATCGAGGTGATGAAACTGGCTTATGCGGACCGCAGCCTGCATCTGGGCGATCCCGACTACAACTGGGTGCCCACCGCCGAGTTAATCGATAAGGAGTACGCCACCGAGCGCAGAAAATTAATTGATCGTAACCGGGCGACTCCCTCGGTCGACATTGCCCCGGGTAACATTCTCCCCCCCGAGGGTACCCAAACCACCCATTATTCTGTCGTGGATGCCGCCGGCAACGTCGTGAGTAATACCTACACCATCAACTTCAGCTTCGGTAACGGTATTGTTGTGCCCGGAACAGGGATGCTACTGAACAACGAAATGGATGACTTCGCGGCGCGGCCCGGATTTGCCAACGCCTATGGCCTGATTCAAGGAGAGAAGAACGCGGTCGCCCCGAATCGCCGGCCGCTGTCGTCAATGACACCGACTATCGTTTTTAAAAACGATGAGCCCTGGCTGGTGACGGGAAGCCCCGGCGGCTCGGTGATTATTACCACCGTGCTGCAAACCATCCTCAACGCTACCGTGTTTGATATGAATGTCGCGGAAGCGCTTGCGGTACCCAGGGTTCATCATCAATGGGAGCCCGATAAGACGCGGATTGAACGAGGCATAAGCGCAGACACCCAGTCGGTGCTCGAAAGCATGGGACACACCCTTGAACCGAGCCCGTGGAATCTGGGTCGCGCCACAGCAATCATGCGCGAAGGCGGCTGGCTCTACGGCTTTGCCGATATGCGTACTCCCGGTGGGCACGTCGCGACCCGCTGACCGTTTACCAGCCGCCTTGCTGGAAGGGGTGTGGGAATTCGGGTGTCTTTACACCGAGAACGGGTTTTGAGCTGCGGTTTTGGGCTGTCGCACTTTCATGGTCTGTCGAGAGAGGGCCACCAACTGACCCTCGCTATCCCATAATTCACCATCGGCCTCTATGATTCCCCGGGTCAGATAGCGCGACAAGTGACGCCCCAGCAGCGGCCCCGGTGCAGGCCGGGCCCGGCATTGCACCGTAATCTCAATCGTGGGCACCCAGCCAAAGGGACCCAGCACCGTAAATACCGGTGGGGGCATGATGTCCGCCATCATAATGAGGTCGAGGGTGTCGGCTGGCGCCGCATCACAATGCTGCAGCCAGGCGATAAACTCCCCCGTCATGGGTCGTTTGCCCTGCTCAAAGACATCAAAACCGCGCACCATTCGCATTTCCACACTGTGGTGGATTTCGAGCGCCCGCGCCGTTTGCGCTTTGAGGGCATCAAAATCCGGGACTGCCGGCGCCGCGGCGCCCAACCACTGCTCACCGCTCAGGCGGTCAAGATCGGTAAACGCCGCCGTTACGCGAACCTTTAATTCCTCGTCTTGCCACAATTCCGCCGAACCGAAGCTGGTTCCCCGACCCTCACGGAGCGAATCGGTGCGCACCAGAACCTCTCCAAGTCGGGTGGGGGCAAGAAAAAAAGCGTTTATGGTCAGCGGATCGCGGTGAGGCAGCGACTGGCGCAACGCGCGCGCTATCAACGCCAGCACATAACCGCCATTGGGAATCTCACCGACCCGCCAACCCGAGTGCAACTCACCGTGCCACTCATTGTTGGCACCCGCGGTTACCCCGGTATCTCGCGTGAATTTTCCCAAAATGCCTCCCAATGAAAACCGGGCAGCTCCAATCGTCCCAGTGGACCGTAATTAAAGAGGGGTCAAGCGGTAGCGTGGCAGCCCTGTCGGAAAGGTGACTATACTTCAGCCAGATCAATCGTTAACCGTATCTTGAGGCGTTCATGTCGGCTTCGCATCACTACAGCTCCGCGGGGATAATCCAGAGACTATTGTGGCTGTCGCTGGTCGTGACTGGCGTCGCCCCGGTGTCGGCACAGGACGAACCCTCTTCAGGGACCAGTCCCGATGATACGCCCCTGGTTATCGATATGCGTTCAGACGCCGGAGCAAGCTCGGCAGAGGCGGCGCCCCCCGAGCCCTCAATGCTGATCGAGTATCGAGAAACCATTGCTGACCTTGAATCGAACTATGGGGCCTATGCACCGGATTTGTCGCAACATCTTTTGGGGTACGGCACCGTACTGCAGCAGTTGGGTCGCCACGAAGAAGCCATCTCGGCACTCAAACGTGCGGTGCACCTCGCCCGTGTCAACGGAGGGTTATACAGCGCCGAACAAATAGCGATGCTGCGCAGCGAGATCCGAAGCCACTCGGCACTGGGTGATTACGAAACGGTTGATGAAAAGCAGCGTTATCTTTACCGGGTTGAACGCCGTGCGCTTGCGGACAGCCCTCGGTCCAGCGAGGCGCTAATGAATCAGGCCCGGTGGCAGCGCGACGCTTTTTTACTCGGTGTTGGCGACGCCGAGAGCCTCGCAACGCGGCCAATGGTCATGTGGGATCTCTACCGTCTCGCACTCACGGAAATTGTCAATCGTGACGGCAACAAGTCGACCTCACTGGTCGAGCCACTACTGGGTATGCTCCAGTCCCAGTACCTCGTCGCCGGCGTCAGAAGTTACAGAGATATGGGCCCGGGGCCTTCGACAAATGACGATGCCATCATTCTCAATGGGTTGACGTTTGATCGTGGCGAAAAGGTACTCACTGCCATAAAAGAGATCAACGAACTTCAGTATCCCGGTGACCGCATTCAGAAAGCCGAAGATCTTATCCAACTCGGTGACTGGAGTTGGTTTTTTGGTGACCGCCGGGACGGCATGGCGCTCTATCAACAGGCGCTCGCGGAACTGGCGCCCGAGCCGCCAGCCGCAGCGATAGGCGATGCCGAGGGCACAGAGGGCACAGAGGGCACAGAGGGCACAGTAAGCAGCGATACCGAGGGCAGCACACAAGCAGCGGTTGATCGCGCAGAAGCAGCTGAAACAGCTCCCGTCGAGCCGGTCTCGGACGCGCTGGATGCATTTTATCGCGCGCGGGCCTCCCAACTCTTTACCACACCCGTTCCATTGCCGGATGTTGAGGGCATCAAACCCATTCCGCCCCGGACTGAACCGGGGGATGACGCCGAGCTGCTGGTGATCAGTTTTACCGTCACGGAGTCGGGGCGGGCCATTGATGTGGAACGGATTCAAGAGCCCGATGTCGAAGATAATAAGCGCATTGTTCGGCTTTCCCGCTTAATCCGGGACACGCGCTTCCGCCCGCGTATAGTGGATGGAGAAGCCGTTGAAACAACGGGTATTATCTGGGCATTTGGCCCTTCAATCTGGGCGCCCACTGAAGTAGCGATGAATTAATGAGACCTCAATCACACCCGCCAAGTCCTATTCAACTCGCCCGAGCACTCGGTATAGCCGCCTGTGTCGCGCTTCTCAGCGGGTGCCCCTCGGCATCCAACCCGTCTCAGCCCTCGGTACCGACGCCCCCGACACCACCGAGCGCCAGCACCCCGCCATCGTCTCCGAGCAGCAGTTCGTCCAGCTCAAGTAGCTCGTCTTCAAGCAGCTCCTCCCAGAGCACGCCAAGCAGCAGCCCGCCCAGCGCCCCTTCCTCGAGCTCGAGCAGCGGTGCCGACAGTCCCGCGGGGGGTGACTTCCCGTCCCCGGAAGGCAGTACCAATGAGACGGTCGCGGATTCCAGCGACAGCTCAGGCACCACCGATTCTGCGGCGGAAACAGGTGCTGCTGACGCCTCTGAGGCGGGCGGTGAAGCAGGAGCAGAGCCCGGTTTCGGCGATACCCCCTCTGGTGGCAGTGCTGCACTGCCCGACATGCGCGATACCGAACCCATGGCCCGCGCAGGCGGGGGCAGCCCTGGCACGCGCCCACCCAATGGGGCCGGCACCCCAGGGGGCAGCGACGGTAGCGCTGAGGGTAGCGAGGGCTCGGCGATGCCTGGCGGTAATGGAACGGCTTCCTCCAGCACGGGCGGCAATGCGACCGGTACACCACAAACCCCAGGCACCCGCGCCGGAGGTGGACTTGAGCCTTTCCCCGGAACGGATGGATCACTGACGCCGGCGGAGCAGGTCGCCATTCTCGATCGCCAGCTTGAAGAAAGCACCGGTGAATTCGATGGCATTATTCTGGAGGAACAGGAGAAACAACGCGAGGCCGATCGGGAGCGCGCCGCCCAGCAGGCGGCCGAAGCCAAGGCCAACGGCGATTTTGAAGAGGCCGGAAATACCGGTGAGGGCAACAGCCCCTACCGTGGCGATGTCGCCATGGGCGGACAGGGCGCCGGTGGGGGTATTGGCGGACCGCGTGGAACGCCGCCGGAGAATACCGCGAAGTACCCACCGCCTGAGGACATTCCTGGTGGCAGCGACGATGATGTGGTGGCCCGCCAACTGCGCGAGGCAGCGATGCGCGAGCCCGATCCTGCGGTCCGGGAAAAGCTGTGGAATGAATATCGACGCTACAAAGGCATTGAGATACCTGAACAATGAGTGTGACCAAAACCTTTTCGCTATTAGTTTTCTGCTGCCTCCTTGGAGGGTGTGTCAGCCAAACCGTGAAAAGTACTTCCGTACCGCCGCTGAATACCCCATTGAGCTCCGTTCCTGAATCGCAACTTCTGGACGTCGGGGTGGCGGTGTTCGATCCCAATATTGAACAGATCGACGAAGAATTGCCGATTTACCCCGAGGTACGTCGCGCAGAAGCTCGCTATATGGCCGACCAACTATCGGGCACGCTGTTGGAAAGCGGCGCCTGGGGTGCGGTGCGTGTAGTACCGGACACCAACCAATTTACCGACCTGCTGGTCGAGGGCACTATTCTCCAAAGCGACGGTGAAAAAATAGCCCTCGCTGTTGAGGTTACCGACGCAACGGGTCAACGCTGGATTGATAAAACCTATGAAGGCGTTACCAGTAAGTACGCCTACGAACGCGGCACGCGCAGTAGCCAGGACCCCTTCCTGATGGTCTATCGTGAGATTGCCAACGATATGTTGCTGGTCTTTCAGAGTCTGTCAGCCCGGCAGCGCCGAGAGGTTCGCACCGTGGCCGAGCTTCGCTTCGCCCGAAATTTCGCAGAAGACGCCTTCGCCGATTACCTGACGACGGACAAAAATGGCAATTTTAAAATTACGAGGCTACCCGCCGAAGACGACCCCATGTTGGATCGTGTGCGGAATATACGTAACCGCCAGTACATTTTCGTCGATACGCTACAGGGTTACTACGATGGGTTCTCGGCAGATATGCAAACGCCCTACCAGGAGTGGCGCAAGCTGAGCTACGAGGAAATCGTTGCCCTACGCGAACTGCAGAATGAATCCACGGCGCAGCTAATTGCCGGTGGTGCGGCACTGATCGCCGGTATCGCTGCTCAGGGATCGAGCAACAGCGCAGCCAGAAGCGCCGGATTTATTGGCATGATGGGCGGCGGTTATCTGCTCAAGAGCGGGCTGGAAAAGCGCGCCGAAGCGAACATTCACTCGCTTGCGCTCGAAGAGATCGGACAGTCGCTTCAGGCCGAAATTACCCCCCGCGTGATCGAACTCGAAGACCGGACCGTGAGACTTACCGGCAACGTCGAGGATCAGTACGCGCAATGGCGAGAAATCATGGCGGATATCTATGCCGCCGAGATCGGAGCGCTGGATCCACGAACGCCAGATTCAAGTTCCAGCAGCGATTAATCCGGCATTATCATGAATGACCCCAGTGAACAGCCGCTTGAACCGGCAAAGTTTGATCCGAGGGAGCCCGCGGCATCACTCGAGGGTAATTCGAATGCCGGCAAATCACCGCGCTTTCTGATGATTGTTGGAGCCACCTGTGTGGCGCTGCTTTTTGTGGTGTTCGTGTTACTCCCGGGCTGGGTCGACAGCCCTGAAACCCCGGCCGCCATCGCATCCACCGAGCGCCCTGACTCGCCGAATTCCTCGCCCATGCCTGCGACACCTAAAACTAATACGGTGGCAGAATCGGCACGTAGCCCCTTTGCCGAAGCCCAGGACAGTAAAGCCCGACGCGCGGCACAGGAGTCGTTGCAGCTGATACTCGAGCTCCAGGAAACACTCGAAGCCCGCGAGGTCACCTTGTGGGCAGCTACCGAATACCAGGCTGCACTGAGCGCCGCCGAGACGGGCGATCAGGCGTATCGCGAGCGCGAATTTGATGCCGCATTGGCCGCCTACAAATCAGCAAGCGAAGCTCTTATCGCGCTGGAGACCAGTATTCCCAGCCGAATCTTGGACGCAGCGACGGCCACCGCTGAGGCCGTCGATGCCGGCGACGAACCCACCGCATTGAATAGCCTCACCATTTTGAAAACGCTCGATCCGGGCGCCGCGGCTACCGCTGCGCTGGAAACCAGAGTGGCGGCGATTAAGCCCGTACAGGAGTCGCTTTCCAGCGCCGAAACCCTCGCCGATCGCGAACAATATGCCGCGGCTATTGAAGAGGTAGAAACCGCGCTGAAACTCGATCCGGACAACATTCCCGCGAAGGAGCGCCTGACAGTGTTGCAGGAGGCCGCTCAAAACGCCCGTTTTTTACAGGCGATGAGCGATGGTTATCTCGCCCTCGAAGAGGCGCGGTTTGGCGACGCCCGACGCTTGTTCAATGCCGCACTCAACACCCGAAAGTCGGCGCCCGAGCCCGGCGCTGCCCTGCTTGAATTGGAATCCGCGGAAACCGCCGCGGAACTTCGCCGTTTGCAGCGCGAGGGTCTCGCACAAGAGGCAAATGAGCAGTGGAGCGCGGCGGTGAAAACGTATCAGCAGGCGCTCGATATCGACGGCTCGGTGGTCTTTGCGAGCGACGGTTTAAAACGCAGTGAACCCCGGGCGGAACTCAGTAAAGCCTTGGAGGGCGTTATAACCGAGCGCGAGCGTCTCGTTGATCGCTCGATTCTGGAAAAGGCAGAACAGACCCTAAAACAAGCGAACACCATCGAGGAGCCGGGGGCGAAGCTGTCCCGTCAGATTGCAGAAGTCACGGAGATACTCAATTATGCGCGTACCCCAGTCGATATGGCTTTCGTCTCAGATGGGGAAACCGACGTCACCGTATTGCGAGTCAAGCGACTGGGCAGTTTTTTGCAAACCCAGCTCACGTTGCGGCCCGGCAAATACACGGCGGTTGGCATTCGCAATGGATACCGGGATGTGCGCATCAATTTCGAAGCAACGCCGGATCAGGCGGACGGCCCGATTGCCGTGCGCTGCACTGAGGCGATATGAACTCGCAGCCACCTGACGACGACAAACCGCTCGCACCCGGCACTTTCGACCCGCCGGAAAAATCCGGCGGTGGTGACCCACTGGCAGCGGCCTCTTTCGAGCCTCTCGATGCTTCGGAGAAGGCGTCGTTCAAAGGTATTTCACGCCTCAGGCTAATGGGTGCCGCGGCGACCCTTCTTGTGGCTCTGGTGCTGTTTTTCTTACTCACCGCGCGCTCCCTGGAGGTGGTCGTCCACGTGGTAACCCCCCCCGATATTGACATCGAGGGTACTGTGGTTCCTCTCGGCGATCGCTACCTGATCCGACCCGGCGAGTACCAGATCACCGTTACGACGGCAGGTTATGAAACTTATAAAGATACCTTTACCGTTACCGACGATGCCAGCCAGGAGCTTGAGATCCACCCTGCCATCCTTCCCGGACTTGTGTCCATTGTCACCAATGTGGCTGAAGCAACCGTTTTACTGGATGGCGAGGCACTGGGCGTTGCGCCCATTGAGCAGCGAAAGATAGCCGCTGGAGAACACCAACTCACGATTACCGCACCGCGTTACCAGCGCATTACTGAGACCATCGCGATTACGGGCAGAGGGGTTGCACAGCAGTTTGGATTTGATCTGTTACCCGATTGGGCAACGGTTAACATCGAAACCGATCCGGATACCAGCCGTGTGCTGGTAGATGGCGAACCCCTGGAGCCCAGCAATGGACACTATGAGATTCTGTCTGGCGAGCGGGTCGTAACCATCACCGCTCCGGGGTTTCAGGACGAGACTCGTGAACTCATCGTCATGGCCCAGGAGCCTCAGGATCTTGGCCTGATACGCCTTATTCCAGCCGATGGCGTCATCGACCTCACTACCACACCCAGCGGCGCCAATGTCACAGTGAACGGTGAATTCCGTGGCCGAACCCCGCTGGCTATTTCGCTGAAGCCCGACCGGGAACATCGGGTGCAACTCTCCAAGGCCGGTTATCAGCGCCAATCACGTACGCTCAACGTTGACCGCGGTACCAGCGACACCCTGTCGTTAACGTTGCAGCCCGAACTGGGCAAGGTCGAGTTTCAACTTTCCCCACCCGAAGCTGAGCTACTGATCGACGGCAGGGTCGTGGGGGCCGGCTCGCAAACCCTGTCACTACCGGCCTACGAGCATCGCGTCGAAGTTCGCCTGCCGGGCTACGCGCCGCAGCGCACCAAAGTACAGCCGCGGGTGGGCATCAAGCAGCGCATCGATATCGCACTGCTAACAGAAGCAGAGGCGCGCAAAGCTGCACTGCGGCCCGAGGTCACTTCCCCGCTGGGGCAAACCCTCGTACTGATAGACCCGATCGCGGCTCCTGTTAACGAGTTTACGATGGGCGCCTCACGCCGGGAGCCGGGCCGGCGCTCCAACGAGGTGCTGCACACCGTTCGGCTCGAGCGCGGGTTTTATCTGGCAACGACTGAAACCACCAACGCCCAGTTCAGGCAATTTCTTGCGACCCATGACAGCGGCCAAATCGAGGGCAATACGCTCAATCGAGAGCATCAACCGGTAGCGGGTATCAGCTGGCAACAGGCCGCACGCTTCTGCAATTGGCTCAGCAGCCGCGAGGGCCTGCCGCTGTTTTACCGCGAGCAGCAGGGCATTATCACGGGTTTCAATCCGTCGAGCACCGGTTACCGACTGCCGACCGAAGCCGAATGGGCCTATGCCGCGCGCATCGATGGCGAAGGCCAACGTCGCTTCGCCTGGGGTGAAGACTTCCCGCCAACGCAGGCGGTAACCAACGTTGCGGATAATACGTCTGCCTTTGTTACCGGAAGAATCTTGAACGGTTATGCCGATGGTCATATCGTCAGCGCGCCGGTAGCCAGCTTTCCAGCCAATCACCGCGGCCTGTATGACATGGGGGGCAATGTCGCTGAGTGGGTACACAATGTTTACGAGATCCCCTCGGCCAACGCCGAAGTGGGTATCGACCCCCTCGGCCCCCAGTCCGGTGATAACTACACGGTTCGCGGGGCTAGCTGGGCGTTGAGCCGGCTGTCCGAATTGCGCCTGTCCTACCGCGATTACGGACAATCGGGTAGAGATGATCTCGGTTTTCGTATCGCTCGTTACGCGGAGTAACCCGGTGATTGAGACGGCACTAAAACACATCGTTTTGGCGTTATTCATGGCCACCGTCCCACTGGCCACGGTTGTAGCCCAGACAGAGCGGCCCGATGCCGAAGCGGAGCTACCCGACCCTGAGCCAGCCGCCACCCAGAGCGCGGGGATTGAAGCGCGCGAGGAAGAAACCGAGGAGGCACCGAAAGAATCTGCCGACAGCGGTTTGTCCCCCCTGGATTACGAACCTAGCGAATCGATTTCAGAAGACCGGTCGGTCTCCTTTCCCGTCGATATTTAACTTACACAGGATATGGCAATGCAGTTGCGACAACCTACCGAGTTCCTCTATCAGGCCATTGCGCTGGTGCTGGCGATCATCGTTGTCCACGGCGCCTATGTGGGCGTTATTCGGCCCACTGCCAGTGAGCAACTGCAGGAGCAGGCAGCAATGCAGGCAGCGGGTGAGGATTTTGTGCCCGAACGAACGTTGTCGATCGTCATTCGGGATTTCGAACAGGAGGCCTGTTTCATTCTCCTGTTATGGGCGCTTGCGATTATGGGGCACAAGGCCTATCGCACCCGCAATGAGCAGGCCATGCTCAAGCGTTCACTCGTCGAAATCCCCGAAGGCACCTCGCTGTTACCACAGGATGCTCGCGAATACTCCCGTTCTCTCGAGGTCCTGCCCGATGAGGAGCAGGACTTCCTGCTACCTCGCGCGCTGCTCAATGCGCTCCAGCGCTTTACGACAACCAATAGCATCACTGCAGTCTCGGAGGCTGTGCGGGAACAATGTGATATCGAAGCCGATCGTCTCGATTCGGAGTTGTCGATGGTGCGCTACATTTCATGGGCGATTCCTTCAATCGGCTTTATCGGCACGGTGCGCGGCATCGGCGACGCACTGGGACAGGCCTACAAGGCAGTGGAGGGCGATATCTCGGGCGTGACTGTCAGCCTGGGTGTCGCCTTCAACAGCACCTTCGTGGCATTGGTGTTGAGCATCATCATTATGTTCGCGCTGTATCAACTCCAGCTTTCCCAGGAACGACTGGTACTGAATACGCAGCGTTACATTGACCGCAAGTTATTACGTCATCTCGCAGTACCGCGCTCATGACTGCCATTATCGATATCAATGATGCCACTCTGGGTTGCTGGTCCAACGACCACTGGGAACGCTCTCCAGCCTACGCCTGGTTCGACGGGGGCCACTATCATTACGGTGAGGCGGCCGCGCGCACCGCCCGGCTTACGCCGCGGTCGGTCAATACCCGATACTGGTGGCAGCTGAGTACCGATCCATTGACACCGGCGCTGGGACCCGCGCGCCACACCGCCGACCTGGTACACGGTCATCTGAAGTCACTATATGCCGCCGCCGGACATCCCGATTCAGTGGTTATTGTCGCCCCTGGAAGTATGTCTCGGGCGCAGTTGTCTTTGCTCCTGGGTATCGCCGGTACATTGCCTTTCAGCATCGAGGCTATTATCCACCGCAGTGCACTATTTTCCGCCGCGCTGGGTACCACGCGGTCGCCGCATGTGGAATTGCAATTGCACCAGACGCTGGTCACCAGTACCGAACGCCGCAAGGGTGTCAGCCACGCCGGTGAATCGCAGCAATTACCAGGACGCGGTCTACTCGCGCTTCAGGACCGCCTCGCGTCGATCATCGCCGGTCGCTTTGTCGAGCAGACCCGTTTTGATCCGCAGCGCAAGGCCGCCAGCGAGCAAACGCTTTTTGATGCGCTGTTCGATTTGCTGGCGGACATCAAACAACGCGGCGAGGCCAGGCTCACCATAGACGGTTATCAGGCACGGATTACCGCGAAAGACCTTCAGTCTATTGGTCAGGAATTGTCCACAGCGATCGCCACACTGATTCCCGAGGATTCCGAGACCATCGTGCTCGATTCGCTTCTCGGCATGATCCCTGGCTTCAGCCTGCCGTTCCCCACCGTACTGCCAGGGGAGCAGGCATTGCCGGAGGTGATCGAAGAAAAAATGGCAGAACTGCGACAGCCCGCGGACAGTCTCAGCTTTCAGCGGGCCGTGCCCATCAGCGGCAGACACGTCGAGGGCACTTCCCTCGAAGCCCCTGCAGATATCGAGCAAGCCGGGGTATTGGCAACGCATTTGCTATCTGAGGACACGGCGCGAGCGCTCGGTTGTGAACTGGCGTTATTCGGCACGGCCATCAAGCAAGCCGACGGCAAGCAGCTGATATTGGACGGCCCGGTGCCCGCAACACTGGAGGTGAATGGAGCGCGCGCAGAACCCGGGCAAACTCTGCGCCTCGGCGACGTACTGAGCAATGGCGACGTCGAAGCCCGTCTGGTTCGTGTAGAAGACTGACATGCCGCGTAAGAAGCGCCAGGCCTCAACATTCAACCTCAGCTTTCTGGACATCATGTCCTGTGGCTTTGGTGCCGTTGTGCTGGTGTTTTTGATCATCGACCATTCGATGGAAGTCGAGAGCAAAACGCTCAATGCCGAAGTACTCTCCGAAATCAATCTGCTCGATGAGGATATTCGCGAGGGCGAGGCAGGTCTGGTGCGTCTTCGCAATGCGCTGGAAGGCATCGATGACGATATTGTAGAAACCCAGGGCCGGGCCCGACGTGTGACCGAGGAAATCGATGATTACGAGGCTTTGATTGCCTCCCTGGAAGCCGACGGCTACACCACCGATGACGATGTCGAGGCACTGAAGGCCGAAGTAAATCGTCTGCAGGAAGAGGTCAAAAAACTGCAGGAGGCTGCGGATAGCGAAGCGGGCCGGAGCGCGCGCGAATTTGTCGGCGAAGGGAATCGGCAGTACCTGACCGGACTCAACCTCGGAGGCAACCATATCGCTATTCTGGTCGATACCTCAGCGAGCATGTTGTCAGATCAGTTAGTCAACGTTATCCGCCTGCGCAATATGCAGGAAAACGTGCAGCGAGAGGCGGCGAAGTGGGTCCGCACCCTCGATACCATTGATTGGCTGACCGCCCAGTTGCCGATTAATGCCCGCATCCAGCTCATCGGCTTCAATACCAAAACTACCTTTCTTAACGACCAAGGCCCGGGTCAGTGGCTGGAAGTCGCCGACACCCCTCGCCTGGAAGCCGCCACGCAAGCGCTGCGGGCGACATTGCCCGCAGGCGGAACCTCGCTCCACAACGCCTTTGATGCGCTCGGGCAACTCACGCCTTCACCGGACAATATTTTCCTGATTACCGACGGCCTGCCAACCCAGGGTGATTCGCCTCCCAACAGCACCACCGTGAGTGGCAACGACCGCCTCCGCCTGTTTCGCCAGGCGGTTCGCAAGCTGCCCCAGGGCGTCCCGGTCAATATCGTTCTTGCGCCAATGGAAGGAGACCCCATGGCCGCATCCGAGTTCTGGCAGCTCGCTGGCGTTACGGGAGGCTCTTTCATGAGCCCCTCCAGTGACTGGCCGTAGGTGGAGTAAGTATGCGCCAACGTCGCCCCAATCCTGAGTTTTCGATCTCCTTCCTTGACGTTATTTGTTGCGGCTTCGGTGCGGTGATCCTGCTGTTGATGATCACCAAGACCGTGCAGCCCCAGATCCTGGAAAAATCCACAGTGGTTGCCGAAGGCCGTGTCGCGGAATTGACCGAACAACTCTTCGAAATCCGCGGCGAGACCCGAATTCTGAATCGCGACCTCGCAGCCCGACAGGAGCAGCTGTCTGACTATCGCGAAAAACTGGCCATTCTTCAGGGTGCAAGAGCTCGCGCTGAATCACGCTTTGACGCCCTCGAAACGACCCGTAACAGCAACAGTATTATCAAACAGGAGCTTGCAATAGCGCGGCAACGGCTGACCGATGAGCAGAAACGTCTGCTCGGTAGCAACTTCGAGAAGAAAAATCAGCTGATTGGCGGTATACCGGTAGACAGTGAATACATCATTTTTATTATCGATACCTCGGGCTCTATGTTTTCCTACGCGTGGGAACGCATGCTGCTTGAAATGGAGGCGACGCTCAATATCTATCCCAATGTGAAGGGGATTCAGGTCATGAACGATATGGGCAACTATCTCTTCAGTCGCTATCGGGGACAATGGATTGAAGATACACCGGCACGACGCAGCCTCATTCTCCGCAATCTGCGCAATTGGAATGTGTTCTCCAACAGCTCGCCTGTTGAGGGTATCACTGCCGCGGTCCGTAGTTTCTATGACCCCGACAAGAAAATTTCGATCTATGTCTTCGGTGATGAATTTACCGGGCAATCCATTCGCGATGTGGTCCTGACGGTCGATCGACTGAATCGTGAAAACTTTGATGGCGAGCGCCGTGTGCGCATCCACGCGGTAGGCTTCCCCGTACAGTTCATAAGACCCCCCCAGTTACAGGTGACGGGTGTACGTTTTGCTACACTCATGCGTGAATTGACTTATAAAAACGGTGGCACGTTTGTCGGCCTCAATGATTTCAGACCCTAGTTGCTCGATAAGAAACCTGTTGGCGACCCTATGCGCCCTGCTGGTCCTCGCCGGATGTGGCGCCAAGCAGGTTCAGGTTAAGGGCAATTTTCCGAAACCGGTTGTCGAGCCCCTGCCGATTACTGTGGGTGTTTATTACTCCGACGAATTTGCGGCCCACGAGTTTTTTGACGAAGCCAAGGGCCGCAATGAGTCTCAGTGGCTGGTAAAAACGGGCGAGGCGCAGGTCGCCTTCTGGGACAAGCTATTTGCAGGCGCTTTCCGTAAGACAATACGGATTTACGATCTTGATCAATTGAAGAAACGGCGTAAAGAGCTGGATGCCGTCATCGTCCCCAGCATTCAGGATTTGCAATACACCATCCCGCTTCATACCAACATCAAGATCTACGAGATCTGGATGCGCTATGGTTTCCAGTTCATATCAATAGAGGACAAGGAGATTAGCCGATTCGCTTTGACCGCCTACGGGAAAACCCCCACCGCTTTTCTGCAGTCCGATGAGCAGGCCGTTAATCTTGCCGCTGTCGTCGCGCTGAGGGACGCCGGTGCGAACTTTATCACCAGCTTTGAGCGAATCCCGGAAGTCAACGACTGGCTGCAACAGCGATCAAACAGGCCGAAAACCGTGCCCGCTCCCGTAGCAGCGGCCGCAACGCTTCCTGCAAAGCCACCAGAACCCATGGAGAGTACACCACCTGAATCCGAGGTCCAGCCATGATGAATCGCACGCTGCTGCTTGCCCTCACCGTCGTTCTCGGCGGCTGCGTAAATGCAACCGTCGATGAAATGACCTTCAATGAACCCACCGCTGGCGTGGGTGACGCATCGGTAGTGATTCTGGGGCGCCGACACGCCGCCGATTACGACACCGAGTTTGACTTCATCGAGTGCGTAGGCGATCACATTCGCCGGGGTGATAAGACGATTCGGGTGGTCGATGAGCTCGAGTTCATCAATTCCCTCTATCCCTGGTTCGAACCGCGAACCGCGCCGATGCGTACGCAGGATATCAATCGGTTGACCGATATACCGCCGGTGGCAAAGCGGTTTGATGACCTGGATCTCGAGTACATGATCTGGGTTGATGGGAAGACTATCGAGACCAACAGTGCGGGCTCTATGACCTGCGGCGTGGGTCCCGGTGGCGCCGGCTGTTTTGGTTTTGGCACCTGGGGTAATGCCTCAGATTACGAAGCCACCATCTGGAACTTCACCGATCGCGCCGAAGTCGGCCGCGTGGCCGCCTCCACCAGCGGTCAAAGTTATATGCCGGCGGTCATCGTTCCGATTCCCATTATCGCGCCAGTGCAGGATACGGCCTGTGAAAGTCTCGGCGAGCAACTTCTGAAGTACCTGTCGGCAAACCACTGATATGTCACGCTTACTCACTGTATTTTTTGTCCTGGCCTTAACCGCCTGCGGAAGTACATCTACGGTATCGGTGGGCGGCCGGGCCGTTGAAGTACCCTCAGTAACCGCTGAGGAACACGAAAAGCTGCTTGCCTCCATTGGCATCTACGACGATCCAGAGCTCGCCGAATACATCAACCGGATCGGTCAGCGCCTGGTCGCCAACTCGAGCATGCCCGATGCCGAATTCACCTTCACCCTACTCGATTCACCGGACATCAATGCCTTCGCCCTGCCCGGCGGTTTCATCTACGTTAATCGCGGGTTGCTCGCCTACCTTGAGACCGAGGCGGAGCTGGCCGGCGTGATATCCCACGAAATCGGCCACATCACGGAAAATCATCACGGGCGCCGCAAGTCCCAGCAAATGACGTCCACGGTAGTGTCCACTACCGCCTATATTCTCACCGGTAGTGGCGAGCTCTATGACGCCGCGCAAATGTACGGTGCTGAAGTGATCAGTGGTTTCGGGCGCGAGATGGAACTCGAGGCCGATGCGGCCGGAGCAGAGTTCATGCACCGCGCCGGTTATGACGCCGATGCCCTGCTATCGGTGATTGGGGTGCTCAAAGACCAGGAAATGTACCGGCGGGCCCAGGCCAAGGCCTCGGGAAAACCCACTGGGACCTATCACGGACTGTACGCCAGTCACCCGCGCAATGATTTGCGCCTGCAGACGGTCATCCGCACCGCGAACACCCTCGATATCGACGAGCAGGCAGAGGACCCGGCACAGCCTGGAGAATTCCGGCGTCAGATTGAAGGCATGGTATTTGGCGCCAGTGCCCAGGCGCAGGGGGAAGAAAACCGTTATTACCACAATAAATTGTCATTCACCTTCGAACACCCCAAGGGCTGGACCGTGAAGGCGGGGGCTCAGGCAATAGTCGCAACCTCTCCCGACGGTACCAGTGAAATGACGATTACCCTGACCCGTCGCGACGAGGCTTTATCCACCGAAGAAACGCTGAAGGGTGGCGCCAAGGGTGAGCTCAGCGAATTGCGCGAATTGGATAAGTTCGGCCTCACCGGCACGACGGCCATCGCCTCAAGCAATGGTGTCAGCAAGCGCCTCGGCGTGATCGACCACAAATACCGCTATCTGTTTGAGGGTTCGAGCAACGACTTCGCCGCTAATGATCCCGCGTTGACCACCATTATCGAGAGCTTCCGCCCGCTGTCACCCCGTGAGAGAGTCACCGGTGAAAGCCGAACACTGCACTACGTGCAGGTACCTCGGGGAGCCACGATGGAAACACTGTCGAGTAGCGCTCGCATCTCCAACGCCGAAGACCAACTGCGCCTCATCAATGGGTATTACCCCAGTGGCGAGCCGCGTATCGGCGATTGGGTAAAGATTATTCGCTGAGTTCCGGGCCGTCGTGACCGACTGACTGGCTTTATCCGAAGCGGGTGTCAGCGACGAAGGGATTGGTGCGACGTTCCTGACCAAACGTCGAATTGGGGCCATGGCCGGGCACGAACGTAATATCATCGCCCAGCGGAAAAAGGCGTTCTCTGATCGACGCCACCAACTGATCATGATTGCCCCGGGGAAAATCACTGCGACCGATAGACCCGGCGAACAGCACATCCCCGACAAAGGCTATCTTGTCATCCTCGTGAACAAAGACGACGTGTCCCGGGGTGTGGCCGGGGCAGTGCAAAACCTGCATTTCCGCATCACCCACCGTTACCCTATCGCCCCCCTCGAGCCATCGATCGGGCACAAACGCATCAGCGACAGGCAACCCCATTGCCCGGCAGTTTTCGGGTAACTGATCGAGCCAGAACAGATCGTCGCGGTGAGGCCCCTCGATGGGCACACCCAGTTGCTCCCGAAGTAACCCCGCCGCTCCAACATGATCCAAATGCCCATGGGTAAGCAGGATTTTTTCGACTTCGCCGCCCAGCTGCTCGATCGCCGACTGCAACCGCTCGATATCACCGCCGGGATCAACCAATGCCAGCTTACCGCTACTGCGACATTTGACGACCGAGCAATTTTGCTGGAAGGGTGTCACCGGGACAATGGTGACGGCAAGGCTCATGGCTTCATCTCCTTTATTTTCTCACTGGGATCATCGGGGTCGTGATCGGCGAGGGGATCGTTGTAAATCGCCTCGTTGAGTTGGCCTTCCCGATAGCCGACAATCGTGGCGACAGTGGCGTCTCCGGTAATATTCACTGACGTTCTGATCATATCGAGTAGTCGATCCACACCAATAATCAGCGCTACGCCTTCCACCGGAAGACCTGCCTGCTGCAACACCAAAGACAAAGTAATCAGCCCCACGCCCGGCACTGCTGCGGTTCCGATCGACGCCATGGTTGCGGTGACAATAACCATAACCAGTTGGGTGAGGCTGAGGTCAATGCCGTAGACCTGGGCGATAAAAACGGTGGCCACGCCCTGCATGATGGCGGTGCCATCCATATTGATGGTGGCCCCCAACGGCACCGAAAAACCGGCGACGCTTTTACTGACACCGAGGCGCATCTCAACAGTGCGCAGCGTGACCGGCAGCGTGGCACCCGAGGACGCGGTACTGAAGGCAAAGGCCCACGCCCGACGCATCTTGACCAGCAACTTGCGCGGATCGAGAGGGGTCAGCGTCCGAATCAACAGGGGGTAAACCACCACGCCATGCAGTATCAGTAGTGTTGCCAGGGTAAAGAAATACGCCGCCAGATCGAGCACCGTCCCAAAACCCATCGTGGCAAAAAGCTGGGTCAATAAGGCAAAAACGCCCCAGGGCGCCAGCTCGATCAGCACGGCGACCATTTTCATCACCACTGCCTCCATATCGCGGAACCAGTTAGCAATGCGTTCACCCGATTCGCCGGCACGGGTCAGCGCAAAACCCACCAGCAGCGCAAAAATTATGACCTGAAGCATCTCTCCCTCGACCATTGCCCGAAACGGGTTGGTCGGGAACATGTTGACGAGTACTTCGGTAAAGGGCGGCGCCGGCTTGGGCTCGAAGGACGCATCGGCAACCACCGAAATGCCCTTTCCAGGACCCACCAACAGGGCGCCCGCGAGACCGAGGGTTACGGCCATACCTGTGGTGACCAGGTACAGACCGATGGTCTTACCGGCAATGGAGCCCATTCGTGCACTGTCAGACAAGGCCGTCATACCACAAATCAATGACACCAGAACCCGCGGGACGACCAACAGTTTCAATGAGGCAATGAACACGCGGCCGGCGACATCAAAAACGCCGTCAACCAACCAGGTCATGATGAATTGATACAGTAGCGAATCAGGCGATAATCGGGTCAGCAGGGCCTCCAGCGCGGAACCCAGCGCAATCGCCAGGCCCATTGCCAGCAATATTCGATTGGTCAGGGACATCAGGGCACCACGCAGGCGTTGGGCCGATGTGCGATGACCGCTATATCGGCGCAGGCATTGCATCCCGACGCATAGTCTTTGCTGCCGCCTGCTTTGAGCTCAGCGCACACCGGTCGATATTCCATGGTACAGACCTGCGGCCGCGGCTCGTTACACACCACGCGACCATCGTCGAGCTCCGCTACCGCTGAATCGTCAGGGGTCGCAGCGCAGCCGGCGAGCAAGGTGAGCGTAATGGCAAAGACCCCAGGTAAATACCTGGCAATGTTCATAGACACGGTAACTCGCTCCTTTGCGGAAAATAATGTCATTACAAAAACGTACCGCGCTGATAGTCGGTGATCGCGCGATCAATCTCTTCCCGGGTATTCATGACAAAGGGACCGTAACCCACGACGGGCTCTCGAATGGGTCGCCCGCTCATGACCAGAAGACGGGCTTCAGTATCCCCGGTCAACAACGACCAATCTGACCCCGCGCCCGTGATCAGTACGTTACCCGCGTCAATAATGCGTTCGCGGGCCACGATAGCCCCATCGTAAAGGTAGGCCAGCGCAGTGTCATCCTCCCCGGTATCGAGGGTGACCTCAGAGCCGGGCTCAATAGTAAGATCCACCAGTGAACCCAGTGGCGCCAACTCGGTCAGGGGTCCGGCCCCGGACACACCGTTGATCCGCCAGTGGCCGGCAATCAGTGTCGCCGCGAAGCCCCTGCCCTGAATGGCGGGCAGCGCATCGCCGCCGATATCCCGATAGCGAGGCGGATCCATTTTATTGGCTGCAGGTAAATTGAACCAAAGTTGGAATCCGTGCAGTCCGTGAGTATCGAGTGTAGGCATTTCGGAGTGGATCACACCGCGCCCGGCCGACATCCACTGCACGCCGCCACCAGAGATTTCGCCGCGATTACCCAGGCTATCCTCGTGAACAATCCCGCCCCGCTTCAGGTAGGTCAGTGTCTGCATGCCCCGATGTGGGTGGGGCGGGAACCCACCGGAAAAGTCATCCCGGTGCTCCGATCTCAACTCATCGATCAGTAATACGGGATCAGTTCCGGCATGCCCCATCAGCGACACTCGCTGTATGGAGACCTGATCGCCGTCGCGACTGGGGCGGCTCGGCTGTATCTCAATAATGGCTCGTTCGGACATTTGTTTGCTCCTGCTGTCAGACCACCAGCGGCGCCAGTAGTCTATCCCGAAGCGCCAGTGCCTCTGCCCGGCGCTCCGCGATATCAGCGGCACCTTCGAGCGGGCGATATCCTGCCATCGCCCGCGTGAGACGACGCCTAGCCTGCGAATCCGCCTCGGGTAACTGCTCGGCAATCCCGCGCATCACCGCCATATCGCCCCAGCAATTCAATGCCACATCGCAGCCCGCGCGCAGCGCCTCGCTTGCCAACTCAGGCACACTACCGTGCAATGCCTTCATGTCGAGGTCGTCGGACATGAGCAGGCCGTCAAATCCTACCTGTCCGCGGATAACGTCCCTGATAATCGTCGCTGACAGGGTGGCACACTGGTCGGTATCCCAGCAGGGGTAACGAATATGCGCGGTCATTGCCATTGGCGCACCGGCGAGGGCCTGAAAAGGGGCCAGATCCCGCGCTAATTCCTCACGGGAAACGTTCACGACAGGCAACTCCTGGTGGCTGTCGGCCTCCGCTCTACCGTGCCCTGGAATGTGCTTGATTACACCCACGACGCCCGCGTCGGCGAGGCCTTCGAGAACGGCCCCTCCCAGCAACCCTATTTGCTCGGGAGTGGTGCCGAGTGCGCGATCGCCGATCACCGAGTGGGCACCCGCCGCGGGCACATCGAGCACCGGCGCGCAATCCACCGAAATACCGACTTCGGCAAGATCAAGGCCCAGCGCCCTGTAATTGTGGCGCATAGCGGCAAGGGTAGCCTCCGGGTCACGATCAAACAGCGCGGCTATCTTCCCGGCTGCGGGATACGTGGACCATTCGGGTGGACCCATTCTCGCTACCCGACCGCCTTCCTGGTCGATAAGAATGGGAACATCGCTGCGCCCCGAGATATCCCTCAGCGAGGCTGTCAGCTGCTTCAGCTGCGTCCTGCCGACCACATTACGCGCAAACAGGATATAGCCCAGCGGGTCGACTTGCCGGAAAAATGCGCGCTCTTCAGGAGTGAGCTCCGGACCTGAAAATCCAAATATCGCGGGCAGCAAATCGGTTCTCCCTCAGTACTTGTCAGCCCATTGGCACAAGCCGCTCACGTGGACCTCCCAATGCTCGCGGGTATCAATAACTCAGCGGCCTCGTCGGGATCATCGGTCAACTCGAGGAACCCCACGTCTTCAGGATCGATATACCCCAGCCCGCCCTGAACGTCCATGACCCAATCAATGACATCACGCCAGAATGCCGTACCCATCAAGACCAGTGGACGACGCTCCGTACGCTCGGTGTTGTAAAGCACCAGCAGCTCGAACAACTCATCGGCGGTGCCGAATCCACCGGGAAATACCGCAAAACCCATGGAATAGCGCGTCAGCATGAATTTTCGCGTCAGAAAATAGCGAAACGACGTCACATGCGTGAGGTACGGATTGGGTTGCTGCTCTGTCGGCAACTCGATATTCAGGCCCACCGACACTCCCCCCTGCTCATGGGCTCCACGGTTCGCCGCTTCCATAACGCCCGGCCCCCCTCCGGTAATGACCGGGATACCTGCTCGGGCGAGATGACCACCGAGCACCCCGGCAGCGCGAGCCTCCCAGCTATCTGGAGAGGAACGCGCGCTGCCGAAAACGGTGACCGCTGGCGCCAGGCCGTCGAGCACCTGGGCGGCGCTGAGAAGCTCCTGCTGTATGCGCTGAAACGTCACCGCATCGGCGGGCATAAAATCGGCGGCCGAAGCCGCCTTCACATCAATACTGACCACGGTGCTATCTGATTCATCCCTGAACGGAGGCTCAGTCATTACTTCAGCACAAACAGGTGATATTTCTTTTTTCCCAGGCGGAGCAAGAAGTAGCGGTTGTGCAGCGACGCAACCGGGTTGAAACAGGTCCGCGGATCATTGTTCTGGCCAGCGTCTACGGACACGCCGTTGATGAGAACCGCCCCGCGACCCAGGGCATCCTTGACCTGCTTACCCGATGCCACAACACCGGCTTCGGTGAGTAGTTGCGTCAGCGTGGGCGGCATCGCCGCCGCAGTAATCTCGCTGGAAGGCAGTCCATCGAGTCGCAGTTGTTCGAAATCGTCGGCCGACAGTGCGGTCATTTCCCCGCTAAACAGTGCCCCGGTAATCCGCGTGGCTGCCGTGAGGCCCGCATCACCATGGACGAGGGCAGTGACCTGCTCTGCGAGAATACCTTGTCCCTCAGGTCTCCCCTGCCGCTCCGAGTCCGCCGATTCAATGGCGGCTATCTCTTCAACCGATAAAAACGTGAAGTAGCGAAGAAAGCGGTACACATCGGCATCCGCCGTGTTGAGCCAGAACTGATAAAACGCGTACGGCGAGGTTCGATCGGGATCCAGCCAAATCGTGCCGCTCTCGGTCTTTCCGAACTTGGTGCCATCGGCTTTGGTGACCAACGGAAGCGTCATACCAAAGACCTGTCCGCCGAATCGACGCCGGGTAAGATCAATGCCACCAGTAATGTTTCCCCACTGGTCTGACCCCCCAATCTGAAGGGTGCAGTCATACCGTTGGTAGAGCTCAGAGAAATCGAATGACTGAAGAATCATATAGGTAAACTCAGTAAAACTGATCCCTTCACCCTCGCGCTCCAACCGCTGCTTGACCGACTCCTTCTGCACCATGGCGTTAATCGAGAAGTGCTTGCCAATGTCACGGAGAAAGGAGAGCACATCCACATTGCCGGTCCAATCGAGATTGTTGACCACTTCAGCCGCGTTGGCGCCTTCGAAATCGACAAATCGACTGACCTGCTCACGGATTTTCTCGGTCCAGCCAGCCACCACTTGGGGGGTATTCAGCTGCCGTTCCGCGGCTTTAAAGCTGGGATCGCCGATCAACCCTGTCGCACCTCCCACCAGCGCCAGCGGCTTGTGTCCGGCGAGCTGGAAGCGCCGCAAGGTCAGAAGCGGCACCAGCGAACCGATATGAAGGCTGTCGGCAGTGGGGTCAAAACCGCAGTACAGGGTCCTTGGGCCCCCATCAAGCCAGTCGGGCAATTGCTCCTCTCCGGCTATCTGGAATATAAGGCCGCGGTCGCGAAGATCTTCAAGTAAGGCGCTGGACATAAAGCAGAGTAGTGGCGTGGCGGTTAAGGGGCCGCATTATCACACAAACCCAACCCGGTGAAACCGGACACTATTGCGGCTCGTACATATGCCGTATAGTGGTGGTAGTGAGTTGTTGTTATGGACAATTGCGAGAGGTGCGCGCAGTGAAACTGCCGTTCACAAAGAATCCAGGGCTACGCCCTCGCGGCGCAACACCGCTGCGAACGGCGGTTTCCCCCTGGAATAACCGACGCCATTGGTGGGCGGTCATCGGCGCGACCGCGGGTGTGGCACTGATCGCACTGGCGGCGTCGGGGCCCCAGGAAGCGGCAACCCTCGTCGTCACCGGGCCTGTGCCCAGCGAAATCAAAACCGTAAACCCGGAGCTGACGCTATCGGGGGCAAACCTCAATGTTGACGTCGAAGATTCGTCAGCCACAGAATCCATGCCTGTAGCGCCGCCAGCCCCCCGGTGGCATGAAGAAACGGTTCGTTCCGGCGACAATTTATCGCTTATTTTTGCGAGAGCCGGTTACACGGATCGGGACGTCTATCAGGTCACCCGAGCCGACGGTGGTAAAGCCCTGCGCCGGATTTATCCCGGCGAAACCGTCGCCTTTCTCACGGACGAATCCGACCGCCTCGCTGCGGTCAGGCACACCGAATCCCGCCTGAAATCGACGACCTTTGTCAAAGGGGATCAGGGTTTCGTAACCGAAGTTTTGGAACGCAAGCCCGAGGTCCGGGAACGCGGTACCCGCCTGCGGATCACCTCTTCGCTATTCCTCGCGGGATCCGATGCGGGGTTATCAAATCGCGTCATTATGGATCTGGCGGGCATTTTTGGCGGCGTCATTGATTTTGTTCTCGACCCCCGGGTCGGCGACACCATCGAATTGGTTTACGAGGAAGAGTTCCTCGACGGCGAGAAGTTGCGCGATGGCGATATCGTTGCCGCATCGTTTACCAACAAGGGTGAACGCTTTGAAGCCTATCGCTATACCGACAGTGCCGGCGACACCAGCTACTACAACGAGGACGGCGTCAGCATGCGTAAGGCCTTCCTGATGGCGCCGGTCGACTTCACCCGAATCAGTTCAAACTTCAATCCCAACCGGCTACACCCCATTTACAAAACAAAGCGCCCTCATCGCGGCACCGACTACGCCGCACCCAGAGGCACCCCGGTGTACTCCGCAGGGGACGGTCGTGTGGTGGAGGCCGGCTACACTCGGGCCAACGGTAACTATGTCTTTATCCAGCACGGTGAGTCCTACAAAACCCATTACCTGCATCTGCACAAACGGAAAGTAAAACGCGGAGATCGCGTCAGCCAGGGCTCGGTCATCGGCACCGTAGGCTCAACCGGCGCCGCAACCGGACCGCATTTGCATTATGAATTCCTGGTTAATGGCGTCCATCGAAATCCCCGCAGTGTGCATAAGATGCTGCCCAAAGCGAAATCATTACCCGGTGGTGAATTGCCCGTATTCCGAAGCCACATTGCAGCTTTCGACCAGCAGTTAGCCGCACTGCGTAGCGAAACCAAGCTCGCGCTGTCGGATTGAATCCGGTGCAACGCTACGTCGGACTCATGTCCGGCACCAGCATCGACGGTATTGATGCCGCACTCATTGAGATCGATGACCAAACCGTACGTTTGGTGGCCACTCACTCGTCCACCTATCCGGCGTCGCTTCAGCAGCAACTCAGAGATCTCGCGCTTCCAGGCGATAACGAGATCGATCGCATGGGCGTCGCCGACCACGCACTGGCCGACGTATTGGCTGATGCCGCGCTGGCTGTCATAGCGGAAGCCGGTTGCCAGATCGGTGACATTGCCGCGATTGGCAGCCATGGCCAGACCATCCGGCACCGCCCCGATGGAGCAACGCCATTTACGCTCCAAATCGGCGACCCCCATCGGATAGCCGAGCGCACCGGGTGTCCCGTTGTCGCTGACTTCAGGCGCCGGGATATGGCAGCGGGTGGCCAGGGGGCACCGTTGGCCCCCTTGTTTCATCGTGCGTTGCTCGCACCTGTCGACCGCTGCTCCGCCGTGGTCAATATCGGCGGCATTGCCAACGTAACGGTGCTCGATGCCGGTGGCCGGATCACCGGCTTCGATACCGGCCCTGGCAATACGCTGATGGATGCCTGGATACGCAAGCACAGGGGCCTTGATTACGACGAGGATGGCGCCTGGGCGCGAACGGGACAAATCGATCATCCACTGCTGGCCTGCCTGCAGGGCGATCCCTATTTTTACCGCCCGCCACCCAAAAGCACCGGTCCTGAATATTTCAACCTGAGCTGGCTTGAGCCACAGTTGCCGACAGTGGCCTCCGCAGAGGACATACAGCGAACCCTGCTGGAGCTCACAGCGAGCACCGTAGCGGAGAGTGTGGCGCAGTATCGGCCACAGCGGCTCGCAGTATGCGGCGGTGGCGCTCACAACGGCTTGCTGATGCAACGCCTGAGCGATCGGCTGGATACGATAGAAGTGGTGTCGTCCGAGGTGCTCGGACTGCATCCGGATTGGGTGGAGGCCAGCGCCTTCGCGTGGCTGGCGAGTCAGGCAATCAGCGGGACGCCCGTGGATGCGGCTACAGTAACCGGTGCAGAGGGCCCGCGAATACTGGGGGTTATCTATCCACCCTAGCTACCCACCCCGGCGTTGGTCGCGCGTATCAGATCAACGGTCTCAGACCGAGAACGAGGCACCGCAACCACAGGTCGTCACGGCATTCGGGTTGTTGATGATGAATCGTGAGCCTTCCAGCCCTTCGGTGTAGTCCACCTCGGACCCCACCAGGTACTGAAAACTCATCGAATCGATAACGGCGACCACGCCACCCTTTTCCACCACCATATCGTCGTCGGCGGTATTCTCGTCGAAGGTAAATCCATACTGAAAACCCGAGCACCCGCCGCCGCTGATAAACACGCGCAGCTTGAGATTCGGATTTTCCTCGTCCTCCACCAGTGTGCGCACCTTACGCACAGCGTTATCGGTCAGGCGGATCTCGTTCGGGTCAAAGGCTTCGACGACGGTCATGGTGCTCCATTCTCCTGCGGATTGCGGAGCGGGCTCCGCCCCACACGCCTACTATGGTGTTACCTCGACTGAAAAACAAGGCTTGCAGGTTGGCAATTTCTCCCGAAAAACCATAATAAACAACAGGTTATTGCCCTACCTCGCGATCCTGCTCCCGCGCCTCTCGCTTGCGCGCAAGATCATCGCTCACCGGTGAAACATGCCGCATGCCGCCATTGAGCTTGCAGCCAACCGCCATTTCAATGAGGTTGTAGTAGACATCTCCATCAACCTCCGCCTCATCGGCGAGCTCCAGCCGCTGACTGGCATGGATATCCCCAGCGACCTTACCGTTGATTACCGCGGCAGGGGCACGAATCTCCCCTTCGACGGAACCACCGGCGATAACGCGGAGCATGGCTTCGGCATCGGGGTCCGCCACAATACTACCCACGACGCGCCCTTCAATATCGAGATTGCCTGAAAAATGGATATCTCCAGTGATCACGGTTTGCGGCGCAATCAGTGTCGTTGTCCCCTGAACACTCTCCAGCGGTTTTTCCTTGCGTCCCCTCATGCCCTATTCCTCCTGTTTGCACCGATCGGGCTAACTCGCTTACACCCACGGCGTCAAAAACCGGCCTCAATCGCCGAATACCACATCCTTCCACTCAAACCGCGCCTCGACCACCTCGGTGGACGGCTGGCGAAGCGCCGCCTGCAGCTCAATACCCTCGGGCTCAAACCCCGGTGGTAGCCTAAGCGTACCAGAGAGACGCTGAAAGTAACGAAAACTGAGCGCCACACCGCCATCTACCGCACCGTCGTCGAGCTCCGAGAGTGTGTACAGCTTGGGCAGCCCCTGTTCAACACCCCAAAAAGTGACCCGCAGCTCGCCGCGGCGAGGACCCGATCCCTGCCTACCCTGCTGTACCACAAACTGATAATCCCATTCACCGGGAGTTGCCGCTTGACGCACACGCGGCGGCCGCAGAATCACTCCACCCGCCAACTCCTCGGGTGCCATGACCTCACGATAAAACGCCACCTCGCGTTCGAGCTCGCTAAGCGCGATATTCCGCTCCGCCAGATCTTCGCGCAGGGTTCTGATGGTCTCGCGATTGACGGCATTAGCCGTAGTCAGCCGTGCGACTTCATCGCGCCATTGATCCTGCGCCTCGATTGCGTTGCTATCGAGACCACTCGCTGTGGGTGTTGCGCTGTGACTACCGCCAAACCAGGCAATAGCGACCAGCCCGCAGGTACCCAGCAAAAATCCAAGGCGCAGCAAGGCGCCGCGCCAGGGATGCTCACGCCGGATCGTTTTGCGAAAGGGCTGTCCGAACATCATTGACACCCTCGCTCAGGGAATGAGCGCGATAACCTCGAGTCCCATTGTCTCCGGCAGACCCAACATTATATTCATCGCCTGTACGGCCTGACCCGACGCGCCCTTGACGAGGTTGTCGATGACCGCGGTGACCACAACCGTATCTCTCCCCTGAGGTTGCGTGACTGCAATCTGGCAGGTGTTGGCACCTCGCACACTTCGGGTCTGAGGCAGCGACCCTGCGGGGAGCACATCGACAAAGGGTTCATCGGCATAGCGTCTTTCGAAAAGATCCTGTAAATCCTCCGGCGCTCCGTCCTCCAGCTGCGCAAACAGGGTGGCATGGATACCTCGCGTCATCGGCACAAGATGCGGGACAAAGGTCACGCTCACACTGCTCCCGGCCACCGCAGACAAGCCCTGCTCAATTTCGGGAAGGTGCCGGTGGCCGGCAACCCCATAGGCTTTAAAACTCTCCCCCGCCTCGGTCACCAGATTCGCTATTTTTGCCTGCCTGCCGGCGCCGCTGACGCCGGACGCACAGCTGGCGATCAAACCGCTGGTATCAACCGCTTTGGCCTCGAGCAGTGGGGCAAAGCCCAGCTGAATGGCGGTGGGATAACAACCCGCCAGTGCCACCAGCCTGGCGTCGACGATCTGCGAACGCGTAATTTCCGGCAGTCCATAAACCGCCTCGGCACAAAGCCCGGGGCTGGTATGGGGCTCTCCGTACCACTGCTCCCACACCGCGGCATCCCTGAGTCGATAGTCCGCCGACAGATCAATCACCCGCTGCCCCCGCTCCACTAAATCGGGCACGGTTTTTAGCGCCACATTGTGCGGCGTGGCGAAAAACACCACGTCGCAGTCGTCGAGACCACCGTCAGCCGGATCGGTGAACGCCAGATCACAGACGCCGCGCAGGTTCGGAAACAACGCGTCGAGCCGCTGACCCGCCTCACCGCGGGAGGTGATAACTGCCACGGAGGCCTGTGGATGGCGCAGTAAGAGCCTGAGCAACTCGACTCCCGCGTAACCGGTCCCACCAACAATCCCAACCTTGATCATTTTGCCCTCGCTTCTGTTAGTGTTGAAGGGTCGCCACTTTCGCACGTTCACTCGAGGTCGTCATGCTCTGGACGCAGGCTTTTCACGTGATTTTTATGGTGTCGTGGTTCGCCGGGATCTTTTATCTGCCCCGGATACTGGTGTATTACGCCGCCGCGGACCACCCGGAAACGAAAGCAACCCTGGCCATCATGGCACGAAAATTGTACCGTTTTGTCACGCCCTTTATGCTGCTGACTATCGGTTTCGGCGTGTGGCGACTCAGTGCACAGGCGGATTACTATCTCAGCAGCGGCTGGATGCACGCCAAACTGGCCTGCGTGGCAGTACTGGTCGCCTACCATATCCAGTGCGGTATCTATGTGCGTCGGGTCATGGCCGGCGAAGACAATAAAACCCATGTGTTTTACCGTTTTTTCAACGAGGTCCCGGTACTTTTCCTGTTTGCTATCGTGCTCCTGGTTTATATACGCCCCTTCTGACAGGCAACGTCCGACATGCAAGTAGCGCCCATGCCTGCAATAATCCACCCCCCAATCCAATACGAAGAGCATCATGTCCCAGTCTGAAATTCTTTTTGAACGCGCAAAAAAACACATACCCGGCGGCGTAAATTCACCGGTACGCGCCTTTAAGGCGGTCGGCGGAACCCCCGTGTTCATCGAACGCAGCGATGGCGCCTACTTTTTTGATGTCGATGGCAAGCGCTACACCGATTACGTACTGTCCTGGGGCCCCATGATCATGGGTCACAATCACCCCGAGGTCAGGGAAGCGGTGATCAAAACTGCTGAGCATGGCCTCAGCTTCGGCGCCCCGACCGAAATCGAATGCGAGCTGGCGGAAAAGTTGTGCGCTCTGGTGCCGAGCATGGATTACGTGCGCATGACCAGTTCAGGCACCGAAGCGACGATGAGCGCCATTCGTCTTGCCCGGGGCTATACCGGTCGTGACAAGATCATCAAATTCGAGGGCTGCTACCACGGTCATTCCGACTCGCTGCTGATCAAAGCCGGATCCGGGGCATTAACTTTTGGCGTGCCCAGTTCCCCGGGAGTCCCCGACGTTCTGGCCCAGCACACCGTTACCCTGCCTTTTAATGATCTCGATGCCCTGCGCGCGGCCTTCGATGAGCTGGGGGATGAGATTGCCTGCGTAATTACTGAGCCGGTGACGGGCAACATGAATTGTGTATTGCCCGAGCCCGGCTATCTCGAGGGCATGCGCGAGCTGTGTACGGCCAATGGCGCGGTATTGATTCTCGATGAGGTGATGACCGGCTTTCGCTTTGGCACCCAGTGCGCCCAGGGATTCCTGGGTATTGAACCCGACCTGACCTGCCTTGGAAAAATTATTGGCGGCGGCATGCCCGTGGGTGCCTTCGGCGGCAAAAAAGAGATTATGTCGCACATATCGCCCCTTGGGCCGGTATACCAGGCGGGAACGCTCTCGGGCAATCCCGTGGCTATGGCGGCGGGACTGGCCACTCTGAATATTATCTCGCGCGATGGATTTTATGACGACCTCTTCCGGCACACTACCGAACTCTGTGAAGGCATGCAGAAAGCTGCGGATAAAGCGGGGGTGCCCTTTACCACCAATCATCTCGGCACCATGTTCGGTGGTTTCTTTACCACTGAGAAAAAAGTGACCCAATACAGCCAGGTCATAGCCGCCGACACCGAAGCCTTCGGCCGCTTCTTCCACAGCATGCTCGATTCTGGCGTTTACCTGGCCCCCGCCTCCTACGAAGCGGGTTTTATGTCGTCCGCACATACCGATTCCGATATCGCCGAAACCATCGATGCAGCGGCCGCTGCCTTTGCCGCGCTGTAGGAGTCGAACATGTCTGTCAGTCATCGAGGTCCCTTCCCCGCCAGTCGACCCCGTCGCCTTCGCAGCAAAGCCTTTGCCCGGGCTTTGGTGTCAGAAAACCGACTCTCTCCCGCTGATCTGATTTACCCCGTTTTCGTGCTTGAAGGCAGCGGGGAGTGTGAGGCCGTGCCATCCATGCCCGGTGTCGAGCGGTTGAGCATCGACCTGCTCATCGCCAAGGCGCGGGAAGCACAAGGGTTGGGCATCCCTGCTTTTGCGCTCTTTCCCGTGGTCGGTCAGAACCAGAAATCCCTCGATGCCGCTGCCGCCTACGCGCCGGACGGACTGGTGCAACGCGCCATCGCCGAACTCAAGTCAGCGGTCCCTGAGCTCGGCGTCATTACCGATATCGCACTCGACCCCTACACCACTCACGGACAGGACGGGATCATCGATGAAGCGGGTTACGTCATCAATGATGTCACTACCGACACCCTGGTTCGCCAGGCCCTGTCCCATGCCGAGGCCGGCGCCGATGTGGTGGCTCCTTCAGATATGATGGATGGCCGCATTGGCGCCATTCGCGACACGCTGGAGCGCGAGGGGCACATCAATACCATGATCCTCGCCTACGCTGCGAAATACGCATCCAGTTACTACGGCCCCTTCCGCGATGCCGTTGGCTCGTCCGAGAACATCAAGGGTGGTGACAAGAAGACCTACCAGATGGATCCGGCCAACAGCGATGAGGCGGTACACGAGTGTGCCCTCGATATCGCCGAGGGCGCCGATATGATCATGATCAAACCCGGTATGCCTTATCTGGATGTCGTGCGGCGTATCAAGGAAACGTTGCAGGTTCCGACCTTCGCTTATCAGGTCAGTGGCGAGTACGCCATGCACCAGGCGGCCTTTGCCAACGGGTGGCTGGAGCGGGATGCGGTAACCCTGGAATCCCTGCTGGCGTTCAAACGCGCCGGCGCCGATGGCGTACTGACCTACTTCGCTCTCGATGCTGCGCGGTTGCTTCAGGGCTGAGCCCGCCTTGGGTAAGGCAGCGATGACTCGACAGGCGCTTCTGGTGGCATTACTCACCGGATTCACCAATGTGTCCCTCGCCGACCCCGGTGACTGCAGCTGCCTTTGGCAAGGCAGCTTTGCCGAGGTGGCCAAAAACACCGACGCCGTGGTACTCGGTGAAGTTGTCGCCACACGCGGCAATGCAGTGGACCTCAAGATCGAATCCACACTGCACGGGCTGGCCTACCCCAACCCGATTCGCGTGTGGATGAAGACCGGCAGCTACTGTCGACCGGAGGTTGAGCGGTTTCCAGAGGAGAGCCGCTGGGTCATGGCGCTGTTTCGTATCGAAGCCGACGCTGCGGAGAACTTTGACCCGGCAACGCCCAACCAGAGCTACGGCAGACCTTTTGATTATCGCCTGTCGGGCTGTGGTGGCTACCACCTGCGGGTCAATGGCGACACGGTGAAGGGCAACCTGGTGCCCGGTATGACCCGCTGGGACCAGGAGCCTGAAATGACACCGGTGCTGCTTGAGGTGGTAACGGCATTTTTGAAGGGTCGGGCGAGTAGCGAAGACCTGAAGTCGGCCTCCGAGGAAGATCCTGCGCTGAAAGCCCTGATGCTCGATACACGTACCTTTCTGCGCGGCCAATCCGACTATCTTGACGACGATGCGGTGATGGAGGATGAGGAGACTGTCGGCCAGAAGGATTCGGCGGCACCCTGACCCACCTGCATGGAGTACGCAGGATCCACCGATCGCCAGCCCAACTAGCGCTGGGCCGCTTCGAGTAACTCGTCGATCATTCTGAGTGACAGTCCCCAGATGCGGTGCCCCCGATAGAGATAACTGTCACTGCTTAATCGAGTGCCCCGCCATTCCCAGTGATGCGGCACCCGGTTGCCCTTATCGAGAAAAAACGCCAGTGGTATCTGAACCACCGCATCCACCTCGTGGTTCAGAGTCAGTTCGGGCAGGACCGCGAGCCGGAAAACAAACGGACTCACCAGCAACTCGGGTCGATCCTTGCGCCACCCGGTATCCACATCGCTCAGCTCACACAACAGTTTTGCACAGGCTTCAAGATCGACCCCAATTTCCTCGCGGGTCTCCCGGATGGCGCAGGCCAGCTCACTGGCGTCACCGGCGTCTCTTCGACCGCCGGGAAACCCCATATGTCCGGACCAGGGATCACCGACGCGACGCGCCCGCTGAATCATCGCCAGCTCCGGGCCGCGTCTGCCCTCCAGCAGCGGCAACGCAACCGCCGCCTGCCGCTTTGCAGGACCATGATCCTGTCTTGGCTTGGGGTGTCGCCGCAGCCGTTGCTCAAGTTGCTCGATGTTTAACGACATAGGAACAGGCAAACCACCTTCATCTGGACAGGCGCTGAGTTTACACGGAGCGAACTCCTGCCCCCAGACCACCTGCCAAGGCAAACTCGATAACGTGTGCGCTAAAAGCCAATCGCCGCTGCGGATCAAGACGAAAATTGGCAATACACAACTGCTTTTTGCAGCAGGATGCGGGATAATTCCGGTTTTATCTGGAGCACAATTTTGAACCACTATATGGCCTACGCCATCGGCGCGGCATTGGTCGACACTGAGATTGAGGTCAACGACGATGACCTTGAGGCGATGAACGTTGAAAAGGGCATGATGACGCTGGTCGATGAAGCACGCCAGGCGGAGTTGCTGGGCCATTTATCTGATCATCTCATACGCGCCAATCACGCTTCTGGCGGCAGCGCCGGCAACAGCATGATTGCTTCAGCCCTATTCGGTGCGCCTACGTTTATGAGCTGCAAGGTCGCTGAAGATGAGGATGGCGACATCTATCTCAACGACTTGCTCCAATCGGGTGTCGGCCACGGCCTTGACGACAAGCGTCAGCCGGGCACTACCGGCAAATGCCTGGTACTCATCACGCCCGATGCCGAGCGCAGCATGAATACGTTTCTCGGCACCTCCGAAACCCTGTCCGTCAACGAGATTGATCGCGACGCCTTGATTGCCTCGCACTGGACCTATCTGGAGGGCTATCTGGTGACTTCACCGACCGGTCACGAAGCCGCCGTGCGAACCCGAGAAATTGCCCAGGAACATGGGGTAAAAACAGCGTTGAGCTTTTCAGATCCCGGCATGGTTGCCCACTTTCGCGATCAAATGGCCGCCATTATTGGCGATGGACTCGATATGATCTTCTGCAATGAGGCCGAGGCACTCGAGTGGGGTAATACCGAGGATCTGGAAACCGCCATGGAAGCCATCAAGGCGGTTGCAAAAACCTTTGTGGTCACCCGCGGGGCACGGGGCGCTTTGGCTTTTGACGGCAACCATTTGGTCGATGTCCCCGCGCACAAGGTCGACGCCGTCAATACCAATGGTGCCGGCGACATGTTTGCGGGCGCTTTCATGTACGCGCTCTACCGGGGCGAGGACTATGCTCGCGCCACTCAATTCGCCGTTCGCGCAGCCGGCGAAGTGGTCAAATATTACGGCCCTCGACTGGCACCCGAGGGTTATCGCGCGCTGCGACAGGAATTTTTCGGTGATTAGTCAGTGACACCAACAGTTTCATAAACCCCACTGATAACCGAACAGGAGTGAGAACATGAACAACAAGGTCAGCAAACCCCAGATAAAAAACGATCCGCTATACCAGATGTTGCGGACTGAAGACGTCGATGCCTTTAACGCGAACCGGGACAGCATGGACACCGGGCAACTTGCCGGCGGCGACTACCGCGGTCGAGATCTGCGCCGACTGAATGCGCGAGGGCTTGATTTCTCCAATGCGTATTTCCGCAACTCTGACCTCAGCGGCATTGATTTTCGGGAAACCAATCTCGAGGGCGCGAGCCTGATGGATGCCAAAGTATCCGGCGTCTACTTCCCCGACGCCTTGAGCCCTGAGGAAATCAGGCTATCGCTGAATACGGGAACCCGGCTTCGCTATCGCCAGGACTGATACGCCGACGCCCCTGCACCCGCGTCTGTGTCACTAGTGAGCCCTGCGAATCCGACTACAATGCCCATCATGAATAAACTGTTGCACGCTTTTGCCTGTTGGGTCGTTGGACTCGGCCTGGTGCTCGCCAGTGTGGTCTCCACGGCACAGAGTGGGGGCCTCGCTGCGCTGTCAGAACAGCAAAACCCGTTCCTACCCGTCGACGAAGCCTACCAACTCGCCGTCGAAATCGAGGGGCCGCAGCAACTGCGCCTGGTGTGGCAGATCGCCGATGACTACTACCTGTACAAACACCGCTTCAAGGTCGTCCTCGAGGACGAGACTGGCGTAGTCACGGGGGAAATCGACTTTCCGCCGGCCATTGCAAAAACCGATGACTATTTTGGCGATGTCGAGGTGTATTACATCGATGCCAATCTCGCCTTTGCTGCCGATCGCCCTTTTGGTACTGCCAAACTATCGGTGACATCGCAGGGGTGTGCCGATGCCGGTTTGTGTTATCCACCCCAAACCGAGGTATTTACCGTCAATCCTCAGGCCGGGGTGGTTGATTCGGGCTACGACGACCCACGACCCGAACCCAGGGCAATCGTCGAAGTGGCCACACAGAGCAGCGGTACAACGACAGGGGTTACGCTGTGGACGGCACTGCTGTTCGCCTTTCTCGGGGGTATCATTTTGAATGCGATGCCCTGTGTGTTCCCGATTCTGTCGCTCAAAGTGCTGAGCTTCGCCACCGGTGATCCGCAAAAGCATCATCGCCAGGCGTGGATTTACTTCAGCGGCGTGGTCGCCAGTTTTGTTTTCGTCGCTGCCGTCCTAATCACTCTGCAAAATACTGGCCAGGCGATTGGCTGGGGTTTTCAGCTCCAGTCACCGGGTTTTGTTATCGCGCTGGCCTATCTGTTCACGGCAATGGCGCTATCACTCTCTGGCCTCGTGGAATTTGGTACGGGCCTGATGAATGCGGGCAGTACACTGGCAGGACAAGGGGGCTCTCGCGGTAGCTTCTTCACCGGTGTACTAGCCGTCGTGGTCGCCAGCCCCTGCACCGCTCCGTTTATGGGCTCCGCGCTTGGATTTGCGTTAACACAGCCGACTGCCATTGCGCTGCTGGTCTTCGTCGCGCTGGGTGCCGGCATGGCATCGCCAATGGTGCTGCTGAGCTACAGCGCCCACGCGCGCAACGCGCTGCCGAAGCCCGGCAAGTGGATGGATACCCTGAAGTCACTGCTCGCATTCCCGCTGTACGGTACGGCCGTCTGGCTATTGTGGGTCGCCGGAAAACAGGCCGGGGTGGATACCATGGCGCTCGCGCTGGCGGGGCTGGTAACGCTGGCGCTAGGGCTTTTCCTGCTCTCTGGTCACGGGCTCCGCCGTTTGCTCGGTATAGGCTTCATCGTGCTCGCTGTGGCGCTGGGAACCCTTCGCGGCACCGCACCCAGCCAAACCTCGGCGCGCCTCGAGGGTACTGTCGCCTGGTCGCCCAGTACCCTGGCGGGACTGCGGGACGAGGGTCGGGCTGTTTTTGTCGATGTGACGGCCGATTGGTGCATCACCTGCCTCGCCAACGAGCAGGCAGTTTTGTTTACCGACGATATTCGCGACGCGTTCGAACGCTCAGGGGTGGTTTATATGATCGCGGACTGGACCAACTACGACGTCGACATCGGTAATTTCGTCAACAGCCACGGCCGTAACGGCATTCCCCTGTATGTCATGTATCCCGCGGATGGGGGTCAGCCCACCCTATTGCCTCAGCTTCTTACCAAACAGCTGGTTCGTGACGCGTTGGCCGCCGCTCAACTCCCGCCCTAAAAGAGCCTCAATGAAAACATCAAGCCATCAGCCATTGACCCTACTGCTAATAACGGTGCTATCAGGCATTTTTGCAGCTTCAGTTCTGGCCGCGGACGTGACCTTCAGCAACGCGTGGGTCCGGGCCATGCCGCCCGGTCAGGCCATGACCGCAGGCTACGGAACGTTAACCAATACCGGCAAGAAAACGATTGTGATCACCGATGCCATGAGCCCTATCGCAGCATCGACCGAGATGCACATGAGCAAGACAGAGGGGGGGCAGGTCACCATGGTACCCTTGGAGAAAGTGGTGCTGGAGCCAGGTAAGGCGTTTGACCTGGTGCCCGGTGGAGCGCACCTGATGCTCATGGGTATCCAAAGAATGCCGTCAGAATCCGAGCGCGTATCAATATGCCTCATCACGGATGGTTCGGATCAATTCTGTACCGACGTTCCAGTGAGTCGCTCGGCACCGCAATGAACTGGGGTTATCATCGACCCAACTAGGCCACACCGTCACACGGGATACCGCTGATGCGCTTTGTTGACACCATCAAGGATTTTTTCAGCAACCTATCGGATTCGCTGGCGCTCTCCGGAATCGCTGGCGATGATGGTCGCAACTGGCGCTGGCTTTCAACCCTCGCCGTTATCTATCTCATCGTTATCATAGGCTTGGGAATATGGTGGAGCTTGCCCCCGGCCCCATTCGATATTCGCGAGAATGCACAGGCTCGATCAGCAGCCAATGATCAGGCCATAGTGCCGGGAACGGCGACCACGGCTACCCTCATCGGCGTGATAGATACCTTACTGAACAAACCCGGTGGCTACACCCACAACGACCTGTTCCCCCCGGGCGTTGTCATGGATAACATGCCGCAGTGGGAATACGGCGTGCTGATTCAGTCACGTGACCTGGCGAGGGCGCTGCGAGAAGTGCTCAGCCGCTCGCAATCCCAGTCCAGCGAAGACGTAGATCTGACACTGGCCGAACCCAGAATAAACTTTCAGTCCGATAACTGGGTGCTCCCCGCCTCGGAAAGCGAGTATCTCGATGCGCAACGCTATCTTCAGGCGTATTTTGAACGGCTGCCATTACGGGGTGATGGCAGTTCGCAGTTCTATGCCCGCGCGGATAACTTGAACTTCTGGCTCAGTATGGTGGAGAAGCGCCTCGGCAGCCTGTCGCAGCGGTTGTCTGCCAGTGTCGGGCAACGCCGATTGAATACCGATCTGGCGGGTGATCCCGATGCAACCCAGTCCACGGCTGAACCCACTGAAATGGAAGTGCGCACTCCCTGGAGCAAAGTCGACGATATCTTTTACGAGAGTCGAGGCGCGGCGTGGGCATTGATTCATTTTCTCAAGGCGGCAGAAATCGATTTCGCCCAGGTCCTGGAAAAGAAAAATGCGGTGGTGAGCCTGCGTCAGATCGTGCGCGAACTGGAAGCGACCCAGGGATTCATCTGGAGCCCGATGATTCTGAACGGTTCGGGCTTCGGACTTTGGGCCAATCACTCCCTCGTGATGGCGTCGTATATCTCCCGCGCCAATGCGGCCCTCATCGACCTCAGTGGGCTACTGGAGCAGGGCTGACCTCGCTCAGGGGCGGGTCATTCCGCCCAGCAAGACCCACTCTTCGAGGTCATTCTCCGAAGCCAGCGTCAACCAGGGTTGATAGTGGTCAATCAATGCAGTCATCTGGTGATCCAACAACCCCGCCAGCAATAAACGCCCGCCAGGTTTGAGCAGATCACACAGTAGCGGAGCCAGCTCTGCCAGCGGCCCTGCAAGAATATTGGCCACCACCAGATCGCTCTGACCGCGCCATTGATCGATAGCGGCATCATTGGGTGCAACGATCGCAAACCTATCGGGGTCGACATGGTTTCGCTCTGCGTTCTGATGGCTGGCGGTCAGTGCCTGGGGATCGTTATCGACGCCCAGCGCCCTCGTCGCACCCAGTTTCAGTGCGGCGATGGCCAAAATACCGGTACCACACCCGTAATCCACAACACGCATGCCGGGCTGAATAATCTTATCCAGTGCCCCGAGGCACATGGCGGTCGTCGGGTGGGTGCCCGTGCCGAACGCCAGTCCGGGGTCGAGCAGAATATTGACGGCCTCGGGCTCGGGGGGGGCGGTCCAACTGGGGCAGATCCACAAACGATCGCCCATTTTCATCGGGTGGAAGCTGTCCATCCACGCGCGCTCCCAGTCCTGATCCTCTACCTCAGTGACGGTGGTGTCTATGCGATTAACCAGTTCTCGGGGCACACCGGCGAGCACATCGGCGACGGGAGTCCCCGATGGGAACAGGGCAATGACACAAACGTTATCCCAGATAGGCGTCTCACCGGGGCCGGGCTCCAGCAAGGGCTGATCCGCATTATCGCGCAGGGTCACCGCGGCGGCACCGCAGGAAAAGAGATAGTCCTCTAACGCGTCAACCGACGGGCCAACGGTATCGAAGCGAAGCTCCTGCCATGTCGTGTCTGTCACATCTCGCTTTCCAGCTTGCTTTCCAGGTAATGGATACTCACACCACCTGCCTGGAACGAGGGATCGACGACCAGCGTTTGATGTAACGGCGCGTTGGTGCGAATACCCTCGACGACCAGCTCATCGAGTGCCTGGCGCATCTTCGCCAGTGCCGACTCCCGATCGTGGCCATGGGTAATCAACTTGCCGATCAAACTATCGTAATGGGGTGGAACCGTGTAACCACTGTAAACGTGGGAATCGACGCGGACCCCATGCCCCCCGGGGATGTGGAATTTATTCACTCGACCGGGCGACGGCATAAAGGTTTTCGGGTCTTCGGCGTTGAGACGGCACTCGAATGCATGCCCCCGGAACTGGACATCGGACTGGGAAAACGAGAGTTTTTCGCCACCGGCGATCAGCAGCTGCTCGCGAACGATGTCCACACCGGTAATCAGCTCGGTGACCGGGTGCTCAACCTGAACCCGTGTGTTCATTTCAATGAAATAGAAGCCACCGTCCTCGTACAAAAACTCGAACGTCCCCGCCCCGCGATAACCCATCGTCAGACAGGCCTGCACGCAGGCCTCTCCGATTTCATCGCGAACCTCAGGGGGAATACCGGGCGCGGGGGCTTCTTCGATTACTTTTTGATGGCGTCGCTGCAGCGAGCAATCGCGATCACCGAGATGTACGGCATTGCCCTGCCCGTCAGCCAGCACTTGAATCTCGACATGGCGCGGCCGCTGCAGGAATTTCTCCATATACACGACGGGAGAACCGAAGGCGGCGGCAGCTTCCGACTGAGTGACCTGAATGGAGCTGAGCAGCACCTCTTCGTTATGAACCACGCGCATACCGCGACCACCACCGCCCGCGGCCGCCTTAACAATCACCGGGTAGCCAATTTCCCGGGCGATTTTCAACACCGCATCAGGATCATCGGGTAGCGCTCCGGCGGAACCCGGCACGGTAGGCACACCACTTTTCTCCATGGTCTGCTTGGCCGAGACTTTGTCCCCCATCAGACGGATGGTATCCCCCGTCGGACCAATAAACTTGAAGCCACTTTTTTCGACCTGATCGGCGAAATCGGCATTTTCAGACAGGAAACCGTAGCCCGGATGGATGCTATCCGCATTGGTCACTTCTGCCGCACTGATGATGGCGGGTACGTTCAAATAGCTCTTGGCCGACGAGGCAGGTCCGATGCATACCACTTCATCGGCCAGCCGCACATGTTTAAGCTCACGGTCGGGTACCGAATGCACCGCGACCGTTTGGATACCGAGCTCTTTACAGGCACGCAGTACACGCAGCGCAATTTCGCCACGATTGGCAATCAACACCTTTTCAAGCATGGATCAAATCCTCTTTACGGGAAGCGGTCATGGCGACCGTCATCCTATGTTCAGGCAATCGTGAACAGCCGCTGGTCAAACTCGACCGGCTCCCCATCCTCGGCATGTATTGCCGTAATCGTTCCCGCGCGATCCGCTTCGATTTGATTCATCATCTTCATCGCCTCGACGATACACAGCACATCCCCCACTGCGACTTCCTGACCGACTTTCACGAAGGCGGGCGCGTCCGGGCTTGGCGAGTTATAGAACGTTCCCACCATCGGCGACAGAACACCGTGGCCCTCAGCCGCTGCGTCCGGAGACGCGGCCTCGACAGATGACGGGGCCGCTGCTGCGGCAGGTACCGGAGCCGCGGCTACAGCGGCCGGTGGCGGTGGCGGTGGCGCGTAGTGGATTGGCGCCGGAGACCCGGCACCGTTTCGACTGATACGGACCGACTCTTCGCCTTCTTTGATCTCGATTTCGTCAATGTTCGACTCCTCGAGCAATTCAATCAGTTTTTTGACCTTACGGATATCCATGGTGGCCTCACTCGTCCATCGACTGGTTTGCTAAATGATTCAGTACCGCTTCCAGCGCGCAGTCGTAGCCAAAGGTACCCAGACCACAAATCACGCCGACGGCAATGTCGGAAAAATAACTGTGCTGTCGAAAAGACTCTCGAGCGTGCACATTGGAAATATGGATTTCCATAAAAGGAATATCGACACCAGCAAGCGCATCGCGCAATGCGATGCTGGTATGGGTGAACGCACCCGGGTTTATGATGATGAAGCGCACGCCATCGTCTCGAGCCGTATGCACCGCCTCGATCAATTCGTGCTCGGCATTGCTTTGCACTGCCGTCAGTTCACATCCCGCCGTCGTCGCCCGATCCACCAACCGCCTGTTGATGTCGTCGAGATTTTCATGACCGTAAATCTCGGGCTCGCGGGAACCCAGTAAATTCAGGTTGGGGCCATGTATCAGCAAAACATCCGCCATTGCACAACAATCCAAAGCCAAAACGGTCGGTTAATTATTATCCTATAGGCCGAGTGTCACCCCTAGCCATGGCGTTGTCCAATCTTTTGCGCTAAACCGGTATTTTTGCGATTTTTCAACGACGATAGCTGCAATTTCGCCCACTATGGGTCGTACGCAGCGCCCTGGCAGCTAGCCACCGCCGCCTGGCGTTCTGCGATGCTTACACCGTTGATGGGCAGAAGACCCCGGGCTCGCAGGTGGCCCTTGCGCAATTGCAGCCCACTCACGGCGAATACCCGGGGAATTGCCCCCAGCGGCGTGGATAAATTTTGCCCAACCCCTTCTCTGATCTGGGGCACTGGAGTAGACTCTCGGGCCCCTGTCAATTCGACCCCACCATGCTGAAAATCGGGCACCATACCCTACCAAACAACGTCGTTGTCGCGCCCATGGCGGGCGTAACCGACAGACCTTTCCGGGAACTGTGTCTCGACCTGGGCGCCGCAATGGCGGTTAGCGAAATGATTAGCGACGATCCAGAACTGGCGCAGTCGCGAAAGACCCGATTGCGCCGCGAACACAGTCCGAGGGCAGCCCTGAGGTCGGTCCAGATCGTTGGCAACGACCCCGAGCGAATGGCCGCAGCCGCCCTTCGCAATGCCAAAGACGGTGCAGATATTATCGACATCAACATGGGTTGTCCGGCCAAAAAGGTGTGCAAAAAGGCGGCTGGATCCGCGCTGCTGGGTGACGAGGCCCTTGTTACCGCTATTCTGGAGGCGGTCGTCTCCACCGTTTCCGTTCCCGTTACCCTGAAAATTCGCACCGGCCTCGATCGATCGCGGCGAAATGGGGTGCGTATCGCCAAGATAGCGGAGGACGCGGGCGTACAAATGCTCGCCGTCCACGGTCGTACCCGCGCCGATAAATTCGCAGGGGATGCCGAATACCACACCATCGAGCAAATCGTTGACGCGGTGACTATTCCGGTCCTCGCCAATGGCGACATCAACTCCATTACCAGGGCAAGGCGCGTGCTCGAGACCACGGGTGCTGCGGGTGTCATGATTGGTCGTGGTGCGCAGGGACAACCCTGGCTACCCGGTATGATCGCTCGCGCACTTCGGGGTCAAAGCACTGCCGCACCATCACCAGAAACGCAGGTCCAGATTATTCAGGGTCATCTGCTCGAACTCATTGCCTTTTACGGCGAGTTTATGGGCACCAAGATCGCGCGCAAGCATGTGGGATGGTTTGCCGACGGCTGGTTTACCAACGAGCCCACGACCGCGCGCCGCTGGAAGCAACAGTTTAATCGGCTGGATCACTACAAAGACCAACTGGAACACCTGGCCCACATTCAGCACTTTAACCACCGAACCCCAAGGATAATATCGCTGGCCGCCTGAGCCCGCGTGATTCAATAGTGCCCAAAAAGAAAAAATCACTGCCGACACCGCTTCGCGACAGCGCCCAAAAGGCCATAAAAGCGTATCTGGAGACTTTGGATGGCGAGCAGCCAACGGATGTCTTTGCCCTCGTCATCGCTCAGGTTGAGGAACCATTGCTTGCCGAAGTAATGGCCTACGTGAGCAATAATCAATGTCGGGCGGCAGAAATGCTGGGGCTAAGCCGCGGAACGTTGCGCAAGAAGCTTCGCCAGTACCAACTCATCGACCAACCGAAACCACGAAAAACCAGGGAATAGATCATGACCGAGCACCTCGCTCCCGTCCGCCGTGCCTTAATCAGCGTGTCCGACAAAACCGGCGTTATCGAGCTCGCCAAGGCCCTCGTTGAGCGCGGCGTGGAAATACTCTCTACCGGTGGTACCTGTCGACTACTCGCCGACTCCGGCGTCACAGTAACCGAAGTATCCGATCACACGGGCTTCCCCGAGATGATGGATGGCCGGGTAAAAACACTGCATCCCAAAATACATGGCGGCGTGCTCGGTCGACGAGGCACCGATGACGCCGTAATGTCGGAGTATGGCATCGCCCCCATCGATCTCGTTGTAGTGAACCTTTACCCCTTTGAGGCGACCGTTGCACGTGAGGGCTGCACCCTCGAAGACGCGATCGAGAATATCGACATTGGTGGTCCCACCATGGTCAGAGCAGCGGCTAAAAACCACCGGGATGTGACGATTGTGGTCGACGCTTCGGACTATCATTGCCTGTTGGAGGAGCTGGAAAATCACGACGGCCACACCACCCAGAAAACCCGCTTTGAGCTGGCCATTAAGGCCTTCGAACACACCGCCCACTACGACGGCGCCATCGCCAACCATTTTGGAAGACTCGTTGACGGGGGCAGCGACGCCTTTCCTCGCACCTTCAACCTTCAGCTGCACAAAGTGCAAGAGATGCGATACGGCGAAAACCCCCATCAGGAGGCCGCGTTTTATCGCGAAGCAGCACCCAAAGAAATTGGAATATCGACAGCCGAGCAACTACAGGGCAAGGCCCTGTCTTACAACAATGTGGCGGATACCGATGCCGCACTGGAGTGCGTAAAAGCGTTCGATGAGCCTACCTGTGTCATTGTGAAACACGCCAACCCCTGCGGGGTCGCCAGCGCGGAGACCATTGCAGCGGCCTACGATCTTGCCTTTGCCACCGACCCGGAATCCGCTTTCGGCGGCGTTATTGCATTCAACCGA
Source organism: Luminiphilus syltensis NOR5-1B (assembly GCF_000158175.1). GTDB lineage: Bacteria > Pseudomonadota > Gammaproteobacteria > Pseudomonadales > Halieaceae > Luminiphilus > Luminiphilus syltensis. The sequence continues at coordinate 1,619,442 of NZ_DS999411.1, read as the reverse complement.
GCGCTCGATGGACCGACGGCCAGCGCCATCGCCGAGCGACAGTTTGTCGAAGTCATTATTGCGCCCGAGATTTCCGAGTCGGCACTGGCTGCGCTTGCGGAGAAAAAGAATATTCGGGTCTTACAGACGGGTTATTGGCAGTCACCGATTCCTGCAAAGGACTTCAAGCGGGTCAATGGCGGCCTCCTAGTTCAGGATCGCGACGATGGACGGATCACCCGGGAGGACCTCAAGGTGGTGACTCGCCGAGAGCCCACCGACAGCGAGTGGAAAGATTTACTGTTCAGCTGGAAAGTCGCGAAGTTCGTAAAATCGAATGCCATTGTCTACGGCGACGCCGGCCGCACCATTGGTGTCGGTGCGGGCCAGATGTCCCGGGTCAACTCAGCGAGAATTGCAGCGATCAAAGCCGAGCATGCGGGGCTTCCTGTGCAGGGTGCGGTAATGGCGTCGGATGCCTTTTTTCCTTTTCGTGATGGTATCGACAATGCGGCTGAGCGCGGCATTGCCGCGGTTATTCAACCCGGAGGATCAATTCGGGACGAAGAGGTTATCGCCGCTGCAGATGAGGCCAACATGGCCATGGTCTTCACCGGTATGCGCCACTTCCGTCACTAGGGAACTGTCATGAAGGTAATGGTGATCGGTAATGGCGGGCGGGAACACGCGCTAGCCTGGAAACTCGCCCAGAGCGCCTCGGTTGAGCAGGTATTTGTGGTTCCCGGTAATGCCGGGACCGCAATGGAGGCAGGCCTACAGAATATCGATCTCGATGTCATGGACTTTGCGGCAATCGCAGACTTTGCGTCGACCAATGGTATCGGGCTTACTGTGGTGGGACCCGAGGCACCCCTGGTAGAGGGTATTGTGGATTACTTCACAGCGCGCAAGCTACCCTGTTTCGGTCCGAGTAAGGGCGCGGCGCAGTTGGAGGGTTCCAAGGCGTTTACCAAAGATTTCCTCGCGCGACACAAAATCCCCACCGGCTTTTACCAGACATTCACCGAGGTCGACAAAGCACTGGCCTACATCCGCGAGCAGGGCGCGCCTATTGTCATCAAGGCCGATGGACTCGCTGCGGGCAAGGGGGTGATTGTTGCAGAGTCCCTTCCGGTCGCCGAGGCCGCGGTTGAGGATATGTTGTCTGGCAATGCCTTTGGCGATGCCGGCTGCCGGGTCGTGATCGAGGAATTCCTGCCCGGGGAAGAGGCAAGCTTTATCGTCATGGTCGATGGCGAGCACATACTGCCCATGGCGACCAGCCAGGACCACAAACGTATCGGTGAGGGTGATACCGGACCCAACACCGGAGGTATGGGGGCCTATTCGCCGGCTCCGGTGGTCTCTGATGAGATCTTCCAGCGTGTCATGGAGCGGATCATCGAGCCCACCGTTCGCGGTATGGCGAGTGAAGGGAATGCCTATTGTGGCTTTCTCTACGCGGGTCTCATGATTGACGACCAGGGCAATCCCAGAGTCATCGAGTACAACTGCCGCTTCGGTGACCCTGAGACGCAACCCATTATGCTCCGTCTGAAGAGTGACTTCGCCGGCCTGTGCCAGGCGGCGCTGTCCGGTGCACTGGATACGGTCGATGCGGAGTGGGACCCGCGGCCGGCGATCGGCGTCGTCCTCGCGTCGCAGGGTTATCCTGGCACCTACGCCAAAGGCATGGCCATCGCCGGACTCGATAGCCCCTTCGGTGACGATACCAAGGTATTCCATGCGGGTACTGCAGAACAAGCGGGTCATTGCGTCACCAGTGGTGGACGCGTTTTGTGCGTCACCGCTCTGGGTAACACCGTAGCCGAGGCCCAGGCCTTGGCCTACCGCGGGGTCGATAAGATCGCGTGGGAGGGCATGACCTGCCGCCGGGATATTGGCTGGCGTGCAGTCGAGCGTTATAGTCAATAGTGAAATCATGGGTAAATCCAGACTGTTAACGACGATGACTACACGAAATTTGAGCGCTATTGACCGCTTGCTTGCAGAAGCCGACTCGATGTTACGTTCCCTGTCCCGACGCGGTGCCAGCGCCGCGCGCCCCTCCCCGGCCGAAGGGCATAGCGATGCGGATCTCACCCCCGAAGAACAGCGTCATGCGGCGGGTCTGATGCGGGTTAACCACACCGGAGAAGTATGTGCCCAGGCGCTGTATCAAGGGCAGGCGCTCACGGCGCGCACCGCGGGTACCCGTGATGAAATGCTCGACGCGGCGCAGGAGGAGATTGACCACCTGGTCTGGTGCGAGGAACGACTACAGGAACTCAACGCCCGGCCCAGCGCCCTGAATCCCCTGTTTTATGGCGCATCTCTCGCGATGGGTGCCGCCGCCGGTGCGATCAGTGACAAAATGAGTCTGGGCTTTGTGCATGCCACCGAAGAACGAGTCGCCAGTCACCTGCGGCACCACTTAAAGATACTGCCCCGACAAGATCGAAAGTCTCAACTCATACTGCAAAAGATGCTTGAAGACGAGGAACGACATGGGGCCAACGCGCTCAAGGCGGGTGGGGAAGAGTTTCCTCGGCCGATAAAAGACGTGATGTCGGCATTATCGCAACTGATGACACGCAGCACCTACTACCTGTAGCACGTAAGTAGGCCTCCCCCGCAAACAGTATTCCCATCGGCTATTCCATCGTCTTTGCTTCCGGAAGCCCTTCAAAGCCAGCGAGGCAGCGCCATGGTGTAGGCGTTGCTCTCGGTTGACAGCGCATCAATCAGGCCGATTCAGCGTCTACAATTGCGTAGCTATGGCCGACTTTGACGCCAGCTGCTGCGAACATAATCGACGCCGAGCAGTACTTCTCCGCCGATAACTCGACCGCCCGCTTGACCTGAGCCTCTTTGAGACCAAAGCCCGTCACTACAAAATGAAGGTTCATTTCAGAAAAGACGGCGGGCACTGCGTCGGCACGCTCAGCGTGAAGCTCCACGCGACAGTCCACGACGCGCTGACGGGACTTTTTCAGCATACTCAATACATCGTAAATGGCGCAGCCGCCAGTACCGAGTAACAACATTTCCATGGGGCGCAGCGACTCATTGCGACCCCCGAGATCTTCAGGGCCATCCATCACCACCGAATGGCCACTGCCGGATTCACCAACAAACTTGGCTCCATCGAGCCATTTAACCTGTCCTTTCATGCACATCCTCGCTTGGCTGGAAGGTGGGGAATTTCCCGATTGATGCGGGAAAGGCTCTCCACTTTCCCCCCCTAAATACGCTATGCTAACCGAACCGTTAGTAATTCGTTGGATTTATGTCAGATTCGATCAGACCGCAGGTCACCGCTCAAATCCCTGGGGTCGAGGACTTTTTACGCTATTGCGAACGGGTCAAGGTCAACGCAAAGACCTTTATTTTCCGGCAGGGCGATGACAGTGAATTCCTCTACCTGATTCTCGACGGCTCGGTTTCGGTGCTGGTAGACGATGAGGAACATCCCGAAATGGAGATGCTCGTCAGCTACCTTAATCCCGGTGATTTTGTCGGCGAAATGGGACTGTTTGGTGAGCATAAGCGCAGCGCCAATCTGCTTGCACGGACCGACGTAACGCTCGCTCGAATCTCTTATGATCGATTCCACCAGGTGCGCGGCGAGTTCCCGGAGGTGCTCTATGCACTGGCCAACCAACTGGGCTATCGGCTAAGAAACACCACCCGCAAGCTTACAGACCTCGCCTTTGTCGATGTTGCCGGGAGGATCTCAAAAACGCTGCTTGAACTGACCGACCAGCCCGATGCGATGACGCATCCCGACGGTATGCAAATACGTATTACGCGTCAGGATCTGGGCAAACTGGTCGGATGCTCCCGGGAAATGGCAGGCCGTGTGCTGAAGGCACTTCAGGAACAGGGCCTGATTGACGTGTCCGGCAAAACTATCGTGGTGCTCCGTGAGCCTCGCCAAAGTCAGGCACCGCTGCTCGTGAACGACGGATAAAACAGTCGCTCCAACTCAGCGCCAGGATTTTCTGCGCGCATAAAAGCTTCACCGACCAGAAACGAGTGGACGCCAGCCGATCGCATCCGCTGCACATCCTCTGGATTGTGAATGCCGCTTTCAGTGACCACCAGCACATCACCGGGTATCGATCCGAGTAATCCAAGAGTGGTTTCCAGACTGGTATCAAAGGTGTGAAGATCGCGATTATTGATGCCAATCAATGGCGTATGAAGCGCCAGGGCATCCTCGAGCTCGGCAGCCGTATGTACCTCTACCAACACATCAAGACCCGCTTCCCCCGCGCATTCGTGTAAAGCCGCCAATTCACTCGACTCAAGACAGGCCGCAATCAATAATATGGCGTCCGCACCAATGCTGCGCGCCTCCCATATCTGATACTCGTCAATCGTAAAGTCTTTTCTCAGTACCGGCAGGTCACAGGCGGCACGTGCTTCCCTCAAATACTGTTCATTTCCCTGAAAAAAATCGGCATCGGTCAACACAGACAGACACGCCGCCCCACCCGCCTGATAGCTGGCGGCGATCTCTGCGGGTACGAAGTGTTCGCGAATTACTCCCTTACTGGGGCTGGCGCGTTTCACTTCGGCGATCACAGCGGGCTCGCCCACCTCCAGGCGGTGCCTGATGGCGTCAACAAAACCGCGAGCCGGTGACGCCTCAGCCGCTGCAGTCTTCAGTGTCGCGATCGACTGCCGATCGCGACGCTCAGCCACTTCTTCGACCTTGCGATCGACTATTTTCTTGAGCACGGTGGGGGCATTGAGCTTTGCCATTACAGATCACCCGCCTTCAGCCCATTGGTATAGGCGATAAACGACTCCAGCTTTTCCATCGCCTGGCCGGTGCTGACAAGATCATCGGCAAGCTCGATACCGCCGCGCAGTGAGCGCGCCACACCCGAGACATAAATAGCCGCGCCCGCATTCAATGCGATCATCGAACGGGCCTTCACCGCCTCGGCGGGGGGCTTACCGCCCAAAGCGGCCCTGATGAGATCCGCTGACTCCTGCGCGGTGTCGACGACCAGCCCCTCGAGGTTATCGTGGGCCTGATCGTAATCTGCCGGATCAATCGTAAAACGCTCGACATCCCCATCCCGCAACTCACTGACCCGGGTAGGCGCCGCAATCGATATCTCATCCAGACCATCGTTGCTGTGCACCACCAGCGCATGGCGCAGTCCAAGCAGGCCCAGCGCCGAGGCGAGGGTCTGACAAAGATCAGGGCTGAATACCCCCAGCACCTGCCGCTCGACATGCGCTGGATTGGTCAACGGGCCGAGAATATTGAATAACGTACGCATACCCAGGTCTTTTCGCGGTTCCACCGCGTATTTCATGGCACCGTGGTGCGCCGGCGCAAACATAAAGCCGACGCCGACATCGTCCACGCAGCGGGCAATCTGCTCCGGCGTCAGATCGAGGGGGACACCGAGCGCCTCGAGGACATCGGAGCTACCGCTGGAGCTCGACACCGAGCGATTACCATGCTTTGCCACGCGACCACCGGCGGCGGCGACAACAAAGGTCGACGCTGTTGACACATTGAAGAGATTGGCGCCGTCACCCCCCGTCCCTACCAGATCCACCAGATTGGTCTGGTCGACATGAACGCGTTTGGCGAGGCTGCGCATGACCTCCGCAGCGCCTGCGATCTCATCGATCGTCTCACCGCGGATACGCAGGGCAACGAGCAATCCCGCGATCTGGGCGGCGGTATTCGCCCCACTCATGACATCGGTCATGACCTCCCGCATTTCCTCACGCGACAGGTGATCGCCATCGACCAGTTGCTGGATCGCCTGTTGAATATTCATGCCATGGTCCTGTTATTGGGTATTTTCAAGAAAATTTCGCAGCAGGTCATGCCCGTGCTCTGAAAGTATGGATTCGGGATGGAATTGTACGCCTTCCACCGCCAATTCCCGATGCCTCAGCCCCATAATGGCCTCAAATTCCCCGTCGTCGGTTTCGGTCCAGGCCGTGATTTCCAGAACGTCCGGCAGGGTCTTCGGATCCACAACCAGGCTGTGGTAGCGCGTGGCCGTAACCGGGCTCGGCAGTCCGGAAAATACCCCGGTGCCATAATGATGTACCGGACTGGTCTTACCGTGCATCACCGACGGCGCGCGGACGATGTCCGCGCCATAGACGGCACCAATGCTCTGCTGACCCAGACAGATACCAAACAGGGGGATCTTCCCCGCAAAGTGCGCGATGACCGACATCGATATCCCCGCCTCAGTGGGCGAGCACGGGCCCGGCGAAATACAGATTTTTTCAGGCGCCATGGCTTCAATACCGGCAATATCGATCTCGTCATTACGGCGCACCTCAACCTCAGCGCCGAGCTCCCACAAATACTGGACGATATTCCAAGTAAAGGAATCGTAGTTGTCGATCATTAGAATCATGATTGAATAATAGCAGGCAGCAATAGCTTATTAGGCGGCGTTTTTATCGCAATTTTCGCTGCAGGTTCGAACTCTAAAGTCTTGCTTTTAGCAAGTTTATACAGCGCTGATTAGAGAAATTCTCGTTCACATAGTCAGAGATATCAGACAGGTTGACTTCGTTAACTGCTTCATCAATCAGACTAGGCCAGTTCCTAAAGTCGTCGTCGCACCTTACAACCCCGCTTATTCCCTCTGGAAATCCTATAAAGCTATGATGGGTACCGACTACTGACCGGCCGTGCGCTAAAGCTTCAAGAACCTTGATCTTGAGACCCGAACCAAATCTCACTGGCGATAGGCTTACATGGATCGCTTGGTAAAATACACGTACTTGATTTATCGTTCCCATTATTTGGGTCGAATTCATATTCCTCTTGGCCAGATCGGGTCGATTTTGAAGATATTCCGAAATCGGACCGGCTAAAACGAGCTCAAAACCTAAATCCCCATGCTCGAAAAAATGTTGCCAGCCATCAATATTTGGCTCCATCACCGAACCGATCAAACCCGAGGTTATGGGTCTGCGAGGCATCACCTGAGGATTCCAATTAACATTCGGAGGCAGGTAACACACATTATTCAAACCTGATGCATGGAGATAATTTGCCTCGTCTAAACTAATCGAGCAGACGATGTCATAGGTTCGAAGTTTCCTAATCTCCTCTTCTTTTTCGAGCCCTCCCGACCAAGAAAAGCCGAAGCTTTCATATGCCTCCGCTCGCAAGTGCATAACATCATGGTTTTCACAGATTGTTACGCATGACAATGCTGCTGCAATTTCATTTAGATTGTCATAGTTGAAATAAGCGATATCGATCGATTCCTGACTAAATAATGCATCGACCTGGCCACCAAAATCACGTGGAAGTCCATCACCCACCGGCACAGTCCAACCCGGTAGGGGGCAAGAATCTCCGTTTAAGGAGAAATATAGTATAGACACCTGCTCGAAATGACCTAGCAGTAGTTGGTATCGATTGCGTATAAGTGACCCACAACCGGAAGGCAGCTTCCAAAACGGGTGGTGCGTAACTACGCATACATGTGCGCTAAATTCTGGCATTAAGCGTCAAATCTTCCCCGCCTTTGGGCGCGTTTTAAACAGATCTCTGGCTAATGGCCAGTCTGATAATCCAAAAAAAAAAAAACAAATTCCCTAATACACTCCCGCGAGTTAGAACCTAAAGTCGAACACTTATTGATCAATAATCATCGAACCTACCCAGCATAAATGAGATTCGGCGTTGTGATAAAGTCGATAAGAGGTCGAATACATGCGAAAAAATAGTGGGTGTTCGCTTTAGCAGTACAAACAATACTTAACTTTGCTAGCTACAAGCCTACGTCATCCATAGCTGCCCTAAAAAATATCACCCTTCCAAAACTGCCTTCCAACACTGAATCGCCGGGACACTCCAGTCACCCAAGGTCTGCTGCTCATGTACAGTTACCGCCGGAAAAATCAGCTGCTGGATTGCCTTATTCTTCCAGCGAAATGAAGGAAGCTGCTTCGGAACCACAAGGTGAGTGTCGGTGCCGACGGCAGCCGCCAGGTGCGCATTGGCATTATCCACAGTAACAACGGCATCGCAGGCAGCCATTAATTGCAGCAAGGAATCGATGTCGTTGAAATTATCGATGCCGCTGTCCACCAATCTCGCGTCGCCCAGCTTTCGGACCTCCGCCGCGCAATCACCGTACTGCAAATTTACAAAAGTTACCTGTGCATTGACTGCGGCCGAAAGGAGCTCCTTCAGCTCGAGAGAACGCATAGCCGCGGCCGAAGGATCATCTCGACGTCCACCGCGCCAGGAAACACCGATCAGCGGACGATCCATCGGAAAAGACGCACGGCATTCTGCCACAGACTCCTTATCACTCATCAAGAGCGGGTGCCACAAGTCTCCGGGAAGTAACTGCAGCTCCTGCCATTTTTGTGCAAACAAGTCTCCCGCTGAAATTTGAAAATCAAAGCCTGAAAGGCTATGCAAATTACTCCGGTCCACGACCTTTACATCGGGGTATCGCTCCTGGTACCTCGCAACCAGTCGCGAATCGGTGGCAAAGATAATCCGTCCCGGCTCATTGAGCATTACTTCCAATGCCGGGGCAAATAAAATCTGCTCACCCAAACCCTGCTCACCCCATACAAGTAATGTCTTCCCGTCGAGTGGGGCACCGGTGTACTGCGGCTTTTCAGATTCGAGGAGTCTCAGCTCAGGCTCAAGCTCGAAGCGGGCACTGTAATTGGAAAATCCCGCATCATAATCGCCCACCATCAGCTGTAGATTCGCCAGTGACGCACGAACATCATGGTCCTTCGGATTCCACTCCAGCGCCGAATTCAGCTCGCTTACCGACTTCTCGAAGTCTCCTAAAACGACATAGGCCGCGGCCTTGGCGACAGCAGCCTCCCTCGCATTAATATTGAAATTAGCCTGCTCAATCGCCGTACTGTCGCCAGCGCCTGCAACGCGGAGCAAATAGCTCTTACTGACCAGCCCCAGGCGTAACATCAAATCCGCATCCCCGGGGTGCTGCTCAAGTCCACCGCTGAGTGTTTCCATTGCGGAAGCAGGATCACCGGATCGAGCCTGCGCCGACCCCAAAGCGGCAATAACCGCAGTGGAATTGGGTCGCTTATCCAATAGATCACGATATAGCTTTATCGCTGAATCAAACTGCTCCGCCTCATAGAGTGCCGTGGCCAATGCATTGATAAGACGCGGGTCATTGGGCGACTTCTGATAGCCGTTCCAGGTAGCAAGCAGCGCCAGATCGACACGCCCGCACTGCGAAGCCGCGTTTGCAAAATGATTCACCGCATAAGGGTCGTCGGGCTTCTTCAGCAACATCAAAGCCAAAAGCAGCAAGACCGCCTGATGGTTACTCTCGACGGAATACTGCTTAACCAGCGGCGTTACCTGAGCGTAAGAAATACGCTGGACCTTGTCGTTCATGGACAACCGTTTTAGCAGGATATGGCCGATGTCATCCCGGGGGGCGGCTGACAGAATTTGCCAGATGGCGAGACTGGCCGGTCCAATACTCCCCGCCTTTAAGGCATCTTCGCCGAGCTTACGCAACTCAGCCAACTCTTCTTCGGGCACCGCGGGTAATTCAATACTTGTCAACACATCGTTCATCACATGATCATCCGCAACTCATCGCCACTGCCCGCAAAATAGCCCGCGATTTATTCATGGTCTCTTCCCACTCCTGTTCCGGCACCGAATCGGCAACAATGCCCGCCCCTGCCTGAACGATTACCTTACCGTCTTTAACCACCGCGGTTCGGATGGCTATTGCCGTGTCCATATCGCCGGCCCAGGACAGGTATCCCACGGCTCCGCCGTACACACCGCGCTTAACCGTTTCAAGCTCATCAATGATTTCCATGGCGCGCACCTTGGGGGCACCACTCAGTGTCCCGGCGGGAAGTGCTGCTCGCAACGCATCCATCGCGGAAACATCGTCCCGCGTCACGCCCTGCACATTGGATACGATATGCATGACGTGGGAATAACGCTCAATGGTCATATTCTCTGTGAGCTCAACGCTACCCGATACCGAGATTTTACCCACATCATTGCGCCCGAGGTCGATCAGCATCAGGTGCTCTGCCCGCTCCTTGGGATCGGCGAGTAAGTCTTGCGCGAGCGCCTCGTCCTCGGCGTCATCGACGCCCCGTCGACGGGTACCGGCAATTGGCCGAACGGTCACTTCGCGGCCCTGCAGTCGCACCAAAATCTCTGGCGAAGAGCCGACGATCTGGAATTCGCCCATATCAAGATAATACATATAAGGCGAAGGATTGAGGTTTCGCAGGGCTCGGTAGAGCGTTAAGGGCTCGCCGCTATAGGGCACCTCCATGCGCTGCGAGGGCACCACCTGCATCACGTCCCCATCCAGAATATAGTCGCGTATTTTTTTGACCCACCCCTGATATTCCGCAGCACCGGTGAGGTGCTTAAGCGTTGCCTCGATCTCAGTAGTGTCGAGATTGCCGAGAGCGATAGTCGGCAAACGCGAACCCGACTCGGGCAATTGTGCCTCGATAGAATCGAGCCGACCCAGCGCGCTTTGCAGTGGATTCGGATCTTCGACATCGGCGTTGATGACTATCGTTAACGTCCCCGCCAGATTGTCGAAGATCAACACCTCTTCGGCGACCAGCAGTAAAACATCGGGAGTGCCGAGACGATCAACAGGCCAACTCGCCGCCAAACGCGGCTCCACATAGCGCACTGCGTCGTAACCGAAATAACCGACCAGCCCACCGTGAAACACAGGGAGTCCATCCACCGGCGCCACACGAAAAGTGGCGTGACTCTGCTCAATAAATTCCAGCGGATCGGTCACCGTCTCCGTCAACACCACCTCACCGTCGGTGAAACGCTTTACCTCCAGCCCTTCAACGGTCAACCACTTTCTGGCGGGGAGACCAATAATGGAGTAACGCCCCCATTTTTCGCCACCCTGCACCGATTCAAAGAGAAAAGACTTCGGCCCCTGCGCCAGTTTTCGATAAGCCGAGAGCGGTGTTTCCATATCGGCAAGAATAGTCCGGGCTACCGGTATGTGGGTGTAACCCTGCGATACATAATCAGCGAAAACGTCGGGTGTCATCGTGGGATTTTCAGCCCTGGACCGATTCCAATTCGGCACGCATGTCGGCGATAACCTGCCTGTAATCGGGCTGATTGAAAATCGCAGAACCGGCAACAAAGGTATCGGCACCCGCCGCCGCGATGACTGCGATATTGGCGGTATTGACCCCTCCATCGACCTCAAGGCGGATAGGCAACCCCGAATTGTCGATCAAGCCTCGCGCTTCGCGCAGTTTATCCAGGGTAGCCGGAATAAACTTCTGTCCACCAAAACCCGGGTTTACCGACATCAACAGAATCATGTCCACCTTATCGATGACGTAGCGGAGAACGTCGAGTGGCGTAGCCGGGTTGAATACCAGGCCTGATTTGCAGCCGGCATCGCGAATCAATTGTAGGGAGCGATCGACGTGGGTGGAGGCGTCAGGGTGAAACGTGATGTAGCTGGCTCCAGCTTCCACGAAACTGCCGATCAGCGCATCGACCGGACTGACCATCAGGTGTACATCAATCGGCGCCGCCACGCCATAGTCTCTAAGAGCCTGACAAACCATCGGACCAATGGTCAGGTTCGGGACGTAGTGATTATCCATGACGTCAAAGTGAACAATATCTGCACCCGCAGCGAGCACGCTATCGACCTCCTCTCCCAAGCGCGCAAAATCAGCAGAGAGAATGGATGGGGCTATTTGGTAGTCGCGCATGGGCAACGGGTCCGCCTTTAAAATTCGTGTTGGCGCAGTTTACAGCGTGTTCGATAAAGGAGCACGGGAATCGCCGCGGAAAGCGCAATCCTACTCATACCCGTGTAATCGTGCATCCAATGCTGAGAGCCGCTCGGGGGTGCCCACGTCCTCCCAGTCACCTCGCCACAACTCACCGGTAAGGCGACTATTCGCGATAGCCACATCGAGAAACGGGCGCAGCGGTGCTTTTTCGGGAAAAATCGTCGGCTCGTGGATGATGATCGGTTCGAGATCGGCGTCATGACCAGCAGCCTCACCACGCGACTCCACCGTCGGCTCGCTCGCCGACTTATCATGCTCGACGAGTGGGCCACTTGGCCCCTTATCGTCGCCGGGTAGAAAAAAGCGGGACTGAAAGACACCGATACCGCTATACGTCACTGTCGTTTCCCGCCGCTGGGTTACCTGACCTGAGCTTCCCAGAGAAAAATCACCATCGGGATGATGCGGTCGATTGGGCACCAAAACAATGTGCGCGCCCTGCCTGGGCGGAATAGCCCCCAAAAGCCCGGAGAACGGATAGGTCGTAAATATGTCGCCGTTCACCACGAGAAACGGCGCATCACCGAGCAGCGGTAATGCAAAGCGAATCCCACCCGCCGTTTCCAACGGTTCCGGCTCCCGGGAAAGGGTTACGGGGATACCCCACCGGCTGCCGTCACCACAAAAGTGCGCTATCTGATCCCCAAGGTAGGCCGCATTCACCACCACCTCGGAAAAGCCCGCTGCAGCCAGGCGCTCGAGATGCCACGCTAACAACGGCTTTCCTCCCACGCTCAAAAGCGGCTTGGGGGTGTCGTTCGTTAATGGCCGCATTCGCCGCCCTTCGCCCGCGGCAAGAATCATGGCTTTCATGGCGGTGGCGCATCCGGTGGCATGGTTTTAAACCAGGGCTGGTCCACCACACTGGGCATGACCGTCGCCATGAACCAGTCATGGAATGCATTAATCTCGGGCGCCCTCCGGGCATACAACGCCAAGACCTCTTGTACATAGTGCAGAACCAGCGGCAGGTCTTCGAGATAACCCGACTTGCCATCGCGGGCATCGAGGCGGGCAAAAATCCCCAGAACCTTGAGGTGGCGCTGCAAACCCATCAGATCAAACCACTCAATGAAATCTTCTGCAGTAGCGCCGGTGATAACACCCGTCTGCAAGAGATTCTTACGATAACGCTCAAGCCAGCCCAGCTGATAAACACGGGGCCAGGCAATGTAGCAGTCTTTAAATAAGGACACCGGATCATAAGTCACAGGCCCACGCACCGCGTCCTGAAAATCGATACAGGCCAGCGTTTCATCAGCCAACACCATCAGGTTTCGACTGTGGAAATCTCGATGAACAACCACCTGGGGCTGAGCTGTGGCCGAATCGATAAGCACTCGACTCAACGCCTCAAAGACCACTGTGCAAGATTCATCCACGGACAGACCCAGCAGCCTTTGGCAAAACCAATCGACAAAAAGATCCAGCTCTCTCTGCAGGTACGCGGGTGAATACGGGAGTAAAGGCAACAATTCCTTTTCAATTGCTGCAATACCGACCAGCATCGTGACCGCCTGCTGGTAGTAAGCCTCTGCAGTATCCAGAGACAGTAATGGCAGCAATGTCTGATCGCCGAGATCTTCCAACAGCAGATATCCGTTACTGAGGTCACTGGCGATACAACCGGGAACACGGATACCAGCGGCGTCCAATGCATCACGTACTTGAAGAAATTCAGTATTTTTTTCGGAGGCGGGTGAAGATACCGCGATCAGTGTCAAGTGGCGCGGCGGAATACAATTCTCGGGCGGTCTTCTTAGAAAATGGACTCGATAATACTGCCGTGGTGACGCGTCACCCGCCACTATTTCCACGAGAACATCAGCCATCGGTAGACCGACCCAATCAGCGACCCATTGCCTCAGCGTTTTATTCGCCATCTATCGGTCCAGTAAGAATAAAAACAACGGCGGTCCATCGAGCCCCAGATCAATAGCGAGGTAGTAAACCGCACCGCGTGAGTGTACCTATTGTGCTTCCCATCGTCGCCATCGCGGCACAAATTACGCAAGCGGAAACCCCCGTTAGCGGTTAAACTGGGGCATTACCGATTCAACAAGTCATCCCATGTCGCCATTGCTGCTTCAAACCATTACGAGCTTTTGCGTTACGCTCACAGCAATCTACCTACTCGCCAGAGTCGCGCCCTCAATTGGTATTGTTGACCGTCCTGATGGTCGTAAACGACATCGTGGAGAAGTCCCCCTGGTCGGTGGATTGGCCATTTTCACGTCCTTGTGCGTCGGCGCAGTGCTCTGGGGGGTCGAAAATGAGACCATGATTCTCGTTAATGGTAATGATGCACTTTGGGTCTTTATGCTGGGTGGCGCCGTCCTGGTGGTCACTGGGACACTCGACGATCGATTTCATCTGGGTGTATTTCTCAGGGTGCTCTCTGAGGTGGCAGCGGCGATTATCATTATTGAAGGGCTGGACCTGCGCGTCGGCGCACTGGGTGACTTGCTGGGCACTGGGGTTATCCGTCTGGCACCTGAAGTGGCTTATCCTTTCACAGTGATTGCCATTTTCGGCGTCATCAATGCCTTCAACATGCTTGATGGTATGGACGGGGAGCTTGCCGGCCTGGTGCTCTTTTCCATGGCGACATTTTATCTTTTCACCGGTACCGCACCCGGTTTTGTTAGTTTATTCGTCGGCACGTCTTTGCTGGCATTCCTCGTCTCCAACCTGAAATTAACGCCGATAGTACCCAAAACCTTCCTCGGCGATGCAGGAAGCAAGTTACTGGGATTCATCATGGTCTGTTTGATTTTGGCGGCATCGTCGCAGCAAATTGGCGGCGTTAAATTGATCAATCCCGTGACGGCGCTTTTCGTTGTGGCGCTGCCGCTTTTTGACATGACCTACACTACGTTACGACGGGTTATCCGTGGCGAAAATCCGGTGCGCGCTGACCGTACTCACATTCACCACCTGCTCAATGATCTTGGCTTCAGCCCCCGGCGTTCGTTAGTCATCATTCTGTTTATAGCCCTGTCCTTGCAAATGCTGGGCCTCATGCTACACCGCGCCCAGGCGAGCGAGTTCCACCAACTTGCCATCTTTCTAGGCTGCTTTGTCTTTTATTCCTTCATCTCGAATCAGTCCTGGCTAATCGCCCGACGACTACAAACATCGGTCAACGCGCTCAATGTTAGCTTCCAGGATACGATACCGATTAACGAAGAGGCCGAAATCA
Organism: Luminiphilus syltensis NOR5-1B; assembly: GCF_000158175.1. Taxonomy (GTDB): domain Bacteria; phylum Pseudomonadota; class Gammaproteobacteria; order Pseudomonadales; family Halieaceae; genus Luminiphilus; species Luminiphilus syltensis. Next base: position 1,604,411 of record NZ_DS999411.1, on the reverse strand, counting down.
AGCACTGGAGCAGGTCTTCCGTTTCGTCAAAAAAGCACAAGTAGCATTGTCCTTGATACCCAACGAACTACTCTCCCGCATGTCGTCATTGATGGTGGCGACCTCCGTGATCGCTGCCTGTTCGCTTCCGACGAGCGCCGATGATGCTCAGGATGAGCCCCAGCTTACCGAATCAGTGGTAACCGCTCTCGACTGGCGGCCACTGGATTTGATCCCTGAGAGCGAGCGGAATCTCCAGTGTTTACAGTGCGGTGGTGACTTCATTGACCCGTTAGGGGCGGCGGACCGATCACAGATCCCATCGCAACACGCGCTCAAAGCCAGCGCTGACAACAGCGAAGTAACCGAAGACGAAGTTATCTTCAGCGGTAACGTCACGGTCAAGCAGGGTTATCGTCGAGTAAAGGCTGACAATGTCCGCATTAATAGGACACTAAAAACCGCTGTCGCAGAAGGCAATGTCGTGGTTCGTGAACCCGGCGTGGTCCTCACCGGAGAGGGAGTTAGCTACGATGGCAATACCGAAGTAACTCATATCGAAAATGCGCGCTTCGCTCTCCATGAACAGCACATCAGTGGCGCTGCGGGAAGCCTGACTCGACTTGCCAGTGGCATGATCGAAATCACAGAAGGCCAGGTTACCTATTGCGCACCCGGCGATCCCACCTGGGTCCTGACGTCCAGGGAGTTGGCACTCGATCCCGGTTCGGGCACCGGGACCGCGCGGGGAGCCAAGTTATCGATTGCAGGAGTACCTGTCTTCTATACGCCCTGGATACAATTTCCACTCGATCGACGCCGTAAAACAGGCCTGCTGTTTCCCGATATTGGCTCTGATACCCGAGGTGGACTCGACATTACCGCGCCGGTGTACCTAAATCTGGCGCCTAATTACGACGCCACACTGGCACCGCGATACATCGCCGAGCGCGGTCTGTTACAGCAGGTCAATGGACGCTGGCTGAGCGGGGACGTAGGCCGCTGGGACGTCAATTTGGCCTACCTTGATGATGACGAGAAATATCGTCAGGAAATCGATAGCAGCAATGGCGAGCGATGGCTGGTTGGTGTCCAGCAGCGGGGCACTTTCAACCAGGTGTGGCGCACAGAAATTGATTTCGCGCGGGTGTCAGATACCAGCTACTTCAAAGACCTCGATAACCAGACCCTCAGTGCCCAGCGCGAAACGGCGCTGATCCAGCTCGGCCAAGTCGATTATCTGGGGAAAGACTGGACCGTAAATGTTCAGGCCCAGCAATTTCAAACCCTCGCCGACGATATTCGTGAAGGCTATAAGAAACTGCCCCAGATTACGGCTCAATACAGAGGTAACGCGGCCTGGCGTGGATTTGAGCCCATTGCCGAAATGCAGTATTCCAATTTTGATCGCAATGACAACCGGGTCCTGGGTCATAGGCTTTATGCTGAAGCGGGGATTCGCTACCCCATGGCCTGGGAATTTGGGTTCCTGAGGCCGACGCTGAAACGGCGCCAGGTCAGTTATGACCTCGAAAACACCAGCGCTGCGCGCGATAATCGCCCCAATGCGGGTTCGACAGTGGCCAGTGTCGATGGTGGTCTGTTTTTTGAGCGGCAAACCACCATTGGTGGTGAGCCGCTGACCCAAACGCTGGAGCCGCGTATCTATTATCTGTACAGCCAAAAGGCCGAGCAGCGGGATCAACCCGACTTCGACAGTGCCGAACTGACGTTCAGTTACAACCAACTTTATCGAGATACCCGCTTCTCGGGTAATGACCGTCTCGATGACGCCGATCAGGTTTCCGTCGGTGTGACGACCCGATTTTTCTCTGACGTTGATGGGCTCGAGAGAATGAGCGCCAGCGTCGGGCAAATCTTTTATTTCCGTGACCGGGAAGTTCGCCTGAGCGCCTCAAGCCCACCGCAGACACAAAGCAATTCGTCCCTTGCCGCAGAATTTAATTGGCTACCCACCGAGACCTGGAAGGTCCGGTCAAGCCTGCTCTACGACCCCTATGAAACCAGTTTTGAAGCCGCTAACCTTCAGGTCAGCCACACACCCAGCAACGGCTCGGTGTTTAATGTGGGCTACACACGCAGAGAGCCCCTGTCACCAACGCGCCCCATCAACGAGCAAGCTAATTTCTCCGGCTACTACCCTATCGATGAAAACTGGAGTATTTTCGGCGCACTCGAGTACTCGCTGGAGGGTGCAGTCAGCGTGGAAGATATGTTTGGAGTCGAGTACGATGACTGCTGTTGGCGTGTGCGAATGCTTTATATGCGCTACATCGACACGACCTCTCGATTCCCTGACTTCTCCGACCCCGATCTCGAGCGCGAACATGCGTTCCAGTTCCAGATCGTACTGAAGGGCATGGGCGGATTCGGTGGCCGTGTAGACAACCTGCTCCGAGACATGATCCGAGGCTTTAATGACCGCTACTAATATTACTTTTCTTTCACGCGCATTGATAACCACCGTGCTTACCAGCGGGATGTTCCTCAATGCCATCACCGCCCACGCGCAGGCAGGAGACCAGGTTCAAATCCTCGAGCAGATCGTCGCCATTGTCGATGACGACATTATCCTGGCGAGTGAACTACGCGAACGACTCGATACCCTGAAGGTCAATATCGAACGCCAGGGCGCCGAGATGCCGGCTGAGGACATACTCGTCCGGGAAACCCTCGACCGGCTAATTCTTGAAAGTATTCAACTCCAAATGGGGGAGCGCTATGGCATACGCATACCCGATACCCAGCTCGACGAAGCCTTGCGTCGGGTCGCATCGAACAACGGCCTTACACTGGCGCAATTCAGGGGGGCACTCGAAGCCGAGGGGCGCAGTTATGCCGAAATGCGCGAATCAGTCCGCAAGGAAATGACCATCCAGCGGGTCCAGCAGGGCAACGTCAGCCGGAATATCAATATTTCGGATGCGGAAATTGACAACTACCTTGAAACCGAAGCCGGTCAGGAACTGACCGAACCCCAGTACCGGGTTTTCCAGGCACTCATCCCCGTTAATTCAACCGACTCAGAGGCCGAACGCGCCAGTAAAGAGGCCTTTGTCGATAGCGCGCTCTCAGCGATTCTCGACGGGCAGGCGTTTGAAAGCGCAGTCTCGGTAACCCAGCCCTATGCGTTTCAGGGCGGTGATCTCGGCTGGAGAAAACTCAGTGATATTCCCAGTATGTTTACCGCCATCGTACCCACGCTGGATCGGGGCGAAACTGGCAAGGTAGAGAGCGGCAGTGGATTCCACCTGGTGCACGTCGCCGATGTTCGCGGGCGCGAACGCGTCATCGCGCAGACCAAGGTGCGCCATATTCTTGTAAAGCCCAGCGAGGTGCGCACAGAAGCCGAAACGGAGCAACTGGCCGCAGACTTGCGCCAGCGTCTGTTGGATGGGGCAGATTTCGCCGAGCTGGCGAAAGAGTATTCGGAAGACATCGGATCTGCTCAGGAAGGGGGCGATCTGGGGTGGACCAGCGCAGGACAAATGGTACCCGAATTTGAACAGGCCATGGCCGAAACAGAAGTCGACGACATTGCCCCGCCGGTGCGGTCACAATTCGGTTGGCATGTACTTGAGGTCACGGGGCGGCGCGACAAGGATGTGTCTGATGAAATGCGCCGTAATCAGGTGGCAAACTATCTCCACGATGCCAAGTATCAGGAGGAGCTGGATGCCTGGTTGCGCAAGATCCGTACCGAGGCCTTTGTTGACATCAAGTGACCACGCCCAAAATAATTCTCACCTGCGGTGAACCCGCCGGGATAGGTCCTGATATCGTTCTGGCCGTCGCCGCAAAAACGTGGCCTGCACACCTTATTTGTGTCTCCGATCGCGACATGCTGGGGGCGCGAGCGCGCCAGTTGGGGCTTGATATAACGCTGACCGATTACACCAGCACCGACAGTCCCCGAGCTCATGTGGCGGGCGAGCTTCCACTGGTGCATATTCCGCTGCACTCACCAGTAATCCCCGGCTGTTTAAATCCGGATAACGCTGGCCACGTCCTCGCCACTCTCGACTATGCCGTAGAACTGTGTCGCGTCGGGGAGTGCCAGGGAATGGTCACTGCGCCTGTGCAAAAATCGGTGATTAACGACGCCGGCTTCGCCTTCAGTGGCCATACCGAATTTCTTGCGGATGCAACCGACACCGAACAGGTCGTCATGATGTTAACCGCGGGCGATCTCCGGGTAGCGCTGGCAACCACCCACCTACCCCTGTCAGAGGTTCCTCGCGCCATCACCAAAGAACGTCTCGAGCGTATCATCACGATTCTGCATCAGGATTTACAGGCTAAATTCGGCATCGAGGATCCCCGGATAACGGTGCTCGGCCTCAACCCCCACGCTGGCGAGGGAGGGCACCTGGGTCATGAGGAAATTGAGGTGATTACCCCGGCCCTTGAGCTGTTAAAAGCCAAAGGACTCGCGCTGGTGGGGCCTCTGCCTGCCGACACCGCATTCAATCCAGAGGTTCGCGAAAATACCGATGCTTATCTGGCCATGTATCACGATCAGGGCTTACCGGTTCTCAAGTACGCGGGATTTGGCGACGCCGTCAATATTACGCTGGGGCTACCCATACTTCGCACCTCAGTGGATCACGGCACAGCGCTTTCCCTCGCAGGCACAGGCAACGCCAGCGCAAGCAGCCTTGAAGCAGCACTTTCTTTGGCCATCGACAGCACACTCAGGACTATGCAATGACCGACATAAGCTACTCTTTTTCGGTGACTGAGCCCGGGACCTCAGCGCCCGTCGAGCGGTTCGCCTTCACCGATTGCGAGCTGGTGCGAATCAATAGCGATATGTGCCTGGTCATCAATCGCCTCAATGGTAAACAGGGGATCATTGCGCCCCATGTCGTCGAGGCGCTGACCTATTGCTCCCGCTTCAAAACCATCGATGAACACGCGGTGGACCTCGCCAGAACCCGACCAGAACTCAAGGGTAATAGTGAAGCTGCAAAAGCGGCACTCACCACCCTCGATAAAAGTGGTCTACTGATGCGGGCCTCCGAAATTGCGGCCAGACTCAAGCCAGTGGAAAAGCAGGAGGTTGCACCCACTCGCGTATTCATTATTACCTGCGATCGTCCGGCAGCGGTAGAGCGTTTGCTGGAGTCGATGCTTGAGGTCGGAACACTGGCCAGTCACGAGGGTTTCTATCTCATCGACGACTCCCGCAATCCGGAAAACCAGGCGAAAAATGCGGCATTGGTGGAGAGCTTCAGCATCCGTGCGGCCAAAACCATGCAATACATTGGCCCCCAGCAGCAACAGGCATTGCTGCAAGGCCTGATTGGAGCCCTACCCGAGCACGAAGCCGGAATCCGATTTCTTATCGATGCGGAGCAGTGGCCCCGATACGCCTCCTACGGTCGCAGTCGCACCCTGGCGCTCTTGTACAGTGTCGGCTATCGGGCCATTGTTCTCGACGACGACATACTCTGCCAGGGATTAAAGCCCGTTATTGAGGAAACTGGAGTTGCTTTCGGTGCTGGCACCCGTCAGGCGGCGTATTTCCCCAGCGATGAAATAATGATGCAACTGCGCCAGCCCACCGACTTTGACGCCCTCTCGGGTCATGCCTCGTTGCTCGGCCAGCCGCTGGGATACGCCATAAATCAGTTAAATCAGGGTCCGCTGAACCCCGACGTCCTGGCCGATACCAACGCCATGTTGGTCAGCGTCTTAAAACCCGAGGGGAAGGTGCTGATCACCCAGTGCGGCTCCTGGGGTGATCCGGGGACTGCCAATTCGCATTCGGTCTTGGGAATTGATCCGGATTCGCTGGATCGCCTCCTGGCAGCCCCCAAGGGCATCGCGGAGACACTGGCGGACCGGCGCATGTGGCTGGGTAACACACGGCCTGGGGTGCTCAAATTGGCCACCATGTCGCAAATGACCGGAATCGATAACTCGGTACTGCTACCGCCCTACTTCCCCGTCTTTCGGGGTGAGGACCTGCTGTTCGGGGCGATGGTAGAGACCATGCACCACGACGGCGCCGCAGTTGAATATGACTGGTGTGTACCACACCTGCCCCTGGAGAAGCGCAAGACCTCCCTGCGTGACCCTATCGCCGCCAAAGGCGGCATTGGCAGTTACGCGGGGTATCTTATTGATCAGCTGGACTACCACGACAGCGCCAATCCAGAGATCCGACTAAGAACTATTGCCTGGGATTTGCGACGCATCGCGGGTCGGTCGGACGACGATCTGATCGTGGATTATAAGAAATCCGTCGCCGAAGCCCTCGGCCAGCAACTGGGTCAGATAGCGAGTCAACAGAAAAGATCCACCGATGTATCTTCACAGAACTGGCATCAATACCTTGATCGCGCAAAGGGCGAAGTTGAGGCGGCCCTGGCGCGGGAACACTACCCCAGCGAACTCGACGAGCTCCCTGAGGGCACCACCAACGCCGAAGTGATTAACGAATTCCGAGACATGGCCGATGGCTTCGCTGCGGGCCTTGAGGCCTGGCCCGCGATGCGCGACGTGGCGGCGAATTTGAACCATCATTGATCGCCAGCACCGCGATAATAACGATTAATCGTATCGCGGCGAATTAAGCCTCTCGGCAATCTTCTTGAGCGTCGTCTCATTGTCCTCAATCAGCCGCGCTGCCACCGCGCTCAAAGCGGCCAGGTTACTTTCCGATGCGTCGTCAAGGTCATCGCTGGCAATATCCAGAGTGGCCTGAAGCCTAAAATAGCGATCGCCCAGGAACGCGCGCATTTGCTGATCAACCGCCTTTGAATGGCCGTCAAACATGCAGTCCAGTAACGGTAGCACCCACCCGATCTTGCCCCAGTTCCGGGCGTCACTGATGGCAATGGGCCGTGTCAGCTCACCGGTACCCAGGGAGACCACGGTCAGTTCATGATCAGGAAATAATCGCAGTGCTTCGGCATAGGCTGAGACCGCCGGAGAATTGATAAACACCCCGCCATCAATCAGTGCGCGCTGCCGCGTTGAGGCCTCCAACTCAGCCGGCTCGAAATACGCGGGGGCTGCCGAGGTCGCCCTTGCTGCCGCCCTGCAGAGCAGCGCCACGTCTCGTGACTGCCAGCTCTTCATGAATAGCGTTTCCCGGTGCGCAATATCGTAAGCGGTCACCATACAGGGGGTAACGAGATCCCCCAGACACCTGTCGCCAAAATAATCCGAAAGCAGCGCTTCAAGGGGTCGATGGTCATAAGTCTCGTCCAGCGATCCGCCCGCAGAACGAATCCCGCGCCATAGCGATCGAGTAAAAATGGACCTGCCATGCTCGATGTACAGATCAGCGAGTTCGGCCGCTCGAAACTCACAGGGATCGTCGGTAGCGGGCCTGGCCGATGCCAAAGCACTGGCATCCGGTCGGGTAATGGATGGAGCTCTGTTGCCAAGTGCAAGCCCGAGAGCCAGAATACCACCAGTGGAGGTACCGACTATCAAATCAAATAACTCGCAGGCAGGCCGTTTTGTCATTGCTTCCAAATGAGCGACCACAAGCGCAGGTATCAGCCCGCGGATACCACCGCCATCAATGGAGAGAACAACGCGATGGGGCATGACGCCTCCAGCAAAGTAAATAGCGCTACTCAGGCTAACCTCGATGGTTCATCGTTGCCAGAACCATCGGTGTGGAAGCCGGCCTTCAAGGAGGCCGGCGTCGTATTCTGTGTGGCTGCGGTAGTACTCGTCGCAGTCTACAGTCTCTGGTTTTTTGACTTTCATCCGGAATTTGAACCGTTTGCCGGTCACGATGTGGAAACGGCAGTAATCCCCGGAAAAGCCTTTCAACCCCTGGTTGCCGGAGGCGGTTTTCTCGACGGCGATACCGGTGTTATTACCGCCTTCGCCGAGGGTCAGGCCATATTATCGATGCCCATCAATTTTTTAGCCGAAGATTTTCCGTTTATTAAATTCAATATTGAGGGCATCACCACCTGGGCCAATGCCGCTGTTTATTGGCGTCGAGCCGACGAACCCGAGCTGTTGTATAACCTGCCTCTGAATCAGTCATGGGGAGAATTAACACAAGTGGCCATGGTTTATGGGAAAGATAAATATCGGGGTCGAATTATTGAACTGGCGATCGGTTTTCACTCCGATCCGACAGACCACGATAACAATGGCGAGCCGATCCGAATGAACGGCGCTGAATTAAGGCCTTTTTCGGCCGCAGCCGTTGCCGAACAGATTTTTGAAGATTGGACCAACCCGCCATTGTGGGGCGGATGGTCCAATAACATCGTCCGCGGCATACATGCCGCCGGCATGGTCTACCCGAACCTGGTTGCCAACCTGTTGGTGGTCACCGGCCTTCTGGTTGCCGGACTGTGGCGATTGGGCAAAAAACTACGCAAAAAGGCAATACCGTCCCACCGACTGCTCGCCACCGCGTTGTGCCTGTGCCTTATGGGTTGGGTTTTCAACGACGCGCTGCGTTGGCACTGGCGGATTGCCCAGCTCGCCGATACCCATGAGCGCTACGCGGGATTACCCCTCGAAGAGAGAATACGGAACAACCCCATCCGCTGCGGCCGTCGTGATGATTGTTTCGAGCATTTACTGCCCTATTTCTGATCGACAAAGCCAAGCTTTATTTAATATTTTATTTTTAACCGCTATTTTCAATCACTGCTGTCGCAATAGAAACCTCTACTTTAAAATAGAGTGGATTTGTTTTATAAACCATCCTGTTTAATTTAATTGGAAATAAATTGTGCTTTCTGCTATCGCCAAATCGAAAACCGCAGCGCGAAATGCTGCCAAAGATCTGTCACTCGTCGAATTAAAAAGTGCGATTGCGAATTTGACTGCCGCCGCCAAACAAATCGAGGTGAAAGAAAAAACACGGGAAGATAAGCGCCGCGCGGCAGATCTTAAGAAACTGCAGTCGATGATGAAGAAGTTAGGTGTTACCGCCAGCGAAGCCGCCGAATTGGCGGGTAAAAAACGCAAAGTCGCGACGAGGAAGAAATCCGGTAAGCGATCGGGTAAGCGAGGCCCGGTACCGCCCAAGTATGAGATAACCGTTGCCGGCGAAACTCACCAGTGGACCGGTCGCGGGAGAACCCCCATCGTATTTCGTGAGTTTATGGAGAACGGAGGCGACCTCGATAGCTGCCTGATCTGACAATGTCGGATTCTCGCCAGGGGCGGCTCGGCCACAAACCTCGAAAACGCTTTGGGCAGAACTTTTTGCGCGATCAATCGGTGATCGATGCTATCGCGCAGGCCATCAATCCTCAGCCGGGCGACCATCTGGTCGAAATAGGACCCGGCGAAGGCGCACTGACCCAGGCGCTCATCTCCACGGAATGCGCCTACGACGCTATCGAACTCGATCGAGATCTAACCGCGGTGTTGCTGGCGAGTTTCAGTATTTACAGCAATTTCGCTCTACATTCAGCCGATGCACTCAACTTCGATTTCAGCCAATTACGGGTGTCCGAAGAGAAGCTGCGCGTTGTGGGCAATTTGCCGTATAACATTTCAACACCGCTGATCTTCAAATTGCTGGAGAACATCGACATTATCCGCGACATGCATTTTATGCTTCAGCTTGAAGTGGTGCAAAGGCTCTCCGCCGCACCGGGCAGCAAGCACTGGGGACGTGTCGGTGTCATGGCGCAGTATCTTTGTCAGGTGACCCATCTTATCGATGTTCCTCCCGAGTCTTTTTATCCGGCACCTAAAGTGCAATCAGCTGTGGTGTCGCTAAGACCACATCACTCCTCGCCGTACAAAGCGTGCGATCCGGTAGCGCTGCGCACTGTCACTCGCCACGCCTTTGCCCAGCGCCGAAAGACCCTGAGAAACAATTTCAAGGGGATTATTGATGACAGTGCGCTGGAGGCTTTGGGTATCGACCCTAATGCCCGCGCCGAGTCACTAGCACTGGCCGACTTTGTGTCATTGGCATCGCTAATGTAGTCTGTCGCCGTGCATTCGCATACAGGGCTGACGCAGTAAGTCGGAGTTACAGGTAAAACGGAACTGCTATGACTCATTACGCTGTCGGCGATATTCAGGGTTGTCTTCGGCCGCTGAAAAAGCTCCTGAAACAGGTGGGCTTCAACCCAAAAAAAGACCACCTCTGGTCTACCGGTGATCTTGTTAACCGTGGTCCCGAGAACCTCGCCAGCCTCCGCTGGTTTCATGATCATCGAGACAGCGTCACCGTGGTTCTCGGAAACCACGATCTGCACTTACTGGCCATCGCAGCAAATTCAGCCACTCACGGCCGCTCCGACAATCTTCAGGATATTCTCGACGCGCCCGATCGCGACACCCTTCTCCACTGGCTGCGCCATCAGCCGCTACTGCATCGTGGTAGCCTGCCTATCACCAATGAGCAGCAGACCTATGGGGCCGGTATTCTGGTCCATGCGGGAATCCCTCCTGTATGGACCAGCGAACAGGCGGCCGAGCATGCACGTGAGGTTGAAACGGTGCTTCGCGGGCCGGATTATCGACAGTTTCTCAAGGCCATGTATGGCAATGAACCCTACGTCTGGAGTGATCACCTGAAAGGAATGGCCCGGTTACGGGTGATAACCAACTATTTAACGCGAATGCGTTATTGCTCGCGCCGGGCGAAACTCGATTTTGTCAGTAAAGAAGCCACTCCTCGAGTCGGTGCACTCAGCGGGAAAACCGTGAACGCCTGGTTTGCTCAGCCCAATAAACTTGAGGCCGATGAGTGTGTTGTTTTTGGGCACTGGGCGGCGCTGAGTGGCGTCACCCAAGACCACCAATTCATAGGCCTCGATACGGGATGCGTGTGGGGTGGTTGTATGACTCTGATGAACCTGCAGACAGGAGCGCGACACACCGCCGCTTGCTAAGCGCTACTCATTACGCTCCACTACCAACCAGACATCGATAACCAGTAGGGATTTACAGTGGCAGGCATCGGGAGTCTCCAGCAGCAACGATCAGCGCGTTATTCGAAACCTGAGCAATGGATTCTGGGCCTCGGAAATCCGGCAACCATACACCCCAGCAACATGATAGCGATTCCCGAGCGATATCATGCAAGTCTATAAAGTCGGCGGCGCCGTTCGCGACCAACTACTGGATTACGCCTTCCACGAAACCGACTGGGTGGTCGTCGGTGCTACCGCCGAGCATATGCTTGAGCAAGGCTTCACCCAGGTCGGCAGGGATTTCCCGGTTTTTCTGCACCCCGATACCAAGGACGAGTACGCCCTGGCGCGCACCGAGCGCAAGTCAGGACGGGGTTATCACGGCTTCGAAGTTCATGCGGACCCCTCGGTAACCCTCGAGGAGGACCTGCAACGACGGGATTTGACCATTAACGCCATGGCAATGTCCGAAAAGGGAGAAGTTATCGATCCCTATGGGGGCCAGCGGGACCTTCAAGCGCGGGTGTTACGACACGTTTCACCCCACTTTGTCGAGGATCCACTGCGCGTTCTGCGAGTCGCGCGCTTCGCCGCGCGCTATCACCATCTCAACTTCAAGGTCGCTTCCGAAACGACTGACCTGATGCGCACGCTTGTTACGGAGGGTGAGCTTGCGCACCTGTCGGTGGAACGAATCTGGGTGGAGACCGAGCGCGCCCTGGCGGAAAAGAGCCCCGAGGTCTTCTTCAGGGTGCTGGACTCCTGCGGGGCGCTCGAGCAGCTCATACCCGATATTGGCGTTGCAGATATCGACCGTCTAAAAAATGCCAGTCAATGGACGTCGCGTACCGAGTGCCGCTGGGCCGCGCTACTGTCCCAGCTCGACGCGACACGCGCTGAGCACATCAACCGGCAGTTCAAGACACCAAAACGCGTGGCCGCGCTGAGCGCCGCCATTATCAAGCACCGCAGCTCGATAGATTCAAATGACGCCAGTGAGCTACTTCGATTACTGAAAGCACTCGACGCGTTACGTCGAGAAGAGCCCTTTTCAGGATTTTGCGAAACGGTGGCCGCGCTGAATGGCCATCACCCTGCCGCCTACGCGCCTGCCGAAAGACTGCGGCTAGTGGCAAATTCAGCGCGCTCCATCAGCGCCAGGGATATCACCAATGAGGGCCTTTCGGGGCCGGAGATCGGCGCCGCAATAGCCCACCGTCAAATCGCCGCGATTGAAGACGTCCTGGTGTCTCAGGAGGGACTCGAAGCGCGGCGCGATTAAGTGCGCACCCCCCGCTCTATTACAACCCCAACGCTTTGCGCCTCAGGAACGGCACCCGGCTTGGCAACACGCAGCCTGAACCAGGGAATTCCGAACTCATCCACCAACGCCGTAGCAATCACACCTGCCAATGCCTCCAAAAGCTGGAATTGGGAACCGACCACGATCTGCTTGATGCGTTCGGAGACCGCACCGTAATCGATCGCATCGGCAAGGGCATCGGTTTGTTCAGCGCGTGCGAAATCGGCACCGAGCTCCACATCAAAAACCAATTCCTGCCGGATACCCCGCTCCCAATCGCAAACCCCGATCACGGCATCGGCGCGCAGACCTTTGATGAACACAATATCCATAGTCAACTCCGAAACGAAATCAAGCCGCTTGCGATGGCGGCGCAAGTTCTGTCATCGGCCATCGCGCCCGCACATCGGTATCGTCGGTGTCACGCTCCCCGGCGACCATACGCTGGGCACCGGCGTAGGCAATCATGGCGCCATTATCGGTGCACAATGACGGTGCCGGGTAATAAACACCCATCCCCTCGGGTCCCAGCTTTTCAGTGAGGGCTGCTCGGAGGCGCTTATTGGCACTGACACCCCCGGCCATTACCAATGTCCTGAGCCCCTCCTGTTTAAGGGCTCGCCGGCACTTGATAACCAGCGTATCCACAACCGCCGACTCAAAAGCGCGGGCAATATCCGCCTTATCGATGTCAGTCAAACCCTGCGGCTTTTTCCCCTCGGCGGCGATGGTTGTTCGGGTGTGGGTTTTTAATCCCGAGAAACTGAAATCCAGTCCTGGCCGTTTAACCATTGGGCGGGGAAAGTCGAAACGAGCGGGATTACCCTGCTCTGCCAGCGCGGCCACCGCGGGCCCACCGGGGTAGCCCAGTTCCAACATTTTTGCTGTTTTATCAAAGGCTTCGCCGGCAGCATCATCAAGTGATTCACCCAGCAGCTTGTAGCGCCCGAGACCATCCACCCTGACAAGCTGCGTATGCCCGCCGCTGACCAGAAGCGCAACAAAGGGCCACTGGGGCGGCTCATCGGCCAACATGGGAGCCAGCAAATGACCCTCCATATGGTGGATACCGAGACTCGGCACCCCCAACCCCCTGGCCATCGAACGACCCAGTGTGGCGCCTACCATCAGAGCCCCTACCAGGCCCGGGCCCGCCGTGTAAGCGATGCCATCGATATCCGTCTTGAGCAACTCCGCCTCAGCCAGCACTTTATCGACCAAGGGCAGCGTTTTACGGATATGGTCTCTCGACGCAAGCTCAGGAACCACGCCCCCATACTCGGCATGAATGGCGACCTGACTGAAGAGCGCGTCCGCCAGCAGTCCGCGCGCGGTATCGTAAATTGCCACGCCCGTTTCGTCACAGGATGTCTCGATACCCAGAACTCGCACTAAAACGCCCCCACATAAGCGAAAAAGGTGCGAGAAATTAACATGTTAGCCGCCTTTGCAAAATCCCCCCGCTGCGCCTATACTTCGCGCCCTCTGAAATCAATGGCTGTTACTGGCTAAAAAGCAGCCGTAAATAACCCGCTACAGGAACGAATGAATGCCTTCAGTTAAGGTAAAGGAAAATGAGCCGTTTGACGTCGCATTGCGTCGTTTCAAGCGCTCCTGCGAGAAAGCCGGATTGCTTGCGGAAGTTCGCAAGCGTGAGCACTACGAGAAGCCAACGACCGTGCGCAAGCGCGCGGCCGCCGCTGCCGTGAAGCGCCACTTGAAGAAGATGTCGCGCGAAAACCGTAAGCGCCAGCGTCTCTACTGAGCACCGACGTGAGCGATATCGTCGCTACCGTCAAGGCGGATATGAAAGCCGCCATGAAGGCGCGTGACAAGGCGCGCCTCGGCACCATCAGACTCATTCAGTCTGAGTTCAAGCGCATAGAGGTCGATGAACGCATCGAAATCGATGATGAACGCGCCCTCAGTATCCTCGACAAAATGGTCAAGCAGCGCCGGGACTCAATCCGGCAGTATGAAGACGCCGGCCGTACCGAACTCGCGGATCAGGAGAAATCGGAGATCGCGGTTATTCAGGACTACCTCCCCGCACAGCTTGGGTCCGATGAAATTGCGGCAATGATCGACGACGCTCTCGCGAGCATTGAGGCTACCGGAATGGCCGCCATGGGCCCCCTTATGGGGAAGCTCAAACCGCAACTTCAGGGCCGCGCCGATATGGGCGAGGTCTCGAAGCTCGTTAAGGCGAAGCTGAACGGCTGAGCGGAGACGCACCGCGACTTTGCACTACGTTTACTCTCCCCTGAATCGTCCCAAGGCGCTAAGGTAGACGTCTACCTACTTTTAGCCACCGGATGTTTCACTGTGATTTTCCAATGGCATCACCCCGCTCTCGACACCCCGGAACGCGGCATCAGCCGCGAGGTGTAATCCGTGGCCGGTAGAATCCCGCAAAAATTTCTGGATGACCTGCTCGACCGTCTCGACATCGTTGATGTGATCGACCGGCGCGTCAAGCTGCGGAAAACCGGCAAGAACTACTCTGCATGCTGTCCGTTTCACGACGAAAAGACCCCCTCCTTCAGCGTTAATCCGGAAAAGCAGTTTTTCTACTGCTTTGGCTGCGGCGCCGGTGGTAACGCGATCGGTTTCGTTATGGATTACGAAAAACTCGACTTTCCGGAGGCAGTGGAGAACCTCGCCCAGTCAGCGGGGCTTGAAGTCCCGCGCGAGGAGGCACGACCAGGCAGTGCTGCCAACTCTGCCGACAGCAACAAGCCGCTGTACGAATCACTGGAACAATCCGCCCAATTCTACGAACGCAGCCTGCGCCAACATCCGGCGGCCGGGTCGGCGGTCGACTATTTAAAGTCCCGCGGCCTAACCGGTGAAATCGCCAAGGCCTTTCGCCTGGGCTATGCGCCTCCCGGGTGGGACAACCTGATCGCCGCCTGCGGGCAAAGTGAGGCCGAGCAGGAACGCTTGCTGAAATGCGGCATGCTCATCAAAAATGATCGCGATCGGGTATACGACCGCTTTCGCGAACGCGTGATCTTTCCGATCCTCGACCAACGCGGTCGAGTGATCGCCTTCGGCGGCAGGGTGCTCGGTGATGACAAACCCAAATACCTGAATTCCCCCGAGACACCGGTATTTCATAAATCCCGAGAGCTTTACGGGCTTTATCAGGCACGCAAGTACAACAATCGTCTCGAGCGCATTGTGGTAGTCGAGGGGTACATGGATGTTATTGCACTGGCACAGCATGGTATCGGCTATGCCGTTGCCACCCTCGGCACCGCCACATCAGAAGCCCATCTGGAGCGACTTTACCGCCTCGTTCCCGAAGTTATCTTTTGCTTTGATGGGGACGACGCGGGCCGCAAGGCCGCGTTTCGCGCCCTGGAATCGGCGCTCCCGGTCATGCAGGACGGGCGACAGGCGCGGTTTTTGTTTCTCGATGAGGGAGAAGACCCCGACACCCTGGTGCGAAAGAAAGGTCGCGATTTCATCGAAGCGCGTTTTAATGGCGCCGCACCACTCGAGACCTATCTGTTTGACCATCTGTCAGAGGCCATGGATGTGGCGACCATGGACGGTCGCGCGCGCCTATCCAAACTCGCCGCACCGTTTTTGCAGCGGTTACCCGATGGTGTTTTCAAGGAGCTGATGTACCAGGATCTGGCGCGAAGAACCGGGATAGACCTCGACAGCCTGAAGCGCCTGCAGGCACCACCGCCAACCCCCGAACAGCGGCCAACATCCGGCCCCGTCATGGCTGAATCCGAGCTGACGCCACCGCCGTTTGACGCGCCGCCTCTGGAAGACGGTGACTGGGAGCCCACGGGCCAGCAATTTGACGAGGCAGAGTCCAACGCCGAACGGACAGGACCCGCGCTGGACCCCCGGGTTCATAGCGCGGTACAACGCCTGCTGGGCCTGACCGTCCTGAAACCCGTATTGGCAAAAGACCTCGACACTGGCGAGCTCGTCGACGGCAGCCACGAAGACCTCACCTTGCTGCGCGAGTTGGCAAACCATATTCATGAAAATCCCCAGATTTCGTCCGCTGCCCTGCTCGGTTACTGGTATGGCACCAGCGATGGTCAACGGCTGGCAGACTACTCGGGTCGAGAAACACTGATCGAAGATGCCGGGCTCGACGCGCTGTTTACCGGACTGCTCGACCAGGTCAGAAACCATCGACAGGCGGTGAGCCTGAATGAACGGCTGCGGGCACTGAAAGCCAAGCCCTTCGCCGACCTGGACACCGACGAAAAACAGGAGCTTATGGCGATCACGCGACAGTTGCGCACCCTCAAAGGGCGCAGCTGATCGGGGTGATCCGCTGCTATCGCCGGTAAGAACGGCAAAAATGTCCGTTTTTTGCCCAAATCATCCTCGGGTCGTGGCTGATCCGATCTCAAAGAGCTACAATCGCGAACTTATTTAGTTGCGAAATGCGTAGGGTTACGAATGTCTGAGCGAGTGCACAAACAGTCACGATTAAAAGCACTTATAGCCAAGGGTAAGGAGCAGGGCTACCTCACCTACTCCGAGGTCAACGACCATCTGCCACAGGATATATCCGAACCGGATCAGGTCGAAGACATCATCCAGATGATCAACGACATGGGGATTCAGGTCTTCGAACAGGCGCCCGACGCCGACGAACTCATATTGACCGAAGGCGATCGCTCCGCCGACGAAATCGCCGCGGCAGAGGCCGCCGCCGCTCTCGCAGCGGTTGAAAATGAAGCGGGTCGCACCACGGATCCGGTGCGTATGTACATGCGCGAGATGGGTACCGTCGAGCTCCTGACCCGTGAAGGCGAGATTGTTATCGCCAAGCGCATTGAAGAGGGCATCCGCGAACTCATGGCCGCCATGGCGCACTACCCCGGTGTCGCGCGGCGCCTGACTGAAGAATACGACCTTGTCACCAAGGAGGAGCGAAAGCTCGCCGATATTCTGGTCGGTTATCTCGATCCGGCCGACCATGTCCCCTCCGCCCAGGAGATTGCCGAGCAGACGGCAGCTGCAAAAAACAAGACCGACGACGATGAGGCCCCCGATACCGGCCCGGATCCCATTGAGGCCAAGAAGCGCTTCACTGCGCTCAAGCGTCAATGCACCCGTACCGAAAAGGTGTTGGCAGCCGAGAGTCGTCAGTCTAAAAAGGCCATCGCGGAGATGGACAAGCTCGGCGAGCTGTTCAAGTTCTTCAAGTTAACCCCGCGTGTTTTTGATCCGCTGGTTGAGGCACCTCGGACTGCGCTGCAAATTGTACGGGAGCAGGAACGCGAGATTATGCGAATCGTGGTGCGTGAATGCCGCATGGACCGCAAGGATTTCATCAAGAGCTTCCAGGGGTCTGAGAGCGACTCGCGCTGGGTATCGCGCGTCATGCGCAAAAAAGAGCTCGGCGCCCGCATCAGCCTGCACAAAGACGAAATTCAACGACTGCAACGTCGTATCGGTGCTGTCGAAGATGAGATCGGCCTGACCGTCGCGGAAATCAAAGAGATCAATCGCCGAATGTCGATGGGGGAAGCCCGGGCCCGGCGCGCCAAGAAGGAAATGGTGGAAGCCAACCTGCGCCTGGTTATTTCGATCGCCAAGAAATACACCAACCGCGGTCTGCAATTCCTCGATCTGATTCAGGAAGGCAATATCGGCCTGATGAAGGCGGTGGACAAATTTGAATACCGGCGCGGCTATAAGTTCTCGACCTACGCGACGTGGTGGATACGCCAGGCGATTACCCGCTCGATTGCGGATCAGGCGCGCACGATTCGCATACCGGTACACATGATCGAGACCATCAACAAACTCAACCGTATATCGCGCCAGATGCTCCAGGAAATGGGCCGTGAACCGACCCCCGAAGAGCTCGGCGAACGCATGGAGATGCCCGAGGACAAGGTGCGTAAAGTGCTCAAGATTGCCAAGGAACCGATCTCCATGGAGACCCCGATCGGCGACGACGAGGACTCCAGCCTGGGCGACTTCATCGAAGACGTGACCATTGCCAGCCCCGTAGACTCCGCAACCGAAGAGGGACTCACGGAAGCCACCACCGACGTGCTCGCCGGGCTGACGGCTCGTGAAGCCAAGGTACTGCGCATGCGCTTTGGCATCGATATGAACACCGACCATACACTTGAGGAAGTCGGCAAGCAGTTTGATGTCACCCGCGAGCGTATCCGTCAGATAGAGGCGAAAGCGCTGCGTAAACTTCGACACCCCACCCGCTCGGACTACCTGCGTAGCTTTCTCGACGAGTAATACTCGTCGTGACTACCGCCGCACCGCACCGTAACCTGTGCACCGACTGCGGTATCAGCCGCACCGAAGACCCCGATCGATGTGGTCGGGCCTGCCAGTTCATTCGGCCTGACTACGCCGCTCTGGAGCAACGTGTGCACGGTCGCACACGGGATCTCGAACGCGGCGACGAGCGCTTCTTTGGCGTCACCCGCGCCATGCTTCGGGCACGTCGGAATCCTCCTGCCGAGAATGCCCAATGGACCGGTATCACCACGCTGATCGGCCAGAAGTTACTCGAGACCGAAGCGGTCTCGGGAGTACTCTGTATTGGTCCCGACCCTGAAGATTCCTGGAAGCCGCAGCCCCGGCTTATCACTGAGCCCGACGCTATGGCCGGCTGCCGCGGCATGCGCATGGGTTATGCCCCCCTGCTGGCCTTGCTTGAACCGGCTATCGCCGCAGGGCACCGCCGCCTCGCCGTTATCGGCATACCCTGCCAGATCTACGCGCTGAGGGCACTTGAAGAGGAGCTGGGGCTGGAACGACTGTACGTGATCGGCACCCCCTGCTCTGACAACACCACCACCGAGAATTTTCATCATTTTCTTGAGAAGCTCGACGACAAACCCGAGGACATTACCTACCTCGAATTTTTACCCGACTTTCACGTTGAACTCCGTTTCACCGACGGCAGAAAACGGCGTATTCCCTTTTTGATGCTACCGATCGCCGACCTTCCTAAGGACTTCTTTCCGCTGACCTGCCGCACCTGTGTCGATTACACCAATGCGCTCGCCGATATTACTGTCGGGTACATGGGTGGTAGTGGAGAGCAGTGGCTGATAACACGGAACCCACGGGGCGTTGAACTGTTGTCACTGATAGAAGACGAACTGGTACTGGCCCCCCCCACCTCTTCCGGGAATCGCCGGAGCGCCGTCGCCGGTTTTATCGAAAACACCCGCCGCGCCTGCGGTGGCCTGCCTCTCCGTCGAATGCCCGGATGGCTGCGTCCGATAGTCGCCAGGCTTATGCCCATTACTGGCCCCAAGGGGCTGGAATTTGCGCGTACGCGACTTGAAATGAAAGCTGCCGAGAGCGTGTTACACCTCAGGCGGGAAGCGCCCAAACGCATGCGTCACATGCTCCCGGATTACATCTGGACACTGACCGCCCCCTACGACATCACCCCTGAACCCGGCGAGGTCGCGCGAGAAAGCGAACGCGATGAACTCATAGCCTCTGATAACAGCGGGGACACGTAGCGCCTCCACCCCGTGCGTGACAAATAGCACGCTAATCTCAAGGTTCGTTGCCCCGTGACGTCAACAACGCCGGCGCTGATGAGCATGGACCGGGAGGCGCCGGCAGCCCATCCCAAGTGCCGCATCCAAGAGGTCACTATGAATTCCCGTCCCAGCGCGTAAACTGACGGGGTCGGCCTCGGTCTTGGAATTACCATGTCAGCACCCTCCACCACAGGCATCAAATTTGCCTACGTGTTTACCGTGATACTCGCCATTATCACTACCAGCATCATCTATACGATGCCGCTGGCTGAACGCACCCAACTCCTGCGTGAGGGCGGCCCCATCGAGGGGCTTTCGGCGGCGGGCTATATTGTTGTTCTCATCTACGCCATCGTGATTTTCAGCAATCGCTATATCAAGCAATACCACTATCTGCTTCTTCTGATCGCTTTCTTTGCCATGCGGGAACTCGATTTCGACAAACGCTTTACGACAATGGGGGTGTTGAAGAGCAAATTCCTGGTATCGCCAGACGTGCCGTTACTGCAAAAAGTGATTGGTGGGCTGGTACTGGCGCTCCTCATATACTGCGTTGTGTATACCCTTCTGCTCCACGGCAGACCCCTGGTAAAGCGGCTGTTTAACCCGGCGCTGCATCATTGGGGCATTCTTCTGGGGCTCGCGTGCATGGTCTTTTCAAAATCTGTCGACGGGCTGGGACGTAAAGTCAAAGGCTGGACGGGCTACGAATTGGATTACGTCACGGTAAAAAATGCCTCGGCACTCGAGGAGTGCCTTGAATTGTTTATACCCCTTTTCTTTCTGTTGGCTTTTGTCGCCTATGCTCGACTCATCGCCTCGCCGCAACAATTACGTAGCGGGAGTCCCTGATCGCTGACCAGCGCTTTATTCGTATTTTCCTACCCTGATAGGGTAGGTTTTTCAGGGAGTAATCACAGCGCAAGCGGGGCCAACAACGTGTGTCAAAGCCTACCAGTTAAAGCTTTATCCACGCTTTAGACCCCAACAAAACCCGGCGGCGCACTTTTGAGAAATGACCTCTAATTTGAGATGATATGGGGTAGCTGTGGCAACACGGCTTTTTTTATGCCGTTTGATAACGTTTTAGGCCCTACGGAGGAACATGCCAAACGATTGGCAAAACACCATCGCGCTCGCCACCAATGTGCGGCACGAACTTCACCAACAGCCCGAGTTAACCTGGAAGGAAGAGCACACCGCCAGCGTCATCAGGCACCATCTGACCGAGCTTGGCATCGCCTGGGCCCCCTGCGCGGGCACCGGGACAGTGGCGACAGTAAACCCGAACGGTGCAACACCGGGTATCGCCCTGCGTGGCGACATTGATGCCCTGCCCATCACCGAAAATTCCGGCGTCGACTGGAGCTCACAGAGCACCGGTTGTATGCATGCCTGCGGCCACGACGGCCACACTGCCACCCTACTGGCGGCTGCCGCCTGGCTCAAGCTTCACGAAGCTTCGCTTGAATCCCGAATTACCTTACTGTTCCAGCCCGCCGAAGAGGGCGGGCATGGCGCACGTGCCATGATCGAAGAAGGCGCGCTTGAAGGGGTGGAAAAAATCTATGGCTGGCACAACTGGCCAGGCCTGCCGCTCGGCCAGCTCGCATGCCCGGACGGCATTGTGATGGCCGGCAACGGCACCTTTGAGATCGATTTGACCTCCTCAGGTGGCCACGCGAGCCAGCCCGACATCACGGGCGATACCATTCTTGCCGCCAGCGCCGTGACCATGGCCTTGCAGCAGATTGTTTCACGACGACTACCGCCCCAAACGGCGGCCGTGGTCAGCGTGACGTCAATAGACGGCGCCAGCGCGCCCACTGTAATACCCCAGTCCGTCACGGTCAGTGGCAGCATCCGTGTGCCAAACAGCGAGGTGCGCAATCGAGTCAACACGCTGATACCCGATATCGCAGCACAGACAGCAGCGTGCTACGGGGTGGCTGCCCGCACGCGGATTTTTCCCCGGTACGAGGCGACCATCAACCATGCTGAACCGGCAAGGGCAGTGCGCGCGACCTGGCAGCAACTGTTTGATAGCCAAGCCGTGGCATCCGACTTCGTGGCTCCCGTCATGGCTTCCGAGGACTTCAGCTACTACCTCGATGAAATCCCCGGCGCCTTTGCGCTCATTGGCGGTGCCGATGCCGAAAAAGCGCATCAGGCGCCGCTGCACAGCCCACACTACGACTTTAACGATGCGCTGATACCCCGCGTAACCCAGCTGTTCGCACAGCTCGCCGGTGCGCCGCAACCCCGCTGACGTTACCGAACAGCTGCAGCACCATCGCGCTGGCCACCCCACGCTTTCATTCATCCGTAAACGAGGACGCAAATCCATGAATATTTTTACCGAAAGAGAGTCTGATATCCGAGCCTACGCGCGGGTTTACCCCGTCGTCTTCGATAAAGCCTCGAACGCGCGAATGACCGACGAGGACGGCAAGGAATATATCGATTTCTTCGCCGGTGCGGGCGTACTTAACTTTGGCCACAACAACGAGCAGATGATAAAAGCCGTTGTCGACTACCTGCAGTCGGGGGGCATCCTGCATAGCCTTGACCTCCATACCACGGCCAAGCGTGACTTCATGGAGGCTTTCACCAAAACCATTCTCGAACCGCGCGGTATGGCCCATAAACTGCAATTCATGGGCCCGACCGGCACCAATTCGGTCGAGGCGGCGCTCAAGTTGGCGCGTCGGGTAACCGGACGCGAAGAGGTGGTGGCTTTCACCAAGGGCTTCCACGGTATGACCCTGGGCGCGCTGGCCTGCACGGCGAACCAGGTGTTCCGTAACGCGGCGGGTGTATCGCTTGAAAATGTCGCTCGCATGCCCTTTGGTTGTGAAACGCCCTGTCAGGGCTGCGAGCTCGGTTGTGGCCTCGCGTCTCTTGACGATATGGCCGCGAAGTACCGCGAATCATCCAGCGGCATAAAGCCACCGGCGGCGTTCCTGGTTGAAACCATTCAGGCGGAAGGTGGTGTGAATGTTGCCTCTGCTGCCTGGCTCGAGAAGCTGGGCGCGATCGCCAAAGAGTTTGGCTCGCTGCTGATCGTCGATGATATTCAGGTGGGTTGCGGCCGCACCGGTAATTACTTCAGCTTTGATGGCATCGATATCGACCCCGATATTGTCTGCCTGGCGAAAGGCATTGGCGGTCTTGGCACACCGCTGGCAATGAACCTGGTCAAGCCCGAGCACGACCAGCACTGGAAGCCGGGCGAGCACACCGGCACCTTCCGCGGTCAGAATATTTCGTTTATCGCCGGCCGCGAGGCGCTGAAGTTTTTTGATAACGACACGCTGATGAACGAAGTCCACGCCAAGACCGAAATCATCAATCAGGCGCTCGCGCCGCTGGCGCAGCACGCGGGAATCCAGCTGCGTGGTAAAGGTATGGTTGCAGGCCTTGATATGGGCGACGGAGTGCGCGCCCGATCGATTATCGATATCTGTTTTGCCCAAGGGCTTGTGGTTACCGCCTGCGGCTCCGAGGGCCGTGTACTCAAGATCATCCCGCCGCTGACGATATCCGAGGCCGATCTCAAGGCAGGACTGCAGATCCTGGTTGAAGCGACAGAAAGTACTCTGGCGGAGGCGGCATGAACAAGCGTGATGACATGACTTTCCCGCCGGAGGAGTACGAACGCCGACTCAACGAGTTGCGGGCGCGTATCGCTGAGCGTCATCTCGATGCTGTGGTCATCAGCGACCCGGAAAACATCATGTACCTCACGGACTACCAAACCACGGGCTACTCTTTTTTCCAGGCGTTGGTGGTGCCGCTGGAGCAAGAGCCTTTCATGATTACCCGGAGTCTCGAAGCGTCGAATATCGTGGCCCGCACCTGGGTGGAGCATATGCGTCCTTATCCGGACACCGGCGATGCCATCCAGATGCTGGTCGATGCGCTGAGAGAGTTTGGGCTTGATAAGAAACGTATCGGCTACGAACGAAACAGCTATTTCTTCCCTGCATACCAACAGGATCGGGTACACACGACGCTGACCAGTGCCAAACTGATGGACTGCTTTGGTATTGTCGAACAGGGTCGAGTGCGAAAATCGGCGGTTGAAATTGAGATCATGCGCAAAGCGGCCCATGCCACCGAAGCGGGTATGCGCGCCGGTATCGATGCCTGCCAGCCTGGCGTTACCGAAAACGAGATTGGCGCCGCGATCAGCGATGCCATGTTCCGCGCCGGCGGCGAGCCCCCTGCGGTAATGCCGTATGTCACCTCAGGTCCGCGCACCATGATTGGGCATGCGACTTGGGAAGGTCGCGAGATTCAGCCCGATGATCACGTGTTCCTCGAAGTCGGCGGATGTTATCGCCGCTACCACACGGCGATGATGCGCACGGTGCTGATGGGCGACATGTCCGAGTCCATGTTCAAGGGTCAGGAGCTTATGAAAGTGGCCCTCAACGCGCTGCACGACCAGGTTCAGCCGGGCATGACCGTCTCTGATGTCGACAATATGGTACGCAACATCATCCAGGCCAACGATATCGGCGCGCAGCTGATTACACGTTCGGGCTACTCGATTGGTATCGCGTTTCCACCGAGCTGGGATGAGGGCTACATCGTCAGCCTCAAGCAAGGCGATGCCACCGTCCTCGAAGAGGGAATGACCTTCCACGTTATCCCCTGGCTGTGGGGCATTGACGGCGATAAAACCTGTGGTATTTCCGACACTATTCTGGTGACTGAAAACGGCTGCGAATCCTTTTTCGATTTCCCACGGGATTTCGTAGTTCGGGGAAACAAAGGCAACACCAAAAAAAGCACGGTAACCGCATTGAACTCTGCGAAATCCAACGAAGTGAAAAATGATGACATCATTGAAAACAACGAATCCGTTTAACAACAGCACCCATGCAACCTACGAGGCCCTCGATAACGCCGCTCTATCGGCTGCGATTGCGAGCGCCAATGACGCGCAAAATTCCTGGCGAGCGCTCTCCTTTACCGAGCGTGGTGAGTACCTGAAAGCTGTAGCCATCGAGCTTCGTAAGCGTAAGGCAGACATCGCGAAAATCATGGCGGAGGAGATGGGCAAGCCGGTGAAGGAAGGTGGCCCGGAGGTCGAGAAATCGGCATGGTGTGCCGAACACTACGCCGAGCACGCCGAAGCGTATCTCGCCGATCAGGTTCTCGAGTCCGACGCCCAAAAAAGCTATGTACACCACCAGCCGCTGGGCACGATCCTGGGCATCCTGCCGTGGAACGCGCCGCTGTGGATAGCCTTTCGCTTCCTGGCACCCGCTTTGATGGCGGGTAATACCTGCGCCATGAAACACGACCCCAACGTTCAGGGGTCAGCAAAAGCTATCGCCGATGCCTTTAGCGCCGCCGGTGTTCCCCCAGGCGTGATGGTGAACCTGCCGCTGGCCAATGATCACGTCGAGTCCGCTATTCGTCACCCGGGAATTGCCGCCGTGTCGTTCACCGGTTCCAGTCGAACCGGTGCGTTGGTGGCCAGCACTGCCGCCAGCGAGGTTAAACCCCACGTACTCGAATTGGGAGGCTCGGATCCCTTTATCGTACTCGACGATGCCGACCTGGAACGCGCCGCCGATGTAGCGACGCTTTCGCGAATTATCAATGCCGGGCAATCCTGCATCGCGGCGAAACGCGTGATCGTGGTCGATGACGTCTACGATCAGTTCTTGAGTATGGTTGAGACGCGCCTTGCCAAACTCAAACTCGGCAACCCGCTACTGGAAGATACCGATGTTGGTCCCATTGCGAGGGATGATTTGCGTACGAACCTCCACCGGCAGGTGAGCGAATCGATCGAAGCCGGAGCCCGCTGCCTGCTTGGTGGCGAGCTACCCGATGGCGATGGTTACTTTTATCCGGTGACGCTCCTGGCCGACGTAACGCCAGGAATGACCTGCTATCGCGAGGAAACCTTTGGCCCCGTAATGAGTGTTATCCGCGCGCGCGATGTCGACCACGCGATCGAGCTCGCCAACGATACTGACTACGGTCTCGGAGCGGGCGTATGGACAGGGGACAGCGCATTGGGCGAACGGCTGGCTAAGGTTATTAACGCCGGCCAGGTCGCCGTCAACGGCATCGTAAAAACTGACCCCCGGCTACCCAGTGGTGGTGTCGGCCGGTCCGGTTACGGTCGCGAGCTCGGGCCCCACGGGATCCATGAGTTCGTCAACGCAAAGCAGATCTGGCTGGGTTAATGCCAACGACGATAAGCCTAGGAATCCATACTGTTCTTAGGTACACGGACCTAGCTATATATAGCCGGAGCATGGAGATTTCGCACTGCAACAGCGCTTGCAGCAGGCTCGAAACTGACCTCGTAGGCTTGCCGCCCAATGGAGCCCGTGACATCGCGGGCTTTTTTATTACCGCAAGCAGCCGTTTCTACTACGTGAAGTGATCGGCACAAGCCCTCGAGAAACTGGTATAGGAATCGCTTTTCGAGAGGCCGTTTTTATTCGACTCGACTCGTATCTTCACTCGCATCGACTTGGCATCAATAGACGAGCGTTCCTGAAATAACTACACTGGAAACATGGGTACTGGTCTCATTTTTCAATGGTGTCAATCCAATACTGTGTACTCGATGAGATAATGGCGCCCATCGGCGCGATGGAGACGCAGAACGTGTACCCACAGATTCCACACCGATACTCGAGAGACTCATTTTCAATTCTCTATGGTCTATGCCACATTCTTCAGGTGGAGGCGGTTTCTGCTCGACCGAAAAAGGCATGAACACGATCAAAGAGATAGCGGTAGTACTACCAGCCTATAACGAGGCGTTAACAATTGCCGAAACGCTGGAAGACTTCCATGCGAACCTTCCCGAGGGGTTTTTGGTGGTCGTAGACAACAATTCCTCAGACGATACCGCGCGAATCGCCAGGAAAACCCTTGACCGCCTTGGTGCTAAAGGGATTGTCCTGACCGAGCCAAAACAGGGAAAGGGTTTCGCGGTCCGAAGGGCCTTCAAGACGATAGATGCCGATATATATATTATGTCGGATGCCGACTTCACTTATCCTGCCGAGCAAGCTGGGCAACTTATCCAGTGCATGAATGAGCGTAACGCGGACATGGTGGTGGGTGATCGTCATAGCTCTGGCAGTTATCTTCAGGAAAATACGCGACGTCTCCACAACTTTGGCAATGGCTTGGTGACATGGCTGGTTAATACGCTATTTGGTGCGGAGCTAAATGACATAATGAGTGGACTCCGCGTTCTGACCCGTCGTTTTGTTAAAAACTATCCCATTCTCGTAAACGGATTTGAGCTGGAAACAGATATGACGCTTCATGCGCTTGATAAGCGCATGACCATAGTCGAGATCCCGATTGAGATTAGAGATCGACCCGAAGGCAGTGAGTCCAAGCTTAAGACCGTGCCGGATGGGGCTCGAGTTTTATTCGTTATCCTGCAGCTACTTAGATATTACCGACCAATGTTTTTCTTTGGCGCTACAGCGCTCATTCTATTTATTGCGGGACTGGCCGCCGGAACACTACCTGTTCTCGACTATTACTTCGAAGGTTTCGTACACCATGTCCCTCTAGCCATACTCGCCACCGGTCTGGAGCTCTCCGCACTCATATCACTTTCAATAGGGCTCATTCTCGACTCAATCGGCCACAGCGCTAAAATGCAGTTCGAAAAGGACCTATGAGCCGACCCCCTCTGCAAGAGCAATCAGAGAGCGAATTAGAAAAAGTTGTCCTTTTTTCAATCGCGGGGTTTATTGGTTTTGTAGTAGACGCGGTCTTTCTCTACTTGTTTTCGACGCTTACCAATCCATTTCTTGGGCGCATCGGCTCTTTTGCCATTGCAGTCGTCGTAACCTGGCGCATTAATGCGGTCTTTACTTTTAAAGATGAAGGAAAGGGACTACTCCATTATGTGCTTGGACAGGTCGCGGGAATAACGATCAATTATCTCGTATTTTGTACATCAATATATCTGCTCCCAGATCATGTCTGGCAACTATTACTGGCACTCGCAATAGGATCCGGAACGGCCATGATATTTAACTACATGGTGATGAAGCACTGGGTTTTTCAGCCGTCGGAAAGGTGAAGCACTCAACCAAAGGACTGAGATGGTTACAGAACTACTTTATATGTCGCCGCAAACGATAGTCGCCTTCCTGATCTTTGTACTAGGCGTGACCGCTACTGGCGGCCTAGTGCATTACCGCCGCCATAAGGAAGATCAGTTTGCGACCATACCGCTTTCGATCTTTATCGGTATAGCGCTCTGGATGGTTTTGGCATCTGCAATCGGTGGGCTTGGACAGTTCGACCTAGTCAGTCCACTCTTGCTCAGCATTCTGGCAATTTTTGCCTTCCTCGCCAGAAGGCACTATGTCGCGCGTAAGGAGTCCCGCACACCAGAAAGTCTGAATCCACGGGCTTTCACTATGAAACACCAAATTTTCAAGCCCGAGTGGCTTGTATCGCTCATAGTGTTCTCCTATGCACTGCGTGCTTTCCAAAGTCCCCACTACTGGGACGATATTATGTACCACCTCCCACAAACTCTTGCCTGGTGGAAAGGCGGGGGTATTGTTGTTAACGAGGCGATTAGGTATCCATTGTTCCCCATGGGACCCGCAGCAATCGCAGCGTGGTGGTCGCAATCGGGGACCCTATTAGTGGGTCAATGTTTATCGGCACTGGCGTTCACCGCGGTTGCTTTCCTTATTTTTCATACGGCGCGAAAGACACTTCCTACACTGCCCTCAATTTTGGTGGTGATCATTTGGACGACTTCGATGAGTGGTACGGTTATCGCCACGGCAACCGTCGATATGGTGCTTTGCGGTATGGTAACGGGCTGCGTGTACGCCGCTCGTTGCTACTTTACGGATGACGATAATTATTTCGTGATTATTGTGGGCTTGTTAGCTGGCGCTGCATTCTCAAGCAAGTACCAAGCCGCCCTTTATTTGGCCATTCCACTGGTAGCTTTCTTTTTTTTGCTTCGTACGCACCCGGCGCGAATTTACCTCTTGGCTTCATTCTTTTTGAGCTGTGGCTTTTGGTATGCCCGCGCTTTTGTCGTCTCGGGGGATCCTTTACACCCTCTGGGTGCATCTATATTTGGTAGCTGGGGATGGAATATTGAAGATATGGATCGCCAGCTCAATCAACTGGAAGGCGTCAGAGATTGGCCTCCCGCGCTCCTCCTCAGCTCCCTGTTCCTGCCAATATTCTGGAAACGCTTAACCGCAGAATACAAGTACGCTGTGGTCCTTCTATATCTCTGGTTCCTTAGCTGGATGATCGTTAGTGGCTATCCGCGGTATCTCGTCCCTGCTTATCCATTGATGGCAATACTCTCAGCTGAAGTCTTCAGACTCATCTGGGTGAAGATATCTGGATACAGCTGGTCAAATCACTTTCGCGAGCGTTTGAAGCATGGGGGATTGCTCAGGCTCTCGAGACCCGTGTTTACTGCGGTATGTATTTTGCTTGTATTAGTGAATGCCAAAAGTGCAGGTAAGTGGATTTTTGTAAGCGAGGACACTCTGATTGAAAAATACTCCAAACGATATGAGGGATTTGCACTGCTAAGGTCTACAGACGCGAATATCACGGGCAGTGACGGCAGAACCTACCAAATCGCACTTGATAATCAGAATTTACTCCTGGGCCAGAATGTAATTGGTGATTATTTTGGACGCTATCGACTAAAAGACTTTTTAGAGGCTTCAAAAAAAGAAGATGGGTTCCAGCCTTACCTGGCTGAACATAATATCCAAAATATTATTGTCAACTTGGAACTCCCATGGTCCAGGAAATTCTATCGTCGGATCGAGCAAATGCCCTTTTTATGTGAACTTGGGAGGAATGATGGTGCCGGACTATTGTCGGTAGCGCAGGCCGGCAGGGGTTGTAAGTCATACAAAGGCTGAAGCCTAAGCATTAGCTGGACTCAAGGACCAATTTACAATGGGCCAGTCGACGAAAATCTGGCCAACATTATTGACGCCGCTCCGGGCGGCTCAGCCGCGGATTACTAAAGCGACTCGCGTTGCTCCATTGGCGAGGCAGTACTCACCGGTTCGCTCGTCGACGCTCTGGTAAACCGGTGCCGAGCCACCCGTAATGATCGCGGCAAGCACAGTCGAAGTAATCCCGAATGTGGCACTGCCGCGAGATGAGGTGGGCGGGAGCTCTTTGCGCGTCGAAGAGCTACTCTGAGGGAGCGCTGAACCTGCTGGAGCTACGCGCGCGGCTAAAAGGACTCCCGACTGCATTACCGATTCCAAGAAATAAGGTTTGGTTTTCAGCGACTGTTCTCCAGAGCGTTAATTATGGTATCGCGCAGGCCTTGATCCCGCGAAGCCGCGAAGCCGCGAAGCCGCGATAAAACCAAGATAGCACCCGCCTCTAAGTGGTGGTCGGCGTTTTTTGTGCCGGTGATTGTTATGGCGCCGCAGGCGTCGACTCCCGCAGCTCTGGTAATTTGGCGTGCGCAGATTTAGGGTAGGAGGAATAAGAAGCAGCTAACGCGGCGGTTACGGCAGCGCCGGCGAGTTGGTAGCAGGAGTAACACATGCCCAAGAACCCGTATCGGCCTTACACACCAAACCCGGAATTTCTGGCGCTGCTGCCCGAGGATTACAGTGGTAATGCCGTCAACGGTGTGGGGGAAGAGGCGGTGCGGCCGCCGACGATGGTCTGGTGGGCCCCCGACATGGAAAGCGCTGAATTTGGGGCGGCCCAGCAATGGTTTTACGAACACGAGCAACCCGATGAGGAGATGATCGCGCTGCGGGCCTATCGTCGCGACGCGGTGCTGTCACCACTGCCACCGGTAGCGGAGGTACAACAGCAACACAGCGAATCGGCATGGACGGCGGCGCTGGATGATTTTGTCCAGTCAGGTGATTGCGAGATGACGGGGGTGACTCCCCTTCAGCCCCAGTGGATATTTGATCACGCCGCGACCAGTCTGCCCAACGTGGTGATGCTGGCCTTCCAGCACGACTATGAGGAGCTTCAGCATGTCCCCGCATTGCGTGGAGGCAAAGATGTCACCCGCCAGTACGGACGCGCTGCTGTTACCGCCAAGAAAGTAGCGAGCTGGATTCGTGAACAGGGCTGGCAGGCGGAGCCGGTGACGGGGCCGATGACCGGAACCATTCTGCTCATTCCACCGGCCATCGAGTGTGGCTTCGGCGAATTGGGTAAGCACGGCTCGATTATCAATCCGGAATTTGGCTCGGCGTTCCGGTTGAGCGCTGTACTGACCGATGCGCCATTTGCCGCGACATCCCCCCGCGAATTCGGTATCGATGACTTCTGCTCCCGGTGCCGGGTCTGTGAAAATGCCTGTCCACCCGCTGCCATAACGCCGGAAAAGAAGACGGTGCGCGGCAGCGAGAAATGGTATGTGGACTTTGATAAATGTATTCCGTTCTTTGCCGAAACCTCGGGCTGTGCAATTTGCATAGCAGTATGCCCCTGGTCACTTCCAGGAGTGGGCATTAATCTCGTTGAAAAGCTCGCCCGACGGGCGCGGCGTTTAAAGCCGGACTAATACGGCATCGGGTCTGAGAGATGGCGGACAGCCAACCCGTATACCTGACCCATAAAAAAAGCCCCGCCAATAGGCAGGGCTTTTTCGTTTAACTCAGAGGTAAAGAAACGCGGATTAACCTGCCGAGACGATTTTAACCGGCTCCGCCTCGATACCCGGGCCACCGATACCCTCAGCACGCTGGGGATCGTAACGCTCGATCGAGCCAGGCTCGATGTATTTGGACCAGTTATCGAACTGCTCACGACCAGCGAGGAAGCCTTCAAAGATCGCGTGGTCGGTTTGCCGCGGCGTGACACAATCGCCAACGCGATGCACGACCGGTAGCGCCTCCTTGAGTTCGAAGTACAGCTTCTCCATCGGCAGATGTCGCACTGACAAGACAATGGCATCAACACCGTCCATTCGCTCGCTATCCCCGGTATAGAGATTGAATACATCGATACCCTTCTCGTCGATGCTACCCACCCAGCTGTTCAGCGTATATTTCATGCCCGCCTTGAACAGGTTGGTATAAGACACAGGCATATCGAGCGTGGTCGACATTTTGTGGAACAGTGCATTCCAACGACTAATCACGTGTACGTTGTGACCCTGATCGGTGAGCAATTCCGCGATACCCGCCGAGTAGCGATTGGAGTTTTCATCGAGAATCACCACGTTCTTACCAATCTTCTCGGGCGCCTTGAGCACTTCCTCGATGGTTATGACGTGGGGCAGATCAACGCCGGGAATTTCGGCCTGCATGGGATTGATATCGCTATAACCCGTTCGGTCCGGCGTGGAACCGGTGGCTACAATGACACCATCGGGATTGAGTGCCTTGACCGATTCAACCGTCGCCTCGTGGCTGGTCTTGATATCAACACCCAGCTTGGTGATCTGGGCCTTAAGGTCTTCGGTAATCCAGGCCCATGAGCCACGGCGCGGCATTTGCACAATCTGGTTCACCTGACCGCCGAGCTGATTGGATTTCTCTAGCAGGGTGACCTTGTGACCCCGTTGGGCAAGACCTTCGGCCGCCTTCATGCCGCCAGGACCGCCACCCACGACAACCCAATGCCCCGGTTTTTCAGCCGGCTGTTGCGTATCGGGACCAAACACCTCCTCGCGACCGGTCGCAGGGTTAACCTGACAGGTCATGGATGCGCCCTGGAACAATCGCGCCACACAACCCTGATTACAACGCAGGCAATGATAGATCTCGTCTTCACGGCCTTCGGCGGTTTTGTTCACAAAATTGGGGTCGGCGATCTGCGCACGAGTCATCGCCACCATATCCGCATGACCCGCGGCGAGCACCTCTTCAGCTTCTTTTGCCGTGCTAATGCCAGAGATGGCAAATACCGGAATGCTTAGCTCCTGCTTCAACTTGGCGCAGGTCGGTACCAACCAGGCATTGGGTACATCGTAGGGAGGCATGAGGTAGGTGGGCGACTGATAAGCACCCGCCGTGGTCATGACGTAATCGATCAAACCTTCTGCTTCGATGGTCTTGGCAATCGTCACCCAGTCCTCGGGCTCCATACCACCGGGGATCATCTCCTCGATGGTAAAGCGAATACCGACGACCATATCCTTACCGACGCGCTCGCGGACCGCACGAATCACTTCCAGCGGGAAGCGCATCCGATTCTCAAGGCTGCCGCCGTATTCGTCGGTACGCTTGTTGTAAACCGGCGACAGGAACTGGTGCAGCAAATAGCTGTGTGCGAGGTGCACTTCGACCCCGTCAAAGCCCGCCTGTTTGCTGTATTCCGCAGACAGACACCAGCCTTCCAGTACCTCATCCATATCGGCGCGTTCCATGGCCTTGGCCATTTCACCAAACACCGGGGATTTGATGTTAGACGCGGACCACAATACGCGGTAATCGTCCATTGAGTGGCTCTCGCCCATCACACCAAAGTGATTGAGCTGGGCAATGATGTGTGAACCATGGCGATGCACGGCGTCGGTTAGCGAACGGTCTCGCTCGACCATTTCCGAACGGTAGCCGTAGGGATAGCCGCGGGTGAAGGTGTTGGAGGTGGGGTGCACCAGGCGGTTACCGGTCACCATCAAGCCAATGCCGCCCTTGGCTCGGGCCGTGTGGTAGTGGATGTCGCGCTCAGTGGTTATGCCATCGCGGGAATTAAACGCCATAGCGTGCCCGGACTGCATGATGCGATTACGCACCGTGATATTACCGATCTTCAGCGGCTGAAATATATTGGGGTACTGGGAATTACTCATAGTTTGCTTCCTCTCTCATTGGTCTGTTTGATTGCTGCGGCAGTGGTCGGACCACCACCCTCGTTAATACCGGACCGCCAAAAAATGTATTTACTCGGGGGCACACTGGTGATCAGTATGCCGATCAACACCGTGCCCGCACCCAGAAGCTGCCACGGGGTGAGTGCCTGATTAAGCACCACGTAGCCCAGCGCCATCGCCGATACCGGACTCAATAAAATCAGCGTCGAGATGATCACGGGCTCAAGATGGCGTATGGCGCTCATCCAGAGAAAATAAGGCAATAACGTACCGACGAAAGCCAGATACAGATAGCCGGAGATATGACGAACCTCCAGACTTTGCATCGGCAATTCGAAGAGCAGAGCCAGTGGCAGTAAAAACAGGCCACCGAGCAGCAGCTGCCATCCTGTAAAGGCCAGTACCGGCATATCGAGTGCCCAGCGCTTGGTCAATAGCGTGCCCAGTGACATAGACAGTGCAGCCGAAAAGGCAGCAATCACGCCCACCGTATCCCAGGCGAGCTTACTCGGAACGATTAGCACCATAACCACGCCCGAAAGCCCGAGGGCTATCCCCGCCGTAACGTTACGTTGCACGCGGATACCAAAAAAAGCAAAACCGAGTAGCGCGACGATAAGCGGCTGAGACGAAATGAGCATTGCCGCCAAACCACCCGGGAGACGGTAAGCCGCAACAAATAAGGGCCAGTGAAATAGCGAAATCACCAACAGGCTAATGACCACCAGTTTCTTGAATTGGTCTGCCGTTGGCCTAAAGCGAGTCATTAACAAAATGAGCAGCCCTACCGGCAAGACGCGCAGTACCGCCGCCGTTATGGGCTTGTCTGGCGGAAGTAACTCAGTGGTTACAAGGTAGGTACTGCCCCACAGGATAGGGGGCAGCATGGCCATAATGATGGCGGATGAGTGCCGCATCAGGCTGGTCGTTGTCCCGATGTGGCGCCCAGCTGACCACCATAACACCGACCCTTGGATTGGCTGCGCTTCATAAAGATACGACTTTTACAAAAATTTGTTCGAAACAATCTACACTATAGAGCCGTGCAGTAGTTGCGAATGCGACTCGGTTGAAAAGAGCATGAGCAGCGGATACGCGGGGCGCCAATAAACCCATTGGGGTGACAAGAAAATCAGCGCCACCACGCCCCGCAGACAACGCATTTCTGATAAAATCCGGCGCGCTGTGGGCCCATAGCTCAGTTGGTTAGAGCAGTCGACTCATAATCGATTGGTCGAAGGTTCAAGTCCTTCTGGGCCCACCATCTTCTTGATTTTTATAGATTTTCTATAAGGTTCGCCAGCCGACTCCGAGCGCTGACTCATAGACTTGAGTCGGTAGGTGAATTGTTTCCAGCGCGGATAAGATAACATCGTTACATCGACCACTCCGGGGGCACCCATCGGGATCACGCCATGCTAAATCGCGATCTGCTTATCATCCGGTACAAGAAGCCCTTTATCGACTGGGTCAACGAAGCCGATCCTGACTCGGATGGACCCCTTGTGACCCTGGACAGCGCGAATGAGGACTCGCCGGCCTACTTGATTCATGACTGCGCCAGTGAGCACTTCGAGGAATGGCTGGAGTTGTGTTACCTCCCAGTGTTCGAGAACCTTCTCCACGAGTGGTACGTCGACCCGACGCTCTGGCCGCAAGACCGGTCACTGAAGGTTTTCAAGAATTGGTGCGACTTCCGCCTGCACAGTCTCGTTCAGGATTGCGTCGATGGCCCGTTACTGGATGACGAGATTGAGTGAGACCGTCCCTTTTGCAGCACTCACCGCAGTATTAATCCTGCGTGGGACATCGGTATTCTTTCCATTAAACGAACTTCGCAAATTCGGTGTAATGGATGCCGGTGTCCCCCGTTTATGATGAAGAGCCTATATCAGTCGGGAGTTCGTACGGGCTCACTGCTATCCCAGCCGACCGCGGCATGACGAATGTCCGTCCACAATCGCTCCACGGCTGATGTCATCTCTACCACCTCAATCATTCCAAAGACGCTGCCGCGGGTATCGAAATAGGCTGCGCGGCCACCGACCGCCACCGAACAAGTAAGCACCTTTTCGAACCCCTGGGAGGCATAGTGCGCACAGCTATGCTCGAAATCGGTGGCAGCCACCGCATGATGATGAAAGCACCAACCCGAGTCCCTGGACACCTCGCGATACGGGGAAGGCTTATCGTCAAGTGGCTGAATCAACTCAAACTGCATGTGACCGCAGTTAGCAAGCGCTAAGTTAACGGCGAAGTCGGCCGGCTGCCCCTTGTAAATGAGGTCGTTGAGCTCGAAGTTCTCGAACAGAAACCACGGCCCCACATTCAGCTGCCGGGTGAACTGCGCCATGGATTTTTGAATATCATCGGTGATAAAGGCAGTTTGAATCACACCGCCATCGGGCTGACCAAAATTCAGGACGGGCATTGAAGAATCTCCTTGTTTTCTGGCGCCAGCGTATTCACCACAAAGGCTGGAAACAATGAGTATTTCTACTCTGTTGAGGCATTTTTTCCGGTGCTAGGCTGTTATTTGATTGAGATTTCCCTAAAACGACCGT
Organism: Luminiphilus syltensis NOR5-1B; assembly: GCF_000158175.1. GTDB lineage: Bacteria > Pseudomonadota > Gammaproteobacteria > Pseudomonadales > Halieaceae > Luminiphilus > Luminiphilus syltensis. The sequence continues at coordinate 1,568,337 of NZ_DS999411.1, read as the reverse complement.
GCTGTCGCGCACACCCGCGGGGAATCGTAGCCCACCAGACTGAATGGAGTAACGTTATGAACAACACCAAAACCAGCAAGCAACTCAGCGACTCCGGCACCACCGGTATCGAAATCAGCAGGCAGCTCAAGAGCGCATTTTTTGCTCAGGGTAATCTTGACTGGGCCCCGTGGGTCATGCCCGATACCTGGTTCAAGCTGTTAGCGATCAATCCTATAACCGGCGGTTTCAGCATGATGCTGAAAGTCGGACCCGATAACATTGCCCCAATCCACGGTCATATCGGCTCGGTGGAAGGTATCATCCTTGAAGGTGGGTTTGCCTACGAGGATGACTGGGGCCACGCCGGGGACTACGTACAGGAACCGGCAGGGATCAACCACAAGCCGATCACCGGTGCCGACGGCATGATGATGTTCGCGATAGCTCATGGCCCGCTGGCTGGCTATAACGACGATGGCAGTGTCGCCCTGATCCTGGATGCCAGAGAAATGTTCCGGATGGCGGAAGCTGCCGGTGTCGCCACTCACCTTGACAAGCCCGAGCACTGGGACTGAACCAAAGGTGTCACCAGCCTAGAGGTCAATTTAATTATTGCAGGGAGAAAAACCAATAATGAGCGACAAGAGACTGGCGGGAAAAACTGCCATCGTGACCGGTGGCGCATCGGGACTGGGACTGGGAATCGCTCAGCGCTACATCGAGCACGGCGCTAACGTGATAATCACGGACATCAATGTAAATGCGGGAGAACAGGCGGCAGCCAAAATCGGTGCTCGTTTCTTGGAACAGGATGTCACTGACGAAAGCAGCTGGGAAGCGCTATTCACAACGCTGACGAATGAGCAAGTCCACGCCAGTGTGCTGGTGAATAACGCGGGATTTGCAGACGCTGGCCTAGGTGTGCTTTTTGAAGACATAGATGTGGCGGAGGCGAAAAAAATCTTCACTGTGAATGTCGACGGCACCATACTGGGTTGCAAACATGCCATCCGTCACATGAAACAAAACGGTGGCTCCATTATCAACATGTCCTCCATTGCTGCCATGGTACCGGTGCCGTTCATTGCTGCCTATGGTGCCTCCAAGGCCGCGGTGCGCCATCTCACCCAGTCAGTGGCTCTGTACTGTGCACAACAGGGTTATCGCATCCGCTGCAATTCAATCCATCCCGGGCAGATTCGCACCGCGATGCACAACCGTCTGGTCGAAGCCACTGCAAAGCATAACAATATTACCGCGACACAGGCAGAAGCCGGGTTTCTGGACATGATTCCGATGGGCGAGTTCGGTCAGGTGGAAGATATAGCCAATGCAGCATTGTACTTTGCCAACGATGAGAGCAAGCATGTCACCGGCGACCGCATTCTCGTGGATGGCGGAATGATGCTCACGAGTTGATGCAGGGAGCATGACGGAAAAGTTGAGTTATGTGAGCTGCATTGCAGATGTGCCGCTGCGGCACAAGACAGTTGGCCTGGCGCTAGCCGCGGCGGCCGAACGCTGGGGTGTCAATGAGGCACTTGTGGTAGCGCATTAGGGCGAGCGCTGGAGTTGGGCTGAACTCAAGACCAGATCCGAAGAATTGTCGGCGGGCTGACTCGCACTGGGGCTCGAACCCGGCGACCGTTTGGTAATCAGGTCGCCCAACGGGCCGGAATGGGTGCTGATGCGGTCTGACGCCACCGTACACGGACAATTGCAGGCGGCCCGTTTGCCAGGGCTCCCCTATGCAGCAGATTCTGGATTTTTGCAAAGGCCAGATCGTGCACTACAAGATCTCCGCCTACACCCGCTTTGTAGATGATTGCCCGATGACGGTAACAGGGAAGATCCAGAAATTCGTGATGCGGAAACAAATGGCCGAGGGACTGCATTTGACTAAACCCCTGATGGCCTGACCGCTGTCGGGCCGATCACCAGTTGTTCAAGCAACTGCCTTTAGAGGGGTTTTCTCGGTCGCGGGAAACTGGAAGCCATCCAGAATGATATTGGGCCAGAGGAAATCCATCGGGTGCGGCGTGAAATCCACGCCAATGTTCAATAGCGCCGGGCGGCCACTGTCCATCGCACGCTGAACCGCGGCAGGGATGTCACGAAGCTCGGAGACATCTTCAGCGTAGCAGCCAAACCCCTTTGCAACAGTAGCAAAATCCACTGTGGACAACTTGGTTCCGAAATCAGGGTTGTCCAGCATTTCCCCAAAGGGCTTGTACATGCCCCAATAGCTGTCATTGAACACGATAACTATGACCGCCAGGCCATAGCGGCTGGCAGTTTCCAGTTCCTGGATGGTCATTCCCATGGCACCATCACCCGTCAGGCAGAACACCGCCCGCTCCGGGTGCGCCAGTTTCGCAGCATTGGCATAGGGCAGACCAAAGCCAAGGTGGCCCATGCCGGGAACGAACAGTGAGCGCTCGGGGCTGTCCACCTGGATATGGGAGATTGTCCACATCATCGTCTGGCCGCCATCATGGACGACAATGGCATCGCGAGGCAGAAGGTCGCCGATCACAGCGGCAACTGCGGATTCGTTGAGCAAGCCGACTCCACCAACCACCTTGCTCTCCTTCGCCGTTTCCCGATACAGTTCCCTGCTCGTATCTCGCTTCTTCACAATGGATTGCTTCCAGTCCTGGTCCTGCCGGAAACCATCGCCCTCCTCCGCTAGCACTTCCAGCAAAGCTTCCAGGGTTGCCCGGGCATCTCCCACCAGGCCAATCTCCACCGGGGCCGCACGGCCAATGGATTCCGCATCTATTTCAATCTGAATGATTTTCTGGTAGTCCGGCTTCGGGTAATGCGGCGGCTTGTGAATGGGCGTGAACGTGGAGAATTTGCAGCCCACGGCCAGCACCAAATCCGCTTCCTGGCCGATATCAATGGCCGCCTGTCCGGACACTAGGCCAGCGGATCCAAGGGTATTGGCATCCGCCGGGTCCAACACACCGCGACCGTTGGCCGTGGTCATCGCCAGCATGTCCGTATATGCCACCAGATCGCGGAACGCCTGCACACCTTCGGAGCGAGCAACACCGCCACCGGCAATCAACAGCGGCCGACAGGCTCCCCGCAGGGCAGCCGCAACCCGCTGCAGCTCTTCCCTGCAGGGAATAGGACGCTGTAGCCGGTAGGGTGGTGTCTGGGCGAGGTCGTAGCGGCACATCAAGGTCCCGACATCACAGGGAATATCCAGGTGTACAGGCCCCGGCCGCCCAGAGCGGGCGATATATACGGCCCGCTCGAACAGTTCAGGGGCGCGCTCTGGATGGTGCACGATGGCATTCCACTTGGTGATTGAGCGGAATAGCCCGATCTGGTCCGCGGACTGCAACTGGTCGATGCCCGGGTCTATCGCCCGGGCCTGATTCTGCCCGGTAATCACCACCATAGGAATATTATCGGCAAAAGCGGCGGCCACACCTGGGACTAAATTCGTCGCTCCCGGCCCGACCGTGGCGAAACAGACGCCCATGGTATCGGTGACCCGAGAGATCGAGGCCGCCATATGCCCGGCGGCTTCCTCGTGACGGGTCGTGATGTAGACCAGGTCCGGATCCCGCGAGGCGCCGTGCATGATGAGACCGATCTGGGCTGCAGGCAGACCGCAAATATACTTGACGCCGTGCTTCTTCAGAATGGCGAGCAACATGTCGCTCACGGTGCTTTCCATAATCATTTCGCGGGTCTCCGGGACAGGGTTATCAGTTGCGTTGGGAGTGTTTGGAGGGCATTCCGGCAGTGGTACCACCATCGACTAGGAACGCGGTGCCAGTGATCATGGCCGACTCATCGCTGGCCAGAAATACGACCGAGTTGGCAATATCCGCCGCTGTCGCCAGCCGCCCCAGGGGCACGTTTTCGATCATTCCCGCCACCATCGCGTCCCGGTCTCCGACCGCTGCTGCAATAGGATCCAGCATCTCCGTGTCCACATAGGTTGGGTGAATGGCATTGCAACGGATACCGTAACCACGCTCGGCGCAGTCGAGAGCCACAGACTTCGACAGCAGGGTGACACCCGCCTTGGAGGCACCATACGCGGGCAGATCGGAAGTCCCCAAAAGGGCACCAATAGAAGAAATGTTGATTAGCGACCCGCCACCATCAGACTGCCTGATGGCACGGATACCGTGCTTGCAGGACAGCATGGTACCGGTGAGGTTGACGGCCAACACCCGGTTCCACTCCTCCAGCACCATATCTTCAACGCTGCCGGTAATTCCGATGGCGGCACAGTTCACCACAATATCCAGGCGCCCGAACAACTCAATAGCACAAGCGGTTGCCGCCTCCCAGTCGGTCTCGCTGCTGACATCAAGTGCGTTACTGGCCGCGGCTGCGCCAATGCGCTCGGCAGTTGCCTGCGCCCCTTCAGTGTTGATGTCCGCGGCCAGCACACTGGCACCCTCACGCGCGAGAGCTTCACAAGATGCGCGCCCAATGCCCGAGGCGCCCCCGGTGACCAGTGCCACTTTTCCGTTCACTCGACCCATTATGACTCAGCTCCTATGGCTTGATGACTCAATATTTGCAACCTTCCTGTTCCAGTTGCCTGAGTTCTACGCGACGAATTTTTCCCGAGGTAGTCTTTGGCAATTCCGCGACGAACTGGATCTTGCGTGGATATTTATAGGGTGCTGTCAGCGCCTTCACGTGCTGCTGAAGCTCTGTCACCAGCACGTCATGATCGTGGGAAACACCATTCTTCAAGATCACAAACGCCTTCACGACGGATCCGCGAACTTCGTCGGGGCTGGCAACGACGGCACATTCCTGAACCGCGGGGTGCTTGACCAGCGCATCCTCAACCTCAAATGGGCCAATGGTGTACCCGGCGCTGATGATGATGTCATCGCTCCTTCCCTGGAACCAGAAATAGCCATCCTCGTCCTCGCGCGCCCTGTCGCCAGTCAGGTAATAATCCCCTCGACGGGACATGCTGGTCTTCTCTGGGTCGTTGTAGTAATGCTTGAACAGCGCCGGTGTATCCAGATGAACCGCAATATCTCCGGTAGAACCTGTTTTGACGGGCTGACCTTCTTCGTCCAGAATTGCCACGCGACAACCCGGAGTCGGTCTTCCCATGGAGCCGGGCTTGGGCTGCATGTCTTTCAATGTGCCAACCAAAAGAGTGTTCTCCGTTTGCCCATAGCCGTCTCGGACTGTGACATTGAAGTGCTTCTGGAAGGTGCTTATGACTTCGGCGTTAAGAGGCTCCCCGGCCGAGACCGCGCTGCGAAGACTAGACAGATCGTACTCCGATAGGTTATCGGACTTGGCCATGATCCGATATTCCGTGGGTGTGCAGCACAGAACGTTTATCTTGTACTCGTCAAGCAAGTGCAAGTAGGTTTCGGGGTCGAATTTGCCGGAATAGACGAAGCCCGTGGCACCTGAACCCAGCACTGACAGGAAGGGGCTCCACAACCACTTGGCCCAGCCCGGCCCGGCAGTTGCCCAGACCAGATCACCCTCGTTGATACAGAGCCAATTCCTGGCAGCCGTTCTCAAATGAGCAAACCCCCACCCGTGCGTATGAACCACGCCCTTGGGATACCCGGTGGTTCCAGAGGTATAGGAAAGAAAGGACATGTCATCACGGGTTGTAGCAACCGTCTCCAGGCTATCCTCCTCCGCCAGCATCAAGTGATCCAACCGCTCCCAGCCATCCTGATCCCGTCCCAGAATGATTTTTGTCAGTTTCTTGGTCCTGGATACTTTTTCGAATTCAGCCGTAAAAGGAAAATAGCTGATGATTGCCTTTGCACCGCTATGATTTATCCTATAGTCCAGCTCCTTTTCCCGCAGCATCTCTGAGCAGGGAATTACAACAATCCCTAGTTTCAGGGCGGCAATGTAGGTCTGGTAAGCCTCGATTCGCTTTGGAATCATGACCAGGGCTATGTCGCCCTTCTTTAGGCCAAGACGAGAGAGCGCGTTGCCGATCCTATTGGCGCACCTCCAAAGATCAACATAGGTTATTTTATCTGAACATCCATCGTCATCGAGCCACTTTATTGCGACCCTTTCTGGATCATCTGTGAACTTCTCGAACTCATTGGCAATGTTGTAGTTGAGCGGCGCTACAAGTTGCTTATACATTATCGTGTCTGCCTGATCTTCAGAAATTCAAGCGACCTTCCACGCCGATCCAGCGCGGCAGGCCAAGGGTCTGCTCCGTGAAGCCATTTGAGGCAATGTCAAAGGCATAACTGAAGTATTCCTCATCCAAAAGGTTTCGGGCGAACACTGACAGTTCGTACTTCTCTGCGGACGATCTGTAGGTCACCCGGCCATTGAAAATTTTATAGCTGGGAATTTCAGTGTTCGGCGCGTTGGTCAGCTGAGAGAAATAGCCGCTGTTATAATAGCCACTGAGCTGTACCGAAATCAGGCCCTCCTGCAGGGGAAAGTCCTGCACGATGGCGCCGCTAAAAGTGAACTCCGGTGACTGTGGCGCTTCCCGGGTGACATTGATGGGATTGAGCGGATCCGTCCCGATCAGCACATCTTTCACCTCGGTATCCAGATACGCGGCACTGAACATCAGCGTGGTGGTATCGGTCGGCGAGATGGTTAATTCAGTATCCATCCCATGAATCGTTGCATCTGTGTTGTACAGGGTGAAATTGATGCCACGCTGATCGAAGGCTTGGTAACCCCGGTAATCGTAATAATAGGCGCTGATGTTCCAGCGAGCCCGGCTCTCCCAGAAGTCCAGCTTGCTGCCAACCTCCCAGGCATAGATGTCCTCACCGTCGAAGCGAAGGCCATCAAAGGGCGCTTGGCCGGCAAAACCGGCATTGTAATTGAACGCCTTGTAGCCCTTGTTGAAGCTGGCGTACAGCAACCAGTCTTCCGCCGCGCTGTAGTCAAGCTGCAGGCGCGCGGAGATACCATCTTCGTCATGCTCGTCGTCAATGGGCCCATTGGTCAGCACTTCCTCGATCAGACTGCCGGGCGGGACGCCCAAGGGAGCCTGGCCGGGAATTAGGACGCCTCCGGCGCGAAGGAATGGTGTCGCGTCGTAGTCGTAGTCTTTTTCGTCGTAGGTCCAGCGCAGGCCTGCGGTCAACACCAGGTCCGGGGTCAGGTCGTGCTCCAGCTGGCCAAAAGCGGACCAGGAGGTGGTTTCCACACCCCAGTTCGCCGTCTGGCCCAGGGACAGAGCCGCGGGATCCAGATCTGGCGGCGGGTTGACCCGCAGTGCCTGACTGTAGTCGCCGTCAATATTCAGGTAGTACAGCCCGGTGCTCCAGCGGGTTGCTCCCTCCACCTGCTCCAGACGAAGTTCCTGACTGAAGGTGTCACTGTCTCCGGTCTGCCCGAACTCAATAAAGGGGAACGGGGTCAGGTCATTGTCCTCCAGATAATCGGACTCGACGCTGTTGAAGTTGCTCAACGATACCAGCCTGACCCGGTCAAACTCATAGGCGATGTTGGCGATGAGGTTGCTGGAATCACGCTCTAAGAAACCAGGCTGGTCGAAAGCGCCGCTGTAGAGGTCACTGTCGGGCTTGACGTAGCCGAGGATGGTATTGTTTACCCTCGGCACGTTGAAACCGAGGCCAGTCACCGGGTCGACCGCCGCGCCCTGAGTTTGGGCGCCACCGACATTGTCCACATCCATCTGGTAGATATCAGCGCTGAGCAGGATATCCAGCCGGTCCGAGGGAGTGATCTGCACATGCAGTCGCCCCGCCAGCGTGTCGTCCTCCAGCTGGTCGGGGCCAATGGCGTTGGCGATATAGCCGTCCGCCTTGCTGTGAAACAGCGCCAGTCGGGCCCTGACCGTGTCTGACAGCGGACCACTTACGGCGCCTTGGGCGCTATAGGAACTGTAGCTCCCTGCCGATGCCTTGAAGTAGCCTTCCAGCTCTTCAGTTGGTTTATTGGTAATCAGGTGTATCAGTCCGCCGGTAGCGTTACGACCGAACAGGGTACCTTGCGGGCCACGCAGCACCTCAACGCGACTGATGTCGTACATCTTGATTGAGTTGGTCGAGATCGAGGACTGGTAAACCTCATCCAGGTACAGCGCGTTTGGCGATTCAATATGCCCGGCGAAGTCGTTCTGGGCCACGCCGCGGATGGAGACTAAGCCTACCAGCGGTGCCCCACCCCCATTCTGCAGCATCAGGCCTGGAGTCATCATGGTCAACATGTCAGTATCGGTGATGTTGAACTGCTCAAGCGCGGCACCGGACATTGCCGTGACCGAGATACCGGTGTCCTGGAGGTTGATTTCACGGCGGGTAGCGGTGACCACAACTTCCTCGAGAGTATTTGCCATAACGTCGGCATTAAGCAGCGCTAGAATCGCCGCCGATAGGACACAGTTTCTTTTATACATTGGTAGCCTCCAGGTTGTGGACTTCGCACATATTGTTGTTATCGCAAAGGACTTCAAAAATGCTGCCTTCTGACGGGCACAGACGTAATCCGTGCAGGGACTGCAGCATTCCAACGGAGTCTAGGCGCACAGGGCCGGAAACGGGATAGCGAGAATTACTCATTTTTGTATATACTCAGGACATACAACAATAATCGAGACTGCCTGTACAAGGATGGCAAGTCCCCCACCCAAGGTATGACGTTATGGGAGCGTTGCGTACACGAGATCTGCAGGATGTTGTCGACATCACCCATAGGGCCCTCGAATGCAACAACATGGATCAACTGCAACAGGAAGCCCTGACTTTCATGGAACGCGCCATTGGCGCAAGCAGCAGCGTTTACGGCCACCTCAGACTGAGCCAGCAACAAGTACACATCAGTGAAGGACAAGAACGCGGCGTGCCGGCTGGGGCGATGGCGCGCTGGTGTGCCGGCTACCATCGCCAGGACCCCTTCATGCGTAGCTATCTCACCTGCCTGTCGACGTCGCCCCGGAATGTCATTGTTTCCAGCGAGGTCATTAGCCACCATGACTACGTGGCCACCCGCTTCTACAACGAATTTCTCAAGCCGCAATCGATCTATCACGTTATGATCGTTGGCCTGCGCCCGTCGGGACGCGTCCCCTTTGGCATCATCGGCCTGCATCGTCCCGCGGAGGAACGCGGCTTCTCTCGTCTGGAGATCGCCAAGGCCGATCTGATGGCCCCCTGCCTGCGCGGCGCTGTCGAGCGCATCCAGGCTAGAGAATTGCTTTCCCAGCACGATCCTCTGCAGCCAGGGGGCGTGGATGTAGTAGACACTGACAGCAGCATAACCATGGAACGGCGCATGAAGAGGTTTGGTCTGTCACGACGCGAGAAGCAAGTGGTGGAACTCCTGCGCCAGGGCCTGTCCAGCCTGCATATCGCCGACCAGCTCAACATCAGCGCTCGTACCGTCAACAACCACCTGCGCTCGGTGTATGACAAGTGCGGAGTGCACAATCGGACCGCTCTTATTTATCAACTGACCCACTGACCTCGCAACAGCCACGAGACCAACACTTGTCAGGGTTTTGCCAACTTAAGGGTATTGGCAAATTAATTTTCTTGGGTCAGGAAGTATTGAACCTAAGAATTAGGCAACCACGCTCCTCCACTCATTGAACCCACTAACCCTGAGATCTCTATAGTGCTGCGCTCTGACCAGATGTTTCCCCAGGTTGAATAGAGTCTGGACAGCCGCATGCGCACCCACAAATCTCTGGACCTGCTTAAACGACTTGAATCGCCGCTCCTGCTTCACTGATTTGAATTGCCTCATACCCTGTTCTCGCACCCCGTGATCGGATATCCCGAAGTCTTTTGCGATATGGGTCACTGGCTTTGCACAGACGCGGTCATAGAGGCTTTGGCGGAGCATAAAGGCTCTCCTTGGAATAAACAGTAGTTTTTTGAATTCAAAAACTGAGAAACCGCGCGTATCTAATTCAGAACCAAATCCGACGTTCTCCCTCCGCATTGAAGGGCAGTCTTTTCTAACTGCCTCGTATCGTCCTCAGGCACTAAATCACAGCTGATTCCGCCTGCGGCCGTCCTGAGTCTCATGGCCTAAAAGCTCACCCCGGGCTATACCCCGCCCCACCCATAAACCCTGGCCTGCGACCTCAGCAGTCCTGCCGGCAGCCCCCGCTCGCCCGGCGATTCATCAAACCCATCACCCATGAAAGGAGCCCCCTATGGCTACCACAAGCAAGCGAAAGACCACCGACAAGAACCCCAAAACCCCCGGAACCCCCTCCATCACCGTCATCAAGAAGGCATCAACCAAATCCCTGGAGGGTCGCGGAAAGCTGGACTACGAACTCGGCACTGATGCCGCCGGAGCCCTGCACTGGCGTATCGCTAAGAACTCTGGCGGTGGCTTCTTCAGCGATGAATGGGTCAGCTTCCAGGCTATTCAGGCTGCCCTGGAGGAGTGGCCTGAGGAAAGACCGATTACCAGCATGGCCCTGCGGTCGCTGTTCCAGGGCAAGTCCGTAAACACCCCCAGCTTCCTGTTGGCTGCCCTGCTGTGCGAGGGCGTCGTTCGGCTCTTGGCCGGCAAGCGGCGGCAGTACGAGCTCGGCGATGTCGCAGCGTTCCTGGAGACGGTGCACGCTACGAAGGCACCCCATAGCAACCCGCGGCAGCCTCGGGCCCAGGCTAAGGCGAAAGCAGGCACCCGTATGACAAAACCGACGAAACCGTCCGCGACTGCCAATTAGTCCCAGCACTCTTCGGAGAACACCGCCAAATCTGTAGTCGGATGGTGAATCCGCTACGCCCTCGGCAAGCCCCTGAAGCGTAAGCCCCTTTCCTGAGGGCAATCCGGCACTCACCAAAACGTAGAACCTATTTCGACCTTTCCGACGCAACGTCGGGACTCTGCCCTGCGCGCAGCAAAAATCCCATTCCCTCAACTCACCAACTCAAGGAGATGCCTTTGCTCTCTCTACTGCTGTTTGCCGCAGTCGTTCTCGGCTTTCTGTCGGGATCGCTGTGGTTCTTCTCGGCTGCTCTCGCGGCCTTACTCGCGTCGATGTACCCCGTCGTCGCTCTCCTGATCGCCCTCGGCGGTCTGACTTATCTCGCTTATCGCTACTACGAAAGGAAACACTGATATGACCTATGAAGACTACATTGCTGAAGCCATGGAGATCGTTGCTGCCTGGGAAGTACCCCCCGAGGACTTTGCCCAGGTCGTGAATGATCAGGCCAAGATCATGGCGGGAACTGATCTCGACCCCTGGCACGATTTACTCCAGGACTGCCGGGACACCCCCCAGTACGCCTGACCCCCCTCGCCCGTTCTGGGCATCAGTAACACCAATCTAAACCTCAACTTTAATAGGAGATAACTATGACTATCCGCTCACTGGCGGAGGTCGGCGCTCGCCTGGAGGAAGCCGTTGCGCTTCTTCCGGGCTGTCCCGGCTCCCCGCAGGACCTGTATGACCGCTACGAGATGATCGCGATTGCCATCCTCGACGCCGAGTTCGCCGAGCATCCGCCCGGGGTGCTGGAGGCATACCTGATGGCTTATCTGCGGCTGAAGGAGTTGGAACTGGGGGTATGTCATCCCCCGGCGACACACCCATAGCCAATAAGGCCTGCGCGTTGGCGCCTCGCGCGCTGGCGAGGGCCTGAACACCGTTCTTCATCCCCTCTGCTCCTGCCAACCCCTTGGACATAGCGCCTGCGTCCAACGGGTTGGTGGGAGTTCCCCTACATACAACTTCTTGGAGATACCCATGACAACTACCGACAAAACCGACGAAACCCTCGGCCGCACTGAACTTGTCGAAGACGCCCGCGCTGCCTTCACCGGCTCGCTGTTCGGCCCCTACTTCCCGCTGCGCCTGGAGCCCGCCATCTACGCCACTACCGACCGGATGGCCCCGGCCTACACCGGTGGGTTTTGGCGGTTTTGGCGCCTCGCCGATGGGGGCTTCTACATGGCACCGGATGCCGAGGAGCCCTATGAGGTCCACAGCATGAACGGCTGGTCCGGTCAGCTCTCCGCGGATGCCCTCGGCATCGTCAGCTGCCTGACGGCCTACAGCCACCTCAGCTTCAGGGGTCCCGAGAGTGTCGCCCGGACCTGCGCCGAGCACTACCACCGGCTGCGGCATTGGATGATGGAGCATCCGGAGGTCGAGGGAGTGCTGCGGGCGACCGACTGAGGCACACCCCTGTTATCGTGAAAAAGCGATTGAATCCATCTGATGTCATGCATCTGGCTATATGATACCGGTCTTGGTCGACTTGCACTGCAAGCCAGTGGCGCACGATAGGTTTTTCAATCCCGGCTTCGGGGCTGCTCTCTGGTCTTTAGCATGAGCAGACCTGAGGCCGTCCACTCCCCGCTGAACGTCAACAACGCAATTGCAGTGGCGCAAAGAGTCAGTCTTCGGTTCAATAGACTCTTTCTTGTACCTATAGGGGCTGAGAAGTTGTCGGATCTCGACACTGTGGACGGCGCGACCATTCACCTCGAAGACGCAATAGATACGATCATCGGCTATCTGGCAAAAGGTCGCGTGACCAACCTTGAACCGGTTGATATCCACAGCGGACCTAACTTCATTCAACAAAGCTTGGAGCGGCGCCTCCAAGCCCTGAGCTCATCCTCACCGCTGACGCCAGAAGCACAGGAAGAGGCCGCTGAGATTGAAAAACTGTTGGAGACCGCTGCAAAGATTCGACGGGACTTTGCCATCGCGGCCGATCTCCACGCGAGGGGAGAACAGACGGGCCTCCTACGCATACACAGGGTGGAAGACCCGAGTTTTCCTGATGACATCTACGCCGACAAGCTCATCACCGATAGCGTGTATCGCTGGGCGCTTGACACATTTGAGCTCGATATCAACGAATGGGCACCCCTTGGAAAAGAGCGACGCGATTCCGAACCAGAAGCTTCAAAGGGAGACAGTGATAACGGGAAGCAGGAAGTTCCGAACACCGAAATCGCGATAGCCCAGCGCGTGCTTGCCGATCTCATCCGACAATTTATGCTGCTCGCTTGCCCTCGCTGGAAACCCGGGCAGCCGACAGCGCAAAGGCCAACGAGCAAGTTCTTGCGCAACGGAAATCTCGCGGCCCGCCCTCTTGCCGCAGCGATCGTGAAGGATGCTATCGACTCTACAGCCGAAGACGATTCGGAAGGCGCTCGAAGGCAGATTGGTATCGTTCTTGCGCTGATTGAGGGGCAAGGAGGGCCCAGCAAGGCTCAAACGGAAAAAGCTCTCCCCGGGTACTACCGAACAATCTACTGGACGGCTACTGCCATCGATGCCCGGCTTCGGAAGAATGGCGGGACCACTACCGACAAAACCGACGAAACCGACACAGTTTTCCGATCCTTTGCCGTGTTCCTCTCAATCGACCGCCAACATAAGATCGTCGATGACGACACTCTCCGCCGCTGCTTGGAGATAGCAGTCCATAAACGCCTCAAGGACCCATAAGCAGGCGTATCTTTTGGGGGCGAAAAAACTACCGCGTATCAGCCGCTTACGTGTTTGGGGGAGATGAGCTCCCCCGTTTCTATGGTTTGCTACCCGAGCTTCTCAATGTAAATATCGGCGTAATCGCTGCATTCCAATCAATGAGGAACGCACGATGCCAGACCCCAAAATCAACCCCGCTGAACAATTCGCCGCCTTTATGGAAGAGCGCCTCGGCTGCTCGATTGAGGCGCCCCTCGATGGCAAATTCCATCGCTTCGAAGACCCGGAGAAGCGCAGGGGCAATCGCAACTGCTTTGCGATGCTGACGCCCGATGGCTCTTTCGGCTGCTACGGCAACTGGGCCACTGACGAGAAGTACTATTGGTTCGGCGATACTGCCGCGTCGATCACGCAAGAGGAACACCAGCGGCTCTCGGAGAAAATAGCCACTGCTTTTGCGGCGAATGCCGAGCAACGCCGCCGGGACCAGGATGCAGCGGCGAACAAGGTGCGCGCCATGCTGGACCAAGCCGGTAATCCGCGGGCGGACCATGCGTATCTCCTGAAGAAGCAAGTCCCGCCTTCGAACGCCCGACAGTACGGCGAGCACTTGCTGATCCCCCTGCAGAATGTTGAGGGTGAAGTCCGCAATGTCCAGAAGATTCACCCCAGCGGCAAGAAACGCTTCCAGAAAGATGCCGAGGTATCTGGCAACTTTGCACTGATCGGAGCTGACACCCTCCCGAACCAGGGCAGCATCGTCGTCTGCGAGGGATGGGCGACCGGAGTGACTCTGAATCAATCCCTGGGCTGGCCCGTGGCAGCGGCTATGAATGCCAGCAACCTGGTCGAGGTCGCACAACAGTTGCGGCGGGTATTACCGTCGGAGGTGACCATCATAGTCGCGGCAGATGATGACCGACGTACTCGGGGAAATCCTGGACTGGCCTATGCATACCTCGCTGCCGATATCACTGGCGCCGGTCTAAAGCGTCCACTGTTTCCCTGCTCGGATTGCGAGTGCACTGACTTCAACGACCTTGCCGGGTGCCCCAAGGCTCAGTCCTCGGCCGATATTGGTGAATTGCCTGCTACCACTGAGGAGGTTGGTTTCATCCCTCTGACCACCACACTACCGCCGGTCAAACCGCTTGTTGAGGCCATGTTGCCCAGAAGTTTCGTCGGTTTTGTCACTACCAGCGCAGAGCGTATGCAGATACCTCCGGACTATTTGGCCGTCGCCGCTGTCGCCGTGGCTGCGGGAATACTTGGTGGCAAGGTCGGGATTCATCCTAAACAGTTGGATCCCTGGCTGGTGGTAGCAACCGTCTGGGCGGGATTGGTTGGAGGTCCCTCCACCATGAAGTCCGCAACATTAAGCGCGGCCAAGAAACCCCTGGAAGATATGGAGACTGAGCTTGCAGCAGAATTTGAAACCGCTGTAAAACGGCACGCGTTCCAAGCTGAAGTTGCGGAGTTAGAAGAAAAAGAAGCTAGAGAAAAGGCCAAGGAACTCTATAAAAAAGACCCCGATAAGGCGTTTCAGCTGTTGGACGAGGCCGAGTTTGATGTACCGGCGCCAGTTCTTCGCCGACTTTGCGTCAATGACGCGACCATCGAAAAACTGGGGGAAATCATGCGTGATAACCCCAATGGGCTGATACTCATTCGGGATGAACTATCTGGCTGGTTGGCAAAGCTGGCGGACGAAGATCACCAAGGTGAGCGTGCGTATTATCTGGAGTGTTTTGAAGGACAGAACCCCTTCGTTTGGGACCGGATTGGTCGTGGAACTGTCCGGATTGAGCGCTGCATTCTAAGCATCCTCGGTGGCATCCAGCCGAGCAAGCTCGCACCCGTCATTCAGGCCGCCCTAAACGGCACGACTGACGATGGACTTATCCAACGCTTTCAGCTCTCGGTGTGGCCCGATGTGCGGAGTAGCTGGAAGTGGATAGACAAGCCACGAGATGAGGCTGCCTACCAAGCTTATTCAAATGCGCTTAAGGCGCTGCATGATATCCCCACTACAGATTCCAAAGATGCCCTGCCCGCACTGCGCTTCACCGCAAGCGCTCAAAAATTGTACCGGACGTGGATGGAGGCCCTGCAACAACGCATTCGCAGCGACGAGGACCACCCTGTGCTGCAGAGCCACCTCCAGAAGTTGCCGAAGACCGTAGCTGGCCTGGCTCTTCTGTTTGAGCTTCTGGACGGTGGGCGCAAAGCAGTGGGCGATGAGGCGACGCTGCGTGCCCTACTCTGGGCAGATTACCTAATCTCCCATGCCGAGCGGATTTACAGTGTCTCCAATACGCAGGCTGTGTCCAACGCCAAAACTATTCTAGCTCGCAGAAACAAGCTGCCGGAGCTATTCGCAGCCCGGGACGTTTCTCGGAAAAATTGGGCTGGAATGACGTCTGGTTCGGCTGTCACGGTAGCGCTGGAACTCCTCGTCGAGCATCGTTACCTCTCGGTTATCAAGACGCAACGCCCCGAGGGTGGGCGTCCGACTTCACGCTACCGCTGGAACCCGGGCATCCCCGACAAATCCTAAGATGCACCAGGGAGGATATGACAAAACCGCCAAAACTCAGTTTCGTCGGTTTTGTCACTATCTGTCTGGCCAATTTCTGAATCACTGCCTGTACCAATTACTTCGTCGCAGGCACCACCCAACCCGGCACTAACGCCATTAACCATCACCCCGGCAACTACGGAGGACCTCCCCATGCCGAAAATCAACCTCACGCAACGCTTTTGCGATAAACCCACCCCGCCTCCAGCAGGCAAGCGCCGCATCGAGCACTGCGACACGACCCTCCCGGGCCTCTACCTGGAGGTGCGGGATACCAGTCTTGTCGGCACCTACTACCAGCGCTACAAGAACGCCGCCGGAAAAACGGCCCATGTGAAGATCGGTCGCGCCTCGGACATCAGCCTCAAAGCCGCTCGGGCGAGAGCCCAACAGCTACGGACGGATATACAGAGCGGCTCCGACCCCCAAGCAGACACCCGGCAGCGCAAAGCTGTGCCCACCTGGAACGCCTTCTTCACCCACAGCTACCTGCCCCATGCAAAGCAGAAAAAGCGTACCTGGAAGAACGATGCGGATATGCACCGGCTGCGCCTTGGCCCTCGATTCGGTGCAACGCCGATCAATCGCATCAGCCGGCAGGAAGTGCAGCAGTTCCACAATGAGCTGCGGGAATCCGGCATAGCTCCCGCCACTGCAGATCATCACCTCAAGCTACTCCGGCACGCTCTGAACTTGGCGGTCGATTGGGGGCTCTTGCAGGCGAACCCAGCAGCCCGAGTGAAGCAGTTCAATGTCTTTAATGAGGTCGAGCGCTATTTATCCGAAGTGGAACTTCGACGGCTCCTGGCAGTACTCAAGTCACACGAGAACCGTCCAGTATCTTGTGCTGTTCTCTGGCTGCTTTGTACTGGCTCTCGTGTAGGCGAAATGCTGGCGGCAGAGTGGCCTGACATTGACCGAGGTAATCGCGTCTGGGTGGTTCACGCCACCAACAGCAAGTCGAAAAAGCTTCGGTCGATACCGCTAAACGATGTTGCCCTGGGTGTGCTGGATGAGCTGCAGACCCTGCCGCGCTATCAACCAGACGGACGATTGTTCATTGGCAAGCGCGGGCCTCTCGGAACCATTAACAAGGTCTGGTACGGAATCCGCGACGCCGCAGGACTGGAAAACTTCACTCTCCACTGCCTTCGACACAGCCATGCCTCGTTACTCGTGAACTCGGGACACTCACTGTACGAGGTTCAACGAGTACTTGGCCATTCGGACCCGAAGGTAACGATGCGCTATTCGCATCTATCGCAAGAGAGCCTGCAAGGCGCTGCCAATAGTGCCGGTGATCGCATCAAGGCAGCGATGGCTGAGTAGGTATGCCGGGGCCCTGCAATGGGCCCCCATGCACATCCCCGAGGCCTTATCGCATACGTCCAGGGCCCGCAGGTTCCGGCCCGCGCCCGCGTGAGCCCCTCAACACCTGATAACCTAACCCCAGTAATTCGGAGACACACCCATGCTTACCTGGACCCGCCGCCTGTTCCTCACGGGCGTAATACTGTCCCTCCTCGTCACCAATCTACTGACGCTCACAAGCGTTGCATTCAACGCCGCTCTGTCGGGCGTGATCAGCACTGCCGCAGGCGTTCAAACGGTGGCGGACGTGATGAGCCAGCGCCTGACTGGCAAAGACAAGGTCATAAAGCAACAGAAGAGTGCGGCTGTTAAACGCACCGCAGCCGTCAGGAAGTTCGGCACCCGCCTCAGTGTTCGTACGAAGCGAGTGGCTACCCGCAGCGTTGCGGCAATACCCGCCGAGGCCATCCCCTATCTGGGCATTGCAGCGCTGATTGGAGGGACCGCCTATGAACTTTATGAGGCCTGTCAGAGCATCAAAGATCTGGATGAACTGTATGGCGAGCTTGGTCTGGATGAGGCCGCTTCTGAGGGCGCCATCGCAGCCGCCTGCAATCCGCAGCTACCCAACCCGACGGCGGTGTGGGAGAGCGTCAAGGGGAACACGGATACTTGGCTTGAAAGCGCTGCTGAGCAGGGATAGCAACAATTTTCGCTCCATCTCCTGTGCCCGCTATCGCCTAATTTATATCGCTTGGTCTACACTACTGTCAGGCGCTTTGCCTACCTGGAATCGAGGGAGAAAAATAATGGCAGGAAAGTTTGATCTGAAGAAAAGTCCGAGCGGAAAGTACATGTTCAATCTCAAGGCGGGGAATGGCCAAATCATCCTCACGAGTGAACTCTATGAAAGTAAGTCGGCCGCCGAGAACGGCATTACATCGGTTCAGAAGAATGCCGGTGATGATTCCCGTTATGAGCGAAAGGAGTCCAAAAGGGGCGAGCCTTATTTTGTTCTGAAGGCCACAAATGGACAGGTGATTGGCAAGAGCGAGATGTATTCTGGCAGCTCTGGCATGGAGAACGGTATTGAGTCGGTCAAAAAGAATGGACCGTCTGCTGAGGTTGCCGATAACACTTAATACTTTAACAGTGCAGGCGACTCGATAAAGGCTGTAATGGCGTAGCAAGTAACGGCCGGTACGGTCCAGCAACGTCCCCTACCCCGAGGTGGGTCGGTGGCAGGAGATTGTGGAGCAGTGTCCTGACTGCACACAGTGCACGACATGCACTCCTGCGGGAAGCTGACATCAGCACTCCGAAAAGGCACCTTAATTGTTCAGGATTGTTCTCAGTGAAATCCATGCCGACCCTCTCAAATGAACATCAGAAACAACTCCAAGAAGCAAAGTTGCTGCTTGAGAATCCCGGGGTTGCCTCAAAAATATCAAACTATATTGGCGCTCCTATTGAATTGGGTTTAGACCAGCTCCCAGTGAGCTGGAACGAGGGCTTACAGGATGTTGTAGAGACCGCATTGCACAGTGCCGCTGATGCAGCCATTTTCACGATCGAGGATACCCCGGGCGTTGCATCCTCAAACAATTGGCACAAGTTTGGCGTTGCGGCCAGTGGTGGTGTCGGCGGGTTTTTTGGGCTTGCGGCTATAGCAGTCGAATTGCCGATATCGACCACCATCATGCTTCGTTCAATGGCAGACATCGCGAGAAGCGAAGGAGAATCTGTCGATAACTTAGCGACAAAAATTGCTTGTATTGAGGTTTTCGCCCTCGGGGGCACATCCAAACAGGACGATGGAACAGAGCTTGGTTATTACGCAGTACGAGCGGCCCTGGCCAAAGCCGTTTCCGAGGCAGCGCAACATCTATCGCGTGCAGGAGTAACTCAAACCGGCAGTCCCGCACTGGTCAGGCTTATTGCCCGCGTTTCTCAATATTTCGGCGTGCAAGTTTCGCAGAAGATAGCGGCTCAGGCGGTCCCAGCGATAGGCGCTTTTGGTGGAGCGATCATTAACACTGTTTTCATCGATCATTTCCAAGATATGGCAAGGGGCCACTTTGCGGTTAGGAGACTGGAACGAATCTATGGGCCAGAGCGTATTGAGGATGCCTATTTTCGCTTGCCGGCTCGCCCGGAACCCTGATTCCAATGTTGCGCCATCGTACCTGATCCCCTTCGGCGCTGAGGGCATCGCTGCCCTCCCCCGGGACCTGCGGGGCTCTTCGGCGACCGAGGTCATTATCAGCTCAACTCCGACTCACATCGAGAAATGCTCGACCTTCAACGGCGCGCTGTACTGCATCCAGGAAGCTACCGAGGGCGCCGGGGATAGCCCCGCAGCCCCGGCTGAACGATGCACGACCTACCACGGCGCTCTCCACTGCATCGCGGAGGATGTCTGATGCCCGCCTTGACGCTCCTTGGCGCTATCGTGCTGTCCGCGGGAGCCACGGCGGTTGCTATAGCGCTGCTGGGACCCGACGCCTCCGAGCAACAGCGGGAGTGTGTCGAGGCGCTGGTGGAGGCCCTAGAGCCCCGGACGAAGCGCGGGGTGCAGGAGATCGTGGGGCAGTGTCGGGAGCGGTATGGGGAGTGAGGGGGTTCTGCCTGAAAGCGGTCATTCGCGGGGCGACGCACGGGCTTCCGCTTTCGACCCACTTCTGCCGGTCGGGTTGGCGTTGCTGAGCGTCGGCTTTCGCCTACATGCGGACACGCCCAATCCTCACAAAAAAACCTGCACAGTTGCGGGCGATTCGTCTCAATTAGCAGCTACTTCTTTCGCATCTTGAGCGCGCCTAGGGCCGCGATCACCAATGATGTCGCCAAAAGCATCCATATGCCATCGACCGGTATAGCCTGTGCTGGGGAGCCGCCCACCCCCCAGAGAAAGCTACCCCAGTTTTGGCCCCAGTTGCCCGCATGTGAATCAGCTGCGATCGGCAATCCTAAAACCGGGATGCAGGTCTTACTAAAAAATCTATTGAATGCCCACATGTTAGCACCCCGGTAATGCAGCTATGAGTATTAGTGCGCATTGCCCAGAGACTGATTGCGGCAAGAAAAACTCAAAGCCGCCCGCCGCAGTTCTACATGAACCTCTATTCCCGTCCGCAGACATATTTACTGCGAAAGTTCCATCGGGCTGCGATCCGAAAACTCGTGTGGGCGGATTAGCAGTGATACCAACCCCTGTCGGAGTCGCATCAATTGCAGAAACACATGATGTCTCTGTGGATTGAATTACCTCTGCCAAGGTGTAACAGGGACATGAGAACGTGGGCCCAGCTGGACCTGTTGCTCCGGTGGGCCCTGCTGGACCTTCGGCACCCGGTGGTCCAGGTGGTCCCGCTGGACCTGTTGCTCCGGTGGGCCCTGCTGGACCTTCGGCACCCGGTGGTCCCGCTGGTCCTTCCGGTCCGGCTGCCCCTGCGGTACCTGCAGGGACGTTATCAATGGCCTCTGCAAGTGCATTAAAGTTCTCATTCACTTCGTCCGCATTTGCCGGAGTACCGTTCGTAAAGACGTTGGGAACGGTGGTTTGGGCTACCGCCCAGACCGACCAGACCGATGCCATGGCGACGAGCGCCAATCTCATTCGTATTCTCATAACTGACTCACCTGATTGGAATGGTTTTTACAATCCGTTCTGGACGGATTTGGTGGATAATAACAGCCGAGTTCAAAGGTTGGTCAATGTCAGCTCTGAGGTGATAGCTGTCGCCGTATAGGTGAGCATCAGGCTTCCGCTATTGGCCGATAGCGGACATCTGAGAACACTCGACCAAATGTCCGCTTCCGACCCATCAGAGACGATCAGCTAGACGTTACTGAAGGTCGGCTATCGCCTAACAGCGTCCCTCCGTCTAAGCTCACACAACGATGGAAGCGCAGCACATCGACACCGCTTACCTCTGGCTCTGCCACCGGCGCCAGCACTATCCAGATAATGCGGACATCTGGCACCTGCGATTTCACTGGCAAAGCGAGCGTGAGCGCATACTGGACGCGCTGCGCCAGAGCAGTTATCGCGTCTCTCCCCTGCAATGCATCCACAGGGCCGACGGCACCGTGATTCACCTGTGGAGCGCCGCTGACGCACTGGTAGCCAAAGCACTGGCGCTGGCTATTAGGCCACATCTTGGTATTTCGAAGCGCTGCACGCACATCAAAGGAAACGGCGGTCTGAAGGGCGCCGTACGCGCCGTAGAGCGCAACAGCACCTGGTTCCGCTTCGTTATTCGCACCGACGTCAAGGCGTATTACGAGTCGATTGACCAATCCCTTTTGCTGACCCAACTGTCCGCCCATATCAATGACCGCTGGACCCTGAACCTGCTGTCCCAGTTCATCGGCCGTACAGTCGAGCATGGCGGGCTTTACCGGGATATTCGCCGGGGCATTGGGCGCGGGTCGCCACTCAGTCCACTGTTCGGTGCGGTTTACCTGCAAGAGCTGGATGCCGCATTGGAGCCACGCGACGTCTTCTATGTCCGCTACATGGACGACATTTTGGTGATGGCACGAACACGCTGGCAACTGCGACGGGCCATCGCCGTGCTCAATGGCGTGCTGGGGCGGCTGAAGCTGTCCAAGCATCCGGACAAAACGAGCATTGGCTACATCGCCCGAGGATTCGATTTCCTCGGTTACCGATTTAGCCGCAACAGACTGCAATTGGCGCGCAAAACCCTCGACAACATGCGAAGTACGTTGTCCCGGCTTTATGAGCAAAAGAAAGCCGACCCGCAAAGGTCGGCCTATCTTGGGGCGTACTTACGACGGTGGCGAGGCTGGGCCAGGGGTGGGCTGTGTGACATAGCAGTGGATTTACCGCAACGACCATTGGCGGCCGGCAGTCAGCGTATCGCCCTCAAGGGGCCCGACCGGCGGTATCCTGAGCACCTAAGGCAATAGGAACGGGTCACTGCTCTACGCAATACAATGGGTATTGAGCACCTGAGCACGATGAAGCGCCTATCGATATGGCCAGAATGTCTAGTCGTGACGCTAAACCGTAAAAACCATCTACCAACGTCTCACCCGACCAGCCATCGCACGTCGACCCCGCCGCGGTCCAATTGTTTAGGAGGCCTGTCCAAACCCGACCGACACCCGGGTCTACCGCGGAGACGAGCGGGAAACTAAACACAACGTACGGCCCAGTGCCCGCGATATACACACCGCTCGGTCTGAAATACTTCGTGTCGGCCGCCAAAACCCAGTCGGATGGAGTGGGGGCTGCCGACCTTCCACCGCCCGCCAGCATCGCCTTGTAGGTGCCCCCGTCGCTGGGCTTGTTCGCATCCGCGTTACACTTCGCATCTGCGCCGGCGATGCCACCGAGACCTCCGACGTAACCAGATCGAGTCACGAATAATCGCTTGTCAGGAGCCGTGATCTCCGCCACGACTGCACCCACGGTCCCGACGGTGTAAGCCGTGTTAGCGGACAGTGTTACTTCCACAGTCTCACTCGGATCGTACACCTCGTCATCTAACACGGTAATCGGCAGGTCAACGGAGGAATGGCTGGCGGGGATCTCAATGGTCGCCTCGCTGGCTACGGTGTAGTCATTAACAACCGTCGCCGTACCCGACAAGGCATAGGTCACTGTCAGAGGGTTGGTGGTATCGCCCGTCCGTGTCAACGTAAAGGAGGCATCCGTGGGCATCATGCCCTCGGCCCCATCCGCCGTCTTGGTGACCGTGACCACGGGCAAGGCAACGCTGAATGATTGCTGTACCTGCGGGGCGACAGAGAAATTGGCATCCCCCGCCTGATCGGCATTGATGACACAGTCACCCACAGCGTCAAAGGTCACCGTAGAGCCGCTGACAGAGCAGGCGGCGCTGGTGGTGCTGAAGGTCACGGCCAGACCAGAGGTTGCTGTGGCGGCCACGTCATAGGTGGCACCACCGGCGGTGGCGTCGGTGGGGGCTGTAGATGTGAAGCTGATGGTTTGAGTGCAGTCATATACCGTGCTGCAGCTTTCACCGTTTTCAAGGGTCAGGTCCGTAACACACTCGTCAGCAGGTGCGCTGGTCGCGCAGGATGGCGGTGCCGTTACCGTTCCGATCTGCAGGGCCACACCCGAGGTGTTGGTGTAGATGGCATCCGAGACAGGAATATCCACCGTGCCGCCGTTCGGCTGGTTCAGCTCAATCATCATCTGCGCAATGGCGTCCTGTATGTGCAGGCTGCTGATACCGCCAAGGCTCACGCCCGAGGCGAGCAGCACCGCGCCCAGCAGTTGCCTGCCACCTTGCTTACGCAGCGCCCGGTAGCCGAAGAACGCCAATGCAACGGCCAGCGGCAACAGGAACAGGGAGGGAATCGGAACAGGCTCTGCAGGGGTCGCGCCACTGCCTCCAGCCCCAGCCGACGGCCCGTAGGTCAGGGTGCCCGTGGTTTGAGCTATAGCTGACACGGGTAGGGTGACTGCGAGCCAAGCTAATACGTGCCTGAAGACAGACATGGGCACTCCCTGAGGAAATAGGTGTCGGAAAATTGAGGAGTGACAAGCATTCCAGTAAAAGAACGCGTCTGCAAGAGTCACGGACCGATGGTGCCTTTGGTTATCTCGTGAGGTTGAGCGGGGTCGTGAGTTTGCCGTTCAGTCTCTGGCAGGTTGTGGCCGATAGCGGACCTCCGAGGTTGCTTTGTCGAATGTCCGCTTCCGACCCTATCCAGGATTTCAATCAAGCCTCTGGAACGCGCAAAAATTTAGCGAGCTTTGCGTCTATGTTCCGATGCATCTGAGTGTAGTGGTCGGCAGGAAGCTCGGAAATCCTTTCAGCGATGCGCTTGTCGAGTTCCGGGTGCCTACTCCCAAAGCCGACCTCACTGAACAAAGCCCTTGCGTATGGAGTGCTAAATATTTGGCTAAGGACCTCCTCCGCTTCTCCAAGCATTTCATCCACAACACTTTGACTTGTGTATTGAAATACGACGAAATCAGCTTGATAGAGAGAAATCCAGCCCACGTAGTAGTTGAACAACTCCTCCTTCTCAGCCAACGTAAGAGAAGCTGGGTCTTCAATCGATTTGGCCACAACCGCCATCACGCCAGATTCATTCAAGCTCTGGTGCCAGTTTAACCAATTAGTCCAAGACTGCGATTGTGCTTGTTGCGTCGCAAGCGCATTCGACTGGCGCAACTCGTATCCCAAAACGAAGATGCCGACAATCGCTACAGCCGCCGCGCCCGTTTGAATGTACTCATTTAAGTCAGATAGCTTCATTGTCAGCCCCTTACGAACAAAGGCTCCAAGCATAGTGCCGAGGTCAAACCGTGTTAAGCATTATTAGTAGGCCGCTCTCCCTTAGTCCGCTCTTGGCCAATGCGCCGCGCCAGGCGGTGTACCAACCGCGAGAGTTCCTCGTTCGTCGGCGCCATCACCCCGTGGAACCGCAGGTTCCCATCAGCGCCCTGGGCCAGCTCGACCCAAGGCTCGAGCCCGGCCGCGGGAGCCAACCCTTGGAATCGTGCCGTAAGTCAAGCGTCTGGGGTTTTTACCCTGTACTTTCCGGCATGCATGTCGGGTTGTCGGGGACGTTTACCGAGCATTTGACCCGTCCAGGATTCAGCGCATAATCTACGCTGGGCCCGAAGTAATGTCGGCTGCCGATTCAAACCCCCTGCCCGGAGTATGCCTGTGACCACATTGCGAGAGCTAGCCGTGGCGTCCGTCGTCCTGTCGTTGTCCGTGCCCGGCCTCGCGCAGGCTGCGACACAGCAGAGGTCGCTCACGATCGACGACCTGCTGGCCCTGAAATCCGTGGCGGCGCCGGCGATCAGTCCGGATGCCGGCTGGGTCGCCTACACGGTCGAGGCTGTCGACGGGGAGGCCGACGAGTCGAGCACGCAGATATTCATGGTGTCTCGTGCCGGCGACGACGTCGTCCAGCTGACCGCTGACGATTACTCGGCATCATCTCCGCGCTGGAGCCCTGACGGGCGCTACCTCGGCTTCCTGGCGGCGAGAGGCGCCGAGGATGACGAACCGAAAACGCAGGTCTGGACGCTCGACCGGCGCGGTGGCGAAGCACAGGCTTATACGGCCGTCGACCAGGGTGTCAGCGATTTCCGCTGGGCTCCCGACGGCAAGGGCATGCTGTTAGTGATCCGCGACAAGACCGCGGCGGACCTGGAGCGGGAAACGGCGCATGAGGAGGGCCGGGACGAACGGCCGCTGCCCCACGTAATCGACCGCCTGGAATTCAAGCAGGACGGTGTCCCTTACCTCGACCGCAGCCGCACCCACATCTATGCCGTCAGGGGACGCGGCGAAACGCCGCTACAGCTCACCTTCGGTGATTTCGACGACTCCCAGCCCGCATGGCGGCCCGACGGACGCGAGATTGCATTCGTCAGCAATCGTGCCGATGAGCCGGATGCAACGCAGAACACCGACATCTGGATTGTTTCGGCCGTCGGCGATGCAAGCTCGCGCAAAGCTCGCCGCGTGACGAGCAATATCGGCAGCGATTACGCGCCTGCCTGGAGCAGGGACGGCAAGCAGATTGCGTACGTGACAGTCACGGAGCCTGACCTCATCTGGTATGCGACGAATCACCTCGCCATCGTGCCTGCGGCGGGCGGGACGGCGCGTGTGCTGACCGCGGCACTCGATCGCAACGTCATCAAGCCAGCTTTTACGCCGGATGGGCGCGGCATCACCTTCGTGCTTGAGGATAGCGCGGAGCAGCATCTTGCTCGCTATGACCTCGAGACCGGCAGTATCGATCGACAGGTTCGCGGCGAACTCATTGTCGAGGATTACTCGCAGAACCTGGCTGGCGACACCGCCCTGACGATCAGCGTGCCGCATTCACCGGCCGAGGTGTTCCTGCTCGCCGATGACGCGCTGGAGCCGTTGACTCGGACCAATGCGAACGTGCTCTCGGGACTCGGGCTCGCCGAGGTTAACAACGTCACGTTCCCGAGCGCCGACGGGACCGAGGTCGAGGGCTTTATCTTCACGCCGCCCGACTTTCGCAAGGGGCGGCGCTACCCGACCATTCTGCGCATCCACGGCGGCCCGGTCTCGCAGTACGACTTCGGCTTCAATGCCGAAGCGCAGCTCTTCGCAGCAGAGGGCTATGTCGTCGTCATTTCGAACCCGCGCGGTTCTAGCGGCTACGGCCAGGACTACTCCGCGGCGCTGTTCGCGAACTGGGGCGTGCCCGACTTCGAGGACGTCATGGCCGCGGTCGACTACGCCATCGATCAGGGCTATTCCGATCCTGATCGACTGGGCGTCGGCGGCTGGTCGTACGGCGGTATATTGACGAACTACGTGATCACGAAGTCGGATCGATTCGCCGGTGCGATCACAGGCGCAAGCGAGGTTAACTACATCGCGAACTACGGTCACGATCAATACCAGTACATTTGGGAAGCCGAGCTCGGACTGCCCTGGGAAAACAAGGAAGCCTGGGAGCGGATCTCGCCCTGGGAGGGCGTCGACAAGGTCGTGACGCCTACGCTGGTCATCGGCGGCAAGGATGACTGGAACGTGCCGATACAGAACTCCGAGCAGCTCTACCAGGCGCTGAAGCGCCGCGGGATCGACACCCAACTGGTCGTATACCCTGATGAGGATCATAGTATCGACCGGCCGAGCTTCCGTCGCGATCGCTGGCAGCGCTACCTAGACTGGTACGACCGCACGGTACGGGGGCAATAGACCTGTGCCCCGGCCACAGCGCTGGCATCCGTGCAGGCTGGTGGCAACAGCATTGATCGCGTCCCTGCGATGCGGTGCTTACACGAAGGTACGACAGGTTGAATCCACAGCCGGAAGCGGACGTCGACTTTAGGCTTTGGGCTGTCTTTGATGGGTTTCGGGCTTGGTCACCTTCACTGCTGGGGCAATGGCGGACGGCCGCAAGACTATTTAGACTGAACGTGCGGTAAGATCTGCCCAGCTAACTCGGTCCGAAGCATGCTGAAGAGAATTTTCGTGTTTGTGCGCCAACGCGACTGGTTCGCTGTTGCAATTGAGATTCTGGTCGTCATGGCTGGCCTGCTCCTCGCGTTCCAACTGGATCGTTGGCGAGAAGACCATGCCGAGCGGCAGCAGGAGCGGTCCTATGTCAACCGGCTGATTGCCGATATGCAGACCGATATTCCGGAAATTGAGAGCGCAATCGCTCTGCAGCAGTTGCGGCTGGAGTTGGTGGACCTACTGATCGCAGTGGGTGAGGATCCGAAAGCCGCAATGGCGAAGCCTACCGTCTTCATGGGCGCAGTCAGCCAGGCGGCCTATACCTATACACCGGAACTCACCTCGTACACTTTCGACAATCTTCGATCCACGGGCGACCTACGGTTGATTCGTAGCGCGACTCTCAAGAACGCACTCTTCGATTACTACGCTTTTGATGCATCTCAACGCCAGTATCGACCATTACACTTTGCGACCGAGCATCGCCATTTCGAACTGGCCGCCGGCGTTCTGAACACAAGGCAGGCACAGTACATTCAGCAGCACTGGTTGTTTTTCTACCCGGAGAACATGGATGCCCCGAGCAGTGAACGACCCAAAATCGAGGGTGTTTTTGAGGCAGCCCAGCGGTTGCAAAGCAAATCTGAATTAATCGCTTGGTTACCTTTTGTGCGCCAGATGCAATTGGAACAGATCGAAGTGCACGGCGACCGTTTGAAGCGGGGCCGAAACGTGCTCGATCTGGCGCAAAATTACGCCCGAGAAATCAGTGGCCTTTGAATGATTCAATCCCCATGCAACTAACCGGGCACTTTACTGACTGACTGAGGTTTTTCGATAGGGGCCCCTATTGGCCGACTCCTGCCGGTCAGCGTGCGGTTGATGGACGTCCGCTTTCGGGAAGCACGCCGCTACAGCAACCCGTTCGGCTCTGGTTCGGTGTTCGGTTTGCAGGAACTCGTTAGCAATCTTCGGCTTACAGCCACGGCCCCCGCAGACCGGCCTCGGATCGGTTCGGTCCTGGTTCGGTATCGGTGCTGAAGCAATAGCGCGAGCAGAAAAGCCCTTACCTTTCTTGCCCTTGCAGCCCGGGCTCGCCCCTCTCCCCCATCCTCATAATCGATTGGTCGAAGGTTCAAGTCCTTCTGGGCCCACCATCTTCTTGATTTTTATAGCTTTTCTATGGGTTTGACCCATCGACTGCGGTTCGGTGGGTGTCGCCTGCGTGGGACATCGGTGTTCTCTCCATTAAACGAACTTCGCAAATTCAGTTTAATGGCTGCCAGTGTGCCCCGTTTATGATGAAGAGCCGAGTGATAACGGGTGTTCGACCTTAAACCGTTTCCGCACATTCAGTTTAATGAGCCCCGGTGTCCCCTGGTAATAATGAAGAGCCCGCAAAAACAGTTTAATGAGCCCCGGTGTCCCCCGTTAATAATGAAGAGCCCGTGTATGATGAAGAGCGAGTCGCAGGTCCTGAAGCATTAGACTACCCTCTGCGTTGACCCTTCCGTTGGACATCATTCTCGCTTATGAAGTATCTACGCCGTCTAGTCGATGACGCCACGCTGACGCCCCAAACCCAGCGGTTCCTCGCCCTTGGCTGTCTGGCACTTGCTGCCGCGATGTCATTCCAAGAGTACGCACAGGTAAGCTGGCTGTGGGAGCGCCACATGACTTTCAGTCCAACCTTTCTTTCTTCAGCTCTCGCATTACCAATAATGGCGCCTCTTTACATGCGGGGGCTCTTGAAGTGGGACAAGTCAATCTACACCACGGTTTCATTTCTGCTACTACTCATGGTTTTCGCGTCATTGGTTGAACTCGCTCTCGGCGGAAACCGGGCGAGCAGCATTACCATGGGCGCGATATTCATCACGCTTGTCCTTTCATGGCTGGGTTTGAATGGCGTAGCCCGAAGCTCCTGGATTGTACTGGCAGTGGTGGCCGTATTCTCAACTTACAAGAATAACCTGGCGTTAGACTTTTTCGGCTACGTCTATGTTGCCGCCTGTTGCCTTGGGCTGCTGTTCCACACCGAACTGAACCTCGGTCAGCTCATGGGCGAGCTGCAAGCTGCTTACAGCGGAGGAACGTCAAAAACAGTTGATCAATGATGCAGGTGTGCCGATGCGAGTCTATTGCAAAGCGAATCCGCAACCACACCCGCGGCAGTCGGGAGCAGGTGCAGAGACTACGTGGAGCAGCACGATCTTGCTGCGTAAGACACGATTAGCGTCCGGCACCCTACCAGAGGAATCTGGGGGTGATGAGATAGTCCAGGCCGGGAGGAGACTTCCGGTAGCCCGCATAAGGTTGTGGAGCGAACTTGTTGTTTGTTTACGCTGCGGGTATGTGCAACCGATTAAGGCTTGAATATGAACAATGCACTTAGCTTAACTGCGCTTATTCTCTTTATAAAAGAATAGACGCACCTCATTTTTAGCTGAACAGCGTCGGTGGTCGCGCCTGCGAGGGACATCAGGTGTTTGACCTTAAACCGTTTCTGCAAATTCCGCTTAATGAGCGCCGGGGTCCCTCGTTAGTGATGAAGAGCCGAGCCACCTTGTTGATAAGTAGCCTGACGAACCAAAGCCGAACCTCACTTGGGGAGCGGCCATTGATGCTTTTGCTAATCCGCGGAACTCCAATCATTGAAGGCACTCACCGAGAATGCATATATTCCCCTTAGGCAGTTCGTGATGATTAATGGGATGGCAACTATCCCTGCTGCTTCGACATAGAGTTGAACTACCTGGATCGCACCGCGGGTATATGCGCCCCCATCCACAACCAAGCTCATGCCAACAAATACGCTAAACACAGTAATCAAATATCCTAAAGCGATTACGCCTTTGGCTCCGATGCTTACAATCTGGCTAATATTCATGTGTAGGTCGTCCTGTTTTCTTGAATCTTACTCCGAAATCCTTTTGCACTTGCCTTGCGCACGAGGCAGTGGTGTTTCTCGCGGCTCATCCATAAAGGTTCGCAGGAGGCCGTCAAGGTTTCATCCCGCGCTGGAATGGAGCCGTGCACGTCAATCATGAGCTGAATAGCGATTCCAACAACTCGTCCACGCCTTCGCCTGCTTCACCCGCGTCAACGCCAACCTCAGCAAAGCTATCGACGCCCTCCAGGCTCGCTGCTGCTTCGTCCATCACGCTCTCGACAGCCGCGACATGCATCGCCGAAGAAACGGCGTTCGCTGCCAACACACCCCCGGCGACAGCCCCCGCGGTCTTCAGCGAGGAATCATTGCTGGTGCGAGTAGGCGCAGCGCCACCCCGTACCGATTGCCCCGTAGCTTTCGCCAAGAGCAGCTGATTGATAAGTTCCTGATTTCCCGAAGCCATAATTGCCTCCTCGGCTGTCTGCTGCTCAGATAGCGATGCAGTCTGCTCCGCTTTACGCTCACCCTCATTGCCGAGAAATGCGAGCACGATGATGGCTATAGGAAAAAGACCGCAGCCGATAGCCCACCCCCAAGCATTGCGACCTTTGCTCTTGGCCAGGTGATAGGCGCCGACAGCCGCTGCGATTACGATGATGAGTTCCATGGTTGCTTCCTCTGCTTTGATAGAAGTTGATGTTTGTCGATGGACTTAGCTTCGCGGATTTGGCAGCTCGCTACTCGGCTGTTTACGCCATCCTCATATCCAAACCAGCCAGGATTAAACCCACCCGACAAGACTTTCCTGTCGTAATCGCACTTTCACTGCCTCGGGCTTTCTATGGGCGCCCAAGAAATCCTATGGCGAGTACCTTGTTTCCGTACAGGCGAGCCGCATAAGCGACTCACGCTAAGCCTTTCGTCTTTCTGGTGACCTCGATGGCGGCGGTCTTCAACATCTTGACGATGCTCTGCACGCAGAACGCAATCATTATGTCCACGCTCGCGTTGTGTCCTCGGTCGGACGGGTAATCACCGCCCGCAAGGTGCCGGATCGCGTCGCACACAGAGTTCAGCACCAGTCTAAAAATTGAATCCGAATGTGAATTGCTGGCTCCGGCCAGTGGCTCTGAACCCAATTGAAATCGCTCGATATTCAAGGGTTAAAAGGCCACCGCCGTTAAAGCCGAATTCTCGATCAGGCTCGCGATCTGCATAGCAGTCAAAGCCTAGGTAGGACGGAGGGCAGCTAATACTCTCCGTCCCAACGCCTGCCAGACCGCTGAAACTCACTCTAAGGCTGTCTGTCTCGTAAACGTCGTAGCCAATGACACCATTGAAAGATACGCCTGGTTCAATCCAACCGTTGTTGTTCATCGAACCCTCACTCGCAGCATCAATGCCAAGAATCCACGGACTGTCCGGGCGGTGATAGAGCAACCCCAATCCGAACGCATCCTCCTCGGGAAGGTCGGAATTCTCACCATACATTCCGTAGAGTGTGTACCTTTCCTCCTCTGCGTTTACTTGCATCGCTTCTGAAGCCAACGCGAGTCCGAGCAGTCCACAAAAAATGCCTGTGGTGCCGTGCATAGATTTCCCTCTCTCATTTTTGAACATTTCTGATATCTCCAGTGGATTGAATTGATTTGCTGTGTGATGCGATGGGCATAGTTTGCTTAATCACCGACTGGCGTTCTCGGCGATCCGCGCCATCCGCATACCCATATCTGCCAACCCGAGGCCTACCCGGCAACCCTTACAATTCTGAGCAGCACAGCCAGCAGCCAGCATCTCTACTGCAAGCGCCAGGCCCATCAAATCTCGATCGCTCCTCGCGTTTCTATTCACTGCTGTCTCCAGCGTGTTTCACCGCTGCGGCGATAGAGAAGGCCAGCCGCTCAGCCTCCGCAGGCGTCAGCAACGCCGTCGCTGTGCGGTAGCTCCGAAGCGCCTGATCCCATTCCCGGGTCTCGATACAGACGCCCTTGGCCGCCGCTTCCGCTCGCACGAAGTCGCGTGTGGGGAGAGCGTCGTTGGCATCGCTGGGTTGGTAGGTAGTCATGCTGGTATTTTCCGCAGCGAGGGGGGCCCAGCCTCGGCCTACCGCGCCGTTCGCATGACCATTTGCGCCGCGGTTGCTTGCATCTACTGCCTGATACGGCAGAATCAAAGCTACCCGAGCAGGAGTAAGACACCGCATGACAGCCTTGGCTACCGCTATCCGCCCTCTCTGGACTCTGATTGAGTCCTATGGCGAAGATCCGGCAGAAATCTTCGACAGCGTAGGTATCGACCCGGCGAAGCTGCGGGAGTCCAACGAGCGTCTTCCCGTGGCGGCGTGCAATGCGGCCTGGCTGCGTGCCAGCACACGGATTCACGACCCGGCCTTTGGGGTGCATTACGGAGAGCACTGGCGCCCCGCCATGTTTGGCTCCCTCGGCTACGCCTGGCTTGCCAGCGTTTCCCTACGGCGCGCTCTGCATCGGGCGTCGGAATACTTCGATATGCTCATCGAACGCGGTGCCCTGGAGGTGAAAGACCTCGATGACGGGCAGGTCCTTATCGCCCTATCGTACCGCGGCAATGCTTTTACGCTGCCGGCGCTCGCCGATTCACTGCTGAGCACCCTGGTAAAGCTCTGCCGCATCAGCTGTGGCGATGACTTCAATCCGAGCGAGATTCTGCTCTTTCACTCTGCGCCGCCTGAGCAGTCCGCATACTTCAGCTACTTTAAATGCACCGTGCGCTTCGATGCGGACGTGGACGGCATCGTGCTGCCTAAAGCCATCCTGGACGAGCCATTGCCCGGCGGGAACAAAGCCATTGCCGCGATGATTGACCAGGAGACCGTGCGCTACCTGGCGCAGCTCGACCGAAGTAAGGTTGTG
The DNA here is from genome assembly GCF_000158175.1 of Luminiphilus syltensis NOR5-1B. GTDB lineage: Bacteria > Pseudomonadota > Gammaproteobacteria > Pseudomonadales > Halieaceae > Luminiphilus > Luminiphilus syltensis. The sequence goes on along the minus strand of NZ_DS999411.1, from coordinate 1,535,315 downwards.
GAGCGGGTCCAGGCTGCCATCACAGAACGGCTGGCATCCGGGCGGGTAGCCAGCGAGACCGTCGCGGCCGACTTGCATGTGAGTAACCGAACGCTGAACCGGCAGCTGCAGGCTGAGGGCACCACCTTCAAAGCAGTGATGGACAAGACGCGCCAGAAGCTGGCGGACGCCTACCTGGCTGAGAGCCAGAGCATCACGCAGATCGCGTTCTCGCTGGGGTTCTCAGACCAGACGTCATTTACCCGGGCTTACAAACGCTGGACTGGTCAGACGCCGAGCGAGGCGCGGGGGTAAAGCAGGACACCGAGCCTTTACCTAGCCCACATACAAGCAATGGCGCGTCGTGTAATGCGCTTGACGCGCTTCGTCATTCAATCTCCCTCAAGTCTCCCCCACCATTAACAGGGTCGAAACCGGTCGCAAAGATCGACTTCTTCGCAACCTTTTAATCGGGAGAGAACATGATGAGGAACCCAGCGAGATTACTGGTACCAGCAACTGCAATCGCCTTTGTAGGCTGCGCAGGCGTGGGCCACGAGATGCCTTTGGCCGAAGCGCATCTGGTCAGCAATGCAGCGGTGGAGATCACCAGCCACCCGATGCCACTGCAGAAACGGGTGATGAGCGCAGAAGAAGCAGAGGCGATGCTGCACCGCGTCTACAACCGGTTACTGCCGGCGGCGCAGGAAGTCTGCGAGCAGTCCGACGAGCAAGATACGTGCTGGTGGGACGTTGACTACGCGGATGAACGAGACTTCAACGCTTACGCTACCAAAGAAAACCAGATAGTCGTCTACCACGACGTCATGACCACGGTGGGCTCGGATGACGAGCTGGCCATGGTACTTGCCCATGAGATGGGGCATCACATCGCCGACCACATCGACGAAACCAAGACCCGGGCAGCGACCGGTGCGATTCTGGGTGCCATCGCGATGGCCGCCGTCGCGGCGAATGCGGGACCCTGCTACAGCTACAGCTGCACGCAAAACATGTCCAATGCAGTGGAGAACTCAGCGTATCTGGGCGCAGCAATCGGAAACTTAACTTTCAGCGTCAAGCAGGAAAAGGAATCCGACTATCTGTCTGCATACATTCTGCATCGCGCCGGATACTCCCTGATGGAATCACGCGGTGTCCTGGTGAAGATGGGCGCGATGTCGCAACGGATGGAAACCGGGCTGTTTGACACGCACCCGGCTGGGCCTGACCGCCTCGCCACTTATGACGCGGTCATCTCACACGTCGAAATGGACGAAGATGGAATGCCCGACGCAAAGTAGTCGGGAAAACTGAAGTGTGTCATCATGGTCTGACCATCGCGGCACTTTCTTTCTGTACGCCGCGCATTGGGCGCGGCAGACACATAGGCTTTCTTAGCCGGATAGTGCCACTGAAGAAATGCTCTATAGAAAAACCGCGAAACCTGATTTATCTAAGTGAGGTGGCGTTGCCCCGAAAACCCCGTCCTTACTACATCCGGTCTTCTCACTTACCAACCCAAGGGCATGGGCGAGTTAACCGCTCCAGGCTGGTTAAATCTGGCCCACGACCTCACGCCCGCTACTGCAGCGTAGTGAAAGCCAGCGCCACCCCCGCAGCCGCAAAGCAGCGCTTCAGGGCAGCGCAGAACAGTTGCCGCTGCGCGTCCTCGATGACCCCCGAGTCCTTACCACACAGCGCCGCATAGGCGTCCAGATCGGTGGTCAGCGTCAGGGATTCCATGGCGCCCTGCTGCAGGTGCCAGGTGACGATGCCGTCGTTACAGTGGTGCAGGAGCCGCGCATCCGGGTCGAGATACTGCACGAAGACCCGCTCGATGTCCTCCCATAGCCCTTGCTCCTCGGGCGAGAGCTGCGTTTGCTGCGCTTGTACTACTCGTAGTCTGTCCAAATCAGACATAAAACCTCCTTCGTTTTCCTGTTGATTTCTCCTCAGTTCACGCCATCGCGCCACCGGCGTGCGGCGTAGCCCATCATCTTGGTTGGCGCGCGATCCGGCGGGTCCGCCAGCACCTCGCCCCACAGGCGGTAGAGCCGCAGGCGGGCCTCACGTCGGTCGCTGCGGGACCGGGCCTCGTGCAGGCGCTGTAGCGCCGCATCCCGCCGCAGGTTCCACCAGAGGCTCCGCTGCTCATCCCAGCCCGAGGGCAGCGCAAGCTTCCAGGGCTTCTTTGCAGTGTCGTGGTCACGAAGGGCTGCTTCGTTCGGTCCACCGATGCCCTTCCTCCGCGCTGGGACCGACGGCGGCGCCGGTTGCACCTCCGGAGGAATCACCCGCTGGTGAACGCGAGGCCCAAAGATCGCTTCCAACTCGCGATCCATCTGGCGCCCCTGAAACGCCGCGACTTCGGTCTCGTCCCGGTCGTGCCACCAGTGGCGCACGGCAGCCACCGCGGCAATGGCGTAAACAGCGTACAGGGCATAGGTGATGTAGATCATGCTTCCTCCTCTGGCTGGGTTGACGCACACCAGGGAGGAACGAGGCAATACAAGGCAGGTACCTGTTTGGTTGCCGATCGGCCACATCTCCTTGCGGATACCACCTTGCCCAGGTCAGGCAGGTTGGTAGGGGCTCGCCCCTTCCTGATGTTGGCCCACACATTAGGCGATACCTGCATATTTGTCAACATTAAATGCAGATCGGAGCATTTAACGACATTTCGCGGCATTAGAGTTCACTGACCTGCCGAGCCTACCCACACCTGCCACGGAGAAGTGGGCAGCCAGCACCTGACCCGCGGGAGCAGCCACCCTCACCGCTCCCTCTCGGCGATAAGCGCCTCAACCCTATCCAGCAGCGCAAGGACCTCCGGGTCGTAGGACTGCTCGCGGCGGATGCGGGCAAGCACCGGACGGGCTACGGGGGCAAGCAGTGGAAGATGGATCTCACCGGCCTCTGCAGCGTCGAGGGTCTCGGTGAGCAAAGTAATGATCTGGTCGTGCAGCGTGGGGGTCGTCATGGCTACCTCCTTTAGGTGGGTTCGTAGAACTCACCCACCGTAAGGAGGTTAATGCCCGTAAACGCGGTGGAAGGTGCAGAGCCTACGTGGGACAGCACGATCTTGCTGCTTAAGGCACGATTAGCGTCCGGCACCCTACAAGGTTAGGCTGGGGGTGAAGAGATAGTCCAGGTCGGGATGAGAATCCCGGTAAGAATCGGCCGGTCCGCGGTTCAAGTCCGCGCAGGCCCACCATTCCCCCTTATCGTTAGCTAGATCCAAAATTGGTGCCCATCGCTCACGAAATACACATCAGATCATAGGAATTGCAATCAACACATCGCAACACCACCTTCAAACGCTACACGTGTTTAAAGGCGTCTCGTGTTACCAGGACACAATACGAATAAGCCACAAGAGCGAGTAGCGCCGGCTCTTTTCCTTGTAATTTTCACGATTGATCCTATTTGCTTCATAAGGCTTGGCTAAACGCTGCGCATCGCTCTTACAGCTGTTTAGATCGGTCCAAGGGCTCCTCCAGAGACGACATCTAGGTTCAAGTTTGTTTTCAGTCATTGAAAATTGTCTGCTGAGTGTCACTACTTGGTCGCGACCGAGCACTACACATGATTGATTTAGTCAAAACCAACTGTCTCAGTTGAGATCTCGCTACCTCCTAGCCAAATATCGCATAGGAAGCCGACATCCGGAGTAAGCGACCAAAAAAAGCAGAAAAAACACGGATAGGGATCAGTCAATCGCTACAAAACCGGTGATAATTGAGTTCACATGATTGAGCTGTCGCGAATGACCGATTTAGACATGGAGATGAAGCTTGTTACCGAAGGAGGTCCAAAATTAGCACACTAACACCTGATCTGACCGAACATCTCAGTGCCACTCTTGGGCAGTTTTTACATGGGACTCCCCTTCATGACGAACAGTTAGCGCTGGCAACGCACCTTAAGACCGATGCCCATTGGGCAGAGGTGATTAGCCGATTGAGTTTGCGTTCAACTATCTCAGATGATGCGGTGCTCAAAAAAGTGACTGCACGAAAAGAGGCCAGGTTTAAGTTCATTGACCTGTTCGCGGGAATAGGTGGATTCCGCCTCGGTCTAGAGGCACAAGGGGGGCGGTCAGTTTTTGCTTCTGAGTGGGATAAAACGGCCAAGGAGTACTACTTCCGCAATCACGGGGATTATCCGTTTGGTGATATCAACAAGTTCACCGGCGAACATCTCAGCGATGAGCAAGTTGATCAATTGGTGCCCGACCATGATTTGCTCGCTGGCGGATTTCCTTGCCAGCCTTTCAGCATTGCCGGCGTTTCAGCCAGAAATTTCAGGGGTAGCTCCCACGGCTTCAGCTGCAAAACACAAGGCACATTATTTTTCTCTATTGAACGTTTAGCGCGCATCAAACGGCCGAAGGTACTGTTTCTGGAGAACGTAAAAAATATAACTCGGCATGATCAAGGCAGGACTTTTAACATCATCCGAGAATCTTTAGAGAGTGCTGGATATGCCTTCAATTACAAAATAATTGATTCACAGTCGGTAGTCGCCCAGCGCCGTGTGAGATGCTTTATGGTTGCTGTGCGAAACGATATAGCTGCGAATCGCGGCGCCTTTGAATTCCCAAAGTTTCCAGAGGGTTCCATACCATTGAGATCAGTACTCTCTAAGGAACCCGATCCCAAGTACACTCTATCGGATAAAATGTGGGCGGGGCACAAGGCACGAACGATCAGAAACGTGGAGCGCGGAACGGGTTTCACGGCACTTGAAGCAAATCTAGACAAGCCATCAAACACTATTGTTGCGCGGTACGGAAAAGACGCAAAGGAGTGCCTTGTTCCTCAAACTGGCAGGAATCCCAGATACCTCACAATTGATGAATGTAGGCAGTTGTTCGGCTACCCCGAGACGTTTCAACTACCCGCCTCAAAAACCCCAGCCTACAAACTTCTTGGAAATAGCGTAATTGTACCCGTTGTTCAGGCTATTGCCTCATCTATCAAGCGAAGCTATTTTTCCGGTCGTGATATGCGGCAATGAAGCTATCCAGCACTTGGTAGTTGCCCTTAGCCAAATCACAGCCCCACGCAACAAAGACCAGATAACCCTTCTTTTCTAATTCAGATACGTTACGTAAGTCGCGAGCCTTATTTCCGTTTATTTTTTCCGACCAAAAAGCTCTATTGGATTTTGGAAGCCTAAAAACTTCGCACCCCTCATGTCCGTGCCAGAAACAACCACGCACCTCTAACACGAGGAAATACTTCTTTATCGCTACATCAGGCTTTCCAGGAAGGTCTTTAACATGGGTTCTGAATCGTACTCCCTTCGCATGCAGGTAAGCACGCGCCTGCAACTCGGGACGAGTGTTCTTGCCACGGATAGCAGCCATATTTTTTGACCGCGCTTTCTTACTAATACGATCCATCGGCAGTCCAAAGTGAGTGGTAAAAGGATCAACCCGAAATCTACGTCGCACAACCAAAACGTGATCGGCTTACTGCGACATAAAAAAATCCGAACAGTATCAATAAAAACCCAAGAGTCCTTCCTCGGTCAGATCTATCCCCTGAGCGGCCATTGCCGCCCTTCTGTCTCCAAAAAGCTTTTGCAACATAGCCACCTGGACTGTTTTCGTGGAACGATGAATTGCGCTATGACAATTTGGACAAAGACTCACTACGTTTGCCAAGACATCCAAACTACAACGGAACTCGGCAGACTTTGATATAGGCACCAAGTGGTGAACCTCCATTATGGGCTGGCCAGTCACTGCGGAGAGTGGAGTCTCGTGCGTGTTGTCAAACTCACACGCATATCCTGCGGATTCAAGAGCTTCCCTTCCAACTGCGGCCGATCTTTCATATCTCATTGCTCGGTATTCTTTTGGTACGACTGCGTCCTCGGGTGCAGCAACCAATTTTTGATAAACGTCATCGTCTACATCCAGTGCGAAGTCACGCTGGACAGCCTTCACCACATCGTCATCCGAAGTAATGGAGTCAAAGAGCGCAGACGAGCAAGAGCCTATGAACGGCAGCGGCTCATTCTCGCGCCGGAACATAAACCAAACTTGCCCTGATTCTGGGTAAAAACCAGAGTCTCGCCTGAAATAAAGACGAAGTTCTGCCCCGGACTCTTTGGGGTACTTAATCGCCAGTTCCTTAGCCGCAAAAGAACCCAAAGACAGGTCTATAACGTTAAACGGCCGCGTGGGTGGACTCCTATCTGCGCTGGTCCTAGCAAAGTCGTCACCATAGACGTCAAACAAAACAGCCTTCTCGTGCCGATCCACGGTAACCGATTTATCACCGCCCGCTTCTCGCTGTGTGACATTTGAATAGGCACCGTCTATAGCGCCTAGCGCCGAAAGATGTCGCTGCTGGAATCGTGGCATACGTTTACCCGTTAAATTTACAGGGTAAATGCTAAAGCAATTTCATTGCATGTCAATGCCATTCTTAACGCAATACTTGCGGCCCCCTTAATCGGACAGAGCCAAGTTTTTTTGCTGCGGAGATCATGGGCTTTGACCAGACGGTTCTTGCCGTGTCATTTGGGCTCTCATTGCTTCCATTTAATGCGATTTTTTGCATCGGAAAACTCGGGAAACCTGCGTATCTGATTTGGGGCCTGACCCGACGTTTTCCCTGCATTTAAATGCAGTCTTTTCTATTGACTGATATCGTTTTTTTACTCCAAGTCACAATTAATGATTCCAGCATTTTTCCAGGGCTTTGTGCCTCAATACCACTAGCGCAGCTATACCCCGGGTCACATATAAACCCAGGCCTGCGACATCAGCAGTCCTGGCGGTAGCCCCCGCTCGCTCGGCGTTTCTTTAATCCCATCAGCCACGAAAGGAGAACCCTATGGCTACAACCAGCAAACGCAAGACAACCGACAAGAACCCCAGCATCCCCGATACCCCCTCCATCACTGTCATCAAGAAGGCATCGACAAAGTCCCTGGAGGGTCGCGGCAAGCTGGACTACGAACTCGGCACCGATGAGGCCGGAGCCCTGCATTGGCGCATCGCCAAGAACTCTGGCGGCGGCTTCTTCAGTGATGAATGGATTCCGTTCTCAGCCATCCAGGCTGCTCTGGAGGCGTGGCCGGTCGAAAGACCGATTACCAGCATGGCGCTGCGGACGCTGTTCCAGGGCAAGTCCGTGAATACCCCGTCATTCCTCTTGGCCGCCCTTCTCTGCGAGGGTGTCGTTCGGCTCTTGGCCGGCAAACGGCGCCAGTACGAGCTCGGGGATGTCGCGGCATTCCTGAAGTCGGTCAAAGCAACGAAGGCACCGCATAGCAAACCGCGGAAGCCTCGGGCCAAGGCTAAGGCCAAAGCAGGCACACGTATACGAAAGGCACCGGCCGCTCCGGCCAAAGCCGAGTAGCACTCTCACCCCTCAGGCGACACCGCCAAATCTGTAGTCGGATGGTGAATCCGACAATCCTCCCGTAAGCCCCTGAAGCGTAAGCCCATTTTCTGAGGGCCATCAGGAACTCACCCAAACGTAGAACGTATTCCGAGCTTTCCGACGCAACGTCGGAGGCTGTGCCCTGCGCGCGGCAAAAACACCTTCCCTCAACCCACTGACTCAAGGAGATGCCTTTGCTCTCACTACTGTTGTTCATCGCCGTGGCTTTCGGATTCGCGTCTGGAAGCCTCTGGTTTTTCTCGGCTGCGCTCGGTGCGCTGCTGATGACCCTGTACCCAGTCCTCGGACTGCTCATTGGGGTAGCTGGCCTCAGTTACCTCGCTTATCGCTACTACGAAAGGAAACACTGATATGAACTATGAAGACTACATTGCTGAAGCCTTGGAAATCGTGTCTGCCTGGGAAGTACCCCCCGAGGACTTTGCCCAGGTCGTGAATGATCAGGCCAAGATCATGGCAGGAACTGATCTCGATCCCTGGCACGATTTACTTCAGGACTGCCGGGACACCCCGCAGTACGCCTGACCCCTCTCGCCCGTTCTGGGCATCTGAACACCAATCTAAACCTCAACTTTAATAGGAGATACCTATGACTATCCGCTTACTGGCGGAGGTCGGCGCTCGCCTGGAGGAAGCCGTTGCGCTTCTTCCGGGCTGTCCCGGCTCACCGCAGGACCTGTATGACCGCTACGAGATGATCGCGATTGCCATCCTCGACGCCGAGTTCGCCGAGCATCCGCCCGGGATGTTGGAGGCATACCTGATGGCTTATCTAAGGCTGAAGGAACTGGAGCTGGGGGTGGCGCCATCCCCCGGCACCTCCACTACGCCCAACACCGGCCCCGGGTAGGGGCCTCGGGCGCCGGCAAGGCTGAGGTCTCGCCTGCTCTCAACTACTTGGATGCAAACTCTGCGCTCAAGTAGTTGGCCGGAGGGGGTATTGGGG
>NZ_DS999411.1:1484701-1526428 GCF_000158175.1 Luminiphilus syltensis NOR5-1B | reverse complement strand
GGTCGTTTCTGAGAACTCCCGAGGAGTTAGAAGCGAAAAAGGCTGAGCTGTCGGAGATCGATGCTCTCGCCGCAAAAATTTATAACGAACTACTCTTGGAAACCGAGTCCATCCAAGCCAATCAAGCCAGCGATCTTGTTATGGTAAACCGTCCCTCTATTCCCGAAGCTGGGCTTTTCACAAAGCGATCAGCATATTTTTGGCTCAAAACTACATTTAGTCTTGAAATCCACGATTGGGCACCACCCAACGTTCAAGAAGTTCCAGATGAAAAGAAGATGCGTGCAGATCAAAAACGCAACCATCAGCTAGTGATAGCCGCCCTGGTTGACCTATTCTTCGGCGAAAAGCCAGGCCCCGTAAGCGGGTCGATGGAAGACCCCAACGTAGCGGAAATCACGCGGGCGGCGAGTAAAGCGCTGGATCAGCGCGGAGTATCCAACGGTAAGCCCGCTCTCTCCACTATCGAAAGGGTCCTTAGTGAAAGCCTGAGAACACGCAAGGATCACAGCACTACGAAAAAGTGAAATCTGACGTTTCCTCAGTTTGAGATCTGAGGCCGTTTACCGCCATCTAATCCCGTCTCCATTCGATATGCCGAAAAGGAGGCGCCAAAATGGAGACCGACAGCAACACCGAAAACAACACCCCTCGCGGGGTTCACCACAGGATCAGCTACGCTCGCAGCGAGGGTGGCATCACACATACCGCACTGCAGACCGTCACCCCGACGCTGGGGGCCTTTCAAGAAGCACTTTCGCAGCCCCCTGCGGTTGGACCCAAGGACGGGCCCTACTTTGTCCGCGGCCCCCTCAAAGACGGTTGCACAACCCGCAGCGACGCAAACATCGCTCACTCCGAGCTACTCATCCTTGACGGTGACCGTCGTTTCGACCCCACCATCGGAGAGATTCATGAGGGCGCTCCGCCCCCGCAGGAAACCCACGACGCCCTGCGTGTTCTTGGCATCCCGCACGTCCTCTTCACCACGCACTCCCATGGCAGCGAGGAAAAGGGCAATCGCCACCGCGTAGTGATTCCAACATCACCCATGACGGCTGAGGAGGTGCCGCTGGCGGCCCAGTACGTCTGCGAGCAACTCGCCTCCCAGAGCGTGCATCTGTGCAATGTCCGGGAGAACGGCGTGATGTCGCAGCCTTGGTACCTGCCGCGCCGCGCCCATGCAAATCAGGAATACGTATTCCTCAGTCACCTCGACGGCGCACCGTGGGCACCGGCCGCTGGGGCTCTGACGAAGGCAGTCTCGTCGGTGTCGCCACCGGCCGGAGTCGATAAGACCAATTCCAAAGGACCGAAGGATCCTGACTCGGTAGCCGCTCTCTATACCGAGGCCCATCCCGACGCCCGGGCGCAGATCGACTTGTTGCAAAAGCACGGATATGAACTCTGGGGCGTGGAGGAGATTAATGGCGACCCGAGCTACCGGTTCCTCTGCCAGGGATCGACCAGCGGCACTGCGGGCACGGTGCTGTTCCGCCACGAAGACGGAGCATGGCTCGTGCATTCGCACCACGGATCGGACCCCCTCAACGCGGGCGGCAAGAGCCCTCGCGCCCACGACGTCTTCAGCGTATTCACGCAACTGGAACATGGTGGCGACGCAAAGGCTGCCATAGCCGCAGCCCGCCGGGCTCTGGATGACCGCCCTCGCTTGCGGATCAGCGGCGGTCGACTTGATATTAACGTGAGCTCCGCAGTTGCACTTCTGGCGGACATCAATCCACCCATTACCTTCGCCCGCGGAAACGCCTTGGTGCGGGTCGCTCACACGGAAAGCGCAACCACGGAGGACGGTATCCAGGTCCCGGCTGGTACCGCTGCGATAATCCCCTATAAGCAGACGACGCTCGCTCTTGTCCTGAGCCGAGAAATTGCGTGGGAAAAGTGGACCGAAAACCGCGGTTGGGGGCCGTGTGATGCCTGCCAGAAGGTGGTGGCCACCCTATTGGATGGATACGGGCTTTGGGGCGACATCCCAAAACTCCGCGGCATCTCCGAATGTCCGCTCCTGCGTTCCGATGGGTCCCTGCACGCCACTCCGGGCTACGACAGCGAAACGCAGCTGTATGTCGAAGGCTTGAGTGAGGACATAGCCGTTCCCAAGAAGGTTTCGCTTGCCGATGCCCAGGCAGCAGCGGAAGAGGTATTCGCGGTTTTCGCGGAATTCCCCTTTGAGGATCGTGACCTCGACCGCGCGGTGCTCCTGGCGTACTTGCTAACACTGCTCCTGCGTCCCTTGCTGCCAACAGCGCCGCTGACGTGCGTCTCAGCGAACGCGCCCGGCACCGGCAAGGGGCTTCTGGTGGAAGTGTCGAATATCTTGGTCCGCGGGGTCGATGCTGCGCTGATGCCACCCGTCTCCGGTCGGGAAAGCGAGGACGAGATGCGGAAGCGCATCACGTCGATGGTCCTACAAGGGCTGACCAGTCTGAACCTGGACAACTACTCAAAGCCGATCGCGGGCGATAGTCTAAATGCGCTCCTGACGACGAACGAGTGGACGGACCGGCAGCTCGGCAGCAATACCATCGTCAAGCTGCCCGTGTGCTGTACGCTCGCGGCGACCGGCAACAACCTCACTGTTCGCGGCGATATGGTGCGCCGGAGCCTTGTGATCAAGCTCAATGCCGGCGTCGAACACCCGGAAAGGCGCTCGTTCTCGGTCAAGGACCTCCCCGGCTATGTGCGGGAACACCGCGGCAGTCTGCTGAAGGCCCTGTTCACCATTTTAAAGGGCTACCAGGAGTCACGCTGCACGAATTTCACCGATGACCGGCTCGGCCGCTTTGAAACCTGGAGTGAAAAGGTCTGCCATCCCATCCAGTGGCTGGGCCTACCATCACCGGTTGCCTCGCAGGCACGCCTGCGTGCCTCAGACCCGGACGCAGAGAACCTGGCGGCACTGCTGCATGCCTGGCACACCGTCCATTCCTCGGATTGGGTGACTGTCAGCACCCTCGTCAATACGCCGGAAGGCAGCTACAACAACAGTGGCACCGCAAAGGACCATACCCTCCACGACGCCCTCCTTGAGGTTGCCGGAAAAAGCCGTCGGATCGAGAACAAGCTGCTGGGCTGGTACCTCTCGCGCAACGAGGGTCGCATCGCGGATGGCTACAAGCTGGAACGCAGGGGCCGGCAGGGACGCAAGGGTAAACACGCACACGAATACCGCGTCGCGACTGTCTCTGGCGCTCCGTCGCCGGCGGCCACCCTACGGGAGGACGACTCCTAACACCGGGGGTATCGGGGTATCTGGGGTTCTTGTCGGTTGCTTCGGGGACAGTCACGCGGTCTGGGCCGCGTACCGCTTCCCTGCGCGACCGACAGAAACCCCGGCTTCCCCAAAACCCCTCTTCTTAAACAACCAATCCTTTCAATCACCGGCAACACAGGAGAACGACTATGAAACTACGATTGACCCAGAAACACTTCGACCGCCCGCGGCCCTGCTCCCCCGGTAAAAGCAGAGAAGAACTATGCGATACCGTCGTGCCTGGGGTGTACGTGGAGGTACGCGCCGGCTGCCCCGACTGGGCCTCGGTCTACCTGCGCCATCGCAACGGCAGCAATAAGACCGCACACACCAAGCTCGGGACAACCCTCGACCTAACGCTGAAAGAGGCGCGTACAAAAGCTCGGCAGCTGAAGGCTGCGATTGCCCTCGGTGCCGACCCCCAAGCAGACGCCCGGCAGCGCAAGGCTGTCCCGACCTGGAACGCGTTCTTCACCGAGAGCTACCTACCGCATGCCAAGCAGGCCAAGCGCACCTGGAAGAACGATGCGGACATGCACCGGCTTCGCCTCGGCCCCCGGTTCGGTGCAACGCCGATAAACCGCATCACCCGGCAGGAGGTGCAGCAGTTCCACAATGAGCTGCGCGAGGACGGACTGGCCCCAGCTACAGCTGATCATCACCTCAAGCTACTCCGGCACGCTCTGAACTTGGCGGTTGATTGGGGGATGCTCCAAGTAAACCCCGCTGCCAAGGTGAAGCAGTTCAACTCCGAGAATCTGGTCGAGCGTTACCTAAGCGATGAGGAGTTCAAGCGACTAATGCGTGTATTGCGGGATCACGAGAACCGGCCCATGGCTTGCATTGTTTTGTGGCTGCTGGCTACGGGCGCCCGGTCCGGCGAGGCGAAAGCTGCAACCTGGGACGATATCGCTCGGGATCAAACGGTCTGGACCATCCGCTCGGAGCACTCCAAGTCCAAGAAGCGGCGGGCAGTGCCCCTGAACGACATCGCTCGGTCAGTGCTTCAGGAGATACGGGCTTCGGGATGTACTTCTGGCCACCTGTTTGTTGGCAAGCGTGGCCCCTACAAGTATCTCAGCAAGAACTGGGAGCGCATCTGTGAGGAGGCGGATCTTCAGGGACTGCGTTTGCATGATCTGAGGCATAACTATGCCTCGATGCTTGTGAATAGCGGGCACTCGCTCTACGAAGTGCAGCAGGCGCTTGGTCACAGCGACCCTAAAGTGACAATGAGGTACAGTCATCTGTCCAAGGAGAGCCTGCAAGGCGCTGCCAACAGTGCCGGTGATCGCATCAAGGCGGCGATGGCTGAGTAAGTGTGCCGGGGCCCTGCAATGGGGCCCCATGCACATCCCCGAGGCCTTATCGCATACGTCCAGGGCCCGCGGGTACCGGATCGCGCGCTCGCGAGGCCCTCAACACCTGATAGCCTAACCACAGCAATTCGGAGACCTGCCCATGCTTACCTGGACCCGCCGCCTGTTCCTCACGGGCGTAATACTGTCTCTCCTCATCACCAATCTACTGACGCTCACCAGCGTTGCATTCAACGCCGCTCTGTCGGGCGTGATCAGCACTGCCGCAGGCGTTCAAACGGTGGCGGACGTGATGAGCCAGCGCCTGACTGGCAAAGACAAGGTCATAAAGCAACAGAAGAGTGCGGCTGTTAAACGCACCGCAGCCGTCAGGAAGTTCGGCACCCGCCTCAGTGTTCGTACGAAGCGAGTGGCTACCCGCAGCGTTGCGGCAATACCCGCCGAGGCCATCCCCTATCTGGGCATTGCAGCGCTGATTGGAGGGACCGCCTATGAACTTTATGAGGCCTGTCAGAGCATCAAAGATCTGGATGAACTGTATGGCGAGCTTGGTCTGGATGAGGCCGCTTCTGAGGGCGCCATCGCAGCCGCCTGCAATCCGCAGCTACCCAACCCGACGGCGGTGTGGGAGAGCGTCAAGGGGAACACGGATACTTGGCTTGAAAGCGCTGCTGAGCAGGGATAGCAACAATTTTCGCTCCATCTCCTGTGCCCGCTATCGCCTAATTTATATCGCTTGGTCTACACTACTGTCAGGCGCTTTGCCTACCTGGAATCGAGGGAGAAAAATAATGGCAGGAAAGTTTGATCTGAAGAAAAGTCCGAGCGGAAAGTACATGTTCAATCTCAAGGCGGGGAATGGCCAAATCATCCTCACGAGTGAACTCTATGAAAGTAAGTCGGCCGCCGAGAACGGCATTACATCGGTTCAGAAGAATGCCGGTGATGATTCCCGTTATGAGCGAAAGGAGTCCAAAAGGGGCGAGCCTTATTTTGTTCTGAAGGCCACAAATGGACAGGTGATTGGCAAGAGCGAGATGTATTCTGGCAGCTCTGGCATGGAGAACGGTATTGAGTCTGTCAAAAAGAATGGACCGTCTGCTGAGGTTGCCGATAACACTTAATACTTTAACAGTGCAGGCGACTCGATAAAGGCTGTAATGGCGTAGCAAGTAACGGTCGGTACGGCCCAGCAACGTCCCCTACCTTCCTCCTGGACCGCATCACATAGCTACAGTTCGGGCGACAGGGGCGTATCGCGGGCGGGAGGCCAGAGCCTGAGGCAAAATCTTCCTCGCCCAAGTCGGGTATCCCAAATAAAACCACATAAGCGCTCTCCCCGGCACTCCTCTGCCTGGCCGCCTTTCCCCTTTGTAGTAATACAACACTATGAATTTAGCGTTCAATCGTTTCGCCATTCATATTTGACGTTAATAACGAGAGACCGCACTATGACCTGAGTACTGAAATGAGGGAGGAAACCACAATACAATGAATAGATTCACAGGATTCTTGTACGTCGGTCTGATCGCAATGCTGGTTACTGGATGTGCTTCTGTTGGCGATGGTTTCAAAAGCGATCAGGAGACCTTGTCGCGATTAGTTGTAGGCGAGACAACTCCCGAGGAGGCGATAAGACTTTTGGGAACCGACCCATACATTCGACAGAACTTGCCCGATGGATCGCTTGCCTTGCATTGGCAGCATATAAGTGTTGTTTACGTGGGCGTCACTGACAACCGCAGTTTAGTCCTACGCTTTACGCGGGGATCTACGGATGCGCCCTGGCGCTTTGAAAAAGTGCTTAGCGCACAAAACATTGAATTGCCACCGGATATGCCTTTTGGAACGCTTGTTCAATGACCGGAGAGATATATCGCCGGTCATAAGAATGGAGGCTGCGAGCGACCGACCGAGTGTAGGGTGCAGGACATCGTGGGGCAGTGTCGGGAGCGGTACGGGGAGGGAGGTGAGCTGCATCCGGGACGGCTGGATGTAGCGACCGCCGAGTCGACTCGCATACCGAACCGCTGTTCAAGTACCGACACTAGCCGGAGAGAGCAGCAGAAATGGCCAGACTGGAACCACAAGAGAAGCAGGTAAGGAAACTCCACAGCGGACCAATGCGTGCAATTTCTTGCTTACAGGTTTGGCACCGTGAATACTACAGCTTTGAGCCTTGCTGATGATAAGCCGCATTGGGAGAGGTCCGCCGAAATGAGACTCACAACCACAGCATTCCCGAGTATGTTTTCAAGATATTTATGCGTCGGCCTGATCGAAATAACAGTTTCTGCCAGCGCTTCTGTTGGCGATGGTTTTAAAAGCGATCAGGAAACCCGGTAGCGCTTAGTTGTAGGCGAAAAAACTCCCGAGAGTGCTCAAACAACTTTCGGACTCTTCTATCGCTCGCCTACAATCACACGTCGGGTGGGCCGGTGTTTATTTTGGGATCTGCAAAAATGAAGACACAACGAATGCTTGCTTTCGGGTCATTTTTTCGCCTAATCGCCAACCTCGGAACGTCGATCATCATTTTACTGCCAATCGTTAGCCACGCTGAACTTCTGACTAGGGAGTACCGGTTTGATGCAACCTTTGTGCGAAGCAGTCTTAGCGGCCCTCGTTACGAGGTTCACACGGGCAACGTGTTCAGATACACGGAGGATACGGCAACCGGTGACGTAGTCGACGTATATGCAAGGCTTCTTCCAAGCAGTTTCACCCAAACGCCCACAGGCACAACCGGCGTTGCTGACTCCGAGTTCACTTTCGCTGACACTTCGTTTGAGAGGGATTCCATCCGTTTACGCATTGCGGAAAGCGACTGTTTTGATCTAGGAGTGACTTGTACGCCGGTTGCAGGAGGCGGAGCCGAGTGGATTTTCCTACTGGACGAGAGGACCGTTCCTCGCATGGGCTACAAGAGACAAAAGCCTTGCACGATAAATGCTTGCGGGGGCGTGCGGTACGTATACTTGCCCATCGGTGATCCGATAGTGTCTGCGCCTACGCCTAGCGTTAGTATCGAGCCAAGCTTTCTAGACTTTGGTGAGATTGAGCTTGGCGCAACCAGCAATGAGCTTTTGGTTACCGTCACCTCTCACGGACTTCTCGATGCAAACATAATCTCAGTCAATGACCCAATAGACGGATTCACACTAGCTTCCAGCTCCTGCGGCTCACCGCCGACTCTTCTACCATCCGGCTCTAGCTGTACACTCGCTTACATTTTTCGGCCTATCCAAAATGGGGATTTTCAATCCACCATTGAGATAGTGAGCGACAGCCCTACAAGCCCGGATACAGTGCAACTTCTTGGCGCCGGGGTCTCCGCTGGCCTAGCCCTTGCTCCAGAAGTACTCAATTTCGGCGAGGTTCGCCTAGGCGAAACGAGTAGTCTACAAGTCGCAGATTTAACGAATGTCGGAACGACTACGCTCACGCTGACAGGCTTTGATCGCTTCCCAGAGTTTTCGATCGATTCCGGCTCAACTACTTGTGCGCCAAGCCTGAACCTGGCTCCAGGCACTAGCTGCAGCGTTGGCATTACCTTCGCTCCTTCAGTTGAGGGCCCGGTGGCGAGGGGGTCGTTGCTCGTCAGCAACTCGCCTGACAGCCCAGATACGCTGCTACTCATAGGCAACGGCGTAGTGTCATCGCTGGATCCGGCCGCAGACAATATAGACTTTGGGGAGGTCAAAGTCGGTGATACCAGCGACTCCGAACTACTAGCTCTTCGCTCCGCTGGCAGCGCCACGCTTAACGTGCAAAGTATTTCTACATCTGCAGACGAGTTCACATTCACGGGCGGCACCTGCGCTGCGCCTCCCTTCGCGCTCCAACCTGGCGAAGAATGTGAGTTGACTTACGACTTCACGCCGCCGAACTCAGGCGCTTTTAATGCAAACATCGCGATCATTAGCGACGATCCCACGGGACAGACACTAATCCCGCTTTCCGGAAAGGGCGTTACGGCTGGAGCGGCACTCTCTCCCGGCTTACTAGACTTCGACCGAATAGTGGTCGGCCAATCTTCGGACCCGCAATCAGTCGATATCCGAAACGTCAGCTCAGTCGATTTGACGATTTCCGAGGTAATAATCGGGTCAAACTTTTCAATCATCAACGAGGACTGTGGGCTTGGCGCACTACCTTCATCGCTCCCTGCTTCCGCGGCGTGCACAATACAGGTTGTCTTTAACCCTGGATCTGCGGGACAAGTCGCGCAAGAGTTGCGCATTCTGAGTGATGCCAGCGGCAGCCCTGACGTCGTTGCCCTTGTGGGAGATGGCTATCTACCGCGCCGAACCTTTTCCGGTCCTTTACCCAGCGGGGCAGTTGGGACCATTAGTTTCACTACTTCTGACCCTGCGTGTGCCTTTAACCAAGACCCTACGTTCCTGACGGAGGGCAGCGCTCCACAGCCACCTGATAGCTTTACGCCAGTGGACGGCATCGTTGATTTCAGAATAAGCGACTGTGCCCCAGGCGTGACTGTCGATATACGATTCGACTACGGCAACCCTCTGCCGTCTGGAGTTGGTTACTGGAAGGCAGACAGCCCGTGGCAGCAGATCCCGGCCACTGTTTCCGATAGCGTGGTGAGCTTCAGCATCACCGACGGTGGACCCTTCGATGAGGACGGCCTTGTCAATGGCGAGATCGTCGACCCCAGCGGCGCGTTACAGCCCGCCAGCAGTGCTCCCGGCGGGCCGTCGCAAGGGCCTCAGGCCATCGCAGTGATGAGTCGCAGTCAGGTGTCACTCTTGGCGATTATGGTCATACTTTTGGCAAGTGGGTTATTACGGCAGCCGGTACGCATTCACTCCCGCTGAAGACGGGCTTTCGGCTATGGTTCGGTGTTCGGTTTGCAGAAATCCGTTAGCAATCTTCGGCTTACGGCAGCGGCAGCTGCAGAGCCAGGGCCCTGTAATGGGGCCCCATGTATATCCCCCTAGAGCCCCTTCCATAGCAACAGGGCCCGCGGGTACCGGATCGCGCGGGCGGGAGGCTATGATGCCTAATGAAGGCGGTGTGACGACCAGTGGTTGACTTGGTTCTGCCAAGTTAACTCAGGCAGAATGCAGAAATCCGCTCGTTCATCTCAAGTAACCGCTCTATTCCATTCTTCAAACGCACTTGTCCTGAGATCGCGATAATGCTGAGCTCGCACAAGGTGTCTGCTTAGATTGAAGAGATTAGACACAGCAGCGTGGGCAGTAACAAATTGCTGCGCCTGCTTCATCGACTTGAATCGCCGCATTGCTCGCTCCCGTGCCCGGGTCGCCTCGTGTGATTGTTCAGCCCGATTATTCTCGTACTGCTGGGTGCTGTGCACCGTCTCGGGAATCAACTCTCGGTGAGCAACTCCATAGCTTCGTAACTTATCAGTGACGATCTTCCTGGGCTCACCGCCGTGACTGCGTAGCAACCTTTTGAAGAAGCGCCTTGCAGCAGCACCATCCCGCTTTGCCTGTAGAAATACATCAACCACCTCACCGTCCTGATCGACTGCTCGCCACAGGTAGTGTTGCTTGCCATTGATCTTGACGAAGACTTCATCGATATAGAAGGTGTCGCCATAGCCTCGGTGTTTTCGTTTCAATCTCCGCGCATACAGAGCGCCAAATTTGATGCACCAGAGGCGGACTGATTCGCGAGTGACTGCGATGCCTCGCCCCGCCAGAAGATCTTCGATGTCACGATGGCTGAGGTTGAAGCGGTAATAGAGCCAGACAGCGTAGGAAATGATGCCGGGTGGAAATCGGTAGCGCTTGTAGGTATTCATGCGCCGAGTCTACCGAAATCGGTCAGTTAACTTGGCAGTACCTCATTGGCGTATCAGGTAATCCGATTGACGCGCTTCGTCATTCAATCTCTCTCAGACCTCACGCATTATTAACAGTGTCGAAGCCGGTCCTCTACTTCAGCAGGATAGATTTTCCCAAACAAAGCACCTAATGCGGAACGGGACTGCCCGAGAGAAAGCCTAAAAAATCATCTTTTAGAAACCCCAAAGGACGCTAATTTTTAAATGATCACTGAAGCAAAAAACGCAGGACCCGCTGCCAAAATTGACAATAAATTCTTCAGCCTGCTTTCAGCCCCACTTAGGATGCTCTGGTGGGCAGTCCGCCACCCTCTGCTGTCAATGATCCTGCTGCTCGCACTCTTGTGCAGCGCACTCATGACATCTCTTCAGTTCTCAGGGGCTGCACAAGAGCATTTCAGCAACGCGGCGCAATATTTCGGAATCAGTACCGTTGCTCAAGTCCTGACAAACTCAGCCAACATAGCAAATTCAGAACTCATGGATGTGAAGTCTAAGCTGAATCTTGAAAGCAGAAAGCTTCAACAGGTGACCGCAGAACTCGACTCAACGAAGGCGAAGCTCAAGCAGAAGGAGACAGGCATTACTGGCTTCAAGACTAAAGCCCAGGCGATTACTCGACAACATAATGTCCGAATGACCAAGGTCGCAATTAAGACCGCGGCTGGAGAGGTTATGGCTTGGGTACCGGTCGTCGGTGATGTTGCAAGCATGGGATTCGCTGTCGCTGGAACCGTCGAGATGTGCCGGATGTTCAAGGAACTTGAGGTCGCCGCGACTGAGTTTGGGATGCCGATAACCCTTTACTCTGGGACATTTTGTGAAGCTCCGGCTGAGTTTACGGTTAGTCTCCTGGCAACGCAGTACAACATAATCACTGACTCCCTCACACGGTCACTTAATGATCAAGCAAAGGTAAGGGAGCGTTATTGGAGCAACAAACTTTTCAATTGGCTTGGTAATTGAGATGCCGACCCTTTCAAATGAACATCAGAAACAACTCCAAGAAGCAAAGTTGCTGCTTGAGAATCCCGGGGTTGCCTCAAAAATATCAAACTATATTGGCGCTCCTATTGAATTGGGTTTAGACCAGCTCCCAGTGAGCTGGAACGAGGGCTTACAGGATGTTGTAGAGACCGCATTGCACAGTGCCGCTGATGCAGCCATTTTCACGATCGAGGATACCCCGGGCGTTGCATCCTCAAACAATTGGCACAAGTTTGGCGTTGCGGCCAGTGGTGGTGTCGGCGGGTTTTTTGGGCTTGCGGCTATAGCAGTCGAATTGCCGATATCGACCACCATCATGCTTCGTTCAATGGCAGACATCGCGAGAAGCGAAGGAGAATCTGTCGATAACTTAGCGACAAAAATTGCTTGTATTGAGGTTTTCGCCCTCGGGGGCACATCCAAACAGGACGATGGAACAGAGCTTGGTTATTACGCAGTACGAGCGGCCCTGGCCAAAGCCGTTTCCGAGGCAGCGCAACATCTATCGCGTGCAGGAGTAACTCAAACCGGCAGTCCCGCACTGGTCAGGCTTATTGCCCGCGTTTCTCAATATTTCGGCGTGCAAGTTTCGCAGAAGATAGCGGCTCAGGCGGTCCCAGCGATAGGCGCTTTTGGTGGAGCGATCATTAACACTGTTTTCATCGATCATTTCCAAGATATGGCAAGGGGCCACTTTGCGGTTAGGAGACTGGAACGAATCTATGGGCCAGAGCGTATTGAGGATGCCTATTTTCGCTTGCCGGCTCGCCCGGAACCCTGATTCCAATGTTGCGCCATCGTACCTGATCCCCTTCGGCGCTGAGGGCATCGCTGCCCTCCCCCGGGACCTGCGGGGCTCTTCGGCGACCGAGGTCATTATCAGCTCAACTCCGACTCACATCGAGAAATGCTCGACCTTCAACGGCGCGCTGTACTGCATCCAGGAAGCTACCGAGGGCGCCGGGGATAGCCCCGCAGCCCCGGCTGAACGATGCACGACCTACCACGGCGCTCTCCACTGCATCGCGGAGGATGTCTGATGCCCGCCTTGACGCTCCTTGGCGCTATCGTGCTGTCCGCGGGAGCCACGGCGGTTGCTATAGCGCTGCTGGGACCCGACGCCTCCGAGCAACAGCGGGAGTGTGTCGAGGCGCTGGTGGAGGCCCTAGAGCCCCGGACGAAGCGCGGGGTGCAGGCGATCGTGGGGCAGTGTCGGGAGCGGTATGGGGAGTGAGCCGGGCTGCCGGAAAGCGGACGTTGGCGGGGCGACGCACGGGCTTCCGCTTTCGACCCACTTCTGCCGGTCGGGTTGGCGTTGCTGGAGTCGGCTGTCGCCTATCAAGGGACATTAGACGAAAATAATCTGCGACCTGCTTTCGTCTCGCAGCGGCGTCGTTAGAAAAACCTTGTTTGACGCAATAAGTCATGCTTTTGGCGTGAATGGTGTTTTGCACCCGAAATTTTTCTAATATCCTGTGCTACTCAAGATTGCATAGATGGCGTGGAGTTGAGGAGCTCTGATTTTCATAGATGAGTCAGTCCGCGCGGTTGGTCAAAAAACTAGTACATTTAGAGAGGGGGATTTAGAGTGGCGTACATTAGGTATTTATTTTTAGTCTGTTTTGTAGTTCTGGCTGGCTGTGCCGGTCCGAGCGACGTTGCTAACCGTTACTATGCGGACGAGCGTTACCCTGCAGTGTCACCAGAGCAAGTACAAGTTCTGACAGAGAATCCGGATATTCCTTACGAAGTTATTGCAGAGTTTCAGTCGAGGAGGGAGCAACCGGCAGATGTTCAGCGTAAAGCTGCCGAAATCGGTGCTGATGCGGTGATCATTACTCTTTTCGGTGGGAATCACAGCTTGACCGCTGAATGGACTCAAGATGGTCGGGATATGGATAAAACGTTCTCACGTATCGTGGGTGTTGCTATTAAATTCTATGAGGAGAAATAGAGAAGATGAAAAACTTAGCTATAGTACTAGGTATTGCTTTCCTGGTTGGTTGTGCATCAGCAAAGGTAGATGTGACTAAAACGGGGAAGGGTTACTATGAGCCTACCAAGGCATCCGTCGTTCAGATACTCAAGACAGTGCCAGAAAAGAGTTATGTTGAACTAGGAACCGTAACAGTCACCGGGTTCAAGAGTGGTGATGTAGCGAAAATGCATAACGCAGTAAGGGCTGAGGCAGCTCCGCTCGGCGCTGATGCTGTTGTTCTCACTGGCGAGGGAATGACTCCTGATGGCTGGGGTGGAATGACCCGTTGGGCCACTGGTGTCGCGATACACTACGACACCGAGTAATACTAAGTACCACCGAAGTTGTTACATCATGGGTTGCCAAGCGGCAGCCACAATAAGCCCTCCCAGTGAGGGCTTTTTAGTGCCGGAGATTTACGAGTGCGAATGTCCCTTATGAGGTGACAGTAGCAGCTGATTCGGAGAGCCTCAAATTTCCGCTCCTAGCCGATAGCGGACATATGAGGTCGCTTTGGCGGATGTCCGCTAACGACCCACTCCGGACGGTCGGCAACCTTGAGAGCCAGCTTGTTTTTTGCACGCTACGGGAGCGAACATTTAGGCTTCCGCCCCAATTGGCGCTGATTTATACCAAGATCGACTTCCAATCAAATTCAGTCGCGTGCGCTCTGATTATCCTGCGAAGGATGCAGCCAAGCCAACTTTCCCCCTTTGTTGAGTCAGCGCTCACACAAAGAAATGTTAGCGCAGTCTACGCATCGATTGCTCAAGTACAGTAGATGTTCCAAACCTGCCAAAAGTCAGCTACCTCCTCCTCCAAGAACGTGAGCTCAGCTGAACCCGCTGAAATGAACTTTTGCCATCCCGAGTAGCCCGAAAAGCTGTTTTTCGCGTTCACCTCACCACATGTCATCGGCGTGCCATCTGACCCCCTGTTGAAATAGACGTTGCGAAATTCTGCCGACTTGGGGTCCTTAAGCTTGGCCCTGACCGCGTCCTTTCCCTTGTTCATCCAAGATTGCTTTCGCCACTCTTCATCTCTTTTTGGTGACTCCTGCTCCGCTACCAAGGCGAGCGCCTCTGGATTTTTGGAACTTGTATCCTCCGAAGCGTGGGTGACAGTTACTGGTTCGGCTTGGCTATAGCCCACTCTAGTCAGCGCGGACGAAACCTCTTTCTCAACCTCAAGGCCGTCGCAGTTATTGATAAAACCATCGCATTTATAGGCCGTCCTAGATAGGCGATAATAGATACTCGCGGCGTCTGTATATCCCAATTCCTCCGCTGCTCTCCCTAGGTAGAAATAGGCCAAATCTGCCTCAAAGCCTACTCTAGCTACATTTGCGACCAAGTCTTCCCAACGCCGTTGTGCGTAGAGATTTTTGCTGGTGGATCTACTATAGCCCCAGGCCCCTGAGCAAGAAGTTTCGCATTTGAGTCGGAGTTGCCCACTGCTAAATTCTTGGCTTATGTCTTTGTACCGTACAGTAGAATCAAGCGTCGTCGCACAACCGCATAAGAGGAATATAAGAACTGCAGAAGTAAGACGTCGCAGGAGCAATATAAAAATGCAGGGATGCATTCGTTTTAACCCCCCATTGTTAGCTAAGGTGCTCCTAAGTATAGGGATCTAGGCAGACTAACGCGATGCACCAAAGACAGAGTTATTGCAACTTTTGATTGAGGCCATCCGTACCGACAACTGACAGTTAGGGGTTTATTGCTAGCAAGTCGCGGCACTGGTTGGGCAGCTCGTTCACTATCTGCCCGGGCTCCAGTCATCGGTGCAACGACAGCGGCTTCTGGCCGTTTTCTGCCTGTCAGTACCCACCCGATGAATGTCCGCTTTCGGGGACGAGCAACACTGCAGCCACCCGTTCGGCTCTGGTTCGGTGTTCGGTTTGCGGAAACCCGTTAGCAATCTTCGGCTTACGGCCGCGATACCCACAGACCGACCTCGGATCGGTTCGGTCCTAGTTCGGTATCGGTGCTGAAGGAATAGCGTGAGCAGAAAATCCCTTACATTTCTTGCCCTTGCCGCACTCGACGCGACCTCTCCCCCATCCTCATAATCGATTGGTCGTAGGTTCAAGTCCTACCGGGCCCACCATCTTATTGATGGTGTATACCGCAGACATGGTTTACATCTGATACCGGGCACATGGTTTACACCGTTGCCGGTAAAAAGGGATTGGTGGCGGGCTCGACCCTTCCACAATCCTCGTCAAAGAATCCTAGATCAAAATCCATAAAGCTGACCAGCCAAATTTTGTCAGCAACTTCGCGTACCCCCACGACCTGACCGCTGAACACGATGCTGAGGTTGATCTTACGGTGGCCCATGCAAATGCGTCCGCACTTGGTGACCTTCACAGCTTTGTCGTGGAATGGGTACAGGGGCTCTTCGGCAGGCCGGTATTCCCGCACAGAAGGTGTAAATACTTCTGCAGGATATTGCCCGCCAAGTGCCTGATGGGGCCTCTCGTTGTTGTAAACCTCTATAAATCTGTCGAAGCGACCCTGCTGTTGTAAGAAATTGAAGGAAGCAGGCTTCGTTGCTTCTTTCTTCAGTGTCAGATGCATACGCTCATGACGCCCGTTTTGCTCTGGGTGGCCTGGCTTGATGCGCTCAATGTTAATGCCTAGCTTAAGCCACCAGATTGACAGCCGGCTCAGTCCGAAGAATGCGTTGGGCGAGGCAAACGGGATGCCGTTGTCGGTCCGAATGGCCTGCGGCAAACCATACTCCTTGAAGGCGTGTTCGAAGACATTGAAGGCAAGTGCCGACTTGGTGGAGTCGAGGCCTTCGCAGGCTAGGAGATATCGTGAGCGATAGTCAGTGATCGTCAGTGGGTAACAGTACTGACGGTTACCCAGTAGAAACTCACCCTTATAATCCGCACACCACAGCCCGTTCGGTACGGTAGCTTCACTCAGCGCTGTGCCCTGCGCTTTTCGGCGCCGACGCTTCTGGCGCTTTACCAGACCATTACGATCGAGAATGGCGTGCACCGTGCTCTTGGCCGGCGGATTCACCATCGGAAATTGCTTGATCAGCTTCTCTCGGATCTTGGGCGCGCCCCAGGACGGGTACTCCCGCTTGATCGCGAGAATTGCTCGCTCGATCTGAAACGGTAGTTTATTAGCATGCCTGTAGGGCCTTCGGCTCCGATCCTCGAGTCCCTTGGGGCCTAGCTCCTTGTATCGATTGTAGATCTTGTAGCCCGTGGGTCTGGAAATTCCAAACTCCTTGCAAAGGGCTGACATCTGCTCGCCATCAAGAAGACGAGCTACGAACCTGAGTCGTTCATGCCCATAAACAGGGGCAGGCCCTCCATCGGTTTACACTCCTTCCACGGCATCGGGAGTCCTCCTCCAAATGCCTTAATGTGTAAACCATGTCTCCGGTATATTGTGTAGCCTATGTCTCGCTACTCACATGATTTTTATAGGTTTTCTATAAGGTTCGCCAGCCGACTCCGAGCGCTGACTCATAGACTTGAGTCGGTAGGTGAATTGTTTCCAGCGCGGATAAGATAACATCGTTACATCGACCACTCCGGGGGCACCCATCGAGGTCACGCCATGCTGAATCGCGATCTGCTTATCATCCGGTACAAGAAGCCCTTCGTCGACTGGGTCAACGAAGCCGATCCTGACTCGGATGGGCTCCTGGTGACCCTGGACAGCGCGAACGAAGACTCGCCGGCCTACTTGATTCACGACTGCGCCAGTGAGCACTTTGAGGAATGGCTGGAGTTGTGCTACCTCCCAGTGTTCGAGAACCTTCTCCACGAGTGGTACGTCGATCCGACTCTCTGGCCGCAAGACCGGTCATTGGAACTTTTCAAGAATTGGTGCGACTTCCGCCTGCACAGTCTCATTCAGGATTGTGTCGATGGCCCGTTACTGGATGACGAGATTGCGTGAGACCGTCCCTTTTGGAGAACCCGCCGCAGTAGTAATCCTGCGTGGGATATTTTTGTTCTTTCCTTTAAACGGGCTTCGCAAATTCAGGTTAATGAATGCCGGTGTCCCCCGTTTATGATGAAGAACCCTTTACTTGGTAATACCTTGCCGGAGACTTATTCCACCTCAACCACTTTGGGCATGTCATACGTTCCGTCCACGATCGGAGCGTATGGGCCATAAAAGCGCGCGGTAAAGCGAAACCCTTTGGCCGCCGCCGGAAGCCAGTTCTTGGCCTTTTCCGGATCAGATGGCTTATCGTTCTGGATATAGATCACCAACTCGCCATCCTTGGCCGTGAGTTCACCCGATTCCAACATGAAGCTGTTGATAGTGTAGCGGTTGATCTCATTAGCCACGAAATACCCGTCGGAGCTGTAGATTGGGATAGACCAGAACTGCGTGACAGGCGGTAGATCGTTCATGTCGAAGGTTAAGGTGTATTTGTTCGCGCCAGACAGCGGCTTGCCTTCGGAATCGGTGAACAGGAACGCACCACCATGTGAGATGTTCTTGTCTGGTGCCGCCCAGGCTGCATCGGCAATGATCGCGCGGTCCATCCAGCGGGTTTCAAAGCCACCATCATTGCGCACAACTCCCCAGCCATTCATATTGATCATGTTGGTCTTTAGCGTCTTGCGGACGTTTTCAAACCCGGCCTTGAACCCGGCCTCGATTGCAGTTTGCTGGTCGGCTGTCAGTTCGGCCCAGTCAAAGCTCAGGCCCTTGCCGATGTTGAATGTCTCAAGCTGCTTGAGCATGTCGGCCTCCATGACCGAATCCTTCAACGTTGGCATGGTCGGATCGTTCAGGATGACACTGAGCAGGGTGAAATATTGCTCGGCGGTCTGTTTGTCGACCTGGCCGAACTGATATTCAGGCAAACCATCGGGAATGAGGAAATCGCCCTTGACGATTTTTCTGTCGGCCTGAGGGATACCCTTTTTGCCATTGGCCAGCCAGTCGGCTAGTGGCGTGATGGTCACCTGATCCTGATATCCGTTGATGATATTAATCTCAGCATCGGTCCCGGTTTTGTTGGCCATCCGCACAACACCATAAGCGGTGAAGGCCGGCCATTGCACGATGTCGGTGGTCGGGAAATCGGCGGGGACATTACCGGTAAAACCTGGCGGCACCAGAATATATTTGCGCGCCTGGGTACCATTGAAGGGCGAGCCGACGATCATCCGGAAAATGCCGTACTGATCCATGATCTGGACACTGAAATAACGGTCGGTGATCTCGGGCACTTCGATAACGACTGGACCCGCGCGTAGATCAAGAAAACCGGCGCCATAAAGCGTGGTCGCGTTCGGCGTTACCACTGGGTAGTCGGGCGTGATCTGCTTACGCACCCAGGAAAACTGGTTCAGGCCTGCATAGACGATGTTGTCCTCGGTATCATTCTGGGTGTATGTCCAGCGCTGACCATAATAAATCGCCTGTTGCAGGCCATAGATATAGGCCTGCTCGGCCACGGCTTCGGCCTCTTTAAGCGATGGCGCTTGGGCGCTCTGCGCGCTGACCGCGACACCTATAAACGAAGTGGCAACAGCCAGATTGACAATCATTCTTTTCGCCGATTGCATCAGCACCCACTTACGAGGTGTTCCGAGGCCACCAAGAATGCTGGCGCTTGCAACGACGTCCGGGTTATCCGACTGTTTCATGAGTTCGTCCCTTTGATAATTGACAGGTTGATTTTCATAGTGATTTTGGTGTGGTTAATTTCTATCGGGTTGGTTCAGTCGGTCACCAACTCGATTTCGCCGGGTCGCCAGCTCTGGTCGATCCAGGACTCGAGCGGGCCGTACATGCGCAGGATCGTGAACCAGCTCTTGCCCGGACCAGTCTGGAGCCAATTGCCCTCCTTGCCTTCGGGCGGCTCTGGCGCAAAGTAGAGATCATAGGAGCCATCCGGATTTTTTCGGATACCTTCGTCCTGGCTGCCGACGGTGGGAAACGTCTGACTGGTTTGCAGCAGTGAGCGCGTCTGGGTGTCGTAGAGCGTGACCGCCCAGAAGTTGTTGACTGGCACATTGGACGGCAGCCGAAGTCTGTAGGTCTTCGCGCCGTCCAAGGGCTTCATGTCCGCATCCAGATAGGCCAGGGCGTAGTCGGAGCCTGCTCCCGGGGTCGTC
Source organism: Luminiphilus syltensis NOR5-1B (assembly GCF_000158175.1). Taxonomy (GTDB): domain Bacteria; phylum Pseudomonadota; class Gammaproteobacteria; order Pseudomonadales; family Halieaceae; genus Luminiphilus; species Luminiphilus syltensis. The sequence goes on along the minus strand of NZ_DS999411.1, from coordinate 1,506,919 downwards.
GTCGCCATGGCAGGTGTAACGCCAGTCGCGTTGAAGTAGAACAGCGGTCGCGCGTCCATGCCCATCGCTCCATCTGCTTCAAAGGACGTGTTCTTGTTGGCGTAAGCCATCGTCCAGGCGCTGTTCGTGTCGGGATAGATGAAGACACCATCGATTCGCGGCTGGTAGGTAATGGCGCGAGCGGTGGCGTTCCCAATTGTCGCCGCTTCGTTCAGCAGCTTTTTCATGCGGGCATCGGGGTTGAACGGTTTGCCTTTGACGATGCCGATTGCGGCCAGTTGTCCGCGCATTTCGGGACCGATCGCATCGATCGGTTCGACCTGGACCAGCTCGCTGAGATCCTCGAAAAAGCTAATGTCACGGGTGACGATGGTGCTGTAGCTCTTGCCGGAAATATTAATGAACTCGGTGGCAGGAGGGTCGCCTGCTTTGGCGAGCGGGTAGATTCGGAGCTTCGACTTGATGTTCGCAACCGCGGGCTCCAGCCCGTTGGCGATGGAGCCGCGCAGGAACATCAGATTGTTGTAGGTGGGGAGCTTGACGGTAAAGTATCCCTCAGGCTCCTCACCGCTGTAGCCCGGAGGAAGCAACAGATACTTGCCCCCCTTGCCCATGTCCGGGCCGATCACGCCGAGGTTGGCGATGAAGCGGAACCAGGCATCATCCAGGAATCCCAACATGCCGGGAGGCAGTTCGACAACCAGCGGTCCATCGGTTTTCAGGTCCAGGTAGGTAAGCGCATACAGGGTCGACGTGTTGCCGGTCAGATAGAGCGATGCAGGCTTCAGGAGCTGTTCGGTAATGGTGACCTTGTTGGATGCATCGGCACCTATGCCGGCATTGCCGATACGCATGGCGTTGAGTGATGCGGCTCCATGGTTGTTCAGATAAACCTCGACGCCCCGCATCCGGTCGAGATTGTCGTATAGCTTGTTGATCGTGGCATCGGTCGGCACGCCGTCGAAAAATTCTAGCGTGCCGATGCTTGTCTCGACCTTTGCGGGAATCGAGATCGCGTCCAGTTCGGCGTCTGAGACCTGTGCAGACGCCGCAACTCCAGCAAAAAATGCAAGAAATGCAGTTACGAAAAACAACCGGCAAATCATGACCCTTCCCCTGAAATATGACGCTGCATGATTATTTGACCAACTCGATCTCGCCGGGGCGCCAGCTCTGGTCGATCCAGGACTCGAGCGGGCCGTACATGCGCAGGATCGTGAACCAGCTCTTGCCCGGAACACTCTGGAGCCAATTGCCTTCTTTGCCTTCCGGCGCCTTCGGACCGAAGTAGATGTCATAGGAGCCGTCGGCATTCGCGGTCATGCCGTTGGTCTGACTGCCGATGGTCGGATATGGCTGCCCGGTCTGGAGCTGCGAGCGAGTCTGGGTGTCGTACAGCGTGACCGCCCAGAAGTCCTTGACCGGAACATCCTTGGGTAGAGTGAGCTTGTAGGTCTTCGCACCGTCGAACGCCTGCTGGTTGGCGTCAAGAAAGGCCAGGGCGTAATCCGAACCCGCGCCGGCCTTCGTGGTAGCCATCGCCGGCGTCACGCCACCTGCATTGAAGTAATAGACTACCCGTGCATCGAGATTCATCGTTCCGTCCGCCTCGAAGCTCGTATTCTTGTTGGCAAAGGCGGTGGACCAGACGCTTTCTGGATTGTCCGGATATATCCGCACGCCGTCGATACGGGGTTGGTAAGTGATGGCACGTGCTGTGGCATTGGCCAGTGTCGCAGCCTCGGTCAGCAGCTTTTTCATGCGCTCATCGGGGGCAAATGGCTGACCTTTGGCGATCCCTATTGCCGCAATCGAGCCGCGCACTTCGGGGTCGATCGCATCGATCGGTTCTTCCTGAATGATCTGGTTCAGAATCTCGAAATAGCTGTAGTCACTGGGGAAAACGGTATTGAATGCCTTTTTCGATACGTTTTGAAATGCGGTTTCGACCGGGCTTGCATCATCTTTCAGCGGATAGACCTTGAGGTTGGCGGTGATGTTCTTGACGGCAGGATCAAGCCCCTTCGCGATCGAGCCACGCAGGAATAGGAAGTTCCGGTTAGTCGGGGGTTTGAGCAGGAAATACCCGTCAGGTATGTCGCCAGTATAGCCCGGAGGCACGACAAGGTATTTGCCACCCTTGCCCCGATCCGGCCCGGTGACGCCCATGTTGCCGACAAACCGCTGCCAGGCGTCGTTGAGAAAACCCAGCATCCCGGGCGGGACCTCGATTACAGTTGGGCCATCCTCGGCAAGATCGGTATAGGTATAGGCGTAGAGCGTCGACGTGTTGGCCGTGACCACGAGGGTCTGGGAATCCATCAACTCCGCAAAAAGGGCGATCCGGTTCGCGCCCCTGGCGCCGGCATCGGCCAGGCCCTCGCGCACGGTGTACATAGACACAGCACCGATATTGTCGAGGAATACCTGCATGCCGCGCATGCGGTCGAGATTGTCATAGACGGTAGCGACGGTGTCGTCGGTCGGAACCCCGTCAAAGAATTCCAGCGTACCGATCGCGGTCTGAACCTTGTCGGGGATGGAGATCGCCTCGAGCTGATTAGACGTTACCTCCCCATACGCAGGGGCGACGGCGGCGGCTAATGCTATTACCGTTATAGCGGTTAGGCGTATCATCAGTGGACTCTCCTCGGACAAACATCACTTTTTCTGAAGGGCAGAACTGCTGCGAAATTACATTTTTCAAAGCCAAAAGCCATTTTGCCGGAGTTACGGCTACCACCGTGATCCATTCTGCAAATGAACTCCTACTGAGGTTTCGGCACTGATCGGCAGAAACCAAACCTGTTAATAGACTGCACGAAGTTTACATTGTAATGTGGACCTTTAGTAGCTGCTGGCCTTAGAGAACGCTTTGTCGCTTCCTAGAAAGCAGGGTTCGAACTAAGCGCTACTCGCTGCGTAACAATGGAAGCGAACTTTTGTATTGGAGATAAACAGTGATGAATAAAAAGATAATTGCCGCGTTAATGCTACTCAGCTTCGCTCAGGTCCCAGCCTACGCAAATGGAGATGACCGGCAAGAGCGACGTGAGGAACGCGGCCGTTCCGATGAAAGACAAGACCGGCGTGACTGTCGGCAAGATGAAGGCCGAGTTGGCAAAGACAAGCGCGACTGCAAGCAAGAGGAAGTTCGCGACGGGGTCCGCGGCAAACAGGGCAAACGTCTCGGCAATGACAAAGACGATAACGACGACAAAGAACAAAAAGAAGACGATTAACAAGATAGGCCACAAAAGGGTATTGGCAAATTAACTTCGCTAATTCGATGAAAATCTAGTCCACTACCTGAAGCCACAGCTCGGCTCGGTTCTGCCAAGTTAACTCAGGCAGAATGCAGAAATCCGCTCGTTCATCTCAAGTAACCGCTCTATTCCATTCTTCAAACGCACTTGTCCTGAGATCTCGATAATGCTGAGCTCGCAGAAGGTGTCTGCCCAGATTGAAGAGATTAGACACAGCAGCGTGGGCAGTAACAAATCGCTGCGCCTGCTTCATCGACTTGAATCGCCGCATTGCTCGCTCCCTCAACCTGGTCGCCTCATGCCCATAAAGCGGGGCAGACTCTGTGATTGCTCAGCCCGGTTATTCTCATACTGCTCGGTGCTATGGATCGTGTCAGGAATCAGTTCTCGATGAGCAACACCATAACTACGCAGTTTGTCTGTAATGATTTTCCTGGGCGCTCCTCCGTAGCTTCGCAACAGGCGTTTGAAGAAGCGCTTAGCTTGTAGATACCCGTCAACGACTTCGCCGTCCTGATCAACTGCCCGCCAAAGATAATGCTGCTTACCGTTGATCCCCACGAAGACTTCATCAATGTAGAAGGTATCGCCGTAGCCACGGTGTTTTCGTCTCAATCTCCGCGCATAAATAGTGCCGAACTTGATGCAGGGCCTACCCCATGAGCGTAGCGAGTGCTTTGGGTACCAAAGGCGAATCGCTTCGCGGCTGACAGTGATGCCGCGCTCAGCCAAGAGATCTTCAATATCCCGGTGGCTTAGATTGAAGCGGTAGTAGAGCCAAACTGCATAACTGATAATTTCGGGTGGAAATCGGTGGCGTTTATAAGTATCCATGCGCGGAGTCTACCGAACAGGGTCAGTTGACTTGCCAGTATCGTTTATGAGCATTCATCACCGAATGATCTCATTTCAGTGGGTTAACCTGTCAGTACCGGGGCAATCGCTGGCTGCTCTAGGAGTAGGCTAGAAATCTCGACAAACCAGGGCGAAAGCGCTAGCGAACAGCGGCTTGTATGCTAGCATCAAATTTTTTGGAGATGCAGTCGATGGCCAGTCGTAGAACCTTAAGCAAGCTCGTATTTTTATTGGGTTTTATGACCCTCTCAAGCTTCGTTCTCGCAGCGCCGTTTACAACGACATATACAAGCACTATCTTAGGGTCGGAGTCGGTGGGTCCCTTTAATCAGGGCGAACAGTTTACGATCTCAATTGTCCTGGATAACGGCGGAACCACGGCAATTTCCCAAACTTGGACACCTGCTGAAGTAGTGGCCATTTCTTTCATCATGAATGACGCACCAAACGTCATCACCACAGTATATTCTCCTGTAGTGTTCAGTAATTCCCCTACCGGATCGTTTGTGACCGACGCAGGGGGCGTTTTGACGGCGTTGCCCGAGCTGCAAGATGTCGATCCTGGCGGTCTTGCCGTTCCTGGATTTTCCACGGTAGCGTCAACCAATGATCCGGCTACTCCGGGAGCTTTTTTTATTAATGGCGACAATCCAGTTTATTACAATTTAGACGGCGACCGAGCAGGTATGACGAATGCTGCCAACAATGTTCTAGCAGCTAACTGGTCGAGACCTGCCGCGCCGGTAGCGGCACCGACAACGCAAACCATCAACGGCATCGTGGGTACCGCCATCACAGCCTCGACCACTTTGACGGCCACTAACTTCGCCGGCGATGTCACCTACGCAGTGAGTCCAGCATTACCTGCTGGCTTGTCACTCGACACCACCACCGGTGTCATATCCGGCACACCAACCGCCACCCAGGCGTCCACTGACCACATCATTACCGGCACAGGTGCCACGAGTGGCAGTGCTACAACCACGGTCACCATCACAGTGGTAGAAGTATCTGAGGCCCTCTCTACCTTCACGGCGAGTACGTCATCAGTAGTCGCCGGTAGTGAGGCAGCACTGACCGTAGCCGTTCGGGACACCGCTGGAGATCCAGTGTCTGGACTCCCCGTCACACTGGCCGTTGAGAATGCGTCCATAGACGCCTCCCTAGTCAGTATCACCACAAGTCCAACTGACACTGATGCTAGTGGCGAAGCCCTATTCACCGTGGCCAGTAGCGTCGCTCAGGAGGTGGAATTCCGTGCAACCTTCAACCCAGATTTATTTGTATCGGTCACTTGGACTGCAACGCCAGTCCCCAGTATGCCCTTCTTCGGCCTACTGGCCCTAGGCGGCCTGCTGGGTCTGTTCGGAATACGCCAACTTAAGGCGTAACGGCACCGGCAGAATCCGAGAGCCCAGCAGTGACCCTGTTGGGCTTTTTCTTTTCAGGGGAGCGCTGTGTCCCTTCCTGCCACATAGGTTTTAACAGCCGACTGCGGGTCGGTGGGTGCCTGCGTGGGACATCGGTGTTCTATCCATTAAACGACCTTCGCAAATTCGGTGCAATGGCTGCCAGTGTGCCCCGTTTATGATGAAGAGCCGGCCAGTCGTTGACAAGTGGTGTGACAACCTGCTTCGCTACTCAGAAATGAAATAACGTTGGGCGGAGTCAAGTGATGGGTATGTCAAAGGCAAGATATTTCCTGACAGGTTTAGCGCTGTGCGCTGGTTCTGCTTTCGGCGTCACTGATACTTACACTTATACGGGAGCGGCAGAAACCTTCGTCGTTCCTACAGGTGTTACCTCCGTCACTATTGAGGCATGGGGTGCCCAGGGAGGTATGAGTGACCCTGTTACAGACAACCTTGGCGGCTATGCCAAGGGTGATCTCTCCGTTTCACCGGGGGATGTTCTAAATATTTATGTTGGTGGACAGCCCTCTGGCGAGCAGGGCGGGTTCAATGGGGGCGGGGCCGGCGATAGCCTTGGGGCCGGTGGGGGTGGTGCGTCTGATGTGCGAACTGCCGGCAATACCCTTAGCGACCGTGTAATTGTAGCCGGTGGCGGCGGTGGCGGCGGTGAGTGGAATGGGCAAAATGTCATCGGAGGCGTTGGCGGTGGGTTGACTGGAGGAGATGGATCCAGACTATCGTTTAACCCTGGAGGTGGCGGTGGAACCCAAACGGCTAGTGCGAATGGTACTTGTCGCTCTTTGAACAACCCAATTGTGGCAGGCGGTTTTGGTTTTGGAGGTACTACAGCAGGCGTCGGTTGCGGCTGTGAAGGCTATGGCGGCGGCGGCGGCTGGTATGGCGGAGGCGGCAGTGGTAACTGTCGTGGCGGTGGCGGCGGATCGTCCTACATACAGGGTCTGGCCAATGGCTCCACTACTGCAGGCGTCAGAGCAGGAAATGGCGAAATTCAGATCACCTATACCGCCTCGGCATCCTCACCCGTAATAGGGCTCGCCAAGCAAGCGGGTGCGGTAAGCAGTGTTGGAAGCGGGGTTTATCAAACAGACATCACCCTGATTGTTGAAAATCTTGGTGATGTGGCGCTGAGCAATGTGCAGGTTGCCGATGTTCTCTCCACGACATTCCCCGCTCCTGCAACCTTTACCGTGTCGTCTGGTCCGATCGCGACCGGAACCTTGACCACCAATGCGGGTTTTGATGGGGATGGCGACACTAATCTTTTGATGGCCGGGTCTTCAAGCCTGGCAATTGGTGCGTTCGCGCAGGTTTCTTTTACGGTACAGTTCTCACCTAATGGCCTGTCGGGACCATTTTCCAATCAAGCGGAAGCCAGCGCCGAAGGCCCATCCAACACAACCAACGACACCTCTGACGATGGTGTGGACCCCGATCCGAACGGAAATGGCAACCCAGATGAAGCTGGCGAGAATGATCCAACGCCAATAGTTATTCCCTCTCCTCCAGATCCGGATTCTGATGGTGATGGCGTCTTTGATTCGGTAGATGAGTTCCCAGAAGATCCAGTTGAAAGCGTCGATAGTGATGGCGACGGTATTGGGGATAATGGCGATGCCGGGGGTAGTGGTGTCGGAATTGTATTGAGTGGCGTAGACCGCACTTGCGCATTCAATGGTCCCGTTACTGGGTCAGCAGTCTCGACCGTTGGTGCTCCTGGCGTTCCATTCCCAACGCAGCTCGCCTTCCAAATTGATGGGTGCGGTAGCCCGGTACAGATCTCAGCGAAATTTGGAAATCCGTTGCCAGCGGGAAGCGTTGCCTACAAGCGAAGTGCGGCGGGTGTATGGACCGCGATACCGGGTGCTGTTGTCAGTGGCGATACGATCACCTACTCCATCGAAGATGGCGGCCCCCTGGACTCGGACGGAATCGTCAATGACTCAATTACGGATCCGGTGACGGCAGTAGTCCCCTTTTCCACACCGATTCCAGCACTCCCTGTGTGGGCGTACATGATTTTGGCAATGTCAATGCTTTTACTGGCGTTTCGTTTTCGTAGGCAACGGAATGTTTTTCGCTGACTTCTGGCGCCTGGCTGGCGGATACCCCATGGTCCGCGAAGGGCGTCAAAGGGGCTATCTGGGCGCCTGATGAGATAGCCGATCTGTTGCTTGCCAGCGTTTAGGGGTCAACCTCCAGTTCGGGAAGGTACCGTGTCAAACCTGCGTGGGACATCGGGTGTTCTCTCCATTAAACGAACTTCGCAAATTCAGTTTAATGAATGCCGGTGTCCCTTTTAATGATGGAGAGCCAGCACAATTTGGCAATGCAGGTACGGCATTGACGGCACATGGCAGCGAGTCTCTACGAAGAAACGCAATCGTGATGAAGCCATTGAAAGTGCGAAGGAGTTATACCTCGAGGCGAAGATACGGCAGCGCGATAACCTCCCGACTATCACACGGCGCTTTAGCGATATCGCGAAACTCGCCATCAAGCGCATGAACGATGAGATCGCACTAGGGAACGGCAAAAACAGTTACTCGGAGTACATACAAGCAATCAACCTATATCTAATACCGACCTTCAAACACCAAAAGATCACGAGTATCGACGAACAAGCACTTCAAGAGCTTAACGCGAAACGTGCGGCAATCATGCAAAAAGCACCTACTCGCAGCACTATCGCCTCTCATAACGCCGCTCTGAATAAAGTTTTTGACGAAGCCGTGATAAGGGGCTTTTTGACGAGCTCAAATCGACCTCCACTGAAAGCTGTTGGTGTAACAAGGAAAAGGCGACCAGACTTTTCATTGGAAGAAATCAACCTCTTACTCGAAGGGATAGAGGAATGGATCGCTGCGGCTACGAAAGAGAAAAGCCTCGAGCTACGACAGCTGCTAGGGGATTATATCGAGTTACTGCTAGACACAGGCGCAAGACCAGGTGTCGAGCTAATGCAGCTTAAATGGAATCAGATTAAGTACCACATAGCACCAGAAACCGAAAAAACTAGTGATGCATATACAGCCGCCGAGCTAGGCGAAGAAGGTGTAGACGCTCTTAGCAGCGACGAATATGACAATGCGCAAAAACAACAACACGACATCAATGCGCACCTCGAAATAAACGTTAGCGGGAAAACGGGGAGGCGGACAATCATAGCGAACAAACGAAGTATCAAAGCTTTGACACGCATCGCTCGTAGGAACTTTTCTGGAAAAGGTCGTGTTCTACACCCCTTGTCGCACGTGATTCGCGCGGACAATGAACATTATGTAATTCGAACCAAGACTGGTATCGAACCAACGTCATTTGCAAAGCTATTCGATTCGCTACTTTAATTTATGGAATTACGAATTTTTCCGATTACAAACCAAAAGCGTGTGCTATACAGCTTACGACACACATATGCGACATTTGCTCTGACATACGACAAAGTGCCTGTGCATACATTGGCTGTACAAATGGGGACAAGCGTCATAATGATTGAAAAACACTGCAGCCACTTAAAAGTACTAAATGCGAGAAAGCAGCTTCGCGGCACGGAAACATATAAGCTTATTGGGAGTAGCGCTCCAATAAAGGAATAGTTGCTAAAGCAAGAAAAGAAGAACGGTTGAACATAAAGCACTACGCGAAGGACATTTAGTCGACACATCGAAATGCAAGAGACTCGCCGAACCCCTCTGCGCAAGCATTAACTGATAAAAGGTGAGCAAACCTCATAGAGGCCGGGCAACACTGTAAGATATCGATATAGACGCAGGCCTCAGTGCGCTGCTTCGGTTCTTGATTGCAATCTCGATATTTCAGGTTTAATCGCTTCATGGAGCGTTGGGGCAGCACCAAAAGCTGGCACATACCGTTCTATCGCGAATTGATTGTTGTGGAAAAACGCCTGAGTAGGCGCAGAGGAGTAATCATCAATGAGTAATAAAATAACGAGACGTGACTTCCTCGACGGCATCGCGCTGTCAGTAGCCGGTGCCGCGCTCGCCCCTTTTGCATCACGGGCACAAACTTCAACAGTAAGACCGGGCACCGCCGCATACTACCCGCCGATACTCACCGGTATGCGCGGCAGCCATGATGGTTCCTATGAAGTCGCGCATGCGCTGGCGAGAGAAGGCAAGCGCCCAGTAGCCTACCAGCGCATCGACGAGGAATTCGATCTCGTGGTTGTTGGCGCCGGTATCAGCGGCCTCGCTGCCGCGTACGCTTACGGAAAGCGAGCGGGGACCGGTGCGAAAATCCTGGTGCTCGACAATCACGATGATTTCGGCGGTCACGCCAAGCGCAACGAGTTTCATATCAAGGGGCGAATGCTCCTGAGCTTTGGTGGCAGTATCAATCTTGAAGAGGCCGCAATGAGTGAGGCCGCTCATGGACTGCTGGAGGAGATTGGTATTGATTTTGAGGCGCTTCAGCACGCAGGCCCTGACAACTATTTACTCAGTAATGGTACCGCGCCCTACGGCCTATACCTCAGCGAGGCGCAGTACGGAAAACCGCAGCTGATAAACGAGGCCTGGGCAAAAGCACTATTGGACGAAGGTGATGTCACCGCGGCGATTGAATCCCTGAATATTCCCGCCAGCGACAAACCGGCGCTGGTCAGTTTAATCTCGGGGGACTCAAATTTTCTTCCCGGTCTGGATATAGCGGAGTTGGACCATTATCTGCATCAGACGAGCTACGCTCAATTTCTTACGGAAAAGGTTGGACTATCGCCACTGGGCGCCAGGCTTTATGAACCGATCATTCGAGCTATTTTTGGCGTCGGTATCGAGGCAGTGTCCGTCAGCGAAGCACTGAAGCTGGGAGCACCCGGGCTTTATTCGGTGGGGCTGCCTGACTCGATGGTAGCGCCCGATGATCCCGAGAGCGAAAACGCCGCCCGCAACCCAATGTTTCCTGATGGCAATGCCTCAGTCGCCCGATTGCTGGTAAGAAAACTGATCCCCTCCATCGCATCGGGTGATTCCATGACCGATATTGCCGCGGCGAAATTCGACTACTCGCAACTTGATGCCGACACGTCCCTTGTGCGTATTCGCCTGAACAGCACCGCTGTACATGCTGTCAATGTCGATGGGGACGTGGTGGATGTCTCGTACGTAACGGAGGGCAAGGCTTATACAGTGCGAGGCAGGCGTTGTATTCTAGCGGGTTACAACGGAATGATTCCCCACCTGTGCCCCGAACTACCCGAAGTGCAAAAGGGGAATCTCACCTACGGCGTGAAGGCGCCCTTCATTTGGGCCAACGTTTTGCTGAAGTCAGGCGCTGCCATCAGGCAGGGCGGTGCCTCCGTTTACCAGTGCCCCGGTAGTTTCTTCGAGCTTGTATCCCACGCCCCTCCGGTGACGCTCGGCGATTACCAGCCACCCGACGACCAGGAAGAACCTATGGTGTGTTTTATGGGTCATGTGCCAACACCCGAGGGAGATCCGGGGCAGTCGGCGAGAGAGCTTTACCGGCTCGGCAGGCATCGGATTCTCGCCACACCGTTCTCCGACTACGAGTCAGAAATACGCGCTCAACTCGATGGGATGTTCGGCCAATTCGGCTTTAACGCCAACACCGACATTGCGGCGATAACAGTCAATCGCTGGTCGCATGGTTACGCCTATGAGTATCTGGATCTACACGATCCCAAGTGGGAGCCAGGGCAGGCACCCCACGAAATTGGCCGGAGACCTATTGGTCGAATCAGTATCGCCAATTCCGACTCGGAAGCTTATGCCTACGTTCACGCTGCGATTGATGCCGCTTTACGTTCGGTGAATGAAGTCCTCGGCTAAATTTGCGAAGCGCTAAGACACGGTGTTGCTACCAGCCTGGCGTTTTCAGGGTCATCCACCGGCTCTTCGCTAGCCTTTACTGCGGCACAATGTGCCGGGTTCGTTGCGGTAAAAAGTGTCCTTTGTGCGGCGTTACGCAAGAGACGGTCAAGCTGTAATAAATATTTGATCGCACGGCTTCATGAACCTAAGCCGTTGTTCATTAACTATCGATCATTAAGAAGGGTTACAAAAATGGCGAGCAAAAAGTTAGCGCACAAATCTGCCGTTGTCGTCGTGTTTTTAGCACTACTAACACTAACTCCTACCATTTCGCACGCGAGCTATGCGATCTATGTCGGCAAAAACCTTACAGATGATGGCAGTGTGCTTATAGGCGGATCGGGAGACGAGGTATCGAGTCACTGGCTTGAGGTTGTTCCGGCCGATCGCTTTCCGGCGGGTACCACAATAAAGGTTGGGGTCGACGAGACCGCAAATATGCCGGGGAAATATATTCAGATTCCTCAAGCGTTGCGGACCTTTCGCTACCTCACGATGAATTATTCGGACTATGAGGGCTTTCCTCCTCCCATAACCAATGGAGGATTGAACGAAAACAACGTTGCTGGTCGTGACGTCTGGTCGCCTTCACGCCCAGAGCTCATTGCGATGACGCCAAACCCCCAGACAGGGCCGAGCTACAGCGATTTGTCTCGCATTGCGATGGAGCGCGCCCGCTCCGCTCGCGAGGCAGTTGAGATCGTGGGTAAGCTGATTGATGAGTATGGGTACTCAACGTATGGCGGCAATTCCCACATGTTTGCAGATGAAAATGAAGGCTGGGTCCTGATTAATTTTGCAGGGGGGAAGGGATTATGGATCGCACAACGACTTGGGCCAGATGAAATCCGCGTTTCATACCCCGGTGACATAGGAAACATCCCACTGAACTTTCAAGAAGACCCCAACTACATGGGATCTCAAAATTTCATTGAATTCGCCGTTGAGCAAGGCTGGTTCGATCCTGATGCGGGAGAGCCATTCAATGTAACGGCGGTCTACGGAGAGGATTTTGCACAATATCCGAGGGACGAGTTGGAGCAGGAACTTAGGCAGTCCGCCCCAATCAGTCTAAGGCAAATGTTAGATGCGGTACGCGATCCGCGCCTCTCAAAAGACACAACAGGTTACGGTCAGGTTGCGCATCTTCGTGCGGGCGTGCGACCAGAGAATCGAACCCTTTGGGTGGCGGCGACTGGGTCGATAACCACTCCCTTCGTTCCCTACCGAATTGGCGTTCAGAGCATTCCCATGGAGTTTGGTAAGCATCGATATCTGACCAAAGGCGAAGCCACTCGATTTGTAACGCCCGATTGGCAAATTCAGGAAGCAACGGAATTTGCCGGGCGCTCCTTCAAACGCCTCATGTACTTTACTTGTGACCACCCTGAAAAATTCCTTCCGGAAGTGACTGAGGCACTCACTGCATTTGAAGATCAGCTCATCGCAGATACGGTCTCTGTGGAACAGACTTCAAATGCTCTTTTCGACAGCGGACACGAGGAATTGGCACTTAAGTATCTCACTGAATACTCTGATAAAGCCGCCAGCTCTGCATTGGCGCTTGGCAATGCCCTCCTAGGCAGCATTGAGGCAAGAACTCGGCTGTTGTTTGGGCTGCGATCGCCAGAAACAAATGAACTGAGCCGACTCGATTACGATAACGGAATCGTAAAGTGTGAGTAATATCGAAGTCGCACCAAGGAAGCTTGGCTTTTTTCGGTTCAGACAAGTTAACTTTTCCAGACCAGCAGTTATTGGCCTCCAGAGTCAAGCAACCGCCCTACTCCATTCATTGAATGCACTGATCCTCAGATCCCGATAATGCTTTGCCTTGACCAAGTGCCTTCCCAAATTGAATAGATTAGACACGGCAGCATGGACACCGAGAAATCTCTGAGCCTGCCTTACCGACTTGAAGTTACGCATCCCCCGCTCCCTCACCCTGGTCGCCTCATACCCATGAAGCGGGGCAGACCCTGTGATTGCTCAGCCCGGTTATTCTCATACTGCTCGGTGCTATGGATCGTGTCAGGAATCAGTTCTCGATGGGCAACGCCATAGCTGCGTAGTTTGTCTGTCACTATTTTTCTTGGCTCTGTTCCGTGGCTTCGTAACAGGCGCTTAAAGAAGCGTTTGGCTGCCACCCCATCACGCTTCGCTTGAAGATACACATCAACGACCTCGCCATCTTGGTCTACAGCTCGCCACAGGAAGTGCTGCTTACCGTTGATTTTCACGAAGACTTCATCAATGTAGAAAGTGTCGCCGTATCCTGTGTGATTTCGTTTCAGCCGGCGGGTATAAATGGCCCCAAACTTAATGCGCCACAGTCGGATCGCCTCGCGGCTGACGATGATTCCTCGCTCAGCCAGAAGGTCTTCAATATCGCGGTGGCTTAGATTGAAACGAAAGTACAGCCAGACGGCGTAGCTGATGATGTCAGGCGGGAATCTGTGGCGCTTGTAGGTATTCATCTACGGATTCTACCAATTACGGTTACTTTACTTGGCAGTATCATAGTAAAGCCAGACGGCGTAACTGATGACGGCTGCAGGGAATCGGTGTCGTTTATACGTATTCATGAGCCGATTTTATCAATTTCGGGCTGTTAACTTGTCAGTACCTGTTCGACCTTAAGCCGTTTCCGCAAAATCAGTTTGATGAATGCTGGTGTCGCCCTTTAGAGATGAAGAGCCTAACCCCCACATGTGCCAGCCAGGGCAATAAACCAACAAGCAGCAGGAACGCCCATACAGGCAAGGCCGGAATAGATTCCGGAGGATGGCTGACGCCTACAAGACGCCCGGCACCCGCGGGGTCGACAATGGTTCCGTCAACCGTCCCATCCTCATCGTCAGCGCCACCGTCGGTGAGGGAGTAGCTTACAGATGTAGCACCAAGTGATGTCGCCAGGGCACGCCAGGGCGCTCCGACCTTCCAGACCTGTGTGCCATCCGGCACGGGCACGCCATAGTCGATAGTCACGCTTACGGACGCGCCAGGCTGGCAGCCCCCGATGGTGAACCGCGTCAGGCCGTCGAGCAACTCCAGGCTGGCTGGTGCCCCCGCGGCCGCGCTTGCCGGAATAAACTGGGGCGTACCGACAAACGCACAGCGCGGATCCTGAGTAATGAAGCTAAGGGTTCCCGTTGTACCCGACGGCAGCGGTCCGCTGAAACTGCGGATCAGATCAACGCCAGCCCCCTGCAGCGAAAGCGTGACCGGGCTGCCCGCGGCATTGGTGCTGATATTAATGACCTGGCTGGCTGATCCCGTTACAGCGGGGCTGAAGGTGTAGGCGAGAGAGCAGTTTGAACTCGAAGCCAGGGTGAATGGTACGGATCCGCAGCTTCCTCCCGTGAGCGCGAAGGGCGCATTGGCAGACGTGATGCCGGCGATATCCAGCGGCGCAATGCCCGTGTTTGACAGAATGACCGTCTTGACCGTACTGCGGCCGCCGCTTTCCACATCGCCGAAGTCGAGAACGCTGGCGCCTATCGTAAGCTCCGGAACATTGCCCGGCGCCGGGGCCCGCACCGGCAACGAGGCACTAATGTCTGCGCTCTCTGAAGGATCATAGGTGACCGTCGCGACCGCCTCTATCGTGGGCGTAAGCGAGAGGGTTCTAACCTCAACGACCAGAGATGCCACCCCGTCTGAAGGGGAAAAATCGCCCAGATCCCAGCTAACCGTTCTAGCGCCTGCATCGATAATCCCGCCGGAATTTGCCGTAAGGATATCCACGTTGTTGGGCAACTGTTCAACCACCGCTAGACTGGTCGCGGGCGCGCTGCCAACATTCGCCAGTTCGACATCGAACGCCACGATCTCACCAAGGAGCGCTTCGGAGGCCGGGGAGCCGATGCCGCCGATCAGCAGCGGGCTGCTTGAGACCCGGACTCCGGTCGCATCGGACACCGCCGCCGCGTTGTCTGCATCGAGGCCGACGAGGCTCGACAGGGTCGCACCATTGAATGCTATGTTCGGGGCGGTTACGGTGAAAGAGCGGGTCAGCGTGTCGCCCGCTGCGAGGGTGCCGATGGCCCATCCCACAAATTCCGTGGTGTTGTCATACGCGCCGCCATCGCTGGCGAGGACAAAGCTTGAGGAGGGCGGCACGGAAGCCGCAAGCTGTACTGAGGTGGCGTCGGCGTTGCCTGAGTTCGACAGCGTTACCTCGAAGACGGCGCCGCCGCCGGCCGGCACCGGGTCGGGCGTCGCCTGAATGCGGACCTCAAGCTCAGCCTGACTCTTCAGTTTGGTCACGAGAGAATCACTGACCGGCGCGGTGCCCGAAGCCCCAATGCTCGCCTTGGCAATCACGCTCGTATCTCCAGGCGTGCCAACGGGCACCTGCAGTAACAGCTCAACGAAACCCGATCCTCCGACCGGAATGTCGCCGAGATCCCAGGTTACCACTGCACCCGTTTCACTCCCACCGTCAGAGGCAGATACAAAGTCCAGAGGTGAGGTCACAGGGCTCGTCAGCGAAACATCCGCCGCAACCGCATTTCCCGTGTTCGAGTAGGACAGGGTGTAAACGAGGGTGTCTCCGGGCGAGGCGCCTGCCGGTCCATTCAGGGACAACGCGAGTCGAGGGCTACTGCTGACCTCAACCACCGACACAGCAGAAACATTCGCCGCGTTGTCCGCCACTGCCGAAGCCGTATTGATCAGCTCGGTACCGTTGGGGATGCCTACTGCCACAGGGACGCTATAATCGAAGACTTGGGTAGCTCCGGGCGCCAGGCTCACGACGTTCCAGGTGATCGTGCCTTTAGCAGCATCATATCGCCCCCCTTGGCCGATCACCGATGGTGCACTACCAGGCGATAACTGATCGATTACCCTGGTATTTCGCGCCACATCACTGCCCCGGTTGGCAAGCTGAAGTGAGTAGCCCACAGTTTGTCCAGCTAATACGACGCGCTCCGGGTTACTGGATACAGTGAGTGCCAGATCAGGATTACTGCTGACATTGGCCGTCGACTGCGCGGTTTGGCTTTGAGTGCCTTTGGCAAGAATCGCCGAGGTGTTTACCAACTTAGTACCATCAGGCAGGAGCCCATTGACCTGGACCTTTACCGTCTGCGAACCCTGAGCGCCCGCCGCCAGATCACCGAGACTCCACCCGACGCTGTTGGATGACTGGACGTAGTTGCCATTGCCCGAGGCGGTGACAAAGGTCACGTCGCCGGGGAGGATGTCGAAGATCACGGCGTTGGGGGCGATGTCGGTGCCCGAGTTACCGTAGCTAATCTTGTAGGTAAGCGTGTCCCCGGGCTGCACATCAAGGGCCGATGCCTGCTTACTGATCTCCAGTACGGGCTCGCTGGCCACGAGGGTGAACACAGCGTCGCTGACTGCATCGACGCCATTTGCAAGCGCATAAGCCGCGTTGAGGAGCGCCGTGCCGTTGGGCAATGGACTGTCGACGGCGACGGTGACCTTTATCGACCCCTCCCCCCCCGCGGGCAGCTCTCCAAGATCCCAGAAGGCGAGCCCGTTGGACACCGACGCTGGCGCGGGAGATGCCGAGACGATCTGGGCTTGGTAGGGAAGGTCATCCACGATGACCAAAGGGGTAGCGACGTCAAACCCCGTGTTGCGATACGTGAGTGTGTAGGTGAGGGTCTCACCGGCTTCGACGACGTTGGCCGATGCCGTCTTCACGATCTCGAGAGCTGGGCCGCTAACCACTGTGGCAACGGCATCAGCGACGATTGGAGAAGGGGCCTGCTGATCAAAGGTGATAGCCGCTTCATTGATAAGTTCCGTACCGTCGGCTACTGGCGTGTCCACCGAGGCGTTGAGCGAGACAGACCCACTTTGCCCCGCCGCAAGATCAGGCAAGTTCCACGTCACTAAGGACCCCGATACCTGCCCGTTACCACTGTCGCTGACCAGCGTGAGTCCAGCAGGGAGGGTATTTTGGAGCTTCACTCCCGTCGCCACCCCCGTCCCGATATTTTCATAGCTAATCGTGAATACCGCGTACGCCCCAGCGTCCACAAACGCCTCAGCCGCAGCCATTTGAAGATTCAGAAGCGGATTGGTGGTTACCGTTACCCCGACAGGTTCCGCGGCGACGTCCGCCACCTCGTTGCTAGTAAGGCGGGCGCCATTCGGCAGAAGGACACCATCCGACACCGAGCCCACTTCAACCTCCACTACCAAAGAACCACCGGTGTTTGGTCTGACAGTTCCGATATTCCAAGTCACAACCTGACCCGCCGTGATGCCGCCGCCCGTTGCAGAGACGGGGTTCAACCGGCCATCCAGAGTGTCGGTGATCACCACCCCCGTTGCGTCAACAGCACCATCGTTCGCATAGTTAATCGTATAAGTGAAGACTTCTCCCGGCTCCACAACGTCAATCGAGGCGGATTTCTCCAGGGTGAGCGCAGGGAGAGGAACGGGCGGATCAACTTCTACCTCCACAGGAGGCGTTTTTACAGGGCTGGTACACGACTTATTTCGGTTGCCGCTTCTAATACTTGCCGCCGCGACAAGCAGGCTGGAAGGAGGTGTACCAGCACTGATCCGAACTGTAACCTTTTTCTTCACGATTCTGTTTGGCGGAACGCTCCCCAAACTCCAGGTCACCCTGCTACCCGTGACTTGGCCAGTCGGCGCTACAACGTCGGTAACTCCACTCGGGAGATCAAGCATCAGAGTAGCCTGCGGGCAGGCGCTCCCCACCTCCCGAAATGTCAGGTAGTACTCAAGGTTTCCACTCGCGGTTGCCGACCCAGGATCGATAGCAGTTAGGCGGAGACCTGGTGGAGGGAGTGGTTCTGACGCGAAACGATTCGCGTGGGCCCCGGCAGAAAAAACCAAGAGCAGGACCAGAAAGACACGTATAGCCATCGTTTCACACCATTACACGACAGATTTCAACAGACCACCTGTGTGCGATTTATGTTTACGCAAGTATTGCATCGTAATCGCCCGAAACCTTATACCGCAAAATAGCACACGCCTCAAAAGTCAGACACATGCGCACCGCAACGATGGTCCATCATTATCCGAAGCATAGGCGTTTGAAGAAGCGTTTAGCAGCAGCGCCGCCACGCTTCGCTTGTAGATACACATCCACCACCTCACCATCCTGATCCACTGCTCGCCACAGGTAGTGCTGCTTATCGTTGATCTTTACGAATACTTCATCGAAGTAGAAGGTGTCCCCATAGCCTCGGTGTTTTCGTCTCAATCTCCGCGCATAAATAGTGCCGAACTTGATGCAGGGCCTACCCCATGAGCGTAGCGAGTGCTTTGGGTACCAAAGGCGAATCGCTTCGCGGCTGACAGTGATGCCGCGCTCAGCCAAGAGATCTTCAATATCCCGGTGGCTTAGATTGAAGCGGTAGTAGAGCCAAACTGCATAACTGATAATTTCGGGTGGGAATCGGTGGCGTTTATAAGTATCCATGCGCGGAGCCTACCGAACAGGGTCAGTTAACTTGCCAGTACCTTTATAGGTAGTCATCAGCCGATTCTACCAACCCGGCCCGGTTAATTTGGCAATACCCCTGGTGCAGCTTTCTGACACTCAGAGTTAGTTTTTGCAGTTATTGCAAAATATGCGTCAGCTGGCAATAATCCGTTTGAAAGGAGAGTCCAACCATGAAGCGAATTGTAGTCACCTGCCTACTTTGTATCAGCTGTTTACCGGTTTTTGCCGGTGTAACCATCACGCCTATCAGTACTGAGCGTATCGATGAGATAGCTGAGCAAACACTGCAGCAGTATGGGATTCCGGGCGTGGCTATTGCTGTGGTACAGCCCACAGAAGACGCCTATACCATGGGTTACGGGGTGCAACGCTTCGATCGAACAAAACCAGTGGATGAGAGCACACTGTTTGGTATCGGTTCTATTTCCAAGGCCTTTACCGGCACCGCATTGGCTCAACTGGTCGCCCAAGGCAAATTAGACTGGCGCGATAGCGTAATAGACCACCTTCCCAACTTTCGAATGGCAGACCCCTGGGTAACACGCGAGTTTCAGGTGCGTGACTTGCTGACCCACCGCTCCGGTCTGGCGCCTTATGCCGGTGATCTCGTGATTCTCACCGAAACCAAATCCAACCGCGAGAACATCTACAAAGCATTGGCCAATTTGCCAGCTGCTACCAGTTTTCGCACAGATTTTGCTTACGACAATTTGTTGTATGTCGTGGCCGGCGATTTAATTGAGACGCTTTCGGGTAAAAGCTGGGGAGATTATATCGACCAGCATATTTTCTCCGCGCTCAATATGGAGGCATGCGCACCGTCCCATGCGGATATTCCGGCCAGCGCCGAGGTAGCCCGTGCCCATGCGGTGGCCGACGGCAAAATGCAGCTTGTTGACCTGCCACTGCCCGAAGTGATCCAAGCCGCTGGTGGTATCTATTGTGATGCCGTGGGCATGAGCCAGTGGCTGCAGTTCAATTTGGGAATGAATAAGAAGGCGCAAGAATCACTGCTGAGCGAGGATGGTATTCAGTCATTGAGAGAGCCAATCACCCCCATGACTGTCAGTCCTGACAACATTCGCTACGGAAACAGCAGTTTTTCGGCCTATGGGCTTGGCTGGTTTTTGCAAGATAGCTATGGCGCATTACAGGCACAGCACGGTGGGGGCCTGCCCGGTATGGTGAGCTATATAAGCGTGTTCCCGGAACAGGGTCTGGGCATTATGGTGATGACGAACCGCGGTTCAGGCGCTGCCAGAGCCATTGGTAGGCAGCTGGCTGAAGAGGCATTTTCAGCCAAACCCAGAGACATCATTACGGCATTGGCTCCCGCTCCCGAGGACACGCATCAAACGGAGGTACAAGGAGGCACTACTTCAAAGAAAAAGACTGAGGGAGTGCGCCCAGCACAGGCGCTAGAGGAATATGTCGGTGTTTATCGAGATGCCTGGTTTGGGGACGTTGTTGTCACCTTACGCGAGGGACAGTTGCATCTAAATCTTGGTTCAAACGATCTGTCGGGCCCCGTGGAACATATCAGCGGCGATCGATTTTTAGTCCACTGGGCCAATCGTGGACTACAGGCGGATGCCTATATTAATTTTCAGCAGAGCGCTACCGGCGGTGTCGCGTCCGCCACTATGAAAGCGGTGTCTGCAGCTACAGACCCCTCATTTAACTTCCATGATTTGAAGTTGATACGAGTCGAGAAGTAGGTGAGCAAGCGATCAAAGAAGCAGGGAAG
This sequence comes from Luminiphilus syltensis NOR5-1B, assembly GCF_000158175.1. Classification (GTDB taxonomy): domain Bacteria; phylum Pseudomonadota; class Gammaproteobacteria; order Pseudomonadales; family Halieaceae; genus Luminiphilus; species Luminiphilus syltensis. The sequence goes on along the minus strand of NZ_DS999411.1, from coordinate 1,486,310 downwards.
CACAACCACACCGAGCCACTCTGTCGGCGAGCGATTACGTGAACTGCGCAAGCAACGCAAACTTACCCTGGAAGCGCTGTCAGAGAAGTCAGGAATTTCCATTTCATCCTTGTCCAGAATTGAAAACACCCGGCTATCGTTGAATGTGGAAAAAATCCATACGTTGGCGGAGGCTCTGGATGTTGCGGCAGAGGTTTTTTTAGGCTCGAAGCTTTCGACAACTTTGCCGGTAAAGCCAGTTGGCGAGCCGCGGCTAAGCATTGATAGGCACCGAAGCCGAGACTCCATTCGAGAAGCAGAATTATCGCAACAGTTTCTGTTCCCCGATATTCACGACAGTAAGTTGGACTGCATTGTCTTTGAGATTGATCCAGTGTCCATTTGGGAGTCAGAGTTCGTGTCCCATCCGGGAGAAAAAGTTCTCTATGTCATCGAAGGCGATTTGCTCATCTACATTCAGGGGCGTTCTCCGGTGTTGTTAGAGTCGGGTGATAGCCTGTTTATGGACGGACATATCTGGCATTCAACGGTTGCTGCAAATAGTAAGCCTGCCAGGGTGTTCACGGTTTACAGCCCAAACGGGTTACCTCCGACTGCCGCTGGAGCCAACTCCGGTGATTTCGAATCCCGGCGTTTTACCGCCGATGAATGGTCCGAGTTGAACGCCTAACCCGGCTCTGAAAATTTTTCGGTATTAGCAAATTGCTTGCTATAAGTGCAGCAGTAGTCACAAACAAAGATTTATGGTGGGAGCCAGATAAGGTGAAACTTTCCGCTGAGAAGCGATTTATAGAACTGAATGGGTCGTTTCGGGTGGCCTTTGGCACCTTGAACGGGCTGGACATCGTCGCGGTTGAAATACGAGATGGTGAGCATGTCGGTCGAGGGGAATGTTGCCCAATGGGGATCTATGGCCAGCATGCAGACCAGACATTGGCCGAAATCAAGGCGGTTATCCCTCTACTGGAGGCAGATAACTACAGCCGAGAGTCTCTTCAGAACCTACTCCCCGCGAAAGCCGCACGCAACGCTATTGACTGTGCGCTGTGGGATTTAGAGGCCAAACGCAGCGGCAAGTCGGTCTGGGAATTGGCGAATGTTTCACCTAAAGCGCGTTTGGATTCTGATGTTTCCATCGGCATTGGAACACCTGCTGAAACTACTGCAAAGGCCATAGACTTGCGCGGTGCAAGTTGCATCAAATTAAAACTGGGTGGCGAAGATGACCTGGGCTGCGTACGAGCAGTTCGAGACACACTGCCAGACACGCCTTTATTTGTAGACGTCAATTGCGGTTGGAATCTGCAGCAACTCAATGAACTTTCACCCCAGTTACATCAGTTGGGTGTGTTTATGATTGAGCAACCTCTGGCCATAGGCCGTGATGAAGAACTAGACGCCTATACAGGACCCGTCGCGTTGTGTGCCGATGAGTCCTGTCACGATCGCAGCGACCTGCCTCTTTTAAAAGAACGTTATCAGTACATCAATATCAAACTGGACAAAACCGGCGGCCTCACCGAGGCCTTGTCGCTTGCCAACGCCGCCAAAGGTAGCGGTTTCAGACTTATGGTGGGCTGCATGCTGGGAACCGGTGTTGCCATGGCAC
>NZ_DS999411.1:1426918-1484640 GCF_000158175.1 Luminiphilus syltensis NOR5-1B | reverse complement strand
CCAGCTTCAGTAGCTCTGCTTTTGGTACAGGCCAACTTGCATCATTTATGGCGCGATGGCGGCCCTTTGATTCTGCTGTTCATGTTGGCTGTCGCCGTGACCATGTTCGCAGGCGTTTTGGCGCTACTGACCTTCACCAAAGATAACGAACTGTCACAATTGGTACCCGTATTAGTGGCTACCTACATAGGCGGCTCGGTCAATTTTGTTGCCGCCTCTCAATCTTTAGCGGTCGAACAGCCGGAACTGGTAGCGGCCGCGCTGGCGGCAGATGCTGTTGTGGGTATCAGTTATTTGGTTGTTCTAGCGGCCGCATCCGGCCTGGCCGCCTTAAACTACAACCCTGATACTAATAGTGAGATCGTTGTAGACAATAGTGATGATTCGACGTTGCCAGTGTTCGCTTCTCTGCCAATTTCATTAGCAGCAGCTGCGTTTATTGTGGCCGTGGCACAGGCGCTGGTGTGGTGGACCGAACTGGACAGCTTGTTCTATCTTTTTATCATTACCCTGTCTGTATTGATCGCCAACGCGTTTCCTGCGTTTCTCGGCCGTTTAACGATTGCCCCTAAACTGGGCGTGTCGGGCATGTATCTCTTTTTTGCAGTGATCGGCGGTAGCACTCAACTCTCGGCCATTAGCACCATGTTCCTACCCGCGACGGGCCTGGCAGCGTTTATCGTCATTGTTCACGCACTGCTGTTCTTTATTATCGGGCGTATTCTGAAGAAAGACTTTGCCACCTTAATCACCGTTTCCAATGCCTGCATTCTTGGTCCTGCTACCGCTGCGGCGGTGGCTTCGAGCCGCGGTTGGTCGCATTTAGTGGCGCTCGGTACGCTTTGCGGTGTTTTGGGTTACGTCATCGCTAATTTTCTCATTATCTTGTTGTTTCCGCTGCTTACCTGACGTTCCTCCGCCCCACACATAAATCCGGCCTGCACCCATGCGGTCACACGAATCGCTGAGCTTGCTTCACTGATTTGAATTGCCTCATGCCCTGTTCCCGTACCCCGCGATTGCACAGACCGAGGGAAGTCCAGTCGGGCGGGAATCGGTGGCGTTTATAGGTATTCATCGGCTGAGTCTACCAATCCGAGCCACTTAACTTGGCGATACCCTCATGCGCACTTAGTCGGGGGGCTTAGCAAAACCGAGATCGAAGAGGCGGAATTATTGCGGGTTAAGTTGACAACACTGTTTGCTAGACTAATCGAGAACAAATCCTGCAGAGCCCGGCCTAATCTCATGAAAGCGAAAACCAACCTGACAGCGTCCGTCTTTATACTTTTGGCGTTGCTGTTTTCATCCGGCGCGCAGGCTGTCGACAAAACGCCGCCGTTCACGCAGGCGGACTGTGCCGACCCGACGCTGAACCTAATAGTGGGCTCGCAAGCCGACGTCGACAGCTTCCCGTGCACCACCGTCGCGGGCGCCCTCACCCTTTCCGACTCAAGCACAAGCCCCATTGTCTCGTTGTCGCCCCTGAACAATCTGACACGGGTAGATGGCCAACTCAGGATCTTGCTCAGCGTAATAACCTCGCTCGATGGGCTCGATAACGTCACTCACGTAGGCTCGCTGAGCATCAACAACGGTACCAAATCCAATCAACTCACAGACATCAGCGCGCTCGACGGGCTCACCAGTCTCGGTCCGAGGAAGTGCCAGCCTGGGGTCTCATCAGGCGATTGTCTTGCGGAGCTCGCCATCGTCTCTTCGACCATCACCCAGCTTCCTGCCTGGAACATCGCAGGCGGAACGGCGCTGGAGAAACTGAGTCTTGACGGTTTGCCGCTGGCCGATCCGGCCCAGCTGGGCGACCTTCCCGTGCCGACCAAAGAACTCACCCTGGGGGGCTTGCCCCTGGACACCGATCAGACCGGCCAGTTGCCAGCCCTGGCACGGATCGCCTCGGCAGCGCAGGAGTCGGTCAAGCTCGCGAAGATGGCGGGCGTCAAGGCACTGCCAGCGATGCCGCAAACAGCGATCCTTCAAGTGGATGAACTCGGGCTCCCCGACCTGAGCGACATCACAGCGGCCGCGTTTCCTGCACTCACGGGTGTCGTCGTGACAAATCTCGCCGGAATCGACCCGGCGGAACTGGCGCCGATTCGGGACATCGAGAGCATCACCTTCAACACACTGCCCGGGCTCACTGGCCCGAACCCGCTGGCGGGGCTCACGGGCGGCACCTTCAACGCACTGGTGCTCAACAGTCTCACCGGTGTAGGCACGCTGGCAGACTTGTCGACGGTGACCAGCCTCGAAGGGCTCACCATAAAAGACCTCGACGCGCTCACCGACCTCGACGGATTGCAGAATCTGATGACAATCAGCCAGACACTCCGGCTGCAAAGCAACGCGAAACTGAAGAACCTGAACGGGCTGCGGAATCTTGTGACTGGCACGCTTGAAGATGTGGACGTCACCAGCAACAACACGCTCACCGATATCACCGGGCTCGCCGGCATCACCGGGGTGAGTAATAGCGTCGTCGTCTACCAAAATGCGGTCACGGAGTGCGACGTGCTGGTGAAGAGCCGCCTCAACCCGCAGCCTAAAAAGTTCTACTACGTTGACCCCCCGTGCGTCTACGCCGCGCCGACGCTGACCAGCAGCGCGACGGCACTCGACTTCGGCTCCGCGCCGATCGGCAGCACCATCGACCTCCCCGTCACCTTCCAGAACAGCACCGGCTCCATCTCCACCACGGTGGACATCAGCGCGGTGTCGATCAGTGGCGATTCCTTGGGTGAGTACAGTGTGCTCAGCGAGGACTGCAGCAGCGGGCCGCTCACCGGCGGCAGCACCCGCAACGCCTGCACCGTCAACGTGCGCTTCACCGTCATCCAGCAGGGCGTAGATAACGCCCAGCTCGACCTGACCTACACCACCTCGGATAACAGCACGCCGCAGAGTTTCCCGGTAACGTTGACCGCCGCCGGCACCGGGGTGACGGGCGACCAGCTCATCCCCAAAGACAAACTCGACTTCGATCAGGTCAAACTCGGCGCCAGCAAGACCGACACCATCACCATCGACAACACGGGCGGCTCCGGCCCGCTCACCGTCAGCGCGCTCACCGTCACCGGCGCCGACTTCACGCTCAGCGACAACAGCTGCGGTAATACCTACCCGCAGTCCGTAGCCGCCGGCAGCCAGTGCGCGATCACCATCCGCTTCGCCCCAAGCGCGCTCGGTGCCCGCTCCGGGCTGTTCACCATGGATTCCGATGGCGCCACCTCCCCGGACAGCGTCACCCTGCTCGGCAGTGGCGTCGAGCCACCTGCGCCGCTGCCCAGCAAGACCAGCCTCGACTTCGGCGATGTTCCCGTCGGCACCGTCAGTCCGCGGCAGCTCGTGGTTGTCAAGAACGCGAGTCCGATAAGCAGCCTGCCGCTCGGGCAGCTCAGCGCCAGCGGCGACTTCGCGCTGCAGTCCGACACCTGCTCCGGCGCGACCCTCACGCCAGTTCCACAAAACGGCTCACTCTGTTTAGTCTTCGTTACCTTCAACCCCACCACGACCGGCCCGGCCACCGGCACACTTACCATCCCCGGTGCCAGCGGCTTTCCGTCAGCCAACGTGGCACTGGCCGGTAACGGCCTGCAGCCGGCTAGCCTTACCGCAAACCCCACGATTCTAGCCTTCGGCACCCAGACACAACCGGCAACGCTGGATGTGACCATCACCAACATCGGCGGCCCGGGCCAGGATGCGCAGATCGGCACCGCCAGCGTCACCGGCACCGTCACCCCGCAGCAGTTCGGCATCGGCGTTGGCACCGACACCTGTTCCGGGACCACGCTGGCCAGTCAGGCGTCCTGCCAGATCTCAGTAACCTTCGATCCGGAAGTAGAAGGCGTGGACACCGGCTCGCTCGACATTCCCTACAACGGCGGCCAAACCTTGAACGTCGCCCTGTCCGGAAGGGGCGGGGACCCGGTGGATTACATCACCCCTCCGAGCCTTTCCTTCGGAGACATCGAGATCGGCAGCAGCTCAGCGCCGCAGACGGTGACGGTCACCGACAACAGCGGCATCGCGCTGGACATCGCCAACGTATTTTCCAACGACTCGGCGTTCTCGGTTCAGAACGACAGCTGTTCCGGCACCAGGGTGGCCCCAAACACCAGTTGCACCTTCGAGGTCGTCTTCACCGCTGTCACCCGCGGCCATATAGTGAGCACCGTTGACGTGATTTCAAACAGCGCCAGCTCGCCGGACCAGGTAGCCGTGGATGGCCGTGGACTCGCACCGGGCGAGGCGCAGGTCGCCCCCGGGCTGAACATCGCCTTCGGCGACGTGGCGCCGGGGCAGAACGTCCAGAAGGTTGCCACGATAACAAACATTGGGGATCAGCCTCTGCCCCTTGGAACTTTGGCGCTGTCCGGTGATTCGGCGTTTTCGGTGCCGTCGGATGCCTGCAGTGGCCAAACGCTGGTCAATAAAGGCGATAACTGTGCAATCACCGTTGCGTTCAGTCCTTCCGGCCTCGGAGATGTCAGCGCCACGCTTGATATCAATCCGACGATCACACTGACGGGAACCGGCGCCGTCGCTGCACCTCCGCAGGCCATTCCGACCCTGGGGAATATGAGTAGGCTGTTGATGATTTTGATAGTCCTGCTGGGTGTGCTCTGCCTGCTTCCGAGGCATGCAAGATTGCGATAAATGTGCCTGGCGTTTTGCCGCCCGGTGGGTGGGCGGCATTGCTGGTATTGATCGGCAAGTACGCCTTGCGCAGGCGCGCCCAACAGTAGGAACAGTAGCAAGCGGATGAGGCTAAGGTGCTGACCGCAAGGGTACCACCCCTAACTAGACAATCGTTCGGCTGCTGTCAGCGGCAACCGCACGCCGGGCCGCAACGGACCGGCGTCGATAACCCTGCTCCCTGATCAGGCCCTTTACCCGGCCACACTGTCAACGGTGTATCTCTATCACCCCGGTTTTCGCAGGACCTACGGGATTGTCCACATGGTACCCGGCTGCACGAAACAGCCACTGGCCGAATAATTACAGGCGTCGCCGACGCAACAGAAGGTGCAGTCAAAAGCCTGCGTTTCCACGAACTTGGCATCAAGTGCGATAGGGCCATAGTCCTTGCGGATAACATCACGAGGTGCACTGCCACCGTTGCCACCATAAAAACCCGGGTAAGGCACCGAGTAAGCATGGCCCCAGCGATTCAGGATGACACCTGAGACAGCGCGCTCGGGGTTGAATCCGGATGAGCCGAACGGATCCGAGGAGGCGGGGCTGCGGGTATCGATGCCGGTGCGAAGCCTTCGTGACCGGCTACGTCGGAAAAGTGGTGTCGCTTAGATAGTCAGCCACATTTTCGGGCGGTCGAACGCCGCTGGACTCGCAACCCGATCGCCATAAGCAGCAGTCCGAGTACTATGAGCTGCCTCGGCTGCAATGATGGTATTGCCCGTGGAGTTCCAGATCCGCCCCCAGCGGACTGCGCGGCTCCGCTGGGGTCGACGATCACGCCATTGACCGCGCCATCCTCGTCCAGGGGACCGCCGTCCGTCATGGAATAGCTAACGGTGCTGCCGGTTACGGAGGCAGCGACCTGACGCCAGGGGTTGCCCGCTTTCCAGTATTGGGTGCCCGGCGGCAGCGGCGTGCCGTAGTCCACCGTGACATCTACGGTGGCGCCTGGCTGACAACCGGTAATCTCAAAACCGACTACGCCATCGATGAGTTCGATATTGGACGGCGGTGCAGGCGTTGCCACGCTCAAAAAGTCCGGATCGCGGGCGAACTCGCAGCCTGCATCCGCAGTGGTGAAGGCAATGGTGCCGATGGAGCCGCTCGGTAGAGGGCCGTCGAAGCTGCGGAACAGTCTGGAACCGACCCCGGCGAGCGCAATGCTGTCCGGGCTACTCGGCGCGTCGCTGTCGATCTCGATGTTCTGGTTAACGGCGCCGGTGACGGTGGGACTGAAGCTGTACTGCAGGGTGCAGCTGTCGCCGGTATCCAGGGTAAAGGGCGGCTCGGGGCAGCTGCCTCCAGTCTGCGACAGCGGCGCGGCCACCGCCGTGATTGCAGAGACATTGAGCGCCGCGGTGCCGCTCGCATTAACGGTCACGGTCTGGGCGGCAGGGGTCTCGCCCACGAGCACCTGGCCGAAGTCGATGCTGTCGGGTGTGAGGAAAATACCCGCTTCCACGCCGTTACCGACAAGGTCGAAGCTGTCCGGACTGCTCGCCGTGTCGCTGCTGACCTTGATGGACTGGTTGATGATGCCGGTAGAACCGGGGCTGAAGCTGTACTCCAGGGTGCAGTCGTCACCGGGTTGCAATGTGTATGGCGGCGCGGTGCAGCTGCCCCCGGTCTGCGCCAGCGGTGCGGCCGCGTCATCGACCGCCGACACCGTCAGCGGCGCTGTGCCGTTGTTGCCCACGGTGACGGCAAGCGGACCGGCAGACTCTCCGACACGGACATCGCCGAAGTCGATGGCGCCAGGCGTCAGCAGCAGACTGGGCTCCACGCCTTCGCCGGCCAGAGTAATGATTTCTGGAGAGTTCGGCGCGTCGCTGGCGATCTCGATGTCCTGGTTTACGACGCCGGTGGCGGAGGGGCTGAAACTGAATTCCAGAGTGCAGCTCTCGTCCGGCTTTAGGGTAAAGGGAGGTGCGACGCAGCTACCACCGCTGAGACTCATTGGTGCGGTCGGCGTATCGATTGACGACACCGTTACCGACGCCTTGCCGCTGCTGGTGAGGGTCACGGTCTGTGCGGCGCTGCTATCGCCTACCAGCACCTTGTCAAAGTCGATGCCCTCGGGCGAGACGGACAGACCCGACACAATGCCCTCTCCCGTGAAGTCGATACTGTCCGGACTGCCTGGAGCATCGCTGACGACACCGATGGACTGGTTCACGACGCTCTCTGCAGTGGGGCTGAAGCTGTACACCAGTGTGCAGCTCTCACCGGGGTTCAGGGTAAAGGACGACGTCGCACAGCTACCGCCAGTGCGCGCCAGCGGTGCGGTCGCCGCATCGATGGCCGACACGGTCAACACCGCCGTACCGCTGTTGCGGAGGGTCACCGTCTCCAGTGCGCCGGTCTGTCCCAGCAGTACCTCTCCGAAATCTATGGTGCTGCCGGGGACGATGGTCAGCGCGGGCTGAATGCCGGTGCCCGCGAGGGCGATGCTGTCCGGGCTGCTCGGCGCGTCACTGGCGATGGCGATGGACTGGGTCGCGAGGCCGGCAATGCCGGGGCTGAACGTGTACTCGAGGGTACAGTTGGCCCCGGGGTTCAGGGTAAAAGGCGACGCCGCGCAGCTGCCGCCGCTTCGCGCCATCGGTGCGACGGCGGAGTCGATGTCCGCGACGTTCAGGGCGCCCGTACCGCTGTTGCTGACGGTCACCGCCTGAGGACCGGCAACCTGACCCACGAGCACGTTGCCGAAATTGAGTGTGGCCGGGGACAGGGTCAGCGCGGGGGCGACCACCGTCAGCGTGCCCGTCGCATTCGCGCCACTGCCGACGCTGCCATTGGGGAGCGTGAATGCGATCGCGCCGGTGGTGGTGTTGTACACGCCCGCGGCATCACCGATGATGTCCACCATGACCCTGCAACTGGCAGAGGCCGCCAGACGCACGCCCGACAACGTTACCTGCAGGCCGCCATCGGGTGCAGTCAGGACAGCGACGGGGCAGTCGGTGGTGGCATTGGACGGTGTGGCGATGCGCAGGCCCGTGGGCAGCGTATTGTCGAAGCCTACGCCCAGCGCGCGCGCCGCACCATTCTCGATGCGGTAGGTGAGGGTGCTGGTGGTGACGCCACTGCCAATGCGGATCGTCGATGGGGCAAAGTCAAGGGCAAAGGCCGGCGGCGTCACGCTGCCGAGAATGCCGCCAATGCTGTTGCAGGTGGTATCGCCGTTACGGCGAATGTCGATGGTAGTGCCGCCGACATCGGGCGTGGGCGCAACGCCGGGCCCTGCAGGATCATCATCGATCGCATCGAGGAGCGGGACCAGGGCATCGCAGGTGTCGAGCTGGTCGTTGAAGAGTACCAGTACATCCCCGTCGACCTGCACCAGTCCGCCGAAGCCGTCCAGGCGCTGTAGCAGATCGTTGTTCTGGATGCGCAGTCTGCCGCCCACAGAGACCAGCTGCGCCAGCGCCGACACATCGGTGAGGGCCGCGCCGTTCACCAGCTCGAGACTGCCGCCAATGCTGGTGATGGCGTCCAGGCCCGTGAGGTCCGGCAGCGCCCGGTTGTTGATGAGCTGCAGATTCTGGCCCACCGTGGCGATGCCGCCGAGCGCCGAGATGTCCGTCAGCCGGTTATTGTCGCGCACCACCAGCGCGCGGGGAATGGCGCTCAGCCCCTCCAGCCCTGCCAGGGTCAGGAGCCGGTTGTTGTTGCGTATCAACACGGTGCGGGTAACCGTGGTCAGGTTGCCCAGGGCCGCGATTGACGTCAGCGCATTGTTGTTCTGAATGGTGACGTTACCGCCGATCGACGTCACCGCGTCAAGGCCAGTCAGATCAGTCAGCGCGTCGTTGTTAAAGATGTAGGCGTAGCGGTCGATGGCCGTGATGTTTTTGAGGCCGGCAATCGAGGTCAGCGCCGGGTTGTCGCGGATTCGCAAATAGCCCCCCGGGAGGGCCGTGAGACCGGCAAGACCGTCGAGGTTCTGCAGTACCGCGTTGTCCTCGATGCGCAGGTAAGAGGTCAGCGAGGTGAGAGACGCGAGCCCGTCGACGTCGACCAGCGCTGCGTTGTCTCGGATATCGAGGTAACCGCCGATGGTAGCTATCGAAAGTAAATCGTCGAGGTCTGCAAGGACCGCGTTATTGCGAACGAGCAGGTTGCGACCGATGCTGCCGATGTTGTGCAGGCCCTCGGCACTGGCGAGCGACGTGGTGTCGCGCAGTAGCAGGTCGCGGCCGACGCTGGTGAGCTCGCTTAGAGGAGCCAGCGAGGTTATCGGGTCCCCGAGGGTGGGGTTCTCGTTGATGCTGAGCTGGCGTGGCACCCGGTCGCAGCCTGCGGGAAAGTTGTTGACGTCCGTTTGGCTTTCGAGTGTGTAATTGTTTCCCGGGCAGTCGACAGCGTGAGCGGGCAGAGTCATGAAACCCACCGCTGTGGCAAAGGCGACAGCGAGAATGCGGCGAGCTTTTGGGTACTGCAAAGAAACTGCTCCGGTACTCAGTGACCAGGGGCAAATCATCTAGACGGGCCCGTTCAGAGTCAAGGGTCAAGTTTGGGAAATTTGACGTAAATCCGCTTCTGCGTTCACCGAGTACTGACGAGGGACTCGAGGTCAGGAATTGGGGCGCAACAAAGCTGGCCCTGGCGTCCCGCGACGGGTCCGACAGCACCACTGCAGCCCAGTTTTAGGGCTGATATATGAACTCCACTTCCACTTTTGCAGCGAAACCAAGTAACGTGTCAGTCCCGCTTGCTGGGACCGGTGTCCCCCGTGAATGATGAACAGCCAGCCGCCCGTTGACGATAAAGTGCTCTACATCCGAACACGACTCGGTACTACATGCAGACCCAAGATCGCGGTCATCAGTAACAGAAGCAGCAACGCTGGCCACCCGAGCGCCGGCACAGGCACAGCCGGGGCACGGGTAACGGTAATGCTGACGCTTGTCTCATTGCTGTCGAGCGCGCCATCGCTGACCGTGTAGGTATACGTATCCGTGCCAATGAATCCCGCATTCGGCACGTAGCTGAAGCCGCCATTGGGGTTCTTGGCCAGGGTGCCATTTGTCGGCTGGCTGGTGACCGTCACCGTCAGCGCATGGCCCTCGGGGTCAGAGTCATTGCTCAGAACGCCAGGGGCCGCCACGGTCAGCACCGTGTCCTGAAGGGTGGTGTAGATATCACCATTAGCTACAGGCGGCAAGTTAGAGGCCGCGGCTGTAACGGTGAGCTGCACCGTTGCCACATTGCTGTCGAGGGCGCCGTCGCTTGCCGTATACGTATAGGAATCCGTGCCGCTGAAGCCGAGGAGGGTCGGCGTGTAGCTGAAGCCGCCATTCGGATTCTTGGCCAGCGTGCCATTTGTCGGCTGACTGGTCACGGTGACCGTCAAGGCGTGGCCCTCCGGGTCCGCGTCATTGGCCAGGACGCCCGGCGCCGCCACGTTCAGCACCGTGCCCTGCGGCGTAGCGTATGCGTCATTATTGACCACTGGCGGCAGGTTCGCTGTCGCAGCCGTCACAGTGATCTGCACGCTGGCCGCGGTGCTCTGTGCGGCGTCATCGCGAGCCACGTAGGCGAAAGAATCCACTCCCACAAAACCGGAATCTGGCGTGTAACTGAAGCTACCATCAGGGCTTAGCGACAAATGGCCATTGGTCGGCTGTCCGCCAAAAGAGACCGCTGCGGTTAACGCGTGGCCCTCCGGGTCGCTGTCATTGCCCAGAATGCCCGGACCCGTCACGTTCAGCACCGTGCCCTGCACTACTGAGTAGGCGTCGTTGCTTGTGACCGGCGGCCCGTTAGCGGCTGCAGCGGTGACCCTGATAGTTATGGTTGCCGTATTGCTGGACCCCGCGCCGTCGCTAGCCGTGTAGGTGAAAGAGTCTGTGCCGACAAAACCTGCGTTTGGCTTATAAGTGAACGACCCATTCTTGTCGAAACCAAAGATGGTGCCATTTGCCGGATCCGACACTTTGATGGCCGTCAGAACATGTCCTTCCGGATCCGTGTCGTTGGCCAGGAAATCATCAGCAAACAGCACTTTATCCTCGATGACCGTGTATGTATTGTTGTTAGCGACGGGCGGCTGATTGGTCGGGCTGACCGTGATCTGCGCCGTCGCAATATTGCTGTCCGACTGGTTGTCCGAGGCCCGGTATTGGAAGCTGACCGTTCCGGTGAACCCCGTAGTCGGCGTGTACTTGAACCCGCCCAGCAGGCGGGGCGCCAGCACGCCGTTGGCCGGCTGGGTCACGATGCTGGAAATCCTCAGTGCACTGCCCTCCGGGTCAATGTCATTGCCCAGAACGCCGGGAGACGCCACGACCAGGTCCGTATCCAGTGGTGTGGCATAGGTGTCGTTATTGGCCACGGGCGGCTGGTTCGCCACGGCGGTTACCGTGATCTGTACTGTCGCTGCGGCGCTTGTGGTCGCGCCGTCGCTGGCCACATAGGTAAAGGTATCCACGCCTGAGAAGGTAGGCGGGGGTGTGTAGGTGAACGACCCATCGGGATTGACAGTGACGCCGCCAACCGTGGGCACCGACGATATAGCAGCGGTCAATGGGTGACCCTGCAGGTCACTGTCGTTGCCCAGCAATCCAGGCAAGAATACGTTCAGGGTATCGCCCTGAGACATGGTATACGCATCATCGTTGGCTATTATTGGCGGCCGATTCTGATTCGGATTGACCGTGATGGAGACCGTGGCGGGGGGGCTGCTCAGGGAGCCGTCGCTTGCCGTATAGGTGAAGGAATCGCTGCCCGTAAAACCGGGATTGGGCCGGTACAAAAATACGCCAGTATCGGCGAAGGATTGAAGCGTTCCATTCGATGGATCACTCGCTTTCGCCGCCGTAAGGGCATGTCCCTCAGGATCACGGTCATTTGCCAATACGCTTTGTAGGACTGGCACAACCAACAGTGTGTCCTGCGCCATTGAATAAGCGTCTGGATTTGCCACAGGCGCCACATTGACGTCCGTCACAAAAATGGTGATTTCGGCCGTATTGCTGTCTGTCGTGCCATCGTTAGCGCGGTATTGAAAGCTATCAGACCCCGGAGTATTGGGGTTTGCCCGGGTATAAGTGAAGGACCCGTCCGGATCCAGGAACACTGTTCCGTCAGCTGCGTCAACCACCAAAGCAGCCGTCAGTGCGTCGCCGTCCGGATCGATAGCACCGCTCAGAGCACCGGGAGCGGCGATGGTCAACGATGGCGTGCCTACCGGTATTTTGATGAGGTCGTCCAGCACAGTCGGCGCCCTATTCGGTGTCGGATCGTCCACGCAGGTGATCTGAACGCTGGTGATTTCGGCGTCAGCCATGGTTCCGCTGCCGTTGGCGACTGAACAGGACTGGCCGGGAGGCTGGCTGGCGACTGTGACGGCGTAGGGGTCGCCGTAGACCAGCTGTGTGGGGAATCGGAACGTGCTGGAACCACCGACGCCCGGCGGCACGGGTACATCGTCGCCCCCATTATTTTGTAATCCCAGCGTGCCGGTTAATCCTGTGGCAGTGCCGCCCACGAAGTCCTTTGAATTGTCAGCTACAGCCAACTCGACTGTTCCAGTGGACCCGCCTCCTGCATAAGAAAAAACCACGGGGTCTACGCTGAGATTCAGATCGCTAAGCGTTCCCGGGAAAGTGGAAAAGCCCAGACCGATGGTTCCGCCGGACCCCGGGGGCACGAGGAGAAGCCCTACGGTGTCTGTCAGGCTCGCAAAGCCAAATATGCCGCCTCCGCTATTCAGCGCAGGAGGGGTTACAACAGGACCGCTTTGAAAATTATTCTCTGGAGTCCATGCGACCTGGTAAGACTCAAACTGTGCGCCGGTTGACGGCGCTCCCAGTATGTAGTCGTAATTTGTGGGACTGGCGTAATCGATTTGCGGCGTAAAAGTCTGGTTCCCTGTAGGGGGTAGACCAGCGATATCAAGCGTGCCTCCAACGGTCTCTAGTCTGTACTCGGTTGGCGTTGCCTGCTCAAAAGTGAGCGTCAACTGTGCGCTGGCGCTAAAGGACAGGAGCAACAGCGTGACAGCAACGAAAATCCTAAAAAACATGTATGAGTCCTGCGAAAACTAAAGATTAGTTGCCCGTCCGAAGGAGGTCCCGCCGAGATCGGTTCAACAGAGTAGCCTACCATTTTACCGAAATTGACGGAAGATGTCAGAGAGGTTTTGGCAAGTTAATACCCTTGGCCAGCGGAAATCTGCGACCTGACCTCAAGCCACCACCCTATTCCATTGCTCATGCGCACTTAATTCTCTGGGGTCTTAGCCAATCCGACCTCGTACCCGAGATGGAAGAGGCGGGATTATTGCGGGTAAAGCTGACAACACCCTGAATGCATTGGGTTTGCCTCGAAAGTTGTCGCCGCCAGTCGATTTACTGTGGCGACTGGGCATTTTGCCATCCGGCCTCCCCCTGCGCTAGGCCAAGTAGGAGCCGGGCATTAGCACCTACTCGCCCTTCATGACCCACTGCAGGCCTGCGCGCGTTGATCTGAACCCCACAAGGGGCGCCCGGCCACCAGCGAGATTGCATAATTGGGCAAAGGGGTTCTACCCCGATGATGCCCCGCTCCGCCAAAAGACCTTCAATATCCCGATGGCTAAGGTTAAAGCGGTAGTACAGCCAAAGAGCCTATCCCGCTTTCATGGGTGCTGCGTCGGAGGTGCTGTCAGGAGGGAATCGGTGAACTTCACAACTAGTCATCGACAGCGCCTGTCGATGTGCCGGGTTATTTTGTCAGCGCCCGATACGCAAGGTGTAAAAACGACTTCCGAGTGAGGGCTACTGCTCGCCGAGATTGATCATCACGTGCTTGAGCTCGGTGTAGTCCTCGAGCGAATACACCGAGAGGTCGCGGCCGTATCCCGACTGCTTGAACCCGCCGTGGGGCATCTCCACTGTGTGAAGCGAGTGGGCGTTCACCCACACGCAGCCGTACCGCAGATCGCGGGAAAACCGCATGGCTCGACCGACGTCCGAGGTCCAGACCGATGCGGTGAGGCCATAAGGCGAATCGTTGGCCATGGCCAACGCCTCAGCGTCATCATTGAATTTCTGCACAGTTACTACCGGGCCGAACACCTCGTGACGTACGATCTCGTCGTGCTGGCCAAGGTTGGCGATGACGGTCGGTTCCAGCCACGAGCCCTCGAGCGCCGGGCGTCCACCCCCCGTGACTATCTCCGCGTGCGCGGGAAGGCGTTCGAGGTAGCCCTCAATGCGGTCGCGCTGGCGGTCAGAGTTCACAGGGCCCAATTCCATGGTGTCGTTGAAGATGTCGCCCATAGTGAAGGAGCGAGCCACTTCGCTGAGTCCGTTGACAAGCTCGTCGTAGACCTTCGGAGCAGCCAAAATGCGGGTTGCTGCCGTACAGTCCTGTCCGGCGTTGTAAAAGCTGTTACCTCCGAGCGCCTCGAGGGTTTGTGCGAGATCGGCGTCGTCGAAGACGATAACCGGAGCGTTACCACCCAATTCGAGGTGGACCCGCTTCAACTGTTCAGACGCGATCGCGCCGACTCGCTTTCCGGTCAGCGGCGACCCCGTAACGGAAACGATCCCGACCTCGTCGTGACGTACAAGCGCCTCTCCCGTGTCACCGGCTCCGCACACAACGTTGAAGACACCTTTGGGCAAAACCGTCGCCGCCAGCTCCGCGAGGCGGCATGTCGAGAGCGGCGTTGTCTCAGCAGGCTTCAGAACAATCGTGTTTCCGGTTGCCAGAGCCGGGCCAATTTTCCAGATCGCCATGAGGAACGGATAGTTCCAGGGCGTGACCTGGCCCGCGACGCCGATCGGGTCGCGCCTTACCATCGAGGTGTGCCCAGACGCGTACTCTCCGGCCGCCCTTCCTTCCATCGTTCTGGCCGCACCAGCAAAGAACCGCAACTCGTCGACCGCCTGCTCAATCTCGTATTTGCGCGCGTGATGCAAGGGCTTACCCGCGTCGATTGCCTCAAGATTTGAGAGCTCTTCGACGTTGTCGTGGATAAGGTCGGCGAGTGCGAGCATCCGTTCGGAACGTTCGCCGGGTGTGGTAATCCGCCAGCCCTCTTCGAAAGCCCGCCGCGCCGCCTCGACGGCTTCGTTCACTTCCTCCGCACTCGAGCGGGGAGTTGAGCCAATGATCTGCCCGGTCGCGGGGGACAGAAGTGGTTCACGGGTTTCGGCGTCCGCTCTTGTCCCGTCGATCAGGTTATGGGCAGTAAGCTTGGCACTGTCGAGAGAGGGGTTCATAGGAATCCTTATAACTACAGCCGCGGGGAATGTTCCTCGGTAAATTACGCATCGATCTGGCACAGCGCTGCAACTACCATAAAGCGTTATTGGACACGGCGTAAAGTGTCATTCGCTGTATGACCAATGGCGCTGCACATCCTATTTTTTAATCTTAAGGGAGTGCCAAAAATAGTCCGCGCCATGAGATTTTCAGTAGCTTGCCTTCAGATTCAGCGTTATGGCATTGGCCAATTAAGTCACCCAGATCGCAGAAATCCGGTATCAACGCTCAAGCAACCGCCCTGCCCCATTCATTGAACGCACTGGCCCTTGGATTGCGGTCGTGTTTCTCTGATCAGATGCCTGCCAGGGTTGAAAAAAATGGCGCCTGCTGCATGAGCTTCCGGAGAGTGATGAACCTACGTCACTGATTTGAAGCGCCTCATGCCCCGCTCCCCGATTCTGGTGGCCTCGTACCCTTCAGCGTAGCGAGGACTTTGGGCGCCAACGTCGAATCGACTCCCGACTGACCAAGTTGCCCCGCTCAGGCAGAAGATCTTCGATATCTCGATGGTTGAGATTGAAACGACAGCAGAGCCAGAGAGCCTAACCCGCTCTGTAGGTACAGCGTAGCTGAAGATATCTCGCAGGAATCGGTGCCGTTTGTAGGTGTTGATCAACCGATGCTATCGAGTACAGTGACTCAGACTGGCAATACCAGAAAGAGGCATTCAGTGAACCCCGAAGATAAACGCCTGGGTATGCATCGGCGGATCTCCCGCCGCGACTTTTTGAACGGCGCAGGAATCGCCCTGGGAACCACTCTACTGCCTTTGCAGCTGCTACACGGCGCGGCCGGAGCAGACGCCTATTATCCTCCGGCGGCAAGTGGAATGCGCGGCGCTCATCCCGGCTCCTTTGAAGTAGCCCACGCCACCGTACAGGGCCAACGCTGGCGTGCCGCCAATACTTTCGAGAACTACGACCTTGTTGTGGTGGGTGCGGGGATTAGTGGCCTGGCGGCTGCCTATATCTATCGCCGCGACGTGAAGCCAGACGCCCGCATCCTGCTGCTCGATAATCACGATGACTTTGGCGGCCACGCCAAGCGCAACGAGTTCTGTATTGGCGGCCGCACGCTCATCGGCTTTGGCGGTACACAGTATATTGAAGCGCCTAACCATTACCCGGCAGTAGCCGCCGACCTTCTCAGGGAACTGGGTATCGATGCCTCACGTTTCAGTGATTACCACCACGGCTCACTGTATCCGTCGCTGGGGCTGCAGGAAGCATGCTTCCTCGACAGGGACAGCTTTGGTTCAGACCATCTTGCCCTGGGCAGTTATGGCTATAGCGATGCACTGCGCGAATCACCCCTCGCCGCATCCACTGTGACCGAGCTCAAGCGGTTGTTCGAAGACAAACAGGATTACCTGGCAGGCATGAGCCAGGCTCAGCGCCGCCAGGTAGTGCAATCGATAAGCTGGCGCGAATACCTGCGGAAATACGCGGGCCTGGGTGAAGAAGCGCTGCGCTTCATGCAGAAGTGGACCGAGGGCGAGTGGGCGATCGGTGCCGATGCCTTTCCCGCCTGGCTCGCATGGGAGGGCGGCTACCCGGGCTTCGGCGGTGCTGCTTTTGAAGTTGCTGAAGGTGTGCCCACCGGTGACGGTGGCGGCATTTTTCATTTCCCGGATGGCAATGCCTCGGTCGCCCGTCTGCTGGTTCGCAACATGATTCCTGAAGTTGCACCGGGCAACTCAATGGAAGATATTGTCACCGCGCGGTTTGACTATTCACAACTCGACCGCCCCGGAAGCGACACCCGGATTCGACTAAGCAGCACTGTGGTTGACCTGCGCCACCGCGGTGGCGACCTGAATGCCGAGGTCGACATAAGCTATGTGTCTGGAAATGAGGCGCATAGTGTCAGCGCAGCGCAGGTGATATGGGCGGGCTACAATGCCATGCTGCCCCACATCTGCCCCGACACACCCGCTGCGCAAAAAGCCGCCCAGGGGCAGTCGGTACGCGCGCCCCTGGTCTACACCAATGTACTGCTGCGCAACTGGAAAAGTTTTGAGAAGCTGGGGCTGGCGCGGGCGTATTGCCCGGGCAGTTTCTTTCAGTCGGTGCGACTGTCTCGCCCGGTGAGCATGGGCGGCTATCAATTCCCCCAGTCACCCGACGAGCCAATGGTACTCAACCTGCAGCATATACCGCTGGCGCCAGGGCTACCCGCCGCCGAACAGTTCCGCGCCGGACGCCAGACCTTACTCACCACGTCCTTCGACTCTTTCGAAAGAGCAATACGCGAACAGCTTGATCGTATGCTGGCGCCGGGGGGATTCGATGCCGCTCGCGATATAGCAGGCATCACGGTGAACCGCTGGTCACATGGCTATGCCTTTACCACTGACGCGGCAAGCGGTGAGGTGTCCTGGTATCCGGAGTATTGGCAGCATGCAAACCGGCCCTGGGAAGCGGCACGTCAGCCCCTGGGCAATATCACCTTTGCCGGCACCGATGCATCATCCAATGGCATGACAGAATCGGCGATAGAAGAAGCACATCGCGCCGTGCACGCGCTCGGCCCAGGTGCAGCGTCTTGATTTCCTGGTAATCCTCCAGCCCCTGACGACCGCCCTCGCGGCCGTTACCGGACGGTTTGCAGCCTCCAAAGAAAGCGCTACTGACGCGTTGAGCCACTAGCCTGGAGGGAAATCGAGCATCATTTCTTTGGACAATTTTGCTGCCATCGCATCTTTTTCGTTGCTGGATAGCGACTTCGGCAATCTTCCTTCAACGATATTCCTCCAAACGACGTTACCGCTGGCACTATCGATGACATCAAGGACAACGGTTCCTTCTTTGTAGGTTTTGACACTGGGTCCGCTGCTGTAGCCGACGCTGACCGCTGTGCCGTAGGTACCGACGCCGACACCGCCATGCATACCGGCAGAAGGATAGCGCGCAAAGTTATCGATCTTAACGCGCTCTTCTTTTGCTATGTGGTAGTTGATTAAGAAGTCAGCCTTCCCCGTGGCAACCTCTTTGAAGCTCTTTTTCTGCAGTTCACGATCGACGAAAAAGCGGACCCGCTTGTCTGAAGCATTGTACTGACGATAATCGGCGAGCTGGGAGGGATACACGTCGTCGTACCATCGATAGGTTTCCAACCCTGCAAAATTGTAGCTGGCGTCGTAGTCGAGCGTGAATTCGGGTTGACTGCTGCAGCCCGCCAGAAAAAATAGAGTCGCGATGATGATGTTACCCACGTGGGATCGGGCTCGAAGCATGGTGGCTTTTCCTTGCATCAGAAAGAAGGCGTAAGGCGAGTTTAAAAGTGGCGGACAGTATAACCGGCGTGCTGTGATTGCCGGGAGGGGTATTGGCGAATTAAGTCATCCCCATCGTAGAAATCCACCATCAAGGCTCAAGCAACCGCCCTGCTCGATTCATCGAACGCACTGATCCTGAGATTGCGATAGCAGAGCCCGGCAGCGTGGCTGATGGTGCCAGGCGGGAATGGGTGGCTTTTATCGGTATTCATCGACCGAGTCTGCCCATCCGAGCCCGTTAACTTGACGACGCCTCCCTGTCTTTTCGCCTCGCCATCTTGAGCAACAGGTTATCGGCTACGCCGGGAAGGCTCCAGGGGCATACAGCGATACAGGCACCACAGCCGTAGGATTCAGCAAAGAACGGTATGCATTTGTCGAAATCTACGTACCATTTCTCCGTGCCTCGCACGGTTTTTTTCTCCTGGAATATTGCGTCGGGCGGGCAGGCGTTTTCACACGCACGGCAGCCGTAGCAGACATCGTCTACGCCGAACGTATCAGGGGAATCGACGGCCAATGGCATATCGGTTGTGACGGCGGCAAGCCTGAACGATGAGCCCAGCGTTCGATTAATGAGTGAGCCATGTTTACCCAGTTCTCCCAAGCCGCAATCGATTGCTGCGGGGATCATAACAATGGCATCGGCCAGCGGCCCTGGATAGTCAGCGGCGGGATAACCCTGCTCTCGAATATAGTTGCGCAGATTGCTGACCACTCTCGAGCCGCGGTTGTATTGGCGAGCGACCTCGACTGCGGCCGCAGTGTTGTCGGCTGTAGAAGGCGCTGTTTTCATCAATTCATGGTCGTGGGCAACGCCGATCATGATGATGTATTTATGCGACACCTCGTAGCCTTCGAAGATGAATTCGTCACGCATTTTTGCAACGCCCACTACGTCGGCTTCGTTGGCCAACGCGAAGGCCTTCACACGTTCGCTCCACTGTTCGGCTGTGCCCTCGGCCACTGTCGCAGACTGTTCTGTAGCTAGCGGGCCGCGTTTAGGGTCACCCGGGCCCGCGTGAATAAATTCCGCACCCACAGAGGGCTCGCCCATGATGTATTGAAGCACTTTTTTTTGTAGTCCACCGTGGGACTGCAGTTCAGGTTTATGCCAGAAAAAGCGCGAGGCCCGGCGATAGTGTTTTTCGCCAACGCCGTTAACGTCGTTGCCAGAGATTTCGGGGAAATGCGCCAGAATATCGGCGGGTGGCGTATAGGGTGCCGACTTGGTCATATCATTTCGCCTTGGCATGGGTGCCCCTATTGCATACTACCGGATGGTGAAAGGCAATGCGCTTCAGGGCCCCGAAGGAGCTTGTAGTGGTTCGTCGAGCTTACCAATCAATACATCTGAGGGCTGTCAGAAGATTAAAGAGCGGTTTCGGGTCGGAGACGACCACAGGCCGCTTTCAGGTTGCCTACCAGGCCGCAGTGCTGCTCCAGCTCGCGCCGGTCAATCCAACTCACCCATGTCCAAATCCCGCTGGGCGCGCTTTATGGCATCGCCCATGACGGTGACGATACGATCAACGTCGTCGCGGTCAACAATCAGCGGCGGTGACATGATGCAAAGATTTTCATAGGGACGGACCAGCACCCCCGCCTCCTCACAGTACTGATCGACCCGCTGGGCAAGCGCTATGTTGCGTTCTGTCGGGCCCGCCTCTTCACCTGTCCAGCATTCGACACAGGCCATAAGATGGTGGCCGCGGACGGTGTAGACGATGGGTGAACTGGACAGCTTGCGCAATTCTGACAGGAAGTAAGGACCAAGCTCCTGGACGTGGGCGCAGATGTTATCGCGCTCCATAATGTTGATGTTGGCAATCGCGGTTGCACAGGCGACCGGGTGACCGGAATAGGTATAGCCGTTTGAGAACACGGGATTGTCCTCGGGGGCATTAGCCTTGATCGAGTCGATGATGCGATCTGAAATCATCACCACGCCCAGAGGCTGATAGCCAGAGGAGATCCCCTTCGCGGCGACAATCATGTCCGGCAGAATGTCGAAGTGCACCTCGGACGCAAAGAAGTGGCCCAGGCGGCCAAAGGCGGTGACGACTTCATCGGAGATATAGAGGATGTCGTACTTGTGGCATAGATCCAGAGTGGCCTTGTGGTATCCCTCGGGAGGCACCAGCACACCGCCGGACGCGAGTATGGGTTCGGCGACGAAGCAGGCAATATTCTCTGCGCCGATTCGGTTGATCTCGGATTCCATATCCTCCAGCAAGGCGCTGAGGCGCTCATCTGCGCTCTCCGTGGCAATGTCCGGATCGTACTCAGGGCTCGCCAGGTGATGGACGAAATCAGCCTCGTAATGAAACAGCGTACGGTCAGCGAGTTTGCCGCACAGTGATGCGGCCAAATAAGTACTTCCGTGATAGGCATTGCGACGCGATAACACATGGCGCTTTTCGGGACGCCCCTGGGCCGCAAAGTAGTAGTGCGCCGTCCGCACCGCCGAGTCGATAGCTGTTGAGCCGCAGGTCGTAAAATGTGCGCGGTTCAGATCACCCGGAGCAAGTTCCGCCAGCTTTTTTGCCAGCCGGGCCGCGGGGCTGCTCGACATGTCGCCGAACGGCGTGTAGTAGACCATCTCCCGTGCCTGCTGCGCCATGGCTTCGATCAGTTCTTCATTGCCATAACCCAATGTGATGCACCACATGCCGCCAATGGCATCGAGGTATTGTTTGCCGTTGCTGTCGTAGACGTGCACCCCTTTGGCACTTTTGATGACCATGGCGCTTTCATCACCCAGCGCACTGAGGTCCGCCCATGGATGAAGCAGGTTTGCGGCATCGGCGGCGCGCAGCTGATGGTGTTCCCGGGTGTCGGAAATATTCTGATTTTCTGGGGCATTCATTGGAAGGAAGATTCTCCAGTTGCTTGGAATACAGGTAATGGCGACTTGAAGATCAGCCTAGCAGGCGCCGCTTTCAAGTCAATCGATCTTACTGTACGAGGCCTAAGCGCCGGTTTGCCCTGAAATAAGGTGCTGAACTGCACTATCAAGGGTGGTGACAAATCAATTGATTGATCCGATAGAAATCCCGAGGCGGTAATCGATGGCGTTTATGGGTATTCAGGGGGCCGCTCTACCCATTCGATTCATCTAACTTGACGATACCCAAAAATACCGCTGGCCTGTTTTTTAGATGCAGAAGCTGAAAACGGCTGGGGCCACAACCTGCCGTCTAGGTGAGCGGCTTTCTGAAAACCAGAATATGTTGCTGAGGCAGGCTGCGTAGATTCTCCACAAAGTTAAAGCCCACCGCTTCCAACTCGCGTTTTGCCTGCTGTTCGGTCATTTTATGCAGGGGCTTGATGGGGACCCGTGGATCCTCTGCCCGGTACTCAACCAGAATGACTTTGCCACCCGGTACGAGTCCTTCCATTACGCCCTGCATGACCTCTCTGGGATGTGAGAACTCATGATAAGCATCGACTAGCAGGAGTAAGTCCACGCTGCTCGATGGAATTTTGGGATCTGACACCGTAGCCAGTACGGTATCGATGTTTTGGATATTGTCCGCGCTGCTGCGCTGGCGGATTAGGTCGAGCATTTCTGGCTGTATGTCGATGGCTAACACACGTCCGCTGCCGACCCGCTTTGCAATGGGCAGGCTGAAGTAGCCTGATCCGGCCCCGAGATCGGCGACAACGTCGCCGTCGCGAATGGGTAGTGCGTCCAGCAGCAAGTCGGTCCGTTCCTCGCGCTCACGGCTCGGGCGTTCCAGCCACGCCGCTCCCCGGTGGCCCATCACGTGGGATATCTCGCGAGTCATGTAGGTCTTGCCAATGCCGTCGCGGCTGGGTGGCTGATAACCGTAGTGGGAATCGTCCGCACGGGTAAGCAGGGGCAACAGTAGCAGCACGGTGAGCAAAAATCGGGGCATGACATAAGCCTTAGCGAAACGTACAAAGCCTACGTATTGAGCGGCGCTACCGGATTAACAGCAGGCCAGTAATCTGCCACCGATTGAGAAGTGTTCTAATGAGAACGAAAAAATCATTTACCCCTGAGCTCAATACCCTTTTTTGACACAAATCGCCGCAAGAACCGCTGGCGTTTACAGGTACTCCTGAACAAGGTTTACCCATTACAACCGCTTACCTGGCGATACCCCTCAGATCATCGAAGCGTTGATAAGCAACTAGCGGGCTTTACAGGCATCGTTTTCAAGAACTCGCGAGGGTGCTGGTTGCTCAATGTACCTGCGCGTTATCGCGCAGCGTCAATGTGAAGCCGTAGTTATGGCTCGTGGGGGTGTCATCAAACGATCCGCTGTCGCTCTCAACAATACGCTCTATGAATGGCACCACCAGACGGGGACTTACCCCACTTTGAATTAGTGCCTCACAATCGGCAGCGAAGTTACCCGCAAAGGGCTCCACGAGTTCATCCATGCCGCGCGCCGTCAAGATTTTACAGAGTAGCGCGGCAGCTCGGGCGTACCGGTCCACATCAGTGGGTCGTGCAACATTATGGTCAAATAAGACCGAACGCGCCGCTTCAAGTGCCTCTCCAGCGAAATGCAAGGCATGTGGTAACTCACCTTCACGCATGTAGCGTAATGCATCAACCGTGGACAAAAAGGCTACAGACGCGGCAGCCTCAGCATCATTCAATACCCAGTCTTTTTTCGCAGACTCCAAGAACTTGAGTTCCATATTCACCTCCTGACAACACACAGTAATGATAATGATTATCATTACGATATAAGTCAAGGGGTAGCGAATGTTTATGGCGAGTGAACGGCTGCACGCAGAGCGACGGCTCAGCACTGTTCCATGAAGGGTTGGAGGAGAAACGCGATGGGATGCGAGGGCTCGCATCCAATTTTTCTTCAACCACCAGCGTCGGTGAAAAGAATGCGCCAACAGCCTCCAGTCGTTCAACACTCCGCCGTCATTCGAGCTATGATCAAGGCAGTCGCTGATCACTGCAAACTATTATGAAGACAAGCCTACAGTCAAAATCCATATCTTTTTTGTTGCGGCTGTTAAACGTTAAGAAAACAGTCGAAAGGCAATCGGCAAAGCCAATTATCAGGCGGTCAAAAAAGGGTTTCACGCCGAAAAAACTGCATAACCAGTATTCAGTGAATGAGCAGATTATTCACAATAAGGCAGTCACCACGTTTGAGAAAAAAGACACGGTGAGCAAGAAGCATTTACTGTTCTTTCACGGGGGAGCTTATCTCTTTGAAGCGGCCGCCATACACTGGAATTTCGCCCAAAAGTTAGTCGATAAGAGTAACTGCCGACTGACGATGATCGACTATCCATTGGCGCCCGAACACGATTATCGAGCCACCTATGGAATGGTGACCGATACCTACACTGCGCTACTAACACAGTATCCCAATGACGAGTTTGTTTTTATCGGCGATTCGGCCGGCGCCGGACTGGCCATGGGGCTGTATCAAAAGCTGGTCGACCAACAACACCCCCAAATCCCGACGCAACTTATTTTACTGTCGCCATGGCTGGACCTGACCCTGTCACATCCGGACAACAAAAGCCTCGAGTCGAGCGACCACATTTTGACCCTGCGCATGTTGCAAAATGCCGCGGAGAGATACGCCAACGGTGGAGACCAGGAGCATTACTGGTTATCGCCGATCAATGGCCGCCTCGATGACTTCCCACCGACTATTATTTTCTATGGTTCGGAGGAGCTCTTCTATAACGATTGCCAAAAATTGGAAAGAATGGTGTCTGAAAACGGTAATTTCGTATTCAAGTTTTACCCGGGTATGCAGCACGACTGGCCCATGTTTCCCATTCCGGAAAGCACGCGGGTCGTAGAGGACATTATTGGGTTTATGGGTGATTAACCAATTCTTTTGGCGTCCTTGCTCAGGGCGATATTTTTTTTACCCAGACGTTTGTAGACGATCGAATCATGGGGTGGAGCTCCCCGCGCCTGCAACGAGGTCATTCAGAAATCCCAAATCCTACGACTGCTAATAGCGAGCCGAGCGGACTGCACACAGCAGCGCGCACCCACAGATGTGATGCCATGCAATCAGCAGGACCGGCATTCAAATCCGATAGCAGGCTCAATAAAACATCGACACTTTCCGCGAGGTAAAAAAAGAATGAGAAGCCTAATCAAAAGAGGATTGACTGTCCTGACGCTGTGCACCGCTGTTATGGCAAATGCAGCGCTGAGTGAGGTTGAGTATGCAATTGAGGTCAATGTTACCGGGGCCGAACCAGAAAATGGGCAGATGCTAATCAGTCTGTTCAACGCTTCTGAAGATTTTCTCGTGACGCCGCTGGTACAAACAATCGTGCCTGTTGACGAACAAGGGAATGTATCTTCCTCGCTGGGCAGCCATCCACCCGGCTATTACGCTATCGCAGTCGTTTACGACATCAATAAAAACGGCGAACTGGATACTGGGTGGTTTGGTATTCCCAAGGAAGAGATCGGCGTCTCGAATAATGCCAAGGGCCGTTTTGGCCCGTCCAAGTGGAATGACGCGCGTTTTCTCTTGACTGATGCCCCCGTCAAAATGGAGATTCAACTCGCGAAAGCCGTACCTTGACGACGCGATATTGGCCTGCTGTGATGCCACTTCAAAGAAACCTTCAATATCTTTTTGGCTGCAATTGGTTCCGTCAAAATGCACTACGTACTGTAGCCCGAAAACACCTATTCACCCGAAGCCTCTATCAAATCAATCCGGCTTACTTGCCAGCGCCCCATCGCGCGTCATACCGACATTCGCTGGGGCTTTGACCAAAATACTTCTTGAAGGCTTTAGAAAAATGCGCAGGGCTAGAGAAACCCACGCTGTATGCCACTTTTTCGATACTGTGTCCTGCGTAAGCAGAGTCTTTTAGCAGCATCGCACTCTTTTCAAGACGCTTGGTTAAAATCAACGAATGGATTGTTTCTGTCTCTCCCTGAAACAATTTATGTAGGTAACGGGTCGATATATTCTGCGCCTCGGCCACCTGTTGATTTGATAGCTCTGAGTTACACAAATTGTTATCAATATACTGCACTATTCGCCGTTTTAGTGAGTCACGGACAACGGAGTGGTCGCCAATCTGCTCCAACATTATCGAAGAACTGAACGCCATGGCGATCATGTTGACCAAATTTTCAGACAGTTCGGCAGGAGCCTGTTGCACATTGCGAAGTTCTTTGGCGAGGGAGAAAACAAAGTTTCTTAGTACGGCGCCGAGTCCGGCCTGCCCGGAAATTGGGATAGCGGTGTACTGCTCTGGATTCATCAGGTGCCGCGACAGTACGTCTTTAGGCATTTGCACTATGAGCTGGTGAAACTGCTCATTGAAGGCAAGCGTATAGGGCTGAGTGCTGTCGTACAGTGCGAAACTTCCGGGTGTCAGGAGTGCTTCCCGACCATTTTGTCGCACCAGACCCTGTTTTTCGATTTGAAAGCTAATCAGAAAATCCGCTTCTGTGGATTTTGAAATTTGCTTCTTAGAGCGCTCCACCAATTGCGGGCTTGACATCACTTCTGCAAATTGCAAATTACCAACCGCGACCCCCCCACGTAACTCACCATTAAAATCGTCATCCGCGATTTTTTCGCAATCCAGTTTGACGAATTCATCACAGATGATTTCCCGCCAAAAATCGAAGCGTTCCTCGCCCCCAAGTTCGGTCGCATTTTTTGCGTAGCCGCCTGAAATTAAAAAGCTCATCTCAATACCCGAATTGGTCTAGGACCCTTTCACGTGACGCCCCATAAGTGGTCGGCATTCTCATGATTCCCCCGCCTCGAGCTTTTCGCCGTACTCGTCCTGTGTAATCGTTCCGCCTTCAATTTCTGCTCTACCTTTATCCTGGGGACGCAACGAGTCTTGAAGAACATCGATGCGTTTCCATGCCGGAAAGGGTTGGGTGCCGTCGCTGGCTGGTACATAGGGCGAACTTTCCACCCGCTGATGCCGGTGAATATAACGTGCGCAGTTGAGAAACACCTTATCAATACGGGCTCTGACGATCAGATTCGCACCGGGGTAGCGCTCCAACAGATCGTCGTCACCACACACAGACGCCGTCGCCTGAATCCGGATACGGTTCGGGGTTTCGAAGTCAATGAACAAAAGGCCGATTTTCCCGGTATCAGAGATATTACCCATGGACAGGAACATGCCATTACCGTCGTAATTCGGGAACGCTATTGTCGAGGAATCCAGCACCGTGACTATCCCGGGAGCACCGCCTTTGTGCGAGACCGTGGGACAGCCCTCCGAGTCCACCGTAGATAGAAAAAAGAAATCCCGGGTCTCGATAAAAGAGCGGTGCATATCGTCCAGTTCGTCGCGCACTATCGCCGCTTCGACGGATGCGGCAAGAGGCTCGCTCTCAAACTGAGCCTGCATCGACTTTTGCGATTGGGTGTAAAACGCCACGGGCGGGACCCTCTGGTTCTAGCTGAATGCCATTAGCTCAACTGACGACAACAGCAGCAGGAGATGTGGCCTGAGGAAAACATTACTCAAGCACATCCTCTACCTGATCGAGATCAAAAGTGGCCGCTTCGGGAGTATGGCTTTCGGTACAGGGCTGCGGCAGCCTATTAAACAGCAAACGAGTAACGTCCGGCCGTGAGTAATGGCCTACGGGGTCCGCAAACACCTTAGCGATGGTAATAGCGTTTATAGCAAGGTCCGCGATAAGCAGTCCCTCTTGATCGTGGGGAATCTTATCGACCAGTAGCTTGCCATCCGGGCCGTAAATAACCGCATGACCGCCGCCCGCACTGATGAGTTCCTTATGTTCGTCGTTTTCGACCAACATGTCGATCATTTCATCGGACACCATGCCACAGGCACCAATCACAAAACATTGACCCTCGGCGGCATACATTTGCGAAGCGGCGTTATTAACTTCAGGGCCAAGTGCATACGCTTGTGGCATCGCTGAAAATGAAGGCCAGGCGCCGCAGTGAATTTGCTCATGCATGCTGTACATGGCGTACTTACTGAGGGGCTGTAAATGCTCCCAACAGGCGAGCTGTCCAACGCGGCCAATGTCCGTCTCTGACACACACAAATCGGAACCATCACCATCACCGAACACGGTACGTTCCTGGTGGGTTGGTTTTAACTTTCGACGACCAGATAGCAATGAGCCGTCGCGACCGAATAGAAACTGGGAGATGTAAAGCGATCCATGATCCCTCTCACTGGCGCCGACAGAAACATGGATATTGTTGTCTTTCGCTGCCTGCGCGATGGTATCGAATTCATCACTGCCAACCACCAGGGAGTTTTCGTTATATCGACCAAAATATTTCATGTTGGCCATTGTGGTATTTAGCCAGATAAACCAGGGATAGCCAGGCACCCAGGTCTCTGGAAAAACAACCAAATCGCAGCCTTTCTCCGCGGCTTCTTCAATCAGTTTTACTGTTTTTGCCACGGTACCCTTCAGGTCCATAAATACCGGGGCTGCCTGCACGGCAGCAACTCTAACGTTTTGCTTTGTATCCATAATTATTTATGTGCCTTTTCTCTTCACACGCCTAAGCGGGCTATAGGTACGCGGTAGTTCACGCTTTATTAAGATCGGTACAGCGCCTCAAAAACGGTGGCGATAAGTAACGCCATATTCACGGGGACGATTGGGTACGGCCGAATGAAAGCCCAAACCAAAATTCGAGTTGCCACTTACAATCACCCGTTCATCACCAAGATTTTCTACCCATAACACCACCTCACTATTTTCAGTGAGATCTAGGCGAGCTGACGCGTTAACGAAACTAACGGACTCCTGGTACAAGAATGGCGAGTTCTGCGAATCGTTATACACCTCATCAGTGTATGAATAATCAATTCGGAACGTCGCATCCTTGCTGGCAATCGTTGTTGCGTACTCAAGCCCCAAACTAAGCGTATTTTCCGGCGTGTTAACCAATTTGGAATCTTTTGTAATCGCAGCGGACAGACCGGGAATCGGATTTATCTCGGTGTATTCTGCATCAACATACCCATAGCCCAAATCAAGTCTCAGGCTGCTGGTCAAAAACGCTGTAGCTTCTAATTCAAAACCGTTGATGTCGGCACTGCCGGCGTTGGCTGTAAGTGGGCCACCCAAGGTATCGAAGAAAGTAACCTGGATATCGTCATACTCTGATGCGAACAGTGCGGCATTGACGCGGTAACGGCTATCGGCACTTTCCCATTTAAGACCAACTTCATGGGAATCCAGGGTCTCCGGATCAAATGACAGCACTTCTGGCACGGATGCTACATACCGCAGTACAAAGCCTCCACTTTTGAAGCCCTGAGAAAAACTGTAATACAGCAATGTGTTGTCATTGAGCTTCGTATCCACACCAAAGTAATATTGGGTTTCGTCGAAGG
Source organism: Luminiphilus syltensis NOR5-1B (assembly GCF_000158175.1). Classification (GTDB taxonomy): domain Bacteria; phylum Pseudomonadota; class Gammaproteobacteria; order Pseudomonadales; family Halieaceae; genus Luminiphilus; species Luminiphilus syltensis. The sequence goes on along the minus strand of NZ_DS999411.1, from coordinate 1,456,022 downwards.
TTTCGCTGACACTGCCTGTACCGTCTCCTATTATAGGTATGTAGCCAGGCACCAGTGGCCCGCCCGGTTCGAGCTGCGCCGCCACGTCATCGATCAGAAAAAGCAGCGGGTCGAAAGCCAGATTGGCACCAATGTTTTGCGTATAGGCGTATTTTTTCTCGTCTTCGGTGTAACGAATACCACCGGTTACAGCCCATGTGTCAGTCAGGTCATAGGTGGCTTGCAGGTACGCCGCTTCACTGCTGTTATCGACGTCAGCATCATTCCTGATGGCGGCTTCAAATCCAGCGCCCCCGCCAGGGCCTGTGCCAGGCGCAGGAATAGTGACCGGCACGCGAACATCGTCAGTACCTTTCTCATTGAAGAAAAAGATACCGGCCGCGTATTTGAAGTGGTTTTCAAACGCTGTTCCGGTCAGTTGCAGTTCGTGGGTTGTTTGATCTACGTCGTAATTGTCATTGACGATTTCAGTAATTTGAAAGGGCGCGTTGTCGGAATCATTGGCGAATTTACTTTCAGTATTGCGATATGAACCAGTGTATTTTAAGTCGAAGGTATCTCCGTGATAGTTGGCGATAAACGTAGTTCCCAAGACTTCGATTTTTGAGAATGCTACTTGGTCACCAAATGACACATCGGCGTCGATGTCATCAACCACAAATTGATTAAAGATGTTTAGACCGCCGCCAACAATTTCGAAAAAATCACCTGTGGGCGACAGGGATCCTGGAGCAAGCGGCCCCAACCGGTTTCCAGTGGGAAGCGGGAAAGAGAAGTTCTCCACCAAGGAAGCACCAACAACACCAGCCCCGCCTGGCGTACCATCGGGAAATGCTGCGGTAAAACCGACGCCGACCGATGGTGAGGAACTCTCATCAATGTCGGTATAATCGACCGACGCTTGGAAATCCCAGTTTTCATTGGGCTTAAACAATGCCGCACCGCGGAATGACAGCCGATCTTCATCACCTAGTTCATCACCAGCCAGTGGGCGCTTAACAAAGCCATCGCGGTTTTTGCTTGAAACTGACCATGCCGTTTTCAATGTTTCACTTATAGGAACATCAACCGACGCGCGAACATTTACTCGCCCATCGATGCCGGCGGTTGCTTCAAGAAATGCCTGAAAGTCGTCCGCGGGTTTGCGCGAGATGATGTTAATCGCGCCTCCAATGGTATTACGACCAAACAGTGTCCCTTGTGGGCCTCGAAGTACCTCAATACGTTCTACATCGAGCACGTCCAGTACGCCACCAACTGAGCGTGAAACATAGACACCATCAACGTAAGTTCCGACACCCGGATCGGTTGTTAAACTGAAGTCGGTGTTACCCACGCCTCGAATAAATACGGCCGCACCGGAAGAAACACCGCCGATGGGTGATGTGGTATCAAAAACCAGATTAGGCGTGAAATAAGCGATTTCCGAGATATCGTTGACGCCTTTATCCTGCAAAGCACTGGCCGTAAAAGCGGTGATCGCAATTGGCGTGTCCTGTAAGGATGCCGCGCGTTTTTGTGCGGTAACTACAATTTCTTCCAGTACCGCGGCCCGAACGCTCAATGCGCTACTGCATAGAGAAACGGAGCTCAGAATGGCCACCGCAATGGGTGCCCTAGGAAGGAACTTTGGTCCCTGCGTCGTTCTTCGTGAATAATGCATCATGACCCCGTTTTCAGATTGCTCAGATGGCTTTCTTTCCATTGCCAGGCAACCCTACCGCAGCGTAAGGATCTCACCCACGTACTGAAGGGAACAACGACTTGTCAATTAGGGAACTATCTTTGATTGGGCCTGCAAATCTAAAAAGGACGTGGCACCTTAAATATCGGAGCGCACCAGAATCCGAACGGTGTCACTCTGACTACTGCCCTGCTCCACTCCGCAAATGCGCTTACCCGATGATTTCGGTAATGCTGATCCCGAATTAGATAGCTACCGTCCAATTCTCAACGGATTCAACATCGACGGTGAGCTTTCCGACCCGTCGGTGGTGGCTATGCTTTTTCTTAAAGCGTCCCGACGGCTACACTCCACTAACGTCGCGCCGCCGCGCGTCTTGCATTTGTAATCAGGGGACATTCTTTGGCTATCGCATACCACGTATCAGTTCTCTCGCAGGGCGAAGTCCACACACTGACCAACGCGTGGGATCCTCGCTCTCTCTCCAAAATTCTAGAACTTGCTGATGCCGACGACATAGGGGAGATCGCCGACGACGCCCTGGAGGAGTTTTGTCTGATGTCGCTTCAGGATATTGGCAACCGTAAAGCAGTAGAAATTGTTCTTGAGGCGGTGTTCGGCGATAAGATGCGCCCTGGTGTCCGCCAGAATCTGGTAGATGATTTGCAGGAAGACCAGCCTTGGGATGACTTCGCCGAGATCAGCCAACAGCGCGGTATTTTTATTGCTGTCTGCCTGCTCCATAAAGCCTTCCCGACCCATTACGGCACGCCTGATGCCACACGGTTGACTGTCAGGATCCACGCCCCGACCCCTGAAATTATGGCGTCCATCGATCCAGGCAACAGCGCGTGGTTAATGCGCTTACTCGCGTATGGGCTAAATGACAGCAGTATGGTACACCGGCTTTACGGCGATGAACTGAAGTCGGGGCCGTTTACAGACGCCGCTGGCCTGATCTGGGAAGCAGCAAGCATCAATAAGTCTGAGGTAGACGAACTGTCGCGGACGATTGCAATCACGGCGTCATCACAATTACTGAACTCGCTGGTCAAGGGCCAGGAATTCAAAGCGACGCCCGCCCATTAAGGGGTGATATAGCCAAGCGGGGAGAAACCTCCGTAGACAGACGCGGCTCTTAATCTGGCTGATAAAACGCTGCAAAAAGATCAGATCAGCCATATCGGCGTCGAAGTGGGCAATTTCACCACAGTGGCAGCCATGGACCAGATGGCGGGAGCTTGGCCTGCTCACCCTGCCGGAAGCCAATGTGACCTGCGGTTATTCGCGCCAGTACGAAACAGGGGTGACAGCTCCAAAGGTCACGCGCGGGATTTATTCCACGTTAAGGCTGCCGCCAAAGGGCGCGGAGTCCACGCACGTGAAAAGAAGACCCGAGGCGGCTGCTGACAGCGGAGACAGGCGTCGAACGGCCTCACAAGATAGCGTGATTTCAAAGGGTTTCTCCTCGGATGTTCGAGTCTGGCCAATTGTGCCGAGCCAGAGCGTTTAACCTGGTCATTTTCCGGCAGTGGCTGCGGCGAGCAGTCCGACGTATGCTCGTCAATATCGCTCGAGGAGCAGCACAGCGTGATACTCAAAATCGACGTCCAAATGCACTATGCGGTGCAATCGCAGACAGACATAATTCTGCAGATCGCGGTGCCAGACTTTGCAGATCAACGCGTCATCAGCGAACAGTTGGTTCTGAGCGAATCGCTGCACAGCGCTTCAGCGCTTGCTGAGTCAGGATTTGGTACGCGTCGACTTCTTTATGTTGAGAAAGACTTCGAGTGCCACTATACGGCGCAGGTGGCAATCGACCGGCCGCTCATCGATATCGCGTCTCTCACGGCCCTGCCTCCCCACCGACTTCCCGATGATGCGTTGCGCTACCTGATGCCCTCTCGCTACTGCCAATCTGATGAATTGCAAAACTTTGTCGAAGCAGAATTTGGCGGTAGTACCGGTGGCGAGCGTATCGCGGGCATCCGGGACTGGATCTTTGAACGCTTCCGATATTCGGCGGACAGCAGCAACCAACACACCACGGCGGTAGATTCACTCGTACATGGTCAAGGCGTGTGCCGTGACTTCGCCCATGTCCTCATCGCATTGACGCGGGCGTCGTCTATCCCCGCGCGTTTTGTCAGCGGCTACGCTCCCTATGTTTCGCCCCCCGATTTTCATGCCGTTGCAGAGGTGTACCTCGATCACGCCTGGCACCTTGTCGATGCGACGGGAATGGCAGCCTCAAACCAAATCGCCCGAATCGGCGTGGGGCTGGATGCGGCCGAGGTGGCGTTCCTGGCGAGCTTTGAGCCCATTATGCTACAACAACAAACGGTTAAGGTGTCACTGGAAGAGTAGAGTCACGTCACCCTCAATCAGACCACGGCGATTTACCGGGAGCCGTCCAGCCGTTCTTTATTGCAGAAGTGGCAGGCCCCAAGCCGCCGGAGAGGTCTCCTGATTCTGATGGTATGGAATTAATCCAGTTCCACAAAGGGGGCGCGGGTAAGCGCGTCCAGTCCCTCCGCCAGCGGATCGAAGACAAGGCGAATGTGCCGGAAGTAAATCAAGCTGGCCGGTGCGGCCAAACCACAGACAGTAAGCGGGTTAGTAATCAACACCCAACTGCGTCAAGGTCTTGCGGTCGGGAAATCCATCACCTACCAGGCCCGCGCTAATCTGGAACTCGCGCAGTGCGGAACGGGTAGTAGGGCCCAGTAACCCATCGGGCACGCCGGCATCGAAGCCTTTGTCTATTAGCAGTTCCTGCATCTGAACGACATCAGCACGGCGCAGGCGGACCTGGTCTTTGGGAATTGATTGCTTCAACGCACCCGCACCCGCTATTCGGTCTGCCAGATGTCCTACTGACAACGCATAGCTGGTAGAGCGATTCCATTGCATTATGACGTCGAAATTGTCGTACACCAGAAACACCGGACCCTTGTGGCCCGATGGGATTATCAGGTCCGCATCCATACCGATGACCACCGGTAATGGCCCACCATCAGCGTTACGTAGCCCCAGTGATCGCCAATCCTGCAGGGGACGCTGTTGTACCGCCTGGGTAAAGTCATAGTCCGCGGGCAGTTTGACTTCTCTCCCCCAGCGCTGTTGCCGCTGCCATCCCAATTGAGATAAAAAGTGAGCTGCCGATGCCAGGGCATCCCGGCGACTGCTCCACAGATCAATGCTACCGTCGTCGTCACCATCTATTGCATAACGCAAATAGCTGGAGGGCATGAACTGGGTGTGTCCGACGGCACCGGCCCACGACCCTTTCATGTCATCGACACGTAAATTCTCCCGCTCGAGCAATTTGAGCGCCAGCAGAAACTCCGTGGTAAAAAACTCACTACGGCGCGGATCACAGGCCAGTGTTGCCAAAGAATCCAGGGTGGGCATACCGCCCAGATAGCTACCAAAATTAGTTTCCAGACCCCAAAATGCCACCAGATATTGCCCGGGTACCCCATACTTTCGGGTTAACTCCGCCAAAAAGTCACGGTATTGGGCATAGAGTTCCCGACCCTTATCAATACGGCTCTGGGAGACCCGTTTGCCAAAATAGTCGGCGAATGACTGGGTAAACTCGGGTTGCGAACGATCCAGTTCAATAACCCGAGCCTGGTATTCCAGCGTCGGAATCACTTCTTTAACCGTAGCCTCTGAGACCCCTTGCGCAGACGCCTGCAATTGCATCTGTGTTTTGCACTGTTCAAATTCCGCGGGGTCGGCGCTTGCTGCGGTGCCGAAAAGGCTGAGAAGAATCACACCATAAAACTGAAGCCGCATGGTAGGTCCTGTCTGGAATAAAATGAGTACTGGCCGATCAGTCTGGATATTTGCCGTTTTGATCGGCAACGAACCAAGGCTGGGAGTACCAGTAGTAGCGTCCCGGCTGAGACTGGCTCGGCGCGGTACAGTTTACGCGAGAGCGACCAATCGGTAGTGTTTTTTCCAAGGTTACCGTAACCGTATAACCGTCAACCGAAACGGGTAACGCTTCATTGGCGTAAAAGCACCCCATCTGCTGTGCAATGACATCCCCACCGGCAACGGTGAAGGAGAAATCGCCCACAGAATTCTGCTGCGCCACCGGGTCCAATACCGATGAGGAGTTTACAGGCATTGCCAGGCTATTGATTTTAGTCTTCAGGGTACGCAGGTTGCCGTAGAGGCCCGAGGCGGGAAACCGAGGCAGCGCCGTGAAGTCACTTCCGCTGTAAATCCCACCCGAGTGCTGGCCAAAGCCGACCATACCCAGGGTGGCGACCAGACTCTGGATATCGGTATTAAATTCGCCATAAGGATAAGCTACATAGGCCGGGTTAGAAGCGAGCTTGCGATCCAGTAACGCGTTCGCGTGCGCAATATCCTTTTCAATACCATCAAGCCATTCAGCGAGACTTTCCCCTGCCGCGCGTTCCAGCAGATGCCGGTGCTGCGAGGTGTGATTAGCAAATTGGGCCCCATCGCTTTTCATCTCAGCGACCTGTTGCCAGTTGAGTTGAGACATTTGCTTGCCGATCATCTGGGGATTGATGAAGACGGTGTAAGGCATCCCATACTTGCGCAGCCTAGGATGTGCGTTGTCATAAATATTGCGGTAGCCGTCATCAAAGGTAATAACCACAGCGCGTTCCGGCAATAGCTGCTTGGCCTTAAGGGCCGTTACCGCCTGTTCCAGTGAAATGACGTTGTAACCCTCGGCAAGATACTGCAGGTGCTCCTCGAAAACGGACGGGCTGACCGAGGTTGAAGCGGGGGTCGTGGTACTGACATGGTGGTAAAGCAGGATAACCGCATTGTCGGCGTTTGTTGTCCAGGCGGGAGAGCTGGTTAGCATAGCCACTGCCAGAAAGATGAAAGCATACGGTTTTGTCATGGGGCGACTCTGCGTGGCTGAATATCGGTTTTAGCCCGGCCGCAATTAAGGCCCAATCGAGCTTTGCACACCCTTCCGGGGATGTGTAATCATGCCCGCAGACCATAAAAAAAAGAAGGTGCGTTGTGAAACCAACCGATACCACCGAACCCGAATATTTTCATAAGGTGGTAGATTGCCAGTACGGCTGTCCTGCGCATACGCCAGTGCCTGAATACATTCGCCTGATCGCTGCGGGGCGTTACACCGATGCCTACATGGTCAACTGGGAATCCAATGTATTTCCCGGTGTGCTGGGCCGCACCTGTGATCGTCCCTGCGAGCCCGTCTGCCGACGGGGGCGTGTAGACGAGGAGCCGGTGGCCATCTGTCGCTTGAAGCGGGTCGCCGCGGACAACAAGGACGATGTGGCGCATCTGATTCCAAAAGCGCCCCTGTCGCGCAATGGCAAGCGGATTGCGCTGATAGGGGGTGGGCCCGCATCGCTGACCGTGGCGCGAGATCTTGCACCCCTGGGCTACGACATTGATCTTTATGACGACCAGCCGCTGGGCGGTGGTTTCATGCGCAGCCAGATACCCGTTTTTCGCCTGCCGCCAGAAGTCCTGAACGAGGAGGTGGATTTCATTCTGGATATGGGTGTTAACCAGCACTTCAATACCTATGTCGACAGCCTGAAACGTATTCTGGATCAGGGTTACGATGCGGTATTCGTGGGTACAGGAGCTCCCCGTGGCAGCGACCTGGATCTGCCGGGCCGCGCCGAATGCGATAAGTACATCCACGTCGGTATCGACTGGCTGGGGTCGGTGGCGTTTGACCATATCGACAAAATCGGCAAACGAGTGCTGGTCCTCGGCGGTGGTAATACCGCGATGGACTGCTGCCGCACCGCGCGGCGTATCGGAGGCGATGATGTCAAGGTCGTTGTGCGCTCGGAGTTTGCGCGGATGAAGGCCTCGCCCTGGGAAATCGAAGATGCGGCTGCCGAGGATATTCCCATCATCAATAACCATGTACCCAAGGAATTCGTGCACGAGGACGGCGTCTTAAAGGGCATGGTTTTTACGGTGGTTGACGTGCTCTATGACGATGACGGTACGAGACGACTGGAACCCACCGGGGAAGAGGTTTTTTTCGAAGCTGACGAGGTGCTCATCGCCATTGGTCAGGACAATGCCTTTCCCTGGATAGAGCGGGATATCGGCATCGAGTTCGGCAAATGGGACATGCCGGTTCTCGACCAAACCACTTTTCAGAGCACCCTCGACAAGGTCTTCTTCGGTGGCGATGCCGCCCTGGGTCCGGAAAACATTATTACTGCGGTGGCGCAGGGGCATGAGGCCGCGACCTCGATCGATTTATTCCTGAATGGTGGCGATGTGCAGGCGCGCCCCGCACCCGGGGTCACCCTGTTAAGTCAGAAAATGGGTGTCCACGAGTGGAGTTATGACAGCACCGTATCGATTGATGATCGCTTCGCTGTGCCCCATGCCGCCAAGGATGCAGCACTGAAAGATCGCCGGGTCGAGGTCGAGCTGGGCTTTGATCGTGAGGTTGCCTATCAGGAAGCTGAGCGCTGCCTGAATTGCGATATACAGACCGTTTTCTCCCCGCCCAAGTGCATCGAGTGTGATGCCTGTGTCGATATTTGTCCTACCGATTGCATCAACTTCGTAGTCAACGATGATGAGCCGGCCCTGCGCAATTCCCTGCGGGTGCCCGCGAGGAACACAAGTCAGGATCTCTATGTTTCCACCACCCTCCAGCAAACCGGGCGGGTGATGGTGAAAGATGAAAACGTTTGTCTGCACTGTGGACTGTGCGCTGAGCGCTGCCCGACCGGCGCCTGGGACATGCAACAATTCCTCTACAGCGTTACCAAGGCGGGAAGCCCATGCAACCAAAAGCGTCCGTAAATGACTTCGTCATAAAGTTTGCCAATGTGAATGGCACGGGCTCTGCCAGCGCCAACGGCATGTTCGCCAAGGCGATCTTTCGAATGGGAATTCCTGTCAGTCCCCGAAATATCTTCCCGTCAAATATTCAGGGTATGCCGACCTGGTATGAGGTACGGGTTAGCGAATACGGCTATCTGGGTCGGCGTGGTGGCACCGACATCATGGTTTGCGTCAACCCGCAAAGCATGCAGCGCGACGTCGCAGAGGTCGATGCTGGCGGCTACTTTATTTACGACTCCACCAAACCCCTCGATTTGCGTCTGGTTCGCAAGGATATTCACTATATCGGCATCCCATTTACCGAAATTTGCCTGAGGGAATATACCGACGCACGACAACGGCTGTTATTCAAAAATGTTATTTATGTGGGCGCACTGGCGGCACTGCTCAATATCGACTTCGGCATCCTGAAGGACCTGGTCTCCGAGCAGTTCAAGGGCAAGGAAAAGCTGATCACTCCGAATGTCTATGCTCTTGAGCTGGGCTATCAATATGCCAGTAGTAATTTTGACTGCCCCGTTCCCATGCATCTGGAGCCGGGGCATTCCGTGGGCAAGCATATTGGCGATTTCGAAAATATTCTTATGGATGGCAATACGGCCATCGCGCTGGGCGCCGTGTATGCGGGAGCGACGGTTGCTGCGTGGTACCCGATCACGCCTTCCACCTCGGTGATCGACGCCTTCGACAAGTATTGCCGCCGACTGCGTATTGACCCGGGTACCGGCAAGAAAAACTATGCCATTGTCCAGGCTGAAGATGAACTTTCGGCCATGGGCATGGTCATTGGCGCCTGCTGGAACGGTGCCCGGGCGTTCACGGCAACCAGTGGACCAGGGGTCTCGCTGATGAGTGAATTTTTGGGACTGGCGTACTTTGCCGAAGTGCCCGCCGTTCTGGTCGACGTGCAGCGTGCCGGGCCATCAACGGGAATGCCCACGCGCACCCAGCAGTCCGATGTACTCATGGCCGCCTACGCCTCTCACGGTGATACCAAGCACGTCATGTTGTTTCCGGGCACGCCAGCAGAATGTTTCAGCATGACGCTGGATGCATTCGATCTCGCGGAACGTCTGCAAACCCCGGTCATTATTATGAGCGACCTCGAGCTGGGTATGAACGAATGCATGTCGCCGCCATTGGAATTTGACGATGAACGACGCTACGACCGGGGCAAGGTATTGGACGCCGACGCACTTGACGATATGACCGAGCGTTGGGGTCGTTACCTTGATGTCGATGGCGATGGTATTCCCTACCGTACTTATCCGGGCGCTCATCCCAGCAAGGGCTCCTATTTCACACGGGGTAGTTCAAAAGACGAATATGCGGCCTATACCGAAGACGGCGCCGCCTACGTTCGCAATATGGACCGGCTATTGAAGAAGTTCGAGACTGCCAAGTCCCTCGTTCCCCCGCCAAAAATAAAACAGGCTGACGCTGAAACCACGATGGGTGCGGTATTTTTCGGTACCACTGCTTCCCCGGCTTATGAGGCAACCGAAATTCTCGCGAAGGAGGGGATTCACCTCGATACCATGCGCATCCGCTCTTTCCCCTTTAATGAGGATGTCGAGGAATTTATTGAGACCCACGACCGCGTATTCATCATCGAGCAGAATCGCGACGGCCAAATGCGTCGGCTGATGCTCAATGAAACCAAGGTACATATGAAAGACAAGCTGGTCGCCATTCTCGAATACGATGGTTTACCGATTACCGCCCTGAAGATCGCCAGCATGATCCGCAACTATGTGCTGGGCGGCAATATCACGCCTATCCATGGGCTGGAAACCACTGAGGACGTTGCGTCATGACCTATGTAAAACCGATGTTTCGGCACCCCGATGCACCTGTCAATGGGCTGGGTCATACGCGCCAGGTGTATGAGGGCGGGCTATCGACCCTATGTGCTGGTTGTGGTCACGACTCGATCAGTGCCGCGATCATTGATGCCTGTTTCGAATTGAGTATCGAACCCCATCGCGTCGCCAAGCTGTCGGGGATCGGCTGTTCCTCAAAAACCCCCGCGTATTTTCTCTCCGGTTCTCATAGCTTTAACAGTGTCCACGGCAGGATGCCTTCGGTCGCGACTGGCGCCAATCTGGCCAACCGCGATCTTATTTACATCGGCGTATCGGGCGATGGCGATACCGCATCCATCGGCCTGGGTCAGTTTTCCCATGTGGTCCGACGCAATCTTAATATGACCTATCTGGTTGAAAACAACGGCTGCTACGGCCTGACCAAGGGTCAGGATTCAGCCACCATGGATAGCGGCTCACGAAACAAGAAGGGTGACTTGAACCAGTACTCACCTATCGACCTCGCGCGGCTCGCCATTGAGATTGGCGCTACTTTTGTTGGGCGCAGTTTTTCCGGCGATAAGCAGCAGCTGATACCGCTGATCAAAGCGGCGATCAGCCACCGCGGGTTTGCCCTTCTCGATGTCGTCTCCCCCTGCGTAACGTTCAATAACCACGCCGACTCGACCAAAAGCTATGAACATATGCGGCAGGTCAATGCGCCCATGCCCGTAGATTTTGTACCGATGCGAGAAGAAATAACCGCGAGTTACGATGCCGGCAATACCTGCGAAGTCTGCATGCACGATGGCTCGGTGGTACGCCTGTACAAGCACGATAACGACTACGATATTGAGGATCGACAATCCGCGCTACAGGCAGCACATCACTACGCAAGCGAAGGCAAGATACTGACCGGTCTTTTATATATTGAGCGCGACAGCGAAGAACTGCACGATGTACTCGATACCTCGAGGCGGCCATTGAACTCAATGGATGAAAAACAATTATGTCCCGGTTCGAGACTGCTCGATTCCATCAACGCCGGATTGCGGTGAACCGCAGCGGCGCGGGTTGTGCGGACTCACTGATAGCCCTGCGCCTGTAGATGAAACAGGGTGGCGTATTGGCCGTCGGCAGCAAGTAATTCCTCATGGCTACCCTCCTCCGTTATCCTGGATTTTTCCAAGACAATAATGTGATCAGCCATACGTACCGTTGAGAAGCGGTGCGAAATAATGATGGATATCCGGTTGGCTGTCAGGTCGCGGAAATGGGCAAAAAGCTCCGCCTCGGCGCGGGCGTCAATGGCCGCGGTAGGTTCATCCAGAATCAGCACCTCCGCCTTGCTGCGCATGAATGCCCGTGACAGGGCAATCTTCTGCCACTGGCCGCCGGACAATTCCTTGCCATCCTTGAACCAGGTACCCAATTGCGTGTTGTAGCGCTCCGGTAAATCCCTGATGAAGGCATCGGCCATGCCCTTGCCTGCGGCAGTCACTACTTTGGACTCATCCTCCATATCCGCCACATCGCCAATGCCGATGTTTTCGCCCACCATTAGCTGGTAACGCGCAAAATCCTGAAAGATAACGCCGACCTTTTGACGGAGAGCGTTAATATCCCAATCTTCCAGCGGCAAGCCCTGAAAAGTGATGCTGCCAGAACTCGGTTGATACAGCCGGGTTAACAACTTGATCAGCGTCGTTTTGCCGCTGCCATTCTCACCCACAATGGCCATGCTCTCGCCGGCCCTGATATGTAAATTGACATCGTGCAGTGCAGGCGTTTCGCTACCGGGGTAGTAAAAACAGACCCGTTCAAACCGAATGCCATCCTTGGGATTTGGACCCTCGGTCTGCGCTCCGGTTTGTTCCGGCACCTTGTGTTCCAGATACTCGGTCAGATTGGACAAGTAAAGATTGTCTTCGTACATGCCATTGATCGAGGTAAGACTGTTGGTAACCGCATTCTGTCCCAGGCGAAACTGAGCGATATACATCGTCATCTGGCCAATGGTGATCGCTCCGGCGATGGCGGCGAAACCGACCCAGCCATAGGCAAAATAGAATCCGACACTGGCCAGCAGACCGAGAACATAACCCCAGAGAGCTCGGCGCAACACCAGACTGCGATCTTCCTTATAGATGTTGCGGAAGATATCCACGTAGCGCTGCAGAAACACTTTACCCAATTGCAACAGCTTGACTTCCTTGACCCCGTCTTCCCGGGTCAACACCATTTCCAGGTAAATCTGCATACGGCGCTCCGCAGACCGACGGCGTTGAATACGAAATGCCTCGCCAGAGAATTTGGCCTCGGCAATAAACGCCGGTATGCCGGCGATAACCAGCAATAATACGGCCCAAGGGGAGAACTGCAGCAGGAACAGGGCAATGGTAATCAGGGCAATGATGTCCCGAAGCAAATCAAAGGTCTTGATAACCAGACTCAATGGCCGGCTTGATGCCTCACGACGGGCCCGGACGAGTTTGTCGTAGTACTCGGCGTCCTCAAAATGCGCCAACTCGAGCGTCAGCGCCTTTTCCAGGATCATTACATTGATCTTGTTACCCAGTAATATCCGCAGGATCGATTGGCAGATGGAATTTAATTTCTGGGCGCCAGTCATCAGTACCACCAGGCCGGCCTCGATGAGCACGTAGCGCAGAGCATCGGCCCTTGCCGCTTCCGCGATCCCATCGGTTTGCTGGATTGCCGTGGCTACTGCGTCCACAAACAGGCCACCAATGGAGGCGATCGACGCCGGCAATACACCCGCTACCAGCGTGGTGAGCGCCATGACCACGGTCAGGGGTGCACTGGTACTCCAGACAATTTCCACAGCAATACGGCTGTACTTGAATACAGAAAAGAATTTCTGGAAGGAATTCGATGCACTCTGCTTGCTCAAACCTAACTCTGTCCGGTGCGCTTAATGGGATTGTCTGGCGGGATTCGACGACTGGGGCAAGCACCATGGCCGGCGTGCCCTGAGGTTAAGGAATACTAGCACGGCCAATACCGGCTAAATGCGTGCCGGTACGGCGTGCTCCGGCTCCAACTCTGGTTTCTCGAATTTCCAGCGCATAACTCCACCCCCACGTCGTTGTTTTCTATAGCTTTTCTACAGGTTCTACCCGCCGAGAGCGGGGCAAGGGTGTGTAGTCATTAACTCTGTTGGAGCACTTATTCCCGAGGTAGGGCCAACCCATGAGAAACCCTCGTTGATCTGCGTCACTTTCCGGCGCGTAACTTTTAAGTTGCCGAAAATTTTTGTTACGGTAAACAAAGAATAGCGCAAGCGCGTCAATACAGATAACAAGATAAGAACGAGGTCAGCGTGGATTCAGATACAAATCGCTGGGGACGCCTGCGCAATGCGTCCGACGAGCAGGCGCAGCGCGCGCAGGTCTCTCAAGATCCAGGGCGCTACCATGGGGACATTGCTGCACGAGAACTGCACTGGTTCGACGGCAGTGACTGGGTCCGCATTGAAAGCGACGGACATTGGCATGGACTCGGCACTGCGGGCACGCAAGATCCAGCGCCAGCACACCCCGATGACTGGCGCCCCTGGCGCTCGGCCTTTGACGACAGCGCTGCGCCTTTTTATCGCTGGTACAGCGGCGCATTAACCAACGCCTGCTTCAATGAAGTTGACCGCCACGTTCTCGCCGGTCGCGGCAACGCGCCTGCAATTCTATTTGAAGGTGACCGCTGGGATCCATCACGTAATGAAGGTAAAGGCGGTCCGGTACAGGAAACGACGGTTAGCTTCCGTCAGCTGCTCGCATCCACCGTTGTTGCCGCCGAAGTTCTTAAATCCCTCGGCCTTGAGCGCGGAGACCGCATCGCGCTCAACCTGCCTAATATTCTTGAGCAGATTTATTACACACAGGCGGCGAAACGACTGGGCATTATCTACACGCCGGTTTTTGGCGGTTTTTCGGCGAAAACGCTCTCAGATCGTATTTATGATGCCGGCGCAAAAGTCGTTATCACCGCTGACGGGGGCTACCGCAACGCCGAGGTCGTTCCCTACAAAGAAGCCTACACGGACCAGGCGCTGGACAACTTCATCCCGCTACCCTCGGCGCTGGCTTGCCTGAATGACGTTCTGGCCGGATTTGAGCTCGGAGAAGCCAAAGATCGCATCGGTCAACGCGTAACGCAGGGGCTTACCGGTGAGATCACCATTGAACGCAGCGATCTCATGCGTGAGCTGGGTGCCGCTCTAACCGACGAAACCGATATTCCTGCGGATCTATCCGCTGAACTGCGCACTACCGTTGCGCGCGAGCTCGCTGCTGTGGAGCACACGGTCAAACAGGTCGTGGTCGTGCGCTATACCGGTCAGGATATTGTTCGCCAATCGCGGGATCGCTGGTCTCACGAGCTCATTGGTGAGGCAACCGAGAAGGTACTCGCCGCTGCCGTCGGAGCAGGCTTTACCGCAGACACAATCGAGGGGCTTCTCGAACTCTCTGATTCTGATCTGTACAAAGCGCTCAATGCTTCCCACCCAGCGCTTCCGGTCGCTGCAGACTGGCCCCTGTTTATCATTTACACCTCGGGCTCTACCGGTAAGCCCAAGGGCGTCGTACACACCCATGGTGGCTGGCTCGCAGGCATCGCCCACAGCATGCGCATGGTGTTTGACGCAACGGAAGATGACCGGATCTATGTTGTCGGGGATCCAGGCTGGATTACCGGGCAGGCCTACCTCATTGCCGCACCGCTGTGCCTTGGTATTGCCACCATCATCGCCGAGGGCTCGCCACTGTTTCCCCATGCGGGGCGTTTTTCATCGATTATCGAGCGCCAGGGCGCGACCATTTTCAAAGCAGGCTCCACCTTCCTGAAAGCCGTTATGACTGACCCGGCCAGTGTCGAGGACATGTCGGCTTACGATATGAGCGGTGTGAAAGTGGCGACCTTCTGTGCGGAGCCCGTCTCACCGGCAGTACAGCAGTTCGGCATGGAAAAGATCTGCGACCATTACATCAACTCCTATTGGGCAACAGAACACGGCGGAATGGTGTTTTCCTGCCCGTGGGGAGACTTAAAGGATCTGCAACCCGACGCCAAGACCTGGCCCCTGCCCTGGATTCAGGCGGAAGTTCGTATTGCCACAGAAAACGCCGCTGATGGCAGTGCCAGTGCATGGCGCCTCGCGGAGCCCGGGGAGAAAGGCGAACTGGTCATCACCCAGCCCTACCCCTATCTCGCACGCACCATCTGGGGAGATGCACAGAACCTCGAAAGCGAGGATTGGCGCGGCGATATCGAACGTTTCACCAACGTTTACTTCAATCGCTGGAGTGATGGCCTGGCCTACACTCAGGGCGACTATGCGCGAACCCACGACGACGGTGCCTTTACGCTGCACGGACGTTCCGATGACGTCATCAACGTCTCCGGGCACCGCATTGGTACTGAAGAGATCGAGGGTGCCATCCTGCGTGACAAGACGTTGCGTACTGACTCCCCGATCGGCAATGTCGTGGTCGTTGGCGCACCCCACGATGAAAAAGGCGAGACACCGGTAGCCTTTCTGATAGCCGCGCCGGGTTCGCGACTGGGTGACGATGACTTCAGCCGACTTCAGGGCCTGGTTCGCAGCGAAAAAGGCGTGACCGCGGTGCCCTCGGACTTTCTGGTTGTCCCCGCTTTCCCGGAAACACGCTCGGGCAAATACATGCGTCGCACCCTGCGCGCTATTCTTCTGGATGATCCCCTGGGTGATCTATCGACCTTGCGCAACCCTGAAGTCGTTGGGGATATTCAGCAAATCGTAGCCAACTGGAAGTCCTTTGGCCAGCTCACTCAGGCACGGGAAATCGTACAGAGCTATCGTTTCCTGCGCCTCGAAACCCATGAAATTGTGCGAGGACATTTTGTTGCACTGCTGGTGATCGACTCTCCCCCGGTGAATTCACTCAACGAACGCTCCCTGGATGAACTCAATACCGTTCTGCAGCACATCGCCCAGCAGGACCGTATTGAGGCGCTCGTTGTCACGGGCGCGCGCAATGCCTTCGTCGCGGGGGCCGACGTTAAGGAACTGCTTGAGATCGGCGAAGCGGGTGACATGGAGTCCGCGCGTACACCGCCCAATGCAGCCCACACCGCGTTTTCGGTGCTGGAAAATCTGGGCAAACCAGTGATCGCCGCAGTCAACGGTCCAGCGCTGGGTGGAGGCTGTGAGCTCGCCCTGGCCTGCGGCTGTATCGTTGCCGATCCGCAGGCGCGCTTCGGACAACCCGAGATCAACCTCAATCTATTACCGGGCTACGGCGGCACACAGCGTCTTGTGCGGCGGCTGCAACAACGCCGCGGGCGCGAAGGTTTGATTGACGCCATTCGCATGATCGCGTCCGGCCGTAACATCGACGCCGATGAAGCCCTCGAGATCGGACTTGTCGACAGCATCGTCCCACAGCCCGGAGTGAGTGCGGTTGAAACCGCCATGGCAATGCTTAGGGAGCACTTTGCTGGTACTGGCCCGATAGCAGACGCCCTTTCGCGCCAGCAGGCCTACCTTGCCAGTCGCGAAGAAAAATTGACCATCGACGATGAACTGCTCCATGACGCGGCACTGGCCAGCACCTTTACGCAGCTCAAGGGCAGCGGCCGCGGTCACTGCCTTGAGCGGGTCATCGACGCCATTCGCTTTGGTGCAGAGCAGGGCCAGTCCGCGGGTCTGAAGCATGAAGCAGAGCTCTTTGCCGCAGCGGTCTGCGACCCGGCAGCCGGCCCCGTGGGTATCAGCGCTTTCCTCGAACGACGTAGTGCGCCGCTGCCCATCAAGTACACGCCGGTGCCCGCCGATGCACCTATGGAACAGCGCCAGGCGTTGGAAGCGGCGGGCGATCTTATCCCCCTGGGCGCACCCTTTTTCGCCGGTGTCACACCAGTACCGCGCTACCAGTACGGAATGGGGGTCTGCAAGAATCCGCACACCGGTGCGCCCGCGCACGCCGATCCCAAAGATGCGGAAAAACTGCTGGTATTTCCAACGCCCACCCCCGGTCCCAACGAGGCCCTCGTTTTCATACTCGCCTCCGAAATGAACTTCAATGACATCTGGGCCATCACGGGTATTCCGGTCTCCCCCTTCGATGCCCGGGACTCTGATGTACAGGTCACCGGCTCCGGCGGCGTCGCGATCGTCGCCCAGCTTGGTTCCGAACTGCTGCGCGAGGGAAGATTATCCGTTGGACAGTTGGTCACAATTTACTCCGGCCAAAGCGAACTGCTCTCGCCGGATCAGGGTCTGGACCCAATGGCCGCCGATTTCCGTATCCAGGGCTATGAACAGAACGATGGTAGTCATGGGCAGTTCCTTGCGGTGCAGGGTCCGCAGTTACATCCCAAGCTTCCCAGTCTCACTATTGAGGAAGCGGGCTCCTACGGGCTGACCCTCGGTACCATTCACCGTGCACTGTTTACGACGCTAAACATCAAGCCCGGGCGGCGATTGTTTGTGGAAGGCGCAGCGACGGGCACTGGACTGGACTGTCTGCGCACGGCGCGGCAGAGCGGTCTGTCGGTCGTTGGAATGGTGTCCTCCGATGATCGCGGCGAACGCGTTCGTGAGTTTGGCGGTGCGGCGGTAAATCGAAAAAATCCGCTTTGGAAAGATATCTTTACCCCGGTACCCGAGGATCCGGCTGCGTGGGATGCCTGGGAGCAAGCCGGCGAAGCTTTCGTCGCGGAGGCCCGGGCGCAGGCCGGCGGCGACATCGACTACGTGGTTTCTCACGCGGGGGAACTGGCCTTCCCGCGCTCATTCCAATTATTGGGCAACGGCGGCGTGCTGGCCTTTTACGGCGCCTCGTCCGGATACCGTTTTTCATTTATGGGTAAAACCGGACGCTCGTCGCCGGCTGAAATGTTTGACCGCGCCGAGATGCGAGCCGGAAAGTCACTTCTGGTTATTTATGGACCGGGCGCTGAGGATGGCGTGGTCGATCCGGTTGCGATCGAGGCCATCGAAGTCGGATGCAGTCTTGGGGCTCAGGTAGCAGTACTTGCCGATAACGCCGCACAGCGCGAATTCGTTACCTCGCTGGGCTTCGGCACGCGACTCACCGGTGTGGTCAGCGTCGATGCCATCGCCCGCAAATTGGGCGACGACTTTGATCCACCGGGGGCGTTTCCCGAACTACCGGATCCCTTCACGGAGTCGGAGGCCTTTAAAGAGGCGGTACGCCGGTTCTCCGACCGAACGCTCAAGCCCATTGGATCAGCGATTGCGCCGTTCCTGCGCAATACGCTGGATAAGCGCGGATTGCCCGACGTGGTGTTCGAACGCGCCCGCCGCGACGGCCTGGGCTTGGCGACATCACTGGTTAAACCCAATATCGGGAAAGTGGTTTACTCCGAAGACCTCAGCGGTTGTCGCTTCAGCTTTTATGCGCCGCAGGTCTGGATGCGACAGCGGCGAATCATTATGCCCAGTGCAGAGATCCGGGGTACCCACCTCAATACGGCACGGGAATTTGCAGAAATGCAGGAACGGATTGCCGGTGGCCTGATCGATGTCATGCCACCGGTCGCCGTGCCCCTGACCGATATTGCCGAGGCCCACCAGGCCATGTGGGAAAACCGTCATGCGGGGGCGAATTACGTCGCCACCCATGACCTTCCCCGCCCGGGGCTCAAAACGCGGGATGAACTTTACCGCGCCTGGGCCATTCGCGAAGCCGAACAGCGGGGGGAAACCCTCGCAAACATTGACACCGGATCTGCAGGAGCACTGCGATGAATACTGAGACACGCACCACCAGCGGCGGACGTTTGCACGACAAAGTGGTCATTTTGACCGGCGCCGCGGGAAACATCGGCAGCTATATCAGCCGTAGTTTGCTGCGCGAGGGGGCCAATTTGGTAATGACCGGGCGTAATGAGCCCAAGCTCCAGGCCTTTGTGGAGGGTCTCGTCGAAGAAGGTTTTGATCGGGACAATATACTCATCGCGATTGGTGACAGTGCCAAAGCCGATATATGTCGCGAGATTGTCAAAGCCACAGTCAATCACTTCGGCAACATCGATGTTCTGGTCAATAACGCGGGAGGCGCCGGGCCTCGGCGCACGCTGCGTGACATCCCCTTTTCAGAATCCGAGCGCCTCGCGCGCGGCGACGATGAAACCATGCTCGATGCGGCGATGAATCTACTCGCTGGCGCCTGGAACATGACCCGTGCGGCGGTCCCGCATATGAGCGAAGGCGGCTCCATCGTCAATGTCTCCACCATTTTTTCCCGCACCCACTATTACGGACGCATACCCTATGTGGTGCCAAAGTCCGGATTGAATGCGCTGTCCATAGGCCTCGCCAAGGAGCTTGGTGAGGAGCACGGGATTCGCGTCAATACGCTGTTTCCCGGCCCCATTGAATCGGAGCGCATCGACACCGTCTTTGGCAATATGGATGCGCTGCAAAGCGCACCGGCAGGTGCGACATCGCAGGAATTCCGGGACCTGATGATTACCCGGCGAGAGAACCCCGATGGTGAGTACGAATATCGCTATCCGACGCCAAACGATGTGGCCTCTACGGTGACCTGGCTGGCATCGGAGGAATCCGCCGCGCTATCCGGACACCACATCGAGGTCACCAATGGCATGCAGGTGCCCGCGCAAAGCCGCTCTAAACTCGTATCCTGGCCCGACAAGCGACTGGAAGACCTGAGTGGGCAGGTTGTATTTTTGCTCGCTGGCAGCGACTATGAAGACGCACTGGCATTTGCTGAACGCCATATGGTCAGTGGTGCCAAGGTTGTTCTTGCCTTCCGCAGTCTGGAATCGCTCGGGCTCGCTCGCTCACTCTGCGCCTCGCGCGATCTCGAAAGCATTCATCTACTGCATCTGGAACCGCTGCGACGGGAATCGGCAGACCGTTGTTTCGATTATATCCGCGATCACTTCGGCCGATTAGACGGCATTGTTGTGTTACCGCGCTCGGGCAACGGAGAGCACGGCTACTCGCTCAGTACCGCCGGTGATGACGATGTTGAAGCCTTTGTTCGCGATGAAATTATATCTCCCGTAGCATTTGCTGCAGCATTGGCGATCAACCTTGATCGCTGGGGCATCCTCGAAGAAGCACCGGCCCTGACCTACGTTACCAATCCCACCGATGGCCATGGGGACTATCTCAACGAAGTAAAACGGGCAGCTATCGAAGCGCTGATCCGCATTTGGCGTCACGAAGACCGCCAGATGCGCAAAAAAGGCGAGCGCGAGTGGGCAATGCTGCCTAACCAGCTGGTTCGCTACGACAACAACGAAGAAGACAATCTCACATTTACCGCAGACTGGGCCGCGACGCTAACCAACCGGGTCCGACGCATGGATCCGATAAACCTCTGGGTGCCTGAAAGCATCATGCGCGCAACCGGCAAGAGCGGTATGCCGCAATCCATTCAGCGCGTGTTGCCGGGCCTGCACAAGGGCCGTACCGCGGTGATTACCGGTGGCAGTCTTGGCATTGGCCTGCAATTGGGCCGTTTCCTGGCTATCGCGGGTGCCCGTGTATTGCTCTCGGCTCGCAGTAAGGAAAAGCTCGAGGAGGCACGCCATGAAATTGTCGAAGAACTCCGCGGCGTTGGCTATCCCAACGCCCATCAGCGGGTCCACATCCTCCCGGACATCGATGTCGGCGATGAGGAAGCGCTTGAGCGTTTGTATAATCATTCAATAGAGCTCTTCGGAAATGTGGACTTCCTCATCAACAACGCCGGCATTTCCGGCGCTGAGGAAATGGTTGTCGATATGTCGCTTGAGGCATGGAATCGCACCATGTACGCCAACCTCATTTCCAACTACTCATTGATTCGCAAGTACGCCCCAAAAATGAAGGCCAATGGCTATGGCGTCGTACTTAATGTCTCCAGTTACTTCGGCGGCGAAAAGTACGTCGCGGTGGCTTATCCCAATCGGGCGGACTACGCCGTTTCAAAAGCAGGTCAGCGAGTACTGGCAGAAATTCTTTCACGTCATCTTGGCCCGGAAATTCGAATTAACGCATTGGCACCGGGGCCGGTGGATGGCGCGCGCCTGCGCGGCCTTGGCGGCGCACCCGGACTCTTTGAGCGACGCGGTCGACTGGTCCTTGAAAACAAGCGATTGAACAGCGTGCACAAGGCCGTGTTGGCCGCCTTGCGTGAAGGCGCAACCCCAGAAGTCATTATGGCCCTGTCGAGGAACGCGCTGGGCGACGCAAAGCCCACCGCGGGACAGAGTAAGGCATTGGACAAGCTTTTTGCGCAGGTTGAGGACAGTCCTGAGGGCGGTAATTCCACCGCATTCCTCCTCAACCGAGATCTCGCAGAAAAGCTGATGAACCGTCTGGTCACCGGCGGGCTCTTTACACCAGAAAGTGCTACTCAATTCATGGAGGGCTTTGTTGATGCCCCCGCTATTTTCTTTGACGAGAAATCGGTAAACAAAGCCGCCGCAGGAATCGAAGCGGGTATTCTCAATCGACTGCATCTCCACAAAATGCCCACCGATGAACAGATTGGCCTGTCAACGGTGTTTCACCTTGCCGACGATATTGCCAGCGGCGAGACCTTTCACCCCTCCGGCGGCCTCAAGTTTGACCGCTCGGTAACCGAGGGGGAATTGCTGCTACCACCGGACCGGGACAGCCTCGCCAAACTCAAGGGCAAGCGGGTTGTGCTCATCGGTGATTCGATGCGCGAAGAACTGTCGGCGATTGGCAATGGCTTCATCAATCAGGGCGTTGCTTCACTGACGGTTCTCACTCGCAGCCCGGAGGCGTGTGAGGAAGTGCAGCACAGCCTTCAGAAGAGCAATTCGGTCACTTTGGATGTTCGATGCATCGAGGATAATATTGAAGACGCTCTCGATGATCTGTTGCAAAACCAGGGTGGCTTTGATGTAGTGGTCAGCGCGCCCTTCTCCCGACTGCCCTACAACCCGCTCGCCGCGGAACGGGAAGGTTCCTGGAATCGGGTGTTGTCACACACGGACTTTGCGCGCCTGATCGATGAGCAGCTCACCCATCACTTCCGCGTGGCAAGGCGCGCCGCGCTGGTACCCAACTGCCAGATCGTTTTGCTCACTCCGGATACTTCATTCGTATCGTCACGGGAGGAATTCGCCCTTGCGCTGTTCGTCAAGAACTCGCTGCATGCCTTTACGGTAACCCTGGGGGTTGAAACCGAGCGCTTGCCCACCGTACCCGCGGTCAATCAGGTGCAGTTAACCCGGCGTGCTCGCGCTGAGGAGCCGGCCACCGAGAGCGAATTGCAGGAAGAAATGGAACGCCTGGTTTCGGCGGTACTGCAGTGCGCGGTCCCTGCACCCAGTCCCTCAGAGAGCCGTTATCTGGCCCGCATCTTCAGGGGTAATGCCGTTACCGTTTGATTACGATGGTTCCTTGAAAGTGGAGTGCTGTATGTGGCCTCCACTGGTTTCCGATGCCGGGGGTGTCGATACCACTCCCGTCTACGATGAAACGCCCTTCAGCTGGCGTGGGCCAGTGATTCATCGGCCCAATTCAGAGGTAGGGTAATTGCGACTTACCCTGATCTCCGTTCAGCGAGAGAATCTCTTCGCTGTTGCAGTGGTACACAGGAACACTGCACCGACGGACCCGATTTTCGTTACACCGCTGGCTGCTGTTGATTGGGATTCGGCACGACGCTGCGGCGTGGCGCACTATGAATCAATCGTCATTCCGGGTGTATCTTGTCGGCGTTGATGTCACCATGGAGCATCCAGCCTTGACCCCTGGCTATCTCTCTTGATCGCAATAACCCGTCAATACATATAGGCAGCTTCTGATGATCAATCGCTTCGGTTCTGTTTTTATCGCCACTCTGGCACTGCTACCTGGCCTCGTTCAGGCGGACACACCCATCGGCGTTTTCAGCGAACGGCTCAGTGACCGCGCACCCATTCCTACCTTCAGCGTCGACGGTGCATGGCCAAGGCTGCCCTCTGACCTGATCATCGGGCAGGCCTCAGGTGTGGCCGTTGACGCAGCGAACACCATCTGGGTTCTGCACCGCCCGAACTCGCTCAGCGCCTCTGAAATCGGGCTGGATAAGAATCCGCCGATCGCCCAGAGCTGCTGCCACGCGGCGCCCCATGTGCTGCGCTTTGACCAGGACGGTAACCTGCTGACAGCCTGGGGCGGTCCTGGCCTGGCGCCCGAGATTAACGGTATCAATCAGTGGCCGGGCACCGTTCACGGTTTGTTTGTCGACGCCGACGATACGGTGTGGCTTGGCGGAAACGGCGATGACGACCACGTGATCCTGAATTTTACAGCAACAGGGGAATTCATTCGCCAGTTCGGTCGTCGCGGCGCCACCGAGGGAAATATCAGCACCAGCACCCTGGGCAAGCCCGCCGATGTTTCCGACAACGGGGAGTCCATACTCGTGGCCGATGGCTACACCAACAATCGTATCGTGCAACTTGACGAGACCGATCTCACCCACATCCAGAACCTGGGTGCCCACGCCACAGAACCCGAGACCAGGCAACGCGAAGACGGCGGCGCCCTGTTCTCGGAGAGCAGCGCCGACTATAGCGCCGAACCCCATTCTCCTACTTTCGGAGGTGTGGTGCATTGCGTGGTCCGGGGTCCGGGAGACACCGTCTATGTCTGTGACCGACGCAACAACCGTGTTCAGGTTTTCCGCGAAGCAGGCGGCAAGTTCGAATTTATTGAGACTATTGTGATTGCCCCCAATTCAGGCGGCACAGGCACCGCGACAGATGTCGCTATCTCGCCGGACGGCACCTACCTTTACATCGCCGACATGATGAATGGAAAGGTCTGGATACTGCTGCGTGAGACCCATGAAATTCTGGGCAGCTTCGGCCGCATTGGTCGCTATCCCGGTCAGTTCACGTGGTTGCACAGTATTGATGTCGATGCGGACGGAAACCTCTACACCGCTGAGGTCGAAACCGGTCGGCGCGTGCAGCGGTTTATTTTTCAAGGTCTTGAGCCCTAGACGCAGTGCTTTTCGCCGCCGCGGACGATTACGCGTTTACGGTCGGAAGAACCTCTGAAACGGCACTCTCTGGTATAGGAGCGAACCATGAATCGAATAGAGAAGCTGAAGAACAACGTGTACAGCTTTGAAGAGCTGGATACCCTGGAAAAGAATGCGACCCGGTTGCGCGATTCAGAAACGCTGGAGCTGATCACGCGCAGCCGCTCCGCCAAGCTGGCCAGGGGCGAGAAACCCAGGAGTACCGTTGATGCAGATGGCGTCCCGCTGACCGCGAGGGGTCGTCGCGATGAAAAGGCCAAGCGCAGAGGGAAGGTGTAGCAGCGAACCCGATTAGTACGAGCCCGTTGCGTGACCTTCGGCTGGATTTTAGTACCCGAGAGGCTTTGCGGAGGGTGATGGAATAGTCCGGCGCGGAACCCTGTATCCCGAGACGCGCTGAGCCGCCAGCTACAACGCGTCTCGCGTATAGTGTGCTTGAACAGCCTCGTCCCGGTGCTGCGACGACCGACCGGGAACTCGGCCTGCGATGTAGAAGAGTAGACCGGCACGGCTATAACCGAGGAAAAATAATATGAGCGTACGGGCAGGCGCGTGGAACACGGTGATGACGGCGAATCCGGGAGAGCAGACCTTCGAGATTCCGGCGTCTGCAATCGAAGGGGCACTGCCACCCGAGCTTGCCGGTGGGCGCCATCTTCAGAACGGTCCCGGTTGGACAAAGATCGGCGATCGACTCGCACACCCCTTCGATGGGCACGGTCTGGTGCGGTCGCTCACCTTTACACACGACGGAGGGGCCAGCTACCGGGCGCGGTTCGTCAAGACCCCGGCCTACGTCGACGAGCACGCGGCCGGACACCTTGTCCATAAAGGCCTCGGCACCAACGTCAGTGAGTCACCGCTGCGCAACATTCGCGCCCCGGGCCCGCGCAATGTGTCAAATACCACCATTCAGCCCTGGGCGGGGCGCCTGATATCCGGTTGGGAAGGAGGCCGGCCCTATGCGCTGGACTCCGACAGCCTGGAGACGATTGGCGAAGAGACCTTTAACGGCGCCCTTCCCGATGCCGCCTTCCTCGCGCACATGCGTATCGATACCGCGGCCAATCGCCTGATCGGCTGCAACCTGTTCCGGGAGAGTCCCGCCCGCTTTGTATTTCGCGAGTTCGACGCCTCGGGTAAGCAAGTCGCCGAACGCGAGGCATCTATTCCCGGCATACAGTTCGAGCACGATTTTGTGGCGACCCCGCGCTGGTATGTGCTGGCAGGTAATCCGATGAAAGTGAGCTTGCCGAAGTTCGCCAAGGCGATGCTCGGCTTCGGCTCGCTGCTCGAGGCGCTGCGTACGGATAGTTCGAAGGGCGGTGAGCTATACCTGATACCCCGCGGGCGCCCTGGTCCCGTGCGCACCATCCGACTTCCCCAGCGCGCCTTCGTCGTTCATTTCGCGAACGCGCAGGACGTCGACGAGAGCACCTGCTCGATAGAATTGTGCGCGTTCGAATCCTTTGATTTCGGCGGTGAATTCGGCTTCCAGGGGCCCCATAGGCCGCTGGATATCGAGTTACCCGACAACCGTCCATCGTTCCAAAAGCTTTATAGAGCCACCGTTCGGGACGACTCAGACTACGCGCAATGGGAGCAGCTATCGGACTACGGCATGGACTTTCCCCGCGTCCACCCCGCCCGGGAAGGTCAAACCGCGCCTGCCATCTACGCGTCGACCCGCAGCGATGGCGTGAAGTCAGACCCCTTCGATGCAATTGCCCGGGTGGATACCGTAGATCGGTCCCGCCCCACCGAAATCTGGAGTGCAAGCGAGGGCCAGTTCGTCGGCGAGCCGATCTTCGCACCCCGGCCCGGCGCCAGCGACCTTGAAGACGGGTGGGTTCTTGCCGCTGTCTATGACGGTGCTTTGATGACGACCACGCTCTGCGTGTTCGATCCGAAAAATCTTGCCAAGGGGCCCATCGCGGCAGTGCCGCTACCTCTTCAACCCTATGGTTTTCACGGGTTCTGGGAGGGCGCCAGAACGTGAGAGTCGCAGGAATATGGCAGCGCATATTATCGACGTGTGTCGGCAATTTAGTGTCTAGAAAAACACCCCAATCGGATCTTGATTTGACCGTGAACGCCCTGCTCCACTCACGGAACACACCGGTTCCAACACCACGGTAGTAGCGTCACCCCGATGGCGCCCAAGCCTGAATAAGGTTCAATTGTCAGGCTAAACATTTCTCGTAGGCATAAAAAAAGGCAGACCATTGCCGGCCTGCCTTTCCAAGAAGATCTTACGCTTTAAACAGCGACGATGTTCTCGGCTTGAGGACCTTTTTGGCCCTGCGTAATAGTGAACTCAACGGCTTGACCCTCGGCCAGCGTTTTGAATCCAGATCCAGTGATGGCGCTGAAGTGTGCAAAGACATCTGGGCCACTCTTCTGCTCAATAAAGCCGAAGCCTTTAGATTCGTTGAACCACTTCACGGTACCGGTGCTTGTTTCGGACATAACGTCATATTCCTGTAAAAAATTATAAATACAGCCTCACAGAAGGCGTGCTTAGCCGCAGAAAAGACT
Source organism: Luminiphilus syltensis NOR5-1B (assembly GCF_000158175.1). GTDB lineage: Bacteria > Pseudomonadota > Gammaproteobacteria > Pseudomonadales > Halieaceae > Luminiphilus > Luminiphilus syltensis. Next base: position 1,429,086 of record NZ_DS999411.1, on the reverse strand, counting down.
GAAATTTAAAACTTACAGGACGGAGAACTACGAAGAGTGCACGTGATGAAGCGCTTAAACATAAGACTTACTTTTAGCTGAGGCAACAGTACAGCCCACCTGGGCTGGAGTCAACATAAACCTAGGGCTATAACTGCACAATCACAAGCTCAGCGGGATAGCCATCGGATGCCGGGTACTGCTACGACGATGAAACCCGCGGCTGTGAATGTGTGGCTCTTTTATTTGCCATATACTTCGATTTGAACGTTGTCAGCATTTGTCGTCACGGCCCAAAAGTCGGTTCAGGCGGTGTATTCGCCACGTTTATTCCTGTGGCGATAATTTAATATCAGTACTGGGTGGCCAACAGGAGATAAACCCTGAGACTTTATCTTGCTCTGGCATTGAGTCTTGTATCGCTCGCGGTCCTGGAAGTGGCGCGCCGCGAAGTCGACATCAGCCGCAGCCATGTTGGGCAGACACCCGTGGTGAGCTACATTAAGTCGGGGGCTGATGGCCCCGTTGTGGTCGTTGCACACGGCTTCGCCGGCTCCCAGCAAATGATGCAAGGGTATGCGTTGCCGCTTGCGCGTGCTGGCTATCGTGTCTATGCGTTCGACTTCCTTGGCCACGGGCGTCACCCCCTGCCGATGTCGGGTGACGTGTCCTCGGTCGATGGCACCACGCGGCTTTTAATGGAACAAACCGCCCAGGTGATCGATGCAGTCGTGCAGGGGGAGCCTGCGATCGCACTGATAGGTCACTCGATGGCCACCGATATTCTTGTGCGCGTTGCGGCTGCCCGTGACGATGTTGGTCCGGTAGTGCTGATTTCGGCTTTTTCACAATTGATCGATGCCCGGGAACCCGACAACCTATTACTGGTGACCGGCGCATGGGAGCCCGGATTGCGTCAGTTTGCGCGAACAAGCCTGCAATTGGTTGATCCCGAGGCAAGCGAAGGTGACACCACAGTGCGCGGCTCGGTGTCACGGCGCGCGGTCGCCGCACCCTTCGTAGAGCACGTTTCGATCTTGCAAAGCACGGTTGCACGCAGCGAAGCGCTGGCATGGCTGGACCGCGCTTATGGGCGCACCTCACACCTTACAATTTTGCCTACAGGATTGGCCATTCTTGGGTTGTTAGCTGGTTTAGTGCTCCTATTGGGTCCGGCATGCGCCCTGCTCCCGAAACGTGAAGCACCCGATTGCTCATTAAGTCTCCGGCAAACCGCTCTTGTTTTGATGGCACCTATGGTGGTTGCTCCGGTGTGTGCAACCGCACTGAATACCGATCTGCTGCCCGTTCTTGTGGCTGATTACCTGGCTCTACACCTATTGGTATTTGGTGGCCTGCAACTGGTCCTCTTGCGGATCTGGAAGATCTCTTTTGGGCCTCTGGCAGTACCAGGCCTTGCCCTGCTGTTGTTGGCCTGCGCTATTTTCGGGCTCGCAATGGATCGCTATGCGGCAAATTTCTGGCCGACGGGAGAGCGCTTCTGGATTATCGCTGCGATGATGATCGGGGCCCTCCCTTACATGGTGGCCGACTCCGTCTTGACGGCGAATCAATCCATACTGAGACGGCTATTTACCCGCGCCAGCTTTCTCGCTTCCCTTGGGATTGCCGTTGCACTGGATTTTGAAGCGTTGTTCTTTCTGCTCCTGATCGCGCCGGTCCTGATCCTGTTCTATCTTGTATTTGGCACCATGGGCCGGGCCGTCACGCAGCAGACCGGTCCACTTGCATCAGGTCTTGCGCTGGGAATGGTACTGGCCTGGTCGCTGGGCGTGACTTTTCCGCTTTTTCAAAACTGAAGCGTTTTGCGTCTCGAGTGGTATTGGACGAGCCTATCGGGTTCGAGCTCAGTCAGTTTTAACAGACGCTTCATACGCTGAGTATTTGAAACAGGATACATAGCTGAGCAGCCCAGGACCCGGCGAAGGTCAGGGTCCGGCCAAAGGGGATGTTGGCAACGTAGACAACAAAATGCGCAACCCGCAGCCAGAAGTAAGCAGCGGCCGCTGTTGTTGTCGCGGCATTCGAGATGTCCAGCTGCTGTGCAACAAGAACCAAGGCCGCAAAGGCAACCAGATTCTCCACCGCATTGGTGTGGGCTTTTTTGGCTCGCGCCGCCCAATCGGGAAGCGGAGTGCCATCGGCCTTGTATGTCAGCGCAGGGAACA
>NZ_DS999411.1:1347482-1426695 GCF_000158175.1 Luminiphilus syltensis NOR5-1B | reverse complement strand
TTGTTTCTACCCGACCACTGAGCCTGGTATAGAGCAGGGCCGGCCCGCTTTGTCAGCTCTTTTGCCGTCGTCACGTTATCGTCTAACGCCGCGACCCCAATACTCACGGTAATTCCATCAGGAATGGGGCTGAATTCCAAAGCCATTTTTGTTTCAACGGCCTCGCGTAGACGCTCTGCCAGCAGCGCCGCCTGCGCCTCCGCAGTATCGGGCAGCACAGCCAGACACTCCTGGCACCGAATCCCACCACCGCCCGCTGACCACTGAAATCGGCGGATGAGAACAGGCAACCGACTGCTCGGTGTACTGACCATTCTGTTGAAAAAGCAGGCCGTCCTGACCCGCGTCTTCAAAACCAGGCTGTCATTAGACGAAAAAGCCGGCTAATGCCGGCTTTAATTCAACTCCAATTGAGTTAGAAGCTATATCCAACCTGCAGGCCCAGTTCGCGTGGCGGTCCGTAGGTGGTGAAGTTCCACAGGTTCGCTACCGGGTTGGCTGAGTTTCGGTATTCCTCGTCAAGCAGGTTTTTGCCGTAAAGAGAAACCTCGAAAGCGTCCTCAGAGCTTGCCCAGGTAATGTAGGCATTCACCAATGTGCGCTCCTCAAGCTGGGTATTAGCCTTCGCGACGAGTATGGGGTTATCAAGCGTTCCGCCCTGGAAGCTGGCGGGAGCCGGGTTGATCTCAGCTTCATCCTGGTAGTGCATATTGAGGTTGTAGGTTAGTGAGCTGCCGCTCGCCATATCCTGGAAGTAGGTGAAGCTCACGCCACCGTTAAATTCGGGGGAATAAGGCACTTCGAGAGAGGAGAAGTCGAAGCGCTGCAAGTCCCCTGCTACCCCAAGCGTTCCCGGCTCGTAAAACGGGTCATAGCTATCGTATTCATGATCGAGCCAACCAAAGTTCATGTCGATACGGAAGTTGGGGGTGGGCACATAGGTCATCTCAAGTTCGAAGCCAATGGCAGTACTTTCACCCTCGTTAACGGCTACCGTTTCCTGGAAGTCGTTGCCCGCCGCATCCTTGAACGGAAGTACCGTATCGCGCTGCAGGTTTTCATATGTCGTATGGAACAACGCGGCATTCAATCGCAGCGTGCCGTCCATCAGGTCGGCCTTGGCACCGAGCTCGTAGTTTTCGTTCTCCTCACTGGCGTAAGGCGTACAGCTGAATTCACTACCACAGGTCTCAGAGAATCCACCCGCTACAAAGCCCGTGGCAACGCTACCGTAAATCATCACATCATCACTAAATTGATAGTCGAGAACGAGTCGATAGGTATTGGCACTGAAGTCTTCATTATCCTTGATCACATTGCCGAAAGCAGATTCGGGCAGCGGATTGGTGTGGGGTCCTATGAATTGATCTTCGGAAATAAAATTACTGATTGGGTTGGCCGCGGTACCCAGGCTCAAACGCGTGAAGTCTTTTTCGTCTTCGGTGCGTCGGAAGCCCGCCGTCAATTTCAGCGAATCGGTGATGTCGTAGCTGCCATCAATGTAAAAGGCATAGCTCTCTCGATCCTGCTGGGTCACCTGAATTTCGTAGGTTTCTCGATAAAACTCTGCGGCTGGACCCGAGAAAATCAGAAAGTAGCCTAGATTACCGTAGACCAGGAAATCCACATCGTCTTCGTAGTAGGCAGCGCCGGTGACAAAATTGAACGGGCCATCATAATTGGACGCAAGTCGGAACTCGTTCTGGAGCATTTCGCGCTGGGAATTTCGGCTGGCATCATATTGGGACGTGTACGCCTCACCCGTGTAGGTACTGGCCAGTACTTCGTCCTGGTCTCTCATGCCGAAGATCCACTTCGCTTCGTACTTGTCGAAATTAAAGGTCTGGTTCAGGTAGATACCGTCGGCATCGATCTTATGGCCGCCGGGAATATCGACGACCCGGGTCGCCGTGTAGGACTGACCCGTCGAGAACGGATCGCCGTTGCCAATACCGGGGAACCCGGCAATCGGCCACAGATAGCCCTCACCACCATTCTGGTCCGCAAGCGGAGTCTCGTTGGCGGCAGCTACCGTATCGCTGCGATCTTTAACGTACTCAAACGTCAGGTCCGCCGTATAAAAATCACTGGGCTGCCAACGAAACTTTAATTTACCCGCCAGAACGTCGATGCCATTGAGATCCTCTCCATTACCCACGTCGGGGAACTTGGAGCGTGCTGCATCATTACACTCTGCACTGCCGGGCTGCCCTGGAAACGGGCACCCCAGGCTCTGGAATTCACCACCGGCGGGCTTGTCGTTGGTGTACCAGCCGTCACTTTTATCCTGAATCACCGCGAGGCGTGCGGCCAGGGTGTCGCCCAGAGGTACGTTGAGGCTGAATTTCAGCTTGGTTGCATTTGAATCGTTGGAGGCAAACTGCGAGAAATTACCCTCGATATCGCCAAAGAATTCACCAAGAACGGGCTTCCGGGTGGTGAAGGCAATCGCGCCACCGGTCGTGTTTTTACCAAACACCGTGCCCTGCGGTCCGCGGTAAATCTCGACCTGCTCCATATCGAACATTTCGATGAACTGGGACTGCACGTTGTTAAAGGCGAATTCATCAACCGTGATGCCGACAGAGGCATCTTTGGTCACCAGGATCGAGTTAAAGCCGGTTCCTCGCATACCACCTGCAATCGCTCGGAAACCGGTCTGGGGAGTCAGGTTCACATTGGGAGCCAGCTCCGTCAGCGCCGTCACATCATTCTGGAACGTCGCTTCGAGTTGTTTGGACGTAACCGTGGTCACCGCAACCGACAAATCCTGCTGGGCCACCGAGCGCTTGGTACCGGTGACCACGACTTCTTCGATATCGAGCTTGCCGGATGAGCCTGAGTCCTGTGCATACGCGCTGCTTACGAGTGCACTCTGGGAGAGCGCTACACAGACGGCTGCGGATAGAATTTTCTTATTAAGATTGATCATGAGTAACCCTTGTCTTCGTTATGGTTTTATAAGGGCGAACATTAGGCCAAAGCCACCTAAAATAAAAGTGCTGTTTTGGGTCATTCTCTGCAAAATGCGATTTTGCAGAGAATGACAATGGGCAAGCAATAGACGACAAGATCCATAAAGGGTAACTGCCTTAAGCCAGTTAATGAGAAGCATTCAGTCAGTGGCTGATAATGTTTTTCTGGTAGCCGTGTCTTCAAGGCCGCAACCCCTATGCCGCAACCGATATAAAAGCTGCGATCAGGCCGTCAAGAATCACCCGCCCCTTGTTTTCGACGACCTCAAGACTGGAAGGGGAGTGTTCAACGATTATCTTCCAGGGCAATGATTGAAGTACCGCGCAGGCCTTGATCCCGCTAACCCGCGATGATCCTGTTTAAAGCCAGCGAATCTTGCGGAACAGTAGCAGCATGCCCGAGGCAATCGTGGCCATGGTTCCCAGAATAAAAAAGTAACCCTTGGGGTGGTGTAACTCGGGCATATTGTCGAAATTCATCCCGTAAACTCCCGCAAGGAAGCCAAGCGGTACGAATACGGCGGTGATGATCGTCAACACTTTCATGGTGTTGTTGAGTCGGTGCGAACTCAGTGAAATGTGCCCCTCCACCAGATCACCACAAATTTCGTAATACATGCTGCAAAGGCTGTAGATGCGTTCGCAGCGATCAAATAAATCCCTGCGTTTGTGGAGATTATCCTGCTCGCCTTCCCCGGCCAGATGTTTCCCGGCACCATTGAGCGCGTGCTCGGCAAGGCGCTGGTGATAGCTGAAAATCCGTCGCAGAACGCGCAGGCGTGAGCGATAGGCGACCAAATCCTTCATCGCGTTTTCACCATCCCCCGTAAGAAGGCTGTCCTCCAGATCTCCCAACTTATCCTCAAATTCCAGTATTGCTTTCAGATACCTTCCGGCGGCGTAGTGGATAAGATTGAGGGCAAGAAGCCCGGTATCCTGCAACATCGCAGGCTTATTCTCAGCATCCGACCAAAGCTGGCCGATACTCACTGAACGCCCGCTGTGGACGGTGATGAGAAAGCGATCACCGACAAAAATCGCCAGTTGCTGGGGTTGCAGTTCAAGGCGCTCATCGAGGGACGTGATGCCGCGAAACAGGATAAAGGTGTTGTTGTCAAATTCCTCGATCTTCGGCGGATGTCGATCACGGGAGGCATCATTGATAGCGAGAGGATCCAAGCCGAACTCCTCCAACAACTTGCGCACGCCATCATCGACCCGACTCTCGATGTCGAGCCACAGCCGGCTGTCCGCTGTGGCTCGCCATTGGGCCACGAGTTCCTCGCTCCCCTCAACCACTGAATTTCCCGATAGTAATTTCGCCCGGATCATAGGTACTATGCCTCGTGTGCCAGCCCAGTGACTGGTCAGCTGTCGGGCAACGTTACCGTGCCACGGGATAAATGGAAAACATTAACGAACTACTGAGCACCCCCCTCATCGTCTTTGGCGAGCGCTCCATATCGGTCGGCCAGATACTCGAAGTGCTCGCACTGGTCGCTCTGGGCTACCTCTTCGTGGCCTGGAGCGCGCGTTTTGTCCGCGCCAGGTTGGAGCAGCGGCGGGTGAGCCCCGACCTGATTCAAGTGATCTCTCGCGCCTACCTGATCATGGGTCTGCTAATTCTAGGCTTTATGGTGCTGGACCTGCTGCAGGTGCCACTGGGCGCCTTTGCCTTTGTTTCCGGCGCGGTCGCCATTGGCGTCGGCTTTGGCGCGCAGAACATCATCAACAATTTCATCAGTGGCTGGATCCTCATGTGGGAACGGCCCATCAAAATTGGCGATTTCCTGGAAATGGAGAATGTACGAGGGACGGTGGAAGCCATTAATACCCGTTCTACCCGAATCCGGCGGGTCGATGGTGTACACCTGCTGGTTCCCAATAGTTTCTTCCTGGAAAACACCGTTACCAACTGGACGCTAATCGATGAAATCGTGCGCACCTCCGTAGTGGTGGGTGTTGCCTACGGCTCGGACGTACAGCTGGTGAAGCGCCTCCTGGAACAGTCCGTGGACGAACACGCCGACGTGCTGAAAGTACCTGAAAGGCACGTATTTTTTGATGAGTTCGGCGACAACTCCCTGGTATTCGAGGTTAATTTCTGGATAAGAAGCGCTTCTGAACGTGGCCTACGGGTGATCAGGAGTGAACTGCGCTTCAAAATTGATGAGATGTTCAGAGAACACGACATCTCCATCAGCTTCCCCCAGCGGGATGTGCATCTCGATGGCGAAGTCCGGGTGATTAGCGCCAAAGAGGCTTGAAGCAGACACTCATGGTCTGTGTTGCCAGCCAGGCGTGACTCACCCCCCCCCCGTCACTTTACTCAACCCTACAACCGCAAGATTCAGATCGACCCGTGCAAGCCGGGCTGCCCCGCTATACCAGCGGCTGCTGCTGGGTAATGCAGTGGATTCCCCCACCGCCAATAGCGATATCGGTCACCGGCACCATCGCAATTTCCCGATCGGGGAAATAGGTCTGCAATCGCTCGCGCACCTCATCATCGGTAGGGATGCCGTAACTCGGTGCGATCACTGCACCATTGGCGTAATAGAAATTAACGTAGGAGAGACAGAAGCGCTCCCCCAGCGCACAGTCTTCGGGCGCCTCGGGTAATGTCAGCAACTCAAAGCGTCTGCCCCTGGCATCCGTTTCCTGCGCGAGTTGATCGCGAAGACTGTCAAAATAAGGCTTGCGGGGATCGGAAGCGTCTCTACTCGACTCAACAATAATCTTGCCGGGTCCGGCGAAGGTGGCGATACCGTCAATATGACCATCGGTTTCGTTATCTAGCGGATCACCCGGCAACCAGATCACCTTGCTGACACCGAGCTTTTCCATCAGCTCCGCCTCGATCCGATCGCGGCTCCAGTCGGGGTTGCGATTCTGATGCGGAAAACAGGTATCCGTGGTGAGTAGCGTGCCTTCACCATCAACGCAAATACCACCGCCCTCCGCAATCAATTCTGATGCGATGGCGCGCACACCGAGGTGGTCAAGAATCCGCGGTGCCAGTAGTGCGTCCTGATCGTACGGGGAATATTTTTCACCCCAGGCGTTAAACCGAAAACAGACGCCAGCGAGATCGCCCGCAGCATTGATCACGAAGTTGGGACCACTGTCCCGAGCCCAGGAATCGTCGATCGGCAGCTCCAGTAACTCAATATCCGAACCGAGATAATCCCGAGCCTGACTGGCCAGCCGCGGCGGCACCACCATCGTCAGCGGCTCAAACCGGGCAATGGCCTGTGCCACCGCCGCGTAGTTGCCGCACGTGGCTTCAAAGTCGTGCCACATCGCCTCTCGGCAGGGCCACGCCATCCAGCAGCGCTCATGGGGAGTCCATTCCGCAGGCATGTGCATATTCAGCGTTCCTTTACCTAATCCAGCTTGACCTTAGCCTATGACGGCATAGACGATGAGACAACTCCACCCGCAGTGCTGGCGACCCCTCCTATGCGCATAATCACAGACAACCTGCCCGCGCCGCGATTCTGGGGTATGGCCATTCTTGGATGCGTGGCGGTGATTCCAATTCTGATCGGCCCCATCATTACAGGCGTTCTGGTTGACTACGGTGATTTCTCGGACAGCCAGGCGGGAATGACCTCCGGCTACGGCGCTATGGGTTCTATCGTGATTGCATTTCTCTGCGCGCTGACCATGCACCGTCTACCTCTAAAAACGCTCGCTGTCACGGGTATTAGCGTCGCCATGGTGACCAACGTTGGTGCTGCTTATTGCTACGATCAATTACATCTTTTTTACGGCTTGCGCGTCATCAACGCGATCGGCGACGGAGCGATTTATGCCGCAGTGATGAGCGCCTTTGCCCGGCAACAAAGTTCCGAACGCTGCTACGGATTGTTCATGATGTTTCAGTTCGGCATTGCCGGCCTGGCATTGTGGGCGCTGCCCACCTATTTGCCGCACATGACCCCGCGAAACCTGTATCTGGGATTTTTTGCCTGTCAGCTGCTTGTCTTGCCATTGGTTTTTTTGCTGCCCTCAAAGGCGGCGGACGTCGCCGGTATCAGCCTGCGTGGCGGTGAATGGAAGCTACTGTTAACACTTCCCGCGATTGCCGGGCTCATCGCACTGTGTTTTAACGAGGCGAGCAACATCGGGACGGATGTTTATCTTGAGCGAATTGCGGTGCTGGCCGGATTAAGCGATAGCGAAATCGGATCGTCGTTGGGACTCGCCTCCGTCATTGGTGTGCCCGGTGCCTTTGCCATCGTCTTTGTCGGCTCGCGGTTCGGACACAGCCTGCCCGTTTTGGTCGGAATCAGTATTGGTGCCCTGTCACTGCTTGGCATCATGCAATCCGATAATCACAGCGAATTTCTCATCTATACCTGTATTCACAGCATCACGTGGGCATTCACCACGCCCTATATCCAGTCGATCCTCGCCGATCTTGATCCCGGAGGTGCTGTGGTTACGGCGGGAGGCCTCGCGAGCGGTGCGGGCGCCGGTATGGGTCCCGCTGCAGTCGCCATGGGTGTGACGGCGGGAGACTACAGCGCCGTGCTCACGGTAAGCCTTATCGCCTACTCGATAACGGGGCTTTCCATCGTCGTGCTCGGGTGGGGCAAGAAGCAAGGCCACTAGTGCCAGAGACCCGGGTTCCGCGTTAACGACGACGCTTATCGCCTTTTCGATAACAGGGCGGTCAATCGTTGTTATTGAAGGAGATAAAAACGAACCCGTTAATCGATCAGCATTCCAGCGCTAAGCCGGTCGCTTCACAGCCCCTTTTTTGGCATCGGGATTACCAATTTCATCACGCTGCCCCTGTCCTCGGCTCAGGTTGAAGGCGGCAATTCGGAGGCGTCGCGGCCCAGCTCACTGATATCTCTGGCAATTTCTTTGGCTAGCGTAAACAGCAGGGCGCTGTAGGCATTGGCGACGCTCTCGCCGCTGGGCGAAACTGGCAACGGCTCCTCCAGATCAACCAGACGGTTAGCCAGGGCTTTATGGGATCGTCCCACACCGATATCGGCGACGAGTCGGGCACCCTGCCCGCCCGCGGTCATATCAATGATCACGACATTGATCACAACGTCAGGCCCACTCGCGGGATTCCACGGGTAGCGCTGGACACTTTTGGCGCCGAGTAGACTGGCGAGGTTTAGCTCGGTGATCCGTTGAATTCCCACATCGAGGGGTTCAGCCCAACGATGCTGGCTGCTCACCGTGGTACTGCCATCGTCCTCAAGCCAAACGACCCCCAGTCGACGCAAATAGCCAGGGACCTGAACAGGGCGCAAGCCGATAGATGGACCCGAACGGTCGACGGTTGATGCGCCCCGGGCTTCCAGACGATGGAACTCGGAAAGGGTTTGTGTAGCGCAACCCGAAAGCAGTGCGATAGCGAGTAGACCAACGCGAATTCGACCAAAGGTCCTCATGGTGCCTCCCCCGATCTTCCAAGAATTAAAGATTGCGGTTGCTCTTCGACACTCCGCGCCAGTGAGTTGATGGCTCGACCCGCTTTTGTCAATTCGTCCAAAGTCGCCTGTAAGCTATAAAGGAGTGGCGCGTCCGGATCGAGGGCTGCCTCAAGATTCTCCCCGGCACCCTCCAGTGAGGCCAGTGTTTGCTTAAGTTGATCCAAACTGTTTTCAAAGCTCTGGGCAATTACGGGAAGCTCTCGTTCCAGAGTCTTGGAAGCCGCAGCGGCACTCGACAAGGTTTGATCCAGCTTGGGCTCCAGACGAGCCAGTAGCGCTTTACTGTCCTCGGCAATTTCAATGGATTTCTCCAGCGTTTCATTGATAGTGGCCGGGAACGAATTAAAATCTTCGTTCTCCGTGAATCGGCGCAGCGCTAGCGCGGTGCGCTGTACATCGGATAACAGACGCGGCAGATCAAGGCGATCGATTTCTTCAAAGAGCATATCAATTCGCGAGGGAATGGTCGGCACTTCTAAAATATCGTCGCGGGTCGCGCGCAAATTGATAGGAGTATTGGGGAAAAAATCCAACTGGATATAAAGAAGCCCGGTCAGCAAGCTCTGGGAATTCAGTTGTGCCCTGAGACCCGCGGCAATGATCTCGTCGGTCATTGAATTAGTACTGCCGGACAAGCGCGTCACTCGCCCTCGCTGCAGGATTGCCTCGACCTCCATTAACAGGTTCAGATTGTCAGTATCCCGAAACAGCACGCGGATATCGGTGACTTCACCGATATTCACCCCGCGCAATGCCACAGGAGCGCCAACGGTTAAACCCTTGACCGAACTGTCAAATACCATCACCACCCGCTCGGAGGATTTGTCGTAGGCGTTGCCGGCCATTAACAGAAAAGCAATGACGGCGATCGACACCGCGCCAATAACGAAAGCGCCCAGCAGTGTGTTCACGGTTTTCTCAGTCATTGCTCATGCCCTGGCCCCTATCTGCCCGATCGCCACCCCGACTCAGGAACTCCCGTACTACGGGATGCTCGCTGTGGCCACGCAGATACTGGGGTGACCCTGAATCCAGCAGTGTACGCGAGACATTGTCGAGATAGATGGTGCTGCTGGCAATGGCGAAAATACTGTCCAGCTCATGGGTCACCATCACAACGGTGGAACCCATACTGGCCGCCAGCGTTGCGATCAATTCATCAAGCCGTCGGGAGCTGATTGGATCAAGCCCCGCCGAGGGTTCATCAAAGAAAAGAAACTCGGGGTCGAGCATAATGGCGCGGGCCAGCGCCGCCCGTTTTCGCATACCACCGCTAATCTCCGAGGGGTAATAGCTTTGATACCCGGCAAGTCCAACGAGGGATAATTTAAAATCAATCAGTTCCTCGCGCTGCCTTTTCGTCAACGCCGTGTAGAGCTCAAGCGGCAAGGCCAGGTTCTCGGCAAGGGTTAAAGCGCTAATCATCCCGCCCTGCTGGAAGGTGACACCCCATTGCTTTCGGATTTCCCGGCGCCGCTGCTGATCGGCGTGAATAAAGCTCTCCTGGTTGTAGCAGACATCACCACAGGCGGGCTGTTCAAGCCCCAGCATATTGCGCAGCAGGGTGCTTTTGCCGCAGCCGCTGCCGCCCATAATCACAAAAATGGCGCCCCGCTCCACGTCAAAGGTCAGGTCACGTTGTATAACCTTGTGACCATAAGCGAGGGTCAGATCGGTGACAGAAATCGCCGCATCGCTCATCTTCAGATACCCAATAACTGACAGAGCAGGTTGACTGCTGCATCTGCAAGAATCAGATAGACGAGTGCAACAACGACCGCGGTGGTTGTCGCCTTACCAACACCCTCGGAGCTTCGGCCCGACTGCATCCCGGCGCGGCAGCCTGCAATGCCAATGAGCGCGCCGAATAGCAGGGCTTTGGAAAGACCGACCAATAGATGGTCGAGCCCCAGTGATGTTTGCGCCTGCGTCCAATACTGGAGGGGTGTGATACCGAGCGAAATGGACACAATCCCACCACCTACAATGCCCATAATAGCCGCATACAGGGACAAGAGCGGGACCATCAGGGTAACCGCCAACACTCTTGGCAACACCAGAAAATCCATGAGCGAGATACCGAGAATCTCAATCGCATCGACCTCTTCGTTGACCCGCATGGTACCCAACTGGGCGGCATAGGCAGCTCCGGTCCGGCCAGCGATAATGATCGCGGTCATCAGCGCGCCCATTTCTCGAAGCACGCCAATGGTGACCAGGTCGGCGACAAATATTCCCGCACCGAACTGTTGCAACTGAACGGCACCGAGATACCCCAGGATCATGCCAACCAGCAGGCTGGTCAGACCAATAATCGGCAATGCATTTGGACCCGTCTGATAAGCGAACGCCAATAAATCACTGACTCGAACTCGCCCACGCCCCGTTACGACACGGCCGGTCGAGCTGACCAGGCTGCCGACAAAGTTCAAGAAGTCGGTGACCCGAGCACCGAGTCGTTCCAGGTAAGGCAGTGGATTGAGCGAATGAAGCCAGCCCGCGCTTTGAGAGGGCGACTCGACAGCGGGTGGAACAGCGACGGCGAGCGCCAACAATTGCGACGCGCCCTCGGGCAGTTCCGTAGTGATCGAAATACCACGAGATTCACAGTAACGGTGGAGCTTGAGCAAAAGGCTAATCAGTCGGGAGTCCCAGCGGGCGACCTCGAGAGCATCCACGCGGAGCGCGGTTACCGTGTCGTCCGGTTGGAAAAGGGCACCGAGTTCGGGCAGGACCGCAGAACTCTCCCACGAGCCTTTAAGAATAAGCGAATGATGGCAATCATCATCGCCAACCAGTTCCCATTGTGGTGTATCAGCGTCACTGTCTGCTGTCATTGATAGGCTTCACAGACGTATCCGCGACGGATGGATCGTATAACGAATTCGAGTGACGGAATATCGCGGGTCATTGCAGGGGAAAGCTACCTCAAATGTGCTGGATCACATCGCTACGACGCTTGTTTTTCCGACGTTAGCACGCAAGAGCCGGGGCTTCCACGTAACAATGGACATGGGTAAAGCGACTCTCGATTTAAGCACGCCTCCAGTCGCGGGAGAGATGATTCCCGCGTTGCCGCTGTTTGGCCCGGGTATACTGGCACTGACTACTCTGTCGCTCGGCGTGATATCGGTCAGGCGCAGCCGGCGGCATTGATCTTCTAAACGGATACTGGCCGCGGCATTTTTATCGAGGTCGTCGCTTGTGCGTTAGGCAAGAGGGCGCAAAAGTCGATCGCGTCGAAACCCATAAAGGAGACAACAATGACCCACCTGAGACCGCTTGAGTTGAGCGAAATTGACGACCCGGAGATTCTGAGCAAGTTCCAGCATTACGCCGATACCCGCGGCTTCACGCCCAACAGCATCAGAACCATGGCGCGCCGTCCCAATATCGTAAAGGCGTTTATGCAGCTCAATCAGGCGGTTCTCTACGAAGGTACGGTTCCCGAAGAATTAAAAATGCTGGTCAGTCTGGCGTCCAGCGTCGCTTCGGGCTGCCGTTATTGCCAGTCTCATATGAGTAATCTCTCCAGTATCTACAATGTCCCGGATGAAAAAATTGCCGCACTCTGGGAATTCCAAACCAGTGATTTGTTCAGCGATGCGGAACGCGCTGCGATCGCACTGGCACTAAAGGCGGGGATTCTTCCCAACGACGCCGACCAGGCCGATTTCGACGAATTGGGCAAATATTTCGATGACGGACAGATTGTCGAGATTGTCGCATCGATCGCACTCTTCGGGTATCTGAACCGCTGGAACGACACCATGGCCACGCAGTTGGAAGCCGTCCCGAGAGAGCGGATCAAACGCGCACTCCCCGACTGGGACGAGGGCAAACACAGCTGATTTCCCGACCCTGCATTGGGCCCTTTGCGCCGACAACGGGTGTGCCCGCCCTTAGATCGCGATTTCTTTATGCCGATCGAGAGACGGTCCAGCGCGCCATTCATGTCGGTGCGGCTTCGTCTATTCCCAGATAACGACAAGCCATACGCAGGGTCTCCTGCTGGTAGCGTTTGTCGGTCACCCGCAAAAACTGATCACTGTTATGCGGCGGCAGAATCGACCATAACGCTGAGCCGCGAATAATAAAATGGACGTAATACACGGCGGTCTTCAGGTCCTCGTGTCCAAAATCGCCCGCGCGCAATTGATAAAGCGCCAGCATGCGTTGGCAAAACAATTCCTCCGCTTGCGACTGGATGCCAAAAAGCTGCGGATCAGACATACGCCGCTGCTCTAACAGACGCAAAAACCCGACATCGTCCCTCGATGAACTGAAAATGATATCCAGGTGAAACCGGACAATGTCTATCGCCCGGGCGCGTTGCCAGTCGTGGGCCGCGATCAGGGTGTCGATCTGACCTTCACGGGTGATCCGAAAGTGTTCGTAAAGCGCTCTGAATATCGCATTCTTATCGGCAAACAGATTGTAAATCGAACCCGATGACACGCCAGAGCGCTTCGAGATCTGCGCAATGGTGGTGGTTTCAAACGATTTAGCCAGAAACAGTTCCCGTGCGGAGGTCAGCACTTTCTGAAGGGTTCGCTTGCTACGGTCCTGGGTTGGTGTCAGCACCCAGTCGCTGTACTCCACCCAGGATATGCCCGCGAATTCGTCACTGAGCTGTTCGTTTGCCACTGTCACTTCCCGCCTTGATAAGTGCCTGATCATACTTGACAGGTTTAAAATACTGAACTAGATTAGCATTCTAATTTATAACAATATTCCACCTTGCCTGCATCGAAACCCTTTCGAGCGGGTTACCGCAACACAATAATCCCCGGTGATAAGGGGCGTTTATGGCGGATAAATCGGGGGTTTGATCCCCCCGGCAATGATGAAGGTAGTTGATGCGGCTGCCAGCGGCTCGATCCCAATAATGCTAACTCACAGGACTCACCATGACTGTAATTTCAATCGAAGAACGTTTGGCGCTCAATGATCTGATGACCGATTACTGCTACGCGGTCGACGCATTGAGTGATCTGGACGCGCTGCTCGACCTGTTTACCGATGACGCGGTACTCGACTTCAGCGATATCGGCCTTCCCGCCATGAATGGCAAGCGCGAATTCAGGGGATTCTACGAGGGCGTCTTTGCCGACATGAGCCACCACACCCACTATCTCACCAACTTCCGCGTCGGCTCATACAGTGGCAACGCCGCCACTGGCCTGGCTTATGTGCAGGGTCTTGGCCGCTCCAAAGAGGGCAACGAGGTACTGGTTCATGTTCGCTACGAAATGGATTGCGTGAAGATCAACGGGGAGTGGAAATGCCAGAAATACTGCATCCGACAGGGTATGCCCCTGCCCGGTTCGCTCAATGAAATTCACGGCGAACGCTGAGCCGGCACCAATAAGCGCGTGACCGATTCCACTGTTTGATTCAGACAAGGCTACGTGAGCACAAGAGGGCAGCCATCATGACCGATACCATAATTTCTGGGGAAACCACTTATCCGACCCACCCCGCCGCTGAGAAGCCCCGAGTTCGTGGCGACGCCATATCCGGCGATCGGTACTGGTGCAAAGATTTTGCCGACCGCGAGTGGGATTCGATGTGGACAAAAATCTGGCATGTCGGCGGCAGAGTGGCTCAGCTTGAGGAAGCCGGTGACTTTGTCGTGCACAATTTTCGTCATGAATCCGTTATTTTGGTGAAGCAGAAAAACGGCGCCATTCGCGCCTTCTTTAATGTGTGCATGCACCGCGGTAACCAACTCATCAGTGTCGAAGAAGGCGGAGTCAACGCCTTCACCTGCCCCTACCACGGCTGGAAATGGGGCCTCGATGGCGAACTCGAATGGGTGCAGGATCCCGAGGACTTCCCCCAGGGCAACCCCTGCGGAAAATTGCGCCTGAAGGAGTTGGCCTGCGATACCTGGGGCGGATTCATTTTCTGGAGCTTCAACCCGGAACCCACACCACTACTTGAGTATCTGGACCCAATCCCGACCCTGTTGGGCAACCGTGATCTTGAAAACTACACCCGAGTTGTCTGGCGCACCTTGCGTGTCAACACCAACTGGAAGTTTGCATCCGACAACTTCAATGAGGCCTACCATATCCCCGCGGTACATCCCCAGTTCATGCCGATGATCGACGATCATTACTCGACCACGGTTTTCGAGATGTACCCGACCGGCCACAACCGCATGATCGAGAAACTCCAGCCCTCAAGCCGCACCGACCAGAAGGATCAGGTCATGCCGCTCTGGGCCGAGGTACTGAGTGCGTGGGGAATCGATCCGGAGGATTACCAGGGCAAGGCTCAGGAAGGGCGGATTGCACTGCAACAGGCGCGACGCAAACTCGCCGCCGAACGTGGTTGTCATTACTTCGACAAGCTCACCGACGACGAGCTGACCGACCAGTTTCATCACACCTGCTTCCCCAACCTGACCCTGACCGGCACACCTGAAGGCCTGCATGTTTTTCGTACCGAGCCCGATCCGGAAGATCCGAACTGGTCGACCTTCGACTACTGGTACCTGGTACCGCAGACTCAGGGCGCAAAGGAGGTCGCCACACTCTACGGAATGCGACCCTACCAAGCAGCGGAACACGAAACTGACAGTTTTGACGACTACCAGACCAGTATCGATCAGGGCGATTTTCTAACCCAGGACCTATCGCTCGCCGAAACGCAGCAACGGGGCCTGCGCTCAATGGCATTCCAGGACTGCTACCTCGCCGATCAGGAAAGTCGGGTCCGTCGTTTTCACGAAGTACTCAACGATTATCTGGAGGGCCGTCGCTGAGCAATAGAGTCCCGGCTCGAGTGTTATAATCAACGTATCGCGCATCGGCTGACAGCTGGGATCTATCAGAGATGCTGCGCTTATTTGGATAGAGCACCAGGCTCCGGGAGAGGACTCAACGTTGAGAAAATTACCAATCATCGTTACCGCGGCGTTTGCTGCGCTTTTGGCACTGGCAGGCTGCATATCGCAATCATTGCCCGAAGAGCGCCTGCCGGAATTTTCGGTCATCAGCCTGGTATTGCCGCAATTCAAACCCAAACAGGGGGAGCAGATCACGTGGCTGACCGATATTGTCATCGCGGGCGACTTCCCCACCGAAGTCAGGGATAGGGCAGCGAGCGAAATTACGGCGCGAGTGGAGCAGGGGCTTAGCAGTCTCGGTTTTACCGTTAATACGGCAGAAGACAGCGACTACGTGTTGGTTGCCGCGGTTGTCGCGGGGCTCACCAAAAACCCATCCGACGAGCAGAACGAATTGCTGGAACTGATTCGTTTGTATCCTATGCTGGGCGGCCGCAGCGGACGTTATGAGAGAGATATGCTGGTTCTGGCAATAACCACGCGAGATAAAGTGGGAGACGGTAATCCACTGTGGAAGGCGGCGGTTGAAGTCTACTCCGCGTATCAGCTCCACCTTCCTGAGGAGATCCAACTACAACGACTGGATGCCGCAATAGCCCGGCTACTCGCTACGCTCCCGGATATGAAGTACGCCTACTAAGTACCCGTGTCTGGTAAAACGCCGAAAACTTAGCACCAGCCAGCTTCGTCACCGGTCCCGTCACGCGAGAGCTGTTCGACACTCGCCTCGATAATGCGGTACCCCACATTGCCGTAGAGAATCTGGCGACGTGCTAGACGGCTACCCGTCCAGTGCCCACAAAACCGCAAACCTTTATCTTCTGCGTCGAATAAGAGCTATGCTTTGGGGCAACTCATCCCAGCTACTACACCACCGAATCCAATGAATAAGCGTTCTTGCTCACTGACCACCAGGCTTCGACTGCTCATCGGCGCGCTACTCCTCATGTCCACCGCAACAGCACCCGCAGCAGAAATCAGTATTCTCGGGGGTATGCAGCTCAACTCAGACTTTATCGTCTCAGATGACGTCACTACTGACCCACCGCCTCAGGCACCGGGTCAGCCCGGTACTGATATCAGCGTCGATAATGGTCCCTCTTTTGCTGTCGCCCTCGATTTTGACCTTCCCTCCGATCCCACCGGCAAAATCGGCTTATACCTAAGCCAGCAATCGACCGACATCGGAACCGGCGCCGGCTTGAATGAGAGTGGAATAACTGCGACCCAGCTGCACTTCACGGGAACCCGGGTCTATCCCATGGGGGGCTGGGAGGCTTTCGCCAGCGCAGGACTCGGGGGTACCCTTCTGGACCCCGATGACAGTTCCCTGAAGTCGAGTACCGAGTTCTCGTTCAATATCGCAGGCGGTACCCAATACACGATTAACGACGCTTTTCGTCTGCGCTTTGAAGCGAGATGGATACCTATCCTGACCGGCACCGGGGTAGCAGGGATTTGTAGCGGTGGATGCATAATTCGTATCGACTCGAGTCTTTACAGTCAGTTTCAGCTGAACGCCGGTTTTTCTCTGCGTTTCTAGTCGAGTCGCCCCCCCCAACCGCGGAAACTAATGGGTGGCAGGGTTAATCAGGGCGGCGTCCAGATTGCGCTTCCCCGGCTCGAGTGCGGTCCGCACCGCTGGCTTGAGCCTATCTGATCGGCAGTGTCTCAATGGCCTGGGTAGTGGAGCTACGATCTCGTTGTTCCGTCAGGTCATCACCGCGACGGATTGCTGTAAACAGCAAATCCTTCCCCATTTTCGATCGCAGGGCGCCAATTACCATCGCTTTTCTGTAAGCTGACGGCCTCTATAAACTACTGGACTCATTGTGCGAATCAATCGGCATTATCCACCCAGTAATACTGCTCTTCGGCGCTTCCCTTCATTTGATCAATGCTCCCATTGGCTGGCGATTGCCCTGGGTTTTGCGCTGATGCTGATGAGCGCCGGCGCGAGTGCCGACCCGAATGCCACTTTAGGGGCGGAAAATGGGGCTGACTCCAAACAGGTCGCCATTCCGATTCGTCTGGACTACCCGCTCCTGCGACAGCTGTTGGTGGCACAGATGTTTGTCGAAGCGGGTGAAAGTCGAGAGGTCCTCAATGATCCCACGGGGTGCAGCACCATCGTACTGAGTAAGCCCGCGCTCGCTTCCGCCGATTCACAGCTCGAACTGCTGGCCGATCTGCAGGCGAGTATCGGAATTGGCGGTGGCGGCTCCTGCGCGGGCTTGCTGGATTGGCAGGGCAGGATGGGTATCAGCGGTATTCCGGAGATACGCGGCAATGGCAAGGCACTGGGATTTAAACCCGATCGGGTTTGGCTGCTTGATCACACAGATCAACCCATCGAGAACGCCACCCTGCTCTCTCTCGCGGAGGCCGGGGTAAGAAATATCTTCAGTGAGCTCATCATCGATCTCACGCCACAACTCAATTCCGTGGGCGATTTTCTCCCCGCCGTTCTACCGCAGCACTCGCGTCACCAGGTCGAAGCGCTGGTTCGGACGCTGCAGGTTTCCCGCCTACAGGCCACCGAAGACACCCTGGATGCCGAGATCACCTTTACCGTTGAACCTATTGCTGAGCCCCTATTGCCCGAACAGGCGCTGAGCGAAGAGGAGTACGCGCTCTGGGAGGAGCGCTGGCAGCTCATGGATTCGTTGCTGGTTCTCACCGTCAAGCACTATGCAGCGGCAACATCACTACAGTCGATACGCGACGCCCTGCTGGATTCGCTGATTGAAAGCAGGTATCGACTGCGCGATGCCCTGGTGGAGACGCCGACGGCTGGTGCGGACCCGGTGCGCGACTGGTTTTTGCAGAGTTGGGAGACGCTGGTCCCGAGCATTCGTCTCATTGGTCTCGAGCAGCCGGGACAGGAGCAATTGCTGTTGCTTAGCGTCATCGCCGCGACCGATGCCCTCAGTGCCCTGGATCAGCTCGGTCCCAGTATCGGTCTGGATATATCCGCCGATGGACTGCGCCGATTGGCGCGCATGATTATCGGCGACGACGGTAACGAACTCCTGAACTACTCAGAGGACGTTGACCCCCAATTGCGACGCCTGTTTGAAGACAGTCTCGGGAGTACTCCCCCGCCGAGTGCCTGGCGGCTGTCGATCTCGCTGTTTCCGGAGGCGATGGCCGACACCACCGGCCGGCTTAACAGTTGGGCCCCCAAAAAGCAGGACCTGGCTGAGTACCTGCCTTTGGTTGCGCAGTTGCTGAAGCGTTCAGCAAAAAACGTGGCCTCCGAGCGCGGCCTCGAGGATAAGTACCACACACTGTTCCGGAATATGGTGTTGACCACCGCCTGGCAAGAGAGTTGCTGGCGGCATTACGTGGTCAGCGACGACCGGAAGCGGGTGCCACTGCGCTCAGGCACGGGGGATGTCGGTCTGATGCAGGTCAATGAGCGTGTCTGGCGGGGGTTCTATGATCAGCACCGACTGCGCTGGGATATCGACTACAACAGTGCCGCCGGAGCCGAGGTACTGGTCGACTATCTGATCAAATACGCGATCCGCAAGGGGGAGCACCAACAGCCCGGCGGCATCACCAATCTCGCCCGCGCGAGCTACTCCGCCTACAACGGCGGGCCCAGTAAACTGTCCCGCTACCGCAGCAAAAAAGCGAGCGCCTACGGTAATAAAGTTGACGCCTTATTCTGGGACAAATACCAGCAGGTGGCGGCGGGAAACGAACTGGCGGTATCGGGCTGCCTCGGTGGTGATCTCACCGGATCGGCCACGGCCATGACCCCGGCAGCACGCAAAACTGAGGCTGCCAAGGCCTCCGCGCAATTTACGGTTCAGTTGGCCGCCTTTACCACCGAAGCATCCGCATTGGCCTTTATTCGCCAACAGGCACTGGATGACGACGCGCGGGTCAGGCGGGTTGTGAAAGACGGAACCGAGCGCTTCCTGGTGCTCGTCGGCAACTACACCACCCGGGAACAGGCCGTGAGTGCGAGCCAGCGCTTTCACACGCACAACGCCTGGATCCGAAAATTGGACGGGTTATAAACGCCCACCGAGCTCTTCCACCCCGAGGGACTCCTCACAAGCGATATCCAAATAAATCGATCGCAGGGTCTTTGTTGTCCCCTCGTTGAGAATCTTACGTTAATCGGCAAAAAGTCATCCTGCGGTTATACAGTGGGTGCCTCGCCTAATTTTTTGTCATCCGCGCTTAAACTGACGACCGATTCGCGGGTACCATAGCCACCACCTTATGCTTATTCAGGGAGACCCGTTGTGCCATCGTTTGACGTCGTATCCGAAGTCGATCTTCACCAACTCACCAACGCGGTCGACCAGGCCGGCCGGGTTGTTGCCAACCGCTTTGATTTTAAAGGAGTCGATGCCTCCTTTGAGCGCAATGAATACACCGTCACCCTGACCGCGGAGGCCGACATCCAGATTCAGCAAATGCTCGATATGCTCCGCGCCGCCCTGATCAAGTGCGGAATTGATTCCGACGCCATGGACTGCGGTGAGCCTGTGGAATCAGGGAAGACCATCAAGCAGGCGGTGACGCTGAAAAATGGCCTGGAAACCCCGCAATGCAAAGATATCGTCAAACGGATCAAGGAAAGCAAGCTCAAGGTTCAAGCTCAAATTCAAGGGGATCAGGTCCGTGTCACCGGCAAGAAGCGTGATGACCTGCAGCAAGTCATGGCGCTGCTTCGCGAGGGAGATTTCGGTGCGCCACTGCAGTTCAACAACTTCAGGGATTAATCGAGTCCTGGTATTGGCGACACTACAATTGGAGGAGCAACTATGAAGGCAATATCCATCATCAGATCGACGGCCGTAGTAGGCGTTGTTACCGCAGCGATCCTCACATCCATGTTGGCAAGCGCCGAGCAGGCGGCACCACCGCCAGAAAACGATTTACAGAATTTGCCACCAAAAGGTAGCACGCCTCTTTTTTGGGAAGGCGATACCCAGATTATCGGTTTCCGGAACTCCGAATACTTGATCCCTACACGAAAGATTGAAGCCGGTACTGAAGTGCTTCCACTGCCCCGCGCGGAGATTGACCTGGGTGATGTCGATTTCTCATTCGAAGGAACGACCATAACGCTCGATCAGTATTTGCAGCAGGAGCGAGTCGGTGGCCTGTTGATGTTGAAAGATGGAAAGGTCGTGTTGGAGTATTACGGCCTTGGCAATTCGGCTCAGACTCGCTGGATATCTTTCTCGGTGGCGAAGTCGGTTGTGGCGATGTTGATCGGCGCCGCCATCAAAGATGGCTATATCAAAAGCGTCGATGAAAAGGTGACCGATTATCTCCCAAGGTTGAAGAGCTCTGTGTACGCCCAGTCAAGCATTAAGAATCTGCTGCAAATGGCATCGGGTGTTGCCTGGAATGAAGACTACGCCGATCCCGACTCCGACGTCGCTTCCGCGCCTTATAAAACGCTGGCACTTTACGACTATCTTGCGGATAAACCGCGAGATGCCGCTCCCGGCGACAAGTTCAACTACAACTCGGCGGAGACCAATCTCGCGGGGACGTTGCTACGCTCCGCAGTCGGCAATAATTTATCCACCTACCTAAGCGAAAAGATCTGGCGGCCGTTCGGAATGGAGAGCGATGCCTCATGGAACTTGACCGAGCCCGGCGGTGGTGAATTCGGCGGGTGCTGCATCAATGCAACCCTGCGGGACTATGGGCGACTTGGCCTATTTGCATTGAACGATGGCAAGCTCGCCGATGGGACACCCGTGCTGGCCGAGGGCTGGATGGCGGAATCGACCGCACCCTCAAAGGGATATGAGGGCTACGGTTATTTTTGGTGGCTGACGGATTCACCCGTCTACCAGGCCCTGGGTATTTTCGGCCAGGGTATCCATATCGACCCGGAACACAACGTGGTGATCGCCATTCATAGTGCCCGAGAGGAAGCGGACAATGATCGGGATTGGGCGATTCAAAATGCGCTGTTTACCGCGTTAACCGAAGCGGTTACGGAGTAGCGCAGAAAATTTAGCGCCCAGAGCCTGGGTGCAACAGAAAGGCAGTGCGATGCGATGCCTCAGGCCGATACCGTATCTGTGCAAGTGGCCTGGCCGGTTTTCTCCTTGCGGGCTTTGCGCAGCTCGGCAAGACTTTCTTCAACCGCGGATCTTGCCTCAGCGGCGTCATCAGCGGTAGCGCCCACCCGAGCATTGCGCTGAGCCAACAGGTCTTCGGCGTCTGCTTCCCGCCCAAGATCCAGCAGGAAGACGACCTTCTCGAGTTCAGCGAGGTAGGCACTCAGCCCTCCTGACGCCTCCGCACGATCGAGCACGGCCAGGGCCTCTTCCTGTCGACAATCGATCGCAAGCGCGTTGGCATCCCGAATAGCGCCGGTGTCGCCCAAAGTGCCACACCCCGTCAGGACAAACGGCACAAGTAACAGGACAGATTTGCATCGCTTTATCATGGTTCGCTCCTCAGGGATAAAAGGCCAATCGACGGATAAACGCTGCTGCATGCCCGTCATTCTTTGAATCGGTGGTGTCCACCTCAATGCTGATACCACTGATTACCGGCACATACGGTATGTCGAAGCTGCGACTGAACTCTTCCTCGAGGTCAATGCGCGTGGTGACGGATTGTCCCTCTTCAGGATGCGCCATACAAATGTAACGCCCGGTTTTCTGATAATGGTGGCCTGCATAGGGCTCATCGACGTCGTCGGGCCCAGGGGGACACAGGTAAAACCCTATAAAGTACGGGCTGTCGGGCACGAACATCTCCCCGCTCGACTGGCGCTCGTGACCGAAGAAAACATAGACCATAATGGCCTCGTTATCGACGCCCTGCTCGTAGGAGGCGCCCTCCGGATAATCTGACACTCCCCAATCCAGGTCGAGATGTTTCGCGCCGGGTAAATCCAACTCATGGACCACCATACCGAAGGATGGTTTTTTCACGCGTACGTGGAGTGCCTCGTTGGCGTGATAGAGCTCTATTCTGTCTCGATTATCAGCATGTCGCTCGAGAGAGAACTCTCTCGCGGCCAGCCACTCGTAGGGTGCCTGGCCAGGCACTCCCGAAAAATCGAATTCATGGAGAAGACTCTCTTCAGCGCCCAGCGCGACGGTCGCGACCAAAGTGCTGGTTAGAAACTGTAAACCGATGACAAGTTGTCGAAAGTACATCATAACTTTTGCGCCCTTTGACTCTCCCACAAGCCCCAAAACATTGGGAAATGGCAGCTTACGCCAGTGACCGACTCCGGCCTCATTGAATGAACCAACCCCACCGTGCCATTTTAGGTGGCGGGAGAGGCTGACCGCTCATGATCGTCCACCAACCTATAGTCTGGCAAATAGAAGCCCCATAAACCAGTTGAATAAATATCACATCTCACAACGTCTTCTTTCCGTGCAGGAGTGAGCCGATGCGGAGTTTCGATCAATAGACACTCGACCCGGACGACTGGGCGGCAACACCCGCCATCGCCCATAGGGTAGTAAATGATGCAGTGGAACATCTCGAACGCGTGCGGGATCGTTCCATGTGGACGCCAATGCCAGACGACATTCGCGCCTCGTTCCAGGCATCACTGCCACTGAACACAACGATTATGTGGCGGCTGCAGTAGCGAGGGCTCGCCGTGCCTTCGGACACCAACGCACAGGGCGAAGACGGCCTGCGCTGCGCGTTCAATACTCACCGCACACGGCTCGCGGATACCGATGAATTTATTAAGCACGTCCTAAACATCGCCGGGGAGATCAATCAGGAATCGCAACAGCAAGACCTGTCTAAAAAGACAATGGCCTCAGCGACCGGTAGTGACGACAGGGGCTCCGCCCGCAAAGTGGCCCGCACCAATGGCACAAGCTACCCAAGGTGCGGACTACGGCCTTAAGCCGCCTTACCCGCTGTGGTCGCCTCGGGGACTTCGACCAGCGCGCCGGTCCTGCAGTCGTAAATATAGCCATAGACCGGAATGTCGTTCGGCACCAGCGGGTGCGCTTTGATTCGAGAGACATCCTCGACCACGCTCGCGGCGTTATCCTTGAAGGTCATCCAGTTGATGTAACGGCCCTCGGTGGAACCAGGACCCTCGCCGACATCCCGCCAGCCGTTTTCGTCGACGGTCGCGGTATCCAGCGACTGCGACAGCAGGTCACCCATGATTTCACTGGTAAACAGCTCCATCCCGCAATCGGTATGATGGATTACGAACCACTCGTTGGTGCCCAGTAATTTATGGGAGATCACCAGCGAGCGAATGGCATCGTCACTTGCGCGACCGCCAGCATTGCGAATCACGTGCGCATCACCCTCGGCAAGACCCGCAAATTTGGCGGGATCGAGACGGGCATCCATGCAGGTCAGGACGGCAAAGTGCCGGCTGGGAGGCAATGCCAGATCGCCTTTGTCGCCAAAATCGGCGACGTATTCCTGATTGGCGGCGAGAACATCGTTCAGTATCTGGCTCATAGTCGTTGCTCCATTAATCTTTTGGGGTTCCCGATTTTAATAAAATGCAAAGGAATTAAAATAGATTTTTTTATACCTTTTATAAATACATTCAGATCACCGACATCGGCGCAGAAGTGAAGTCAGCAAATCGGATTAAAGGCTGCACTCATCCTGAAAGCGTAGCGAACAAGCGAGGCCGCGCGTGCCAAGAACGCGAGTTGGTGAGCCAACGCTCACACGAACTCAACGATTTTCATACCGATTGAGATCAAAAAGACCCGCCTCAATCGGCTGGGCCCGACGATACTCCTCATAAAGATCGTCGCTCAGTTTCCAGAACCAGGGCACGGTGCGGCGCTCGCCGTAACGCTCCAAAAACCGCTGATAATCATCGTCACTATCGAGGTTTTGAATCGCCTGGGCGAATGCCTCCAATTGACCCTGCGTGATCTGGAAGAACATATTCGGGTAAGCGCCGATAAACCCACGGGCCACAGTCAGCGTATCCTCCTCAGGTAATCGTCGTTCCTCCTCGGCGAAGAGTTGCGCAATATTACTGTGGGCACTGTTTGTCAGCAGAGTATAGGTTTCGCGCGCGCCGTCTGGCTTTAGAACCTGAACAAAGGAGGTCTGCGGCAGATAGTGGAAGACTGAACTGGGACCCTCCATCAACGATAGCAACGACGATTCCGTGACGGCGTAGCGCGATGCATCAGCCGCCGGAATATGATTCTCGAATAACCCCATCAACTCCGCCTTGGTGTCATCGCTGCTAAAAGCGATATCGGACTCTCGCTCGAACTCGCCATGCCTGGGCGACAGGATATACGCCCGGGCTTCAGACTCCGCACCCCGATACCAGTAGTTCCGCAGGGCATCGCGATCGGCTTTGGGCAAAAGCATAAGAAAACCCTGCTCGCCCTCCATACGCAAAAAGTCCATGTAGAGGCGGCTTTCGAGTTGATGTCCGACCGCACCATAGACATCAAAATCCGCAACCAGAAGATAGTGTATGCGCTCGAGTAACGAATAATCGATCACCCACATGGTTTTCGGTTGCTGGCCAACAAACCCCTTTACCACCGACGCGCTGTCAAAGTGGCGAAACACTGTGAGTGCCGCGTTTTCGTTTTGCTCGGCGCCGCCGTTCCAGATCAGATCCATATCCAGCTTGATCTGATCAGCGTCGACCACCTTGGCAATCGCCTCTGCCCTCGCTTCCAAATAACGCCGCTGACTTTTGGCATAGCTTCGCCAGCGCAGCGCCGTCATAAGCAGGCTCTTCTTCGCCTGCGGCAGGCGCATACGATCAGCCTGGGATGCCAAAAACGACGCCTGTTGATCCGGATCACGTTGATCCGGCTGTACAAAGGCCACCCAGAAATGGTCATCAATCACGTTGAGCGCTACCTGCCCCCGACAAACCGGCCCTTTGATATAGGCCATGATGGTGAAGTGCGCCTCATCCAGCATGAAGCGATAACGGGTATCTACAGGCAGTTGCTGAAAGGTAATGAAAGGATTGGAGGTCGTTTTTTCCCCGTACCCCGGAAGGGTATCCACGCTGTAATCGGGCTCGAGGAATAGCGCGGTCCAGCGCGCCTGGCGCGCCGGATTCAGCGCATAGGGCATATGCCGCTTGGCCAGACGCGTCATATGCCGGAGCTGCAATCGATAATAAAAATGCTCCACGCCCGGATCATCATAGGGCCTTCGCGACGCGATCAGATCTACAGGCTCCCCGGGGGGGGTCCGCGAGCGCACCAGTTTGTACCAACCCGAGGGCTGCTCGAGCGTATCGAAATGCAAATCACCAATGAACAGATGCTCGTAAACATAGCGGCTCATGAGCCGGGTCTTATTGTCCGGCGCATTGAGAAATTGCTCCCAATTGCGAACAGTGGCGCGCTCTGAATCCGGCACCGCCGGCACGCTGACACCGGGTGCACCCGCCTTCAGCCAGCGAGTCAGTGTGTCGAGGCGCTCGTCATCCAGGCCAGGAAAACCAAATGGCATGCCCTGATAGGGCCGCTGCTCTCGATACCCGGAAAATTCATCGGGCTTTGGGCAGCTCTGATCACGGTCGAGACTGAAATCAAACGTATCGGGCAGTCGCCCTTTCCGGGGTAATGGAAAATCCTGCTTCAACTGCAGCATTTTGAACATCGTCCCCTGAGTCGGGTCATTGTCATCGAGCACGGGGTAGAACCCCTTGCTGCGCCATTCTTCAATGCTGTGGGCGTCTTCAAAAAGTCGTGTCAGTTCAGCAGGGCGCAGCCGGGTACCATCGTAGACTTTGCTCTTGCTGGCACCGCGCTCCAGACCCGGCCAGGCATCCAGCTTCAACTGGCAAGGGGCGTCATAACAACCGTGACACACCACACAACGCTGCTCGACGATGGGCTTTATCTCAGCCGGAAAACCCTGCACCGGGGAAAACTGTCCCCAGGCGTTAGCGGCAACAGTGAAAAGCCAACAGGTGGTCAGCATCGATGAGAGAATTATGCGCATCCGCTGCAAGCTCAATATTGAGAAGAAGGTGAAGTTATCCTAGCCCAGTTACCCGCCCAATCCATCGGTAGTTTTCAACACTGGGGGCCGCGGGCAAGCACTGATGATCCGGCAATCGATCGAGGGTTAGCTATTTGAGTAGGGACCCCATCAAACCGCGAAACAGTTTGCGCCCCAGACTGCTGCCGGCGGCGCGCGCGAGACTTTTGACGAATGCCTCACCCGCACTTTCGCGACCTCGACCCGGCGATTTCTTTTTACCCTGTGTTTTGGCAGCGCGCTCGGCAAGGGATGCCTCCTCCTGCGCCTTCAGCCTCGCCGCCATACGCTCAAGCAAGACCTCATGAGCCGACCGGGGGTCGATCGATTCACCGTAACGGCGCTGGTTGATATCACGATCCATCAGGGCCTTGCGCTCCTCCATGGTCGCCTTGCCCATACGTGAATGCGGCGGGCGAATCAGAACCCGCTCCACCACTGAAGGAATACCTTTATCTTGCAACATCGACACCAGGGCTTCGCCAACCGCCAGCTCAGTGATCGCGGTGACCGTATCGAGTTTGGGATTAGCCCGGAACGATTGCGCTGCGACCTTGACCGCCTTCTGTTCCTTTGGCGTGTAAGCACGAAGCGCATGCTGGACCCGGTTGCCCAACTGACCCAGAACAGCGTCGGGAATATCTGCCGGGCTCTGGGAGATGAAGTACACTCCCACGCCCTTTGACCGTATCAACCGGACTACCTGCTCAATTTTCTCGAGTAGGTGTTTTGGCGCATCCTTGAATAATAAATGGGCCTCATCAAAGAAAAACACGACAACGGGCTGCTCCGGATCTCCCAACTCGGGTAGATTTTCAAACAGCTCGGAAAGTAACCATAATAAAAATGTGGAATAAACGCGGGGGCTCATAATGAGCTGATCGGCCGCGAGTACATTGATGACACCGCGACCATCGCGGCTCACCTGCATGAAATCTTCAAGCTCCAGGGCAGGTTCACCGAAGAACTGTTTGCCCCCCTCGCGCTCGAGCATCAGCAGGCGCCGCAAAATCGCATTGATCGATGCCTTGGAAACGCCGTAACCAGAACCCAGCTCTTTGCTGTGTTCACCCAGATAGTCGAGTGTTGTGCGCAGGTCGGCGAGATCGACCAGCAGCATGCCCTCGTTGTCGGCGAACTCGAATACCAGATTAATCACACTTTCCTGGGTCTCGTTCAAATCGAGCAGCCGCGACAGTAACTGCGGCCCCATTTCCGAAATCGTCGAGCGCACAGGCGTGCCCTTCTTCCCAAAGACATCCCAAAAGGCAACCGGATAACCGCGCTGGCTATAACCTTCAATACCGATATTCTGCACCCGCTCATCAATCTTCTTGTGTGGCTTACCCGATTGACTGATTCCGGAAATATCGCCTTTCACGTCCGCCAGAAACACGGGGACGCCGAGATCGGAGAAGCCCTCCGCCAGACATTGCAGGGTCACCGTCTTTCCGGTGCCCGTGGCACCGGCGACCAGACCGTGCCGATTGGCATAACGCGGATTGAGAAAAACCTGCCCTGCATCCGAACCACCGATAAGAAGGCCTTTTTCCATTGGGGTACTCCAGTAATGATCTAACCGATGATGCGCGGACCCGCCGTTTGACCGCGACATGTTAATACTGCTCTCAATTACAATGCTCCCAGCTCTACCCATTATGCATGAGTCTTCCAAAGTTTCGCTGAGATAGCAGTCCTGCAATCCCAGAAATAAGATCCTGAATCGCTAACATTCGCCCCACCCAAGGCATTTCTGATTTATATCGGTGGCTACTGCGAGAACGTTATCGATAAAGCCGGTGGGCGCAAGGGTACATACGCGCACTTGGTAGTACACTGGAAACGTATCAACTTACTGGAAAAGACTCCGTAAACTCAATGAGATGACTAAAAATCTGCATCTGTCATTACTTGACCGTAACAGCCTCTACCGATGTTCGACGGTCGTCATCACCGCTGTTCTGCTGCCGAACGCGGTCTGAACCCAGCAACGTCCCGGGGACCTTGGAACTCTTATCGAAACAATCCATTGGGTTTATGCTTTGCGCTGATAAACTTTGTTGAAATCAGTAAATGATTCGGCTCGCGTGACTAGGTTTAGGGAGACTGGCATTTCTGCCTCTTATCATGGCATTACCTAACAGCAGCATCGCACACACAGGGGTGCTCCTTAACAATAGTCCGCACCCATTGAGACGATGGGGAGCGCTGCTCAGCTCGTTGGTTTTTGGAACCTGCTTGTTATTGACGATAAGCCAGAGCGCGTCTGCCCAGGAGTCCGCCGCCGCGGGAGGATTGTGTCAGGACGAGGCGGTTCTACTGTCAAAAGCGCAACGGCGCGCTGAAAAATTGGACACTACCCTCAACCAGATTAAGGCGGTTATGGCGGGTGAGCAGCATCGGGATTTCGCGTTGAGCGATGTCATCGATGTGCTGGATTCAGATCTTACGGCGGCTGAAGAGTCTATGCGCTCCTGGCCGGAAAGCCTTGCCTGCGGGGAACTAAGAGCCGACTACACCGCGGCCCGAGGGAATGTCGAAGCGAATCTGGTTGAACTCGAGGTGCTTCAGCAAAATTACTGGGTCGCGCTGCCCGAAGTGGCACGTCAGGGATTGCGCGATATCCTGGGAGCGTTCCAAACACTGCGCGAAAGCTTTTCGACCTCTTCGGCCATGAGCAGAGGAACACCGGCTGATGGCGCGTTGGAGAACTCATTAGCCGAGTTGGACAAGCTGCGCTCGGCCTATGCCACCTTGCTTCCAACATTGGATGCAGACATTTCCTCCGCCGAAATTCAAACCTGGCTCAACCGGTGGCGTGAGGCTGTTGCCCTGGTCGCTTCTTTGGAAGCAAGGGAAGATACCCTGGAGCAACTGAGCCCTCAGTCTCAATTCGATCTTCAGAATCACTTCAAGCTGCTTGCACTCACCGCAGGTAAAGTAGCGATCGTCTTCAATCGCATCCGAGCTCATTTGTGGACAGAGCATCGAAAAGATTTCTTGAAGGTCTTGCCGCGCCTTGAAGACCGAGCCCAAATGCTTGGCGATGAAGCACTGGCAATGAAAAATGGGGTTCACTGGCTTTACCTGAATACACTTGCCGGACAATTCAGCACACAGCATCGTGAAGACGCCCTGCTGTGGCGAATTCTTCTGGGTATCGAATACTTACTGGGCTTGGGTGCTTTCGCCGTTCTGGCGTTGGTTGCAAACCGCAGCCAGACTATGGGAGAGGCCTGGCAGCAACGATTTGCATTGCATTCCCGCGGCAATCGCAATCGAATCCAGATCGTACGCCTGACCAGCGGACTACCGCGGTGGCTGCCCTGGATCATCGGCTGGTTTGGGCTGGATCTGCTCGAACAAATACTGATAGACAACAAGCTGTTTCTGCTACTGCCCATTTTGCCGCTGGCAAAGCTCTTCGTGCTTTACGGTTTTTTGCGTCTCTGCGGCGTTTGGTTTTTGCAACGCATGACCGAACTGGCCGGGGTCTACTTACAGGACGAACAGCAAAAAGCCATATGGCGTGGCGCCTCCAATGCGACGCTCATCGTTTTGCTGCCCCTGTTTACAGAGGTCGTATACGATCTGATTATTGGCCCGTCCCTGACCCTGAGACTGCTCGACATCGTCAGCCTGGTAACGCTGTTGATCGCTTTTGGAGTGCTCCTGAAACCCTGGGAAACCGAGTTCGTGAAAGCATTGGAGTATTTCCTGCCAGAGAGGCTCAATGCCACTTGCGAACGTATATTCAGAGGTTTTCGCTTTCTGATACTGGCTCCGCTAAGCGCGCCATTACTGGTGCTGATGACGCTTCTTTCTTTCCTGCACAAGCTATTCGTTCACTTTGACTGGTACCGCCGCTTAATGGCTCGCAGCTTCCTGCTGCGTTCCACAGTACAGGAAGGCATCGCCGACAAGGTCTCTGATGAGAAGGCCTTTAACGACTATCAGCAATGGTTTCGCACCAGCGAAAACCGGGAAACTCCCTTTATTCGCAATGAACTGGCCGATCGACTTCAGAAGCATATCAGCGACTGGTTGGCCGAACGCTCCGAAGAAAATACCTTGTTGCTGTATGGCGAACGCGGTGCTGGCAAAACCAGCTCACTGCTGAGGGTTGCGAGCCAGGGCGCCGATGCGGATATTGCGCTGATACACGTTGATGTTCCAGCGAAGACCAATACAAAAGCACAGCTGGCAGCACTGCTCGAGCCTTTGCTTGGCGTATCGCTGGCAGATGGACCCTCCGAACTCGTTCGCTCAGATGAAGACAGACCGACAACGGTGGTGATGATCGACAACGCCCAGAATCTCTTTCTCCGTTCAGTGGGCGGACTTGCCGGGTGGGAATTCCTGCTCACGCTTACCCGATCGCGGCTGCGCAATGTCTTTTGGGTCGTATCGATCGATAGCCAAAGCTGGGCTTACCTGGCCAACGTATTCGGTCGCTACCATCAGTTCAATATTTTGCTGCAATGTCCTCGCTGGAGTCAGGGTGACATTCGCTCACTGATTCTCTCGCGCAACCAACTCAGTGGCTACAAAATCACCTATGATCAGATTTTACTGTCTACACGTGGACCCGAAGCTGGAAGTCTGCGTAACGCCGAACAACTCTACTTCAGCCTGCTCTGGGATGCCTGCAAGGGTTGTCCGGGGCTCGCACTTGAGCTCTGGCTGAGTTCGCTGGTAGTCCGGCCCGGGGCAGTCAACGTCGGGCTCCCGGAAGAGACCAATGCCGCCGCTCTTGAGCGACTGGGAGAGGATCGCTTCTTCGTCTACGCGGCACTCCTTATTCACGAAAACCTGAGTACTACTGAGTTGGTCGAGAGTACCGCCATTCCGGAAAGTCAGGTCCGCTCAGCACTGCGCAAAGGATTTGAGCTGGGATTCATTCGTCGCAGCGTAGACCGACGATATCGAATTGAGCCCATGTGGTATTACCCGATTACACGACTACTCGCACGGAAGAATCTGCTCCATGAATGAAGAGGCGTCAGCACTGATGGGCGAGCTTTCTATGGTTGCCGATATGCTGGAGGGCGGCAAGTTACTCGCGCTGTTCATCGGCATTCTTGGCATCTGGGCTGCAAACTGGATACTGCGGCAACTCGCTGAGGGCGTGATGAAGCGCTTGCCTTCTCGCCGTTTTATCATCCTTCAATTTGTCACTCTGACCTCTTTCATTCTTTACATCGGCGGTGTCATTGTGCTCATCGTCGCCGTACTACAGCCCCCGAGAGAATTTTTGCTTGCCATCGCCGGCTCCGCGGCGGTCGCGATTGGTTTTGCGTTAAAGGATATCGCGTCCTCTCTGGTCGCCGGTATTCTGTTGCTATTCGAACGGCCTTTTCAGGTGGGCGATCGGGTGACCTATGGTGAAACCTACGGCACCATTACCGCCATCACATTGCGATCGGTTCGTTTACAAACACTCGACGACAATACGGTCACAATTCCCAATTCCAGCTTTATTACCGATATCGTCTCGTCTGGAAACATGGGGGCGATGGACATGATGGTCACGGCGGACTTCCACCTCGCGCTCGATGCTGACGTCGATAAGGCTGAGGAGATCCTGCAGCAGGTGATCGTGACCAGTCGTTTCACCTACCTGAAGAAACCCATCAAATTTATTGTTGAAGAGGTAGAGATTGCCGAGCGAATCGCCATACGGCTGAGAGCAAGAGCCTACGTTCTCGATGTGGATTACGAGAAGCCGTTTCTCACGGACATTACACGTCGGGTTTCGAAGTTATTTATCGAAGCCGGGATTGAGCGACCCAGTCGATTATGATGGCCTTACCGTCAAGATTCACCAGCGCTCTTACGTCCTAAGCCCGATCACTGGCCCAAGCTGCCTCATTGATTTGCATTGCAATTTAGTACACACGCAGTTAGGTTTTAACACACACTCCATTTACAGGATTTCGTTATGAAGTTATTTGCATTCATCGGCAAAGCCGTGTCCTGTCTGTTCTTGGTCATGCTACCTTTTGCTGTCTGCGCCGAACACCACGGCGACGAGCACGCCGATCTGTATGCGGCCATTGCGGCCTTCGACGAGTCTTATTCTACCAATGACCCCGATACCTACTTCGGTCTCTACGCTGAAAACGCTACGGTTTATTTCTTCGGCGCGCGTCAGGATATGGCGGAGTATCAACAGTTCTGGAAAGAAATGATA
Source organism: Luminiphilus syltensis NOR5-1B (assembly GCF_000158175.1). GTDB lineage: Bacteria > Pseudomonadota > Gammaproteobacteria > Pseudomonadales > Halieaceae > Luminiphilus > Luminiphilus syltensis. The sequence goes on along the minus strand of NZ_DS999411.1, from coordinate 1,394,223 downwards.
GGCGCCGGCGGTGGCGTAGACAAAAATGAGGTATCCGATCTGGTGGTCCAGATCATGCCCAGCGGCGACGTCGCCGTTGCCACTTCGTTCATCGATAATCGCACACGCTACCCAGACGGCGAAATTTCGGAGGCCCGTGCGTTCGAAACCGATGTTTGGCAGAAAATTGACGGGGAATGGAAGATCATCAGCCTGCATTACAGTGAAATACCCGACGCTACCGACTGAAAAGCACTGCGGTATTCATTACGTCAAAGGCTAGCGTAGGAATTTCGCGTTTTAAACCGATGACAAATGCGCGTCCTCTAGAGCTCCGACTCCAGAGGCAGCGTAGAAAGAAACCAATCCTCGATCCGCTGCATAAAGGAATCCGCGGGAGGTTCGTTCAGTAAGGTTTCCCCAGAACGCCACATCAATTGGCCCTCCTCATTGCGCGCCACGTTCCAGGCATTACCGGCCGAGAAATCCACCGCCGTAGCCTGGCGCAATTGTGCGTTCAGCGGTGCACTCTCGATAAGCAGCCCCAGCTCGGTGTTGATCTTCAGCGAACGCGGATCCAGATTGGCACTGCCCAGAAAAACAAGGTCATGATCAATCAGTAACACTTTGGCATGGATCGCGAGCTCCTTTTGCGCAATTGGCTCTAGCATATACAAGTCACGCTCACTGGCATCAGCACGCACCTCGTAGAGCTCGACGCCCATATCGACGAGGGTCTCAATATGATTTCGGTACGCGCTGTGCGCTGAGAGATGGTTATTCGAGCGCAATGAATTGGTCAGCATGCGCACGCGGACATTGCGCTGGCGCGCGCGCGCAACAGCACTTTCAAGCTCTGCCGTGGGTATCAGGTAGGCGGACAGAATAATGACCTCTTCAGAGGCGCCGTCGAAAAGTTCGACGATAAAATCGGCGACCTGGACCGGCGCCTCCGATTCCAGCGCCGGGTTTTCCTGCGGAGGTCGGTCCGCAACAACAGTAGCGCCACCGCGACTGCTACGTTCGAACACTGAGCTCCAATACCGGGCAAGCCTGTCTGCCGGGTGCTCCTTATGCAGAGTCGGAGGATCAACCTGTTGCTCCCGAGTGTCGATCGATGGATCGGCAATCTCCTCAAGGGGAATCGACCATGGACCATTCCAATAATCATCAAAGGCGGCAGACAAGTCGCCGATCACGGGCCCCCGAAGCAGCACTTCAACATCACGGAAATTACCCTCAGGATGCAGCCCAAAGTATTCGTCAGCCAGATTGCGACCGCCGGCGACCGCAATTTGTCCGTCGACAATCATCGCCTTGTTGTGCATTCGATGATCGAGTCGCTGCAGTTCGAGCAGGTTCAACGCTTCCGCGCTGATGAAATCGATGCCCCGTTGCTTGTGCGGGTTATAGACTCGAAACGCGATGCGCTCGTGGTCAGCAAACTGCAAAAGAGTCCGGTCTCTCCCGGTCAGAAAGGTATCGTCAATCAGGATGCGCACCCTGACCCCGCGCTCAGCTGCCGCCAATAAATGACGGGTAACGGCCACCCCGGCAGTGTCAGAGCTCCAGAGAAAAGTCTGCAAATCGATCGAGGTTGCGGCGCTGTCAATCGCGCGCAACCGGACATCCAGTGCATTCATACCCCGATTCAGCAACACATGCTCGTCGTGATCGGGGCGAACACTCAGTGGCTCCCACACCCGATCGTTGCTAACGCCACTGGACAGCTCGGGCGCCTTGTTTTCTGGAGCCAGCGGTGAACAGCCTGCAATCCCCAACAGCACAATCCAACCGAAAAACAGCGTACGTGTTGAACACTGTGGCATAGCTAACTCCCGAGACTAACCCCAAGCTGGAATTCTATGGGGTACTTGTAACGTATGGCGTAAGCCCTTGTACAGGCCTGAACCGGGGAACACTCAGGAAGGGAAGACATCAGCGCCCATCCCGTCGGCACTGCATCGCGCCTAATGCAATGACGATTACAGGTCGAACTTCAGGTAGACAATGGCGCCAGAGTAGCCCCAGTCGAAATCGCCGTCGAAATTACCGCGCTCGATACCGATATTGAAATTAACGGCGTTGTAGCCCAGCCCTAGTGAAAAACGATCCGTTGCCCGGTAATCAATGCTCACGCGAGCATCCGAAAGCGAGCCTGTGTACTCCTCGTACTCGAGCGCAAAAATTTCCACGGCGCCGCGCAACGTCCAGCGATCGGATAGGTAATACGCGCCCCTCAGCCCACCCACCGGTAACGGAGCCGTCGCCCCTCCCCCGGCGGCGGCACCCTCCAATCCCCTGACGGCAACCCTGACACCAATATCGGCGATGTAAAGTCCTCCCGTTGCACCCAGAAAACCCCAGTCCCGTTTCATAAACAGCCAGGTGTAGGAGACTTTATAAATAGAGAGATCCACATCGGTGTCTAGCTGAGTATCGATCGTGTAGAGTTTGTCTTGCCACGTGAACTCTTTTTCTAACTCTTTGCTTCTTGAACGGGAAAGATCAAATACACTGACGTCTACCCGATGGTTCTCCGCAAATCGCCAATAGCCGTCGAAGCGAAACACGGTATCGGAGTTTTTAACACCGAGGTCCGCTTCCAGGTCGATTTCATCACCCGGATCCACATCACCGCTTATCCGCGTTTTACTATTCTGGTCGGTAAGAAATAAACCGACAGCGGCGCTGAACTCAGGCTCTATACGAGTATCGGCTGCAGAGGCGCCCAAGGGAAAAAGGATAATAACGAGGGCCGGGAGCAAAAGGGCACGAAGGGCCCTTACTGGTGTCAACGCGTCGTGCATATTCGGGCCCCATCTGAAGCGGAATGAAGGAAGGATTTCCAGAGCGATAAGTTTCCCACTATTTTCCGCTAATGTCAGTCGCTCCTCAGGACACAGGTGAGTCCGCACACAGACTTCATGTTCCTACGCAGTGTCCCCAACGAGTTGCGCCCACAGGGAAACAGCGGAGGGTAATGGCCGTCATTCACTGGGACACGGGGTCGTCCGGTCGATCACTTGATCAGGATCTGAAGCACCCATTCAATCTACGGGGTGCGCCGGGTCGCCAAGGCGGATAAGATCATACGCGTGATCGGCACTTCCACGTTGTGCGTAGGGCCTTTTATACGTCCGTTCAAAACACCAATCGGGAGAACACCCATGCAGTCTGACAAGACCAATTTCGAACAACGGCGCAAGTTGCTGGCGCTTTTGGGCACCGGAGCCGTGGCATTACCGGTACTGGGACTTACCGGCTGCGGTGGCGATGACAGTTCGCCCACCGCCGCTTCGCTGCAGGACTCAGCCAGCGACGCGGCTGCGGCAATGGAAGACACCGCGGAGAGCGCGATGGAAGAGGCGGCAACTGCCGCTGATACCGCCGGGGAAGCAATGACCGAAACCATGGAGGCCGCCGAAGACGTGGTTGAAGAAACCGCGGAAGGAGCCCAAACCATTGCCTCCGATGCCAGCAGCGCCATGGCGAAGGTCGACGAAAATGGTGCTCAGGCACAGGGCCTCGGATACCGTCATGATGCCACCACCATCGACACGTCGGCGCAGCCGCGCTACGCCGCCGGGCAACAGTGCAGTAACTGTGCATTGTGGCAGGGTGGCGACGCCGAATGGGGTGGCTGCCCACTGTTTGCCGGCCAACAGGTGAAAGCAACCGGCTGGTGCACGGCGTACAACAAAGCCGGCTAAGCCATAATAACGCACGAGCGCTGGTGTAAAAGGCCAGCACTCGTGCGTTGATGACTGGCCCCGTCCCTGCTGCTTTCGAGTCTGCGGGTATCAAGCAAGAGCCCATCTGGCTTTGAGAGACTATTCGATGAGGCGCGCCGAATAAGCGTCAGAGCGTCATTGCCTGCACCCCGGTCTTTCGCCCCAGCGTAGTGCCTGCTTGCACCCACGATACCGCCCTCACCCGGCGGAGCCGGCCTTTTTGAAGTCGATGAAAAAATTTCACCACACGCCTCGCTCACGGTAGGGTGTCGGTATCGACGGCAGAACCGTCTGGAGAGGTGTCATGAAGTCCTTTGAGAAAATCCTGGTCGCCAATCGATCGGAAATCGCGATCAGGGTGATGCGCGCCGCCAATGAGCTGGGCAAACGTACGGTTGGCGTTTACGCCGAGGAAGACAAGCTTAGCCTGCATCGATTCAAAGCCGATGAGGCCTATCAGATCGGGGAAGGCCTGGGCCCCGTGGGTGCGTATCTCTCGATTGATGAACTCATCCGCGTCGCCAGGGAGACCGGGGCCGATGCCCTGCATCCGGGCTATGGTTTGCTCAGCGAGAACCCCGATCTCGTCGATGCCTGTCGCGAGAACGGTATTGCCTTTATCGGCCCGACCGCGGAGACCATGCGCGCGCTCGGTGATAAAGCCTCGGCCCGCGCCATTGCCATTGAGGCCAATGTGCCGGTCATTCCGGCGACGGATCTTATCGAGGAATCCTTGAGCGGCATTGCCGAGCAGGCGGCTGAAATCGGTTACCCACTGATGCTGAAGGCGAGCTGGGGTGGTGGCGGTCGAGGCATGCGGCCCATTGCCGGACCCGATGAACTGGAGGAAAAAATTCGGGAAGGCCGCCGGGAAGCCGAGGCCGCGTTCGGCAACGGTGCGGGCTATCTTGAAAAAATGATCGAGCGCGCCCGCCACGTTGAGGTGCAGATCCTCGGTGACCAGCACGGCGCGATTTACCACCTCTGGGAGCGCGACTGCTCCATACAACGCCGCAACCAAAAGGTCGTGGAGCGCGCACCGGCACCGTACCTCAGCGACGAGCAGCGTACCGAAGTCTGCGAGCTGGGCCGACGTATCGCCGCCCACGTCGGTTATGAGTGTGCCGGCACCGTTGAGTTCCTCATGGATATGGATACCGAGAAGTTCTATTTCATTGAGGTGAATCCGCGGGTTCAGGTCGAGCATACGGTCACCGAAGAGGTCACCGGCATTGATATCGTCAGGGCGCAAATCCTGATTGCCGAGGGACACACGCTGGCTGAGGCCACGGGGGCTGCGGACCAGGACGCGGTCAAACTCGATGGCCACGCGATTCAGTGCCGTATCACCACCGAAGACCCCCTCAACGAGTTTATTCCCGATTACGGTCGGATCACCGCGTACCGCGGTGCCACCGGCATGGGGATTCGCCTCGATGGCGGCACCGCCTACTCCGGCGCCGTCATCACCCGTTATTACGATTCCCTATTGGAAAAAATTACCGCCTGGGCGAGGACCGAAGATCAGGCGATTGCGCGAATGGATCGCGCACTACGCGAGTTTCGTATTCGCGGCGTGAGTACCAATATCGCGTTCGTACAGAATCTGCTCAAACACCCGGTCTTTCTTGAGAAGAAATACACCACCCAGTTTATCGATACGACCGATGAACTCTTTGATTTCAGGATGCCCGCCGATCGCGGCTCCAAGCTGCTGAATTACATCGGTGAGATTATTGTCAACGGCCACCCGGAAACTGAGGGTCGGCCCAAGCCATCTGCCAAGGCGCGCACGCCGCGTCGACCGGCACTCACGGTTAAGTCCCCGCCCAATGGCTCTAAACAGATACTGGAGGAGCGCGGTGCACCAGGTTTAGTCGAGTGGCTGTGTGACCAAAAACAGGTTCTTATGACCGATACCAGCATGCGGGATGCCCACCAGTCGCTACTGGCGACGCGCATGCGCTCCATCGATATGGTCCGTGTAGCGCCCGCCTATGCCGCCAACCTGCCGCAACTGTTCTCACTGGAATGCTGGGGAGGCGCCACCTTTGACGTGGCCTACCGCTTCCTTCAGGAATGCCCTTGGCAGCGATTGCGTGATATTCGGGCGGCGGTACCCAATATCATGCTACAAATGCTGCTCCGCGGCGCCAACGGCGTGGGTTATACCAATTACCCCGACAACGTGGTGCGCCACTTTGTCGCTCAGGCGGCCGAGACCGGCGTCGATGTGTTTCGTGTCTTCGACAGCCTCAACTGGGTCGAGAATATGCGGGTTGCCATGGACGCCGTGATCGATGCCGGCAAAGTCTGTGAGGGTACCATTTGCTACACCGGCGATATTCTCGATCCCGATCGCGCCAAATACAGCCTGAACTATTACGTAGAAATGGGCAAAGCCCTGCGCGATGGCGGCGCACATATTCTTGGCGTCAAGGATATGGCTGGGCTGTTAAAGGCCTCCGCGGCGCGCCCGCTGTTCACCGCATTACGCGATGAAGTCGGCCTTCCCATCCATTTCCACACCCACGATACCAGCGGCGCGTCCGTTGCCACCTGTCTGGTCGCTGCAGAAGTCGGGGTCGACATTATTGACGGCGCCATGGATGCACTGTCAGGCAACACCTCACAACCGACACTCGGCTCCATCGTTGCGGCCCTCGAGGGAACCGATCGCGCGACAGGCCTCGACCCCGCCAAAATTAGGGAGATCTCCAATTACTGGGAGGCGGCGCGGGAACACTACGCAGCCTTTGAATCGGGTCTTCAGGCGCCCTCTTCCGAAGTGTATTTGCACGAGATGCCGGGCGGCCAGTTCACCAATCTCAAGTCCCAGGCACGGTCGCTGGGTTTAGAAGACCGTTGGCACGAAGTCGCGCAGGCCTACGCTGACGTGAATCAGCTCTTTGGCGATATTGTGAAAGTTACACCCAGTTCAAAGGTCGTCGGTGATACGGCCCTGATGATGATTTCCCAAGGGCTCAGTGCCAATGATCTGGCAAACCCCGAAGTGGACGTGTCCTTTCCGGACAGCGCTGTCGATATGATGCGCGGCGATCTGGGCCAACCGCCAGGTGGTTGGCCGGAGGCCATACAGCAACGGATTCTCGGCGACGAATCGCCGTACACCGAGCGACCCGGTTCACGATTGGAAGCCATCGACCTCGAAGCCACGCGTAAAGAACTCAGCGAGCAACTCGGTGGCATCGATATCGATGACGAAGATCTGAACGGGTACCTCATGTACCCCAAGGTCTTCACGGACTATATGCAACGGCATGCGATTTATGGCCCGGTACGGGTGCTGCCCACCAACGTGTATTTCTACGGCATGAACGACGGTGAAGAAATTTCGCTGGATATCGAACCGGGGAAGACACTGGAGATTCGCTGCCTGACCACCTCCGAGCCCAACGAGGAAGGGGTCGTCAAAGTATTCTTCGAGATTAATGGCCAACCTAGGGTGGTTCGCATCGAGGATCGTCGCATTGCGGCGACGCGAACCCGACAGCCTGTCGCCGAGGTGGGTAATCCACTGCATCTCGGTGCCCCCATGCCCGGCGCCGTGGTGTCCATTGCCGTGCAACCGGGGAACGAGGTCAAACAGGGTGACTTGCTGATGACCATTGAGGCGATGAAGATGGAATCATCAATCCGCTCCGATCGCGACGGCACCATCGGTCAGGTTCATGTCCAGCCCGGGGCGCAAATTGATGCCAAGGACCTGCTGGTGGAATTTGAGAACTGATGGCAATGAAAGCACCCGATGAGTGGCTGGAGGGTGGCTGCCACTGCGGCGCAGTGCGTTTTTCCATACGGGTACAGGAACAGCGTGCCATCGCCTGCAACTGCTCGATGTGCGCCAAAAAGGGCATGGTTAATGTGATAGTGGAGCCTCAGGATTTCAGATTGCTAACGGGAGACGAGGCCCTGACCGGCTACCGCTTCAATACACGCAAGGCCGAGCATTTGTTTTGCAGTCACTGCGGTATTCACCCCTTTAGCCGCCCGCGCTCACATCCGGGGGCCTATGATGTGAATGGTCGCTGTCTGGATGAGGGTGTGGACGACTGGGAGATTGCGGTATTCGACGGGCAAAACTGGGAAGCGAACGTGGGGAGTATCCAGTAGGGCGTGCCACATGGGTGTCACTACCCATCGTGCCGGTCGCTCCGATCGCGCCAAACGGTTTTAGCCCCGCTATGGTATTAGCCTGAGTGACCAGGGGAACCGGAAATTTGTGATTGCGCACCCCATCAATGTCAAATATTATTGACATTTATTACGTCAATAATTTAATACAAGGCTAACATCATGGACACAAACACGTTTTCCCGTAACGTACTGATAGTCGCGATGACCGGGGCCTTGTCGGCGGGTGGCCTGGCGCTCTCCATCACGGCGCAGGCCGCACACCACGAGTCCGATAAACATATGTCCGACCACGAGCATCATCACGGCGACGATGGGCATATGAGCGAACATGACCATCATCATGACTCGGATGGTCACGACAACGAGCATGATCACCATCACGACGACGATCACGGCGGTGATCATGAGCATCATCATGGGGACGATGGCCATAATGACGAACACGAGCACCATGATGTCGAGGGCGCTGGTGATCACGAGCATCATCACCAGAGCGAAAGCTAGCAGGTCCGGATAGGGGAAAGCGTAGGCACTACCGCTCGGTCATACCACTGACCGCCCGGTGCGCCTGTTCAATTGCCGCTTCGGTCATTGCATTTGACGCCGCATCGGTGCCCGCGATCGCGATATTGCCAATACTGCCTCTACCCTCCACCCAGGGTTTGCCCCCTTCCCAGTGCTCGGGGTACCAGGCCACCTCTCCGGTCTCAGGGTGGGTGGAATAGGCATAACCATGGGACCAGCGATTGACCGTAATACCCCCAATATCTCGATCGGGATCAAAGCCCGCAGGACCATACATGCGACCGCACTGCTCCCGAATATTGTCTTCAAAAGTTGAAAACGGCGTTTCCAGCAATCGCGCTCGACCGATTCGAAATTGATCGGCAGCCGGCTCGCCAGGTGCCAGCGGAATGTGCTGCATATGTAGAATCACCGGATCATCCGGCGTTTGTGCATAACGGTAATCACCGTAACTCACGGGATGCGTCAGCATCGCATACTGAAAAAAGCTGCCCGGGCAGTTCAACCGCCAGGCTTGCGACTCGGCGATGGCACGCCAGTTCTTGAGCAGCACGCTGACGTAGACCAACGGCGCTCGGACCGAGGTCGATAACAAAGCTGTTTGCTGCGGCGTCAAATCAGGGCAAACATAGGGGAGCATGGCGTGATAACCCGCCCAAATGACCTTGGTGGCAGCGACGGTTGTCGCTTTCCCGTTTTTGACGTACGTCACATCCACCGGTGCATTGAGATCACCTCCCCGGTGCGCCGTTCGCACCACCGTACTGTTCAATCGAATGCAGGTTGGATTGGCAGGTTGGTCCAGAACGCTGTAATCAAACACGGCCGTCACGACGTCGTCGACCGATCGCGCCGGTGTCGTTTCGGGAACGAGGCGAGTGACCAGCAGCCGTGCAATCGTCGCATTGCCATCGGGAAAGCGCACACGATCCGAATCGGAATGGCCGCCGGTACCGGCAATGGTTAACTCACCCAGATCAATGTCGCCGAATCCGGGGTAACCGGAATCCCAGGCGAGCCAGGCGGGGCAGGCATCTGCGCCGATGGCCCATACACCCTCGGGCCGCTTCTGAATGATGGCCAGCGCCTCCTCTCCCATACCCGCGTATTGCTTCAGATAGTCGCGGTAGCTCAAGGTCTCAAGAATCCACTTACGCTCCGCCGTCGTCTGGCTATCGAGGTAGGTTATTTTATCGGCAAACAAACGCCGGATGTCGGCCTTGGCACGGTCGGATAGCGGCATAGCCGCCAGTGCTTCAGGGACTGACAGATCATCAACAATAACCCGGTCAGCACCGAAGGTTTCCTTATCGAGAAAGTAACCCGACGTGAGGCCCATTTCACGAAACCGATCGAAGTGATTGAACGCCTCATCCGTGTCGTAAGTCACGCCGAGTTCCTGAATCAGATCCCGTGCCACCTGGGGGTAGCCCCGGGGGGATTCGACGAGCATGGTGCCCCCGAAACCGATCAGCGTCTCCCCGTCGAGGGAAAATTCGTTGCGCTTGGCGTGGCCGCCGAAATCGTCGTGATTATCAAGAATCAATATTCGAGCGTCGGGATCGACGTCGCGGCGGTAAAAATAGGCGGCGGATAAGCCGCTGATGCCCGCGCCCACAATGATGAGATCGAACTGCTCGTCGCTGCGCCCGCCCTCCCAGTGTTTACCCTTCACCACACCGTGTGCCACTTCGAAGGAGCCGGGGTGCGAGCCGCGCATACCGGTCAGAGCCGGCGGGTAATACGCACCAGCCCCGGCATAGGTCAAATCCGATCGACCCATTCCCAGCATCGATCCTCCGATCGCAATGCTGACGCCATTGAGAAAGTCTCTGCGTGAGATGCCGTTCCGTTTGTGCGATTTAGGCTGTTTTGGACTCACGCTTTCACCTCCGAAACTGTAAGTATTAGCTGATGCCAGACTCAATTCTTCATGCGCCGGGCCGCGTCTGTCCATCGCGCCTATAAGTCACTACTTTTGTCTGCGCGGATAGGCCTGGGGTGCCCGATCACTTTGCAGGGGAAACATACCCATCGCAGAAGATGCGCCTGGGAGCCTCTTTAATAATCCGAGCAAACACTCGATAGCACTCCCCGGATCACGAGGTACCCCGGTATCCTCGACAGTTATGGCGGACCCGAGCCTGAGCTAATGCGCTACCAGAGACGCCATCATCTGGCTTATCATTCGCTGCGACGACTAATGCGATCACATCGAGGGGAAAGCATGTTTTTACGGGCCGCAATAGGTTTGCTTGCACTGCTGTCTTCTTCCGCCGATTCGCAGACCACGCTCCCCGATCTTACAGGCACTGCCTGGGATCTGGTATCTATCCAATCGATGAATGACACCATCAGCCATCCCACCGCTGACGGTGATTATCGATTGATCTTCGGCGTGGATGGCTCGGTCTCGGTTACCGCGGGCTGCAATCGCGGCTCAGGGAGTCTCACCGACTGGCGCCCACCCCGATTGGAGTTTTCCCAGTTTGCATCCACCCGGGCACATTGCGGACCCTCCTCACTATCCGATCGTTTTCTGAGCGAACTGGGATGGGTGCGCAGTTTTGTCTACGACAATCATCGGCTGTATCTGGCAACTATGGCGGACGGCTCCATCCTCGAATTCAAACCAGTACCCGACGCCGTAGCGACTGCCACAGTTGAGGGCATCAGCATCATTACCACTGATCCCGACAGCCTGCGCAGCATTATCCTCACCCAATTACTGGATCGTTATGCGCTCGAAAACAATATCGTTGCCCGCGACGCCGACATTAATCGTTATATTGCCCAGAAAGATAAGCGCCTCAAAGAGATGTTGGGATCTGATTACGAGGATACTGCGAAACTGGACGAGGGCGAGCGCGAAGAAGTCGAGCGCATTCAGCGAAGCATGGCTGAATCAATGATTAAAAATTGGAAAACTAACAAAGCCCTCTACGAGCAGTACGGTGGGCGGGTGGTTTTTCAACAACTGGGGCCGGAACCGATGGATGCCTATCGTCTATTCCTGGCCGGGCAAGAGCAGCAAGGCCGGTTCAGCATCCATTCAACCGATCTGGCATCGGCATTCTGGGCATTTTTTGAGGACGACGAGCGGCATTCGTTTTACACGACGGAGAAACTGGATGAAGCCGGCGTCTTTGACAATCCGCCCTGGGTAACCAACGACTGAGTGGCGTAGTCAGCCCCCTTCAATGGCGGCCAGCGGGATTTCCCAACGATCACCATTATCGAATTCAAGCATCCAGATATCACCTTCGAGACGGGCAGATACCTCGCGGTTAGTGGCGTTCACGTAATCGGCCATAAAATTGATCGTGAATCGATCACCAGCAGGACTCAGTACGACAATCGACGCCTCACCACCGGCCATTCGAAGAATCCCCCCCGGACAGCTTCCATAATCGGCCTCTCCCGCCACCTTGCAGCGAAACAACGCGGTCGCATCATAGTCGTCGGTGGTAAATGGCTCGGTAGGGTTACCGGGGTCAGCGGCCTCCAACATCGATGTATTCCAGTAAACGTAGACGCTCTCCTCGGGGAATCGGAAAATCAGTCCCTGGTCACCCAAATCACTTTGGCGGTACACCGTGTCGCCACTCGCATCTGAATACGTTCCGTCCGTCTCGCCCACGGGCAGTAGATCGTGCTCGACACCGTCGGATCGGGTAATAACGACATGCCCCTGCGCCTGGTAAAAACGACAGGGGAGCGTTGCGGTGCTTTGATCAGAGTCCGCGGGATAAATCACGCAGGCGGCACCGGTAGAGTCGGCCAGAGAGAATGACGGAAGGACTAAAATCGCGATGAGTATTGTCAGTGTGGCGTTTCGCATAATATCGACCCGATGGTGGAAAAAGAGTGTTTCAATCATTGACGCTTCCTGGCAACTCGTCAACACCGGCTGCCGAGACCACACTTCGTACAGTGAGAGGGTCGTCGCTTTCAATCAAGGACTTTTACCTCCAGCACCAGCTTGCCCCGCGTCCGCCCACTCTCCGATCGTCGATGCGCCTCAGCAGCCTGATCGAGAGGCAGCACCTCAGTAACAGGAACCGGCAGCGTACCCGCCTCATAAAGAGCCGCCAGATAAGCGAGCATTTCACCATCGGGTCGATGGTGAATGAACTCGGCACGCACGCCTTTCTGCTTGATATCAGGCATCTCCGGCGGCTCGTTATTCATATAGGCCACAGCACCACCGGGTTTCGCCAGGCGAATCGCCGTTTTGGCAACGTCGTCATCGAGCAGCGTCTCCAGGACCAGGTCGAGTCCATCGGGCTCGGCCGCGTTGATCACCGCCTCGTAGGATTGCTCGCGGTAATCGATCACCACATCGGCACCCAGCGACTTCACATAATCCACATTCGCCGAACTGGTCGTGGTGTACACCTTGGCACCGAGAAATTTCGCCATGGGAATAGCGACACTGCCTACACCACCAGCACCCGCCTGTATCAAGACAGTCTTGCCTTCACTCAACTGTCCGAACTCATACAACGACTGCCACGCAGTAAGACTGACCAGAGGCAATCCCGCGGCCTCGGCAAAAGAAAACCGACTTGGTTTACGGGCAATGGCATCGGCGTTGATGGGCAGGAACTCGGCGTAACTGCCATGCTGGATCGACCAGGTAAAAGCCAGTCCGATCACATCATCACCCACCTCCCAGTCGCTGACCTCATCACCAACCGCAACGATGCGACCAGCCACATCCCAACCCGGGACCACGGGGAAGGTCCGGCTGATGTATTCCTGCAACTCACCGCCTCGAAGCCGGCGATCGATAGGGTTCACACCGGCAGCCGCCACCTCGACCAGCACCTGGTTCGGTGCGATTTCAGGCACGGGTAGGTCGCCGACTTCCAGTACGTCAGCCCCGCCATGTTCGTGGTAATACACTGCCCGCATCGTTACATCCTCTGATTGAATCCAGGATAAGCATGCCTGATCAGCCGCACGCCGCCATGACCACACACTTTAATCCAAGACTATACCGGTTGCCGGTGTCTTCGATAGTCATCGGAAGACTTCTCTTTGGCAGAATTCAGGCGGCGTTAAAGCGGTACATCGCGGGCTGGCAGCACAAAGGCCCACGCGATTCCTCAATCAGCGCGTTATACGATACTCGCTGACGACTACCCTTATGTCTTGAAGTCGCTGCGGCAGTCGGGAGTCCTTTGAACTCCTCCGATGCTCCAGCAAGGTCAGCACACTGCCAGAATCACTCGTCGACGCTCAAAGGACTGCCGCTCATCTCACTTCGCGCCAGTGCCACCTTCAGGAGTGTTTCGACCATACTTGCAGCGACTACTGGGGGTGGCTCGGTCCCGGCTTGCTCGAGCGTCGATGAGCTAGCCGTTTAGTAACAACTAGCCCATGGCGCAATGCGAAGAGACGATCTCTGAAATCCGCAATGAAACCGTAAAGAACCCTATGATACGTTCGACAGCCGCACCTTTGTGAGCGACGATAGTCGCCATCAATCGCCATTGTCAGTGATCCGCATTGATCACGCAGGTGTCAAAACCAATGACTGCCAAAGGATACGTATCCATGGGAAAAGTATGTGCCATCGTAGGCGTGGGACCGGGTAACGGTCGCGCATTTGCACAGCGTTTTGTTGCCGGGGGCTACCAGGTTGCCCTGTGCGCGCGACGTCAGGAAATAGTTGAGGCAGAGGCCAAAGCCCTGGGCGAGGCCGCAGCAGGCTATGTCGTCGATGCGACCGATGATCGGTCGATGGAGGATTGCTTCCGCGCGATCGAGCGTGAGCAGGGGCCCATAGATACGCTGATATACAACGCGGGCAACGCTAAATGGGGCACGATCGATGACATCGCCCCGGCCGAGCTGCTCCCCGGTTTTGATGTCAATGTTGCGGGCCTGGTACGCGCCACTCAGTCGGTGCTGCCCGGGATGCGGGCGCGAGGAACCGGCAATATCATCGTGGTCGGTGCCGGCGCTGCACTGCGCGGGCGTCCTGCAACATTAGGTTTTGCAGCCGCCAAGGCCGCCCAACGCTCAGCTGCACAATCACTCGCCCGCCAGTTGGGACCCGAAGGCATTCATGTCGCCTTGCTGATTCTCGATGGCGTTATCGATATCGAGACCACTATGGCGCGAATGTCCGATAAGCCGAAGGAATTTTTTCTCGCCGCAGCCGGCATCGCCGATGCGGCATTCACGCTCACTGAGCAGGACAAACAGGCCTGGACGTTTGAGCTTGATCTGCGGCCTTACGTCGAAAACTGGTAGCCGCAAACAGCTGAGCCCGTCTACCCATCAGGCGGGTAACGTTTTCTTCCAGCGGTTGATCGTTACCGACTCAAACAACCCTGCCCTTGCATATGGGTCGTTATCACAAAATGCCTCGGCGGCCACTCTGTCGTCGAAATCCAGAATCAGTAATGAGCCCGTCATATTGTCAGCATCATCGAGAAAGGGACCAGCCATCACCAATTGTTCGCCAAAGCCTTTGATGTATTCCAAATGGGCCTCGCGTGTCTCGAGACGCACCGACAGGTGGTCTGGTTTATCAGTGCATTGAATGACGAATAACAATTTTTATTACCTCGGTTGGGCGCAGGCTTCACAGCATCAAATTTATGGCTGCGCTTGTCGATCAGCGATTAGCGTAAACAACGAACATCATCTGAACCATAATTACTCGCGCTTTCTGCGACTGGCGAAATTGAAGCCAACCGAGGGTCTTTATCGGACGCCCTGGTCCTGTCAACTGGCGGGCGAGGCAGTTTATCAAGCGCCCGTGCCAACCGCAGCTTTCATGATATTAAATCGAAAATCCTTTATGCATCGGTCGTAATGCGTGGCAGGATACAGTGATCAAAAATGACACCGTTGCCGTTACCGCAACGCACAAGGAGCCCTCGTTGCCAGACGAATTGATCCGACGAAACAGAGAGTGGGCCGGACGCATCAATGAGCAGTCGCCGGAGTATTTCCGCGGACTTGCTGCGCTTCAGCGGCCTGACTACTTCTGGATAGGTTGTGCCGACGCTCGTGTGCCCGCAAACGTCATCGCAGGATTGGAGCCCGGCGAAGTCTTCGTTCACCGTAATGTGGCAAACATCGTTCATTCAGCCGATCTCAATGTACTGAGCGCCCTGCAGTTTGCGATTGAGGGTATTGGCATCCGCAAAATTATCGTTTGTGGTCACTACGGATGCGGGGGCGTCAATGCGGCCTGCGCAGACCACCTGGAAAGCGGATTGGTCGATCACTGGATTGAGCCGATACGATCGCTCCGTCGCCTGCACGCCGCCGAGCTTGAGCCCCTCGACGGGCCTTCCCGCGCAGACCGCCTCGCCGAGCTCAACGTGCTCGAGAGTGTCACTCGAGTGGCGGAAACCCCCATTTTGCGCAAGGCCTGGGCCAGGGGATTACCCATAGAAATTCACGGCATGATTTACTCGCTCGTTGACGGTCGACTCACACTACTGGAATCAGCCTCCCGCTCGCGATAAACGAGCCACGGGTCACAGCTACATCTTCCGAAAAGCAGCCGATATTCGTTGGCGATCCGCTGGTGCTCGCGTAAGACCCGCGATGGTCAAGCCACCTTGTATTGCGGGAGCGACACCGACCTCCTACTATTTCGCGGATGAATCCTTCTGCGCCTCGCCCACAGCGAAAAATCATCCACGTAGATATGGATGCCTTTTATGCGAGCGTCGAGCAACGGGATAACCCGGATCTACGGGGCAAACCCATCGCCGTAGGTGGCTCAGCGCAACGGGGGGTTGTGGCGGCAGCAAGTTATGAAGCCAGAACGTTTGGTGTCCGCTCAGCCATGCCCAGTATCACCGCCAAACGCAAATGCTCAGAACTTCTTTTTGTAAAGCCGCGATTCGATGTTTATCGCACAGTATCGCAGCAGATTCAGGCGATCTTCCGCCGCTATACCGCGCTGGTTGAGCCGCTGTCCCTCGATGAAGCCTACCTCGACGTGAGCGAAGACCGTGAAAGAGTCGGTAGCGCGACCGAGACCGCCGAGCGTATTCGTCGTGAGATCTTTGAAGAGGTTGGGCTGACCGCCAGCGCCGGGGTCAGCTATAACAAGTTTCTCGCCAAGGTCGCCTCGGACCAGAACAAGCCGAATGGTCTCTGTGTCATTCGTCCCCACGAAGGGGCCGCATTTGCCGCCGGGCTGCCCGCACGGCGTTTCTTTGGCGTGGGACCGAAGACGGCGCAACGAATGGCGGCGCTCGGCATTCATTCCGGCGCCGATCTGCGTGCACAATCGCTGGATTTTCTGCAACAGCATTTCGGTAAATCAGCCCTTTACCTGTACCGTGCTTCACGCGGTGAGGATTTTCGAGAGGTCAGACCCAACCGAGAGCGCAAATCGATAGGCGGCGAGCGCACCTACTCGACGGATCTGAAGCACTCGCAGGAACTGCGTGCCGCGCTAGTGGATATTATCGACCTGGTCTGGCGGCGCATCGAAGCGCGCACAGCACGCGGTCGCACGGTAACCCTGAAAATCAAATTCTCGGATTTTCGGCAGATCACTCGCGCGCGCAGTGTGCATTCCTGCATTGACTCCCTTGAAGGCTTTTCACAAATTGCCCATGCCCTGCTCGAAACCGTCTTGCCCGTTGAGCGTGGTGTTCGGTTGATCGGCTTGACCCTGTCGTCACTGGAGTCCAGTGATGCACCGACATCGTCAGCAGAGCCAGCGACTAAGGCCCTGACTCAGGAAAAATTCAGCTTCTAGCGAGCCCCCACGATGCCCTTAAAAACCGGCATACATAGCCGTTAGCGCGTACATCGCAGACTGCAGCCCGTTACACTCGGCCTATGCGTACCATCGGGACCCTGAATGATGTTAATCCGAGGCAAAGGCTCCTGACAGGATCTAAATCAGACGCCGTAGGATGTCCTTGCATTCCCTATAGTCGATAAACCGGGGCACCGGGTAACCACTGCCTTCCTTGAGGGCTCTAGCGATAATGGCGTCGAAATCAACTTCGCGAAGTGACTCCACTGTGTTGGGAATATCCACGGTATGGCTCAGTTCGACGATGCGATCGATGAGTTTTTGCGCGAGCACATCCGCAGACTCCTGCTCCTCACCCAGGTTGCAATACACAGCGAGCTCCGCAAGACGCATCGAGCAGGCGCCTTTCAGCAACTTTAAAACGTGGGGTAAAACCACGGCATTGGCGAGCCCGTGGGGTGTACCGTAGCGGGTACCCAGCTGATGGGAGAACGCATGAACATAACCCACCAGGCAGGTTGAGAATGCAAGACCCGCATAATAGGACGCAAGCGCCATTGCTTCTCTGGCCTCGAGGTCATCGCCGTGCAAACACGCCCGTTCAAGGTTTTGCAAAATAAGGCGCGTTGCCAACCGTCCATAGTGCAAACACTCGGGGGTATCCCAGGTATTGGTGTAGGACTCGATGGCATGGGTAAGCGCATCCATACCCGTTGCGGCAGTGATCGCGGGCGGCAGGGTTTTACTGATCACCGGATCCAATGCCGCCGCGGTGGGTATAATTCTGGGGTCCGCCACAATCAATTTTTCATGGGTGAGATCATCAGAAATCACCGCGGCAATGGTCACTTCTGAACCGGTTCCTGCCGTGGTAGCACCGCAAACACGGTAACGAAGCCGTTTTGACTTCTTGAGACCCACGCAGTCTTTCGCCTGAAACCCATTGGCCGCAGCCAGTGCGATGACCTTCGCAGCATCGATCACGCTGCCTCCCCCAATGGCCAGCACACCATCGCAGGACTCACGCCGGAGAAGGCTGAGCCCGTTGTCCACGACACCAATCGTAGGATCGGGCATGACCTCGTCGTAGACCACCGTCGTAATACCGTGGCTCTCAATCCGGGAAATTAGCGGTTGTGGAATGTGAGCAGCCACCAGTGGCATGTCAGTAACGACCAGAACTTTGCGAAGACCAAATTGAGCCAGGCTGTCACACAATCGATGGGACGACTCAGCGCCCACGTACACCACCGGCCGGGGTTGGGGCTGCATGACAATCTGCTTTTTAACGGTTAGTAGCGCGCGGTACCACGCCGTTTTGAACACCGAGGGCATCTACCCCACCTCCCCTGTCGCCACACTGCCAGGTAGCATCGTAGCCAGATAAAAACGATACCCACGGCCGACGAATAACTGATAAGGAAGTTCCCGATCTTCTCCAAAGAAAAGCGGCAGCACTACTAGTCAACCAGATTGATTTCGCAGCGCTGGTCGGCGATGAAATCACGAACTTCATCGTTCACTTCAAAGTCGGTCTTGAAGTCCTGCATACGTTTGGAGACATTACTGCGGAGTGTGCGACGTCTCAAAGCGCTGGCAAAGCGTCGAATATCATCGGGCTGCTCGAGTATTAACGGCGGAACCTGGGCCTTCACACCCTCAGAGTCTTTGGCGACCATCGTGAAGTAACAGGTATTGGTGTGCTTGACGGTCCCGTGCTGGACATTTTCCGCAATAACGCGGATACCGACCACCAGCGACGTACTGCCCACGTAGTTCACCGAGGCCTTGAGGGAAACAAGATCCCCTACCTCAACGGGCGCGATAAAATTCACGTTATCAACTGAAACCGTAACGCAGTAGTTGCCCGCGTGTTTACTCGCGCATACATAAGCGACTTTATCCATTAGCGACAGCAATATCCCACCGTGGATCTTGCCACCGAAATTGGTATATGCCGGGATCATCAACTCCGTGAGCGTTGTCTGGGAGTAACTGACGCTATGTCCTTGCATAATCTATCCACCTCTTGAGTTCGTTGATTTTTTTCTTCGTGAGTCGCCCAACCCGTGACCCACAGGTGTATTCTGATTCACATCATGACATCCGAGGTCGCCTAGAGCACGGTAATGCAGGATTATCACTTTCGATTGGTGCACACGGATGATAGCGAGTACGGGGAAGCCGTCCAGTTCGCATTGTCTATTTATGACAGTTCACTGTTGCATCCGGTTCGGCAAGCGTTTCCTCACTATTTGGTGATGTCCCGACACGGCGCTCTGGTGGCGGTTTGTGGCTATCGAAGCGCTGCAGGCGGGCTGATGCTGGAGCAATTCATGGAGGAGACCGCCTGCGACTATGTCAATCGCTACTGCGGGGTTAGCCCATCTCGTGAGGTGGTTGTTGAGCTCGGAGCTTTCCGTGTTAAATCGACGGCTCTCACGCCCCTGTTTTCGCGCCACCTGAAATCAGCCCTCAGGGATCAGGGCTTCGAATATGCCCTCGCCCTATCGCCATCGG
The DNA here is from genome assembly GCF_000158175.1 of Luminiphilus syltensis NOR5-1B. Taxonomy (GTDB): domain Bacteria; phylum Pseudomonadota; class Gammaproteobacteria; order Pseudomonadales; family Halieaceae; genus Luminiphilus; species Luminiphilus syltensis. The sequence goes on along the minus strand of NZ_DS999411.1, from coordinate 1,374,558 downwards.
GTGCGGCGGATATTTCCACATGGTCAAGGGAGCGTGCCGCTATCAGTAACGAATCCACTCCTGCTTTCGCGGCCGGCGGCAGCGGCGACCCGGCGCTGAAAGTGGGGGTTATCCCACTCCTTGATGTCAGCTCACACTGAATAATGACGAAACATCCGGCAAGCTGAAGCTATTGTTGTAACAACGGGTAACCCAACCAGCTATCACTCCGCGCGACCAGCACCTACCTCGGAACATCGCCCGTCATAAGAATAAAGCGTCACCTGCGTTACCAACCAGAAAACCCGGCCCCACTGATCGCGTTGTAACAAGAACCGTGCTACGCCTATCGTCGCCAACGGACGTCACCCCTTAAGCGCCTCATGCGCCCTTGAGATGTCGAGATCCCGTTATGGCGTTGGCTCGGTGGCAGCGCCCTGACTGGCAAATGCCTCACGGGCCAAACTGATCACGTAGGCCTGAATGGCGCTCGCCTGCTGCTCATTCAACTCCGCGGCAAAGCTGGACATGCCCAGCGGCTCCAGGGCACCGCCGAGCACGATGTCATTGAATAGGGTGTGCTTTTGCTTGCTGAGCCGTCGCAGATCGGGAAGCATTGGCGTACTGCCGTACATGCCGTGGCAACCACCACAGAACATGACGTAGAGCTGGCGTCCCTGCTCCACAACCTCAGCACTGGCATCGCTCTCGGGCGGCTCAGGGAAGGGGCCACGAGCCGCAATACGATCGGGCTTGGGCACCTCTATTCCATCGAGTTTGAATGCGATCAATCGGCCGGCGTTGTTGTATTGCAGCAGTGCTTCATCCCCACCGAGGGTATTGAATGCCGGGCCGCCCCACCCCGCCATTAGCGCGACGTACTGTTCGCCATCGACGTCATAGGTCATGGGGGGTGCAATCACACCGGTACCGAGAAACAGGTCCTTCAGTACCTCACCGCTGCGATCGTCAATCACCAGCAAATGGCCGGTAGCGGTACCGTGAAAGACCAACCCGCCGGCGGTAGCGAGCACACCGCCATTCCAGATATTGGGCATGGGAATCTCCCAGGCCAGCGATTGGGCGACGGGATCCCAGGCTTTGAGATAACCGCTAAGTGGGGGGATATCCTGTCCCTCGCTCAGTTCAGCTACATTTTTAACGCCGTAGGTAAACCATTTATCCCCCGCGATATTGTGCACCCAACCGGCATCCCGCGCGGGTATGTACACAAGACCGGTGTCGGGGCTGAACGCCATCGGCTGCCAATTGTGGCCACCTGCAGCGGACGGAAACACGTACCGCTCCTGATCGCTGAAATCCGCAAGCCCCGTCAATACCGGCCGACCGGTTTTGATATCGATCTCACTGGCCCAATTCGCAAAAACATAATTTTCCGCGGAGATCAGTTCACCGCTGGCGCGATCAATCACATAGAAAAATCCATTTTTGGGCGCCTGCAAGAGCACCTTGCGCAGCTCACCCTCAATCTCCAGATCGGCGAGGATAATGTGCTGCGTAGCCGTGAAGTCCCAGGCATCACCGGGCACGGTTTGGTAATGCCAGACCAGGCGACCGGTATCGGGGCGCAACGCCAGAATGGATGCCAGGTACAGATTATCGCCACCCTCGGGGCTTCTTACATACTGTGGCCAGGGCGATCCGTTGCCCGTGCCGATATAGAGCAGGTCCAAATCCGGGTCATAGGCCATGGAGTCCCAGGCCGTGCCGCCTACCCCGGTCCAATCGCTGTTTTTATCCCAGGTCGCTGCGGCCGCCTCGAGCTCCGGGTGCTCAAACGGACCCTCAGGACCGCCGGGCACGGTGTAAAAACGCCAATCGAGGTCGCCACTCTCGGCATCGAACGCAGAGATGTAACCGCGAACCTGAAACTCTGCGCCGCCGTTGCCAATGATGACCTTGCCCTTAACGATTCGCGGAGCGCCGGTAATCGAATACCAGGCGTCGCGATTAATCAGGGTATCGACACGCCAGACCAGATCGCCGGTCGCGGCATCCAGCGCAATCAGGTAACCATCCAGCGTGCCAAAATAGACCCGGCCCTTCCAGACCGCCACGCCTCTATTGACGACATCACAGCAAAGTTTCTTACCCCAGGCACGATCCACCTCGGGGTCAAATTGCCAGAGCACCTCCCCGGAGCGGGCATCGAGTGCGGTAACCCGTGACCAGGTACTGGTGGTGTACATGACCCCGTCGACCACGATTGGCGTTGCCTCCAGGCCGCGGGTCGACGCCATATCCTGCTGCCAGGCAAAACCCATTCGGGGCACGGTCTCGCGGTTGATCGAGTCCAGCGGCGAAAAGCGCTGTTCATCGTAGGTGCGGCCATGGGCTATCCAGTTGCCGGGCTCCCGATCGGCGTCGATGATACGCCGGGCATCGACGTTGGCGGTCCGCGTCGCGTGTTCCTGGGTTTCTGCAGCCTGGCCCGCATTGATAAAGAGCCCACCGGACAGCAGAAGAATGAGACCCACCAAAAGACGGAAGTTAATCATTGCGTACCCTGCAGTCATAAAGACAGTTTGTTGACGCGTGATTATAGGCACGGCTTAAGGCGGGCGTCTCCCCGGGGTGCGAGAAGTTACCCGGGGGCGAGAGCAGGCGGCCCGTGGGTCTGTAAGTGATGAATTGCCTTACCCACCGTATTGGTGCCCAAGCCCATCGTAAGGCGGACTTTATCGATCCGTGGCGGCACGGAAACCGGCTGCATCGTCCGCGGCGCACAATATTACCGGGCAGACTGCAATGCCGAAAAAATACAGGCAAGGCGATACCTTTAAGTGGCGGCAGTAAGCCGTTCTCGATAAGGGTGTCCGGAGTATGAGCGCTTCAGCCGCCGCTGAGCCGGAATTTTCGGCCCAGCGGCGGATGGTATTAACCGACCATCAGAAATCGATCGTCGCGCGCACACCCAGGGTGCGCGGCGGCAGGACGTTCGCGTTAAAGGTACGTACATTGGCACCCGCCACCGTCTGGTTGAAATCGGGGGTGCCGACAACACTGGCCTCGGAATAATCGTCAAAAGCATTATTGACATAGGCGGTTAAACGCCACGTTTCGGTCTGATAGGTCGCGTTGAACATCGCGCGACCAAAGGCATCGAGGGTGTAACTATTACCCCGGCCGGCAGTTCGCGAAAGCACTTCATCCTGCCAGGAATAGCCGGCATCAAAGATCAGTTCGTTGCCATCGCCAAGCATCATGACGTAGCTGGCAAATACCGAGAACTGATTTTCCGGCGTACCCGGCAATCGGTCTCCCGACTGACCGTCTTCGAAGCCAGTGCCGAAGCCCGGAGGTTGAATGCTACGCACCAGCGAGGCAACGTCCTCGGTCAGCTCAGCATTGTTATAGCTGTAACTACCGCGAACACTCAAAGCATCGGTCACCTGCCAGGAGCCCGCAACATCAAGACCCTTCGATTCAGCGGCACCTGCGTTGACGGTGATAGGCGTATTGGCATTAATCGACGCGCTGGAAACCTGGGGGTCCTGCCAGTCGATAAAGTAAATCGAGCCGTTCAGGGTCAGCTTGCCATCAAGCCAGACGGTCTTGGCACCGAGTTCAAAGCTGTCGACGGTATCGGGGAAGTAATCGCGTTCATTGATCTCCACGATATCACCGGGATTGGGGCCAAACTGCTGGCCAGGCGCATACAGACACAGCGACTGGTTGCCCGGCACAAAGACGTCATCACAAGGTTGGCCTTGATTCGACGCACCCACTCGATAGCCCTGGCTGAAGGTAAAATAGATATTGGCGTCATCAGTGAGCTGATAAGAGGTATTGACCTTGAAAAGGTCGCCATCAAATTCCTGGTTGGGCTCAAGATCAATATTCTGCCCAATCTCACTCAATGGATACGGCTGGAAGGTTTCAGGCGTAGTGAAATACGGGAAGTCGGTAGATGAACCTGTCTCAAATTCATAATCGTAATAGCGCGCGCCTATGGTGACATTCCAGTTTTCGGTGATGTCGTAACCCACCTCACCGTAAAAGGCCATTTCTTCCAGTCTTGTTCGATCGGCAGAGAAATATTCCAGATCGTTCAGGTCATCCCTGTAACCAAAGTCCAGCTCCGGTGAGTTGACGAAAGCCCCATAGCCCGGAGTGAACTCAGAAGACAGCGCTTCGTACTCGTTGCGGTTGTAAAAGGCACCCACGATCCAGCTTAACGGCCCTTCTGAGGTGGATACGAGACGAAATTCCTGCGTCAGGGTCTCGGTCTCCTCATCTTCGGCAGTGAAGCCGGTAAAAGTCGGGAAGTTTTCGTAGCTGTATTCGAGTGTGATCAGAAGGTCGGTCTGATCACGCTGGCCGGCTTCCTCTACGGATCCCAGACCCGTTGAGGAGGTCAGTTCTGCAAAACCGAGGTCGGCAATGATTTCCAGCGCTACGAGATCACTGTCGCGGTCGTTGAACTCCTGAACACGAGTCGATGATTCATATTTTCCAGCAGGGATCGGACTCAAAAAGCCTGTGCTGTTTCTACCGCCATGCTCGGTCTTCTGGAAGTAATAAGTCAGGGTTGAATCGAGGTAATCGTTGGGCTGCCAGCGCAGTGCTACTCGCCCGGAGAGAATCTCTTCCGTGTTCACGTCATCAATCGGGTCAAAGTTGGCGTCTCGCTCCGCCGGATCACTAAAATCCGGGTCGGGGTTCGAAACCCCGGGCTCGCTGACGATGAAAGGCGCATCAATAAAACCCTTGTCGTCAAAGCGATCGATCGAGCCGCGAATGGCGAAGGTGTCAGAGAGGGGCAGGTTGAAGGTTACGCCGATATCGGAGCTGATACCGTCGCCTTCGGAATAACTGTAGCCATCGGCTCGGAAGCTGATGGTGGTGTCTTCAAAATCCGGCTTGTTGGGGATGTATCGAATGGCACCACCCATGGTGCCCGCGCCGTAAAGCGTACCCTGAGGCCCGAGCAAAATCTCGACACGCTCGAGGTCGTTCAACCGCAGATCGACATAAAAGGGCACTTCGCCGATATAGGTGGCTACCGTACCGCCGCCGTTCTCCTGTCCAAAAGGATTCGAAACCGGCTCCGCATTAAGGCCTCGGGCGACGATCCGGTTGCCGTCACGCCCCCCCTGGTCAATCACGTTAATACCCGGAACATAGGCAATCAGCTCCGAAAGATCGTCAAAGCCCTGCTGAGCGATCTGGGTGCCACCAATGGCAGCGATATTAATGGGGATGTCCTGCACCGATTCCGAGCGACGGGTTGCGGTGACAACGACCTCTTCAAGTTGCGCCTGGGAAAGTGTACTGACGACGCTCATGGGGATAGCGAGCAAACCGGCCTGCAGTCGGTGCGAGCTGAGGAATCGGGACAGCGGCTTACGTTCAAAAGAAGGAGTTTTTGCCATGAGTGAGTGCTCGTAAATGGTTTGGGAAGCGGGAAGCCCGAAATATAACTAAAATGACAGCCTTCGTGTCCGAAAACACTGGCAAAATTCACCCATCAACGCCGGTTAGACCCGTGACTTGTGGAAAATTCACATGAACGCTACGTTAAAACAGGGCTTTACCCTCCTGGAGAGTAAGCGCTACGAGAAGGCCCATGATATCGCGATCAATGCCATCAAAACCGATGCCCGCGATCCGGCACCCTATCTCCTGCTCGCACGCATCGCTGCAGACCACGGCAACCACGAGAAGGCTGAAGAACTGTTCACTCGCGCCATCGAGCTCGATAACGCGCCCATCTTCAGGGTCGGCTTTGCGCAATACCTTGTTACTCGCGGCGATCACCAGCAGGCGGTAGCGCTCGTCGAGGGCATTGCTGCCGAGCGTGTCGACGATTCACACACCGCCGACAGCGCAGGCGTAATCCTCAGCCGCCTCGGTCTGCACGCCGCGGCGATCCACTTCTTTCGTCGAGCTATTGCCCTAAACCCCATCCCCGCAAATTATCATTACAACCTCGGCGCCTCGCTGCAATTCTCTGGCGAATTCGACCTGGCCGATGCCGCCTACCGGGCCTGCATTGAACGCGAACCGGGCGCCTTTCGCGCCTATACAGCCCTGGTATCACTGAGAAAACAAACGACCGACGATAACGGGCTGGCGGTGCTTGAACCCCTGTTTCATAAGGAGGCCAGCGCCGATGGGCAATTGCAAATAGGCCATGCCATCGCCAAAACCCACGAAGACCTGGGCAATTACGACGCGAGCCTCGATTGGCTAAACCGCGCCAAAGCGGCCAAGCGCGAATCCTTATCCGACCACAACAACGATCTCGATCTATTTGCGGCGGCCCGGGCTACCTATACTGCTGCGCCCGCAGCCCATTCCCCTGCATCCACCACTCCCCCAATTTTTATAGTGGGCTTACCGCGCACCGGCACCACGCTGGTCGATCGTATTCTGGGGAGTCATAGCCACGTCGTCTCCGCCGGTGAATTGAATACCTTCGCCGGGCTCATTAAGGAGGCGGCGGGCACCGGCTCCCATCGCGTACTCGACACGGAAACCCTGCAAGCGGCAACCGCCGTCGATCTCGAGTCGGTCGCTCCCGAGTATCTGAAGCGGGTGGCCCACCTCGTGGGTGATTCACCGCGATTCACCGACAAAATGCCACTGAATTTCTTTTACGCCGGTCTGATTTTAAAGGCCTTTCCCGATGCGCGAATAGTGGCGCTGCGGCGACACCCCATGGATAGCTGCCTCTCCAATTACCGACAGCTATTTTCTACCGGGTTCTCGTACTACAACTATTCGCTATCGCTGGAGGACACGGCCAACTACTACCGCGCCTTCGATCAATTGATGGCGCACTGGCGGGCGGTCCTGCCCCGGGAACGATTCAGTGAATTTGCCTATGAGTCTTTTGTGTTTGAGCAGGAAGCCACAACACATCGGCTTCTTGAGTTTTGTAATCTGCCCTGGGAAGACGCGTGTCTGGATTTTCAGAATAATGCCGCGCCCGTCAGCACCGCCAGTTCGGTACAGGTACGACAGCCGCTCTACCAAACCTCCGTCGGCCGTTGGACGCGTTACGGGAAGCCCCTTCAGCCACTGCAGGAAGAACTCAAGGACTTGATCGCGGCCTACAAGGCGCCGTGAGCGGTTACGCTACTGCGGATTCCAGGCCACACATTCCATTTCAACCCTGGCGCCGAGCGCCAACCCCGCCACCCCCATTGCAGATCGGGTGGGGTAACTACCCGCCTCAAAATATTCGGCATAAATAGCGTTAAACGCGGGCCATTCCGACATATCAGCCAGCATCACCGTGCATTTGAACAGGTCATCGAAATCCAAACCGTGCCGCTGTAGCGTGGCCCCGATACGATCAAACATGGTCCGTGTCTCGGCAACAATACCGCCAGGCACCAAAGCCCGACCGCTCGCGTCCACGCCGATATCGCCCGAGAGATAAAGAATATCGCCGACCTGAACAGCGCTCGAGAAGGGATAGGGCAATACAGAGGGAGTGAATACAGGTGCTCGCTTCGCGGTACTCGAAGCCATGCCATCATCCGGCGCCGCAACGGCAAGAGTAGCTAAGAAAAATAGCGCCGCAGGAAAACGGCGAAAGAGCTTTTTGGTCATGGCTGGAGTCTCTGACAGGTATGAGTGGAAGCGAGACGGCGATAGTCGACAGCGTTTGAATACGCGGCAAACAGAACAAACCAACGGCGTGATTACTGTGGCACGTGCATTAGAAGCTGACACAGATTTTGCCGAAATGCTGCTGCGAAGCCTGAAATTCAAAGGCCGCCTTCAACTCAGCTAGCGGAAAGTGTCGATCGATCACCGGCTGGATATCATGGGCTTCTACTGCCTTGATCAGTGCCGCCTGATCCGACTGGCTACCTACGGTGATCCCGCTAATACGCGCGTTTTTCTGCATTAACGCAGCGGTGGGAACATCCCCTGAGATACCCGTGAGAATGCCGATCAAACTGATACAGCCGTCGAAGGCTATGGCACGTACCGACTGGGGCAGGTTGCCCGGGCCACCGACTTCAACCACCAGCGACACACCCTCGCCACCTGTCGCCTCCAACGCCGCATTACCCCAATTTGGATCCTCGCGGTAATTGATCAGTACCTCGGCGCCGAGAACACCCAGTTTCGCCAATTTTTCATTGGACGATGATGTGGCGATCACGCGGCAACCCATTGCCCGAGCGAGCTGTAATGCAAACACCGATACACCGCCACTACCCTGCACCAATACCCAGTCCCCCGGCGCGAGTTTGGTCTCCACCATCAGCGCACGCCACGCGGTCAGGCCAGCGCAGGTCAAGGTAGATGCGGCGGCGAAATCGAGGTTGCTGGGCATTCGGCTGAACCAGGACGCGGGCATGGTCACTACCTGCGATGCAAAGCCGTCAACATGATCACCGGGAACGCCCAGAAGCCGCGAAGCGACGGGCCTGCCGCTCACCCATTTCGGAAAGAAGTAACTCAGGACGCCATCACCCACGGAAAATTCGGTAACCCCATCGCCGATGGCAAGCACCTCCCCGGCACCATCCGACATGGGGACGCGGCCATCTTCGACCGGGATCATACCGGCGACCACCGCGTAATCGTGGAAGTTCAATGAGCTCGCCTTGATCGCAACCTGAATCTCTCCCGGACCGGGCGCTCGGGGAGTGACCTCGTCAAGCCACAGATTGTCCAGACTCGCCGGGTTTTTCAATTTCATTACTTGCACGGTCACTACTCCTCCTCGATCCGCACGGTCAGACAATTCCGACCCCCCTTATGTCACAGCACGATAGCACCGCGGTAACAACGAGACATCCACCGGTGACTCGCATTTGGTCGTTAATCAATAACTGGCGCGAAGCGCCGGACGGGATTCGTCTGAAAACCACGTCGCGCTGGCGGGATGGGATGACCTTGCAACCACTTTCAAATTTGCAAGGTGACGCTAACCCCATTCTGGTCAATAATAGCCCACCTTAAGCCAGACCCACCTTTCCAATGGTCTATCACCACGCGATTAAAAAAAGTCGACAATTTATCCCGATAGCAGTCATCGCTGCTCTCAGTAGCTGTGCGGTCAGCCCGCAACTTGTCGACCCTGAGCTGGCGAAGATGCGCGAAGAGCTCAGTACCTGTCGCGTGCAGCATAGTGAGCTATTGGCGGGCGATAAGACCATTGTGGACGGCTTAGCAAAACTGGGCTCGCAGTTCACGAAAATTGAATCGGAGCTTGCGGCTATGCAGGCGAAAGCGGCCTGCCCCCCTGTTAAGGAGGCGCCTTCAGACCCGCCGATCAGCATTGCTGCGCTGCAGGAGCCACCCGAACCTCAAAAACTGGTTGTCGGTCGCAACGAACAGATATGGGTGGAGGACCTGCAACTGGCGCTACCGGCGCGTATCGATACCGGCGCCGAGACGGCCTCGCTGGATGCACGCAATATCACAGCTTTCGAACGCGACGGAGAATCCTGGGTCCGCTTTGATATTCCCGACCCAACACAGGGCAATCAGCTCACACTTGAGCGTCCCCTCGTACGAAACGCATTAATTATTCAGGCCAACTCCGAAGAACCCGAGCGCCGACACGTCATCGAGTTGGGAATACAGATCGGTAATATTCGCCAAATGGCTGAATTTACGCTGTCGGATCGAAGCCATCTCGATTACCAGATGTTGGTCGGACGCAATATTCTCCAGGACGTCATGCTGGTCGATGTCAGTGGCGTTAATCTGGTGGCACTACCTCGATCGATAGACAAAACCAGAAGTCCCACATCCGGTGAATAGAAACGCAACGCTCTGGTTTATCGTTGCAATACTCGTTGCAGCGGGAATTGGCACCGCACTGTTGCGTCACGACGCTACCCAGCTACCGTGGCTTCCCGGTGAAAATGAATCGATCTGGCTGGTAGAGGCACGAGTCGACTTTTACGCCACCGGCGGTCCGGTTACTGCAAGTCTGAGCATTCCCGAGACCGCCCCCGGGTTTTCCATTTTCAATGAGCAGGCGGCGTCGGCGGGGTACGGATTCGCGATAGTGACCGACGCTAACGACCGCCGCGGCGAGTGGACACGGCGCGAGGCCAGCGGAGCTCAGTCCCTGTACTTTAGCGCCAGCTTTTTGCCGGGCAACGCCAAGGAGGATTCAAAACGGGGTCAATTGCCGATCCCGGCGCCCGAGCCTGTGTTCTGGGATGCCGCTCAGGTGACCGCGGCGACCGAACTGATCGAAGCGGCACGCTCAACCTCCAGTAATGACTACAGCTTTGCTCGAGAGATTAATGAACGCGTCGCCACGCCCACGCAAAACGCGGCCTTGTTGCTTGCAAAGAGCGACAGTCCCGTTGATTTGATGCGCAAGCTGTTAACTGATGCGGCACTACCGACCCGCGATGTCATGGGCTTACCGCTCGAGGACGCACGCCGAAGACAATCACTGGTTCCATTGCTCGAATTTCACGACGGGGAGCAATGGCGGCTGGTAGATCCCGGCAAGGGTGTTATCGATACGCCCGAAAATCTCCTGCTTTGGCATCGCAGTGGTCGCTCGGTGCTCGACGTGATCGGCGGACAGAACTCGCGGCTGAGTTTCTCCATCATCCGCCAGTCGGTTGCACCGGTGGAGCTTCTCGAGGCGCGAACAAAAAACAGTCTCTTTGCCCAACTCGGTGTTCATCGACTGCCCATCGAAGAGCAGAGTATGTTCAAGCTATTACTGCTGCTACCGCTGGGCGCAACCGTGGTGGTGTTTTTCAGGGTGCTCATCGGCCTACAAACCACCGGGACGTTCATGCCCGTTCTGATCGCGCTGGTGTTCCTTCAGACCGAGCTGGTCCCGGGCCTGATCAGTTTCGTATCGGTGGTTTTACTCGGCTTGCTCATGCGCGGCTATCTCAGCCAACTCAATCTGCTGCTCGTGGCCAGGCTGGCCGCTTTGATTGTGCTGGTTATCTTTGTCATCTCGGCGCTGTCGGTCATCGGTTATCAACTGGGATTCAGCACCGGCATGGTCATCACGTTCTTCCCGATGATCATTATCGCCTGGACCATTGAGCGACTGTCGATTCTCTGGGAGGAAGAAGGACCTCGTGATGTGCTCATTCAGGGTAGTGGCACGCTGATGGTGGCCGTTGTGGCCTACCTTCTAATGGACTCCACGGTGATCCAGCACCTGAGTTTTAACTTCCCTGAACTGAACTTCGTTTTACTGGCCTGCATTCTGGCAATGGGACAGTACACCGGTTACAAATTATTCGAATTACACCGGTTCGCACCACTGCGTAATCTAGGCCACAAATGAAGCTGATATCGCCCGGGGCACTAAGCCGCTTTGGCATGTTGGGGATTAACGCGCGCAATCTGGACTTTATAGGCCGCTATAACCAGCGTGAGCAATACCCCTTGGTCGATAACAAATTAAAAACCAAAATGATCGCCCAGGAACACCAACTTGCCGTGCCTGCGTTGCGATTCTCGCTGACGCAGCAGCACGATGTCGAAGCAACCATCCAGCAACTCGATACCATGAGCGGCTTTGCCATGAAGCCTGCCAAAGGCAGCGGTGGAAGAGGTATCTGGGTAATCACGGATCGCCGGGATGGCAAGTTTGTCAAAAGTTCGGGCATAGTCGTCGATCATGATGATCTTCGGCGGCATATGAGCAATACACTGGCCGGTCTGTATTCGCTCGGGGGTGGCGCTGACTCGGTCATTATCGAAGATCTGATCCAGCTTGATCCACGATTTGATGGGCTATCGGTCGAAGGCATTCCCGATATCCGTGTGATCGTGTTCAAAGGCTATCCCGTGATGGCCATGCTACGACTGGCGACTCACCAGTCCGACGGCAAAGCGAACCTTCATCAAGGCGCCGTTGGCGTGGGGCTGACATTGGAAGAAGGCCACTATGCAAATGCCGTGCAAAATGGGCATCCCATTCAGGAGCATCCCGACACACAAAAGCCTCTCAATCAGATTGCCATCCCTGAATGGCCAACGATTCTGTATCTCGCCGCACAGTGTTTCGAGGTGACCGGGCTCGGTTATCTGGGAACCGATATTGTGATCGATCGAGACCGCGGCCCGGTGTTACTTGAGCTCAATGCCCGACCCGGCCTCGCCATACAGCTCGCCAATAACTGCGGTTTATTGCCGCGATTACGCCACATTGAAGGCTTGCGCGAGACACCGCGGCGCGACGCCGCTGATCGTGTTCACTATTCCATCGAGAAATTGAGTAAGCTTTGATATCGCTGCCACAAAGCAATAATCGACCCGGCATCAATAGCGCCGTGTCGGCACTGAGGTCAGTGGTATTCAAGGCTTGCGTTTTGTGGCGTTCGCCTAAGTCCGTATAATTCGGCGACTGCCCAGCAAGACACTATTCGACGGATCTGAATGAAAGTGGGGAGACACCATCGTATGATACCGACTTTTGACAATACCGCAGACCCTGCCGCTATCAGTAATCAGCTGCTGCAAGACGGCGCGGTGGTGGTCCGCAATGTCGCCGATGAGGCGACGCTCGATGCCATTTCCCGCGAGCTTCGCCCCCACTACGATAAACAGGGTGAGAGCTTCCAAACGGATTTCAACGGTTACAAGACCCTGCGCCTGAGCGGCATTCTGGCGCTGTCCCGTTCTTCGGCGGACCTGATCGCACACCCTCTGGTGCTCAAAGTTGCCGACGCCGTGTTGCTGCGACATTGCCTTAACTACCGCATTGGCAGCTGTACCGCGATCGAGATTCTTCCCGGTGAAAAGGATCAGGTACTACACCGGGATGACAGCTTTTACCCCCTGCGCATTCCCGATGTCGAATTCCAAATTTCGGCAATGTGGCCCCTCGATGACTTCACCCTGGAAAACGGTGCCACCCGGGTGGTGATGGGCAGCCACGATCTCCGCGACATCGATGACATCCCGGAATCGGACGCCGAGCAGGCGCCCATGCAGCGGGGCTCGGTGCTGTTTTATCTCGGTGCCACCGTACATGGAGGTGGCGCTAATTTAAGCGATAAGCCGCGCTCGGGTCTCATCAACACCTATGCACTCGGCTGGCTGCGGCAGGAGGAGAATCAATACCTGACTATTCCGCGGGAGATCGCCGACAGCTACCCGGACCACGTGCGACGCCTGATGGGGTATCAATCCCACAACGACCTGGGTGTCTATCCCGGCGATCCTGACGGAAACTTTTATCGATCCTGAAACGCGGGGCGCCGGTGGCTATATCGCAGCTTGGTGCCGAGAATGACCGTACTAATCAGGCTCTTCAAAAAACTGGGGTAAGCCATCAGTAATGGGATACCACTCCGCCTTGGATCCTACAAAAATATGGTAGCCCGCGGGTAGCTCAGGATTTCCCTCAATCGCACCCAGGGCTAGATAGAGGGCGGCGGGCTCGTTACTGATTGTCACAGCGAGACTCGAGCCACAATGACCACAAAACCAGCGCTCATGACCGGGAGACGACGTGTAAAGACGCGGTTCATCCTGCGCACATAGCCACGTCACATTATCCCGTTGAACACCGGCAAACGAGGCGAATGCCGCGCCATGCAGCCGCCGACACTGACTGCAATGACAATGGCTGTAGTCCTCAATGTCCCCGTCCACCCGAAACTGGATTTGTCCGCATTCACACCGTCCCTGCATGGGTTCGTCCTCTTATTATCCTGTCGCTACTATGGGTAGACCGAGCCCGAAGCACAATGACTTTGAAACAGAATATTGCCTCTGCACAGCGTCTCACCTACCCGCTGGAGGGAATGGTAACTGCCCCAGCCTGTGCTACTTTTTCGGCCTAATTCGAAATCAGGGAGCCCCAGAAATGACAGGAATGAGCAAAGCCGAATGGCATGCGGCAGCGCAAGCGCTACAAATCGATGGTCGGGCCGTCATCAATGGCGCGCGCACCGACGCACTCTCCGGCGAGACCCGAACCACCTTCAATCCGGCCACCGGCCAGCCCATTGTTGAAGTGGCTAGCTGTGGTACCGCAGATGCGGATCGGGCGATACAAATTGCCCGGGAGACCTTCGAGAGCGGCGTCTGGTCGGGCATGGCACCTGCTGATAGAAAAATGGTGCTGGTGCGCTGGGCGGAGCTGATCGAAAAGCACGCCCAGGAAATCGCCTTGCTGGAAACCATCGACGTCGGCAAGCCCATCTCCGACACGGTGAATGTCGATGTGCCATCGGCGGTGCGCACCATTCGCTGGAGCGGCGAGGCGATCGATAAGATTTACGAACAGATATCCCCCACCGGACACGATGCACTGGCACTGGTCACTCGCCTTCCACTGGGCGTTGTAGCGGCCATCGTGCCGTGGAATTTCCCGCTATCGACCACCGCCTGGAAACTGGCGCCGGCGCTGGCAACGGGCAACTCGGTGATCCTGAAACCGGCCTCGAATACGCCGCTTTCGGCGCTGCGCATCGCCGATCTGGCATTTGAAGCCGGGCTTCCCAAAGGGGCACTGCACGTTCTCCCCGGTCCGGGTGGCAGTCTGGGCCAGCATCTGGGTATGCACATGGACATTGATGGCATGACCTTTACGGGATCAACACCGGTGGGGCAGCAACTCATGACCTGCTCGGGGCAATCAAACCTCAAACGGACCTTCCTCGAGCTGGGCGGCAAGGGGCCCAATATTGTCTTCCCCGATGCCAATCTGGAGGCGGCCGCCAGCGCGGCGGCCCTCGCGGTATTCTTCAACAGCGGCCAGGTTTGCACGGCGGGCACCCGGCTTATTGTCCACGAATCGATCCACGACCAGTTTCTGGAATCGGTCATCGCCGCTGCCGCGAACTGGGCGCCGGGTGATCCCCTCGATCCCGATACCACCATGGGCCCCATGATCGATCGCAGTCAGTGCGACTCGGTCGCCGACTATGTGGGTATCGGAAAGACTGAAGGTGCCGAGCTGGTCTACGGCGGCAGTACCACGCTGGAGGAAACCGGAGGCGCCTTCCATGAACCGACGATTTTCTCTGGTGTACACAACCGTATGCAGATCGCGCAGGAAGAAATTTTCGGACCCGTCCTATCGGTAATTCCGTTTAAGGACGCCGATGACGCGGTGCAGATCGCCAATGATTCGATCTACGGTCTGGCGGGCGCTGTATGGAGCCGGGACTTCAGCACCGCGCACAAGGTCGCGGCGGCGGTTCGTGTCGGCACGATGGGTATCAACAACTACTTTGGCGGTGATATCACCGTGCCTTTCGGTGGCTTTAAACTCAGTGGCAACGGCCGCGACAAGTCGATCCATGCGTTTGACGACTACACCGAGCTGAAAACGACCTGGATCGAGTTCGACTGACCTCTGCCACCGTCGCCGTTCCGGCGGCGGTTGGGCATCGCGCCAGGAATCCATGTCAAAATCAACGTTAATAAGAGGGGGCGTTTCGCCCCCGTCTGCACCGTTCTTCGGCCTCCACGCGGGGGCGAGCGGGCAGTGCAGGACGCTGCGCTAGGCTGCGCTTGCGTCAGAGGCCGCACCCGCTGCGGTGTCTTCATCAATCTCTTCGCGCCACTCGCTCAGGTTGCCGTCGATGGCGATAAAGCCAAGAATCCACAAGGCCTCATCCCAGGCAAACAGCCAATGGCCACGATAGGCCCAGTAGGCGGCCGCAGACCACAACAGCAGGTAAAGCACGGCTTTTACCGACCGGGCAACACCCAGACGCCGGCCGTGGGTGATCCGCTTTTCCTGTAGGCGAACCATTATTTCAATCATAGCCATGATCAGAAGCCACACCACGACCTCAAAAAGATCGATCCAGGCCAGTTCCCACTCCACCTGCATGCCTGCGGCATCGGTGATCGCCTGCCCCTGGGAAAACTGATACAGCACATCGCCCTGGGCAAGGCTCAGGCAATTCGTGGGATCCAGCGTCCGGTAATCGAGGTTTCGCGCAAATGAAATACCCTGCTCGACGAAGTCGCACAACGCCGCGCCGGCATATTCGGTGGCACTGTTGAGGTCAAGGAGATACTCAGCGTAGGCAAACACCGTATGCCCAATAACGAGGTAGCACAGCAGTCTCAATCCGTGCATGACCATCACCCTTCCCCGGGTAAACGCCGCATCGTCCAGCAGATAGGTCTCCAGCTCGAGGAGAAACAGCAACAGGAACCAGGCCGCCTCATCCAGCGTGGTGGCGAAGGCAGTCGTCCAATCGACCAGTGTCCAGCCAGAGTGAGCCGTATGGGCGGCTATGGTGATGTCGTTGATGATGTAATGACCAAAGTTGATCAGCAGCAAGCCATAAACGACGATTTTGACCATCTGGCGCGCATCAATGCGTCGCCATCCGGTCTTCTCCGGGCTCGTCTGCATCGACTGCTGCTGTGGTCGCTGTTCTGGCCGTGCGTTTTCCATGGAAAAGTCACCCCGACGTTGAACCCAAAAGTTACCGCGACCCGGTAGCTGTCGTTTCACAGCCTATACGTCGGCATTCCTGCGGAGGGTGGCGAGCAGGGAATTGGGCCAACAACGGGCTTCGTGCCTACTGATGAGGCGAGGGGTATCCGCAGCAGGCCCCAAAAATCGCTTTCTCGCCGACAAACGCGCCTGCTGGCTCATCCATACTCGCGACACAACCCCCAGAAAACCACAGGCAACGGGGTGCGACGATCAATATTTAATTATTTTAAAATATAAATTAAAAATATTTATATTTTACAAAAGAGTTGATGATCCAGATACTGCGCGCACTCAACGCTGGAGGCTCCTGTGGACACCAATATTACCGATCTGGTTCTCATCACCATACCGCTGATCTATCTGATTTCGGCGATGCTCGCGCCGTCGCGACCGCCGCTGTCGGGCTGGCGTCTGCTGCAGGGGGCAAACGGTGTGGTGATCCTGCTCACACTGTTTGCCGCGCTGCTACCCGAATCGGGGTCACGGCTGTTTTCCACCAGTGCCGTCTCCTGCATCGTGCTGACGCTGGTCGCCTTCATAGGGGTGATCATTACCGGCTACTCCGCCCAATACCTGAGCGGCGAGTCCGGCGAGGCGCGCTTCCAACGCTGGCTGCAGCTCACATTGGGTGGTGTCAGTGTGGTGGTAACCAGCAACCATCTGGTGGTGTTAATCATTGCCTGGACCGGCATCAGTCTGAGCCTGCACCAGCTGCTGATGTTTTACCCCGAGCGCAAACGTGCCGCCCTCGCTGCCCACAAGAAGTTCCTGTTTGCCCGACTCGCCGAGCTTTGCCTGGTGTTTGCCGCGGTACTGCTTTATGTCGAACACCACACCTTCTTTATCAGCGAGATTCTCAGCGTTTACAGCGCCGGGGATGTTGAACTCTCAATCAGCGCGCAACTGGCGGCCCTGCTGATCGCCAGTGCGGCGATGGTGAAGTGCGCGCAATTCCCGATGCACGGCTGGCTCATCCAGGTGGTAGAGGCGCCAACACCCGTGTCAGCCCTTCTGCACGCCGGCATCATCAATATGGGAGGCTTTCTCATCATCTCCATGGCGCCCCTTATGCTCCAGGCTGAGCTCGCCAACTGGCTCCTACTGATCGTCGCCGGTTTCACTTTTGTCGGCGCCGCGCTGATTACCATGACTCGGGTCAGTGTGAAGGTGCTGCTCGCCTGGTCTACCGTCGCGCAAATGGGCTTGATGCTGGTCGAGTGCGCTATGGGCCAATATGGTCTCGCACTGCTGCATCTCGTAGCGCACTCCTGCTACAAAGCCTACGCCTTCTTAAGCTCCGGATCCGAAGTCGAAAATTTTCTGCGCGACCGGCTCGCTCCCTTCGAATCCCCTTCAGCGCATGTCCAGCCCCTGTTTTTCCTCATCGCGGTCGCTGTTTTGGCGGTACTGATCGGTAACGGCTTGATTGCCAACGATGCGAGTCTCTGGCTCCTGCTCTTCCTCTTCCCGCTGGTACTGATCAGCGAGCGCAGCAGTACCACCCATCGCGGCTCGATTCTCTTCATGCTGGGTGTATCCGCCGGGCTGTTGCTGGCCTACACCCTGCAGAAATTGGTATTTAACACACTGGCACCGACGGGTGCGCTGCCATCGCCGGCGCAGGCATTGTGGTGTCTGCTTCTGGTCAGCGTTCTTTTCGTCACCTACTGGCTTCTCCGGCAGGCCGGTGACTCGCGTCTCACCAAGGCCCTGTATCGCAACCTCTACGCCGGTTTTTATCTTGACGAGTGGGCAACCCGAGCCACCCTCGCGCTTTGGCCGGCACAACTGCCGCAACGCGCGGGAAAGCGAGGCGTTTATCGCGCCCTGGAAAAGGAGCAATTATCATGAATTCAACGGCACTCAAGAGCATGGATAATGACCCTGCGGTTGAAGGCGCCGTCAGCATTGCCGGCGATCGTATAGCGCCCACCTGGCCGCTCGATCAACTCATTGCGGTTAATCCCTGGTGGGAGATGCGCAATGAACCGATCGATGAAGTCAGTGCCCGCATCGCCCTCCTCGGCCATGCGGACGTGCATATGCAGCGGGACTGGTTCGGCGGACGCTTCCCCGGTGCCATCACTGAAAAGCACCTGGAAATTGCCTTGCAAGAGTCAGATGCCGATCAGACGCTCGCCTCCGTAAAGCAGTGGTTGCAGGGAAATGACGACACCAGCCACTGGATGAATTTCAGCGACGCGGTCGATTCGGGTCGGGATCTCGCGCGTCATGTGTCCTGGCACGATGAGATTATCCATCAGATCAGCCAGTTCTGTGCGAGCTTTTACAGCGAGTGGACGCCGCTTCCTGCGCAACCCGATCGCTGTCTTTACGAGGCCTGGCTCGAAAATGTGCGGGGCGATCGAGGCATCGAGATCATGATGGGAGAGCGCGGTCTTCATGCGGAATTCCTCGCGCTACCCGAGGATGAGTGGGCGCTGCGTGCAGAGGCTGTCGAGACACTCGACCTGCCGCAGGAATCACTGGCGGACTACTTCCATGCGCTGCTACTGGATATCAACGGCTGGGCATCGTGGATTGCTTACCGACGCTGGCAGGCACGGCTCGAAAACCGCAGCGACGATGCCCTGGGACAACTGGTGTCCATCCGTCTCGCCTGGGAATTGGCGCTGTGGCGACACCACAGCAAGCAACAACCGCAAGCAGCTACAGCGCTGCAGGGCGATTGGAAGGCGCAGTTCTCGCAACTCCCCGAGCTTTATCGGGCGCACCGCCAACAGCAGGCGCCGGCGTGGATATGGCAGCGTGCCGCCGAGATCGCCTATCAGGAATCGATTCAGCAGCAGCTGATGCAACCCGTTCCCGAGTCCGGCAGCCTCGCTGAGCGGCCGGCGCTTCAGGCAGCACTTTGTATTGATGTTCGCTCTGAGGTGTATCGCCGGGCACTGGAGGCGCAGAGCGACGATATCCAGACGATCGGCTTCGCTGGATTTTTTGGCTTACCCATCGCCTACTCACCCAACGGATCGAACTTTCAGCGGCCGCAGCTGCCCGGACTGTTGAGTCCGGCACTGACCGCCTCCGAGGAAATCGACGAAACCACGGAGAAGTCCTTTGCCAATACCTTTAACCGCAAGGCGCGCTGGGGTGCGGTAGGAAAAGCCGCGCCGGCGGCCTTCGGTTATGTGGAATCTGCCGGGCTTGGCTACGCCATCAAACTACTTCGTGAGGCTTTCCTGGGTGAAGCACCGGCGCATCCCATCAACGAGGCAGGATGTGAACACGCGCGCTTTGTGCTCAATAACGAGGAAGGCGCTTTAGATACCGACGCCCTCGCGGAGCTCGCCGCCGGCATTCTGGGCGCACTCACGCTGACCGACAACTTTGCCCCCGTCGTGATTCTGGCGGGTCACGGCAGCAGCACGCGCAACAACCCCCATGCCGCCGGGCTGGATTGCGGTGCCTGCGGCGGACAGACCGGCGAAATTAATGTTCGGGTGTTGGCCCAGGTACTCAACGACAGCGCCGTCCGTGCGCGGCTTGCCGAAAGCCACAGCATTGCGATTCCGGCCGACACCCATTTCGTCGCCGGACTTCACGACACCACTACCGATGAACTGCACTGTCTTACCGACCTCCCGACTGCTGCGGGCAATATCCAGAACTGGCTTGATGCCGCCGGACGGGCGGCCCGCAGTGAGCGTGCCGCCAAGCTGGGTGTCGCGTCCGATGAAAGCGATAGCGGTATCATCAAACGCAGTCGTGACTGGTCCCAGGTACGTCCCGAGTGGGGTCTGGCAGGCAACGCGTGCTTTATTGTCGCGCCACGATCGCGCACCCGGCACCTGAACTTCGAGGGTCGCAGCTTTCTTCACGACTATCAGTGGCAGGCCGATCGCGACAATGGCTACGCGGTACTCGAGCTGATTATGACCGCACCGATGCTCGTCACCCACTGGATCAACATGCAGTACAACACCTCGGTGGTCGATAACGGGCGCTACGGTTCGGGTAACAAGGTGCTACACAACATCGTCGGCGGCAATCTCGGTGTCTTCGAGGGCAATGGCGGTGACCTGCGAATTGGTCTCCCGTTGCAATCGCTGCATGATGGCATGCAATGGATGCACGACCCGCTGCGCCTTTCGGTCTACATCGATGCGCCAGCGGAGGCGATCGCTGATATCGCCAGCCGCCACGAGGTCGTACAGCAGTTACTGGATAACGATTGGCTCTACCTGTTCCGTATCGACGATGAGCACTCAGAAATCCAGCGGCTGTATCGCGGCCAGTGGAGTAACGCGGCCTAACGGTAACTCGCCAATGCCACACCTGACCCCTCTCGGCAGCCCCCGATAACACCTGCAAAGGCTGCCGGGATGGGTTAACGTCTGCCGGACTTATGTGCCGGAAAAACGTCCCCATAAATCCTCAATTGACACGCGAATCGCGCTCCGAAGTTTCCTGGCCTGACGACGGCCGGCGCTCATCGGCGGCGCAACCATGGGCTTCGATTGCACACTCCCTACGGTGGCTTTGTTTACGCTCCACACTGCTGCTCACGATCGTTTCTGCGCTTGGTCTATCGGGAGCCGCCGTCGCCGGGGGGCTTGAGTACCGTATTGAGGGTGTCAGCAAAGCGGTCCATGCGAATATCAGGGCGCACCTGGGTAATAACCCCGGCACAGAGCTGGCCGCCGAGCGATTTATCACCACACTGGAGGCACGCGCTGGCAAGGCGCTGGAAGCCCTGGGTATTTATCAGTACACGCTGTCGGTTGTGGTCGATCGTGAAGCGGAGCCCTGGGGTGTGACACTCGAAGTCACCCATGAAGCACCGCTCAGGTACCGGGAGGTGATTGCAACCATTGATGGCCCCGGTGCCGGTGACCCGGCCCTGCTCAGCGTCATCGATACCCATTCGCCCAAAACCGGCGACGACGCGCATCACGGTCACTATGAGCGCCTGAAGACCGAACTGACCCGCACGGCCCGTGAGCGCGGCTATTTTGACGCCCGCTTTACCCGTAGCGAACTGCGCGTCGATGTCGCCGGCGGCTTCGCCGAAGTCGAGTATCGCTTCACCAGCGGCGAGCGGGCGCGGTTCGGGGAGACCACCGCCGATTCGGAAATACTGTCTGAAGAACTGCTCGATGCGCTGCTGCCTTACCAGCCCGGCGCTCCCTACCTGCAGTCACACCTTCTCGAGCTACGTGCGCGACTTTTGCGACTGGGCTTTTTTACCAGCGTAGTGGTCGTACCGGACATTGTCGGGCGCGTAGAGGGAACGGTCCCCATCGCGGTCGAGCTTATCAGCGCGCCCCGGCACAGCTATGAACTCGGTCTGGGCTACTCGACGGATATCCGACAGCGGGTGTCCCTGCTCTGGCAGAGCCCACGGTTGAACCGCTTCGGTCACAGCCAACAGACCCGGCTCAGCTATTCGCCAATCAACCCCGAAGCGCGCTTTATTTACTCCATACCGCTTGATCATCCCGCAAATGACCTCTTGCAACTCGGTGCACGCATCGAGCAAAACGAGTTTGGCGATATTGAGAGTCAACAACGGGAACTATCGATTGGCAGAGAACGAAAGCGAGGCGTTCAGGTAAGCCGACTGTCCTTCAGAGCGCTCGATGAACGCTGGGATATCATTGATGAGGGCTTTGACGCTACGTATCTGCTGGCCGGCGCCAGTCTGTCGCGTCGGTCAAGAAAGGGCAATGTGGTCGACCCCGACAGCGGAGTCAGCCAGTTTTATGAACTCGAAGCGGGGGCCGCAGGCCTGGGATCCGATCAGGATCTGGTTCGATTCAATACCCAGCTTCTCGGCATTACACGGCTCGGCAGAAAGTCGAGGCTGGTCGGGCGATTGTCTGCCGGTATCTTGTGGAGCGGCGCCGAACGCTCGCTCGCTTTACCCCCCTCACTGTCGTTCTTTGCCGGTGGCGATAACAGTATTCGCGGTTATGCCTATCAATCGGTGGGGCCCGATATTACTGCATCGTCTCGCGACGGCGAGCCACGATCACTGGTGGTCGGCGGCACACGATTACTCAGCACGAGTCTTGAATATCAGCACTACGTGAAAGACAGCTGGCGGGCGGCGGTTTTTGTCGATGCCGGGGATGCGTTTAATGGCAGTGATATGGATCCGAAGGTCGGTGTCGGCGTTGGTTTGCATTACCTGAGCCCACTGGGTGCCCTGCGGGTGGAGATTGCAAATCCGGTCACGGAGAGCGGCGGCGACTGGCGCCTGCATATCAATATCGGGGCCGAGCTGTGAAAAAGTGGCTTGTCGTTCCGGCACTACTGGTATTACTGACAGCGCCGCCGCTGTTTCTCGCGGGAACCGAGCGGGGAGCCAGATTGCTGCTCACTCCTCTAGCTGCAGTGTCCGGTCTCGCGTTTTCCTTCAGGGGCGGTACGGTATTCACGGGGCTGGACTTTGATCGGATCGCCTACCACCAGGAAGAGACTCAGATCGAAGCCCGCGATGTCCGCATCGCGCTCAACTGGAACCTGCAGTGTCTGCTCGAGACCGAGATATGCCTGCAAACGCTGGAGCTGGCGACTCTTACTGTGGCAGTGGGCGATACCGAGACACCTACGGGGCCTGGCGAACCCCTAGTGTTGCCCCCAGCACCCGCAATTCCGCTGACAACCCGCATCGAACGGTTGCGTATCGGCACATTGCTGCTCGATCGCGGCGCTGAAAGTCAACAACTCAACCGTGTGGAAGCCAGCGCCAGTATCGAAGCCGAACACATTAGTCTGCAGGAACTGCATATTGAACACACCAATGCGACCTTAAGGGGCGGCCTCACAATAGGCCTTGGCCAATCGTGGCCCATCAGTGCCAGTCTCCTGATGGAATTTACCGATGGCTCACTACCCGGCACGCTGCCCGGGAACTGGCGTATTCGTGTCGACGGAGCCCTGTTAACCCCCGAGCTTACGTGGAGCAGTGTCGACCTGACCGGGCTGTCCGGCAAAGCCGCGCTGGCCGTTGCAAGCTCCAACCGCGACCTTACCGGTGATTTCGAACTCCGCGGGCTCGGTTTGCTACGGGAGGTGGCCGCACTGGCACCCTGGGTGGTATTGGAGGCACCGGTATCGGGCCGTTTCGAACTCAGTGCCGCCGCCACCGTTCTATCGCTGGACAGTCAGCTGTCCGGCTGGTCCGAAGGTCCGCTCAAAAGCACACTGGAAGTGCGCCAGCGCGAGGGCATATGGCACCTGGTTGGACTTTCCATGATCGACGATACAGGGCGCCTGCGGGCGGACGTTAGCGGCACACTGGGCAGACCTGAGGCCTGGCTTCCCGCGCTGGAGTTTCGGCTGGCGGACTTATCCCTACCGGGTAACCCTGATTTACGCCATCTATCGGGCGCGGGCAACGGTGGCCTGAATCGAGCGGGTTGGTACCTCGCCGATGCCGAGTTGACCCTCGAACGGGATGAAACACCGATAGTCCTGCGCGGAGAAGCCCGCGAGGCGTCGGATCATGCTCTTTTTCCGCTGGGTCGATTTGACGCCACCGTCGGTACCACCGCCATTGGGTACATGCGGGGTGGCATCAATAATCCCGCCGAGATCAGCCTTCCCGGCGGAGTCGTAACCGAGCAGCTAACCCTGGATTCACTGGTGGGCAGAATCCACCCCGACGATGACATGCGCCTCGATCTCGACGTCACCGGTGATGTCACAGGTCATCTCCAGCTTCGTGCGGAGGAAAATACCGATGGTGCCGCCATCACCCTGGCACCTTTTCGACTGCAGGTATTTGACCAGGTCGTCTTGAGCGAGGAGACCATCGAAGGTCAGTGGTTAAAGCGGTCTGCAGAAATCATTGTCGAGTCCACTTGCCTTGGAATCAGAACCCTCTCACTGTGTACAGAGGCTGCCACACTCGGTCGAAGCGGCCAGCTTGTGGTCAAGCTCGACGGCGAAGAGGCGTTCGAATCGGCTATCGACGGCCGCCCCTACAGTTTGACGGTATCGGGTAACGGAAACGTCGATATTCACTGGTCCGATGGCGTATTAAGCGAGGCTGTTGTGGACCTACAACTGCCACTGGTCATCTTCGACCCGTTTTCCAAAGAGGGCACTGCCGAACCGGTAGAGTGGGAGGATGCCAAGGTCGCCGGAACCATCACCCCCACGGCTCAACAACTCAGCATCACTGCTGTCTCACGACGTTACGGCACATTCGATGCAAGGCTTGGGCGCAGTAATGACGCGATCACCGGTGATCTGAAGCTCGGCGATATTCGCCTTGCCGCGTTCGATGACCTGCTGCCCGAGATCGATCTGGAAAGCGGTACTGTCTCCGGCGACCTTCAGATTGGGGGGTCGGTCAAGGCACCTGAGCTCGACGGTACACTGACTTTGCAGCAAGGCTTCATTCGACTGCGTGAAGAGAATATCGAGCTCGAAGATCTATCGCTTGAGGTCGCGGCGGATCAGGACCAGCTAACCCTCAACGGAAAGGCAGTGCTTGGCGAGGGCCCGGTTACTGTCACCGGCTCGTGCTGCGAGGATTCTCAACTTCAACTGTCAATCGTTGGTGATAAGAATCGTCTGCAACTGCCGGTGGGACTTGATGCCATCGTGACACCCAACCTGGGATTGGCGGTCACGTCCCAACATGCCGCCCTCTCGGGCACTTTGCGCGTTCACGGTGGAACCTACCAGCACAGCGAACTGGTCTCCAACGGGGTAGCCGTTTCGAAGGATGTTGTCCGGCTCGATGCGCCAGAAGCACCACCGCGACGACTCGGCTTCTCAGCGGATATCAAAACTCGCGTCGACCCGGGCTTTACCCTGCGATCACCCCAGGTCGAAGCCACACTCGAAGGCGAAGTTCGCTTCCGGTCCACTGACGAAGAGCCGGCGCAGTTATTCGGTGAAATGCGCGTGCTGGGCGGGGTTATGCGAGCCTATGGACAAGCACTACGCCTCGAAAAGGGCAGCGTCGCCTTCGTCGGGAACCCGGAAAACCCCGATCTGTCACTCAGTGCGGTGCGAGATATCCCGAGCGAGCAGCTGCGTGTGGGGGTTCGTGTAACGGGAACGCTGGACACCCCCAGCCTGTCGCTCTTCTCAGACCCGGCACGACCTGACCGCGATACGCTATCGTATCTTTTGCGTGGGCGCGGTCCCGACGCCGGCGCGGGCGCGGACGATACGGCCATGGCTATGGCGCTGGGTACCTCGGCGATAAACCGATCGGGCGTCCTCGATCGTCTGAACGCGGTACCGGGGTTGTCGCAGGTCAGCGTTGGCACGGAAGGTAGCGACGAACAAACCGCGGCGACGATCAATGCCTATGTCGGCGAGCGGCTGTTTATCAGCTACGGTATGGGTATTTATGAACCCGTTAATGTACTCACTGCCCGGCTTTATCTGCGTTCACGACTGTGGGTCGAAGTGGTGAGCCGTTTGGAGAATTCATTCGATATTTACTACCGATTCGATCGCGACTGAGCGCGGTAAGTACGGATTCAAATGGCGGCGCCTGTCATCGCGCGTCATCGACTAATCCCTATACTGTAAAACAGTGTCGTCAATCGGCATTGTTGGTAAACCACTGATAAAAAAACAGGAGACACATGAACACTCGTAAAACCATTGGCGCACTTGTTTCTCTGGGAATAGCCGTTGTCATCGCGGCGCTCATGTGGCCGTCGGCACCCGCCTTTTCTGACTTCGAGGCCGGCCCTGAGCGCAAGCACGCGTTTATCAGTTATATCCAGCCCCTGGTTGATCAGACCAACGCAGAGATTCTGGAAGATCGGCGCCGACTGGTTGATATCTATGAGCATAAGGACGATCTGGGCCTCATGGAACGGCATTTCCTGTCCGGGTTGGTGGACTATTACGACCTGGCTGATTTTGATGAGACCAATGACACCCACTGGCAAACCCTGCTGCAGCGCGTCGACCAGATCCCGCCGTCGCTTGCCATCGCCCAGGCAGCAAAAGAGAGCGGCTGGGGAACGTCACGCTTTGCGCGCGAGGGCAATAACTACTTTGGTCAATGGTGCTTTGAACCCGGCTGCGGACTGGTTCCGCGAGATCGAAAAAGCGGGAAAGCCCACGAAGTCGCCGATTTTTCATCGCCGGCTGAATCCGTGGAAGCCTATATCGCCAACCTGAACCGACACCCCGCCTACGAAACGCTGCGAACTATTCGGGCGAGCGCTTCAACCCGTGGCACCCCCGCGACCGGCA
This sequence comes from Luminiphilus syltensis NOR5-1B, assembly GCF_000158175.1. Taxonomy (GTDB): domain Bacteria; phylum Pseudomonadota; class Gammaproteobacteria; order Pseudomonadales; family Halieaceae; genus Luminiphilus; species Luminiphilus syltensis. The sequence goes on along the minus strand of NZ_DS999411.1, from coordinate 1,347,974 downwards.
GCGCCCTCGCCGCCGGACTCGAGCGGTACTCCTCCCGGGGCGAACAATACGTCCGCGAGATTCAGGCGATGATTCGGAACAACGATCTCGAACGGTTTGATCAGGACGATAACCGCTGAAAACCCGCCTCACGGGGTACATCTTCTGTTTTGAGGCCGGTAATGCAGTCGGCAGCCCTTTGAACCACTCGCGTAGCGCCAGCAAGGTCAGCGCACTGCCAGAGTCGCTCGACGACGCTCAAAGAGCTCCCCGCCCACCACACCTAGCCATTGCCCCATTCAGCAGTATTTAGAGCGTACTTGCGGCGACCGCTGCGGGAGGCTCGGCGCAGGTTGGCCCGAGCATCGACGGGCGAGTCGTTTAGGACACCGGTGCCGATGGAGCAAAGCGGACAGCTCGGGTAATCCGCGGCTGAGCCGCCCGGACCAGCTATGACGTCGTAGGCGAAGCCTATGCGGGGAGATGAACGGCCCCTGAACTCCTCGATGAACC
>NZ_DS999411.1:1321053-1347462 GCF_000158175.1 Luminiphilus syltensis NOR5-1B | reverse complement strand
GCACGCTGTTCTGTCCGCTAGGCGTCGTCTTCGACGTCGTCCTCTTCTGACCCGTCGTCTTCTGACTCGTCGTCTTCTGACCCATCCTCTTCTGACCCGTCGTCCTCGGACTCATCTTCTTCTGACCCGTCATCCTCTAATTCATCTTGGTCTGATTCGTCGTCGACATCATCCTCTGACTCATCATCATCGAAGTCGTCATCGTCATCGTCGAACTCCAAACCACCATCGAATCGATCGGAAGATTCAAACTCCACTTCAAGAGCAAAGGTAGGTGCCGCGGCATCCGCCTCAATCTCTATCAGGTCGCCAATGGCAATCCGGTCAAAGAATGCCTCGAGACTCAGCCGGTTGCCGTCATCGTCCTCAAATTCAGCCAGCGTGACATCATAGCTTGTGCCAAAGACAGTAACGTCGACACCGGGCGTGAAGTCCTCGACCAGACCCTGGACGGAGATCTCTTCATCACTTTCCTCCCGGTCAACCCGGGTGGCAATCAGCGTCTCGCCGTCTCGGTACGCCTCCACTTCAAGAAAGTCCCCGACCACGATATCCCGGATCGACAATCGCGCAATCCGGTCGGTGTCGTCATCAAACAAGGTGCGGGAATTCACCGTAACAACGACAGCATTGTCACCAAGTCCCAGGGTGATAGTCCCGGCATCGGCATCCACACCACTCACCGTAGCCTCTATCTCAATTCGACCGCGTCGGGTTTCAATACTCTCGGCAACCAGCAGTTGACCGTTCCAGAGGCCCTCGACTTCGACAATCAAGCCATTCGCCACCGTTAAGCCCGAAGGAGTGATCACCGCGGCACTGCCGTCCACGGCGATTCCGTTCACCTTGAAATCGCCGATATTGACGAAATCGCTAATGGTGCCCTCGACGCTGACGTCATCATCGACTTCCACTTCATCGATAACATCATCCTCAAACTCAACCTTGGTGGCGGTGATGGTGAGGTCGACAAGCGTTCCGTATACCTCCACCCGGTCGCCGTCCTGTAGCGTCTCGCCTCCAAGGTCGGAGAGATCTGCGCTGCTGTAATCCACGCTGTAGCGACCCAGAGTGAAGGTGGTATCGGTCCGATCTGAGATGAGCCCTTCGAGTTCGACGGCTGTCTCACCTTCGATAAAGTCTGACTCCTTTTCTACCCGGGTCGCGCGTAAATTGTTGCCCGGCTCAGGGAAACCCGACACCTCGACCACGTCGCCGACAGCGAGTGTCTCGAAGGTGACATCGTCGAACACGGTGCCCGTACGCTCGACAATAACGTCAATACCCAATACCGAAATCTGCTTGGAATCGCCGTCGGCGCTGACGGTGATTTCGTCAATCGGCCCCTCGACAAAACCATCGACAACCACCACGGACGCTGTTCCGGTGGTGCCATCGTCGTTAATCTCACCGCGTACCAGCACCACCATACCGACACCGAGTTCACCCTCGGTAACCAGCTGACCATCGCGGAAGATCTCGGCGTCATCGGTCTCAAACTCCACGCCATTGACAAAAATACTGCCAAACGCGGAAATCGTGCCTTCCACAGAATTACCACTTCCGCTGATTCCCGACGAGGGTGGCGAACCCGCGACGGACAGACCGGCGCCTGCCCCACCACCACCGCCACAGGCCGTGAGCCCGAGCAATACCATCGCCGTTGAAAGTGCTTTTCGCTTGAAGGGGATCATCATTTCGCTCGTCCTTTTTCCTCGTAGAAGTAAATACCGACGCTGACATAAGCGACGTCTTGGGAGTCGGGTTCATCAACTTCGTTTTCTGACAACCAGGTGTTGAGTTTTTCCAGCAGCACCATGGCTTCGCGTTCGTTCAGTTCGCGAAACGCAGCCAACGCGTCGACACGGAGCTCCGTCGTCGAGACTTTTCGCTGAAAGCGCGGCGTATCAGTATCGGCTCTTATGTTGTGTTCAATGGTCCGCAGCAATTCGGCGCCGTCGGTACCAAAAATCTCGAGCTTGTCCAACGGCGTTGTCATGGGCAGGTAAACCGGGGATATCTGCGTTACCACGCCGTCCGCCTCAGTGACATTGCCGCTGGAACGCAACAGACCGAGCATGGCCACGGACGGTACGTCACCGCTATAGCGCTTGACGAGCGCGGCAAAACTGCCCTGCTCACCCTGAAGCGGCAACGGCCTGGCGACACCGTCGTCCGAAAATTCCTCATCGTGTATCCAGCCACCGAGAACCTGTACGGCCCGGTGGCGGCGCTGACTCGATTCCGCGGCTGCCTCAGGCGGAAGACTTTGCAGCCGGGTTACTTCCTTTCGACTGAGCCCGGTCATGCCGGCGATCGCCGACACTGTCGCGCGCTGGCCATCCTCCCTGAGCATCGCTGCGCCTTCCTCAACGAAGATCCTCCGGCACAGGTCAGCCAGTGCGACGTGGTCCAAACCGTGGGACAAAAACAGCCTGACGATGGGTCGGACCAACTTTTCGCTGGTGTTGATTAAAGCATTATGGAGCGTTGAGTTCATAATTGGGATTATTATCCCAAAAAATAAAAGAATCAATCCCTTTGGCGATTTTTTCCACGGCGGCGACCCGACGCGGGCCTGCAAAAGCCCGACCCTGACAGGTTTTCGCCACCATGATGGGCAACCTGCTGCTAAGCTTCGGCATCACGGCGTTCGCTACCCTTGGCGCGTTATGCACAGATCGATAAAGGAAAGGAGACATTATGCTGTTGGCGCTATCTACCTGGTGCGAGGTCGAAGCCTACCTGGAGCGCAGCCGCGCCATCATTGTACCGATTGGCTCGATGGAGCAGCACGGCCCCACCGGCCTCATTGGCACCGATTCGATCTGTCCCGAGGTCATTGCCAAAGCCGCGGCAGAGGATAATCCTGACCTGCTCGTGGGGCCCACGTTCAACGTCGGTTGCGCGCAACATCATCTGGGGTTCCCGGGCAGCATGACCCTGCGTCCCAGCACCATGATTGCGGCGATCGGCGACTGGTGTGCCTCGTTACGCCGGCATGGTTTTGAGCGCATCTACTGGCTCAACGGGCACGGTGGCAACATCGCCACCATCGCCGCCGCCTTCGTCGAAGTGTATGCCGAGCGGAGTCTTTCCGGGCCCGACTCGGCCACTCCGCCTCTGACCTTACGGCAACGCAACTGGTGGGATTTGCCCTCAGTCATGAGCGTATGCAAGCGGCTTCATCCCCAGAACGAGGGGTCGCATGCCACGCCGTCAGAGGTCGCGATTACCTATGCGGCCTACCCCGATCAGGTGCGTAACGTACCGCTGCAACCCAAAGTCGCCTCGAGCGGTGGATTTACCGATGCCGAGGATTATCGCCAGCGCTTCCCCGACGGCCGTATCGGGTCCGATCCATCGCAGGCAACCGTGGAAGCAGGCATCGAAATCATTGACGCCGCCGCCAAGGCGCTGCAGGAGGATTTCTCGGCTTTCTGCGCACTTTGAATGGATGTTTGGGAATGGATGTTTGGCGCAAGGCTGCTGCCCACCCCCAACTCACCAGACCCGCTCCTGGCGGGCGAGTCGCATTTCCTCTCATCAGCGTACCCTGTATCGACGCTGACATCGCGAAAAAGCGCGTTTTGTCGGTGCCACCGTCTTTTTTCCTCCGCGGCGAACGCCTTCCCGGGGCAGATTCCAGCGCTGGCCTTACCCCCGCTAAACGTATAACCTACGGGGTTGGAGTGAGTGAGGCGGCGCTTGAGATGCCACTTCACACTCCATAAAGCAATCGACCATCGAGTCGTCGCGAAAGTGTCGCGTCGCTACCCGCGGTCGAATAAATAATTTTTGCAGCCTAGAGGTGTAACTATGTGGACCAAGCCGGAATTTATTGATTTGCGCGTTGGCTTCGAAGTCACGATGTACTTCAACGTTCGCTAAGTACGTAAAGACTTGGTGTCATGGGGCAGTCCTCTGCCCCTGCGCCCCCCCCCCTCCCCGTTTAAACCCTCCCAACAGAGCTAAACCATGCGCATTCGGGTACTTGGCGCCGCCGCCGGTGGTGGATTCCCCCAATGGAATTGCAACTGTGCCAATTGCCATGGCGTCCGTTCTGGAACCCTGAATACGCGGGCTCGGACACAGTCCTCAATTGCGGTCAGCGTTGATGGTGAACGGTGGATTCTGTTCAACGCATCACCCGACATCCGGGCGCAACTCGAACACTTTCCTGAAATCCATCCGCGCGGTGTGCGTGGCACCGGTATTGAAGCCATAGTCTTGGTCGACAGCCAGATCGACCACACCACCGGTCTGTTAATGCTGCGAGAGGGCTGCCCGCTCAAGGTCTACGCCACCGATATGGTGCAGCAGGATCTGTCGACGGGCTTCCCCATTTTCAAAATGCTCGACAGTTGGGATGGCGGGATCGATTATCACCAACTCGCTATAGATGGCAGCAGTTTCGAAGTTGAGGGTATCGACGGCTTACGCCTCACAGCAGTTGCCCTTACCGGCAAGGCGCCGCCCTACTCACCCCATCGACGCAATCCCCACCCCGGCGACAATATCGGCTTACTGATCGAGGATACCCTCGGTGGGAGCTCTGTGTTCTACGCCCCGGGCCTCGGCGACGTCGACGATCGCCTGACAACCATCATGCAGCGCTGCGATTGCGTCATGGTCGATGGGACGTTCTGGCAGGAAGATGAAATGGCGCTTGCCGGTGTCGGCACCAGGCTGGCGAGCGAGATGGGGCACCTGCCGCAATCGGGACGCGGTGGTATGATCGAAAAACTGAGGGCGCTTCCCGAACAGCGTAAAATTCTCATTCATATCAACAATACCAATCCCATTCTGATCGAGGATTCGAAACAGCGCGAGCAGCTCAATGATGAGGGTATTGAGGTTGCCTTTGACGGGATGGAAGTAGACCTCGGAAGACCCGTTCTGGTCACCACCGATTCGGTGTAAGGTCAGATTCCCGGCCCACGGCCAGCCCAGCATCATCGGCAAACTGTGGGGACACGCACATCGTGACTGAGGTGGAAACCATCACCGAACAATCGTTAACGCAGCCGTGGAGCCGTGAGGAATTCGAAGCACAGCTGCGCGCCAAGAGCCGTCGCTATCACATTCATCACCCTTACCATCGCGCCATGTATGCCGGGGAACTGAATCGCGAACAGATTCAGGGGTGGGTGGCCAACCGCTACTACTATCAGATCCAGATCCCTATCAAAGACGCCGCCATTATGGCGAATTGCGCGGACCGTGAGGTGCGGCTGCACTGGGTACAACGCATTCTTGATCACGATGGCCATGAGGGTGACGCCGGTGGAATCGAAGCGTGGTTGCAGCTTGCAGAGGCGGTTGGCCTGAAAAGAGAGGAGGTTATCGACCAGCGCCATGTGCTGCCTGGCGTTCGCTTTGCTGTCGATGCCTATGTGAACTTTGCGCGGCGAGCGCCCTGGCAGGAAAGTACCTGCTCCTCACTGACGGAACTGTTTGCCCCGGAAATCCACCAGAGTCGGCTCGATAGCTGGCCCGATCACTATCCGTGGATTAAGGACAGCGGGCTATCTTACTTTCGCAAACGGCTCAGCGAAGCCCGACGGGACGTGGAGCATGGCCTGCGTATTACGCTCGACCACTTCCGAACCCGAGAGGCACAGGAACGTGCCCTCGATATACTTCAGTTCAAACTCGACGTGCTCTGGTCGATGCTGGATGCAATGACCATGGCCTACCTCCACAACACACCGCCCTTCCACAGCTGCCCGGATCCCGTACAGAGCCCATGAGCGAATTACTGCAGACGTCAGGCATGGACCGTACGCAAGTCCCCCGCATCGAAAAGCACTTCCGATTCCAATGGGAACCGGCGCAGGACTGCTATGTGTTGCTCTATCCGGAAGGGATGATCAAAATGAATGGCAGCGCCGGCGAAATTCTCGCGGTGTGCGATGGCGAGCGTTCGATTGATGACATTATCGACCTGCTCCAGACCAAGTTTCCCGACGCCGGCGATCTGGCCGATGACATACTCGAATTTTTAACGGTGGCCCATGAAAAGCGCTGGATCGCAGTCAACTGATCGCGCGGCTATTGGTCCTCCGCTCTGGTTATTGGCGGAACTCACCTACCGATGCCCGCTGCAATGCCCCTATTGCTCAAATCCACTCGATATCGCCAACTATGGGGCTGAGCTCGACACCGAGCACTGGCTTTCAGTACTCACCCAGGCGCGCGAGTTGGGTGCCGCCCAGCTGGGTTTTTCCGGTGGCGAGCCGCTGGTCCGGAAGGATCTCGAAGTGCTCGTGGAGAGCGCGCGGAGTCTCGGGTTTTACAGCAACCTGATTACCTCGGGGGTCGGTTTAAGCGATCAACGGGTGGGCGCCCTGCGTGAGGCCGGTCTCGATCACATCCAGGTAAGCTTTCAGTCCAGCGATTCGGAGCTGAACGCCCTGTTGTCCGGCAGTCACAAAGCCTTCGAACACAAGCTGGCCATGGCCAGATCGGTCAAGGCCCACGGCTACCCTATGGTGCTGAACTTTGTCCTGCACCGACACAATATCGATCAGGTCGACAAAATACTGGAGCTATGCGCGCAGTTAAACGCCGATTATGTCGAGCTGGCCAATACCCAGTACCACGGTTGGGCGCTGAAAAATCGCGAAGCGCTCATGCCCAGCGAGGAGCAGCTTGGTCGTGCAGAGGCGGTGACCAACGCCTATCGAAAGCAGCATGGCGAAGCCATGAAGATTTATTTTGTCATACCCGATTACTACGAGCAGCGTCCCAAACCCTGTATGAACGGCTGGGCCAGTATGTTTCTCACCGTGGCCCCGGACGGAGCCGCACTCCCCTGTCACAGCGCCCGCGATCTACCGATAGCATTCCCGAATGTGCGCGACACCCCGGTGCGCGATATCTGGTACCACTCGGAACCTTTCAACGCTTACCGGGGAAACGACTGGATGCAGGAACCCTGTCGCAGTTGCCCGGAAAAAGACATTGATTTTGGGGGCTGTCGCTGCCAGGCCTATCTGCTGACGGGGGATGCTCGCAATGCCGATCCTGTGTGCGACAAATCACCGCATCGCGAACGCATCGATGAGGCCCTTCTGCAAGCCAATCATTATCGGCAAGAACCTTCGCCGATGCTGTTTCGAAACATGGCCAACTCCCGCGATCTTATTAGCAGTGACACTAACAGCAGTGACATTATCACCAGCGACACCGCCGGCGACTGAATCGCCGGCGAGGGGTGCATCGCGAGAGCGGTGCTATTAAGCGCAGTTACAGGCGAATGCCGCCGTCGGTTTCGATGATTTTTCCGGTCAGGTAATCATTCTCGAAGATGAACCGCGCGGTGTGGGCGATCTCTTCGGGAGCACCCAGTCGACGCAGGGGAATCATTCCCGCCATCACGTCCAGCGCTTCGGGCTTCATTGACGCCACCATTTCGGTCATCACAAACCCGGGAGCGATGCCCATGCAGCGAATACCATGTCGCGCCAGTTCCTTCGACCATACAACCGTCATGGAGGCGACGCCCGCCTTGGCCGCGGAATAATTGGTCTGACCCATATTGCCTTCTCGCGAGACCGAAGAAATATTGACGATCACACCCTCGCAACCCAACTCGATCATTTTTGCGCTCGCCTCACGCCCGCAAAGGAACACTCCCGTAAGATTGACGTCGATGACCGTCTGCCAGTGCTCAAGACTCATCTTGGCGGTGACTTTGCCGTCTTTCGCCTTCACCATTAGCCCGTCCCTCAGGACCCCGGCGTTGTTGATGAGTCCATGCAATGCGCCGAAATCCCTGGCGACATCGTCAAACAATTGCTCAACCTCGGCCTCTTTAGCGACGTTGGCCTTGTAGATACGCGCGGTACCACCCATCGACTCGAGTTCTGATTGTGCGTGTTTTAAACGGATGTCATTGAGGTCGACAAGCGCGACCTTGGCTCCTGCCTCTACCATGGCTTTCGCCATGCAAAACCCCAAGCCTTGAGCACCACCGGTAATTACGATGACTTTATCCTGCAGATCCATACTGATTCTCCTATTAACCAGGTGTCGCGATACTCAGGCGTACCACCCCCGAAATCCCTGGACGCCGCAGGGCGTCCGAGATTGAATGATTTCGATCTTATTATGTGGAGGCCTGTGAATCGGGATCGCGCGCCGCTATATCGCGGTAACTCAACACCCGTTGAAAAACTGGCCCAGCCGCGGCGTATAGTACAGATAAGCGGCAGGTAGATAAATCGCGTTTCACCCGCCCTATAAGAACCAAAAAAACTAGCAAGCGGCCGGTTTATAACCAATAAACCCGGACTTTAAGCCGCAATGGCAAGGCACCGGGATTGCCCGTATATTCCATAAGGTTTGGCTCGATATCCGGGTGCATTGAGGTATGAGTGACCATGTGGCACGCCGCAGGGCGCCACCCCGGCAAGCATCGACCAGACGCACCCCCCACTCCGCAACCCACTAATAATTCAAAAAGGAGTTCAGCCCATGAGTAGAGTCGCACTGGTGACCGGCGGCACCCGCGGAATCGGCGAGGCGGTTTGCCTAAAACTCAAGGAACACGGCTACACCGTCGTCGCCAATTATGGCAGTAACGATACCCAGGCCACCGCGTTCAATGAGCGAACCGGCATACCCATCTATAAGTTTGATGTCGGCAGTATGAGCGCGTGCCAGAACGGTATCGCCCAAATCGAGAAGGATATCGGTCCCATAGATGTGCTGGTGAACAACGCCGGCATCACCCGGGACACGACCATGCACAAGATGCAGTACGAACAGTGGTACGACGTCGTCCGCACCAATCTGGGGAGCTGTTTTTACGTCACTCGCAGCCTCATTAACGGTATGCGGGAGCGCCGCTTCGGTCGAATTGTTAATATAGGCTCCATCAACGGGCAGGCGGGCCAGTACGGTCAGGTCAATTACGCCGCTGCCAAGAGCGGGATCCACGGGTTTACCAAAGCACTGGCGCAGGAATGTGCGCCGGTTGGCATCACCGTCAATGCCATCGCTCCGGGTTATGTCGCGACCGATATGGTGAGGGCGGTACCGGAAGTAGTGCTGGAAAAGATCATCGCCAAGATTCCCGTCGGACGACTGGGCGAGGCCGACGACATTGCGCGAGGTGTTCTGTTTCTGGTGAGTGACGACGCCGGCTTCGTCACGGGATCCACGCTGTCGATCAACGGCGGCCAGCACATGTACTGACAGCACGCACACCAAGAGTAGTCATTTTTAAGTAGCGAGGAGAAAGATTTGAGTGGCGTAACCACGATGACAACGGTCGATCAGAATCAGGCCGAGTTCATGGACCGAGAATTCCGCACGCTTCTGGCGGAGGTCAGCAATGGCATGTCGCCGCTGGAGCTATCGCTGGCCACCATCGATTGGCTTTCGCACCTGTCGATTTCACCGGGTAAGCGTATTCGCCTGACCCAGAGCTTTTTTCAAAAGCTGGGCAGTTTGGGTATTTACAGTATCCAGTCTCTGGTCAAAAAAGACGCCAAAGGACCGGCGAGCGCGATCGAGCGACGGATGACCAGCGACGAGTGGAAGCGTTGGCCCTTCAATGTGTTTGCCCAGTCCCATCAGGTTGCCAAGGACTGGGTAGCCGATGCCACACTCGGTGTCGAGGGGGTACGCGATGAGCATGAAATACTGGTTCACGCCGCCGCCGACCAGATACTCGATCTGTTATCTCCCGCCAATTACCCGCTCACCAACCCCGAGGTCCTGAAGGCTACCTGGGAGGAAAGCGGGCGTAATCTCGGTCGCGGGCTGAAATATTTTGTTCAGGACCAGATCCGGGATGTCTTCAAAAACGGCTTCGCCGAGAATGAAGAGGCGTTTACGGTCGGCGAGAATCTCGCCGTCACACCGGGAAAGGTGGTTTACCAGAATGCGCTGATCGAGCTGATCCAGTACAGCCCGGTCACTGAGACCGTGGCGGCAGAGCCGGTGCTGATCTCACCGGCCTGGATCATGAAGTATTACATTCTCGACCTGTCGCCTAAAAACTCGCTGGTGAAGTACCTCACCGAACAGGGCAAAACCGTCTTTATGATTTCCTGGAAGAATCCAGGCGCCGAAGACAAGCACATGGGCCTCGAGGATTACGTCAAGCTCGGCATCATGGACGCCCTTGATGCCGTGTGCACCGTTTGTCCAAAACGCAAGGTGCACGCCGTGGGTTACTGTATAGGCGGCACACTGCTGTCCATGGCCGCCGCCGCGATGGCCCGTGATGACGACGACCGTCTTCAGAGCCTGTCATTATTTGCTGCGCAAACCGATTTCAGCGAAGCCGGAGAGATCACCCGCTTTATCAGCGCCAGTCAGCTGTCCTTTCTTGAAAAACTGATGTGGAAGCGCGGCTATCTGGGCAGTGAAAATATGGGTGGCGCGTTCTCCTCCCTGCGATCGTCGGATTTGATTTATGCAGGCATTGTGAATCGGTATTTCCTGGGCAAGGACATGGCGCTCAATGACCTGATGTCCTGGAACGCCGACGGCACACGCATGCCTTATCAAATGCACACCGAATATCTCGAAAAGCTATACCTGAATAACGAGTTGGCGACCAACAAATTCCACGTTGGCGGACGGGTGGTTTCGATTTCCGATATCAGCGTGCCCCTCTTTGTATTGGGTACCGAGACCGACCACGTTGCGCCCTGGAAATCGGTCTACAAGATTCTTGGCCAAACCCACAACGAACTGACCTTTGCCCTGACCAGTGGTGGCCACAATGCCGGTGTGGTCAGTGGCCCCCAGCATCCCCGTCGTCGATACCGTCTGCATACCCGTCCCGAAGGCGGAAAATACATCGACGCCGACGAATGGATGGAACAGGAGGCACCGATCGAGGGCTCCTGGTGGCCGGCCTGGGATCAATGGCTTGATGATCACACCTCGGAACGCGTCGACCCGCCAGCAATGGGCGCCTCGCGGCGTGGTCTGAAGCCACTTCGTGACGCCCCTGGAGAGTATGTGTTTGGCTAGTGCATCGAGCCGCTCTGCGGGGTAAAACCCGCGGAGCTATCCAGCGGAGCTATCCTGCAGAGCTATCCCGCAGAGCTATCCGGCAGAACTGTCGGGCGTTATTTCGCCCGGTTCTCAATGAGATCCTCTACGACCGCGGGATCAGCAAGGGTTGACGTATCGCCAAGGTTCTCGAGTTCGTTCTCGGCAATTTTGCGCAGAATTCGCCGCATGATTTTACCCGAGCGGGTTTTCGGCAGTCCCGGTGCCCACTGGATGACGTCCGGCTTGGCAATATGCCCGATCTCCTCGGCGCAGATATTGACCAGCTCGGCTTTTAAGGCATCGGTACCCTCGACGCCATCCATCGGTGTGACATAGCAATAAATGCCCTGGCCTTTGATGTCGTGGGGGAAGCCCACAACCGCCGCCTCGGCAATGCTCTCGTGCAGTGCCAGCGCACGCTCGACTTCCGCCGTTCCCATACGGTGCCCCGACACGTTGATCACGTCATCGACACGGCCGGTAATCCAGTAGTAACCATCGGCATCGCGCTTGGCGCCATCGCCGGTAAAGTAGTAACCGGGGTAGTGGCTAAAGTAGGTGTCTACCATGCGTTGATGGTCGCCGTAGACCGTGCGAATCTGGCTGGGCCAGGAGGACTTGACCACCAGGTAGCCCGATCCCTCGCCTTCGATTTCGCTGCCGTCTTCCTCGAGCAGCGCCAGCTCAACGCCAAAAAAGGGCAGCGTCGCCGAGCCGGGTTTCATCGCGATCGCACCGGGTAATGACGTAATCATGTGGGCGCCGGTTTCGGTCTGCCACCAGGTATCGACAATTGGACAACGCCCGTCACCAACAACATTGAAATACCACTCCCACGCCTCGGGGTTAATGGGCTCGCCTACTGTGCCGAGGATGCGCAGGCTCTTGCGCGATGACTGTTTTACAAACTCATCGCCCTTACCCTGCAGCGCCCGGATCGCCGTCGGTGCGGTGTAAAAGCTTGCCACGTTGTATTTATCGACGACCTGCCAGAACCGGCCCGCATCGGGATAAGTAGGCACACCTTCGAACATCAAGGTGGTGGCGCCATTGGCCAGTGGCCCGTAAACGATATAGGAGTGGCCCGTCACCCAACCGACATCAGCGGTACACCAGAACACCTCACCGTCACGGTAATCAAAGACGTATTTAAACGTTATACTGGCCTGGAGGAGATAGCCCGCGGTGGTGTGCAGCACACCCTTGGGTTGGCCTGTTGAGCCCGAGGTATAGAGGATAAACAGCGGGTCCTCCGAGTCCATGGATTCGGGCTCGCAGTCTTCACTCTGCTGGGCTGTAATCTCGTGATAGTAGACATCACGGTCGTCATGCATGGCGGCATCGCAGCCGGTGTGTCGGACAACAACGCAGGTACTGACCGACGGGCAATCGGCAAGACTGATGTCGGCGTTGTGCTTCAACGGTATGGTTTTTCCGCCCCGATAGCCCTCGTCGCAGGTAATAAGCGCTTTGCACTCCGCGGCCTGGATACGGTCCTTGAGTGCTTCCGGTGAAAAACCACCAAAAACGATGGAATGAATGGCGCCAATACGCGCGCACGCAAGCATGGCGTAAGCGGCCTCAGGAATCATGGGCATATACAGACAGACGCGATCGCCCTTGCCCACACCGCGGGCGCGCAAGGCATTGGCCAGCTTACACACCTCCGCCTTGAGCTCGGCGTAAGTGATGGATTTACTTACCGAGGGATCATCGCCCTCCCAGATAATCGCGACCTGATCGGCGCGCTCAGGCAAATGGCGATCGATACAGTTGACGCTGACATTCAGCTTTCCACCGTCAAACCAGGTCGCCTCACCTGTGACAAAATCATGGGCGCTGACCGAATCCCAGCGCTTATCCCAGGTCAGAAACTGATCGGCCATCTCGGCAAAAAAGCCATCCCGATCCTCGATCGAGCGGCGATACATTGCGGTGTAGTCGTCAGGCTTGATGTGTGCGTCCGCAAAATTCGCTGGAATAGGAACAACATTCGCTTCTGGCATTGGGAACCCCCGATAATTATTGGATCAAACCGAATTATGGGTTCAGAGCATAGATCAACCCTCCAAAATCTCAATGCGACGTTGGTAGTATTTCCTCGCCATAATCTGGATCCCATTGGGGATTGGCAGATTTCAAGGGTCGTCCGTCTCCCCGCATAGGTTTCGCGTATGACGTCGTACCCGGTCCGGGAAACTTAGCCGCGGATCACTTGAGCTGCTGGCGTGGCTCCATCGGCGAGGCAATACCCTACGGTCTGCAAGTCGACGTATGGTGGTCAATAGATGCCGAGCCACCTTCCAAGACTGGGACAGGGCACCATCGACAACATGTATGAACCTGGCACTGGCGCAAGGTGAGGTGGGCTGGAGTCCTTTGGGCGTCGACGAGCGACTCTGACAGTGCGCCGGCCGTGCTGGAGCTACGCGAGCAGCTCAAAGGACTGCCGACGGCCTCACCGACTTGAAGCCAGACGGGGTAGTCGTCGGCGAAGGCTTCCAAAGCGATGATTGGGGTATCGCGCAGCCCTTGATGCCGCTAACTCGCGACGAGCCAAAGATAAGCCTGCGCCACACCGCGCGCTCTGTTACACTGTCGGCTTCTCCGGTGCACTTCGGTCTGCATCGAGTCTAAGCGCAGCACTCTGCGGCGCCCGTAATCCAAGCAATCCCAGCCTGGGCCGAACTACCTCGTCAATCACTCCTGATCGACGGCGGATGGACAGGCGACCTGCAAAACAACTTCAGGAATCAACAACGTGTTCTTTAAAGATCTCGGTCTATCGGCCGAACTAATCCGTGCTGTGGAAAAAAAAGGCTACAGCGAAGCTACCCCTATTCAGCAACAAGCCATCCCGCTGGTACTCAGGGGCAAAGACGTGCTGGCGGGTGCTCAAACCGGCACGGGTAAAACCGCGGGCTTTACACTACCTCTGCTTCAGCAACTGCAAAATCTGCACAAGCCGGGTCACAAGAGCTTTCCCCGGGTTCTGGTGCTTACCCCCACCCGAGAACTCGCCGCCCAGGTTCAGGAGAGCGTGCGGGACTACGGCGCTTTTTTACCGTTTCGCTCGGCGGTTATCTTTGGTGGCGTGAGCATTAACCCCCAGAAGCAAAAACTGATTCGCGGCGTCGACATCATTGTCGCCACTCCCGGTCGCTTACTCGATCATGTGCAGCAGCGCAGTGTCGATTTGACCAGAATTGAAACGCTGGTCCTCGATGAAGCCGACCGTATGCTCGACATGGGTTTCATCCACGACATCAAGCGCATTGTGAAGATCATACCGAAGCAGCGGCAAACACTGCTGTTCTCTGCTACCTTCTCCCGGGAAATCAAGGGCCTCGCCGCCGAATTCCTGCGAAGCCCGGAAGAAATTCAGGTAACACCCCAGAACACCGCGACCGATCTGGTGACCCAGGTGGTGTATCCCGTGGACAAAAAACGCAAGCGCGAGCTGCTGTCGCAACAGATTGGCGAAAACAACTGGCAGCAGGTGCTCATTTTTACCCGCACCAAACACAGCGCCAACCGTCTTGCCGAGCAACTCGATAAGGATGGCATCACCGCGGCGGCGATTCATGGCAACAAATCCCAGGGCGCAAGAACGCGCGCTTTGGCGGACTTCAAGAACGGCACTATCCGGGCGCTGGTAGCGACCGATATTGCGGCTCGCGGTATCGATATCCAGAAGTTGCCCCACGTGGTCAATTTTGAACTACCCAACACCGCCGAAGACTACGTGCATCGTATCGGGCGGACAGCCAGGGCCGGCCAGGAGGGCAGCGCCATTTCGCTGGTCTGCGTCGATGAGCTGAAATTGTTGAAAGACATCGAGAAGCTCACCGGGCAAAACATCGAAAAGGTCTACCTGCCTGGGTTTGAGGTCGATCCCACGATAAAAGCCGAGGCCATACAGAACGGCGGTGGCAAGCGTGGCGGCGGTGGACGAGGCAATTCCCAGGGACGCAAGCGACCTGGCGCTGGACGCAGTAGCGCTCGACCACCTGCCGGCCAGAATGCCCGCGGTCGATCGAGTGGTCGACGCCGCTCGGCCTAGCGCGCTCTGGATAGACCAGGGTCAGCCGGTCGTTCGACGGGAAACCGGGACGACTGGCTGACGCTCACCACATCACGTTCTTCTGTGGGCTTTTGTTCGTCAGTGCGGTGATCAATGGCCTCAGCAATCCGTGAAGCTGGATTCCCACAGGGCTTTCAACACTGTGGCGCCCGTGGCATTCAGCCGCGCGATATTGCGTTCTGGAATACCCTCAGGATCGGGATGGACATCAATCGCCTGCTCGACACTCGCCTCGCGCAGGAGATGCAGCATGGGATAGGGCGAGCGATTGGAATAGTTTTCGGCGGCCTCCCCAGTGGTGCCCGCAAAACGATAATCCGGATGGAAGCTGGCTATCTGCACCACACCCTCCAGACCCATGATTTCCACCAGTTCCTCGGCATCGGCGAGAAAGCCGTTGTAGTCGGCGAAGTCCTGCAGCACCGCCGGATGAATCAACAACGTGGTCTCAATACTGGCATCAGATTGCAGTTGGTAGAGCTCCTGCTCCAGCGCCTGTAGTAACGCGAGAGGATCATCGGTAACGCTGACGGCATAGCGGACACGATCGGCGTCGAGTTCAGCGCGGGCGAACGGACACAAATTCATACCCACAACAAACCGGCCTATCCACCTCCGGGTAGTGCTAATCACCTGCGCCTCATTCAGCGGCTCACTCATCGACTGGGCCGGCGGGTCGTCGTGATTCATAGTGGTGGTTCCCGTAATTGGGGGTGAGATATCTCGGCACGCGAAGACGCAGCCAATTCTCGATCAACGAACATCGCGCACCCCTGTCACGCTTATAATACGGCCATGCCAGAGATGCCAATCCTCTACTCCTTTCGTCGCTGTCCCTATGCAATCCGCGCACGGCTTGCGCTTGCCTATGCGGGCATACCGTGCGAGCTGCGCGAGGTGGTGCTGAAAAACAAACCCCGGGCAATGCTCGATGCGTCGCCCAAGGGGACCGTGCCTGTCGTAGTGCTTGCGGATGAGCGGGTGATCGATGAAAGTCTTGATGTCATGCACTGGGCGCTAGCCCACGCCGACCCCGATAACTGGCAGACAACACCTACAGTCAGTGATGCTCAAACGCTCCTGGATCGCAACGACGGCGACTTCAAACATTGGCTTGATCGGTACAAATATGCCGACCGTCATCCCGAAAACACCGCGCAGTGGTATCGGGAGCAAACCTTTTCCTATCTTGAGGCGCTGGATCAAGCGCTCCTCTCCAACCACTGGTTGCATGGCCCATCCATGGGCTTTTGCGATGCGGCGATATTCCCGTTTATTCGCCAATTTGCGATGGTCGACCGCTCCTGGTTCGACGAGTGCCGCTTTATTGCACTGCGGCGGTGGCTGGATCGATGGCTCGATCACCCACTTTATCAACGGGTAATGGCCAAGTATCCACCATGGACACCCGGCGACACACCGCGCTGCGTCGACTGGGCCCTGCAAGACGATTAGAACCACCCGACCCGGGGCGGTCTCCTCTGCGCAAGATCATCCGCTGGGACCGTAGGCTGCACCCCGTCATGGTGATTATCAGAGGGCTCCCTGGATCACGAACCCGTCGATTAATTTGTTACAGTCGATGCATCGACACACGCAATTGACTTAATCAGGAGATCCTATGGCAGGAGGGTTTGCCAAAGACGGCGCAGTGCAGGAGCAGATTGATGCCAGCCTCGAAGACGAGGTAAAGCGGGCTCGCAGTCAGCTGCCCACTGGTGAGAGCGCCAGCGAATGTCAGGATTGTAACCGCCCTATCCCCGAAGCGCGCCGCCAGGCAATCCCCGGCGTCACCCGCTGCGTGCAGTGCCAGGAAGCGCACGACCGTGAGCAGGAAACCTTTTCCGGCTACAACCGCCGCGGGAGTAAAGACAGCCAGCTGCGCTGACTCAAAGGCGAATTCAAGGATACGTGTTTTGCCGAGGGCATCTGTTTTGAGTCGGTCCCCTGTCGTTAACAAAACCTGCACGATCTGCAGCACTGTTGTCGGTCCAGGGAACCGCGTTTTTACGCTGCAAAAGTAGCGTGCGAAAGCGCCCCATTCGCCTATACTGAAAAAAAATAACCGACTGTACCGAGCCCGATATGATCTCACTTTCTGCACTCATTGAGCGCGCCGTCCGCAAGAACCCCAACGGTCTCAGCACACGCTTCAAGGGTCGCGAGCAGACCTACGCAGAATTCAAAGCCAACGTGTCGCGGCTCGGCGGCGCGTTGCAAACCCTGGGGCTTGAACCGGGTGACCGGGTCGCGATTCTCAGCCTCAACAGCGACCGATACCTCGAAGCGATTTTTGGTATTTCCTGGGGTGGATTTTGTATGGTGCCCCTCAATACTCGCTGGGCACTTCCCGAAAACGAGTACGCCGTGGGCGACTCCGGGGTGCGGGCACTACTGTTCGACGACACGTTTAGTGAGCAGGCCAAAGCCCTACTCGAATCCGTAGCTGATCTGTCTACCGTCATCTACATGGACGATGGCCAGTGCCCACCATGGGCGCTCAGCTACCGTCAGCTTATTGAAGATAGCCCCCCTGTCACTGCCTCGGACCGGTCGGGTGAAGACCTCGCCGGGATTTTCTACACGGGCGGTACCACGGGCTTTCCCAAGGGTGTCATGCAAAGCCATCGCGCCTTGTGGGCGAGTGCCATCGGCTGTATGCCCGAGTTTGCGATGTCACGCAGCAGCGTTTACCTGCACGTGGCCCCCATGTTCCACGTTGCCGATTTTGTCGGAACCATGGCCTCGGTGATTGAGGCAGCGTGTCACGTCATGCTGCCCGGCTTCGAACCCAGCGTTGTACTCAAGACATTGGCCAAAGAGCGGATCTCGCACTCGCTAATGGTTCCGGCAATGATCAAAATGCTGATGAATCATCCCGAGGCCAGCAGTACCGACGTATCCCATTTGCAGTACGTCCTCTATGGTGCTTCCCCCATGCCCGCCGCAACACTGCAACAGTTCATGGCGACCTGGCCGGAGGTCGATCTCATACAGGCCTACGGTCAAACCGAGCTCGCACCCGTGGTCTCGCTGATGGCGGCAGACGCCCACCGGCGTGGCGGTCATTTGCTGAAGTCCGCAGGGAAACCTACGGTCGTGAGCGATGTCCGAATTGTCGATGAATCCGGCCAGGATTTACCCCTCGGGGGGCGTGGCGAAATCATCGTCACAGGGCCGCACACCATGCTCGGTTATTGGAATAAACCGGAAGAGACCGCCAAGGCCTTGCGCGATGGCTGGGTCTATACCGGGGACGCCGGCTATCTGGACGATGAGGGTTTTCTTTATATCGTCGATCGCGTCAAAGACATGGTCGTCACCGGCGGCGAGAACGTTTTTACCACCGAGGTTGAAAACGCGGTGATCAGCCACGACGCCGTACAGGATGTAGCCGTTATTGGTATTCCACACCCCGAATGGGGCGAGGCGGTACACGCGGTGGTGGTATTACAGCCCGGTGCTGCCGTCACCGAGGACGAAATAATCGCTCATTGTCGCGACCAGATCGCCGGCTACAAACTTCCGAAGAGTGTCAGTTTCCGCGACGAACCCCTCCCCTTATCCGGCGCGGGCAAAGTATTGAAACGTGAGCTTAGAGCACCCTTCTGGGAAGGTCAGGATCGCCAGGTAGGCTGAAGCTCCGGGATCGTTGGCTATCGACGCTCCGACAAGCGCACACTTTAACCGGCTGTGCGCGCTGCGAACAGGACCGAGATCGAGAGGCGGCCCCTTTAATACCTTGCCGTGAATAGGTCCTGTATAGATTGGTGTTCCAGGAAAATAACAGAACCGCGTCTCGATCAATAATCAACACGCTTGGCCGACACACGGCAAAAACGATGCCATCAAAACCGGGCAAAAATCATCCATAACCGCCGTCTCAACAGCGCTGAATTTTGTCATAGCCAGCTCCGCCGACAAAAACCATAATGGAGGCGTGTAATCGAGATGAATCCATCGATTTACAAGGATGCCCGGGCAATGGTCTCAAAGAAATTAAAATTGATTGCCGCGCTACTGGCCTTTTTCGTGGTCGGTGCTGCGGGTATTAACTGGCTGAGCCAACCCGCCCCATTAAAGGTTCGCACTGCAGTCGTCAGTAAGGGGTCGGTTGCGCATACCATTGCCAATACCAAGGCGGGCACGCTGGATGCCTGCCGTCGCGCAGGCATTTCTCCTCGACTGGGCGGCCAGATCGCAAAAATGCCGGTTACGGAGGGCGATATCGTTGGTCAGGGGCAAATCCTCATGGAGTTCTGGAATGCGGACCTGATGGCGCAAGTCAGCCTTGCCGAGAGCGAACTCCGGGCGTCAGAATCCAAGCGCGAACAGGCCTGCATAGCTGCCGACCTGAGTAAACGAGAGGCGGGGCGGCAGCAGACTCTGCGCCAACGAAACCTCAGCTCAGAAGAAGCCATCGACAAAGCGGAAAGCGAAGCGCGGGTTCAGGCCTCAGCCTGCAACGGTGCACGGGCCGCAGTAGAGGTCAGTCAGGCGCGGCTCGATGTCGCCCGGGCCGCGCTGGATCAAACCCGCCTTCGGGCGCCCTTCCCGGGTGTGGTGGCCGAGGTCAATGGCGAAGTGGGTGAATTCGTCACACCCTCCCCTGTAGGTATTCCCACTCCCCCGGCAGTAGATCTGATGGACATCAGTTGCCTGTATGTATCAGCACCGATTGACGAGGTCGATGCGCCCAAAGTGGGGATTGATATGACCGCCACTATCACACTGGACGCCTTCCCCGATGACGAGTTCGCCGGACGGGTCCGACGGATCGCCCCCTATGTGCTCGATCTCGAGAAACAGGCCCGCACCGTCGATGTGGAAGTCGAGTTTTTACAACCCGACGAATGCAGTCACATGCTACCGGGTTACAGCGCCGATATTGAGGTGACCATCGCGGAACGCGAGGATGTATTGCGAATTCCCACCGAGGCCATCGCTGAAGGGGGTCGGGTATTGGTTATCAATGAAAACGGCCGCGCGCAGCAAAGGACCGTCGACACCGGCCTCAGTAACTGGGTCTGGACCGAAATCCGTTCGGGACTGAATGCCGGCGATGTACTGGTGAGAAACCTCGGCCTTGAGGGGCTCGAAGATGGCGTTCGGGTTGAAGCCATTGAAACCCCGGATCCGAATGATTGATATCAGCCACATCGATCGGCACTTTCGGGTCGGCGATCAACAGGTCAAGGCACTGGATGATGTCAGCCTGTGCATCGATGAAGGCGAGTACGTATCCATTATGGGGCCTTCGGGCTCAGGCAAATCCACGCTGCTCAATTTGCTGGGGTTACTCGATCAGCCCACCGCCGGTCGCTATCGACTCAACGGTCAGGACGTTACCTCCTTGAGTGATATTGAGCAGGCACACGTTAGAAACCGTGATATCGGCTTTGTGTTCCAGATGTTCCATCTCGTGCCGCGACTAACCGCTGCGGAAAATGTGGAACTGCCACTGATGCTGGCTGGCGTTCAAGCGGAGGAACGCCAAATCCGCGTTCAGTCGGCGCTTGAAGCACTGGGTATGGAAGATCGAAGCCACCACCGTCCAGAGCAGCTCTCGGGCGGTCAGCGACAGCGGGTGGCCATTGCCAGAGCAACCATCACCGAACCCAAAGTCCTTCTGGCCGATGAACCCACCGGGAATCTCGATCGTCAGTCGGGGGGCGATGTCATTGAGATTCTAGAGTCACTCGTGGATCGGGGCCTCACCCTGTTGATGGTGACCCACGATCCTATGATGGGGAACCGCGCCTCGCGCCAGCTCAAAATGCTGGATGGCCGCATGGCACAGGATAATAGGGCTGCACCTAATGACTCTGCATAGCCGCGATGTCATGGGTTTCGCCACCAAAGCACTACTGGGTTACCCAGTTCGCACCGGATTAATGCTGGTCGCCATGGCCATTGGTGTGGGGTCGGTCCTTGTGCTCACGGCTCTCGGTGAGGGCGCTCGCGGCTATGTCACGGGCGAGTTCGCCTCGCTCGGAACCAATATGGTAATTGTTCTGCCGGGGCGATCCGAGACGGGGGGAATGAATCCGGGGGCGATGTTTGGTGATACCCCGAGGGACCTTACCCTCGGTGATGCCAGCGCCCTTGAACGCAGCCCTCGCGTGCAACGGGTAGCCCCGCTCAATGTGGGATCGGTATCGGTCAGTTACGGTGCGCGCTCACGGGATGTGGTAATGCTCGGATCCACCCATGCGCTACTGCCGATCCGACACTGGCGCATGGCACAGGGACGCTTCCTACCCCTTTCCGATATCGACCGGGCACTTCCTGTTGCTGTGCTCGGCGAGAACCTGCGCGACGAGCTCTTCGCCGCTGAACCCGCACTCGGTCAGTGGATCCGAATCGCAGATCGACGCTTTCGTGTCATCGGGATTCTGGCCTCATCGGGGCAGTCGATCGGCGTCGATACCGCCGAAACCATCATTGTCCCCGTCGCTGCCGCGCAACAATTACTCAATACCCAGTCGCTATTTCGAATTCTTGTCGAAGCCCGTAGCCGCGAAGGTATCGAACCGGTAAAGGGTTTTGTGGAAAATACCATCGCAGCACGGCATCAGGGTGAGCGAGACGTCACCGTCACGACTCAGGACGCGGTGCTCTCGACGTTTGATGAGATCCTCAGCGCACTCACCATTGCGGTTGGCGGTATCGCCGGTATCAGCCTGGCAGTTGCGGGCATCCTGATTATGAATGTGATGCTGGTAGCGATATCGGAACGGACTGCCGAGATTGGGTTGCTCAAGGCCATCGGCGCAACGTCGCGTCAAATCATACTTTTCATTCTGGTTGAAGCATCATTACTGGCATTGTTCGGAGCGCTAATTGGACTCGCCCTTGGCCATGCTGGGGCTTGGGCTATTCGTCTCGGCTTCCCGACGCTACCCGCCTATCCGCCATGGTGGGTGGTGTTTACCGTCGTACTGGTCGCGGTGTTAACCGCGGTGATCTTCAGTTTGTTCCCGGCGCGCAGTGCAGCAAAGCTCAATCCCGTTCTGGCCCTGTCGCGCCGGTAACCCCTGTGAAGCTTCGAGACATTTTCAAACTGACCAGCAGCTCCCTGATTGCCCATCGGCTGCGAAGCCTGTTGACCGCCACCGGCATCGCCGTCGGCATCGCCGCGGTGGTATTGCTGACATCAATCGGTGAAGGCCTGCAGCAATTTGTTATGGCACAGTTTACCCAGTTCGGCACCACCATCATCGCTGTTAATCCGGGCAAAGCCACCACGGCGGGAACCAGTGTTGGCGTTTTCGGTACTGAAAGGCCACTGACCCTCGAAGACGCACTCGCACTCGGTCAACTCCCTGAGGTCGAGGCCGTGGTGCCATTCGTACAGGGCAATGCGGAGGTAGAAGCTGGCAGCCTTCATCGAAGGACCACCGTCTATGGAGCCGGCCCGGAAATGCCGAAAGCGTTTCGAATAAGTGTGAGCATGGGGCGCTTCTTGCCCCTCGACAACCCCTTGGCGCCGCGAGCACTTGCCGTATTGGGCAGCAAAATGCGTAGCGAACTATTTCAGGATACCAATCCCCTCGGGCAACTCATTACGATCGCTGGCAGTCGTTTTCGAGTCGTTGGTGTCATGGAATCCAAAGGCTCGGTACTTGGGTTCGATCTCGACGATACAGTCTATATACCAGCGGCTCGGGCCATGGAACTTTTCAATACTGAGGGCCTGATCGAAATCGACGTGATGTACGCGGAGGGCAATTCGGTCACATCAGTGGTCAACAGTATCCGCAACCTGCTGCGCGCACGCCACGGCAGGGACGAGGTCACGATAACGACCCAGCAACAAATGCTGGAAGTGCTCGGCGGCGTACTCGATATGCTGACCTTTGCCGTCGCCGCCATTGGCAGTATTTCATTACTGGTCGGCGCGATAGGTATCGTCACGATCATGACGATCGGTGTTAATGAACGTACCGGGGAGATTGGTCTGTTACGCGCTCTTGGCGCACGGCAGTCCCAGGTTCTCTCACTCTTTCTGGGCGAGGCGGTCGTGCTCGCAGCCGCCGGTGGCATTGCGGGACTCCTGCTTGGTGCGGGCCTTGGACAACTGCTGCGCTTATTTGTGCCGGGGCTACCCGTGCAGACTTCGCTGTTTTACGTGCTCCTCGCCGAAGCCGTCGCCATCGTTATCGGTTTGATCGCCGGTGTGCTCCCCGCCCAGAGAGCCGCACGCCTTGATCCTGTGGAGGCGCTGCGCACTGAATAGCTACGCTTGAAGCCCCGGACGATGCCGGGGCAACAAAGGAGCCCGAGCAACGGCTAAAGATCAGACAAACGTATCCGAAAACAGATTGCTTGCCCATGTATACATATCGTCGTAGCTCTCCCGGTCCCAGCCCTCAGACGCGCCCAGCGAATTCGGTGCCAGTTCCATAAGCCTGGACGCGGTGTTGTAGCGGAATACTGCGGTCAACCAGGCGGCTTCATTGAAGTTGACAGGACTAAAGCACGCGGAGTTGGTAGTGAGATTATTGATCCGCTCGCTGGCATGGGTAGCAAGCCCCGCCGTCTTACGAATAATGGCGTCGGCGCAGACCTTGGCCTGTGCATTAGCCATATGGGCACTTTTCGGCTGACTCGTTGCCTGAGCGTCACCAATGACGTAAATCCCACCGATAAGGGCGCTCTCGTAGGTCACCGGATCCACCGGCGCCCAGCGATCGCCAGTAGGAACGAGTCCGGCGTTTCGCAGGATGGCGGGGGCCTGGTGATTGGGGATGACATTGAGCACGTCACCGGAGAATGCGCCAACGGTGGTGTAGGCCGTGCGGTTATCGGAGTCAATGCGGGTGATTTTGACTCCCCTTCGGTAGTCGATAATATCACCGTAAAGCTCCTCGAAAGCCGCGGTGAACGTGGCTTTTTCCGCCTGGATATCCTCATTGGCATCGAGAACGGTGACGGTGGGTGAACCGTTAACCCCGCTGCCGCCGTTCGCATCCGTAATCTGGCGTGCCATCGCCGCGAGCAGGCAGGCACGCTCGTAGGGTCCGGGTGGACAGCGATAAGGTGCCTCGGGGATCGTCATAACGACGTGGCCACCAGCCGGTAGTTCTTCGTTGAGTTGCTGGCGCAATAATTCGGTGGAATCCCCCGCGATCCAGGCGTGGGGAATGCGAGCTGGATCATAGCCGTCGATCGCGTCCAGCTCGATTCCCGTCGCCAGTACCAATGTGTCATAACTCAATTCACTGCCGTCCGCGAGCAGGACGCTCTTTGCGCCTGCCTTTATTTCACTCACCGATCCGACCCGGGTTGCGAAGTTGAAACGATCTGCCAGCGGAGTATGGGAGAAAGTCAGTTTCGATAACGCTATCTGGTTCGTGAGTACCAGATTACTCATCACACACGAGCTGTGTTCACTGCTGGGGTCGATCAGCGTGATTCGGAATTTCTGTTCTCCCCATAGGGAGAGGTAGCGGGCCAGCGTGGAACCGGCAAAGCCGCCACCGACCACAACCACATGATGGCGATCATCAATCTGGCTGCTCAGCTTGCCGATCAACGAAAGCGCGGCGACACCCGAAGTCGTTCGAATTAAATTACGTCTTGAAATAGTCATTGCTCAATCCTCCTCGTCTTCTTCGTCTTCTTCGTCTTCTTCGTCTTCCTCGTCTTCCTCGTCTTCCTCGTCTTGTTCATCCTCGTCGTCGCTGTCGTAGCGATAGTCTTCGCGATAGTCCTCGTCTTTCTCATCGGCCTCGTGATCGTCGTCGCGGTCTTCGTCTCCGGTATCCTCGTCATCGCGGTCACCACGCGAACTACCAGCCGTGAGATCGATGAACGGGGCCCGGGTGCCCGGGTCTTCCGGAAGACTGGCGTAATAACGAGCAATGCGCCGAATCTGGCTGTCGGTATAGCCCAGTGCCTGATGATCCATCATGTCATCGGGATCACGCTCGAACTGCATTTCCAACATTTCTTCGCGAATCTCGCCGGCACTCTCTCCCGCCAGCGAGTCGATATCGCCTACGGCATAACCGTTAGTGCCGTGGCACTGACTGCATTGACTGGCGAGTAGCCGGTCAATCGTCGCGTCTTGGGCCAGCGAGTCCAATGGCACGCCGATGGCCGTCAGTATCACCACCTGCACACACAGCCGCTGGTTGTTCCGTTGTCGTTTCACCATGGGATCCTCCCGATTGCTACTTTCTTTATCCATATTTGGGAATATATTCCCAATTTAGAAAGTGTCAAGACATTTTCGCACGCAGCAATGCCTCGAACCCGTGAGAACAAGGCTGTATATATTCGAATAAGCGTGTCCAGAGAGCACCCCCAGCGCCGGAAAAGTGTGGGATTCCCGGGCGCTATTGGCCATGGTCAAATGAAAGCGCGGGACTGAACCTCAGAAAAAAGGGGGTTGGGGAAATCCCCAATGAAGCTACCGGGTCGGTGGGCCGCTGAAAGACCACAGATAGCCGGGCGTTCAAACCCATCCCCTCGATAGCTATTTGTGCATCGGAGCGCACCACACATGGCTGGCACGTTACACTGGCTAAAAATGGCAAGGAAAATGATGCGATGGTTTTAGATCGGTATTACCCGGCATGTCGCTGGCTGACAGCGACTGCACTCACCCTGGTGTTAATGGGCTGTGCCCAGTACGACAGCGAACGCGGTGTTGATGTCGCCTGGCAGCCCGAAACGCTGGCACAGTTTCAAGTCGGAAAAACAACCCGCACCGATGTCATGGCAACGCTGGGTCCCCCTTCGCAGGTGGTCAATCTTGGTGATGAAACCCTGCTTTATTACCTGAATGAGCGCGCCGAGGGCAATGGCCTGATCCTCCTTGTGTACAACCGCTTTGAAATCGACACCCGATACGATCGCGCCGTTTTCATTTTCGGCGCCGATGGGTTGTTGGAAGACTTTTCTGGCCACATCGCGGATGTAAATGAATAGCCTGGTAATCCTCAGGGCTGTTCTGTTGTCCGCACTACTATCCAGCGCCGGCTGCACCCAATGGCAATACGAATTCGGGCAGCCGCTGGCGGAGGGCTATGAAGATGACATAGCCGGATTGCCATTGGCGACCGTGCTGACAGATCTTGGTCCGCCCCTGCGTTATGCAACCACCCAATCCGGTCTGGTTATGGCGTGGGAGTATTGGCGGGTGGAGGAAGCCAGCGTCGGTATTGCCCTTGGCTTTCTCGGGGTTGATGCCTTCGAATTCGACTGGGGTTCCGCCGCCGTCCAGGGCGATTACCTGCTGCTGAGTTTTGACCGGCAGCGCCGTGTTGTCAGCGCCCAGCGCGCTCGGGCCGATA
>NZ_DS999411.1:1238562-1320976 GCF_000158175.1 Luminiphilus syltensis NOR5-1B | reverse complement strand
CTGAAGTTTCTGGCGGATCTCAGCGCACCTCTGGTTTACGTCCCGTCCAAAGGTGGCGGCGATCAGACCGAGCACGTCGGTAATTACACCAACCAGAAGATACCGGTCCTGAACGCCCGCGAGCATCTCAAGACCACCAGTCTGGATCGCGAGGGCTTTGTGCTTCTGCCCCATACCAGCGCGGTCACTGACTTTTATGACGACGAGCAACTCAGCAGTGTCCATCACGGGGAGATCAAAGCCGCACTCAAAGCATTGACCGGCGCCAATCGTGTGGAGATTTTCGATGATACCCGGCGCACCTCGTCCATTGAAAAACAACAGCAGCGCCAGATCAGGGAACCCGCCAATATCGTGCATAACGATTATACCGGTGCTTCGGGGCCAAAACGCCTTGAGGATTTCTTCGGCGACGATCCTCAGGAAGCAGACAGACTCAAGCAACATCGGTTTGCCATTATCAACGTGTGGCGGCCCATCGCCAGTACTCCGGTCCTCGACCAGCCTCTGGTACTCTGTGACGCGACCACGTTAAGCGATGGCGATTTAGTCGCGGTGGAGCGACGGGCGGAGGAGCGTATCGGCGAATTACAGGTGGCACTCTACAACCCGCAACAACGCTGGTATTACTATCCGCGCATGCATCGCGATGAGATTCTCGTCTTCAAAACCTTCGACTCCGCCGACGACGGGCGAACGCGATTTACGCCCCATTCATCCTTCGAAGATCCCTCGGCGCCCGATGACGCCCCACCCCGGGAAAGCCTTGAGACGCGGTGCCTGGTGTTTTTTTAGCCGATCGAATGGCATTCAAGGTCTCGCTGGCAACGGCGACCGGATAATCAACGACATTGACCACCGCTTAGCATCTTCGCTCGACGCATACCGTGCCGCAGGCCTGAAGATCGGTCGCGATGCGTCGTGGGCGGCAACATTTAAAACCGATGAGCCACTTACCTGTCATTGTGCCGCCAGAAATATGGACAGCAGTGAAAGTTCCCCGGGGACCGCTGCGTCAAGGGTTGACTCGATGGGCTACGGCTGGCGTCCCGCTCATCTTGATTCAACACTAATGCGACAGTTTACGAGCGCCGCCGCCATCTTCAAGACTGCCGATTATGGTAGTGTTTTATCCGCTATTCGTCCGGACCAGCTGCTGCCGTTCGCCGGCACCTTGATGCTGCCCGGGGCAACATTGCCTGGCGCCCCGGTCCGGAT
Source organism: Luminiphilus syltensis NOR5-1B (assembly GCF_000158175.1). Lineage (GTDB taxonomy): Bacteria > Pseudomonadota > Gammaproteobacteria > Pseudomonadales > Halieaceae > Luminiphilus > Luminiphilus syltensis. Next base: position 1,319,758 of record NZ_DS999411.1, on the reverse strand, counting down.
AAACGCTCCAAGGAGAAAAATATGACCAAACGAATCAAGATTATTGTCCCCATCGCGATGGATGAAGCCGGTGTCGCCAACCGGGCGTCCCAGCTACCTCCTGAAATGATCGGCGAAGGCTTTGAAGTCGATTTCGTCGCGGTAACCTGGGGTGCCGCGCTGGGTGACAGTTACTACGACGCCCTGCTGATGGATACCAGCGTTTTCGAAGCAGGCCTCAAAGCCGAAGAAGAAGGCTACGATGCCATTTGTATCGATACGGTCAGCGACTCGGGTATGTACGCCCTTCGGTCGCGCCTCAATATCCCCGTTATCGGGCCCGGTCAGGTCAGCCTGCATACCGCCTGCCTGCTGGGACATAAATTCTCGGTAGTCACCATGTGGCCCCAGTGGTTCCATTTCTATCGCAAGACCATTGGCGAGTACAAACTCGAAGCACGCTGCGCCTCGATGCGCTCGATCAATACCCGTCCGGACCTCGCCGAGCTACTCGAAGGCAAGGAAGAAGTGGTATTCAAAAAGCTCGAAGAAGAGTCGCTCAAGGCGATCGAAGAAGACGGCGCCGATGTGATTGTTCTCGGCTCCACCACGATGCACCAGTCCCATGCTTATCTGGCGAGCAAACTGCCGGTGCCGGTGGTGAACCCGGGTCAGGTGGCTTTCGAGACCTGCAAGATGTTTCTAAACCTCGGTTTAACCCACAGTAAAACGGCTTTTGCCGCACCCGAACAACCCAACGATGCCGGGGTTCTTTCCCGCGGCTCCAACTAATCCGTTACAGAGGACTACGCCATGAGTACACACCCGTATCCCTATTATGTCGATATCGTTACCAAGCGATATTTCGATGGTGTCGATAACTTCGACCTGCAGAAGGTGCTCGACTGCTTTCACGAGGACGCCGTATTAACCGAAGTCACCTCCAAAACGGTGCATGAAGGTCGGGACCAGGGCATCAAAACCATGTTCGAGGGCCTGTTCGATGCACACTCGGTCATTTGGCACGGTAACTTCGTGCATACCGCCGATACCGAGAGCGAAGCTATCTGCTCACAGTTCTCAGTAGAAGTAACCCCAAAAGGCAGTGATGAGTGCCTGCGCTACGAGAACTGCAACCGGTTCTATCTGAAGGATGGCAAGTTCACTCGTGTATTCGTATACATGAGCGGCGACAACCTTCTTAAATAACAGGCTCTGACGAGGACAACGCTATGCAATACCAATCAACGCTGGACCGTGAAGGCCTGATCGACCTGGCCATTAACCAATACTTCGGCAACGTCGACGCCAAGAATCTCGACGCCGTGCTGGACTGCTTCCACGACAACGCCATGCTGACCGTTCAGACGGCCTTTACCACCCATGAGGGTAAAGAGGGCATTAAACGGATGTTCGAGGACTTTATGGGTGGCTACAAGACCATCATTCATCGCGACTTCACCATTACGGTCGATGAAGACAATGGCCGTATCACCGCGTCATTTATCGCCGAACTCGAAGACCCCGACGGTGGCAGGATATTCCTGGAAAACACCAACTTCTGGCGTATCCGGGACGACAAGTTTCAGGAAGTCTACGTGTACATGAGTGGTGCCAATCCGCTCGTCTGATGCACTGATACGGGGTCTTTAAGGTCAGTAAAAAGCCCCGGGGCCAAAAGCCACCGGGGCTTTTTTTATGGATCATCGCGGCGGCTTAGCGGAATCAAGGCCTGCACGGCATCTCCATTATTGGCCTGGACGACAGTCGCTGATCACCTGAACGGTGTCTTTGAATCGGTGAGGCAGCCGGCACCCCATGGAATTTTTTATCAAGCCAAGAAGTAGAAGTCGGAGACTGTAGAGCGTTTACCCAGCGCACAGTTCTCCAGCGAAATTTATTGGTTGAAAGCACGGCTACGCAGACAGAGCAGAAAATACAAAAATAAAAACACGCTACTGGCGAAAATAAGATACTCCAAGGCGTAAGTTGTCACTCCGCTCAACAACGTCATCTGCACGCCAATCAATCCACCGACTCCAAAGCTGATGGTGCTGATAATGGATGCGGCAGTTCCCTGGACCTCTGGAATGCTCTTTACCGCCGCCGCGGTTGCATTGAGTCGTATTATGAATGCAGACGCGAGGTAACCCGCTAGCAGTGTGATGTGTAGCCACAATACTGGTTCGAAAAACCGAGCGGTAAAAATCAAGGCGCTGGCAAAGAAAAGCTGGACGGGAATACTCGACCTCATCATCAGCGCAATACCGAATTTCGTTACCAACCACTGATTCGAAAAAACGGCCACGAGTAAAACGACAGTAAAACCCGAATATACATAGCCAAATTCCGTACTGGATAATAAGTAATTTTCAATAAAGTGGTGGGCTGAGCCAGTAACAAATGCAAATAATCCAACGGAGCAACACATTTCAATCGCGATAAAAATACGGGTGCGCGAGTTACATAGAATCATCCAGATATCTTGCAGGGAGTGGACCAAACTCCGTCTTCGTCGCTTCGCTGCAGGCAGAGTTTCGTCAATATGAAATAGTACAAAGATCAGACAGGCGATACTTAAGATCGACACGATGGCCGGAAGGGCATGCCAATCGACGAATGCTACCAAGTAACCTGCAAGCATAGGTGCAATAAACCGCATGCCGATAGAGATTACCGTTGTTTGGGAAAGTAGCTTTGCAGTACCCCTAACGTCATTTTCATCGCAGATAATTGCTGTGACCACTACCGCAAGTGCGCCGCCCGCTACGCCTTGAATTGATCTCAGTGCGATGAACAGCCCCAATGTTGATGAGAATATTTGTGAGATGCTTGCAACAATGAAGACCAGCAAAGCAACTACCAGCAATTTTTTTCGGCCGAAAGCGTCGGAGAGCGCCCCCCCTATGAACTGCCCTACCGCAATACCAAGGAAAAACAGGCTAACATTTAGCCCCGCGGCGGAAACTTCCGAATCGAAAGATAGCGCCAGCGCTTTTGTCGCTGGAAGGTAGAAATCAACGCCAAATGAGCTGAGTCCAGCGACAACCCCGAGAATCAGTACTCGGACGGCAGTCATGAAGACTCTTTATCGAGGCTCGTGCATCGCACATCGCGAGTCAAAATATATTTTCCGTTTCCACGTCGCTATATCGTGACAGGTCGTGGCGCAGTTTTGATGAAATCAGTGTGTTTAGCTTCGCACTTAGTCCGCTGGCCACTCAAAATCTACCGTTCTTACTTTTTCCAGTTTTGGATCAACTCCAAAGACACCTTCTTATAAAGCCTAATCGCTGTAAACAAGTTTCAAATTAAATCTTCACCGATAACTACGATCATGTGCCGCGTTTCCTGGTCCTCAAACAGCCGTGGCCTCCATGCGCTGGCGCTCGCTGGTCTTAACACCCTCGACTCGCCCCTCAGCAATCTCGCTCACCCTGACACCCGTCCTCAGCGCATGAGGCGTGCGGTCGATCTTCGGCGCACTTGCTTCGATACGAGCCCACTGGGAGTTATGTCCCTGTTCCTTGCTGTAAACCAGCCGACCTGTCAGTTCGCACACTTCGGGCGAGAAGCGTTATGTGGTCGTCATAGAGATATTCCCTCTGGAGAAGAGGTCTCATGAAAACCCCGGGGCGGTTCAGTCTGCCACGTCGTCGAGAGCGAATCGACAAACTGCTTCCGTCCACTACTCCTCGCTTTGTGTTGGCTGCTGTGTGGGCGGCTCAACAAGCTCCTGCCCCGCTCTACCGCAGGGTTTCGAAACGAGCGACCCTCCCCAGTAACAGGACGGAACAGGTTAACGAGATGCTACTGGAGCCGACCATGGGCCTGCGTCTCCGGGCAATGCCAATCGACAGGTTAGGATCAGCTTTTTTTGATCTCGCCCAATCCGTCGACTACATGCCGAGAAATGCCGGAAACATGGTCCATTATGGCTGCGGTGGGGATTGATTCATGCCTTTTTCACAGAACCCGCACCCGCCCAGAGATTGGAGTGTCTTCTTTACAGATCCTGTACATGCAATACCACTTTGCCGGTCGTGCGCGAGCTCTCCGATAGCAGATGTGCCTCCAGCGCTTGCTCAAGTTCCATCAACTGGACGCGCGGAATGGGGAGAGCGCCACTACCGAACAAATCCAGCAGATTCCCAAGCAATTCTCCATCTGGCCTGTGATGAAGAAATTCAGCGCGAATACTCCGTGTTTCTATTTCCGGCATTTCTGGAGGCTCGTTATTCATATAGGCGACGGCACCACCTGCCTTGACCAAATGGATAGACTCCTCGGAAACCGCGTCGTCCAGCAGTGATTGCAGAATGAAATCCAAACCTTCTGGCTCCTCCTTCCGGATCACGCTGGCGTAATTCTGCTCCCGATAGTCGATAACAACGTCCGCGCCAAGGGAACTGACGTAATCACGATTTAATTCGCTGGCGGTGGTATACACCTTGGCTCCCAGGTGTTTCGCCAGTGGAATGGCTACACTGCCAAGACCCCCTGCACCGGCGTGAATGAGGACCACTTGTCCGGGCCGTAACTTGCCGAACTCTACGAGTGATTGCCAGGCGGTGAGGCTGACCAGTGGTAGCCCCGCGGCCTGTTCAAACGAGATTTTATCGGGCTTTAGCGTGACTGAACTGGCTTTCACTGGTGCAAATTCCGCGTAGGTACCGTGCTGAATTGACCAGGTGAATGCCAGCCCCACGATATCATCCCCAACCTGGTAATCCGAAACCGCGTCTCCAACAGCGACCACTCGCCCAGCGACATCCCAACCAGGAACCACCGGATAGGTGCGGGTAATGTACTCCTGAAGCTCTCCCGCTCTGAGACGTCGATCAATCGGATTCACACTTGTACAGGCCACTTGCACGAGAACTTCGTCTTCGGCGCAGGGCGGCAAAGGTAGCTCGCCAACCTGAAGAACGTCAGGGCCACCATGGGAGTTATAATAAACGGCTTTCATAGCATTGCGTTCCCTGATTTGTCGATGAGGGATAACCTAACGCCAAATGCTTCGGATTTGAAATCGATGATTTGTAGGGCAGAAATCAACGCTGCAAATAGCATGCTGGGTTATTTGCTTTATCGGTGAATTCCGAGAACTGGCTTTCAGTATGTGTCGGAACACAAACGGAAAATACTGTCACGGAGCCAGCAATGCCCCGAATCTCCATTGAAACTCCTGTGCCACACCATGAAATAGCTGGCAGTCCAATTGTCAAACGGAGCCGCCAGAACCTGTAGACCGAACTGTCGGGCAAAATCTTCGGCCATCTGGCGCGGCATCGTACAGATCATGTCGGTATTTCCGACTATGTAAGGCATATTAAAGAAACTGGGCACCCGCGCCCCACATTCCCGGTTGAAGCCAAGTTGCAACAAGTGCGCATCCAGTGCCAGACCACGCGTGTTATTACTGTAGAGCAGTACGTGCCTGTTCCGCTGAAATTGCTCCACACTGAGAGAGCCCGTGATGTCTGGGTGATCTTTTCGGGCGAGACAATACGGCAGCTCCCGGCGTAGCAGTTTGCACTCATGATCGGGGCTCAGGAGGGGGTCACTGGTTATGGTCAGGTCACCACTACTGCGGTCAACATCCCTATGAGCCTCCCCGGTTTGGCTGGGGTTTATGTTCACGATAATCGGAGATTGCTGCTTCTGAAGGTAGCGTAGCAGTCGCGGAATAACGACGATGCCACCATAGTCTATAGAGCTGATCGTAAACACCCTGTCACTGGATTCAGGGTCGAATTCGCCTGTAGACGTCAAAGCGGCTCGGACATCTTCAAGTATGCGTCGAACAGGTTCCTGCAACTGCAGAGCGCGCTGTGTTGGTTTCACGCCCCGACCAGTGCTGACAAATAATTCATCGTCAAGAGTCACTCTCAGCCTACCCAGAGCTGCGCTTATCGCCGGCTGGCTCATCCCAATCTTGTCAGCCGCATGGGTCAAATTGCCCTCTGACACTATTGCATCAAAAATAGTGAGAAGATTGAGGTCGACACTACGGAGGTTCATTCAAAAAAAGCCTCGAAATTTCGTCGGTGAGCAGTCCATTGCATTGTAGCGCCAAATCTGGAATCAAATAGCCTAGCCAGGTGGTTTATCGTGCCGACAAAAACCGTCGCTTCACGTATATAGCTGCCTCAAATGACGTTTCAATACAATTTGCTATTCATCGTGATGACGTGGCACGACACGGATAGCGCGAAAGGGCAGAACGACTAGTTTCCTTGGCTAAAGAATATAAAGCTTGGGTAGATGGAAAATTCAGGGGGAGACTTGGCCTCACCACCATCTATAGATGCCGCACTAGTGTGATCCAAGATGGTTTCTGATCCAATACGCTGCCCGCAAGGCGGGCCCGAAACGTATCTGCCTAGTGAACCGTTCAGTGATTTGAAGAATGCTCGTAAAGCGGCCTGCCCGCAGGATAACTACGAGCCTCATTTGCAGGATTTCCGCCTCCACCGCCCCACAAAATCCTCTGAGTGCCTTGAGCAAAACTGCTTAATAAATTTAAATGTTGATATGTCAACCATTAAATGGTCTAATTTTCACTCTTAATACTGATTGCGTAACCATGGGCAGCAAGAGGGGAACGGTCTCCAATAAAGGAGGCTAGCTGGCGCTGAGAGGTGAGGGTCGGGGGCAGCTGGCGAACGCCCATCTCATAATGAGCGAAATCTTCCTAATCTATGAGGTCAGATCACATCGGAACCTGAAGTGCCTGGCAATCACCCTTGCAGCTATAGCTGCAGGCAAGTTAAGGCTTTATATAAGACGATAGTGTTTTTATTCAGCTTAAATCAACAAGAGAGTGAAGATCGAACCCATGACGAATACTGAGCGACTAGATAACTGGATACGAAGCGACTTTGTCGCCCTGAATACAGCACTTGAGGAAATCTATTTTTCCAGTGAGATGCCAGAGGAAGTCGAAGGCAAGGGAGATGAACTGAAGCGACAGTTAGAAAAAGAAGGAAAGTCATTCATCGTCGATCTACTGAAAGAAGGTAACACCAACGAAGGTTTCGATGCAGGGTTTTCATTGCTGGGTAATGTCGGTCTTTATATGGCGGCCTGCCGCCGCCATATGATCACTGAACCGTCCCGGGAAACCAAATCGCCCCTGGTGGAGGCCTCGGCCCTGGCAATGCAACTGGGCGCTTCGTTGGGAGTAGTTCCACGCTTCGCCTCTGCTCACCTGGAAAATCACAATTACGCAATTAATGGCGTCGCTAAATCGTTCACGTCCCTGCCTGACGAGATCCTTTTTCTTACCCACAATACCCGGGCCGAGCTTGCCTTTATTCGCGCTTCTGAGGCATTGCTTCGCATTCTGCCTCTGGGGGTGTCACATCCCATTACCGCCGACCTTTTGCTGGTTGCCAGGCGAGCTCTGGAGGATGTTCTCACATCAAATAATGAGCTGTTCACCCAATTGGATACCGACCGATTCTTCTATTGTGTGCGACCCTACTATAAGCCGCATCGGGTAGGACTTCACGAATACCGAGGAGCCAACGCAGGCGATTTCGCCGGCATTAATGTAATCGATTTGTTATTGGGCGTTTGCCGCGCCGATGATTCTTACTACTCGCAACTGCTGGTCGACAAATTTCTTTTCATGACGCCTGATGATCAATTAATTCTACGGGACTGCATGAGCCGTGAAAGCCTGCTGGATCAGTTTCTACGCGAATCAATTACCAACCATACAGAGAGCTGGTACCAGAAGAACGTGGCTTTGTTCCTCGATGTTGCGAAGGCGCATGGTGCGACTGCCTTGCAGCATCACGAGCAGCTTGTGTCCAAGTTCATTGAAAAGCCTGCCGATAATATGGGCTTGTCTGAGAAACCGGGCCTGACTGCCAGCGGGCCGCCTCTGCCCGTATTACTGCGCTCCCTGCGCAAACTTGCGGACCTTCGCTCGGCGGCGGATAGGGACGATATTCCAAGCCGGTTTTCCGATATGCAGAAATTGCGCGCCAGCCTTGCTTGAATCACGCTCCCAATGAAAATCTCTTACAAGGAACACTTTGTCCCTGCGACGGGAATTTACCTGTTAAGCCATTCAGTGGGACGCCCACTTACGACAACAGATGACGCCTTGATTAATGACTTTCTGAATCCCTGGAAGCATGCCGGGGAAAACGTCTGGCCGTTCTGGCTCGAATGCATCGAAAGCTTCAGGGACGAACTGGCAATCCTGTTAACCGGGCAGCGCGAGAATTTCTGTCCGCAGGTAAACTTGTCCAGCGCGCTAACAAAAATCCTGCAGAGCCTTTCTGTTCCCGAGCAGAGGCGGACCATCCTGTATACCGAGGAGGACTTCCCTTCCATCGCTTTTGTGTTGGAGCAGGCCAAAAAGTATGGTTTCAATCTGCGTGCGATTCCCGCCAGCGAGAACACCCTGGATGCAGCGGTATGGGCGCAGTATCTTACCGAGGATGTTGGGCTTGCGCTCATTACCCACGTACATTCGAACACGGGTTCGCAAGTACCCGTGGCCGACATATGCGCAAAGGCCCGTCACCAGAATATCATGACAGTTGTGGATATAGCGCAGTCTGTAGGTGTAGTCCCTATCGACCTGCAAGTGTGGCAGGCCGATTTTGTAATGGGTTCCTGTGTGAAGTGGTTGTGCGGCGGTCCGGGAGCGGGGTTTCTTTGGGTGGACTCCGAGCGGTTAGCAGAGTGTGAGCCAACCGATGTAGGTTGGTTCTCCCATGAAAATCCCTTTGAGTTTGATATGTATAACTTTCGATACGCCCAGGATGCCCTGCGGTTCTGGGGTGGAACGCCGTCGGTACAACCCTATGTGACAGCCACCAACAGCATCCGGCTAATAAACCGGGTTGGAGTCGAACAGGTACGCCAGCACAATCTGGCTCTTACTCAACGTATTATCGATGCAACACCGCCAGATATTTTGGTGACGCCGTCGGCCGCTGAGCAACGAGGCGGCACAGTGGTTTTAGACTTTACGGTTGATCGAATGGAGACGGTCTGCACTCGTTTGCGCGAAGCGCAAGTTGCCTTTGATGTCCGGTCTATGGGGATTCGGATGTCACCTCATGTCTATAACGATGATTCTGAAATGTCCGTAGTCCTTGGGGCGATATCGAGCTAATGCTTTGAGGATTTTTAGAGTCAGACGCCTCTCTACCTTTGCACGCGCGAGATAATTCGGGATATAGCGCCATTGATGGCATGCGATCAACCCTACATCGTCAATAAATCACAAAGCTCAATAGCTGACCTGCTGCCCTACTGGGCAGGCAAAGTGGGCGCGCTCATTAGACTGCAGTAAAAATCGCTCCTTCTCTTATCCATTTATCGATATTAGGAGTCTTAAATACGTATATCTGGCTGCAACAAGGTCATCACAAAGGTGCCCATCAACGGCAAGTTAGCCCTTGCATATAATCCCATTCGGGAGTAATAATACTCCCGTTCGAGACTATTTATTCGTTAAAAAACGAAACCAGCGTAGGCATCACGTGCCCGTGGAGAAATATATGCCATCACAAATAATCGCCAGTTCTCATGCCCGACCTATCGACAAGGAGACTGGGTTCAAGGTTGGCGCCGACTTCCAACGATTTAGCCAGAAAAATGATGCGTTCGCTCGGTCGACCTGGGATGCACCACTACAAGGCAAAAGAGCCTCAAACTTTTTTCAGGCTTACCTGATGCCACACGCTAAACCGCGCAAAGGTGAGGGTTACCAGCATCTCGATTACGCCCTTCGAAACGCGGCATGGCACATGGCCACGATGTTGCGGCAGTTTGCCCCAGGCAGGTCAGAAGGATTTCAGGATCTCTACTCAATTCACGAAGAAGGTTGGCACGAAAAGGTTGAAACGGGGACCCCTGAGGAAACAACAGCAATCGTAAAAAACGCGGCGATTATGCTCGGCGCCGATCTGGTCGGCGTCGCAGACTACGACGAGCGTTGGGTCTACGATAAAACATTCAGACGGCAGACGCTCAAGCCGGGGTTGTCAGACAATGAACCCAAAGAAGTTCCGCAGGAATTACCCGAGCATATGACTCATTGCATCGTTCTCGCGAGTGAGATGCCACTATCCCTTAACCGCACAGTGCCATCGGCTCTCTCGGGGGCCTCTAGCGGAATCGGCTATTCCAAGGATGCCTCAACCAGTATTTCTCTGGCGCAATTTATCCGCAATCTGGGTTATGAAGCCTATGCCTGCATGAACGATACCGGCCCATCGATTCCTTATGCTATTCAGGCCGGATTGGCTGAGTATAGTCGTGCCGGGCTGGCGATAACGCCGGAGTTTGGTTCCCGTGTCAGATTCACCCGGGTCTTTACTAATTTACCACTCACAGCAGATAAACCCATTGAGTTCGGCGTCCAGAAATTTTGCTCGGTTTGCAGGAAGTGCTCGGACGCCTGTCCGCCCCAGGCGATCCCAAAAGGAGAGCCCACATCGGAGCCGATTAGCATCTCTAACACCAAAGGCGTGACGAAATGGACTACCGATGCAGACAAGTGTTTCAAATTCTGGTGTAGCCAGAACACCGAGTGCTCGGTGTGTATACGAGTTTGCCCGTACAACCGCACCTTTGATAACTATTTTGATCGAGCCTGGCTGTGGCTCGCGGGAACGCGCTTCCGTCGACTCGCACTGTGGCTTGACGACAAGTTTAATTCACATACAAAAAAGAAGGCTAGCTGGTGGTGGAAAGTCAGAACGGCTCAAGCCAAGCGTTATTCCAGCTTAACCATCGGAAAATAGAGTCTCTTCACACGATTCATACATGAGTAAATAGGAGTCCAGAATGGGCGTAATTAATCTAACCGACCACGAAGGGGACATACATCAGTTAGAAGCCCAGCCGGGCGAAAAACTGATGGAAGTTATACGGGATGCCGGCTTTCCGATTGAGGCCATCTGTGGTGGTGAAGGTGCTTGCGCCACATGCCATGTCCACGTTCAGTCAGATTGGTACGACAAGCTTCCCAAACCGGACCCGAAAGAGCTTGATTCCGTAGAGGTCGCTATGACTTTTGAGCCTGGTATGTCTCGGCTCAGCTGCCAGATTCTTTTCAGCGACGATCTCAACGGCCTGAATGTGACATTGGCGAACGATGATATCTAATTAATCCGAAAGCAATCGCTACCAGACTTCACAATGGGTTATGGCGCCTGCGGCATTTTCAGTGCAAGTCATACTGCGAACTGGCCGCCGGTTAGCGATCAGTTGCCTGGAGGAGTCGTGTTATCACCATCGGCAAAGAAGTACTGCTCCGCCATCACCGTCCCCTCTTTCCAGGTCTTATTTATCCGACAGGACAGCGAAAATTCGCCGCCTCCACCATGTGCCGAAACCTATTCGAATACAACGTGTTGGCGCGATTTGAGTCCGACCAGTTTGCTCTAAGTCTTCAGATTGCTGAATTGTCATGGGGGCATGTCAAAGCGAATACTTGGCGATACGCTAACCAGCTGTAGCATTGCGGTTCTTAATCTTGAAGTTGGTCTGATTGGTTCAACCGATTCCCTTCAAAGGCCCGATGATTTCTTGATCAGCAAACGCCTGCTCACAGAAAAAGTCAGGTTTTAAAGAATCGACCTATAAACGTTTCCGGTCCACACGAATCCATAGCGTGAAATCATCCGAGTATGTCGACGTTTCCGGCCCGCTTTTCCTTTATGATTGCGGAAAATTACCGTGGTCATAGTGGTATCAAACAAACCGATCTTCGATCGCATAGCAAAGTATGAACAATGAAATCCGAAGAAGACAAACCGATCAATTTAAAAGCCTTCATACCGTATCGTCTAACTAGAATTAGTGAAGATTTCGGTAAGATGTCAGCCCAGGGTTATAAAAAATACAATGTCACATCCCCCGAGTGGCGAATTCTTGCCATCCTGACGGAGTACGGGAGTGCTTCTTCAAAATTCTTGCAAGATCAGAGCGCGCTCTCTCGGTCACGTGTAAATCGCACTCTAGACAAGTTGGTGAGTAAAAAATGGGTTAGCCGAAAATTCGAAGAATACGACCGCAGGCAGAACAAGATCACATTGACAACGCTTGGGATCTCGACGTTTGCTGAGGCCGCCAGGGTTGTGAATGACATGCAAAGCGAATGGCTTAGGAACTTCAGCAAAACCGAAATCTCCCAACTCTACAAACTCATGGAAAAGCTTGAAGATCAGTTACCCTAAATTTGGGTTCGGCTTAGGGGACATAGACAAAAAGACACAAAGGCTAAGCAAAGCCCCTGCCCAGTGGCCCAAGGTCCATGACGGCGTGGTGGCTTACCATTCAAAGGGTTTGCCCAATTCAATCTCTCTTGCCATCTCGGCATACCAGCCGCGCGGCGAGAGTTGGTCGTCATGCATATAGAACGCCACTTTGGCTGTATTACTGCCGGGGCTAAAGCTCAGAAGCCGGCTATTTGGTGGGTACTTACGGACGAGATTTTTGGTCAGGGCAGCCACGTTGATGAAGTTAACACCCCATTTTTTCTCTACATGGGATTTATCACCGAAGGTATCACCAGGTGCGGAATGGGTATGACCACCTAACCAGATATCGATGGCACCCGGATGTTCTTCGAGATAGGACTCGAATAACCCAGCATCCGCGCGGTCACCCACAAAGTACAGGTAGGAGGCACCTTCAGGGGCACCGTCAGGAAAATACCCATGATACCTCCAGTCTTCGGGATGCAGCGGTGTGCGCTCTCCAAACGGAACCTCGGGATATAGGCGCTGCCATTTCTCAACAAATTCTTCCTTCGAGCCGACACCGTAACCCTCCCATCGATCGGATGCCACCGTCGTATCCCTGAGCATGTGGTGATGGGCTGAGATGATTATGGAATCAGGATTTGACTCAACCATCTTCTTCCACCACTCAAATGTCTCCATCGTGACAGCACCGGCCGGATAGTTGCCGCGCTGCTTGCCTTGCTTACCAATGGGCGGAGCGAGATCATTACGATCGGACATCATCAGGAAAAGCATATTACCCACCCGGAATGAGTATCTTTCCCAGGTACCGTCTATGGGATAGGTCATTTTGCGTTTGTCGACACCGGAAACCCCGGGATTTTCACCGGCAGGATCGATCCACTTCCGTGCCCATTCCTGCCCAGGCGAGGCATCTGTATTGCCTATTAAGGTATAAATGTCCTCGCGTTTATGCGTACGTAGCGACCCGAATTGGCGAACCACTTCGCGCCCTTCCGCTTCCGAGGGCGTGGCGGCGTGTGTTCCCGAAAAGTCACCCAAAAGCAGGCCGATGTGCCAGTCAAATGCTGGCGCAGCATCGTTGTTATAACCCTCGGATTGCCTAATCGCTTCGGCGAGGGATTCCCGGGGAATAATAGCGTCGCCACCTGGTCTTTTGCGCTTCTTAAGGTCTCCGTCCAGATGACTGTCGGAGGCTACCCATAGGTGAAACGCACGGGAGTTTACACTATCGTTTTTCTCGGCGATCCCGGCCAGCGGCAATAACAGGCAACCAAGGAAAAGGACCGTCAGAGGCCGGAAGATGTTGCGGCACGCACGGTTTTTTACCCTAATGTCTATCATCGGTGTATGTCCGTCCTATTTACTATGGTGCAGTGACTATCCCACAGTTCCGATGTCACAACCGGCACTAAAAATGAGGCTGTTTCATAGGCCGGGGGAGCTACGGCACCGTGGGAAATCCATGGGTCTGAATCTTTAACGCATCGAGCGCGGTGCGAATCTGATAAAAGAAATACTCCACGCGTCGCAGACGCAGATTTTAAACTCGAGAAAACTGAGCCCACGGGAAAAGAACCGCACAGCGCTATGACTCCTTACGCACACTCTTCTTTTTAAACTGCTGCAAGGAACCCATCAATCAAAATTGTACTCCACCTCCACAGACCACATCCGCGGCGATCCGAGGATACAATTAACGAGTGATGTATTTGTCTGGGCATCTACTGCTCGGAGTGGACCGCCAAGAGGTTGCTCGAACATGGTTTGGCAATAGGCCTCGTCAGTCGCATTCTCCAGATGTGCCGATACCTGCCAACGACCTTCTCGATCCATTAGGCCACCGCGCAGATTGACCAGGCTATAGGCATCCTGAACCGTCTGCCGATTACCATTCGTTGTCGTACCCACGTTCATCTCGTCTCTAAAACTGTATTCCCCTCTGACGAACCAGTCCATTCCCGAATCGGCCAGTGGAAGCGTCAACTGGGCAACCGTTGACAGTTCCCACTTGGGACTTCTGTGGTTACGTTGTCCCGCGAGATCCTGCGGCAGGCCTGCCGGGAGCCCGGAAGCACCAGGGTATGAATCAAACTCCGAGTCCAGATAGGCTCCTGTAAGCGACAAGTCCAAAGCCGCTGTTGGCCGGGCACGTAGTTCAAACTCAACACCTTGCTGCGTCAGTTCTGCGGCGTTTTTCACCAGGAAGCTTGCGGTGTCCGCATCAAGAGTCCGATCCTGAAGATCTGCAACTTCAGTTCTATAGACTGTGGCGTTAGCGATCAGCTTGCCTTCTGCAAGAGTAGACTTAATCCCAACTTCATAGTTGGTGGTCTCCTCCGGATCAAAGGATCGTTCTTCCGCAGTCAACGGATCGCCGCTACCCTGAGAATTGAAACCGCCAGATTTGAACCCTGTAGAGACTGACGCATAGAGCATCATGTCTTCCGTAAGGGTGTACTGGCTACTCAGTAGCCAGGTTGGCTGACTGTCCGAGCGATCTAGCTCCAGTAAGGGAAGTGAAGCTCTGAAACCCAGGATAGAGAGAATAGGGTTACTCGTAACCTGAGTAATTTCAGCCTCTTTTTCATCTCTGGTGAATCTCAGACCTGCTGTGGCACTCCAATCCTCACTGATGTGATACGTCATCTGACCAAAGCCGGCAAAACTCTCAAGGGACTGACTGTAATCAACCGTGCTCGCAGGGCTCTGAGGCGCTCCGCTGCATCTAGGTCTGAGAGGCGGGGGGACAAAGCTACAGAATTGGCTTCCGAGATTAAACTGCTCACCAATGTCATAATCTTCTTCGTAGTAATACAGTCCAAGCACGTACTCTAGCCGTTGGCCTTCAGGTGAAAGTAGCTGAAACTCCTGGGAAAACGACTCTGTGGCGAAATTGCCGTCCCGCAATAAAAAGTCAGCGGCAAGGACAAAATCAGTGCTCTTCACATCGTTTTCCCAATCGCGGTAGGCCGTTATTGAACGAATCGAGTGCTCCCCGATATCGCCGGTGATATCCAGTGCCAAACCCCATTGCTCGTCCACGGTCCTGTCTCTCACCGGCTTATTTATCGTGTAGTCGTCAGGATCGCCTATTTCTACAATATCGCCAAAAAGGCCCAGAACCCTCGCCGTGTAGGCCTCGAATCCACCAAATTGTGGATTGGTCTGGGGCAGGGTTTCCGTTACCGGAGCGCCCTGATCGGTCTCCGAGTAGTCGGCGCTCAAGGTAGCCTGCCAGGATTCCGAGATATCAAATAGAAATTTAGCACGGACCACCGTATCCTCGCGTTCACCAAAATCTCCGGTCGGACCGGCACCGGTAAAGGTCGTTGTGCCGAATCCGTCCCTGTCAGAATACGACCCGGAAATTCGCGCAGCGACCGAGTCTGCGAGTGGTATGTTGACGATCCCGGTACCCGTCCGCATGCCATAATCCCCGAGGCCCAACTTTACTCGCCCCGACAATTCATCAGTCGGCTTTTTTGTAGAAATGCTCAACGCGCCCATAGGCGTGTTCCGGCCAAATAGGGTACCTTGAGGACCACGTAATACCTCGACGCTCTGGATGTCTACAAGGTTTCCCAGTACAGCAGAGGGCCGGGCATAGAACACACCATCGATGAACGTACCGACGCTGGGTTCTATAGCATTATTACCGGCTGAACCTACGCCGCGCATCATAATTCTAGTGTTCGCTAACTGGGAACCTTGTCCGATGTTCAAGTTAGGTACGAAATTCTGCAGATCTATTAGCGTATCGATACCAGACGCCTCCAGCTGATCACCGCTAAACGCGATCATTGATATTGGAACATCCTGTACATTTTCCGAACGTTTCTGGGCGGTCACAATCACTTCTTCAAGCACTACCGATGTCTGGGCAGCCGCGGAAATGGATATTCCAGGGATGAGTAAAAGCAAAACAGAAACCGAGGAGCACAGCCTGGCGTGAATCGAAGGGTTGGCAATGGTTGCCACTTTGGATTTCGGGAAACCTGGAGCAATAGGTGTTGCAAGGGAGGTGGCTCGCAATTCGATAATTGACATTTTTACATGCTCTTTTGATGCGTTAGTTGAATTGTCAACTCACAATGTTGATATGTCAATCAAAATATGGGCGATCTCTTAACGACCTAACCCCCGCCCCCACTTCTTGAACAACACGCAGCACTGGAACCCATGGTTGCCTATTTGCCTTTTTGTACATCTGCGCTGTGTCTTTAGCGGCAGTCAGGCTGCCCAGCGGTTTCCTGGGCCTTTCGTTGTCATACCCCCGTCACCATGACTCGATAACACCCATCGCATGTCCCACACTAGCAATTCAATAATCGTTGAGGCATGCGTCTTGGGATCGCTCGCTGAGCGATTCGACGTAGGTATTCCGTGGCTTCCCAGTGTTGCTTTGCTGGAGCGGCGATCGCTTTTTTTCGCAGAACCTCACTAGAAATCTCTTGCTCAGGCTAGGACTCGGCGAAAAGATTTTCCAGCCGACTGTTTTAGGCCTCAAGCCACTTGAGATGCGCGGCTTCTAACACGGTCATGCCACCACACTCACTGCGCCGAGAGTCGAAGCCGCACCGCGATAAACCATATCACCGACACCGCTCTTTTACCGGTATTCCGCTGTCAGCTTGCTGTCCGAAGCCAGTGATTTGTTCTATGCCGTATCGCTTGTTCATGTCCAGTCCTCCTGCTCGACGTTATTGGACCCAAAACGCCAACATGACTGAAACACGCGGGGATTTATCGGGACCTCTAAACCCGTCGGGACACCCAAGCTTCTCGGGACGCCTATACTGGCTGTAAGCTTTAATAGTACACACCCGATCTTCAGGTTGGTGGTCAACCATAGATCGGTAACAAATTAAAAAATCCCAGCAAATGGCATGCGGCAGTGACGATACCAAACAGAAGGACCGCATAAACCAGGCCATTCCCCCCCCACACACGATACATCGTACTTCCGGACCGTTCACGGCTGCTCTTGACCATAAGTGCTGGCACGATAATCCCCCATATCGCGCCGGCCAGACCGGCAAATCCGATAGCATAAATAAAACCACCCGGATACAGCACCCCACCGATGGTGGGAGGAATAAAGGTAACGGCCGCAGTTTTCAAACGACCCAATCCGCTGTCACTAAATTTATATTTATCCGCAATATAGTCAAATAGTCCTAAGCTCACCCCAAGAAAAGATGAGGTTACGGCAAAATTTGAGAATACATTGAGAAGGGTATGCGTGAATTGACCTTCAGCTGCGCTGCCCATCGCATTCACAAGTACACCTACATTACCCCCCTGATCGATAATCTCTATAAAAGCCTGCCGCGATATACTTCCGAAGACACTAGCCTGCCACAAAAGGTAGATCACCAGTGGCAACAAGGAGCCGTATAACAAACACTTCCTAATTTTTATGGGCTCTTTTCCATAATATTTCATCAAGCTCGGAACATTGGCATGGAAGCCAAATGACGCAACAAAAAATGGCAATGCCGCAAATATAAATGGAAAATACTGCACACCAGCTCCCTCGCGATCAAATAACAGAGCTGACTTGAGATTACTTGTTATATTCCCCGCATACATAAAAAACGTAACCACCATTGCTCCCAATAAAATGGTGGTAATGCGGTCCACAGTTTTGGTACTCAACCAGACAACAAAAGCCAAACTGAAAGAAAATATCAGCCCAGAAATTTTTGGCGGCGCGACGATGCCGAGTGTACTCTCCAGAGTTTGATTAATAATTGAGCTTCCGGCACTGATGTAAGCATAGGTCAAGACATAGAGAACAAACACAATCGACAGGCCGTTTATCAAGTTCCAGACCGGCCCCAACGTATCTTTCGTGATCGTATCAAAGCTGGATCCAACGGGATAATTCAGGTTCGTCTCCAGTATCATCAAACCTGAGTGGTACATAAAAAAAAACGTCAGAATCAGGCAGATCACCGACCAGTTAAACCACATCCCTGATGCAACAACCGGCAACGAGAACATACCCGCGCCAATAGCCGTACCTGCAATGATCATTGCGCCGCCGATCAGGGATGGAGACTTATCTTCCCCACCCCCAACGGATACTGGTGCAGCAGTTTGTTCCGGTGCTTCAGAGAGCAAAATTTTCATCCCTTCGTAATGAAAAAGTAAAGTGCCGCTTATTATTGGTAATCAAGCTGAATAGCGGATTGCAGAGAAAATACCGCTTGCCCAACTCACAAAGACCAGCATTACCAAACACTAAGAAGCAACTATGAATCTAGATTTAGATCGCGTCATCCCTTGTTATCTAGTCAGAAAATTCCGGCACCAAGCTCACAGAAGGACTCTTCCAATTCGAAAAGAAATCCTTATAAAACTGATTCCGATCACCATACTCCATAACCGCCTTACCACTTCCCCCCCGCCAGGAATCGAATTCGGGGTTAGCGTATTCATCAAAAAAGGCTTGTAATTGTGCACCCAAAGATTTCTGAATCTCCGAATATTCTGGAATATCTGCCAGGTTTTGGTATTCCCCGGGATCGGTCCGTAAATTGTATACCTCGTTCGGACCATCAGGGAAACGTGCGATCAATTTCCAGTCTCTTGTGCGAATAGCCCGAGTCCTCATGTATTCAAAGAAAACTGGCCCGCTAGAATCCACTGTCTCCCCCTCTAATACTGGTGAGAAACTGCGCCCTGGCGAATGCGTAAACTCTTTGTCCGCCATTCCTACGTAATCAAGTACAGTCGGTGCAAGATCAAACTGGTTAATAAGTTCATCGTTGCGGGATCCTTCCTCGATTTTGCCTATATGCCTGATAATCAGGGGAATGTGCATATTCTCTTCATATGCGGTCGTGGGCAGCGCAGCGGAGCTGTTGCCCCATAAACCATGCTCTCCCAGTGCGGATCCTTGATCTGAAGTAAAAATTACCACCGTGTTTTGGTCCAGCCCATTCTCTCTAATGCTGGCCAGCACCGTACCCACACCTTCATCAACCATAGTCAGCTCCGAAATAGCATGTACCAACGCTTCGGGATTGTTCAGGGCGCTAACCATGCCCCAGGCCACTTCCGACCAACGGCTCTTATGCCCACTTTCCTCCGCTCGCCATCCTTTCAGAAACTCACCCCCACCGCCTGAATCAGCGACCGCTTGAGTAACCAGGTTTTGCAGAAAGGGGTGTATCGAATCGTGAGGCATCGGAACCGGGTTCGCTCTGTAATAATCTGCATACCGGTTTTTTGCGGACTCCAGCACCAGGGGTGGCAACATATAGGGGCCATTGTAGGAGAGGTACAAAAAGAAAGGCCGTGACTCACTCTGACGATCAATAAATTCGACCGCTTTTTTGCTCCAAAAATCTGTAAGGTGCTCCTGCGTTTTATAGGTTTTTTCGTTGTCAATCACCTCAACATCATGCCAACTACTCGTGTGACCACTGGCGAAAGTAACCCAGGAATCAAACTTAAGCTGAGGCTCATCCGGCACCCCTAAATGATATTTCCCGACAAGTCCGGTACGGTAGCCAGCATCAGAGAACGTCTGAGGTAAACTGCGAAACTCCCCTATCGCGGACCAGCCATCCAACCCCACGTCGGACGGCAAGGCATTTTGTACTCCAGTCTGGGAGGGCAACAGCCCCGTCAACAGCGTCGCTCTGGTCGGTGAGCACACACCACTCGAAGCAAAGGCATGATCCATGGTCATGCCCTCCCGGGCAAGCTCATCGATATGAGGCGTCTCAACATACTTGTTACCGTAGGCTCCAATGAGCTTTGCAGGAACATTGTCTACTACAATCACCACAACATTGGGACGAGTATTACCCGGATCAGCCGCCACACACGGGATAACGGCCATCAGATAAATGACGCCGACCAGGCACTGTAAAATAGTTTTCAGGATCATCACTATGAGCATTCTCCTGCATAACCACTGCGTGACCTGTCTTCCCTCAAAGCCTTCATGGATAACAGATTAGACCCCGTAACACCGTGCAATCGTCTTTCGTCAAATCTCATCGTAGACACCCAACTCTGGCAGTTCCGTTATGACAACGCTAATTAGTCATCGTGGTCGCTAGAGCTATCAGGAAGTAAATCTTGATTACTTATTTTTTGTGGATCGGTCTGCAAACGCAGTCTGGCATTAGAAATCGGATACATACGACGCCAACTGTAGTGATCATTACTTGATATGTCAACTGAAAGTCCTTGGCAATACGCAGGACAACGCTTATGTATTTTTCCCGTAAGCTGCGTACGAAAAGCTGGAAAATGCTAAGGTATCGATCTTTGATTGAGGTATAAATGCTAAAGTACCGATCATTCATAGGACTGCTAAATAGTACGGTCCCCGCAATAATAGTTTTAAGGTAATCAGGTTTATCCCGTGGCAGTGATAAAAAAGCGAATAGATCTAGAGAGTTATTTCCCCTACCTGCTCCGCTCAATATCCAATCAAATTGGGGCGGGATCCAGCGCGATCATGGTGGGCGCCTATCGGATTGGCATGCGGGAGTGGCGAATCATGGGGCTGATGGCCGATCGGGGCTCCGCCACCAACAAGGATGTTACTGACTCCAGCGGCATGGACAAAGCCTCCGTCAGTCGCGCCATCAAATACCTCGAAGAAAAAAAGTTAATCAAACAATTACCGGCATCTGATCTGAATCGACGAAGTAAGCCTTACGGCCTAACGTCCCAGGGCATTAAGGTATTCAATGAAATTGCGGCGCAAAAGCTGGTTCGCGCGGATGAACTCTGGAGCGATTTGACGAAAGCAGAGCAGAAAAAGCTGATCTACCTCTTACAAAAACTTAAAAAAAATGTAAATCGAGTATTGAATGACTAACAACAGTGGCGTGTTAAAGATTCCGTGCCAATCCACTGACCTGGGTTCTACCCCGTTTTTTTGATGGCTCTTAACGGGCTACCTACCGCCGGCTTTTAGCCGTTCCCCGCCGCATCCCCGGGTCACAGGCCATTTTTTGCCTCGGCGAGGATCACGCCAAATACATTGCTACGACAAACCAACTCGGCTTGATTTGCAATGTTTACGCATTGGTCAAAAATCTATCACTCCGTCACGCAAGTACCACAAGATTGACATGTCAACATTTGGTACAGTAAAGTTATGCCGATGTCTTCGTCTTTGCGATACTAAGAGAATCGAAAGCTGACAGAAAAATGCAGCAGCGGATTAATGAAAAGATTTTCAGCGATTGCGAATTGGCTCACCATCGATAACGTTTGCGATAGGTCGTGTACGGTGCCTGTGAGTAGCGGGCAGCTGTAACTCCGCATCCTCGATCGGAATAAATGTCGCAAAATTATGGGCTTTTCGTAGCTAAGGCGGTATGAAGGTTTTAATCCATAGATCCAGTGAAAGTCGGGCCACAGCCAGTCAGTCGCAAGTCAGTTTCTTCCTGACAAAAATTCTATAGGTCAAACGATGAGCAAAAAAAGGCAGTCGACGTTTCTGGCCAACCTACCCGGGAGCATATTGCTGATATGCTTTCTATGCAGCTTTGAAGTACAGGCACTGCAAGTGGATGCCGCGCAGAAAGCACTGCGGGAAAAATTCGGGTCCGAATGGGCAACTCAGGATGCCGCCGTCGATAAGCAGCTGCGCTCTCTGACCGCTCGCTTTGAGCGACGTCCGAACATATTAGTGATTCTGGCAGACGATATTGGCTGGGGGGAACTCGGCAGTTATGGGGGAGGAAAACTGAAAGGAGCCCCAACCCCAGCGCTGGATCAGATGGCTGACGAGGGCATGCGTTTTCTGTCACATTATACGGAGCCAAGCTGTACGCCGACTCGGGTCGCATTGATGACGGGCAGGCATCCAGTAAGAACTGGATTAGACGAGGTACTATTCCCCGGGCAGGTCAAAGGACTGGTCGCTGATGAAGTGACGTTAGCCGAGGTATTGTCTGAAGCCGGGTACGCCACTGGTATGTTCGGCAAGTGGCACCTAGGTGAGCTACAGGAGCATCAGCCCCAGTATCAGGGGTTTGATTACGCCTACTACAATTTGTATAACGGCGCTATTTGGCCTTGGCGGGAGAATGCCACACACTACGACACAGAAAATGATACGGGAATTACCGGCCCGCCCTATTTCATCGATATTCCAGAGGCGTACGAGGAAACGTTTGATATTCCCTTGCATGGCATCATGCGAGCGAAGCGCAATACACCTGCCGAAGAAATCGACCCTTTGTCTCTCTCCCGGTTTAATACCTTCGATAATGAACTGACCGATGAAGTCATCGCCTTTATGCGTGACCAACATGAAGCGGGTATACCGTTCTTCGCCTATTTCGCTACTAACACTCAACAGGTTTTCAGCTGCCCCGACGTAGACAGCCCATATCTTGACAAGAGTAATTGTCAGGCGCGGCAACTTGTCCAACACGATAAAAATATGGCTCGCTTATTTGAGTCACTTGATAATATGGGTATCGATGAGAACACTCTTGTTCTCTGGATTAGTGATAACGGGCCCATGAACAAATTTTATCCTTCTACCGGATTCAGTTGGCTGCGTGGCTACAAGTCAGAAGTGTATGAAGGAGGTGTCAGGACACCCGGGATTGCCAAATGGCCGGGATCAATTGCACCAGGGCAGACTCCCATAGATATCGTACATGTTTCCGATTGGTATACCACGATTGCAAATCTTGCAGGAGCCAAAGCAGCCATCCCCGATGACAGGGTCATTGATGGTGTAGACCAGCGTAGTCTTTTGTTTAACGGGGAGGGGTATTCACGTAGGGACTATGTGTTCTTTTATCGCTATATCGCATACAAAAATCTATCGAGCACGGGTCCCGCTTCGATGTTATCCGCCATACGCATGGGTGACATAAAATTTCACCTTCAGTCAGGAGAGATCTATAACTTACTGCGTGACCCGGTGGAATCTCATCCAGGCAGAAGAGAATACCTTTGGGCGATGCAACCGATAAGGAGAATGATATGGGAGCACCGGGCTATGATGAAAAAATACCCAAATAGAGTAATTGAGGAAACCGCCGGCGGCAAGGTTGATTAATCATTTCAGTTTCTGGAATGGTGCTCTTTGAGAGTTCTCCTCGTCCGGAAAAGAGAGCCAGGCCATAGGGTAGAGATCCTCCTATCTTTTGGGAGGGGACTATGGAGCAAAGCCTTCGGCGAGAAACTATCAGCTTCTCCAAGGCAGGTGGTGAAGTGGATTTGCTATTGGTAAAAAATGCATTTCGGGAAGTGTGGCTTCCCGTGAATTTGAGTACTTTCAGCTGCCAGCTTCACGGTATCAGTTTCACTGCTAACTCGTTTAACCGCACGCTACTAGCGCGGCGTTTTCGCTAATGTACATTGGCAACACAGGCCCAGATGCACAAAAATAACGAGCATTCTAGTTTAGACGTTAGTTCTGATATTTAACGCGAGCACAAAATAAATAGGCGAGACGGAGTTAAAAATATGAAGAGCGAATCCGCGGTAAGAGAATGGACTTGATCAATCTAACACTCGTCATTACATGAAGAATCCACATCAAAAACCTATAGATGAACTAACAGGGTTTGAAATTAACTCTGATTTCGACAAGTTTGACCAGAGGGACGAAATCTATTGTCGCTCAGAATGGGATGAAGAAATTCGTACTGAAAAAGCACTGAATTTTTTCAAAAGCTACTTCATGCCCAATGCCCGCGCCCGCAAGACCGACGGGTTTAGCCAACGGGACTACGCCCTGCGTAATGCAGCCTGGCACGTAACCAACGTGTTACGCGATATCAAACGCGACGAGCACGGTAGAAAAGAAGGCTTTTTCAATCCTTTTACCTCGCACGATGAAGGCTGGCCTGAACCTTTTGCATTTGCCAGCGCGGAGGAAGCCACGTCAGACTTACACAAAGTAGCGAAGCTGGCTGGAGCCGATGTAGTCGGCGTTTGCGCCTACGACGATCGCTGGATGTACAGCAAGATCTATGACGAAAATTCCCAGCAAAGCATAGCGCAGGAAATTCCCGATGACTTACCTCACGTCATAGTTTTGGGCGAATCAATGGATGAAGACTTAACTCGCACCGTGCCGTCGGCCCTATCAGGCACTGCTACCGGGCTGGGCTATTCTAACGACGCGGTCACGCTACTCACCCTCACCCAGTATATCCGCAACCTAGGCTACCGAGCGCACGCCAGTATGAACGATTCGTCGCTTGCCATTCCACTGGCAGTACAGGCAGGTCTCGGGGAGGTGGGTCGACACAGCTTGCTGATAACGGAGGAGTACGGCCCACGATTGCGGTTGGGACGCATCCATACGGATATGCCGCTGGTGTTGTCTACACCGAAGAAGTTTGGAGTGAAGGAGTTTTGTGAGATCTGTGATCGCTGTGCCGCCGGATGCCCGCCAAAGGCCATCACCTTTGAAGAGCCGACGACGAAAGTCTATAACCGATCCAATTTGATCGGCGTGTCAAAATGGACTGTAGATGCTGAAAAATGCTTTAAGTTCTGGGCAAACCAGAATACGGACTGCTCCATTTGTATTCGCACCTGCCCTTACAATCGCGATTATGGCAAGTGGTATAACCGCGCTTGGCGAAAACTGGCTGGAGGCAAGCTACGTCACCTGGCCCTTTGGCTGGACGACAAGCTGGTTCAACGCACCCGTTTTAAATCTACTGGCTGGTGGGGCCGGACTGGCTAAACTGCCCCCGTCACCTCAAAGCTCGCGCTGACTCGAACCGTTTCGAACTTTAGACAGAGACTCATGAAAATTATTCACGCGTTTTCCCGGGTGATTAGTCTCTACAGCTCTGGGCAGGACGAAACTCGATATGCAGTTCCTTGAGCGCGCGCAGCAGGTAATGGGGGTGATAGCGGAACTCATTCTTGCCCTCGGCGAACCAGAGGTCGTCCACTCGATCGAGTAGCGCCGTGAACGACCAAAGCAACTCGCGTCTCGCCAACGGTGCACCCAGGCAGTGGTGTTTACCCGAACCGAATGCCATATGGCCGCCTGCATTCTTGCGCTCCAAATCAATTTCCGTGGCCTTGTCGAAACGGCGTTCGTCGCGATTGGCAGCCGCGTAGCGAACATTGATCAGACTGCCTTTGGGAATCAGCGTGCCGCCAATCTCCACATCCTTGGCCGCCGCGCGCATCAGGCTCTGCACCGGCGACTCGAGGCGCAACACCTCCTCTATAAACGTCTTCAGATAGCGATCCGGATCCGATTTCAGTTGATCCCAGATATTCTTGTTCTCGATGAGCAACTTAACCCCGGAAGCAATCGCATTGGTCGTGGTCTCGGCGCCCCCGACAAACGTATCGGCCATCATCTCGGCATGGAGCTCGTTGTCGTTCATCGGCCGGCCCCATTCCTCGATGACTGTATTGACCAGAATGCTCAACAGCGAGTCCTCGGGTTTGCGCCGCAATTGCTCAAAAATAGGCTGGAAATAATGTTGCGCCTCGATCTCCCGGCGGACGGTATCGAGTTCCTCGTCGGGGCTTTGCATCATGCTGATACGTTCGAAGAACGCTTCGGTCCAGCCTTTGATGCGCCACAGATCCGCGGGGTCGGCACCCATCTGCTGGCCAATAATAAATAGGGGCAGGGGTATGGCAAACTGCTGGACCCACTCGCAGTGGCCATCCTCTATAAAGTCATCGATCAGCCGGTAGGCCAGCGCCTCTACCTCACTATCCATCGCCTTTATTTTGCCGGGCCTGAACGCCTCATTGAATACGGAACGCATGGCCTTGTGGTCAGGGTCGTCCCGCGCGGCCAGTGTCGGTGCCGGTAGCCACCCCTCTTTTTCAAATAAATCGTTAACCATCTGCTGGCGATCACTAAGCACGGGCTGCTTACCGTAAAGCGTGGTGCGATTGGTGAAATTATCGTGATCGGTGAGAACCCGGCGTACGTCCTCATACCGCGTGATGATATACATGCCGGTCTCGGGGCACTGATAGACTGGGGCTTCATCCCGCAGTGCTTTGTAGGCATCGTACGGACATTGCTGGGTTTCAAGGTTGAACAGGTCTACATCGGGTTGCTTAGAATTACTCATATCCGCCCTTATTGTCTTTAGATTGAGACGCAGTCACCACTGTGTGATATTCGAATCTTTAAAGTCAAGGAAGAAAGCTGATGGAACGGGAACTACAGGAACTGCTCGATAAAAAGGCCTGCGAAGAAGTGTTGATGCGTTATGCCCGAACCCTCGACTGGCTGGACCGCGAAGGACAGGCAAGCTGCTTCTGGCCGGACGCCGACATCGACTACGGATTTTATTCCGGAGACGGTACGGGCTGGGTGGAAACGGTCATGGAAGTCGAGCTCGCCGCACCCCGCCGCTGGCATATGTCCGGCGGTGCATTGATTCGTATTGAAGGCGCGAAGGCACAGAGTGAGTGTTATGGATTCACAGTGAGCATGTCCACGGATGACGATGGCAACAGCGTTGACAGCCTTTTTGGTGGCCGCTACCTGGATGAGCTGGAGAAACGCGGCGGGCAATGGCGTATTTCCAAACGCCGGTACATTCTCGATTTCAGCTACCAGTTGCCCAATGGTCTGGAAGATCTGGTGAAGAGCGGCTTTAGCCTGCACACACTGCAAATTCAGCAACCGGGGCATCCGGACTATCGGGAACTTTGACCGGTGTGGCTTTGTACGCCAGCGCCGACGTTATTGCCTCAAGCCACGCGGTGTTATCGGTTGTTCCCTCTTGATCGGGGCGAGGATTAGTTCTCGGAGTCGCGGCGTTCAGTCAATATCGGGGTTGCGCGGGTAAGCGGAGGCTTGGCCGCCCGGACCCCAGTGTAGTGGCCATTTTTTAAGCGTTATTACTTTTTCAGCGGTAATTCGCGCAGCGAGTCGAGCCGCCATCGCTCACCGCAGCACCGCCCGGTTATTCTCCCGGCGACACCGAACACCTCGCGCCAAACCCA
The DNA here is from genome assembly GCF_000158175.1 of Luminiphilus syltensis NOR5-1B. Lineage (GTDB taxonomy): Bacteria > Pseudomonadota > Gammaproteobacteria > Pseudomonadales > Halieaceae > Luminiphilus > Luminiphilus syltensis. The sequence continues at coordinate 1,292,579 of NZ_DS999411.1, read as the reverse complement.
TTGCAATCGGGCTTTACTTGCCAAACAGCGTGCCCAGCGCCTTATCGATCACACTGTCAGTAGCTTTGTCGGTCTCCTCATCGACCGTTTCATCTACCTGATCTTCCACCCGGTCTTTTTGCCGCTCGGTCTTGGCACCGAGAACACCCATCACACTGGAAAACAGGCCTCCCTTTTCTTCTTCTTCGGGTTCGGTGGAGCTCTCACCCTCGCTATCCGCAGCTTCTGTGGTCGATAACTTGCCGAGAAGACCGGACAAACCGCTCATATCGGTGGGTTCCGCCGGCAATTCGAATCGGTCAGCGGGTACCGTTTCTCCGCTGATGGTGCTCACGCGCATGTCGTCCCCAAAGCGAAGCACGCCGGCGTCCATCGCCGTCAGCCGCTGCATAAAGTCGTCGCTTTTCTCCCGAGACGCCTCGGGGGCGATTGAGGTCGCGAAGGCCATCATTTGACCCATGGCCTGGGTGTATTCCTGAACACGCGGGTCCGATGAGAGCACCAGGGTTTCCAGGCGCTCCTCGCCGTCTTCATCCCTGAAGCGCGCTTCGTACACATCGCCACGAATACCGGCAACGGTCTCCTTCTTTCCCGTGTCTTCGAACGACAACAGCTCGCCAGCGAGATCGCTATTCCAGTCAGTCGGCAGCATCCCGGAATTACCCAGCTGTTTCATCATGGCACCCGCGTCCATCACCATCATGCCATCGCCGGTATCGACAACCGAATACATGTTGCCGTCGCGCACCACCATATATGCGTCGGTACTTTCGGCGCTGTTGATACGCAGCATGGTCTCGTTGTATTCGAGCGTCGTTTCACCGCCGTCGGAGGACTCGATCGTGGCGATACCGGCAACCGTCACGGTGGCAAACAGCGAGCTGGCAACCAGCGGGCCAAAAATCGATGTTACTACTGAACGCTTCTTCATTTTTCTCGCTCCTTTTACTGCGCGCTAAAGACGTTGTTCTCAAGAGTAACGTAGACCAGTTTTTACACAGATTCCAGTCGCTGCCGCGCGCCTCCATCCGGCGATGCAGCGCCCCACTGAGTGCCACTCTACGGGAGTATCAACAAGCGTCGGCGATCTACCCCCCGCTTTCGCTGCATTTCAGCCCAATGAGTGAAGGATGCACCGCTCCGATACCGCGTACCGGATCGGCCCACAGGCGGTGGGTATAATAAGAATGGAACCAGCCCATACCGAAGCTAATCGACTGCCAGTGACTATGTTGTGCGACAGCGGGCCTGATGACCTATTGCTCATGGGCTCGTAGCGGTCAAGTGGGGTTTCGGAGAGATGCGGTAGAGGCACACTGGTACACGCCGGGTTTCTTTGGTAGAAACCTTGGCACTCTGAACACTGAATTTGAATACTTTTGATTCGGATACAAAACGTCAGTTCCCTTGGCAGCAACCTATTTTCAACGGAAAGGAACTTCTTATGATTACGATTCACCACCTGGGCGTATCACAATCCGATCGCATCGTATGGCTTATGGAGGAGTTGGGGCTTCCCTACGCGCTGAAATGGTACGACCGCGGCGAAGATATGCTGGCACCCCCGGAGTATCGGGCCCTGCATCCCAGTGGCACTGCTCCGATCATCACCGACGGTGACCTGGTCATGGCGGAGTCGACGGCGATTGTCGAGTACATTTCCCAGCGCCACGGCGACGGTAAATTGTCCGTAAGCGTCGAATCCCCCGACTATCCCCACTACCTCTACTGGATGCAGTTCAACAACAATCTGCAAACCAGCGTGTTCACCAAAATGGCCTATGAGTCCGCCGGTGGCACAGAGCCGGGGCCCGATAATGTAATCATGACCACCATGTCACGGCGAGGGGAAGGGCTCTACCGGGCGCTGGAGCAACGCCTTGGCGAGTCGGACTATCTCGGCGGTCCGGAATTCAGTTGTGCGGACATTATGTCTATTTTCAACCTGACCTCACTGACCACGCTGGTCGGCGCCCGCACGATTGATGACAGCATGCCCAATACCCAAGCCTACATAGGGCGGGTCACCTCCAGACCCGCCTATCAAAAAGCGATGTCGATTGCCGGCCCGGAGGCCTCTCGCCCCGACTAGGTCTCCGAACGGGATAACGTACACCACGCCCTCGCCTATCAGCACTGAGCCGTGCCTCCTCCGATCGCCGGGGTATATCACGCGCCCCCCGAACGAAGTTGACACAGGCAAGGTGAGGTCGCGGCTATTTTTGGGTTGCCGCGGGCTGAATACCTGCCACCCCGCAATAACGAGGTTTCACGATTTTTGAGCAACCCGGCTATTTGAAGGGGTTGTGGATAAGCCACGCCGCAACACATTGCCGTGAAAAAACAAGCTAAATGGTTTGACTGGTTAATAACAATTGCTGTATTGCTAAGCGGTAGATAGTCCAATAACAAAAAAAGGGCTCATCGCGTATGTCAAACCATCAGGACCATTCTAAGGTCCGCCATGGCGTGTTAGGGGCCATCGGCACCGCATATTCTGGCTGCCTCGCTTCGAAAGTAGCGCCGGGGATACTCGCTAATTATCAGCATGATCAGAAACAGCATCTTCACCAGACGCTGAATGCTGAGCAATCAATAAAAAAGGTTACCTAAGGGAGTACTGATTATGCATTCCAAAATTGCTCGCCCGCTCGCTCGATCGTTGGTTACAGCAAGCCTGACGTTGGCGGTGTCGGCCGCGAACGCCCAACTTGAGGAGGTCGTTGTCACGGCGCAGAAGCGTACCGAAAGTTTGCAGCAAGTGCCCATCTCGGTGACCGCAATCAGCGGTGAGCGCATAGCGGACTTTCAGATCGGTGATCTGACCGCATTGAGCGGTTCAGCGCCGAACGTTCAAATCACCCATTTTGCGAATACGCCGCACGGTGCCGTATTCAATATTCGAGGCATGGGCGTGATCGAGCCCGATCCGTATGCCGGGCAAACCGTCACCACCGTGGTCGATGGTGTGCCACTGGTTTTCAATATGCTTTCCTTGCTCGATCTTTACGATATCGAGCGCATTGAAGTCCACCGCGGACCGCAGGGCACGCTGTTCGGTGCCAACACCACCGGCGGGGTGATCAACGTGGTGACCCGTCAGCCGACGGGGGAACTGGGTGGCGATCTCAAGGTAAACGTCGGCGACTATAACCAGCGCGATATCATGGGTTCGATCAACTTCCCGATCACCGAAAACCTGTCTGGCAAGATCACGGCGGCGAATTACCAGCGCGACGGCTTCGTCACGAACGTCGTCAACGGCGACAGTATGGGTGACAAAGACGTGACTATTGTGCGCGGTTATCTGCGCTATGACGACGGCGAGACCCTTGATGCGACCTTTATCGCCGAGGCGACCCGTTCACGCAATGGTGCGCCGATAGTGGTCAATGGCTCCTATCCGGGTGAGATCACCTACGTGCCCGAGGGGACGGTCGGGCCCGATGGTGGCGTGATGTATGAGAGCGTGTGTAAGCCGGGCGGAAAGTGCAGAGCACCTAACAGCTACAAGTCGGCAAACAACTCGGTACGGGATGTGTCTGACCAGGATGTGGAAAGCTACGGGCTGACCATTAACAAAGATCTGGGCTGGGGGAAATTGACGTCCATCACCGGCTACAAAAACTTCGAGCTCTACGAGGAGACCGATCAGGATGGCACGGTGCTGTTCATCGATGACACACAACGACCGTCCGAAGGCGAGCAGTTCTCGCAGGAATTGCGCGCAACGATTCCGATTGGTGACAGCACCGAGATCATAACGGGGGTGTTCTACCAGGAAAACGAGTGGGATCATATCCAGAACTTCCGTATCCCGTTCGCCGGGCCGCTGAACCAGGTGACCACCATGGATTGGGAAAACTGGTCCGTGTCAGCGTTCGCACACGCCTTTATCGATATCTCTGATCGAATGCGGCTACAAGTGGGTGGCCGTTTCGCGCATGAAGAGACCGACGCAGACGTCGACGTAACCACGTTTTTTCACCCCGGTGGAGAAGCGCTGTTTTCAGGTGGTGTGCCGGTCGGGAATATTGCGGCAGCCGATGAGGAGCAATGGGACAACTGGGCTGCCAAGATCGGAATCGACTACGACCTCAACGACGATATGATGCTGTATGCGTTCGCATCGCGTGGCTTCAAGTCGGGCGGCTTCACTGGCCGTCTGGGTGTACCTGAGGATATCGGTCCGTATGACGAGGAAACGGTACAGACCGTGGAAGTCGGTATCAAAAGCGAGTGGTTCAATAACAGGGTGCGGGTCAATGCATCCAGCTTCTTCAACGCTTACGACGACCTGCAGTTGGCATTGATCTACTTCTGTACCGATGAACAGACCGGTGCCACGATCAACTGCAATTCGATCATCAACGCGGCCGAAGCCGAAACCTGGGGTCTCGAACTCGAGGTGGAAGCGGTTCCAACCGACGGATTGCTTCTGACGGCGAACCTCGGTTACCTGAATGCCGAATACACAGACTTCCCGTTCCTGAATCCGGTGACCGGTACGGTCGAAGATCTGAGTGGCGAAGACCTGCAGAACTCACCGGATATGACAGCGTCGCTTGGTCTTCGTTACGAGTTCTCCCTGTTCTCGGGCACCAGCTCTTTCGGTGCGAACTATCGGTACACCGATACCAAGTACCTCGGCAACCTGACCAATTCGGTACGCTCGGAAATCCAGTCAATGAAGTATATTGATGCAAACCTGACCTGGACGCCGGCTTCCGAAAACTGGCGAATCAATATCTGGGGCACCAACCTTGCCGATGAGCGGTACATCGACACGGCCTTTGAAGGTGTTGGGTTCATTGGCTTGATGAGCTTCGCGGCGCCGCGTCAGTACGGGGCATCGTTCGAGTACTTTTGGAACTGATCAGTTTTGCAAACCGGCCAGCAGCGCCCACGATACACGCGGGTGCGCCGGCCAGCTGACGCCTCAAGGCCAAGATGAAATCCGGCCATCTCAGTTAACACTCAGGTCTGCGCAGATCGGACCACTATCAGGCACGCCTACCAGCGTGCAAATTCGATTGCCGGCCCAGAGGCCAAAGGCCGTTTATCCTGCTTAAAGCAATAAAAGAGAAAGTATCGTGTGCTTAAACCCGAACGGTAGGGGCAACACCGGCGCGCTTATTTCAGCAGGCTTTTGACGGCGTCAATAGCGGCACGGCTGCAGGCCTCGTCTTCTGTCGAAGAAGCACCAGAGACGCCAATGCCACCTATATGCTCACCGTTCTCAGTGCTGATCGGCAGGCCGCCTTGTGCGACCGTCAGCCCCGGCATATTGGCAATACCCATGGGTCGTTCATGGTTCTCATAATCCAGGTCGCCCAATGCACCGGTGGCAAGACCTGTGATTGCGGCTGTTCGGGCTTTTGCCATGGCAAAAGCCGACACGGCTTGCATGGCATTGTCCTGAATAACGAACAGGATCGGATTTCCGGCTCGGTCGTACACGGCCATTGCCAGGGGTGCGAGTGCGTGTTCCTGCGCATAGTCTTCGCAACCCCTGATCATCAGTCGGGCAGTCGCGAGGCTGACAGACTTTTGTGTTATTAACGACGAAGCACTACTCGCCCCCGCCCCCAGAGTCGCGACGGTCAGCGCAACGATTCCGATTTGAGCGCCTATGCGATGACCTATGCGATGACCTATGCGATGAAACACAGCGTTAACCCCCAGAGCACCAATGGCTCTCTCTACTGCGCGGTAAATCCGCCGTCGACACTGAGTACCGCGCCCTGACACAGACTGGAATCGGCAGACGCAAAAAACAGGATCGAACCGGCCACTTCGTCGGCGGTACCCATGCGACCGATGGGCATGACACCTTTGAGCATGGTCTGGGCGGCCTCTTTATCGGGCATGCGATCGGTCCAGCGCTCCATCATGCCGGTCTCAATGACCCCGGGGCAGACACAGTTAATGCGTACCCCGGTGGTGGCCAGTTCTATTGCCATGTCCCGGGTGAACACCACCAGCCCCCCTTTTGCACTGCCGTACGCCGTCGACAGCGGAAAGCCCACCAGGCCATTCAGTGAAGAAATATTGATAACGCTACCGGACCCCGCTTTCACCATGGGCGGTACAAAATGCTTGCACATCAACCACGGACCCTTCAGGTCGGTGTTCAGCACATGGTCCCATTCGTCTTCGGTGGTTTCGTCGTAGGGACGGTTCAACTCGCTGCCCGCATTATTGACCAGCACGTCCACCTTGCCCCATCGGGCATAGGCGGCCTCCGCCGCCGCCTTGACCTCCGCCTCGCTCTTTACATCGCAACGAAACGTCGTCACGGCATCGCCAAGTTCCGCGGCCAGGGCGTCGGCCGCCTCCATGTTGATATCGGTAATCAACACCTCGGCACCCTCAGCGACGAAGCGTCGCGCAGTGGCAGCACCGATGCCGCTCGATCCACCGGTAATCACGCAATTCTGGCCTTGTAGTCGCATGGGGCACTCCTCTTGTTTTGACGGCATCGTAGCACCCGGGATCTGCAAACAACCAGAGCAATCGACTCTACATTGCCGGGGCCCGCAGGAAGTCACCGTCCACATCGGAGGTGCGCGGAGAATCGTTTGATCTTTACCGGCTGTTGTACGATGGTTCATGAAGCGGACGCGATTCATAAACAGCCCGCGGCCTCCCGTGCCGGGGCCTGCTATGTCAGGGCCCGAAATACTGGTGAAATGTTTAGGAAAAGCGACAAAAGGTAAAATAAAAATGATCACACTCATTATGCGGGTGCGCATAAAAGCCGACCAGGTGGACGTTTTCACCGGTCTTGTTACGCAGTTGGCAACGGATGTCTACGCCAACGAGCCCGACTGCCTGGCCTTCGAAGTGCGCCAGTCACAGGAGGACCCCACGCTGTTCGTATTTTATGAATGCTTTCGTAATCAGGAGGCCCACAGCGCACACCCCGACATGCCTTACCACAAGGCGATGTCTGAGGCCGGCTGGGATTGCGTCGATGGCGAGCCGCAGATCGAGTATCTGACGCCCCTGGCTGGCGCCCCCGCGGCATTCCGGGGTGCCTGACGTGAGCACCAGTGGAGTAGGTCATGAATAACAACGGCAGGCTTGCGGGAAAGACCGTTTTTATCACCGGCGCCGCCAGCGGTATCGGCCGTGCGGCCGTGGTCAAATGCCTGGAGGCCGGCGCGAACGTTTTTGCCACCGATGTGTCTGATGCCATCGATCAGCTGGCCGATACGCTTGAATCAGTAGATACAAACGTCCTCGCCAGCAGACGGCTCGACGTGCGCGATGCCGCCGCCTGCGAGGAGGCCATGACGGACGCCATTCGGCAGTTCGGTGAAGTCGATGTTGCCGTGCTCGCAGCGGGAATTGGCTATTCGCGGCCGTTCGAGGCGATGGATGCCGAATCCTGGCACGAGCTCTACGCCGTGAATGTCGATGGCGTTTTTCACTGTTGCCAGGCCGCTATCGCCATCATGAAAAGCGGGGCAACGGAACGCACCTGGGATTCGGCCGCTTCGATCATCATCATTTCCTCGATCGCGGGCCAGGTCGCAGAACCTGCGGCAAGCGCTTATGCGAGCACCAAAGGCGCCGTGCGCAGCCTGTCAAAGTCCCTCGCGAAGTATTGCGCGGGCCACGACTATAAAATCCGGGTGAACTCGGTGCATCCCGGCGTCATCGATACGCCGCTGCTGTGGGCGGACCTCGAAGCAACCGGTGCGGCGCAGGAGGCTTACGAATCGGTCTGCGCCGCACAGCCGACCGGGCGTATCGGTCGACCCGAAGATGTGGCTAATGGCATTGTGTATCTGGCTTCCGATGAAGCGGCCTTCGTCAACGGTGCCGAGCTGGTGATTGATGGAGGTAGTACCGCCTGATGGACCCATCAAACGATAGCGCCTTATTTGCCGGGCGAACGGTTCTGGTCACGGGCGGTGCTTCGGGTATCGGCCAGGCAACGGCACACGCGTTCGCGAACCGTGGCGCCCGCGTCGGCATCATTGATACCGCAGATACCGGCGACATCGACGAGGAAGTGTCGCGACTGAAAGCCCACGGCATCGATGCGGCGGGCACCCGTGCTGACATCGCCAATGCGCAGCAGGTAGCACACGCGATAGCGTTGCTTTCAGAAGCCCTTGGCCCCATCGATACCCTGGTCAATAACGCCGGTATCTGGGAACCCAATCCGGTACCCGAAAGCCCGCTTCAGCTTTTCGACCAACATATCGACGTCAATGTGAAAGGGACCTTTCATGTCACCCAGGCCTGTCTGCCGGCGATGCTGGAACGCGGTCGCGGTGTCATCGTCAATGTATCGTCGGTGAGTGGCATCGCGGGCCGCGCCGGGGACAGCGCTTACTCCACCTCGAAAGCCGCGGTGGGCATGCTGACAAGAACGCTGGCGGCGGAGCTTGGTCCAAAGGGCATACGCATCAACTGCATAGCACCGGGCGCGGTCGCCACGCCGCTCACCGCAGGTCTGCGCACCCCCGAGGGCGAATCCGCCATCGCCGCGTTAATGGCAACCCACCCAAGCCCCAATGGCCGGTTTTTTATCGACCCCGAAGACATGGCCGATATCATCCTTTTTCTCTGCAGCGACGCGTCGAAGGCGATTCACGGTGCGGTGATCCCGGCGGATGAAGGGCTGACGGCGGTGATGTAACGCGCCTTGATCCCGGCTACCGACCGATGGAGATAACTCCAGACTCTCACTCGCTGTAATGCTTACCTCGGTACCTGCTCTACATTGCGAAGTCCAGCGGCATCCGAAACGCTGCGCGGATAATCGAGTGCGCGCGAAGGGCAGGCATTCCACGCGCGTCGTTGCGCAGCCACCGAGTCAGAAACGAGAAGACCGCAAGCTCTCGGATATACTTCCCTCGACATCCAAGGGGAAAGGACATCCAAGTATTGATTAACCGACGCCAATTTTCCATGGCCGCCCTCACCGGTAGTTTTTTAGCAGGAAACAGAATCAGCCAAGCTGCAGCGGGCAAGTGGCGTCGCGGGGCCTCGATGCCCTATCGAACCCAGGAAATCTATCCCGCCCGGCTGGGTACAAAAATCTACGTTGTGGGGGGGCTGTCCCCGGACTTTATGGATCATCGTCTGGGCCTATCGGACCAAACCCTTGTTTATGACATTGCCCGCAACACCTGGCAGACGGGACCGGGTTTCCCCGAGCCCAGCCATCACGTCAATTGTATTGGCTACGGGGGGAAGCTCTATGCAGCGGGCGGGTTCACCCTGAGCAATAGTGGACGCTGGAAAATGCGCCAATCACTGCATGTTTACGATCCCGCCTTTCCCAGAAGCGGCTGGCGTCAACTGACTTCAATGCCACTGCCACAGGCGGAATCGGTTTTGTTTGCCAGCGATGGCCTCCTGCACCTCATCTCCGGGCGAACGCCCAGTAGCCCCGGGAACGACCAGTGGCAGGATCACACCGATACGGACAGACACCAGATCTACAATGTCAGCGGCAACAACTGGATGCTGGGGCCAAACTGTCCGACGCCGCGAAATTCTGCGGCAGGTGCCACAGTAGACGGCAACCATTATCTGATTGGCGGGCGAACCGTCAGCGGCGGCAATGTCGCCGATGTGACGGTATTGTCTGGCACGGGAAGTTCGCCCGGAGCGAGCGACCAAGCCTGGCGCTGGGAATCCCTGCCCTCGATGCCGCAGGCCCAGGGCGGCCTCGCCGCAGCGGCCCTGAATTCGAAGATTTACGTGTTCGGCGGCGAGTACGCAAGCTTCTTCGGCAATGGTGTGTTTTCTGACACCTGGTGTTTTGACCCGAGCAGGCAAAGTTGGCAGCCGGCTTCTCCGATGCCAACCCCTCGACATGGGTTAGGCGCCATTGCCTATGACAACGAAATTTTCCTGCTCGGTGGAGCCCGTGAAGCTGGTGCCGAATCAACAAGCGATGTTGTCACCCTATTTGAACCCTGAGTTAACCGTTACGAGTTTGAATCCGGATGCCTTTCTCGATTGCGATCGTGCGCCCGCGGCCCAGATCTGGAATTCGCCATCACGGGTAATGGGCGGCGAAACCTGATGCCGACGCGAGAATCCCCGGACCGGCGTCACGCTAAACAGCGACCGTTTTTGCTTTCAAAATATGATTTTTGCAGGTAACTTAAGTTTCCGAATCCGTTTTTAGTTCTAGGGGGAGACTGAACATGATCCGTAAGTCACTCTTACAACGAGCCAGCGCGTTCCTTGTCCTGGCGCTGAGTTCCGCGCTCGCGCATGCCACACTGAATCCTCCGGTCAGTGGCTCGGTGACTTTTGGCTCCAATGCTGTGACCGCGATGGCAGTGCCGGTTCCTTCGATGTCGCCGATCATTTTGAGCGCGCTCGGTTTTTTTCTGGTCGTTGTCGCGCTACGTTCGCTGCGCCAAAGCACCGCCGCAAGGCGGATTCTCGGTCTCTCTGTATTAGGCATTGGCTCCGCCATTACCGCGCTCGGTATTGAAAGGAGCATTGCCGGAAATGTCCCGATTCTTACTCCGACTGACTGTCCACCCGGGGGTGATATCGTGGTTCAGATTCCAAATATTGCCGGTTCAAATGTTGTTTCCAATCAATGCCCTATCGATTTATTCCTCAAATCGTACCAGTTCGATTGCGATGCCATTTCCCCCAGAGGCGGGTTCCTGGATGACAGCGCAGCACCTCCTGAGACCACGCCTTTTCCTGCGGGCGCAGATCTTCAAATTGGGCGTTGTTTGGAAAATCTAAATCCGGCCTAACCGTCATTATCATCGCGGCTACTCCGTGAGTGTCGGCGTTCGCCATGCATCGACCATCGTCTCCCTTCGTACTAGAGCAGGTAGCGTTTTGTCTTACGGCTTTAGCGTGAAGCACCGTTTTGGCGACACTTAGCATGTTGGTACCCTAATCGGCACCACCAAATACGGTCGAGATCTGGATTGAGCGGGCGCCGTTTACGCGCCACATAGGCTCGAACAGGAACAGTTTTGCCTCTCAATTTCCAACAAGATTTTGCTGAGTCTAGCCAGTCATCAGGCGCTTGATTTTTAGATCTGGCTTTTGTTTACTGTCAATAGCCGTATTTTTAGTGCGTTCTAAGTCACTATTATTCACGACAAATGGAAGAGCCGCGATTTACGAAAAGTTTGGGAGCGCATAATGAATAACATAACCTTTTCACGACTTTGCCGCGCGGCTCTGCCGGCGCCCGCGTTTATCGGTTCAAGTTTCGCCGCTGCCCAGGGAACGGGAACGACCGTCCCCTACGTCACGGTCGGGCCAGTTTCTGCAGCCTCTGCAGTGCCTGTGCCCACGATGTCCTCGGGTGTGCTTATCGCCCTGGGAATTGTTCTCGCCGTAGTTGCCATTAGGGTCCTTAAGCACTCAGCCATCAACCAACGAATCGCAGGTGCTGTCGTTTTGGGTGGTGGGCTATTAGCGGTCGGACTCGGCGTTCAGGACACATTGGCCACCGGCACATTTCTGAATGTATCTGGCAACAGTTGCAGCTCGACGTCCACAATCAATGTCATGTCCTCGACAATTCTTGAAGAGGGCAATTCGATTGAAAATCAGTGTTCCATTGATATTGAAATCAAGTCTTACGATTTCACATGTACGCCACCCTCCGTTTTCGTGGATGATGGCGCTCCAGTCGGTACGATAATCGCAGCGGGGGCTACTGCGGGTGGCCGGGGCCCTCAAGGTGGTACCGCATACTGTGACTCCGGTATTATCTGACCATCTTCACCTTAACTTGCCAACCAGCGCCCAGGGCATTTCCGTTGGCTACTGAGCTTTCTGGTCTCCCCTAAATGGAACAGGACATCGTTATTCAGTCTTCCGCCGAGGTCGTGCTCACAGCGACCCTGGTGATTTTTGCTGTCGCGATGCTGCTCGAGGGTTTTATTCCCGCGCGCAAACCAGCCGGGAGCATGCTCTGGCGCTGGTCCAATAATTTCTCACTCGGGCTTGTCAGCTGGTACACCTCTGCGGTGGTCAGCACGCTTTTTGTAGTCTGGCTCGCCAGTTGGACCCAGGTCGCCAACATTGGTCTGCTGTCGAAGATTGACGCGGGGCCGGTGGTTGGCTTTTTTGCCCTGCTCACCGCCACACAATTTCTCAGCTACTGGGTGCACCGGGCGTTTCACCGCTGGGCATGGTTATGGCCACTACATGTGATCCATCACTCGGATACCGAAGTCGATGCGTCGACGACCTACCGGCATCACCCCCTCGAACCGCTGATCAGCCTGCCGCTGGCCGCGCCGATCGTGCTCGCACTGGGCGTCAGCCCGGAATCGGCGCTTGCCTATCGTCTGTTCGATGTCGGCATTCAGGTATTCAGCCACAGCAATCTTCGCCTACCGATGCCCATGGAACGCGTCCTGCGCCGGTTTATCCTGACGCCCGACTTCCACCGCGTACATCATTGCGCCGAGTCGCACTACACCAACAGTAATTACGGCAGCCTGGTGCCCTGGTTCGATTACCTCTTTGGTACCGCCAAGCATCGGAATGTCGAAGACCATAAAGACATGACGCTGGGGTTGGAATATCTGCGAGAAACCCGGGATCAGCGGCTCGACAAACTGATCTTCGCGCCACTGAGAGTGCCCGGTCTGATTCGCAGTACCGCAGCATCGGCGACCAACAACACGCCAATGGACGATGCGGATGCACTCGCGGCTAAAGTGCCGAGCCACTGATTATTGTGGGCGGGGCATTCGCTCGTTTTCGTAAGCCCTGACTTACCCCAATAATTTATAAAGACCGGACCCTCCGAACACTTCGGTGTTTGCGCTTTACTCGCCGCGTGTGAGTTCCGATCAAAAGTAGTGGGTAACGCCCAAAACCACCCGGTCCCGATCTTCAAACTGGCCAAATAGCCCGTCTTGCGTACCGGAGAAATGTTCCGCGGACAGATAAACCGCGGTCTCGTCGCTGACATCATAAGACGCCCGAAGCACCAGGGCGTCATCGTTATCGGTGAACGAGTGATACCAGCGCAGCTCGGTCGCAACGGTGTCATACGCAAAGCGCCGCCGCAGGAACAGTGTTATCAGCTGGTCTTCATCGGGCCGTACAAGTTCGGCGGGAGCACCAGCGACTCGATCGAGCACAAACTGCACGTTGGCGAACACATTCAGCGGCAGATCAATATCCGCACCCAGCCCGAGCGTGGTTTGATCCGCGGCAACCACACCAAGACCATTGCCGTCGCTTACGTTAAACCGCCGATCGGGCTGATGCGACAGTTCACCGCGTATCGCCAGGGCGCCCACCGAGGTCTCGGCGCTAACGCCCACGACCTCGCGGCGTCGATAGAACTGCTCAACCACGGCCGCCCCCTCATCGACGATCAGTTGGCCGAGGGGTTCATGATCGAGCCCGGAATAAAGCTGGATACTCCAGTCGATACCCGCGCTAAAGCGTGACACTCGAGCGGCCAGAGCGCTGTCTTCGAGCCAGTGGTCATTACCATCAATCGCGGCGGGCAGCCCGGCACTGCCTGCAGGCGCACCAAAACGGAAGCGTGGCGCGGTCAACTCGAACCAGGCGCCGTCCTCGGGAATGTCGTGCCCGGTTGGATCGGGAATCCAGGCCAGCTCGGCCCGCCACGATCCCAGCGACACGTCAAGATACGCGCTCCACAGGCTGATTCGCGACTCGTCGAGATCATCAAGAATAAATTCCCGATAGGTCTGCGGATTCAATACATCCAGCACTTTGATTCCGTCGAGCCGCCCCCACACGATCTGCTGCTTTCCGAGGCGTATCAACCCGGCGTCCAGCAGTTGCTCGTAATACACATCGCGCAATTCGAGCGTCCCGGCGTCTCCCAGTGTGATCGGCGCTGAAGCTGCCGAATAGCGATCAAAGTCCGGCGCGCCCGGCTCGAGTTCATCGCGGGCGTCGAGGCGCAAGCGAAACGACGCCGTTATCGATCTCAAGTCACTGAGCGCCAGACCCCATTTTGGCGTCGCCTCAAACTGCGCCTGCATGAGGTCACCCCGCGCGGGGTCAATACCCACGCTGAGATCCACAGGAACCTCGATCAGCCTCGCGGTTTCACCGTGTGCGGTCGCAGTAATCAGTGCAGTGGCGACAAGCGCCACGAATCCATGCAGCTTACGATTCACGGCAATAGCGACGATGGCAGACCGCGACTCAGGGTTTGTGGATTAAACAGGGAGCCTGGCAGGGATTCGCCGAAAGCGACGTCCTGATAGAGAAATCGAGTCTTGTGATCGGTCTGATGGTTGGTCACCTCGATATCAGTCGCGCACCAGATCCCGTCAAAAACTGCGGCATCGTGAACCCGCACGGTTTTTAGCAGCTCACCCTTCGGATCAGAGAATTCAACCCGATGAAAAAGCCAGGAGTCAGCGTTCACTTCAGCGGTGAACCCGCCATAGCCCAGCTCCCGGGCAATGGCATCGGTCCTGGTTTTTCCGGAAAGCTGATAGGTCAGCGTACCCCCTTCTGACACGCTGCTGCCATCGAGGGCAAAGTCGTAATCCGCGAGCGAGAGCTTGAACTCGGACTGGATATCTTCGTAGGTAAAATCGGTACCGAGAAAATAGTCACCGCGATCTGAGGCGGGAATTCGCCGCACCTTTCGCGTCGCGGGGAGATACAGCCAGCGGTTGTCCGAGGCCGTGGCCGCGTCAAAATCCTCGCTGAGAAAAGTCACTTCCGCAACCGATTTGGGCGCCAGATAGGTAAACCGCGTACTGCGCGCGCTGTCGGTCCGCGTCTTCAGTACCAGTGCCTGTCGCTCGCGGGTTTTACCGCGTCGATCAGTGACCACAATATCGAGCAGCCGGCGTGAGGATGTGCCCTCCTCCCTGTCCGCCACGCGCTGGGCGACGGCCGCTCCCGTTTCGAGCACCGGCGGTTCGGGCAATGAAGAAACCGCATCAGCGGCATACACCTTATCGGTGATGACCGTGCTGATCAAAACCAGCAACATGATGACGGCGGTGATGGCGGCGGCCCGCGGTACCGGCCTGAAGGCACTTTGACTATAGGCTCGGCCGGCGGCGAACAGTGCGGGAACCATGACCAGAGCCAATACATAGCTGCACGCCGATGCGAGGGTGACCAAACCCCCGAATCGCTGCAACGTCGGTAACTCGCTGGTCATCAGCACGGCAAACCCCACCGCGAGGGCTGCCGAATTGTAGTAACAGGCGCGGGCCGTCAGCGGTAAAGCGTGATCTACGGCAAGATAAATGTCTTCATCGTGCAACTTCAGCGACTCTCTTAATTTGTCGATCAGGTGGATCGCAAAATCGATGCCCACACCAATGGCAATGGCGGCGAACATGGATGTCGCCGGTTCGAGGTAAATACCGCGCTGTGCCATAACCGCATAGAGCAGCAGCACCGTGAAACTCACGGGCACCACCGCGACAATGCCGGTACTCACCGAGCGAAACACCAAAATAGAGGTAATCAGGACCAGTATCAGGGAAACAATCACACCGCCAAAATGCGAGCGCTTCAGGCTGTTCATCCAGTGGTAACTGACATTGACGTCGCCGGTCAGCATGGCGGTCATACCGGGCTCAACGAACCGGGTATCGAGGTACTTCTGGAGCGCGGCAACGGTTTCCCGGTTCTGGCTGAAGTGATGTTCATTGAGCACACCGCGAATCATTGCCATCCGGTATTCGGTATCAATCTCCTCCTCGAAATCGGTGGGATCCCCCGACGATTCGTAGACCAGAAGATACTGGGCGATCGCATCATCGGAGTCGGGTAGGACGCGATCAGCCACGGCCGATGGTGGCAGTTCCTCGAGAGCGGCATGTAGCTGGGTGAGATAATCCGTAATCCCCACCGTTTTTTGCACGTGGGGCAGACCCTCAAAATACTGCTGCAAGGCGACTATTTTCTGCATGCGCCGGGCATCGAGGAGGCCCTCCACAGTATCGGTTTCGATAATGACATCGAGAAAGGCACTGCCGGCGAAGGTCGAATTGATTAATTCATCAGCAACACGAATCGGCTCGTCGGGGGCGAAATTATCAACCTGGGCGCGATCAATCCGCAGTTGCGAGGCACCCACCGAGACCAGGACCACTGCCGCGCAAAAAAGAATCAGTACCTTGCCGTAGTGTCGTGCCGACGCCGAGCCAATATGCGCCAGGGCCTTACCCAGCCCGCTCGGTCGATTTTGCCGCCAGGATCGAAACGCGGGACTCGGTTTGGGGTCCAGCAGAAACAGGACATTGGGCAGGGCAAAAATCGACAAGGCCCAGGCCAACGCCACACCGAGGGCGGCAAACCAACCGAACATAACAATCGGCGGCATGATCGACATCAGCGCAATACCCGAAAAACCCGCCATTGTCGTGACTGTTGTCAGCGTAATGGGCCGCCACATATCTGCCATTGCCCCGATCACAAGATCACGGGTATTTCCCTCGGGGTGCTGTGATCGGCGCTGATAAAACGCGGTCAATATATGAATCGAGTCGGCCACCGATATGGCAACCAGCACCACGGGCAAGGCATTGGTAATCGCGTAATAGGGCGTTCCTGTCCAGGCCATGATGCCCATAGCCCCACCGGCGGCTCCAGCGACCACCAACAGCGGCCCGGGCATCGCCGATTTGCGGCGGAACGCGAGGTAGATGAAGAGCAGCACCAGGGCAAAGACCAACGGCTGCATCTTGCGCGCGTCCCGGTCGATGTAGGTACTCAAAAAGCCGCTTACCGCACCCGGTCCGGCAACGTGAATATCAATGTCGTCGGAAGCGTATTTATTGGCGAGCGCCAATGCCATCTCATAGCTTTTGCTGGCGAGTTCCTCCTTGGCCAGTTCCGCCATGATGACCGCCGCCTGGCCATCGATGGTGGCCAGTCCGTCCTGGTGGGCCAGCATGGCATCAAAACGTCGCCGGCTGTCGACCGCAAAAGCGTCATCGATTGGCCCTCCCGGAATATAAGGGTCAATCTCAACAAAGCCGGCGGCGCCACTGATGGAAGACTCCGTCGCCAGGCTCGCCACCCGCTCTGATCGCACGTTGGGCATACCCTGAAGTTCAGCAGTGAGCTCCCGGATAACGACCATGACCTCGGGGTCAAATACAGAGCCGCCGTCTCTAACCACCACGGCGATGGCCAGGGAGTCGGAAAGACCGAAGACCTCCTCGGCCACAGCATCGGAGACCAGCGAGGGGTGGTCGGGTGGAATAAACGCTTTGACCGAGGTGTCTTTAACGATCTGCGACAGACCCGCAGCGGCCAGCACAACGAGTATCAGCGTGAGCGCGATGGTGCGCCGTGGGTATTGGGTAATGGCAATGAAAAATTCCTGCACCCGTTCTTGCGCGTTTGTTGCCATCAATTCTCCGGTAATTTCCGGTCCCATTACGGCGACCCCTGGTTACTGCGTACCACAACCCACACTGGGATTCAGTTTCGGCGCGGCCAAAACCAGTTCGCGAATGGCCGGTCAAACAAAGCAACGCGTCGACGGGAAATATCGCAACGGGTCAGCGCATGGCATAGGGTGCCTTCAACGCTTGGGCCAGAACAAAGCAGTAGGTATTTCAGCGTGTTTTATCACCGGCCCCAGGCAACTGCAAGCCAGCATGACAGGGGCTATTTTGCGACCCGACACGCTGGGAAGACCGATCGTCCGAGCTGTGGTTTGGTAGCAGCTTATTGCGACACGCCCTTGCGCGTCCTCATTACCCACTCTTTTCAGGAGATCGATTTAATGCCAGAAATCAGCGTACAACACCAGTGCATCGAGGAAACCGAACTTGTGCTTGCCGACTCCTTCGGCGAGCCCGTCGGCCCCCTGCCCAAGCAGACCGACAAAGGCTTCTTTTCCCACGGCAATATGGTGGCCGGCACCTGGGAATGTGAGCCCGGTGTCCTCGACCTCGACCTCGATGTCACCGAGTTCTGCCACCTGCTCGAAGGCCACTGGCGCTTCACCTCGGAATCCGGACAGGTCACCGACGTCCGCGCCGGCGATAGCTGGGTATTCCCGAAAGGCTGGAAAGGCCGCGCCGAAGTCATCGAGAAAGTACGTAAAACTTACATGATGATTTTGCCCGAGTAACTGGCTTCTCCAGTCGAGGGCGCATCACCTACGCTCGGTGGTACAGCTTTTTGCTGCTGATTTTCATGCCTTGAGCGATACGAGTTACCAGCAAGGCAGTGCAGCCATCAGCAGCCGACGATGCATTGCGGAAACAAATGGCGGACCTCGACACTAACTCCCCCAGGAACATAAAAAAAGCAGCCACTGGCTGCTTCTTTTAAATCCAGACCAGGTTAAGGCCTGTTTGCTGACGCTCCAAGCTCGACTGGCCCGATATTCTTTCTTCCCGAATTTTACGATAAAGGGACGTCGCAGTCCGCTGGAATATCGCAGGTGCCTCCACCGCCGGAAACGGTAACACCAACCTCACACAACGGCGGTGACAGATCCGATGGTGCAACGGGTGTACATGTCAGACCAGTCTGCTCATCGACAATAGAGATAATTTCGACGTCATTCTCACACTGATTCTCGAAATTGTTGTCAGGGCCAGATCGTAGATCATTAATCTGAACCTCTCCACCAGTGCTGCACTCGCCGAGAGGAACGGAAGCGGTTTCGGTGGCCACAGCTTGTTTGATGGTCAGGGTCGTCAGTGCGACAGTCGCGGCCAGCGCGATACCAGCGAACACGGTCATCATCGTGAGCGATGTACCCCGGTTTTTCAGCACCCGAAACCCGATAATTGCCAGTAAAACTGCCAGAGCCAGCAATCCCAGCGAGCCCAGTGCCGGGACAGGTACCACAGGTACCGCACTTTGGCTGGAAGGGGCAAATCCAATCACAATCGAACCCGCGCTGCCGCCCGCAAAACTTGCCTGAGACTGGAGAAGTGAGAACATCACTGCACCAGCAGATAACACTCTTTTTCGGTTGATCATGGCTGTTTGCCTCTCTTGGTTTACACCCCGTTCGACAGATTCCACCAAATAATAGTATTAAATGCAATCAGCGAGCAGAAGGACCCTGCAACCCGGGAGTCGCACAGCGGCTTATATATCGATGCTTGGAGACCGAGCCCAGCTGCGGGTAAAGCGCTAACCGACAACACAGACAACAAAAAAGGCGGTCCCTGGCCGCCTTTTGGGTTCTCACTGAGTGCTCACCTAGAGCTTGGAGAACTCCCGGTTGAGGTCGTAGTGGCGCGAGGTGACGTAACGCTCCATCGCCTCGACCCGGCTCAGGGCCTTGTTCAGTCGCTCCTGAGCCTTGCGGATTCGTGTGCTCGGCGCATCCGAATACCGAAACACCGTCTTCGGGCGGTACTGGTGCAGATCTTCGTCGTATTCCATGGCCACGTCATCCTCGGCGTCCGCCTCAAAGCGGCCCGGGCGCGGCGCCAGTAGCAACCAGCCCACGATGTAGCCCCAGAAAGCCAGCGAGCCGGTAAAGATCAGTAGCGCCACCACACCCAAACGCACCATCCACGCCGGTACATCCCAGTGGTCGGCAAAGCCCGCGCACACACCGCCGAGCCAGGCATCGCTGCGGTTGCGGTATAAGCCAATCCCCCAACCCCGTTTCTTGCGTGAACCTATCCCCTCGCGGCGATCGGCCCGTCGGTAACCACGCTCATCCCTGCGCATCATTCGCTCCTTTGTCCGTCTGTCTTGCGCCAATTCGGATGGTCCACATCCAGTATCGACTCCAGCGATACGATTCGGTCGCTCAGCTTGTCCACCGTCGCCAGCATCTCATCAAGCTCCTGGCGATCATCCTCGCTCAGGCTCTGGCTCGAGCGCTTGCGGCTCTGGTAGTGCATCACAATCCAGATCGGCGCCACGATCAGCATGAACAGTATCGTCGGTACAAATAACGCTTCCGTAATGCTCATCGTTGACTCCCTGGTCCTGCGTCGGTGATATCGAGTGTAAACAGCCTTCCCTGGCCTTTCATCCTCTCAGTCCTTTGCACCGCCTGATGACTTCCCTTTGCTGGTGGCTTTGTCGTCCTTCGACGCCATCGACGCCTTGAGACGATCGAGTTCCTCGGTCAGCCACTCGTCCTGCGCCAGCGACTCGATCTCCGCCGCCAGGTCCGGCGTCACATCGCGACCGAGATCCATCGCCTCCAGCTGCCCTTCGAGGTTATCCACCCGTCGCTCGAACTTGTCGAACTTGGTGAAGGCCTCATCGAGCTCGGTGCGATGCACCTGACGCTTGACCTGCATCCGTGACTGGGCCGTCTTCGAGCGCATCAGAATGGTCTTCTGCTTCGCCTTGGCGTCATTGAGCTTCGCCTGCAGCTGGCTCACTTCCTCGTTGAGCTGGGCAATGTGCTCGTCGGTCGCCGACAGTTCCTCCTGAACCGCCGCCACTTCCTCCTCGATCGCCCGCTTCTCCTGAAGCGCTGCCCGGGCCAGGTCTTCGCGGCCCTTGCTAATCGCCAGTTTCGCCTTTGCTTCCCACTGCGCGGCTTCCGCCTCGGTCGCCTCCAGCCGTCGGGCCGCGGTCTTCCTGTCCGCCAACACCCGTGCCGAGGAGCTCCGTACTTCCACCAGCGTGTCTTCCATCTCCTGGATAATCAGGCGAATCATCTTCTCCGGATCTTCGGCGCTGTCCAACAGCGCGTTCAGGTTGGAGTTAACAATGTCTGACATACGTGAAAATATACCCATGATGCTTCTCCTTTCGATGGACCTAGGCGTCGGACTGGTCCGTCGCGTTCATCAGGCCACTAGCGACATACGCCAGCTCGATACCGACCGCCAACACGCCAAAGGTCACCGCCGCGGCACTCAGCCCGGCCAGCGCACCCAGGGTGCTGCAGATGAAAACTACCGCGGTGTAGATCGAGAATCGTTCGTCCAGTGTATCCATGCTGTGTTACTCCTTGATCGTGAGTGGGGCTTCCCTGCCCCTCTGGCGATTCCGGCCAACCCGGCGCCTTCAACCGGTATTTAGCGAATGCCGTGCCAGATTAATAAATACCAATAAAAACAGTCGGTTATGAATCTATCAGCGCTCAATGCAGGCCTTGAATGATTTATTTAGGTCAAATAAACCTGTCATAGAGGTACAGATAACCATTAAAGGTATTTGTACCCCTTTAAAGCTGCACAAAGCCCAGATCACCCGAACATACCCCGTCGAATCCCCTGCAGTCCTCCACAAGACACCCGTGAAAGGCGCCTAAGCGCGGCTGTTTCGCGCATACGGGAAACTTGCGGCGCCGTCGGGACAAGTCACTTGACTCCAGGATAAGGCGCTTCTAACGTTATTTCCAAATATAATAAAAGCAATAAATAGCGGGTAAATGGTAACCATGACGCATCCACAAGGTGACGAATTTGCACTCTGCCGGGCTACCATCATCTCGCTGCTTCGTGACAACGAAGACTGGCTCATGCGTCGGATTCTCGATTATGCCCACCGGCAGGATTACACCCAGTACACCTCCACGATGATGTGTGCCTGGCAGGCATCCATTGCCGGGCTCAGCGAAGCACTCATCAAAGGTGCCCAGGAGCAAACCCGATCTTCGATCGAGTTCACCCCCAATCAGGACTTTATCCACGATGCGCTCGCGCATTTTGCCGTCGAAGAGGCGATCTTACATCGCAAGCGCGGCATCAAACCCGGCATGTTTCTGAGCCTGCTCAAGTATTATCGACAGGCCTATACCGACCTTGTCGATGAGCGCTGCGCCGACTCCCCGCATATAAAAACCCTGCGCCACTTCGTACTGAAGCGCTTTGATTTATTGGAAATCGCCCTCGTTACCGAGTGGAACAGCACCCCGATGGATAAAGTCGTCGATGAGCTCAGCACAACCAATCGCAAACTCACCAACGAAAAAAACTTCTATCTGACCGCATTTGAGAGCCTCGGTACCCCGGCCTTTCTGCTTGATCACGAACTCGAGGTCACTGACGCCAACCAGGCGGCTGTCAGCTTGCTAACGGGTATGAATGCCAGAGCGGGAGAAGTCTATTACGACGCTGCCGCGATAACCGGGCATGACCAGGATTTTGTATCGGAAAATGTGATCCTGAATCGACCCGTTACTGAGTTGATGCCGGAGCTCACCGATTTTATCGGCAAGCGTTGTGACACTGAAGCTCAAAAATCGGGCGATGTGTCCATGACGATACGGGATGAAGACTACGATTTTTTCTTCGACCAGCACCCGCTTCAGGATATTTCCGGGCAATTTGCTGGCTCAATAATGTTCCTCAAAGACATCAGCGACAGAAAGGCCGTCGAGCGTCGACTGAAAGCTATCGCCGATAAAGACCCTCTTACGGGAGCGGGCAACCGCCGCGCCCTGGAGAGCGTGATCAAAAGCGAATTGTCCCGCGCTCACCGTCACGATGAGCCCCTGTCCGTCGCCATATTGGACATCGACTGGTTTAAGTCGGTCAATGACAATTATGGTCATCTCATGGGCGATCGCGTTCTAATCGATATTGCAAAGCTGTGCAAGGACCTGATCCGGCCCTACGACACCTTTGCCCGAATCGGAGGCGAGGAGTTTGCACTGCTGTTACCCAAAACCTCGGTACCGGAGGCTGAACGCCTTGCAGAGCGGCTGCGCCAGCGTGTCGCCGAGCACACCACCCAAGCCGGAGAAAATCGTGTGCAGGTGACCATCAGTATTGGTGTCGCTTTACTCGCTAAGGGCGCAAAAACCCTCGAGGAGATGATCGAGTCAGCCGATCGCGCCCTGTACTGCGCCAAGCTCGACGGCCGCAACCGCGTCGTGACTTTCGAGCAGCTCCGATCCAATAAACCCGCCTGACGGCCAAGCCCTGAAGCGGATACCGGCTTAGAGCAACAAACTGGTCGCCAGGAACAGCATCAGGCCCATACCGAGAATATCGGTAAACGTCGTCAGGAAAATACTGCTCGCCATGGCGGGGTCCGCGCCAAACCGTCTGAGCGTCAGGGGCACCAGCACCCCAAACAAGCCACTGCCGATACACGCACCGACCATCGCGATCAGTACGACGAGGGCCAGTGTCAACGCATCAGCGGCGCCGGTCATGGTGGAGTAAAAATACATGGCTGCCGCAGCAACAAGCCCGACGAAGAAGCCATTGAGCGCCCCGAGCACCACTTCCTTGCGCAGCAGTTGCGTCATCGAATGTTCCTCCAATTCGCCAACTGCCAGGCTGCGCAGGGTGATGGCAAGCGCCTGACAACCGGTGTTGCCGCTTTGGCCGGCCAGCACCGGCAGGAACACCGCGAGCACGACAATCTGGGCAATGGTGTCCTCAAAAAGCCCCACCACAAACGCCGCCACAAACGCGGTCAGCAGATTCACCTGTAACCAGGGATGACGCATAAGAAAGGCGCGCCAGATTGGCGTTGAGCTGCGTTCCTCGCGATCCAGACCCACGGTGGCGCCCAGCTGCCCACTGAGCTCGGTGGCAACGTACTCGAACAGCCGCCAGCTATACACCATGCCCAGTAGCTTGTTGCTGCTGTCGACCACGGGGTATACCCGGTGCCGTTTGGCCAGCGCTGACTTCAATGCCTCGGGAAGAATGGTATCCGGCGCAAACACAAAGGGCGCCGGCACCATGATGTCCTGCAAAATTTGCCCGGGCCGCGCAAGCAGCAGATCGCGCATGGCCACCACACCCAGCAGATGCTTCTCCTCGTCAACAATATACAAATAGGTCAACGGGGTAACCGGATGAGTTCGGACAACATAGTCGATGCCCGCGGCGACCGTGGTACCCGGCGTCAGCTCGCCGATCGCGTCCACCATCAGGTCACCCACATTACCCACGATTGCCCTTGCGGGTTCCAGCGAATGATCGAGATCCGAGTCGAGTTCCTTTTGTGCCACCAGATTCGCCGCGATCGATATTGCGGCATCGGCAGGTAGGGCGCGCAGTGTGGCTTCAATCGCGGCGGGTGACTCGCCGAGCAGTAAGGCCGCCGCATCCGCGGGGGGCAGCATGTCGAGGGTGACCTCAGGAAACTCTTCAGTTGAAGTGTTGGTCATGCGTTATCTCCAGCGTGGAAGGCGTCGCCACAGGCTACGACATTTTGTTCCAAAAGTATCAGGGCGGCCCAGCTGCAAATCATCGATGGCTGTACCGAGCGGACCGAGTCTCAAACCGAACGTCGACTGCAGCGCTACCGCGAAATGGCACGGGATTGCGGCTGGCAGCGATAGCTCCGCGCTCGCGTCCACGCGCGATATACCAAAAAAAAGGCGCCCCGCGGGGCGCCTTTTTATCAACCGACGGTCGACTACATGCCGAAGTCGTACTTGAGCGTCAGGCCATAAGTTCGCGGCGTATTGGGGTAACCACTGAAGCTACCGGGCTGGGCCACCGACGGGAACGCCGACTGCAGGTACTCGTCATCGTTGAGATTACGGCCCCACAGATTAAACGACAGGCCGTTGTTCCAGCTCATGCCCATACTCGCGTTGAACATATTGATCTCTCGTGATGCCACATCAGCCGGCACATTCTCGACCACCTGCACTTCGTCTTCGTAGACGTGTTCGAATCGGACATAAGACATCGCGCCGAGCAGATCAAAGTTGTAGCTGACCGAGGTATTGGTGGCGAACTCGGGGATTCCCGGGGGCTGAGTGCCTGAAAGGTCGGTCGGGCCGTCAATACCCTCGGCGCCTTTAAAGTCGTCGTAGAGCGGATCAAGCCAGGTCATCGCAAAGTTGAAACGCAGATTCTCGGTCGCCGCCCACTTCATATCAAACTCGACGCCGTCGGTGGACTGGGTACCCGCATTGGCGAGGCTGAAGCCCGTGCCAGTGAAGATGTTGGACTGAAAGCCCTTGATCTCCTGATTGAACACCGCAATGTTGAAGGCGACGCTTTCGTATTCCGCTTTCAGGCCCGCCTCATAAACGGTGGATTCTTCAGGGTCGGCAAAGCGCGTACCACCGTTGAGGTTGGGCACACCGAGGCCCGCGGCAAACAAGGCGGGAATATCTTCAGCAAACGGCCGCGAGAAGCGCGACAGGTTCCACGAGGTCGCCTTGAAGCCGGTGCTCACGCCGGCGTAGACGTTCATATTGGGGTTCACATCGTACGCAAGGCGCACGGTGTAAGTGGTCTCATCATCCTTCGATTTACCGTCCTCGACCGCATTGGGGTAGCTGACAAACGGCGGCAGAAACTGGAACCCCTGCAGCGCGGCAATGTTTTCCGGCGGCAGCGGCAGGCCCAACTGATCGAGAGGCAACGACGCCCAGACGTCGGTTGAAGTGACCGCCACACTGGCCTCTTTATCCGACTCCGTGTAGTTCAGCCCGAGGGTGAGTATCAGGGATTCGCTGAGGTCGATATCCACCTGGGCAAAGAGCGACAAGGTGTCATCATCCAAGGTCGACCGCTCCGCGGGGTTACCCTGCCCTGCGCCGAAGAAGGTACCCGCCGGGATGCCCAGCACCGGGCCTACGGCTTGCTCGATAAGAGAGATCGCCCCCTGGGTTGCAATGTCCGCATAGGGTCGGAATTGATCGGCGTAGGTCAACGCGCCTTTGGTGTCCACCTCTTCGGTAAAGTAGAACGCGCCAACCAGCCAGGAAAAGCCGTCGGCTTCACCGGCCAGACGCAGTTCCTGGGTGAAGGTATCGATCTCGGTGTCCTGACGATCCCCGTTGGGTGGGAAGATCAGGCGGGCACTGGTGAAATCGATGTCTGCTGTAGAGAATTGCTCCAGTGTGCGATACGCACTGATCGACGTCAGGGTGAAGGCATCAAAATCATAGTTGAGTTCGAGCGAGTAGCCATTGGTATCGATCTCGTTGGTCGGATCGATATCGTAAAAGCCCTCGTAGGCAAACGCCTCATTGGAAACCAGCTGACCACCGAGCGCACGCACGATATTACCGGTAGGGCCATCGACGAGGTTGGCGACACCACAGCAGGATTCATCCAGCGACTCGCCGTCGGCAATAAAGCGGGCCTCTAACCGATCCGTCGGGTTCCACAGCAACTGGGCACGGTAGTTCCACCGATTGATCTCATTGAGCTCGGTGTCCAGAGCGAGGTTGTCGTAATAGCCATCGCGTTCGTTTCTGCTCGCGAACAGGCTGTAGGCCACGTTGTCCGTGATCGGCCCCGTGACGTCACCGCGGACAATCCACTGGTTGAAGTTACCCACGGTGGTCGACACCGAGCCGCTCATGGCATCGAGGTCGGGCTTGGCGGTAACGACGTTGATGACACCGGCCGACGCGTTCTTGCCAAACAGTGTGCTCTGGGGGCCGCGCAGTACTTCGACCCGCTCGATTTTCGGCAGATCCGCCAGCGCGCTGCCCACTCTGGAGCGATAAACGCCATCGATGAACACCCCCACCGAGGGCTCAATGCCCGGGTTGTTGGCGCCGTTGCCGAAGCCGCGAATAATGAAGTTGGTGTTGGCGCTGCTCTGCAGCTGGGTCACACGAAGGCTGGGTACCAGGGTCTGCAGATCCTTGATGTCGAGCACCTGCGCCTGTTCGATTGTCTCGGCAGTGACCACCGAGACGGCAACGGGTACTTCCTGCAGCGTCTGTTGACGCTTGGTCGCCACCACTACCACTTCCTCGAGCATTCCGCCCTGGCCCCAGGTGATGGGCGCGGCGGTTACAGAAGCGACCGCGAGTGCGAGTGCGAGTCGACGCGGCTTAAAGCCAGAATTCGTAGCCATGGTCCTTCCTTCTCTTATTTCAACGTTGGTGAAACGAGTGTTTATTTTTATGCCGCCACTTAATAGCGTTGCTTTATAACTCAGTTTAATTTTATAATTTTTTAGTATAAATCCTTATTCCACCTGCATTCTCAGCATCTGCGCCTATACCGTCAACCCAAGAATCTGTGAAATAACCTACAGAACGCGGACATAAATCCGCGGATGATTTTCATTCACGCTACCGATCCCCTAACCTACGGCCACCCCGCGTGGAACTCCAACGTGATTATTATTGACAACCTCAGCCTGCGCCGTGGCGGCAAACTGCTACTGCAGGCTGCCAGTGCAACACTTGAAAACCGGCAGAAGATCGCCCTCATTGGCGCCAACGGCTGCGGTAAGTCGAGTTTCTTTCGCTTACTGACCGGCGCCGTCGCCCTCGATGGGGGCAGCATCCGCGGTACCGAAGGTATCGATATTGCGCACATGGCCCAGGAGGTGCCGGGCACCGAGCAGTCGGCGCTTGATTACGTGATGGCGGGGCACGAGCGTATCGCCACGCTGCTGACCGAGGTTGCCGCAGCGGAAGCGGCCTCGGACTTCGAACGAGCCGCGGAGCTTCACGGGGACCTCGACGCCCTCGACGGCTATGGACTGCCCCGAACCGCCGAACAGCTGCTGCGTGGACTCGGCTTTTCCAAGTCACAGATTGGCAAGCCGTTGAGCGCCTTTTCCGGCGGCTGGCGGGTGCGGTTGGGGCTTGCCCGCGCATTGATCTCACCCTCGGACCTTTTGCTGCTCGACGAGCCCACCAACCACCTCGATCTCGACGCCACCGTGTGGCTGCAACAATGGCTCAAGAGCTACCCGGGCACCCTGCTGATGATTTCCCACGACCGGGATTTTATCGACGGTACCTGCGAAAAAGTGCTGCGGTTCGAGGGCCAGACCCTGCACAGCTACAGCGGCGGCTATTCGGATTACGAACGCCAGCGGGCTGAGCACATCGCCCAGCAGCAGGCCAGCTTTGAGAAACAGGCCCGTCGCAAAGCGGAAATCGAGAACTTTGTGCGCCGATTCCGCGCCAAAGCGACCAAGGCACGACAGGCCCAGAGCCGGATCAAGGAGCTCGAGCGCATGGAGCAGCTCGCCCCGGCGCATGTTGACTCCCCCTTTTCATTTGCCTTCCCCGAACCCGGCAAGATCAGCGACCCGCTGCTTAATCTGGACCGCGGCGACCTCGGCTACGGCGATCACCGGGTGCTCGAGCGCATCGAGCTGACCCTGCGTCCCGGGGATCGGATTGGCCTGCTCGGGCGCAACGGCGCCGGCAAGACCACGCTACTGAAAACCCTCGCCGGCGAACTGCCGCTGCTCGAAGGCGATCTCGATATCGGTAAACACTGCCGCATCGGCTATTTTGATCAGCAACAGGTCGATGTGCTCGATATGGAGGCGAGTCCACTACTGCAACTGCAACGGCTGACGCCGCAGAAACGCGAGCAGGAGATTCTCGATTTTCTCGGCGGATTCAACTTTCGCGGCGATATGGCCACCGGCCCGATCACCCATTTTTCGGGGGGTGAGAAGGCGCGCCTCGCCCTCGCCATGGTGGTGTGGCAGGACCCGAACGTCCTGGTACTCGACGAGCCCACCAACCACCTCGACCTGGAGATGCGCCACGCGCTGGAGGTCGCTCTGGGGGGCTACGACGGCGCGCTGTTGCTGGTCAGCCACGATCGTCATTTGCTGCGCAGCTCCGTAGAACAGCTACTCCTCGTTGATGGGGGTCGCATTCAGGAGTACCCCGAGGATCTCAAGGCCTACGAGGCGTGGATTGTCAGCGGTAGAACGGCTCCGCAAGGCGCGCCGGCTACGGCAGCCGTCAGCGAAAAACCGAATAAAGCCCAGCGTCAGGAAAGCGCCGAAAAACGACAGCGAGTTCGCCCGTTAAAGAAAGCGCTGGAACAGACCGAGCACGAGATGCAAAAGGTCGAGACCACACTCGCAGCGTTGCAGGCGCAGCTCGCAGATACCGACTTATACAACGAAGACCGGCGCGAAGAGCTCGCCCAACTGGTCAAAGCCGAAGGCGAGGCCAAGCAGACACTGCAAAGTATCGAGAGCCGGTGGCTCGAACAACAAGCGGAACTCGAGGCACTCGAATCGGCTCTGGGTTTATAACCTGACAACCGGGCGCGTTGGCGATAAAGTGTCGTCCCGTGAACACATCACAACAACGCTAACAGGAGTACAACTATGTTCAGCCATATTATGGTCGGTACCAACGACATGCAGGCATCCAAGGCATTCTATGACGCTATCCTCGGCGTGCTGGGCTACGGCGAAGGCACCCTCGATGACAAGGGCCGCTGCTTTTACATGAGTGACAATGGCTTTTTTGCCATCACCCCGCCTATTGATGGCAACCCCGCGACTGCCGGTAACGGCTGCACGATTGGCTTTAGTGTCGAGAACGGCGAACAGGCTGACGCCTGGCACAAAGCCGGTGTAGAGAACGGCGGCACCGCGGTCGAGGACCCTCCCGGTATTCGCGATAACGGCGCCATGAAGCTGTATCTCGCCTACCTGCGCGATCCCGCCGGCAACAAACTGTGTGCGGTTAAGTTTTTGTAAGCCGTTGGCTTCGCTCGAATAATAACGCGCCCTACGGGGCGCTTTTTTTTTGCAGCGCTGTTTCCAGGCGGGCCCAAGCCCGGGGCCTTTGTTGGGAGCATCGCAAGGTAGCGGGATCGAGGTTTTGTCAGTCGACGGTGGCCACAGGTGGTGTTCTTGAGTCGGTGCAGTTAGCAGCATCAAGGTGTGCGCGATACCTCGATCCCAGCTCTGAACGACATTCGCCGGCGATCACACCCTATGCCTTGAAGTCGGCGAGGCCGACGGCAGTCCTTTGGGCTGCTCGCGTAGCTCCAGCACGGCCAGCGCACTGTTAGAGTCGCTCGTCGACGCCCAAAGGACTCCCGCCCGCCTCTCCTCGCGCCGATGCAACGTGATGCAACGTTTAGGGGTGTTTGCACCGTATTTGTAGCAACCACTGACGTCGCCAGGAAACCTTTTGGCCTGGTGTTGCGCGCGCTGCCGAGTGCCTCCACGCGGGTAGCGACATCGGCCAAACCCGTTAGACTGGGAAACCCATCTCCAAACGGCGACACCATGAAACAGCTCTCCGGTCTCGATGCCTCCTTTCTCTACCTCGAAACGGCCAATCAGCCGATGCATATCTCGGGTCTTTCGATTTACACCCCCGAGACGGCGCCCGGCGGCAAGGTGCGCTTCAAGCAAATTATCGATAACACCGCGGCACGAATTCAGAAACTGCCCGCGTTAACCCAGCGCCTGGCCGAGGTACCATTTCATCTGGATCACCCCTACTGGGTCGACGATGGCACCTTTGATCCTGAGTACCACATCCGTCACCTCGCGCTGCCCTCTCCCGGCGACTGGCGGCAGCTGTGCATTCTGATCTCGCGGATACACGCCCGCCCGCTGGATCGGGCGCGTCCACTCTGGGAGATGACCGTCATCGAAGGGCTCGATAACGTCGACGGTTATCCACCGGGCTGTTTTGCGGTCTTTACCAAAATGCACCACGCCGCCATCGATGGCGCCTCCGGCGTCGAAATCGCCGCGGCGATCCACGATCTTGAACCCGACGGCGAAGTGCTCGAAGCCCTCGAGCCACGACCGGCGGAGAAGCCCCCGGGAGCCCTGTCGCTACTGGCCAAATCACAGATCAATACGCTGAAACAGCCGATGCGCTTTCTGTCGGTGGCGAGCAATACCATCCCCGGTATTGCCAAGGCCATGATGGCGATCCGCCGTGGAGACCTGAAAGGGGTGGGCAAGTTGCCGCGCACCCGTTTCAACCGACCGGTGTCCCCACACCGGGTTTTTGAGGCCGTGAGACTGCCGCTTCAGGACATCAAGGCCATCAAGAATGCACTGCCCGGGGCAACCGTCAACGATGTCGCCCTGACCATTGTCGGTGGCGCGCTGCGGCGATACCTCCGGCATCACGGTGAACTCCCGGAGAGCTCGCTGGTGGCGATGGCGCCGGTGAATATTCGACAGGGAGCAGATGCCGGCTCCGGTGGCAATGTGGTTGCGGCGATGTCGGTGAGCATTCATACCGATGTCGATGATCCGATGCAGCGATTGCGCACCGTCAATGACGCGGCGGGTAACGCGAAAAAACGCGCGGCGGTCATCGGCGCCAAATCGATGACCGATTACTCGCAATTCATCCCCAGCACCCTCACCGCTCAGGCCGCCAAGCTGGTCACCCGCTGGGGGCTGGTGAATCAGGTCAACCCGATCTACAACTGCGTAATTACCAATGTGCCCGGGCCACAGGTACCGCTCTACAACACCGGCGCGCGCATGCTGTCGAATTTTGGTACCGGCCCGGTGGTTGACGGCGTCGGGCTGTTCCATGTGATTGGCAGCTACTGCGGTGAATTCACCATCTCGGCGACCTGCTGCCGGGAGATGATGGCTGACCCGGCGTTTTATAAAGACTGCCTGCTCGCCAGCTACCAGGAGTTGTTTGACGCTGCGCTGAGCGCGGCTGAGACAAATACAGGGACAAAGACAAGGACAAAGGCTGCAGCCAAAAAAGCACCCGCTAAAACCAAAAGCAAGGCGGCGAAAAAGCAGGTTGCAAAAAAGAAGATCGCAAAAAAGAAGGTCGCGAAGAAAAAATTAGCAAAAAAAGAAGTCGCAAAGAAAACGGTGACAAAGCAGAAGAAAGCGCCTGCGCAACGATCCAGCAGCAAAAAAAGTGTGGCCGCGAAAAAGCCGGCCGGTGGTAAACCCCGCGCTAAAGCCAGCGCCTCCACTGCCGCACCGAAAGCGCGCAAAACCCGCAGCAAAAAAGCCCCGGCAAAACGGTTAACCCCACCGCGCCAACCCAAGGTGCGCCCAAAAACCTCGAGTGGAAGCTGAGTCTGACGCTACTGGAAGTGCCGCGCCCGGCTACTAACTCGCTCCGGACAGCAGCTCCCGTATCAGGAGTGGCGCCCCCGCCAAAGATCCGGATTCGGCGTAACCCACCCCGTTAACGCAGAGTATGGCTGCGCCCATGGCCGCAGTCCCAAGGCAAACCGCCGTACAACGTCATTTAGCGAGAGCAATAACCAGGAGTCGATCATGGAAAATTTACTGCAACCCACGGGTGATCAGGTGCGCGCCTTTCGCAATCGCCAAAGCGGTGAACCGATTGCCATGCTCAACCTGCTCAAATTTAAATCTCACGCCACTTATGAGGACGGTCGCGACTCCTCACTCAGCGGCCGTGAGGCGTATGCACTTTATGCGAAAAACTTTCGCGAGATCATGGAGCCCGAGGGTGTAACCATTCTTTACTCGGGGGACGTTCGCGGCCTGTTGATCGGGCATGGCGACGACCTGTGGGATGCGGTGGCGCTTATCCGCTACCCCAACACCCAGGTGATGCTCGACATGCTGCGCAACGAGGCCTATCAGGCGGCGCAGCACCATCGCGCGGCGGGGTTGGAAGGTCAGCTTCTGGTGGAGTGCGGCGAAGGCTTTGGCTTTTAACAGACAAATGCCAACAGCGGTTTGCTGCCGGGGATTGCTCACTCCCGGTACGTCCATGCCCACCCGAACATACGTTCGGCCTTTAGCTCACTGAGTTGTTGTCTTTGGCTGCTGGCGCAGGCTTATCGATGACGGATCGTCCGCGAGTGTCGGGGGCCCATACAAGATGCCAGATCTGCCAGGGTGGCGAGGCGTGCCAGCGGTAACTCGAACACCGTCATTGATTGCTGACCGATCGTAGGAAATTTAGCGGTTAACGCACAAACACCAGTGATAGGTTGTTGGCAGGCATTGGGATCGCACCCGTTTCGCTAAAGCCATTTTGGTTCGCCAGCGTCGACACCTGATCGACATCGCGCACACCCCACTCGGCATTGCGCTGCTTCAATGAGATGTCGAAGTCGGCATTGGATGCTGAAATGTGCTCGCCACCCTGGGAAAACGGGCCATAGAGGTAGAGCACACCACCCGGAGGTAGTAGCTCCGCCGCGCCGGCAAACAGCCCAACCGCGGCCGACCAGGGGGCGATATGAATCATGTTGATACTGACAATCGCGGTGATCGGCGCCGGCAGTTGTCCGGTCTCGATTGGCCAGGGCGGATCGCTGGCATCGATGCTGATCGGTGCCAGTAGATTATCGGCGGGTTCGGCGGTGCCCCAGGCGGCGATCGAGGCCAGTGCGTTATCGCCGATATCGCTGGGCAGCCAATAGCGCCCGCGCAGTCGCGGGGCGAAATACACCGCGTGCTCGCCGCTGCCGCTGGCGACTTCGAGCACCGTGCCCGATGCCGGTAAGTGCGCGTCCAGCACCTGCAAAATAGCATCGCGGTTGCGCAAGGTGGCCGGTGCATGGCGTCTCGAGTCTTGATTCACAGATTGTCCTCCCGCTGCAACGCTACGGATTGTGCGCGGTGAATGCCAGTGCCGTTTTCGCGGTTTGAGCGCTGTCGGTTACCATGGCACACGACGTTGCTCAAAACAGGACCAGGCGATCATGCCCAAAAGTAAAAATCTAACGCCGCTGGCGGCCTTGCTGTTCACCGCCGCCTGCACGGCGGGACCGTCAATGGAGGCGCAGCGCGAGTACGGCACCGACCCCCAGCTGGTGGAACCGGAATCCTCGTTTTTCCCCACCACCAAGGTGGCCAAGGCGATCGGCTGGTCTGAAGGCGCCACACCTGTTGCCGCTGAGGGGCTGGCGGTCAATGCCTTTGCCCGCGACCTTGATCATCCGCGCTGGATGACAGTGCTGCCCAACGGCGATGTACTGGTGGCCGAGAGCCGGGGGCCCAACAGCGGCGGTGGCTTTGAGGGCATCAAGGGCTGGATCGCCGAAAAAATGATGGCCTATGCGGGCTCCCTGGGCGAGAGCGCCGATCGGGTCACGCTGCTGCGGGATACCGATAACGACGGTGTTGCCGATGTGCAGGTACCGCTTTTGGAGAACCTGAGCTCACCCTTTGGCATGGCGCTGGTCGGCGACTGGCTGTATATCGCCAACGCGGCATCACTAGTGCGCTTCCCCTATACCCTGGGTGCACTCAGCATCGATCAGCCCGCTGAGCTGATCGTTGATCTGCCCGGCAAGGGCCTCAACCATCACTGGACCAAAAATGTGATCGCCAGTCCCGATGGCAAGAAGCTCTACGTCGCTGTGGGCTCGAACAGCAATATTGGTGAGAACGGCATGGCCGAAGAAGTCGATCGCGCGGCGATTCTCGAGGTCGACGCGGAGGCCAAGACCTATCGCTTGTTTGCGAATGGACTGCGCAACCCGGTGGGCCTCGACTGGAACCCCGTCACCGGCGAGCTCTGGACCGCGGTCAATGAGCGCGATGAACTCGGCGACCAGTTGGTACCCGACTACATCACCTCGGTGACCGACGGTGAGTTCTTTGGCTGGCCCTATTCCTACTGGGGCGATAACCCGGATGTCCGGGTCGAAGCGCAAAACCCCCACCCCGAAAAGCCCGTGCAGGTTCCCGACTATGCACTGGGGGCACACACTGCATCACTGGGACTGGCGTTTTACACCGCCGATCGGCTACCCGGCTTCAAAGGCAGCGCCGTGATTGGGCAGCACGGCTCCTGGAACCGCAATCCCCGCAGCGGCTACAAGGTCATCGCGGTACCTTTTAATGCCGTGGGCGAACCCGAGGGCTTACCCATGGATGTCCTCACCGGCTTCCTCAATGACGACGAAGAAGCCCAGGGCCGACCCGCCGGCGTTGCGGTGGATAGCCAGGGGGCTATTCTGGTCGCCGACGATGTCGGCAATAGCATCTGGCGCGTGGTGCCCGCGGGCAGCGAAAGCTAGCGCCGGTTCATAGCAGCTGAAACCGGCGCGGACGCCCGGCTTACTTGTGCGCGATGGGCTTGTCGGTAAACAGGTAGTCGCGCAGTTCTTTATCGAGGGTGGGGTCATTGCGGCGAATCCACTCGAGAGTCATCGCGGCGTGCTCTTTCTCCTCATCGCGGTTGTGCGCGAGGATGGCTTTGAGATCGGGATCGGAGCAGGCATCGACCCGCTGGTTGTACCAGTCCACCGCCTCCAGCTCTTCCATTAACGAGACGATGGCCCGGTGCATATCCCGGGTTTCGGTGGACAGCTCGACGACCGGCTCGTGGTAACCCTCATTGCTCATTTTTTTCTCCCTGTTTCATCATTTCGGCGCGACGGCGATGTGCCGTCCCCGCGCCACCTGCCGCTACGCTGACAAATCCATGCGGCTAACGCAAGAAGCTTCGCAGTTGGGCATCAGGGCCTGCGCCGAGTTCCATGAATGTTTTAAAGGCACTTGCTGAATACCACCCCACTGTACTTTCCGCCGGCGAGGCAGGCGGCAATCCTTTGAGCCGCTCTCCGAGGGTGGCTCGGCCGGTCTTTGGTCGAGCGTCGGCGAGCGAGTTGTTTAAGACTCCGACGCCGATGGAGCTCCGCGAGCAGCTCGATTCAAGCGCGGGCGGGACCCCCGGGCCCGCGACGAAGGCAAATGCCAACCCTGCGCGACCGCCAGAGGCCGGTGGCGATCGGCGGCCAGTCGCGCCATAATGCCGCCGCTTTCAAACAGGAGCCCTGCCCATGTCCTCGAGCTTTTTCCCCACGCCGCGCACCCTCATGGGACCCGGCCCTTCCGATGTCTCCCCGCGAGTCCTCGGTGCCCTGTCGCGTCCGACCATTGGCCACCTCGATCCCCAGTTCATTGCGCTTATGGATGACGTGAAGGGGCTGCTGCAGTACGCCTTCCAGACCGAAAACGCACTGACCATCCCGATTTCGGCGCCGGGCTCGGCGGGTATGGAATCGGCCTTCGTCAACCTGCTGTCACCGGGTGACACGGTCATCGTCTGTCAGAATGGGGTATTCGGTGGCCGTATGCGCGAGAATGTCGAGCGTTGTGGCGCGACCGCCGTTATGGTCGAGGATGCCTGGGGTGCGCCCGTCGACCCAGAAAAGGTACGCGAGGCGTTCAGGAAAAATCCGCAGGCCTCGGTACTGGCGTTTGTTTACGCCGAGACCTCCACCGGCGCCCGCAGCGACGCCGGGACCCTGTGCGCGATTGCCAAAGAGTTCGGTGCGTTGTCGATTGTCGACGCCGTCACCGCGCTGGCCGGGATCGATCTTCAGGTCGATGCCTGGGGCGCCGACGTGGTGTATTCGGGCACCCAGAAATGCCTGTCCTGCGTGCCGGGCATTTCGCCGATCACCTTCAGCCCCGCCGCCGTGGAGCGCATCCAAAACCGCCCGGGCAAGGTCCAGAGCTGGTTTTTGGACATGCAGCTGGTCATGGGCTATTGGGGCGGCGACAGCAAGCGCGCCTATCACCACACCGCACCGGTCAACGCCATGTACGCGCTGCACGAATCGCTGTTAATCGTGAAAGAAGAGGGACTAGAGCAAAGCTTTGCGCGGCATCACCGCAATCACACGGCGCTGGTCGCCGGTCTCGAGGCGCTGGGATTGAGTATGGCGGTCGCCGCAGATTACCGGCTGCCCCAGCTCAACGCCGTCAATATCCCCGATGGCATTGATGACGGGGCGATTCGGGGCGCGCTGCTCAATGATCACAACCTGGAGATCGGTGCGGGACTGGGTGCCCTTGCGGGCAAAACCTGGCGCATCGGCCTGATGGGCCACGCCAGCAACCCGGGCAACATCAAGCGCTGCCTGACCGCGCTCGGCAGCGCCCTGCGTCGATCGGGTTATGCCTGTGATACCGAAGCCGCACTGACCGCCGCGGAAATTGCCCTCGGGGAGTGACTTGAGGCGGGCATTGGCCCGGATCGGTACTCTTAACAGTATCTGCTGGAACAGTAGCTGCTGGAGACCCATTTCCGCGCTCTTGAATCGGCGTTGCGAGCGGGAGTGATTTGCCAACGCTCCGGTATCCCCGACCCCCTTCATGGTGGCTTGCCTCTGCAATAATGTACATCTTTAAAGCGTACAAATTGACGCGCTGTCAAAAGCACGTACAATTTAAAGATGTACAAATTCAGAAGGAGAGTAACTCGATGCCTCGAGTACCGGTAGAAAACAACGACCGCATGTCACTGCGTATCGCGGCGGAAGAAAAAACGCTGCTGGTTCGAGCGGCAACACTTCAGCACACCAATCTGACTGAATTTGTCATTCGTTCGGCGGTGGCGACAGCAAAAGACGTTATCGATCAAAGCGAACATCAGGCGCTCACGGAGCGCGACAGTTTGCAGGTCCTGGACCTCCTCGAGAACCCGCCTGAAGCCAATGAAAAGCTCGTAGCGGCTGCTTTCGCGATGCCAGGACGCGAATGACGCTACCGGCCTGGCATGAAGAGCCCATCGAGAAACACCACGATAGAGCGGGCTTTGATTGCGGTGACACCGATCTGAATACCTTTTTGCAACGTCATGCCCGAAAGAGCCATGAAAAAGGCGGGGCAAAAACCTTCCTCGCTATCAATGATACCGATACCACCAAAATCCTCGGCTTCTATAGCCTGAGCCCCGCATCGATTGCCTACGAGCGAACGCCGGAGGTTGTGAAGCGCGGGCTGGCTCGTCACGAAGTGCCTGTGTTCCGGCTGGGGCGCCTCGCGGTCGACCTGTCGGCTCAGGGGGAAAATCTTGGTGGTCAACTCCTACTTGCTGCGGGCCGTCGTTGTCTTTATGTCGCCGCGGAAGCGGGGGGTGTCGCCCTGTTGATTGATGCCAAAAATGAACGGGTTGCGATGTGGTACGCAAGCTATGGGGCCGTGCCGCTTATGGATGCGCCTCTTTCGCTACTGTTGCCCTTCAAGACCATCCATTCAGCGCTGTCCGCAGCGGGAAAACTTTGAGCCCTGTCGGCTATCGCGGCGGATTCAGCCGCGTCAGCAACTGATCGAGCTGATCGGCAAAGGTTTTGCGATCGGTTTGGTTGAGGGGTGGCGGGCCACCGCTGTGTTCACCGCTGCTGCGCATGGTGTCCATAAAATCGCGCATGTTGAGCCGGGCGCCGATATTGTTGGCGGTATAACGCTCGCCCCGGGGTGTGAGCACATGGGCGCCCTTGGGAATCACTTCCGCCGCGAGCGGGATATCGCTGGTAATCACCAGATCCCCCGCTTCCGCGCGACGCACGATTTCGTCGTCGGCGACGTCGAACCCGGACGGTACCTGATACGACGAGATATAAGGTGACGGCGGTGTGCGCAAGGGCATATTGGCCACCAGAATGGTTTCGATCTCGCGCTTTTGCGCCGCGCGAAAAAGGATGTCGCGGATAACCACCGGCAGCGCGTCGGCATCCACCCAGATTTTCACGGCGTTGCGTCGACCAGCCCCAGCGCGTCGAGGTTCAGTGTAGCGGCATCGAAATTGGCCTGGGCGATCAGGGTATCCAGTGTCGCGACCAGATACTGCACCCGCGCATTCGCGGCGGTCTCTTCGCGTACGTTCACCAGGAAGAAGTCGCTGGCCCCTTCCTTGAAGCGCTGCTGCTCGGCGCTGGTCATGAGATCGGCGAGCTCCACCTCCTGCTTGGCCAGAGCGGCCAACTGGTCGGCGTAGTCGAGCGCGGTGAAGATGTTGCGAATCTCCACCTCGATCTGGTCCTGCTGCTGCAACTGCTTGTAGTACAGCGCATCGCGCTTGGCGCGGCTCCTGGCCAGCTTACCCCTGGCTACCCGCCGCTCCAGCGGCACCTCAAAGGAGAATCCAATCACGGTATCGGTAGCGTCCCGCGACGGGCCGCCCTCGGCGATCTCACCGATGGGTGTATTCACCTCGAAGCGCAGATCGAGGCGTGCCTGGAGATCGTTTTCGCGCAAAGCCACGGTGTTATCGGCGCGAGCGATGGCGTTATTGAGCATTAACATTTCCGGTCGGCGGGAAAGCGCTTCGGGCAGCACCTCGAGCGAACGGCCACCATCGACTTCGGCGTATTCGGCTATCAGGTCGGTGGGGGGTAGCTGGGTTGCCGTTGGAATCTGCAACCGACTGCTGTCGTCGCGGTAGTAAAACGCGAGCTTGTTCGCCGCCGCCTCAAACGTCCGGCGCGTGGAGGTGACCAGTGAGCGCCGGCGTAAAATATTCTGTTCGTTCTCGGTCAGGAATATGGTCGCCCGCGCGCCCCGCGCCACCTGCTCCTTAAGCCCTTCCTCCCGCTGCAGTGCGATGCGCAGCAGGTTCTCGTAGACCCGCAACCGGGCACCGGCCACCACCCACTGCCAGTAGGCGACCATCGCCCGCTGCTGCACGCCGATGCGGACCATGAGTACGTCGAGGTCTGCGTTTTCCAGCGCCAATCGGGTATCAACCTCGTTGAACCGGCGCTGGTCGATATCGCGATCTCTCAGCAATGAGAACAATACCCCCGCGGCCAGCGTGCCGCCGGTGTTGGTGTAATTGATATCTTCATAGATCGGGAACTCGCCGTTGGAGAGCTTGTACTCGCTGAAAACGGTGGCGCCTAGGGGGCGCAATGGCTGTTTCGCACCGCCCTTTATTGCCTGACCGTCGTAGAAACCATCGACGCGATCAAACCCTTCGGCATCGAACACCAGATCAAACGCACCCAGCGCCGCGGTGACATCGCCCTCGGCAGCGCGGCGATCGGCAAGCGCCGCCATGATCTTGGGGAAATGCTGTTGTGCGGAATCGAGCACCTGCTCCAGCCGCAGGTAGTTGTCACTGGCGGTCACAGCCCCCTGCGCCAGCACCAGCGGACTGGCGGCAAGGAGTAGCGCGCAGAGAACGGACCTGATGAACGTCATCGGGCTATTGTAGCTCCGCTGCGCTGTCGGCGCCGCCCTGCCCCGGGAAATCCGGGGGGAAGTTATTCAGTTGCCGCCAGATTTCGTAGCCAACGCGAACCTCCTCCAATAACACCCAGCCGCGGGCTTTGGCGCCGAAGCGCACAAAACGCTCATCGGGCCAGGGCACGTCGGCGTTCGGATCCTCGATCACCAGTACCCGGAAGCGTCCGTTGGCGGAAGCCGATGGATCCACCGCTGTCACGATGCCGTCAAAGGTGCCGACGGCAATCGATGGCCAGCCACTCAATTGAATCACCGGCCAGCCCTCGAACTGTAAGCGCACGTGCGCTCCGGTCGTAACCAGCGCCACATCGCGGCCGTCGATGTATAGCTCCACCGCACGCTCGACATCGGCGGGCACAAAGGTGGCAATGCGATCACCGGCGTTGATAAAGGTGGCGTTATCACCGGCGTTGACCCGGATGATGCGCCCGGCACGAGGCGCGCGCACGGTTTGCACCGATTGGCGCGACAAATTGATATCGATGCGGTTCATCTCCGCCTCGGCTTCAGCAAGCTTGGAACGCAGCTCCTGAGCCTTGATGCGCGCCTGTTCAAACTCCCGGCGCGACGCCAGACCCTGATCAAACAGGTTCTCAGAGCGGCGCACATCGATCTCGGCAGTTTCCATGGCGTTGGTGGCGGCATTGATCTTCGCCTGCACCTGCACCCGCTCGAGTTCGAGGCGCTGGAGCAGGTTGGGGTCGTTGTCGACCAGTTTGACGATCGGGTCGCCCTTTTCGACGATGCTGCCGTCGCGCACATAGAACTGATCGATACGCCCGGCGACGAGGGCATTGATGTCCTGCATCCGATCGTTGGGGTTGAGCGCGGTCACCCGGCCCGCCCCCGCGGTGGTCTGCACCCAGGGCACAAGGATCAGAAACAGTACGGTGACCACAACCGTGCTCACTACCATCCACATGATGATGCGGCTGGTCCTTGGAACATGGAGCCTGCCAAGGGTCTGGAAGCAATCCGCGTGATAAGACTGATCAGGCATCCGCGCCACCCTCTGTCGGGACGACGTGACGCAGCACATTGGCCGTCGCCCGCTCGCGCAGGTCCTCAAAGCTGTCGCAATGATCCTGTCGGTCAGCGCCCAGATACAGGTAATCGTTGTAATCGAGATCCGCCGAGCGATTGGAGAAGTAGATCACCGTCGTACCCGCCGATTCCTGCAGCGAATCGAGGGATTTGCGCAGCGCCTCCCGGGGCATGACGTCGTACAGCTGGCTCAAAATCAGCAGCTTGGGTTTAGCGAGAATCGCGGCGGCGAGCTTGAGCTGCATGGTCTCGGCAATCGACAGCGGCCAGCCGGTCGCCGCGAGGCGCGTCTGCATGCCGTTTTGCAGCTGGATGACCGTGGACTCGAGCTCTACGGTGCGCAGGGCGTCGAGGACGTCATCGGCGGAGACCTCATCGGCACTCATGCGCAGGTATTCCTGAATGGTCAGCTCAATGACGTTGGGGCGGTCGAGCACAATCACCTTTTGGCGGATCGAGTGGGCTTTGACCCACTGGATATCGGTCCCGCCGAGGGTGATGTAACCCCCCTCGGGCACGTCGTGGCGCTTCAAAAAATCGGCGCAGATGCGCTGGATGGCGTGGTGTTCAGGATAGGCCAGTACCCGCGCGCCCGAAGCGATATCGAAACTCAGCTGCGCCTGGATCCCCACCATATCGCCGCGGGCTTTGACAAAACTCAGGCTGTTATCCCCCGAAAGCGCGGCGTCGGCGTCGCTGACTTCTTCCTGCTCGATGTCATAAAACAACGACAGTTCCTCCACCGCCGCACACAAGTCGTAGAAGTACGTGAAATAGGTGCCCAGTTGGGAAATGCCGTAAAACACCACCGACAGCACCAACTCCGCCGCGACCAGCTGACCGATGGAGAGCTCACCGAGCACAACCAGCCAGCCACCGATCCCCAGCAGCGCGGCGCTACCACAGGCCCAGATCAGCAGAAAGCAAATGGTCTGGGCAAAGTGGTGGCGAAAGTGCACCTCGTGCTTTTGCATGTAATTGGCGGTGACGTCGTCGGTGTACTTCATCGCCGTAAAAATATGTTCGGGGGTTTTGAAGAAGCCGTTGGAGGCGCCGAGGCTATCGGCCCACGCAGCAGCGGCGTGCTTCTTGTGGGACAGCTCCAGGGAGCTGACGATGGCGCGACGCCCCCAGATCTTCCAGGTGAGGTAGATCAGCGTGACGACGATCAAATTGAAACCGAGCAGAATCGGGTGGTACATGGACACCAGAATCAAGCCGAACAACGCCTGCAGAACGATCGAAAAACCGCCCACCAGCAGGTAGGGCACCCGCTTCATGACAATCATGATGTCGAAGTAACGGTTGAACAGCGGACCTTTGCTGCTGTCCTCGAAATAGGGGTTTAACGCGTAGGTCGAACGCAGGGCGATTTCCGAGAGCATCCGCGCGTAAAAGCGACGCCCGAACAGATCCATAATGTGGATACGCAGCGCGCTGAGCCCCGCCGCAATCAACAGCAAAAAGAGCAACACCAGCGACAACACCACAATCGGCTGGGTCAGCCCGGTATTGACGATGGTGTTGACGAGCATCTGCACCGATACCGGAATGGCCAGCGAGAGCAGGCTGATACCCACGCCGTAGACGATGGCGGTCCAGTAAAAGCGCTTCTCCGGGCCTAGGATTTTGCCAAAGAAATAGAACAGCTCCGGCAGCGTCCGGATTTCAAACATGGTGTGCTGGCTCATTGGCCGACCTCGGGCTGGTGCGTCATGGGGGTGCTGTCGTGTTGGCTATTGGGTCTAGGGTACCGTTTCTGATCGTTTATTGTACGCGATTAGGCGGCGGGTCGATTGCTGCAAAAGTGCGGAAAAGACGCCATTTTCTGGCTATTGCGCCGGAAGCCACGGGGAACGATGCGAACACAGCGCCGACCGTGAACCACAGCATCACTGCCAGACCCACCGAAGACAGGGAGAAAAGTGCGAAACGCCCCACCATTTTATTGCGTGTCGTTATTGTTTGTCGCCTGAATCAGCGCATGGGTGATGCGCAAACTCACAGAGGCCCAGGCAGCGGCCAGCGTAGGTTCGCGCTGATACCCGACTCCAACACCTGAGCCGTTCTTTGACATCCGCCAAAACCGTGTGATGCTGTGGGTTATTAGTCGTAACACAGGTCAAGCAGGACCGACCATGCATTTTCTCGTCACCGGCGGCGCAGGCTACGTGGGTTCGCACATTGTTCGCACGCTGTTAAGGCAGGGGCACACGACCGTCATTCTCGATGACTTCTCCACCGGGCACCGCTGGGCGACTCAGGGGCAGGAGGTGGTCGAGGTCGACCTGAAAGACCTGCCCGCACTCCGAGCCGCTTTGGCCGGACGGGAATTCCATGGCATTTTTCACTTTGCCGCCAAATCCCTGGTCGGAGAATCCGATGAAGAAGCGCTGCTCTATTACCAGAATAATGTAGACGGCACCTCGAACCTTTTGCGAGTCGCGCTGGAAAACGGCTGGCACCGCTGTGTTTTCTCCTCAACCGCGGCGGTCTACGGTAATCCCGTTACCGCCACCATTGACGAAGACCATCCCAAAGCCCCGATCAACGTCTACGGCGAAACGAAGCTGGCGATGGAAAACTTGCTGGAGGGTGTGTGCAACTCCAAGTCGTTTGGCGCAGTGTGTTTGCGTTATTTCAACGCCGCGGGTGCCGCGGATGACGCGTCCATCGGTGAGGCCCACACTCCCGAGACACACCTGATCCCGAGGGCGCTCAAAGCCGCTGCGGGCAACGGCGGTGACCTGACAATTTTTGGCGATGATTATCCGACCGCCGACGGCACGTGCATTCGGGATTACATTCATGTGGAAGACTTGGCAGACGCGCATTCGAAGGCCATGGACTACCTGCAGCAACACTCAGGTTTTGTGGCCTTGAACCTTGGCACCGGCAGCGGATTTTCGGTTAAGAGCGTAGTCAATGCCTGCGAAAAGGTAGTCAACCGCGCCATTCCGCACACAGTCGGACCACGGCGTTCGGGGGACCCCGATTCGCTGATAGCTGATGCCAGCAAGGCAAAAAAGCTCTTGGGCTGGCGCCCAAAACGGACTGATCTTCACACAATCGTCGCCAGCGCGTGGGCGTGGGAGCAAGTCAGGCCCGTCATCGACACAGACGGCGGATGAGGGTCAAGGCGACCCAGGGTAATCCAGGGAACTTCACTTGTGTCCTTGCACTTGCAACCCATTTCCATTTCACGTCCTCCAACGTGAACATGATGCTTCACAACCCAGCTCATGACTGCTAATTCCTCGCCTTCGATCCCCCGCGGCCAGCTTATCTTCGCCGGTCTTTTCTGCTTTTTTCTGGTGGGCGCCGAACAGGGCATGCTCGGGCTGGTGGTGGCGGACATGCAGCAAAACCGCGGCATCTCGGCCTCCCAGGGGGGCCTGTTTTTTGCGCTGCACGCGATTGGCTCGGCGGTCGCCGTGGGGCTGTCGCTGGTGCACGCGATCGATCGGCGCAACCCTTACCGGGTGGCGCTGGCGCTGGCGAGCTTTGCCGCGGGGCTCGCCCTCCTCGCCTTCGCGGAGGTCTGGAGCTGGCTGTTGCTCGCAAGCGTGCTGCTTGGCCTCGGTTTTGGTGGGCTGACGCTCGGCTTCAACACGCTGTTCGCGACCCGGTTCGCCCATCACAGCCCGCGCTTTCTGAACCTGTTGAACGCGGTGTTTGGCCTTGGCGCGGTAGCGGCCCCGGCATTGCTCGCCAACGGTCTATTATCGGCCGGCTCGCTGCTCGCGATCGGCAGCGTCGCCTGCGGCGTGCTCGTGCTGGTGACAATCAATCTCGATGACCGGATCCAGTCGCAGCACACCGCGACCCGCTCCAAAGCGAGCCATACCACCCTCGCCCTGCTCGCTGCTGCACTGTTCTTTGCCCTGGCGCTGGAGTCGAGCGTCGCCGCCTGGCTACCGACTTTGCTG
Source organism: Luminiphilus syltensis NOR5-1B (assembly GCF_000158175.1). GTDB lineage: Bacteria > Pseudomonadota > Gammaproteobacteria > Pseudomonadales > Halieaceae > Luminiphilus > Luminiphilus syltensis. The sequence continues at coordinate 1,248,084 of NZ_DS999411.1, read as the reverse complement.
GTGCGCCATGGCCTGACCCAGGCCGAGTCAGCCGACCAGATCGCTCTGTATTTCTTTTGTTTTTTGTTGGTACGCGTTGGCGCCTCACTGATCAGCCATCGCATTGGCGCGCGGATGCTGGCAGTGATGGGCTGTGGTGGCAGCGCGCTATTGCTCGGTGGGTTTGCCTTCGACACCAGCTGGTTGTGGCTGGTGCCGCTGCTCGGCGCGGTGGTGGGGTTGATCTTCCCCAATCTGTTCGGCTTCGCCATGGCCACCATCGTCGGCGGCACCCGCGAGAGCGCCTGGCTGCTGCTGGCCGCCATCGCAGGCGCCACCACCGGCCCCTGGGTAATGGGCATGATCGCCGAGTCGTCGGCGGTCATGGGGCTGTTGTTGGGGTTGACCCTGTGGGCAGCGGCGGCCTTGGGGTGTTTGGTGCTGACGGGTCGAACGGTTAAAACGGAATAATCAACAAGGATACCGCCACCATCAGCACCGCCGCGGTTTTGCTGAGCAGCGCAAACTGATGTTCCTGCCCCAGCCGCTTGCGTAACCAGCCGCCGCCACCAGCGTAAAGCGACATTGAAGCGAATTCGGTGCTGAGCATTACAGCCACAAAGAGCGACACCTGTGGCGCGAGGCTCGCATCAAAGGCAATAAACCCCGGGAGGAGCGCCATAGTGAACGCCCACCCCTTGGGGTTGAACAGCGCCGTGGTCAGGCCCAACGCGAATAGGGACAGCGGCGGAACGCCCCGCTCTATTCGCTGCCGGTGCAGCGAATCGTCGGCATGCCACAGCTGCCACGCCATCCACAGTAAATAGCTTGCGGCAACGAGCGCCAGCGCGGTCATAATCCGCGGGTCCAGCGCCAGTAGCCAGTGCATTGCCACAGCGGTGGTAATGATGACCGTGGCCACCCCCAGCATCTCGCCGGCCATCATCCAAAGGGTTTTTCGATAACCCAGTGATAAGCCCAACGAAAACGCGAGGCTCATGCATAGACCCGGGGTTAGCGAGACCAGGCCTATGGTGCCGATCATGGTGAGGAGGCCGAGACCGGTTTGGGTGAGTGGTTCGGTCACGGTAAAAGAACCCTGTGAGGCTGCAGAGGGACTCCATGGTAACCGACGGCGGCGCTCGCGGGCTTAACATGCGCTTGTGCTCACTAAGCGGCGAAAAAGGCATCGCCCCGGTGGCAGCATCCGGGGAATGCTACGCGCCCACGAGCTTAGCGAATGAGTTCGACGGTCACCGGCAACGAGAGCGCGCTCCACGCACGATCGGCTGTAAGTACGGGCGCTGCAGTATCAAGCGCCAGCGCCAGGCACGCGCGATCAGCAAGTGAAAGTCCGGATACACGGGTTGCTTGCCACAGACCGGCCGCGAGCGCCGCCTGCCTCGCGCTGAAAGGCACGATGTTTAAACCCAACTCGGTCAGGTCGTTATCAAGACCCGCAACATCGGCCCCGAACTGCTCTGCCTTTTGCAATAGCTCGCAGAGGTTGACGCTGGATAGCAGCCCACCCTCCAGGCACTCACCCACCCGCGAACCGCCCGCCTCGTCGTGCAGCTAGGCCAGCATCGCTACGAATCTCTAAGTCCGACAGGCTGCTAGACCTGGCGTACGCTATAGCGTACATTCTGACTTGGGAGGAAATGACTATGACAACAGTTAACGTGACGGAAGCGAGAGCCAAACTTTATAAATTGATAGACGACACGGCGGCCAACCATGAGCCGGTGATTATTACGGGCAAGCGTGGCAACGCGGTGCTTTTGTCGGAAGAGGATTGGAATGCGATCAACGAGACCTTGCATCTTTTATCGGTGCCGGGAATGCGTGAGTCTATCATTGAGGGTATGCAACAAACGCTTGATGACTGTACGAATGAATTGGATTGGTAATGTGGTTGCTTTATTTCACCAGACAAGCACAAAAGGATGCACGAAAACTTGCCTCCTCTGGCCTTAAAGCGAAGGCACAGGACTTGTTGGCTATTCTGAAATTGGACCCTTGGCAAAATCCACCACCTTACGAAAAGCTGGTGGGCGATTTAGATGGCGCTTACTCCAGGAGAATCAATATTCAGCATCGACTGGTCTATCAAGTGTTGGAGGCAGAGAAGGCCGTTAAGGTGTTACGCCTTTGGACGCATTATGAGTAGTTGGTTATTTGAAAGTCGAAGTGACTGGCAAACGGCAGCTCGAGTAACTCATCTGGCGCGTTCCATCTCGGTCTGATCTCGAACAGCTCGACGCTTTTGCCTGTTACCCGATGCTCCAGATCCAGTTGCGGTCGAATAGGTGCAGCGGGCCGGCGCTTGACCATAAACGCCTGCACGTCCTTCTCTATTCGCTTTAATGCTATTTCGCTGAACGCCATAGCCTGTATCCACCGTATTTCGTTATTTGAATCGCGGCCTGTTTACCAGTGACGTACCCTTTTGGACGGATCAGGAGACAGGCGTATCAAGCAACAAACGAGAACATGGCACACAGCGTGTCAGCGACGGATGTTGCTGTCTTTTTGTGCACTGCCCCCAAGCGCTTAATGAGCTGGGTCTTATCGACAGTGCGAATCTGGTCCAGTGCGATTTGTCCGCGGCGCCTTTGAAAGGTTAACGCGACCCGACTTGGATACGACTGAATTGCCCCACACCGCCTACCCGGACCACTCTTCGTCATCACATTGATGCTCGAGCGCATCGGGAATCAGCAACTGATCATCCTCATTCGAGGCCATGGCGTCAAAGGCCGCCGCCCACCCTGCCCGAGGATGCTTAGCAGCCGTCAAAATCACCGCGTCGCCTTCCACCCGCAATTCAATTTCCCCCACCAATCCACACTGTTGTATGACCGCGGCGGGCAACCGGACCCCCTTGGAGTTACCGATAGTAATCAGGTTCACTCTCATACTCGCCTCCCATATAGTCACATTGTCATTACACGCAGGCGATGCGACAAGTTGAAAATGAATTGCCCGTTACCCAAACCCACGCCCGCTGCATTCCCGGCTGCAAACGGTAACGGCTCAAACCCTCATTTTTTTGAAGGCCCAGTCAGCCCGTCTAGAACCGCCTGCTTTTCGAAACTGGGGTTAATCGCGACCTCTGCGAAGCTGATCGCACTGACCCAGCGTGTTAGCGATTATTTCCTGCTCGCCAATATGCCGCGCACTGTCAGCGCCTACCAGTCGTTCTTCTGATGCAAAAAAAATGGTCCCCAGACTCTAGGCGTGATAATGCCTATTACCCATCTCGACGGCGCTTTCGCCGACAACACCCTGCGCGCCTATCGCGCGGACTTCCAAGTATTCCATTGCTGGTGCCAGGCAAATAACATCGACCAACTGGCCGCAACGCCCAAGGACCTTACTGCATTCGTCGAACATGAAGCGACGCAGCGCTCCACCGCCACGGTACGCCGACGAATTGCCAGCCTTTCGAGCCTGCTTAAGCTCAACCATTATGAAGATCCTTCCTCAGCACCCGAAGGGAGTCTCGCACTAAAACGGATGCATAGGCAGAAAAGACAGGTTCAGCAGCAAGCGGTGCCACTAACCAGCGACTTGCTTGAACGGTTGCTTGCTGTCTGCGGCGACTCGCTTCAGGGAACCCGCGACCAGGTGATGCTGCGCCTCGGCCATGAAAGTATGCGCCGTCGCTCAGAATTGTGCGCCTTCAGGTTCAAGGATCTTGAAGTACTACCCAAGGGAAAACGGGCACTACGATTACGGTTTTCCAAAACGGACCAGTTCGGGAACGGCAAACTTTTTCCGGTAAGTGATGAGCTTGTGTACGCCATTGAGGGCGGGGGCGAAAAAATAGGCCGTTACGGAAAAATACTGCGGGGAATCCGCCGAGATGGCCGAATAAACACGTCGATGTCGCCAGCATCGATCAACATACGGCTCAAGGCGCTACAAAACGCCGCCGCGCTGACGCTTGATGGCGAACTTAGCGGCCATTCCTTTCGGGTAGGCGCCGCACTGGACCTACTCGAGTCCGGTGAGAGTCTGGAGAAGATTATGCTTAGGGGTGGCTGGGCGTCTGACGCGACAGCGATGCGATATTTGAGGGCTTGGCAAGCGGTATAGTCGAGAGGTGGTGTCTCGACGGCGCAGTGAGCTTTATAATCACAACGCATGTCACCATTGCCGAAGTTGGTCGGCGCCTCTATTAGAAGCCTACTCCGCTTCAAACAGGTTTGATTAATTGGTACTTACTCCATGGGATCGATGAATACGTCAAATAAAACCCAGGCAAAAATCCATATCATCGGTGGAGCGGGCTTTGTAGGAACACGTCTTTCGAGAGTGCTGGATGAACAAGGCGTCTCATACAGGGTATTTGACAAGACACTTACCGGGGATGGTTTTTGCGACGTCACAAACCCTGAAACACTCTCAGCGATGCCTAGTGCTGAAGTGGTAATCAATCTTGCCGCAGAACACAGAGACGATGTGTCACCAAGATCTTTATACGATGAAGTGAACGTTGAGGGCGCTAGAAATGTTTGTAAATACTGCAGGCACGAAGACATCGAGACTATAGTATTTACCAGCTCAGTGGCTGTTTACGGTTTTGCGCCTGAGGGTACGGACGAAACTGGCGGGTTTAATCCATTTAACGACTATGGCCGCACGAAGATGGAGGCGGAAGCGGTATATAGAGAGTGGCTTGCCGAAAAACCAGCCAACCGATCACTAGTCATAGTTAGACCCACTGTTATTTTTGGCGAACAGAACCGAGGGAATGTTTATAACCTGCTTCGCCAAATCGCTGCAGGCCGATTCATTATGTTTGGCGCGGGCACCAACCGCAAGTCGATGGCCTATGTGCAGAACATCGCCGAGTTCTTAGCGTTTAGTGCACAATTTAGGCCCGGTGAGCATTTGTATAACTATGTGGACAAGCCCGACGTCGACATGAACACACTGGTCGCTCATTGTCGTTCAGTGCTATTTGGGAAGAGCGGCGTCGGATTACGGCTGCCCGGATGGCTTGGCGTGTTGGTGGGGTATGGCTTTGATATGCTGGCGACGATCACCCATTCAAAGCTTCCTGTGAGCTCCATACGAGTTAAAAAGTTTATGGGGACAACAGCTTTCACTACCTCGATCAGTGAAACAGGTTTCTCACCCTCATGCTCGTTAGCCGAAGGCATTGAGCGAACGTTGCGTCACGAGTTTCTGGAAGATCACAGCGGTCATAAGTTGTTTTATAGCGAATAAGGCCGTGCGTCCTTAGCTTTACAAATTGGGTTTACCGCGCCTTTCCATAAAAGGCTGATTTGATCTTCAGGAAGACGTAGTCGCTTTTGCCAAAGGCTACCCGCTTGATAATGTCCACTTCCCCTAATCTGAGACATCGTTAATTGGAGTTTTCTGTGACAATGAGCACAGGAGGCTGCGATGAAGAAGTCACGATTTACGGAAAGCCAAATCATTGGTGTGTTGAAGCAAGTGGATGCGGGCCACAAGGTCGATGATGTTTGCCGTGAGCACGGCATTAGTTCGGCGACCTACTACATCTATGGACTACCTCCATATTGCAAGCGCAGAATCCGATAAAGTTGTGATCCCCCCGAAAAATAGTCGAGGTTTTAAGTAGAGACTTTTATGATGCTCAGACAAGGAGAGCGCAATGAGAAAGTCTCGATTCAGCGACAGCCAGATCATGGCGATATTGAAGCAAGCAGAGTCTGGTGTTCCGGTTGCAGATTTGTGCCGGGAGCACGGCATGAGCAGCGGCTTGTTTTACCAGTGGCCCAGCAAGTACGGCGGCATGGATGCTTCCATGATGAAGCGCCTGAAGGAACTGGAGGCAGAGAACGCTCGGCTCAAGAAAATGTACGCCGAGGAGCGGATCAAGGCAGAGCTGCGCCAGGAGGCTCGAGGGAATGCCCATAAACACGGGCAGACTCAGCTGTAAGGCTATCTCATCGAAGAGATGGCCGTTAAAGCGGTTGAAAAGTACAAGGTGAATATTCGCCTGTCGTGCCAAGCATTCGGCATTAGCGAGACGTGTTACCGCTACCAGCCGAAGTTGTCGTCGGAGAACGCTGAGGTCGCCGATTGGCTGTTGCGGTTGACGACAGCCAATAAGCGCTGGGGCTTCGGGTTGTGCTTTTTGTATCTCAGGAACGTGAAGCACCGGCCCTGGAACCACAAGCGTGTGTATCGGATCTATCGGGAGCTAGAACTGAACCTGCGCATCAAACCAAAGCAGAGGCTGCTGCGGGACCGACCGGACCCGCTCAGTGTACCGGTAGCGATTAACCAAGTGTGGTTGATGGACTTTATGAGCGATGCACTGGTCGGTGGGCGGAAGTTCAGAACCTTTAACGTCATCGACGATTACAACCGTGAAGGCCTGGGTATCGAAGTGGACTTCTCTCTACCATCCACCAGAGTGGTTCGAGCACTTGATCAGATCATCGAATGGCGAGGTAAGCCCGCAGCGATTCGGTGCGACAACGGGTCAGAAAATCTGGCGGCTGAGCTTGTGAATTGGGCGAACCGAAACCATATCACGATGCTCTACATCCAACCCGGAAAGCCTACTCAGAACCCTTACATCGAAAGATACAATCGCACTGTGCGACATGAATGGCTGGATCTCCACGCCTTCGAGTCGCTGCAACATGCCAGAGAACTAGCCACTCAGTGACTCTGGACGCGCAACACTGAAAGGCCCAACATGGCTATCGGCGGTATCCCGCCAAGGCAACTACTGATGGCCGCGTAACCCTCTACTTAATCAATCGATTAAAAATGGGGGGATTACATGTCCACTTGACGGGGAAGCTTACGGTCCATTTCTTTAGTCTCTGCGGGCCCTTACCCGCGACAGCAAAACCCGCTCCTCCACAGTAAGCCTCAAAACGCCCAGTGCATAGTAAATCATTCCTACCACTGATGAGCGCTTCAGCACGCGGCGAACTTGCGTTATCTTCACCGGCGAAAGGGATGGCTGAGTGTCGTAACCAATAGGGACGTCGAGAAGTCGTATTACTTTCCCCTGCCAGCTTTTATCACGTGTAACGTCAATCCAAAACAACCAATCTTCTAGCGGCTCAGATTTAAAATACTTGCGCCTTGCCACACTCAAAGGGCTTGAAGAACCACTCATTACAACGTGGTTTTTATAAGCCAACTGAGACTTGCTAATTACCCGGTAACGCCGGCAATCCGCTGCATATTCATAATCGTAAAGGCCCGACCGCAGTGGGAGCTTAACACCAGTGTAAACATCACAAGAGCTCAGAATTGCAGGTTGCGAAAGGAACTCTAAGTAACGTTTTGGAAGCTCATCATCAATATCTAAAAATACGAGCCGCGTAACGTTTTCGAGCGCGCCTATGCCTGTATTACGCGGCGCCGCTGGCCTTCCTGAATTGGTACTGAGTGTGATCACTTCAACGAACCCGTAACTGTCCACCGCCGCCATCAACTGTTCTCGGGAGCCGTCAGAAGAGCAATCATCCACGATTACTACTTCTTGGAAAAAATCAATAGACTTCGACAACCATTTGAGAAATTTAGGCACATGTCCGACACCATTGTAGTTGGTGACAATAAGACCGAGTCCTCCCTTTGCCTTTCCTACCAATTTGGCGAACTCATAACATTAGACCTTTCGAAGTTTTCGCTCGTTTGCTCTGCGATAGCCCTCACATCATCCACAAGGCTCTTGTTAAGTAAAATCGTCGTAAACCCTAAAGAAACTAAGCCAGTTTTTGAAACTTCAAGTTCGTTTTCCGCAAGCTCCTTCCGAGGATTTTCCCTATACTCAAGCTTTTCGCCATACTGATGCTCTAGAATTTTGGCGAGTCCTAATACAGTATGCACCTCTGCTACCTGGTTGAATATTCGCACTCGCGAAGATTCGAAGTCGTCATTCTCCAAAGCAAGCTGAACGCAGGTAGCTGTATCTGATATGTGTATAAATGCTCGGCTCTGCCCCCCGTACCGTAGATTGTTAATGGCACACCATTCCATTCGCAGCCTGAGATATGAAACGGTTCATCACCGTTCCGTAGATACCGTCATAATCAAATCTGTTAGTTAAATCGGGCGCCAAAGAAGTCTGAGCGGTTTCGGTTCCCCAAACGATGCCTTGATGGAGATCAGTGATCTTCAGACCCCAATTTTTGTTATAGAATTGGAAGACAAGCTGATCTAAGTACTTTGTCATATGATAAATGCTGCCAGGGTTCGCTAGATATAGCACGTCGGCGTCTTTTTTCGTCGATTTAATTTGTATATTTAAGTAGCCTTCAGGGATAGAACCAAAAACTTTTGAATAGCCGTACACCCCCATCGTTCCCAAATGGACAATGTTGATGTTTCTATCGATCTCAACAATCGCTGAGCAGATATTATGCGTTGAAGTTACATTGTTATCTACAGTATACCGCCTCTCGCCATCCCCAATCATGGAATAAGGCGCGGCGCGTTGCTCTGCAAAATGCACAACAGTGTGTGGTTTTTCGCGTCTTAAAAGATTGCCTAACCCTGCTGGATCTTTGCAGATATCCAGAAATTCAAACCTTATATCACCTACAAACTTTTGTGCGCTTAGTATCCTCTGCTTTATCGGCGCAATATTGGTGAGTGATCCCGAAGAAAGCTGCTCATCGATGGCTCGCCGTGAAAGATTATCAACTATCACAACGCTATGTCCTTCAGCAGCCAACTTCAGAGAGGTTGGCCAACCACAGAAACCATCGCCACCAAAAACAACAATCTTCATTTGAGACCTCATTTTTTTGCGATAAAACAAGATAGCCCACTTTAAGAGATAGATTTTTATCGGGACCTTTGAGCATGCAGTTTTATAGCACTAGTTAAAGATGTCTCCCTTCCCATAGCTACCGCTAGGCTGGCAGCCAGCCCGCCTAGCATAGGCATCAGGAAACGTGATCCGCCTGTGCCATCTACTACGGTGACACGAAACCCATAGTCACTTAAAAGGCTACCGCCGAGCCACGTGAGAACGACCAATACAGAGAACTGGGCTACAGCTCTCGCAATCGCTGCCGATGGTCCTTGATTATGATACAAAACCAAAAACAAAGCTAAAAAAGATATTGAGAAACTAGAATTGAAAAAAACAGCTCTTAAAAAAGAACCGAATACTTCTGAAATATCACGTTGGTCATAATAGATCTCTCGCCCAGCGATACCGGACACATATTCAAATAAAATGTTTATCGAATCACTGAAGTAAGGAGCGATGAAAATAACAATTAAAAAAAAAGCAACCTGCCCTGCTAACATAAAGTAAAACAGCTTACCCTGAAAAAATCTTGCCAAAAGGATCGAAAGCAGAAGATAACATGAAAACACTATTCCAACATTTTTCTGAACTACAAGATAGAAAAGCGAAAATGCAAGACCTAAAATTGAGGACATCGCCAATCTTTTTTGCACCAGATAGGCAAAACAAAATGAGAGAAATACTCCCAAAGTCAGCTTCGCCTCCGCATAGCCGGAAAGCAAAATATGGTTTTCGAGTAAAGGTAAAGTAACTAT
>NZ_DS999411.1:716595-1238339 GCF_000158175.1 Luminiphilus syltensis NOR5-1B | reverse complement strand
AAAGGACCTGGCGGTTCGAAATTTAACCCGGAAATTACATGCAACGGGGGTGTTACCATCGTCAGAAAAGCCGCCCACATTAACGCACTGCTGGCTTTGATCGTGTTCAATTCCACGAATTGATTTTGTTCAACACGTTTATTATTGCTGGCTACGTCATCCATAAGGTGAGTATCCACTTATCAAAAAAGAACAGCCTTAGTCTTATATCCATAATCTACTCTTCTAGACCGAACTATGGACTCCAGTAATGATTGCTACTGAGAAACGGGATGCGTCGCTACCTGATCACTTCAGAATTAAAAATTTCCGTTTTGATTGGAACAGGCTCAGCAGCAACTTCGCCCAAAAACTCTTCCGCGAGGGAAATGTCGCTGCGGTTAATATCAATCGGCGAAGCCGTGTAAATCAATTTATTTAAGAAAACCGATGACTTGCAGCGCTGAAGCGTAGAAAATTGTCTAGTTTTCCTGAGCGTGCCTGCAACAGCTCTACCGATTCGGGCGACCGATGCGGATCTAGGCTGAACAGAGGCATTTTTATTCAACGCAGAGAAATCAATATCTGGCAAATCGACGCCTAGGCCGCTCAAAATTGTAACCGCTGCCGCTTCTGGGTCGTTATTTAACTCCGAGAAGGCAACAGCAATAATCTTGTTGTTGGGCGCAAGCTCTAATAAATTACTGAGGAGGTTAGCATTAGAAAAGTCTATCTTTTTCAAGCAGTTCAGATATTCAGCTAAAGACAACCTCCTGCCTTGCTTCAACTCGAATCTATAACATGAAAGCAGACGCTGCAATGGGTCCCTCAACATGATAACGAATACTGAATCAGGGAAAAACTCTAAACATCGAGGCACCACCCACTCAATATTCATATAATATTGATTAGAAATATCTCCAAATGCTTTGGTTTCCTGGTTAAAGCGAAATAGTGATAGGTAATCTGAATAGGAAAGATTAGACCCTTCAGAAAAAAAATAGGCTTCTTTTATCTTCGAATTTGCGATGTGATCACATTTTTTAAATAACTCATACAGCCAGGTGGTCCCCGCCTTACCTGGTCCGACAACACAGAAATGTGTTGGACTAGGCAGTATCGAGTCCTGACATTTATCGATTTTAGTTTCCAATGACAAACTCATTTACGGCCTTAAATCTTTTCCTGCGTTCCGCTACTAAAGACGAAGAAATCAGGATTAAAGCTAAATATGCCCAAACGCCAGGGCCAAAACCCCCCCCCCGAGAAAAACCGATCAACACAAAACCGACACCCAACGGCCACCAGGTGAGCGTAGCGCGACCGATTACGAATATAATTGCTGTAGTTCCTAGAAGCCCAAAGGCGGTCTGATTAATGGCGAAAATATTCCAGATCTGTCCCCGTCTCGGATGATCAGGATAAACGGATAATACAAATTCGGTTACGTCTCTCCCACCAATGCCAAAAAACAATCCCCAACCCTCTTGATAGGCTACGCCAACCCAGCTCATGATAATTCGCTTACTTGCAGAGCCATCTTCTCCGCTAATTAAGAGCAAGATCCTTTTCAAAGCGATCTCTACGATCTCAGGATTCCACCACATGATGCACAATGAGAATACTAGAATGCATCCAATTAAGGAAAACGCGATTCCAAGTCCGCCTTTCCACAACACCATCGCCGTCAAGGAAATCGCATAAATATAGCCAGATAGCGAAGACGTCAGAGCGCAGCTTAAAATTGTGGGAAATATCAACCGGAAAAAGTCTCCTTTATTAAAGAGTTGCTTTTTCCGGTTGAACTGTGTCGCAAATAGACACAACGCTATAGCAAATATAAAGCTCGCAGCATAAGAAGGCTCAGAAAAAATCGAAACAAAAACCGGCACTTGAATGCCGGCGAACCTATTGTTTATTTCGACGGGGTGAGGATCTAGAACTCCTAGGCCCAACAGCAGCATGCGAATAAAACCAAAAGTTAATACCACGTAGAGTGTAGTTTTCAAAAAGTCCGAAAAACTAGCTTCTGTCCACCGAACGCAGAGCATAGAAAGAGAAAAGGAACCCAGAAATAGAATTTTCGCATTATTAAATAACATGGAAGCGAGACCGGACTGGCCAAAATAACCTGGGTCTGATAAGAGAGACAAGCATGCCGACGCTAAGCAACATAACAAATAAAATAAAAGCCACACCTGCTCCTCGCGGCCTTGATGGTTTGGAATCGCCGATCTCAAGTTATATAGTAGAAAAATCAAAGTGAAGATGTAGGGAGAATATTTGATTACTACGATATCACTTTGTAAAGGAAGAAATCGAGCAAAATCAAAAAAAATGCCTATTAATAATGCCGCGCGCACCATCAATAGACGCTCTTTATAACTGACCGCAAAAAATGATTTAAATATACCCGAAAAATAAAGGCCTTGCATCGAATAGAGGATTCGTCATGTCTTCTTAATAATTGGTAATACTCTCTTATCCACGACCCGTTGGAACTCCGGCCACCAGCCCGAAAATATCCAACCACTGTATTGACTGCACCGAACTTCAGACCAGCTCCTCTCGCTCTAAACATCCAATCAACATCGGCCGCCACCCTGTAGGAGCAATCATAATTACCAATGGCCTCATAGCAAGTGCGCTTAGCAACCATTCCAACGTGCGAAAACGGCGGCCGAAACGAGGTGCCTTCTAGAAATCCCTTTAGATTTGGGTGCCAATCCTTAGTTCCCGCTTGTCTTATTCCCTCCGCCACATTCTGTTTTCCAGAGAACTTAGTTACAATTCCACCGACAAGGTCGCAACCTTGGGTAAGTAAGTGTAATTGTCCGACAGTACCATTCACAGCTACAATATCATCGGCATTTAATATCAAAATAGATGCGCCGTCGCTAATCTGAATTCCTTTATTCATAGCTTCATAAATCCCACCATCAGGCTCTTTTATTTCTCGAACTTTGTACTTCGCTTCCTGCCGGTAGGATCTAACAAGCTCAGAGCTACCGTCGTCCGACATGTTATTAATAATAATATGCTCTAAGCGCACCTGATTAGACAAGGCTTGAACGGAAGATAGTGCCTCCGGCAAGGTGTCTGCTGCGTTATATAAAGGCGTTACAATACTAAGATCCGTTTTTTCCATCCGTGAGAGGCGCTCTTTTCCCTATTACATTCTGTCCATTTGTTCCTACCACGTCCCACGCTCCGACGGACCTATGGACGACGGTACCAGCGGCTATTATGGATCCGTGGCCTAAAACAACCCCCGGCAAAATTACGCAGCCAAAAAATATAACCACTTCATTATTGACAGTTACCGCGCGGTCTCTAAGGGGAAACGAATTGTTATTGATGTCGTGATCTTGTGTCAGGACTGTCACCATGGGAGATATTCTGGCTCCGTCTCCAATTTTTAATCCGCCCCGACTATCCAAGACGCAACCCCATTCAATTCTGACACAATCACCAATCGAAAGGCCACGAAACGTATAAAAATAGACACTCCTAGCAATAAAGCAGTTGTCGCCGATTCGAATGCCTAGCAGCCTAAGAAATAGAATTCTCCAAGCGTTAAATATTAATAGACTATAAATAAATCGGATGAGATTCTTCCCCATGTATTTAGCAAGCTTCACTTCGGCTCTTCACCTCCACAAACCTTGCAGTAAATGCGTTTCGTTCGAGAAACTTTTCATACCGCTTAGATCGATTTAAACGCTCCTTGGCTGTCAGTTTTTTTAGATTATTTAGAGCCGCCTCAAGTTGTCCGGCGTCACTGAAGTTAAACGTGTTGCCCATTCCGTTAGGAATCTGCTCTTCACAAGCGCCAACGGAGGTAGAAATAAGCTGGCAGCCAAAGCCAAGTGCGCAGGTGATAACGCTACTTTGCGTCGCAGCAGTGTATGGGGTGATAACGGCATCGCTGCTCTGTAATAAAAAAGTCAATTCCTCGTCACTGTAGCGGCGCCTTATTATGGCTCCATAGTTTGGGGCCAAACTATCTCCTGTGCTGGTATCTGCCTGGTTGTTAAGCCTTCCACCAACAAGAAAAATAAAAAATATGTCCTCAAATTTGTTAGAAGCTAGATAGTCCAAGATCTCGAAATAGCCGTTTTCTTGTCGAGCGTTCGACAGAAACGACACCACAATCTTTCCCGACATGCTTGGCACCAGATTCTTCAAGTCTTCTTGGCAGGAAGCAATTGAACCAGCCACACCTCGCCAATCAAACCAGCGTTTATAGGATGGCATTGCAACCGATGTAGTTACAGCCTGACTCGCTAAGCGAGATTCTACCAGTTTTCTTTTCGTATAGTTTGATAAGGTCACAATCTCGCCCGCTAGGCCATAAAAACATCTTACAGCTCGGCTAGGTTTTATTTGCTTAACTAAGCAGTTGGGGAAAGGCTTATGCACAATATGGATCACATTAACCTTTAAAATCTTCGCGCCCAGCATTATGCATGCATCAATATATGGAAGGCGCAGGCTCGTCGTATATATTAAGACAGATCTTGTTCGCGCCGCACGTCGCAAGAAGTTCACGATGCCGGTGGACAATTGTGGCATTTTTAAAAAGCTGCCAAAACCCAATGCGGGTAAGCATTCATGTTGACCGCAGAGATCCCATGAATATTTTCCCCCGGGGCCCGAAAAGATAACTGAGAAACCCGCCTCAGTTAAGGAATATGAAGCAACTGAAAGAAACTGAGGATCTCTATTGTAAATATCCAACCAATATATACTTTGACTCACCTTCAAAAATCCTCATATTCGTTTGTTTAGGTGATGTCATCCCCCTCAATGAAACCGGCGATTACATCATCGACTGTCCTTTTAGCTTCCCAGCCTAAGTCGATCTTTACTCTTTGCGGGTTGGCTACGCTAAAGTCAATTTCCTGCGGGCGAGTTAACTCATTAGTTTGCGTTACGAAGTTCTTGTAATTCAAGCCTCGAAACGCAAATGCCTTATCCACAAAAGACTCCAATGAACACGGAACCCCTGTTCCGACAACATAATCACGTGGCAATGAGCCTTGCAGCATTAGCCACATCGCCTCTACGAAGTCAGGAGCCCACCCCAATCACGGACGATATCGAGGCGCCCAAGCGTGAGGCATTTTTTCCGCCCTTCAGATATGGCAACTGCAGCATCACATATCTTTTTCGTCACATACCTACCTCCTCTCAGAGGCGACTCATGATTGAACAAAAGACCAGTACACGCATAAAGGCCATAAACGACCTTTAATTTCTAGCTAGATAGTATGATGACACTTTTCCTACAGCGTACGGGCTAAGCGGGTTGAATGCTGTAATTTCTGTTGCTCCCTTAATGGGGGTGTTTCCAAAGCATTCACTGGAACCGGCAATATATACTCTGCTACTAGAGTAGGAGAGTCTACATGCTTCTAAAACATTTAGAGTTGCGTTCGAAAAGCTCTCGATGGTTTCACGAGGGCTCGAAAACGAAGTGCCGACCGACGACTGACCACTTAGCATGTAGATTTCGTTGGGGTTGATTGATCCTACGATTTCAAGAACACTTTGGAAGTCAACGACATCAGCAACCAAAATCTTTATTCTGTCACGTATATTTAATTTATTCAGGTTGCACTGGATCTCGGAGGAAGGACGTCTTGTAACGCCAAAGACGTGATAGCCTCTTTTTAAAAGTAGGGTGGCCAACAAGCTACCATCTTGGCCCGTAACCCCAAAAATCAACGCCGATTTCATTTAACGACTTGGCCGATTTGGGCTGAGCTTCAACATCTCGATGATTATTTTTTTGGTAAGCATATATTATTACCCACCCGGATTAACCCCTACGTCCAATATGTAAATATTCTAGTGACCGGCGTCTTCCAGCTGCTTTGTGGTTGTTACTTGAAAATCGGCACCCCAGAGATAGGCCAGAAGTGTTTGCGAAGCCTAGGTAGGTTCGTCCGACCTAAGAAAGCTCCCGAAATCAGAAAACTACTGCATTCGCGGCAAAAGCACCCCTATAATGCTACAGAATACCGTCGCTCCGGTAACCATTTCGATGCAGTTTTAATACGCTGCGAGAAATAGCTCACTAGGACGATTAAGCCAACGCACCGGCATACATCGCCGCGTAATGCGCTTCAATATCTGAACAAGCGAATTTTCGCTCTGCCTGTTGGCGAGCTTGGCTTCTCAGTCTGTTAGTGCTTCGCTCGTCCAAAACCCATGCAATGCCTTGAGCTAGATCCTCAGTATCAAATGGGTCGCCAGATACCCCGTACGTTTGTGGTCAATGGTGCCGGGTAGTCCGCCTATATTAAACGCAACAACTGGCGTGCCGCACGCATGGGCTTCTCGCGCGGTTTGCCCGAAGGCTTCTTGGCGTGAAGACACCACTTTGACCTCGCTAGCGCTATAGTGCGCACAGGCTAAGGCCATCTTGTAGATGTCCAGTGTAATGAATCGGAAAACCTAGATCTAATTGTGATTGGGGCGCGTGCTGCAAGAATATGACCAACAGCATATTTCTAGTTCGGGACTCTTCGCGGAGATAGCTAAGCGCCTCATCAAGCAAATCTAAACCCTTTCTTACATCTTCCCCGCCACCAATTGCACCGAACGCAAGCAACGGGACGTCACTAGGCAGCCCTAACAAATTTCGTGTAAATCCGTAGTCTAGCGGTCGCGATACTTTAAGGTACTAAAGTACAATGAATGCACGTTACTGGCCAATCCCGCATTAAAAGACCCTCGCATACCGATTCAGTCTGTATGTCTGCAAGGGATCTGGTACCAATCGGGCCGTTTTCTAAGAGACACTTTTCTGCCAGTTGCTTCTCCAGTCTAGCCTGCTAATTGCAGGTTGTGTTTTTTCCGCTTTGTCATAGTCCTGGCCTTAACCAGCGCCCGTTGATCCAGAATTTCGTTGCGCCGGCCTTCAAACATGTTGGCTGGTGTGTCATTGTCCAGCGGACTCGTAGTTGTAATCATCCACCCACGCGGCAATGGCCTTTTCCAATTCCCATGGGAAGTAGTAATGCTCTAGCTTCACTACATTCTTCATTGAGCGGTGATAACGCCCGATCTTGCCCTGCTTCATCGTGTGATCAGGCGCTCCTCGGGTGTGTTCCTTATCCAAGTGCTGCAACCAGGATTTAAGCTCACCGCTGATGTAGCAGGGTCCGTTATCCGATAACAGGTGTGGCTTGTGCTCGGCTCTCGCCTCGGAAAGGGGGCGTCCTCCAGCGTGTCTGTTGCATCTGCAGTTGCCACCGTGGTCGTCAGCCGCCAGCTGATGATGTAGCGGGAGTAAGCAGCTAACGCCGTGGGCAGGGAGTACCAACCCCAGCCTACTACCCGGAAATAGGTGAAGTCGGTTTGCCACAGCTAATTGATCCTGCATGTTGCGTTCTGGAACTTGTCCGAGGCGTTCACCACGACAAACTTGGGGCGGGTGATTAGATCATGGCCCTTGAGAACCCGATAGACATTGAATTCCGAGACAAAGTAGTCATGGGTGTCGGTGATGTGCCAGGCCAGTTCCCGGGGTGTCAGGTCAGGAGGCTCAAGCGCGACGTCCACAATCAGTTCCCGGACCGAATCAGGGATACGATTCCAATGCTGGCGTACCGCCCGGCTTTGATTCTCAAGGCCCTCCAGACCACCCTGCTCATAGGACCGATACCAGCGGTGGAACTACTACAGCTCAGCCACCGCATGCTTTGGATTCTTGTTCTGGCGCTTGGACTTCATACGTATTAGCTTCACGAGACGTATCTCCGTCCAGCCGCATCATGCCGGCTTCACGGAAGTCCTTGCTCCAGCAGTAGTAAAGGCTGGGGTTAATGCCTTCCTTGCGGCACAGTTCACGGATCTAACTCTCGCCCCGCAGGCCATCCAGAACAATGCGGACCTTTTCCTCAGTGGAGAACTTGCGACGGATATCCTTAACCGTCTTCTCAGTGTTGGACACGCTCATAATGAGACGCCTCTGCATCAGTTTAAAAGTAGCAGAAGCCTCTCTTGGTGAATCAGGCCTATTGGTCAGTCTTGCTTTGACGGCGCACAATAATACGAGATGGTATCATCCGGCTTGAGGTATGCGGTGCCAACTAGGCACAACAAATAGACCACTAAGCCCCCTATGAGTTGCAGTACCGCTTATGTACCCAATGTTTCGCCCATACAATTGGGATCACGCACAATATCGCGTATAAAGATAGCCTGCAGGCCCAACGCGGCGATGCCGCCAAGTCAGCCAAGGAAGGAAGTCGCGAAGTTCAATTGCCCGATTTGCTGAGGGCCAAGGTAACGAGCAATCCAAACACCGTCAAACTCCTACGCCCAGACGTCGGAGTTTGTCGAAGAACAGCCAGCTGATGTTATCGATGATTTTTATCAAGCTGGGGCGATGCGCAATACGACGGTTAAGAAAAAAGAGAACGATATTCAACTCTTCTTCTTAAAGTCTGAATATGCTTTAGCCAGCCCGTTTCTAAGACTCGTTTCGGATCGCCAGCCGAGGTTTAAAATACGATTACTATTCATAAGTTTGCGCGGACTACCGTCTGGCATGCTTGAGTCGAATGCTATCGCTCCCACATATCCGACTACATCTGCAATCAATTCGGCCAAATCTTTAATGGCGATATCAGCACCCGCGCCGACGTTTACATGACTACACCCTGGCTTGGTATATTCACTGTACTCGGCTTTATCGAGATTCATGATGTACACGCAGGCTCGTGCCATATCATCAACATACAGAAACTCTCGCTTTGGCTTGCCAGTGCCCCAGACCTTTACAACCGGCGTGTTATTTTCTTTCGCTTCATGAAACCTTCGAATCAAAGCTGGAATAACATGACTGTCTTCTAGATGGTAATTATCACCAGGGCCATAAAGATTAGTAGGCATCACGCTTCGATAATCAATGCCTCGTTCAGATCCGTACTGCCGGTTATAGCTCTCGCATAGCTTTATTCCTGCAATTTTTGCGATGGCGTAGGGCTCATTGGTTGGCTCTAGCGGTCCGGTTAGTAGGGTTTCCTCGGAAATCGGCTGTTCAGCGAGCCGGGGATAAATACAACTTGATCCTAGAAACAGCAATTTCCTTATGCCTGCAGTGAATGCGCCGTGAATCACATTTGCCTGAATCATAAGATTCTGATAAATAAATTCGCCGGGATACGTGTTGTTAGCGTATATGCCGCCAACCTTGGCGGCAGCGAGGTAAACCTGATCAAGCGCCTTCTCTTTGAAAAACTGTGAAACTTGGTGTTGATTGGTCAGGTCGAGCTGAGAGCGGGCCCTGGTAACCAATTCTATGTTGGGGTTACCATGAAGCTGACGCACAATCGCGCTGCCCACCATACCAGTATGGCCCGCGACGAAAATTATGGTCGGGCCGTGGTGCTTCATTATTGAGGATTCTCTACTGAAACTGATATCCCATGCCCGTGCTGATCCAAAAACGCATGGCGTCGCGCGATCTTCAAGTCCTCAGCAATCATTTCTGCGCACATTTCCTGCGCCGTAATTTCGGGCCTCCAACCAAGCGTATTCATTGCTTTGGATGGGTCGCCCAATAACGTCTCTACCTCAGCGGGCCGAAAGTATCTCGGATCCACTCTAATCAAAATGTCGCCCACGGATACCGCAGGCGCATCTTCGCTGGTGACTGATGAAACCCTCGCAACTTCCTCGACTCCAACCCCTTCGAACACCAATTCAATCCCTAATTCGCGCGCTGACCACATAATGAATTCACGGACCGAGTGTTGGGCACCGGTCGCTATAACGAAATCCTCCGGTCGCTCCTGTTGTAGCATCATCCACTGCATCCTCACATAATCTTTAGCATGGCCCCAATCGCGGAGTGCATCCATATTGCCCATATATAAGCAACTCTCCAGCCCCAGAGCTACATTGGCCAATCCCCGTGTTATTTTTCGGGTCACAAACGTTTCACCTCGTTTAGGAGACTCGTGGTTAAACAGGATGCCGTTGCACGCGTACATGCCGTAAGCCTCCCGATAGTTAACGGTTATCCAATATGCATATAGCTTGGCAACTGCATAGGGAGAGCGTGGATAGAATGGCGTTGTTTCTTTTTGCGGCGTCTCTTGGACGAGACCAAAAAGCTCCGACGTTGATGCCTGATAGAAACGCGTTTTCTTTTGAAAACCGAGGAAGCGGATCGCCTCTAGCAGTCGAAGTGCCCCCATGGCATCAACATCAGCGGTGTATTCCGGCGACTCAAAAGAAACCGCCACATGCGACTGAGCACCAAGGTTATAAACCTCATCGGGTCGAACTTCACTTAAAATGCGCGTCAAGTTTGACGAGTCGGTAAGGTCTCCATAGTGCAGCACTAGGCGTTGATGCTCGACATGTGGATCTTGGTAAAGGTGATCAATCCGCTGAGTGTTGAACTGCGAAGCACGGCGTTTTATGCCATGTACTTCGTACCCTTTCTCAAGCAAAAGTTCAGCCAAGTAGGCGCCATCTTGGCCGGTGATGCCAGTTATCAGTGCTTTTTTCAAACTAAGTGAACCCTATTAATTGGCTTAAGGTTGAGGGCGAGCGTAAATTTTTTCCATGGATAATATATCACCTGCGCGCGGCCCTGCCGCACTCATACCGCAATAATCAACTTCGCAAAAAGATCTCATCCACCTGCAGTGAGCGTCCAGTAGCAGGGTCGGTGAAGCCTTTCGGGATTGCCCAAAGCGTGAATCCTTGCAGGTTCATTCGCTCAATCATTTCGAGCCAGCCGCTGGCCATCGTATAGTGGCACCAGCGAGAGCTCCAACGAAACACCCTTCTCCTGTTTAAGTGTGTTAACCGCGCCGTTAAGCACCTGCCACTCAAAACCCTGGGTGTCAATTTTTATAAAGGGTCGGGAATTGACATCTAAATACTACACAGAAACCGAATCGAGTCGAACTAAAGGCGTTCGCTCGGATGCAACATAAGCAGAGCACGCAGCAGCGGGCGAATGCGCGTCGAGCATGGGCTACACTGATGAAGACACTGAGTTACCCGCGATATTGATCTCGATTTCGCCATCCTCATTACCCACTGCCGACCGTGGATATACCAACCACTCCTGGTCTCGAGCCGCGGCGATGGTGAGTTGCGCATGGGCTGTAGTAAGTGGATCAAAGCTGATGATTTTTCCAAAAAAACCGACCGAGCGAAGTTCCTGAGCGAATTGACCAATATTTACGCCGATATCAAAGACCGTATCAATCCGCACCTGGTTCATTGCGGCTAAGAGCTGAGCGCTAGGATGAGAGGCGGGGCTAAGCCTATTGGTGTCAAAGCCATACGATTTAAGTAGCCTTTTTACAGCTTTTTTAGTACCTCCAAACATAGTTTACTCTGTCTCTAATATTTTGAGAGAGATGCGCCTAGCGAAACTCGCCACTTACTGCTTACTGACTAATACTGGCGCCTCATGGGTGAGCCTCAGATCGGAATACATCGACTCAAAGGGAAGCTCTCTTCTTCGGACCCCTTAAGCGTCTCTAGCAATCTCTCTAGAACACCAATTGGCATCATTGTTTTTCTACGATTAGCTGAATATCGTCTCGTTCCCTACAGTTTGCCATATCAAATTCGTGTGGCAACTCTGTTTCAATTCGTGTTCCGCAGTATTTACTAAATGTTATTTCTAATACTAATGGCAAGCCATCGCTTGATCTAACTGGTGCAAAATTGTTTGCGTGAATGTGGATCAATTTAAGTTTGATGTCGCTTATGAATTTTTCTATTTTTTTAAGATTTATGTCGCAATCATGGAACTCAATTACTAGGCCGCTTATGCGGCTTTGGAGTGAAATGAGAGCATCTAAACAGCGGTACTCGGAACCTTCAATATCGATCTTTAAAAAAATATTTTGGTAGCTCATGGCCTCAAATATCGAATTTAAAGTTATACGATCGCGTTCCTCTGTTTCTACTCCAACGAATTTTTCCAGATGATGATTACCCGGATTGAAAAAGAATCGACGATACTCAAGAAGTGTCTTTAACCGCTTCAATGCTATTTTTGGACGATCGATTCTTATAACTGATTTTATAAATTGCTTTAAAAAGTATTTCTGGCTGACGCTTGCATCATATGCAAAAACCTCAACGTCTTTCAATTTCTTAAAACTGTCCTCAAAACTCCAGTCATCATTGATACCTAACCCAATCAAGACGTCTGAATTATCAATATCAGACCTTGACACAAGATAACCCCCATCATTATCTCTGCCAACTCGCACTAAGTCTGATGCAGATTTAAAAGAAAAACTAAGCGGAAGTTTTGCTATCACTTTTTAGCCCTCCAACTTATAGCAGAAATTCCAGCGTGACTTGATTAGATAATAAACCTGGATTGGCAATGCCACAGCAGCAAATATTAGGCTGCAAATAGTCCCAAGAACGATGCCGCTCAACCCCATGTCAAGATGTTTAACCAAAAACATGGATATCGGGATATTCACTAACATGGCTACTATTGCCGTATACAATTGCAACTTTATCTTCCCTATGCCGTTTACCAACATGGCAAAAATGCTGTTCCAGAGAAAAATCAGGACGAACATGCTTGTCGTGAGGATGAGAGGTAAAGGAACCGCCAGTTCCCGGCCTATCCACAACGCAATTATCGGCTTTGCCGTTAAGCACAGCATGATAACCATGATCACGAAGCCAGCAAAGATTATCAGTTGTTTGCCCAACATGCCCTCGATCCACTGAAAATCATCACGATGGTACGCGTCGGTATAAGCCGACCAGAGCGGGCCAGAAATTAGTCCGTGCAAAAAGATGATTGCACTAAAAAGCTTGAAGACGACTTCGTACTGAGTAACGTATTGCGGACCGAATAGCTGGGTGATTAACATCTTGTCGGTGGTGAAAATGACGAGTACGGCGAGTTGAATGGTGAAGAATTGCAGGCCAACATGCAGTAAAGGATTCGTATGCTGCTTGTTTAGGTAAAGGCGCGGGCGTAATTCTGGATAACGGTGGTAGAACCACAGGCTCAGCGAGATGTTGGCGGCAACCAGCGAAAAGCCGTGGATAACGGCCAGATAGCTGATCGAGGCATCGGTGGTCAAGTTGAGCACATATACCAGCCCCAAAACTACGAGGTTCGAGATCAGTTGGCCCAGTGCGATTACCGAGGTTTTCTGCACAGCTCCCAGTAGCGCCCCAATCAGGCCTATCCAAAAGTTGAGCAATATAAAGAACACTGCGATTTGCACCGTCGCCCGCAGGGTGGTTTCCGCGATCGCTTGAGTATTGAAGACAGCCTGCCATGGAATAAAAAACGATATCACCGTGGCAGACAGCCACAGCGCCATAGCGATCAAGCCGATTAGAGTGTAGCCGGAAGCGATATAGAGAGCAGCTTCGCCTCGCTCTTTTGTGGCCAGAGATTCTGCCACCTTGTTGCGCAGGCCGTTTCCGACACCCAGGTCGAAGAATACCACCCACGATATGACGGTAAGCAGGGTCGACCAGACTCCAAACTGTTCCGGGCCCAGATAACTGATCATGATTGGAATAGCGAGGAAAGAGGCGAACACCGCTACTGATCGATACCCAACCGCACCTTTTATCTGCCGTAGGTAATTACGCGTTCGCTCACTTGAGATTGTTTTAGTCATAAAGCTTTAACCAAGACATTTTATCTCTTATGCGGCAGCAGAAACTTGCAATCGCCAACATCTAGAGCGATTTTGGATGACAAATAAAGTTCAACACGAAGTTAAGTCGCAGCTGCGAGGCGGTTTGGAGGTATTTCTTTGGCCTGATTTCCTGGCTTAGGATACAAAACGTGAATTACAGAGGAAGTTTATCCAAAACAATTAAGTCGAGCGCGGGCCAAGCATTCCGCAGACCGCATGAAATGGCTAGACGACTACAATGTCATCAGAATCTAACATTTTGGAAACAACCTCCTCCATCCCGAATTTTGCCTTCCACCCCATTTCGATCCGCGCTAAAGACGGGTCGGCTCGGCTTACTAAAATATCAGTGGGTCTAAAAAATTCTGCATTAGAGCGGACATGATCACGCCAGTCTAGACCAAGTTGACCGAATGTCGCAGAAACGAATTGCTCTAACGAGTAGGTCTGGCCAGTGGCTATAACGAAATCCCTTGGTAGATCCTGCTGAAGCATGCGCCACATTGCTTCCACATAGTCGGGCGCCCAACCCCAGTCACGTGAAACTTCTAAATTACCCAGCTCAAGTACTTCTCCTGAACCAGCGGCAATCCGCTTCGCAGTTTGAATTATCTTCTGCGTGACAAAGCGATATGGCCGTAACGGAGACTCATGATTAAAAAGCACACCAGTACAGGCAAACAAACCATAAGCTTCACGATAATTCGCTGTCAGCCAAAAAGCTGATGCCTTAGCGACAGCGTAAGGGCTTCGCGGGCTGAAAGGAAAACTTTCATTCGCGGGAACCCCGACCGTATTCCCGAAACACTCACTCGAACCTGCATGATACTGCCTTATCGGCTTGTCGATCATCCGACAGGCCTCCAAAACGTTCAGTGTTCCCAAGGTATAGCTCTGAATAGTCTCTGCTGGTTGTTCAAATGACATTGCCACCGATGACTGGCCACAAAGAAAATAGATCTCGTCCGGTCGGATATTCTTTATTGTTACAAAAACACTTCGAAAGTCCTCTGGGGCCATAGATAAAACTGCTACCTTTTCTTCAATACCAAGCCGGCGTAAGTTGACAAATGACTTTCCCTGCGCATCGCGGGTCGTACCGAAAACCTCATAACCTTTCTGAATGAGAAACTCCGCTAGGTAAGCGCCATCCTGACCAGTCACGCCGCAAATGAGTGCAGTCTTCATACCGGGGCGCCCGTGAGCACCGCGTTATACACATCTACGGTTTCTTCGGCGCACCTCCGCCAAGAAAACTCCCTTGCCCTTTGGTACCCCGCATCGATTAATTGCTTTCGCCGTGAGAAGTCAAAAACGACGGTTTCTAGAGCATTCGCCATAGCCTCTATATCAGTTGGCTCGAAATATTCCCCCGCATGCCCTACAACCTCCGGCATCGAACTCGTATTGCTCGTCGCAACTGGACATCCTTGCGCCATAGCCTCCAAGGGCGGAAGTCCGAATCCTTCATATAAAGATGGGTAAATAAATGCTGCTGCCTTTTTGTACAACGCACCTAAGGTATTATCATCTCCATCGATTTGGTGTATGTCATGCAAGTCGAGGCCGACGGAACGAATTAGCTCACCTTCTCTCGTCTTAATTGGTCCGCCACCGAAAGCGACGACGCTCAACTCATCACTTAAGCTTTTATTCGAAGCAAATGCCCTGATAAAACCCTCAAAATTTTTATACCCACCTCGGCCTCCAACGTAAAGAACGAAGGGCTTTTCAAATACTATGTCACCTACATCAATCACGCCTTCAAGAAAATCCACTCCTAGATGAATCACACTGACTTTTTCCCGAGGAATATCAAATATTTCACAAAGATCGTTTTTTGTACTCCGCGAAATACAAATTATATGCCCGGACCTTTCCACTGCGAGCTTCTTGAGATTTGTTGTGCGATCTGTTGCAGAAAATTGCTTTTTAAATTTTTCATGAATCATATCGTATACAGTCAACACTCGAGCAGCATTTTTATCAGTAATCGACGACCTCGAGTTATAGTAGGTTTCGTGTACTATATTGGGTTTCAGGTTTTTAGCTAACCAAGAAGAGCTGTAGTGGTTTATTAATCGACCCAGTCGGCCGCACTTGTATGGCACCCTGGGAATCTCAAAACCATGCACACGGTTCGAGGGTAAATTTTTCAGGTATTTATTTTGGTAGATCGGCGCAATTAGGTCAGCGTTTACGCCCAGCCCAAGGAGCTCCTCTGAAAGCCGAGCGAAGTAACGCGAGACTCCGCCATACCGTTGAGCGAGAAAAATCTGATGATCAAAAAGAACCTGCACTTTTCCGTCCTGTCAGCCTTCGAATCAATGTGTGAAAGTTATCGGCTCGCCCATCGACCAGCTATCCGAATATAGCTGGCCCATGTCGGTCAAACTTGTCTGCTCGCCAGTCGCCACATTCATTATAAATAATTGACTGATTAACTTTCCGCGATCAAAATAAGAACGATGCAGTACTATTTTAAAAGTGCTTTTTCGTACACATCAATATACTGCTTAGCAACCATCGCAGGATCAAAATATTTCTCTGCCTTAGCTCGTGCGAGCTTGCCCAAGTCGTCCTTGAGTGGGCTATCCAGCACCCATTGAATTCCGGCCGCAAGGTCGTAAACATCAAATGGTTTCGCGAGGTACCCCGTGAGTAGGTGATCGACGGTATCGGGAAGACCACCGATGTCAAAAGCAACAACAGGGGTCCCGCAAGCGTGAGCTTCAGAGGCGGTTTGGCCAAATGCCTCGTTTCGAGACGGCACAACTAACATGTCGGCGGCACTGTATACAGCGCGCAGGCTAAGATCGTCATACAGGTGGCCGGCATAGTGGGTGGGGAAACCTAAGTCGAGTGGCTGCTGCGGAGCGAGCTGGCCAAAGACTACTAATTCTAAGTCATTTATTCTTCCTCGCAGGGAACCGAGCGCCTTGAGCAAAAGATCAAACCCCTTTCTTGGGTCACGCCGCCCTCCCATTGCACCGAAAGCCAGTAAAGGGGTTTCTAGCGGCAAACCAAGCAAAGTTCGTGCGTCCCTTTTTTTTATGGGCGTCCAGATCTCAAGATCTAATGGATAGTAAATAAATTGGCAGGGCCAGTCTCGCATAAGAAGACTTTCAGAGGCGCAACGTGCTATCCAATTACTGTCGCCAACAATGTGCATCGGACGCCCCCAATGCTTACGCTTGCGCCGCCATGTCCAGCGATTAAGGTCAAAGCCGGATTCATGCGCGGGCCTATTGTCGCGCCGATAGCCGTCACGCCAGCGCGCGTCATCGGTGTAATGCTCGGCGCCACAAAAGGCCCACATGTCATGCAAAGTCCAAACGATGGGCTTCTCGATTCGACCAATATCGGCAATAGAGAGCATTTCGCCAGCAACCCAGTGCAAGTGGATCACATCCGCATCGGAGCTGTTAAGGCGCTTGGCCCAACTCGAAGGGAGAAACGCAGGTGAGTGGATGATAGAATTTTTGCTTCGCAGTGTCGCCCGAAGTGGCTTAGCCAATTGCGGCCGCAAACGTGCCGTGAGCCTTGCACATGTGCTCACCGGCCCCTCAACGGTCCAGTCCCCCGCCAGTGCTTCGTTGACACACATTTGCGAGTCCACTCCTGACGCACGCAATGCATGATGAATTCGGTAGGCAGCTCGGGCTGCACCGCCTGCAATATCCGAATAGTTAAGGTGTAAGACTTTCATAATTCCTCTGCGGGAGGTAAGCCAGGCTGTCTACATATGCAATAGGCGGGTTCCTAGGCCCATCATGCCAACCCCCGGCGCAACGAGTTGGTATGACGGGCCGAGGAATTAGAACGGTTTGCGTGCCTCGATATACATCGACTCAGTGCCCTTGCGCGGGCGCCCATCGTCGTCGAGATCTAGCGGCTGGAACGGGAAACTCTCTAGACAGCTGCTTGACGCATCTACGCGCGATACCTCTTTAAACCCAGCTGCTAGCAGCGCGGTACGTAACTGCTCTAGATCCCAGATCCATTGGTGGCACTCGCCGACGGCAGCCATGCTGATATTCTGTGCCCGGAAGGCTTTTGGCAGAAGCTGCATCACAGCACGGATCCAGAGGCGCTCGGCACGACTAATGATTTTACGGCTGAGGAGTGACATCGCCGCTCCCCAGCGCGATACAGACGCGGCGGCCGATGGCGAACTCCGGACAGCTAGCAAATTCTCACCCATACGATCACGCACGAACGAAATGAGTTCCAAATTCTGAGCCCGCGCAGCCGTTAAGTCACGATACAGTTTTCCCAATTCACCGCCGGATTCACGACGCACGCATTGATCAATCATCTCCAGAACCAAAAAATCAGCCTTCGCGTGCTCTCCGCACTCACGGTACCTCAAGTAGGTACGACAGAGATCTTCAAGGTCGGGCAGCACGAAGCGCAACACCCCACCCGGCGCGAGAACACGCCAACACTCCGAAAGGAATTTGGGCACCTGATTACGTGGAATGTGCTCCAGAAAGTGAGAGGAATATACCAGCGACGCACCACCGTCTGGCAACGCTAGCGGAGCCAGCAGATCAGCTCGCTTCACAGCAGGGTGCACGGCGCTATAATCCAAGTTAATCCAGCCATCACCAATGACAAAAGTGGTGCCGCAAGCAAGATTAATTTTAATAGTAGCTGTTCTCTGCATTAGGCCAGAGCCCGCTTCAAGAAGCGATAAGTGACGCCTACCGCACGACGCGGAAAACGTAATAATGAATTGGGGAATCTGAGAAAGCCCCCTCCGAACAAATGTTCAAAAGTATAGCGATCCGCCTCTTCATTCTGCTCGATTTTTATTGGGTGCTGGAGATCTCCAATTGATTCGGCTTGCAAGTTTGCTAGTGGGCTGTCATCCCTCTGGGTATGTGTGGCGTCCGGACCGAACCCTATATTACTGACCAAATTGACATTCGGCACCGCGGTCAATCCACCGTGGTACCAGACGCTGGCCATCCACGGATAATCCCAAGTATCGATCTCTGCTAGCCGCATGCGATCGAAAATTCTCTCCCAATATCGGCGCGCCGTCTTATCTGACCAAAAATTTGCCCAAGCACGACTTTTCTTCCAGACCGGCCAAAATTCAAGATCCATATCGGCTTGTCCCCAAGCTCGCTCCCAGGTAGCCCAGCCCCAAATATGACTGTAGCGCGAAAAATAGTAAGAAGCGTCACCTCGGGCGATACCATTCTGGAAGTTATTGCCTGTAATTGTAGAAATTCGTGTATCGCCGGCATAACGTTTTAGTAGCGTCTCACAAAACATAAAAAAATCGGGGTGCGGCAAGCAATCGTCCTCCAAAATGACTCCTTGCTCTTCGTGCTCGAAAAACCATGTGATGGCGCTGCTGACGGCATTTTTGCAGCCTAGGTTCCTCTCTCGAAACAACGTTTTTACTTCGCAATCCCAATCAACTGCTGTGGCAATAGCGCGAACCTCGGCAACTATTTCCCACTCACCGGAGCGACTTGCCCTGGGACCGTCAGCCGCGACATAAAGACGTGGTGGTCTAGCCTTCCGGATGGCCTCAAACACCTTCGCCGTCGTATCTGGCCGGTTAAAAACAAGAAAGAGCACTGCTGTCTGCAACCGCGAGTCATTGACCGCAGTAGTGTCTACTGAAACGTTCTTCATTTCCAATTTTGATAAATCTCGTTATGCATCAGCGGACATAAACTGACAACGATCAGCGCGCTAGAAGCTGCTCAAAGTACGCGATGGTGTGCTCCAGACCTTCTATGAGGCCTACCGTTGGCTCCCACCCCATCGCCGCATTGGCTAATTGAATGTCAGGTTGACGCTGTTTTGGGTCGTCGGTGGGTAGAGGTTCATAGGTCAATTCTGATTGCGAGCCAGTCAGGTCTTTTACCCTCTCGGCAAGTTCAATCATCGTGAATTCACCAGGATTTCCGAGATTCACTGGGCCAGTGAAATCTCCCGGCATCCTCATCAGACGCACAAAACCCTCAATTAAATCATCCACATAACAGAAAGAGCGCGTCTGAGTGCCGTCGCCGTAAAGGGTAATCGGCTCGCCCTTCAACGCTTGGACAATGAAATTGGAAACAACACGACCGTCGTTGGGATGCATACGTGGCCCGTAGGTATTAAAGATTCGCGCGACCTTAATGTTTAAATTGTGTTGGCGACGGTAGTCGAAAAATAACGTCTCTGCACAACGCTTCCCCTCGTCGTAGCAAGAGCGCGGGCCAACGGGATTAACTTTACCCCAGTAGCTTTCAGGCTGTGGATGAACTTCAGGGTCGCCATAAACCTCACTGGTCGAGGCTTGAAAGATTCGAGCGCCCGTACGCTTGGCCAAACCCAGCATATTTATCGCACCATGCACACTGGTCTTAGTAGTTTGCACCGGGTCATGCTGATAATGAACAGGCGAGGCTGGGCAAGCCAAATTGTAGATTTCGTCCACCTCTACATAGAGCGGGAACGTCACGTCATGGCGCATTAGCTCGAAATGATCATTACCGAGTAGGTGCGAAATATTATCTCTGGTCCCAGTAAAGAAGTTGTCCAAGCAAATAACATCGTGACCATCAGCGAGCAAGCGCTCGCAAAGATGCGAACCAAGGAAGCCGGTGCCGCCTGTGACAAGCGATCGAGTGCGCGAATTATAGTTTTTCACTAAGAATCAAACTCCTTAAAAAAGACAGTATTCACGCACTTTGCATAGGCCACATTTCCAACCTCACCCATAAACTGGCCGATGACTGAATAGCTTCCAAAGCTCTACTAGGGATACGGATTTTGATTCTCTTATCTAGCTTATAAGTTTCATCTGCGCTCGCTAGCAGCATTACCCGTCGTTCATAATTCAGCGTCGACTCGAACTCACCAGATACTGCCGCATCGAGCAGTTTGCGCTCTTCCTTGGTGTATTTTGATCTACTCAAAGCAGTCTCCAAGATACTTGTCGGTGAATTTTCTACTCGGAATAATCATCCTCAACAAGACCGCTTATTCACTTTCCACATAAGGCACGCAATAGCTCTGATAACCTGTCATCGGGTACCAGCAGGACACAATTCAGCTCCCGCCACAGCTCATCCATAACCTTCCACAACCGCTCAAGACTAGGATATCCGTCGTAACTTTCGAATATTTGCGCATGCCATGAGCGCTCACCTGAAGACATTTGCTCAAGGTCATCTACCGAAACCCACCGATCTAGGTCATCTTCCACAAAAATCTCCTGAGAAGATATGAAGTAGCTCGTCGAGGCCACCTTAGCCACGACAACGGAAAGCGATACCATCGTCCACCAAATACAAAATCAAACGCACTGCGATCTGCTTCTTGATCAAGAACAACCTCCGCAGGATAGATGACTTCATCAAGACTCTGTACCGGCAAATTTGCCAGTGGATGTCCAGGGTTAGTTGTATTTTGTGCCGACTCATCGAATCCGATATTGGTAACCAAATTCGAGTTCGGAGTGGCTATGAGGGCGCCCCGTTTCCATAGCCACAGCATCCATGCATAATCCCAATGAACTTTCGAACCGGAACTCAGTGCATCGAAAATGCCATCCCAATAGCTTCTTTCAACGCTATCAGGCAACCACTCCATCCATTGTCTAGATCGCTTTAGCTCTCGCCAAAATTCCGGCTCTAACGTGCAACCTGCCCACGAGTTACTCCATGACGCCCAGCCCCAGCAATGACTGTACTTCGAGAAGTAGTGGGACGCGCCTCCTATCTTTCTGCTCTGGAAATTGTTCCCAGTGATACAACCAACCCTTTCATCCTCTCGATAGAGCTCAAGTAGCTCATCACAGAATCTGAAGAAAGATAGGGTCGGGACGTTGTCGTCTTCCAGAACAATCCCCTTATCTACATTACAAAAGAACCAAGATATGCCTTCAAAACCGGCCGTAGGTCCTCCGACATTATCCTCGTAGAACTTTACGTGTATTTCACAGTCCCAATCTACATCGGTAGCAACGGTACGAGCCTGATTCACTAAAGCGCGTTCTGCCTCGCCGCGGTCGGGCCTAGGCCCATCGCCAACCAAGTACAACTCTCTTGGCCGGACTTTCCTTAGAACCTCCATGACCACAGCGACCTTCTCCGGCCGATTAAAGATTCTCAGAAGAACAGGATTTTTTACAACGTACACGATCACCCTTATCTAAGTGGCAGTTTGTGCTCGTGGAGAATGCCGACTGTGCCTTCGCCAGGGCCACTCAAACCCCACAAATTACACTATTACCACTTTGGCGAGTTAAGGACGGCACCCCTGTCGAAGGACCCCTTACAAAAAGCTGCTATGGTATGAACATCGTCTACTAGCGTTTCATCAAGAAGAATGGGGCTGAAACCTAGTGACACAAGGCCCTCGTTTGAGACCTCTAGGTCGTTCTCGGCGAGCTCTTTTCTCGGATTCTCTATATAAGAGATCTCTGCGCCATACTGATTGGAAATGATCTCCGCGAGATCAGATAGCCGCTTCGTTTCTGCTACCTGATTGAATATTCTCACCCGGTCTGGTTCAAAATCAGAGTTTTCAATTGCGAGTTTCACACACTCTGCCGTATCGTTAATATTTATAAAAGCTCTTGTCTGCCCCCCAGTCCCATAGATCGTCAGTGGTACGCCGTTTGCAGCCTGAGAAATAAATCGGTTGAGCACCGTGCCGTAAACGCCGTCGTAATCAAAACGATTGACGAGCGAAGCGTCCAGCTTGGTTTCAACGGTATCAACCCCCCACACAATGCCTTGATGTAAGTCAGTGACCCGCAATCCCCAATTCTTATTGTAAAACTGGAAGAGCAGCTGATCCAGGCACTTCGTCATGTGGTAAACACTACCTGGATTGGCAGGATACAGTATTGATGCGTCGCTCCCGGTCGAGTTGATAGTTACATCAAGGTACCCCTCAGGAATAGGCCCAAATGCCTTGGTATACCCATACACTCCCATAGTACCGAGATGAACAAGGTGAATGTCTCTATTTGCGTTAACGATCGCACTACAGATGTTGTGAGTGCCAGTGACGTTATTGTCGACCGTGTACCGCCTCTGCTCATCACCAATCATCGAGTATGGTGCCGCACGCTGCTCAGCGAACTGGACAATCGCGTCCGGTCCGAAATCCCTGATCAGTTTCTCCAGTCCGGCGTAGTCTTTCGCAACGTCAAGA
The DNA here is from genome assembly GCF_000158175.1 of Luminiphilus syltensis NOR5-1B. GTDB lineage: Bacteria > Pseudomonadota > Gammaproteobacteria > Pseudomonadales > Halieaceae > Luminiphilus > Luminiphilus syltensis. Next base: position 1,215,501 of record NZ_DS999411.1, on the reverse strand, counting down.
CGGACAAATGTAATTGGAGCAAAAAGTTTGCTTGCAACCTTCACGCGCTCCTGAATGCTTTTGATAGGGGTAAGGCTCGCGGTGCCAAGTTCATTATCAATTGCTCTGCGAGACAAGTTGTCGACCAAACAGACTTCCATTCCATTATTGGCAAGCCGCAGCACTGTAGGCCAGCCACAGAAACCATCTCCCCCTAATACTAATGCTTTCATCCTTCACTCACCTCTATGGCGTTACGAAAAATTTTATTGCCCGCCTATCTGCTCGTTGTAAAGTGGCCAACCGGTCTCAAATAGACCATGTCAGCATTAAATCGCCAATAGTCCCCAGCACCATACCGCGCATCTTAAAAAAACTAGCTTTGGAACCTAGCCAACTTATTCCTGTGCCGAATCACCAACCAATCGTTGATGATGGAAATCACACAAATCACACCACTTGCTTTTTAAATGGCCCCTCACAGCAAACTGGTTCTGAACCGGATTTTGTGCGGAGCGTTAGCAAAAGGAGGCATTCGGAGGTGCGTTCAACACAATCTCCAAAATATGAAACCTTCGGATCAGCTCCTGATTCTATCTTCATTGATTCAATCAACTGGCACACCGGTAAGGTGCGGCGCGTAAAGTTAGGCGCGGACTTCATTGAGCACTGGTCAAGACGTCATCAGGCGGCACCACCAAGACTGTCGCTTAGGAACTGCTCACACCGACTTCATTTTGGAGGGCTTGAAACGGCGTTGGAAAAACTTGAACTACTGTGTGCATGCCTAGTCAAGCGCCAGCTATTTGATGGCTATTGCATAAATCGACTCAAAATCACGTGATGGATGATCTAAATCACCGTCAAACTCTCGCAAAGAAACACTGCGAAAGGGAGCCATTCTTAAAGTATTGACAAGATTTTCTCTATCAAACATATACTTATGTTGCTCATCCATATACGCAATATAATTCAGTTGATCCAGCAGTGATCCAGTATCTACGATTGCTTCCTTGTAGCCCTCTTCTATCCGTCGAAATCGGTTACCTTGAATATATGCTGAGATATATAGACTCGCGTCTGGAACGCACACGGACAGCTCTCCATTTTCTTTCAGAACTCGAAAACATTCGTTAATAAATATTATCAGACCCTTATAAGGTATATGTTCGAGCATGTGCGATGTGTAAATTCTATCAACGCTCTGAGACGGCAAAGGGAGCCCTTTGCGCAAATCATGCGAGATGTCAGCACCGCGCAGGTCAACTGTAACCCACCCGCTCGCTCCCTTCTTGGCCCCAGAGCCAAGCTCTATGCAAACTCTTTCGCGTTTTCCAAGTGAGCGCCACTTGGGTAGCGATGCCGTATGTACTATTACCGTATACAAGCGCTGAACCAAAACTTGAAGTCCCAAAAACGTTAGCAATCGCTTGGCGAGTTTCTTCATTTTCTATGTGTTCCAAATCTTCTCTGTCAAAACTTGCGAACCTCGAACGTCCGTTTTTTGAGACTGGCGTGTTTGCGAAGCGAAAAGTCAATTCGTGTTGCTTTTACCGCGAGCACTCTTTTTCTCCACCAATAGATCCTCAAAAAATGCGGTGTGGTCAATCTTCGTGAGCAGCCCGTATCCTTGTTCTCTCATAAACTTAACGACAGGATTTTCAAAGACACCCTCGAGCGAGACATGCAGGATTTCAACAAGAACAATCGACGGGCGATACCTTTGCCAATCATTCGATTTGAGAACATCCAGGTCATACCCTTCTACGTCGACACTCAAGAAGTCAATTTTGCGATCAAGAGCATAACGATCTAGGATCCAAGAAAGGGGTTTAGCCTCGATCTCGATGACGTCCTTGATACGATAAGGGAACGTCGAGGATTTTCGAGCCAGTACACACTCATCTGAGAGAGTATTTACGGCAGGCTCATTGTAGATCGTAAATTCAAACGCGCCCTCATCCTGTGCAACACCCAACTCAAGGTTTATATCTCTCGGCCGCCATTTGTTGAAAAGCGCCATACTTCCGGGCATAGCGTCTACATTGATGCCGTACCATCCTATACGATAGAAACGGTACGTATTTGAAAACCGCTTAGGATGATGAGCCCCAACGTCAACGTAGAAACCGCTCTTCTTTTCCCTGAAAATGCGGGCCAGGGCAGTGTCTTCGCCACTTAAAGACCAATAACGACTTGACCAAGGATCCCAAGTCAGACTGTCTCTGCCTCGCCTTAGGAGATTTTTGACCCAGATGGACAGTAACTTTCTGATTATAAATATCTTCCGAAAACGCCCAGCGGATTCAGTGCACTCACTTTCATCAGGAACATCGTTCTTGTGTCCTTCTGTAGCAAGTCTGCAAAAAATGCTGCGATCGCATATGAGATAACTGTGGCAAGTGCGGCACCCACAGCCCCGTAGTCTGGTATCAACCAAAGGTTCAGTATTACGTTCGCTATCGCTCCTAATGCAGAGCGTTGCATGTTCAGCATCTGGCGGTTTTCTGCTAGAAACCATTTGCCGCTAGCTACGCCCAGAAAAACGAAGACCGCAGCCCAAATATGGATTGCTAACACTATGCCGGAATCGGCGAAAGCTTCGCCGAAAATCAGCACTACAAGCGGAGACGATAAAAATGTCATCGGCACTGCAATCGCGATCGCCATCCAAACCATCAGATCAAAAAGATGTTGCAAACGTCTGTAATACTGAGTCTCGCTGCGTTTTTTTGTTTCGAGTAGCGACGGGAATACTGAAGCCGCGATCGCCATCGGAATGAAGTACCAAATTTCGCTAATACGCGTTGCCGCGCTGTAAATGCCTACCGACTCGTCACTAACCATTTGGCCAAGCATGATCTGGTCGATTTTCAGGTAAATCATAATCGCCATGCCTGACATCAGGAGAGGCCAGCTGTCTTTCAGCAGCGCTTTTGCCCGTGTATACGACGCCGACAATTGATGCAGTTTCGGCCCACGTACGCGAAACATCACAATAAGCAGTACTGCTGCGAGCATCGCCTCAGCTGCGGCTGCCCAAGCAAATTCGACAAGAGGCGCGTTGTTTAGGATCAATGCGACCTTGATGGCAGCGAACACCAAAAAGGTGGCATTTCCTACCCAAACCGTATATTTCGAAAGGACCTGCGATTCAAACCAGTAGGCGACCACTTGGGCTGCCCCGAACAGCGTCGTGGTGCCGAGAATGGCGACCAGCACCCTAGCCAACGCGTCATCGGGACGCAGCCAAAAAACTGCTGCAAGGACAATACCGTAGGCCAATAATCCGCCAAGGAGCTGCAGTAACGCCGCAGTGCTCAGGATTTCTTCTTTACATTCAGGGTCGCGCACAATATCGCGTACGACAATATCCTTTAAACCAAGCCCTGCAAACGCACTAAATATTCCCACAAAAGCAATTGCAAAGCTCAACAAACCGAACCTCTCGGGCCCAAGATAGCGCGCGACCCAGACGCCCACAACGACGCCAACACCCATGCGCAAGGCTCGGTCGAAGAACAACCAACCAATGTTATCGATTATTTTTAAAAAATTAGGTCGATGGTCGACATGCCGGCGAATGAAGCCAGGAACTATATTCAATTAGCGTCCATTTATTTTCACAAAAGCGGTTGCGGCGCAATTCGTATGTATCGCCAGCAGGCCAGGCGATTCCTTGAGGCGGCAGGGGCCATCAGGCCTAGACCTCGTTTTGGATAGTGCGTAGTGACTGCTCATTGGAAAGATGGCAATAACAAGAGTTATCGCCGCCAGGGAACATTTACAGCGAGAGGCCTAATACCAGTTCTCCAAACGTAGCCCCTCTACACGACTGAACTCTCCGGTATTGCGCGAGACCAGCGTCATGCCGCGAGCCAACACTGAACCCGCTATCAGTAAATCGTAGGGCCCAATCGGCGTGCCCCGGTTTTCAAGCATCGCACGGACGCTAGCTGCGGCCTGAGCCGCCCGGTCATCAAACTCAATAACATCCACCACATCGAGTAGCTCTCTCAATTGTTGTGAGCGCTTTTGTGGCGACGACGATTTGGCAATTCCGACCTGAAGCTCAAACAGCGCTATCGCGGGAATACCCATGTCGCCCGGAGATCGAGACAGAAGCTCTTCGGCCACACGCCCCTCCCCTTTGAAAAAGTCAATCAGGGTATTGGTATCGAGCGCCCACCTCACAGATCCTCCCGTGCCGCGTCGTCAACACCACCGCTTCTCAAAGAATCCAGTGGTGGAAAGTCAGTCCAACTACCGGCCGCCTCGCGCACGGATTTCGGCCAGTCGGCCTGCAATTTTTCCCTGATGACGCCGGCGACCCACTTACTCTTGGAAAGATTCTGAATACTGGCCGTATCAGCCATCCTCTGCTCGGTCTCGTCGTCGAGATAAATAGTCACTTGTCCCATAAGCCACCTCAATCCACATATATGTGGAAGTATATGTGGATTGAGAGGGTGCCGCAATGAGGTCTCTATTCGATATCCGAATGTTGATTCGCTTATCCTTCTTAAAGGTATTGGTAGCTGCACCTTCAAGTTCTTTCCTTCGAGCATCTGTCAATGTGGATTCGTAATCACCCGATTCGACAGACTCAAGTAGTTTTTTTCCTCTTTCGAGAGCCTTAACTTACCCATTAGCCACCTCCCAGGTACAGTTTGGTGAATTGTCTACCAAGAATCACGGTTTTCAATCGATTGTTTGACAGTTCACGCGGCGGCACACAGTCTTTTGACTTTAAGGTCTTCGGCATGCTGTTTCGCGATCCATAAATCAAACTGAATTTGCTGGTTCATCCAACTCTCTGCTGTCGTGTCAAACGCCATGGATAACCTGATTGCCATCTCCGCGCTGATGCCCGCCCTACCATTCAAAATAGCGGATAGGGTTTTTCTGCTAACACCCAGGCCGGCGGCGGCGGCGGTCACACTCAAACCCAGGGGCTCGATGCATAATTCCCGAAGCACCTCACCCGGGTGAGGTGGTTTGAACATTTGCTCAGCCATCTCTGTGAAAATCCTCATAGTCCGCAGCGAAAGCATCGGGGGAGCTAAACTCAAAAGCTAAGCGCCAGTTCCCGCTCACACGAGCAGACCACCTGCCTTTGCTGGCCCCGGACAAGGAGTGCAGGCGAAGGCCAGGTCACCCCATATCGCGAGGCCCGGAAGCCGCGTTAAGCCTAGCCAGTATCAAGCGCAGTCGCTGCGCGTGGTGTGGGGAGATTCCAGCCGTCGATCCATCAGTGAAGAAACGCTGCATTCCCTTGTGCCTAAAGCGCCTAATCATATCGAATGTAACCTATAACGTTACGCGTTACAATCAATATTCACGGTTCGATATCCTGACTGGCCTGCCAGGAGCGTAGATAGGCCACTACCGTGGACTCCGCCTGCCAGCCACCGCGCAACATGATCTTCTCCAGACTCTCACCCCGCTCCAGCAGGTCAAGAGCAGCGCCCACGCGAAATGAGTGACCACTTAGCTTACCGCCCAATTCCAGGCCGGCCTGCTGCTGTAATTCCTGCAATCGACGAGCAATGCCGCCTGGATGAAGGTCGCTGCCAATCTCACCTTTACGGTAGACCCGGCGCAGCAGGTACCCCGTGTTGCCTGTCAACTCGCCCCAGCGCTGAATATCCCCATGCAGAACTTCACTGATAGGGATCAGCTTGCCAGCACCGTATTGATCTGTCTTGGAAAACCGCAGCCGCAGGGCAGCCTTGCCGCTGGGGAGTTGCTCCAGGTCCTCAAACCGAAAGCTGCATAGCTCGTGGCGACGACGCATGGTCTCGTACCCCAACCTGAGCATAACCCTGTCACGCAGGCCGCGGTGACTGTCATCACATTCCGCTAGAAGTGCCTGCAATACGTTATGCGTCAGAGGTATCGCCTGACGCTGCCATCTTCCTTTGCGGCGATAAATGCGCTTCATCGCCAATACCACCGGGGCGCCCTTGCCGATATCTTCCCGGCCGCTCAGCTTTAGAATCGAACTAATGCTGGCTACATGACGGCGTACAGTGGAGCCGACACAGGTCTTGGCAAGATATTCGGCGAAACCAGCAAGGTCTTCCGAAGTCGCATCCAGTGGTGCCAAATCATTCTCGTCACACCACCGGGAAAATCGGCTGAAGTCGGACCGGTAGCTACGAATGGTGTTCTCAGCAAACGCGCCTTCAAACTCGGCGAACAGTTCCTCGATCATTGTGAGCCCCTTCCCTGAGTCAGCCCTGTTACAAGAGCTTAGTCACAAACAATCGCTAATCAATTAATCGCCTTGTTTTGATGGAAACGCTTACTGCCTGTTGAATCAACAAGCCCTGCGGAGCCGGCAAGCCGGATCTGATTGCCTCATTCCGCTTTCTGTTTATCCTGGCGCGGGACTAGCCCGCTCCATAAACCACTTGCCCGCCGTATCCATTTGGATACAATAGGCCCATGCGGAAAATCGTTCGCCCACTTCCAGAATTCACTAAATGGCTCAACAGCCTGGATGGTCAAGCGAGAGGTCGTATATCCGCTCGACTGACGAAGGTATCCCGCGGACTGACGGGAGATGTAAAGCCAGTCGGTGACGGCGTTTTTGAGTTGCGTGAGCACTTTGGTCCGGGCTATCGAATGTATTTTTTGGAGCGAGAGAAGGTAATGGTGATCATGTTGGGCAGAGGTACCAAGCGCACCCAAACGGGAGACATTGAGAAAGCAAAATCCTTGGCAAGAGACCTGGAGGAATAAGTTATGGCAAAGCGCAGAATAAGCGATCTGCCCGTCTTTGATGCGGCCGAACATTTAGATACTGAAGAAGCGCAAAGAGCGTATCTAAGTGCCATTCTTGAAGAAGGCGACACCGAGTTGTTTCTTCAGGCCCTTGGTGATGTTGCGAAGGCAAAAGGCATGTCAGAGATTGCGGAAAAGTCTGGCCTGGGCCGAGAGAGCCTGTACAAAGCCTTTGCTCCCGGCAAAAAACCTCAATTTGAAACGGTTTTCAAAGTGGCCAGAGCGGCTGGATTGGAAATCCGCATCCTGTAATACCTCTCGCATCTAACATGGCAAATAGTCCACCGTCTCTTGACTCAAATGCTGTGTAACACCAGACGATAGCCGGGCCACATCTTGAGGCGCTTGCCCTGCGCTCCAGCCAGGGGCCTCTGCACGTTCGGCCGGATGCACAGCGCTTATCTCGCGTCGCTAGCGCTGCTCAGCGGCATAATCAACTTCCCATCCGACTTAAATTTTATTTTTACAGCGGCGTTGAACGGATTCCATTCTTTTTTACCTCATCTTCAAACGCCAGCCTGTGGGTCATCCAGCGCAACGCCTACCAGCGGCGGGTGCGGCCTCGCGTATTGCTTACGGCCCGCACGACACGAATTAAACCGCTTCTGCGTTGGCGAGCAGCCACGAGCGGAGATTCTCGAAATTAATTTCTCCGGCGCCATAAAGCCCCAAAATTTGTCGTTGCGCGCTTTCATCGGTCGCAGTGATTTCAACTCCGTTGACGGCAAGAAAAGTGAACGTTGCCGCGAAGGCCGTTCGCTTGTTGCCGTCGACGAAGGGATGGTTTTGCGAAAGGCTTTCCCACATCGCGGCAGCCTCATCAATCAAGGTGTCGTAATAGCCTGTCTGAGGGCGGAATAACGCCGCCTCGAGTAATCCGGGGTCCCTTAACCCGTGAGAGCCACCGTAGCGCTCGATTTGGTCGCGGTGAATAGCGAGCACATCCTCCAGTAACAGGTAATCGAACTTCACTCAGCCAATTTCTTGTAGAGCCCCGAGTAGCGCTGGGTGCTCTTCAGGTACGCCTGCATCACGTGCTCCCGTCCTTTGGGCGCGCGCGATTGTCGCGTCGCTATATGCTCTCTTAACGCATCCTCCACAATCGCCTGAATTTGGCGACCCTCGGATCGTGCGATCTCACGCACGTTTGCCAGGATTTCGACATCTACCTGGGTGGCGAACTTTTCTCGTGTTACCGCCATCGCAAAAGCCTCATGATATTTCCTGATCTGTCATGATAAATCATGATAGCGGCTCCGGCAAACGACGGTTGGCCATTTAAGCGGCAGCCTTTAGTACACAAACTGCCACTGCCGCAAATGCCGAATCACCGTCGATTCCGCCTGCCAGCCGCCAAAGTAAAGAGCTTCCGCTGGCCGCAGCACGCCAACCGCGAGGTGATCGCAACGATCACAAATTGCTGCGCTGCGCCTCCTCCTGCAGCAAGCGGATCTCCGCGGAGAGGCGCTCGTGCTCCTGCAGCTTGCGCTTCAAAAAGGCCGTGGTGAGCCGGGCTTTACCCGCCAGGCCGCTGGGGGTCAGCACATACAGATAGCGCGCCTTGGTCTTGCTGCGCTGAAAGTTCTCCAGCTTCACCCAGCCTTTTTCAACCAATGCCTTCAGGCAATAATTGGCCGCGCCCACGCTCACACCCAGCGCCGCAGCAAGTTCGCGCTGGGTCATTTCGGGTTTTTCTTCGAGTAATCGCAGGGCGTTCAGGTGACGTTCGTCACTCATACTTTGCGTGGCCGTCGTGGTTAAATTTTTTTTGCCCGGGCAGGCTACCGCAGGGCGTGCACCTTCCCATAAAGTTGGTAGGTGGCAGCCCTGCGTTCAGATGTTGAACATCAGTCGCCAGCATACGCGTTCAGCCATTGAACGCAAGGGTAATTATCAGCGGCGCGGGGCATTTTCCTCAATACCGCAAACATCAGCGCCTAGCAGCCTGTCGGACTTAGGATGATCCTACTGCGGCGGCGTGAAACCGGCTCATTTTCCCGCCATGTTTCGTTGCGTAGCCCCAGCTGCAGGAAGCATGCGCGCCCAGGGCGTGCGAGAACCAGCGAGATACAGGCAAGGGTTATTGGTGGCAAAGTGCACCGAGCAGTGGATTGACCGTCACCCTGTTGCAAAAACCTGCGCTACCGACGGGCCAGCGTACTGGTGCAATATGCGGGCTAGGTCTCAGGGTCGATATCCTCGCGGGAAACCACCACCGAGCGCTGGACCCGAGCAGCGTAATCAGCACCTCGGCGCGGTCCTGCCCCTTGGGCATTTTGAAAATACCGGAAAGCCCCTCGAAGGGTCCGGCCTCAAAGCGCACGGCCTGGCCCGGCTGAAATACCGCCTCAGACGCATCGGGTGATTCACCGATCGACAGCAAAGGCTGCATAACCGCCTCGGGCACCGGCACAAACTCGCGGCCCATGCGCACCAGGCCAATGCAACCGAGGGTTGAGCGAATCGGGGCCGGGTCATCCACGCCCAGGCGCAGTGCAACAAACAGGTAGCCCGGAAACAGCGGCTCAATGACCTGCTGCCACTTACCCCGTTGCCGCTTGCGCAGCTTGATCCGGGGTGCGCAGGTCACAAAGCCCTGCCGCTCGAGCTGGCTTTTGGCGACCCCTTCCGACCGGGGTTTACTGGCTACCACGTACCAGCGGCGCGGCGCGGCGGCGATCCCGTCATTGATCGCGGATTTTTCCTGCGCCGGGTCAGTGCCCATAGTGTGATCTCGCCTGCGAATGCATCGCTCAGTGTACCCGCGGCCTGAGCAACATTGAATGTGGCGCCATTCCCATGGTTTAGATAGTAATCTTCCCGCGGATTTCCCAGTCTGGCCGCGCGGGCAAGCGGTTATCGCAACCACCCTATACTGCCGGACACTGCAAAGAAGACCGATAATGGACAAAAGGAGAGTTTGGCTTGAAGTGAAGACAGTTCAGCGCAGGAAAGTCATAATGCGCCGATCCTTCCCTAAAGAAAGCCGCTCATGAGCAATCCATCGCAATCCCAGGACACCCCCGTCGACCCAACCGGCAATCCACAGCCCCAGAATCCTCCCCCGCCCGGCGTTTGGGTGCCTTCTTATCAGTGGTCCGACGCCCGCGATGACGAGATCGACCTGTTCGAACTAATCGCTGGCCTCTGGCGCCGGCGCTTTCTCATTGTCGCGCTCACCGCTGCCTTTGTTATCGCCGCCGCAGGCTATGTAACGTTAATCGCCACACCGACCTTTGTAGTTGAAGCGCGAATCCGGCCTGCCACTGAACAGGCGCTAATCGGTTTGAACAAAGCCCGCAGTTTTTCCGTGGGTCCGGCGGCGGCACTCGCACAGTTTTCAGCGGAGTTTCAATCACGCAGCGTTTTGCAAAGCGCTTTCGACGCCGTAATGTCCAGTAATCCAGGCACCGTCGCCTGGACCGGCGAAGAAATGCCACCTTCCCTCACCCGGGAACAGCTATTTCTCGAGGGCTTTTTGCCGAGAATCAATATTGAGGAAGAAACCGTTCCGTCTGGCAATGAGTCCATTCGACTGCTCTCCTTCGAGGCGCAGAACGCGGAGGCAGGAAGAGACACCCTAGACGCCATTATTCAAAGGGCTAAAGCCGCAGCCACCACCGCCATAACAAACAGTTTCACCGCCAACCTGGACCTTAATATCAGCCAAAGAAAACGCGAACTCGAACGGATCCTGGCACAAATCGCCGACGGCCGGACCGACATGACCCGAATAGCCACCGAGGTCGCACAGAGCGAGACCGGGCAGGGTATTGCAGTTGCCGACTCTTCGGGTGTGCGTTACACCTCGGTGTCGGCGCAGCTACAGGCCGAGATCGCGCAGCTCGAGGTACTCCAGAAAATCCCGCTCGATAATCTGCAGGTCATTCGCATCGACCAACCCCCCATCGCACCAACCCGGCCCGTGAAACCAAAAAAGACCCTGATCGTGGCCGCTGCCGGTGTAGCCGGTGCCCTGTTTTCTTTATTGGTGGCACTGGTGCTGAATGCCCGCGATGCCCGGCGGGCAAGCGCTATAAGCCAGTAGCGGTGAAACAACCGATGGGTTTTGTTGCTGCTGGACGCCGGGCAGTAGACGTCAACGAGCAGTAAATAGCGGCGCGATGACCCCATCGGCCCCATTGACATCACTGAGTACGCCGCGTGAATCGGTCCAATAATCAACACTGAATGCTTCAAAGGAACCCTATGAACACCACCACCCTCTTCTCCCTCGCCGGCCGCACCGCCCTCGTCACCGGCGGCTCCCGGGGCATTGGCCGAATGATCGCCGAAGGCTTTCTCGCTCAGGGGGCGACGGTGTATATCTCCTCGCGCAAGGCCGATGTGTGCGACGCCGTGGCCAAGGAGCTCGGCCCCAATTGCCATTCGCTGCCTCAGGATGTCTCGACGGTGGCGGGGTGCCAGGCGCTGGCTGAGGCCTACGCTGCCAAGGAATCGAGCCTCGATATTCTGGTCAACAACGCGGGCGCCGCCTGGCTTGCCGAGTTCGAGGCCTTTCCCGAGCAGGGCTGGGACAAGGTCATGGATTTAAACGTGAAATCGGTGTTCTTTCTGACCCAGGCGCTCTACCCGGCGCTCAAGGCAGGCGCGAGCGCCGAGCAACCGGGTAAGGTGATCAATATTGCCTCCATCGACGGTATTCGCCTGAACCCCTGGGAGACTTACAGCTATCAGGCCTCCAAGGCCGCCGTGATCAACCTCACCCGGCGCACCTCGGCACGGCTGATTGAAGACCACATCAACGTGAGTGGCATCGCGCCCGGGGCGTTTGCTTCGGATATGAATACCGCCGCGCGGGACCAGGCCGATAACGTGCAGCAAACCATTCCCGCCGGCCGCATTGGTCGCGATGAAGACATGGCCGGAACAGCGATTTACCTGGCCTCCCGCGCCGGGGATTACGTCGTTGGCGAGACCATCGTCGTCGACGGCGGCATGGTCCACGCCGAGCTCAAGGGCGACTGGACCTTCGACTGAGCCTTCGACTGAGCCTGTGCCAGCCTCAGCGGGCACGATCGCCCAAGCTGCGCTAGGATTGACGATCAGCCCTCTAACGGAGCCACGCCCATGAAGCGCTTTATTGCCGCATTCCTGCTTGTCACCGCATCACACACCCCCTTGGCCAACGACGTCGGCGATGCCTTTATCGGTATGTGCGACCGGGTTGAAGCCTGCGTCCGCGAGGAAATGGTCGCCAGCGGGGATGTCAGCGAAAGCGTCATCGAAAAGGCCCTCGGCCAGATGCGCCAGCAATGCGCCTCGAAAAAAGGCGAGTTTGAGGCGAGCATCCCCGACGATCGCGCCGATGAGGTCGTCGCCTGTTTTGAAGCGGCCTCGAAGCTCGACTGCGAGGTCATCAAGAGCGGTGAGGATCCGACCGGTTCGCTCCCCGCCTGCGAGGACCTGGAAGAACTGATGAACGAGTCCCAATGAGCGCGATCACGCCCTTTACCATTGCCATCGATGAAGCCGATCTCGACGACCTGAAACAACGCCTCGGCCGCACCCGCTACCCGGAGCGCGAGGCGGTGGATGACTGGTCCCAGGGGATTCCGCTGGCCACGGTCCAGTCCTTCGCCGAGTACTGGCGCACCGGGTACGACTGGCGCCGCTGCGAGCAGGAGGCCAACGAGTGGCCCCAGTTCATGACCAATATCGAAGGCCTCGATATCCACTTTTTTCATATCCGCAGCGAGGTCGGCGGCGCCACGCCGCTGCTTATGACCCACGGCTGGCCGGGCTCGGTGCTGGAGTTTCTTCCGGTGATCGAATCTTTGGTCAACCCGGTGGCCCGGGAGATGGCCTTTGATCTGGTCATTCCCGCCCTGCCCGGTTACGGCTTTTCCGGCAAGCCCGCGCGCCACGGCATGGGCATTCCACAGATCGCGAGGCTCTGGGATGAGCTGATGAAACGCCTCGGCTACCACCACTACCTCGCCCACGGCGGCGACTGGGGCGGTCTGGTCACCCAGGCGATGGGGGTGCAACAACCCCGCGGTCTTCAGGCGATCCACACCACCTTGCCCATTGTCGCGCCGGGGGACGCCGAATCCCCCACCGAAGCCGAGCTCAAACAGCTGGCGAGCTATGAGTTTTACGATCGCTGGGACAGCGGTTACTCAAAACAGCAGTCCACGCGACCGCAAACCGTGGGCTACGGTCTGGCCGATTCCCCGGTGGGGCAGCTGGCGTGGATTCTCGAAAAATACGGCCAGTGGACCGACTGCGCCGAGGGCGCCCAGCGGGTTCCGGACAACGCCGTCAGTCGCGACCGGCTGCTCGATGTGGTCACCCTCTATTGGCTCACCAACAGCGCCGCGAGTTCGGCGCGGCTGTACTGGGAGAGCTTTACCGATTTCGACACCACACCCATCGAGCTGCCCGTCGGGATTTCCCAGTTCCCCCACGAGGTCGTGCGACCCCTGCGGCGCTGGCTCGATTCGCGCTTCAGCGACATCGTTTATTTCAACGACGAGATTGCCAACGGCGGCCACTTCCCAGCCCTCGAGGTACCGGAAGCGCTGGTGAGCGAGCTGCATGGCTGGCGCGGGGCGCTGGCGGAAAGCGGTATCTGATAGTGAATGCTTACTACGATCCAGCCCCTATGAAAGAGACCCCTGTGACAGAGACCCCATGACCGAATCCCTATGACCGAGCCCCAATGACCGAATCCCTGAGCACACTCGACTGGTGGGTCATCGGCGTCTATCTGGTGGGGCTGATTGGCTTTGCCGTGTGGCTGTCCCGCTCCCAGTTCAGTCGCGAGGACTATTACGTCGGCGGTCGACACGTGGGCGCCTGGCCGGTGGCCCTCTCAATCATGGCCACCCAGTGCTCGACCAACAGTATTCTCGGTGCGCCGGCGTTTGTTGCCTTCGCCGCCGGCGGTGGCCTGATCTGGTTGCAGTACGAGCTGGCCGTGCCGCTGGCGATGCTGTTTCTCATCCTGCTGGTCATGCCGATGTTCCGGCACCTGCAACTGGTGTCGGTGTACGGCTATCTTGAACAGCGCTTTGACTTAAAAACCCGGCTCACGCTGAGCGCACTGTTCCTGTTTGTGCGTGCCTTTGCTACTGCGGTCACGGTGTACAGCATCGCACTGGTGATCGATCTGATTACCGGCGTGGGCTTTTTCTGGTCGGTGGTACTGCTCGGCGCCTTTACGGTGGTGTACGACGTCTTCGGCGGTATACGCGGGGTCATCTACAGCGATGTGATCCAGCTGTTAATCCTTGTGGTGGTCCTCGCCGCCATTCTGGGTTCACTCATCGGCGACAGCGGCGGGCTGATGGCCATGCTCGATGCCGTCCCCGACGAGCGCCGCCAGACCCTCGACTTTGCCCACCATGGCCTCGGAGACGGGGAGACCTTCGCCTTCTGGCCCATGCTCATCGGCGGCTTTTTTCTGTATGTGTCCTACTACGGCTGCGACCAGAGCCAGGTACAGCGCACCCTCAGCACCGCCAGTATTGACGAGACCAACAAGGCGCTGTTCCTGAACGGGCTGCTGCGCTTCCCGCTGGTATTGCTCTACTGCCTGGTGGGCGTGGGTATTGCCGTTTTTGCTGTGCAGGAAACGTCCTTTATCGACTCGTTGCCCACAGTTGACGGCACCCCCGAGTACAACCTCGCCGTACCGCTGTACATGATTAACGCGCTGCCGAGCGGCGTGGTCGGGCTCGCGATTGTGGCGCTTTTTGCAGCCGCCATGTCATCGCTCGATTCGGTGATCAACTCCCTCAGTGCTACCACCATGGAAGACTTTGTCCGCCGCTTCCATCGCGGTCACTGGGACGATCGCAAAGAGCTACTGCTTTCGCGCCTGCTCACGGTCACCTGGGGCACCATCACGTTAATCATGGCGTTTTATGTGGGAGACATCGCCACCACGGTACTGGAAGCCATCAACAAGATCGGCTCGCTGGCCAACGGCCCTATTCTCGCGGTGTTTTTGCTCGGCTTTTTTACCCGACGCGTGGGGGGCACCGCCGCGGTGATGGGTCTGGTTACCGGTGTGCTGGTCAATGGGTGGCTATGGCGGTTTCAACCCGACATCTCCTGGCTGTGGTGGAACCCGCTGGGGTTTGCCGTGACCTGGGGTGCCGCCTGTGCGGTGACCGTCGTCTCTCGCTCAGCGCCTTCAGCTGCCCTCGATACCAGTGAAATCGATGTGCAGCGCTACCTGCGCGAGGAAGCCAGCATCAATTGGTACTGGCGCAGCGGCTGGCTGCTGCTCTGGTTTGCCGCCTTGGCGCTGTTATTACTCTGGATAGGGATGTAGATAAGGGTATTGATCGAGCGTTAAATGGGCCGTCAGCACCGAGCGAGTATCGAGAGCCCTGCAGTCAGGCGGCAATAACTCCACTACAAACCCGAATACGCTGATCGCTGGCTGGCTTTACTTCAATTTTGATTTAAGTAGGAATTTTGAGCTAAGTAGGGTCGTATCTTGGGGGCGGTTCCGAAGTATCGACCCCGAAGAATCAATAAGGCAAGGCGTCAACCAGACTCACAATTTTGCCAGGTAACCAATCAATTTATCGGACGAAAGGGTATCGACCTTGCCCCCGTCGCGCCCACTGGCATCGAGCTGAGCCGACTCGCGCTGTTCAAAGATGCCGCGCAATAAATGCGTGAGGTCTTCCCGAAGCTCCACATCCGCAGCGTCCTCGCGGTCCGGTGTTACGGCGTCAAAAATAGTACTGTAGGCGAGGTTGTCCATCTGATGGGACTCCGGTAGATACCGCGAATTTATGCTGACTATTATGTCCCTTTTGACCATGAGTGACCTTGGAAGTTCCCTCCCTGCCGACCGCCACTCCCGCCGGGGCGGCACGCCTCGAGACGACAACGAGAACCTCAGGCCGCTATCAGTAGGGGCACTGCGATGAGCACCGGGGTGAACAGCGACACCACCACATTACCCGCCATTGCCGGTAGCAAGGGCTGAACATCGCCAGTAAAGCGCAACGCCCGCAGGGTAACCCATGCCATCAGGGGTGCAGTCAGCAAACCAGTGAGCGCTATAGCCGGCAGCACCCCAAGCGTTGTCGCGCCAATCAGCGTTAGATAAGCGAGCAGCCCGCCCCCGCCGTAAACCACCGCGGCCGTTCGCGCGCCGTAGGCAATGACCACATTGTCACGCCCGCTACGCCGATCGGCATGGCGATCGGGGAATTGATTGAGCAGCAGCAGATTATTGACCAGAAAAAACGGCACCAGCGACAGCCAGACGCCCGCAACCGATACCCCACCGGTGATACAGACCTCGGCGCCGAGGACCATCATCGGACCAAAACCGAGGCCCGGCGCCACCGATATAGCAAACCGATTGCGGCTGATAGGGCCGCTGTAAAGCACGACCAGCGCCAACCCGATCACACCGAAGGGCAGCAGCGCCCGCCCCACCCGATCGATAAGCCACGCGCCACACGCCAGGGTCACCAGGACACAGGCGATACCTAGCCCTAACGCCGCATTGGCCAATTGGGGGTGGGCAATCAAGGTCCCGCTGCCCCCGCTGAACGGGGTTCGCTGCGTCTTAAAATCGAGGCCCGAATGAAAATCGCTGACCTCGTTAAGGGCATTGACCGCCGCGTGGGCCGCGATGGCACCCAGCAGCACCGGCCCGAGGGCAAACCAGTCGGGCTCCCCGCCCGACACAACCCCAGCCGCGATACCGAGCAGCACACACGCCGGGGTAAGCAGCAAAAAACCAGGTCGGATAACGCCAAACACGGGACGCCTCGGCGCCATCGGTAGACTCTCTGCAATCGGGAGGCGGTAGTGTGCTCGAGTCGGGGCGCGGCGCCAAGGGTGCGCAGAGTTCTCACTTGTATCCGGCAGTGGCTAATTCCAACCGTCGTGGTAGCGTTTCACCGTCCAATACAATCTCTCGGAGGGTATTCATGCATCAGGTGCAGTTTATGGGCGAGGAAGTAACGCCGGGTAAGATTATCTGTATCGGCAAAAACTATGCTGCGCATATCGCCGAGATGGATGGCCAGGTGCCCGATGCCATGGTGGTGTTTATGAAGCCGCCGGGCGCTATTGGCGATACCCTGCATGCCCATGCCGGCGAGCCGCTCCATTACGAGGGCGAAATCAGCTTCCTGATGCGCGACGGTGAGGTCGCCGGTATCGGCTTTGGACTCGATCTCACCAAACGCGCATTGCAGGGAAAGCTCAAAAAAGCCGGCCTGCCCTGGGAGCGCTGCAAGGCCTTCGATGGCGCGGCGCTGTTCAGCGAGTTTGTGCCCGCCCCCGCCAATCTCGAGGCGCTGCGCCTCGAAACCTGGGTCGATGGGGAGTGCCGCCAGAACGGCGGCGTTTCGATGATGCTCTACCCGCCTGCCGTGATGCTGCCGGAACTGCAAACCTTCACGCACTTCGCCGATAACGACATCATCATGACGGGAACGCCTTCCGGTGTCGGCGAAATAAAACCCGGCGAACGTTTTGAGGGCCGGGTGTTTGATGGCAATAGGCTGCTGGTCGAGGCGACCTGGAGCGCGGTTTAGGTGCAAGAGCAGCAGCAACCGCCCTCGGGAAAGACGACCACACGTGACGCCAATCGACAATCCATGGCCTCTTCTGTAGCCGCGAAATTCCGTCACGCGGCCCCTTTGTCGCGAAAAAATTCGCGTCAAAAAATCGCGTCTTAGAAAAATAACATACCGTGTTGAATGTTTTTGATCTACGGTTTAGGCTTGAACCTGGTTACGGACGGCGCACAAACTATGGGCTACCGATGCCACCCAAAATAATAGTGATAACGAAGAGGATATATTCATGAAGCAGAGAACTCTCGGCATAGCCGTGTCCGCAGCCATTGCGGCAACCTGCATTGGCGCCACACCCACCTTCGCTCAAGAGCAGGCCGCAGGTGGTCTCGAAGAGATCGTGGTCACCGCGCGAAAGCGTGAGGAGAGCCTTCAGGACGCCCCGCTCACCATGCAGGCCTTTTCCCGGGAGCGTCTGGAAAAGTTTGATTTAACGAGTATCGAACGGCTGCAGGCGGCCACGCCCAACCTGTATGTGGCGCGGGTATCCAACGGCTCCGGTGCCCAGATCACGATGCGCGGTATTGGTGCCTCGAGTGCCACCAGTATCGGGATAGAACAGTCGGTGTCCGTGATTCTGAACGGCGCCTACTACGGTCAGGGACGGGTACTCAACGAGGGGATGTTCGACCTCGCCCAGGTCGAGGTCCTCAAAGGGCCGCAAACCCTGTTCTACGGCAAGAACGCTACCGCCGGCGTAATCTCGCTGCGCACTGCACGCCCCACCGACGAGTTTGAGGGTACTTTGCGCGCGGGTTACGAATTCGAAACCGAGCAGACCCGCATCGAAGGTATTCTCTCCGGCCCCATCAGCGACAACTGGAGTTACCGGGCCGCGTTGCGCTGGTCGGACATGAACGATGGCTATTACAGCAACAACGCCGTCGACAAAACCTACACCTACCTCGACCCCACGTTTACACCCGTGTTGACCGAGGTCGTTCCGGGCGATACCCGGAATATGCCCCAGGAAGAGGAGGTCATCGCACGTCTCGCGCTCGCCTACGATAACGACAGCAGCCTGAGTGCCCTGCTGACCGCCCAGTACACCGATGTAGAAATCCTCAACTCGGCCTACAACAACATTCCGTTTGAGTGTAACAACGGGTTTTTCCCCGCAGGTCAAAATGGCTCGGGGTTTGAATGTGGCGATAATTTTGCCGTTGCCCACAACCGAATGCCGGCAACGCTGGCGGCGGAAATGCCCTTCGCCCGCTCCAACGGCGATCTGTACAACGAGTACGACAGCTATTCAATCAACCTCGAGCTCGACTATCAGCTCACCGATAATCTCGCCCTGAATTCTGTCACCAATATTCAGGAGAACGAAAACAACTGGGCCCTGCCCGGTGACTTCGCCAACGTCGACAACGGCATTTTCGCCACCGAGCACGCCACCTGGGAGGCGTGGTCGGAAGAACTGCGCCTGAACAGCCAGTTCGACGGGCCCTTCAACTTCATGCTGGGTCTGTACTATCAGGAGACCGAGCGCGACTTTAACCAGTGGGTGACCTTTGGCTTTGCCTCATTCAATGACGCTGCACCCCCGGGGCTCGAATACACGACGTACAACAAGCAGAGCGTCACCGACGGCGAGACAATGTCCGCGTATTTTGAGCTGGTCTATGACATCACCGATACCGTAACGATCTCCGGTGGTGCCCGCTACGTCGACGAGACCAAAGATTCGTTCTTCGAACAGCCTTATGTTCATCCCTCGGGTCAGGGTGCGCTGGGCTGGGCCGAAGGTCGGCTTGAGGCGGACCAGAGCTTCGACGAGGTTACCCCGGAGCTCACCGTCAGCTGGCAGGCAACGGATAACGTCAACCTGTATGCGGCCTACAAAACCGCTTACAAGTCTGGCGGCTTCTCCAACGGCGCTGTGCTGAGCTTCGAGAACCAAAACTCCGTGTCCGACTTCACCTTCGAACCGGAGACCGGTGAGGGCTTCGAGGTCGGTGTGAAATCGACGCTGATGGATAACCAGCTGCGCCTGAACGCCTCTGTTTACCAGTACACCTACGAAGACCTGCAGCTGGACTACTTCGACTCCGCGGCGATTGTCTTCATCACCCTCAACGCCGGTGAGGCCACGTCTGAAGGTGTCGAAGTGGACTTTGAATATGCGCCGTATGCCCTCCCCGGACTCGTAGTTCGCGGTCTGGTAGCCTACAACCAAGCCGAGTACGACGACTTCATCGCCCCCTGCTGGGAGGGCCAGACCGTGGAAACCGGCTGTAACGCAGAGTTGCCCGGCATTGCCGCGAGCAAACCCGGGCAGGATATCAGTGGTCAGCCCACCGGTATGGCGCCGGAGTGGAGCGGCTCGCTGGGCTTCACCTACGACGGTGAACTGGCCAACGGCATGGGTTGGGGCGTTGCCTTTGATGCGCTCTACAGCGACGACTACACCGCGTCAGCGCTGGGCAATCCTTTCGCCGGTCGCGACAGCTTTATCATGACCAATGCTGCCGTCTATCTCAGGGGCGTCGACGACCGGTGGGAACTCAAACTGATGGGTAAAAACCTTGGTAACGAGGTGGTGGTCAACGGTGTGCTCGAGTCCGCCGGCAGCCGTAACCCGGCCGGTGGCCCGGGCACCCATGCCGACCTCATTGGTTTCGCCGGCGTCCCCAAAACCATTCAGGCGCAGTTGACTTACAACTTCTGACACCTGCAGTAATCAAGGGGTGGTGGATCGAGAGATCCATCACCCCTTTTTTTGATTTCGTAGCCTGCCCGGACGAGCCACCCTGGTGGTTGGATCATGGCTGGGTAAAAACACTGTCCCGGTTTCGCACTTGCGAGGTGGGAGAGCGGGGAGCCCTTTGGGCGTCGTCGAGCGACTACGACAGTGCGCTGACCCTGCTGGAGATACGCGAGCAGCTCAAAGGACTACCGGCTGCCTCGCCGGCGAAAAGAACGCAGGGTTGGCCGTCAGCAGCTGCCATTCAGTCTGATACTGGTTCCATCAAGTGCAGTCTCGCAAGGGTTTCGCGAATGACTCCGTAGCAGCCGCAGACGCCCCGCCCGGTCAATCAGAGCGTATAACTCGCCTGCACCCCCACCGTCGCCGGCCTGCCCAGTGGAGCGAAGGTGCCACCGAGCGACGACGGCAGCTGGGTGTCGTTGCCATGGCGCACCGTGTTCAGGAGGTTGCGACCAAATAACGACAGGATCCAGTGTCCATCGCCGGTATGGAAGTCGAGGGCAACATCAAGGATTTCCTGTTCGAGGATGAACCCGAGGTTGTTATCGGTGTAGGCGGTGTCATCCCGGTAGCCATAGCTTACCCGTGAAGAGAGGTAGCCGTGACTGCCGAAATCGATGTCGTAGATACCACTCAGACTCCAGGTCAGGTCAGGCGCGCGGGGCAGGCGCAGGCCTTTGTCGGCATCATCAACCACGCCGTCGCCATTGATATCAAAGGCCACCGCCGTGTATTCAGCGTCCAGATAGCCCAGCGATGCTTTGAGGGTAAAACTGTCGGTTACCGCAAACGTACCCTCCGCCTCGACGCCGTAGATATCCGCATCCGCCGTGTTCTGAATCAGCTGTAGCACCACCGACGTCGGGCTGGGCAGGTTCACCTCGCGCTGCATGTCCTTGACCTTGCTGAAAAACGCGCCCACGTTCAGCTGGCCTCGGGCCCACTCCGACTTGTAACCGATCTCGAAGTTATCGACCTTCTCCTCGTCAAAGGGGCCGGGGCCAAAGACGATCGGAAACTCGGTATTGCGCAGGTTATAACTGCCCGAGCGATAGCCCACCGACCAGTGGGCGTAAACCCGGCGCTGGTCATCAAGGGCGTACTGGGCGCCCAGACGGGGCGAGACAAAGCTCCAGGATTCATCATCGGTGAAATCGTAAATACACTCACCCTGCCCCGGTCGCGGTTTGCCGATGTAACAGGGGTTATTGACGTTGGCCGAGACGGTCGCCACCTGGGCGTCTTTTTCCTCTTTGGTCCAGCGCAGTCCTGCGGACAGCGTCAGTTTATCAGTGAGGTCATAATCGCCGGAGACAAACACACCCAGACTGCGGACATCGAGAATCCCGCCACCCTCCTGGGTAGACCCGGGGACGATGCCATCGGGGGTACGGGTGCCACCGATCAGCCGATCCTCGTCATACTTGAGCTCGCTTTCGAACAGGAAGACACCGGTGGTGAGCTCGAGCCGGTCGTCGAGTAAACGGCCGTTGTAACGCAGTTCGTTGGAGATTTGCTCGTGTTGAGTGGTGGTATCCGAATTGAAGAATACCCGCGGCTGGGAGTCGATGTCCGCATCGGTCTCCATCTCCAGTGAGCGCACACCAAAGACATTGGTCACGGTGCCGCCCCACACGTCCCAGTTGGCGGTCAGATTGAAAAAGTCAGCGCTCTGTCGCGAATAGCCGGGGTTGTCGATGCTGAAACCAAAGCTGTCGCGATCAAAATTGATCGTCGCCCCGGGAACCCCCGAGCCGTTGGTGTGGGTCTGGCCCGACGGACCGTCGGCATCCACATCCTGATACTCGTAACGGGCGATCAACTCAAGGGTGTCGGTGGGTCGCCAGGCGATGGAGGGGCGCAGCAGCAGCTGCTCGTAGGCACCATGATTCGATCCGTCGAACTGATTCTCCAGCGCACCCTCGTCGTCGTTTACGTAAACCGCCAGTTTTGCCGCGATCGTGTCCGTGAGACCGCCCGTGATCACAGCCTGGACTATGGAACTGCCGCCACCGCCCTCCTCGGTAGGCACCTCGTAAGACCCCCTGGCCTTGAAGCCAAACTCGGCATCGGGCGCCCGGGTATTCAGTAGTACCGCGCCGGCGGTGACATTCCTGCCAAACAGCGTACCCTGGGGTCCGCGCAGGACCTCGATACTTTCCAGATCAAAGGTATCGAACACCACCCCAACACTGCTGCCCAGATAGACGCCATCGACCAGTACCCCCACCGTCGGGTCGATGGAGGGAATGCCGCTGTTGAGGGCGAGCCCCCGGATCGAAAAGTTGGCGTAGCCGCGCCAGGTCCCAACCTCGTCCAGCACCACATTGGGCATGCCCACCGCGAGGTCAGTGAGATTGCGCACCTTGAGGGCATCGAGCTGTTCGCTATTGAAAGCGCTGATGGCAATCGGCACGTCCTGGCCGCTCTCTTCACGCTTGCGCGCAGTGACCACGACTTCCTCGAGCAATACTGCCGACGAGCCGCGCCGCGTATCCTGAGCCTGAACCACCGGGGTTAGCAGCGCCGCACCGAGGCATACGCTGAGAGTGGATCGTGCAAGCCGAGGCTTACCATGGGACATCGGGGAAACTCCTGTCACTGCATCGTGTTTCGCGGATTACGCCGCTTTGGGGACCTACGGTCGACGAGCGTTGGCAACGTGTGTTGCCGATTGTAAAACATCGGCAATTCACGCCTTCCTCACTCGCTGCTGTTTACCCACCTGTTGTTATGTTCGTAGTCAGAGCAAACAAGCACAGCGTTTATAACAGATTGGCGGCAAAAACGAACCTTGAAGACCCATCAACTGGCCTGTGTTTATGGCCCAATTACTCTACTTGTGCTGGAATGGGCAAGAGTAATTGTCACAGCCTGCGTTTTTCAGTAGCTTAAGCAAAACCGGACGAGCGAGACCGATGCACGCAATCCTGAAATTGGATGTGGCTGGTCAGCCCCGAGGCTGGCTTACCCTGCACGAAGCCGTGACGGCCTATGCCCGAGGCGATGTCCTCTTTGGCATCGGCGACGCACTGCCGCCCGTCTACGGTGGTATTCAACGCTGCAGCGGCGAGCGCTCGCAGATCGTTTTGCAACCCATTATTGCCATCGATGGCCGCGTCCGCGGTGGTTTTACACCCCCTTTGTGCAACCGAACCCTGTTTCGCCGCGATGACCATCGCTGCCTCTACTGTGGCCAGCAGTTTTCACGCAGCGAGCTGACCCGCGACCATGTTCTACCGGTCTCCCGCGGCGGTGATAATCGCTGGGAAAACGTGGTGGCCGCCTGTCGGCGCTGCAACTGGGCCAAAGACAACCGCACCCCGGAAGAGGCCGGGATGCCCCTGCTTGCGGTACCGTTCAGACCCAACTCCCACGAATGGCACTTTCTCGCCAAAGATCGGGTGATGGCGGATCAGATGGAGTATCTGTCGCAGCAGTTTCGCGCCGACCGCGCCTGGGCGCACTGAACAAGACCCAAGGGCCCGCTTATCCCCGGTAATAGCGCGGGGGCACAAAGGGCATCGGAACCACTTCCGCCATCACTATCTTCCCCCGCACGTCGACCTGCACCAGGGTCCCCGCGGTGGCGTGGTCGACCGCGACAAACGCCATCGCTATGGGCGCACCCACGCTGGCGCCAAAGGCCGACGAACTGATGCGACCGATAGCCTGGCCGCTCTGGTCGCACACCAGCTGGCCGTCGCGCACCGGGCGTTTGCCTTTCACCCGCAACCCGACCCGGCGTTCGCCGATCCCCTCCCGCCACTGGCGGTTGATGATCTGGGCGCCGGGATAGCCACCGGGTCGCGCGCCATCGACGCGTCGGGCTTTGGCGATGGCCCATTTGAGACCCGCCTGAATCGGAGTAATGCTGGCGCTCAACTCGTGGCCGTACAGACATAACCCGGCCTCGAGACGCAGCGAGTCCCGGGCGCCGAGACCAATCGGTGCGACCCCCGGCTGATCGAGCAGTAATGTCGCCAAACGCTCCGCCTCCGCCGCCGGGATCGACAGTTCAAAGCCGTCTTCCCCGGTGTAGCCGCAACACGACACATAAACCGGGACACCATCGATAGCCGCCTCAACGCCGGTCATAAATACAAGCTCGGCCGCGTCGGGGCACAATGCAGACAGCACCTCCCGGGCCCGCGGACCCTGCACCGCGAGCAGTGCGCGATTCTCGAGCACCTCCAGCGAGCATCCCGGCAGGTGCGCCCGCAGATGGTCCACGTCGGCTACCTTGCAGTCGGCGTTGACCACCAGAAAAAAGCTGTCGTCGGCCCAACGGGTGATGATCAGATCATCAAGCACGCCGCCCTCTTGATTGAGCAGCAGCGAATACACCGCGTGATGGTCTGGCAGCGCCGCGAGGTCTGCGGGCACGAGCGCTTCAAGCTCGGCGGTAGCGACATCACCGCGGATCACCACCTGCCCCATGTGGCTGACGTCGAACAAACCCGCCGCTTCGCGGGTGTGCCGATGCTCCTTGAGGATACCGTCACTGAACTGCACCGGCATTTCGTAGCCGGCGAAGGGCACCAGTTTGGCACCGAGTTCACGGTGTAACGGCGTTAAAGGGGTTTGCAGCAAGGTCATGGGCATCTCCTGAATCGGCGCCTATTCTGCGCAGTGGCTGGCCCGAGAACAAGCGCCGCGCTAGAGTGACGACTGGCAAACGGAGACAGAGATGAGCAGCGACCACGTGATTAGCCTGATTGGGTTTCCCGGCAGCGGCAAAAGTACGGTAGGCGTTTTGCTGGCGAAACGTCTCGGGCTCGAGTTCATCGACACCGATTTGCTGATCCAGACCCGGGAGCACGCCACCCTCGCCGAGATCATTGCCGCCAGCGATCACCACAACCTGCGCCGTATCGAAGAACAGGTGCTGCTCGATATGCCCATCGGCCCCAGCGTGATCTCGACCGGCGGCTCGGTGGTCTATAGCCCCACCGCCATGGAGCGCCTGAAAAAAGTCTCCACCGTGGTCTACCTGCGCGCCACCTACGTGACCGTGGAATACCGAATCTCCCTCGCTCCCGACCGCGGCATTGCCTCGGGCGCCGACGAAACCCTGGCTGATATTTACAGCGAGCGTATTCCGCTCTACGAGCAGTACGCCGATATCACCGTGGATGTAGACAACACCCCCGCCGAGACGCTCGCTGGACAGATCACCGCGCTGGTGGACGCCCAATAACCCTCGCTGGACGCGTCCATTCCGCGAACCCTGCCGGTGAATACCCGCCGAGCCCGCAAAAACTCGTGCCCTAGTTTCTGGCACGGCGTTTGCAATCCCCAGGGTGGCGGCCCGCCGCACCGAGGGATTCGGTAACAGACGCGGATCAACTCCATCCGTGGCCAGGGAGGGCTTTCTGTCGGCGGGCCGCCATATTTTTTAATAGTTATTAAAAATCATCGACGCAATTCCAAAATAATCGTAGCCATAGCGCACGACTCGGCGCTAACTCGCGATTAGGGCTGACAGGGTTTTGTCGGCGTGGACTTGTTCTGAATCATCGGGAGGTGATTTATGGGTGAGCGTAAACAGGAAGCGTCGAACGAAGACGCGTTTGACGACTTCTTCGACGTCACAGTGGGCGAGATGCTCGAGGATGAATTCGAAGAGGTGGTGACCGCTTCGGGGCGATCGGAGCAGGCGGAGCTCGCCGTCAAACGTCGTCGTGCCGAAGCGCGGTTGGAAGCCTTGCGCCTCCGCGAAGAGCTGGGTGATTACGACTTCGACTTTGACGACCTCTGAGCGTTAGGCCATCGCCCGACCCCAGCGGCGAAAGGTCAGTCGGTAATCTCCTCGTGGCTTTTCGCGCCTATCTCGTTTTGCCACTCGAATACATTGAGTTCGATAAACACAAACGCAAACAGCCACAACGCCGCATCCCAGAAATCGAGAAAATCACCGCGGAAACCCCAGTACACCGCCGCCCATAACAGCGTTCCATACAGCACTATTTTTGCGGTATTCATCACCGGCAATACGCGCGCGGGTACGCCACCCTTGAGCTGCAGGCGCACCTCTATTTCGAGCATGATGACAATCAGTATCCAGGCCGCCGCATTGATCAGATCCACCGACGCCAGCATTTTTGCCGCATCGTGAGTGAATTCACTGGCGACCACCTGATCGAGATTGGTCAGATTGACCATCGCCGTGCCGTCGCAATTCGTGGCCGATAGCTCGGCAAAATCGTCGAACTTTAGCATCAGCGACCAGTCCTGGCCGACAAGTTCGCAGGCACTGCCGACAATAGGGGACCCGTCCAACAGCGCTATCCACTCCGCGTAGTAGCCGAAGGCGGCGAAAATAATTAGAAGGCCGCATAACAGACGAACCGTGTGGATACTCAACTTGGTGCCGCCGACCAGTTTTTCGTCGGGAAGCACCGCGGTCTCCAGCTCAAACAACAGCAGCAGCACAACCCAGGCGATGGTATCGATAGTGGCCGAGAACATGGCGATGACCGACGTCACGGTCCATTCACTGCTGCCACTGTGGGCGGCCGTGGCCGTCTCCTGCTGCAAAAACAGGTAGATATTAAAGCCCAGCGCCAGATAGACGAAATATTTTACCGCCTGAAAAGTGCGGTGGCGCCAGCCTCCGGGTGCCCAGGGGGAAATCGTTTCGCTGTCGCTCGTCATGGTTATACCTGTAGCAGCAGGTGCTCGCGTTCCCAGCGGCTGATCACCCGGTTGAATTCTTCAAACTCATCGAGCTTCACGGCGGCATAAGCACGCATAAACAACTCGCCAATCATGGCCTGCAGCTCGGGGGTATCGTTGAGTCGTCGCACGCCTTCCTCGAGGGTTCGCGCGAGGACAACGGCATCGTCGTTAGCCGTGCCACGATGTGGCGGTGTCGGGTCGAGCTTCTGGCGCATCCCCAGAAGACCACTCGCCAGCGATGCCGTAATGGCCAGATAGGGGTTGGCGTCGGCGCCGGGGAAGCGGTTCTCGATACGCAGATTGGCAGCATCGCTGTTGGGCACCCGGAACGCGGTGGTTCGGTTGTCAAAGCCCCAGCTCAGGTTGATCGGCGCTGAAATATCCGGTGCCAAGCGACGGTAAGAATTGACGTTGGGCGCGTAAAAACTGATCAACTCGGGGGTGTAACGTTGAAGACCGCCGATAAAGTGCATCATCGCCGCGGTGGGCTTGCCGGCTTCGCTGCAGAAAATATTCTTCCCGGTGGCGATATCAATAACGCTCTGGTGCAGGTGTAGTGCACTGCCCGGCTCTTTCTGCATCGGCCGCGCCATAAAGGTGGCGTACATGTCGTGCTGCAGCGCGGTCTCGCGGACGGTGCGTTTGAAGGCAAACACCTGGTCGGCAAGGCTCAGCGGATCGCCGTGATTGAAGTTCACCTCCATCTGCGCCGCGCCGTTCTCGTGAATCAGGGTATCGAGGTTCAATTCCTGGGCATCGGCGTAGTCGTACATGTCTTCGACGAAGTCCTCGAATTCCGCCACGGCATCGATGCTGTAAGAAAGGCGCGCCGATTCCCGACGCCCCGAGCGGCCCTTGGGGGGAATCAGCTCGTAATCCGGATCGGTATTTTTGTGCACCAGATAAAACTCCACCTCCGGTGCAAGAATGGGTTTGAGACCGGCCTCCTCGTAGAGCGACAGCACATAGCGCAGTACATTGCGGCTGGACAGCGGGTGCGGATCGCCGTTGGGCTTGTAGCAATCGGCGATCACCTGGGCGGTCGGTTCCCGGGCCCAGGGCACCATGCGCAGAGTGCTCGCATCCGGGCGCAGAATCATGTCGGTGTCGGTGGGCTCGACAAAATCCCAGTGGTCATCGGTGTACTCACCGGTGACGGTCTGGA
Organism: Luminiphilus syltensis NOR5-1B; assembly: GCF_000158175.1. Classification (GTDB taxonomy): domain Bacteria; phylum Pseudomonadota; class Gammaproteobacteria; order Pseudomonadales; family Halieaceae; genus Luminiphilus; species Luminiphilus syltensis. The sequence continues at coordinate 1,187,591 of NZ_DS999411.1, read as the reverse complement.
CCATGATGCTCTCGGGGAGCTTGTGGTCCCGCTCGGTAATAAACTGATAGGCGGGGATGAATTTGCCCCGTGCATTGCCGGTGACATCGGGCACCAGACACTCGACCTCCGAGATCTTGTGCTCCTCGAGCCATTTCGAGATGGCTTCGGTGTCACCCACCGGGATCAGATCGCTGTCGAAGGTATCTTCGGGGAAATAAACCGTAATGCCGTCACTATCGGTGGCACTGCCACTTTCATCGCTACTCATAATTAGTCACTTTTCGTCGTGTCCACCTGGTCACTTTCAGTATGGGTTGGCACAAGGCCACCGGCAAGCGGCATAATACGCTCATGACCACTTACGAACAGCATCCCGACTCCTGGTATGCGGCGTCAACCGCAGACCTGTCCGATTTTCCACCCCTTTCGGGGGAGGTGAGCACCGACGTTTGCGTCATAGGCGGTGGCTATACCGGCCTGTCGAGCGCCATCCACCTGCGCAAGCTCGGTTACCAGGTCACGCTTCTCGAGGCCAATCGCGTCGGTTGGGGTGCCTCGGGCCGCAATGGCGGTCATGTGGGTACCGGCCAGCGTGCCGGCCAGGACGATCTGGAAAAATGGGTGGGGGAAAGCGCAGCCAAGGACCTGTGGCAACTGGGCCTCGACGCCGTGTCACTGGTAGGGGAACTGATCGATACCCACGGGATCGACTGTGAATGGGGCCACGGCTGCCTGCACGTCGCCTCCCGTGCCGGTCACGCCGCCGAGCTTGAAGAGGAAGTTGCCCACCTGCGCGATCATTACGGTTACGACCAGATTGCCTACCTCAACAAGGAACAGGTCGCCGAGCGCACCAGCGCCCGGGGCTGTCACGGCGGCACGCTCGATTGGGGCTCCCGGCATTTGCACCCCCTGAAATACGCCGCCGGTCTGGCGCGAGTCGCCGCCGAATTGGGGGTCAAGATTCATGAGGGCAGCCGCGTGCTCGGTTACGAAGAAGGGCCCCTCGTCAGTATCCGCACCGACTCGGGCAGCGTAAAGGCCCAAAAAATGGTGCTGGGTTGTAACGGCTATCTCGGCACGCTCGAACCGCGAATCGCCGGTAACATCATGCCGATCAACAATTTTGTCATCGCCACCGAGCCTTTGCCCGATGCGGTGTGCGAGCGTCTGATCAAAGACAATACATCGATGTCGGACACACTGTTTGTCATCAACTACTGGAAGCGCTCGGCCGACAATCGCATCATTTTTGGTGGCGGCGAGACTTATACCAAGCAATTCCCCGCCGACATCAAAAATTTTGTTCGCCCCTACATGCTCAAGATCTACCCCGAGCTCGCGGATACGCGTATCGATTACGGCTGGGGCGGCACACTCGGCATTACCATGAATCGCATGCCCGATTTCGGCCGGCTGGGGCATAACGTGTTTTATGCCCACGGATTCTCAGGCCATGGAGTGCCCACGGCGACCCTGGCGGGCAAATTACTGGCCAACGCCATTCACGGCGATACCACCGATTTCGATCGGATGGCCGCCGTGCCTACCCACCGCTTTCCGGGCGGTACGCTGCTGCGTTGGCCAGGACTCGTGGCGGGTATGCTGTTTTACAGCCTGCGCGACAAGCTCGGCGTTTAATGACCGCAAAAACCGCGCTGGCGGCGGACGCCCTGCTCGCCCGGGAGTCCGCACCCTGGCAGACCCAGCTGCGCAACGCGGTGCGCTCGGTTAGTGCCCTGCTCGACAGCCTGAATCTGACCCCGGCTGACGTTGAACACGGGGAACCTAAAACCCGTGGCGAGGACGCGGAGCGGGCGGCGCAGGATTTTCCCGTGCGCGCACCCCAAAGCTTTATCGATCGTATGCGCCCGGGTGACCCCAATGATCCGCTACTCAGGCAGGTACTGGCGGTATCGGCGGAGCAACAGCATGTGCCCGGCTATGTTGAGGATCCGCTACAGGAGCGCGATGCCAACCCGACTCCCGGTATTGTTCATAAGTATCAGGGTCGACTATTACTGATGCCCACCGCGGCCTGCGCGGTGCATTGCCGCTACTGCTTCAGGCGTCACTTTCCCTATGCCGATAATCGTCTGGACGAGGGCGCCCTCGATCGGGCTATGGATTATCTGGCCTCGCAGCCTGAAGTCACCGAGGTCATCCTCAGCGGCGGCGATCCGCTCATACTCGATGACGCTGCTCTGGGTAGGCTTATTGACCGCCTCGAGTCGCTAGGTCACTTATCGCGGCTGCGCATCCACTCGCGACTGCCGGTGGTGCTCCCCGACCGACTGACCGAGGCGCTGGCCGAACGACTGGATGCCTCGCGGTTATCGACCAGCCTGGTACTGCATGGCAACCATCCGGCGGAAATCGATGCCGGGCTGACAGAGCGACTACAGCGCTGGCGACCGGCCTCCCTGACACTGCTGAACCAAAGCGTGCTCCTCGCCGGGGTCAACGATGACCCGGCGGTACTGATTGCACTGAGTGAACGCCTGTTTGAGGCAGGCGTTTTGCCCTATTACCTGCACCTGCTCGACCCGGTTGCCGGTGTCGGTCACTTTGCCGTGGCCGACGAACAGGCACTGGCGATCTATCGGCAAATGGCGGCAAAACTACCCGGGTACCTGCTACCCAAGCTGGCCCGAGAATTGCCGGACCTGCCCAGCAAAACCACTTACGGGCTCGATACGCTGGCTGGCTGAAGCCTATAGCCTGGCGCTACACAATCGATACCGAGCACAAAAAAGCGCCCTCCGAGGGGCGCTGTCGCGATCGCTGAGGGTTTCGATCAGCGATAGTTAAGCCAATCAGGCGGCAGCGATATCCTGCTGAGGTGCGTCGGTAACAGTCTCGGGCATTGCCGAGCTGTGGTGCTCGGTGATCTTCCACTCGCCATCGACCCGCTTGTAGAGATAGGTGAAGCGTGCGGTAACGCTTGCGCCATCGCCGAAGGTGAAGGTGTACACGCCCGAGTTAATCACCAGATCCCTGGACAGGTGACGCACATTGGACTCATCAATCACACCCTGTGGCTGCTTCGCCAGAAACGCCACAAAGTAGTCACGAATCTCATCGTGGTTGTGGCGCACCTTGTTGGACACCGTCGGCAGCAGCACCGCATCTTCCGCATAAAGTGCGACCACGTTATCCGGATTGCCGGTGGCAAGGGCGGCGTTCCAGCGATCAAAAAGACCCAGCACATTATTGTCAATCATGTCGTTCTCCTGTTGTTACAGCGGCCAATCAGGCCAATGGTTAAGTCAGTTAAAAAGTAATGGATTTAGGCGACAGCGCTCGCCGGTTTCAGCGGCTTGTCCGACGATCCTCGGCCACCGGCTTCGGTTATCTGTGAGCGCCCGTCGATTGCCTCGAGTGCCTCAAGCCGGGTAGCAAAGTGGGCATCGCCCGGCAGGCAGCAATCGGCGCCCAAACTGGACAGGGTTTCGATGACCTGGGGCGCCATACCAACGATATAAATGGTCTTCTTGGCCTTGGCCGCATCACAACCAATGGTCTCGACGGCACGTGCGGCGGATACATCCATGAAAGGTACCCGGTTGAAATCGAGGATGATCGAGTGGGTCGCGTTCTTGTAGCGCTCGCGCACGTGGTGGCCGACATCGGCCGCCGCTCCAAAGCTCAGCGGACCACCGAACTCGAATATGGTGACCTGCTTGCCGAGGCGATCAAGAATCGCACGCTCTTCCGGGGTGGCCTCGGTAAAGGGACGCGAAGTCAGTTCGTCGAGCTGAGTTTTGGCGACCTGCTTGACATAAGCCAATGCGGCCAGAACCACACCAGCGCCGACAGCGGTGATCAGGTCAACAAACACGGTAAGGCCCAATACCAGCGCCATCAGCACCAGATCCCAGCGAGGTCCACGGTGCGCACGCTTCAGGTAGCTGAAGTCGACAATGTCCATGCCCACCTTGAAGAGAACGCCGGCAAGGGCCGCATGGGGGATATAAGAGGCGACAGAACCGACGCCCAGAACGACCGCGGCAAGCACCACGGAGTGGATCATGCCCGACAGGCGAGTAACACCACCCGAGCGAATATTGATCACCGTGCGCATGGTGGCACCGGCACCGGCGATTCCACCAAACAGACCGGCGACGGTATTACCAATACCCTGGCCGATAAGCTCCTTATTGGAGTCATGGCGGGTGCGGGTCATGTTATCGGCGACCAGCGAGGTCAGCAGGCTGTCGATAGAACCAAGCACCGCCAAAATAAAGGCCGCTTCGATCACCAGCATCATCGCCGACTGATCAAACACCGGCAGGTGGAGGCTGGGCAGGCCCGAGGGGATATCGCCGAGAATCGGCATGACCGGAAGAAACAGGCTCAATACTGTACCCGTGATCAGCGCCGCCAGTGGTCCCGGAACATAGACACCCCACCTGGTGGGCCAGGCGTAGGCCACGGCGAGGGTCACAACACCAACGGTCAACGCCGCCATGTTGATGTCAGAGAGCGCGGTGGGAATGTAGGCCAACGCGGACAACGTTCCCGCAGGCGCGTCGTGACCGAACAAGGCATCGAACTGGAGAATAATAATAATCACACCGATGCCGCTCATGAAGCCCGACACCACGGGATACGGCACCAACCGGATGTAATTACCAAAGCCTACCGCACCAAACACAATCTGGAAGGCGCCAGCCAGCATAACGGCCGTGAGGATTAGCCCGACGTCACCGGAGAGGCTCGCGAACAGACCCGCGAGTACCACCACCATGGGGCCGGTGGGGCCCGAGACATTGGTGGGGGTACCACCGAACAAAGCGGCGAAGAAACCCACAATAATTGCGCCGTACATACCGGCAATGGGACCAAGACCCGAGGCGACACCGAATGCGAGGGCCAGCGGAATGGCCACGACACCGGCGGTGAGACCGCCGTAAATGTCACCGCGCAGGTGATTCAGGTCAAATTTCAGTAACGAACGCATAACTCAAACTCCAAACTCTGGGGCGATTGCCCCTGTACCCGCACACTATGGCCGGCCTTTAACCACAAACAAATATGCGAAATTCTTTTATGTGATAGTCTTTGGCTATCGAAAATGCGATTGCGGGCTGGGGCCACAGGCAAACCCGGCAATCCGAGGCGGGCACCATGGCAACGGTCAAGCAAATCCAGTACTTCCTCGCGGTCGCTGAGGCCCAGTCGATCCGTCGCGCCGCAGATCGGCTTGATGTGGCCCAGCCCACGCTCTCGACCCAGCTCTCCGCCCTCGAGAAAAGCCTGGGCGTGACACTTTTCGAGCGCAGCCGTCGCGTGACCCAGCTCACGCCCGCCGGGCGCGAGCTCCTGTCCACCGCCAAACAGTTGATTGCCAAATGGCACGAACTCCAGGAGCTGGCGCATACCCTTTCCGATACCGCGGCCACCACCCACCGGCTGGGGGTACCCCCTACGCTGGGGCCTTACCTGCTGCCGAATATCGTGCCCGCCATCCACCAGAAGTTTGAACGGCTCAAGCTGTATGTTCGCGAGGAACAACCGAGCCAGTTGGAGGGGGGTGTACTCGACGGACGGTATGACCTGGCACTGGTACCCCTCCCCTTGAGCAACGACCAGTTAGCGATCGAGGTACTCTTTCGCGAACCGCTACTGGTAATCGCCGCCAAAGAAGCGGGGCTTGCAGTGAATGGCAAGCTGCGCGAGGAGCAGCTAGCGGGCATGAGCATCCTCGGGCTCGATGAACGCCACCGTCTGCATCAGGAAGTACAACGGATCTGCGATCGAACCGGTGCGCGCATTAATCGGGACTATGAAGGCACCAGTCTCGATACCCTGCGGCAGATGGTGGTCATGGGCATGGGGATCGCGCTGTTACCGGCGCTGTACATCCGATCGGAGATTCACCGGCCCGAAGAGCTTGATGTGATTAAGGTCGAGGGTGCGCAATTGTTTCGCGAGCATGCGCTGATCTTTCGGGCAGGGAGCCCCGTGCGCCACCTTTACCAGGAGCTGGCGCAGTTGATCCGCGAGCGCATGGGCGAGGCGTTTAGCGATGTGGTGACGCCGATTTATAACCGGTCGGCGTGATGGACGGGGCGCCATTTCACAGCAGGCCCCACAATATGCTACCGATTACTGCCGCGACCGTAATCCCTAAACCAAGAAAGCCACGGGTCGCTTAAAACCCATTTCAGCCACTTCCAAGAACTGACAATGTTAGGTGAATTGTTGGCGTTAAATAGCTGGCTCCAGCGAGTCAATAGCCAAAATCTTAAACATTGCTCATCGAAAGGCTTAATTTGATAACTTCTTCCCGTCGCTTAAGCGTGCAAACAGAGAGCGATCACATTACTCGGCCTGCCCCTCAGCCGTTATGTCGGTTTCCAACTGCTGTATTTGAGGCTTACGACGCCGGCGGGCACGCGAGGGAATCATGCCGCGCATGGCTTCGAGCTTGCCGTAACAGAGCAGTTTATCGCCCGCTTCAAGCACCCGATTACCCTTGGGATTGGGGATAACCTTGCCGCCTCTATAGAGGGTAAGCACGTTGATATCACTCTCGTAGAGTTTGGTTTCGGTAATGGTCTGACCCACGAAATGGGCACCTTCAGGCACATAAATTTCGCTGACGCCGTAACCCTTGCTTACCGTCAAACGCTGGCGCACATCGATTTCAGGGAAGTCGACCTGGGCTGCAATGTAATCGATCACCGAACCCGCAACATCGAGACCCGTAGCCGTTTCGATGCCCTCGAGACCGGGTGACGAATTCACCTCCATCACCTGCGGGCCGTCTTTACCCTCGAGCATATCAACGCCGGCGACGCGTAAGCCCATGATCTGGGTACAACGAATAGCGGTCTGTACGTAACGCTCATCGAGTTCGACAGGTTCGGCGATACCGCCACGGTGGACGTTACTGCGGAATTCCTGCCCTTGGGCCACACGACGCATCGCGGCAACGACCTGATCGCCGACGACAAACGCCCGGATATCCTTGCCCTTGCTCTCGGCAACAAATTTCTGGATCAGGACATTCTGCTTCTGGCTTTGCAGCAGTTCGATGATGCCCTCGGCGGCTTTAACAGTCTCGGCGAGCAGTACGCCGATGCCCTGAGTGCCCTCGATCAATTTGATAACGACCGGTGCGCCGCCGACCCGCGCAATCGCCGGAAGCACATCGCGTTTATCACGGACGAAGGTGGTTCGCGGGATACCGATATGGTGTCGGCTCAGAATCTGCAAACTGCGCAGCTTATCCCGGGAGTTGATGATGCCGTGGGCCGTATTCGCCGCAAAAATATCCATTTCCTGAAACTGCCGAACCACTGCAGTCCCGTAATAGGTGATGGACGCGCCGATTCGTGGCAACACTGCATCGTAACTACTGAGCTGCTTCTGGCGATAGTAAAGGTCAGGACTACCCTCATCGAGATCGATCGCAAATTTCAGTGTATTCAATACCTTGGCCTGATGATCCCGCTGCTCGGCCGCTTCTTTAAGGCGGCGGGTGCTGTAGGCGTTGGGTGCACAGGACAGAATGGCCAGTTTCATGGGTCTCCATTGATCGTTGGATTAATAAACACCTTAACATGGGGTGGTTCGCAGACAACGCGGACCTATACGCCCGAGTGGCGGTGCCGCGCGTGGTCACGAACAGAGATAAAAAGATTCAACGACAAGAAGCCCGTCTAGGTGCTTTTAATCTCATGTCAAACGACAGACACTCACACCACCAGAAGTAAAACGACGAATTGTAGTCACTGTGCCCAGTATCCGCGAAGATCGCGCACTGAGAGACAATAGCCTACCGAAATCGGGGTCGCGAATTCACGCAAAGGTCCCGAAACAGGCACTAAAGCATCTGCAAACCTGTAGTCAGCGTGAGCGTTGCGGGGGAGCCGGCTGGCTAAGGATTAGCGGCATTTCGCAGCCGACAACGCGCCTAGCTAGAATCAGCGATTAATCGAATCCGCTCCGGGAGCGGTACCCGAAACGCATCGGCCTGCCAAACACCTCGGCTCTGCGACCTGAGCAAAATTTATCCGGCGTGATTGGCGTGATCAGTAAATCTCACGCCAGGAAAGAATGCTAGGCGGAACAGGGATCGGGTCAGGGTCAGGTAATTGAAGATTGCCTGAGAAGCGTTTGGATTGAACAAAAGCCAGTCCACCGTTTTTGGTGAAATCGCCGCCCGAGACCACGGCACCAGTGAGTGTGGAAGTACCATTGTGTATAACGTCGCCCTCAGCCCAGAACACACCAAAGGTATCCGTCTGGCCATTAAGGGTTATCTCTCCACCAGCGACCAAGGCGACGTCAAGCGCGTTATTCACGCCAATATCACTGCTGCCATTTTGTGTAATGTTGCCCGTTGCGAGAATCGTCACGTTTTGATGACTAGCGTTACGATCGAGGTCGACGTCTCCATCGCAATAGTACATCCGCCCCAATCCATCACCATCCGGAATTTCGCAGGCCGCGATAGCCGCTGTGAAGCCGTCGGCATCGGGGCTGGCGTTAAGTCCATGATCTGTGACGAAATCAGCCGCTGAGGGCACGTCAAAAGGCTCGGCATCAGATGTAACCCTATCTGCAATCGTGCTTCCATCTGGCACATCTCCACTGAACGTTGCAGTACCCGATGCGCTGATATCAGAGGGGTAGGGGACCAGCTCGCCCTCGGCATCTAGGTCATTGAGATCAACCAGTTCGCCCCTACCGTCAAACGCCTCGTTAGCATGCGCACTACCGGTGAACGACGACGTTCCGTTCACGGTAATGCTGCCCTCCGTCAGCAAGCCTTTTGCAAATGCCGGCCCCGGACCGGGAGGTATGTATAGCTGTGGCTTTTGGTAAGTAAGTTGGAGCGTTGTCTGCCCCACGCTGTCCGTGCCACCGAGCGAGTTACCGGTCACGTTTACCACCACATCATCGGTGCCCCAGATTATGGCGCTGATATAATACGCACCATAAGTACCTATGCTGGCGGTGGTGACCGGCGAGTCGGGAAGTGTGAAGCCCACTGCTGTTTTCCACGACTCCTGCCAGGTGGCATCGGTCCAATCAACTGTGCCGGCGTCGTCCTCGGCGACCAGCCAGCCCAGAAACTCACTGCCCCCGGCTTCGGCGGCAACGAAGGAGATCGACTTGTTATTCTGGTTGGCGGTCATCCGTTCCTGTAAGTTGGTTCCGCGCATTCCGTATACGATGACCAAAGTAGCGACTGCCAGCAATATCAAACTGACAACCAACGCGGCTCCTCTCTGTTTCCTGAATGCCTGCATGACGTCTTCCTCTCTGCCCCACCGGTTGAATCGATGAATTGGTTAGTACGCCGTAAGACAGCGGACTTCGAAATTCCCTTCTTTTTCGCTAAGGCCCGAACTGCAACCATCGTCAAAGTCGACCGATAGGGCGAAGTTTCTATTTTGAGATTGGCTGGACCAATAAACAGTTGCTCCAAAATCGCCCAACGAGCCCCTAACCGCGCAAATACCCTGAAGCTGATCCAATGTGGGTAATGCCTTCCCTATATTGGAACAAAAATCAATTGCTTCCTGATAAGCCAAAAGGTTATTTCCGCTCGGGTTTTGGACACACAGCCTAAACTCATTGCTATACACAACCGATCCAGGATCAGTCGGGCACACATCCCCGGGAACGGGAGGGTTGATGGGGCCTGGATCCTCAGGGTCCTCGAGAGGGGGCACGGGAGGCTCGACCGGCGGGGGAGGCTCCTCCACGGGAGGATCGTCTGGGTTAGGCTCAGGAGTTGGCGTCAGATCGTCTACCGTTACTCCGTATTCATCCGCAATCGCCTGCAGATCTACGCCGGCATACAGATTCAGCACCATGGGTCGCGCAGTGGCAGTGAAATCAGTAGCTAGCGCCGAGCCCGCCATACCGAGGGTAACGCGGACACTGACGTTGTTACCGAGGCTGTCTGGTAGCAAAGCAGCCGTGAACGCGGACACACCGCGGGTGATTACCTCGCCGTTACACTGGAGGTCTCCCGCGACCACGCTGAATACATCTGTATTTGAACCGGCGCCAGCCACCGCTCCCAAACAATTGCGAACCCCTGCACCGCCATCATAGGTGACCGTGAGGGTGTTGCCGGCTACCGCCAGATTATCCGCCTCACGCACCACGCGGGTGATTGTTTGCGATGCAAAGCGGATGCCATCCTGCGCGTTATCGAGATCGCGTTTCACCGCCGCTGACTGCTGGTTGGCCAGAAACATGGCCACCGCGCCAGAAATGATGAATAACCCTAACGCCATGGCAACCATGAGTTCGATAAGGGTAAACCCGGTTTGCGGGCGAATTCTCTGAACTTTGCCGTTCAGTGCTGCCAGTACATCTAGCGCTCTACGTTTTTTCATACACACCCCGCAAGGCTGGGAATGACAACGGTTCGACTGAGGGATTCACTCAGATCGAAACGGTTATCCTGCCACGTCACCGTGATATCAAAGCGAAAAGAAGGATCGCCGGTGGTCCCGGTCAGCGTCGCCGCCCCCGTCCAACTGCCCAGCGTGCCGCCCGTATGGGCCGCTTCCCACGCAGTCACAATGGCTGCAGAAGCGGTAGCCGGATCGGCCTGAATATCACAGGCACCGTTCCACAGACGCTCGGCCAAATCTGAGACCTGAACAATGGCCAGCGCACGCTGTGCACTGGCGTAGGAATACTTCTGTGACTGGATCTGCATCTGCGCGGCACCCAGCAGACCGATGGACAATATCAGTACCGTCACCAGCACTTCCATCAGGGTAAAACCGCGCTGCTGTAACGCTAACCTGGACTCAATCATGGGCATCCACTCCCGGTTGCCGCCATACCGCCGACATATACACAGACGGTGTCACTGCTGCTACCCACGGTTACCGTAAAGGTATTGGCGCTCGAGGCGGACCCCACCGGCGAAAACACGATGGACGTGGGACCCCCGGTAATGGCAACCGTGCCCTGAACAGCAGGAGCAACACGCAAGACATCCGTCAACGCAGGGTTTGCCGGGTCGGGTCGGGTGACGATCCAGCCAACCGTCCAGTCAGTACCGCCGGAACAGGCGGCGCCGTCGGCGCTAGGACAAAATGTCACATCGGTGGCGTAGCGCACGGCTTCGCTGCGCGAAAGCTGGAGGTGATAAAGCAAGCTGTTTGCCGCGGTGCTCAGGCGATTGCTTTCGAAAAAACGGGTGAACGAAGGCGCGGCAATGGCAAGCAGGATCGCAACCACAATAATCACGACCATCAACTCGAGCAGCGAAAACCCCTGTGAAGCGCGCGGCATCAGCATGGCTAATCCCAGCAATCCGTAGCGCCGGCGGTTCGCGCACCGGTATGGGTTACCGTCATGGTCCCACAGGGGTCAGTCGCCTGCGGGCCAGTAGGTGCAGCACTCACGGTGTACGTGGTCGCTGTCAGGGTTGGCAAAGTGAGCGTATAAAATTCAACGTCTACGCCGCTGATATCAGTACCCGTATACGCGTTGGTCGTTGTGAACTGCCGCTCCGCCAGTTGTGCAGCTTCCAGGAGCGCGGTCTGCCCGGCGGAACGTCGCGATTCCTGAATTTGCGCCCGGTAAGACGGTATAGCCACGGCGGCGAGGATACCAACAATGGCAACGGCGATAAGTAACTCTATCAGCGAGAAGCCCGATTGAGTCGCGCGACACATTGCGGCCCCTTCGACGGGTCGAGCGCGAACTCTACAGCCAGATCTGGCCGTGAAGCGGGACAGTTGATGGCGAGAAAAGCAGTAGAAACGAGAAATTTCAGGTGTCATGGGGCCTTTCCTGCAAAGGATGCGTATCTATCATAACGCGAATGCTTCTGCGCATGATGAGGGCCCTCTGTTAATTTCACCACTGTCTAAGGCTGCTACACCTTTTCCTCTGTTGCTGTAACGAAGAAAATGCCGGTGCGTTCGCTGCACCTAATCCAACGAACGTAGCACCACAACAAACAAAAGAAAAGATTTGATTTCGCGTTTTGTGACGGGGTCGAAATTATGCTCTTAAGGTAAGAAAGGGTATCTCCGAAGCAGTTTTAAAGCGTATCGCGTTCAATTCTTCGGTCAAACAGTTAGGTGGGGACGGACAGTAGTGGAACACCTTCGCTCAAAAAGTGTTAAGTCTGTCATCGGAATAAACTGTTACCTATGTGCCAAGAAAGCACCTTTTTGTGAGTAGCGAGACATAGGCTACACAATATACCGGAGACATGGTTTACACATTAAGGCATTTGGAGGAGGACTCCCGATGCCGTGGAAGGAGTGTAAACCGATGGAGGGCCTGCCCCTGTTTATGGGCATGAACGACTCAGGTTCGTAGCTCGTCTTCTTGATGGCGAGCAGATGTCAGCCCTTTGCAAGGAGTTTGGAATTTCCAGACCCACGGGCTACAAGATCTACAATCGATACAAGGAGCTAGGCCCCAAGGGACTCGAGGATCGGAGCCGAAGGCCCTACAGGCATGCTAATAAACTACCGTTTCAGATCGAGCGAGCAATTCTCGCGATCAAGCGGGAGTACCCGTCCTGGGGCGCGCCCAAGATCCGAGAGAAGCTGATCAAGCAATTTCCGATGGTGAATCCGCCGGCCAAGAGCACGGTGCACGCCATTCTCGATCGTAATGGTCTGGTAAAGCGCCAGAAGCGTCGGCGCCGAAAAGCGCAGGGCACAGCGCTGAGTGAAGCTACCGTACCGAACGGGCTGTGGTGTGCGGATTATAAGGGTGAGTTTCTACTGGGTAACCGTCAGTACTGTTACCCACTGACGATCACTGACTATCGCTCACGATATCTCCTAGCCTGCGAAGGCCTCGACTCCACCAAGTCGGCACTTGCCTTCAATGTCTTCGAACACGCCTTCAAGGAGTATGGTTTGCCGCAGGCCATTCGGACCGACAACGGCATCCCGTTTGCCTCGCCCAACGCATTCTTCGGACTGAGCCGGCTGTCAATCTGGTGGCTTAAGCTAGGCATTAACATTGAGCGCATCAAGCCAGGCCACCCAGAGCAAAACGGGCGTCATGAGCGTATGCATCTGACACTGAAGAAAGAAGCAACGAAGCCTGCTTCCTTCAATTTCTTACAACAGCAGGGTCGCTTCGACAGATTTATAGAGGTTTACAACAACGAGAGGCCCCATCAGGCACTTGGCGGGCAATATCCTGCAGAAGTATTTACACCTTCTGTGCGGGAATACCGGCCTGCCGAAGAGCCCCTGTACCCATTCCACGACAAAGCTGTGAAGGTCACCAAGTGCGGACGCATTTGCATGGGCCATCGTAAGATCAACCTCAGCATCGTGTTCAGCGGTCAGGTCGTGGGGGTACGCGAAGTTGCTGACAAAATTTGGCTGGTCAGCTTTATGGATTTTGATCTAGGATTCTTTGACGAGGATTGTGGAAGGGTCGAGCCCGCCACCAATCCCTTTTTACCGGCAACGGTGTAAACCATGTGCCCGGTATCAGATGTAAACCATGTCTGCGGTATACACCTTTTGTGAGATGGTCGGTGTGAGAGGATTCGAACCTCCGACCCCTTCCTCCCGAAGGAAGTGCGCTACCAGGCTGCGCCACACACCGAGGGCGCGAAGAATACCAGAAGCGCGAAATCAGGCCAACGGTCAGTAAACACCGGCCCACTGGGCAATGATCTGGCTGAGCAGGCTGAAACCGGTGACGACCGCAATCAGCAGAAAAATCAGCAGCACCGGGCGGAACGGTTTACGCTCGACCGAATTCACACCGCGCTTTAAAAAGCCGTCAACCCGGGCCTGATCCTCGGGATACAGGCGGGTCTCATTCGGGTCATCGGTAGCCACGTCATCTTTTTCCACAACTGCTCCGTTTGCGCTCACAGCGCCGTGCAGGAAAACACCCCTGAAGTATTGCGCGATTGCGATGATGCGGCAACGTATTGGCACCCGAGCCAGACCAGGTCAAAGCGTCTTGGAAACGATTGACGAGCATCTATCGATATCGAAGTAGACCGGACACCTATGGTTTCCCACTATGGCCGATTATTCACCTATGGGATTAAAAATACCGAGGGGGCTAAACAGAAGGTCGGTGCAGCGATCCAGCCTCGACGCGCTCCCCAGCACCGCGAAAAAACTGCGACAACTCATCGGCCAGGCACTGCCACCGATCTGCATTCTGTGTGATCAGAGACACGATGAATTTACCCTGGTCTGCCAGCAATGCGCCAACGGCATTCAAACCAATGACAATCCCTGCCCCGGCTGCGCTGAACCCGGCGTCGGTGCTGTTCACTGCGGACGCTGTCAGACGTCACCGAGGAGTTTTGATCGGGCAACCGCGCCCCTTTTATTCGAAGGCCCCGTGCGCGAGCTCGTCCATCGCTGGAAGTTCAACAACGCGCAGGAGCTGTCCGCGCTGCTCGCGAATTTACTCGCGAGCCATTTACCCCCGCCGAACCCGAAGGCCGTTTATGTCCCCATCCCCTTGCACTGGCGCCGCCGCTGGTTCCGGGGCTTTGATCAGGTGTGGCAATTGACCAACGCCCTGGCCCAGCAACAAACCCGGACCTACGGCGATGCGCCTGCGGTACTCCCGCTACTGCGCCGTGTCCGGCATACACCACATCAATCCGGTGCCAAACTGAGCAACCGGGAAAGCAATGTTAAAAACGCCTTTACGCTTTCGGGATCACCTCCCAAGACGGCTGAAATCATTCTGGTAGATGATGTTCTGACGACCGGAGCAACCGCCAATGCGGCGGCGCGCCTGCTCAAAGCCAGCGGTGTTGCACAGGTGGAGCTCCTTTGTCTGGGTCGTGCGGCGCGGCATTAAGCACGGTATAAAATCAGCGCCCCCGCATAACACCCGGGGAAGGAGTATGCTCACGGCACCTGAAGCAGAGCGCCGTCCATGGATCATCCGTTTGATTCGCTGTCCCCCGATACCGTCGTCGATTCAATCGAGGCGCTGGGCCTGCGCTGTGATCTGCGCATGATTGCCCTCAACAGCTATGAGAATCGGGTGTATCAGGTCGGCATTGAGGATGCGACGCCGATCATTGCCAAATTCTATCGCCCCGAGCGCTGGACGACGGCACAGATCCTGGAAGAGCATGCCTTTGCCGCCGAGCTCGTTGATGCCGATCTTTCGGTGGTAGCCCCCATGACCATTGGCGGACAGACGCTTCATGAAGTCGGGGACTTTCGCATCGCCGTGTTTGAGCGCCGGGGCGGGCATGCCCCCGAGCTCGACAATTTCGACAGTCTATTGATTCTCGGTCGAACCCTGGGCCGGATCCACCGGGTCGGTGCAGCGAAGCGCTTCAAGCACCGGAGGTCGCTAGATATCGATACCCTGGTCAGCCAAAGTCGGGAGTTCATCAGCGACCGGTTCATCACCGACGATTTGAAACTCGCCTACGACAGTCTCGCCCGGGATCTCGAGGCCGGTATTCGCGAAACCCTCGCCGACTATTCCCCCGATGACCACATCCGCCTGCATGGCGACTGCCACGTCGGCAATATTTTATGGCGCGATGATGTGGCGCATTTCGTCGACCTCGATGACTGCTGCAATGGCCCTGCCATCCAGGATTTGTGGATGTTTTTGAGTGGCGATCGATTTCATCAGGAACAGCAACTGTCCGAAGTGATCGCGGGCTATGAGGAGTTTATGGATTTTGCGCCGCGCCAGCTGCGCTGGATTGAAGCACTGCGCGCCATGCGGTTGATGCACTACGCCGCCTGGCTGGGGCGTCGCTGGAGTGATCCGGCTTTTCCCAGGGCTTTCCCCTGGTTCGGTCAGGCGCGTTTCTGGTCCGACCACATTCTGGAGCTTCGGGAGCAACTCGCCATGCTCAACGAACCGCCGCTGCGACTGCTCTGATAGTACGGCGATAGTGCAGCGCGGGAGTATCTCGCGCCATTGCCGAATCATCGTCGAGCCCGAGCGCCCGGGTAAATCACGCCCCATAACCAGGGCAAGAACCGGTTTCCCGCCAGCGCCTGGCGATCGATGGCGTCGATCTGACAGGCGGTGGCCTCCGGGTCGGCAAAAAAATCAGCGCGGGTGTTACGGGGCTGCTCCGGGTCCAGTTGTCTGACTACGGTGGCGGGGTTACCGGCGACCACGACATTCTCGGGCACATCTCGGCTGACCACCGCGCGCGCCGCGATAACGCTGTTCGCACCGATGGATACGCCTTTCAATACCAGCGCATGATCACCAACCCAGACATTGTCACCGATAATCACCGGCCGGACCGCCGGGTCGCGAGCAATGCGATCATACAGACCGTGCCAGTCGCTGTCGGTGATATAGGCCCCATTTGCCAGCATCACGCCATTTCCCAGCGTAATCTCGTCGCTGGCACTGATTCTTGATCCGGGACTCATGAGGCAGGCATTCCCCAGCGTGATGCGGCCCTCCCCGGGCCCTCGCCCCCAGACCCCAATCTCAATCGGCTGGGCGCTCGTACTCACCGCGGTAAACGAATGTCCAATCCTGATATTGTCGCCGGATATATGCGTGGTCCAGGGCCGCATGAAGGTCGCATGGGGCCCGAGGTATTCGCAGTGCGGGCGAATAAAGTAATCGACCCAGAGATCGCAGAAACGCAAGTAGGCTCGTTTGACCCAATAGGGCCGCAGGTCGGGTCGCATCGCAGATTTGGTATTCCATAGTGAGTGATGACGGGTATCATCGTCGCTCCATGACGCCACCGCAAACCAGCACCCCGTCGCCGATTGTCAGCGACCAGCCATCGGTACATCCGGATCTCGAAAACCGGGTGCTAAAGCATTTGCGCACGCATTGGCAAAAGCCCATTCCGGATCACACCCGGGCGGTGGCCGATCAACTGATTGATGAAATCCCAAGCCGTGAGCGACCACTCATACTCGACTCCTTCTGTGGCACCGGGATGAGCAGTGGGTTCATCGCGCAATCGTTTCCCGATCACTGGGTGATTGGAGTCGACCAGTCGGCACACCGGCTCGACAAACATCAGTTGGGGGATGCGACCAACTACCAGCTGGTTCGCGCCGAGTGCGAGACACTGTGGCAATGCCTTGTCGAGGCGGGCGTTACGGTCACACACCATTTTCTGCTCTATCCCAACCCGTGGCCCAAGGCCGCGATGCTCAATCGACGTATCCATGGCCATCCGTCGTTCCCATTGCTGGCACGGTTGGGTGGCCGGATTGAATTGCGCAGTAACTGGTCAATCTATGTCAGCGAATTTGCCCGGGCGGCACGACTTATCGGTATCGACGGCACTGCCGAAGCCTTTACCCCCACCGCTCCAATTACGCTTTTTGAGCGTAAGTACCAGCAGAAAGGCCAGACCTTGTGGCGATTTTTGTCACAAGATCCACCCTAGAGTCCGCCTTTAGGGTGAGCTAAGGTGTCAAACACGTACCATCGGAGTATCGATCCATGCCTGCTATTCACGCCGCTATCGGAGCGCCCGCCACCAGGGATTCGATCTGGGAACGGATCCGTGAGGAAACTCGGGCCGCCGCCGCCGAAGAGCCTATTCTTGCAAGCTTTCTGCACGCCACCATTTTGCATCACGATGAACTCGAGTGCGCGCTCAGCTTCCATTTGGCCAACCAGCTCGGGAGCACCATGGCGTCATCGATGACGCTGCGGGAAATCATTCTCCAGGCGTTTCGGGATGACGAGCACATCAGGGCGGCGATCCGCGCTGACCTGAATGCGGTGCTCGAGCGCGACTCCGCCTGCAATGAACTGTATCTGCCGTTTTTGTATTTCAAGGGCTTTCAGGCGCTGCAAACCCATCGGGTGGCGCACTGGCTATGGGGTCACGACCGACAGTCGCTGGCGGCATTTCTACAGAGCCAGGTATCCGCCAAATTGGGGGTCGATATCCATCCCGCGGCGCGCTTTGGTAGCGGCATCATGCTCGATCACGCCACGGGGCTGGTGGTTGGAGAAACCGCAGTGGTGGGCAACGATGTCTCGATTTTGCAATCGGTCACCCTCGGTGGTACCGGCAAAGAAACCGGCGATCGCCACCCGAAAATTGGCGATGGCGTACTGATTAGCGCGGGGGCAAAGATTCTCGGCAATATTCGCGTCGGCGAGGGCGCCAAGGTAGGTGCCGGATCGGTGGTGCTGCAGGAAGTGCCGCCGCACACGACGGTAGCCGGGGTTCCCGCCAAAGTGGTGGGGCGACCCAGCTCCGAATCACCCGGTCTTGATATGGATCACGCGCTACCCGACGATTACTGAGCGTGGTACTGGGGGCCTAACTCAACCACCGCGTCGACCATAGCGCCCACATGCTCGGGGTTAATTCCGGGAGTGACGCCGTGGCCCAGATTGAAAATATGCCCGGTGCCCGGGCCAAATCGTTCGAGGATGGTAGCCACCTCGCTGCGGATGCGCTCTGGCGACGCATGCAGCATCGCCGGATCCATATTGCCCTGAAGCGCGACCTTGTCGCCAACCCGCTCCCGCGCCGCGCCGATATCGGTGGTCCAATCGAGTCCAACCGCGTCCGCGCCGCACCCGGCAATCGCTTCGAGCCACTGGCCGCCGCCCTTGGTAAAGACAATCACCGGAACACGCCGGCCATCGGCCTCTCGGGGCAGCTGCTCAATAATTCGGGTCATGTAACGCAGCGAGAACTCCTGATAGGCCGCATGACCCAACGCCCCGCCCCAGGTATCAAAGATCTGTAACACCTGGGCGCCCTGGGCAACCTGCTCTGAAAGATAGACCGCCACTGCCTGCGCCAGCTTTTCGAGGAGCTGGTGCATTTGCTGCGGCTCGTTGAACGCCATCGCCTTGGTCTTGGCGAAGTCTTTGGAGGACCCACCCTCCACCATGTAGGTCGCCAGCGTCCAGGGGCTTCCGGAAAAGCCAATGAGCGGCACGCTACCGTCGAGTGTTTTGCGTATCAACGACACCGCATCCATAACGTAACCGAGCTCATCCCGGGCACGATTCGGGTCGAGCCTGGCCACATCCGCGGCGCTATCGATGGTGCGCTCAAACCGCGGACCCTCACCTTCAGAGAAGTAGAGACCCAGCCCCATGGCATCGGGAATCGTGAGAATATCGGAAAACAGAATGGCGGCATCCATGGCGTAGCGGCGCAACGGTTGCATCGTCACCTCGCAGGCCAATTCCGGATTCGAGCACAGGGCCATAAAGCTGCCGGCTTCGGCACGCGTGGCGCGGTATTCGGGTAAGTAACGTCCCGCCTGGCGCATCATCCATAGTGGGGTTCGGTCTACTGGCTCGCGCAGCAGCGCGCGAATCAGCCGATCGTTTTTGAGTTCGGTCATTGGGTCTGCCTGAATAGTCCTGTTGCGTTTCCGGGGTGCTTACTTAAACACCGAGGTAGTCGAGAATCCCATCGGCGGCCTGACGCCCTTCCCAGATGGCGGTCACCACCAGGTCCGAGCCGCGCACCATATCACCGCCGGCGAATATTTTGGGGTTGGTGGTCTGAAATTTATACACCTGCTGCTCGGGCGCTACCACACCCTGCCAGTCGTTAAGTGTGATATCCAGATTACCAAACCAATCGGCGGGGCTGGGCTGGAAGCCAAACGCCATAATAATGGCATCGGCCTCGATAACCTGTTCGCTCCCTTCGACCGGCTGCGGACGACGACGGCCGCCTTCATCAGGCTCTCCGAGTTCGGTGGTCACAACCTTGACGCCGAGGACCCTGCCAAAGTACTCAACGACTTCCACCGGCTGGCGATTGAACAGGAACTGGATACCCTCTTCCTTGGCATTCTGAACTTCTTTACGCGAGCCGGGCATATTCTCCTCGTCGCGTCGGTACACGCAGTAGACACGGTCGGCCTGCTGTCGCACTGCCGTTCGAACACAATCCATCGCCGTGTCACCGCCACCGAGCACCACGACCGTTTTCTCCTTCAGGTCTATGTAGGCATCGTTTTCCTGCGGATAACCCATTTTCTGATTGACGTTGCCAATCAGATAATCGAGGGCTTTGTAGACCCCCGGAATGTCTTCGCCGGGGAAGCCGCCCTGCATGGCGGTGTAAGTACCCATGCCTAGAAATACCGCGTCGTAATCCGCCATGAGATCGTCGATATCAATATCGACACCGATCTCGGTATTGAGCACAAACTCAATGCCCATTTCCTCAAAGACCACCCGACGCCGCTCCATCACGGACTTCTCGAGCTTGAATTGCGGAATACCGAAGGTCAGCAGCCCGCCGATCTCAGGGTAGCGGTCGTATACCACCGCTTTAACGCCGTTTCGGGTGAGCACATCGGCACAACCCAACCCCGCGGGGCCGGCACCGATAATGGCCACCCGCTTGCCGGTTTGGATAACACCCGACAGGTCGGGACGCCAGCCCATCGCCAGCGCCGTATCGGTAATGTATTTCTCGGAATTACCAATGGTGACCGCACCAAAACCATCGTTCAGCGTGCACGCACCTTCGCAGAGACGGTCCTGGGGGCAGACCCGACCGCAGACTTCGGGCAGGGTATTGGTCTGGTGGCTGAGCTCCGCCGCTTCAAACAGGTTGCCTTCCGCGAGCAATTTGAGCCAATTGGGAATGAAGTTGTGAACCGGGCATTTCCATTCGCAATAGGGGTTTCCGCACTCAAGGCAACGGTCGGATTGCTCCGCAGCCTGACCTTTGGTGAAGGGGTCATAGATCTCAACAAAGTCTTCGGTCCGCGACTCGAAAGACTTTTTATTCGGCTCCTCTCGCTCGACATCGAGGAATTGAAAGTTGTTACCCAGTCGTGTGCTCATAAGCAATCCCTCAATCGGTGTCGCGCAGTCGCGCCATCAATTTATTCAGGTCAGCCGCCTTCGGCTTGACCAGCCAGAATTTACCGACGTAGTCCTCAAAGTTCTCAATCAGATTGGCGCCCCAGGCTGAGCCCGTTTCGCTGACAAACTCGCGAATCTGGTCCCTGAGGAAACGACGGTAGGCCTCCATGTGCTCGCCACTGACCCGATAGATCTCCACCAGTTCGCTGTTATAGCGATCGATAAAGCTTCGGTCTTCATCGAGTACCATGGCGAAACCACCGGTCATGCCGGCACCGAAATTAACACCGGTGCGACCCAGAACAACGATGCAGCCGCCGGTCATGTATTCGCAGCAGTGGTCTCCAGCACCCTCGATCACCGCATGGGCACCCGAGTTGCGCACACCAAAGCGCTCACCCGCGACTCCCGCTGCAAATAGGGTCCCACCGGTCGCCCCATACAGGCAGGTGTTACCGATGATGGAGGTATGGCGGCTCTCAAATGACGAATCGAGGGGCGGATAGACCACCAGCTTACCGCCGGCCATACCCTTGCCCACGTAGTCATTGCAGTCCCCTTCGAGATACATGTGAAGACCACCGGCATTCCAGACACCAAAGCTCTGGCCCGCAGTACCACTCAGGCGAAGCACGAGCGGGTTCTCGTCGAGCCCGGGGTTGCCGTGTCGCTTGGCAATTTCGCCGGACAGGCGGGCGCCGATCGAGCGATCGCAGTTGGTAATGGTATAGCTGAATTCGCCTCCGGCCTTGGACTCAATCGCTGATAGCGTGTCCGCGACCATCTGCTCGGCCTTGTCCGCGGTATCAAACGGGTCGTTGCTGCTGACCTCGCAGAACTGGGGCTGGCCTTCAGCGGCGGGGTCAACCCACAAAATCGGGTCCAGATCGAGTCTCTGCTGTTTGTCGGTATTGCCGGGGAGCCGCTGCAGAAGATCGGTTCGCCCGATCAGATCATCTATGCGGGCAACACCCAGCTTCGCCAGCCACTCGCGGGTCTCGTCGGCAACGAAGGTGAAGAAATTGATGACACGCTCGACGTCGCCAACAAAATGCTCCTCGCGCAGAGTCGCATTCTGGGTGGCGACACCGGTAGCACAATTGTTGAGATGGCAGATCCGCAGGTATTTACAACCCAGCGCGACCATGGGCGCGGTACCAAAGCCAAAGCTCTCGGCACCCAGAATCGCCGCCTTGATAACATCAAGACCCGTCTTCATACCGCCATCGGCCTGCAGGCGAATCTTGCCTCGCAACCGATTGCCACGCAGCGTCTGCTGGACTTCGGCGAGACCCAGCTCCCAGGGGGAGCCCGCGTAGCGAATAGAAGTCAGCGGGCTCGCGGCGGTACCGCCATCATAGCCGCTGATGGTAATCAGGTCCGCGTAAGCCTTGGCTACACCCGCCGCAATCGTACCGACCCCCGGCTCGGAGACGAGCTTGACCGATACCAGCGCATCGGGATTGACCTGCTTCAGATCAAAAATCAGCTGTGCGAGATCCTCAATCGAGTAGATGTCGTGATGCGGTGGTGGTGAGATCAGCGTAACGCCCGGAACCGAGTAGCGCAGGCGCGCAATCAGATCGTTGACCTTGCCCCCGGGCAACTGTCCGCCCTCCCCCGGCTTGGCGCCCTGGGCCACCTTGATTTGCAGCACCTCGGCATTCACCAGGTAATGGGGCGTAACACCGAATCGACCGGATGCAATTTGCTTGATCTTGGACACCCGATTGGTGCCAAAGCGGTTGGGGTCCTCGCCACCCTCACCGCTATTCGAGCGGGCACCGATCGCGTTCATACCCATGGCCAGGCTTTCGTGGGCCTCAGGTGACAGCGCGCCGAGTGACATCCCCGCCGAGTCAAAACGCTTGAGAATCGCCTCCACCGGCTCGACCGCATCGATATCAAGCGGCGTCTCCGCGAGTTTTACGTCGAGCAGATCTCGCAGTGTGGCCACGGGTCGCTGATTACAGTAGTCAGCATATTCCCTGTAGTCGCGATAATTACCGCTGGCGACGGCGCGTTGCAGGCTCATCACCACATCGGGGTTGTAGGCGTGGTACTCCCCGCCGTGCATGTACTTGAGCAAGCCCCCGGTGTGGATGGGCTTTCGACGAGACCGTGCCCGGGCCGCGAGCTGCCACTGATCGCGCTCGAGTTCGGCAAAACCTGCGCCCTCGATGCGCGAAGCAACGCCGCAAAAAGCAACATCAACGACTTCTTTGGAGAGCCCGACCGCCTCGAACAGCTGCGCACCGCGGTAGGAGTTGACCGCGGAGATGCCCATCTTGGACATGATCTTGAGCAAGCCCTTGTTAATGCCTTTTCGATAATTCTTGTAGCACGCAGCGGGTTCGCCAAGCAGCTCACCGGTGCGTAACTGATCCTCGATGACGCTGTAGGCCAGATAGGGATAGATCACAGTGGCGCCAAAGCCGAGCAGACAGGCGAACTGATGCGAGTCGCGGGCGCTACCGCTCTCGATCAAGAGGTTGGCGTCGGCGCGCAGACCCTCACGAATCAGGTGGTGGTGCACCGCACCGGTAGCCAGCAGACTGTGGATCGGTAAGCGATCGCCTTCGATATTACGATCGGAGATAACCAGCAGCGTGGCCCCTTCGCGAATGGCGGCCTCCGCTGCCGAGCACAGTGCCGCCACCGCTTCGCGCAGGTTGCCCTTGGCCGGATCGTAGGTCCCATCGATATTCGCTTTCTTGAGAACATCATCGCCGAGGCTGGTCAGCGTATTGAATTTACCCTCTGACAGCACCGGCGAGGTGAGACTGACTCGTTTGGCATGTTCCTCGGTCTCGATAAACACGTTGCCCTCACCGCCGAGGTCCACCTCCAGTGACATCACTATCGATTCCCGCAATGGATCGATGGGGGGATTGGTCACCTGGGCAAATTTCTGCCGGAAGTAGTCAAACAGGGATCGCTCCTGCTGGGACAACACCGCCATCGGTGTGTCGTCCCCCATGGAGCCCACCGCCTCGTTGCCCGATTCCGCCAGTGGGCGAAGTACCTGATCGCGCTCCTCAAAACTGACCTGGAACATCTTCTGGTAACGATCAAGAATCTCATCGGGAATCCCGGGTGAGACCTCGCCACCGAAACTGCCCTCGATGAACTGGGCATGCTCTCTCAACCAGCGCTTATAGGGGTGGCGCTGCTTGAGCATGTTATCGATGTCTTCCGAGTGGAGCACTTCGCCGGCATGGGTATCAACGACCAGGATCTGACCCGGCCCAACGCGTCCTTTAGCAATGACATCGGATGTTTTGTAGCCATGGGTGCCAATTTCCGAAGCGAGGGTGATGAACCCATCACGGGTGGTGACCCAGCGCGCAGGCCGCAGGCCATTGCGGTCAAGCAGGCAGGCGGCGTAGCGACCGTCGGTCAGAACAATACCCGCCGGGCCATCCCAGGGCTCCATGTGCATCGAGTGGTACTGGTAAAACGCCTTGACGTCCGGGTCCATGCCTTCGATGTTCTGCCAGGCGGGAGGAATCAGCATACGCAAAGCGCGCGGCAAGTCGACACCGCCGGTGGTAAGCAGCTCGAGCATGTTGTCGAGGCTCGAGGAGTCGGAGCCGTCGGTATTGACCAGTGGCGCCACGCTTTGCAGGTCCGGAAGTAACGGCGATTCCAGTTTCGGGGTACGTGCCTTGGACCAACTGCGGTTGCCTTCTATGGTGTTGATTTCGCCATTGTGGGCAACCATTCGGAAGGGCTGCGCCAGAGGCCAGCGCGGCAAGGTATTGGTTGAAAACCGCTGGTGGAACACACAGATTGCGGTTTCCAGGCCAGGGTCGCTCAGGTCCGGGTAAAAATGCTCGAGGTCGGCGGGCATAACCAGCCCTTTATAGGCCACCACCTGATCGGAAAGACTGCACACATAAAATTCTGAATCATTCGCCAGCGCTATCTCTGCCTGCCGTCGCGCCATGAAGAGGCGGGCACTGATTTGGTCATGGGCCAGGGCGCCCGCGTCGACAAAGACCTGCTCGATGCGCGGCAACTGCTCCAGCGCAATCTCGCCGCAGACATCCGAGGCGGTGGGTACCTCACGCCAGCCGACGACCTCGAGCTGATTCCCCTTTAACGCGGTCTCCACCGCCTCTCGAGCGAGAGACTGGGCAGCGGCCTCCCGGGACATAAAAATCATCCCCACGGCATAGCGTTCGCCAAGCTCACGACCGAACAGCGCCTTAGCCTGCGCCCGCATGAACGCATCGGGCATCTGCAACAACAGCCCGCAGCCATCGCCGGTCTTACCATCGGCTGCAATGCCACCGCGGTGGGTCATGCAGGTCAGCGACTCGATGGCGGTTTGCAACAGACGATGGCTGGCCTCGCCCTCGATATGTGCGATCAAGCCAAAACCGCAGTTATCGCGGAATTCTTCCGGGCGGTAGAGTCCCCGCGGGGCCGTCGACTCAGGTGCGTCGACCCCCGTCACAGTGCGTTGGGTCATAGTGGTCCTAAATTAAACTGCGTCAGCGACTTAGCGCCGACAGGCCCGCTTTTGCGGAAAAAGGATCAAGACAAAGAAGTGTGTATTTTACACATACTGGCAAATCTCGACAATGAAGCAACTCAGTCCAAATTCGCGCGATCAAAGCATGCCGACTCGATCTCGGCGGCAGAGACATCATCAACAATGACGGCATTCCCGGGCTGCGCCAAAAGAATAAAGCGGATGCGGCCCTCGACGACCTTTTTGTCGCCCGCCATCGAGGCCATGAGGTCGGCGACCGACATGTCCTCGGGTGGAGTCACCGGCAGCTCGAAACGGCCCAGTAAAGCGACCAGCCTGTCCACAAAATCGCGGGGAACCTGGCCACGCGCAGCCGATACCCGGGCGGCCATCACCATGCCGCAGGCCACGGCCTCGCCGTGCAACCAACGGCCGTACCCCTGTACCTGCTCAATGGCGTGACCAAAAGTATGTCCAAAGTTGAGGATGGCACGAACGCCCCCCTCCCGTTCATCCGCGGACACGACGTCGGCCTTAACAGCGCAGCTGCGCTCAATGGCTTCGGCGAGCACCGACTCCTCGCGGGCCAACAGTCGCGACGCGGACTGTTCCAACCAGTCGAAAAAGCCAATATCACTGATCAGCCCGTACTTGATTACCTCGGCGATACCCGCAGAAAACTCTCTGGCGGGCAGGCTATGAAGGGTCTGCAGATCAATCAGCACCGCTATGGGCTGGTGAAAGGCGCCAATCATGTTCTTGCCCTGGGGGTGATTGACCCCGGTTTTACCGCCAACCGAGGAATCCACCTGCGCCAGCAAGGTCGTCGGCAACTGCAGAAAATCGATGCCACGGAGATAGCAGGCCGCGGCAAAGCCAGTGATATCGCCAACCACACCACCGCCAAGCGCCACCATTACCGCCCCACGCTCGTGGCGATCCGCCAGCGCCGCGTCGAGTATGTCGCCGACTGCCGCCATGGTCTTGTTGGCCTCACCGTCCCGGAGTATGACCTCGGTCACCCGACGCCGACTGCCCAGCGCCCCACGTACCCGCGCGGCAAAAATGGGTGCAACAACATCATTACTGACGAGAATCACGTCCCGTCCCTCGAGGATATCGGCAAAAATCGATTCATCCGCCAACAAGTCCCTGCCGATGAGAATCGGATAGCTACGATCGCTTGATGGCGTCGAAAGATCGACGTGCAGGGTATGTAAACAGGTACTCATTGGGTCTCCGATGGTGCTGGGGCGGAATCAGCAGGCAACGTGGTTCTCAGGATACCGCTGTATGGCCGTTGGGCTCCATATCCATCTTCACAAGCTCGGCGATAATGCGATCGACCGCTTTTCGCGAGCCGGAGCCCTCGGTCTTTACCGTGATATCCGCGGCCCCTGAGTAGAGTGGCTCGCGAACCCGCATGAGGTCGGTGAGGATCTGCTGGCGATTACCTGTTGCCAGCAGGGGGCGACTTCGGTCCTGCGCCGTTCGTTTTACCTGTGCGCGAATGCTCGCCTGGAGATACACCACGACGCCAGCCGCAGCCATTACCGCACGATTCGCTTCGCGCAAAATAGCCCCGCCGCCGGTAGCCACCACAATATTCTGACGCTGCGCCAGCTCAGCGATAATGGCCTGCTCCCGATCGCGAAACCCCGATTCTCCCTCAACATCAAAAATCCAGGGAATATCAGCGCCGGTACGGTGCTCGATCTCGCTATCAGAGTCGACGAATTCGCGGCCCATTTTGACAGCGAGCTGGCGACCAATAGTCGATTTGCCGGCACCCATAGGCCCGACAAGGAAAATACAGCGGCTAGGATCCAACACGATTCCGAGCGGTGCGGAGGACGCGAACGCCCTCAGTCCAACAGCGCGTCCGACAGAATCCGCGGCGTGATGAAAATCAGGGTTTCCTGCTTGATGCTCTGCTTAATCGTACTCTTGAAGAGATTGCCCAGGTAGGGAATATCACCAAGCACCGGAACCTTGCTCACATCTATGCGCTCATCGCTTTGGAAGACGCCACCCAGTACAACGGTTTCGCCATTACCAACCAGTACCTGGGTCGTCAGTTCGGTAGTGTCGATAGAGGGAATACGGCCACCATTGGGCGTGCCGACTTCTTCACCCACCGAGTCCTGGTTGATGACCAGGTCGAGCAGGATTCTACCGTCGGGGGTGATATTGGGCGTTACCTCGAGCTTCAGCACGGCTTCTTTAAACTGGGTCGTGGTTGCCCCTGAGGCCGCCCCTTCCTGGTAGGGGATTTCAGTACCGGATTTGATGGTGGCGGGCAGCTTATCGCCGGTGATCACCTTGGGCTGCGAAACAATTTCACCCTGACCCGAAGCTTCGAGTGCCTGCAATTCTGCCGTCAGGAATAAATCCTTTGAGGTAAAGCCTATGGCAAAACCACTTTTTCCGCCCTCTTCAATACCCAGATCCACCAGGGGATTCGCCGGATAAGACAGTCCTGCCCCTGCTATGGCCTGCGTATTCAATGTTGCAACATCATCAAGGCCACGGGCCACCGAGGTGATACTGTCGCTACCCCGGTTGAGATAGCCGCCACCCCATCGCACTCCGAGGCTGTTGTTGAGGTCAGAGTCGGCAATAACAATTCGGGCTTCGATCATGACCTGGCGAATAGGTATGTCGACCTTTTCAATCAGATCCCGGACTGCCGCCAGATTTGCGGCCGTGTCAGTAATAATGATGGAGTTGGTCCGTTTGTCGAATTTAATCGAACCCCTCGCTGACACCATTGACCGACTGGCGCCCTCTGACTCGGTGAGCTCAGCGTCTCCCTTCAGGAGTTCAACGATATCCTCGGCCGAGGCGTAGCGAATACGGATAAATTCGTTCTGCAGGGGCGCCAGCTCCGCAATGGTTTTATTGGCCTCCACCTGCTGACGCTCACGCTCTGCAATTTCCTCCGCGGGTGCCACCATGAGCACATTGCCAATCTGCCGGCTATCCAGGCCCCGGGTTTTCAGTACCAGCTCCAACGCCTGGTCCCAAGGTACGCTCTGGAGGCGCAGCGTGATATTGCCCTCGACGGTATCCGAAGCAACGAGGTTAAGTTCCGTGAAGTCGGCGATCAGCTGCAGCACTGCTCGCACCTCTATATCCTGGAAGTTGAGCGAAATCCGATCACCGACGTAACTGAACTCGCTTTCCAGCTCCTCCTTCTCTTTCTCGGTCAGCGGTTTGACGCTCAGGATGTACTCGTTGCCGGTTTGGTAGGCGAGATAATCAAAATAACCCGTTGCGGCTAATTGAAGTCGGGTGCCACGCTCAGTAGTGTTGACCTCGACGGAGGTCACCGGAGTGGCGAAGTCGGTCACATCGAAGTTGCGCAGCAGCGATTCGGGCACTGCGGTATCGAGGAATTCGAGGGCAATACGACTACCCTCGCTGAACACGTTCACATCTACTGCGGCATTGCTCAAGGTCAGTACCAGCCGGCCTTCGCCTTCCTCCGAGCGACGGAACTGCAGGTCGGTAATCTCTGATTCGACCTTTGCTACCCGATTCATCTGGGTTTCCAACACGCCGTCAGCGGTTGAAGTCTGCGCATAGCTGCCGGAACTGTCCTGGCCCACCTGCAAAATAAGCTGGTTGCCACGAACGCTGGTCTCGTAGGGAACGAGTTTGACCAGATTCACCACCATCCGGGTGCGATCACCGGATTCAAGTACCAATACGCCCGTCGCATTACCAAACGACAGTGGATACCGTTTTTGCGCCAGAGCACTTTGTGTTGCCGGAAAATCGATGGCTATGCGGGCAGGCTTCTCAATCGTATAGGCATCAAGGTCTACCGGCGGTGGCTCGTTAAAGTCGAGTCTGATCTCGAACTTCCCCCCCGGCTGGGAACTAAACGTAATGTCCTCTATGACCGGATCCGCGAGCGCGGTCTGCCCCGCAGTCAAGCCGACCATCAGAGCCAGATAGCCCATCGTCCTTTTCAACATCACAGACATCTCCATCGCCCTCGCCTCAAGACCCAAGCAGGTCAATCGTGCGGGGCCGTTCAACCCAGCCATCCGCTGTTCCATCTGACACAATCTCGATAACCGACACATAGGTGTCGGTTGTCTCTACAATCTTGCCGTGATCGCGCCCCAGATATTCACCCACCTGAACCCGATGGATACCACCATCGGGGTCTTTAATCAGACTCCAGTCCTTACCATCGCGTTCAAGCGCTCCCACCAGCTGCAGGGAGTCGAGCGTAAACTGCTCCAGAAATTGCCTGGGACGATCGGGGTCCGGACGAACCACAGCACCGCTTTGCAAGCCCGCAACCAGCTTCACCGCAACCGGGCGATCAAAGGGGCTGCGCTGGGTAGTCGCCGAATAAGCAAACGCCTCGTAAGCCTGAAAAGTGGGTACCGGCTGGATCACCCCACCCGGGCGCGCCAGCTTCTCGGCCATAAACGCGTCAAGGTCCCTCATATCATTACCCATACACCCAGAAAGCAAAAAAACCGGGCCGAGTAGTGCCAGTATCGCCGTTGTTTTCGATTTCACGAACCCGCTCATTCTTCATCGTCCCGATAGCGGTAGGTTTTTGCGAGAATGCGCATCTCCAGGCGATGTGTTTGTTCACCGGGGGAGACAATCTCAAAATCATGCAAGGTCACAATTCGGGGCAGGCTGGCCATGCCACTGATAAAGGCTCCGAGGTCATGATACGAGCCCACCGCATTAATCTCGATCGGAAGCTCAATATAGAACTCCTGTTTTTGCTCATCCAGAAGATCAATGCTGTCGATCTGGAGGCCATTTACCTCACCCTTGTTGGTAATATCCTCAAGAAGGCCCGGAACTTCGGTATCGCTGGGCAGCTGGCTTACCAGAGCGCCGAAACTTTCCTGCATTTCAATCAGCTGCGCTTTGTAGGCCTCAAGGTTTGCGGCTTCAAACGCTTTCTTCTCAAAATCCCGCTTCAGCTCAACCTCTGTCTGCTCGACCTGACGCAGCTGGTTTTCCAGGCTCTCGAGGTGGTAGTAATAACCGGCCACTACAATCGCCACGAATACCAGTATGCCCGTAAACACCTTGACCGGCGCAGGCCAGCTACCCGTGTTATCGAGCGACAGGTCAGACAGGCTGATCTCATTGAGCGACTTGAGGGATTCGAGGAAGTTCACGCGTCGGACTCCCCGTTCGCTTCACCCTCTTTCGCGAGCTGCACACCCACGGTCAGCGTAAACGTCGCGGCCTGATCACCGAATTCCGGCGCGGCAACGACCGCATCGAGGTTGGGATCCTGAAGCCACTCTGAAGCGTCGAGTCGCCGCATCAGGCTCGAAACCCTGTTGTTGGACTCGGCCACGCCCTGAATGGTGATCATTCCCTCCTCGGTGGTGAGCTCGGTGTAGAAAACGCCATCGGGTAGCGTGCGTACGAGCTGGTCAAGAATCCGCACAATAACCGGCCGGGTTCCCTGAAGTTCCTGAATAATGCGCATGCGCTCGATCAACTGGACCCGCTTTTTCTGCAAATCGCGAATCTCCGCCACCTTCTCATCGAGCTTAGCGATGTTTTGCTCGAGATAGGCATTACGCTGCTTTTGGTTCTCGATGCGGCTGTTTTCCAGACGGTCTGCGCCGACCAGCGCCAGCACAGCCACCATCGCAACGCCGACCAGGTTGAGCGTGAACTGCTTTTTGCGCTCGGCGCGAAGCTCCTCGCGCCAGGGCAATAGGTTAATGCGCGCCATTAGTCGAAACTCCGCAGAGCCAACCCGCAGGCCATCATCAGGGCGGGGGCATCGCTATTGAGCGCTACTAGGTTTACCTTCGGAGACACCGTCATATCGGCAAACGGGTTGGCGACAAAAGTAGGCGTACTGAGGCGCTCCTCAACCATCGCCGCCAATCCGTCCATGGCTGCCACACCACCGGCGAGGCAGACGGCGTCGACACTGCTGAAGTCACCCGACGAAAAGAAGAACTGCAGCGACCGACCGACCTGCTGCACCACCGCCTCAAGAAAGGGCTCCAGCACATCGGTCTCGTAGTCATCGGGCAAGCCGCCCTGTTTTTTCGCCAAACCCGCCTCATCGAGGGGCAGACCGTAGCGGCGCATGATTTCATCAGTAAGCTGCTTGCCACCAAACAGCTGCTCTCGGGTGTACACCGTATTCCCGCGATGCAGCACCGAAAGCGTCATCATGGTGGCACCAATATCCACGAGTGCCACGGTGGCCCGCTCTTCGATATCGGCCTGAGTGCGCACCAGTTCAAAAGCCCGCTCCATGGCATAGGCCTCGACATCGATAATCCTCGGCATTAGATCAGCGAGTTCCAGCGCATCCACACGACTATCGATAGTCTCACGGCGGCAGGCTGCGAGCAGCACATTGACCTGATCTTCGCGCCCCTGAACAGGGCCCTGCACTTCAAAATCGATAGCCACTTCGTCGAGGGGATAGGGCACATACTGATCCGCCTCAAGGGTAAGCTGGGTTTCCATGTCTTCGTCGCTCAAACCAATCGGCATTGGAATCGTCTTGGTGATCACCGAAGAGCCCGCCACAGCGCTAACCACCTGGCGGTTTTTGCTACGGGACTGGTTAACCACATTGCGAATCGCAACGGCCACTTCGTCGACGTTATTGATAGCCTTTTCGACCACGGCGTCGATAGGCAGCGATGCGACACCAAAGCTCTCCACCCGGTACCGTCCGTTGGACTGACTGAGCTCCAGCAGCTTGACGGTCGTCGAGCTAATATCGATCGCAAGAAATTGCGTTTTTCCACGCTTTCCTAACAGGCCGAACACATTGGCGCCCCTACAACCTTCCCCAGTCAAACACGAGTTCTAAGCGCTCGTGACTTGTTGTTACCGTATACTAAGCATTAATAGGCATTACATGCCAATATAACTGTGCAAAAAGAACACTTTGACGCAGAAATTTCAGGTTTCTGTGGTCAAAACCGGCAAATTCACCGAAACGTCGAACCTCGACGCACAACTTGGAGCTCCGAGCCTTGCGCGTCATACGCAAGCTACTACTTTTTTTTGTCTTGATGGCCGGCGCGTCCCTATGGGGACTGGCAGGTTTATACCTGTATCTGAGCCCGAACCTGCCCGAGGCCGATACCCTTCGGGAGGTCAAGCTGCAGACGCCCATGCGCGTGTTTAGCCAGGACGGCCTGCTGATCGGGCAGTTCGGTGAGCAAAAGCGCAGCCCACTCCGTTTTGACCAGATCCCCCAGGGTTTCATCGATGCACTGCTATCTGCCGAGGATGATCAATTCTTCAAGCATTCGGGCATTGACCCGGGCGGACTGCTGCGCGCGGTCTCAGAGCTCGTTCTGACGGGCGAAAAAGGCTCGGGCGGCAGCACCCTGACGATGCAGGTAGCACGCAATTACTTTCTTTCCCTGGAGCGCACCTTCCTCCGCAAGTTCAATGAAATCCTTTTGGCACTCGAAATTGAGCGCGCACTGACCAAAGAAGAAATCTTCGAGCTTTATGTCAACCGTGTCTTCCTGGGGCATCGTGCCTACGGCTTCGAAGCGGCGGCACAGACCTACTATGGGCGCTCGCTGTGGGAGTTAAGTCTCGCACAGCAGGCCATGCTGGCAGGCATTCCCAAGGCACCCTCACGCAACAACCCCCTCAGCAACCCCGAAAAAGGCAAGGCCAGGCGCGACTGGATCCTGGGGCGCATGGCGCGCCTGGGCAAGCTGGATGAGACACAGCTGGCCGAAGCACGTGCTGAACCCGTGACCGCCGAGTACCACGGCCTCCAGGTTCAGGTCGATGCTGATTATGTGGCCGAAATGGTGCGACAGGAGATGGTCGATCGCTTCGGGCAAGGCGCCTACAACGACGGATACGTGGTTCACACTACAGTGGATAGCACCTTACAGCTGGCCGCACGCGACGCCCTGCTGGGCGGACTTCGAACCTACGATGCCCGTCACGGCTGGCGCGGTCCGGAGCGACGACTCCCTCCGCCCCTGCCATTGCCAACCCCGATCGATGAATCCAATTCTGAAATACAGGAAGCTCAAGAAGCGGTAGCAATCCCTGAGGAACTGTTTGATCAATGGCAGGATGCCCTGCGGAATATGCCGGTTATTGCGGATCTCGATCCTGCAATCGTCACCCGCATTAGTGAGCAGGGGGCGGAGCTACTGCACAAAAACGGTTCGATGATCACCCTGGCCTGGGAAGGCGATCTCGAGCAGGTACGGCGCTATTTGAGCGAAAACTCGCGCACTGCGCGGCCGGAGACAATTGCCGATGTGCTCGCTGTCGGCGATCTGGTCCGCGTCACATCGGCGGGAGATGGCAGCTGGAAACTGGCGCAGGTACCTCGGGCACAGGCCGCACTGGTGGCGCTCGATCCCAGCGATGGAGCGATCCGTTCACTGGTGGGCGGCATGGGTTTCGAGCTGTCGAAGTTCAATCGCGTTACCCAGGCGAAGCGCCAGCCAGGATCGAATTTCAAACCTTTCCTCTATGCCGCGGCGCTGGAGTCCGGGGTCACCGCCGCCACGCTGATTAACGACGCGCCCATTGTGCTGGACAACCTCGCGAGCGATGAAATCTGGCGGCCGGAAAACGACAGCGGTAAGTTTTATGGGCCAACACGCCTGCGCAACGCCCTCACCTTCTCCAGGAACCTGGTGTCGATTCGGGTGCTTCAACGCCTCGGCGTCGACCGCTTCACTGACTATCTGGACCAGATAGGTTTTGATACCAGCAACATGGCCCGAAACCTCACCCTGGCACTTGGCACCCACGCCTACACGCCGATGGATATTGTGTCGGGCTACGCGATGCTGGCCAATGGCGGCTATCGCGTCGAGCCCTATCTGATCAACCGCATTGAAGATGCCCGCGGCGATATCATTTGGCAATCGCGTCCCGCCCTCGCCTGTCAGGACTGCGACCGCCTGCGGGAAGTCGATTCGATCGATGCCGACCAACCGCTGCGGATGGAAGACATTTTGAACGAGACGAGTACCGAGACGGTTAACGAAGCACCGCAGGTAATGGATCCCCGCATTACCTACATTGTGACATCGATGCTGCAGGACGCCATCCAGCGGGGTACGGGTCGACGGGCACGGGTGTTGGAGCGACAGGATATCGCGGGTAAAACCGGAACGACCAACGGCCCTAGAGACGCGTGGTTTTCTGGCTACAATCGCAATCTCGTCACCACGACCTGGGTAGGCTTCGACGACTATAGCCTGTTGGGTAAGCGAGAGTTTGGCGGCACCGCTGCCCTGCCCATCTGGATCGATTTCATGCGCGAGGCCGCAGGACCCACACTCACTCCGGCGCCAATGCCCTCGGGTGTGACGCGGCTTCGAATCGATGCGAAGACCGGCGAACGGGTTACGGGCTCGCCGAAAGGCAGCATGCTGGAGTACTTTCTCGAGGAACACCTACCGCCGAGTGCAGCGGACGGCGGCTCGTCCATAGCCACCGACGAACTCAAGGGGCTTTTTTAGGGGCTTTTTTAAAACAGGTTTAATTTAGCCTTCATTGAGGCTCATCACGGATTAGCGGAATCAGGGCCTGCGCGGTAGCTCAATCAGTGCCCTGGAAGCTGTTCGCCGACAACCACACCCTGTATCCTGATATCGGTGACGCAGACGGTAGCCCTTTGCGCTGCTCGCTTGGCTCCCGCACGTTCAGCGCATTGCCAGAGTCGCTCGTCGACGCCCCAGCCCATCTCACCTCGCCTCGCGGCAGTGCTCAGCGCCAGTTACGGTCGGCACCAAAACCAACGCCACCCCAGAGCTGCTCCTCATAATCTTCATCCAGCGGCGCCCGCGCCACACCCGATTCGATCGCGGCTTTGGCCACCGCGGGAGCAATAATAGGCATGAGCCTTGGATCCATGGGCTTAGGCAGGATGTAATAGGGACCGAACTCGAGCTCAACCACACTGTAGGCATCGAGTACGGATTCCGGTACCGGCTCCCGCGCCAGCTGAGCCAGTGCCTTAACCGTTGCGATCTTCATCGCCTCGTTGATGGTCGATGCGCGAACATCGAGGGCGCCTCTGAAAATAAAGGGGAAACCGAGCACGTTGTTGACCTGGTTGGGGTAGTCGGAACGACCGGTGGCCATAATCAGGTCATCGCGGGTGGCGAGCGCCAGTTCGCGATTGATTTCCGGATTGGGATTCGAGCAGGCAAATATAATGGGTCGCGGCGCCATGGAGCGCACCATATCGGCGCTCACCAGGTCAGGGCCCGAGAGCCCGATGAGTACATCGGCGCCCTTCATGGCGTCGTCAAGGGTTCGTTTGTCCGTATCAACGGCAAACAGAGCCTTCTGCTCGCTCAAATTATCTCGCTTGCTATGAATCACACCCTGCCGATCCAGCATCATCATTCGCGACGGATCTGCGCCCATTTCGAGCAGCAGGTTCATGCAGGCTACCGCGGCCGCACCGGCACCGAGACAGACCACCGTGACATCCTCCAGGGATTTTTCCTGCACTTCGAGCGCATTGACCAGTCCGGCGGCAGTAACAATAGCGGTGCCGTGCTGATCGTCATGGAACACCGGGATATCGCAGCAAGCCTGCAGCCGTCGCTCGATTTCAAAACACTCAGGTGCCTTGATGTCCTCGAGATTAATTCCGCCGTAAGTGCATGAAATAGCCCGTACGGTGTTGACGAAGGTATCGACGTCCTGCGTATCAACCAGCACATCGATGGCGTTGATGTCAGCGAAGCGTTTGAACAGCAGTGCTTTACCTTCCATTACCGGTTTACTGGCTAATGCGCCCAGATTGCCCAATCCCAGCACTGCCGTTCCATTGCTGATCACCGCAACACTATTGCCTTTGCCGGTGTAGCGATAGGCCAGTGAGGGGTCGTGGGCAATTTGGCTGCAGGGTTCAGCAACCCCGGGGCTGTATGCCATCGCGAGATGTCGCATGGTTTCGGCAGGTTTTGTCAGCTCAATACTGATTTTTCCCGGAACCGGTAATGCGTGGTACTCCAAAGAATCCCGCTTCAATCGTTCTGACATACTTTTCCCCTATCGTTATTCACGTCAGACCACCGCCTGTGGCTTTATTGTAATGCGATGGCATTCGGGCAAAAAAAACGCCGGCTGTGCCGGCGTTTCTGTGTACTGCGCTTGACTACTTCTTGAGACTGCGTCCGGCGAAGCGCTTGTTGAACCGGTCAACGCGCCCACCAGAATCGGCCTTCTTCTGCTTGCCCGTATAAAATGGATGGCAGTTGCTGCAGACGTCGATACTGAGGTCGTTGCACAGCGTTGAACGGGTCTTGATTTCGTTCCCGCAGCTGCAGCGAGCAGTCACTTCTTCGTACTTTGGGTGGATTTCAGCTTGCATGATTTTCCCTGCCAGGAGACTGACGTGTAAAAAAAGAGGGCGAATGGTACCAGAGCGGCCCGCTTTTACAAGGCCTGCTGTACACTCCGGTAATGGTCATATTACCCTCGAAGCAGCACTACTGACGCCATGGCCGGCCACGAACCCCCTGCATCGAGACCTATTGTCGCCTGCGCTGTTCAGACCCCGCTTCGGCGCGCGTTTGACTATCTGATACCCCACAACATTGACCCCGGCGCGGTGATGCCCGGGAACCGGGTTCAGGTACCCTTTGGCCGCCGCCAGGTGGTCGCCCTGATCCTGCACCGGGTCGATGTCTCGACCGTGGATCCGATGAAACTGAAGCCGATCACGGCCGTGCTTGATGAGCAGCCCCTGCTGGACCCTCTCCACCAACAGCTCATGCGTTGGGTTTCTGATTACTATCTACACCCCATTGGCGAGGTTTATCCGCTGGCCTTGTCACCCTGTGAGCGCCGCGGCGAGCCGCCGGCATCAATGGGTGAACCGGGGCTGAAGTTAACACTCAGGGGCCAGGGTCTGCCCGAAAACGCGCTCAAACGCTCACCACGACAGGCACAGCTGCTCGCCCTGCTACAGGCGGAGGCGCAGCCGCTCTCAGCACTCCGCGATGCCGGCATCAGCACGGGTATTGTGCGCCAGCTGATTGCCAAGGATCTGGCGGTGCGTTGTCAGATCGACGGTAATCCGGCGTGGAACGCGGGGCCGCCCCTGCCGCCCTCCAGCGAGCAGCAGGAGGCCATCAGCGCGATTCGCGACACCCTCGGTGGGTACCGCTGCCACCTGCTTGATGGCATTACCGGGAGCGGTAAAACCGAGGTCTACCTGCAGGCGATCGCCAGCTGTATTGCAGGCAGCAGACAGGCCTTGCTGCTCTTACCCGAGATCGGGCTCACCCCGCAGATGCTGGCGAGATTCAAGGAGCGCTTCGACGCGCCCATTGTGGTGCTGCACTCAGGATTGTCCGATGGGGAGCGCGATCGCGGGTGGTCAGCGGCCAGAGCCGGCAAGGCCGCTATTGTCATAGGCACACGCTCGGCGGTTTTTGTGCCCCTCGCCCGGCCCGGACTGATTATCGTCGATGAGGAACACGATGCGGGCTACAGCCAACAGGATGGGTTGCGCTATTCCGCCCGGGATGTGGCCGTGAAACGGGGACACCTGGCCGACTGCACCGTCGTATTGGGCAGTGCCACACCCAGCATAGAATCCCTCGATAATGTGAATCGCGGACGTTATCAATTGCTCCGTCTGCGCCAGCGCGCCGGCGGTGCCTCGCTGCCGAGCGCACGCGCAATCGATGTCCGCGGTCTGGCGCTGCGCGGCGGCCTGTCTACAGAAATGCTCGACACGGTCAGGCAAACCCTCGATCGAGGTGAGCAAGCGCTGTTGTTTGTGCATCGACGCGGCTTCGCCGCTGGGTTGCAGTGTCACGATTGCGGATGGGTCGCCCAGTGCCGCCACTGCGATGCGGGTCTCGCGGTTCACCGGCATCCAATCCGACTGCGTTGCCATCATTGCGGCTGGAACCGGGACCTGCCGGGGCACTGCCAACACTGCGGCGGATCGCGACTGGCATCAACCGGAGTGGGCACCGAGCAGAGCGAAGCGGTGCTCGCAGCACAATTCCCGGGTACCGCACTGTACCGGGTTGATAGCGATACCATGACCGGCAAAGGCAGTCGTGACGCCTTTCACTCCGCTGTCAGGGACCCAGCCCCCGCCATCATGATCGGAACGCAAATGCTCACCAAGGGACATCACTTCCCCAGGGTGACCCTAGTGGGCGTTGTCGATGCCGATAACCTGCTGTTCAATCCCGATTTCCGGGGCGAAGAGCGACTGTTACAGCTGCTCTATCAGGTCGCGGGGCGCGCCGGGCGCGGTGACCACCCGGGCCAGGTGCTGCTGCAAACCCGGCATCCGGAGCATCCCATCATTGCGCGAGCGTTGCGGGAGGAGTACGGCGTGATGGCGGCCGAGATCATTGAACAGCGTTATCAGCGGGGTCTGCCACCGGTGGGTGCCATGGCAGTTATGCGTTGCGACAGCACCTCCCTCGATCAGGGTATCGGGTTCCTCCAGCAGGTAAAACGCGAGATGAATACCACAGCCAGCACCCTTATTGGTCCGCTGCCGGCCGCGATGGCGCGGCGTGCAGGGCGCTTTCGCAGCCAACTGATCGTAATGGCCGACACGCGCAGGGCGCTGGCCCTGGCGATGAACACGCTGGTGGCGGTCGCCGAGGCATTACCCCGGCCCAGCGGGCTCAACTGGTTTGTCGATATCGACCCTATCGAGACGCTATAAACTAAACGCAACTGGTGAAGCGGCGCCACAGCAGGGATAATCCTGACTGCTGGAAACCAAGCCAGTGGCCATGATCGGCGCTATCCGCTTATGGCCCGCTCATTGAATCTGAGGTATCGGTATGAAAGAAGCGCTCACTTCGCTTCTAGAACAGGCATTGCAATCACTGGTTGCCGCGGGGACGCTATCTGATGGCGAAGTCGTCAGCCCCAAAATTGAGCATCCGAAGGATCCCAGCCACGGCGATTTCGCGACCAATCTGGCTATGGTGTTGGCGAAGCGCGCGGGAATGCCGCCACGGGAATTTGCCCAGCGCCTGATCGACGCGCTGCCCGATAACTCCCTGATAGAAGGCACTGAAATTGCGGGACCCGGTTTTATCAACTTCCGACTCAGCCAGGCCAGCAATACCGGGGTTATTCGAGAGATTCTCACTCAAGGTGCTGAGTACGGATACCAACGGCACACCCGCCGCGGCAAGGTACAGGTCGAGTTTGTCTCGGCCAATCCCACGGGGCCACTGCACGTCGGGCACGGGCGCGGTGCCGCCATCGGCGACTCCCTGAGTCGACTGTTGACGGCTACGGGCTGGGATGTGCATCGCGAGTTCTACTACAACGATGCAGGGCAGCAGATAAGCAACCTGGCGCTATCGGTTCAGGCACGCGCCAAAGGGCTGACACCGGAAAATGCGAACTGGCCTGACGATGGCTACCGCGGTGAATACATCGCGGATCTGGCGGATGCTTTTTTGAAAAAAGAAGCGGTGGCGGCAGCGGACCGCGAAGTCGCGGCCAATGGTGATAGTGACGATCTGGATAATATTCGTGCCTTCGCCGTGGCCTGGTTGCGGCGTGAGCAAGATGCCGATCTGAAAGCATTTGGCGTTCAATTTGACGAGTATTTCCTCGAATCCTCGCTTTATGACGGGGGCGAAGTCGATCGAGTGGTCGAAGAGTTGACCATAAACGGTCACACCTACGAACAGGACGGTGCGCTGTGGCTGCGCAGCACCGAATTCGGTGATGACAAGGACCGCGTCATGCGTAAGCGCGAGGGCGGCTATACCTATTTCGTGCCCGACGTTGCCTATCACCGCAATAAATGGCGGCGGGGTTACCAGCGCGTGATCAACGAGCAGGGAGCCGACCACCACAGCACGATTACACGCGTCAGGGCCGGTCTGCAGGGGCTGGACGCGGGAATACCCGATGGCTGGCCCGAATACGTGCTGCACCAGATGGTGACGGTCATGCGCGACGGCGCCGAGGTGAAGCTTTCCAAGCGCGCCGGCAGTTACGTCACGCTAAGCGATTTGATTGATTGGGTAGGCCGTGACGCTACACGCTTTTTCCTCACGGCCCGAGCGGCGACGTCCCAGCTTACGTTTGATATCGATCTGGCGCGCTCACAAAGCAACGAAAATCCGGTCTATTACATCCAATACGCGCATGCTCGAGTCTGCAGCGTGGAGCGTAAAGCCCGCCAACAGGATCCGGACTGGACACCCACTGACGGACTCGAATCCCTCGATACCCTGATTGAACCAGAGGCACTCGCCCTCGCGCTGACCCTGAGCCGGTTCCCGGAGGTGGTCAGCACCGCCGCCGAGCGACTCGAGCCCCACGATATCGCCAATTACCTGCGCGGTGTGGCCGGCGAGTTTCACTCGTTTTACAACGCGCACAAGATGCTCGACGCTGAGCCACCGGTGGCAAGAGCGAGACTGGCGTTGGCGGACGCGACACGACAGGTGATAGCCAATGGCCTGGCGCTCCTTGGCGTCTCTGCACCAGAGAGTATGTGATTGTGGCAAGCAGCCAGGGAAACCGTCGCGCGCCGGCGCGCAAAACCACCACCAGTCGACGCGGCGCGGCGACTCGTGGCAAGAAGGCTGATGCACAGCCTCCCACGCTGTCGAGAGCGCATTTCCAGGGCTTTGTCGCCGGGGTGTTCGCCGGTGTTGTCATCGCCGTACTGGGCTACGATTATTGGCTGGATCGCTCCAACACGGGGGAGTCGGTTGCGAAAGTCGTGCCCGCAGAGGTCATCACTGCCGAAGAAGAAACGGGGCCCCGGTTTGATTTTTATACCGTCCTGCCCTCGCAAAAGCTCGACGTGGTCGGCGACGTCACTCGGGAAGCCGCCAGAAACAGCCAGGAGGCGGCAATCTCAAGTAATAGCCGCTACATTCTTCAGGCAGGGTCTTTTCGCGACCCGCGGGATGCCGATCGACGCCGAGGGGAGCTGGCACTACTGGGGCTGAGTGCATCGATAGAAAAAACCGTCAGCGATAATGGCACCTGGCACCGGGTCTATATCGGCCCCTTCGACAACCGCTCACAAATGGCCAACGCCCGTTCACTCACCGCGCAACAGGCGATCGATACGCTGCTGCTCAAGCGTACCATCGAGCGCTGACTTGATTTCGCCGCCTATCGTCGCC
This sequence comes from Luminiphilus syltensis NOR5-1B, assembly GCF_000158175.1. GTDB lineage: Bacteria > Pseudomonadota > Gammaproteobacteria > Pseudomonadales > Halieaceae > Luminiphilus > Luminiphilus syltensis. The sequence goes on along the minus strand of NZ_DS999411.1, from coordinate 1,146,212 downwards.
ACATCTGCTCGACGTCAACAGGAATAAAGTAATGGAACAGTATCACGGCACTACAATTGTATCGGTGCGCCGCGACGGAATCGTCGCCATTGGCGGTGACGGCCAGGTGTCTATGGGCAATACCGTCATGAAAGGCAACGCGCGCAAGGTTCGTCGATTGTTCCGTGACCAGGTTATCGCCGGTTTTGCCGGTGGTACCGCCGATGCGTTCACCCTTTTCGAGCTCTTCGAGGCGCAACTTGAGAAATATCAGGGGCAGTTGACCCGGGCCGCAGTGGAACTCGCCAAGCTCTGGCGCTCGGAACGCTCGCTGCGTCGACTGGAAGCCCTGCTTGCCGTCGCAGACCGGGAAACATCGCTCATTATTACGGGTAACGGCGATGTTATCGAGCCCGAAGACAACCTGATTGCGATTGGCTCAGGCGGTCCTTACGCGCAGGCAGCTGCACGGGCGCTGCTCGACAATACCGAGCTTGGCGCAGAGGCGATTGTCCGCAAAGGCCTGACGATTGCCGGTGATATCTGCGTTTTCACCAACCACAACCACACGATCGAGACCCTGGACTAGCTGATGTCTACCATGACCCCCCGAGAAATTGTCCATGAACTGGACAAGCACATCGTCGGCCAGTCCGATGCCAAGCGCGCGGTTGCCATTGCGCTGCGCAACCGCTGGCGCCGACAACAGCTCGACGATGAACTGCGCGCTGAAATAACGCCCAAAAACATCCTGATGATTGGCCCGACCGGTGTCGGCAAAACCGAAATTGCCCGGCGGCTTGCAAGGCTTGCGGCGGCACCCTTTGTCAAAGTGGAAGCCACCAAGTTTACCGAGGTGGGCTACGTCGGCCGCGACGTGGAGTCGATGGTCCGCGATCTCGCTGAAACCGCCATCAAAATGCACCGCGAGCAGGCGATGGAAAAGGTGCAGTACCGAGCCGAGGAGGCCGCCGAAGAGCGCCTTCTTGACCTTCTACTTCCCCCCGATCGCGATGACTCCAATACCAGTACACGCCAGATTCTGCGTAAAAAGCTGCGGGAAGGTGATCTCGACGACCGCGAAGTCGAGATTGAAATCACCCATCAGGGCGCCAGCGTCGACATCATGGCGCCACCCGGTATGGAAGAAATGACCGAACAGCTGCAGGGGCTCTTCAGCAACCTGCGTCCCAGCGGTAAGTCCCGACGCCTCCCGGTAAAGGAGGCGCTCAAGGCGCTGGTGGAAGAAGAAGCGGCCAAACTGATCAACCACGATGATCTCAAGGCAGAGGCCCTCGAAGCGGCCGAACAGAATGGTATCATCTTTATCGACGAGCTCGACAAGGTCGCCAAGCGTGGCGAGGTGGGTGGTGCGGATGTTTCGCGCGAGGGTGTGCAGCGTGATCTGCTTCCGCTCATCGAGGGCTGCTCCGTATCGACCAAGCACGGCACCATAAAGACCGACCACATTCTATTTATCGCCTCCGGCGCGTTTCACCTGTCCAAGCCCTCTGACCTGATCCCCGAACTGCAGGGGCGCCTGCCCATCAGGGTGGAGCTCGAAGCGCTGGGAAGCGCTGAGTTCCAGCGGATACTCACCGAGCCTCGCTCATCGTTAACCGAGCAAAATCGGGCATTGATGGCTACCGAAGGTGTCGAGCTGGAATTTACCGAGGATGGCATCAGGCGGCTTGCCGAAATCGCCTGGCAGGTGAACGAGCAAGCAGAGAATATTGGCGCGCGGCGCCTGCATACGGTAATGGAACGGCTTCTGGAGGAGGTATCGTTCACTGCCGCCGACGCGGGTCTGGAACAGCGTCAGGTCGTGATCGACGCCGACTTTGTCGACGAGCGTCTGGCTTCCCTGGCGCAAAATGAAGACCTGTCGCGCTTCATTCTCTGATGTCCCAGCCCAAAGTCAGCAATCTGCATTATTCGCGCAAACGCCGGGAGCTCGATATCAGCTTCAGCGACGGTACCAGCGGAGCCCTGAGCGCCGAAATGCTGCGAATCTGGTCGCCTTCAGCGGAGGTGCGCGGCCACGGCGTGGGCCAGGAAACCCTGCAGACCGGAAAGTCGGATGTCGGCCTGGTGGAGATAAAGCCCGTGGGGCATTACGCGGTGCAGTTGATCTTCAGCGATGGCCACGACAGTGGGCTATTCACCTGGGCTTATCTGCGCGAACTGATCGATACCCGCGAGCAACGCTGGAAATCTTACCTGGCTGCACTCAAGGCCGCGGGAAAAAGCCGCGACTCCGACGTTCAGGTGCTTCACTTCGAACCCTAGGTGCCGCGGTCGGTTACAATGCGGGTTTGATTTTCTGGACTGGCTGCATGACCGATCAGGATAAAGACACGCCGACCGGCGACGACACGACCGACTTTGGCTTTTCACGGGTAAAACGTGATCAGAAAGTCAATATGGTGCGCGGTGTCTTCGACTCAGTAGCCGCTCGTTATGATCTGATGAACGACTTGATGTCCGCGGGCATTCACAGGCTGTGGAAACGCTTCACCATTGAACTCAGCGCGGTGCGGCCGGGACAGGTAGTGGTGGATATCGCCGGCGGGACCGGCGATATAGCGGAGCGTTTTTCACGGATTGTAGGCCCCGACGGCCAGGTCGTGCTGGCAGACATTAACGCGGCAATGCTCGGGGTTGGCCGCGACCGACTGATCGACCGGGGTGCCCTCGGCAATATCGACCTGGTCCAGTGTGACGCTCAGGCACTGCCCTTCCCTGACAACTCCGTCGACTGCATTACCATCGCTTTCGGTCTGCGCAATGTCACTGACAAGGATGCGGCGCTCCGCTCCATGGAGCGGGTATTGAAACCCGGTGGTCGACTCCTGGTACTTGAGTTTTCAAAGCCCACCAATCCGCTGCTTGAGCAGGCTTACGATACCTATTCGTTCCGCATCCTGCCGTTCATGGGTCGCGTGGTCGCCAACGACGCGGACAGCTATCGCTATCTGGCCGAGTCCATTCGCAAACACCCCGATCAGGACACCCTGCTCGGGATGATGGAAGACGCCGGCTTCGTGGATTGCCAGTACCACAACATGACCGGCGGTATTGTTGCCGTTCACCGCGGCATCAAGGCCTGACGTGAATCAAACCCACGACCCCGCCGCACTCAGCGGATTGCTGGCCGGACTCGAGGCGGCCATCAATCGCGCCCTTGCCCTGGCACCCGCCGCATCCCGTGAGCTTGGCGATCTGGGTAATGTGGTGCTGGCGATCGAATGTACGGCACCGGAGGTCACTGTCTTCATCCGCGTGGCGCCACAGGGCACGTTACAACTCATGGGCTATTGCGAGGACAAGGCAACCACAAGGGTGCGCGGCACGCTCGAGGATTTCATCGCACTGGCGATGTCTGACGATCCCGCCGCCACACTGATTAACAGCGAGCTCGAAATCGTGGGTAACACAGCACCCCTGGTTGCGATTCAGCAAATAGTCACCCGCATGGACGTGGACTGGGAGGCGCCGCTGGTCGAGAAGCTCGGCGACGTCGCCGGTCATCAGTTGGCCGAGGCCATGCGCGCGACCTTCGCCTGGGGCAGCAATGCAGTCACCAGCCTGCGACGCCAGTTATCAGAATATATTCTCGAGGAAGGCAGGCTGTCGCCGCCCAAAGCCGAGCTTGAACACTTTTTTGAGCAGGTACAGGCCGTTGGCCACCGTGTTGATCGTCTCCAATCCCGTATCGAGCGCCTGAAACGTCGGCTCGATAAGGCGGGCGTATGATTCGTTTATTTACCCTGTATCGGGTCGCAGCCTACTATCGGCTCGACGAGTTTCTACCCGAGGATCGTCGCGGCAAAATCCTGCGCGGTATTTTGCGCTTGCACCCCAAAGCCCGGGCGGCGATCGACGATGCCCGCGGTGTGCGATTGCGGCGTGCACTCGAAGACCTCGGGCCTGTCTTCATCAAGTTCGGCCAGCTGCTATCCACGCGCCGGGATCTTCTTCCGGACGACATCGCCAGAGAGCTCGCGCTGCTGCAGGACACAGTCCCACCCTTTGCGTCGGATACCGCACAAGAATTGATCGAATCAGCGCTGGGTTCCCCTATCGACAGCCTGTTCGCGCGCTTTGATCGCGAACCCCTGGCCGCGGCATCTGTCGCACAGGTGCATTCAGCACAACTGCCTACCGGCGATGAAGTCGTGGTCAAGGTTTTGCGGCCCGATATTCTTCCCGTGATCAATGCCGACCTGAAGCTGATCAAGATCGCTGCGCGATGGGTGGCCTGGTTAATGCCAGAAGGCAGGCGTTTACGCGCCCGCGAGGTAGCGGCGGATTACGAACGCACGCTGCTCGACGAGCTTGATTTACGACGCGAGGCTGCCAATGCCTCACAGCTGCGACGGAACTTCCTCGACAGCGACCTCATAATGGTACCCGCAGTTATCTGGCCGCTGACGCGGCAGACCGTCATGGTCAGCGAACGTATTTACGGGGTTCCCGTTACCGACGTCGATACCCTGCGCGAGCGCGGGGTCAATATGCGCGTGCTTGCTGAGCGAGGCGTGGAGATCTTTTTTACCCAGGTACTTCGCGACAGCTTTTTCCACGCCGACATGCATCCGGGCAATATCTTTGTCGATACCAGCAACCCGGAGAGGCCTAAATATATCGCTATAGATTGCGCCATTGTCGGGCAGCTTGAGCAGGACGATCTCTATTATCTGGCACGCAATCTGCTGGCCATATTCGAGCAGGATTACCGTTTGGTCGCCCGATTACACGTAGAGTGCGGCTGGGTCCCACCCGATACACCCATCGCCGAGTTCGAATCGGCAATGCGCGCCCTGTGCGAACCGGTGTTCGAGCGACCACTGGGTGATATCTCGTTCGGTGGCATGCTGGTGAGCCTGTTCCGCACCGCCGGCCGCTTCGATATGCAAGTTCAGCCACAACTCGTGTTACTGCAGAAGACCCTGCTCAATATTGAAGGACTGGGTCGCCAGCTGTACCCCGAACTCAACCTGTGGGATACCGCAAAACCCTTTCTCGAGCGCTGGCTTGCAGAGCGCTACTCGCCACAAAATCTGTTACGTCGCATTCAACAGGAGGCGCCGAGCATTCTGGAAACGCTACCGCAATTACCCGATCTTGCTCTTAGCCGCCTGCGTGAGCCCCTGAATAGTCCGGCTCCTGCGGCGCGACCGTGGGCCGCCGCAGTCATGCTCGTCGCCGGTGGCTTTCTGGTCAGTCGGGGGTACAGTGTTTACCCCGACGATATTCCGGGGCTTCTGATCGGGTTGATATTAATAGCGGCAGGTACTTTCAGCCTTAAGCGCTAGCGCTCTGGCATACTCTCATCATGAATGAACCCAGCTACAGCGAAGCGCCCGAACGAATGCAGCCCCGATGGGGCGACAATGGACTGTTACCTGCCATAGCGCAGGATGCGGCTACCGGTGATGTGCTGATGCTCGCCTGGATGAACGAAGCGGCGCTCGAGGCGACGCTGGCGGAAGGCAGAGCTGTTTACTGGTCGCGCTCCCGCCAATGTCTCTGGCGCAAGGGAGAGTCCTCGGGCAACGTGCAGCGGCTACTGGGTATTGCGCTGGACTGCGACGGCGACACCTTTTTGCTGTCCGTTGAGCAAATCGGTGGCCGCGCCTGTCACACGGGGCGTAGACATTGTTTCTTTTACCAGCCCGTCGACGGCGAATGGCGCCTGGGTAAGGAGAGCGACGGATGAGTGATACCTTGGACAGGTTGCAGCAGGTCCTCGAGCAGCGTAAAAATGCCGACCCGAGTAAGTCTTATGTAGCCGGCCTGCATGCCTCCGGCCTCAATAAGATTCTCGAGAAAGTAGGCGAAGAGGCCACCGAGGTCATTATTGCAGCAAAGGATGCCTCCCAAAGCGGCACTAAAGAGGCGCTGACCGAGGAGGTTGCCGACCTCTGGTTTCACTCACTGGTGATGCTGTCGCACCTCGGATTGAGTCACAATGATGTATTAAGCATTCTGGCGGGTCGTTTCGGCTTGTCAGGTCTCGAAGAAAAGGCAAATCGTCCGTCATAGGCATTTCGTTCAACACAGAATCAAATAGGGAGTAGCGTTATGGGAATCGGTGGAATCAGTATCTGGCAGCTCCTTATCATTCTCGCGATTGTGGTAATGATTTTTGGAACGAGCCGGCTCAAAAGCCTGGGCAGCGACCTCGGCAGCGCCATCAAAGGCTTCAAGAACAGCGTCAATGATGACAAGCAGAAATCGGAATCGGAATCGGAATCGACCAGCGATGACACAGCCACCATCCAGAATCGTGAAAGCGACGAGACACCCAAGAAGGACTGAGTCTTCAGGGCATGTTTGATATCGGATTTGCGGAGTTCCTGCTTATCGGAGTCGTGGCGCTTGTCGTCATCGGGCCCGAGCGCCTGCCGGAGACCATCCGTACGGTATCGGCCTATGTCAACCGGATTCGGCGCAGCGTTACCGAACTCAAGAATGACGTTGCACGCGAGCTGCACAACGATGAAGTCATGCGTGAGCTTCGCGACAGTGCCAAAGGGCTGAAAGATGAGTTTGATCAGGCGCGAACGTCAATCGAATCGGAGATCGGGTCCGAAACCGAAGGCCTCTCTGAGGAACTCCGGAACGTTCATACCAATATCAAACAAACTGCGGCCGCCGCAGAACCGGAAACCGAGCTCGGGGGACCTTCTGGGATAGCCGGGAACGCCGGCGCGCCGCAACCTGATCCAGCTCAGCGCCAAGAAACATGAGTGACGATGCCGAGGACACGCCTCAGCCGCTGGTTGCGCACCTGACTGAACTGCGCGATCGATTATTGCGCGCCTTGTTGGCGGTACTGATCGGCTTTATCTGCCTGTTCCCCTTTGCCAACGATATTTATCAGTTCGTCTCCGACCCCCTTCGCGAATTGTTACCCGAGGGGTCGACGATGATCGCTACCGAGGTCGCCTCGCCCTTTCTCACGCCCTTCAAGCTGACTTTGGTGCTGGCACTGTTCCTGGCGATTCCAGTGATTCTTTATCAGATATGGGCGTTTATCGCGCCCGGGATGTACCGCAACGAGAAGCGTATTGCCTTTCCACTCCTATTCTCCAGTGTGGCGCTGTTCTACGCCGGCGCAGCGTTTGCCTATTTCGTGGTATTCCCGCTGATTTTTGCCTTTTTCACCAGCGTCGGGCCCGACGGGGTCGCCGTAATGACCGATATCAACAGCTATCTCGACTTTGTTCTCAAGCTATTCTTTGCCTTTGGCATCGCGTTTGAAGTGCCGATAGCGACGCTGATACTGATATGGACCGGTGCGACGACCGCCGAAAACCTGGCCAGAAAACGCCCCTATGTGGTGGTTGGCTGTTTCGTTTTCGGAATGCTATTGACACCGCCGGATGTGGTATCGCAATCGCTGCTGGCGCTGCCCATGTGGCTGCTGTTCGAAGTTGGCATATTTTTCGGTAAAAATATTGATAAGCAACGCAAAAACACCAACGCCGCCACGTAAAACATTGCACCCGCGTTATGCGTCAGGATTTGACGCTACACTACACGTCGATAACAACCGGTGTAATTCAATGGCGAAAGCGTTAGCGGCAGTGTTCCTGGCTCTTATTTTCGCGCTGTCTATCGATACGGCATCGGCGCAACAGGACGGCGTTGGAAAGAGAGCGACGACAGCCGCTGCTTCAGAAGCCGAGGAGAACATGGCAGAGGTAGCAGCAGACGAAGCAGCGGCCAACGGGACCGTCGCTGAGCTGTTGCGGACCGAGGAATCCGCGGAGCAGATACTTAACACGAAACGTCAACATGGCTTCGAACCGGGCTTTGCGCGAACCCCCCTGGAAGCGGTTGTCGGCCTCGGCACCGCCTTCAATGAAGGCAATATGACTGAAGCGGCGCTGTACCTTGATCTGCGTTATCTGCCCAAAGAAATCACTGAGCACACACCCGAAGATCTGGTCGCCGGGCTGCTTTTCGTCTGGTCGCTGCAGAATGTGGTCGACCTCAGCAGTATCAGCGACCTGCCCAGTGGTGATCTCGATGACGATTTACCCGCTTACCGGGATCAGGTCGGTGTGATTACACTCAGCGATCGCACAGTGCCATTCTACCTCCAACACATACCCGATGGCCGCGGGGGCAGGATCTGGCGCATCTCCAACGAGACGATTGCCCAGCTCCCGGCCATGTGGAAAGAGCTGGGTTACACCGAGCTGGCAGTATGGGCCGGTGATCATCTACCGAGCTTCAGATTCCTGGGCATGACCAACTGGCAGACCGTCGCGCTCGGCATCGCCCTGGTGCTCGGCTGGTTTGTGGCGTTGTTGATTTCCTGGCTGCTTACCTGGCTGAGCCTCAGGCCCCATTTCGATCTCGACGCCGGAATCCGGCGGTTTTGGCGGCTGCCGGCGCGAGTCTTTATCTACCTTATGCTGATCAAATGGGTTATCGGGCATCTCGGTCTGTCGGTAACCGCCCGGGTTTATCTCGAGTCGTCAGGCATCGACTATCTTGCGGTGACCGTTCTCCTGTCGGGGTTGATAACCCTGTTCAGGGATTACAAGATTCGCGATCTGCAACGAAAGCAGGACGTTCAGTTCATCGCGCTGCTGCGACCGCTCACCCTGATCATCAAAATCATTCTGTTCATCACCGCCGCACTGCTGTGGGCTAACCAGGCCGGCTTTAAAATCACTACGATTCTGGCGGGGCTGGGGGTTGGCTCGCTGGCAGTGGCCCTGGCGGCACAAAAAACCCTGGAAAACATTATCGGCGCAATCACCCTTTATTCAGCGCGGCCAGTGCGCCCCGGCGATATGTGTCGTTTTGGCACCACCGTGGGGGTCGTCGAGGAAATCGGCCTTCGCTCGGTGCTGTTGCGCACCCTCGATCGCACCCTGGTGAGTATTCCGAACGCCGTATTTTCCTCCGTCGAGGTGGAGAACCTTGCTGAACGTGATCGGATTCGTTATTTCAAACGCCTGCAATTGCAGATGCCCACCTCGTCGCAGCTGCGAGTTATTCTGGCGGAGCTTCGGGCACTGTTCCTCGCCCACCCGCGGGTTATCGCAAATACGGTGAGCATTCGCCTCGAGACCATTGAAGCGGCCACCGCAGTGCTGCGTATTGATGCCGGTATAGATACTCGGAACTACCAGGAATACCTCGGCATCGCAGAAGATTTAAACCTGCGCCTCATCGACACGGTTCACAGCAACGGCGCAATATTCTCTGGTGCTGGACAAGTGCTTCAGGTTCGGGACTTTCACAAAGCATCGGAGCAAATACTCAGCGAGGTCGAGGCAAAACTGCAAGGCTGGAAGCAAGAGCAGGAGCTCCCCTTCCCCGACTGGTCTCCCGAGGCTAAAGAGCGTCTTCAGGATTCCCTCGACTTCCCACCCGAGGGTTCCCCTGAAGCCTCAAAACCTCGCTGACATGAACCCGCCCATACCCCACGGATCCACGTCATGGCCTATGTAAAGGACGCGCCCAAGAGTCGCGACATGTCGGCGCTGCGACAGGTGCTTATCTTTCTTTGGCCGCATAAATTAAGGCTGCTCGGCGCGACCGCTGCACTAATGCTAACCGCCGGGGCGACCTTATCGCTGGGTTATGGCGTACGAATTCTCATTGATTCGGGGTTTTCCGCGGGAAATCAGGACGGGCTGAAATCCGCCGTACTGCTCTTGGTGGGCATCAGTATGGCCATGGCCTTTGGCACCTTTGTGCGCTTTTATCTGGTGTCCTGGCTGGGCGAACGTGTCAGCGCCGATTTGCGCAGCGCGGTCTTCCGCAATCTGGTGCGCTTGCACCCGGGCTTCTTTGAGCAAAATCAGGCGGGGGAAATCATGTCTCGCCTGACCACCGATACCGCGTTGCTGCAGACGCTCATAGGGTCATCGGTAAGTCTGGCGGCGAGAAATACGCTGACCCTCGTCGGTGCACTTGCCCTGATGCTGTTCACCAACTTTAAGCTCAGCCTGTTCATCTTGCTCATAGTCCCATTGACGATCGCCCCCATTCTCATTTTTGGGCGCAAAGTTCGACGGCTTTCCAGCGAAAGCCAGGACAGTATTGCGAGTGTAGGCAGCTACGCTGGAGAAGTCCTGCAGAGCATTAAAGTGGTTCAGAGTTTCAAACAGGAGGGTCGCGAGGTCAGCGCCTTCGACGGCGAGGTGGATCGCGCGTTTGTAATCGCCAAGCGGCGGATTCGCCAGCGCTCCATATTGATGGCGGTGGCAATATTTTTGTCGCTCTCGGGAATGACCGCCATGCTCTGGAGCGGGGGCAACGATGTCATCAGCGGCAGGATGACCGCCGGCGATCTCGGCGCCTTCGTGTTTTACGCCATTATGGTCGGTGGTGCCTTCGCCACCTTGTCGGAGGTCTGGGGCGACCTGCAGCGGGCGGCGGGGGCTGCCGAACGCCTGCTCGAGCTACTCGCGACCACCTCGCAGGTGCCCGATGAAGGCCGCGCCTTGCCGGCGCCCGGTCCGGAGCGCGTGGTCTTCGACCGCGTGGGGTTTTTCTATCCATCAAGGCCTGACAACACCGCCCTCGACGCCTTCAATCTGGTGATTGCGCCGGGCAAGTCTCTAGCGCTGGTGGGGCCATCGGGGGCCGGAAAATCGACCGTTTTCGAACTGCTGCAACGATTTTACGACCCGCAATCCGGTGCCATCCGTTACGGCGACACTGACTTGCGCCAATTTTCGCTCCACAGCTGGCGCAGCAAGACCGCTTTGGTACCACAGAATCCGGTGCTCTTTACCGGTACGGTCAGGGACAACATTGCTTACGGCAAACCCGACGCCCGCGACAGCGATGTGCTGGCGGCCGCCAGGGCAGCACACGCCGATGTGTTTATTCGCGAACTTCCCGGTGGTTTTGACTGCACCCTCGGTGCACAGGGGATGCAGCTATCCGGTGGTCAGCGACAGCGAATCGCGTTGGCCCGAGCGATTCTTGATGACCCGGAGATCCTGTTGCTTGACGAGGCAACCAGCGCCCTCGACACCGAGAGTGAATACCACGTACAGCAGGCATTGGGCGACATTATGCGCGGCAGAACCACCGTCATCATCGCTCACCGCCTGTCGACGATTATCAATGCTGACCAGATTGCGGTGATGGATCAGGGCCAGGTGGTCGCCACCGGCACCCATGAGCAACTGCTACTACAGTCACCGCTGTACAAGCGTTTGGCTGAATTGCAGTTCAGGGAAGCGCCACTTACGCCCGCGCGTTCAGTGGTAGAGCAAACAGAGGTGGAACGGTCCACCAGCGACGGGTAACGCCGCCGGCGGATTGATCAGTCACCGAATTCACGCACCAGGTGACCCAGGGTTTCCTTGGCATCACCAAAGATCATTCGGGTGTTTTCTTTATAGAACAATGGGTTCTCGATACCCGCAAAGCCCGACGCCATTGATCGTTTGAGCACCAATACCGTCCGCGCATCCGATACATTGATCACCGGCATGCCGTAGATCGGCGACGACTCAACCTCACGAGCCGCTGGGTTCACAACATCGTTGGCGCCGATAATGATCGCGACGTCCACGTTGGCCATGCGGGGGTTGATTTCGTCCATTTCAAGCAACTGGTCGTAGGGCACGTCGGCCTCCGCGAGGAGTACGTTCATGTGCCCCGGCATACGGCCGGCTACCGGGTGGATGCCAAAATTGACTTCCGCACCGTTGGCCTCCATCAACTCAGTCAGCTCCTTCACCACATGCTGTGCCTGGGCAACCGCCATACCGTAACCCGGAACGATAGCCACATTGGTTGCCGCTTCAAGAATGTAGTAGGCATCGTCGGCAGAGATCGGCTTGACTTCACCATCAATTTCGGTGACTTCGTTGGAGACGCTGGCAAAACCTGAGAACAACACGTTGGAGAGCGAGCGATTCATTGCCTTACACATGATCTGGGTAAGAATGATGCCGGAAGCACCCACCAACGAACCGGCCACAATCAGCACATTGTTGTTGATGGCGAAGCCCGCCGCACAGGCGGCGAGGCCGGAGTACGAGTTCAGTAGCGAGATCACGACGGGCATATCCGCGCCGCCGATCGGTATTACCGCCATGACGCCGAACAACAGCGCCAGCCCGATAACCACATACAGGAAAGTAGGGTCCGCGGGATTCATGCAGAACAGGACCGCTCCAGCGACCACACCGAGTATCACCAGAGAGTTAACAATCTGCTGACCGCTGAAATTCACCGCACCACTGCCAAGTACTTCGGACAGCTTGCCGTAAGCCACCAGCGAGCCGGTTAAGGTAACCCCACCGATGAGAATAGACAGCACGATCGTGATCAAGGTAAAGGTAGAGGAATCGGGGGTTAATGCGGCCCAACCGACCAATAGACTGGCCGCACCGCCAAATCCGTTGAACAAAGCGACCATTTCCGGCATTGACGTCATGGCGACGACACGCGCCGCGATGGCACCGATAAGACCACCGGCGATCATGCCACCTGCAATCCAGGTGTAATCAACAATGCCCTGGTCGAGCAGTGCCACGCATACCGCGATGAGCATACCCACGGCGGAGATCATGTTGCCCTTGCGTGCGGTGGCCGGGGAACCCAGCAGCTTCAGGCCAAAAATAAACAGCCCGGAGGCGATTACATAGCCAAACGCAATGATTGATGCGGTGTCCATGATCAACCCTCCTTCTTCTTGAAGAAGCCAAGCATTCGGTCGGTTACCATATAGCCGCCCACCACGTTGATCATGGCAAGCCCGACCGCAGCAGCGCCGAGTATCTTGGACGTTGTGGGATCACCCGCACCCGCCAGTGCGACTGCACCCACCACCGTGATTCCGGAAATAGCATTGGCGCCCGACATTAGCGGCGTATGCAGCGTCGCGGGAACCTTGTTGATCAACTCGAAGCCGAGAAAGACTGAGAGCATCAGGATAAAGAGCAGAAATTCAGCACCGTTCATGTCAGCTAGCTCCGTCAATAATGTCTTTAATGGTCGGATGGATTACCGCACCATCGTGGGTAATTACACAGCCGGGGAGAATGTCGTTCTCGAGGTTGAGCACGAATTGCTTCGACTCCTCATCCCAGGTGTCATCTACCAGGTTAAACATGTTGCTCGCATACATCTGAGTGGCATCGCGTGCGACAAGATTGGAGAGATTGCCCGTGCCCACGATAGTGACGCCGTTCACTTCGACGGTTTCATTGGGCTGTGAGCCCTCGACGTTGCCACCGGTCTCCGCCGCCATATCGACAATCACCGAACCGGGCGTCATGCCTTCGACCATATCCCTGGTCACCAGCACTGGAGGCTTGCGACCAAACACCTGGGCCGTGGTGATCACGACGTCAGAGTCAGCAATGATCTCCTTCTGCGCCTGGCGCTGGATTTCCACCTGCTCGGGCGTCAGCTCCTTCGCGTAGCCATCTGCCGTCTGCCCCATTTCACCGAGGTCAATCTCCAGGAACTTGGCCCCCAGCGACTCCACCTGCTCGGCAACCACAGGGCGGGTATCAAAAGCGGTGACGCGCGCCCCAAGACGCTTGGCGGTCGCGATGGCCTGCAGGCCCGCAACACCAGCGCCGATAATAAAGACCTTGGCGGGCTTCAGTGTTCCGGCAGGTGTCATCATCATCGGCAGAATGCGTGGAAGTTGGGCCGCGGCGAGCATTACCGCGATGTAGCCTGCGAGGTTGGCCTGTGAGCTCAAGGCATCCATCTTCTGGCTTCGGGTGGATCGCGGAATCATTTCCATGCTGATCGCCGTAACGCCCTGCTCGGTAAACGCGCGAATGAGGTCGTGCTCGTTGAAGGGGTCCAGATAGCTGACATGGATGCAGCCCCTCTTCAGCTTGGCGACCTCTTCAATATCGGGCTTGCGCAAGCGCAGCACCATATCGGCTTTGCCCAGCATGGCATCGCGATCGGTTTCAATCGTCGCTCCAGCCTCGGCAAATTCTTCGTCGCTGAAGCCGGATCCGGCGCCGGTGCCAGCCTCAACCACCATTTCAGCGCCCAGACGAGTCAGCTTTTTGATGGTCTCTGGAGTAACGGACGCGCGGTTTTCACCCGGGTGCGTCTCTCGGGGTATGGCTACTAACATTGTGTCATCGCCCTATTTTATTAGGTTGTAAAGCGCGCCAATTTACTAAAAAGCAGGCCTAAAAGCTGCTCGCATTTCAGAAACGCGGTTAATGTGACTGGAGATTGGCCTTTTACGCCGGCACACCGCTGTGCCGGCAACGTTTAGCCAGCACGTAATTGCAAGAAAGGATTCAGCCAACGATGCTGCCAGCGGGTGAATCGAAGTGGCGCATCCATGACCGCCAAACAAATGCACTCTTCTGACTGAATGGCAGTCGGAGCGTGGGTTTCCGAAGGTTTTCGGTAAACAAAGTCACCGGGGCCGTAATGGCCACTTTCGTCCGAGAAGCCACCCTGAAGCACCAGGGTCATTTCGCTGCCCTCGTGATCGTGTTCCGGGATTTGACCGCCCGCGGCGATGCGATAGAGGGCAAATTCGTGGTGCTCATCGCCCGTTTTCAGGTAGCTGACACTGAGCGAGCCGGTGATTTTCCGCCACACCAGTTCGCTGAAATCACCGTTAATCAGCCGCTGCAGCAGGCCGGGAATCGCAGTGTCAGTGAGCCCCCGCTTACTGGTATCAAAGCTCAACGGTGCGGGCTCATCGAGGCGGGCAAGCACATTGTCCAGTACCGACTCGGAAACAGCCGCAGGCGGCAAGCGCTCCAACAACGCACCCCCGATGTCCTGGAGTTGCTCTATCGAACGCCTGCACTGTTCGCAGTAATTGACGTGCCCGGATATGCAGGCAGCCTGCGCAGGGGGCATGGCTCCAGTGGCGTAATCCGTTAAGAAATCTGCGGTCGGATGATGATTGACCATGAGTCGAAACCTCTGATCGTCCTACCGGCGCGACGACCCTATCTGTAAGTTTGGTTGTGCACCTGCACGTGTACCGGTTGTTAGAAAATACGGGGGGTGAGGGAAAGTGGTTTACCGATTCCGACCCGTTAACTGTTATTTTTACGCCTTTTCCATGTGCACCTGGAGTTTCTGGATAGCGAGCCTCACCCGGGATTTGACGGTGCCCAGCGGCAGATCCAGCTCATTGGCGGCCTCAGAGTGGGATTTACCCTCCATATAGACCTTGGCGAGGATCTGCGCCTGGTCGGGCGGCAGCTCGCCCATAAGCTCTCTAATGCGATCGGAGCCGCGGCGGGTATGTAGCACGGCGAAGGGCTCTTCTTCTTCAAGCTCGAAATTGAAGTCCTCAGCAGCGAGCGGCGTATCGAATTTCTGTAACCTACGGAACATATCGGTACGACAGTTGCGGGCAATGGTATACACCCAGGTGCTCGCAGCGGCCTTCTCAGGGTTAAAGCCACCGGCTTTCTGCCAGACCTTGAGCATCACTTCCTGAACCAATTCATCGGCGTGATTCGCTGACAGGTTAGAACCCGAGAGCGCAAAGGCCTTGATCAGCGGGGCAAAGTGTCGAAAGAAACGCGTAAATGCGGCGCGATCCTGGCTTTTACCAATCAATACGAGCGCTTCGCTCCATTCGTCGGTGCGTCGGCCCGTAGGTGCAGTCCACGATTTGTTGTTGCCACTCACCGGCAAAGAAATCCCCTCATTCATAACATTATCCATCGGCGCGTCACCATCGGATGGCAACCCATCCTGCAGCTTCCCCTATGTGGGGCCGCATCGCAAGGTAAACAATACCTCAATGATCCGAGCCTTTGGGGTCGCCGTATTTAATTGCTCTACCACTTTCCCCCAAAAATCCCACGGAGCCATTGGTGAAAATAGCGATAGTAGGAGCCGGCATCTCCGGACTGGGTTGTGCCAGGCGGCTGCATGCAGCCGGCCACGACATCGCCGTTTTTGAATCGGGACCCCGCATCGGCGGACACACCGCCACTTATGACGTCAAGCTGGGTGCCCGGCGCTATGCGATCGATACCGGCTTCATTGTCTATAACGACTGGACTTATCCCGAGTTTATTGCACTCATCGACCAACTGGCGGTGTCGAGCAAGCCTACCGAGATGGGCTTTTCGGTGTGCGATGAGGTGTCTGGACTGGAATATGCGGGCAACAACCTGAACACGCTTTTCGCCCAGCGGCGCAATCTTGTCTCACCCCGTTTTATCAAAATGGTCCGCGAGATCCTGCGCTTCAACCGGAAATCGGTGGAGGATTTGGACGGCAATCGGCTGCGGGGCGATGAAACACTCGGTGACTACCTCGAGCGCAACGGTTATGGCGATGCGTTCTGCAATCAATACCTTATTCCAATGACCTCGGCGATCTGGTCTGCCGACGTCAGTGATGCCCGCGATTTTCCCGTCGAATTTTTTATCCGCTTCTTTCGCAACCACGGGCTGTTGTCCGTCACCCATCGACCGCAATGGCGGGTAATCGAAGGGGGTAGTCGCGAATACCTCGCCCCGCTGGTGCAGGACTTCGAACACCGTATCCGAACCGGCTGTCCGATCTCCAAAATACAGCGCCCACCCTCAGGGGGCGTCGATTTGACGTTACCGGACGGCAAAAAGGAACATTTCGATGAGGTGGTTATCGCCACCCATTCGGATCAGGCGCTGGCACTGCTCGATGACCCCAGTCCTGACGAAAAATCGATTCTCGGTGCATTGGCCTATCGCGACAACGATGTGGTGCTACACACCGACACCCGCGTGCTACCAAAGAATCGCAACACCTGGTCGAGCTGGAATTACCGCCTGCGTCCGGGTAATAATCGCGCTGTGCTGACCTACAATATGAACATCCTTCAGGGTATCGAGGCCCCCGAGACCTTTTGTGTCACCCTCAATGACACCGATGCCATCAATCCACGCAGAATTCTGGGGCGGTTCAACTACGCGCATCCCCAGTTCTCCGTTGAAGGGATAAAGGCCCAGTCGCGATGGTCGGAGATTAACGGTGTTCGCGGTACCTGGTTCTGTGGTGCCTACTGGCGCAACGGTTTCCATGAAGACGGGCTCGTCAGCGGTCTGCGGGTTGCCGATTCTCTTGCACAAGGCGGCATGATCGCGGCGTGAATTCGCGGCTTTACACCGGCGTCTTACGCCACCTTCGCTACCGACCGACCCAGCACCAGTTCAGTCAACGGGTTTTCATGCCCTTCGTAGAACTGCAACGACTACCCGAGCTGGTGAAACAGATTCCTCTGTGGTCTGCCACCCACCCGGCTATCGCCCGGTTCAAGCGGGACGATTTCCTCGGTGATTCCTCGATGTCACTGGTCGACGCGGTCAGGCTGCGCATCTTTGAAGAGACGGGTGAGCGGCACCAGGGGCCCATATTCCTGCTCGCTAACTGGCGCTATTTTGGTATTCAAACCAACCCCATTGCCACCTATTATTGCTACCACGAAGATCGTCAGAAACTGGAATATGTTGTCGCCGATGTGACCAATAATCCCTGGGGGGAGAGCTTCAGCTACGTTCTGCGTGCCCCCGAAGAGGCGACGACCCTCGCTGCGGAGTTCAACAAAGCCCTGCATGTCTCTCCCTTCAACCCCATGGATATGGTGTATCGCTGGCGAAGCAATGCGCCGGGGGACACATTGACCATCCAGTTAGCTACAATCCACGAGCAGAATCGGGTTTTCGACGCAGTCCTCAATCTCACGGCACAGCCCCTGAACGCTGGCGCCATGAACCGAGCACTGGTGACTTACCCCTTCCACACCGCGCACATCCTGCTGGGCACCTACTGGCAGGCACTGCGGTTGTGGCTGAAGCGGACACCACTGTACCCACATCCTGTAACCACAACACCGACTGACGGTGGTAAAGCGACAACCAAGCATTAAGGAATCTGAAATGAGTGATGCCAGCGTCAGAAACATCGCCCGACTGCCTGCGGTCAGCCGAATAAAGCGACCCGAAGTCGCCCGCTCCATCCTACTCAAGGTTCTGAGGGGTATTCGTGTCGGCAGTCTGACCATTCACGACGGCGATGATGTCTTTTACTTTGGCTCTGACGAGCAGCCCGACGAGCCCCATGCCGAGGTGGTGGTTCACAACCACCGCGTTTATCGACGGGTACTCACCGGCGGCACCGTCGCCTCCGGCGAGGCGTTTATTGATGGGGATTGGAGCAGCGACAACCTGACCGAGGTAACCCGTCTTTTCAGCGCCAATATGGAAACCATGGATGCGATGAAAGACAACCAGCACTGGTGGGTGAACCTCGCACTCAAACTATCCCATCTGGGTAACCGAAACACGTATTCGGGGTCGCGCAAGAATATCTCGGCGCACTACGACCTCGGCAATGAATTTTTCAAACTGTTTCTCGATGACACCATGATGTACTCGGCGGCCGTATTTCCTGAAAACAGCCACGATCTTCATGAGGCCTCGCTGCACAAACTGGAGCTGATCAGCGAAGCCCTCGACCTGCAACCGGGTGATGAGGTGGTCGAGATCGGCACCGGCTGGGGCGGCATGGCGATTTATGCGGCAGAAAATTACGGCTGCAAGGTCACGACGACGACCATTTCCGAGGAACAGTACCAACACACCAAAGCCCTTGTTGCGTCCAAGGGACTCCAGGATCGAATCACGGTATTGTGCGACGATTACCGCGACCTTGAAGGCAAATTCGACAAGCTGGTATCTATCGAGATGATCGAAGCCGTAGGCCACCAGTTCTACCAAAGTTATTTCGAAACCTGCGCGCGGCTTCTCAAGCCCACCGGCAAAATGGTTATTCAGGCCATCACCGTGCCGGATCAGCGTTATGAGCAGGCTCGGGATTATGTCGACTTTATCAAGCGTTATATTTTCCCCGGGGGCTGCCTGCCTTCACTACAGGTGATCAATCACAACCTGTCCAATTTTACCGATCTTCATATGACCGGTGTTCGAGATATCACCCATGATTACGCGCTGACCCTGAAAGCGTGGCACCATACCTTTCTCGATCAACTCGATAAGGTGAAAGAAATGGGCTTCGATGATCGCTTCATCAACATGTGGCGCTTTTACCTCAGCTACTGCGAAGGCGGGTTCCGGGAGCGGATTATCGGCACCTACCAGCTCACCATGACCAAGCCCGACTACCGACCCAGCTAATCGTGTTAATCAGCCTGTTACCCATCGCGCTACTGGTGGGTATGTTGTTTTCAGCGGTACAGCTTTTTGGCTCGGATGCGTCGTACGGACCCAATCAAATAGCGCTGGTGGTAGCCACCGGCGCCGCCGCGCTCGTTGGGCTGTATCGTGGCCAGAGCTGGGATGACCTCCAGGACGGCATCACGTCAGGGATCCGCGTCGGTCTCACTCCCACCTTGATACTGCTCGCCGTGGGCGCGCTGATCGGAAGCTGGATCATCGCCGGCACAGTACCGGCGATGATCTATTACGGCGTTGCCCTGCTCAATCCCGATATTTTTTATGCCGCCTGTGCAGTCATCTGTGCCTTTGCCGCGGTCAGTATCGGTAGCTCCTGGACCGTTGCCGGAACACTGGGAATAGGCCTTGTGGCGATCGCCAACAGCTTTGGTATGTCCCCTGCCATCACCGCCGGAGCCATTATCGCCGGCGCCTACTTTGGCGATAAATTATCGCCGCTGTCTGACACCACGAATCTTGCCGCCGCCTGCGCCGGGGTCGACCTCTTCTCACACATTAAACACATGCTCTGGACCACCGTACCGGCGTTTACCATCGCCATGGTGGTGTTCCTCACCATGGACAGTTCGGTGTCCCGCCCACCCGAAGACATTATCGCGCTTCGCAATGCCCTCGATGCCCAATTCGGCATCGGCCCACACCTACTGATCCCGCTGGCGGGGATGCTACTGCTGGTCACATTTCGTGTCCCCGCCTATCCGGCAATACTGTTATCGACTGTCGTTGGCTGCGTGATCGCCGCTATTTTCCAGCCCGAAGCCGTGAAAGAACTGACGCTCAGTGCTAACCCGGAGTCCACGATGCCCGTAATAGAGGGTTTGTGGATGGTGCTTTTTAGCGGCTATGTGGGTACCAGTGCTGATCCCGCATTGAACGAGCTCCTGAGCAAAGGCGGGATGGCGAGCATGCTCAACACGGTGTGGCTGATTATTACCGCGCTCGGGTTTGGTGGCATTCTGGAGCGCACCGGTATCCTGAAAGAGCTACTCGATGTGGTGCTCACTCGCGTCAAAAGCACCGGCGATCTCGTACTCGCCACCATTACCGGCGGAGTCGTAACCAATATGTTGGCTGCGGACCAGTTTCTTGCATTGGCATTGCCCGGCCGACTATTCACCTCCGCCTACGACGCGAGGGGCCTTAGCCGGCTGAATCTGTCGCGATCACTCGAGGACTCCGCGACGCTGACTTCAGTACTCATCCCGTGGAATACCTGTGGCGCCTATATGAGTGCAACGCTGGGCGTAGCCACCATCGATTACCTGCCCTACACCGTTTTTAATTATGTCTGCCCGCTCATCGCCATTCTGCTCGGCTATCTGGTGATCGGTCAGAAACCAGCGGTGCCACAAACTGCACCGGCCTAAGGCTTACGTTTGCGGGTAAAACGCCGGCCTCTGCGCTGCACAGCGGTTTTCCACTTTAGTGAATGAACACGTAGGCCGCATGAGCGGTTCGCGTGAACCAGGAAGTCGAAGGCGGGTCAGCTTCGGTGCCAGTCGAAAGCGAGTATTC
The DNA here is from genome assembly GCF_000158175.1 of Luminiphilus syltensis NOR5-1B. GTDB lineage: Bacteria > Pseudomonadota > Gammaproteobacteria > Pseudomonadales > Halieaceae > Luminiphilus > Luminiphilus syltensis. The sequence goes on along the minus strand of NZ_DS999411.1, from coordinate 1,125,522 downwards.
CCGACAGATTCCGGGTGCCCAGCTGGCAGGCGAGCAGCCGGTCCAGCCCGAGCGCGACACCAGCGCAGTCAGGCAATCCCGACGCCATCGCCGCCATAAAACGGGGGTCCAAACATCGGGCCGGCTGCCCTGCAGCAGTCAACCGGGCATTGTCGTCGTCAAATCGCCGTTTCAACTCGACCGCGTCGGTTTCCTCCCAATACCCGTTGGCCAATTCCACACCATCGACATAGCATTCAAAACGCGCCGCGGTGGCGCAGCACTCACCTCGCGGCAGTATCCTCGCCAGCGAGGCCTGACTGGGCGGGTAATCGACCACAAAGACAATACCCCAGGTGGAAATCGCCGGTTCAATACAATGGCTCATCAATAGATCGAGCCACCCATCGCGACTGAGTGCAGGGGGTACTTCACCGCATTGTTCCCGCGCGATTGTCTCCAGTACAGCGACCTCCGCATCAAAGGGGTTGATCGCCAGTAGTTCTTCGAAAAGCGTGGCGTAAGGCCAGACCTGCCAGCGCTGATGGGGCAGGAGTGTGAGTAACAGTTCAGCCACCTCGCGAAGCAACTGATAATGGTCTATGCCAGTCCGGTACCACTCCAGCAGGGTATATTCCGGGTTGTGGCGACGGCCGACTTCGGCCGCCCGGAAGGCTTTGCAAATCTGGAAGATATCCCCGCTGCCCGCCGCCAACAGGCGCTTCATGGCGTACTCGGGGGAGGTTTGTAAAAACCGCTCTCCGTCAGCGCAGGGCACCCTGATTGGCTCGAGTGCCGGATCAGTCACTCCGGCGGACGCGAGCAGCGGTGTCTCGACCTCCATCACCCCCCGGGTAGCAAAAAACCGGCGTATCGTCGCCAGCGATTCAGCCCGGACCCGGAGCGCGTCGAGCCCGGCTCCCGGCTGCCAGTCAGCGCTGTTGTCCGTCAGCTTTTACCGCCGCGGCTCACGTATTCACCGCTGCGGGTATCGACACGGATGACCTCGCCCTGGGCAATAAAGAGGGGAACACGCACCACCGCTCCCGTGACCAGCGTCGCCGGTTTGCTGCCGCCCTGGGCGGTATCACCCTTGAGGCCGGGGTCGGTCTCAACGATTTCAAGCTCGACGAAGTTGGGAGCCGTCACAGCCAATGGCGTGCCGTTGTATAACGTCACCTCACAGGGAGCCTGATCGGTGAGCCACAGCTTGGCATCACCCACAGCAGCCTCGTCCGCCTGGTGCTGTTCAAAGGTGGTGGGTTCCATGAAATACCAGAACTCGCCGTCGGTATAGAGGTACTCCATGGCATGGTCCATGACGTCGGCACCTTCCAACGACTCACCGGACTTGAAAGTGCGCTCCCAGGTCCGTCCGGTCTTCAAGTTGCGCATTTTGACGCGGTTGAACGCCTGGCCCTTGCCCGGCTTTACAAATTCATTCTCGACGATGGAACAGGGGTCTCCGTCGAGCATCACCTTGAGTCCGGACTTGAATTCACTGGTTGAGTAATTGGCCATACTGACATCCTTGAAAAAATCGTCGTGGATAATACCCCAGCCACATCGGGGTTGGAATTGATGGACGGCTGTCGCGGTGGTCTATAGCCCCTCACTGGGGGCACCCAACAAATAGAGCACACCATCGAGTCCCGAGTAGCGCAGGTTATAGGGTGCGCTCTCGCGCACAATGGGCTTGGCATCGAAGGCAACACCCAGTCCCGCAAGACCAATCATCTTCAAATCATTGGCGCCGTCCCCAACGGCGATAGTATCCACCAGATCGATCCCTTCGCGACTGGCAATCTGCTGCAGCAAAGCCGCCTTTCTATCGCCATCGACGATGTCACCGACTACCTGCCCGGTAACACGGCCATCCTCAATCTCAAGCCGATTGGCATGATATTGCTCGAAGCCAAAGCGCCTTTGCAGCTCCTCGGCAAACACATTGAAACCGCCCGAAAGAATCACGGTTCTGATGCCCCGTGCGCGCAAGGTGGTAATGAGTTCGGGCATGCCCTCGGTAATGGGTAGCGTTGCCGCAATATCGGCAATGACCGACTCACTGAGACCCGCAAGCATCGATAGGCGCTCGGTAAAACTGCCAACGAAATCGAGCTCACCGCGCATGGCGCGCTCGGTAATCGCCGCCACCCGGTCACCCACCCCCGCTCGTGCCGCCAACTCGTCGATGACCTCACAGCGGATGAGGGTAGAGTCCATGTCAAAAACCGCGAGACGATAGCGTCGCCTGCGCACCGCCATCGCCTGAAAAACCAAATCGATTTCCAAATCATCCGCGAGGCGATCGAATTCCTGGGCCAAACCGTCAACGCCGCCCTCTGCTGCCAAATACCAGACTTCGACGATACGGTGTTCAGCAAGCGAGCGCGGCACGGGAACCGCTCGACGCTCGACGATATCGATGCCAAATCGCGCCAATAACGCGGCCACCGGCGTAGTATCGGGCGCCCCGGTGCAGGGAACGGTGCGGGGAACAATGAGCGTGAGCGCGTGAGTGGATACGGCCATAGAAAAATTCACATCGATTTTCACGAGAAACGGGCGCGTGCATAGTGCAGAAGCGCAAGCGACAAGGCAACATGTCCGCGCTCGGTTTATACTCGTCATCTTTCCCAGGATCATTCGATTTGTTCAGCATTCCGCAACGCCTCCAGCGCTTACCGCTTGGCCATCAGCTGGCATGGACAGCGGCCCTGTGCTGCCTGGTCGCCACGCTGTTATTGGTCGCGCTCGCTGCACAGTCCAGTGCGCATACCCAACGCGCATTGCAGGACGAGTTCGGTCAGGCAGTGGCGCAGCAGCTGGCGCGCAGGCTTTCCGTAGAACTGGCGGCTGGAGACCTTTTGGGTGTCGCCGCAGAGCTGCAGCGGTTGATCGAGCAGCCCACCATCGCCGGAGCGCAGGTATTCGACGTTGAAGATGCCATTATCGGCAAGGCCGGGAATCCGCTGAGCAAGAACGCTTACAGCGCTGCGATCACCATCGCCGGTGATATAGCGGGGTCGATAGCCGTCACTATCGACACACAGATTCAGGACCAGGCGCGTTTGCAGTTTATCTTCGGGCTGTCCGCGCTTTCGGTAATTCTCAGTATCGCGGTATTTCTTATTACGCGACCACTCGGTTCGCGGCTCGCGCGGCACATCGATGCGGTGAGTGCTGAATTGGCGATAGCGGCCGGCGAAGGCGTGGATGCCACCAACGAAGTTCACAAGCTTCGCCAGCAGGTGGCCGCACTGCCCCTTGAACTGCTGAAACCCAGCACCGGGCTTGCTCAGGGGGACGAGCATTACGATGACACCGGGGTTCTCTTTATTCAGCTAAAAAGCCTGCCTGACTACATCGACACCCTTGATGAAAAGCGGCTACAACGCTACATCCTTCTGCTGCATCGACTGGTTTACGGTGCCCAGGGCTTTTACAGTGGCCACCTGCAGGTTGTGCGTCAATTTGGTCTCGCCGTATTTTTTTCCGGGGAGCACAAAGTGGGAAGCCCCGCGTTGCGCGCCACGAGCTGTGCCTGGCTGATTCAGAACGCCATCCCTGCCATCGAAGAACGGCTGCGCCTATCGCTGAAAATGGGGTTGGCGGTGGGTATGAGTGAACTCGGCCATGGTGACGCCGAAGATATCTATCCGGGTTTATACACACAGGCCACCCTCGACGAGCTTCAGGGCCTTGCTCAATCGCTGCCCGATGGCATCAGCCTGTCAGATAAAGCCGCCAGTGATATCGACGTCTCGACGCGGGTGACCGTCGAGAACACGAACAATCATGGCGCCGTGCTCGGCGCACTCGCCGACGGGCACCGCGACCTGCTGGAGCGACAACTACAGATTCTACTCAAAGCCGTGCTCGAACGCCGACCCGAAAAAGTCAGCTGAGCACTCGCATCGAGGCTACTTTCTGGAAGCCCTTGGGCAGCTTGTTACCACGCCGCCCGCGTTCACCGCGGTAGTGCTCCAGATCAGCAGGCTTGAGCTTGAGATGCTGCTTTCCTGCGGTAACCTCAAGCACATCATCGCTGCGCATCGCGCATACACCCACTACCACTTCTTCCCTCGCCGCCGCTTTGGGCCCGGGAATGCCGATGATCTTGTTCCCCTTGCCTCGTGCCATTTCGGGTAAATCCGATAGCGGGAAAACCAGCAAGCGGCCAAGACTGGTGACCGCGGCCACGAGCAGCTGGTCCCCCAGTGGTACCGCTGCTGGTTGTAACACGCGAGCACCTTTCGGCAGATTCAGGCAGGCCTTACCCGCTTTATTCTTGGATTGCAGGTCAGCAAACCGGGCGACAAAGCCATACCCTGCATCGCTGGCTAAAAGGAACTTATCGCTGTCTGCACCGGTTAACAGGCCCTCGAACGTCGCCCCCGACGGCGGATTAATTCTTCCGGTCAGTGGCTCGCCCTGGCCCCGGGCCGACGGCAACGCATGACTGGCAATGGAATAAGCGCGGCCGGTCGAATCGAAGACAACTGTGGGTAAATTGGATTTACCCCGCGCCGCGAGCTTGAAACCGTCGCCGGATTTGTAATTCAGACTGGTGGGATCAATATCGTGCCCCTTTGCCGCACGTATCCACCCCATCTCCGAAAGAACAATGGTAAGCGGATCCGAACTCGCGAGCTCGGTCTCGCTGAAAGGCCGGGCCTCTTCACGCTGAGTAATGGGTGATCGACGCTCGTCGCCATGAACCTCAGCAACCGCCATCAGCTCTTTTTTAATCAGTGTTTTCATTCGCGCATCACTACCGAGGGTCAACTCGAGCTTGTCGCGCTCAGCCGCCAGCTCATCCTGCTCGCCACGAATCTTCATCTCCTCAAGCTTTGCCAGGTTGCGCAGCTTAAGATCGAGTATGGCTTCTGCCTGAACATCAGACAGTCCGAAGCGGGCGATTAGCGCAGGCTTGGGCTCCTCCTCTTCGCGGATAATGCGGATGACCTCATCGATATTGAGGTAGGCAATCAGATAGCCTTCCAAAACATGCAGGCGCCGATTCACCCGATCGAGTCGGTGCTCCAGCCGGCGCTGGACGGTGGTTCGCCGGAAGCGCAACCACTCACCGAGGATGACATTGAGCGCTTTTACCGCGGGCCGACCGTCGATACCGATGAGATTGAGATTTACACGATAGTTGCGCTCAAGATCCGTTGTCGCGAACAGATGCGACATCAACCCCTCGAGATCGACGCGGTTCGAACGCGGAACAATGACGAAGCGGGTGGCATGCTCGTGATCGGATTCGTCCCTGAGATCAGAAACCATCGGCAGCTTTCTGGCCTGCATTTGCGCCGCAATCTGCTCGAGTACCCGAGACCCGGAGACCTGGTAGGGAAGTGCATTAACCACAATGGCACCGTCCTCCACCGACCAGGATGCACGCATTTTCACGCTGCCACGGCCGGACTGGTACATCGCCTGAAGATCATCCTCAGGCGTGATGATTTCGGAATCAGTCGGGTAATCGGGACCCTTCACATACTCACAGAGGTCGGCCACCGTTGCTTTGGGGTTCTCGAGCAGATGCACGGTGGCATCGACGATCTCGCGAAGATTGTGTGGTGGCACATCGGTAGCCATTCCCACTGCGATACCGGTAGTGCCGTTGAGCAGCACATTAGGTACCTGAGCCGGCAGCACCACCGGCTCATTGAGTGTGCCGTCGAAATTGGGCTGCCAGTCGACGGTGCCCTGACCAAGCTCCCCGAGCAGCACTTCGGCATAACGGGCCAGCTTTGACTCGGTGTAGCGCATCGCGGCAAACGACTTGGGATCATCGGCCGAGCCCCAGTTACCCTGGCCATCAACCAGCGGGTAGCGATAACTGAAGTCCTGCGCCATCAGTACCATGGCTTCATAGGCGGCGCTGTCGCCGTGGGGATGAAATTTACCGATTACGTCGCCCACAGTACGCGCCGACTTTTTGTATTTCGAACCGGCCTTCAAGCCAAGTTCGCTCATGGCGTAGATAATGCGTCGTTGGACGGGCTTCAGCCCGTCGCCAATATGGGGCAGAGCGCGATCGAGAATGACATACATCGAATAATCGAGATACGCCTTCTCAGCGTAATCGCGCATTGAGAGCGTCTCGACCGATAACGGCCCAGCAATTACATCAGTCATGGAACCCCGGTTCAGGCGTTAGTGGTGTGGTTCAATTGTTCACGAAGCCGCACAACCTCTTCGTTCAATTCGTTGATCGAACTGGCCATATCGACCAATAGCCCGTGGACTGCATTCGGCCGCGAGCGGATCAGTTCAAAAAAATGATCTTTGGGTAGTCTGACGACCTTACAGTCCTCGATCGCGCGCACAGTAGCCCGGCGATGACTACCCATTAGGGCAGCCATCGTACCGAACAATTCTCCAGGTCGCAGCTCGGCGACAGGCTGGTCATTCACCAGAACCTGCGCCAGTCCATCAATCATGGAAAACACATCATCCGCCGGGGCTCCCTGGGCAATAATGATTTTCCCCGCGGAAAACAGCTCCGTAGTCAGCCCCTCGCCCACCGTTTCGCGGATATGCAGCGCGTTGAGTCGCAAGATGGTGGTGATCTGGAGAATTAGTGCCCGGTTCCAGGCCTCGATAGTGGCCGGCTCACTGGCAATCGCCGACTCGACCTGATCTCGCTGATACAACCGAACATGAGCGCCCGATTCGGAACCATAACGCAAAGGCGCAGAGCCCGGCCCGATAACGTTGGTGTCGGGCAGCAGCAGATCGCCCCCATCAAATACTCCGATCACCGTATGACCTTGCACCACCGATACATGCCCGCTGATGACCACCGCCACACAGTTGCCATCGAGCGCCTTGTAGTCACCCGACCCCATGGGTGGCATGTCGAGCTCCCGCCCGCTGATGGAAAGCCTGGAAAAAACATCCCGCACAGCGGCCTTGGCCGATTCATTCAGCGCCTGGAAGTCTGACCCCGATTGTGCTGTCGCCAACATGGTGCGCATCTACCCTTGGATGACTCTAAGCCGTATCCTAACCGACGGCGCTGGGAGCGGCCATGAAAACCCACTCCGAGTGCAATTGTTAACAGCTGGAGAGCCCATTTCATGTCCAAGGCCAACGATATCAACTGGCACTGGCGGCATTTTGATACCTTCACCGCCCGGGAGTGGCACGAGGTTTTAAGACTCCGCGCCGAGGTATTCGTAGTCGAGCAGGACTGCCCCTACGTCGATCCGGACCACAAAGATGGTTCAAGCTGGCATTTGTGCGGCCACGCTGACGGTAAACTGATCGCCACACTTCGCGTGGTGGCTCCCGGGGTGAGTTATGTGGAACCGTCGATAGGCCGGGTGGTCACCGATATTAACTGGCGCGGTGAGGGATTAGGCCACATCCTCATGCAGCACGGCCTGGCTTTTTGTCGCGCAGAGTTTGGAGGCGGTGTCAGAATCAGCGCCCAGGCCCACCTGGAGGGCCTTTACCAATCACATGGCTTTCGCACGGTGCGCGGTCCCTACGATGAGGACGGTATACCCCACCTCGAGATGCTACTCACCTTCTGATCAGGCGCTGCGCGATGCGCGCTTGCGCTCATATTCGAGCAGGAGTTTTTTGCGCAGACGGATACTGTCGGGAGTAACCTCGACCAGTTCATCATCATCGATAAACTCGAGCGCCTGCTCCAGCGAGTGCGCCACCGCGGGCGTGAGAGTCAAAGCCTCGTCGGTCCCCGATGCCCTGACATTGGTCAGCTGCTTCGCCTTGGTCGGATTGACAACCAGATCATTCCCACGGGTATGCAGACCAATAATCTGTCCCTCATAAACATCAATATTGGGACCGATAAACAAGCGCCCGCGATCCTGAAGATTGAAAAGCGCATAAGCGAGGGTCTTGCCGCTGACCATGGAAACCAGCACGCCGTTGTTACGCGCTGCCAGTTCCGCCTTGGAAACCGGCCCGTAATGATCGAACACGTGGGTCAGGATGCCGCTGCCCGAAGTCAGCGTCATAAACAGGGACCGGAAACCGATCAAACCGCGTGCCGGGACAATAAATTCGAGACGTACGCGCCCGGTTCCGTCAGGTATCAGGTTGCGCAGATCCGCCCGCCGATGACCAAGCTCTTCCATAACGCTACCCTGGTGCGCGTCTTCGCAATCAACAACCAGGTTTTCGTAGGGTTCGCAAAGCTGTCCATCAATCTCTTTCTGAATGACTTCCGGACGGGAAACGCCCAGCTCAAAGCCCTCGCGACGCATACCCTCGATCAGTACTGACAAATGAAGCTCACCGCGCCCGGACACCTTGAATTTGTCGGGGCTATCGCCCTGCTCTACCCGAAGTGCCACATTGTGAATCAGCTCGCGATCGAGACGCTCGCGCAGATTACGCGAGGTGACGTACTTGCCCTCCTTCCCCGCGAACGGCGAGTCGTTGACCTGAAACGTCATACTCACCGTCGGCTCATCGACACTCAGCGGCGGCAATACTTCGACCGCGCCCGGCGTGCACAGCGTATCGGAAATATTGAGCGCCTCTATACCAGTGACGCAAACAATATCGCCGGCCTCAGCGTGATCAACGGCAACCCGCTCCAGGCCGTGATAACCCATAACCTGAAGTACACGGCCGTTGCGCTCGGCACCCTCGACATCAACAACCACGACGTTCGTGTTGGGCGCAATTACACCCCGGGTAATACGTCCAACGCCGATAACACCGACGTAACTGTTGTAATCCAGGGCGCTGATCTGCAGCTGCAGTGGCCCGTCCGCATTCACCCTGGGCGGATCGACATGCTCAATGACCGCTTCGAACAAGGGGGTCATATCATCAGCCATTGCTTCGTGGTCGTCACCGGAAACCCCGTTGATGGCGGAGGCGTAAATCACAGGAAAATCGAGCTGTTCCTCTGTAGCACCGAGTGTGTCGAACAAATCGAACACCTGATCGACAACCCAGTCCGGCCGGGCACCCGGGCGATCGACCTTGTTAACCACAACAATGGGTCGCAGGCCGCGCTCAAAAGCTTTTGAAGTGACGAAACGGGTCTGGGGCATCGGGCCATCAACGGCATCAACCAGCAGTAGTACCGAGTCAACCATGGACAGTACCCGCTCGACTTCGCCGCCGAAATCGGCGTGCCCCGGAGTATCGACGATATTGATCCGATAATCCCGCCAGCGAATCGCCGTATTCTTCGCCAGAATGGTAATTCCGCGCTCACGCTCCTGATCGTTGGAGTCCATGATGCGCTCGGCATCAGCGTTTTTGCGGTCAAGCGTACCCGATTGCTGCAACAGGCAGTCGACGAGTGTCGTTTTTCCATGGTCGACGTGCGCGATAATGGCGATGTTTCTGAGTTGGCTGATCACGGTTGGGCTCTCTCGGGAGGGGACTGGCTCGAATTGCGGCGCGGAGTGTAGCAGAGTACCGGCTGGCTATCTTGGGACTTAGTGCCATCACTGATCGCGAGTGACCATGCCGATCCTTGGCTCATGGCCCAGGCGCTGGCAGTAATACGCTGGAGCGGGACGATGGAAACCTTTATACTCGGCGCCGTTTTCGAGTGCGAGCATCCAATCGCGCCCCACCGATCGAGATATTCCCTGTGCAGTTCGACCTGTTAATACAGTTTATTACCCAAGAATGGCTGTTGGTGCTTGCGCTTGCCGCGACGCTGACGATGCTTTTTCTTCATGAAAAGCGCAAAGCCGGTCCGGCAGTAAGCTGTCAACAGGCCATTAATATGGTCAACAGCGAAGAGGGGGTGTTTCTCGATATCCGTGATGGCGCCGAATTCAAGAAGAGCCATATTGTCGATGCAGTGCACGTGCCGCTCACCAAATTGGCTGGAAGGGTTGGAGAACTGGAGAAATATCAGGAAAAGCCGGTGATCGTGGTCTGCAAGCTGGGCCAAAGTGCCGGTAGCGCTACCAAAACCCTGCGCGGCCTGGGCTTTACCCGAGCGCACAAGATGTCGGGAGGAATGATGGAGTGGCAGGCACAAAAGTTGCCGGTGGTGTCCGAATGAGTATTCAGGCCCCGGTGGTGATTTACACCACACGCTTCTGTCCATTCTGCATCCGTGCGAAACAGTTGCTGGACAAAAAAGACGTGGTCTATGAGGAGATCCCCGTGGACAACGACAATGCGCGACGCCACGAAATGACCCAGCGGGCGGGCCGCTCTACCGTGCCCCAGATCTGGGTGGGTGATACCCATATCGGTGGCTGCGACCAGCTTTATGCATCAGAACGGGACGGTATGCTCGATCAGCTTCTCAGCTCAACCGCCTGAATTTTTTACCCAAAGGAGAACTATGTAATGGCAGAAGAACAAGCCGCCGCGCAAGATCAACAAGGGCAACAACAGTTTAACCTTCAGCGAATCTACACCAAAGACGTCTCGTTTGAGTCCCCGTCGACGCCCAATATCTTTCGAACCCAGTACCAGCCTTCGGTCAATGTTGACCTCAATACCAAGAGCTCAACGGTCGACGAAGAAGGCAATCACGAGGTTGTTCTGACGCTCACAGTGACCGCCAAGATGGAAGAAGACACGGCTTTTCTGGTCGAAGTGCAGCAGGCGGGAATATTTAATGTACAAGGCATTGAAGGTGAGTCGCTACGACAGGTGCTTGCCACCGTTGCCCCCAACATCCTGTTTCCCTACGCGCGCGAGAATATAGATGCACTAGTGGTCAAGGGAGGTTTTCCGGCCCTGATGCTGGCCCCCGTCAACTTTGACGCACTTTACCGTCAGGCTGTCGCCCAGCAACAAGCCGCGCAGCAGGATCCCAGCGCCGTAAACTGAGTCTCCTGCTAGCCGGAGCTGTTATCCAACCCGTCTCCGGCTTCCAGCTCCTTCAGTTTCCGGGTCAAGGTGTTTCTGCCCCAGCCCAGTAATTCGGCGGCCTCGGCACGACGCCCCCCGGTGTACTGGAGCGCGCATTCGATCATGATCTGCTCGAAAGCAGGCAGGGCAGTTCTCAGTACCTTGGACTCCCCGGCAGACAGACGCCCGGTCACCCAGGCGGTCAAAGCCTGCCGCCAGTCATCGCCCTGAAGCGTGGGTTTTTCTTCGCTGGGACTCAGCAATTCAGGTGGTAAATCACTGAGCAGTATCTCGCTGCCCGCGGCCATTACCGTGAGCCAGCGGCAGGTATTTTCCAACTGACGGACATTGCCAGGCCATGGCAATGCGGCCAGGAACTGCTCTGCATCGCGGGACAAAATCTTACTCTCCACGTCGAGCTCGGCCGCCGCACGGCCGAGAAAGTATTTCGCCAGTTGGGGTATGTCTTCTCGTCGCTCAGCAAGGGTCGGCAAATGAATCCGTATGACGTTGAGCCGATGATAAAGGTCTTCCCTGAAGTCACCACGGGCCACCAGTGATTCGAGATTCTGGTGAGTCGCCGCAATGATTCGAACGTCGGCTCGCACCGAGGTCATACCACCGACACGATAAAACTCGCCATCCGCCAGCACCCGCAACAGACGGGTTTGAGTATCCGCCGGCATATCGCCGATCTCGTCGAGGAAAAGCGTACCGCCATCGGCCTGTTCAAAGCGCCCCTCGCGGCGGCTGGTAGCACCGGTAAAGGCACCTTTTTCATGCCCAAAGAGCTCTGATTCCATCAGCTCTTTGGGAATGGCCGCCATGTTCAGCGCGATAAACGGTGAACGCCTGCGGGGGCTGTGATCGTGCAGTGCGCGTGCAACCAACTCCTTTCCGGTGCCTGATTCGCCATTGATGAGAACGGTAATATGGCTTTGTGCCAGTCTACCAATAGCGCGGAATACCTCCTGCATCTTGGGCGCGCTACCAATGATTCCAGTGTCATCATCCTCGGCCCGCGGCTCTTCAACCGGTCGCTTTCGCTCCAGCGAGTGGACGCGAGCCCGCTCCACGGTGGCTACCATTTCATCAACATCAAACGGTTTCGGTAGGTATTCGAAGGCGCCACCCTCGTAAGACGTCACCGTACTGTCGAGGTCAGAGTGCGCAGTCGTGATAATGACGGGAAGATTGGGATGCTGCTGTTTGAGCACCGCCAGCAATTCAAATCCATCGGTACCGGGCATTCGAATATCACTGATAACCACATCGGGGCGCTCGGTGGCCATGGCGGAGAGCAGGCGATCGGCATCGCTGAAGCTGCGACAATCCAGCCCGGCCTGCGTAAGCGCGCGCTCTACAACCCAGCGAATCGAGCGATCATCGTCCACCACCCAAATCGAATTACCCGCGGTCATTGGTCATACCTCCATTGGCAGGAGTAGCGTGAAACGTGTGTCGCCCGGCTGGCTCTCGCATTGAACGAGACCACCGTGTCGGTTTGCTATCGTCTGCGCGATCGCCAGACCAATACCACTGCCGTCTGCTCGGCCGGTCACCATGGGTAGGAACAGGCGGTTGAGCATATCCGGTTCGATCCCGGTGCCGCTGTCCTGAACTTCCACCATACACACCAACTTGTGCCGCTTGCCGCCCATGGTGTACTGCCGCTGGGCACGGGTGCGGAAGGTCAGGATGCCACCGTCAGGCATTGCCTCCACCGCGTTCTTGGCGATATTCAACACCGCCTGGGTCAACTGGCCCTGGTCGGCCTCGAATTCAGGGAGGCTGGGGTCGTAGTCCCGGACCAGCCTGATGCGTCCCCCTGCTTCCGCCGTAATCAAACGACGGACGCGCTCGAGAATCTCATGAATATTCATCGGCGCCGGCGTCAGCTGCTCGCGGGGACCCAGCAAGCGGTCGACCAGGGCCTTCAACCGATCCACTTCCGACATAATCACAGTGGTGTATTCCAGCAATGCAGGATCGGGTAACTCGCGACTCAGTAGTTGCGCCGCACCACGAATGCCGCCCAAAGGGTTCTTGACCTCGTGAGCCAGGCCCCGGACCACCTCGCGCAAACTCATTTGCGCCTCCCAGAGTCCCGCACCCTCATTGATGCGATGCATGCGATCGACAGGGGTGAACTCCAGTATCAGACTGATTTCCACACCCCGCTCAATGGGCGATATGGTCAGGTCGACGGTATGCGCCTTACCACCGCGAAGGCGAAATTCTATGCCTCGACGCACTACCGGCACGATATCGTTTCGTGCCTGCATCAAGGGATCTTCCCAACCGGCGTCCCGCTCGAGTACTTCATCAAGACGCGCATTGAGTGCCCGACTCGCCGATATCTCCAACAAGGTCTCCGCGGCCTGATTAATATCGACCACCCGCCAGTCCCCATCCACCAGCACAACAGCCGTGGCCAGCAGGTCGACCGACACGCCTCCCCACCCTGCTCCGAAAGTAATCGAGTCGGCCGCTACAACCTTGAGTGATGAATCGCTCATTAGCGTATCGAGGGCCTAAGCACATAAACGGTGACCGGCTCCGAACGATCCAGCTCGCCCCCGGAAGTCAGCAGGCGTTTTACGACCAATTTATGCTCGCCGCGAAATACATTACTGAGTTGCCATGAACTACCCCGCTGGGGCTTGCCTACAGGCGCACCGTCAATCAATAGCTGAAGCCGCTCACCACTGGCAAGTGCCGGATTGGCCTGCGCCGCGACCGCAAAGTTTCCAGGACCCATGGGAATGGTGGACCCATCACTGGGCGCCGTAATGACCGTGTCGTACTCGGGGCGTGCCACCGGCGCCTTTGCCACTGGCTTGGCAATATCGGGTGGTGGTGCCGATCGGTTGGCAGGATTTAATTCCACAGGCTCGGCACTGTCGCCAGGAGCCGGTGGCTTATCACTGAACTCGACGTTGCCCTGCTCATCGACGTACTTATAAACCCGCTGATCTGCACTCACGCCAAACGCGGGAGCAGCCATAACGACCACAATTGCAAAAAGAGACAACAACTTCTGCATAACGCTTAACCTCACGATAACCAGACACCACCATGCACCATAATGGTGCAAAGCGCCAGCAGGCCTCGCCGTTACGTAGCGACCCGATGACAAAAAAGCCCGCAACCGCGGGCTTTTTTGTGGCTTATCTCAGTGGGTCAGACCGAGTAGTACATATCGAACTCAACCGGGTGAGTAGTCATGTCCAGACGCTCGACTTCTTCCGACTTCAGCGCGATGTAACCGTCGATCATATCGTCGGTGAATACGCCACCGCGGGTAAGGAATTCACGATCCGCATCGAGAGCTTCAAGCGCCATGGTCAGGCTGCTGGCTACCGTGGGAATCGCTTTACCTTCCTCTGGGGGCAAGTCGTAGAGATCCTTGTCCGCTGCTTCACCGGGGTGGATCTTGTTCTGGATACCATCAATGCCCGCCATCAGCATGGCAGCGAAGGCAAGATAGGGGTTCGCGGTTGGATCTGGGAATCGCACCTCGACACGCTTGCCTTTGGGCGAGGGCTCGTAGGGAATACGAATCGACGCCGAGCGGTTGCGCGCGGAGTAGGCGAGCATTACGGGGGCTTCGAAACCCGGAACCAGGCGCTTGTAGCTGTTGGTAGATGCATTGGTAAATGCATTCAATGCGCGGGCGTGCTTGATAATGCCGCCAATGTAGTAAAGTGCGGTCTCCGAGAGCCCCGCGTAACCTTCGCCGGCGAAGGTATTGTCACCACCGTTGGCAATGGACTGGTGGACGTGCATACCCGACCCATTATCGCCAACCAGCGGCTTGGGCATAAACGTGGCCGTCTTGCCGTAAGCGTGTGCGACGTTGTGCACGCAGTACTTCATGATCTGTACTTCGTCGGCCTTGGCCACCAGGGTGTTAAACCTGACGCCGATTTCACACTGACCAGCAGTGCCTACCTCGTGGTGATGTACCTCGATGGAAAGACCCATTTGCTCCATGGCACCACACATGGCGGCGCGGATGTCATGCAGTGAATCGACCGGTGGAACCGGGAAATAACCGCCTTTAACGCCGGGGCGGTGCCCGGTGTTACCGTCATCATAATGGTGGTTGGAAGACCAGGCCGCTTCATCAGAGGCAATAGCGTAGCCAGCACCGCTCATATCCGAGTGCCACTTGACGTCGTCAAAGACGAAGAACTCGGGCTCGGGGCCAAAGTACGCTGTATCACCGATACCGGTCGATGCCAGGTACTCTTCAGCGCGCTTGGCGACACTGCGCGGATCGCGCTCGTAGCCCTGCATGGTGGTGGGCTCAACGACATCGCACCGCACAATGATAGTAGCGTCGTCAGTAAACGGATCGAGTACCGAAGAGGTGTCGTCGGGCATGAGAATCATGTCGGACTCGTTGATACCCTTCCAGCCCGAAATTGACGACCCGTCAAACATCTTACCGTCTTCAAAGAATCCGTCGTCGACTTCGCTGGAGGGGATGCTGACGTGCTGTTCCTTACCACGTGTATCAGTAAATCGCAGGTCGACCCAGCGAACATCGTTATCTTTGATCAGAGTGAGCGTGCGCTCAGACATGGTTTCCTCCAGGGAATATCAGTGGCCGGTGAACGACCGTTGCTAGTTGCGAACGCCACACCTGGGCATTCAATTTGCACTCACAGCATAGAGCAAAGCACATGCCAAGTTGATCGTTTTTGGTGCTTTCTCACAAATGCTTGATTTATTTAATATTTTTCCAATACTTTTCTATTTAAATCCCCTATTGGTGCATTTTTTCGCACCGATACAGGTCGCTGCGCACCTTATAGGTGCACAGCGACCGCGACTAGACGGTAGGATGCCGCCGGATTTGCCGCCGTCATGATTCCGGACTTGTCGCGCAAACCGTAAAGCAGCGGCGTTCTCGATGGCATTACCGATTTCACGCTCCGACGGCACCGCGGTACACTCTGCAACCTTTCCCGAAAACCGCCCGCGAAAACACCCATGACTAACGCCGATATCAGCAAAAAGACCACCGTACTTATGATTCTCGATGGTTTTGGTCATCGCACTTCGGAAGATCACAATGCGGTCCGCGCTGCCAATACTCCCGTTCTTGATCGCCTTTGGCAGGAGGCACCACACAGCCTCGTGTCCGGCTCAGGTCTTGATGTGGGATTGCCGGAGGGGCAGATGGGAAACTCGGAAGTCGGACACATGAGTCTGGGGTCGGGTCGAATTATTTATCAATCGATTACCCGGATTGACAAAGCATTGAAAGACGGTTCTTTCGAGACCAATTCAGCTTACACCGACGCCATTGACAGCGCCGTGTCCGGGAACAAAGCGGTACATATTCTGGGGCTGCTCTCCCCAGGTGGGGTTCACAGCCATGAGAACCACCTGTTTGCAGCCCTGCGCCTGGCCGCCAGCAGGGGCGCGCGCGAGGTTTATCTGCACGCCTTCCTCGATGGCCGGGACACACCACCGCGTAGCGCCAGGGCCTCCCTGCAAGCCGCCGAGGCGGTTTTCGACGAGTTGGGCACGGGTCGAATCGCGACTATTCATGGGCGGTACTGGGCCATGGACCGCGATAACCGCTGGGATAGAATCGAGCGCAGTTATCGATTGCTCACCAGTGGCGATTCGGAAGCCAGCGCCACCGATGCACTCAGCGGGCTTGATCAGGCTTATGAGCGGGGTGAAAACGACGAATTCGTAACACCCACCGCCATCGGTGAATCCGCCGTTATTAATGATGGCGATGCCGTTTTATTTATGAATTTCCGGGCTGATCGCGCCCGCCAACTCAGCGAGGTTTTTCTCAGCGCCGACTTTTCCGGTTTCCAGCGGACTCACTGGCCTAAGTGCCATTTCGTAACCACAACCGAGTACGCGTCCTCCCTCCCGTGTCCCGTGGCCTTTCCCCCGGATAACGTCATCGACAGCCTCGGCGAAATAATTGCAAAGGAGGGTAAGACCCAATTACGTATAGCAGAGACCGAAAAGTATGCCCATGTCACCTTCTTCTTCAGCGGCGGCAGGGAGTCCGAGTTCGACGGTGAGACCCGAAAGCTCATCCCCTCCCCCGATGTTGCCACCTACGATCTGCAACCTGAAATGAGCGCCCGCGAGGTAACCGATCAGCTTGTCGAGGCGATCGAATCCCGTAGCTACGATTTTATCGTGGTTAACTTCGCCAACGGCGATATGGTCGGGCATACCGGTGTTTACCCCGCGGCCATCAAAGCGGTCGAAGTACTCGACGAGTGTATCGGGCGCGTAGAGAAAGCATTGCTGGCGACCGGTGGAGAAGGACTGGTTACCGCAGACCACGGCAATTGTGAGCAAATGCTCGATTACGACAACCAACAACCACACACCCAGCACACAACCGAGCGCGTGCCCTTTATCTATATCGGTGCGCGCGCCGCTGAACTTTCGGCGAAGCCCGGTATTCTTGCCGATATTGCTCCCACGGTGCTTGAACTTATGGGGCTACCACAACCGCTGGCAATGACGGGCGAAAGCCTGCTGCATCGCTGACAACAGCACAACGCACTCCCTGTGAAAGCCTCCCCGCCAAGCCGCTCCCTGTTTTCTTGCCTTCTCCTCGCGCTGGTGCTTGGCATCGCCCTGTCCGAGATGGTGCTGGCCGATGATGAGCAGGCCACAGCGGATCAACTCGAGCAGCTAAAGTCCGAAATCAAAAAAATCCAGCAACGAATGCAGGCACAGGAAGATCAGCGTGATGCCCTGCAGGTCAGTCTCCGGGAGACGGAGCTTGATATCAATCGCCTCGACAAACAGTTGGCGAGGGTGGCCAAATCGATCGATGCAGAGACCAGCAAACTTGAGCGTCTGGAGTCAGAACGTATACAACTGGAAGACGAAGTCACCGCCGAAAAAGAGGCGCTTAACAGCGATTTACGCAATCTCTGGTCGCTACAACAGGGCGGCGGTCTTCGTATCCTGTTCGGTGATCAGGAGCCCCAGCGCGTTGCGAGAAATCTCGCTTATTACGAACTACTGCTCGACTCCCGGGGCGAACAAATCGCGCGTCTGCGCGGACTGGCGGAAAAGCTGGCGGCCAATGCGAGTGCTATCAGGGTGACGCGGGACGCCCTCGACTCCGACCGGCGTCAACTGGCCTCCCAGCGCGACAGGTCTCAGGCACTGAGAAAGAAGCGCGAGCAAACGGTAGCTGAAATCGAGCGCCAGATCGGTCGCGATGGCGATCGCATGGCCAAACTCGAGGGAGATCGCAAGCGGCTGACCAACCTGCTCAGCCAACTGAAGAGCGCGGTCCCGGTGATGAAGGCACCGGGAGATTATCCTCCGTTCGTAAAATCCCGCAGCGCTATCAAGCGTCCCGTCGACGGTAAGCCACGTAATCGCTTCGGCGAACAGCGCAATGCCGGCAATATGCGCTGGCGCGGATGGATAATTCCCGCCCGAGGCGGCGCTGACGTCAAGGCCATTTACTTCGGACGGGTCGTTTATGCCGACTGGCTGCGGGGCCATGGCTTGCTGCTGATCATCGATCATGGGGACGGCTGGCTCAGCCTCTATGGTCAGAACCGAACATTGCAAAAGCAGGTGGGAGATTGGGTAAGTCCCGACGACACCATCGCCACGGTGGGCGCCAGCGGTGGGGCTATTTTTCCGGCGCTCTATTTTGAGATCCGCAAGGACGGCGATCCGGTTGATCCCGGGAAGTGGGTTCCGGGCTAGCAGGAACTATCGCCACAATCGGGTAACATAACGCTTCGCCTGTTCCGGGAGATAACCGTTTCAATGCAAAATCTGCGAAAAACATTCGCGTTTCTTTCTGCAGCTGCCTTTTTGGGCGGCAACGCGATACACGTCCAGGCTCAGGACGGTGACGAAATGCCGTCACCAGAGATCCGTGAACACAGCACAATGCCGCCAGAATCGGCGCTGCCGCTTCAGGAGCTGCAGATGTTTGCCGATGTGTTCAATCAGATTCGTCAGGGCTATGTCGAAGACATCGATGACAGCACGCTGTTCGAGTACGCGGTCCAGGGAATGCTCACAGGTCTTGATCCGCATTCGGTGTACCTGAATAAAGCCGACTACGACGATTTACAGACCACCACCGAGGGCGAATTTTCGGGGCTGGGCATCGAGATCGGTAAAGAAGGTGCCTATATTAAAATCGTATCGCCGATTGACGGCTCCCCCGCCGAAGAAGCCGGGCTGCAGGCCGGCGATATCATTCTCAAACTCGACGGCACCCCCGTTAAAGGCCTGACGTTAAACGAGGCCGTCGACATCATGCGCGGCCCGACCGGCAGTGACCTGACCCTTGAAATTGGTCGCCCCGGGGAACCACAGCCCTTCGACGTTACCGTTACCCGGGATGTTATCAAGGTGGCGAGCGTGCGCAGTCGGCTGCTCGCTCCGGGCTATGGCTATCTGCGTATCGCTCAATTCCAGCGCAATACGGGTGAAGATGTCGCCAACGCGCTCGCCAGGCTGCAGAGCGATTCGGCACTCGAGGGCCTGGTTCTGGATTTACGCAACAACCCCGGCGGCGTATTGGGCGCAAGTGTCGATGTCGCCGGCGCATTCCTTGACGGGGGGCTTGTGGTGTACACCGAGGGCCGCCATCGCTCTGCCAAGGAAAGGTTTGAGGCCAATTCGGGGGACGCGTTGGGAGGTGCTCCGATTGTGGTCCTGATCAATGGGGGCTCCGCCAGCGCCTCTGAAATCGTTGCTGGCGCGCTTCAGGACCGCGCCCGTGGCATTGTTATGGGTACACGCAGTTTTGGTAAAGGGTCGGTACAAACCGTGCTTCCGGTCTCGGAAAACCGGGCGGTTAAACTCACCACCGCACTCTATTACACCCCCGAGGGTCGCTCGATTCAGGCAGAGGGAATCGTGCCCGATATCGTCGTTGAGCGGGCCAAGGTGACCAGCATTGAGAGCACGCGGCGCATTAAGGAATCAGACCTGGCGGGCCGTCTCGATGGTGGCAGCGACGTTCTCGACACCGAGAGCGAATCCATCGCCGCACTCCAGGAAACCGACAATCAGCTCTACGAGGCGCTGACCATGCTGCGCGGCGTCAACCTCCTCGCTGGGCGCCAAAAGCCCGCGGAAACGCTGGCAGCGGAAGCCATTGACGAGTGAAGTACCGTGTCCTCGGGCTCGCGCTGGCGCTGTTTGCACCGATAGCTACCGCGTGTAACGAGGTCAGTCACCCGAGGCTTGCCATTATTATCGATGACCTCGGCTACTCCCTGAATCGCGGCCTCGATGCCGCTAATTTACCCGCTCCATTGACGCTATCGATTATCCCCCATACCCCGCACGCTCACTCAATCGCCACGGTCGGCGTGGAACAGGGCAAGGAAATCATGGTGCATATGCCCATGGAATCGACCAAGGTGCCACCTTCGGATCCGGTTGTCCTCACCACCGCGCTGGCCGATGACGATTTTGAGGCCACTATCGACGCCGCCCTGCTATCCGTACCCGGCGCCACCGGCGTTAACAACCATATGGGAAGCAAACTGACGACCAATCGCCCGTTAATGGAGCGATTCATGGCTCGCGTACTGGATAACTCGATGTTTTTTATCGACTCACGCACCACCGCCGAGTCAGTGGCCGCGGACGTGGCAACAGCCATGGCCGTACCCAATACGGAGCGCTCGGTTTTCCTCGATAACACCCGCGATCCGGTGCAGATAGAAAATCAACTGCTGGAGGCTGTCAGCATCGCCCTACATGCGGGTGACGCCGTCGCCATTGGTCATCCTTATCCCGAGACTCTCAAGGTGTTGGCGCAGGCATTGCCGCGCTTACCCAGTGCGGTACAACTCGTGCCCGCCTCGGCCTTGACCGGGTGCCGCCTTCCTCAGCGCCTGACTTCGATTCCCTGATTCGCCATAAAGTCCTTGGCTTCGGGAATCGTGTGATCGCCAAAGTGAAAAATGCTGGCTGCGAGTACCGCGTCAGCACCCCCTTCGGTGATCCCATCGGCGAGGTGCTGCAGCGTGCCCACGCCTCCGGAGGCAATAATAGGGATATCCACCGCGTCACTGATCATGCGGGTTATGGTCAGCTCAAACCCATCGCGGGTGCCATCGCGATCCATACTGGTTAGCAGTATCTCTCCGGCGCCCAACTCAGCCATCCTGCGCGCCCAGGACACGGCTTCAAGACCGGTCGGGTTGCGCCCACCATGGGTGAACAGCTCGTATCGGGGAGTGCCGTCAGCCTGATTGACGCGCTTCACGTCCATGGCGACCACGATACACTGGGAACCAAAGCGCGCAGCAGCGTCAGCCACCAGGGTGGGCTCGTGGATCGCCGCCGTATTGATGCTGACCTTGTCCGCCCCCGCATTAAGCATGGTACGGATATCATCGACACTTCGAATACCGCCGCCCACCGTCAGGGGAATAAACACCTCATGGGCCATTTGTTCCACCGTATGCACGGTGGTATCCCGGCCTTCATGGCTGGCGGTGATATCGAGAAAGGTCACCTCATCGGCGCCCTGCTCGTTATACCGTTTCGCGATTTCTACCGGGTCACCGGCGTCCCTGATCCCGACAAAGTTGACGCCTTTGACAACCCGTCCGCAGTCGACGTCGAGACAGGGGATGATTCGTTTTGCGAGTCCCATTATTCCGGGTCGATCATACGGTCGGCGAGAGCCTGCGCCTCGGCAAGGTCGAGGGTTCCCTCGTAAATCGCGCGACCCGTGATCGCGCCCGATATACCTTCCCGGGCATGGTTGGCGAGGGCGCGAATGTCATCGATATGGGTAATGCCACCCGAGGCGATAATCGGGATTGAAGTGGATCGCGCCAACGCCACCGTTTCCTCGACATTGACACCCTGCATCATGCCGTCTCGAGCGATATCCGTGTAGATAATGCCGCTGACACCGTGGGTCTCAAAGCGCTTCGCCAGCTCGCTTGCGCGAACATCGCTGACCTCCGCCCACCCGTCGGTCGCCACCATACCCTGCTTGGCATCGATACCGACGATAATGCGGCCTGGAAACTCGCGGCAGGCGACGCGAACAAAGGCCGGCTGCTTGACTGCCAGCGTGCCAATAATCACCGAGCTGACGCCGGCGGCGAGATACCGTTCGATCACTGCCAGATCCCGTATGCCACCACCGATCTGGATAGGAAGCTCGGGTAGCTCGGCGGCAATCGCTTCAACCGCTGCAGCATTAACCGGCTCACCCTCAAAAGCCCCGTTCAAATCCACCAGATGCAGACGCCGTGCGCCCTCAGCGGCCCAACGTCTGGCAGTGGCGACCGGGTCCTCGGAAAAAACCGTGGAATCCTCCATAAGCCCCTGTCGCAGACGCACACAGTGGCCGTCTTTCAGGTCAATCGCTGGTATTACTAGCATGATCCATCCCACGCCAAGAAGTTGGAGAGCAGTCGCAAACCGGGAGTGTGGCTTTTCTCGGGATGAAACTGAACGGCAAACAAGTTATCACGGGCCAGCGCTGCACAAGCATTTACGCCGTAGTCGAACCGGCCGCATACAACAGCGTCATCGTCCGGATCCACGTAATAGCTGTGCACAAAATAGAACCGGGTTTGATCCTCGATACCGTCCCACAGCGCATGCGGTACAACCTGGGTAACCTGGTTCCACCCCATATGGGGCACCTTGAGGCGCTCGCCATCGGCAGTTTGATGGTGGGCGCCAAAATAGCGCACCTGCCCCGGAATCAGATTCAGGGTATCGACCCCGTTATTTTCTTCGGAGTGGGTCATCAGCGCCTGCATACCGACACAGATCGCCAGCACGCGCTTGTCAGGGTCATCCAACGCGCTCTTCAGGAGCTGGTCGCAGCCCAGTCGGCGAATTTCATGCATGCAGTCGCGGATGGCACCCACACCCGGGAACACCACGTGATCCGCCGCGGCGATAGCTTTGGGATCATTGCTGACCACCACCTCATCGGCGCCAGCACAGGTCAATGCACTCGCCACCGAGTGCAGGTTCCCCATGCCGTAATCGATTACCGCCACCCGGGTCGTCACCGGCTCACAGTACTCCCTTGGTAGACGGGGTTACCCCAGCCATCCTCGGATCTTCCGCGAGCGCCATTCGCAAGGCGCGGCCAAAGGCCTTGAAGACCGTCTCGGCCTGATGGTGCGAGTTGTGTCCGCGAAGGTTGTCGATATGCAGCGTCACACCGGCGTGATTGACAAAGCCCTGGAAGAACTCCACAAACAGATCGACATCAAAAGTGCCAATCATCGCCCGCGTAAAAGGAACGTGGTAGGTCAGCCCCGGTCGGCCTGAAAAATCGATAACCACCCGTGACAACGCCTCATCGAGAGGCACATAAGCGTACCCGTAGCGAACCAGCCCCTTTTTGTCACCGACCGCCTCGGCAAAGGCCTGGCCAAGGGTGATGCCTATATCCTCGACGGTGTGGTGGGCATCAATGTGCAAATCGCCCTGGGCATTGACGGTCAGGTCCATCATGCCGTGGCGCGCAATCTGGTCGAGCATATGCTCGAGAAACGGAACCCCCGTGTCGAACTGCACCGCGCCCGTGCCGTCGAGGGTGAGATCGACCTGAATTTGGGTCTCGAGGGTATCCCGCCTGATACTCGCGCTACGTTTTGAAGATGGGTTTTCGGTCATGATTCGCTCCCAGGCGATGAAGGCACACCCATCGCGTTACACTAGGCGGCGAATTGTATAGAAAGTCGTGTCCCGAATCATCGCGAATGCGACCGGGCTTATCACGTGAATACTTTACATCCTACCGACCGTACCCTGGCGAGTCGCCTGCTCAATTGGTTTGACGACCACGGGCGAAAAGATCTGCCCTGGCAGACCGACACCACGCCCTATCGAGTCTGGATCTCGGAAATCATGCTGCAACAAACCCAGGTTGCGACCGTGATTCCCTATTACGAGCGCTTCATGGGTGAATTTCCCACCGTGGAGGCACTGAGCGCGGCGCCCGAGGACGATGTGCTCAAGCTATGGAGCGGGCTGGGCTATTACGCCCGGGCTCGGAACCTGCACCGCGGCGCGAAGATGGTCACCGGGGATCTGGGGGGCGAATTTCCCGACACCGTCGATGGATTGTGTACGCTCCCGGGGATTGGCCGGTCCACGGCGGGGGCCATTATCAGTATCGCCATGGGCGGGCGCGCACCCATTCTCGATGGGAATGTGAAGCGGGTATTGGCCCGTCATCACGCAGTGGACGGCTGGCCCGGCAAAAGCGGGGTCGCCGCAGAGCTCTGGGGCCACGCCGAGGCGCACACGCCCAACACCCGCGTTGCCGATTACACCCAGGCGATCATGGATCTTGGCGCCACACTGTGCACGCGCCGGCGGCCACAATGCCTGGTATGCCCCCTGGTTGACACCTGCCATGCGGGCAGGGCCGGTGATCCCGAGCAATATCCGGGCAAGAAGCCAAAACGTACAACGCCGACCCGGTCTGCATTTTTTGCACTGGTGGTCGACCACACCGGAGCGGTACTTTTACAAAAAAGACCACCAAGCGGGATATGGGGCGGCCTGTGGTCGCTGCCCCAGAGCCCGGACCGCGGGGAACTCGAAAACCTGGCGCAGCGGTTTGGTGTGGTGGACCCGGAGGTCGAGCAATTACCCATGATTGAGCATACCTTCAGCCATTTCCGGCTAGCGATTACACCGCTGCGAATCCGGCTCAGCACCGCCCATACATCCGTTTCCGAGCCCACCGAGTATAAATGGCACCAATTTACCCAATCACTGCCTGGGGGGATCCCCGCGCCGGTCGCCAAACTGCTGGCCGAACAGGGGCACTTGCCCAACACCTCGCAGGGAGATAAAGCGTGAGCAGAACAGTTTTTTGTCGGCGATATCAGGCGGAGCTCGAGGGTCTTGAACGGGCGCCCCTGCCCGGCCCCAAAGGCCAGGAGATCTTTGATTCGATATCGAAAAAGGCCTGGCAGGAATGGCAGGCGCATCAGACCATGCTGATCAATGAAAAGCACCTGAGCCTCATGGACCCGGAGGCCCGCCAGTATTTACAGCGGGAAATGGACAAGTTCTTCGCGGGCGAGGAATACGATAAAGCAGAGGGCTATGTGCCGCCTGCACAGTAGCGACATCACGCCATGACACCCAAGCATCAACACCTTTTTAGAGACACACAATGCGAATTCTAGCCTGGCTTATCACCCTATCCGTCTGTGTGGTCGTTACGATCGCCCTTGGCGGCATCAAGTATTTGCAGATTTCGTCGGCGATGGCTGCCGCTGCGGCGTTCCCACCCCCCTATGAGACGGTAACCGTGGCCCAGGTGGAAGAGACCGACTGGACACCCGTCAGGCGACTCACCGGCACGGTCCGAGCACCCCAGTTTGTCAATCTGGTCGCCGATGAGACCGGGCGCATCATTGAGCTGCCGCATCCTGCAGGCAGTGTGGTCGAAGCCGGCGACGTCTTGCTCAAATTGTTTGATGAAGATCTGACAGCGCAGCGTGAGGCTGTAGCCGCAGAACAAAAATTGGTCAGCACCCAGCTCAAGCGCATCGAGCAGCTGAAAAGTCAGTCACTGGCATCCCAGGATCAATTTGACACGCTAATGGCGCGATCCCAGTCACTGCAGGCGCAGGGGGCAGCCCTTGAAGCCCGGATGCGTCGCCTTGTGATAAGAGCGTCCTTCGCGGGCAGGTTGGGCATTTATACCCAGTCGGTTGGTGACATCATGCAGGACGGTGAGTTCCTGACGACACTCACGGGCTTGGAGGACGAGCGCTGGATCGATTTCAAGGTGCCGCAGGGCGTTGCCATGGTCCGCGAGGGGGATACGGTACGCATCTTCGATATCGATGATCAACTGGTTGGCGAGGCAACCGTGATGGCGGTAGCCGATGCATTGACCGCTGGTATTCGCGCCTTTGATGTTCGAGCGAAGATTACCGGGCCGGCGCTTCGCCATGGGGAGCTGGTATACGTCGAAGTTCGCAGTGGTCGGAACAGGAATGCCTTCCGCGTACCCAATAACTCGGTCCGGTGGAACATGGACGGGCCACATGTCTTCGAAATCATCGATGCCGAGCCCGACTCCTTCCAGGACCACACGGCGGTGTTAAGGAAAGTCTCTGTTCTCGGCGAGCAAAACGGTGAGATATTTCTGGTAGGCGATATTGAGGGTGGCGACAGGATCGCTGTTCAAGGTGCGTTTAAACTGTATGAAGGCGCACTGGTCGCCGTTGCAAGCCCAGCGAGGTCGGGAAAATGAGTACTAACGAAGAATTGATTGCGCCGGAAAACAAGCCGCGCTGGACCGATATATTTGTTAACCGCCCCGTGGTTGCCGTGGTGCTTTCTTTCGGGCTATTACTCGCAGGCATCAAGTCCGCCATCGATCTCCCGGTCATCGAATTTCCCGTCATTGAGAGTACTTCGCTGGAAATTCGCACCGCCTATCCCGGTGCCAGTGCGGAAACCGTTCGCGGCTTTGTCAGTGAGCCCATTGAGCGGGTTGCCGGCAGTATCCCCGGTGTTGACTATGTCGAGTCGCTCACGACCAGTGGCTCGAGTCTGGTAACCGTCTGGTTGGAACTCAATGAGAGCAGTACTGATGCCCTTGCGGAACTTTCCACCCGACTCAGCCAAATTCGATTTGAACTCCCCGATGGCACCGAAGACCCGGCGATCGAGGTAGTTCGCGCGGACAGCCCCTACGCCAGCTACTATTTGGCCATCGCCATACCCGAAAATCGTACGCCTGCAGAGGTTACCGATCTCATGCAGCGAGACGTCTTGCCGCGTCTTACCGCGGTGGAGAACGTCCAGCGAGCCCTCAATACGGGCATACCGGCCGCGATGCGAATCTGGCTCGACCCGCTACGGATGGCGGCTTTGGATGTCGACGCTTCTGACGTCCAAAATACCCTGCGACGCAATAATGTGATCGGCACCGTGGGTCGAACCAAAAACAGCGACCAGCAGATTGATTTACAGATCAATACCACTGCCCGTAATGCCGAAGACTTTGCCCGAATGCTGGTGAAGCGCGAAAACGGTGTCGAGGTGCGACTCGGCGACGTCGCACGTATCGAACCTGGATCCATGGAGATTTCACTTCTCGGGCGGTTTACTCACGACAAGGTGATCTGGGTAGGCATTTATCCGGTGCCCGGCAGTTCTGAGATCGAAGTCGCCGACGGCATTTACGAGGCGGTCGAAGATATCAATAAAACACTTCCCGATGACCTTGAAATTTTCATCGGATACGACGTTACCGACTATATGCGTAATGCCCTGAGCGAAATTGCTATCACCCTTGGTGAGACCATTATTTTGGTCGGCTTGGTCGTTGTAGCGCTGATGGGCTCGTTCAGAACCGCCCTAGTACCCTTGTTGACCATTCCCATATCCCTGTTGGGTGCCACAGCCGCCATGATGTTGCTGGGCTTTTCCCTTAATCTTTTGACCATTCTCGCTATCGTGTTGTCGGTGGGGCTGGTGGTTGATGACGCTATCGTCGTGGTCGAGAACGTGGCGCGCAACCTGCGCGAAGGTATGAGTAGAAAAGAAGCGGCAATGGCTTCATCGAGACGGCTGCTTTCACCGATTATCGCGATGACACTCACCCTTGCCGTGGTCTACGCGCCCATTGGATTCCTCTCAGGCCTGACCGGCGTGTTGTTCCGCGAGTTTGCATTCACCCTGGCAGTCGCTGTACTGATCTCCGGATTCGTCGCGATAACGCTCTCTCCCATTATGAGCGCCTGGGTCTGTCCCGATAGCGGCCACGAGTCGGCGTCGACCCGCTTCGTCAACAATCGCTTCGACAAAACCGCTGAACTCTACAGCCGGGTGGTCGACTGGGCACTACGCTACCGCAAGCAATTGATTACAGCCGGCGTATTTTTTAGTTTGCTCTGCCTGCCTCTCTATATGTTCTCGCTCAAGGAACTCGCACCCATTGAAGACCAGGACGGGTTTACCATCGTGGTCGATGCAGCACCTGAGTCAGCGATCGACAATTCACTGTTAGGGTTTGAGAGTGTGGTCGACATGATGTCGGACTACCCCGAAGCGACGAGCACATGGCAAATCATACTCCCGTCCGGCGGGTTTGGTGGTCAGGATTTTGTTCCATTTGAAGACCGCGACCGCTCCATCCAGGAGTTAATTCCGGAAATATATTCGGATATGAAATCCCTGCCGCGGGTGAATGCGTTCCCGGCGGCCGACAGCAGTCTGCCTACCGCCGGTCAGTTTGATGTTGAGATCGCCATTACCTCATCGGATAGCGCCGAAGAAATGCTTCCCCATGCCCAGGCCATGGTTAACGCCGCAAGAGAGTCCGGCATGTTTATGTTTGCTGACACTGACTTGCGAGTAGACCTCGTTCAGGGCCAGTACATTATCGACAAGCAGCGGGTGTCCGATCTTGGGATGGATCTTTCTGAAGTTGCCGGTCAACTGGGGTTGATGGCCTCTGAGGGTTACGTCACCCGTTACGATGATCGCGGACGCGCCTACCGTGTTATCCCGATGCTGGCGGAAAATCAGCGATCATCACCGGAAACGTTGCTGGATATGCCTATCCGAATTCCATCGGGTGATTTAGTGCCTTTGGGAACACTGGTCACTTTGGAACGCGCCACCGGGCCACGGGCGCTGATTCGCTTCCAGCAAAAAAACGCGTTCAAGGTTTACGGTGGGGTCATACCGGGCATCACCAAAGAACAGGCGCTCGCGCATCTCGAGAAAAAAGCCGAGGAGTTGTTGCCGCCCGGCTACATGGTCGACTACACCGGTGAATCCCGTGAAATTCGTAGCGAAGGCAACACCATGCTGAGCGTTTTAATGATCTCGACGGTGCTGGTGTTCTTTGTTCTGGCCATTCAGTTCAACAACTTTCGGGATCCGCTCATCATTTTGCTTGGCTCGGTGCCACTGGCGCTGTTCGCGGCGCTGGTCATCACCTTTGTCGGCCTGAGTACCATCAATATTTATTCGCAGGTCGGCCTGATTACCCTGGTGGGGCTGGTCGCGAAAAATGCCATTCTCATTGTTGAATTCGCCAACCAGGCGCAAATCTCGGGCCTTAATAAGTTCGACGCCATCCGCGCCGCTGCAGAAGCTCGCTTAAGGCCGGTGTTGATGACCACAGGAGCTACCGTACTCGGTCACTTCCCGCTCGTGCTGGTAACAGGCGCCGGGGCCGAAGCGCGCAACAGCATCGGCTTCATCCTGGTCGTGGGCATGTTGATCGGAACCCTGTTCACTCTCGTGATGCTACCCGCGATTTATGCCACCTTCAGTGCTGATCATGCTCCTGAGACCGCAAAAAGCGACGCCACGTGGACAGCGGGGGACGAGGTGCCCAGCGCGACTTGACGGCAGCGGCCGCCACAGGTTTAATACGCGGCCTTCAGACCTTGCCCGGGTAGCTCAGTTGGTAGAGCAGTGGATTGAAAATCCTCGTGTCGGTGGTTCGATTCCGCCCCCGGGCACCATCTTTTTTGTACCGATATCGCCCACAGTGGTTTGCTCGGTGCGCAGCGGCAAAGTCTTCTGCGTACTGCAGTCGAACCCCACTTTTCTGCCAAGAGTGCTATCCGGCCGATGACACATCTGCTTCTTGGATTGTTACTGAATGTGGTGACGGTGGTCACCACAATCGGATTGCATTACGAGGTGCTGAGTCGTCTATACCGTGGCTTACCCAGACTTCCGCTCTCAGCCCGCAGTAGAATTATTGCGGGGGTCGCCGGCGCCGTTATGGCGCATACCATCGAGGTGTTTATTTTTGCGGTTGCCTTTTCTCTATCCGCAAAATGGGGGTTTGGCGGACTGAGCGGCGCCTTCGAAGGGACCGCAAGCGATTACGTGTACTTTTCCTTCTCTGCATTTACCACGGTAGGTTTTGGCGATATCAGCCCCCACGGCCAAATCCGGTGGCTCGCCGGCGTGGAGTCACTCACCGGCTTTGTGCTGATCACCTGGACCGCATCGTTTCTCTATCTGGAAATGTCCCGCAACTGGGAACCCCGCTAGCCTGAAAATTGCACCCGTTGCCTGATAGCTCGCGCAGGGCTCGTGCGCCCTGGGCGTGCTCGGGACCGGAGGCGTAGCCGTAGCTACGCTGCAGGGAGTATGCGCGTCCAGGGCGTGCGGGAACCAGCGAGATACAGGCAAGCGGCGGCATTGGTAGCAAAGCAGTGGTTTGACGGTCACCCTGTTACAAAAGCCTGCGCTAACAATGGGCCCGCATGCTGGTGCAGTATGCGGGCTAGAACGGCGCATCCTGCTTCAGTCTGCGGGACCGATGTACGCAAAGCGAGGACGATCGACACCGTCTACCTGGACGGTTTCCATAAACATCGCCAACGGTCTTACCCACAGCGAATAATCGCCGTAGTCCAGCCGGTAGACCACGAGCTGCTCGCCGGTCTCCGAGTGAGTCGCAGTATCCAGCACAATATAGTCCTTGCCCTTGTAATGGCGATAGCGCCCCGGGCGAGGGATGGCGTCACTCATTCCGAAAGGCCGCCAAAGCTCTTGACCAGCAGCGTCTGTAACTCGCTGATGGTTTCACTCATCAGCAGAAAATCTGCATCACGGCGCACCAGTTCGTCTTCCTCGATATCGTCGTTGGCGGAGACCAGCTGTTCATCAAACTTGAGCCGTCGAATAGTGAGATCCTTATCGAGCACAAAACTGACCCGCTCATCCCACTCCAGCGCGAGGCGCTGCACCAGTTTGCCCGACTCGAGGTGAGACC
Organism: Luminiphilus syltensis NOR5-1B; assembly: GCF_000158175.1. Classification (GTDB taxonomy): domain Bacteria; phylum Pseudomonadota; class Gammaproteobacteria; order Pseudomonadales; family Halieaceae; genus Luminiphilus; species Luminiphilus syltensis. The sequence continues at coordinate 1,094,945 of NZ_DS999411.1, read as the reverse complement.
GAATTTCATCGCAATCAAGGAGCATGCTGCGCGCACGAACCTCGCCGCCGCCTTCCTGGGGATCGGCGAGATCGGCATCGGCACCGAGTTGCAGCCCGGCCGGCAGGTTTCCCTGCAACAGCCATTGGCTCATGGTCTGCGCGGGGGAGTGTCGGGTATCCGGTAACTCCGCCGGCAAACTGCCCAGGGCGTCACGCAAGGCACCCAGCAGGTCTTCCGCCCTAGGCGCACTGGCGTGATTGACCCACAGCCAGCCATTGCGCTCATCCATCAAGGCCTCGATGGACTTGCGCTGGGAAAAGGCCCGCGGCATCAGGTCCATGGTGACCTCGTCTGTCAGCGTCATTTTTTCCTTGCGAAATACCTTACGTCCTTCGGCGGCCTGGATCTGGGCAATTCGGTCACCAACCTCCTCGCGTACCACCGCGGCGGGCAATAGTTTTTCCTCCCGCTGCAACCGCACCAGCCAGAATGGCCCCGCCGCGTGAACCAGTGCCGTCGCACTATCGGCCAGCGCTCCCACCCAACCCACGCTGTGGGGTTGGGTCGGCCGACAGGGAGCAAAGGGCTTGCTGGACAGCCGTTGCTCAAGTGCCTCGGTACTCAATCCAAGGCGGCTGGGAAGGCGGTAGGGGCGAAGGTTTCTGAACCACATAAAGCTACTATAGGAACCATTGATCGAAAGGGCCGCGGAGTGTAACCCACTCGTCGCCCAGGTTCTTTACCATAGGGCATCAAATTTATTGGAGGGACAGTAATGCAATACCTGCACACCATGATCAGGGCATCGGACCTCGATGCGACGCTCGATTTTTTCTGCGGCAAGCTGGGCCTGATTGAAATCAGCCGCTACGACAGCGAACAAGGCCGATTCACGCTGGTATTCCTGGCGGCACCTGACGATGAGGCGCTGGCTCGCGAGCGCAAGGGGCCTATGGTTGAAATCACCCACAACTGGGATCCGGAGGACTACGACGGAGGACGCAACTTTGGCCATCTCGCTTATCGCGTCGACAATATTTATGAGCTATGCCAGCAGCTGATGGAGAGGGGAGTGACGATCAACCGCCCCCCGAGGGATGGCCACATGGCCTTTATACGCTCGCCGGACGGAATATCGGTCGAACTGCTTCAGGCGGGCGACTCGCTGCCGCCCCAGGAGCCCTGGGCCTCCATGGAGAATACCGGCAGCTGGTAATCAGCCTCGGAAAAAGTCCAGTAGCCATCGCGCGACGCGATCACCCTGATGGCTCATCTGCTGGAGGCTGTCGCGACCTTCGGCAACCCTATCCGCGCCAATCTGATCATAGCGGTAGGACATAATTTCCTCGGAATATCCTGGGACGAATTCCGGATGTGCCTGGAATGTCATGACCTTGTCGCCCAGCTTCAGACCCGCCATCGGGCAAAAATCACTGCGCACCGTCACCGTAGCGCCCTCCGGCGCTGCCATGACCTGATCCTGGTGCGATACCAGTAACTGCAGCTGTTTGCCCTGATCATCGGTCAGTTCAGGGTCGGTGATATCGTAACGATGGCATCCTACACCCCAGCCCTTCTCCGATTTTTGTACCCGGCCGCCCAATGCCTGCGCAATCAGCTGGTGACCAAAACAGATACCGGCAACCTTGCGTTCCTCGGTGAGTAGATCTCGAACCAGCTGCTCAAGCCTGCGAATCCAGTCCTTATCCTCGTAAACACTGCTTTTACTGCCGGTAATCAAGTAGACATCGGCCTCGTCGGGCCCCTCGGGAAATTCGCCGGCCTCAACGTCCCAGACACGAAACTCCAGGGAGGGATCCTCCGCGCTCAGAAGCCGCTGAAACATATCGGGATATTCACCGAATTCGGGTACCCACTCGGGACGCACGGCATCGGTTTTCAAAATACCTATTTTCACGTAACACTCTCTCCATCGACTCGGGAAATTGTAACGCGGCGGCGGGTAATTCGGTTCATCGCCACTATCGCTTATCGCGGGTGGTGATGCACAATCGGTCGATGGGTAGGTTTAGAGCAATCGCGCTACCCTTTGATGCCTCCGTCCTTTAAGCGAAACAACATGACCGTTCGCCGAATACTCAATCGCTGCTGCCCATTACTGTCTCTGTTAAGCGCCTTGTTGCTGGCAGTAGACGTTTCCGCCAATGAATCCACAGGCTTCCTCGGCAACGCAGCCTGCGCGGGCTGTCACGACGACATTATCGAGCGCTGGACAGGATCACACCATGATCTGGCGATGCAAGAGGCAACAAGCGAAACCGTACTCGGGGATTTTGATAACGCACAGTTCACCCATGGGGAGGTAACGACAACCTTCAGCCGCGACGGTAATCGCTTTCTGGTGCGCACCGATGATGCCCGCGGTGAGATGCAGACCTACGAAGTAGCCTATGTATTCGGCGTCGAACCATTGCAGCAGCTGTTATTACCCCTTCCCGGTGGGCGTCTTCAGGCCTTGAGCATCGCCTGGGATTCACGACCGAAGGCCGGGGGTGGACAGCGCTGGTACCACATTTATGAGCGGGAAAACGAGACTATCCCAGCGGGTGACCCTCTCCACTGGACCGGCATTTACCACAACTGGAATGCACGATGCGCGGAATGCCACAGCACCAATGTGGTAAAAGGCTACGATGCCGTAAAGGATGAGTACACCACCCGGTATGATCAAATCGATGTCGGCTGCGAGGCCTGCCACGGGCCCGGGAAGACCCACGTCAGTCTCGCCCATAAGCAGGCGCTGGAGTCTGCGGAGCACGCCGGATTCGCACTATCACTGGCAGCCAGGGGTCAGTGGGTACACACTTCCAAAGAGGCTATCGCCAGTCGCAGCGAACCGCTGAACAGCAACACCCAAATCGACAACTGCGGGCGCTGTCATGCCCGGCGCGGCACCCTCGGGGATTATCACTACGGTGCTGATCTCCTGGACACCCACCGCCTCGCGACCCTCGATCAGCCCTTGTACTGGCCCGACGGCCAGATCCGCGACGAGGTTTACGTCTACGGCTCCTTCGTCCAGAGCAAGATGCACCAGGCCGGCGTGGTCTGCAGCAACTGTCATGAGCCCCATACCGCAAAGCTGCGCGCCGAAGGCAACGCCATTTGCAGTCAATGCCACAAGGCGTCGGTATACGACAACGAAAACCACCATCGGCACCCGGTCGCCAGTGCAGGGGCCCAGTGCACCAATTGCCACATGGCGCCACAGGTTTACATGGGGGTCGACTGGCGGCGGGATCACAGTATGCGCATCCCGCGGCCCGACGTGTCACTGAAAACCGGCAGCCCGAACGCCTGCACCCAATGCCATGACGATCAAACCGACTCGTGGGCCCTCGATAGTCTTCGGGGCTGGGGCGTAGAAACACAACCTGCCGCGATCAACCCGGGGCCTGCGTTTCATCAGGCGGATACCGGCGATGTGCGTGCGTTGCCAACCCTGAAAGCCCTGGTCGATGGCGAGGCAGTCCCCGACATCATCAAAGCATCAGCGGTTTCTCGCCTCACCGGTTTAGGCGCGCCGGACGCCGGCCAGACCATCGCCATGCTGTTGGGCTCGAGCTCGCCACTGATTCGGATGAATGCCGCGCAGACACTGTCATCATTGCCACCCCGACAGCGCTATCTCGCCCTGCGCACACTGGTGAACGATCCGATTCTCAGCGTGCGAATGACGGTGGCATCCTTGTTGGCCGCCACACCGGTTACCGAATTGCGGGACAAGGATCTCGCGCCATTAAAGGCGCTGTTCAGTGAATATGAGCAGGTCCAAAACCAACACCTGGATATGCCTACGGTGCGCTTGCAGTTGTCGAACTACTGGCGCGACCGCGGCGATAACTCCCTGGCCGAGCAGCAGCTGCGCAAAGCGCTGGAAATCAATCCCCATCTACAGGCCGCCAGCCTCAATCTGGCCGAATTACTGCGCCAGACGGGGCGCGCCGATGAGGCGCAGAAACTGCTCGAGGGACAGCTGGACGAATCGGCACCGGCGCCATTTCATCATGCCCTCGGCCTCATGGCAGTAAGGCAGGGCCGAACCAGCGAAGCACTGGAACATCTCGAAACCGCCGCGCGTCTTGATAGCGACGACGTTAACTATCGCTATGTCTACGCCATAGCGCTGAACGATACGGGAGAACCAGACAAGGCAATCGCCGAGCTCGAATCACTCAACCGGGATTTTCCGGGGAACCCTCAGGTGCTGTTTGCACTGATTAATTACGCGCAGCAGTCAGGGGACTACCAGCGCGAAGGGCGCTATCGGGCCCAGTGGGGGGCTATTGCCGCCGAGGCGGGTGTTAACTGATCAGTCCGACGTCAGCATAAGATCGACGGTGACAGGAATGGCGCGACTGATGCCCTGAAGACCGGCAAGCTCCTGCAGCATCGCGACGCCACCCCCGAGCCCAAAATCATCGGCGTTCAGAATAACCGGCTCCACCGTACTGACACGCACGCCGGCCTCTGCCGGCATCGCGCGCAGCGTTGCATTAACCACTGTCTGAGAGCCGTGCAGGGAAACACTCAGCGCCAGTTCACGCTCTACCATGACACCGGCATCGAGGTGCGCGATGTCCGCGGGCTCCAGTTGTGCCGTAATCACAGCCTCGGGCCAACTCGCGATCTCGAAGAACTTATCGCGCATGCGCTCATTGCGGATCGGGACACCGGTCTGCACCGATCCCAGGTCCACATTGATGCGGATCTGCCCCTCGCCATCGATGCCGCCGGTGACCGTGCTAAATCGGTTATTTTCGGCGATGGCATTATTTTTCACGGAGACATAACCAACGGTTGAACCGGGCTGCACCGACCACTCGGCGAGCGCCGACATACTGAAAGCCAGAAGTGCAGCTGCGATGAAGATAGCCTGTTGCATGGTGAATTCCTCGGTGGTGTCTGTTCGTCTCAGTGTAGTACAACTGGAGAGCCGGGCAATGGCACACCGTGGTTTGGCGATGCTTACCGGCGCCAGATCACGAATTCAGTAGCGCCGCTCAGGCGACGATTTCGGCGAGATCGCCCTTGGATTCGAGCCAGCTTTTTCGATCACCGGCACGCTTTTTCGCAAGCAGCATGTCGAAGGTGCTGTTGGTGTCGTCGTCAGACTCCAGTACCAGCTGTACCAGACGACGAGTGTCGGGATCCATAGTGGTCTCGCGAAGCTGGGGTGGATTCATCTCACCCAGGCCCTTAAAGCGTTGTACATTGGGCTTGGCCCGGGATTTCTCGGCCTGGAGCCGCTCGAGGACACCATTTTTTTCGGATTCATCGAGGGCGTAGTGAACCTCCTTACCCACATCAATCCGGTAAAGCGGTGGCATGGCAACGAACACGTGGCCTGCGCGAACCAACGGTCGAAAATGGCGCAGAAACAAGGCACAAATCAGCGTTGCAATGTGTAGTCCGTCGGAATCCGCATCCGCGAGAATACAAATCTTGTGGTAGCGAAGCCCGTCCAGATCATCACTGCCCGGATCGATTCCCAGCGCAACAGAAATATTGTGCACCTCCTGTGATGCGAGTATTTCCTGCGAATCGATCTCCCAGGTATTGAGGATCTTACCCCTCAGCGGAAGAATGGCCTGAAACTCGCGGTCTCTCGCCTGCTTGGCTGAACCCCCTGCGGAGTCACCCTCCACCAGAAACAATTCACCCCGGGCGGGGTCCTCAGTGGTGCAATCGGCGAGCTTTCCCGGTAACGCGGGGCCCGATGTAACCTTTTTTCGAACCACCTTTTTCGCGGAACGGAGGCGGGCCTGAGCCCGGTTAATACACAGCTCAGCGAGCAGTTCGGCGTCACCGGTATGCTGATTGAGCCAGAGGCTGAACGCGTCTTTCGCCACACCCGAGACGAAACCCGCCGCCTCACGGGAAGATAATCGTTCTTTGGTCTGACCGGAAAATTGGGGATCAGCGAGCTTCGAGGACAACAAATAGGCGCAACGGTCCCAAATATCTTCTGGTGTCAGTTTGACACCACGGGGCAGCAGGTTGCGCAGTTCGCAGAATTCGCGCATTGCCTCCAGTAAACCCGATCGCAGTCCATTGACGTGGGTCCCCCCCTGCGCGGTGGGGATCAGGTTGACGTAAGACTCGGCAAGCACCTCCCCGCCCTCGGGCAACCATTGGATCGCCCAGTCCACGGCGTCGGTGGGCCCGCTGAAACTCCCGGTAAACGGTTTTTCTGGGATTACCGGATAATCAATCGTGGCATCGGCCAGGTAATCGGCGATGCCGTCTTCGTAATACCACTCGGCCTTCTCGTTTTTCTTCTCATCAAACAGCGTTACGCGAAGGCCCGGACACAATACGGCCTTGGCACGAAGTACGTGATTCAGGCGCGGCAATGAAAAATGGGCAGAATCAAAGTAGCTGGGGTCGGGAAGAAAACGTAAGCCCGTTCCCGTATTGCGCTTACCACAGGTATCAATCGGCGCGAGGTCACCGGTCTTATCACCCCCCTCAAAGCGCATGCGGTGGATCTGGCCATCGCGCCGGATGGTCACCTCAAGGTAGGTCGACAAGGCATTGACTACCGAAACACCAACCCCGTGCAACCCTCCGCTGAACTGGTAGTTGGTATCCGAAAACTTACCCCCGGCATGTAGGGTCGACAGTATGACCTCGACTCCCGGCAATCCCAGCTCAGGATGCTGATCTACCGGCATACCCCGGCCGTTATCGACAACGGTAATGCTCCCGTCAGCGTGCAGGGTGACATCGATTTGATCGGCGTGGCCCGCCAACGCCTCATCAACGCTATTATCGATGACTTCCTGCGCGAGGTGATTGGGTCGGGTGGTGTCGGTATACATACCCGGGCGCTTGCGCACCGGCTCGAGCCCTGTGAGTACTTCAATGGCATCTGCGTTGTACTGGCTCATAAACGGATTACCGACCTCCTATTGCTGTAGCTCGGGAGAATACAATGCTTTGCCGAATAGCTGACGGATAATTTACAGGTAGCCATCCGAATCGAGGTCCACCGGGAAGCTCACTTCGGTGACACGCTCCACGCCGGTTGAGACAAAGCCATCCGCCTGTAAATCAAGCCAGCGATATCCCGGACCGGAGTCATCCACCTTGAAATCAGGCGAATATTTCGCGAACTGTATACAGGTCGATGGTGTGGTGAGGTAGCGAGCGCCTCGATGGATCGCGTCGCTCTCCTGATGAACATGCCCCGAGATCACCACGACTTTATTCTCTGCCATTTCAAGGCAAGCTGCGACGTCATCAGCGTTCGCGACACGCTGTGAATCCAGCCAATCACAACCCAGGGGCCACAGCGGATGATGCAATGCCACCAACAAATGCCGCCCGCTTGCATTGGATTCGCTGACCGCCGTAACCAGTGCGTCAAGTTCGGCTTGCGCCAGTATACCGCCGACTTCACCTCTGACCTGTGAATCGAGCATTAATACCTGCCAGTGAGGGAAGATGACCTGACGTTTGAAGTGCCAGCTCAACTCATCGGCGCAGGCGTGACCATCGTCATGATTACCCGGCAACCAGAAGCTCGGCGCTTGCAAAGGCGACAACGCCTCCTCGAGCCGGTAGTAGGCGTCACCAGCGCCGGCACCGGCGATGTCCCCGGTAATCAGCAGTGCATCCGCGGGTAGGGACTGAGACGCCAGTGCCACGACTGCCGATAACGATGCATCGGTATCGACATTGAGCAGACGACCTCCCCGCTGCTGCATCAGGTGGGTGTCGGTGATTTGAAGGAGCTTTAGCGTGGCGCCGGACTGCCTCGCCTCTACCCCCTGGAGTAAACCGACTCCCGTCACTCGAGTCCCTCAGGTAGCGCCACCTCTGCCGTACGTCCTTCAGCCAGACAAAACGACAGCATCTCGGCAACAAACCGATTTTGTTGCGCCTGCTCGTCCCGGCTATACATATAATCGTTCGGATACTGATAACGACCCCGCACCAATCGATGACGCTGGAAACCGATGACTTCCGCCATACGGGCATCGTGGTAAGCTCGGAGGTCCACGGTGACGGCGCCAAAGGGTGCCGCCAAGGGTCCGAGTTTCAACAGTCTGAACGTGGTGGTGTAGCGGCTACGTTCGGTGACGTCGATGCGAACTTTCGCGTCACCCGCGATGAACCCGCGCTCGTTGCTCGCCTCATAATCTGGAAATACCCTCAGCAGACGCACATAATTGGTCTCACACAGGCTATGCAGGTCGACCAGATCGACTGCATATCGGCGTTTTCGCTGTGTCGGCACCGGGGGCATTACTGTTTTCCTGACGCTTGTCCTGGGGATAGTTTAGCAACACCCGAGCGGGCTGCGCACAGGTGACATTAATCACGATCTATTGTACAGATCTAGTGATAGAATCCGGCCACCACAGCGCAAGGAGAAAGGGAGTTCCCAATGACGCGTTATTTTCGACCCGATTCATTTCGGAGACTAAGCCCGGCACTGTTGCTGGTTTGTGCTCAGCTCACGTCCGCCGAATCGTTGCTCGATATCTATGAACGGGCCCTTAACAACGATGCCCAACTGCGCTCGCAGGCCGCTCAGTATCGGGCCAATATCGAGCAGGAAAACCTGACTCTGGCACCATTATTACCCCAGGTAACCGCGGGCTACGAATTCAGTAACAATGACACCGATAGCACCCGACAATCGTTCATCGGCGATGGCAACGGCGGAATCGTTCTAGGGGAAATCAGTCAGCAGGTCGATGTCGATACCGATGGCTACGACGTGCGGCTGTCGCAAACGCTGTTCGACCTTTCGGCCTGGTATAACTACCAGGCGGGCAAGGAATTTACCCTTCAGGCCGAGGCCACTTTTGCTGCCAATACGCAGAATCTGATTGTTCGAGTGGTCGAAGCCTATGTCGGCGTCCTGCGCGCGCAGGACAATCTCGCTGCCGCCGAGTCACAGGAACGGGCCTTTCAGCGTCAGCTGGAACAGACTCAGCAGCGTTTTGACGTGGGCCTCATCGCCATCACCGATGTCTATGAAGCCGAGGCCGCCCGGGACCTTTCCGAGGTTACACGCATCGTCGAAGAAAATAATGTGGCCGTCGCCAAAGAGCGGTTATCGGTGCTGACCGGCGAGTATCATGAACGACTCAACGTACTGACACCCGATTTTACGGCACGAACCCCCGAGCCCGCTGATCGGGCAAGCTGGGTTGATTTTGCGCTGGAAAACAATTTTGAACTGGCCGCGGCGCGATTTGCCGAAGAGTCCGCACGCCAGACGGCGAAAGCCAACAAAATGGAACACGCGCCAAAGGTGACGGCGGGTTACACCTATGCCGATAACGAAACCGAAGGATCACTGGCCACGGATCCACCCGCGCTGGTACCGCAACCGCAACAGGAGCAAACCGCCAAAACATGGCAGGTTCGGGTCGACATGCCGTTGTTCACCGGCGGCTCAATCTCCGCCAACCGTCGTCGCGCGGCTGAACAGTTCAATGCCGCACGGGAGGATCGAATCAATCTCACGCGCACCACGGTGACCGAGGCGCGATCATTGCACATGACCGTGATGTCAGACGTCGCCAGGGTCAAAGCCCGCAAACAGTCCATAAAATCGGCCCAGAGTGCCCTCGACGCCACGGAGGCGGGCTATGAAGTCGGGACGCGCAATATCGTCGATGTGCTCAATGCGCAAAATATTCTGTTCGAAGCCCGACGCGATTACGCCAATACCCGCTACGACTACATCATCAACTCGCTACGGCTAAAGGAAACGGCAGGCACGCTCGCGCGGCAGGACCTCGAGCGTCTCGACAGCTTTCTGGTTGAACCCGCAGCACCCACCGCTAGCGGCAGCACTCAGTCAGAGTAGTAGCTCTGAATCAGAGCGCACTGAAGATCCAGTGCGCCACGTTTCTCCGCTACCCATCGCTGCCCCGCCACGCCCATTGATTGCAGGCGCTCCTCATCTGCCGCAAGCCTCACTAAACAGGTCCCAAGGTTCTCCTTTGGCTGCAGAACAAGAGCGCCACCGGTGCGCGTCAAATCCCGATAAATCGTCGCAAAGTTGTCGACCGATGCGCCACTGATAACGGGCACACCCCAGGCGGCGGCCTCCAGAGGGTTGTGTCCGCCGCGGGACACCAGACTGCCGCCAATAAAGGCAAGTCTGGCCGTACCCTGAGCCAACGCCAATTCACCGAGGGTATCCAGAAGCAAAACGTCGTCGTAGCTAGCCACCGGTCTGGACTCGGTTCGTCGCATCAAGCGGAGGCCTGCGCTCTGCACTAATTTTGCCACTGCGTTGGAACGCTCCGGGTGCCGTGGAGCGAGCACCAACAGTGCGTCGGGGCGTTGTTCTTTCAAGTCTTTGAAGGCGTTCACAACGATCTCTTCCTCACCCGGGTGGGTGCTGGCCGCTACCAGGATCCAACGCCGGTTACCCGGACTGATGATAGCCATCAACGCATCACGGCCGTCCTTAAGCTGCGCTATATCGATATCGTATTTAATGCTGCCCACCACCGAAATCTGCTCCGATGCACCACCCAGCATTTTAAAACGGCGCGCGTCGGCCCGGCTCTGGCAGGCGATATGGCGCAGCCCGCCTATCGCCTCCCGTGACAAATCGCCGAGCCTGGCGTAGCCCCGCGCCGAGCGCGCGGACAATCGTGCGTTCACCAAAAGCACCGGGCAATCGCGCAAACCACAGCCGTGAATCAGATTGGGCCAGATCTCAGTTTCCACCAGCACCACAACACCGGGTTGCCAGTGATCGAGGTGTCGACGGACGGCACCGGGGGTGTCGATGGGAAACCAGGTGCGCAATACCCGATCGCCAAATAAGCGTTGTACCTGCGCCGCACCGGTAGGGGTCGTCGAGGTAACCAGCAATCGCCGCTCACCGAGACTGCTCAACAATGACTCTATGAGTGGCGCCACCGCCAGTGTTTCACCGACGGATACGGCGTGAATCCATACCATGGGTCCCGAGCTACCGGTAACGGGAAGATCAAAACCCAGCCGCTGGCGGAGTTGCGCGCGGTAACCGGGATTTCGCCGCGAACGCCACAACAAGCGCGCCAGCACTATCGGCACACTCAGACGCATCAAAATAGAATACAAAAACCGTGTCATCGCTCGCGCCGCCAGGCTGGGGCTTATACTCTCGCCGTCGTTGATCGGAGATTATCATGGCCACCCCACCGAACGATCTCGTGCGTGGATTTATGGACAATGTCGAAGGCGCCGCGCTGCACGACGCCGCGCTCGAAGCAACCCGAATCGGGCCGGCGCTGGAAATCGGCAGCTATTGCGGCCGGTCTACACTGTGGCTGGCGCAGGCGGCGCAGCGCAATAACACCGTCGTTTTTGCCGTGGATCACCACAGAGGTTCTGAAGAGCATCAGCCGGGAGAGTTTTTCCACGACCCCGCGCTGACCGACGCGGACGGGGATCTCGACTCCTTCCCGGAATTTCGCCGTAATCTCAAAAAAAGCGGACTTGAGGCCTTTGTTATTCCGGTCGTGGCGGACTCAGCGGTTCTGGGGAGACACTGGCACAGCCCCCTCGGTATGGTTTTTATCGACGGCGGCCACAGTCTTGATTCCGCGCTCTCGGACTACCGCACTTGGGCTCCCCGTATTGTTCAGGGCGGTTGTTTGGCGATTCACGATGTGTTCCCCGATCCGGCGCTCGGTGGCCAGGCTCCCTTCGCAATCTGGCAACTGGCTCAACAATCGGGACTCTTTCAAAGCAACGGCCAAACGGGCAGTCTGCGCCTGCTGAGAAAGCTTTAGGGCTGTGCCGACGTTCTCGCCAAATGCCCTGCAGGTGCCGCCCCGAAGGGAACCACATCCAGAAACAAGCGGGAGGCACCCGAAAAGCCAGTCAACGCATCCGCGGCGAGCAGTACGGCTCCTGCCGTCCAGGTTGGTTTTTCATCGGGCCAGAGGACCTTGTCGGCAAATTGGTAGCCCGTCCACCAGGCGCCGTCATCCGCTCGCCATTGCAGTAACCAACTAAACACCAGAGCCGCGCGCCGTTGATCACCGACGGCCATTAGCGCCAGCACCAGCTCGCAGGACTCCGCCACGGTTACCCAGGGCTCCTGCACTTCGCAACGACAACCCAGGCCCGGCTGCACAAATTCGTGCCAGCGGTCATTGATTCGTGCAACCGCTGCATCACCCTCGATCACTCCTGTGAGCACCGGATAAAACCAATCCATGGCGTAGCGGGATTTACTGGCCCAGGTACGATCGAAACGGTCGGGGCGAGCGCGCAGTGCGTCACCCAGCAGCGCCCGTCCTGCCTGCCAGTGCGGGCGCGGTGTATCGAGTACCGCAGCTATGTGGAGAGCACATTCCATGCTCTTGTAAATCGAGCTGCAGCCGGTGACCAGCGCATCCCCTTTGGGAGATCCATCGGCATCGACCGCCCAATCAATATCACCGTGTTCGCTCTGCAGCGAGAGCACAAAGGCCATCGCCCGATCGATGGTGGGAAACAGCTCCTGAAGGAATTCGCGATCCGCCGTGAGTAAATAGTAGTGCCAGACACCGGTAGCCATATAGGCGACGTAATTGCTCTCGCGCCGATCAGGCTCGTGGGGTTTACCTTCGCGGTAACAGCGCCACCAGCTTCCATCTTCCAGCTGGGTGTTCGCCAACCAACGATACGCGCGTCTGGCGGCGCTGAGCTCCCCCGCCAGCGCCAGGCCCATAGCGGCCTCGGTATGATCCCAGGGATCAGAATGACCACCCTCAAACCAGGGTATTTCCCCCTCTTGGGTTTGCGATAACAGCAGGAATTCCACGGTGGGTCGGAGAAACTCCTGAGGAAAATTCCCGGGGGTCAGGAAGATGCTGTTCATTGCGCGACATCCATTTTCTCGCCAGACGAAGTACCCACCTTTTTAAAATACATCACCACGCTTTTGCCCATAAACGGATTCAGAAACCTATCAATCCAGCGCATGAAACGCGGCCCCGTTGTCAGCTCCCAGACCAACAGGCGGTGATACTGATTTACCAGCCAGTGCTCGGCGCCCTGCCGCCAAAAAAGACATCGCAGCCACCAATAAGGTACGTGTAACGCATGGGCTCCATGACCATGGTAGTAACGAAAACCCTGTCGCTCTACCTCGCGGCACAAGTCTGATCGACGAAAGATACGAATATGCCCCCCGGGGGTCGTTCGATACTCCCGGCTCAACCACCAGCAAATCTGCTCCGGCCACGCCCTGGGAACACTGATACACAGTCGCCCACCGGGTTTCAGCAGACGGTCAATCTCCTCGATAACCGACAAGTAGTTGGGAATATGCTCGAGGACTTCGCTGCAAATAATGCGATCGAAACTGGCGTCTGGAAACGGGAGTCTGAGCGCATCGGCGCGGAAAAAAACGACCTGGCCTTGAGGATGGTACCCGGCCATGTCGCCAATGCGGGATCGTGCCGTCAGCAAGTCGGCCGAAGCGAGATCAACCCCGACCATATCCACATCCGCCCTCAGGTATCCCGCCAGAGTATGACGCCCCTCTCCACAACCCAGATCGAGGCAGCGTTGACCACCCCCGAGCGCCAACCAGCCAAAATCCACGGTCAACACGACGCAATGACCCGTCGATAATGGTCAACCATTTTGGCGGCACACACGTTCCAGCAGAAACGCTGCTCGGCTCGGGCACGCGCTCTTTTTGCCAGTTGCTGGCGCTTTTCCGGGTTGCTCAGTAAACCGGCCACGGCCCCAGCCAGGGCGCCGGCATTGCCGGCGGGCACCAGAACCCCGCCGTCGCCGACAACTTCTGCAAGCGCGCCGCCATCGGAGGACACCAGCGGCACCCCACAGGCCATGGCCTCTACCGCCGGTAGACCAAAGCCCTCGTACAGCGATGGCACCACCGCCAGCGTCGATTCGGCGTAGTGGCGCACCAGCTCCTCATCGCTGATATCACTGACAAAGCGCACGCGCGCGCTGAGATCCAGAGCGTCAATGAGCCGCTCAGTCTCGCCGCCCGGTCGGGGCTTCGCGACCAGCAGCAGCTGCAGGTCGGGAAAGTGCGCTAACAGCTCGCTCGCAGCACGGAGCAACACCGACAAACCCTTCATGGGGACGTCAGCCGAGGCGATCGCCATGATCTGGCAGTGATGACGACGAACACCCGGTAGTGGCCTGTACAAGGCCGTATCCACCCCATTGGGCAGCACACTCAAGCGCGATGAATCGACGCCAAAGTCCGAGACGATATCGTCTCTGGACGGCGTCGAAACCGTTACCAGATGATTGAGCTTTCGCGCAACGCGAGACTGCATACGCAGAAACAAGTGCCAGCGCCTGAGAAATAAACGCCGATGGAGTTGCGGCTCCTGCTGCAATGCATGACGTAAATCCCGAGAGATGGGGTGATGGATGGTCGTAATCAGCGGTATACCCGCCTTTTGGATATCGAAAATGCCATCCGCAAGGGTCTGGTTATCGTGCACCACGTCGAACTGATCGCGGTGGGCAAGCAACCACTCCCGGGCACGCTCACCGAACGTCCAGGGCTCAGCAAAACCGCCGCTTAATTTACTCAACCATTCGATGATGGCAAGGCGATCACTCAGGTGGTGGGTACGCAGGGAACGTAAACCATTTTGATAGAGATCCAGGCTCGGTAGTTTTACCAGCGCGACACCCTCATCGAGCTCGGGATAGGGCGGCCCGGAGATGACAGAAACTTCATGCCCCAGGTGTTTCAGCCCGCGACTCAGGTACTTCAGGTAAACGCCCTGCCCTCCCGAATAGGGTGATGAGCGATAACCCAGCAGTGCTATTCGCAGCGGTATTCCTGTCGCTACTGGCGGCAATGCACGGGCGCCGGCGGGCCGGGAGGGATGTGTGATCGGGGCGTTAATGGGAAGACTCTCGGTGTGGCTAGTCGGAATCAGTGTAACACCCGACCACTCGCAATCGCAGGGGACAAGCGGGTTACGGCAACGGTAAACTGGGGCGTTGCAGAAACTGTTTGGAGCGACCCTTTGGCACATTCCTCACCCTACAAGGGCATCATTCTCGCCGGTGGATCAGGCACCCGATTGCATCCGCTGACGACGACCGTGAGCAAGCAGCTGATGCCCGTGTATGACAAGCCAATGATCTACTACCCGCTGGCGACGCTGATGCTGGCAGGTATTCGCGACATCCTGATCATCACGACACCCCGGGACCAACAGGCGTTCAGTGATCTTTTGGGAGACGGCGAACAGTGGGGTCTCACACTGAGCTATACGGTGCAGGACAGCCCCGACGGCCTGGCGCAGGCGTTCCTGCTCGGTGAATCCTTTATCGGCAGCTCTCCGGTGGCACTGGTTCTGGGGGATAACATTTTTTATGGGGGCGGGTTCACCGCCAAGCTGCGCAGCGCTGCCAACCGCGAGGCGGGCGCATCGGTATTTGCCTACTATGTGCAGGATCCAGAGCGCTATGGGGTCGTTGACTTCGATGCTGCGGGCAAGGCCATCGCTATCGAGGAAAAGCCCGTCAAACCGCGATCGCACTACGCAGTGACGGGGCTTTATTTTTATGACAACCAGGTCATCGATTTTGCCAAGAAGATCACACCCTCACACCGGGGGGAACTCGAAATTACCGATATCAACAGCCTTTATCTGGAACGTGGCGAACTGCAGGTCGAAGTCATGTCCCGCGGCACTGCGTGGCTGGATACGGGAACACACAACTCGCTACTGGATGCGGGAAGCTTCATCCGGGTAGTCGAAGAACGACAGGGACTGAAAATTGCCTGTCCTGAAGAGATTGCCTATCGGATGGGCTATATCTCCGCTGAGCAACTGCTGGCGCTGGCCGCGCCTCTGGTAAAAAGCGGTTACGGTGAGTACCTGCAGGCGCTCGTTGAAGAGCAGGGGGTTTACTTCGATGGAATGTGAAACCACACCGCTTTCAGGGGTCATGTTGCTCAAACCCAGGGTGTTCGGAGACGAGCGCGGGTTTTTTCTGGAGGCCTGGAACCAGCGTACCTACGCTGACGCCGGTATCGATGTTCACTTTGTCCAGGATAACCACAGTCGCTCGCGACAGGGCATTCTTCGGGGGCTCCACTTCCAGACCGAGCAAACCCAGGGCAAGCTTGTCCGGGTGACCAGCGGGTCCGTGTTTGACGTGGTGGTCGATTTGCGGGCCGATTCACCCACCTGTGGCCAGTGGTACGGGGCGACGCTATCGGCAAGCAACCATGAGCAACTGTGGATTCCACCCGGGTTCGCACACGGTTTCTATGTGCTCAGTGAGAGCGCGGACTTTCTCTACAAATGCAGCGACTACTACCATCCCGAGAGCGAGCTGACCCTCGCCTGGAATGATCCGTCCGTAGGCATAGAGTGGCCGCTGGTGAACGATCAACCACCACAATTATCGGCCAAAGACGCAACAGGACTGCCCATCGATCAAGTCCCTCTGTTCCGCTTTTAATCGCGCATTGCCCGGGGCTGCTAGCGGCGAATCAGCAGCGGTCGCCACCAGGGTTCGTTTTCGACGTACCAGTGCAGGGTCTTTTTAAGTCCGGTTGCAAAGGTTTCTTCGGGGACGAATCCCAGCTCGCGACCGATCTTTCCCGCATCAATCGCATAGCGCCAGTCATGGCCCGCCCGATCCTCAACAAAAGTAATCAACGACGCAGCGGACTCTCCCCGGCTACAGGGTGAATGGGGAAACCGTCGCGCAAGCTCCGGACGTTCGCTAAACAACTGATCCATTTGTTCGCAGAGCAGTTCAACAATATCGATATTGCGCCATTCATTGATCCCACCGATGTTATAGGTCTCACCCACCTCGCCACTCGATAGCACAGCGTCGACTCCCCGCGCATGATCGACCACGTAGAGCCAGTCCCTGATATTGCTGCCATCGCCATAAACGGGCAGCGGTTTGCCATCCAGGATATTGGTCAGACACAGGGGTATCAGCTTTTCGGGAAAGTGGTAGGGCCCGTAATTATTGGAACAATTGCTGGTGGTGACCTCCAATCCATAGGTGTGGTGGTAAGCGCGTACCAGGTGGTCACTGCCGGCCTTGGAGGCTGAATAGGGTGAATTCGGCTCATATCGCAGGTCTTCGCGGAAAGCAGGTGCTTCGGCTGTCAGTGAACCAAAGACTTCATCGGTGGATACGTGGTGAAAGCGGTGGGGCAGGCCCGACCCGCTTAACCAGAACTCCCGGGCCGCTGCGAGCAGGGTATGGGTACCGACAAGATTGGTGCGAATAAAAGCGTCCGGGCCGGTGATGGAGCGGTCGACGTGGCTCTCGGCGGCAAAATGCACGAGGGTATCAACCGAATGGTCGCGCAGGGTTTGCGAAACACAGTCGGGGTCACAAATATCACCCTGCACGAATACCAGTTTACCGGCGTCCTCCAGTTCGGTCAGACTGTTACGGTTGCCGGCATAGGTCAGCGCGTCATAGGCAATCAAGGTATCGCCGGGGTACTTCTCTGCCCAGTAATGAACAAAGTTGGCGCCGATGAACCCCGCGGCCCCAGTTACCATCAATGCCTTAGCCATGACCGGACTCCTGACCGTTACTACTGTGAGGCACTTCGAGCAGCATTGACCGCAATGCCTCGCGCCAATGAACGCCCGGGTAATTCAAACGCTCGCGGGTGCCGGTTTTGTCAAGAACACTGTAGGCAGGACGCCGCGCCGGCGTGGGGTAGTCGCTGCTGGGTATTGGAACGATGGCGGGGGCGCGATCCAGGAGGCCGATGCGGCTCGCCTCGTCGGCAATGGCCACCGCAAAATCGTACCAACTGCAGGCCCCGGCATCGCTCCAGTGGTAACAGCCATATGCCCCGGGGTCAGCCAGCAGTGTCCAGCAAACGTTTGCCAGCCCCCTCGCCCAGGTCGGAGTGCCCACCTGGTCCTCTACCACAGACAATCGGTCGCGCTCGGCCATGAGTCGCAGCATGGTACGAACAAAATTACTGCCCTGGGCGGAATACACCCATCCGGTCCGAACCACCAGCGCGTCGGCTCCACTACCCAGTACCGCTCGCTCGCCTGCCAACTTGGTAACGCCGTAGTGACCCAGTGGATTGGGGGTGTCATCAATCCGATACGGTGACCCTTTCATGCCATCGAAAATAAAATCGGTAGAAATGTGAAGCAGGCGCACCCCGTGTGCTGCACAAAGATCCGCCAATCGGGCCGGCCCTTTGGTATTCACCGCGTGCGCTGCTTCACGCTCCGTCTCTGCGGCATCCACCGCGGTATAGGCGGACGCGTTGATAACACTCTGAAATCGATAACGGGTGAAAGCCCGCTGCAAGGCATCGGTATCGGCAATATCCAGATCCGTGCGCGCGCAGGCAATCAGCTCAGTATCACCGGGTTTTGTGAACTGCAGCTCGCTGCCGAGCTGGCCGTTTGCACCCAGTAAAAGGACCGTGGGTACCGTACTCACAATCGTGCCATTACCCAGTCGATATACTGATCGATGACCGATGGTCCCTCGGGTTCATTGAAGATCTCATGGTAAAGACCGGGAAGAATGTCGAGGGTCTTGTCTGCGGAAGACAGGCGATCAAAAAAGTCCCTGGACCCGCCGGGCGTGGCCAGGGTATCCGCACCACCATGCATAATCAGCGTGGGTAACGTCAGATCCGCAGCGCCGGCCATGACACGATCCATGGCGTCAAACAATGCCACACCCAGACCTGCGGTGATTTTGCCATGATGAACCAGTGGATCTGCCTCATAAGCGGCCACCACGTCAGGATCGCGGCTAACCCCAGAGGCATCGAGCGCCATCAATCCAGTGCCCGGGAACACTTTCGCCAGTGACCGAGCGATTCCCATCAGCAGTGGCGACGGTGGCTCGGCGGCGGCGAACGCAGGACCGGAATACATCACGCCCTGATAGTCACTCTGGTCTTCGAGCAGTAAGCGCGCTGCCATCAACCCACCCATGCTATGCCCCAGCAAAAAACAGGGCAGTTCGGGGTACTGATTATTGATGACGCGACGCAGCGCCCGCGCATCCGGGAGGTAGTCATCAAAATGACGCACATTAACCCTGGGGCCTGGCGACTGACCGTGACCCCGATGGTCCAGTGCAAAAACGGCGATGCCACGCTGCGCGAACCGCTCGCCCAGCGCTTGATAGCGACCGGAATGCTCACCCAGCCCGTGAAGCAGCAGCAGGGTTGCCACGGGCGTGTGAGCGGGAAGCCACTGCCGATAAACCGCGCCGCTGTCGAGTCTTGGGAGCGCTGCCACCACGATCAGCCGCTTACCGGCGCCAGCCAGTTGGCGTAATCAGGCTGGCCACCGCGGACCGACTCGAAGTAAATGCCTTGTAATTGCTCGGTAATCGGACCTCGAGAGCCGCTGCCGATCGTACGCCCATCAAGCTCCCGAATCGGCACGACCTCGGCGGCGGTGCCGGTGAAGAAAGCTTCATCGGCGACATAAAATTCGTCGCGGGTGATGCGCCGCTCTCGAATGGTATAGCCCTCGCGGGCCGCAATCTGGAAGATACTGTCGCGGGTAATACCCTCGAGGCAGGAGGTCAGCTCAGGCGTATAAATGGTTCCGTTTCTGACCATAAAGACATTTTCACCACTGCCTTCTGCAACGTAACCCTCGTTATCGAGTAGCAGGGCCTCTTCGCAGCCGGAGTCAATCGCTTCGCGCAGGGCGAGAATGGAATTGATGTAATTTCCATTGGCCTTCGCCTTGCACATGGTGATATTGACGTGATGGCGGGTATAGCTCGATGTTCGTACTTTGATACCCCGGTTGCGAGCCTCGGGATCCATGTACGAGGGCCAGGGCCACGCCGCGATCATCACATGCGTCTTGAGATTATCCGCGCGCAGGCCCATACCTTCAGAACCCAGAAAACACATCGGGCGCAGGTAGCCTTCGGTCAGACCGTTGACTCTCACGACTTCACGCTGGGCCGCATTGAGCGTGTCCTGGTCCCAGGGCATGTCCATCTGCAGGATTTTGGCGGACCGAAAAAGACGCTCGGTATGCTCCTTGAGGCGGAATATGCAAGGACCAAGATCCGGCGTATCGTACGCGCGCACACCCTCAAAACAGCCTAGACCGTAGTGAAAGGTATGCGTCAGCACGTGCACGCGCGCCTCTTCCCAGGGTACCAGCTCTCCATCGAGCCAAATTTTCCCACTCAGTTTGGAAAGATCCATTACCGTTCCTCTGTAATCGTTAATTCGTACGCTGCGGGTCAATCAAGCCGCAGGTCCGCCAATTGGGGCAAATACTGGTCGCGCACACGAGCAACCCCCTGCAAATGACCCTGGCAGGCGCTGATCTGGCCGATCGAAGGCCGTCCCACCAGTGCCGCATGGTGCATCTCGGAACGATAGGCCAAATACGCCGCGCGGAGTGTGGCTGCGTCGTCACCACTTAGCAATCCCTCGGCTTCCAGCGTCTCAAGCAAGCGGACAACATCAGACCACTGGGTCACCGACGGGTATTGGCAGGCATGGATCAGCGTCAGGTATTGCACCACAAATTCGATATCCACAATACCGCCGATATCATGCTTTAAATCGAATTCTCCCACCGCGGTGCGCACCCTGCCAGAACCGGACACCAGCATTTTACGTCGCATCTCTGCCACTTCCTCCGCCATCGCCTGGGGATCCCGCGGTTGCTGCAACACTTCGCAACGCAGGTCTTCGAGCTTGGCGATGAGTTCAGGTGTTCCCGCGACTGCCCGCGCCCGGACCAGTGCCTGATGCTCCCAGGTCCATGCCGATTCGAGCTGATATCGGCGCAATGCCTCATCGGAGACAACCAGCAAGCCCGAGTCACCGTTGGGCCGTAGGCGAAGATCGATTTCATACAAACGACCCGCCGTCAGTTGGGTGGAAAGCACGTGAACAACCCGCTGCGCGAGTCGTGTATAAAACCGTATGTTGTCGATTACCTTGGGACCCGCGGTCTCGCCGTGGCCACCGCTGTAAACAAAAACAATATCGAGATCCGAGCCATAACTGAGTTCAATTCCACCCAGTTTTCCGTAGCCCAATACCGCAAATCCCGTATTCTCACCGCCGGGCTCTCCATGCCGACTCACCAGCTCCGCTCTCGCCACATTGATCGCCTGGGACAGCATCTCCTCAGCCAAAAAAGTCAGGTAATCGCTGACCTTCATCACCGGCAGCTGACCCGAAAGCTCGCTCGCCGCAACGCGCAACACCACGCCGTCCTTGATTCGGCTCAGGGTATACATCTGCTGCTCAAGGTCATCCTCGGGGACTCGCAGCAGCTGTTGTCGAACCAGCGATTGCAGATCCTCGCGGGTTGGCGCGTGATAAAGCCGTTCTGGTGAGAGCAATTCATCGAGGAGTTCGGGTCGATCGGTGAGTTTGGCGGCGATCCAGGGACTCGCACTGGTCAGGTAGGCCAGCGACGCCAGGACGTCGGGGTTTTCCTCGAGTAAAACCAGATAAGCACTACGGCGACACACCGAGGCGGTAAAGGCCAGCAAACGGTCGAGGGTGCCCGCGGGATCGTTGGTGACACCCGCGGCCTGGCACAGCCGCGGCAGGAAGCGCTCCACCCGGTCCTTCCCGGCGGCCTGCAGATAACGGATCCTGGATTGATTCAGGAACCCGGCAATCGCATCCCAGGCGGCCTTGCCGTCGGCAAATCCCAGCGCCTGCATCATATCGGGGTTGAGCTCGGATAACTTCAGGGCTCCCTCATCGCTGCGCTCCTCGTCCTCCGGGGGCGCGATCAGAATCTCGAATTGCCGGGCAACGACGCTGCGCGCCTGATCGACCGCCGAGATCAAAGAGGGCCAATCCTGTAATCCCATGATGAGCGCAAGTTGGCTTCGAGCCGGTTCATCGGCGGGCAGGGTTTGAGTCTGCTTGTCTGCCATGCCCTGCAGGCCATGCTCGCAAATCCGCAGAAAGTCGTAAGCACCCAGCAATTCCTGCACCGCCTGCAGGGGGAGAAGGTCGAATTCGCCCAATAATTTCAGCGCCTCACGGGTACTACGAACCTGCAATTCGACCTGCTTGCCACCATGGATAAGTTGCAGGCATTGCGCGATGAATTCGATTTCGCGAATACCACCGCGCCCTTTCTTGATGTTATTCTGCAGGTTATTGCGCAGCGCCTCGGCGGCAATCATGTCTTTCATCTGGCGCAGCGATTCAAGCACACCAAAATCCGTGTAACGTCGGTACACAAAGGACCGGATCATGGTCTCCAGTGGCTCAAGCGCTTCAGGGGTGCCCGTGACGGCGCGCGCCTTCATAAGAGCGTATCGCTCCCACTCGCGCCCCTGCTCCTGATAATAGGTCTCGAGGGCATCGTAGCTACCCACCAGCGCTCCGCTTTCACCGTAAGGACGCAGCCGCATATCGACGCGAAAAACGAAGCCATCGACGGTCGGAGCGTCGAGGTATCGGATCACCGCCTGCCCGACCTTGATGAAAAACTCCTGATTACTCAGTTCATCGCGACCACCGCTCGTACTGCCGGAATCAGGGTAGGCAAAAATCAGATCAATATCGGAGGAAAGATTAAGCTCACCGCCGCCCTGCTTCCCCATCGCGAGGACAATCAGCTGCTGTTCCTCACCGGTACGCCGAGAAATGGGGGTGCCGTAGCGCTTTTGAACATGGCGAGTGGCCTGGTTCACGGCGCAGCGGACACAGGCATCCCCCAGGCCTGTGATATCAGCGAGACTATCGTCCAACGTGGCCCGCCGGCTAAAATCCCGCCAGACGATACGAAGCATCTCCCGCTGGCGAAAGCGACGCAAACCGGCCATAAACCCGGCCTCGGTTGACGCCTCACCGACAAATTCATCCAGTGCGGCATCCCATTGGCTTTCGCTCCGCGGTCTGGAGGAAAGCAATGACCCCGAAGCAAGTTCACCCAGAACCCAGTCCAGTTGTCTCGCCACCTGCTCGGTGAAAAAAGTACTACTGACAAGAAGGTGCTCAAATTCCGGGAGAATATCCCTCTCTTCAAGCAATGCGCGCAGTGTATCGAGCTGCTCGTCGTGACAAAAATGACCCAGCCGGTCCCATGCGGTATCCAGAATCTGCTGTAACCCCGCCGACAGAGCCATGAATCAGAACTCCACTGCGGGAGCCACGCGGAGTACCTCCTCCACGGTGGTTTCTCCACGCAACACTTTCTGAGCACCTGCCAGCCGGAGCGGCACCATGCCTCCCTTTATTGCCGCATGGCGAATCTCAGCGGTCGAGTGTCCCTCAGTGATTCGGCTCTGCAGTTCATCATCGGAGACCAGGACCTCGTAAATGCCCTCGCGGCCAAAGTAACCCGTATCGCGGCAGCGCTTGCAGCCCGTGGGACGAAAAAGACGCTCGGGAGCCGGAAGCGCGTCAGCCACCAGCTCTTTCCATCCTTCAATCTCGACAGGCTGCTCCTGTTTGCAGTGCGCGCACAACTTTCTGACTAGGCGCTGGGACATGACTCCGCGCACCGTCGCCCGCAGGAGGAACGCCGGGACGCCGAGCTCATTGAGGCGCGAGATGGCCCCGGGGGAATCATTGGTGTGCAGCGTAGTCAGCACCAGGTGGCCCGTTAAAGCGGCCTGGACAGCCATGTGAGCCGTCTCCAGGTCACGAATCTCTCCGACCATGATGATATCCGGGTCCTGTCGCATCAGTGCTCGCACACCCGACGCAAAGTCGAGGTCAATCTGGTGGTTCACCTGCATCTGATTAAACGTGGGCTCCACCATTTCAATCGGGTCCTCAATCGTACAAACGTTGACCTCGGGAACAGCCAGACGCCGCAGGGTCGAGTACAACGTCGTCGTCTTGCCCGAACCCGTGGGTCCCGTGACCAAAACAATGCCCGTACCGGTGCTTATCATGTGTTCCCATCGCGCCAGGTCGCTATCGCAGAGGCCCAGGGCGGAAAAACTTTTCAGCAGAACATCGGGATCAAATATCCGCATGACCAGCTTCTCACCGAATGCGGTGGGTAAGGTAGACAGGCGGAGTTCGACTTCGCTCCGATCGGGCGTTCGGGTCTTGATCCGTCCATCCTGGGGCCGGCGTTTTTCCGCCACATCGAGTCGCGCCAGAATTTTGAAACGGCTGGTTACCGCAGCACCCACCGCCGCGGGCAGTTCGTAGACTTTGTGCAAGACACCATCGATACGAAGCCGCACATTACTTACGGCCCGACGCGGCTCAATATGAATATCACTCGCGCGCTGCTCGAACGCATACTGAAGCAACCAGTCAACAACGCTGACGATGTGCTGGTCATTGGCGTCGGGCTCACCCTTACCACCAATATCGAGCATGGCCTCCAGGTTGGTAACATCACCGTCGGATTCGAGGCCGGTGATCCCACGGGCACCCCGCACAGAGCCAGCCATGCTGTAAAACTCAGCCGTCAGCCGGTGGATTTCCCTCGGGTCGGCCAGCACCCGGCGAATCGAGCGGCGAACCACATGCTCGAGATCGCGCTCCCAAGCTTGCACAAAAGGCTCGGCGCTGGCTACGACGAGCTCATCAGCATCCACGGCGACGGCCAGAATCTGGTGGCGCTTCGCAAAGGCTTCCGACATCACCTCAGACACCGCAGCGACATCCACTTTTAGCGGGTCAATCTCAACGACCTCCTGGCCGGTATCCTCCCCCACAAACTCGAGAAGCGCGTCCATATCGAGCACCTGCCCCGGATTCGCCACATCGGGGAGCTTTTGCTCGGCGAGCCAAACCAGGGGGTGCAGCGCCAGGCCCACCCGGCCGCGCAAATGCGCCAGATGCTTTGCCGAAAGTCGGCCCGCTCGGGTTAGCCCTTCCGCCAGGGAAAAGACATCAAGCTTGCTCTCAGGGGGTAGCGTTATAAAACCGGTCATACCCGTAGTGTAAAGCCTACGCCCGCCAGCGTCCCCAATGTCGCAATAGCGCTGTCACATTCATAACCTACCCTTTGTGTGCCGCAGTACTTTTCGGTATAAACCGGCTTCACGGTTCTGCCAAGGTAATAAACGCACCGGCCGAGTCCCCGATCCGGAGATCCGATGGACATTATTGCAAACCACGGCACGCTACTGCTGATTCTCGTCGGTGTTTTCGGCCTGTATATGGCGTGGGGTATCGGTGCCAACGATGTAGCCAACGCCATGGGTACTTCGGTGGGAGCCCGCGCGCTGACGCTGAAGCAGGCCATTCTCGTGGCGGCCATCTTCGAGTTCGCCGGTGCCTTTCTCGCCGGAGGTGAGGTGACCTCTACCATTCGCAAAGGGATTATTGACCCCGAGCTCTTTGCCGAAGCCCCCCAACAATTCGTTTACGGGATGATTTCGGCACTGCTGGCGGCCGCCACCTGGCTATTGATCGCCAGCTTTAAAGGCTGGCCGGTTTCGACGACACATTCCATCGTCGGCGCTATTGTCGGTTTTGCCTGTGTCGCGGTGTCGGTGGATGCCGTCAACTGGGGTCAGGTAGGCACCATCGCCGCGAGTTGGGTAGTTTCACCGCTTATCGCGGGGACATTGGCGTTTTTGCTGTTTACCAGTGTTCGTCTACTCATTCTGAATCACGATGACGCCGCTGCCCGGGCTCTGCGCCTCATTCCCGCCTATATGTGGATGGTTGGCTTTATGATCTCGATGGTCACACTGGTCAAGGGCCTGAAGCACGTGGGTATCGATGTCGACCTCGGCACCGGCTCCCGTTACGGGGATGCGCTAATCCTGTCATCACTGGCCGGTGTAGTGGTGGCACTGATAGGGGCGCTGCTGCTGCGCGCGGTCGCCGCCAGAAGTTCGGGTGAAGTGGGTATTGAAAAGGTGTTCGGCACACTGATGATCTTTACGGCCTGCTCCATGGCGTTTGCCCACGGATCCAATGATGTCGCCAATGCGGTCGGCCCGCTGGCCGCCGTGGTACAAACCATTGAGTCCGGCGGGCAAATTGGTGCCACATCCGCTATGCCGTGGTGGGTGTTGCTGGTGGGGTCAGTGGGAATCGTGACGGGACTCGCGACCTATGGCTGGCGGGTGATGAAAACCATTGGTGAAAAAATCACCGAACTCACCCCGAGTCGCGGCTTTGCCGCCGAGCTCGGTGCTGCCGCTACGGTGGTCTTTGCCTCGGGCACGGGATTGCCCATTTCCACCACGCATACCCTCGTAGGCGCCGTGCTCGGTGTCGGGTTCGCACGGGGTATCGCCGCCGTGGATCTGCGCATCATTCGATCGATTTTTGCCTCCTGGATCATCACCTTACCCATCGCGGCGCTACTCGCCATTGTGTTTTTCTACCTGCTCCAGGGCATTTTCGGCTAGGCGCCGCTGCGGCCTGCTGACCCCACCTATGCCTACCTCTGAACAATCCGTAGTCAGCGCCATCAAGGGGCTCGTGGAAGCGTATTCCGTCAGCTCTACCGACCCGGCATGGGATAGCAGCAACAGCGCTGTCATTGCGCAGCTCTCGAAACTTTGCGAGACGGCGGGCTTTACGGTCGATGTGCTACCTCTCCCCGGAGACGACAATAAAGCCAATCTGGTCGCCCGGCTCGGCCCCAGGACACGCGGTGGTCTTGTGCTTTCGGGTCACACCGACACGGTTCCCTTTGATGAGGGTCGCTGGCACAGCAATCCGTTGCAGCTTACCGAGCGCGATGGCGCCCTGTATGGTCTCGGTAGCGCCGATATGAAAAGCTTTTTTGCACTGGCGCTGGCCGCCAGCGAGGGTCTCGATCCCAACGCAATGACCGCACCGCTCTACATTCTGGGCACCGCCGACGAGGAAAGCACCATGGGAGGCGCCAGAAACCTGGCCCTTGAAGACATCGCGGGCGCCGAGGCCGCCGTCATTGGCGAACCGACCGGCCTGAAACCGATTCGATTGAATAAAGGCATTATGATGCAGGCGATTGAGCTCCAGGGCCGCAGCGGGCACTCGTCCAATCCAGCACTCGGGCATAATGTTATCGATGCCTTGCCCGCCGTGCTGAAACTGCTGGATGAGTACCGCATCGAGATCGCGCAACGCTATCACTGCGCGTTGTTACACGTGCCCAAGCCGACCCTGAATTTCGGCTGCCTGCACGGGGGTGACAGCCCCAACCGAATCTGTGGCTCTATGGCCTTGCACTTCGATGTCAGGCTGGTGCCCGGGCTCGACTTCAGCACGGTGGAATCCGAGCTGCAGCAACGTATCCAGAATCTGTCGCTCGAACGGGGCATCAAGGTCAACATGCGCCGACTGATTGAGCCGGTGGACGCTTTCGAAGAACCCGAGGACTCCCGCCTGTCAAAAATCGCAACGCAAGTCACGGGCTGTGGGGCGGAGGGCGTCAATTTCGCCACCGAAGCACCCTTTTTGCAGCGGCTGGGTCTGCAGACACTGGTGCTGGGCCCCGGCTCTATCGATGTGGCCCACCAGCCGGATGAGCGCCTCGAACTTTCTCAGATACAACCCTGCATCGATGTTCTCAAAAATCTGATTCAACGCTACTGCCTGAGTCATTGAGGTTAGAATAGCGCGTTACGCCGGCAGTGGCTTTGTATTACCCTGCTGTTTACCGATAAACGCATCCGGATTTCCCACGTGAGCTTGAATCGCCCCACCATCGACTGGTTCAGACATACCGTGCCCTATATGAAGGCTCATCGGGGTCGGACTTTTGTCGTCTATCTGGGCAATGGCGCTCTGGCTGAGCCTCACCTCACGCACCTGATCCATGATTTCACACTGCTGCATACACTGGGAATTAGACTGGTTCTGGTTCCGGCCACCCGCGCGGCTATCGAGTCCAAGCTTGAATCCCGGGGTATCGAGAGTCACCTTCACAGCGGTATTCGGATAACGGACTCCTCTATTCTTGATGTCGTTACCGAAGTGACCGCCACCCAGCGTCTGCAGTTGGAGACGCGGTTATCTATGGGGCTACCCGATTCTCCGATGCGCGGATCCCGGCTTCGGGTGATCAGCGGCAACTTCGTGACAGCCCGGCCACTCGGCGTGGTTGACGGCATCGACTTTCAATACACCGGTGCAGTCCGCAGAATCGACGCCGCCGGGGTTATTAGCGCCCTTGATCAGGAAGGCATTGTGTTGCTGTCGCCAATGGGGTTTTCCCCCACGGGGGAAATCTTCAATCTCAGCTCGGACGAATTAGCCACTGCAGCAGCGATCAGTATTCGCGCGGATAAGTTGATCCTCCTCGATAGCCATCGCGGACTGTTGTCCGAGAGCGGCGACCTCATTGCACAATGCACGGTTTCCGAGGCGAGATCGCACAATCCCGTTGACCCCCATCAGGCGGTGCTTCGAGACGCCGCCTGCCTGGCCTGCGAGCAGGGTGTTCCGAGGGCGCATATCCTCAATCACAATGAAGACGGAGTACTGATTGAAGAGTTATTCACCCACGATGGTGCGGGCACGCTTATCAGCGAGGAGGCGTTTGAGCGCTGTCGCCCGGCAACCGCCGACGATATCGCGGGCGTTCTCGAGCTGGTGAGGCCCCTGGAGGACAAGGGTGTACTGGTGCGTCGCTCAAGAGAACGACTCGAGCAGGAAATTCCCCGTTTTCGCGTGCTGGAACGGGACGGCCGCATTATTGCCTGCGCGGCGCTCTACACCTTCCCGGATACCGGTCAGGGGGAGATTGCCTGCATTGCGATTGATCCCGGGTATCGCGGTGGTCAACGGGGTCAACGTTTGCTTGAGACCCTCGAGGCCGAAGCCAAAGCCCAGCAGTTGACCGAGCTCTTTGTGCTGACAACACAAACCACACACTGGTTTGTTGAACAGGGCTTTGCGCCTGCGTCACTATCGCTGTTACCGGATAAAAAACAGACGCTCTACAACCTGCAACGCAACTCAAAGGTGTTGGTAAAAGCGCTAAATTGAGGCCGATCTCAGGCAAATCGACTTCGTCTAGATCTCGCGCTCAACCAGTACGGTAATATCCTCACGAAAATCCGTAATCTTCTTTTTTAGCCGCCGGTCCTGTCGCTCGCTGCGCAGATTAACCACCTGCCGCACCGCCTCCCAGCCGACCAGGGTATTGGCCTCTATCGCGGCGGCGTACGCGGGCTGCCGCTCATCGAAGCGGGCCGCGATCAGTGAGCGCACCGGCGCTTGCCAGGCGCTTTCACGCGCCCTGAGGATGTCATCCATCTCCTCGATCCAGCGACGTCGATCCACAAGCCAGGGCTCATCGATTCTAACGAGCTGCTCAACCGCCGATGCTATGAGGCGGCTCTGGGCCTCAGACAATGGTCCGAGGTAATCGTTGAGATTGTCTTCGAACCGCTCATGGGCCTCATCGCGGTACTCTTCGATAGTCCGCGATAATAACTCCTCCTCCAGCTCAACCTGCCGCTCGAGCAGATGTGCGACAAATTCGAGTCGCTGTTGCTGGCTGACTTCAGTGCCAAAGCCCACCATGAAATCGACCGATCGCTGTCGAAAGCGAACCAGAGCATCACTGAGACCATCATAGATATCGGCCCCGGTGCGCACATCAATCGCCCCATCAAGAAGCGCGTCATCAAGCCTGCTGAGCAGGGCATCATAACGGGGTAACTCCTCCCGCCGGTGCCACAGCAACAGCGTGTCGAGCTGATCGTCAAACACCTGCTGCTGATCTCGATCAAGATCGATGTAATCGTCGACTGACCACCGAATCAGCGTATCGAGACGGTTATAAATAAACTGCGTACTGCTGCACCCCACCCCAAGAGCGAGGATTAGCAGTAAAGCAAGCCGGCTAGCGCCAGACCGGAATACGCTCGGCAATCTGCGTTTGTTGCGGCATAGCGCTGGGAACCACCTCAACACAGTTCCGTCCCCTGTCTTTGGCGCGATAAAGCGCCTCATCAAGCTGTCTCAGCCAGTCTTCAGCCGATGTCGCCACCGTTACGTCACACACCCCCATACTGACAGTGAACCGTTTGGACGGCTCATCACTGCTCATTTCAGAGATCCTGACACGAAGCTCTTCGGCAACGCGGGTCGCCGATGAGGTTCCCGTCTCCGCCAACATGATGACAAACTCCTCCCCACCAAGGCGGTATAGCATATCTACCCCGCGAATTCGTTTCTCCACGAGGGTAACCAGGTTCTGTAATGCGCGATCCCCCTCACTGTGTCCAAGGGTATCGTTAATGGCCTTAAAATGATCGATATCAATCATCACAAGGGTGGATAAACGGGAATATCGCCGATAATCAGCGATATTGCGTTCGGTTTGGGGTTTCAGGTACCGGCGATTCAGAGCCCCGGTCAGTGGGTCGGTGAGTGCCAGGTCCGCGAGTTCATCGGTTTGTTGCGCTATCAATCGCATGAGGCCAAGAGATAACACCCAGGTCGCCACCAGGGTTGCCATTATGGACAGCTCCATTACATCGGAATTCGGCTGTCGGATCCACATCAGCGAAGCGAGAATACCCAGCCCCATCAGCCACGCCAGCATCGTGGGCAGCAGCCCGGCGAGAGCAATCATCATCGGAAACAGCAGGAAGGTGTTGTGTGATCGACCTATACCGATCGCGGCCAGTACCACGAAGAAGGTAATAGATAGTGTTATTACCGGCGGCAGGAGGATCCTCCCGGTCAGCCGCAGATGGATGCCGGTCACCGAAATGGCAACAACCGCGAGGACGCCTGGTCCAGATATCCAGGGCTGCGGACCGATAAGCAGATCTTCCACAACCACGGCGACCACTGAAAACAGCATTAGCAGCAGCATCAAGCCGTAAATGACAGATCGCCTCGTGCCGCGGGAAAAATCGAGATCGTCGGGCGCGCCAAACAAGTCGCTGTAGACCAGCAGCCGCACGATATCGCGCCAACCGCGAATGCGGCTGGAGTTGTATAGCGATTTTTCTTGGTTATCTAGGGCCATGGCACCGGGCTGGCCTGTCGGCAGTAGAAGTCAGTCTATTGTTACACAGGTTCCCGGTACGGGCACCGTTTGGAGAGCCCTCAGGCTGCTTTTGTCATGGCTATACCGCTGCCATCGAGTGCTGAGAGAATAGCCGCCAGCGATGCATGAACAATATCGTTGCTCCGACCGACGCCACAGGGGCGTTCGCCGTCAATATTCAGCTGGATATAGCACACCGCCTCTGCGTCGGCGCTTTGTCCCAATGTATGCTCGCTGTATTCGACCAGAACCACCCGGGTATTGATGACGGACTCCATCGCGTCGACAAAAGCATCGACAACGCCGTTACCACGACCGGTGGCCGTGAGCTCCTTACCTCCGTGGTGGAGCGTCACTGTCAACGCATCGACCTCGCCCTCGCGCTGCAACTGATAGTTGCCCAGGGACCATCCATTACGGCTGTTCAGATAAGTATCCGTGAACAGCTGGTAAATAGCCTCAGAGCCCACCTCCGACTCGCTGGACTCGGCGAGTCCCTGAACGGCAGCACTGAAATCAACCTGCAGCCACCGTGGTAATTCGAGGCCATAGTCACGCTGAAGCACATAGGCAACGCCGCCTTTCCCCGACTGGCTGTTGATGCGAATGACCTCCTGATAGTTTCTACCAATATCAGCGGGGTCGATCGGCAGATAAGCAACGTCCCAGGGCTCGTCGGGCGATCGCCGCGCGAGGCATTTATTGATGGCATCCTGATGGCTGCCGGAGAACGCGGTAAAGACCAGTTCACCCGCATAGGGGTGGCGGGGGTGTACCGGTAACTGGGTACACTCCCGCGTCACGGCGATCACTTCGTCCATCCGTCCGAAGTCGAGTTTGGGGTCCACACCCTGGCTGTACAGGTTCATCGCCATGGTGATGATGTCCATGTTGCCTGTCCGCTCTCCATTGCCCATGAGCGTGCCTTCAATACGATCGGCACCCGCCATAACGCCTAACTCAGCGGCCGCTACGGCACAGCCACGGTCATTGTGGGTATGCAGCGAAATCTTGATCGCCTCGCGATGGGTAACGTGATCGCAGAACCATTCGATCTGATCCGCATAGACATTGGGTGTGCTCATCTCTACGGTAGCGGGTAGATTGATGATTACGGGGTTCTCCGGGGTCGGCTCCAGCACACTGTTGACGGCATCGCAGACCTCAACCGCAAAATCCAGTTCGGTGCCGGTAAAACTCTCGGGACTATATTCAAACACCCATTCGGTCTCTGGATGTTGAGCCGCCTCGGCTTTTACCAATCGCGCCCCCTCGACGGCGATGCGCTTGATGCCTTCACGGTCAAGCTTAAACACATCTCGGCGCTGGACCGTCGACGTGGAATTGTAAAAGTGCACCACAGCGCGCCGGACACCTTTGAGGGCCTCAAAAGTACGCCCTATCAAATCCGCACGAGCCTGCGTCAGTACCTGAACCGTGACATCTTCAGGAATCCGATCTTCCTCGATCAATTGTCGCAGAAAGGCGAAGTCGTGGCTGGACGCCGAGGGGAAACCCACCTCGATTTGCTTAAAACCCACCGACAGTAACAAATCCCAAAGACGCAGTTTCTGCTGGGCATTCATGGGCTCGACCAGGGCCTGGTTGCCATCGCGCAGATCGACACTACACCAGTCAGGTGCGGTGGTGATGGCCTGATCCGGCCACCGTCGATCCGGCTTCGATACCGGCGTGAAGGGGCGATATTTGTTGTGATTAAACGTCACTGCGTGGCTCATAACACGTTCCATACGTCATTTTGCATCGGTAATAGGCCGCTATGATAGAGCACTTCGACGAGTGGAATAAACCAAATATTATTGCCAATGGCTTATTAGTTGCTATATTTAACTAATTATTGTTCATATATTAGGGAAATAATGCTACCTGATCTCGATCGAACTGATATTCGCCTATTGAAGCTGCTTCAGGAAGACGCTTCGCTGAGCAACCTGGAACTGGCAGAAAAGGTGGGGCTATCCGCAACACCGTGTGCGCGGCGTATAAAACGCCTTGAAAACGAGGGTATTGTTACCGGACGGGTGGCGCTGCTGGACCAAAAAAAGCTGGGCTTGTCGTTGACCGCCCACCTTGGTGTGACGATGGATCGACACACACCCGATCGATTTGATCAGTTTGAAACGACGGTCGCAGGGTTTCCGGAGATCATTGAGTGCAGCGTTGTCACCGGGCAAAGCGCCGACTACCTGCTGAAAGCCGTGGTCAGGGATATGGAACACTACGAGCGTTTCTTACTTGGAAAGCTCACTCGGATTTCCGGCGTCACCGGGGTGCATTCGAGTTTTGAGCTTCGTCGCGTCATCCATCGCACAGCGCTGCCATTGCACGACTAACGCGCTTTTATCATACGGACAGTTCATCACAGGTTCGCGGGAACAAGGCCTGCGCGGGGAGATGGACGACTCCTGAAAATCTGCAATGAGCCACAAAAAAGCCCGCACACGGCGGGCTTCGGCCTGAGCTGACCCGTTAGTCAATCACTCAATCTGGCCTTGCTCCATGGCAATCAGGTGATCCGCCAACTTCAGCATATTGGCCTGACTGCCCGCTTTGCGGGCGGACACCCGGTATTTGCCGTTAACCACTATCGACGGAGTGCCACTAATTTGGGAGGCGCGCACCCGGGCGTCCGACTGCCGGACCTGGCTCGACACACCGAAAGAGTCGATAACGTTATCGAATTCCTCACCGTCGACACCATTGGCGACAAAAATGCCCCTGATCTCGTCCTTACTGGCCAACCGCTGGCGCTGCACATGTATCGCTTTAAACAGCGCGGGGTGCACCGTGTCGACGACACCCAGCACTTCAGCCGCGTAAAAAGCCTTGGCGTGCAACTGCATCGAAGCATTGAAAATCACTGGCGAGGGCTGTAGTTCGACGCCTTCCGGCAGGGTTTTGCTCCAGGCCGTTAGCATGGGCTCAAAGGTAAAGCAGTGCGGACAGCCATAGGAGAAGAATTCAGTCACGACTATGGTATCTGAAGCACCGGCACGAAATCCCGGCTTCAATACATCGTAGTGCTCACCCTCTTTCCATTCCGCTGCCGAAACACCGAAAGAAAAGCTGATTAGCGTAAGCATCGCTGCTACTGAAAACGCCTTAAACACCTGTCCCATTACTACTCTCCCTGTCCGCGCCCGAAATGCCTTATTGCAGACCCGAGGCGTAACTGGCAACAGCTTCGATCTCAAGATCGCTCAGCTCGAACGCCGTGGTGCGCATAATCTTGCTGTCGCCATCGTTAACGCGACCGCTGTCATCTTCATAGCCTTTACGGAACATCTTCAATTGTGCCGCCAGATAATCGGCGTGCTGCCCCGCAAGCCCGGGGAAACCACCGGGACCATTGCCCTTTCCTGTGGGGCTGTGACATCCGGAACAAGCCGCCACTTTGCGGTCAGCGATACCGGCCATGTAAATTGAGCGTCCCAGATCAACCAGGTCGGGGTCGGCCATCTCGCGGGTGCGCTCCTGGCTGTCATAAAACGCAGCGATATCAGCCAATTGCTGGTCACTCAGATTGTCGACCTGCCCTGCCATCGCCGCCACGGGGCGCAGACCGCTCCGTATATCCTTCATTTGCTTGAGCAGATACTTTTCTCCGAGACCCGCCAGCTTGGGAAAATTGGGCACAGCGCTATTACCATCGGCGCCGTGACAGGCGGCACAGGTTGCCACCATCTTCGAACCTGACTCGGGGTCACCTTTAACGCCTGTCGCGGCACTGGCGACCGTGACCAGCGCAAAAGACAAAGAAATAGCCGCAAAACAGCGGCCCACGATTCGTTGGAACATCAAAAAGTCCTCGTATCCGGCGGCGTTACTGGGCCGTCGACATATAGGTGATTAACGCTTTGTAATCCTCATCGGAGCAATCGGCGCACAGGCCGCCCGGAGGCATTGCATTAAGTCCGTTTTTCACAGAAAGAACAAGCGCGTCCATCCCTTTCTCAAGACGGGGCGCCCACGCAGCTGCATCGCCGGTTTTGGGTGCGCCAGCAACGCCCACTGCGTGACACGCTGCACAGGAAGCACTGTACTTAGCCATGTCGACATCGTCAGCCATGGCCGGAGTGACAAATGCACAAGCCAGTGCAAAGGTAGCGGGTGCAGACATCCGACGCAAAATACGACCTGAATTCATAAATTCCTCTCAAATGGCGGTTTTTTGCCAAGCCAATCTAATAGCGCAAACCCCCTCTGGGCTTGCGCTTGGCGTGTATTATAGTCGACACCGTTCTATCGACAAAGCCAGTTATGCACACCCCGGCCCCAGAAACGACTCAGACACCGCGAATCGACTTTCGTTCGGCGGTTTTTCTTCAGAGCGCCAGCCAACTGGAAAACTCACCGGACGATAGTGGATCAGAAGTCGCTTTTGCAGGGCGATCGAATTCAGGCAAGTCCAGCGCCATCAATACCTTAACAGGCAACAAAAAGCTGGCACGCACATCCCGTACCCCTGGGCGTACACAACTCATCAACTACTTTGACGTCGGCCCGGATAGACGACTGGTTGACCTGCCCGGATACGGCTATGCCAAGGTTCCGCTGGCGATGAAAGAAAAGTGGAATCGGGAGCTCGAGCGGTATCTGCAACACAGGCAAAGCCTGAGGGGGCTGGTTCTACTGATGGATATTCGCCACCCGATGCGCGATCAGGATGACCAAATGATCAACTGGGCGGCGACGGCGAGTATGCCGGTACACATCCTGCTCACCAAGGCCGACAAGCTCAAGCGCGGCCCCGCCCAAAATACTTTGTTGAAGCTGCAGGGGCAGCTCGCCAGTTTTGGCGGTCTCATCAGCGTGCAGCTTTTCTCCGCCCTCAAAAAGCAGGGGCTCGATTCTCTGGAGAAGACATTGAATCGCTGGCTGGGCGACGACAGCGTTTTCGATGAAGAGGGCCCAATACCACTGGACGAAGACCCTTCAGCAGGAGATTGAACCAGAATCCCCGCTAACGGCCTTTCAGTGGGCCTCGTCCCAATTCGCGCCAACGCCGGCTTCCACCAACAGCGGTACCTCCAGCGCGGCCACATCCGCCATTAACGAGGGCAGCGCTTCCGATAGCTGGGCAACCGCGGTCTCGGCCACCTCGAAAACCAGCTCATCGTGGACCTGCATTATCAGTAAGGCATCGAGGCTCGAATCCTGCAGCCAGGCATCGACGGCAATCATTGCTTTTTTAATGATATCGGCGGCAGTTCCCTGCATTGGTGCGTTGATGGCCGTACGCTCCGCGGCGAGCTGTCGCTGTTTGTTTTTGGCGTTGATCTCCGGTAGTTGCAACCGCCGGCCGAAGTGGGTTTCAACATAACCGCGTTCATGGGCCTCAGCCCGGGTTCGAGCCATGTAATCCGCAACGCCTGGGTAACGGGAGAAATACCGCTCGATATACTCCTGCGCTTCACCGCGACCAATGTGCAACTGCCGCGCCAGACCAAAGGCCGACATGCCATAAATCAAACCAAAATTGATGGCCTTGGCTTTGCGCCGCTGATCCACAGTGACGTCATTGAGCTCAACACCAAAAACCTCGGCGGCGGTTGCGCTGTGCACGTCCAGCCCTTCGGAGAAGGCGCGCAACAAACCCGCATCGCGAGACAGGTGCGCCATGATCCGCAATTCAATCTGCGAGTAATCCGCAGCGAGAATTCGCCGGCCCTCAGGCGCGACAAAGGCCTGCCGGATACGGCGGCCCTCCTCGGTTCGAATCGGTATGTTCTGTAGATTGGGGTCGGAAGACGAGAGTCGACCGGTAGCGGTCACCGCCTGATGATAAGAGGTATGTACCCGACCGGTGTCGGGGTCGATCACTTCGGGTAAGCGGTCCGTATACGTCGATTTCAACTTGCTGAGGCTGCGATACTCCATCAATACCGAGGGCAGCGGATAATCCTCCGCCAGCTCCAGAAGCACCTCCTCGGCGGTAGACGGCGCACCCTTTGGGGTCTTCTTGATCACCGGCAGGCCGAGCTTGTCGAAGAGAATTTCTCCCAACTGCTTGGGCGAGCCCAAATTGAAGGCCTGCCCGGCGAGTTCTTGGGCGCGCGCTTCGAGTGACTCCAGTCGCCCCGCAAGCTCATGGCTGTGATCCGCCAGGCTCTGGCGACTAATATAGGCGCCGTTGCGCTCAATTCGAGACAATACCGCGACCAGCGGCACCTCCAGCTCGGCATAAAGTTGGTGCAGCCGGGGCACCGCCTTCAACTTGGGGCTCAGCACCTCGTGCAAACGAAGGGTCACATCGGCATCTTCAGCCGCATAGGGCGCGGCCTGCTCCAATGCGATTTGATTGAAGGTCAGCTGCTTCGCGCCCTTCCCTGCAATATCCTGAAACTTGGTAGTACCCCTCCCCAAATACTTTAGTGCAAGGCTGTCCATGTCATGGCGGGTGCCCACGGAATCGAGGACATAAGACTCAAGCATGGTGTCCTCCGTGATCCCGCGAAGGGTGATGCCGTGATTGCAGAGAATATTGCTGTCGTACTTTAAATTCTGGCCGAGTTTGAGAATATCCGCGTTCTCGAGAATGGGCTTTAGCTTAGCCAGCACCTGCTCGAAATCGAGCTGGTCAGGGGCTCCCGGGTAGTCGTGTCCCAGCGGCACATAAGCTGCCGTGCCGGGCCGAATCGCCATGGAAAAACCTACCAGTCGCGCCTGCATGTAATTAAGACTCGTGGTCTCGGTATCGAAAGCGAAAAATCCGCGGGCTTTGATGTCGTCGAACCATTGGTCGAGTACTGACATCTCGTCAATCACGATCACTTCCAGCGTATCGCCATCGTGGTCACTAT
Source organism: Luminiphilus syltensis NOR5-1B (assembly GCF_000158175.1). Classification (GTDB taxonomy): domain Bacteria; phylum Pseudomonadota; class Gammaproteobacteria; order Pseudomonadales; family Halieaceae; genus Luminiphilus; species Luminiphilus syltensis. Next base: position 1,057,240 of record NZ_DS999411.1, on the reverse strand, counting down.
CGGCGTCCGCTTCCAGGTGATCCTCGGGAGCGTCGTCGGACAACTGCTCATCGAGCCAGGCCTTGAACTCCATGTCCTGGTAGTAACCAATCAATGCATCGCGATCAGGGGCGGCAGAGACCAGGTCTTCCTCGCTCAGCGGTAAATCACAGTCAGTTTCAATGGTCGCCAGCCGATAAGACAACTCGGCCTCATCACGATGCTTCTCGAGTTTGGCGGCGAGGGTTTTGGCGCCGCGCACAGAAAGGTCGGCCACTTGATCGAGCGCACCATAAATGGCGTCCACACCACCGATCCCCTGTAACAGAGCCAGTGCCGTCTTTTCACCAACACCGGCGACGCCGGGTATGTTGTCGACCTTATCCCCCATCAGTGCAAGCAGATCGATGATGAGTTCGGGAGGCACGCCGAATTTTTCCACAACACCATCGCGGTTGAGCACGGTATTGGTCATTGTATTGACCAGGGTGACATGGTCGTTAACCAGCTGCGCCATGTCTTTATCGCCGGTAGACACGAGTACCGGCCGGTCCGCGTCGGCTGCTCGGGCGGCCAGCGTGCCAATAACGTCGTCGGCCTCCACTCCAGGAACACAAAGCAGGGGTAATCCCATGGCATGGATAATGCCGTGGATCGGCTCTATTTGTTCGCGCAACTCATCGGGCATTGGCGGTCGGTTGGCTTTATATTCGCTATAGATTTCGTTGCGAAACGTGGGACCTTTGGCATCAAAAACAACCACAACCTGATCGTCGGGATAATCAGCGAGCAGCTTGCGAATCATGCCGATAACGCCCTTGACCGCACCGGTATTCAGGCCTTTTGAGTTGGTCAGTGGTGGTAAGGCGTGATACGCACGAAATAAATAAGAAGAACCATCGACCAGTATCAGCCGTTTATCGGTCATGGTCTCATCGCTCCCAAAGTGCGCGTGCGGACCGGTAGGTCACTTTCATTTTTGCGAGATCGAGAGGCGCTCGAAAAAAGCCATGGAAATCCCCTCTGGGATTGACCAGAACCACATTGGCGCTATGATCAATTTGGTAACTGCCATCTTCGAGGGTCACCTTGCGGAAGGGGGCATTAAAGCTTCGGGAAAATCCCAGAACATCGATAAACTCACCAGTCACACCGATAAAGTCCGGATCAAAATAAGGTACATAACTCGCCAGGCGTTCCGGTGTGTCACGGGCGGGATCCACCGATAACATAACGACCTGTGTGTCTTTCGCCTCGGTTGACGCGAGTTGCTCGTGAAGATCGGCGAGAAAAGACAGGGTCGTTGGGCAAATGTCGGGGCAGTGCGTGAAGCCAAAAAACAGTAGCGTCCAAACGCCCTCAAGGCGCTCCGGAATAAACGCGATCTCGTTGTGATCGATCAGCGAAAAATCACCTGGATCCCTAGGCGTTTCAAACAGGAATAAACCATTGGCTCGCATCTCGGTTGCCGACATGATTCGCGGCTGCTGAATTCGATTAACAAAACTTACCAACACCACAGCGATGAACAGTAAAACCAGTGCAACCGTGAGCCAGACATTGCGTCTCGTTTGGCTGGTCATAGTACGCCGCCCCCCAACATCCAGTGATCCACAAGCATGATAATGAACAACACCATTAAATAGGTGATCGAGTATTTGAAGGTGGCCATAGGTGCCGCAGGATTTTTGTCACGAATGATTTCCACCGACCAATACATAAAGACAGCCCCGAGCACGAGCGCGCCCGCCAAATAGAGCCAACTGCTAAGCCCTGTGGCAAAAGGCAGCAGGGAGATCAGCACCATCAGAATGGTGTAGAGCAATATTTGCAATGCGGTAAAACGAACACCATGGGTTACCGGCAGCATGGGAACACCCACCGCCGCATATTCCTCGCGCCGGTGAATAGCCAGCGCCCAGAAATGCGGGGGCGTCCAGGCAAAAATGATCAGCACCAGCAACAGCGCATGGCCATGGATTTCACCGGTGACGGCGGTCCACCCCAACAAGGGAGGCGCTGCACCGGCCAACCCGCCAATAACAATGTTCTGGGGTGTCGCACGCTTCAAAAACATGGTGTAAACCACCGCGTAGCCAACAAGACTCGCCACCGTCAGCACCGCCGTTATCACGTTGACCCATACCACCAGGATGACGACCCCAACGGCGGTGAGTAACGCCGAGAAAAGGACCGCATTCCGGGTGCTGACTCGACCCTGGGCCACAGGTCGGTTTCGAGTTCGGGCCATGCGCTGATCAATCGCCTCATCGACAATATGATTGATCGCCGCCGCGGCGCCGGCGCAGAGGGCAATACCGAGATTACCCATAACCAAGGGCTGCCAGGGCACCCATCCGGGAACCGCCATACACATGCCAATCAGCGCCGTGATGATCATAAGCGCCACCACTCGAGGTTTGGTGAGCTCGAGATAATCATGCCAGGTGGCCTGACCGGCGGGGTGGGTTTGCACGGACGCTGTCATCGGGTCAGTCACCAGAATTCTTGAGCAGAAATTTGAGATCGGAAATCACCGCTTTGTAATCAAGCTGGTCATCAAAGCGCATCATTATCCAACCCGCAGGGTCCACGAGATACCACTGTGCCGCATTGTCGTCGAGCTCGGGAAAAAGTTCAGCAAACGTCTCCTCGGAGGTCGACAGGGGAACCAGGCCCTGGTGAGCAGCCGCCATATAAGTGAGCAATGGGCCATCGCTGACCTCGGCCCGACGGCCGGAAACCCCCTGATCAATCGCAACCTGAATCGTCGCAAGCTCGGTGGCGCCGACGAATACCCGGCGAACGCGGTTGAAGTTTTTGCCCAACGCTATGTGAATCTGGCGGACCGTGTAAAGCCGTTTCTCGCAACGGGCATCACAGGTTTGCGGTCCATTGGCCACCAGCAGCGTCCAGCGCGGCTCCAGATCCGTCCAGACAAACGCGCCTCCCGCATCATCGCGGAATGTCACCGTATTTATCTGCCGCGGCGGTTCAACAAGGGTACCGTTGTTCGATGTTCCCAGTGAGCCCACCAGATCCAGATTGCCTTCAACCACGAAATACCACAGCCATGATGCGGACAGCACCATAATCACGGGTATACCGGCGATCAGCAGTAACACCATTCGCCCGGAACTGTTGGTTTTTCGTGGTTCAGACATAAACTTCCTTAAGCTCGGCTGGCAAATACACGTGCGATCAGATTCCCGCAGTTTGAACTGCGCCAGAGAAACGCCAACCCAAGCACCACCGCCATGGTAAACCATTGCACCGCATATCCCGTGTGCTTTTCGGGACTCACGTTAACGACTTGCCAGTCGGCACGAAACGCCAGCGGATGATCGCTGCTCACACGCACCTCGAATGGAGCAACGGTGCTATCCAGGAGTGTTGAGAGGGGCTCCGCCAAACGTGCAGCATCAAAGCTTTGTATCAGGGCAGGCAAAGCCTGGGGGGCGGCGTCCTGCTCAAGAACATAAGCCTCACCGGCGGGTAGATAGACCCTGCCCTGAAGCTCGTTGGGATACTCCGGCAGTTCGATATCGGGTCGAGTACGGCGCGCAGGGTCACCCGCGACCCAACCCAAATTAATCGGAACAAGTTGATCCGGTGTTTCAAGCAAAGCTATTACCTCGTAACCAAACCGGCCGTCCCGCAAGCGATTATCCAGCAGTAAATAACGAGATTCGGCAAAGCGCCCGCGCACACTGACCTGGCGGTCTGCCCACTCAACCCGTGGCAACTCCCGCACCAACCGACTGACCGATATCGGGGGAAGTGCCGTCCGCTGCGCGTAACGTTCCGCCAACACACGTTTTTCTTCAGCGCGATCGAGCTGCCAAAAACCGAGAAACACCAGAAACGGCAACAACAAAAGAGTGAACAAAGTCAGACGCCACTCCAAATCGAAGCGTAGCGGACCTAACTGTGCGCTAAACTGAGGCACTCATTCTCCCGGTGGTGGTTGTTTTGCTCAAAGTGTTAATCATTGGCTTTATGGTGGCGCTGGTTGCGAGTCTGGGCAGCGGTCTCTATTTCCTGATGGCCGATCAGGGCAATAAGGAAAAGCGACGCCTGGTCACGTCGCTGGGTATACGCCTCGCTCTCGCCTCGGGGCTGATACTGGTCATCATTTATGGCGTCGCTACGGGCCAGTTGGGGCATAAAAACCCCTGGGATGCCGGGCCCGAAGGGACGGTCTTCCAACAACCCTGAGCACTTTCGAACACTGACACCCCGTTAAAAAAAACGGGCGCACTCGCGCCCGTTTCGTCGTCGGGTTCCGCCGCTACAAAATATAGACGAAGAGGAAAAGGAAAACCCAGACCACGTCGACGAAATGCCAATACCAGCTCGACGCTTCGAAGCCAAAATGATCGGATGCCGTGAAATGCTTGGCTTTGAGGCTGCGAATCAGCTGAATGAGCAACATGGTCATGCCCATGAACACATGGAAGCCATGGAAACCCGTCAACATAAAGAAGGTTGATCCGTAAATACCCGAGTTAAGTGTCAGGCCAAAGTGGGCGTACGCCTCGTAGTACTCAAGCGCCTGCAGCGCAACGAAGATCATGCCCAGTGCCACAGAGATACCCAACCACAGGTTGAATTTTGATCGATTGCCCGCCAGCAGGCCTGTGTGCGCCACATGAACCGTGAAACTCGAGGACAGCAGGATCAGGGTATTCCAGAGCGGCAGCCAGGCGTACCAGGCGCTCGCTTCTGCAAACGACATGGATTGGCCCTGCGTGGTAAAGGTCCCGTTATTGGCAATGGGCTGGACATCGGTCCCGCCGACCGCTTCCTGGGGAGTGATCATCGGCGGCCAGGTAAACTCAAACCCGGGCCACAACAGCTCGTTCATACGCCCTGCTTCGCCCTCACCCGCAAGCCAGGGGCCCGCAAGTGTGCGCACGTAAAACAGCGCCCCGAAAAAGGCGGCGAAGAACATAACTTCGGAGAAAATAAACCAGAACATGCCCAACACATAGCTGTGCTTGAGCTGGCCGCTGTTGATTCCCTGCAAATTCTCCCGAATCGTGGTACGAAACCAGCTGGCGAGAGTAGCGACGAAAATAATGAGTCCAATGGTCAACACCCATTTGGCAGCACCCGCGTCGCCCGAGCCAAAGGTCATATTGTTGAGTACGAGCCCGCCGCCGAATACCGAACCAACCAAACCAATGGTGGCGCGAATCGCAAGGCTCGAACTCTCAGGGACGTGATACTTCTCGTAGCCCGCTGGCTGGGTCTGACTAGTGGACATTTTTTCTCTCCATGGTTTTTTCCGCGCCCCCCAGGCCCGGATTAGCGCGAGGCAAGGGCCTCGCCCGCACGCTCGGTAACATCAAAGATAGTGTACGAGAGCGTGATTGTCTTTATATCCTCAGGAAGCTCCTGATCGACGATGAACTGCAGCGGCATCTCCGCGCTAGTCTTCGCATCCAGCGGCTGCTGGTTAAAACAAAAGCATTCGGTTTTCAAAAAATATTCCGCTGCGCGCGAGGGTGAAACACTGGGTATCGCCTGCGCCACCATCGCATGGTTCGTCACGTTTTCAGCAAAAAAAACCGTGTCTGTCGCCGCACCGGGATGAACCTTGAGTGCGGTAACCGACGGTGCAAACTCCCAGGGCATGTCCGCTGCATTATTTGTGATGAACTGAACCGTAATCGTCCGACTTTCATCGACGACGGCAGGAACGGCGGAATACGCCTCTCCAGAGGTTTTGCCGTTGATTCCGAGGGCATCACACAGCACGTCGTAAAGCGGCACCATAACCACAAAAACGAAGGCAAACATAGCGCACGACACCGCCACCAATTTGATGACGGTGTCCAGGGCTGGATTGGCAGCGATTCGGATCACGGCTTCTCGGCTTAAGAGTGCGCGTGAGCCGGATCAATCTTCGGTGGCACTTCGAAGGTGTGGTAAGGCGCGGGGGTTGCCACGGTCCACTCCAGTCCCTCGGCACCATCCCAAACCTTTTCGTCACTGACCGTCTTGCCGCCAACAATGGTGGCCACAACGTTGTACAGGAACAGGATTTGCGACGCGCCATAAATGAACGCACCGATCGATGACATCATATTGAAGTCGGCGAACTGTAGCGCGTAGTCCGGTATGCGACGGGGCATTCCCGCAAGGCCGACGAAATGCTGGGGGAAGAAGGCGATGTTGAAGCCGACGAAGGAAATCCAGAAATGGATTTTACCCATCGACTCGTTGTACATCTTACCCGTCCACTTCGGCAGCCAATAGTACACCGCTGCCGTCATGCTGAAGACCGCTCCCGCCACCATCACGTAGTGGAAATGCGCCACAACAAAGTATGTATCGTGGTACTGGAAGTCCGCCGGTGCGATTGACAGCATCAGGCCGGTAAAACCGCCGATGGTAAACAGCACCAAAAAGCCGATTGAAAAGAGCATGGGTGTCTCAAACGACAACGCGCCCTGCCACATGGTAGTGACCCAGTTGAACACCTTCACACCGGTAGGTACGGCAATCAACATGGTCGCATACATGAAGAACAACTCACCTGCGACCGGCATACCCACCGTGTACATGTGGTGCGCCCACACAATAAATGACAGGAAAGCGATTGCCGCGGTGGCATACACCATTGATGCGTAGCCGAACAGCGGCTTGCGGGAAAACGCCGGGATAATCTGTGAAACAACGCCAAAGGCGGGGAGGATAATAATGTAGACCTCGGGGTGACCGAAGAACCAGAAAATGTGCTGGAACAATACGGGGTCGCCGCCGCCCGCCGCGGAAAAGAAGCTGGTGCCAAAGTGGATATCCATCAGCATCATGGTCACAGCACCGGCGAGAACCGGCATTACCGCAACCAAAAGGAATGCCGTGATCAACCAGGTCCACACAAACAGGGGCATCTTCATGTACGTCATGCCCGGAGCGCGCATGTTCATTACGGTGGCGATGATATTAATCGACCCCATAATCGACGAGATCCCCAGGGCGTGGATCGCAAAGATGAAAAAGGTTACCGAAGGCGCCGCGTAAGTGGTCGATAGTGGCGCATAGAAGGTCCAGCCAAACGCGGGGGCACCACCTTCCATAAACAGGGTGGAGGCGAGCATCAGGAACCCGGGCGGCAGAATCCAGAAACTCCAGTTATTCATCCGCGGGAGCGCCATATCCGGCGCACCAATCATCATGGGGATCATCCAATTGGCGAGCCCCACGAAAGACGGCATGATCGCGCCAAATACCATCACTAACCCATGCAGGGTGGTCATCTGATTGAAGAAGCCCGGCTCGACCAGCTGCATACCGGGCTGGAACAGCTCGGCGCGGATAATCATGGCGAACGCACCGCCGAGTATGAACATCGCAAACGAAAACCACAGGTACATGGTTCCAATGTCTTTATGGTTGGTCGTAAATAACCAACGTGACAAGCCCTTGGCGGGGCCGTGAGAATGGTCGCCCATCGCTATCTCCTTCGATTAACCGTTCTTGTAGCTGACAACATCGGACGGCTGAACAATGTCGCCCGTGTTGTTGCCAAATGCGTTTCGCTGATAGGTCACGACTGCCGCGATATCAACATCACTCAACTGACTGCCAAAAGCCTGCATCGCCGTACCCGGCACGCCCTTGGTGGTAACGCCAAGGTGCTTCGTAAGGTCGCCGAGGACGATGGCACTGCCCGCTATAGGCTTGCCCACACCCCCCTCGCCGTTGGCGCCGTGGCAGGCCACACACTGACCGCTGTAGATGGATTCACCTTTGCTCATCAGATCGTCAAGGCTGAGATCCATAGAGGCCATCGCCACCTGGGCTTCGGCATCGGCGCGCTTTGCTGACAGCCACTCGTCGTATTCCGCCTGGCTCACCGCATGAACCACCACCGGCATAAAGCCGTGGTAAGCACCACAAAGCTCGGTGCACTGGCCCCGGTAGACGCCCTCTTGCGGCACAATCGTCCACGCTTCATTGATAAACCCGGGAATTGCGTCTTTTTTAACGCCCAGCTCCGGCATCCACCAGGAGTGAATAACATCATTCGCCGTAAGGAGAAAACGCACCTTGGTATTCACTGGAATAACCACCGGCTCATCAACCTCGAGCAGGTAGTTGGGGTTCTTCTCCTGAGTATTGTAGATCTCTGACTGTGGAGTGCTCAGATTGGAGAAGAACGAAATATTTTCACCGTCTTCATCGAGGTATTCGTATTTCCACTTCCACTGATAACCGGTCACGAGAATATCGATCTCAGCGTCGTCGCTGTTGTACACCTCGAGAAGGGTTGAAGTGGCCGGCACGGCCATGCCAATCAGGATTAGAAAGGGCACCACCGTCCAGGCGATTTCAACCTTGGTGCTCTCGTGAAAGTTGGCAGGCTTGTAACCTTTGGACTTCCGGTGAAAAATAATTGAATAAAACATCACACCGAAAACAACGAGGCCGATCACGACGCAAATCCACAGGATTAGCATGTGCAGGTCATAAATTTCGCTGCCGAGCTCGGTCACGCCACGAGCCATATTCAGTTGGTTTTCCTGCGCCGCTGTGAAGTTCGACGCCAGAGCCAGCGTCGCGCTGGCTACGGCCTGCACTATCTTTTTGAATGACATCTAGTCTCTCCAGTGATGCGCACGGGAGGGATTTGCGCTCAACCGCCACGCTATGGAATTGACTTCCTGACAACGTCGCGGGCTACTTTCCGGTTTACTTCCCCCCAAATGTCGCGCCGCCAGAGGCGTGCGCTGTGCAGCCCATGCTCGCCCGCAAGAGGCCAGCCGGTGCTGCGGCCGCGATTATAACGAAAACCCTTGAAAATCACAGCTTTAGGCGTCAAATATGCCCGCCGGCAGAGAATCGGGCGATCCTGTCCGCGCCTACCCCAGATATAGTGTCAGAAGAAAATCGGCATACTACATATAGGTTAGTTCGTCGGCTTTTTGGGTTTTGGGCCGCCTTCGACCAACATTCGGATGGGCTCGGCCTGCGTTTCCGTGCGTCGCGATGCCGCCCGAGTCACCCGAGTAGGCACCGCATTGGGCGCCGCATCCTGGGGCCGGCCATCCTCAAAGCCACAATCAATACAAGAGCGGGTCTCGCCATCGGCGCTCACCACTATCCTGTCCATGGCGGCACAGCGCGGGCATACCGCGCCCGCTATGAAGCGGCGGGTAGCTTTGCTTCCTGTTAACTCTTCCATCGTCGACCTTTCCTCCTGATACAGGCAGGATATTAGCAAGCTTACAGGCCATTCCCTTGAGGACACACTATGAACGATGCCAACTACACCCCTTCAGATAATATACGGCGCTTTGGTGACTGGGTGCCCACCATCGGCTCTGGGGTAATGATCGACCCCTCTGCCGTTGTCCTGGGAGACATCACCCTCGGCGACGACGTCAGCATTTGGCCCCATTGTTCCGTGCGCGCTGACATGCATCGAATCACCATTGGAAACCGAACCAATATCCAGGACAACTCAGTACTGCATATTACCCACGCGGGCAATTTCAACCCGGACGGATTCCCGCTCACCATCGGCAGTGAAGTCACCGTTGGCCATCGTGCCCTGCTCCACGGCTGCACCATTGGCAACCGGGTGCTCATTGGGATGGGCGCCATCGTCATGGACGGGGCTGTGGTGGAAGACGAAGTAATGATCGCGGCAGGGGCCCTGGTAACCCCGGGAAAACACCTGCCCAGTGGCTACGTCTACGGGGGAAGCCCAGCGCGACAAATGCGCGAGATGACCGATAAGGAGCGGGAGTTTCTCAGCTACAGCGCCGGGAATTACGTCAATCTGAAAAATACTTATCTCAATAGGGATCAGAGCTGATTGCGCAGATCCTTGATGACCGGACCGGTGGCGGGACGAAGACCGCGCCATAAATAAAAGCTCTCGGCCGCCTGTTCTACCAACATGCCGAGGCCGTCGCAGATCGCCCATGCGGCGTGGGCCGCCGACCAACGCATAAAGGGAGTGGGCTCGCTGCCATACACCATGTCGTAGCAACAGCACTTCTCTGAGACGCGCAGGTTCGCGGGCAACGGCGGGAGGTCGCCCTGCAAGCCGGCGCTGGTACCGTTAATGATGAGATCAAAGGTCTGGCCTTCCAGCTCCGTATAGCCCCCTCCGGTAATCGGAACCTCCATGTCAGCAAAATCCTTTGCCAATACTTCAGCTTTTGTACTGGTCCGATTGGCGATGACCACCGAGTGGGGTCGCTCCCCCAGTAGCGGTTGCAAAACACCCCGAACAGCCCCTCCAGCACCCAGGATGAGTACGCGCCGCCCCGTCACATTCCAGCCGTTGTTGGCGACCATATCGCGCACCAGACCCAGGCCGTCCGTGTTGTCGCAACGAAGTATGCCGTCACCGAGTGGCAACAGCACGTTCGCGGCACCCGCGCGCGCGGCCCGCGGGCTGGCCTCGTCGGCGAGGGCAAACGCCCGCTCCTTGAAGGGCACGGTCACGTTGAGACCCGAACCCCCCCCATCAAAAAAACGCTCGACGGCCGCCTCAAAATCATCAAGTCCCACCCGCACCGCGCGGTAAGACAATTCATGCTCGAACTGTTCCGAGAACGCACGATGTATCACCGGTGATTTACTGTGCTTGATGGGATTACCAAACACCGCATAGGATGCTGGCGAGACAACTTTCTCGACCCGGGTTTGACTCACTGCAGCATCCACAAATATAGGCCTGTCACGTCAGCGTGCTGGTTGACCGGCCAGCCAGTCTTTGGCCGGAAGGAAATCAGTGAGCAGGGACGCTTCAGGCGTACCCGGCTCCGGCTGATAGCTGTAGTCCCACCTCACGAGCGGCGGGAGGGACATCAAAATAGCCTCGGTGCGTCCGTTGGATTGAAGTCCGAATAAGGTTCCGCGGTCATATACCAGATTGAATTCCACATAACGCCCGCGACGATACAGCTGCCACTGACGCTCGCGCTCGCCGTAGGCATCGTCCTTGTGTTTACGAACAATAGGGGCGTAAGCCTCCAGATAGGCGTCGCCAACACTGCGCATAAAGGCAAAGGTACGGTCAAAACCCCACTCATTGAGGTCGTCATAAAAGAGACCACCAACACCCCGCGCCTCCTGCCGATGCTTGAGGTAAAAGTAATCATCGCACCATTTTTTGAACCGCGGGTACACATCATCCCCAAACGGCTCGCAAGCTTCCTGTGCAGTCCGATGCCAGGACACCGCGTCATCCGCGTCGCCATAATAGGGGGTCAAATCGAAGCCGCCGCCCATCCACCACACGGGCTCTTCGCCTGGTTTTTCGGCAACAAACATTCGTACATTCGCATGTGAGGTGGGCACGTAGGGGTTTTTCGGATGTATGACCAGGGAAACACCCATGGCGCGAAAACTGCGTCCCGCCAGTTCGGGGCGCGATTCGGTAGCCGAAGGCGGAAGGTTGGTACCGGTGACATGGGAAAAATTGACGCCACCTTTTTCAAACACGTTACCGTCGGCAATGACACGAGTAGTGCCGCCGCCGCCCTCAGGACGATCCCAGCTTTCCTCGGTGAATGTCTTGGCGCCATCAATCTCGGCAAGCCCATCACAAATCCGACCCTGAAGGTCTCTCAAATAGTGTTCTACTGCTTTAGCGTCCACGCGTCCCCCTAAGGCCTCGTAATAACTTGATTATGCTCTGATGACTTCGCCGGTTTTTGCCCGTCGTATCGTTGACGGACCAGCATTCCTGTTGACCGCGCTCGCTGCACGAGGCAAATCAGGGCCAAAATACCTGACGACCTGGAAGGCAGATTTTGCGGGATCTGCGCCGGCGGGGTTGGCGGATGTCGATACCAGCGGGCCGCCAACGGCCCGGCATAATGCCGCCAGCGCCGGGGCCGCTGTGACCCTGACCGCCACCTCGTTCGAATCCCCTGTTATCCAACGAGGAAAAACCCCATGATTATCCACCAGCCAGGTATTGGCTCCGGGCCACGACAGGGAAAGCTCCTGTCGTAAACTGCGATCCAAATGCCCGAGCACGGGGGCGAGCTGCCATTCGTCCGCAGCCACTACAATAAGCCCCTTGCTGACCGACCGCCCCTTCAATGCCAGAACCTGCTCCACGGCATCGCCATCGAAAGGATCACAGCTCAGCCCCCAAACCCCTTCCGCCGCACAGGCGACAACATCCCCGAGCAGTATGCGCTCTGCGATCAGCAGCGAATTGAACGTCTGAGCTGGCATAGGGTCGCCTCCAGCAATCCCTGTATGGCCGAATGCCTGTTGAACACCATGGCCCGATATCGTCGAGCGCGAGAGTGTAGCAGCGCCCATCAACGATACAAGCTCTGGGTCCGGCGCGATTGCCATCAGGGACTTCCACGTCGGATGCCCATCGTGTCCCGCTCGATCAATCCGGCAATTTCGAGCTCGGTAATCCGCCGCTGGAACTCATGAATCCGAAGGCCTGAGGCCCGCTGCAGCACCTGCGGTATATGACATCCATCGCCGATTAAAGCGAGGAGCGGATCCTCACCATCAGCGGAACACCGGGAGCGATCGCCAGCGCGGGCTTCCACGCCTGGCAGAAGTTGCTGCCCCGCGTACCCCGGCGCCAGATCATGCACTACCTGGGCGGGAGAGTGTGCCAATGTTGCCCCATCCGAAAGCAGTGCGAGACACCCTTCGCCACCACGGTGGTAGCGGGACCAGGGCACGGCAAAGACCTCGCGCCCCTGCTGAGCTGCGGCCGTCGCCGTTATCAGGGTGCCGCTCGGTCTGCCCGCCTCAACCACCAGCGTACCGGGCGTCAACCCCGATATGGTGCGGTTTCGTCGTGGAAAGTTTCCCGGATGGGGGACCGTGCCGGGAACAAATTCGGAAATAAGCGCGCCTTTTTCCGTGATAGCTTCGGCCAACGCCCGATGGCGGGCTGGATAAACCCTGTCCACCCCTGTCGGCAGCACCGCGATCGTACTGCCGCCATTGTCAATCGCACCACGGTGGGCGGCAGCATCAATGCCCAATGCCAGTCCACTGACCACAACAATATTGCGACTGGCCATAAAGGCGGCGAACTCTGTCCCCGTCCGAAGCCCGTGCAATGACGCATTGCGGGTACCGACTATCGAAACACCGGGGTCGCCGAGAGCAGCCAGTCGACCCACTGCGAAAAGTGCGGGCGGGGCATCGCTGCATTCGCGCAGCAGTTTGGGATACAGACTATCGCCGAGGGCGATCAAGTGGACCTGGGCGTCGGGGGCAGCTGCGCATTTCAGGCCGGCGGCTACCGGTCGCTCAATGGCACCTAAAATGGTGGACCTCAGGGCCGTGAGACCACCTGGCCAATCGCCAGGCGGCAGTGCCAGAAGTTCCGCCGGGGTCAAGCTGGCGGAAAACAGCACGCGTCGCTGCAATGGCGACAGTAGGTCGGGATCCAGTAAGCGTAGCCAACGCGCATCGTCGATGGCGTCGCAACCAAAAGTGTGGGGCATCGGCGCTTCCTTGCGCGGTCTTACGTCTCATTTTCCATTCGCGCACGTCCTGTGCGCGGCCGTTCACCTATCTCAGGGGTTCTTAACCTTGTCGCCCACGGCGAGCGGCCGACTGGCTTTCAACACCAGACCGTAGCTCGCCTTGTCGTAAACACTAAAGACCATTACGAGGCCTGATCGAACGTCCGGTAAAGTGACCATCTCTTCAGTAACAGGATCCAGTACCACTTCCCCCGCCTGGTAGATAGCCATCACATCGCCGACCACGACGCCTTCTCTTGTGCCGAGATTAAGGGTCACGATATCCAGCGCACCTATCTGGGTGACGCCACCGTCAACCGCCACCATGAATCCGTTCTCAATCTGAAAGTCGGGTGCCTTGGGCTGATAGAAGGCGTCAACGATACCCTCCATCTGCGGCAACAGCCGATCAGCGATTCGCACCTCCTCGTTCATGCTGGTGACTTCGAGCTCCTTGACATCAGCATCGGTGAACACGGTTGCCGCGGCGGCAAGCAACTCAGCGGTGCCGATCTCAGAGGCCGCAAGGCCCAATACCTCCTGGGTGATCGGGTCAACAATCAACTCGCCCCGGCGAAGAATGCTGTAGGTTCTGTCAGTGGCATCCACCGGTCCGCGGCCGTAAACGCGATCGCCAACACCGCTGATCAGTCGCTTGGCATCACCGGCGATAATGTACGCGGAACGATCAAAAATCACCGCATCTACCACACGATTGGCGCGTAAAAACGGATCGATCTCATCCCGGGGAATGGGCGGTATCGCCGAGGACAAAGACGTGCTTCGAACTTTCGGAGACAGCTTTACGGGGCCCCGCTGCGCGAAGCCAAGAACGGGTCGGCCATCTTCCCAGCGCAGTTCGAGCACATCGCCGGGATAAATCAGGTGGGGGTTGTCGATCTGCGGGTTACTGTCCCAGAGTTCGGTCCATCGCCAGGGCTCGCGCAAATAAATTTCGCTAATGCCCCACAGCGTATCACCTGATTTGACGGTGTACGTCATCGGCACATTGTCGTTGAGCTGGACGGTATCGGGCCGCGACTGTTGTGCCGTTAATGAAACCGATACCGCCAACAACGCCGTCGCCAATACCCACAACAGGCGGTGAGTCGGGCGAGCGCATGCTCGGGCTGGAACTTGAGATGGGGATTTCACGCTACCACTCCCTTGGTTGTTACCGGACGATAGGTCAAAGTCCGCGCTATACTTGCAGTTTGCGTCGCGCCGCGCTGCGAGGCAAGAGCAAATCCAACAGCTTTCGGTCATTAGGCGTGACCAATCGCTACAGCTTCCAAAAGGCAGAGTATGGCAATCCTACCCATTCTTGAGTTTCCGGACCCCCGACTTCGCACCCGGGCAAAACCGGTCACCGAGGTCGACCAGCGCATTCGCCGCCTCATCGACGACATGCTGGAAACCATGTATGACGCGCCGGGAATCGGCCTGGCCGCGTCCCAGGTCGATGTCCACGAGCGCGTCATTGTTATTGATGTCTCTGAGAATCGCGATGAGCCCCGGGTATTCATCAACCCGGAAGTCACGGTTATCGACAAGACTCTGGGCAGCTACGATGAGGGCTGCCTGTCGGTTCCCGGGTTTTTTGAAACGGTGAATCGGCCCAGCAGCATTGAGGTCACAGCACTGGATCGTGAAGGTGATACGTTTGCCGAGGAGCTCGATGGCCTGCTCGCCATTTGCCTGCAACACGAAATAGATCACCTCGAAGGCAAACTGTTTGTCGATTACCTCTCACCCCTGAAACGTCAGCGGATAAGAAGCAAGCTCGAGAAGGAACACAAGCGAAGGGCCTGATCCGATGACCCCGCCTTTAAGGCTTCTCTTTGCGGGCACCCCCGATTTTGCTGCCAGCCATCTAGCGCAGCTGGTGGGCAGCCAACACTCGGTTGTGGCCGTCCTGACCCAGCCGGACAGACCCAGCGGGCGCGGCAAGAAGGTCAAAGCGACGCCGGTAAAGCAGTGCGCTCTTGATGCCGGTCTAACCGTGCTTCAGCCGGCGACACTGAAGTCCAAGGAGGTTCAGGCCACAATCGCCGCCTACGGTGCCGACGCCATGATCGTCGTTGCCTATGGACTGATTCTGCCCCAGGCGGTGCTGGATTTGCCGCGCTATGGCTGCATCAATGTCCACGGATCGCTGTTGCCCCGGTGGCGAGGCGCGGCGCCCATACAGCGGGCCATCGAGGCGGGGGATACGGAAACGGGCATCACCATCATGCAGATGGAGGCAGGTCTTGATACCGGACCCATGCTGGCGACGGCCACGACACCGATATCTGAGGACGACACCACGATCGAGCTCTACAGCCGGCTCGCCGCGATGGGCCCCAAACTACTGACCGGGGTGCTCGATGATCTTCCAGCCCATTTGAGCAGTGCAACGGTGCAAAATGACGACCTCGCTACCTATGCGTCCAAGATCAGCAAAGCCGAGGGGCACATAAGCTGGCAGCAACCGGCCCGCACGATCGCACGTCGCATCCATGCGTTTCTGCCCGCGCCCGGTTGCTACTCGGAACTGCTCGGCCATCGGGTCAAGTTCTGGCGGGCCACCGCGCTGTCGGCGACCCCTACGGCAACGCCGGGGACCATAGTGGCAATTGACAATAAAACCTTCGATATCGCCTGCGGCGACGGTCTGCTGCGGGTGGAGCAGGCGCAGTTGCCTGGAGGCAAGCCGTTAGCAGTCACCGACTTGCTGAACGCCCGGTCGGATATTTTCCATGCCGGCGTCGTCTTTGGTGATAATCGTTGAGCAAGGTATCCCCGCGGGGTGCCGCCGTTCACTCTATTTCCGATGTGCTCAACGGCCGATCGCTGGCCGCCGTACTGCCCTCACATCTGGCATCCGTAGACAGCGGACAACGGCCACTGGTCATGGAGCTGGTCTACAGCACACTGCGCGAATGGCCGTTACTCGAAGGGATCTCAAGGCAGTTGCTGCGCAAGCCCCTGCGCAAGAAAGATGCCGATGTTCACGCGCTGGTTCTTCTTGGCCTTCAGCAGCTGCGGGGTACTCGAATCGCCCATCATGCCGCGGTATCAGAGACCGTGGCAGTTTGTCGTGAGCTACGAAAAAACTGGGCCACGGGACTGGTGAACGGCGTACTTCGGACCTACCAGCGTCAAACCGCCGAGCTGATCGACAACCTCTCCCCCGCCGAAAAAGCCGCCCTTCCCGAGTGGATGTATCAGCAGCTGGCCAAAGAATGGCCCCATCACCTCACCAAGATTGCGGCGGCAAGCTCCAGTCGTCCTCCCATGTCCCTGCGCATCAATACTCGCCTGTGCAGTCCGGAAGAATACAAACAGCGTCTGCACGCCGAAGGCATAGCATTCAGCGCCGATGGCCTTAGCAATACCGCTGTCACTCTGGCGCGGCCCATCGATGTCGAGTCGGTACCGGGCTTCACCGCGGGCCAGATATCGGTACAGGACGTCTCCGCACAGCTGGCCGCCATTCTTCTCGATGCAAAACCGGGTGAAACCGTGCTCGACGCCTGTGCCGCGCCGGGTGGAAAAAGCTGTCACATCGCCGAACGCCAACCTGAACTCAAAACGCTCATCGCCGCTGATATTGATGCCAAACGGCTCGAAAAAGTCATCGCCAACCGCGATCGGCTGGGTCTCGGCTTTGACTGTATTGCAATGGACGCAGCCCATCCGGGCGATGAACTCGGGGTGGGTCGATTCGACGCTATTGTGGCCGATGTGCCCTGCTCGGCAACGGGCGTCCTGCGGCGTAATCCCGATATCAAGATACACCGTGGAAAAACCGATATCCGCCATTTTGCACAGCAACAAACCGATATAACCCACGGCTTGTGGCCACTGCTCAAACCCGGGGGTCGACTGCTTTACGTGACCTGCTCAATCCTGCGCGCGGAAAACGATGCGCAGGTCGAGGCCTTCCTCGAACACCACGAGGACGCCGCGGTGGAGCCGTTCGACACCGAGGTGGGTATCGCCACCGAATACGGACAGCAGGTGCTGCCAGCGGCTGAGGGTGGTGATGGCCTCTATTTCAGCCTGATACGGCGCGCCTTGTAGAGCAAAGGTATCCGCAAGCTTTCGGTCGTTTTTCACTTACCAAGCAGGCCGGCTTTGTTTATGGTGTCGGCTGTCGCTCTCAGGAGATCTCTAGTCCAGTGAAAATCATCATCCTTGGAGCGGGGCAGGTCGGTGGCACCCTCGCCGAACATCTGGCCGATGAACAAAACGACATCACGGTTGTGGACAATCAGCCGAGCACCTTGCGCGCGCTGCAGGAGCGGCTGGATATCCGCACCGTACAGGGGGATGCCGCCCACCCGACCACGCTACTCAACGCGGGAGCGGAGGACGCCGATCTTCTGGTGGCCGTCACCAACAGCGACGAAATCAACATGATGGCCTGCCAGGTCGCGTTTACGCTGTACCGAACCCCACTCAAGATCTCCCGAATCCGATCGGGTGATTACTTGCAAAAAGGGGATCGCCTGTTCCGGCCTGACGCCATACCGGTCGATGTGATTATCGGTCCCGAGCAGCTGGTCACCAACAACATCGAACAACTCATCGCCAACCCGGGCTCGCTGCAAGTCGTCGATTTTGCCGAGGGCAGAATCCGCCTGGTCGCGGCGCGAGCTATTAGAGGTGGGCCCATTGTCGGCATGGAGCTTTCCGAATTGCGCAAGCACATGCCCCACATCGATACCCGCGTTGCCGCCATTTTCAGAGACTCCAAGCCCATCACCCCCGAGGGCAATACTATTGTTGAACCCGGCGACGAAGTGTTTTTCATCGCCGCTCGGGAGAATATCCGCGCGGTCACGGCAGAACTCCGAACCATTGATGAGCCCTACAAGCGCGTAATGATCGCCGGCGGTGGCAACATCGGCGCGACGCTGGCATCGAGACTGGAGCGCGACTACCAGGTTAAGGTGCTTGAAGTGTCCTACGACCGCTGCCGTGCACTGTCAGAGATTCTCGAAGAGACCATTGTGCTCAACGGCAGTGCCAACGAGCCCCAGCTTCTGGTGCAGGAAAACATCGAAAATACCGACGTGTTCTGCGCACTGACCAACAACGATGAATCCAACATCATGATGTCGATGCTCGCCAAGCGACTCGGCGCGAAAAAGGTGATCACGCTGATCACCAATTCGGCCTACGCTGACCTGGTCGGTAAAGAAATCGACATCGCCATATCGCCGCAACAGATTACCATCGGCAGCCTACTCACCCATGTCCGCCGCGGAGATATTGGCAACGTGCACTCGTTACGGCGCGGTGCCGCCGAGGCTATTGAGCTTACAGCCCACGGTGACGCGCGGTCATCGAAGGTGATCGGCAGACGTCTCGACGAACTGAAATTGCCCAACGGTGTCGGCGTAGGTGCCATTTTACGCGGCGAAGAAGTGGTGATCGCCCACAGCGATGTGGTGGTCGAACCCGATGATCATGTGATTCTATTCCTGACTGATCGCAGCCAGATTTCCGCGGTGGAGAAGCTCTTTGCCGTGGGCTTCGGCTTCCTCTAATGCATATCAGCGTCTCCCTGCGAATCATGGGCGTGCTGTTGGTGATGTTCAGCACCGCCATGCTGCCCTCGCTGGTCTTGGGCCTGGTTGAGCGGGACGGCTCAGCCAACGCTTTTGCAGCTGCGTTTGCCATCAATATTTTCGCGGGTGCCGCGCTTTGGTTACCGACGCGGCGCAGTCGTTCTGACCTTCGGATTCGTGACGGCTTTCTGGTCACCGCGCTGTTTTGGATTGTTCTGGGCGTCTTTGGCTCCTTGCCGTTTATATTGAGTGACGCTATCCACATGTCGGCAATCGACGCGATCTTTGAATCCATCTCCGGATTAACGACGACCGGGGCAACGGTCATCGTAGGCCTCGACGACTTGCCACGCTCAATACTGCTCTATCGCCAGTTACTCCAGTGGTTGGGGGGCATCGGTATTATTGTGCTCGCCGTCGCGATTCTGCCCATGCTGGGCATCGGGGGCATGCAGCTTTTTCGCGCAGAAAGTTCGGGACATGCCAAGGAGCGGAAACTCACTCCCCGAGTGACGGGAACGGCAAAAGCGCTATTCAGTATTTACGTCGGTCTCACTTCACTGTGTGCCGCCGCCTACTATGCGGCAGGTATGTCGGGTTTTGACGCCATCTGCCATGCATTTTCCACCGTGGCCATCGGCGGCTTCTCGACCCATGACGCCAGTATGGGCTTTTTTGATAACGATAAAATCCTGCTGATCTGCACCTTTTTCATGGTGATATCAGCGATCAACTTTGGCCTGCACTTCATTGCCTTTCAGCGCCGATCACTGAATGTTTATAACCATGATTCGGAAACCAAGTTTTTTAGTGCCGTGGTGGTTATCGCCATTGTCGTCACCTGCAGTACATTGATCGTGACCGATACCCTCGACGTGAAGGAGGGACTCGTCCATGGGCTATTTCAAACCGTCTCGATCGCCACCACAACCGGATTTGCAACCCGGGACTTTTCGGTGTGGCCCATATTCCTCCCGGTATTTTTGTTGATGCTGTCTTTCATGGGGGGCTGCGCGGGGTCAACCGGTGGCGGTATGAAAGCCATGCGCCTGCTGCTCATCTTTCGTCAGGGTATGCGCGAGCTCAGGCAGTTGCTTCACCCCAACGCCGTCATTCCACTTAAGCTGGATGCGCGGCGCGTGCAACCGAGCACGGTAAGCGCCGTATGGAGCTTCTTCGCGGTCTACATGTTCTGCTTCGTTACCTTTATGTTGCTAATGCTCGCCACCGGCCTCGATTTCACCTCGGCATTTTCTGCAGTCGCCGCATCGATGAACAACCTGGGCCCGGGCCTGGGGCTGGTAGCGCCCAATTACAGTGCCGTATCTGAGATTGGCAAGTGCTTACTATGTGTTGCCATGCTGCTGGGTCGACTGGAAGTATTTACGCTGCTGGTACTGTTCACTCCCGCCTTCTGGCGACCCTGATCGTCTCATCCGAGCCCGCGGGCATTGCGGATCACCTCGTACGCGGTTGAGATTTCCTGGGATCGCTCGGTCGCCAGTCTAATCAAGTCGTCGGGCACGCCTTTGGCGATTAACTTGTCCGGATGATTTTCACTCATCAGCTTACGGTAGGCTTTCTTCACTTCGCTATCGGTCGCCTCAGACGGTACGCCCAGAGCCCGATACGCATCCGCAACGCTATCCTTCGAGCGAGCTCGGTGCCCGCTGGGACCACTGTGAAACCGCGACTGCGCCGACAGCATCTCGACCAATCGATCAACCTCGGCAGCGGGCATGCCGAGCAGTTCGGCGATGTGGTGCAGGGCCTCGCGCTCGGCAGCCTGTAATTCGCCGTCGGCGAGGGCCATGCTGGCCAAGAACGCGAACAGCGTCTGTTGAAGCTGCCGTCGCTGACCCACTTTCGTAGCGAAGGCACGAACGGTGGGCTGGGGGTCAAAACCGCTCGCGGCGCCGATTTTGAAGCGCTGAATGGCCGCCTGGCGCTGGGAGGGGCTCAACCTGACCTGGCGAAAAAGATTCTCCGCCTGGGCGATCTCGGCTTCAGATACCCGACCATCAGCCTTGGCAACATACCCAAGTAACGTAAAGGTGGTTTCAAAAAACTGCCGTTGTAAATGAGCCAGCGCTTCAGGGCTGGCCGCCTGCAACGCCTGCCAAAGCCCTCGATCAAAGGCGTGGCCAATGGCCAGGCCGAACAAAAGACCCACCGGCCCCAGGGTCAGAAAGCCAATCAAACCGGCAATGATTTTGCCTGCGTACTGCTGCATATCCTCTGCTGCTCCAGCGACTCAGCGTCGCATCAGGTGCAAGTAATGGTCGGTACCCTCATGGGGGCGAGTTCTGAACCGCTTGTATTGCCACTGGTACTGGGCATCCCAGCCCCGAAGCAGTTTTTCCACTTCGCGATTCATGGTTGTCAGGGAGACGGCGAGGTCCTCACTGTAAATTGACGGGTCCGGCTTAACGTAGCGGATTTTAAAGCCCCCCGGAACCCGCAACGCGACACCCATCAGCGCTACCGCGCCGGATCGCCGTATGAGGCTACACCCCAGCGAAGTGGTCGCACAGGTAACGCCCATAAAAGGCACGTTCAAACCACCGCTGGGGTCGGTCGGCACCTGGTCCGGGAGAATACCCGAAATTGCGCCCCGCTTAACGCTCCGTGTAATCGCCGCGATACCCCGGGGCGTGGTCGGTACCAACTGACTGCCACTGCGCTCGCGTGCCTCGCGGATCAGGGTACCCAGTGCAGCAATTTGGGGTGGCTCATAGAGAGCAACGGTTTCCCCCACCGTCGCGAGATGCAAACCGAGTACCTCCCAGTTCCCCAGATGGGGCCCGAGAATAATCACGCCCCGCTTCTGCTCTTGAGCCTCCTGCAAATACTCGAGGCCCTCTACTGAGCGAATCAATGACTCGGTAAACGCCCAGGGGCGAACCCAAACGTGACCCATCTCACTGACGAGCGCACCGGTTTCCATCATGGCACTCTTGACCAGCGCCGCCCGCGCCGACGCATCGAGTTCGGGATAGGCGAGCCGGATGTTACGCTCAGCGACTCGACGTGGACGACCGTCCAGCCAGTGATTGAACTGCCCCAGGCGTCGCCCGAGCCCCCGCGCCGTCTCCAGCGGCAGGCGGGCCAATAGATGCAGTGCCCACTTGGTGAGCAGCAGCGCCGCACGATCCCGTAGGGGAGCTGACGGAGATTCCGATTCCGATTCCGATTCCGATTGCGATGTCACGCTCAAAACGAGTCCAGCCTGCAAATGAGGCCGTATTATGCCGCGCTTATCACCGGTATACTAAGCCGTTAAACCACTCTTCCGGATCAATTTCGTGACTCCCAAGACCTTTCAAGCATTGATTCTGCGGCTGCAGGATTTCTGGGGCAGCCATGGCTGCGTCTTATTGCAGCCCCTGGACCTCGAAGTCGGGGCCGGTACGTTCCATCCCGCGACCTTTCTGCGCGCAGTGGGTCCCGAAAACTGGAATGCCGCCTACGTGCAACCGAGCCGACGCCCCACCGACGGCCGTTACGGAGAAAACCCCAATCGTCTGCAACATTATTATCAGTTTCAGGTGGTTATGAAGCCATCGCCGGATGACTTCCAGGGGCTTTATCTCGATAGCCTTCGTGAATTGGGTATCGATCCGCTCGAGCACGATATCCGCTTTGTCGAGGATAACTGGGAATCCCCCACCCTCGGGGCCTGGGGCCTTGGCTGGGAAGTCTGGTTGAACGGCATGGAGGTGACTCAATTCACCTACTTCCAACAGGCGGGCGGTATCGAGTGCTTTCCGGTGACGGGAGAAATTACCTACGGTATCGAGCGTATAGCGATGTACCTGCAGGGCGTTGACTCGGTCTATGATCTGGTTTGGGCGGAGACGCCACAAGGCGTGGTGACCTACGGCGATGTCTTCCACCAGAACGAAGTCGAGCAATCGACGTACAATTTTCAGTACGCCGATGTCGATCAACTGCTCGCAACGTTTGACTTCTGCGAGACCGAAACCCTGCGTCTGGTGGAAGCCGGGCTTCCGCTCCCTGCCTACGAGCAGGTCATCAAAGCATCCCATGCCTTCAACCTCCTCGATGCCCGACACGCGATCGGCGTCACCGAACGCCAGCGCTACATACTGCGCGTAAGAACACTGGCCAAAGCGGTGGCTCGCGCCTATTTCGATGCCCGCGCGGCGTTGGGTTTTCCCCAGGCCGATGCTGATCTCCGGGCGCAGGCGTTGGAGAACATCGCATGACCCGGGGCACACTACTGTTCGAGCTCGGTACCGAAGAATTACCCGCAACTGCCCAGGGGGCAATGAGCGAGTCGCTTCATAACCATTTAATCGCTGCGCTTAATAGTTGCGGTCTCGATTTTGAAGACAGCCGGTTTTTTGCCACCCCGCGTCGTCTGGCCGTGCAGATCGACGGCCTTTTGCTCGAGGCGCCCGATGTTGAGCGTGAAGTACTGGGCCCTCCCATCGCGGCGAGCCGGGACGCCGACGGGAACTGGACCCCCGCTGCAGAGGGTTTTGCGCGCAAGCAAGGTGTTCCCCTCGATCTGCTCGAAGCTGTGGCGACCCCCAAGGGCGAACGCCTTGGCCTGAAAGTGACGGAAGCCGGTGTGCTGGCGCGTGAAGTGGTGCCGAACCTGGTGGCGGAAGCCGTTGCTGCCATCCCGGTGGCGAAGTATATGCGCTGGGGACGCAAACGCTGCGAGTTTTTGCGACCCGTCCAATGGCTGGTGCTATTGCTCGACGATACGGTTCTGCCCCTGTCGCTGTTTGAACTCGAAGCCGACCGCACCAGCCGGGGTCACCGCTTCCATCACCCGAATAATGTCGCTATCAATCACGCCAAAGACTACGAGAAATTGCTGTTTCAGGCGAAAGTGATTGCTGACTTCGATACGCGCCGAAACGTGGTGGCCAATCAGGTGGAAACCGTCGCTGAAGTGGGGACACCGGTTATCGCCGAGGACCTGCTCGATGAAGTCACAGGGCTTGTAGAGTGGCCCATTGCTCTGGCCGGCACCTTTGATGAAGCCTTTCTCCAGGTACCCCAGGAAGCCTTGATTTCCTCCATGAAGACTCACCAGAAATACTTTCACCTGGTGGACGATTCCGGAGCACTGCTCCCCCGCTTTATTACCGTGGCCAATATCGAGTCGAAGGATCCGGCCAAAGTGATCGCCGGCAATGAGAAGGTGATTCGCCCGCGGCTGAGTGACGCGGCCTTTTTATTCGATAGAGACAAGAAAACGCCTCTCGTACATTGAACCGATCGCCTTCAGAGTGTGGTGTTCCAGCAGAAACTGGGCACACTCGCTGACAAAACCACACGGCTTGCCGCCGTGACCGAAGCCCTCGCCAACACTCTGGGAGCCGACCCACAGCAGGCGGCGCGGGCAGCACAGCTGTGCAAGTGCGATCTCGTCTCTGAAATGGTGCTGGAATTCCCTGAACTCCAGGGCATTGCCGGGTCCCACTATGCACGCCATGACGGCGAAACAGACGAAGTCGCGCAAGCGATTGAAGAACACTACTGGCCGCGGTTCGCCGGCGATAAGCTACCGCAAACCCGGGAAGCGGCCGCAGTCGCCCTGGCCGATCGCGCCGATACTCTGGTGGGTATTTTTGGTATCGGGCAGCACCCCACCGGCTCGCGGGATCCTTTTGCGCTGCGCCGCGCGGCATTATCGGTGATTCGAATCATTATCGACCTGCAGAGTCCGCTATCGCTTCGGCAGCTGTTCGATCTGGCGGCAAGCCAGTTTGCGGACGGGGTGATTGCTTCCGACAGTGCAGAAGTAACCACTCACTATGTGCTTGAGCGCCTGAGGGCCTATTACGGCGACCAGGGAATATCGATCGAAGCACTGCGCGCGGTTACCGCGGTTGGCGTCGATGCACCCTTGACCATCGATGCGCGAGTGCGGGCACTCGATGCCATCGCCGGTAGCCCGGATGCCGTGGCGCTGGCGGCCGCCAACAAGCGCGTTGCCAATTTATTGGCCAAGGCCGACTCCGGAGAAGCGACCACCACCGACCCCGGGCTGTTGTCACAGGAGGAGGAAAAAAAGCTTTACCACGCGCTGGAACAGGCGGAGGCCGCGGTTAAGCCATTGCTGGAATCTGCAGACTATGCCGGGGCCCTTAAGGTCATGGCCACCTTGCGTGAACCCGTTGACCAATTTTTCGACGCCGTCATGGTGAACGCCGATGACCCGGCGTTGAAGCGCAATCGCCTTGCGCTCTTGGCGCAACTACGGTCGCTGTTTTTACAAGTGGCGGATATCGCCGAACTCGCCAGCTGATTGGTTTTGACGGAAACCCTCCCCATTATTGGCGCGCTGCTGGTCGGGCTGACCGCCGGTAGTGTGGCCACCTATCTGCTACTGCGTGGAACGCTTACCCGCCACACGCAGGACGCGGCAAGATTGCAGCAGGAACGCGCCATTGCCGTGGATGCGGAGCAGCGGGCGCGCAAGGAAATTAGCGAGCTGGGGGCGGCTCTTTCCACCAAAACGAAGGAGGCGGCCGATGCCATGGCCGAACTGCGCGCCGCACAGGCAAGACAGGAAGAGCGCGATCGCAACCATCAGGAACAGCTCGCGCAGTTTGAGGCCAGCCGGGCCCTGCTCAAGCAGGAGTTTGAGGTGTTAAGCCAGACCATCCTCAAGAACAAGGAACAGGAGCTAAAAGCCGGGAATCGAGAAAGCATCGGCGCCCTGCTCAACCCCCTGGAAAAACAAATCCAGAATTTCCAGCAAAATGTCAACGAGCTGCGCGGCGAGTTCCTCAAGAGTAATACCTCGCTGTCTGAGCAGCTGAAAGCGCTGGAGGGTGTGAGCCTGTCGATGTCGGCAGAAGCCAATAGCCTTACCCGGGCGCTCAAGGGTGACAACAAGATCGCCGGCAACTGGGGCGAAACCCAGCTCGAAAAAACCCTGCAGCTCGCGGGGCTCAACCCCGGCGAGCACTTCGAAACCCAGGCGGCGTTTAAGGATGTCGAGGGCCGCAAGCTTATTCCCGACTTCGTGGTGCGGCTGCCCAAGGACAAAAACCTCGTCATCGACGCCAAGGTCTCGCTGGTTGATTACGAGCGCGCCATCTCCGCCGAAACCGATGTGGAGCGGGAGGCCGCACTCGCAGCCCACGGCCGCTCAATGCGCAACCATATCGATGGCCTGTCGTCGAAGGACTACGCCAACTTGCCGGGTATGGCGAGCCCTGATTTTGTACTGATGTTCGTCTCGGTGGAGCCCGCGTACATCGAGGCGATGCGGCAAAACCGGGATCTGTTCAACTACGGGTATCAGAAGAACGTGATTATGGTCTCCCACACCACGCTGATGCCGATTCTTCGCACCGTCGCGAACCTATGGATGATCGAGCGCAGCAATGCGGAAGCGCAGGAAATCAGCGATCGCGCCGGTGAGATTTTTAATGCGGTGTGTACGGTGGCTGAGCGGCTCGAGGGCCTTGGCGGATCACTGCAGGCGGCGAGCAATCACTACAACAAGACGGTGACCGCGCTGATCGGCCGCCAGGGCCTGCACGGCAAAGTCGACCGGTTTCAGTCGCTGTCGGCGAAGGCCAACAAGACCTTTCCCGAATCGCTGCAGCCGATTGGTACCGAGAATGATGCGCCTCGGTTGGGGGCGACGTTTGACGCACCGCCCAAGCCACCTGAAGAGCCCTAACTCGATCCATCAATGGAAGCTGATATTTTCAACCTCCTAATCCATGAAAACGAGTTGAATGGGCGCTCGGGTAAGTGGCTGGCATGGCAAGGGGCACGGTCATAAGAACTTAACGCCAGCATGGACTGTGCGGGGCTATTCGTCGCAATGGAAAACGGCGTTAGCAAATTTACGGCTTTGGCCAGCCGTCAAAGCCTTCATGTGGTGTGGCGTAGTAAACCGCACCCAAGATTAAAAGCGACGAACTGTCACCAAGCCGACACATGTGTCGGCTTGGTGACAAATAAAGCGGTGACTGCGGTTTAGGCCTTACGGGGCGGCCACCGTTAGGGTGAAGACCCGGACAGCAGCAGAATTTTCGGCAACCACCTCAATAGTTATGTCGTAAGGCCCGCCTGAAGGTGTATCCCATTCCAAAACCCCCGAGTCCGCGCCTATAGCTAGAGTCCCTGGGGGAACAGGAGACACGCCAACAATACGGAAGGCGTAAGGTGGCGATGCGCCTGCATCACCTGATGCTCTTATCACCGTCGCGTACAAAGTTCCCGTCGTGGCGGAAGGCAAGGCTGCATCTGTCGTGAATTCGACAGCAGGAACTGCACCCCCATCACGAGTCACCGCGTAAGATTTCGTAACCACCGTTCCCGCTGAGTCAGTCACTTGAACTGACACCGGGTAAATCCCTGGGGGCGGATCGGTGGCTAGAGTAACGGCCCCATCAGTGGACACGGCAAAACCAGCGGGGGTGTCCGGTCCAGGAACAAGCGCCCAGGTATAAGGCGGTGTTCCTCCCTCTGCGTCTAGAATAGCGGCATAAATTGAAGTGGTGATGTTGGGAAGCGTTTCAGTGGCAATTGACAGGAATGTCGAGCCTGCGTCGCCCCCACCGCCACCATCTGTCGCCTGAAGGGCAAAAGTTACCACCAACGACGTGACTACTGTCGAATCGCCGTCGCTGACCGAGACGGTAACACCGTAAGCGCCGTTTGAAGCGGGCACGCCCGAGAGAACACCACTCGAGGTGAGTCCCAGACCCGATCCGCCACCACTCACTAGACTCCAGGTATAAGACCCACTTCCGCCCACCGCGTTAAATGCTGCCGCGTACGGAACCCCTACAACACCACTTGGCAACGTCGTGGTCTCTATAGCCAGCGGAGTTTGCGGGCCGGCAACGGTAAGCGTCAACGACTTGGTAGCGGTATCAGTCCCATCCGAAACTCTCACGGTCAGGCCGTAGCTACCTTCATCTGGCCCCTGGCCAGACAACACACCGTTGCTGCTCAGGGTAAGACCGGAACCACCGGCAGAAACGAGTTGCCAGGAGTAACTGTCGTTGTCACCACCCGACGCGGATACAACCGCCGCATAGGTGGCATTCTCCCGCGCGCTGGGTAGTGCGACAGTGTCAATACCGAGCGGGGGAATCGCCTCACCAGTCACTGTGAGCAGTAATGACCGTTGCGACGTGACGCCCGTATCGTCGGTAACTTTAATCGTTAAACCGTAAGTCCCCGGGGTTCCAATCGTGCCACTAAGAATGCCGGTGGCATCCAAGGACAGCCCGGTATCACCATCTTCAATGAGCTCCCACGCATAGGGCTCAGCCCCACCCGTGACTTCAACAATCGCAGAATACGGGATGTCGCGCTCAGCGGGAGGGAGCGCCGTGCTGGTGATAGCGAGTATCGGAACCAGAAACTCGATGGTGAACGATCGCTCGGCTTCGTTGCCGTCGTTGTCTCTGACGGAAACCGTAATACCGTAAGTGCCTTCCTCTATGGGTGCTGCTGCGCGCAACACACCGGAGTCATCGAGCGTAACGCCCGTGCCATCGTCGTTGACCAGTGACCAGGAATAAGGCGCTGTGCCGCCCGTCGCTTCAAGTACCTCGGCATAGGGTAGTTGGACTACGTCAGGAAGCAGGATCGCCGTAATCGCAAGGTCAGACTGACCATCAGCGGGCAGGAAACTGCTGCCACCGCCGCCACCGCCACCGCAGGCGGCCAGGGTCAGGATAGCGAGTACCGCCATTGAGCGGGAAACAAACGCTCTGGGAGCGAATAGTGAGCGAAAGCGGTTGGTCATTAGCGTCCCCTAAGAGGATGGGTCACCGGCTCTTACTGGCGATGCTTGCCCATCTCACTCGTTAATGATGTCAATATCCAGTGCTGAGCGTACTCTAGCCTGAAATCAACAACGAATCGATAAAAGGCTACCACAATAATTACAGGGATAGCGCGGCTTGTCACAAAGAGGCGCGAAGAAGCACGTGTTCAAGTGCGGTCCGCGGCCCACGATCAAAAGTGCAACCCGAAAAGCCTTCCCACTTCGAATCGAATTTCGCACCTTATTCGAGGAAAAAACCGGTGAACAAAGCGAGTTTCATCGCGAACTTCAGGGTTCGTCACTCTCCCCGCAGAGACCTAGCGTGTGACGTCGCACCTGGTGCGGTCGAAATAATCCTGAAGATGGCACCGCCGCAAGGTGAGGTGGGCGGGAGTCCTTTGAGCGTCGACGAGTGACTTTGACAGGGTGCTGACCTTGCTGGAGCTACGCGAGCAGCTCAAAGGACTACCGGCTGCCTCGCCGAGTTCAAACCTTAGGGGGTGGTCGTCAGCGGCTGCCTTACTGAGCAATGAACTAGGTGCCGCTTGCTACGCTGGTTTTGACCAGCACGTCAGCAGGCAACCGGAGTCAGCTCAATCCCGGGCCAGTCCTGTAATGCAACGCGACCAAGAGGAGAACTCGGGCAGCGTAACGCAGCAACGGATTCAAGCCCCGGTATTACACATCCAAGTTCTCGACCGCCAGCGCATTGGCTTCAATAAATTCGCGGCGGGGTTCGACATCGTCCCCCATCAGCGTTGTAAACATCTGGTCGGCGAGGATGGCGTCCTCGATTTTCACCCGCAGCATGCGCCGATGTTCGGGATCCATCGTCGTCTCCCACAACTGATCGGGGTTCATCTCACCGAGGCCTTTATAACGCTGGATCGAATAGCCCTTCCGCGCCTCGCTAAGAAGCCACGTCAGGCCTTCGGTAAAGTCGGTCGTCTCGAGGACTTTTTCGCCTCGCTTGAAATACCCACCGGGCTCAATCAAGCCATCCAGGGTCTGCCCCAAAGCGACCAGCGACGCGTACTCCTTGGACACGAAAAAGCCGTGTGTCAGCGGGATTTCTGT
Source organism: Luminiphilus syltensis NOR5-1B (assembly GCF_000158175.1). Lineage (GTDB taxonomy): Bacteria > Pseudomonadota > Gammaproteobacteria > Pseudomonadales > Halieaceae > Luminiphilus > Luminiphilus syltensis. Next base: position 1,027,349 of record NZ_DS999411.1, on the reverse strand, counting down.
GACGTTGCTGTGGGATAGCTGGCGGATAACCGGGTATTCGATACCCCGCTCCGAATCCACCCTAACGCTGTAAGTATACTGATTGCGGCTGGCCCTATCGGTGTGTAAGCGCTCACTTAGTTCTTTGGCAAACGCCTCGACTCGAGCGGTATCGGTAAGATCGGACACCTCGAGACCCGCGGTCATATAGGGTATTTGCCAGAGCAGCTCGGGAGGGTAAACCCGCGACAGTCGGTCGATGGTCGCCGCCACCGACTGATACTGTGCAACCAGTTCGGCCAGTGCGCCACCCGTGATGGCGGGGGCATCGGCGTTGACGTGAAGCCCTGCACCATCGAGCGCCCCCTCGGTCAGGTAGCGTTCCAGAGCCGGCTCATCCTTCAGGTACTGGCTACTTTTACCGCGACTGATTTTATACAGCGGTGGCTGTGCAATAAAGACGTGGCCTCGCTCGATAAGTTCGCGCATCTGGCGGAAGAAAAAGGTCAGGAGCAGCGTGCGAATATGCGACCCGTCCACATCCGCATCGGTCATGATGATAATGCTGTGATAGCGCAGCTTATCCGGGTCAAATTCGCTCTTGCCAATACCGCAACCGAGGGCCGTCACCATGGTACCGACCTCCTGGGAAGACAGCATCTTATCAAAGCGCGCCTTCTCCACGTTGAGGATTTTGCCCTTGAGCGGCAGGATGGCCTGAAACTTTCGGTTTCGCCCCTGTTTCGCGGACCCTCCCGCGGAATCACCCTCCACCAGGTAGAGCTCGCACAGAGCGGGATCCCGCTCCTGGCAGTCCGCCAGCTTGCCCGGGAGCCCTGCAATATCAAGCGCACCTTTGCGCCGGGTCATATCCCGGGCTTTCCGTGCCGCTTCCCGCGCTCGCGCGGCGTCCAGCATCTTGCCGACGACCAGCTTGGCTTCCGCCGGATTTTCAAGCAGGAAATCGGCGAAGGCGGCGCCCATAGTCTGTTCCACGGCCGTCTTCACTTCGCTGGAGACCAGTTTGTCCTTGGTTTGCGAAGAGAACTTGGGATCGGGCACCTTCACCGAGATAATCGCCGTCAGGCCCTCGCGGGCATCATCACCCGTCGTGTTGACTTTGGCCTTCTTCGCCAGGCCCTCGCGCTCTATATAGTTATTCAGGGTTCGCGTCAGCGCGGATCGGAAGCCCGCCAGGTGGGTTCCCCCATCACGCTGGGGAATATTGTTGGTGTAGCAAAAGATATTCTCCTGGAAGCTGTCGTTCCATTGCAGCGCCACTTCGACGCCCACACCACCATCGACCTCGGTCATAAAGTGGAAAACCCCGTTAATCGGCGTTTTATTGCTGTTCAGGAACTGTACGAAGGCGTGTAAACCGCCATCGTAAGCGTAGGTCTCGGACTTACCGGAACGCTCGTCTTTTAAAACAATCTTCACGCCACTGTTAAGAAAGGCAAGCTCTCGCAAGCGTTTGCCCAGGACATCAAAGTGAAATTCAATATTGGTAAAGGTTTCCGGCGACGGTTTAAACCGAACCGCCGTGCCCGTCTCCGTGGTTTCGCCTACCACCGCCAGCGGTGAATCGGGCACCCCGTGACGGTAAATCTGCTCGTAGAGCTTGTTTTGCCGACGAATCGTCAGTTGAAGGTGCTCAGACAGCGCATTGACCACCGAAACACCCACCCCGTGCAAACCGCCGGACACCTTGTAGGTGTTGTCATCAAACTTTCCGCCGGCGTGTAGCACGGTCATGATGACTTCAGCCGCCGAAACCCCCTCTTCATGGGTTTCCGTGGGGATTCCACGCCCATCATCGGCCACCGTCACCGACTCGTCCGGGTGAATGATGACGTCGATCTGTGAACAGTGGCCGGCCAGGGCCTCGTCGATGGAGTTATCAACGAGCTCAAACACCATGTGATGCAAGCCCGTGCCGTCGTCGGTATCGCCGATATACATGCCCGGTCGTTTTCGAACGGCGTCGAGACCCTTTAAAACCTTAATGCTCGACGAATCATACTCATTCATGGAATCACCGGTTGTTTCGCTCATTGCTACTCCGCTTTGTCGCGTCGGCGCCACCTTTGACGCACTTTCTAAACGCTTACCACACTGCCCTGTTCCACGTGGAACAGGGTTAATTCACTACCCGACCAGAAAGCGGGCACCTCATCGCGATCGACCGCGGTGAAGACTACCTGCCCACCTGCGGCCACCAATTGATCACAGACCGCCCGGGAGTGGCCGCTATCGAGCTCTGCCAGCAAATCGTCCACCAAATATACCGGCGTCGATCGGGATTGCTGCGCGATTAACCCGCCCTGCGCCAGCTTCAGCGCCGTGGCCGCCAATTTAAGCTGCCCGCGAGACATCACTTCTGCCGCGGGCCGGCCGTCAATCAACAGCTTGATGTCAGCGCGGTGGGGCCCCACATGTGTGAACCCCTGTAACCGATCCGACTCGAGACTTCGTTCTAACGCCTCAAGGAGACCCACCGTCTTGTCCCAGCCGGCACGAAAAACCAGCGCCATACCCGCAATATCATCAGACAAGGCTTCTGCGCTGGCAACAAACCGGGCCTGCAAGGCATCGAGCGCCACACTGCGCATTTCGGTGAGCTTTTGGCCCGCGCTGGCCACCTCCCTCCGCCATGCTTCATCGCCCTCCAGTGTACCACGACGCAACCCCGCATTACGCTGCCGCAACGCCCGTTGGAAGCGACGCCAGGCCGGCAAGAATGACTGTTCCACGTGGAACACGCTGGCGTCGATAAACCGACGGCGCCCCTCGGGCTGCCCGTCAATCAATGACACAATGCCGCTATCCATGACCACCACCGGCAACACTTCGGCCAGCATCGCAAGCGAGGTAACCGCTTCGCCGTTAATCCGCGCAATCACCGATCCATCTTTGCTTCTCTGAATTCCCAGCTGCTGATTGCGATTGCCCTCTGTCACTGTCGCGGTTACCAGGCAGTGGTCCCGATCAAAGCCAATAACTGGCTTAGCGGAATTGGCTCGGAAGGATCGACCCACCGCCAAAAGATGAATCGCCTCAAGAACGCTGGTCTTACCCGAACCGTTGCGGCCGTACAGTAAGTTGGCGGAAGAACCCAAAGACACCGACGCATCGAGGTTACGCACACCCTCAATAGCGAGCTGTTTAATCACTGCCTGGTGTGTCCATGATTGACTGAGCTAACCGACCGCTGTCGGTTTCACGCGACGGTGGCTGGCTCAGAGCCGCATCGGCATGACCACGTAGAGCGAATCGCCCCCGTCGGCTTCTTCGAGCAAGGCGCTGCTGGCCGCGTCGGCAAGGGACAAACGCACCTTTTCGTCGCCGAGCACCGATAGAACATCGAGTAAGTAGCTGACATTGAAGCCAACTTCGAGGGGATCTCCCTGAAACTCAACCGAAACAACCTCTTCCGCCTGTTCCTGCTCCGGGTTGTTAGCCGTTATTTCCAGGGTATCGTCGGCAATCTTGAGTCGAACGCCGCGGTATTTTTCGTTGGACAGGATTGCAGTTCGGGTGAACGCCTGCCGCAGGGTTTGTCGATCACCCACAACAGATTTGTCCGGCGACTTCGGTAACACCCGCTCGTATTCCGGGAACTTGCCGTCTACCAACTTGGAGGTAAAGGTAAATTGCAGGTTGGCGGCTCGCACATGGTTACTGCCAATCACCAGCGTGACCGGGCCATCGCCCTCGAGCAACCGCGCCAACTCCAGCACGCCTTTGCGGGGAATAATGACCGAGGCATCACCGGCCTCAACGGGCTCCTGCGCCGTACAAAGCGCCAGCCGATGTCCGTCCGTTGCCACCATACGCAGGCGTCCGCCCAGGATTTCAAGCAACATTCCATTCAGGTAATAGCGCACGTCCTGCTGCGCCATGGCAAAACCCGTCCGATCAATCAACCGCTTCAGCACGGACTGGGGCAACGACACCGACACCTCGCCCTCACTGCTTTCAACCGTCGGAAAGTCAGCCGCCGGAAGCGTGGACAGCGTGAATCGGCTGCGACCGGCTTTGACCGTTGCCTTACCACTGTCAACGCTGAAATTGATTTCTGAGCCCTCAGGCAGGCTCTTGCAGATATCAACCAGTTTCCGCGCGGGAACAGTGATCTCCCCCGCTTCGCCAGGCTCCGCGAGATCCACGCGACCCAGCAGCTCGACCTCCAGATCAGTGCCGGTGAGCTCCAGGCGATTACCCTCTACCCGCAACAGGACATTGGACAGAATGGGCAGGGTTTGCCGACGCTCGACCACGCCAGCCACAAGGTTAAGGGGCTTAATCAACGCATCCCGGGGAATCGTAAAATTCATGCGGTGGCACACTCCAGGCCGAATAATCAACAACGAGGTGAGGCGGGTATGACTAGGTGGTCAATGATCGCATCAAGTTTTTGAAATCTTCTCGAATATCTGACGTTGTTTCGCGAAGATCCCGTATCTTACGACATGCGTGGAGAACTGTCGTGTGGTCTCTGCCGCCAAAGGCGTCGCCGATCTCAGGCAGGCTGTGATTGGTTAATTCCTTGGCCAACGCCATTGCCATCTGACGAGGTCGGGCCACCGAACGACTGCGCCGCCGCGATAACAAGTCCGCGAGCTTAATCTTGTAATACTCGGCAACGGTTCGCTTGATATTATCAAGACTGATTTGCCGATCCTGCAAGGCCAGCAGGTCTTTCAGGCTGTCCTTGATAAGCTCTATATCGTAGGGCCTTCCTGTGAAGTTAGCACTCGCTATCACTCTTTTTAGGGCGCCCTCTAGCTCTCTAACATTGGAGCGGATCCGTTGAGCGATAAAGAATGCTGCTTCCGGAACGAGATCAATGTCGGCCTCCGCGGCTTTTTTCATCAAAATGGCCACCCGCGTTTCGAGCTCCGGGGGCTCCACAGCGACGGTTAGGCCCCAACCAAACCGGCTCTTCAGGCGCTCTTCGAGGCCGTCTATCTCCTTGGGATAACGATCGCAGGTCAGAATCATTTGCTGGCCGCCCTCCAACAAGGCATTAAAAGTGTGGAAAAACTCCTCCTGGGAGCGATCCTTGTTGGCGAAAAACTGAATATCGTCGATCAGTAATGCATCTACCGTACGGTAATAGCGCTTGAAATCGTTAATGGCATTCAATTGAAGCGCCTTCACCATATCGGCCACAAAACGCTCTGAGTGCAAATACACGATTTTGGCGTCAGGCTTTCTGGCACGGAGCGCGTTGCCTACCGCGTGCATCAAGTGGGTTTTGCCAAGCCCCACCCCGCCATAAAGAAACAGCGGATTGTAGGAATTACCCGGGTTTTCAGCCACTTGCTGCGCCGCCGCCAAAGCGAGCTGGTTGCTTTTACCCTCAACAAAACTGTCGAAGGTATAGCCCGACACCAGATTGCGTTGATTGGCCGCCAGAGCCGCCGCTGGCGTCGCTCTGGGTAGGGCGATAACGTTGCCCGGATCGACGGCCGCAGCGTCGATATCTGAGTTGAACCCCCTTTTGTCTGAGTCCGGAGTCGTCGACGTGCCTCCGGGCTCCTCATCTGCCGGGGTATCAGTGACTCCCGCAGTCGGCGACGACGAAGTGCTGCTGCGAAAGCAGGCCCGTTCTGCGACGACAAAACTCACTGCGCCCAGGCCAGAAGGCAGCTGCTGGGCAAAATATCGGGTGATGTCGTCCCCATACTTGTTTTCGACGAAGTCGCGGATAAATCGATTCGGAGCGCTAATGGTAATGCCCGCCTCATCGGCGCGGCCTTCAAGGGGCCGAATCCAGGTGTTGAATTGTTGTTGTGGCAACGCGCCCTTGAGGTAGTTCAAGCACTGCTGCCATGGATCTGAAGCGTGAGGATGCGCGGTCAAGATTCGCTCCGTCGTATTAGCGGTAAAAATCACGGGCTTCGCTCGACTCGACGAGGCCCTATTATTGTTGCGACCCGGCACCGGGCCTTTTTGCTAAGAGATCGGGTTGTCAGCACGCGGCGCACGCACAGACTGCGTTTTTATCCCCGGCGACGCGCCGTGCATCCCAAACTCTAGTGAGTCGGTCTAGGTTATCCACAAGGCGGGGTGCTTAGCAACTACTTTTTTTACTGTTTTATCAATAAGTTAAAAACCACCGATACGGTCGGCCCAAAATCGAGCGCTCCCGATCCGCAGATTTTTTTCTGTGGATAAGCTGTTATTAACTTGGTGTAAAAATGTGCTTTCACCGCCTTACTGGTGTCACCAATCCTGCCAACGGTATATTTTGCCGCCAGTGACAGGTGAGTGCTGACCAACTTAGCAAAGAGTGTGGGCGTCCGTGACGCCAACCCAAACCCCTTGTCAGATGCCGCCAGCATCAATATACTCCGCGCCCCTTAACTATTGTCTGCACAGGGCGTACCGTCATGAAGCGTACATTCCAACCCAGCGTTATAAAGCGCAAGCGAACGCACGGATTTAGAGCACGAATGTCTACCAAAGGTGGTCGTAAAGTCATTGCCCGCCGACGTGCGCGCGGCCGTAAAGTCCTATCTGCTTAATATAAGCACGGCCTGATTCAGTGATGACTGGGGCCGTAAATGCCTACTCCGTCTCTCCACTTCCCGAAAAGCGCTCGGCTGTTAACCGCATCCCAATTCACCCGGGTATTTGAGCGCAATAGCCATCGTGCGGGCGCAAAGCACGCGCTGGTACTCGGTAGCACCAACGATTTGACGCAATCTCGCCTCGGTTTGGTCGTAGCGAAGAAGCACGTTCGCCTCGCCCATGAACGCAACAGAGTCAAGCGGCTGGTGCGCGAACACTTCAGACAACACCCGCTGCAGACGCCGCTGGATGTTATCTTCCTCGCCAGAAAAGGGCTTGCAGAACTCAGCAATAGGGAAATTGAAACGCTACTTGCTGACCTTTGGAACACGCTGGTGAGTGTACGTCAGTGAGAACCGCCCTGTTTTTTCTGCTGGGTTTACCGAGACGGTTAGCGCTTGCGCTCATCGATGGTTATCGCTACTTCATCAGTCCTTTTTTCGCGCCCTCCTGCCGCTTCAGTCCTACCTGCTCCTCATACGCGAGAACGGCTATCCTTGAATTTGGCCTTGTCAGGGGCCTATCTCTGACAATTAAGAGGCTCGGCCGCTGTCACCCCTGGTGCGATGGCGGTTATGATCCGGTGCCGAAAAACCCCAGGCAAAACACCATCGACCCCAACGCAACTCCCGGAAGCAAAACATAGATTATGGATATTCAGCGCTACCTATTAATTGCCGCGAGCGCGGCTCTCGCCGTCATGTTGCTAGGCGAGTGGACGGTGTTCAAGGCCGAACAGACCGAGAGCGTGAACGACACCCGCCAGCGCATTGATACCGGGATGGCCCCGACGGGCGGTAACGAAGCACAGACCCCAGCAGCCAATTCTGGCCCGGTGCCGGAAACGCCGACGCCCGCGGTCACTGTCGAAGACCTACCCACACTGACCGATGCGGTCCCTGCCCCAAGCCAAGACATTGCCGCGGACAGCACACTGATTGCCGTGAAAACCGAAACACTGGAATTGGTAATCGACCTCAACGGCGGCGATATCATTGAAGTGGCGCTACCCAGGTTCCCCGAGCAGATCGATGATCCCAATCAGCCCTTCATGCTGCTGGAGCAGAACGATCGGCGCACCTATATTGCGCAAAGCGGTCTGGTGGGTAGCGACGGCATCGATCATCCGCAGCGGGCACACTACGTTTCCGCGCAAAGCGAATACACGGCAACTCCCGGTCAACCCCTGAGCATAGAGCTCGCCTGGGCGGGAAATTCATCCGAACTCGCCATCACAAAACGGTTCACCCTCGATCCTGAAAGCTATGTAGTCGACGTCGAGTACAGCGTCACCAACAACCGTGGCAGCCGCTGGCAAGCGGTCCCCTTCGCACAATTAAAGCGCGATAACACGCCGCCACCCAACGCCGATACCAGCGGACTGGGTATGAAGCCCTTTCTTGGCGCTGCCCTGACGCAACCCGACGATCGCTTTACCAAGTTCGATTTTGGCGATATTGCTGACGAACCCTTCCGCAAAACGCTGCCCGGCGGATGGATTGCTTTGATGCAGCATTACTTTGTCAGCGCCTGGATCGCCAACCCCAACCAGTCCCATAACTACAGCACCCGACAGACCACGAGTGGGTTTAATATTGTCGGCTTCACCAGCCCTGCCCTCGCTGTTGACAGCGGTAATACAGGATCCGCGGGATACCGACTGTACGTTGGTCCCAAGGACCAGTACCAACTGGCCGAACTCTCTGACCATCTGGACCTCACCGTCGATTACGGCTGGTTGTGGTGGATCGCCCAGCCCCTGTTCTGGCTTCTGACGAAAATCCAGTCCGTTGTTGGGAACTGGGGTGTCGCTATCATCCTGCTGACTGTTTTGGTGAAAGGCGCTTTCTTCAAGCTGTCCGCCACCAGTTATCGATCCATGGCTCGCATGCGCAAACTGCAGCCGAAAATGGTCGATATCCGCGAACAGTATGCCGACGACAAATCAAAGCAATCCCAAATGATGATGGAGCTGTACCGCAAAGAAAAAGTGAATCCCATGGGCGGCTGCTTACCAATCCTGATTCAGATGCCGGTATTTATTGCCCTGTATTGGGTGTTGATGGAATCCGTAGAGTTGCGGCACGCCCCCTTCGTGCTGTGGATTAAAGACCTGTCAGTAATGGATCCTTACTTTGTACTGCCGCTTATGATGGGCGCCAGTATGTTCTTTATGCAGAAATTGAACCCACCACCACCGGATCCCATGCAGGCGAAAATAATGCAATGGCTTCCTGTTATCTTCACGTTCTTCTTCCTGTGGTTCCCGGCTGGGCTGGTGCTCTATTGGGTGGTCAACAACTTGTTGTCGATGACTCAGCAATATGTGATCACACGGGCTATCGAGCGGGAAGGCGTCAAGGCCTGACCCATGGCGGGCCTTGTTCTCGACAAGGACACGATCGCCGCGATCGCCACGCCTCCGGGACGCGGTGGTGTCGGCATTATCCGATTATCCGGACCCCGCGCCCTACCGATCGCCGAGGCTATATGTGGGGGGCCGTTGGCACCGCGCACGGCTCACTTTCGATCCTTTTCTGATCAACAGAATGACGCGATTGATAACGGCATCGCACTCAGCTTTCCAGCACCCCACTCGTTCACCGGGGAGGATGTGGTCGAGCTGCAGGGCCACGGCGGACCGGTCATACAGTCTCTGCTTCTGGAACGATGCCTCGAACTGGGTGCCAGAATGGCGCGTCCTGGCGAGTTTTCGGAGCGGGCGTTCCTCAACGACAAGATTGACCTGGTCCAGGCCGAGGCCATCGCTGACCTGATAGACGCGCAGACTCGATCAGCCGCAAAACAGGCCAAAGCGTCATTGTCCGGACGATTCTCAGACCAACTGACGGCATTGGCAGGAACAATTCTGGACTTACGCAAATATGTTGAGGCCGCCATCGATTTTCCAGACGAAGATATCGACTTCCTCGCCGAGGGAAAGGTGGCCGGCCAGCTTACCGCTCTCGCCAATAATGCGAAAGAACTGCTGGCTGGAGCGCGACGCGGTGCCATTGTTAGAGCCGGGGCACAAGTCGTTTTGGCCGGAAAGCCGAATGCCGGCAAGAGCAGTCTGATGAACCGCCTGGCGGGCGATGCCGTCGCGATTGTCACCGATGTGCCAGGAACCACCCGGGATCTGCTACGCCAACCCATAGAACTGGGCGGTGTAGCGCTGCACCTGACAGACACCGCCGGCCTTCGGGACAGTGAAGACACCGTCGAACAGGAGGGCGTAAAGCGGGCGCGATCGGCAATAGAAATGGCCGATGTCATCCTCCACGTCATCGATGATACCCAAACCGATTCAGCGCCCTCCAACTCAACAGAGACCATCGATGGCAAGACACTACTGGTCTATAACAAAATTGACCTCTCAGGCAGAAAACCCGGACATATTGAAGGGGAATCTACCGCGGCCGTCGCTATTTCAACCAAGACCGGTGCAGGAATGGCGAGCTTCGAAGAGGTGCTTCTGGGCATACTCGGCGTCAGTACCGACACAGAAGACCCCTTTTCAGCACGAGAACGTCATATCCGGATACTGGAAACCGTCAATAACAGCCTGGCCACAGCCCTGGAACAGTTTTTACTCAGTGGAGCAGGAGAATTGCTCGCTGAGGACTTGCGACTCACCCATGATCAGTTGGGTGAAATCACCGGACGGGTGACCACCGAAGATTTATTGGGAGAAATATTCAGTAATTTTTGCATCGGTAAATGAATTTCCCCCGTGGTTCTACCCACAAGTTTTACGCTGTAATTGCGAAAAGGCTCACGCTTGATTCCTGGAGTAGACGCAGTAATCCACAGACCAGGAGTGCCATAAACAGCTTTCCCACAGGTCATTGAGCTCTGATCCGCATTATTCAAAACACGTCGATTTGATAGGGACAAGTACCCGTACAACCCGGGTAGGGGTCTGTTGATAACTTGAACGTTCGAAACTGAAGGGCTTTTCCCCAATCTGTCCCCGTCAAAAACAAGCTGGGCTGACAGGTGCTACACACGCATATACGTTCAGTAAGCGTTTGTTTTTATTGGAAAAATAAGGTTTATAAACCTAAAATAGCGACCTTAATAACTACAGTATTAATGTAACTCTCTCTCTAAATAAAAAACTATAAAATCATAGCTTACTAACAATGGGCTTGTATTCGACAAGCGCCTTGCTTGTGGCAAAAGCCCCATTTTGTGTTGCCCAAACAACCCGTATACTCGCCGTTCATTTAATCAGGCTAAGTGCGTTGTTGGATCATCCTCAACAATTTGACGTTATTGTCATCGGCGGTGGTCACGCCGGTACCGAAGCGGCTTTGGCGAGCGCCCGCTCGGGGGCGAGTACCCTGTTGCTTACCCACTCGGTGGATACACTGGGCCAAATGTCCTGTAATCCGGCGATCGGTGGGATTGGCAAAAGTCATCTGGTTCGCGAAGTCGACGCCCTCGGTGGTGCCATGGCGAAAGCTACCGATGCTGCCGGGATCCAATTCAGGGTGCTGAATGCTCGAAAGGGCCCGGCAGTACGAGCCACCCGTGCCCAGGCGGACCGTGTGCTTTATCGCAACGCCATTCGAGAGCAGCTGCTTAACCAGCAAAATCTTCTTGTTTTTCAAGATTCTGTTGAGGACGTCATCATCGAGGGGACCCGGGTCGCCGGTGCGGTGACGCGAACGGGCCTGAGATTTCTGTCACGCGCCGTAGTGCTGACGGCGGGAACCTTTTTGCGTGGCAAAATCCATGTGGGTCTAGAGAACAGTGAAGGTGGGCGAATGGGCGATCCGGCCTCTGTCGGCCTCGCCGATCGCCTGCGTGAATTATGCCCAAGAACCGATCGACTGAAGACCGGAACGCCTCCCCGCATCGATGCCAGAAGCGTGGATTTTTCGGTGATGGAAACGCAATGGGGCGATGAGCCCCGTCCGGTAATGTCGGTGTTGGGTCATCGGGACCAGCATCCGGAACAGCGCTGTTGCTGGATTACCAAGACCAACGAACGCACCCATGACATCATTCGGGGGGCACTCGATCGATCGCCTTTGTTCAGCGGCGTCATCGAGGGGACAGGTCCGCGCTACTGCCCCAGCATTGAGGACAAAATACACCGGTTTTCCGATAAATCGTCGCATCAGCTGTTCGTCGAACCCGAAGGCTTAACAACGACCGAGTTGTACCCCAATGGGATTTCCACCAGTTTGCCGTTCGACACCCAATTGGCACTGGTCCAATCCATCGCGGGTTTCGAGCGCGCCCATATTACTCGTCCAGGTTATGCGATTGAGTACGATTATTTTGATCCGAGAGATTTAAAGCACTCGCTGGAGACACGCGGTGTCCAGGGATTGTTCTTTGCGGGGCAAATCAACGGCACTACCGGGTACGAGGAGGCCGCGGCCCAGGGGCTGCTCGCCGGTCTCAATGCTGCTCGCCAGACCCGGGATCAGGTCGCCTGGGAGCCCCGTCGAGATGAAGCGTATATCGGCGTTTTGGTCGATGACCTGGTCACTCACGGTACTCTGGAGCCCTATCGAATGTTTACGTCCCGCGCGGAATATCGTTTGTTGCTGCGCGAAGACAATGCAGATTTACGCCTGACACCCGCAGGTCGGTCAATGGGGCTGGTCCTCGATCCCCAATGGCAGCACTTCAGTCAGAAGCGGGAAGCGATCGAACAGGAAACAGAGCGGTTTAACACGACATTCATCCAGCCGAACTCGCCGGCAGCCCTAACGCTGCAATCCAAAATTGATAAGCCGCTGTCGCGTGAGTATTCGCTGTCGGACTTGTTGCGACGCCCAGAGCTAGGGTATGGCGATGTAGCCGCGCTGGCCGGGAACGCTGTCGATGACGAGCAAGTCGCTCTTCAGGTAGCTACACAGATCAAGTACGCGGGTTATATCACCCGGCAGCAGGAAGAAATCGATCGTTTGCAGCGCCTTGAGTCAACTCCGATACCTGAAGATATGGACTATGCCACTGTCTCCGGACTATCCAATGAGATTAAACAAAAACTCGAGGCTGCCCGCCCCACCAGTATCGCCAGGGCTTCGCGTATCGCTGGAATAACGCCGGCGGCACTTTCTTTATTGGCGATCCACATTAAAAAGCATCGAAGCGAGTACTCACTTCCGAATGTAGCGCATGGCTGATGAGGCCTTGCGTCGACTCCAATCCGGGGTGGAGGAAATAAACTTAAACCTGGTCCAAAGCCAATTTGATCAGCTCCTGGACTACGTTGACTTGATGCTGCGGTGGAATCGCGCTTACAACCTGACGGCGGTCAGGGAAAAAGGATCGATGGTTGTTCGCCATTTACTCGATGCGCTGGTTATTTCCCCGCTACTCCAGGGCAAGCGTTTGATTGATGTAGGCACCGGTCCTGGCATTCCTGGTGTACCGTTGGCGATCGTGCAGCCGGAACGACACTTCACCCTCTTGGACGGCAATGGTAAGAAAACACGCTTTCTTTTTCAGGTGAAAAGCCAGCTCGGTTTGTCTAACATCGAGATTGTTGAGCAACGCGTGGAAAACTTTCGACCCCACGATAGCTTCGATGCAGTCATTACTCGAGCCTTCGCCGACTTGGCGACCGGTTGTCGGGTATGTGGCCATCTGATGGATGCCGATACGGTTTTTTATGCTATGAAGTCCTCATGTTCCCGAGAGGAATTGGAGGCGGTTGGACCCGGCTATCGAGTGCTCCAGGAGTACCCGCTGGAGGTACCTTTTTTAAAGGAAAACAGAACTCTGGTGGTTTTAAAGCGGGCGTCCAAGGATAGTCAACCATGAAAATTCTAGCTGTAGCGAATCAAAAAGGTGGTGTCGGCAAAACCACGACCAGTGTGAATTTGGCGGCGTCGCTGGCGGCTATGGGGCGGGATATCCTGTTGGTGGATCTCGATCCCCAGGGCAACGCAACAATGTCCGCGGGAATCGATAAACATGATATCGAGCGCAGCAGTTACGATCTTCTGGTCGATCGCGTTCCGCTCAACAAGGTGGTCGTGCACGCGGACACATCAGGCATTGATGTGGTCCCAGCAAACAGCGATTTAACGGCAGCAGAGGTTCAACTCATTACCGTGGAAGGTAAGGAACGTCGCTTGCGTGAAGCGTTGGCGACCTGTTCAAAACCCTACGACATTGTGATTATTGACTGCCCTCCTTCGCTAAACATGCTCACACTGAATGCGTTGGTAGCGGCCGATTCGGTCTTGATTACCATGCAATGCGAATATTTCGCGCTTGAGGGCTTGTCAGCCCTCCTCGATACCGTCCATCAGGTCAGTGAAAGCGTTAATCCGCGTCTTCGCGTCGAAGGGCTGGTTCGCACGATGTACGACCCGCGTAATTCACTGACCAATGAGGTGTCTGCGCAGCTCCATGAGCATTTTGGCGATTTGGTTTACCGCACGGTAATACCCCGGAACGTTCGCCTGGCTGAGGCCCCCAGTCACGGCCTTCCTGCCATGCATTATGATCGGTACTCCCGTGGGTCCCGCGCTTATATGGCGCTAGCGGGGGAGTTCACCAAGCGTCAGCAAATCGGCGTGCAGCCGCAGGAAAATTAATGTCTGTAAAAAAGAAAAAACTGAACCGCGGTCTCGATGCCCTGCTGGGTGCCGGTTCCCGATCGGTCACCACTCCTGGTACGTCGGATCACGACGCAGTGTCGACGAGTGGCGATGATCAGTTGAAAAACCTGCCGCTTGATACGCTACAGCGAGGAAAGTACCAGCCGCGCCGGGATTTTGACGACGCTGCACTGGCAGAACTCGCCGACAGCATCCGGGCGCAAGGGGTCATGCAGCCGATAGTGGCCCGAGCGTTAGAACCAGGGCGCTTTGAGATTATTGCCGGTGAACGGCGCTGGCGAGCGGCACAGCTGGCTGGCATAGAGACCATCCCCGCCGTAATACGGGATGTCAGCGATGAGGCGGCCATTGCCATGGCGCTAATCGAAAACATCCAGCGCGAAAATTTAAACCCTATTGAAGAGGCGTCGGCTCTGAAGCGCCTGCAGAATGAGTTTGAACTCAGCCAGGAAGAAGTTGCGAAGGCCGTGGGAAAATCACGTTCGGCGGTTGCGAACTTAATGCGATTGCTCAGTTTGGAGCCTGAAACCCGCGAATTGCTGGCCAGCAAAGGCATCGACACGGGCCACGCCAAAGTGTTGCTCGCGCTCGAGGGGCAATCGCAGGTGTCCATGGCTAAGGAAGTTGCGAAAAAAGCGCTTTCTGTTCGCCAAACCGAAACACGGGTTAAACAGGCGCTGGCGGCGTCCGAGCCCGCGGTAGCTGAGCCAAAGTCGGGAGTCGACCCCGACATACAACGGCTGGAGCAAGACCTGGGTGAACGACTCGGCGCAGCGGTGGCTATCGATCACCTGCATCATGGCGCCGGTAAATTGACCATTAATTATTCCAGCCTCGATCATCTCGATGGCATATTGAACAAAATTCACTAACGCCCGCCGTTTACGCGGTATTGAAAGCGGTGCCTATTTAACCTAAACTCTCGCGCGGTCAATCAGGGGTCAAAAAGACGTGCCTATTCACCGGCAGTCGTCGGCAGACCCGTTCATGAAGACGAGAAGTCGTCTACTTGCGGCAGTGTGTATTACCTGGGCTGCCGCTACAGTGATTTCCGGCGTCATTGTGTTTCTCAGCGACCGATACAATGCCCTCGGTTTTTGGGTGGGTTCTGCGATTGTGCTTGCACCCCAGGCTTGGTTGGCACTGAAGGTCGGGCGACATCTTCACGGCAATCAGCTGGTGTGGATGGCGCTACAGAAGTACACGATGACCGGGGTCGGGTTTGCGTTGTGGTTTGCTTTCAGCACACGCCCGGCCCCAGGGTACGTTTTGGCAAGTGCGGGTTTGGCCCTTGTGGGAACGCCAATGGTGCTGGCGGCCATGAATGGGCTGGAAATTAACAGAAAAGGTTGAGCGAGAGTATGGCCGGTAACGGGCAAGAGCAGACAGTCTCGGAATACATTGTTCATCACCTGACCAACTTAACCCTCGGTAAGTTGCCGGGTGGGTTTGAGCGGGCGGATGGGTCGATAGTCGCCGAGGGTGGCGAGTGGACCTTTGCCCATGGTGGTCAGGAAATTGCGGCCATGGGTTTCAATGCTATCCATGTTGACTCCATGATTTGGTCGATTGGCCTGGGCGTTATCTTTTGCTGGTTGTTCGCGCGCGTGGCAAAAAACGCGTCTGCTGATACCCCATCGGGGCTGATCAATGCGGTGGAAATGGTCGTGGAATTCGTCGATGGCACGGTAAAAGATACCTTCCATGGGCGGAACCCGCTTATTGCGCCATTGGCACTGACTGTTTTTGTCTGGGTGTTCCTGATGAATTTGATGGATCTGATACCGGTCGATCTTATTCCACACACGTTGATGCTTGCCGGGGTTGATTACCAGAAAATCGTACCCTCCACCGACCCGAACATCACCATGGGTATGGCACTCGGCGTCTTTATTCTCATGGTTTATTACTCAATCAAGGTGAAAGGCTTCGGGTTTGTCAAAGAATTGACCCTGAACCCGTTTAATCACCCCGTTTTTATCCCAATCAACCTGTTCATGGAGGTTGTCGGTTTACTCGCCAAGCCTTTCTCTCTAGGGTTGCGGCTGTTCGGCAATATGTACGCCGGCGAGATGATATTTATACTGATTGCCGCGCTCTTTGGCGCCGGGGTGATGTGGCTGCTACCCGCAGGCCTACTGCAGGTGGGCTGGGCTATTTTCCATATTCTTGTTATCACACTGCAAGCTTTCATATTCATGGTGCTCACGATTGTGTATCTGAGCATGGCACATGAAGACCACTGATTTTTTTACTGCTCTAACTAACTAGGAGAAAACCATGGAACTGATTTACGTTGCTGCGGCCATTATGATGGGTCTGGGCGGACTGGGCGCTGCTATCGGCGTTGGCTTACTGGGTGGAAAGTTGATCGAAGGGTCCGCTCGTCAACCAGAGCTCGCACCAAAGCTACAGGTCACCTTCTTTCTCGGTGCCGGCCTGGTCGACGCGATCCCCATTATCGGTGTCGGTATCGCGATGTACCTGATCTTCGTGGTCGCGGGCTGATAAAGCAGCAAATTTGAAGCGCCAGGCCCACTTGGGCTGGCTTTCAGGTGACCATAGGAGCAAACCGTGAATATCAATTTAACGCTTATCGGCCAGATGGTGGCGTTTGTGGCATTTGTCGCATTCTGTATGCGCTACGTTTGGCCGCCCATCGTAGCCGCCATGGCAGAGCGTCAGCAGAAGATCAGTGAGGGTTTGGCTGCCGCAGACCGGGCCAGTCATGATCTGGACCTGGCGAAGCAGGAAGCAGCCAAAAAATTGAGCGAGGCCAAGAAAGAGGCCGCGGCGATTGTTGAGTCTGCAAACAAGCGAGCGTCACAAATCGTCGATGAGTCAAAGCAGGCGGCGATTGTCGAGGCTGATCGTGTCAAAGCGGCAGCAACGGCGGAAATCGAGCAGGAACGCGCGCGGACCCAGGAACAACTCATGGCGAAGGTCAGCGAGTTGGCCGTGGCCGGCGCAGAAAAGATACTTGCCCAGGAAATCGATGCCGGAAAGCACGAGCAATTGCTGAAGCAATTGATTTCGGAGGCCTGAGCGATGATCGAGCCGATGACATTGGCCCGGCCCTACGCGAGAGCGATCTTCGATTTTGCTCGCAGTGACGACTCGTTGATGCCATGGCAATCCACTCTCGATACCCTGGCGCTGGCGGTTGAGGATTCCAGAGTCGCCGCCGCATTGGCTAATCCGTCGCAGACCAGCGCCGAGCGGGCGCAGGTTCTCAGTGGCTTGCTGGGTGATGACATCTCAGAAAGCACCTCATACCTGCTGGAAGTTATGGCAGAGAACGACCGATTGTCGTTGTTACCCGAAGTCGCACAGCTCTACTCCGACTTGCGTACCCAGCTTGAGGCAATGGCACGGGTTGAGGTCACCTCGGCCTTCGACGTTACCGATGAACAAACCCAAAGTCTGTCAGCGTACATGCAGGACGTTTTGCAATGCGCTGTGACGATAAGCACAGAAACCGATCCCGCTTTGATTGGCGGGGCAGTAATTAGAGCCGGTGATCAGGTGATCGACGGCTCTGTGCGAGGCCGGCTGAATAAGCTTAGCGCCGCACTGACACCCTGACAAAGGAATAGGTCATGCAACAACTGAACCCTTCTGAAATCAGCGATATCATCAAACAGCGAATCGCTAATCTTGATGTCTCATCGCAAGCGAGCAACGAAGGTACGGTCGTATCCGTAAGCGACGGTATCATCCGCATTCACGGCCTGACTGATGCCATGTATGGGGAAATGATCGAATTTGACGGCGGTGTCTTTGGAATGGCACTGAACCTCGAACGAGACTCCGTCGGCGCGGTAGTGCTCGGTGATTACAAACAACTGGCCGAGGGTCAAACCTGCCGCTGTACTGGCCGAATTCTGGAAGTGCCCGTGGGTCCTGCGCTTCAGGGCCGGGTTGTTGATGCTCTGGGTAATCCTATCGACGGAAAAGGTGCCGTGGATGCCAAAGAGACCGACGCGCTCGAGAAGATTGCGCCGGGTGTTATTGCGCGCCAGTCCGTTGATCAGCCGGTACAGATCGGTCTCAAAGCCATCGATTCAATGGTCCCTATTGGTCGTGGACAGCGGGAGCTGATTATTGGCGATCGCCAGATCGGTAAAACCGCAATCGCCATCGATGCCATCATCAACCAGAAGAACACGGGGATTAAGTGTATCTATGTGGCGGTAGGCCAGAAGGCCTCTTCGGTTGCCGCGGTGGTAAGGAAGCTGGAAGAAAACGGCGCCATGGACCATACCATTGTGGTTGCCGCCAACGCATCAGATCCGGCAGCGATGCAGTTCCTTGCTCCGTTTGCGGGTTGCACCATGGGTGAGTACTACCGCGATCGCGGTGAGGACGCCCTGATTATTTATGATGACTTGTCCAAGCAGGCCGTCGCCTACCGTCAGATTTCGCTGCTTCTGCGCCGTCCGCCGGGCCGCGAAGCGTACCCTGGAGACGTTTTCTATCTTCACTCTCGCCTGCTGGAACGTGCGGCCCGAGTGAATGCGGACTACGTTGAGGCTTTCACCAACGGTGAAGTCAAAGGCAAGACGGGGTCACTGACGGCGCTACCGGTTATCGAAACCCAGGCCGGTGATGTCTCCGCGTTCGTTCCCACCAATGTGATCTCGATTACTGACGGTCAGATCTTCCTTGAGGCGGATATGTTCAACGCCGGTGTTCGACCAGCGATGAATGCGGGTATTTCGGTATCGCGGGTGGGTGGTGCTGCCCAGACCAAGATTATGAAAAAGCTTTCGGGCGGCGTTCGTACCGCGTTGGCGCAGTATCGTGAACTCGCAGCCTTCTCACAGTTCGCTTCTGATCTGGACGAGGCGACCAAGGCGCAGTTGAATCACGGTGAACGCGTTACCGAATTGATGAAACAGAAGCAGTACTCGCCCATGAGCGTCGCAGAAATGGGCCTGATGCTCTACGCCGCCAACGAGGGGCATCTCGACGACGTCGAGGTCGAGAAAATCGGTGATTTTGAGTCGGCGCTGCTTTCCTTTGTACACGGGGAGCACGGTGAATTGATGGCCGAGATTGCCGGGGACGGTGGCTGGAACGATGATCGCGAGGCTGCATTCAAGGCGGCTATCGAGAAGTTCAAAGCAACCCAAACCTGGTAAGTGAGGACTCACTGTGGCCGCTGGTAAGGAAATTCGAACAAAAATAGGCAGTATCAAGAGTACTCAGAAGATTACGAGTGCCATGGAGATGGTGGCTGCCAGTAAAATGCGTCGCGCCCAGGACCGTATGGAAGTGGGTAAGCCCTATGCCCGTCGCATGCGTGCGGTCGTGGGCCATATTGCTAACTCCTCCCCCGAGTACCAGCACGCCTACATGGAAGCCCGCGAAGCGACACGGGTCGGTTACATCATTATTTCCACGGATCGCGGTTTGTGTGGCGGCCTGAACATCAATCTGTTCAAAGCGGCCATTCAGTCAATGCGCCAGTTTGACGATCAGTCTATTGATGTGGATCTGTGTCTTGTTGGCGCCAAAGCCGGCGCCTTTTTCGCGAGCGTCGGTGGAAACGTGGTCGCTACGGTTCGAGATCTTGGCGAGGATCCGACCATTGACCAGCTGATTGGGGGCGTTAAGCACATGCTCGATGCCTATGCTGAGGGGTCAATCGATCGTCTGTTTCTGGTCTCCAACGAGTTCGTCAATACCATGACGCAGTCACCGACGGTGGAGCAACTTCTGCCCCTGGAAGCGGCCGACGACGACGATATGGCACACCATTGGGACTATATTTACGAGCCCGATGCCCGCGAATTGCTGGATATCCTGCTGGCGCGATATGTCGAATCACAGGTTTATCAGGCGGTGGTGGAAAACGGCGCCTGTGAGCAGGCGGCGAGAATGCTGGCGATGAAAAATGCCACCGATAACGCTGGCGATATTATTGAAGAGCTGGAGTTGGTCTACAACAAGGCGCGTCAGGCTGCGATCACCCAGGAATTGTCAGAAATAGTAGGTGGTGCAGCAGCCATTAGCTGAGCGCCCGTAACGACATTTTTTATTGTGGCCCCCGGGCCACTGGAACGATTTGATGAGAGGATCCGGAAATGAGTAGCGGACGAGTGGTACAGATTATCGGTGCGGTTATCGACGTGGAGTTTCCACGGGAGAGCGTGCCGCAGGTCTATGATGCGCTGACCATCAGTGGCAAAGACCTGACGCTGGAAGTCCAGCAGCAGCTCGGTGACGGTATTGTCCGAACGATTGCAATGGGTTCTTCCGAGGGCATCTCGCGAGGTCTTGAGGTTGAAAATACCGGTGCTCCGGTCTCAGTGCCGGTCGGTGTTGAAACTCTGGGTCGAATTATGGACGTGCTGGGCCGGCCCATCGACGAACGCGGTGATATCGGTGAGAAAGAGCGCGCATCAATCCATCGCGACGCGCCCGCGTATGACGAGCTGGCGGCATCAGAAGAGTTGCTTGAGACCGGCATCAAGGTGATTGATCTGGTGTGCCCCTTTGCCAAGGGCGGTAAAGTCGGCCTGTTCGGTGGTGCCGGTGTGGGTAAGACCGTGAACATGATGGAGTTGATTAACAACATCGCGACCGAGCACTCGGGTCTCTCGGTATTCGCGGGTGTTGGCGAGCGTACCCGGGAAGGAAATGACTTCTACTATGAGATGCAGGAGTCGGGGGTTGTCGATATCGAGAACCCCTCGAATTCTAAAGTTGCGATGGTGTACGGCCAGATGAACGAGCCCCCCGGCAACCGCCTGCGTGTAGCACTGACTGGCCTGACCATGGCCGAGAAGTTCCGCGATGAAGGGCGCGACGTTCTGCTCTTTGTCGACAACATCTACCGATACACGCTGGCGGGTACCGAAGTATCGGCACTGCTCGGTCGTATGCCGTCAGCGGTGGGTTATCAGCCCACACTGGCGGAAGAAATGGGCGTGTTGCAGGAGCGTATTACGTCGACCAAGACAGGATCGATTACGTCTATTCAGGCGGTATACGTGCCGGCCGACGACTTGACTGACCCCTCCCCGGCGACCACTTTTGCTCACCTTGATTCAACCGTTGTACTGAGTCGTGATATTGCGGCGAAGGGTATTTACCCTGCGGTCGACCCGCTGGACTCTACCTCACGTCAGTTGGACCCACTGGTGATTGGCAATGAGCATTACGAAGTCGCCCGCGGTGTTCAGTCGGTGCTTCAGCGCTACAAAGAGCTCAAAGATATCATTGCGATTCTCGGTATGGACGAACTGTCCGAGGAAGACAAGATGACGGTGGCCCGGGCGCGAAAAATAGAACGATTCCTTTCGCAGCCGTTCCATGTTGCCGAGGTATTCACCGGTTCTCCAGGAATTTACGTGTCGCTGAAAGACACTATTGCCGGATTCAAGGGGCTGCTCAACGGGGATTACGATCATTTGCCAGAGCAGGCTTTTTATATGGTCGGCAGCATCGATCAAGCGGTTGAGAGAGCTGAAAAGCTTAAGTAACCCAATCGAGGCGAGGACTTAGCCATGGCAATGACCATCCACTGCGATATCGTTAGTGCTGAAGCCCAGATTTTTTCTGGCATGGTAGAAATGCTGGTGGCCACGGGTGCCGAGGGCGAACTCGGTATCCACTATGGTCACACGCCGCTTCTGACTCGATTGATACCGGGCCCTGTCCGGGTGGTTGACCAGACCGGCGAAGAGCATATCTATTACGCTTCGGGTGGTTTTCTTGAAGTGCAGGGAAACGTGGTCACTGTGTTGGCGGATACCGCTGTTCGTGCCGACGATGTCGACGAAGCCGCGGCCGAAGAAGCCCGACAGGCGGCGGAAGATGCGCTTGCGAACCAGAACAGCGAACTCGATTACGGTCGGGCATCGGCACAACTGGCCGAGGCTGCTGCGCAGCTGGCGACACTGCGTAAGCTGAAGAATCGAGCGGGCCGGGGTTAACCGGTCCACTGGTCAAGAGAAGCCGCCGCTTGGCGGCTTTTTTATGCACAAAAACCCGCGATGAACCTTTTTTTGCCTGGTTGGTGTCTAGTGAACTTGTTCACCGCTTGGTGGCTTGCATCTGATCCGGATCGTGAAATGATTCGACCCCATATAAGCAAAGAGAAAGGACATGCTGGAAGTTATTATTCTTGCCGCCGGCCGGGGTAGCCGCATGCATTCGGATCTGCCCAAGGTGCTGCATACCCTTGCTGGCAAGCCCATGTTGGCCCACGTTATGGAAACCGCGACTGCACTGTCTGCGGACCGGGTACACCTGGTCGTTGGGCACGGTGCTGATCAGGTAAAAGCCGTGTTTGCGGATCAGGCGGACTGCCATTTGCAGGAACAGCAACTGGGAACCGGTCATGCGGTGCAGCAGGCGCTGCCCCATTGCGATCCTGCCAGCACGGTATTGGTACTGTATGGCGATGTTCCGCTGATGAGTGCCACCACTTTGTCCTCGTTAATTGCGGAAGCCAAAACCAGCCCCGCATTATTGACGGCGAGGCTCGATGACCCCACCGGTTATGGTCGGGTGATCCGTGATCAGCAGGGTGAGCTGGTGTGCGTGGTGGAACAAAAGGATGCATCGGCCGAGCAAAAACGCATCAATGAGGTCAATACGGGTGTATTGGCCGCGCCGGCTGATTTACTCGCGGATTTGCTGGCCGGCGTGGATAATTCCAATGCGCAGGGTGAATACTATTTGCCCGATATTCTTGCCCTGAGTCGCGGCCGGGGCTTGCCGGTTCCAATTATTGTCACCGACGATGTGATTGAAACCCAGGGGGTTAACGACCGTGCCCAGCTCGAGCAGTTGGAGCGCGCCTTCCAGGGCCGACTGGCCGAAGATTTGATGCGCGATGGCGTAACCCTGTTGGATCGTTGCCGAATTGACGTGCGTGGCGACCTGCAATGCGGTCGCGATGTCACTATCGACGCCAATGTGCTGTTCGAAGGCCGGGTGTCGTTGGCCGATGGCGTGTCTATTGGTGCGAACTGTGTGATCAAAGATGCGAACCTCGGATCCGGCACCGTGATCCGACCCTTTAGCCATATTGACGGCGCGGTGATCGGCGCCAACTGCACCATAGGGCCGTATGCACGCCTGCGCCCCGATACCCGCCTCGGTGATGCGGTTCGGATCGGTAATTTTGTTGAGACGAAGAAGACTACCCTCGGTGCCGGCAGCAAAGCGAACCATCTCGCTTACCTTGGTGACAGCACGCTGGGTGAGTCATGTAATGTCGGTGCGGGAACCATTACCTGCAATTACGATGGGGCGAACAAACACCCGACCATTCTGGGTGACGACGTCTTTATTGGCTCCAACAGCACCTTGGTGGCTCCACTCACCCTTGCGGGCGGGACCTTCGTAGCAGCGGGCTCGACGGTTACGCGAGCTACGGACGCCGACCAGCTCGCGGTGGCAAGAGCGCGCCAGCGAAACATAGATGGCTGGAAAAAGCCCTCAAAATCGCCAAAAGTCGAGGAATAGCAGCAAATGTGCGGAATTGTGGCGGCAACGACAAAACGCGAAATATCCGAAGTTTTGCTCGAGGGTCTGCGACGGCTGGAGTACCGGGGTTACGACTCCGCGGGAATGGCTTTAATCGACAACGAGCAGCGGCTGGCCATTCACAAATCGACGGGCAAGGTTTCAGAGTTGGAAAAAGCCCAGGCGATTGAAGCTATTGTAGGCTGCACGGGGATTGCCCACACCCGCTGGGCGACCCACGGTGTTCCCTCGACGGTTAACGCCCATCCACACGTGGCCGGCGAGCGCGTCGCTGTGGTCCATAACGGGATCATCGAAAATCACGGCGAACTGCGCCAGGGCTTGGTCGAATCGGGCGCTGAAATTGTGTCGCAGACCGATACCGAGGTCATTGTTCACCTGATCCACCAACACCTGTCCTCAGGCGCGAGCCTCTTCAGTGCTGTTCAGCAGACTATCGACGTACTTGAGGGTGCGTTTGCACTCGCGGTGATTGATGTCGAGTCGCCAGATACGCTGATCGTTGCGCGGGAAGGGAGCCCACTCGTTCTGGGCGTTGGTATTGGCGAAACTTTCGCGGGTTCTGATCGATTGGCGCTGCAACAGGTCACCGATACATTTATTTACCTTGAAGACGGTGACATCGCCGAATTACGCCCCGGGTTGATTCACATCTTCGACCGCGATGGAGACAGCGTTGAGCGCCCTAAAACCAGGCTTAATCGCGGCGATGAGGCCGATTTACTCGGTGATTACGACCACTACATGCTCAAGGAAATGTTTGAGCAGCCGGCCCGCCTCGAAGATACGGTGGCCTACCCGGCTTTATCTGATGCGCTTTTTGGCGATCAGGCTGCCGAGGTCTTTCCCGCGGTGTCGGCTGTTCAGATTATCGCTTGCGGCACAAGCTACCATGCGGGGCTGGTGGCCCGGCATTGGATCGAGTCGATTGCGGGACTTCCCTGTCAGGTGGAGGTCGCTTCAGAATATCGTTATCGTCAGTCGGTGACGCTGGCAAACACCTTGATTGTGAGTATCTCCCAATCCGGTGAGACGGCCGACACATTGGCCGCATTGAAAAATTGTGACCGTGCCAATGTGCTGGCACGACTGGCGATTTGTAACGTCGACCATAGCGCGATTGTGCGTGAAAGTGAGCTCGTGTTCCTCACTCGAGCGGGTGCTGAAATTGGGGTCGCCTCGACCAAGGCGTTTACGACCCAGCTCGCTGCTTTGCTGATTTTGACCGAACGACTGGCAACCCACCATCGGCCAGATCAGTTCGATGCCGCACCGGTGGCGGCGGCCCTCAAGGACATGCCGAGTGCGGTGGCCCGTGTGCTTTCGCACAGCGACAAGATAGCGGCGCTGACCCCACAGTTTGTCACCAAGCACCACGCGTTGTTTTTGGGCCGCGGTATTTACCACCCTATCGCTATGGAAGGTGCTCTCAAACTCAAGGAAATTTCGTATATCCACGCGGAGGCCTACCCGGCGGGGGAGCTCAAGCACGGCCCGCTGGCGCTGGTGGATTCGGATATGCCAGTGGTTGCTGTGGCACCCAATGATGAGTTGCTGGAGAAGCTGCGTTCCAATCTCGAGGAGGTCAAGGCGAGGGGTGGGCAGTTATTCGTGTTCGCCGATGAAGCTGCCGGTTTCAAGCCCGGTCCGGGCATCGAGGTCATACCCATGCCCCACTGCAGCGAGTTGGTGGGTCCCGTGGTTTATACCGTGGCCCTGCAATTGCTGTCCTATCATGTGGCAGTGGGCAAAGGTACCGATGTCGATAAGCCCCGAAATCTTGCCAAGTCGGTAACGGTTGAGTGATGGGACTGGGCAGGCGGGTATCCCCAAAACCAAACGCCTGTATTAATAAAACGTAAACGCGTTTGTGCCTCTGGCGCTTCACAGACTGCTCGGCTCGGGTAATGCCAACTGCCTAAAGGGCAAGAATTTAGGCGGTTTGCCCTAATCTTTTGTTGAAATAAGGCCCCTTATCGGTAGATTCTAGTGCGATGTGTCCCGTTGTCGCCATCAGAAGCGCTCGGCAGGAGACGCCCTTTCCCAGGAGATTGCCATGTATAAAAAAGACCAGACCTTGCGCCGAGCCATAGCACTGACTTTAGGTACCACCACCATTGGCGCTTTTCCCCAGGCGAGCGCGCAATCGCCGGCACCTGTTGGCGCCCTCGAGGAGATCGTTGTTACCGCCCGTAAGCGTGGGGAAGAGCTGCTCCAGAACACGCCTCTCAGTATCCGTGCGCTTACCAGCGATACGCTTCAGGACGCCGGTATCCAGCAATTCGAGGACTGGGCCCGAATGGTGCCTGGCATCACCTTCAAGGATTTGGGGCCTGGCGAGAAGACCATTGTTACCCGAGGGTTGGTTTCTACGGGCGCCGCCACTACGGCGGTGTATTTTGATGAAACCAATATCACTGCTTTCAACGACGGTGAGGGCGGCGGAAGAAATGTTGATATAAAGCTTTTCGATATTGATCGCGTAGATGTGCTTCGTGGTCCGCAGGGAACCATTTATGGTGCCAGCGCGCTGGGCGGTGTCATTCGTATTGAGACCGCTAAGCCCGACTTAAACGAGTTTTCAGGTGCGATCAAGGCTGATATTGGCTACACCGCATCGGGCGCGGAAAACTACAGCTTTAATGGACACGTTAACATTCCAATTATTGAAGATGTGCTGGGTTTGCGTCTTGTCGCGTGGAATGTTGATAACAGTGGTTTCATCGACAACATCAGGCTTGGCCGCAACGAGATCAATGATGAGCAAACCAGTGGCTTCCGCGCCATAGCACGTTATGTTCCCAGCGACCGTCTTACGCTGACCGCGTCCGCGACCGTTCAGAATCAGGAAATCGGAGATGGTGTCCGTTACAACCGCGTCGGTGATGCAGCGCTGGTTTATCCCGGTGAACAGCCCTTCAGCATTACCGGAGATCTGCAAAACTCTGACTTTACTGTGAACGAGCGTAGCGATGATCCGAGAATCTATTCGCTGACAGCAGACTATGATTTTAAATACGGCAATATTGTCGCCACGACCAATCTGTACGATCGCGAGGTCGAGTTTAACTTCGATTCGACTCCCATTTTGCTGTTTTTCGGTGTACCTATCAAAGCGATTTCCTCGTTTCCGGAGGAGCGAGAAATCTGGTCCAACGAAATACGTTTCAACTCGAGTTTCGATGGTCCGTTGCAGGTTCTCGCGGGAGTTTTTCATCAGGAAGAGAAAATTGACTCTGCCTCGCGCGTTTTTACCGTTGATAACGACGGCCTGATCAATGAGCCTTCGCCGTCAGTGTTGTGGGTAGTGAGAGATCGCGAGTTTGATGAGACGGCGGTATTTGGTGAGGTGAGTTTCGATGTTACTTCTCAATGGAATCTGACCGTCGGTGCCCGCTACGCTGAATTTGATTTCGTCACCGACGAAGAGGCCTTAGTGCCGTTCTTTGGTCCACCTACCGGGCCCGAGCCTACGAAAACCGGCAGCGACAGTACCGATATTCTTCGTTTCAATACGTCCTACCAAATAAGCGACGACCATATGGTCTATGCGACAGCCTCAGAGGGTTTCCGTCGGGGCGGGCTTAACCTGAATGCATTTGGTGCGCTATTCGATATTCCAGAAACCTTCGGATCCGACAGTCTGTGGAATTACGAAATTGGTGCCAAGACGAGCTGGTTCGATCGGCGCTTGACGGTCAATGCGACACTGTACCGACTTGACTGGTCAGATATTCAAGTTGAGACCGTTGATGAGCTGGGGGGAATAGAATACTTCGCCAATGCGGGTGAAGCTCAGGTTGACGGGGTTGAGCTCGAAGTATTCGCGCGACCTATTTCGGGTCTTGATATAACTGCGACCTTGGGATGGACTCGCGCTGAATTAACCGAGGATCCACCGCCTCCAAGTAACGGCCTTGACGGCGACGAAATCAATAACGTCCCGGAATGGACGGCCAGTCTTTCAGCACAATACACTTGGCCTGTCTTTAGTGATTTTGATGGCTTTGTCCGCGCCGATATGGATTATACCGACGGATCAAATACTCGTATTGCCGGCTCCAGAGATCCTTTCAATGTCGCACTCGAGTCCTATGAGTTAGTCAATCTCAGGGCAGGTATAGAAAACGAGAGCTGGAGAATCACCGCTTACGCTGACAATGTTTTCGATGAGATTACGCAGAACGACGCGATCAACGAAGTAACCAATATCCTGGCCTACTTCACAACACAACCGCGGACTATCGGCGTGAATGCGGAGTATCGATTTTAGGTGTGCGCTGACACAAGTTCAGACGGTAGCAGGTGGTGATAGCGGCGTAAATTTTCCAGTGGGTCCACCTTGCTGGCGCGAATTTGAAGTGCGCTAGCGGTGCGGAATAACCCGTCGTCACTGCTATAGTCAGCTGAGGCTAAATCTGCGTCTCGTTCCGCGCCACAGAATGCTAAAAGGCCATCGAGTGTTTTTTGGGGTTCTTGCAAAAGGTCGGCAAGCTTGACGCTGGAAACCCAAGAGCCGGCCGTCGACTCCGCTGACCTGATTATTTCCATGTGTGCCTCCCAGAATCTAGACGCCTCATGGAGGTCATAGGCAAACTGCTGGGTGCTGGAAAAAAGCTGGATAAAACAAGACAAGCAGGTGCTGGCACGATCTCTAGTAGTAATGATGATCCGTGATTCAGGAAAAACTCTAAGGATCAGCGGAATATAAAGCAGATTTCCCGGGAGTTTATCGATGCATATAGATTCTTTCCCCGTTCCCGATACGGGGACATTTTCTGCAAGCAATTTTGAGTAGTCTGAGCGTATTTTCGCGAGCGCACTATCGGGTAAGTGAGCCATACCTTCTGGAAAGGTGAGCTGATTCTCGGTCAGTGATGCTCGCACCAGGCGTTGCATCCAAACCATCTCGCCAGCAGAGGTGATATCGGGATAGCGCGTCATCATCGATTCGAGCAATGTCGATCCTGTGCGCGGCATTCCTACGATAAAAACGGGCCGGTGACGTACATCGCGATAGTCGATGTCGGGTAAAGGCGCTGACGTTAATCCATCTATTTGCGAAGCAATGACTGAAAGTCTTCTTTCATCTTCCGCGATCCCATAATTCATTGACCGCCTGACGAGACTGTTACCGCGTTTATAGAACGTAAATGCGGCGTCAAAATCACCAAAACCATGATGGAGATTACCCGCAGCGAATTGCAACTCTGGTGATTTAAGCCCTCTAGCTGAAGTAGCTTTGAGGACAATATCGGTCGCTATGGGGTCGTTTTTCGAAAGTCGAATGGTTTTGGTCAGCAGGTAATAACCCGGATATAAGTCCGGTTCGATAGCTATGGACTCTCTTGATGCCATTGCAGCCAATTCCTTTTCACCACCCATAAAATGAGTCAGCGAAAGGTTTAGTTTATGCTCCGCAGCACCTGGTTCGAGTCTGGATAGTCGTGTAAGCGCTCGTTTTGCGTAAGGGTAGGAGCCCAGTTGGATCGAGCACTGTGCCAGTTCATTCAAAATGGCGCGATCATCCGGGTCATATTTTTCGAGATCCGATAGTGACCGGAACGCGCTACGCTCGAAACCGCCGGCGCGAAGCTGCCGCACTAGCTCTATTTTCAAAGTTGAATTCGTAGTGGCTATATCTAAGCCTTCCTGGGCGGCTTCCGCCGCCTCGAAGGTCGATCCAGACTTTGATAAAGCTGCTGCCAGGTTGGCATAGGTTTCAACAGCTCGGTATCCATTGAGCAGCGCACGACGGCAGTATTCGGCGGCGCTATTATGGTCACCACGCTGCCCCATCAGTACCGCGAGCAGGTGCCATGTAGCCCCCTCATCCGGATGAGTAGCAAGAATCTGGCGATAGCCAGCTTCTGCCGCGGTCAAATCGCCCTGTTTGTGTAGCACCAGGGCTCGATCACGTGCATCGTCGCGTAGCCTCAATGCTTTCCCATATAAAAAATACGACCGTCGCTTATGACCAGCTCAGGGTGCGCAACAATGCCCATGTTTTCCAGCGGGCTTTCACGAAAAGCTACCAGGTCGGCTTCTAACCCTGGGGCGATATGTCCCGTTCTGGCTTCGATGCCAAATGCGGTTGCTGCATTAATGGTAGCCGCCGCCAGCGTGTCCGCTGGAGTTATCCCGAGTTTTGAATACGCCAAAAGCTCATTTCCATTGTCTCCGTGAGGAAATACCCCGGAATCCGACGCCAGTATCAATTTCGATTTCTCACGATAACCCACCAGCGCTGAAGGTGTTTGTTGTTTGAGAGCATAAAGTTGCTCGAGTATGGACCGAGGCAACCAACCCATGGACCCTTTTTCAAGGGTTTCAGGAGTATCTCCAACGGCCGCTTCGAGGGCGTAAACATGCGGCGCAAAATAACCATCATTGCGGTTTAAAAGTCTGAAAGTCGCGTTATCCGGAAATGTGACGGTGTCTATAATGTCAAAGCCGTACTCTATTGCGCGGTTGATACCAGCGGCTCCAACTGGACTGTTTCCCCCGTCTGCAATGACCTTAACGCCCGCTAAGTCTGCGGTTTCGGCTATTGCGCTCAACTCGTCATTTGTCAGCGTCTGCTGCGGGGACGGTTGCTGCAAAAGACTGCCGGTAGGGTAGACGTTAATAAAGTCTGCACCTCTGTAGAGCTGCTCCAAAACCTGATACCGGCAGCTTTCTGGTCCTTGGCAGGTACCCTCGGGACCTCCTGCGAACTCAACAGCGTCATTAAACCGACCCGTACGTGCGAATCCATGCGCGGCGATGGGGCTTCCGGCCGCCAAAATTTCGGGGCCGGGTAACGCGCCTTGAGAGATGGCATCGCGAACGGCGTAGACGGCTTGCTCATGTTGTCGCCACCCGTTTCCCAGATCCATGACTGTGGTAAAACCCGCCATAAGAATGCTCTCCGCATTCCTGGCGACAATAATTGCCAGTTCCGCGCTCGATGACTTCACTACGGAAAGAGTTGATTCAGGTCGATGATCGGTACTCAGGTGTACGTGTGTGTCGATAAGCCCCGGCATAACAAAGGCCTGCCGTAAGTCGATGATTTCTAGCGCTGGGTTATCGTCGAAGGTGTGAAATCCCGGCAGTATAGAAGCGATTAGACCGCCTTCGATAAGTACCGTCTGATCTTTGAGAGGCGACTCCCCTGCCTTTTTGAGCAGCGTACCCACATGTAAGGCAAAAGTGCTCTCCTCCTGGCATTGACCGGCCGGTGCTGACAATAAATTAAGTAATGTCAGGCTAAGGACAAAGCGAAATACAGGGTTGAAACGGAAATTTAAACGCCTGAAGACTGCCATAACCATCGATCCCACCACTCAAACATGGTCTTGTAATAATCTATTAGATAATCCTTTCGATCGCGGAAAATGCTGTGGTCCGCGTTCGGGTAAATTCGTATTTTTACGGTCTTCCCCGAGCGGCGCAGCATCTGGAACATCGCAATACTTTGATTCAATGGAACCTGGGCGTCGTCGGTCCCATGCAGAAGTAGAAGTGGTGTCTGGATAGCACCCGCCCGCCATAATGGGGAGTCTTCATCATAAGTCTCACGGTTTTCCTGCGGAGAACCCGCGCCAGTAATCAACTCCAGCAACTCCGCATCCCTGTCTTTACCGGTAGCCCAGCTCCATGCAAATTCTGACGGCGGTGCCCTCAATGCAGCGGCGGCGAATTTTGATGTGTTGGTCAGCAAGTGCAAACCAGCGAATCCCCCCAGGCTACCTCCGGTAAACCCAATCGTTAAATCGCGACCCAGTTGCTCTCGTGCGATGGCTATGGCTTGCGGTATCGCCGCGGAGTACGCCTCACCGATCCTACCCAGCACGGGGAAGACATCCACCATGAGGTAGGAGATCCCCCGACTTACGTGCAGTTGAGCTTCAGGATTAAACTGGTGCCTTGAATCGGTCATTCGGCCGTATGCAGTGACCACGAGGGCGGCCGGACTGTGTTTGCTTTTCAGATCGGGTGCGGAATAAAGCAGAGCTTTGGAGGGCGGGCGGCCGGGGTGGGTAACAAGCAAAACCTCGGGTTCGACGGGTCTGAATCCATCGAGCTGTTCAGTTGGGGCAGACGTTTTCCACAATGCGTGGGATTCACCCTTTTCTGACGATAAACGTCGCAGTTCGAAAGACCCATTGGCGTGTTCGCTAAAAAAGAGAACCCGGCTGCGGTGGTCGGTGGTAAATCCGCCAATGCTCACAGCATCAGTAAAAATCTCGCGCGCTTCGGCGCCCGGCTCGAGCCACCATAGACTTTCATCGAAAGTTCTTAAATTACGACTATGAACGATAGCGGCGTGCTTGTGGTAAGTCGCTGTCAGCCCCAAAATTTCTCGCTCGCCATCTGATGGCAGGCTACTCACTACGCTGCCATCTTTTGCGTCAATCAGCTGTACGCCCGCGGGTCGCGGCGGGGGGATCAGATAGGGCTCCTCCTGGGAAGGGGTTTGAGGCGCCAGATGTATACCGAGCCAACCATCACCGCTAATGACGTCCAGGACTGGGCGATCGGTTTGCAAGGGTGCTGGCTGCACACCAAGCTCGGGTTTCCAGATGAATAGGCCCCCGCTATTACTGAAAACCAGATGTTGCTCCAATGTCCAGGTGATTGATTTCGCTGAACTAATTGGAAGAAGTTCTGTTTCCCCTGTTGAATGTTCACTTAGAAAAAACTGCTTTGATCTGACCCATCGATCACCGATAAACACACCGGTTGAATCCGTGTTTGCCGATACTAGCAGTAGTTTTTCGCCTCGGGGCGAGGACGGGAGAATCCGACGTAATGGGCCCGGTTCGCCGCTGGAGGTAATTGCGCCCGTAGTTGCATCAATCTCCGTAATGCTCCAGAGCGTGTCGTCGCGGAAATGGGCATCCCATGGGGTTTTGGCGGTTTTATTGGTTATGCCCCATGGTGCATTCTGCGGGGTAGGGGAGTCGCGGTAATTTGCCAGCGCAACTATAATCGCAGCTCCATTTTCGACCCAAATTGGCGGTAAATAACGCGCACTTTTCCGCTGGTACTCCCCAGAAACCGGTGTGCACCGGGCGTCAGTGTTGGGATGGGCGATTGACGTTACGCAAAGATTCCTTTCGCTGCCGAAGCCATTGAAAAACGCCAGGTGATCACCGGAAGGCGACCACGCAGGGTCGTGAGCTGAATCAAAATCACCGAAGGTAGTTACCGCGCCCTCGCGCCAGACCACTAATTGACCCGAACGTTTAAACGGTAAAAGAACGTCGTTGGCACCTCTACTAATGACAAACGCCACGGCACTACCCTGCGGTTGAGCTAGAGGGCCGCCAAGGGGTTCGGTGCGAGAAAAAAATTCGGTGGGCCAGTCTGGAGTGGCGTGAACAGCGGTGGCCAAAAATATGGCAAATAGAACAAACGCCACCCACTTTTTTAATAGGCTAATCGTCACGGTTATCGACCACCACAGAGCCGCCCTTGATCACCGCAAGAGGAGTCCTGGTCAATGTTATTTGCTCCAGAGGATTACCCTTGAGCACCAGTATATCTGCGTACTTGTCCGGTTCGATGGCGCCGATTTCGCTATCCCAACCGATAGCTGCTGCAGCGTGTGCGGTGGCGGAAAGTAACGCATCGTGGGGTGTCATACCGAGTTCAACCATCTGCTCAAGTTGCTCTGCATTTTCACCATGCGGCCGCCAACCTGCATCGGTGCCGAAAGCTATTTGCACTCCAGCATCCATCGCCGCCCGAAAGCTGGCTACCATGCCGTGGTAAATTGAAAGATTTTCTTCGCGCCAGGCATCGCTTCTGCGTGAGTCAGGGTCCTCCGCCATCTCACGAACAACGCGTGCGGCCAGAAGAGTGGGAATGAACCACGCCTTATTTTCTCGCAGGAGCTCGAATGTTTCTGTATCGCTGTAGGTCCCGTGTACTACACCATCGAATCCAGCGGCAAGCGGCAGGTTTATGGAGTCCGTTGAAAACCCCGAAGCCGTTACGCGAACGCCTTTGCGATGGGCTGCTTCTCGAATCGCGATTAACTCTTCAAGCGCGAACTGTGACGGACTATCCGCTGCGAGATCACCTTTTGTTGCCACTTTTATCGTATCTGCACCGAGGGCGATACTGGCGCGAACCGCTCTGCCGCAATCGGCCGGGCCGTCGCAAATCGCGGCCACATGGAGTGCCTGCTCAATCTCTTCCTGCATCCACCCCGCCAGCTCCCCGCCCGTGGGCCGTATGAGTTCGCCAGCCGCTTGCATTCTGGGTCCCTCGATTAGTCCATCGTTAATCGCATCGCGAACAGCAAATACCGATTGCCCGGAATGTCCCATATCACGTATTGAGGTAAATCCGCCGCGCAGCGTTTTTTCCGCATTGCGCATGGCAATGACCGTCCGGTCTGCATCACTCCACTGCGTGCGGCGCACAGAATGTGGTGGTAGGTTCGGCTGCGATGTCAGATGGGTCTGGGTATCGATGAGGCCCGGTATGATGAAACAGCAGCTCAGGTCCAGGACGCTTGCGTGCTCAGGCAGTTGCTGGATGTCAACATCGTTTTGCACACGCGTAATCCGTTCATTGTCGATGGTCAGAAGAACATTCTTTTGGACTTGATAGCCCCCACCTAGCCAGGCCTCCCCTGCAAATATGAACGTTGGTTCAGTCGGGGTACCCCCCTGTGCGGCAAGCAGAGAGGGTGTGATGAATACCGTTATCGGTAGACAGAAAAACACACGCGCGATTATCCAAATGGCAGTTCTCGCGACGTAACCTGTTGAAAAAATTATGTTTTTTGTCATTACCAGTGACAGCCCCGTATAGTTATCCAGCCAAATTGGCTAAGGTCGATCAGCGAAAAGAGCGGGTTGAGCCCGACCAATGATGAGGGTGATATCGATAGTGATCTATTCGACGTCCTCCGCCATATCCCAGAAAACGTCACCCATATGGACCCTGGTCTTGGCCTCCGCCGTAAACTCGGGTGGTCCCATGGCTTTTTCAGCAACCCCGGTGTACTCGCCGTTTTCTAAATGAAACTCCTTGAAGATCAGGGGGGCTTTCTGCTCCATGGCGCGCTGGCGCAACCACTCGAGAGTTTCGGGTGGCACTTCGGGTCCGGTTGGAATGGCGCGAATCACCTTCCACTCGTACCAGTCGCGATCGGTAATGACAATCGCTCCACTCCGATCCGGCCGCATTTCCTCAGGGAAGATCTCGGGTTGT
This sequence comes from Luminiphilus syltensis NOR5-1B, assembly GCF_000158175.1. Classification (GTDB taxonomy): domain Bacteria; phylum Pseudomonadota; class Gammaproteobacteria; order Pseudomonadales; family Halieaceae; genus Luminiphilus; species Luminiphilus syltensis. The sequence continues at coordinate 992,478 of NZ_DS999411.1, read as the reverse complement.
TGTAGCCAGGCACAGCGAAAGGTTCTGCAGGGCTTTTCTGGCCGCGTTTCGTAAATGCCACAGCCGTTTTCTTTGAGATGCCGACATGAAGAGCCGGGTCTGAGCTCCATCGACTTGTCGTACAGCCAACCCTCGCAGCAGGCGGTACAACCATTGCAGTCTCTCATAATCTAAGCTCCGCTTATCCCTACCTGTTTAAACAGCGGTTGGAAACCGATATCCGAGATTTTTGCGGGTCGTCAACGCCCTGCTCGGCGAAAAAACGGCCTATCGGTTTAGCAACTGACGGGACAGGGGGAAAAAGGGTCTGAGATGGATCACAAAGACCCTGATTGACGGTTAGGTGTTACCGCTACGGGTTGGCTGCCTTGAACGCGCGAATCGCTGTATTGAAATCCTCGGCGAGCTTCTCTTCAGTCGCGACCGATGCGTTATAGGCCTCCGTTGCCGCTTCAAACGCGGCGGCCGCTTCGGCTTTGTCGTCCTCGTCACCCTTTTTTACGCGCTTTTGAGCGGCAGCAATCTCTGTATCAAGACAGGTGCGGTATTCGCCGCTCTCGGCCTGGAACGCTTTTATCGCGCCTTGGCCGGCTACCATTTCTTCCATACTGGCGGAGCTACCATCCGGCAGCGTGGGTGCCTCAGGCGCTTCGCAGTCATCCGCAAACGCGGGGCTGGCCGCCATAAGGGCGATGGCCAAAAAGGGGGTTGTCAACGTTTTCATGGGTAGATTCTCTCTTATCAGTGGGTTTCAGTAACGACGTAACTGAAGGTTGGGTAAGTCGAGGGCCTGGTTGATTGCAGCCATCGTTTTCTGGCCCTGCTCCTCGCTTTTAATACCAACCACCTGTACACGATAAAACAATTCTCCGCGTCTTGCCTCAACTGCGACTTTTGCCTCGAACCCGGAATCACGCAGTGCGCGTGCCTGACGATCGGCTTCCACTCCGGTGGAAAAGGTATCGATATAAATAAACCATCCCCCGCCAAGTCGAGGTTCGCGCAGGGCAGCTCCCGACGATGAGCTTCCACCTGATACCGCCGCTGTGGGTTGTGCGTTGGCGGAGGTGCCAGCCTCAACCGTCTCGGGATCGATAACAACGCCTTCGATCGCATCCACCTCCTCGGGCTGCCACTGGCCTACCCATAAGGGGCCGGTGTTGAGCGTCTCAGCCACTCGCTCCCCCGCGGTTTTCGCGGCTGCCCGACTCTCAAAACCGATAGCTCGAACCCGGAAAACGGTATTGCTATTAACAATGGCTTTCTGCACAAAAATATCGACGCCACTGTCCGCAATGACGGCGGCGAGGGTCTCGGCGGCCTCCAGCGTGTTATAGCTGGCGATGTTGACGAACCAGGTGCCGGAATCGATCGCGGCTCTGGGTATCTGCTGCACTTTTGGCGTTTCAGAGGATCCGGTTTCCGCCTTCGCTGTATCTCCGGTGCTGCTCGTCGCACTAGCCGGCACCATATTGTCGTTATCTTCCGAGGTAGTGGCGATGGCCTCCGATACGTTTGCGGCTGCTCTGGTGGTCTCGAGTTCTTCGAGCACTGAGCGATATTCCCGTTGCAGGTCTGATAACTGACGCTTCAGGGCAGCGTTTTCAGTGATCAGCTCGCGCTCCTCGGCAGCGGCGAGCCCGTCAGCGGATGGCTGTTTCTCCAGCGCGCTGACCTGTGACTTCAGCGCGGTGCGCTCGGTATAGGCGCCCCAGCCGCCGATGCCCACTAACACCAGCGCGGCAATCAAAATAATGACTGACCAGAGCGGGAATTTACGCTTATTACCCTCATCACCCGTATGCCGGTGGTCAGTGAGAATGGCCTCCGCACCTTTTTGCAACGGCTCTTCGGCGCCTGCAATGGGGATTGTGGTCAGGAGGTCCTCATCGCTGTCGCCCATTGTGGGCTCAGCATCGGGAGAGGCGTCTGGGCTGTCGGCCACGTCTGCCATTGTCGTGGTGGCGTCGTCCAAATCGGTCGCCGGAGGCTCGGGCGCCGGATCGGCCTCGAACTCGTCATCAAAGGGGGAAACATAAAGGTGGTCGTCGTTGTCGTCGTCTACATCCTCATCGTCGAGGTCGGGGTCGTCAAACCAGGGAGAGTCGATACCGAGCGGCGTTTTGGGTGTATTCGCCGGTCTCGGCTCAAAAAGAGGATCATCGTCTTCCGACTCTTCATTCCAATCCGCGGCACTGTATGACGGGTCTTCGGATTGATCGTCCCAGTCAGACGCCGTGTCCAAAGCATCGGGACCCGGGGCCGAGGTGGGCTCCTCCAACCAGCTGTCCGGCACCAGGTCTCCATCCTCGCGGGTATCAGATTCGACCTTGAGAGAGTCGTCCGCTGAGGGCGAAGTGGGGTCCGCGTCATCGCTGGGATCGCGACGGTTGGCGTCGGAATCGGTCGGCGACGCGCTGCCGCTTATATCCGCTTCCTGATCGTCGTCGTCATATTTATCGTTCACTTGCCTGCCCTCGTTGCCCACTAGATCAGGGTCAATTACATCAAAGCTCTAGGTGTACCGTTTTCACCGTTAAATATCCACATTAGCGCGGGAGTTCGTCGTGCTTTTTTCGGTAAACTGCCGCTATGGATGTATCGGAAATTCTCAACCCGCTCAATGATGCGCAACGCCAGGCGGTAGCGGCCGAGCCTAGCCATCAGTTGGTGCTCGCCGGGGCCGGGTCCGGCAAGACGCGAGTGCTGGTGCATCGCATAGCCTGGCTTATTCGCGCCGAAAATTATTCACCCAATGCGGTACTGGCGGTGACATTTACCAATAAGGCGGCGCGGGAGATGCGGGGTCGCATCGAGTCCATGTTGCAGTTGCCCACCCATGGACTCTGGATAGGCACTTTTCACGGTCTTGCGCACCGACTGCTCAAGGCACACTGGAAAGCGGCCAACCTGCCGCAAAACTTCCAGATTCTGGACAGCGATGACCAGTTGCGCCTTGTAAAGCGTGTCTGCCGTGAGCTTGATCTTGATGAATCTCGATGGCCGCCAAAGCAGGCGCAGTGGTATATCAATGGCCAAAAAGACGAGGGGCTCAGGGCACGTCATATCGAGCCGCCCTTCGGCGATTTGTACGCGAAAACCATGCTCACAATCTATTCGGCCTATGAGACGGCCTGCGAACGCGGCGGTTTGGTCGATTTTGCCGAGCTATTGCTCCGGGCCCACGAATTGTGGCTCAACTCTCCCGAGACTCTGGCACATTACCAGGGGCGTTTTCGGGCGATTCTGGTGGATGAGTTTCAGGACACCAATACCATACAGTACGCGTGGCTCCGGGTACTGGCTGGAGAGCAGATACCGGTGGTGGCGGTCGGTGATGACGACCAGTCTATCTATGGCTGGCGAGGCGCAAAAATTGAAAATATACAACGGTTCCAGCAGGACTTCGCAAGCGCTACCGTGGTCAGGCTGGAGCAGAACTATCGGTCCACACAAACTATTCTCAGCGCTGCCAATGGTCTGATCGCCCACAACTTTGGTCGCCTTGGCAAGCAACTTTGGACCGATGGCGAGAGTGGCGAGCCCATCAGTCTTTATGCGGGGTTCAATGAGCAGGATGAGGCCCGATTTATCGTCGAGCGTGCTCAGGGGTGGATTGACGATGGAAACCATCGTGCTTCGGTGGCGATTCTGTATCGTTCGAATGCCCAGTCCCGGGTCCTGGAGGAGGCGCTGATCCGCGCCGGATTACCCTATCGGATTTATGGGGGCCAACGCTTTTATGAGCGCCTGGAGATCCGGAATGCCCTCGCCTATATGCGCCTGATGCTGACGCGTACCGATGATCCCGCGTTGGAACGGGTGATCAATACCCCGCCCCGCGGTATCGGCAGCAAAACCATTGACAAGCTTCGTGAGATTGCCCGCGATCACGGTGTATCCCTGTGGGCGGCTATTGGCATCGCTAGAGAGCAAAAGCTGCTCACCACCCGGGCGTTAACAGCAGTCACAGGCTTTCAGGTGTTGATTGATGAGCTCGATTCCACAACGCTTTCGTATTCCTTGGAAGCGCTGACCGAGCACCTGATTAATGCGAGCGGGCTGCTGGATTATCATCGTGCTGAAAAAGGTGAGCGCGGCCAGGCACGAGTGGAAAACCTCGAGGAACTGGTGTCTGCAGCGAAAACATTTATTGCCGAGGATGAGTCGCTGTCTCCGTTGCAGCAGTTTCTCGACAACGCTGCACTCGATGCCGGTGACGCACAGGCCGAGGCTCATGAGGACAGCGTGCAGTTGATGACCTTGCACTCGGCGAAGGGGCTGGAGTTTCCTCTGGTGTTTCTAGCAGGGATGGAGGAAAACCTCTTCCCCCACCGCATGTCCGTTGAGGAACCCGGGCGTCTCGAGGAGGAGCGGAGACTGTGCTACGTGGGGATTACCCGCGCTATGCAACAGTTGGTGATGACTTATGCTGAGAGCCGCAGGCTACATGGCAGCGAGAGCTACAACACCCCCTCGCGATTTGTGCGTGAAATCCCCGCCGAGCTGATCCATGAGGTTCGTCTTGGGTCGAGTGTTTCTCGCCCGCTTTCCACGTTTGCTCCTGACCCGAGTCGGGCCCATGACGAGGCGGGCGTCAGCCTGGGACAGCGGGTCTTACATCAAGTATTTGGTGAGGGAATTATCACTAATTTCGAGGGTCGCGGCGCCAATGCGCGGGTCGAAGTCAGTTTCGCCGAGGGCAGCAAATGGTTGGTTTTACAGTACGCGAACCTGCAGAGCTTATGAGGCACGATGGGTATGAATGAGAGACAGATTTTACCCGCAGTAGTGGTGGCGTTACTGGCACTGTTGGCGCTGGTTACCGGACTCTGGGTTACTGGTGTAGCGCAGGACAAGACAGGTGCCAACACAGGAAACGCCGCCGACGCCGCACAGTATCGCTGGAAGATGGTCACCACTTTCCCGAAGAATTTTCCCGGGCTGGGCACTGCACCTGAGGAGTTCGCACGTCGGGTGCGCGCCATGAGCAACGGCCGCATCGATATTACGGTATACGGTGCCGGTGAAATTGTTCAGGCTTTCGAGGTGTTTGATGCGGTATCACAGGGCGTCGCCGAGCTGGGCTATGGCGCGGCGTATTATTGGAAAGGAAAGATACCCGCATCCGTTTATTTCACGGCGATTCCCTTTGGCATGACGACCCAGGAAATGAACGCGTGGCTCCACTACGGTGGGGGGCTTGAGTTGTGGCGTGAGCTCTATGCCCCATTTAATCTGGTTCCCTTCGCCGCGGGCAGTACCGGGGTACAAATGGCGGGCTGGTTCAATAAAGCGCTCAATTCCGTCGACGATGTCGAGGGTCTGATGATGCGCATTCCCGGTATGGCGGGTGAGGTATTCAGTGGTATTGGCGGCAGCTCGGTCAGAATTGCCGGCGGCGAGATCTACACATCGATGCAAACCGGGGTCATCGACGCGGTTGAATGGGTAGGTCCGTTCAATGACCGCACCATGGGCCTACAGGATGTGGCGGAATATTATTATTATCCGGGCTGGCACGAGCCCGGCACGATTCTGGAAATAACGATTAACGGCGACGTGTACGCAGGCCTTCCTGACGACCTAAGGGCCATTATTGAGGGCGCTGCACGGGCGGTAAATCAGGATACCCTCGATTTTTATACCGCGCGTAATAACGAGGCGCTGCAATCACTGATTGCCGACGGCACCAAGCTCCGGGAGCTGCCGCCATCGGTAGTGGAAGCGCTTTATGCTGAAGCGCTAAATGCTCGGTTGCGCATGGCCAAAACCAGCCCGCTTGCCAATCGTATTGAGGCGTCTTATCGGGAGTTCGAGCAGCAGGTCACTGCTTATCACGATATTTCCGAGCGGGCTTATCTGAATCTTCGCGCGGAAGTTTCAGGTTCCACTTCTCCGGGTGCGGGGCAGGCTAATCGGGATTAATGTGCCGCGTCCGCCCGTTTTCATCGATGGCCACAAAAACGAAGATACCTTCGGTCACTTTTATGGGCTCTCCGTCGTGTCGGGAATTGATCCAGACTTCGACCACGATTCGCATTGAACTTCGCCCGATTTCGATAACGTCACAGTAGCAGCTGACCACCGCTCCGACGTGAACGGGGGTGAGAAAGGCCATACCTTCGATGGCGACGGTTGCTATTCTGCGGCCTGCGGTTTCTTCGGCCGTGATGGCCCCCGCCAGATCCATCTGTGATAACAACCAGCCGCCAAAGATGTCGCCACTGGCGTTGGTATCCTTGGGCATGGCAATTGTCTGTAAGGCCAGGTCGCCCTGTGGCGTCGGCGTACTGTCAATATCCTGCATGACTTCTCGATCTCGGTGGCTTCGGAAGTAGTGGAGCGCAATTTTTAAAGGGCTTGGTGGCTGGAGTCTACCCTAACTTCATCCAGCAACCAGCTTTGGCAACCACGTGGCCAGTGCCGGGAACAGCCAAAGTGTGAATAAAAGGCCTAACTGGATAACGATGAAGGGTACAACACCGCGGTATATGGCTCCCGTGGGTACTGAAGCGTCCGCAACCCCGCGAAGATAAAAAAGGGCGAAACCAAAGGGTGGGGTCAAAAACGACGTCTGCAGGTTGATGGCGATCATGATGGCAAGCCAGATGGGGTCGAAGCCCAGGGCGATAAGAATAGGCCCCACAAGGGGCACGACAACAAAGGTGATTTCAATAAAATCGAGGATAAAGCCCAGCAGGAAGATTCCGAGCATCACCAGCAGTAGCGCTGCGGTGGGACCACCCTCCATAGTGGTGAAGAACTCCTCGATGACCACATCTCCGCCGAGGCCACGAAATACCAGCGAAAACACAGCCGCACCGATCAGAATGGTGAACACCATACTGGTGATGCGTACCGTCGATTGGGCAGCATCGCGGACCATGGCGATTGATAACTCTCCCCGGGATGCCGCTAGCGCGAGGGCACATACGGCGCCAACTCCGGCGGCCTCGGTCGGCGTTGCGGCCCCAAGGAGGATCGATCCCAGCACCAGGCTCATAAGCAAAACCGGGGGGATGAGTCCATGCAGCAGCGCACCGAGTGAGACCGCCTCTGATTCGGCGGGGGGCGCCGCCTCCGGCTTGAATCGAGCAACGGCCAAAACGTACAGTATGTAGAGTCCTACCAGTATCAGTCCGGGAATCAGTGCACCGACAAAGAGATCGCCTACCGAGACGGTGCCTGTTGTGCTGGCACCACTCAGCTGGGCCTGCTGATTGGCCGTTGCCATGATATCACCCAGCAGTACCAACGCGATCGATGGCGGGATGATCTGGCCCAGCGTGCCCGTGGCGCAAATCGTCCCTGTTGCCAATGTTGTCCGGTAGCCGGCTTTCAACATACTGGGCAGGGAAAGCAGCGCCATAGTCACCACGGTGGCGCCAACAATGCCGGTACTGGCAGCAAGTAGTGCTCCGACGATAATGACCGAGACACCAATGCCGCCGGGTCGTCGACCGAACAAACGCGCCATATTAATGAGCAATTCTTCGGCCACCCGAGCCCTTTCCAACACATTGCCCATGAAAATAAATAACGGCACAGCGACCAGGATCGTGTTGTTCATGGTGCCAAAAATTCGCCCGGGCAACGCATTGAAGTAGCTTGCATCGAACAGCTCAAGAATAATGCCCAGGCCAGCAAAGCCCAGTGCAGTGCCGGCCAGGGTGAGTGCTACCGGGAAGCCCAGCATCAAAAGTACGCAGATCGAGGCAAAAAGCAGTATCGCTAGATCACCGCCGCCCATCATGCACCCCACAAAGTTGTGTCACGCCCCGGACAATCTCAATCAGGGCCTGAGCAGCGAGTAGTGTTGCCATGATCGGAATGAGGGTTTTCAGTAGAAATACGGCGGGAATACCACCGGTTTCGGCTGAGGTTTCCCGGATAGACCAGGAGCTGGTCACGTAATCGAGGCTGGAGAAGCAAATGAGCGCACAAATCGGGAGGGTAAAAATGACATGGCCGATGACATTGACCCAGGTCCTGCCCCGTGGGGAAAACCGGTGATACAGAATATCGACCCTGACATGCTCATCGGCAGCCAGGGTATAGGCAGCGCCGAGCATAAAAACGGCGCTGTGCATGTATAACACCGCTTCCTGTGCGGCCATTGCGCCGGTGGAAAAGCCATAGCGCATGACGACGATAATAAATGTCAGTAGCGCCATAGCGGGCACCAGCCAGGCGATGGCCCTTCCCAGTGCCGTAATGGCACTCTCGAGGACGCGTGTCATAGCAGAGATAAAAACCACAGTCGGTTCCGTTTTTTCAGAGCCGCGGCAAGGGTATCATCCCTTGTCTTAATTTATTGTGAATGAGGTTTGCCGTGCTCACGTTGCTTTCACCCGCGAAGACCCTTGACTTCGAAACGACACCAACCACCCGCCGGAAAACGCTGCCGCAGTTCCTCGATCAGGCGGAGCAGCTGGTCGAAGACGCGCGAGCGCTCGATCCCGCCCAGATCCGGGAGTTGATGGGTGTCAGTGAGTCGATTGCTTCCTTGAATCATGAGCGTTTTATGAACTGGAATCGAGAGTTTAGTCTCGACAATGCCAAACAGGCCGTGCTCGCTTTCCGGGGAGATGTTTACTCGGGGCTTGAGGCCGAGACGCTGTCGAAAGAGGAGCTGGCGTTTGCGCAAAAGCATTTGCGGATTCTTTCCGGGCTTTATGGTTTGCTGCGACCGCTGGATCTGATGCAGCCCTACCGGCTCGAGATGGGACTTCGCTTTGCCAACCGTGGCGGCAAGAACCTTTACGAGTTCTGGGGCGACGACATTACCCGACTGATCAATAAACAGCTGCGCGGCAGCGGTAGCGATGTTCTCGTCAACCTGGCGTCCAATGAGTATTTCAAGGCCATCAAGACCAAACAGGTGAACGCAGACATTATCACCCCCGTGTTTAAGGACAAGAAAGGCGACAACTATAAAATCATCAGCTTTTACGCCAAAAAGGCGCGAGGTTTAATGGCCCGACATATTATCCGTGAGGGAATCAATGAGCCCGGCGCTCTATCCAGCTTTTCGAGCGAGGGCTACCGGTATTCAGCGCAGGGCTCGACGCCGGAATCGCCGGTTTTTCTTCGCGATGCTGCGCCGTAGTTTATTCGGTCGCTTTAAACGGCAATAGGTCTCGTGCCGCTTCACAGTACTCGCGGACGTGCTCACCTTCTCGAATACAGAACGCGCTCAATGCCTGATTAAACTCCTCAGCGGCTACCCAGTGGTTGGAATAGGTGAGTGTCGGCTCAAAGCCGCGCTGGATTTTATGCTCACCCTGGGCGCCGGGATCAAAACGGCGAAGGCCGCGCTCAATGCAGTATTCGATACCCCGGTAGTAACAGGCCTCGAAATGAAGGTGTTCGTATTCCCTGAGGCATCCCCAGTAGCGCCCGTACAGGGTGTCACTGGACTGGAAATAAAGCGCGCCAGCAACCGGCCCCTGGTCGTCATCAGCCAACACCAGAACGGTGCTGTCCAGCGTTGGGCAGATGTCGGTAAAAAACTCGCGGGTGAGATAGCCCCCGTGGCCACTTCGTTTGGCATAGGTATGTTGATAACAACGGTGAAAGACTCGCCAGTCTTCCGCTGTCGCCTCACGACCACTCAGGGTGCGAATCGAGAGACCCTGATCTGCAACACGGGCCCGCTCCTTGCGCAGATTTTTCCGTTTTCGGCTGCTACAGGTGGCTAAAAAGTCATCGAACGATGAGTAGTCGTGGTTGTACCAATGAAATTGTGTCGTGAGACGCTGATGTAAACCCAGATCTGAAAGTCGATCCGAGACCGGTTCCGCGCAAAACAGCAGGTGCCAGCTCGATAACTCCCTTTCCCGACACCACAGACCGACCGCAGACACCAGCTTTTCCAAGGCATCGGGGGTCTCAGGATCAAGAAAAACCCTGGGTCCGGATGCCGGCGTGAAAGGTGCCGCTGTGACCAGCTTTGGGTAGTACCGCTTACCACTGCGCTCCCACGCGTCGGCCCACGCCCAATCAAAAACATACTCGCCATAGGAGTGTGTTTTAAGAAAGGCGGGCACGGCGGCGATGACTTTGTTGGCCTCGCGCAGTACCAAGTGGGACGGTTGCCAGCCCTGATTGGCACCGGTACAGCCGGTTTGTTCCAGACCCAGCAGGAAAGCGTGGCTGATGAACGGATAGTCATCGCCGAACCAGGAAAGCCAATCGGAGGCCGCCAGTTCACCAATGCTGTGGTGTACGCTCAGTTCCATCAGGGTGTCGCTGTTGATTGAGTGGGGTTATACGCCGGGGAGCAGGAATTGTCCCAACAACCCCGCCAGAATAATCGCACCAATCCAGCGCGCCTGATTAAAGGCTTTGAAACAGGCCGCTCGATCGCGGTCGCGAATCAGCCTTAAATGCCAGCAAAACAGGGCCCCAACGGCGGCCACCGCGAGATACCAGGGGAAACCCAGGTCAAAGGCGACACCGCAGCCAATAAAGCAAAGAATACAGGCGAGTTGAAGCAGGGCGATGATGCGCACATCGAGGCCGCCAAAAAGTATCGCGGTCGATTTGATACCAATCGACAGATCATCTTCACGATCGACCATGGCGTATTGGGTGTCGTACACCACTGTCCACAACAAATTGGCAGCAAAAAGCCACCACAGCTCCACCGGCAGTGCGTCGAGACTGGCCGCGAATGCCATGGGAATACTCCAGGAGAACGCGGTGCCCAATACCAGCTGGGGCAGATGGGTAATCCGTTTCATAAAGGGATAGATAATGGCCAGCACCACTCCCGCCAGCGATAGTGTGATCGTGAGTGGGTTGGTCAACATCACCAGACCCAGTGCCAGGGCGAGTAGCACCACCATCAATACCAGCGCTTCGGTACCCGAAAGTGCGCCCGTGACCAGGGGTCGTTGCCGTGTACGTTCCACAAACCCATCGAGCTCACGGTCGGCGAGGTCATTGGCGGTGCAGCCGGCGGCGCGCATGACGACGGCGCCGAGAAAGAAAATGGCGAGAAGATCGATAGGCGGTAAACCCCGATTCGCAAGCACCAATCCCCATAGGGTAGGCGCCATCAACAAAAAGGTACCTATGGGCTTGTCGAAACGCATGATTTCGATAAGCGCGCGGAGTTTGGGCTGCGGCGAACCGGTGTAGTCGGCACTGGTCATGGGAGAAAAACGTTTGCGTGATTTCTGCTAATGGTAGCGGAAACCTCGTCGCCTGGGGGGGAGAGTGCTCAGACGCGACCGTAGCTGTCACGCCCCGCCATCCAGCGATCAAGCAAGGCCCTGGCGGTCTCCGGCGATTCAGCGGCGATACGGTCGCTGATGACCTGTACCTGATCCAATAGCGCCTCATGCTCAGGTAGTTTCGCCACTCTGAACTGGGCGAGGCCGGTCTGCCGTGTGCCCAGTAGTTCGCCGGGTCCACGAAGCCGAAGGTCCTGCTCGGCGATGAAGAAGCCGTCATTGCTGTCGCGCATGACATTGAGCCTTGCTCTTGCGGTTTGGCTCAGCGGAGTCTGGTAAAGCAACAGACAATGACTTTTGTCCGCTCCTCGCCCGACTCTGCCCCTGAGCTGATGCAATTGGGCCAGGCCCAGGCGCTCGGGATTTTCGATGATCATCAGACTGGCATTGGCGACGTCGACCCCGACTTCGATCACAGTTGTCGCCACGAGCAAGTCGATGTCCCCGCGTTTGAAAGCGGCCATCACAGACTCTTTCTCTGATCCCGGAAGGCGTCCGTGAATCAATCCGACTCGAACCGTGTCAGGCAGCGCTCCAGTCAGATGCCCGGCGGTGGCCTCGGCGGCCTGCACCGTCAGTGTGTCGCTTTCATCGATCACCGTGCAGACCCAATAAGCCTGGCGGCCCTCGCCGCAAGCGACGCCGACGCGCTCGATAACAGCGGCGCGCCGACTGTTGTCGAGTAGTGTGGTCTGTACGGGCGTTCGCCCCGGAGGGAGTTCATCGATGATGGAGCAGTCAAGGTCGGCGTAGGCGACCATCGACAGGGTTCGTGGAATGGGCGTGGCGGTAAGCACCAATTGATGGGGGTGTCCCGAGTTGCCCCCTTTCTCGGTCAGGGAGAGCCGTTGGTGGACTCCGAATCGGTGTTGTTCGTCGACAATTACGAGCCCCAGCCGGGCGAAACTGACGTCATCCTGAAACAAGGCGTGTGTCCCAACGAGGATCTTGCTATCGCCAGCGGTAACCGCCGCCAGTATTGCTTGACGCTGTTTTCCTTTGACCCGACCGGTCAGCCATCCCACCTCGATACCCAGTGGAGAAAACCAGGTCTTGAAATTCTGCAGATGCTGCTCCGCCAGCAGCTCTGTTGGCGCCATTAGCGCGACCTGGAAACCGGCATCAATCGCTTCCAGTGCGGCGATTGCGGCTACCAGCGTCTTGCCGGAACCGACATCACCCTGAACTAACCGGAGCATCGGTGTTGGCCTGCTCAGGTCATCCAATATCTCGCTACTCACACGCTCCTGAGCAGCAGTGGGTTGGAACGGTAGTGATGCCAGCAGCTGCCTTCTAAGCGCTCCCGATCCTCGCAGGGGCGGAGCGGGCTGTTCACGCTCTTTTTCACGAAGCTGGCGCATCGACAGTTGGTGCGCCACGAGTTCCTCGAGGGCGAGACGAAGTTGCGCGGGATGGTCGCATTCAATGATGGACTCAAGGCGTGCGTCGGGAGGCGGGTGATGAAGAAACCGCAAGGCCTCTACCCAGCCGAAGCTACCCGAGTAATAGGGAGATAGCAGGTCAGGCGGTGGTTCCTTGTCCAGTACTGTCAATGCTTGCCCGCACAAACGCCTCCACAGGGCTTGCCCCAGGCCTTCAATGGTCGGATAGACGGGGGTTAAATGGGATTCCAGTTCCGGCGTTTCACTGCCGATTCGGTATTCGGGGTGGACCATTTCCACGGCCCCGCTACCCCGTCGCGGCTGTCCGTACAGCATAATCGGTGCGCCTGGCGAAAACTGTTTCAGCTGGGCGTTTCGAAAATGGAACAGGCGCAGACTCATCACACCGCTTCCGTCGGCGACTTTTGCAACCAACGCTCGCCGTCGTCCAGGGACAATACTGGCGAGGGTGACTTCGGCGACAACCACCGCATTGACGCCGTCACGCAAGGCTGCGATGGGCGTTACCCGGGTACGGTCTTCGTAGCGTATCGGGAAGTAAAACAGCAGATCCTCGATCGCGCGTATGCCCAGGTCTGCCAGCTTTTCTGCGAGCTTGGGACCTACACCGCGCAACCGCGTAATCGAGCTGTTCAGCGAGCTTCCCTGTTCGTCGGCTGGGGTCATCGTCAAAACATCGTCATAATAATCGGGAATGATAACCGCACCGGAGACATTAATTGGCCAAGCCACACTGTTTACTGCTGGGATGCGGCGATGTAGGCACTCGAGTCGGTCTTGAGCTCGCCGCCAGCGGTTGGCAAATAAGCGCCTTACGCCGTAGCCCGGATCAGTTGCCACGGGAATTCAGGCGACTGGAAGGCGATTACACCCGCTCAGGTGGCCTGTCCTCACTGGCTGATGAAGCCCCAGATTTCATTGTTTTTACGCCTCTGCCCACATCGCGAGATATTGCAGGCTATGAGCGCGGTTACTGGCACAGCCTTTCCGTACTGGCGCAAACCGCAGTGATGAGGTGTTGCCAGCGCCTTTTTTTTGTCTCGTCGACCCGTGTGTATGGGGATGCCGACGGAGGCTGGGTCGACGAGCAGTCGCCGATAGACACTAGCGATCCCCGCTCGGCGGCCATTATTGAAGGCGAGAACGCGGCCCGCGCGCTGGGTGCCTGTACGGTGATTCGGCCCTCGGGTCTCTACGGCAGTCCGCCCGGGCGCCTTCTGCAGCAGGTGGCTCAGGGGGCGGTATCGAACAATACGACCCAGTTCAGTAACCGGATACACCGGGAGGATCTCGCGGGCGTGCTGTCATCCCTGTTGCGGCAATCGGCAGCAAATCAAGAATTACCGGAAACCTTGATCGCATCAGATGATGCGCCGTGCTCAGCCGCTGAGATTCAGGGATGGCTTGCTGACCAGCTGGGAGTAAAAAATCCGACACTCTCGACACCTACAGCGCCCCGCAAAAACCGCCGCTGCAGTAATCGGCGCCTGCACGAGACCGGGTACCGGCTTCGCTACCCCTCTTATCGTGAAGGTTACCGTGAACTGATCGATAGTTATCGGGAACAACGAGCGCAGTAGCAGCCGTTGCTCGGTTTACAGCGCGAGAATGGCTTCAATCTCGATAGCGGCGGATTTCGGCAGCGCGGCGACCTGCACACAGGCCCTCGCGGGATAAGGCTCATCAAAATAGTCGCTCATGATGCCGTTAACCGTCGCGAAGTCGCCAAGATCGACCACCGAAATATTGATTTTTACCGCATTATTCAACGACCCCCCTGCGGCAGCTGCGATCGCGGCAAGGTTCTTGAACGCCTGATGTGCCTGTTCCTCGATACCACCCTCAACGAGGGTCATTGAGACGGGATCAAGGGGAATCTGGCCAGAAACCCATACGGTGTTGCCTACCTTTACGGCCTGAGAGTAGGGGCCGATGGCGGCGGGCGCGTCGTTGGTGGCGATAATAGCTCTGTTGGTCACAGCAATCTCCGTGGATTTGTGGATTTAGCGTCGGGAGGTTCGCGTTACCTTGCGAACGCCATCAATGGTACGCAACCGCTTCATGATTCGAGCGAGGTGTATTCGGCTACTGAGCTTCAATTCCATATCGATATAGGTGAAGTGGGTATCTCTGGCATGGGATGAAATACGTTCAATATTCAGCCCAATCACACTGAGGCGATTGGCAATGACCGCGATAATGCCGCGTCGATTCTCAGCTTCGACGCGGAGCCCCACGGCAAATTGCCCATCAATTTCTTCGTCCCATCGCAGGGCCATCAAGCGCTCCGGCTGATCGCGCTTTTCGCTGAGGTTGGCGCAGCCGTCGCGATGCACGACGATGCCGCGCTCCTGGCTCAGGTAGCCGGCAATCGGATCCCCAGGCAACGGACAGCAGCATTTTGCATAGGTGACCGCAAAACCCTCACTGCCCCGAATCGCCACGGCCTCTTCGAGAGTGGCGTCATCGTCATTTTTGTTGCCAAGGCTGAGCTGGGCCGCTACCACGTGGGGAAGCAGGTTGCCCACACCAATTTCCACATACAGCGCTTCCAAACTGGCTTGGCCGAACCGCTCGAGGCAGTGATCAAGGCGTTGCTCATCGATATCCCGCAGCCGCGTATCGTAGGCACGCAAGGCCTTTTCCAGAATATTGCTGCCCAGCTCTACTGAATCCTCGCGACGCTGATCCTTCAGGAAGTGGCGGATATTGGTGCGCGCTCGCGCCGTGACCACAAAGTTAAACCAGGCAGGGCTTGGGCGACCGCTGGGTGAGGTCACAATTTCAACGCTCTGGCCGCTCTCCAGTGCTTCGGACAGGGGCGCCAATCGCTTGTTGATGCGGCAGGCGACACAGCGGTTTCCGATCTCGGTGTGCACGGCATAAGCGAAATCAACGGCAGTGGCACCCCGCGGCAGCTCCATAATGTCCCCTTTGGGGGTGAATATATAAACCTCGTCCGGAAACAGGTCGATCTTGACGTTTTCAATGAACTCCAGCGAGTCTCCGGTTCGCTCCTGCATCTCGAGTAGGCCCTGTACCCACTGCCTAGCCCTCGCATGAGAGGCGCTGGTGCTTCCCTGCTCGGTCTTGTAAAGCCAATGCGCCGCAACACCGCTGTTGGCCATATCCTCCATCTCCCGAGTTCGAATCTGGATCTCGATGGGAACGCCATTCATGCCTTTAAGCACGGTGTGCAGTGATTGATAGCCGTTACTTTTCGGTATGGCGATGTAGTCGTTGAACTCACCGGGCACCGGCTTGTAAAGACTGTGGACGATGCCCAGTGTTCGATAGCAGGCATCGACGGTATCGACGACCACGCGAAACGCGTAGAGGTCCATAATTTCCGAGAACAGCTTACGCTTCACCTTCATTTTGCGATAAATGCTGTAAAGGTGTTTTTCGCGTCCGAGGATGTCTGCGCTAATGCCCTCATTATCGAGGGCATCTGACAACTGCTGCTGGATATTTTCAACCAGCGCCTTGCGGTTGCCCCGGGCCTTGATGACCGCCGCTTCAATCCGTTTAGAGCGCATTGGATGCAGCGCCCTGAACCCCAGGTCCTCGAATTCCATGCGTACTTCATTCATACCAAGACGCATGGCAATGGGTGCATAGATTTCCAGCGTTTCGCGGGCGATTCGCCGCATCTTGTCGCGATTGAGCACGCCAAGGGTTCGCATGTTGTGCAGACGGTCCGCCAGTTTGACCAGGATTACCCGAATGTCTTTTGACATCGCCAGGGTCATTTTCTGGAAGTTCTCTGCCTGTTTCAGTTCGGCACTATCGAACTCAATGTGGGTCAGCTTGCTGACACCATCGACCAGATCGGCGACGTCGTCGCCAAATTGGGCAGCGATATCGTGCTTGGTGACGCCGGTGTCTTCGATAACATCGTGCAATAGCGCGGCGAGCAGGGATTGGGCATCCAGATGCATGTTCGCGAGAATGCCTGCGACAGCAAGGGGATGGGTTACATAGGGTTCGCCGCTGCGTCGAACCTGCCCGTAATGCGCTTGTTCGGCAAAGTAGTAGGCGCGCTTGACGGCCTCAATCTGTTCTTCGGGAAGATAGCGCTTGAGGACGTTTTCCAGGGCATCGAGGGAGCCCTGCTGCGAGTGGACAATGAGGTGGCCGGCTTGCGCGGGCGTGCGCAACCCCAGCCGGGTGGTGATATCGGTGAGTGACCCGCTTAGCGCCTGAAACGTTGTGGCTACCAAAGCGGGCCCCGTTCGTTATTAGAGTATAGGTGTCTCAAAACTCGCGGCGAATTCCTCTTCGGCTTCGATTTCGGTTTCTCGCGCCAGCAGGTCGGGAGTGACCATACCCTCAGCGATTTCCCGCAGCGCGATGACGGTGGGCTTGTCGGATTCCTCTTCGACCATGGGATCTTTGCCCCCGGTCGCGAGTTGACGCGCGCGCTTGGACGCGAGCATTACGAGCTCGAAGCGGTTATCAACGTTGTCCAGGCAGTCTTCTACGGTGACTCGTGCCATGCGGTAAATCCTCGGTATTAATAAAAGGTGACCGGCCATTATACCGAAAAGCACCGGTGCTGCGCAGGTAAATATAACCGCTAGTCCGCTACCAGCGCCCGAAGCGTTGACGCGAGTCGCGCGCCCTGGCTCGCTTTCTCGAGGCGCATCGCCCTGACAATAGCCTGCAGATCCGCCAGCGCCGTATCGAAATTATCGTTCATGACGATGTAGTCGGCCTCGGGGTAATGGGACATCTCGCTGGTCGCCTCTGACATGCGCTTATCGATCACCTCAGCGCCATCCTGACCACGCCCGGTGAGCCGGTCGCGCAGCGCGGCTCGCGACGGCGGCAGAATGAAGATAGAGCAGGTATCAGGTTGGCACTGGCGCATCTGGCGGGCGCCCTGCCAGTCGATCTCGAGGATCACATCTTTACCCGACTGCTGTATTGCATCGACTTGTTGCCGCGATGTGCCGTAGAAATTATCGAACACCTTTGCCCACTCGACGAGTTCCTGGTTGTCGCGCATCCGAATAAAGGTGTCGGTGTCCACAAAATGGTAGTTAATTCCATTCTGTTCTCCGGGTCGTTGCATTCGGGTGGTGTGGGAAATCGATACCGCCAATCCCGGATCAGACTCCACCATGGCGCGAACCAGCGATGTTTTCCCTGCGCCACTGGGTGCAGAAATCGTAATAACGCGGCCCTTATAGCCCTCGGCTGACACTCAAGCTACCTCGATCACTCTATATTCTGGATTTGTTCACGCATCTGTTCGATGAGCACCTTAAACTCTACCGCGCTGCTGGTCGTGGGTAGTGAAGCAGATTTCGATGACAGTGTATTGGCTTCCCGGTTCAATTCCTGCATCAAAAAATCCAGTCGCCTCCCACAGGGCTCGCCACCTGAAAGTGCCGTTTCAATGGCATCGAGATGGGCATCCATTCGATCCATCTCTTCCTCAACATCAGCTCGCTGCGCCCAGAGCACCAATTCCTCCTCGAGTCGTGTATCACTGGCCTCGGTGACCACTTCCGCAATCCGGTCTTTGATGCGCTGACGCCGTGATGCCTGCAGTTCGGGAATATGGCGACGCAGGGCGCCGAGTTCGTCGCGGACTTGCACACAGCGAGAACGAATAAAATCCGCCAGTTGGTGACCCTCCTCCGATCGATGGCGAACCAGTGCGTCGAGCGCCTGCTCGGTGGCGGTTAACGCCGAATGGGTCAGCGCCTCATTGTCGATTGGTGTGGCACTCAAGACCCCCGGCGCATTGATCAGCTGCCAGGGGTCGGGGGTCCCCGCTTCGGGAACCGCTTTGGCAACGCTGACCAGCGCCGCCCTCCAGCGCTCAAGAACCTGGCTGTTAATCGAGGGAACCGTATTCTCCTCGTCGTGCTCACAGCGCAACAGCAACTCGACTTTGCCCCTCGCCAGTCGCCCCTGCACCGATTTCTTCAGGGCAGGCTCGCAGGAGCGAAGGTTTTCGGGCAAACGAAAATGGACGTCGAGGTAACGGCTGTTAACGGTGCGCACTTCGACGGTGACCGTAGTGGAGCCGGTTGTTACACTGGCCGCGGCAAAGCCAGTCATGCTTTGTGTCACCACATACCCCCTGTTCCCAAAAAAAGAAAGTCTAGCAGCAAACTCCCGATCCTGAGAGGCAACCATGAATGCAACGCCGAAAAGACCCAGTGGACGCAGCGCTGGAGAATTACGACCACTGAGTTTCACCCGGAACTTTACCTGCCATGCAGAAGGGTCTGTTCTGGTTGCGTTTGGTGATACCAAGGTCATTTGCACGGCATCAGTGACTCCCGGCGTGCCCCCCTGGTTGCGCGGCAGCGGCGAGGGCTGGCTCACCGCAGAGTACGGCATGCTACCCCGTTCCACCGGATCGCGAATGGCGCGCGAGGCCGCTCGCGGCAAACAGTCCGGCAGGACCGTGGAGATTCAACGGTTGATTGGCCGGTCACTTCGCGCTGCCCTTGACCTGAAAAAGCTGGGTGAATACACCATTACCGTAGACTGTGATGTGATTCAGGCCGATGGCGGTACGCGCACGGCTGCGATCTCCGGCGCCTGCGTTGCGGTTGTCGATGCCTTAAACCGCTTGCAACGAAGCGGTGATCTGGCCAATGACCCGCTGTTACACCTGGTGTCAGCGATTTCGGTGGGCATTTGGCGGGGGCTCCCGGTCGCCGATCTTGATTACATTGAGGATTCGTCAGCGGATACCGATATGAACGTCGTGGTTACCGAGTCGGGTGGACTGATTGAGGTGCAGGGCACTGCTGAGGGTGCGACTTTCAATCGTGCCGAGATGGATGCCATGATTGATCTGGCGGTATCGGCCGCGTCGCAGATTAGCGCCGCACAGCGGGCGGTATTGAGCGAGGGGTGATTACGGGGTTACGTCGTAGTCGATAATCACTGGCGCGTGGCTCGAGAACGTATCAGCGGTATAGATCGCGGCGTAATCCACATGGGCCACCAGATCGCTCGATATGATCTGCGTATCGGTGCGTACCCCCCCGGCATCATCGCCCTCGGGCCACCAGGTGAACTCATCGGGATCGCTGTTATGGGCGCGAAAGGCGTCGGCATAACCGGATTGATACAGCGAATTTAGCCAACGTCGGTCTTTGTCAGAAAAACCCGGGATGTCGATTCGATTTCCCGCTTCCTCAGCGTCGATGGGTTCGTGCGCCACTCCCCAGCCGCCGCAGAAAATAAAATCCCTGCGTTTGTTTCGGATTTTTTGTAAGTGCGCTGCCAACTGCTCCATAAATGCGGCGCGCTCAGCGAGGCCCTGTGGGTCGTTGGCGGCGGCGGGCATTAGCAGCGAGCCGATGCTGATGTTCTGGTAGTCGGCCTGGATGTAAAGACCGCGGGCATCGAATTCAGGGAAGCCGAGGCCCGTCATTATGGCCTTGGGCATGGCTTTACAGTAAATCGCTACACCGTTGCGCCGGTGATCATCGATGTCGTCCCAGAAATAGGCGTTGTAACCCTCGGGGAAAAATTCGTCGCCCTTCAGTGAGTACTCGGAGCATCGCGTATCCTGCAGGCATATAACGTCTGCATCCTGCTGCTTTAGCCACGAGAAAACACCGGCGTCACGCGCTGTTTCCAGCCCGTCGACGGCCAAACTGATGATGCGCATTGGTAGTCCACCCTCTGAATGGAAGATATGATAAGCCAAATCGTGGGTTGATCACTATGCATACCGTTAAAAACTGTGGTCTAGTTGGTAGTCAGTAGGGCTTGCACCGAAGCAAAAGGGTTGGGAAGGAATGGATATTGATGATGCCAGAGCGCGTTTTATCACGCTGGCAGTCGCGTGTGACGTGCTGAAATTCGGCGAATTTGAGCTGAAATCCGGGCGTATCTCACCCTATTTTTTTAATGCCGGTGCGTTTAATACGGGTGAAGCTCTCGCTACTCTTGGAGAGTGTTACGCCGCTGCCCTGCTGGCGGCTGAAGTGGCGCCCGACATGCTTTTCGGGCCTGCCTACAAGGGTATTCCCCTCGTCGCTACAACAGCGGTGGCACTGGCCAAGCAGGGCACCAATTTGCCGTTTGCGTTCAACCGAAAGGAAGCAAAGGCTCATGGCGAAGGCGGAACGGTGGTCGGTGCCCCTCTCAGGGGGCGAGTGGTTATCGTCGATGATGTCATCACCGCGGGCACTGCGATCAGGGAGTCGGTCGCGATGATCAAGAGCGCTGGCGCCGAGCCCGCGGCGGTGATTATCGGGCTCGATCGAGCCGAGCGGGGGCAGGGGGACAAATCAGCGGTCCAGGAAGCTACCGAGGAGTTGGGGCTTGCCGTCACCAGCGTGATTGATTTGCACCATATTATTCGTTGGCTTGAGGATACCGGTGCCGATCGGGCGCACCTTGAGTCGATGCAGCGCTATCGGGATCAGTACGGTGCGTAGAACGGCGGTCACCATCGTTGCAGTGCTGTGGTCAGTCGCGCTGGTCGCCGGCTCGGGTAACCTTTATCGCTATAAAAATGATGAAGGGGTCACGGTGATCGACTGGCAGGTTCCCCCGGAATTTGCTGACAACGGCTACGAGGTTTTGAATGAGCGCGGCATTGTTATTGACGTCGTCCGTGGAGCGCTGACCGGCGAGGAGAAGGCAAACAGCATCGAGTCGCGACAACGCCAGAGCGAAGCGGAGGCGGAGGCTGAGCGCTTGCGCGCCTGGGATGAATCGCTACTGAGACGCTATAGCAGTGCGGCTGACATTGAGGCGGCTCGGGACCGGGTGGTTGATGACCTGCGTGTGCGTATTGCCATCCTGAAAAGCAATCGTCGCAGCCTCATATCGAAGGCGGCCCAGCATCAGGCCAACATCGCTGAGGCGGAGCGCAGCGGCCGTGAACCGGCAGAGATCGACCTGACCGCGATAGAACGCGCCAGAAACGAAATTGCGTCGACAGAAAACGCGATCGAGGATCGTCAGTCCGAGGTTGACGCGGTGTACGCCAGTTACCAGAAGGACATAGACCGTCTCGCTGAGTTGCGGTATTTGATTGAGCTCCGGCGCACCATGGAGCGCCAAACCACCGACGTCAGCCGTGATTGATGGCGGGGCGTTCTGCTGCTCCCGGTGTATCGCGCATAAAGCCGGTGGTCAGGATTAACCACTGTTCGTTCCAGCCGACGGTGGGTGATTTTCGGAAGTTACTCCTGACGTACTGGGCAATCCGCCCTTCGGCGCAGGAGAGCAACAGGTTGGCGGCGTCGTTTAACGCCAGAGTGGGACGCTGGTTTTCCTCGAGTTCGGCCTGCCGCAGCGTTTGTCGCAACTGGGTTTCGAGCCGTTCGAAGACCTGAGCGGCGCGGATATGCAGTCGCTCGGTCTCGCCAATTAAAGCCTCACCGTTGAGCACCCGTGTAATTCCCGGATTTCGCTCGCAGAAACTCAACAACAGCAGGACGATTTTGCGGCAGCGCTCCATGGCGGTTTCTTCTTCGGCCACGATGCGATTGATTCGACTGAAGAGCGTGTCTTCGACGAACTCGATCAACGCTTCGAACATCTTGTTTTTTGAAGGGAAGTGTCGGTAGAGCGCCGCTTCCGATACGCCGACTTTGGCGGCCAACTTGGCGGTGGTAATCCGCTCGCCCGGGTTTGCCTCGAGCATCTCAGCCAGGGCCTGCAAGATTTGATCGCGGCGATCTGAGCGTCGTGGGGGCATGGGAGACCGGATTGCATTAAGAGTCCCTGATGCTAGCTACTCAGAGTACGCGGCGCAATGCCGATGAGCCTCAGCCGTTCAATTTATTTGTGATCAGCGTGCCTATGCCCTCGTCAGTAAAGATTTCGAGCAGCCCCGCGTGTGCAACGGTGCCATCAATGATATGGGCGCTGACCACGCCACCTTTCACCGCATCGAGTGCGCATTGGATTTTTGGCAGCATACCCCCCGTGATTACGCCATCGAGGATCAACTGATCTACCTGCGCCGTACTCAGGCCGGTGAGCGTATTGCCGTCAGCGTCCATTAACCCGGGGACATTGGTCAGCAGCATGAGCTTTTCTGCTTTTAACACCTCGGCGAGTTTTCCCGCGACAAGATCAGCGTTGATGTTATAGGTCCGCCCATCCTCGCCCCCTGCGATGGGGGCAATAACGGGAATATAATCGCTCTTCAGCAGTAAATTGAGCACATCGGTGTCGATACTGGCGACCTCACCTACCTGCCCGATATCCCGTTGCCCATCGCTGCCCCAGTTACCTCGAAGTTTGCGCGCCAGCAGCAATTGCCCGTCCTTGCCGGTCAGACCCATTGCCCGACCGCCATTTCGGTGGATACTGTCGACGATTTCCTTGTTGACGCTGGCGCCCAACACCATCTCCACCACATCCATGGTGTGTTCATCGGTGACACGCATGCCGTCGACGAATTCACTCTGAATATCAAGTCGCTTCAACAGAGTGCCGATCTGCGGGCCACCGCCATGCACAATGATGGGATTCATACCCACCAGTTTCATGAGCACAACGTCCCGGGCAAAGCTTTCGTGCAGGGCGGGATCCACCATGGCGTTGCCACCGAACTTGATGACGAAGGTGCGTCCGGTAAAGCGCTGGATGTAGGGCAGTGACTCGGTCAGTACCCGGGCAAAATTTTCCGCGTCATCGCGTTGCAGTGACATTTGCGCGGTGCTCCAAAGAGGGGTTAATGCGTCAGAAGTTTAAAGCAAACCTCGGCTCGATATCGCTGAGTATCGCCGTGATTTTTCCAGCTAGCCGCTCAAGGCCCGCTTCATCATTCGCCTCAACCGTAACGATGAGCCCGGTTTCGGCGCGTTTCTGCGTAACGGCGATCCATCCATCGTGAAAATCGGCGCGAAGTCCGTCCTTCATTGTCAGGCGTGATTCTGCGAGCCCAGTATGACGAGACAAGGCGGCGAAAAGCTTCCTGTTGTCTTCGTCACTGCAAGCGAGGTTCGCCGATAGTTGGGGGGAGATCCTCGGTAAGTCGTTGATCAGATCATCGTAGCTGCTTGGTGAGCTGCCCAGCAGTTCGAGCAAACGCGATGCGGCGTAGATGCCATCCGCCGTTCCGTACCATCGGTCGTTAAAATAGATAGCGCCATCGGCACTACCTCCCATCAGTGCGCCGGTGTCGCGCATGGATGCAGCCATGACGGCATTACTACTGGCGGTGGGTAAGACCCGTCCTCCGGCTTTGGCCAGCAGCTGCGTGGTGGTGCGACTGGCACGCAGGTCGTGCAATATATCGATTCCCGGGTGGCGCTCAAGAACATCCTGCGCCAGAAGCGCCAATACGTGCTCCGCGTGGACCGGTTTGCCACGATTGGTGATCGTATGAATTTGTTCGCCTTCCGCATCGAAGACGATACCAAGATCGGCGCCATGGGATGTTACTTGTGGCGCAAGAGCGGCAATACGCTCCTGCAGGGTCAACTCGGTGCCCGGTGCCGTATCGGTATTCGCATCATCGATGCTGATCACTTCGCAGCCAATGGCGGTGAACACATCGCTCGCGACCAGGGATGTCGCACTGAAATGATGGTCGACGACCAGTTTCAGGGGCAGACCCAGGCCGATGTCTACCGCGATTTTATCAAGGTAATCGTGTCTGATGTCACGGCCGGTGAAGTGACCCTTGCCACCACCGCTGTGTTCATCGGAAGCAAAGGCTTGCAGTGCGTCCAGATCTACTTTGCCAATCACGTTGCCGGCGATGATTACGTCCAGACCATTGACCGAACGGGGAGCACCGGCGCCCGTGATGGCAATACCGGAGTCCACATCTCCTGTGGCGGTAGCGTAGTGCAGCAAGGGCAGGGGAACAGTGCCGAGATCGACAATATCGCAGTTACCCGCGAGCAGTGCCTGGGCCAGGGTGGTGTGCAGTTGCTTACCGCTCGGTCGGGCATCCATTGCCAGCAGAAGCGTTGAAATGTTGTGGCTTTTCGCGAGGTCGGCGAGACCAAATCCAAGCTGTTTCATGGTGGCGTCATTCATGATCGCATCGACCTCACCCCGAATGCCATGTGCACGGATGATGGATGCAAACGATTCTGGCGTGGCCTCTTCGGGAACCGGGGTTGCTGCAGTCGCTTCCGTGTCAGGCTGATCCGTTGCTTCGTCCACTTCTTCCACGGAAGCCACCGGTGGTGTCGAAAATGCTGACATCGGCGTGGTCTCGGCGCGGGGTGATGACGCAGCATCCTCATGATCCGATCGCACCCGCATCGGGCTCCGCACCTTGCGTCGGTTGAGGTGGTTCAGCTGGTACAGCAGTGTCGCCAATGGCTGTAATTGTGGCACGCGCAACGCAATGTTGTGGTTGTTGCCGCTTAAATCCAGGATTCTTTTTGCTTCCCTGGCAATTTCTTTCGGTAGTCCGATCAATAGCAGATACGCACCAGCGGCTCCCGACACCAGCACCGCGGCAATCGCGATCATCAGCAGTAAAGAGCCAGGCCGTGTCTGATCCAAAAGCGCATCCGCTGGCCTGAAAAGTACCTGCCAGGGGGTATTTTTAACGTCCGCGGAGTAGGTGCCTGACCCGGTTATGGCTGTTCCAGCCAGCAACTGCTCCGGCCCTCCGCCATGTTGCTGCACCAGAGCCCAGGTACCCAGCGACTCGCCCTGGTTGAGGATCGCGCCAAAGCGGTCGCTCGGTATCCAGAGCAGCGCGACTGTCGCTGCCGATCGGCCCCGAAAATCAAAGCCTTGCGCCATCAATACGTGCCATCGCCCATCGCGTTTTATGGCTTCGATCTGCTTGATATTGCCCGACTGGGCCTGTCGGATAAGGTCAATCGCTACATGGGATTCAATACCCCAGAATTCCGGATCCAGCCCGACCGTACCGCGATCGTCGAGGGGGATAATGTTGAGCACGCTGGCTTCGGGGAAGCCGAGATCTGAGGGATTCAAATCAGTGTCCGCAGCGGCCCCGTTAACCCGATGGGATAGCGCCTGCAGACGGGCCTGGAAACTCTCCAGCACCCCGTGTATCGATCCTGCTCGCTGCCCGGCCAACGTGGAGCCGAGCTGCTCCGCGGCGCCACTCTGGAGCCCCGGTTCGCGGATCAATAAAATCCATAACAATACGATCAAGGCAGGCAGCAGCCCGAGAAGCAGTGCCTTTACACACAGGCGTCGCAGGGCGTCGCGTTCAACGGTTATCGCTTTGTCACTGGCCCGCTGCTCGGTCTGGATCATGAGGACACCCTATCCGGCACTCTATCGCCCTTGGCCAGCCACTCTGCGGCAGCGGCCACGATGTGCTGCGCAACGACGTGCTTACTCGCCATCGGTAGAGCGGTATCGCCCTCGACATCGACGAGCAGTACTGCGTTGTGATCGCTGTTGAAGCCAATATCCGGGCGTGAGACGTCGTTGGCTATCACCAGATCAAGCGCTTTGCGGGTTAATTTACTACGGGCGTGCTCGGCCACGCGCTCGGTTTCCGCGGCGAAACCAATCACCATTTTCGGGCGCTGCCCCAGGCGCGCGACGCTGGCAATGATGTCAGGATTCTGGGTGAGTGGGAGCTGCCAGTCGGTCGTATCGGTCTTTTTCAGTTTCTGGTCGGCACAGGCGACGGGCCGGTAATCAGCAACGGCGGCGGCACCGATAAAGACGTCAGCACCCGCGGCCTGTTGCTCGGCGGCGGCAAGCATTTCCTGGGCGGTTTCGACCTTGATGAGGACAACCCCATCGGGCGGCGTGAGTTGCACCGGGCCACTGATAAGCACCGTCTCTGCGCCCTGCTCCATTGCGGCTCTCGCCAGTGCGTAACCCATTTTCCCCGAGCTGTGGTTGCTCAGAAAACGCACCGGATCAATGGGTTCCCGCGTGGGCCCGGCGGTAATGACAACCCGCCGCCCCGCCAGCTTCTGCTGGGCAAACGACCCGCTAAGGGTCTCGACAATGGCCTCAGGATCGAGCAGACGGCCGGGCCCGATATCACCACAGGCCTGATCTCCCGCTTCGGGGCCCACGATAGTGAAACCGCGGTGCTGAAGCAGTTGGATGTTGTCGGCGGTCGCGGCATCAGCCCACATCTGCTGATTCATGGCGGGGGCGATAAACCGGGGTGCCGGTGTCGCCAGTGCGGTAGTGGTTAGTAGGTCATCGGCGCGTCCATGGCACAGTCGCGCAATCACATCGGCAGTCGCCGGGGCTATGAGCAGCGCGTCGGCCCAGCGTGCCAGTTCGATATGCCCCATACCCAGTTCTGCCTCTTCATCAAGGAGTTCGGTATGAACGGGCATTCCTGAAAGCGCCTGCAGGGTTAGCGGCGTTATAAATTCCTGGGCGCCCCGGGTCATGATGACACGCACGCTGGCGCCTGACTTCCTTAACAGCCGGACCAGTTCGGCACTTTTATAGGCGGCAATGCCGCCCGTAACGCCGATGATGATGTTGCGATTGAATAGATGTCCCATTGACACAGGTTCGCGTACACACTGCCCGCAACGCTAGCAGCTAACATCGCTCATGAATACCAGGAAGGCCGAAATGAATGCGCCAATTCACAGTAAATCCGGTGAATCCCTGTGGTCTGAAGATGTTCGTGTACCGCTGCTGGCCCGGGCGATGGGCCTCGACCCCTGGGAGGCCGGTGTAAGCCTTGCCAACGCACTGCGCGAAAATAACGATTGTCTGCGGTCGCTCATGCGCCGGATTATCGGGGGCCCATCGGCCATTGGTGGTATCGATGACGCTGCCAGGGCGCGGCTTATCGCAGCGCTCGAGCTCGGTGACTTGCTGGCCGAAGCCGGCCTTTACCAACGCGACCTTATTGCCTCTGCGGTCGAGTGCCGGCGGTTCCTTCAGCGCCGGTTGGGCAAACAGCGACGCGAGGTGTTCAGTGCGCTGTACCTCGATTCCCGCAATCGCCTTATTGTCGCTGAGGACTTGTTTGCTGGCACTATCGATGGGGCTGCGGTGTTTCCCAGAGAAGTGGTCAGAGGCGCGTTGCTTCACGATGCCGCGTCAGTGATTGTGGCGCACAATCACCCGAGCGGTGCGCTGGCTCCGAGCGAGCAGGACCGGCAGCTGACGCGTCGGCTCTCCTCAGCCCTGTCGTTGGTTGATATCCGCTTGCTGGACCATTTTATTGTGGGTTTTGGCGACTCCGTGTCCCTGGCCAGTCTTGGTGAATGTTGACATCGCTGTTGCGTCAAAGCAGGCCGTCTGCTATAAAGCGCACCCTTTTTTTAAATCGATGGATAGCACGATGTCCCGAGTCTGTCAGGTGACGGGTAAGCGCCCAATCACTGGAAACAACGTATCGCATGCGAAAAATCGCACCCGTCGCCGGTTCCTGCCCAATTTGCACAATCATCGCTTTTGGGTTGAGTCCGAGAACCGCTTTGTGACATTGCGGGTGTCCTCCAAGGGCATGCGCGTCATCGACAAGCGCGGCATAGAAACTGTGCTGGCGGAGCTTCGCGCCCGCGGCGAAAAGTACTGAGGAGAGCGGCATGCGAGAGAAGATTAGAATGAATTCGTCGGCGGGTACGGGCCACTTTTACACCACCGACAAGAACAAGCGCACGACGCCCGATAAGCTGGAGATGAAGAAGTACGATCCGGTGGCTCGGAAGCACGTGATGTACAAGGAAGGCAAGATCAAGTAACCCGCTTTCCGATCAAAACCCAGAAACCCCGGCGCTGCCGGGGTTTTGTTTTTCTGGACCTGAATTCCCAGTACTGGAGCCGGTTATGCCTGAGTTACCGGAGGTAGAAACCACTCGTCGAGGGATTGCTCCCCATGTCATCGGGCAATCCGTTGTTGCGGTGGACGTGCGGGATAGCCGCCTGAGGTGGCCGGTACCCGATGACCTGGACCGGCTGGTTGGTGGCCGCTTCACCGCGGTGCGCCGACGCGCTAAATATCTGCTACTCGACCATGATCATGGCGTTTTGATGATTCATCTGGGTATGTCCGGGTCACTGCGCCTGGTGAGCGCCGATACGCCGGTGATGTTTCATGATCATGTTGATATTGGCCTCTCCAGTGGATTGACGCTGCGCTACCACGACCCGCGTCGCTTCGGCAGTTTTCACTGGGTCGATGATGACCACCACGCCCTGCTCGACCACCTCGGTCCGGAGCCCCTCTCGGGCGACTTTGACGGCGCATTGCTATACCGGCGCTCCCGGGGCCGCAAAACCGCTGTGAAGCAGTTTGTGATGGACGGCCGCATCGTTGTGGGGGTCGGTAACATTTATGCCAACGAAGCCCTGTTTATGGCCGGTATCCGACCCGATCGCGCCGCTGGCAGGGTGGCCCTCAAGCGATATGAAACCCTGGGCGATGCGATTAAGCAGGTACTTGGCGGCGCCATCGAGCAGGGGGGGACGACATTGAGGGATTTTGTGGGCGGCGATGGCTCGCCGGGGTATTTTGCCCAACAACTGGCCGTCTACGGTCGTGCGAGACAGCCTTGTCGTCGCTGTGAAAGCGCGCTGACCGAGACCCGGCTGGGGGGTCGCAGCACGGTATTCTGCAAAACCTGTCAGCGCTGAGCGTCGGGAAATTTCTCGTGAAGCGCTGTGGCTACCGGAGGGGGCACGAACGGACTTATGTCGCCACCCAGTGAGGCAATCTCCTTCACCAGTGATGATGAAATATAGGAAAGATGCTCAGCCGGTGTCAGGAAAACACTTTCAAAGTCAGGCTTTATGGCTCGGTTCATATTGGCCAGCTGGAATTCGTACTCAAAATCCGCGACCGCCCGCAGGCCACGAAGCACGCAGTTAGAGTCATATTGCTCGACGAATCGCGTGAGCAGGATGTTGAAGCCCGTGACTTCGATGTTATCGAGGTGGCTCAAAACCGTCTTCGCCAACGCCACCCGTTCTTCAATGGCAAATAGCGGTCCCTTCCGATCACTGGTAGCGATCGCAACAACGACGCGATCAAAGAGTCGCGCTGCACGTTCGATCAGGTCCACGTGTCCATTGGTAATGGGGTCGAAAGTGCCCGGATAGACGACGGTGTGGGTGCGCATAATGGTGTCCTTTAGTCAGTTTTCAGCCTACACAAACGCGCACTAATCTGAAAGCGATCCGGAGTTATCAAATTGGTAGAGCCGGTAGTCGACTTCCCCCGCCCGCTTTTGCCGCAATAACGCCAGGCGCTGATCGAGATCGGCTTCGGCCGTTTTGGTGGATTGCTCAATATAGACCAGCGATCCCTGTTTGAGGCAATCAGCGGCGATCAACTGCTGAGTGATACCCGCGACGAGCGCGTCAGCGAACGGCGGGTCGATAAACACAATATCGAAGGGTCCACTTTGATCGTGTCCGCTATCGATAGGTCTGCTGCGGGAAATGAAGTCGCTCGCATCGACAACGGCGACTCGGCTGCGATCAGCGGCATCGAGTTGTCTTATGTGCTGTTCGATGGTCTCTGCCGCCAGGCGATGCCGTTCCACAAAATCACAACGGGCGGCGCCACGGGAGAGCGCCTCCAGACCCAATGCACCGCTGCCGGCAAACAGGTCGAGGCAACGACTACCGGTGATATGGGCAACCAGCCAATTGAACAGCGTTTCCCGGACGCGATCCGGAGTCGGTCTAAGGCCTTCAAGGTCAGGAAACACCAGGGTGCGACCGCGCCAGGTGCCGCCTATGATCCGCAGTTTGCGACGCGCGGTGTTACCACCGTCGCGATTTTTAATGCTCTGTTTACGCCGCATTTCTGCGCCCCTCATCCAGTGCTACCATGCAGCGCCGGCCGTCAAAACCGGAGGTCGCCGAGCATAGAATATTCAAGCATAGAGAGCCCGTCTTAATGAAGCTATTCAAACGTCGGTCGAGTGAGGCAAAAGTGCCCGAGGCCGAACCCGCCACCAGCACCGAGGAATCAGCGTCTCCGCCTGAGCCGGCGGTGACACCAGCGGATCAGGCGCCGGACGTCGTGCCTGAGGCGCAGCACGATGAACCTCCCGCGTCGGTAGAGGGGGCGAAGGACGGCGAGCAGACCGGCTTTTATACCCGTTTGAAGCGGGGCCTGGGCCGGACGGGAAGCCAGTTCGCGGAAGGACTGGGCAATCTTTTCCTGGGCAAAAAAGCGCTTGATGCCGACCTGCTTGAAGCCCTCGAAGCGCAATTGTTGCAATCGGACCTGGGAATTGAGGCCACCAGCCGGGTTATCGACGACTTGACCGCCCGGGTGTCGCGCAAGGAACTCGCCGATGCCGAAGCCGTTATGGCGGCGGTGCGTGCATCGCTGTTGGATATCATCGAGCCCTGCGAGCAGCCGCTGTCGGTTGAGGGCAAAAAGCCGTTCGTTATTCTGGTCGTCGGCGTCAACGGAGCGGGCAAAACCACCACCATTGGCAAAATGGCGAATCGCTTCCAGCGGGAGGGTAAAAAGGTCATTCTCGCGGCGGGCGATACGTTTCGCGCGGCCGCTGTCGAACAGTTGCAAACCTGGGGAGAGCGCCACGGAGTGCCGGTAGTGGCACAGCATACGGGTGCCGACAGTGCCTCGGTGCTGTTTGACGGGCTGGAGGCGGCGCGGGCTCGCGGTGCAGATGTACTGATTGCCGATACGGCGGGCCGATTACAGAATAAATCCCATTTGATGGACGAGCTCGAAAAGGTGGTTCGAGTGATGCGGAAGCTCGACCCCGACGCCCCCCACGAAACGCTGCTCGTGCTCGACGCCGGGACGGGACAGAACGCGGTTTCCCAGGCGGTCCAGTTCGATGCCGCCATCGGCGTTTCGGGTATCGCACTGACCAAGCTCGATGGCACTGCCCGTGGTGGCGTCACTTTTGCGATCGCCGAGCGCCTGAGGCGACCCATCCGGTTCATTGGTATTGGCGAAGGTGCTGAGGATTTACGACCCTTTGTGGCGCGAGACTTTGTGGATGCGCTGTTTGACGCCCACCCGTCGCGAGACAGTGAATGATTGAGTTTAAGCGGGTTAGCAAGCGCTATGAGAGTCATGATGCCTTGCGCGATATCAGTCTCACCATCGATACCGGGGAGATGGCTTTCATCACCGGGCATTCGGGTGCCGGAAAAAGCACGCTGTTGCGCCTGCTACTACTACTGGATCGTCCCAGTTCGGGCGAATTATCGGTAAACCAGCGCCCCACCAGCGCTATCAAGCGCCGCGGTATTGCGGCTTACCGGCGCAATTTCGGGATTGTCTTCCAGGACCACCAACTGCTGTTCGATCGAAGCGTTTTCGACAATGTGGCGCTACCGCTTGTCATAGCGGGCTTCGGTCGCCGGGATGTCAATCGCCGCGCACGTGCCGCTCTGGACAAGGTCGGACTGCTCGATCGCGAGGGAGCCAATCCTGCTTCACTGTCCGGTGGCGAACAGCAGCGGGTCGGTATCGCCCGTGCGGTTGTCGCCCGTCCCCGAATTCTCATTGCCGATGAGCCGACAGGAAACCTCGATCCCGATCTTTCCGCAGAGATTATGGAGTTGTTCCGGGCGTTTAACCGTGTAGGCGTCACGGTTTTGATTGCCAGTCACGATCTCGCACTGATTTCGCGAATGCGCCATCGCATCATTACCCTGCATGAGGGTCGACTCATAGAGGGTGAGGGTCGATGAGCGCACAGGCGAAGGGTTTGGGGGCGGGTCCGCGGTCTCGCTTTAACAGTTGGTTGCATCATCATCGACAGTCGGCTTATGAGAGCCTTAACAAACAACTACTGACACCGATATCCACGCTGTTGACCTGGCTGGTCCTCGGCATTTCTCTGGCGTTACCCGCGACGGTTCTGGTGGCGCTGGATAATATTGACCGGCTAACCGCCGGTGTCGATCGCTCAACCCAATTCTCGTTGTTTTTGCAAGCCGATACCGAAGAGGCCGCCGCCGAAGACTTTGTTGCTGATCTGGCCCAGCGCAGCGATGTGGCGACTGCGACACTTATACCCGCTGACCGGGCGCTGCAAGAATTTGCGGCGGACACAGGGCTGTCAGCGGTAGTGGCTACACTTGACGACAACCCGTTACCGCATACGGTTGTGGTACGACCGATAGCAATGGGTGCGGCGGCGCTGGCTGATCTGGCGGCAGTTTTCGATCGTATGCCGGAAGTGTCGCAGGTGGTTCTCGATACGCGATGGATCAAGCGTCTGATCAGCGCACTGGAATTTGGCCGCCGATTGACCTATGCCATAGGGGCCATGATGCTTGTGGGTGCCCTTTTGGCACTTGCGAATACCATTCGCCTCGAAATCGAAGCGAGGCGCGCTGAGATTGTCGTTATCAAGCTGATTGGCGCCAGCGACGGTTTTGCGCGCCGCCCGTTTCTATACACCGGGCTGTGGTATGGCATTGGCGGTGGCGTCATCGCCAGCGGCCTCGTATTTGGACTGCTATGGCTCCTAGCGCCTCCGGTTAACGAGCTGTTGCGGCTCTATGACAGCGATAAGGTGCTCATGGGTTTGGGTGCCATCGGGGCATTACAGTTAGTACTGATTGGCGGTGCCGTCGGGTTGATGAGCGCGTGGCAGGCAACAGCAGTGCATTTGCGCCGGGTGGAGCCTCGCTGAGAGCCGGTAACCGGGGCTGCATGAGAGGAACTTTTACCGGTTAGCACTCTCTAAGAGAGAGTGCTAAACTTGCGCGGTTAACAACGGAGGATCTAACAGTGGCAGCTTCAGACAAAGCCCTCTCACTGGGACACGGCGCTGCTTTGAGCATGGCGCCGGGGGCCAATCTCCCGGCCTATATCCAGGCGGTAGGTACCATCCCAATGTTGTCGGCAGAGCGCGAACAAGCGCTCGCTGAAAAGCTATACTATGGCGAATGTGTTGCCTCTGCGCGTGAGTTAGTACTTGCTCACTTGCGTTTTGTTGTGCATATCGCCCGAAGCTACTCTGGCTATGGACTTGCGGAAGCCGATCTTATTCAGGAAGGCAACGTGGGCCTCATGAAGGCGGTGAAGCGGTTTGATCCCAACAAGGGGGTCAGGCTGGTCTCTTTTGCAGTTCACTGGATCAAGGCAGAGATGCACGAGTTCATCCTCCGTAACTGGCGTATTGTCAAAGTCGCGACCACCAAGGCGCAGCGTAAGCTCTTTTTCAACCTTCGCAGTGCGAAGAAAAATCTCAGCTGGTTGACTCATAGTGAAACTCAGGCCATTGCTGAAGATCTGGGCGTTCCTGAGGCCGAGGTTCAGCGCATGGAAGGGCGGTTGTCCTGCCGCGATATGGCTTTTGATGCGCCCTCCGATGCCGATGACGATGACGCGTGGCAGGCGCCGCAGCATTATCTGCAAGACCTGTCTTCTGACCCCGCGGTGGCGGTTGAGGCTGCGAATTCCAGCGCCGATGACGAGACGCGATTGCACGCGGCGTTAGCGCAGCTCGATGCCCGCAGTCAGGACATTTTGGCGCGCCGTTGGCTGGCGGAGAAAAAGGCGACTCTGCACGAGCTGGCTGCCGAGCACGGTGTTTCCGCCGAACGAATTCGGCAGCTTGAAGCCAACGCCATGAAGAAGTTGCGGACCGGACTGGCTGCCTGATCTGAATGACTGAAGCCCGGCGCCGCTGGCCCCTGCTGTTGGCGGCATTCTTTGGCGCTACCGGAGTCATCGCAGGCGCGTTCGGTGCGCACGCATTGCAACAGACGGTCGCGCCTGAATATCTGCAAGTGTGGGAGACCGCTGCCCGTTACCAGCTGCTGCATGCGCTCGGGTTATTCGCGTTAGCGCTGTTTTCCTGGGTGGTACCGCTTCCGGGTGCGCTGCGTTGGACGCAGTGGCTTTGGTGCGGAGGTATCCTCATTTTTTCAGGCTCGTTATACGCGCTGGTACTGACCGGAGAGCGCTGGTTGGGCGCCATCACGCCCTTCGGCGGCGCGGCCCTGATACTGGGGTGGGCGGCCATTGCCGTCGCGGCGATTCGCCAGCGGGCGCCGGCGTCATGAGCGATCCCAAGCCCCACGCAGCCCATCCGCCCATCCGCAGCTTCGTACTCCGTGCCGGCAGGCTTACTGAGGGTCAGCGCCGGGCGCTGGAGGTCGGTTGGCCCCGGTACGGGCTGGATCCGGAGGATGGTCTTCTTGATTGGGATCGCGCGTTTCCCCATTCGGGCCGGCGTGTGCTGGAAGTAGGCTTTGGCATGGGTGATTCGCTGCGCCAAATGGCGGAGGCCGATGCACACACCAATTTTGTGGGGGTTGAGGTGCACCGACCCGGAGTGGGTCGCCTGCTGGCCGACGCACTGACCCTGAAGCTGGACAACTTGCGGGTTTATGAAGCGGATGCGGTGGCGGTCCTCGGGGAGTGTATTGCGCCGTGCTCCATCGACGGGATCAACATCTTTTTCCCCGACCCCTGGCACAAAAAGCGGCACCACAAGCGACGCCTCATCCAGCCCGAGTTTATTGCCATGGCGGCGACACGGCTCCGCACTGGCGGGATCCTGCATTTGGCCACGGACTGGCAGCCTTATGCGGAGCATATGCTCGAGGTAATGGAAGGCGAATCCGCGCTGATGAATTGCTCGGCGCAAGGTGGCTATTGCGAACGGCCTGAGTATCGACCGGAAACGAAGTTCGAGCGTCGCGGTGCCCGGCTCGGACACGGCGTTTGGGATTTGCTGTTCGAAAAACGGCCTTAAGCGTCGAAAAATTCGCCGACTACGTCGTCGAGAAAACGCCACCCCAGTGCGGTGGCGCTGATGTTTGAGTCACCTATCGCGATAAGGCCTTTGCTCTCGAGCGATCGCAGCGTTTCGTTGACGCTGCCAGTCCCAAGCCCGGTCCGTTGAAGCAACAAGTCCGTACTGAAGCCCTGCCGCAAGCGCAGTGCGTTCATCATGAATTCTCCGGCCAAATCAGATGCCGCAACCCGTGTTTGTTTCGGTGGCGCCTGATCCTTGATGGACTGGAGGTAATCCCGCGGCAGCCGGGTACGCTGGGTACGCAAAATACCGGTGCTATCCGTGATTTTGCCGTGGGCACCAGCGCCAACCCCCAAATAGTCACCAAACTGCCAGTAATTGAGATTATGGTGGCATTGCTGCCCGGGTCGCGCGAAGGCCGACACTTCATACTGTTCAAAGCCCTGGCCGAGTAACAACGCTTCACCGCGCTCCTGAATGTCCCCTAGCGCCTTCTCCTGCGGCAGGATCGGGGGGCGTTTGAAAAATTCGGTATTGCGCTCAATCGTTAGCTGATACCAGGAGAGGTGGTCGCCGCCGCAGGCCAAGGCCTGGTTGAGGTCATCAAGGGCACTTTCGACCGATTGATTCGGCAATCCATGCATCAGGTCAATATTGAAGCGATCGAATCCGGCGCTTCGCGCAAGCTCCGTCGCGAGCCTGGCATTTGACGCCGTATGAATTCGGCCCAGGCGGGTTAATTGTTTATCGTCAAAGCTCTGTACGCCAATGCTCAGGCGGTTCACCCCGGCCGCGCGGTACCCGATATAGCGGGACGCTTCCGCACTACCTGGGTTGGTCTCGAGGGTAATCTCAGTCCCTGCCGGCAGGTGTGCAACCCTGGCTACGCCATCGAGTAGTTTGCCGATGGCGTCGGCGCTGAACAGGCTCGGTGTTCCGCCGCCGATAAAAATCGAGGCAATGGGACGGCTATCGATCCATTGTTCCTGCGCCTCAATATCGGCAAGCAGCGCGGCGACATAGACGGGTTCCAGGTCGGGTTTGAAACCCTCATGGCTATTGAAGTCACAGTAGGGGCACTTGCGTTCACACCAGGGTATGTGCACATAGAGCGCCAGCGGCGGGGGGTCAAGCTCGCTGTTCAAGAAGACGTTTCAGTGCGTCGACGGCCAGCCCGCGGTGGCTGGTGGCACGCTTTTCAGCCGGGCTCAACTCGGCCGCATGCCGGGACGTGTGGTCGGGCACAAAGAGTGGATCATAACCAAAGCCCTGATCGCCCCGGGGCTCGCTGGCAATCCGTCCCAGCCAGGTACCTTCAGCGATAATCGGTGACGGATCGCTACTGTGCTGCAAAAAAACCAGTACGCAGACAAACCAGGCACGGCGGGAGTCACCACTGAGCCCCGACATTGCCGTCAGTAGTTTTCGATTGTTGCCGATATCGCCTTCGCCGGAGTAGCGTGAGGAATAGATACCGGGTTGCCCATCGAGCGCCGGGACTACCAGCCCTGAGTCATCGGCGATGCTGGGTAAGCCCGTTATCTCTGCGGCATGTCTCGCTTTTATCAGCGCGTTTTCGACAAAGGTGAGGCCGGTTTCATCGGCGTCGTCGACGTTTAAGTTCCCCTGGGGAACCAGCTCCCAGCCGAGGTCCTGTAAGGCATATTGCAACTCTTCGAGCTTGCCGCGATTGCCACTGGCGAGCACCGCCCGGTGCGTCGGATGGGGGCTCGCCACCTTAATCCTGAAGCCACAGCTGGGTTTTAAACTTATAGCGATAGCGGGTGTCCGCACCTTCCGGCTTAAAGCTGAATTCAAAGAAACGCCACTCGCGGTCGATGAACTTAAAAGGCGCGATGTAATAGGTGGCATCGCCCTCGCGAATTTCCTCGAAGTCCAGCGTCGAGCGATGGATTAAATCCCAGGTTTCGCCTTCAATCTGCATGGGCCGACCCGCGGTCTCGCCCGCTTCTGCGTCGCGCACCGACAAGGTCAGAATGGCTTTTTTGTCGCCGCGCGTAATACCGTACTGCGCGGCGATGTCAGCCGTGAGGAAGGTGGTGTAAACCACGCTGCGATGCAGCTCAAAACGATCAAAACGCTCGCTCTGCTGGGCGACGCCGGCGGTTGCCCAGAGCAGGAGGAGGGGCGCTAGCCACCGCGCCGCCGCAGGCGATAGATGGCGGTGACTGCAAAGGCATTGGGCCAGAGGCGAGCCAGTATTTGCGAGCTGCCACCGCCCACGGTGTCCTTGGCAATTAGTTCGATGTCGAGGGAGTCGCACAGGTGTTCAAAGTCCTTAACGGTACAGAAGTGGATATTGGGTGTGTCATACCAACTATAAGGCATCACCTTGGAGACTGGCATTCGTCCGCGAAGACCCAGGTACAGACGGCATCGCCAGTGGCCAAAATTGGGGAAGGTGACGATGGCCTCGCCGCCGATGCGCACCATGTGCTCAAGCACGCGATGGGGCCGGTGCAGCACCTGTAGGGCGTGTGCCATTACGACGGTGTCGAAGCTGTTGTCGGGAAAGTTGGGCAGGCCGGCATCCATGTCCTGCTGAACCACACTCAGTCCCTTGGCAACCGCTTCGCTGAGATTATGCAGGTCGATCTCAAGACCGGTACCGCTCACTTCGAGTTCGTGCTCGAGTTCGGCGAGAAACTCGCCATCGCCACAACCGAGGTCAAGCACCCGACTACCCTTGGGAATCCAGCGCTTGATTTGGGTCAAATCCAGTCGCATCAGCACCCTACCCGAGCCATATAGGCGGTGAACAAAGGCAGATAACCTGGAACATCAATGAGGAACGAGTCATGCCCCTCATTGGCTTCAATATCAGCGTAGGTGACGGGTTTGCCTTCAGCGAGCAGTGCGTCGACCAGTTCCTGGGACCGTGCCGGTGAGAAGCGCCAATCACTGGAGAATGACAGTACCAGGAACGACGCGGTTGTATTGGCGAGCGCCCGGCGCAGGTCTCCATCGTGGTCACGACTGATATCAAAAAAGTCGAGCGCCCGTGTCATCAGCATGTAGGTGTTGGCATCAAAGCGGGTAGAAAACTGAGCGCCCTGATAGCGGAGATAACTCTCTACCTGGAAGACTACCGCGTCACTCTCCTCGCTACCCAGCGAACCCTCACGCAGCTCCCTGCCAAACTTGTCACTCATACCGTCGGCCGACATATAGGTCAGGTGGCCTACCATGCGTGCCAGGCCCAGCCCCTTTTCCGGAATACGATCGTTTTGGTAGTAATGGCCGTCCAGCCAATCGGGATCTGACAGAATGGCGTGACGAGCAATCTCATTGAACGCGATATTCTGTGCCGAGAGGCGAGGCGCTGACGCGAGGACTACACAGTGGTCAAGCCAATCGGGATAGCTGACCGCCCACTGCAGTGCCTGCATACCGCCCAGGCTGCCGCCAATTACCGCGGCCCATCGCGAAATACCCAGCCGTTGCGCGAGGCGTCGCTGTGATTCTACCCAATCGTCAATTTGTATTTGGGGAAAGTCGGGTCCCCAGGGCGACCCTGTTGCGGGATTGATGCTGGCGGGGCCGGTAGACCCGTGGCACCCGCCTAAATTGTTGA
This sequence comes from Luminiphilus syltensis NOR5-1B, assembly GCF_000158175.1. Lineage (GTDB taxonomy): Bacteria > Pseudomonadota > Gammaproteobacteria > Pseudomonadales > Halieaceae > Luminiphilus > Luminiphilus syltensis. The sequence goes on along the minus strand of NZ_DS999411.1, from coordinate 953,636 downwards.
CCGACACCACGAAGAAGCGGTCCGTATCGATAGCTTTGCCGGGGCCGATAGCCACGTCCCACCACCCCGGCTTGCGCTCGTCTCTGGAATGAAATCCGGCGGCGTGATGATTGCCGCTGAGCGCGTGGCAGATCAAAATGGCATTGCTGGCGTCAGCGTTGAGCACCCCGTAGGTTTCCAGCACCAGCTCAAAGCGATCAAGCGTTCGCCCACAGGCCAGGGTTAAAGGTTCTTCGAACACCTCTACAAAAGGGATAACCAGGCCAACACTGCCCGCAGAGTCGACGCCTGTCATGGTTTAAAGCCCAATGACCAACCGCGCCGGGAGCTCAACGGCAACAGCCATATGGCGCAGGGCAATTTGCAGAACATTGATGAGGATAAACAGCAGTATCGGTGAAAAATCCAGGCCGCCGAAGTTGGGCAGCAGCGATCGAAACGGTGCCATCACGGGTTCGGTGATTTGATAAATAAGGAGAATGGCGGGATGACGGCTGCCTGCGGCTACCCAGCTTAGGATAATCATTGCCAGCAGCGCAAAAAAATAGGTGTTAACCAACAGGCCAAGAATCCCAACACATGACCACAGGATAATAATGGCGGGATTGGGGGGCATGTAGCCAATCAGGAGCAAGGTCAGGGCGATGCCGAGACTCTGAACCAGCAGGGCTAACGCGACGCAAGACAGATCGATTCGGCCTGACGAGGGTAAGCCGCGCCTGAGAACCCGCAGCGGCGGGTTGGTAACCCGGGCGATAAACTGGGATATGGGGTTAAAAAAATCAGCCCGCGACGCGTGAAGAATCAGCCGCAGGATGATGAGTATCAGGTACAGCGACGTAACGGTTTGTATCAGGTAGATACCAATCTCGGTGGTGGCTCCCATAATTACTCGAGCTCCTTGGTCATGACTTCGGCACGTGACTTACAGGCGAGCATCGCTTCGCGCACCAGCGTTTCCAGTCCGCCCTCCTGAAAGGCCTTCACGGCCTGCTCGGTGGTGCCTCCCGGACTTGAGACGTTGCGCCTGAGATCAGACACCGATATCTCCACCGAGCTCGCCAGGGTGGCGGCGCCCAGCGCGGTCTGCAATGTCAGGTCGGTAGCGGTTTTTCGGTCCATACCCATTTCTACGGCGACGTTAATCATCGCCTCCATGAAGGCAAAGAAATAGGCGGGGCCGCTTCCGGATACGGCAATTACGGTATCGATATCGGTTTCGTGGTCGACCCAGAGCGTGCTGCCCACCGCTGCCATGGCGTCCGTGGCGAGATCGCGCTGTAACGCACTGACGCCCGCATCGGCGTACAGTCCTGCCACACCGCGGCCCACCAGAGCCGGCGTATTGGGCATACAGCGCACAATGGCGACGTCCTCGCCGAGATAGGATTTGAGCGCTTTGACACTGATACCCGCTGCGATAGACATGACGACGGTACCCTCGGGTATGGTGCCCCTGAATCCGGAAGCCACCGCTCGCATGATCTGCGGCTTGACCGCCAGTACTATCAGGTCGGCGTCGCTCACTATCGCCCCCGCATCGTCCACCGTACGCGTGACGCCCATTTCAACCAGTGCGCGCTGCGCGTCGGGTGACGGGTCGGCGACGGCAATCGTGTCTTCGGGCTTGCCTTTTGCCAACAGCCCGCCAATGATCGCCCGGGCCATATTGCCGCCGCCGATGAAAGCAATTCGTGATGCGTCGCCGTGTTGTGATGCCATGGGGCTTGATTCCTCGATCGTGAAGGCGGTGAGTATAGCGCTGATCAGCGTATCAGGGCGGCTACGCCTGTGTTTGAGCCCGTTATTGGCGGGCACCGAACAGGTCGGTACCCACGCGAACAATGGTGGCCCCTTCGGCAATGGCGGCCTCGAGGTCTGAAGACATTCCCATCGACAGTGTGTCGAGGTGGGGCAGCGAGTCGGACAGGGATTCCAGCAAATGCCGTAGTGCGGCGAAGGGCTGCCGCTGCTTTACCGGGTCGGTCTCGGGTGCCGGTATCGCCATCAGTCCGCGCAGTGTGATACCGGGCAGTGACGCTACGGTGGCAGCCAGGTCGGGGACCTGGCCGGGAAGCACGCCGGACTTGCTCGGTTCACCCGAAATATTCACCTGCAGGCAAATATTCAGAGGTCCCAGCGCCTCAGGGCGCTGCTCGCTGAGTCGTCGCGCGATTTTCAGCCGGTCCACACTGTGGACCCAGTCGAAATTGGCGGCGATGGTCCGCGTCTTGTTTGACTGTAGGGGGCCGATGAAGTGCCATTCGAGGCCCAGGTCCCGCAGTTCTTCTATCTTGGTTTCCGCATCCTGAAGATAGTTTTCGCCAAAGGCATGAAGCCCCGCCTCAGCGGCCGCCCGCACCATCGCGGCAGGCTTGGTCTTACTGACAGCCAGTAGGGCGACACACTCGGGATCACGGCCTGCCGCTGCGGCGGCATCGGCGATGCGATCTCGAACTTTTGATACATTCGTGGCTATCTCTCGGGCGTCCATAATGACATGATACTGGAAGCGGGCGCCGTGCGCGGCCAACGATGAGGAAACGCTATCTATGGATATTACTGAGCTGCTTGCCTTTAGCGCCAAGCAAGGCGCATCGGATCTGCACTTGTCAGCGGGGCTGCCCCCGATGATCCGGGTGGATGGCGATGTTCGGCGTATCAATATTCCACCGCTTGAGCACACGACGGTTCATGACCTCATCTACGACATCATGAACGACAAGCAGCGCAAGGACTTCGAGGAGTTCCTGGAAACCGATTTCTCCTTTGAGGTCCCCGGTGTTGCGCGCTTCAGGGTCAACGCGTTCAATCAGAACCGCGGCGCCGGTGCGGTGTTCCGGACGATTCCGTCAAAAGTGCAGACCATGGATGATCTGGGCCTGACCCAGGTATTCAGGGATGTCTCACTCCTGCCCCGAGGGCTTTGTCTGGTCACGGGACCCACCGGATCGGGTAAATCGACCACCCTCGCCGCGATGGTCGATTTTATCAACGACAACCGCTACGACCACATTCTGACCATCGAAGATCCGATTGAATTTGTTCACGAGAGTAAGCGCTGCCTGGTCAACCAGCGAGAAGTACACCGCGATACGCTGGGATTCTCCGAGGCTTTGCGCTCCGCACTGCGGGAAGATCCCGATATTATTCTGGTCGGCGAGATGCGGGATCTGGAGACTATTCGGCTGGCACTCACCGCTGCAGAGACGGGTCACCTTGTGTTCGGTACCTTGCATACGACATCGGCGGCCAAAACCATTGACCGGATTATTGATGTCTTTCCTGCCGCCGAGAAGTCGATGGTTCGATCGATGCTGTCGGAATCTTTGCAGGCCGTGATTTCGCAGACCCTGCTCAAGAAGCGCGGCGGTGGCCGGATTGCTGCCTTTGAGATCATGCGCGGGACTTCGGCGATTCGTAACCTGATTCGCGAAGATAAAGTGGCGCAGATGTACTCGGCGATTCAGACCGGCCAATCGATCGGCATGCAGACCATCGACCAAAGTTTGCAGAACCTGGTGGACAAAAAATTGATTTCGGTTGAAGTCGCACGTGAAAAGGCGCGTCAGCCGGACAGTATTATTGCCTGAGGACGACCACGGGAGATAGACCATGGATATACAGCAGTTTTTAAAAGTAATGGTGAATCGCAGTGCGTCCGATGGCTTTCTCACGGTGGCCTCAGAGCCCGTCATCAAGGTCGATGGCGAGCTGATAAAGCTCGATGAGGAGGTGCTTGGTGCAGAGCAGGTGGGTGCTCTGATTGACGGAACGCTCTCCGATGTACAGCGCCGCGAGTTCCGTGAGCACCACGAATGTAATTACGCCATCAACGATGATCAATTTGGCCGCTTCCGCGCAAGCGCCTTTATCCAGCGTGGCCTGCCTGGCCTTGCACTACGTCGCATCAGTGCGGAGATTCCTTCGATTGAGGATCTCAATCTCCCGCCCATTATTGAAAAGCTGGCGATGATCAAACGGGGTTTGGTGATTTTCGTGGGTGGTACGGGTACCGGTAAATCCACGTCGCTGGCGTCAATGATTGATTATCGCAACCGCAATAGTCACGGCCACATCATTACGGTCGAGGATCCCATCGAGTTTATACACAGCCACAAAGGCTGTCTCATGACCCAGCGGGAAGTGGGTATCGATACGGAATCCTACGAGGTGGCCTTGAAGAACACGCTGCGTCAGGCACCCGATGTCATCATGATCGGCGAGGTTCGTACAGCTGAAACCATGCAGGCCGCGTTGTCCTTCGCCGAAACCGGCCACCTGTGTCTGTGTACACTGCACGCCAATAATGCCAACCAGGCGCTCGACAGAATCCAGAGCTTCTTCCCTGAAGGGAAACAAAAACAGGTCTGGATGGATCTTTCGCTTAATATGAAGGCCATGGTGGCGCAGCAGCTATTACCGCGTCGTGACGGCGATGGCCGAACGCCCGTGATTGAGGTGTTGCTGTCGACACCCTTGATACAGGATCACATCCGGAAGGGCGAAGTGCACATGATCAAGGAGCTGATGGAGCGCTCCACAGAACTGGGTATGCAAACCTTTGATCAAAGCCTTGTGGAGGCCTATAAAAAAGGCCTTATTACCGACGAACAGGCTGAACGGAACGCGGATTCAGGCAATGATGTTCGACTTCAAATCAAACTGCATGAGCGCGGTCAGAGCGCCTATCGCGACGGCGCCGATTTGGATCTGGAAGTGGAGCGTACGCGTCAGCGGGGCATGTGAAGCTCGAACCAGGTATTGAGGATCAGCGCCGCCGCCTCATCATCGATGGGGTCGGTAGTGTAGTTACCGTTATGACCACGATCCCGGGACTGACTTTTCGCTTCCCGTGAGGTCAGGCGTTCATCGACCAGATCGACGGGTTTCGCAAAACGACCGTTCAGTTGTCGGCTGAACTTGGCCGCGCGAGCGCCCATCTCGCTATCGCTACCATCCATATTCAGTGGTTTACCCACAACCAGGTGGTCGGGTTGCCACTCGCCGATCAGGCGTTCGATCTGCGACCAGTCCGGTTTGCCGTCTCGTGCAGTGACGATCGCCAGCGGTTTGCCCTGGCCCAAAAGCGTATTGCCAATCGCTACGCCGATTTGACGCAGGCCATAATCAAAACCCATTACCGTAATCGGGGAGTCATTCATGCATGCCCCGATTCGCTGGTCATCAGATTGATGTCGAACCCGAGTGTTTGCGACGCTGCATTGAGACGTTCCCCGGCGGGGACTGAAAAAAGAATATCTTCCCAGGCGGGTGCGGTTATCCAGCTGTTGCTGGCCAGCTCGGCCTCCAGTTGGCCCGGTCCCCAGCCCGCGTAGCCCAATGCTATCAGGCGCTTTTTAGGGCCGGCTCCATGAGCGATCGCGGCCAGAATATCCTGTGAGGTGGTCATGCAGATCCCCGCTGTGACCTCGAGCGACGCATCCCACTCTCCTTCGGCACTGTGCAATACAAACCCGTGATCGACATCGACCGGCCCACCGGCGAGGATTGGCTCTTCAAGCAGCGATCCGGAGGCGATAATCTCCAGGTGCTCCAGGATATCAACAACGGATAAATCCAGAGGCTGATTGATGACAATGCCCATGGCGCCTGCCTCGCCGTGCTCACATAGGTAGGTTACCGAGCGTGCAAAAAAGCCCACATTCAGCGCGGGTGTCGCAATCAATAGTTGGCCGCGTAAAGAATCTCCGATGCGCTGCTGCCTGGGCGGGGGTCTCGGCGGTTGCTGGCGGGCAGGCATTAGCTGGCGTCGCTCGTTTGCTGCTCGCGGAATTGCCAGGTCCGTACGATTTCAAGGCGATCGGTTTGCGCGCGCAGTGCCGCCGGAAAGGCGGGGAAGGGTGCCGCCTGCTGAACCGTCTGGATCGCAGCGCGGTCAAGGTCGCCATTGCCGGAGGAAGCAAGAATACGGATTCCCAGTAGTGTCCCATTGGCGGCAACCGTCACCAGCAGGCGAACGTCACCATTGGTGCGATAACGCTCACCGCCGTAGAGTGTATTTCCCACCCGCTCAACCCGGGCGCGCCAGCGCGCCAGATAATCAGCATCCAGCGCACGTCGCGCAGCGACCTGGCCAATACGTGCTTTTGACGGCGTATTGGCGTCGGATAGGGCCATTACCTCCCGCTCCAGCTCATCGATTTGCGCACGAAGCGCGTCGGCACTTGTCGGGCCGTTACCCACAGAGCCCCCGGGCTCGGCGGCGATGGCTACGGTGGTGGTTGGGCGCTGCTTCGCTGCATAGCTCGCTGCAATATCCCCGAATTGGTCATTGGCGGCGATATGGGTGGCATCGAGCGGTGCTGCGGTTGACGGTGTCAGCGCCAGAGTGACCGCGATTTGCCGACGTTCGGGCTCATCGCTGGTAATAAAGTTAAAGCCGATCCCAAAAATAACCAGCAAATGAAGGGCAGCAGCGGCAATCGCCGATGGCCAGATTGGATCCTCAATGACGTTGGCAAGGCCACTAACGGCCAAGAGATCCCAACTCCGTTTCGATACAGGACATCAGTGATCCCGCGATATCGGGAGAGGCCTCGCGCTCGATCTCGCGCAGGCAGGTGGGGCTGGTCACATTGATTTCCGTGAGGTAGTCGCCGATAACATCGAGTCCGACAAAGAAAAGGCCCCGCTCGCGTAAAGCCGGACCGACCTGCTCGGCGATCCATTGATCTCGCTCGCTGAGTGGTTGTACCCGACCGTTTCCACCCGCCGCGAGGTTACCCCGGGTCTCGCCGGCGAGCGGGATGCGCGCCAGACACCAGGGCACAGGCGTACCGTTTATCATCAGAATCCGCTTATCGCCGTCCGAGATCTCCGGCAGATATTTCTGCGCCATGATGGTCTCGCTCCCGTGCTGGGTGAGTGACTCGAGAATGACACTTAAATTGGGGTCGTCGGGTTTAACCCTGAAAATATTACTGCCGCCCATACCATCCAGCGGCTTGAAAATAACGTCTCCGTGCAGCCCGTGGAAGCCACGCAAGCGTTCCGGGTCTCGACTCACCAGAAGCGGCGGACAGCAGTGGGGGAAGTGGGTCGCAAACAACTTTTCATTGCAGTTTCGTAAACTCTCACAACGATTGACGATCAGCGTTCCCTTGCTCTCCGCTTCCTCGAGTAGGTGGGTGGTGTAAAAAAATTCCATATCGAAAGGCGGATCCTTTCGCATGAGGATGACGTCGAGTTCCGCGAGCTCCCGGTTTGCGGGTTCATCAAGCGCGTAAAAGTTGTTGGGATCGTCAAATACCTGGAGTGGGCGCATCATTGCCCGACTCACACCGGCGTCGATAAACAAATCACGTTGTTCCATATAGAAGAGTGACCAACCGCGATCCCGGGCGGCCCACAGCAGTCCCAGGGTAGTGTCTTTTTTGAAATTGATCCCGGCGATGGGATCCATTACTACGCCGACGCGACGACTCAAGGTGTTGTCCTCAATTGATGGGAGATTGTACGTTACGAGGTAGCCTCGCCAGCCGCAAGCCACGAATAGCTCGACGTGGCCCATGGTATCAAGCATGGTATCAAGAAAGCGTCGTACGCTTCCCTCAGGTCTGGAGGTCGCCCCAGCGATTGCCCAGAACCGATAGTGCGACAACCGGCGCCGTCTCGGTACGCAGCACCCGGGGTCCGAGTTGCAGGCGCTGAAACCCGGATGCCTCCGCAAGCTCGAGCTCACTCTCGGTCAGGCCACCTTCGGGACCGATCAGTAATGCGACGCGGTCCGGTTTTTCTTCGGGAAGCGCCGTCGCGCTGCGATGATCGAGCACCAATTTCAGGGGTGCCTCGACGCGTTCAAGCCACGGCCTAAGCTGGGTCGGCGATGATACCCCCGCGAGGGTGCTGCGTCCGCACTGTTCACAGGCACTGATAACAATGTTGTGCCAATGGGTGCGTTTTTTCTCCTCCCGCTGGGGGTTCAGCCGTACTTCCACCCGTTCGCTGACCAGCGGTGTAATGTGGGCAACCCCGAGCTCCGTGGCTTTCTGAACGGCCCAATCAAATCGATCGCCCTTTGACAGCGCCAGCCCCAGTTCTACCTCCAGTGGAGAGGTCGTCCCATTGGTTGCTACCGAATGCACCTCGATGCTGACACTGCGTTTTGTCACTGTGGTGATGGTCGCGTGGTAATCCTCGCCGTCGCCGTTGAATACAGTCAGGGGTTGGCCGGAATCCAGACGCAGAACCCGGCCTATGTGCAAGCTGGCGTTGTCGGGGAGCGTAAACTCTGCCCCCTGTGCAAGCGGTAAATCGGCAAATATTCGAGGGGTCCGCATTACGGGGTATCGATCAGTCCCAGATTAGCGGCAATGGTCAGTGTCGGCTCTACCTGATTCATGGTGTAAAAATGCACCCCGGGCGCACCACTTTCCTGCAGGGTGGCGCAAATCTGGGTCACCACTTCGATGCCGAACTTGCGCACACTCTCCTGGTCGTCGCCGAAACCCGCTACCCGCTGACGGATCCACCGTGGAATCTCCGCGCCGCAACTGCCGGCGAATCGCTCGAGGTTGGTAAAGTTGACGATCGGCATGATTCCCGGGTGAATCGGCTGCTCGATCCCCGCGGCCTGGCAGCGATCGAGAAAGTAAAAGTAGCTGTCGACGTTAAAAAAGAACTGGGTAATGGCTTTGTCAGCCCCCGCGTCGAGCTTTTGTTTGAGGTAAAAAATATCGGTCTCGTAGCTCTTTGCCTGGGGGTGGATTTCCGGATAAGCCGCCACGGCAATCGAGAAGTGGTCACCGCTGTGCCGACGGATGAAATCCACCAGTTCATTGGCATGGACGAGGTGGCCGCCACCACCCATACCCGATGGAATATCCCCGCGCAGGGCGACCAATCGAGAAATCCCCATCTCTCGATAGCGCTCAAGCAATGCAGCCATCGCCGCTTCGTCGTCGGCACCAAAGCTGAGATGAGGGGCCACGTCCTGACCCTCCCGCTGGAGACCGTCAACAACCCCTACGGTGGTTTCCCGAGTCGACCCGCCGGCCCCATAGGTCACCGAACAATACTCGGGAGCCAGTGGGGCGAGCGCCGGCAGTGTCTGTTCGACAAGCTTCACTCTCCCCGCCTCTGTTTTTGGCGGGAAGAACTCGAGGCTGACCTCTTGGTTACTGGTCATCGGCGTGTCCTCAGTACTTGTAGCTATCCGGCTTGAACGGGCCATTGGCATCGACACCGATATAGTCCGCCTGTTCGCTGGTGAGCTTGGTGATCACACCACCGAAACCCTGCACCATAAAGGCAGCAACCTGCTCATCGAGGTGCTTGGGCAGTACTTCAACGGTAATCGCCGCCGCTTTTTCCTCGGCGGGAAGGTCGGCGAACTTCTTGGCGTAAACGTGAATCTGCGCCAGCACCTGATTGGCAAAAGAGCCATCCATGATCCGCGAGGGATGGCCGGTGGCATTCCCGAGGTTAACCAGACGCCCTTCGGAGAGCAGCAGCAGATAATCATTCTGTGCGCGGTCGCGATAGATGCGATGAACCTGGGGTTTGATTTCCTCCCACTCCCAGTGCTCGCGCATGTAAGCGGTGTCGATCTCGTTATCAAAGTGGCCAATATTGCAGACCACCGCCGTCGATTTCAGCGCTCGCAGCATGGCGGCGTTGCAGACATCGTAGTTACCCGTGCTGGTGACAATCAGGTCTGTGCTGCCCAGGAGTTGCGTGTCAACGGAAGCATCGGTGCCATCATTCACCCCATCGATGAAGGGTGATACGACTTCAAAGCCGTCCATACAGGCTTGCATGGCGCAAATCGGGTCGGCTTCGGTGATTCGAACAATCATTCCTTCCTGGCGCAACGATTGGGCAGAGCCCTTGCCCACATCGCCGTAGCCGATGACCAGCGCCCGCTTTCCAGAGAGCAAATGATCCAGGCCTCGCTTGATGGCATCGTTCAGGCTGTGGCGACACCCGTACTTGTTGTCGTTCTTTGACTTGGTGACCGCATCGTTAACGTTGATTGCCGGCACTTTAAGCAGTCCCTTGGCCTGCATCTCGTACAGGCGGTGTACGCCGGTGGTGGTCTCTTCGGTAATCCCGTGGACGTTATCGAGCATCTCCGGGTACTTGTCGTGCAGCATCATGGTCAGGTCGCCACCATCGTCGAGGATCATATTGGCATCCCAGGGTTGGCCATCTTTAAGAATGGTTTGCTCGATACACCATTCGTACTCTTCCTCGGTCTCACCCTTCCACGCGAACACCGGGACACCGGCACCTGCAATGGCGGCGGCGGCGTGATCCTGCGTGGAAAAAATATTACAGGAGGACCAGCGGACCTCAGCACCGAGCGCCACCAGGGTCTCGATCAACACCCCGGTTTGTATGGTCATGTGGATGCACCCGAGAATACGGGCACCTGCAAGGGGTTGCTCGCCCCGGAAATGTTCGCGCAGTGCCATCAGTGCGGGCATTTCGCTTTCGGCGATCTCGAGTTCTCGGCGTCCCCAGTCGGCCAGGCTGATATCGGCGACTTTGTAGTCAGTAAAATTTGCAGTGTTTACAGCGGTATTCATGATTCGCGTCCTTGGTCGGTTGCGTGGATTTCGTGTTTGGAAAATTTAGTGGGCGGCGCTTCGCAGTGCATCGGCACGATCGGTGCGCTCCCAGGTGAAGTTGTCGTCATTGCGACCGAAATGGCCATAGCTTGCCGTGGCCTGGTAGATCGGTCGCTTGAGGTCGAGCATGTCGATAATGCCCTTGGGTCGAAGGTCGAAATGGTCGCGTACCAGCGCAACGATCTGCTCATCGCTGATCGCTCCGGTGCCAAACGTATTGACCGAAATGGAGGTCGGCTCAGCCACCCCAATGGCATAGGAGACCTGAATCTCGCAGCGCTCGGCAAGTCCGGCCGCCACAATATTTTTAGCGACATAGCGCCCGGCGTAGGCGGCGGAGCGATCCACCTTGGAAGGGTCCTTGCCGGAGAACGCGCCACCACCATGGCGCGCCATACCGCCGTAGGTATCGACGATGATTTTTCGTCCGGTCAGGCCACAATCACCCACCGGGCCGCCGATTACGAATATCCCGGTAGGGTTGATGTGAAAGCGGGTATCCCCGTGCAGCCACCCGGCGGGTAAAACGGGCTTGATGATGTGCTCCATCACCGCCTCATGGATATCAGCCTGGGAAATGTCGGGATCGTGCTGGGTCGAGAGTACGACCGCGTCAACCTTGATTGGCTTACCGTCGCTGCCATAACGCAGGGACACCTGGCTTTTGGCATCGGGCCGCAACCAGGGCAGCGTTCCGTTTTTCCGCAACTCCGCCTGCTTTTCCACAAGGCGATGGGAGTAGTAGATGGGGGCTGGCATCAGAACATCGGTTTCGCTGCTGGCGTAGCCGAACATAAGACCCTGGTCACCGGCACCCTGTTCCTTGCTGTCGTCCTCGTCGACACCTACCGCAATGTCGTGGGATTGTTTGCCGATCGCATTGAGCACGGCGCAGGATTCACCGTCGAAGCCCACGTCGGAGCTGGTATAGCCAATACCGGTGACCACTCTGCGGACCACTTCCTCGAGGTCGACGTAGGTATCCGTGGTCACTTCTCCGGCGACCACTACCATCCCAGTCTTGACCAGCGTCTCAACAGCCACCCGCGCGTCGGGATCATCCCGGATAATACTGTCTAGAATGGCGTCTGAAATCTGGTCGGCCATTTTATCGGGATGACCTTCGGATACCGATTCCGAAGTAAATAGTGAGTACTCGCTCATTTTAAATCTCCAGTAGATTCGGACCGGCGAAACAACCGGACCTGGATTTGAAAGCCGTTTCGTTGGGCGATGAATACTTCGGCGCTGGCGGTAAGACCGGTACCCTCGGCCCAATGTGACAACTGTGCGGGTTCAAAGCCCAGCCAGAGGTCACCGCAGTGCTCCCGTGCCCACGCCTGGTCATGGGCGCAGAGTTCGCTGATGATCAATGCGCCCCCTGGCTTCAGGTGTGCTGCAGACGCGGCGAATACTTTCTCGGGGTGGGGCGTGTGGTGCAGCACCATATTGGCTACCACGACATCGAAGCACTGGTCTGCGAGGGCGCCGGCGCCGATATCCCCCTCGATAAACGTGACCGCCAAACCGGGGTCGATTTTGGTGCGGGCGATATCCAGCATCGCCGGGGAGTTGTCCAGCGCAGTGAGGTTTGTAACGCGCTCGGCAAGTGCGGGGAGGAGGTCGCCCTCTCCGGGGCCGATTTCCAGTACCGAGGCGTCGTCGGCCAGCGCCAGCGTGTCGAGGAGGTGTAGCGAGGCGTCGGCATAGTCGCTGTAGGACGCGATCATTTCCCTGTTTTCGCGAAACTGGGTGAGGTGGTCGCGAAAGAAATTCAGCGAGTTGAGCTCCCGCTGGTGGTGCACTTTTGCCAGGCTATCCACCAGTTCTTCATCGAGAGCGACGTCGTCAAGAGCCGCATAAACCGCCTGTAATAATGCTTTGTCGGGCCCGTCGGGCACCTGCCGGCGATAGAAAATAGCCGTGCCCTCGCGGCGCCTGACCAGCAGATCGGCGGCGACCAGGACTTTGAGATGGTGGCTTAAAGCGCTCTGTCTGAGATCAAACACATCACACAGCTCGGATACGCTGAAGGAGTCGCCATGCAATACCCGCAAAATATTCAGCCGCAACGCATCGCCGAGTGCCTTGAACAGGCTCGGATAATCGACAGCAGATTTTTGCCCCGCCGCGGGGCGCATGGGCAGGGGGGTAACAGTGTTGACATTGGACATCGGCACAGATTACCAGCGCCTTTGTCTTTTATCAAAATATTTTGATGGAAGCCGCGGTGTATAATCACGCCTATCTTAAGATTGAGTGAACAGCCCTTGGACAAAGCCCAGTTAAAAGCCCAGGTCGCTGCCGCGGCGATTGAGCGTGTTGCCGCGCTGCATAACGATGATCTCGTGCTGGGTATTGGCACGGGTAGTACAGCGGAGGCCTTTATTCAGCTCCTGGGTCCGCTGCGAGCGCGCATCGATACCACGGTGTCCAGCTCGGAACGTTCAAGTACGCTGCTTCGCGAGATGAATATCCCGGTTTCGGATCTCAATGCCGTGGGTGAAGTGGATATCTACGTCGACGGCGCCGATGAGGCCAATGCGGATCTCCAGCTGATCAAGGGCGGGGGCGCGGCACTGACCCGCGAGAAAATTGTTGCGGGGGCTTCCAGGCAGTTCATTTGTATCGCCGACGAGAGCAAGCTGGTACCCACCCTCGGCGCGTTTCCCCTGCCGGTGGAGGTTATTCCCATGGCACGAAGTTATGTGGCTCGCCAAATTGTCGCACTCGGGGGTCAGCCGGTCTGGCGCGAGGACGTAGTCACCGACAATGGCAATGTTATACTCGACGTCTTCAATCTGTTAATCGACCAGCCCCTGACCCTCGAAGGTCAACTCAATGATATTCCCGGAGTTGTGTGCAATGGTTTATTCGCCCTGCGCGCCGCGGACGAACTGTTACTCGGAACACCTGACGGCGTTCGATCCCTGACCCGATAGTCGGGTTTTACTCCGCGGATGGCTGAGCGGGGAACACTTTACCCGGATTCATGATGTTATCCGGGTCAAATGCCGCCTTGATACTCCGCATCAGCCCGATCTCCGCCTCGCTGCGCGAGTACCGTAAAAAGTCACGCTTCAAAAGCCCCACGCCGTGCTCGGCGGAAATACTTCCGCCCTGGGCCGCAATCTCGGTAAAGATTTCCGCCGATACCGTTTTGCAGCGCGCCTGAAATTCATCCATGGGTACGCTCTCGGGCTTGAGAATATTCAGGTGCAGGTTGCCGTCGCCGATGTGTCCATACCAAACTACCTCAAGGTCGGGATAATGGCGGTCGACAATCTCCTCGACGGCGGCGAGAAATCCCGGGACCTTGGCTACCGTGGTTGAAATATCGTTTTTATAGGGTGTCCAGTGGGATAGCGTCTCGGAGATATCCTCCCGCAGGCGCCAAAGGGCGCGAGCCTGCGCGACACTCTGACTCATGACCGCATCGGCGACCCAGCCCGACTCCATGCACCGCTCAACTATCATAAGAATCTGCGCCTCGGTATCCTCTCCGAGATGCTCGAATTCAAGAAGCGCGTAATAGGGTGTGACCTCGTTGAACGGGCGCTGCAACCCCTGCTGCTGAACGACTTTTTGCAGCGCCAGCTCGGAAAAAAACTCGTAGGCCAGCAAGTCGATTTCCGACTGGAAGGCGGCCAGTACCTGCATGATGGACTCCATGTCAGGGAGTCCCAGAACAATTACCTGGGGATTTCGGGGCGGAGTGCAGAGTCGAACCGTCGCTTCGACAATCAGGCCGAGAATGCCCTCGGAACCAATCATCAAATGACGCAGATCAAGGCCCGTATTGTTCTTGACGAGTCCCCGGTTCAAGTCGAGTAACTCGCCGGTGCCGGTGACGACCTTGAGCCCGGCTATCCACTCCCGTGTCATGCCGTAGCGAATCACCTGAATGCCACCGGCGTTGGTGGCGATATTGCCGCCGATCTGACTGGAGCCGCTGGAGGCAAAATCCACCGGATAATGCAGCCCGGCATCACCGGCGCGCTGCTGTATCTGCTCGGTAATCACGCCGGGGCCGCAGCACAGTGTGCGCTCGGTCAGGTTCACGTCCGAGAGGGTATTCATTCGGTCCATGGCGACTACCAGTTCGCCGGCGGCGGCTACCGCGCCACCACTCAACCCGGTGCGCCCACCCGAGGGTACCAGCGGCGCCTCGAAGCGGCGCGCGACCGCAACAATATGCTGTACCTGCTCAATCGTCTTCGGCAGCACGATCGCGCTCGGTGCGGGCTCCGCAAAACGGGTCCAGTCGCGACCGTAATGGGTCAGCGAATCGGCGTCGGTGAGTATCTGATCGGGACCCAGCTGTTGCCGCAGCGCGTCGAGCAGCTCGTTGGAGGCGGTGAACATGTGTTAATCCTGTGGGGTGATAGCGGCCATAATGACGCATTTACCTGCGCAGGCCATGGTAACATCGCCGCCCTTCGTGGGTGCGCCCCGGTCTAAACGTGCCGATGGCGCCTGTACCGCGAGACTCTATTGCCGCGAATCCGAGGAATTACCGTGAGCCAGACCTCGCTCAACAAAGACAAAATCAAGTTCCTGTTGCTCGAGGGCATTCATCCCTCGGCGGTGACCCGGCTGCAAAGTGCCGGCTATACCAATGTGGTGACCCATGACAAGGCACTCTCGGGAGACGCGCTAAAAAAAGCCATCGCCGGCGCCCACTTTGTAGGGATACGCTCGCGCACGCAGCTCACGGAGGACGTGTTCGCTGCCGCGGATAAGCTGGTCGCGGTGGGTTGTTTCTGTATCGGTACCAACCAGGTTGATCTTGAGGCCGCCGCATCGCGGGGCATTCCCGTATTCAATGCACCCTACTCCAATACCCGGTCGGTGGCGGAGCTGGTGATTGCGGAGGCGATTCTGCTGCTGCGGGGCATCCCGGCCAAGAACGCGGCCGCCCACCGTGGACAGTGGATGAAAAGTGCGACCAATTCCTTCGAAGTTCGCGGGAAAACCCTGGGTATTGTCGGTTACGGTAATATTGGTATGCAGCTCGGTGTGATTGCTGAAGGCCTGGGTATGGTTGTCGAGTTTTACGACTCGGTGGCGAAGTTGCCGTTGGGAAATGCCCGGCAGATACCCGAGCTCGACACCCTGCTCGGTCGCGCCGATGTGGTTAGCCTGCACGTGCCCCAGACGCCTTCTACCGCCAATATGATAGGTCCTAGCGAGCTCTCGGCAATGAAGGCCGGTGCCATCCTGATCAATGCATCGAGGGGCAATGTGGTGGATATCGATGCTCTGGCCGAGGCGCTGACATCCGGTCATTTGCTGGGTACCGCGATTGATGTATTTCCGGTGGAGCCCAAATCCAACGACGACGAATTTGTATCGCCCCTGCGCGGCATCGATAACGCGTTGATTACGCCCCATATTGGCGGCAGCACGGTTGAGGCCCAGGCCAATATAGGCACCGAAGTGGCTGAAAAGCTCACCCGCTACAGCGATAACGGCACGACCTTGTCCGCAGTTAATTTCCCTGAAGTCGCGTTGCCCGAGCACGATGACCAGCACCGGTTGCTACACGTGCACCGAAATGTGCCGGGTGTGATGGGCGCCTTCAATAGGATCTTCTCAGAGAGCGGTATTAACATCTGCGCGCAATATTTGCAGACGATCAACGATATTGGCTATGTCGTTGTGGATGTGGATTCGGAATACTCTGAGCGTGCACTGGCACAGCTTCGGGCGATCGAGGGCACACTGCGCTGTCGGGTGTTGTTCTGATTGATCGATGGCAGAGTTAATGGCGGCGTCTTCATTGAAGCACCGTAAGTGGCCACTGCCCTATCCGTGGGATGAACACCGAAGCAGTGCAGCAGTCGACCGGCTTGCTGGAGCGTCGACGCGTGGGCCGCCTGGTACACCGGTGCCGATCGAGCCCGGCGAGCAGCTCAAGCTGCTCGAGTAAAGCGGGGGTTGAGCCGCCGGAGCCAGGTACAATGTGATACACGAAGCCTGTGCGGGGAGCGCGATGATCCCTGAGATCTGCAGTGAAGCGAAAGAAAGGTCATCGCGGCGGGCGTTAGAGTGCGCCGCTGTCGTAGGCGGCTTGAACACCTTCGAGGGACATCGGATTGATTTTGTGTGCCTGTCCCGCGGTGCCAAACGCCTCATAACGCGCGATGCAAATGTCGCGCATCGCCTTCAGGCTTTCGCCCAGGTATTTGCGTGGGTCAAATTCTGCAGGGTGCTCGGCCAGATAGCGCCGGATCGAGCCGGTGGCGGCCAGGCGCAAATCGGTATCGATGTTGACCTTACGTACTCCGTGTTTGATGCCCTCTACCACCTGTTCGACAGGCACGCCGTAGGTTTCGGGTATTTCACCGCCGTTGGCGTTGATAATTTGCAGCCAGTCCTGGGGCACGGCTGAGGAGCCGTGCATGACGAGGTGGGTATTCGGTATGCGCCGGTTGATTTCCTTGATTCGATCAATGGCGAGGATGTCGCCCGTGGGCGGACGGGTAAACTTGTAGGCGCCATGGCTGGTACCGCAGGCAATGGCCAGTGCATCGACGCCGGTGTCGGCGACAAACTGGGCCGCCTCCTCGGGGTCTGTGAGCATTTGGTCGAGGGTCAGTTTGCCCTCGGCGCCAATGCCATCTTCTTCTCCGGCCTCGCCGGTTTCCAGTGATCCGAGACAGCCGATCTCCCCCTCGACGGAGACGCCGCAAGCGTGTGCCATATCAACCACCGCCCTGGTAACCCGCGCGTTGTAGGCGTAGTCGGTGGGTGTTTTGCCATCTTCGCCCAGTGAACCGTCCATCATGACCGAGCTGAAGCCGAGCTGGATTGAGCGCTGGCAGACGGCCGGGGACGTGCCGTGGTCCTGATGGACCACCACGGGTATGTGCGGGAATTCATTCATGGCGGCTTCCATCATCGCCCGCAGGAAGGGGGCTCCGGCGTACTTCCGCGCTCCGGCACTCGCCTGCATGATGACCGGAGAGTCGGTGGCATCGGCCGCTTCCATAATGGCTCGGGTCTGCTCGAGGTTATTGACGTTGAACGCGGGCA
This sequence comes from Luminiphilus syltensis NOR5-1B, assembly GCF_000158175.1. Taxonomy (GTDB): domain Bacteria; phylum Pseudomonadota; class Gammaproteobacteria; order Pseudomonadales; family Halieaceae; genus Luminiphilus; species Luminiphilus syltensis. Next base: position 936,003 of record NZ_DS999411.1, on the reverse strand, counting down.
CCCCGTATTGGTGCTCTGCGGCGTGGTCGAGTAGTTGTCTGAGACTGATCAAAGCCATTTCAATTCCTCCAGGGTTTTCAATTGTGCGCGCGGTCTTCCAGGATCGCTACCGCCGGTAGCGTTTTGCCCTCGACATATTCCAAAAAGGCGCCGCCACCGGTAGAGATATAGGAAACCCGGTCACCAATACCGAAGGCATCAATCGCCGCGAGCGTATCGCCACCGCCGGCGAGTGAGAAGGCGTCGCTGTCGGCGACGGCTTCGGCGATTGCGCGGGTACCCTTCGCAAAGGCATCGAATTCAAAAACGCCGACGGGGCCATTCCATAAAATGGTACCGGCCCCTTTTAGCTGCTCGGCGATAGTGGCTGCCGCTCTGGGGCCAATATCGAGGATCATATCGTCCTCGGCGACTTCTGCGGCGAGCTTGGTCACGGCCGGCGCATCAGCGCTGAATTGCTTGGCAGTGACGACATCGACAGGCAGGGGTATTCGGGTTTTATCCATCAGGCGGCGCGCGGTATCGAGCAACTCGTGTTCACAGAGCGACTGACCGACCGGGTAACCCGCTGCCGCCAAAAAAGTATTGGCAATGCCACCGCCAACAATCAGCGCGTCGCATTTTTCGGCCAGTTGCTCAAGTACGTCGAGCTTGGTTGATACCTTCGAGCCCCCCACGATAGCCACCATGGGTGGTCTCGGAGCGGCGAGTGCCTTCTCGAGTGCGTCGAGCTCGGACACCAGCAAAGGCCCGGCGCACGCTTCTTTCGCAAACTGCGCCACCCCATGGGTCGACGCCTGCGCCCGGTGCGCCGTGCCGAAGGCATCCATGACAAACACATCACACAGTGCCGCGTAATCCCTGGCGAGTGCCTCATCGTTACTCTTCTCGCCCACGTTGAAACGAACATTTTCCAGCAGTGCGATCGATCCAGGTACTATCGCTGCCTGCTTCCACTCTTTGATCAGCGTGACCGGCCGGCCAATCAGCTCTCCAAGCCGAGTGGCTACCGGTGCCATTGAGAATTGGTCATCAAATTCGCCTTCAGTGGGCCTGCCCAGGTGCGACATCACCAGAACACCGGCACCGGCGTCCAGAGCCATTTTCAGTGTGGGCGCTGCGGCCACGAGGCGGGCATCGCTCGAGATAACGCCGTCGGCAATAGGGACATTGAGGTCTTCGCGAATCAGCACTCGCCTGCCGTCGAGGTTGAGGTCGGCCATATGCTTCATGGATTGCGGTCTCCGTTGGCATTCATACGATGCAGCGCCAGCGCTATATCCACCAGGCGGTTGGCATAGGCCCATTCATTATCAAACCAGACCAGCACTTTGACCAGGTGGTCGGCGCTCACCTGGGTTTGGCTGGCATCGACCACACCGGAGCAGGCCTCACCGGCAAAGTCGCAGGAAGCCAGCGGCTCGGTCGTAAAGCCGAGAATCCCCTTCAGTGAGCCTGCGGACGCCGTTTGCAATATATCGTTCACGGTCTCCGCGGAGCAGGGCTCACGGGTATAGACCGCAAGATCGATCGCCGAGACGTTAAGCGTTGGCACCCGCAGCGCATGAGCGGTGAGCTTACCCGAAAGCTCAGGCAGGATGCGCTGTATACCAACGGCCAGCGCCGTATCCACCGGGATTATCGATTGCGAGGCGGCGCGTGTTTTCCGAAGGTCGGTATGGTGGTAAGCATCGAGTACGGGCTGGTCATTCATTGCCGAATGGATGGTGGTGATAGTGCCTGCCGTAATGCCCAACTGCTTATTCAGTACATCCAATACCGGCACAATGGCATTGGTAGTGCAGGATCCGGCGGAAATGATCAGCTGGTCCCGTTGGAGCTGTTCGTTGTTAATGCCCCAGACAATGGTCGCATCCACGTTGGCTTTGGCTGGCTGGGAAAACAGGACGCGGTGGGCGCCTGCGCTCAGGTGTAGTTCGGCGGTGGCGCGGTCGGTGAAAGCGCCGGTGCACTCAAGCACCAGGTCGATATCGTGTTGCGCCCAGGGTAGCTTTTCCACGTCGGGCTGATGGGTCAGGGCAATTGAGCGCCCATTGACGATGAGCGCACCATCATTGCCCTCAAGCGCGCCGGTAAAGCGGCCGTGGGTGGAGTCGTAGCGCGCGAGGTGCAATACGGTGGCAGCGTCCCCGATTTCGTTAATTGCACATAGTTCCAATTCGGAACCAGCGTCGGCGCGCTGGTGCAATACCCGAAAGAAGGTGCGGCCAATGCGGCCGAATCCATTGATGGCAAGTTGCGATTTCAATCGAGGATGACGTCTTCGACGGCGGAAACCACCGCTTCAACGGTGATATCGAAGTGTTCAAACAGCGCGCCGGCTGGGGCCGATTCGCCGAAACTGGTCATGCCAACCACGCGACCATCAAGGCCGACGAACTTGTACCAGTAATCCGTGTGTGCAGCCTCCACCGCCACCCGTGCCAGGGCATCGCTGGGTAAGACCGACTCGCGGTACATGGCGTCCTGGCCACTGAAGGCTTCTGCGCAGGGCATCGATACCACGCGAATTCCTCGGCCCTGCGCCGTCAATTGTTGCGCTGCTTCGACGGCGAGACCGACTTCGGAGCCAGTGGCGATAATAATGGCGTCGAGTTCACTCGCTTCATCCACCAGTACGTAACCGCCTCTCTCGATATTGGCGATCTGATCATCGCTGCGGATCTGGTGGGGTAATCCCTGCCGAGAAAATACCAGGGCTGTAGGGCCGGTATCGCGCTTGACCGCCATTTTCCAGCTGACGGCAGATTCGACGGTATCGCAGGGGCGCCAGGTGCACAGATTGGGTGTGCTGCGCATGGCGGTGAGCTGCTCGACCGGCTGATGGGTTGGACCATCCTCGCCCAGACCAATCGAGTCGTGGGTGTAAACGAACACGGCTCGCTGCTGCATCAACGCCGCCATACGCAGCGCGTTGCGGGCGTATTCCATGAACACCAGAAAGGTGGCACCGTAGGGGATGAAGCCCCCGTGTAACGCAATCCCATTCATCATTGCCGACATGCCAAATTCCCGCACGCCATAATTAACGTAGTTACCGCTGGCGTCATCCCTGCTCAGCGGAGCCGAACCGGCCCATAGTGTCAGATTGGAACCCGCAAGATCCGCCGACCCCCCCAGCAGCTCGGGTAGCATGGGTCCCAACGCGTTCAGGGCCTGTTGCGATGCTTTGCGCGATGCCACATCGGCGCCCTCTTCTGCGCACTGGCGGATATAGGCATCGATGCCCGCATCAAAATCATCCGGCAAGTCACCGCACATGCGCCGTTCGAAACTCGCCGCGAGATCGGGGTGGACACCTTTATAGCTGGCGAAGCGCCGCTGCCACTCAGACTGGGCGGCGGCACCCCGATTACCGGCGTCCCAGCCCGCATAGATGTCATCGGGAATCGAGAATGCCGGATGGGCCCAGCCGAGGGCCTCTCGGGTTGCCGCGACTTCGTCTTCGCCGAGAGGCGCGCCATGGCAGGATTCAGAACCCGCTTTGTTTGGACTGCCCTTACCGATGACGGTCTTACAGCAGATCAACGTGGGCCGTCCGTCCTCGGCTTTTGCAGTGGTGATGGCCGATTCGATGGCCGCTGGGTCGTGGCCATCGACATCCGCGATGACCTGCCAGCCATAGGCGTTGAAGCGAGCGGGTGTATCATCGGTAAACCAGCCCTCTACCTCGCCATCGATCGAAATACCGTTGTCGTCGTAGAACGCAATCAATTTGCCCAGACCCAGTGTTCCCGCCAGCGAGCAGACCTCGTGGGAGATGCCCTCCATCAGGCAGCCATCGCCCAGAAAAACCCAGGTATGGTGGTCAACGATTTGATGCTCGCCCCGGTTAAACTGGGCCGCGAGGACTTTCTCGGAAAGCGCCATGCCAACTGCGTTGGCCAGCCCCTGACCCAACGGGCCCGTTGTGGTTTCCACACCAGGCGCGTAACCGTACTCGGGATGACCCGGGGTTTTGCTGTGCAACTGTCGAAATTGCTTCAATTCGTCCAGCGGCAAATCGTATCCGCTCAGGTGCAGTAGCGAGTAAATCAGCATCGATCCATGACCGTTGCTCAGCACGAATCGATCACGATCCACCCATTTGGGATCGGCGGGGTTGTGCTTTAGGTGGTCGTTCCAGAGCACTTCGGCAATGTCGGCCATGCCCATTGGCGCACCGGGGTGCCCGCTTTTGGCGGCTTGGACCGCGTCCATGCTCAACACACGAATGGCGTTGGCGAGTTCATAACGGGAAGGCATTGCGCGGACTCCGGCTTGGAAAATAAAGGGCCCGTATTGTCGGTGATGCAGCACGTCGCCGCAAATGAAACCGCGGTAAATACGGAGGTTTTACTGAGTCCCTTAAATCAGGAGGGAGAAAAACGGCTGACAATGACGGCGAGGGGTTAAAGCCGTAACATGCGCGATTGTCAGAAAAAGCCAAGCCCATCATGCCAGAGACCTATATCAAACGAATTCTCAATGCCCGCGTTTACGACGTGGCTCGAGAGACACCCCTCGACATCGCGCCGCTGATGAGCCGGCGATTGTCCAATCAGGTGTGGTTCAAACGCGAGGATCTGCAGCCCGTTTTCTCGTTCAAGTGCCGCGGCGCTTACAACAAGATGGTGAACCTGACACCCGAGGCCCGGGCCAAGGGTGTCGTGGCCGCATCCGCTGGAAACCACGCTCAGGGGGTTGCACTGGCGGCCCAGCGGCTGGGTGTGAATGCCAAAATTGTGATGCCCGTGACGACACCCACCATCAAGGTTGATGCTGTGCGCAACCTCGGAGCGACCGTGATTCTTCACGGCGATGCCTTCGACAGTGCGGCACAGCTGGCGGAACAATTGGTCGATGAAGAGGGGCTGACCTTTTTGCATCCCTTCGATGATCCCGATGTGATAGCGGGACAGGGCACTGTCGCCATGGAGGTCGCCCGCCAGGCCAGCGCGCCGCTGGATGTGGTATTTATCTGCTGCGGTGGTGGTGGCTTATTGGCGGGGATGTCCGCCTATTTGCGCTACGTATGGCCAAAAACCAAAATAATCGGTGTGGAACCCGAAGACGCCGCTTGCGCCAAAGCAGCCCTGGAAAAGGGACGACGGGTGCGACTCAAGCACGTGGGTCTTTTCGCTGATGGCTGCGCGGTTGCCCAGGTGGGCAAGGAAACGTTTCGCATCATTCGCGAAAGCGTGGATGACATCATCACCGTTTCAACCGATGAAATCTGTGCCGCCGTTAAGGATATCTTTGAGGATACTCGATCGATCGCGGAGCCCGCCGGCGCCCTGTCCGTTGCCGGCATGAAGAAGTACGTCGAAGAGCACCAGATTACCAATCAATCCTTGCTGGCGGTGGTTAGCGGCGCCAATACCAATTTTGATCGGCTGCGCTACATATCGGAACGGACCGAGATCGGTGAGCGCCGCGAGGCTATCATCAGCGTCAAGATTCCCGAGAAACCCGGTGCCTTCCGCACATTCTGCGCCGCCCTGGGCAAGCGTAATATCACCGAGTTCAACTACCGCTACGAAAGCGCCGCGGTTGCACAGGTATTCGTAGGATTGACCGTTACCCCCGCCACTGACGATTTTGGGCAGCTTTGTCTCAAGCTGCGTGACCTCAATTACGAGGCGGTTGACCTTACCGACAACGAGACCGCGAAGCTCCATGTCCGCTACATGGTGGGCGGTCGGGGCGACCCGGCATTGGGTGAAGAACTGGCGTTTCGTGTCGAATTCCCCGAAAGGCCCGGTGCACTCCTGACCTTCCTAACCGCCCTTGGAGACGATTTCAATATTTCCATGTTCCACTATCGCAATCACGGTGCGGCGTTTGGCAGGATTTTTGTCGGTTTTGTCGTGCCGCCGGGTAAACGCGGTGCGCTGAGAAAGGTGCTCGAAGAGGTCGGCTACCGCTATTGGGAGGAAACGGCCAATGACGCCTACCAGATGTACCTGGGCTCCCTGGAGAGTGCACCATAGGGATGGCTACTCCTGTCGCTTCGGAGAGCCCGCTGACCGGCTCGCGATAATTTTTGGACATAAGATTGGCAATTTCGTAATTTTGCGGGTATAAAACCTAGACTCATTCGGGACAAAGTGTCCCAAGTGCTAACCAGCTCAAGGAATCAGCTATCAGTCATGCGTGATAAAAAGCCGGATATCTTTTGGGTTGTAGCCGTTGTCGTGGCGCTCGGTATCGCATCGACCACCTTAATGGGTGAGCCCACTCCCCAAATGAGCCCGCAGCAAGCGGGGATTATGGTTCGCTAAGGCGCGCCTCCCGGGAGTTGTCTAAAATCTGAAAAACCCGTTCTCGGTGACCAGACCGTGGAGGGGGATGTCGTGAGCTTCTCGTGGGCAGCGAGAGACCTGTTGCCAACTGTACCCAACCCCGACCCTGAACCCGGCGCTGCCGGCGAGCAGACGGTCGTAAAACCCACCGCCAAAACCCAGCCGAATCCCCTCTGAATCGCAGGCCAGTAGTGGCACGATGATCAGCGTTCGCGCGTCTATCCTGGCGGAGCGACTCGATGCAGTGGGCTGCCTTACATGGCCCCTGCCTACCTCCGTGGCCTCACCGGGACGCCAGGCGCGAAGTTCCATAACCCCGGCGGAGATCACCCGGGGCACGGCGGTTTCCTTGCCGCAATCCGCCGCGTGGCAAAGGGTGGGCATCGGGTCGATTTCGCCGGGCAGCGGCAGGTAAGCCGCCACCGTGGTCGCGTCGCGAAATTCTTCGAGTTCGATGATTGCGTTGCTGATAGCGATTGAGCAGTCGGTGCGCTGCGCACTGGATACCTGACGCCTGCGCGCGCTCATGCGCTCGCGCAGTGAGGCTTTTTCGGCCAATGGGTCGTCAAGAGCTGACATGGGGATCCTCGATGGGTTCCCGGCCCGGGGCGGGGGCCGCCGGCCATGCAAAGTGGTCGCTAAGCAGCATCCGAGAGTCGCGCAGGGCGCTCCCGGTTCGAGAGAAAAACACCCGACGTACCGCTGGTAGTTTCGCCCTTGAACCCTGAGGCTCAAGGTGGGTGACCGCCACACCGTATCAGGCTTTCCGATCGAGACGGACCTGCACAACAACGATGCTCGGTGGTCCCCTGGTGTTGCATTATCGGCTCGAGGACTCACTACCTCGCGAATACGCCAGGATGCTCCCAGTATAACGCACTAATTAAGCAATGCCGTTAACTGATTTCGAGTTGTCTCAGCTGGTAAAGCGCTTCATCGAGACGGGTGTTTACCGCTTCGATTCGGTCTTCGTGGTTTTCCAGGGACTGGTTGGGCTTGCCCCCACGGAGGCCGAGGAGCTCGTGACTGAGATTGAGAGCCGCCATAATCGCGACCCGCTCAAGGCCAATTACTTTACCGGTTGCCCTGATATCGCGCATTTGCTGGTCGAGGTAGCGAGCGGCCGCCACCAGCTCGGCCTCCTGTTCAGGAGGGCAGGCAACCTGGTATTCCTTGTCGAGGATTTCAACGGCGACTGACGGCTGGCGACTCATGGTCCGCCCTCAATTTTTCGTAAACGGGAGAGCGTATGATCGATATGCTCGCCTGCCACCCGTTGTCTCTCAAGCAGTTCTCTTCTTTCGCGCTGGAGTTCAGCGGCGCGCAGTTTCAACTGTTGATTCTCTCGGTTCAGGTCGCGAGCGAGGCCGATGAGATCGGTGACCTTCGCTTCTAGCGCTTTGATGAGTTTCTCGGCCACGAGGGTTACACTGCAGACTGGATTCACGAGCACTATAGGGCGAGCTTTCCAGCCGGTCAACGACGGGAAACCTTTTATAATTCAAAGCAATGCCCAGGATTGCGAACGCTGACTATCATTTGGCGTTCCCGGGTCGGGCGAGGGACAAGCAGTGCTGTTTGATTCATTGGGTGAATTCGAGGATATGCCGACCTGGGCGGAAGCGGCCGATGTGCTGTTCGACGCCGGTCTGACCACCAACCCCTCCGAGCTCCACGGTGCCCTGATGGGGCTTTTGGGCAGCGGCGCCCCAGTGAGTGATGGCGATATGGTACCGGCATTGGAGCGCGCCCTGGGTATCGAATGCCGCGGCGAACTGGTGGACCTTGTGCAACGTTTGCATCGAGCCACGGTATCGGCGGTACGGGATAGCAACTACGCTTTTTATCCGCTTTTGCCCGAGGATGATGATGATCTCGAGGCGCGCCTCCTGTCGCTGGGCCTTTGGACGACCGGTTTCCTGACCGGTTTCACCCAAGGCGTTACGATTGCAGGTGCTGGAAGTGAAGGGGTGGCACCCGATACCGCCGAGGCGCTAAAAGACTTCGCGGTCATTGCACAGGTCGATAGCGCCGAACCCGAGACCGATGACGCAGAGCGAGACTTCGAGGAGCTTGCCGAATACGTGCGTTTCGCTGCACTCAATACGGTTGAAAACGCACTTCAAATTCAGGACGGGAATTGATGAAGATAAGTCGCGCCGAGTTCGCCAGACGCCGAAAGCATCTGATGTCGATGATGGACAGCAACAGCATCGCGATTATTCCAGCGGCGCGTGAGGTCACGAGAAGCCGTGATACGGAATTCGTTTTTCGCCAGGACAGCGACTTCCTCTATTTGACCGGATTCGACGAGCCGGATGCCGTACTCGCTTTACTACCTGGCCGACGTCAGGGTCAGGTCGTTATGTTCTGTCGTGATCGCGACCCGACCATGGAACTGTGGAATGGCTATCGCGCCGGCCCCAAGGGCGTCGTGGAGCGGTATGGTATGGACGATGCGTTTCCCATCGACGATATCGATGAGATTCTCCCGGGACTGATCGAGGGTCGCGGCCACATCTATTACTCGATGGGTCACAACGACGCGTTTGACCGCCGGGTGATGCGGTGGGTAAACCGGTTGCGGCGCCAATCCAGAACGGGAGCCAAGCCTCCCGGTGAATTCACCGATCTCGGTTTTCTGTTGCACGAACAACGTCTGATCAAGAGTGCGGCAGAGCTGCGCCTGATGAAGAAGGCCGGTGACATCAGTGCCGGGGCTCACGCCCGTGCGATGCGTGAATGCAGGCCTGACCGCTTCGAGTATCAGCTGGAGGCCGCAATTCTGCATGAATTCGCCGAAAACGGGGCTCGCTCTGCCGCCTATACCAGTATTGTCGGTGGTGGTGCCAATGCCTGTGTGTTGCATTACGTCGAGAATCGCGACAAGTTGCGTGACGGCGATCTGGTGCTGATCGATGCGGGCTGCGAGTATCAGGGCTACGCCGCTGACATTACGCGAACCTTCCCCGTCAACGGGCGCTTCTCGCTCGAGCAGCGGGCAATCTATGATCTTGTTTTTAAAGCGCAGTTGGCGGCGATCAGGAAGATTGCCCCCGGTGGTCACTGGAACCAGCCACACGATGCGACGGTGCGCGTTATCACCCGTGGTCTGATTGAACTGGGTTTGCTCAAAGGCAAGGAAAAGGACCTGATCAAGTCCGGTGCCTATCGCGATTTTTATATGCACCGCGCGGGCCATTGGTTGGGTATGGACGTGCATGATGTGGGCGACTACCGAATCGATGGCAAATGGCGGCAGCTGGAGCCGGGAATGGTAATGACCGTCGAGCCGGGTATTTATATCGCGCCCAATAACCGCAAAGTACCGAAGAAGTGGCGCGGTATCGGCGTTCGCATCGAGGACGATGTGGTGGTTACCGAGTCGGGCTGTGACATTCTCACCGCTAACGTACCCAAAGACGCCGAGGCCATCGAAGCGTTAATGGCAGGGAGCTGATTCTACTTGGCCCAGCAGGTAATTATTGTTGGCGGCGGTATGGTGGGTTTCGCTTTCGCGGTGGCATTGCGTGTGCGCTGCCCGACCATCGTGGTGACCCTGCTGGAGGCGAGAGAGCTGCCCAGTGGTGAGCCCGACCCATTGGATACCCGCGCCTCTGCACTCAACCTCTACAGCAGGCGATTGTTAACCGAAAGTGGCGTTTGGCCGGAAATCGACCCCCACGTAGCATCAATACAGACCATCCATGTGTCGAACCAGGGGCGTTTTGGCAGCAGCGTTATCGACTGCGCCGATGTGGGTGAGGCCCAGCTGGGCTATGTTTGTGAGAACCACCATATTGGGCGTGGCCTGCTGGCACGATCCGAGCAGCTCGGCATCAACCTTGAGGCGCCGGTATCGGTCGAGGGTTTCTCGGAGGATGGCGACGGCTCGCGCGTGACGCTGTCCGATGGCCGCACGCTGCGAGCCGATCTCGTTGTCCTCGCTGACGGCGGCCAGTCATCCCTGCGCGAAAGTCTCGGAATCGGTGTTCAAACCCGTAACGTCGGCCAGGTGGCGGTTGTGGCCAATGTTGCTTTTGCCGGTGAACAGGAACACAGGGCATTTGAGCGCTTTACCGCCAGTGGGCCCCTCGCAATGCTCCCGCTACCCTCGGTGCAACGCCATTCTGCCCGCTTCAATACCGTATGGTCGCTCCCGGAGCCGGCGGCAGAAACCATTATGGATCTGGATCAGCATGCCCTCATGGAACAGCTTCAGCGCGCTTTCGGTTGGCGCCTTGGCGCCATTACCGCCGTGGGCCGCCCCAGTTATTGGCCGTTGGTTCGAACCGTTGCCCGGGAGCAGACCCGTCCCGGTTTTCTCGTCGCCGGGAATGCAGCGCACGGTCTTCATCCGGTAGCGGGTCAGGGCTTCAATCTGTCGCTGCGGGATGCGGATACGTTCGCCGCGGTCGCGGCCGCAGCCGTGTCTGAAGGTCGTTCGGTGGGTAGCCGAGAGGCCCTCGACGAATACACCGAACGGGCTGCGGACAATCAGCGCCGAATTATTGACGCCACTGATCTACTGGCAACGCTGTTCAATCGGCGCGGCTGGCTACTGGACTTTCCCCGCGATGTGGCCCTGGTCGCGCTGGATACTTTGGCCCCCTTACGCCGGCAGATTGCGGCAATGGGGACGGGCCAGCCGTCGTCGATGGCGTCCGTTATGGATGCCGTGCGATGAGTCGCGACGGGCCTGTTGACGTGTTGATCGTTGGCGGTGGTATCGCCGGGCTCGCCCTCGCCGCATCGCTGTCGGGTTCGGGGTTGTCAGTCACCCTGCTGGAGGGTGGTGAGCAGCCAGGATCTGTGCCCCGTGGCGAGGCACTTTCGGAATGGGACTCCCGGGTTAGTGCGCTGACCCCGGTATCGGTGGCAATGCTCGAGGCCCTGGGTGCCTGGCGACATATTCCACAATCGCGCACCGGTCCGTACCAGTTCATGTCCGTTTGGGATGGGCAGGGAACCGGGTCAATCCGTTTCAGCGCTGCCGAGCAGGGTGCCGAGTGGCTGGGTCATATTGTGGAGAATCGGGAAACCATAGCTGCTCTACTGGCGCAGGTTACGGCGTCCTCCCGCTGCGATGTTCGCTGGGCCACGCGGGTGAGTGCGCTCAACCGTACCGAGGAGGGCCTGCCATCGGTGAGTACCGATTCCGGTGACCGCTATAGCGCACGATTGCTGGTGGGGGCTGATGGCGCCCGCTCTCCGATCCGAACACTGGCTTCCATGCGGGTGAGAGAGTGGAGCTACCAACAGCGCGCCATCGTGGCGACGGTGGCTCTGGAAAACGACCATGCCGGCACCTGCTACCAGGCCTTTTTGCCCACCGGCCCCCTGGCATTGCTACCCCTGGCTGACCGCAAGAAATGCTCCATCGTATGGTCGATTGATGATTCCCGGTGGGAGTCGCTCATGGCGCTCGATGAAGCGGAGTTCTGCGCGGCATTAAACGCGGCGATTGCGAACCGGGGCCCGGTCGTGTCCGGTGTAGGAAGGCGCGCTGCATTCCCATTGCGCCAGTGTCACGCCGTCGATTACGTCGATGACCGCGTGGTACTGGTGGCGGATGCGGCGCACAGCATCCATCCGCTGGCCGGACAGGGGATTAACCTCGGCCTCAGCGATGTCCGCGTGTTGGCTCAGGAACTGGCAGAGGCAGCCATCAACGGACTGGATTGGGGCGATCAGACCGTGCTCAGGCGATACCAGCGTCAGCGTAAGACCGAGAACCTGGCGATGATGGCGGCGATGGAAGGCTTCAAGCGCGGATTTGGGTCCGATGTGCCGCTCCTCCGGGTTCTGCGAAACGCGGGACTTAGCTGGGTCGATGGCGCGCTTCCCCTGAAACAGTGGTTGGCGAAGCAGGCGCTCGGGCATTGATTTACCCGCCGCCATTGCGATGCTTGAGGCAGCCACTTACCCTTAGCCGCAGTCCAGTTTTTATTCATTAGAGGTCTGTAAACCATGAGCCATAACCCCCCCGAGTTGAAATACGCGAAGAGCCATGAATGGGCGCGTCTGGAGGAAGACGGTTCGGTCACGATTGGAATTACTGATCATGCCCAGGAGGCGCTGGGCGATGTGGTTTTCGTCGAGACTCCCACAGAGGGCGATGCCATTGCTGCCGGAGATCAGGCGGGAGTGGTCGAGTCGGTCAAAGCCGCCTCTGATATCTACGCACCCGTTGGCGGGGAAGTGATCGGAGTGAATGAAGGACTCGAGGACGAACCCGAGCGTGTCAATTCAGATCCTTATAACGACGGCTGGTTTTTTCGTCTGCAACCCGCTGATACCGGCGAATTGGACGTCTTGATGACCGCGGAGGAATACGCGGCGATGTGCGACGAGGACAGTTGATCGATACGAGCTAGCGCAGGCTTATCACGGGCCACTGATTTTGGTCGGCGATTTGCTTCAGTGTGGTATCCGGATCCACGGCCACGGGGTGCGCCACCTCCCTTAATAGGGGAAGGTCGTTGTGTGAGTCCGAATAAAACCAGGCGTCGGCCATGGATTCGGAGTGCGTCCCCAGCCACTGTTTCAACCGGACCACCTTGCCCTCGCGATAGGACGGCACGCCTACCGACGCGCCCGTGTAACAGCCCCCGATTATCTCAGGTTCGCAGCCGATCAGGTGCTCAATACCGAGCCGGTCAGCGATGGGTCGCGTCACAACGGTATTGGTCGCGGTGATGATCAGCAGCGTGTGTCCGCGGGCACGATGGTCTGCGATTAGCGCGTCTGCCCGGGGCAGCATCAGCGACTCGATATAGTCCGTCATAAATTGATTCTGCAGGACTTCAACCTGAGTAGGATCCATGCCCCTGATGGGGTCGAGCGCAAAATGCAGGTAGGCGAGAACATCGAGCTCACCGCGCCGGTAGTCGGCGGCGAACTGCGCATTTTTCTCCCGATGCGAGGCGCTGTTCGCAAGCCCGATATCGCAGACAAACTCGCCCCATAAATGGTCTGAATCACCGGCGATAAGCGTGTTGTCGAGGTCGAAAATGGCGAGTGTCACGCGGTGATTTATCCTTTTACGGCTTATTTTTTCAAAGCCGCTAACGAAACGGGCGGCAGGTGTGGAAGAATACCATCACGTGGCCGTCACAATGTGGCGGCACCATTTCTTTATAGGGATTTCGGGTTTTGGGTATTGCACAAGACAGCCAGCGAGTGATCGATGCCGACGGCTTCCGTCCCAACGTTGGCATGATTATCGCCAATGACGCGGGGCAGGTGCTCTGGGGCAAGCGGATTGCGGGCCGGGACTCCTGGCAGTTTCCCCAGGGTGGCATCCACCCGGGTGAGAGCCCCGAGCAGGCCATGTATCGCGAGCTCGACGAGGAGGTGGGGCTGTCGCGGGATCAGGTGCGTATTCTGGCCACGACGCGAGGGTGGCTTCGCTACCGCTTACCCGCGCGCTACATTCGTCGCCATGAGCAACCGGTCTGTGTGGGGCAAAAACAAAAATGGTTTTTGCTGCGATTGACGGGCGCTGACAGCGATGTCCGGGTTGATGCCCACCCGGATCCCGAGTTCGTGGGATGGCGATGGGTGAGCTACTGGTACCCGATTACCGGCGTGGTCGACTTCAAACGCGGCGTCTACCGAAGTGCGCTTTGCGAGCTCCACGGTGGGCTTGCGCCGAGGAAAAAGCGCCGCCGTAAGGGACCCCGGCGTGATTGAAACCCTGCGCAAAATCGTTCAGGCGGTCAACAACGCCGATTCGCTGGAGGACGCTCTGGGCTTGATCGTGCGCGACGTCCGCGCCGCCATGAACACTCAGGTCTGCACCATATATCTGCTCGATACGGCGACCAATCGGTTGTTGTTTCGCGCCACCGAGGGCCTGAATACCTCAAAGGTCGGCAAGTTCAGTCTTGGCTTTGATGAGGGTTTGGTAGGCCATGTCGCCACGCGGGGTGAACCGTTGAACCTTGACAATGCAATGGCCCATCCGAGCTTCCAGTTGGTCCCCGGGCTCGGTGAAGAGCCCTTTGAGGCCTTTCTCGGTGCCCCGATCATCCACCAGCGTGCCCTGCTCGGTGTACTGGTCGTCCAGCAGGCCGAGCGCCGGCGTTTCAGCGACGATGAAGAAGCATTCCTGATTACGGTATCGGCCCAGCTGGCCGGGGTTATCGCTCATGCTGAAGCCACCGGTGCGGTTAGCCACGCTTCCGCGACACCGGAAAAGCTTACCCGCTTTGTGGGTGTTCCGGGCTCGCCCGGGATTGCTATAGGCACCGGTGTACTGGTGTCGCCCGCGCCTGATCTGCAAGCGGTGCCGTCGCGCAAAGTAGACGATCGTAAGAATGAATTACGCGCGTTTCGTGCGGCGTTATCCCGTGTTCGGGATGATATTGAAATTGCCGCGGAAAATTTGCGCGAAGAACTTGGACCCGAGGACCACGCGTTATTCGGTGTATACCTTGGCATTCTTGATGACTCGACACTGGGCGGGGAGGTAGCGTCGCTCATCAAGGAAGGGGAGTGGGCGCAGGGTGCTCTTTCACAGGTCATGTTGCGGCACATCCGGCACTTCGAGCGCATGGAGCATTCCTACCTCCGGGAGCGCGCGGTCGATGTGCGTGATTTAGGCACCCGGGTGCTCGCCTATCTTCAGGACGATGATCGAACCCGTGTCACCTATCCGGAAAACACCGTGCTTGTCGCTGAGGAAATAACGGCATCGGCGCTCGGTGAAATTCCTCGTGATCGCCTGGCTGGTGTGGTGTCCATGCGTGGCTCGGCAAATTGCCACGCCGCCATTTTGTGCCGCGCCATGGGGGTGCCAGCGGTTTTGGGCGCCGCTGAGCTTCCCTTTACCCGACTCTCTGACCGCGACCTGGTTATCGACGGCTACAACGGTACGGTGATGGTTAACCCGCGACCGGAGGTACGCCGGCGCTTCGAACAACTGGTGGCCGAAGAGGAGGCGATGACGGCAGAGCTTGCCGAGCTTCGCTATGAGGAGGCAACAACCCTCGATGGCAAGCATCTCCCGCTGTGGGTCAATACCGCCGTTGCTGCCGATGTTCAGCGGGGGCAGGAGCAGGGTGCTGAAGGCGTGGGTCTCTATCGAAGCGAAGTGAGCTTCCTCGTTCGGGACCGTTTTCCCAGCGAGGAGGAGCAGCGACAGCTCTACCGCAACCAGCTCGAGGCATTTGCGCCCGCCCCTGTCACCATGCGGACGCTTGATGTGGGTGGCGACAAGCCGCTGCCCTATTTTCCGATCGAGGAAGACAACCCTTTTCTGGGTTGGCGCGGGGTTCGCGTAACCCTCGATCATCCCGAAATATTCCTTTCCCAGGTCCGCGCCATGCTCAAGGCGAATGAGGGTCTCGGTAATTTGCGTATCCTCTTGCCCATGATTTCAGGTCTGTCGGAGCTTGAAGAGAGCCAGACATTGATTCGTCGCTGCCATGAGGAGGTGCTCAATGAGGGCTGTACGGCGCCTCTGCCGCCGATTGGCGTAATGATCGAAGTGCCTTCAGCGGTTTTTCTTGCCCCCGCGCTGGCGCGTAACGCCGATTTTTTCTCGGTGGGGTCCAACGATTTAACCCAGTACCTGCTCGCCGTTGATCGAAACAATCCCCGTGTCGCCGATCTTTACAACCCCCTGCATCCGGCGGTGCTATCCGCGCTGCTGACCGTAGTCGAGGCTGCCCATACTGCCGGTATCGGGGTGAGTATTTGTGGTGAGCTCGCGGGTGATGCTCGTGCGGCACCGTTGCTGCTTGCCATGGGTTTCGATCAACTGTCGATGAACGCCGCGAGCATACCGAGGATTAAGCAGATTGTGCGCTCATTGCGCAGCGACGATAGTGATGCCTTGTTGCAATCGGTACTCAAGCTTGATTCACCGGAGGCGGTGGTCGACCGCATCGATCACATGATGAATGAGCGTGGGCTTACTCGCTTTATCAAACTGGGTGAGCAGCGCGATCAATGATCTCCTACCCCCAGATTGATCCGGTCGCATTCTCGATCGGACCCTACCTTCAGGTTCACTGGTACGGGTTGACCTATCTCGCGGGCCTGGGGTTTGCGTGGTGGTTGGCGACGCGCCGGTGCCGGCGGCCGGACTCGCCCCTGCGACGAGAGCTCGTCGACGATCTGATTTTTTTTGCCGCGGTGGGCATTGTTCTCGGTGGTCGCGTCGGCTATGCCCTCTTTTACGGCCTCGATCAGTTGTCACAGGATTTAAGCTGGCTGGTTCGCGTTTGGGAGGGCGGTATGTCTTTCCATGGTGGGTTGCTCGGTGTTGTTGCTGCCACGGTATTTTTTGCGCGCAAGCACCGCGTCGCGGTTGGCGATATCGCCGATTTTGTCGCGCCGCTGGCACCGGTGGGGCTCGGATTGGGGCGCCTGGGTAACTTCATCGGTCAGGAGCTGTGGGGTCGGCCAACCGATGTTCCCTGGGCGATGGTATTTCCGAGGGATCCGCTGGGCCTGGCTCGCCATCCCTCGCAGCTTTACCAGTTTGCGTTTGAGGGTTGCTTGTTGTTTATCATCGTCGCCGGATTTAGTCGCAGGCCGCGGCCGCGCTGGTCCGTTTCCGGCGTTTTTCTGGTGGGCTATGGGGTGCTGCGTTTTATCGTTGAGTTTTTCCGTGCCCCGGATTCACATTTGGGATTCGTCGCCTTCGGCTGGATGACGCGGGGCCAGGTGCTGTGCGTGCCGATGGTTGTCATTGGTCTGGCATTGATCGGGTTCGCCTATCGAGCCCGGCCGTCGGGACATCCGAACGCAATAAACCGATAATTCAGAGGGAGATATGCGGGCTTATTTAGAGTTATTGCGCGATATTCGCGACCACGGTGTTGACCGCGGTGATAGAACCGGCACCGGAACACGCTCCGTGTTTGGTCGGCAGTTGCGATTCGATTTGCGCGAGGGGTTTCCTCTGCTCACCACCAAGAAAATCCATTTCAAGAGCGTGGTTAACGAGCTGATCTGGTTTCTAAGCGGAGACACCAATACCCGCTGGCTCAAAGAAAACGGCGTCAGCATCTGGGACGAGTGGGCCACCGAGGACGGCGATCTGGGTCCGCTCTACGGGGCACAATGGCACGCCTGGCCCACCCGGGATGGCGGCAGTATCAACCAGATTGATTACGTGCTTGACTGCCTGCGTAATCGCCCCGAAAGCCGTCGTATTCTTTTTCATGCCTGGAATGTGGAATACCTGCCGGACGAGAGTATGACGCCCCAGGACAATGTTGCCGCGGGCCGGATGGCGCTTCCGCCGTGCCATCTGCTCTATCAGTTTTATGTGGCCAACGGGGCGCTTTCGGCGCAGCTCTACATTCGTTCAAGCGACGTTTTTCTGGGTTTGCCGTTCAATATCGCATCGCTGGCGCTACTGACCCATATGCTGGCCCAACAGGCTGATCTTTCGGTAGCTGAGGTGATTGTCTCCCTTGGCGATGCGCATATTTATTCAAACCACCAGCGGCAGGTAGAGACACAGCTGGCCCGTGAGCCCGGTAGTGCTCCCACGCTCGCGATCGGGCGGCGACCCGATACGATTTACGATTACCGTTTTGAGGATTTCTCGCTGCACGATTATGACCCGCAGCCCCCTATACCCGCACCGGTAGCGGTGTGACGATGGGGCCGATCGCGCATTTGCCTGTAGTTCTGGTGGTCGCTGTCGCTGAGAACGGCGTGATCGGTCGCGGCAATGGGCTTCCCTGGGACCTGCCCGACGACCTGCAGCACTTCAAGTCGGCGACCATGGGCCGTCCCATTGTGATGGGTCGTAAGACCTTCGAGTCGATCGGGCGGCCTCTGCCTGGAAGGACCAACATTGTGCTTACCCGTGACGCCGGGTGGCAGGCGCCCGGTGTCGACACCGTGCACGATTTCCCCGCCGCTATTCAACGGGGCGAGGACCAGGCGATGCTCGATGGTGCCGACGCCCTGATGGTGATCGGCGGTAGTGAGGTATACCAGTTGGCGTTTCCCTACGCGGAGAGAGTGATTCTTACGGCGGTTCATGCCGAGGTGCAGGGCGACGCTTTTTTTGATCTGGAGCAGCTCTCGGATTGGGTTGAGCTATCCAGAGCGGAGTATGCTGCAGGTACGCGCAACAGCCATGACTTCGCCGTGGTTGACTTGTGCCGGCCGGAAGCCGCCTGACTTTGCTGTCAGAAAGCGACTAATCAAATTTGCCTTTGTTACTGACAATCATTTATGGTTCCTACCTCGTCAAAAATGCGAACGTTCAACGATAACTTACAAAGTTTACGCGTCATTGTTTTAACCCCAACGATCTGAAGTATGGTCCTTAAGGATGAGTCTTCAGTTTTTGTCCACGAGAGGAAGTAACGACCCCATGACTATGAATCGTTTCAAATCTGTTCTGCTCGCGGCCTGCGTCGCTAGCGGCGCCCTGGGTGTCGCAGCGTCGGCCAGCGCCGAATCACTTGAACCCATCCTTGAAGTGGGCAAGCAGCGAACCGCTGATGCCAAGGCTTCTCAGGCAAAAATCGATCGGCTTGCGGATGAGACCCGCGACCTGCTCTCTGACTATAAAACGGTCATGAAGCAAATCGATGGCCTCAAGGTCTACAACGCTCGACTCGAGCGTCAGATTGCCAACCAGAATCGGCGCATCACGGATATCGACAGCTCCGTGGCCGAGGCGGCGGTCATTCAGCGGCAAATTCCACCCCTGGTGGCGCGTATGCTGGATGGTCTGGAGCAGTTTGTTGCCCTCGATTATCCCTTTGAGCTCGATCGTCGCGAAGGCAACATTGAGGCGGTTCGTTCGAATCTCGATCGCTCTGACGTGACCTCTGCGGAAGCCTTTCGGCAGGTGCTTGAGCTGTACAGCATCGAGCTTCAGTACGGTCGCGGCATCGAATCCTATGCAGAGACCATCGAGCTCAATGGCGTCGAGCGCGAGGTTAATATTCTTCGCATCGGCCGCATTGCCTTGATTTATCAAAGCACCGATGGTGCAGAGACCGGGGCCTGGAACAACGAAACCCGATCCTGGGAGCCGCTGTCTGCAGGTGACTACGCCAGGGCTGTCCGAACGGGTATTCGAATTGCGAATAAGCAAGCCACTATTGAATTGTTGAATATGCCCATCGCGGCTCCGGAGGCGAACTAAGATGAGTGCTAAGTTTGTGAAAGCCACTGCGCTTGTAGTTATGGGAGCGTTCGCTTCTGCCGGCGCTTTTGCTCAGGAAGAGGGTCAGCCCGAAGTCCCGGCGGGTCCGACTCCGCAGGAAGTCGCGGCGGAGAACATGGATCAGCTGCTGGACCTGGTAAAGCAGGGTCGGGCTCGTGCTGCTCAGGACAACTCAGCTCGCGAGCAGCGATTTGCCCAGGACAAGGCGAATCAGGCGGCAGAGCTTCGTCGCGCTGAGAAAGAGCGGGCAGATGAAGAAGCCCGCTCGGCACGCCTCGAGAAGCAGTTCGAAGAAAACGAACTGCTGATTGCCCGCAAGCAGGAACAGTTGAAGGAGCGTCTCGGTACCCTGTCAGAGCTGTTTGGACACCTGACAGCGGCATCGGGTGACCTCGCCTCCAACATCGATGTGTCGCTGGTGAGTGCTCAGTATCCCGGGCGTCAGCAGTTCCTCAAGGACCTCATCGCCAAGATGAGCGGCACCGACCAGCTTCCCAGCGTTCAGGAGCTGGAAAAGGTCTGGTACGAGATGCTTCGCGAAATCAGTGAGTCGGGCAACATCGCCAAGTTTACGGCTGAGGTTGCAACGCCAGCGGGTGAGCTGAGCAACCGTGAAGTGGTGCGTGTCGGTGCCTTCAACGTCATCGATACTGACGGTAATTACCTCGCCTACGAAAACGAAAAGCTATCCGAGCTGCCTCGTCAGCCCGGTGGTGCGTTCACGGCTCAGGCCGCGGAGCTCGCCAACGCTACCTCGGGTCTGCACCAGTTCGGTGTTGACCCCACGGGTCCTACCGGCGGTTCCTTCCTGGCGGCTATCATTGACAGCCCAACCCTTGAAGAGCGCTGGCACCAGGGCGGATATGTCGGGTATGCCATTACCGCAGTGGGTGCTTTTGCCTTCCTGCTGGCCATCTATCGTCTGATCGTGCTGACCGTTGTTGGCGGCAAGGTGAGTGCTCAGCTCAAGGCCGACAAGGCCAATGAAAACAACCCGCTGGGACGAGTTCTCAAGCTACACGAGGACAACCCTTCCATGGATCCCGAGACGCTCGAGCTGAAGATGGCCGAGGGCGTGCTCAAGGAAACGCCCAAGCTGGAATC
This sequence comes from Luminiphilus syltensis NOR5-1B, assembly GCF_000158175.1. Classification (GTDB taxonomy): domain Bacteria; phylum Pseudomonadota; class Gammaproteobacteria; order Pseudomonadales; family Halieaceae; genus Luminiphilus; species Luminiphilus syltensis. The sequence continues at coordinate 915,441 of NZ_DS999411.1, read as the reverse complement.
AGGCCTCACGCTACTGAAGATTATCGCTGCCGTAGCGCCGCTGATGGGTCTCCTGGGTACGGTGACCGGTATGATTATCACCTTCCAGGCGATCACTATCTTTGGTGCGGGCGATCCCAAAGCCATGGCCGGCGGTATTTCCGGCGCCCTGGTAACCACGGTATTGGGTCTGTTGGTCGCGATTCCGACGGTTCTCCTTCACACAGTGGTCAATGGGCGCGCGCAGCGGGTCATCCACGTGTTGAACGAGCAGGCTACCGGTATTGTCGCCGAACACGCAGAAGCCGAGCACAGTAAGTAATTGGCTGCTGAGGGAGTCTGAACGATGCCAGTTATACTCGATCCCATCTTTGCCTTTATGGATAAAGGCGGCAACGTACTCTGGTTGATTGCGCTGTTGGTGTTCTTCATGTGGACATTGATCTTCGAGCGCTTCTGGTACTTCACCATTGCCTGGAAGCGCGATCGCGCCGCTGCAGTCGACAGTTGGGAAGGCCGAAGCGAACGAAAATCCTGGAATGCCAAACAGATCCGCATGCGGCTTCTGTCCGAGTCCAGACAACTGATCAATGACAACATGAACGTGATCACGACCTGCGTCGCTCTCTGTCCGCTACTGGGGCTGTTGGGTACCGTTACGGGGATGATCGAAGTGTTCAATGTCATGGCAGTAACCGGCGGTGGTGATGCCAAGTCCATGGCGGGTGGTGTGGAGCGTTCAACGATTCCTACCATGGCCGGTATGGTGGCAGCACTGTCCGGGCTTTTTGCCAACACCTATTTGCAGCGGATCGCCGGAAGGGAACAACAGTTCCTCGAGGATCAACTCACGTCAGATCATTGATCTGACGTCTGGAGGATTAACAATCCATGCGCAGAATTGCTAAACAAGCAGAGGAAGAGAGTGCTGAGATCGACCTGACGCCCATGCTGGACGTCGTCTTTATCATGCTGATCTTTTTCATCGTGGTGGCCTCCTTTATCAAGGAGGCGGGTATCGAGGTGAATCGCCCCGACAACAACCAGCCACAGAATCCCGAGGAGTCAACCAGCATTCTTGTGAGAATCGAAGCCGACAACCAGATCTGGATGGAGAATCGACGCGTCGATGCGCGTGCGGTTCGAGCGAATATCCAGCGAATGCTCGCTGAGGACCCCGAAGCACCGGTCACCATCAAGGTGACCAAGGGCGCCGAGGCGGGTGTTGTGGTCGATGTGGCTGACGCGGCGCGAGAGGCCGGTGTCGGTGCAGTGAACTGGGCCTCCGGGGGTTGATGGTATGAGTATGCGGGATCAAGCAACTCGCCGCCCCAAATCGGGTGGCGACGAGGGACAGATCGACCTGACGCCGATGCTCGACGTCGTCTTTATCATGTTGATCTTTTTCATTGTTACCTCGTCTTTTGTGAAAGAGCCTGGCGTCGAGATCTTTAAGCCCCAGGCGACCACTACCGAGGCCTGTGAGCGCGGCACGATTATTTTTGCTGTCGACGATCGTGGCGATATTTACTACAACAAGAACAAGGTTCCGTTGGATCGCGCCCTGAGACTGGCGGAGGCGGCGAAGAAAGACGCTCCGCAGGCCAACGTTGTTGTTCAGGTTGATCGTGAGACACCGGCGTTTGCGGTTGAGGAGCTGATCGATGCGGTCAGGCCCATCCTGAGCGCGCCGCCGTGCATCTCTACGGACGATGAGGTTTAATCGTTATGAATAGCTCTGTTCGAGTTATTGTCGGTGCGGCGCTCGCCGTACCTGTTGCTGTCGGCCTCTTTTTTATCATGCTCAGCCTGGTTGATCGGGATTATGAGCAGGAGGACGTCAAGAACCGTAAGATCGCGGATATCGTTGTTCCGGAGAAAGAGGTTGAGACCAATCTTAAAGAGGTGAAACCCGAAAAGGTGGAGGACCCCGAAGAGCCTCCGCCCGAGCTGGAGCCGATTCAGTTCGATACGGATATCGATATGAATGTCTCAAACAGCGCGCCGGTCGCGAGTGTCGATGTCAGTATCAGTTCCTCCGGCATGGCTTCGGGTGATGGCGAGTATCTGCCCATCGTGAAGGTTGCTCCCATCTATCCGCGACGCGCTCAAACCCGCGGTATCACCGGCTATTGCATCGTCGAATATACGGTGACCACCACTGGGGCAATCCGCGATCCGCAGGCGGTAGATTGCGAACCGTCAGGTATTTTTGAACGTGCGTCGGTGAAAGCCGCGGAGAAGTTCAAGTACAAGCCCAGGGTTGTCGATGGCGAGGCGATCGAGGTCGCGGGCGTCCAGAACAAGTTCACATTTGAGCTCGAGAATTGATCAAGCGAGCAGGGGTTAAGTGATGCTATCGCGTGTTTTAACAGTTTCCGCATTGGCTCTGGCAGTATCCACCGCCAGCGTCGTTATTGATCAGGCGGCGCCGGTTACCGGCCTGGTAAGCGCCGCGGCCGCCCAGGATGACAAGAAGCCACAACGGGAAACACGGCGCACTCCGGCACTGCGCAACAAGGTTTACGAGAAGTTGGCTGAAGCCCAAACCTTCGCCGAAGAAAAGAATTACACCGCTGCTGGCAAAGTACTTGACGGCATGATCGCGGGCGAGGGCAAGAAGGCGCTGAACAGCTACGAGCTTGCAAACGTTTACAATCTGTATGCGTTCCTGCGCTATTCGGCAGAAGACTATGCCGGCGCTGTCCGCTACTACGAGCAGGTGATTGCACAGCCCGATATTCCCCTGGCAATGGAGATAAATACCAAGTTCACCATTGCCCAGCTGTATTTTGTTCAGGAAGACTGGAACAAAGGTATCAATACCCTGCTCGCCTGGTTTGAGTTGACTGATGAGCCGAACGCGAATGCTTACGTACTGTTGGCGCAGGGTTACTATCAGAAGAAGGACTATGACGAGGCGCTCGTCAATGTTGAGACGGCGATCTCAATGTACGAGGCCAAAGGTAAGTTGCCCAAGGAGCAGTGGTACAACCTTGCGCGCTTTCTCTACTTCGATAAAAACGATATCGACAATGCCCTCGCTACACTTGAACTGTTGCTGATGTACTACCCGAAGAAGTCCTATTGGGTTCAGGCATCGCACCTATACGGTGAAAAGAAGCAGGAAGGGAACCAGTTGGCGATGCTTGAAGCTGCCCACGAGCAGGGTCTACTCGACAAGAGTTCGGACCTTGTGACACTGGCTTACCTGTATCTCAACGCCGAGGTCCCCTACCCTGCAGCCAAAGTGATGACCGCTGGTTTTGAGGCCGACGTGATCGAAGACAAGTCGACGAACTACGAGCTGGCGGGCACCGCCTGGCGTCAGGCTCAGGAGCGTAAGAAGTCTATTCCGTACATGGAAAAGGCGGCCAGCAAATCGGATGAAGGGGAACTCTTTGTCCGCCTGGGCAACCTCTACCTTGACGGCGATCAGTTTAAGCAGGCGGTTACCGCACTTGAAAAGGGTCTCAAAAAAGGCGGTGTAAAGCGGCCGGATCAGGCACGACTCGCGCTGGGCATGGCCCATTTTAATCTGGGCAACTATTCGAGCGCGCGCAAAGTCTTTCGCGTAGCCGCGAAAGATGATCGCTCCGAGAGCTATGCGCGGCAGTGGCTGAAATATATTCAGAGTGAGGAAGATCGCCAGAAGCAGCTCGCCAAGGAGATCTGACACCATTTGGAGTGGACGCTCGGGCAGCTTAGTTTGCGCGCCCGTCGAGGCCGGTAAACGTCATTCGAAAATCCCGCCTCTCACTGCCTTGATGATGGAACCACTTTAAGCAGCTCGAGTGCTAATGGCTGGTCTGTCCAGATCAGGTACGCCGTCATACGCTAAACCTATGCAGGGACAGTGACGATCGCTGTCGTTCTCGATGAACCAAAAAAAAGGGGCCCTAAGGCCCCTTTTTTATTACTGCAGGATTCAAGCAGGAACGACGTTCTCAGCCTGAGGACCCTTCTGGCCGTTGGCCACGGTAAATTCTACCTTCTGACCATCGGAGAGGGTTTTAAAGCCATCGCCTTGGATTGCACTGAAATGAACAAAGACGTCCGGGCCGCCTTCCTGTTCGATGAAGCCGTAGCCTTTGGTTTCGTTAAACCACTTTACGGTGCCTGATACTGTTGCCATGTTAAAACTTACCTGTATTGCTGAATTACAAACCCGGTATAAGACCGGGAAACCGTGCTTGTTTAGAACGAAACCGAAAGTTGGAAACCTGCGATGGCTCTGAAAAGCATTGCCGGCGTACCACCGACTTCGCGAGTGTAGCACTGTCTCGGGGCTTGTCGCCCCTTTTTTTGGCCGATTATTTACGGGCCGGATTACTCGACCAGTAGAATTTTCAGGATGTTGGTCCCACCGACCTGGCCGACTGCGCTGCCATTGGTGAATAAAATGTAGTCATCATGGGTGATATAGCCGCCATCTACCAAAAACTCCAGCGTGCGTGATTCAACATCCATAGGATCAAAAGCAGAGGCGTCGAAATAGAGCGGAATCACGCCACGGCACAAGGATAGCTTTTGCAGCGTCTTGTCACTTCTACTCAGCGCGAAAATGGGCAGTCCCGAGCTGAGTCGCGACATCATCGTGGGGGTGTTTCCCGTTTCGGTAATGCTGGCGATTCCCCGCACACCGGGAAAGTGGTTGGCACCATACATGGCGCATAGCGCAATGGTTTCCTGTGCGGATCGGAATTCCCGGTCGAGCCGATAGCGCGAAGTGCGCGCGACAGGGTGTCTTTCGGCGCCCAGCGCAGCATCGGCCATGGCCGCGACCACCTCTACAGGAAATTTTCCGACCGCGGTTTCTGCGGAGAGCATGACGGCGTCGGTGCCGTCGAGAACCGCGTTCGCCACATCAAAGACTTCGGCGCGGGTGGGCATCGAATTGCTGATCATCGATTCCATCATTTGTGTCGCGGTAATCACGAGGCGATCCATGCGACGTGTTCTCGAGATCAGGTCTTTCTGTATACCAATCAGCTCGGCGTCGCCGACTTCCACGCCAAGATCGCCCCGGGCGACCATGATGCCGTCGGAAATCTCGATAATGCTGTTCAGCAGTTCGCTATCGGCGACCACTTCGGCGCGCTCGATCTTCGCGACGATGGCGGGTGTCTGGCCCACATCGAGTAATAGTGCCCTCGCCTGATCAATATCATCTCGGCTGGATACGAAGGATACGGCGACAAAATCCGGTTGCACTTGCGCCATTTCCCGAATGTCGAGAAGATCCTTTTCCGTCAGTGCCGGTGCCGCCAGGCCGCCGCCCAGCTTATTCACACCTTTGCGGGATCCCAGACGCCCACCAATAATGACGGTACAGTCGACGGCTCGCTCGCTAACCTCGTCGACTCGCAGACGTAATTTGCCGTCGTCCAGAAGTAAAATATCGTCGACTGCAACACTTTGAGGCAGTGGCTGGTATTCGACACCGACACCGGAGTGATCACCCGCCTCGGCGTCAATATCGAGATCGAGTCGGAACGGATCACCGGCGACAAGCGAAACAGCGCCATCGGCAAATCCACGAATTCGGATTTTTGGTCCCTGCAGGTCGGCAAGAATACCAACGTAACGACCCTGATGTCTCCCCTGCCGGCGGATACGCCTGGCGACCTCGGCATGGTTCGCGGGGTCTCCGTGACTGAAATTCAGCCTGAAAGTATCCACCCCCGCCTTGATCAGTCGGCCCAGCATGTCCTCGCTTTCGCTGGCCGGGCCAATGGTTGCCAGAATCTTGGTACGTCGTTGGACGGTGGGATGGCCTCTCACGGGGTTTGGTCTCCATTCTGTGAAATGTGGGTATCAATGAACTTTCGGGTTAAATCGACAAAGTCCGTGAAAGCGCCGTCGACCCTGGCATCGATAAATAATCTCGCTTGCAGCGCGTCGAAGGTGGGCGCACCCAGCAGTAGCTCGTCCGCGCGCAAGGTATAGGGATGTATTGCCAATTCCAGCGCCCGGGCGTGCGTCGCGAGTGGCGACAACGCCAGACCGTCGGTACTGAACAGCTGTGGAATCCACGGTCCAATGCCATCGGCGTACTCGGCCACCTGCGCGAGTCCCTGCGGTGTTTGCATGTCATCATAATCGACGCCGGGGGTCTCCTGCCAATCATTGTCCGCGATCAATTGAACCAGGGGTAGTCCCAGCGACTGCTCTGCCAGACGGCGCAGGGTATCCGGATCAAAGCATTGCAGGTAAACCCGGTCAGGTTTGTCGTGAAGACCGTGACGGGCGAGCACGTCCAGCAGCACTCCAGCAATATCCAGACCGGCCGCTTTATGTAATCGCGGCGCCTTCAGCTCGATATAAAACCCGATGCTCTGTTGCCGGGTCCGATTAAGCCCTTCGATAAGATTGATTTCTTCACTCAGCGTGGGTATCCGCAGTCCGAGGTTTACCACGGGGAAACGGTCGGGAAAAACGGCATCGCCGTTGGCTTGACGGCGCTCAACGACCTCCAGTTGTTTGATCTCCGCAAGCGTGAAATCCATCGCGTAGTAGCGGCCGTCATCGCGGCAGCGCGCTGGAAAGACGGTGGCAACATCGGTTGTGGAATCGAGATAAATGTCGTGCAGTACAATAGGAATGCTGTCCGAGGTCAGCACCACGTCCTGCTCAATATAATCAGCCCCGAGCAAATACGCCGCCACTACCCCTGGCAGCGTATGTTCGGGGAGGTAGCCACTGGCCGCACGGTGTGCGATAACAATGGGCCGGCCGCGGGCGCTGGTCATGGGGAAACCTGTAGGCGATAGGTCAGACGAGCAGCGGATAAGCCGCTAACGAACCAATGTGCCAACTTTTGCTCTCCTTCGCTGTCAGGGCTTGCAGTATTGCATTGCTTTGGCGTTGCGCACTATCGCAGTTTGGTCCAGTGCTTGGCGAAAGGGTCAAAAGTCTGCTATCCCTGCGTCATGTGCAACGATGAGCGAACACCAAGTCCCCCGCTGGGTTACTCCTGTGAATGCGATCTGCCGCTCGGTCGGCAGATCGAGCTGGTGGCAGAGTTCCACGCTTACCGTATACGCCCCGCACGAATTGCTTACCGCCTTGGCATCGATATTGCGCTTATTGAGTCATTGGTTGCCGGTGAGCTCGACCCTGAAAAATTTGACCACCTGGTGCGGCATTACCGCGGTCGGCGGCTCCAGCAGCGCCTGAAACAGGCGGATCGAATGCGCGGGCAGCGTAGTTATGAACTTCGACAACGCGCTGCATTGGACTTTGAACGGGAGTCAGAGCTCTAGGCGAGTTCTCGAAACACTGCTCAACCCACTCCCGCTTCTGCTGTAAGCGCTGCAGAGCGCTTTCCTCCGCCGGTCGATGCTCCGCGGCCAGTTCCTTGATGCGTTGCGTTTGCTCCTCGATCGCCGACCGCGTCTTCTGTGCATCCTGTCGCAGTTCCTATGGGGTCGCGGCGGTATCCGCCGCTTAAAATATCCTCAACTCCAAGGGACATTGTTCCTCTTACCTGGGGCTGACTCGTCCTCTGATGGCATTTTAGTTATGCTACGATTCCGCAATCGTTTTACACCGGATGACCCGATAGTCATGCGCCTGTTCACACCGCCCATGAAATTAACCCAGGCTCGATGGTGCCTGGCGGCACTCGTGGTTGCGCTTCTGACGGTCCAGGTGGCGGCGACACAGCACGATCACGCTGTCGACGATCAGTTGGTTTGCGAGAGTTGTCACTCCGGCGCCAAGGCTATTGCCACCGACACGCCGTCGCTTAGTCACCCCGAGGGCCTGTGGCTCGCCGTTGTATCCCGGCCGCTTTTGCAAGTTGCCAGGAACGCGGTTCTTGTTCCTCCTTCCCGAGGCCCGCCTCTCTTTTCCTGAATCCGAATCAGCACCACCCCATTCAGATCAATTCAGGAATCCAGCAATGAAACGCGATATTTTTTGCGGCTGCCTTGTGGCAGCTGCCGTGACCCTGCCCGCAGCGGCGGATGACAGCACCACCAACACCCCGATGGAGCACGTGCTTGTCTCCGTGCCTCTTCATAAAAAAGCGGCGGAGACCGCCCTGCCCGTCACTGTATTGAGCGGCGACGAACTTCGGCGTCTGGTCTCCGGCACATTAGGTGAAACCCTGGGTGATAAACCGGGCATCTCCAACTCATCTTTCGGTCCTGGGGTAGGCCGACCGGTTATTCGCGGGCAATCGGGTCCGCGAACCATCAATCTAACCAACGGTATTGCCGCCGCGGATGTCTCCAGCCTCAGTCCCGATCATGCCGTGGGTATAGAGCCTATGCTGGCGGAGTCGGTTGAAGTGCTGCGTGGCCCGTCGACACTGCTTTACGGTGGTGGTGCCATTGGCGGCGTCATCAACACTCTGGATAACCGGATCCCAGGTAAACGGATCGATGGGCTGAACGGAGCTGTCGAGTACCGCTACGATGATGCGCCTGGAATGAATACCGGCGTGCTGAAGCTGGAGGGAGGCACAGGCGACTTTGCCTTTCACGTGAGCGGGACCTTCCGCGACTTTGAAGACCTCGACGTTCCGGGCCTGGCCATTGACGAGTCAGCGGTCGAGATGCAGGAGGAACTCCTGGGTGGCGAGCATGAAGAAGGCCATGGGGAGGATCACGATCACGAGGAAGAAGAGTTTGACAACTCCGATGGTTTTATTGCCAACACGGATGGTGATGCCGACGTACTTACCCTGGGCGGGGCCTATCATTTTGGTGAGCGCGACTTTTTTGGTCTGGCTTACAACCGTTTTGAGACCAACTACGGGATTCCCCCCGGTGCCCACGAGCATGGCCATGAAGAGGAGCATGACGGGAACCAGGAGGAGCACGACGGCGAAGAACATGTTGGGGATGTGGACGACGAGGAGGAAGAGACTATTCGTATCGATATGAAGCAGGAGCGCTATGACGCCCAGCTGCATATGCATAACTTGATGCCCGGTCTGGTGGACGTGATGCGCGGTTTTCTGACCTACACCGATTACCAGCATGTGGAACTGGAGGGTGTTGAAGTGGGCACCCGATTTAATCGAGAGACCTACGAGGGACGGCTTGAACTGGTGCGCGAAGGCGCTGACCACGGTGTTTTGGGCCTTCAGTGGCGTATTGATGACTTTGAGGCCGTGGGTGAAGAGGCCTATGTACCCGAGACCGAGTCATCGGAGTGGGGCGTATTTTATGTTCAGGATTTTCATACCGACGACTGGTTGTTCGAGGCGGGCGGGCGTGTTGATGCCGTAGAGCGCGATCCTTCCACAGGATCGAGTGAAGACTTCACCAGTTTCAGCCTGTCGGGGACGGCGTTGTACTCGATAGCCCCCGACTGGAATCTGGGCATATCGCTGGCGCGGTCCGAACGCGCGCCTTCAACTGAGGAGCTTTTCTCGAACTTGAATAATACGGGCGAAGCGCTGGTGACCCATGCGGCAACCGGGATCATCGAAATTGGTAACACCGATCTTGACACCGAAGTGTCGATTAACGCGGACGTGTCACTGAGTTGGCATAACGAGCGGTCCTTCGCCGAGTTGACGGTCTTCTACAACACGTTCAGTGATTACATTTTCCTACTGAATTCAGGAGAGGATATCGATGAGACCCCGGTCTATCTCTATGAGCAGGACGATGCTGACTTTTACGGTGTGGAGTTTGAGTCCAGCTTTGAACTTGGCCGCATTGGTGATGGCAGGATCGAAATAGGCATTTTTGGTGACATGATTACCGGTGAATTTGATCGTGCGGGCGATGTACCGCGTCTTCCACCGATGCGTGTAGGTAGTGAACTATCGTGGCGTGACGAGGTAATGGGGGCCTATGTTCGCGTTCTCAACGCCAGTGATCAGGATAATCCGGGTGATTTTGAACCCGAGACGGACGGTTATAGCCGCTGGGACGCCGGTATCGATTACCGCGTTCAGCTGTCCCGCGACAGTGAGCTGTTTGCCTTCCTCAAACTGAAAAACATTACCGATGAAGAGATTCGTCTGAGCACCTCTTTTTTGCGTAACTACGCGCCGCAGCCGGGAGAAAGTATCGAGGCGGGCGTGCGCCTGACGTTCTAGAAGCCAGTCGCATCCGATGCGTCGTCGATCCTGCTACCCTTGTCGCCTGACGGAGGGAAACAATGGATCGGATAGTCATAGGGATTAGCGGCGCATCGGGCGTGATCTACGGGGTCCGCGCGCTGCAATTGCTGGCGCCGCTGCCCATTGAGGTTCATCTGGTGATGTCAAAGTCAGCTGAGCTGACGGTGCATTATGAGCTCGATCTGAAACCGGCGGAGATCCGCGAAATGGCGGACGAATACCACCCCGTACGCAATGTGGGCGCGTCGATCGCCTCGGGTTCTTTTTCGGGTATGGGCATGATGATTGCACCCTGCTCGATCAGGACCCTGGGGGAAATTGTTTCCGGCAATACGTCAAGCCTGCTGACCCGCGCGGCGGATGTGGCCTTGAAGGAGCGGAGACGTCTGGTGCTGATGGTCCGTGAGACACCACTGCATCTGGGCCATCTGCGAAACATGGTTGCGGCGACAGAAATGGGCGCTGTCATCGCGCCCCCCGTACCCGCTTTTTACACTCAACCTGACTCCGTCGACGCGATGGTGACCCAGAGTGTCGGCAGGGTACTGGATCTATTCGGAATCGACGTTGAAGGGACCCGCCGCTGGACCGAATCGTGAAGACGGGCGGCGGCGAATCGAGTCTGGCGCTGTGGCTGGTATTTGTGGTGGTGGTCATCGACCTTATCGGTTTTGGCATCATTATTCCCATCCTCCCGTTCCTCGCACCGAAGCTCGGCGGCAATGCGGTGGATATCGCAGCGATTATTGTTGTGTTCAGTTTATGTGGTGCGCTGGTCACTCCGTTATGGGGGCGACTCTCCGATCGGATCGGTCGCAAGCCCGTGCTGATGATCTGCCTGACCGGCGGAGCCCTGGCCTACGCCATGCTGGGATTCGCAGATGAACTGTGGATGGTGTACTTAGCGCGGGCATTCGCCGGCGTGTGTTCGGGTAATTTGCCGGTGGCGACTGCATTGATGGCTGACTTAAGCCCGCCGCACCGGCGCGCGCGGGCCATGGGGCTGATTGGAACCGCTTTTGGCCTGGGGTTGATACTGGGACCGGTTGTGGGGGGGGTACTGGCGGGGGAGCAAGGTGATTTTAGGGTTCCCTGTCTGTTTGCCGGATTTTCATCGCTTCTGGCAGTTATTCTCGGCAGCTTTCTGATTCCGCGGGAGCCGCGTAATGATTCGGGCAAGAGAGACGGTGAGGACACGCCAGCAATCAAGGTACTTTCGAGCGTTCAACTTCTGGCGCGCGATCGCAGTCAGCTGTTGGTCGCCCAGTATATTTTGCACACCGCTGCCGTCACTGGCGCTCTCTACCTGTATCCCCTGTGGTCAGCGGCGATGCTCGATTGGGGACCCCGGGAGGTGGGCGTATTTTACGGCGTGGTCGGTATTGCCATGGTGCTCGTGCAGGGTGTTCTGATCGGGCCACTGACCACGCGCTTCGGCGTGCTTCCGGTACTGAAAGTCGGAATGGTGGTGTTTGCAGGCTCTGTGCTGGCGGCGGTATTCGCTGATGAGGAGTGGCTGATAGTCACCGCAGGTTTTTTGGCCTTCAGTGGTTCGACGGTGTGCGTCCCGATTTTGAACACGGTGACCAGCTTGCTCGTGAGCACGGAGGAGCGGGGTCAGATGATGGGTATTACGGCGTCCGGCGCCGCCGTTGGGCGAGTTCTGGGACCGTTGGTGACCGGGTTTGTGCTGAGTGTGGGTGGTTTCCCCGTTGGCTGGCTAGCGGTTCTGGTTCCCATTTTGCTGATTCTTTACTGGGCAGTGACGGACGCCAAGCGCTTTGCCCGCTTTGGTATGCGCGATAGTGAGCCGGTGCAAAAGCCATCTCCTGGCAGCGCTGACGGCAGTGGTGATTGAAAGACTGGCTCAGAGGTAAAGCCGGCCCCCCTCCTTAATATAGAGCTGGGCGCTGTTGAGCGCGGTCGCCGGGTACCGGCCGGGCGGCAGCCGCAGCCAGCCGCGATCGCGCAGCTCAGTGCCGTCCACGGCGATAGCACCCTCAATTACGAATACTTCAGCGCCATCAGCAAAGACCAGCGAGCCCCTCCAACCTTCGGGCCAGTGTTCTAAACGCTGGGTGTCCCGGTACGGCTCCTGATGATAGAGCGGCATGGTCTGGACGTCGCCAGGCGACCCCTGCCAGCGATAGTCTTCAGGGGTAATGCCGCACTGCAGGCGTGACTCCCCCGGGTACTGGCGTAGCCGAACCAGCAGCTCACATCCTCCCTCGCTAAAGGGGGCATGCTCGAATCCTTCGGGATTGAGGAGAAAGCTACCTTTTGTCCAGTCGCCGCGTTCATCGGAGAACACACCCTCAAGCACGAGAATCTCCTCGCCCTCGGGATGGGGGTGAGAATGAAAGCGTGCGCCAGGGTCATAACGGACTACGGATGTGACGCGGCCCGACTCCTGGGGGCCTGCGCGATAGAGGCGTTTGCGCCAGACCCCCGATGCGGGGCTGGCTTCCCACTCCATCGCAGCGGTGTCTATGCGCAGGGCTTTATCAAGCCGGGTATTGAGTTGTAACTCCGTGGACATTACCGTCGTCCTCTTGCCCAAAATAAGATGCGGGAGCGTCCTATGTTACCGAAAGTGATTGCCACCATGGCTCCGCCGGAGTCGGTCAGTTCCCAATTGTCAGATTTTTGTGAGTTGCTGACCTGCGATCCGGCGACAGGTGTGATTCCGGACGAATGGCTGCAGTCCGCCGATGGCATGCTTTGCACCCTGAATACGCCCGTGACCGCCGGGCTCTTCTCCCGTGCACCCCAGTTAAAGGTGGTCTCGAGCGTCTCTGTCGGTGTGGATCATATCGATCTCGATGCCGCGACGGCGGCGGCCGTGCCCGTGGGTAATACCCCTGGCGTATTGGTCGACAGCACCGCCGATCTGGCGCTGGGATTGATGCTCGCGGTTACCCGGCGGCTGCCTGAAGCGGATCAATTCGTACGCAAGGGCGAGTGGACCAATGCGTGGTCTACCGGGTTTTTTCTCGGTACCGATCTCAGTCGTTCAACGGTGGGATTGATTGGTCTTGGACCCATCGGTCAGGCCGTGGCGAAGCGGGCATTGGCCTTTGGTGCCCGGGTTATTGGCTGGACCCGGACGCCCCGCGAAATCCCCGGAGTTGAACTGATGTCCATGGACGAGGTGTTGTCTGGCGCCGATATCACGTCATTACACACGGCGCTGGTTCCCGAAACCCGGAACCTGATTGGCGCTCGGGAACTGGCGCTTATGAAGCCCGGCGCGATCCTGATTAATACAGCGCGAGGGGGCTTGATCGATGAGCCGGCGCTGGTGGATGTCCTGCAGGCCGGTCGACTGAAAGCGGGCCTCGATGTCTTTGCGGAAGAGCCGCTTCCTGCGAACAGCCCGCTGTTAACCACGCCGAATACGGTGTTGGTGCCCCACCTGGGCAGTGCAACCGCGGCAACCCGCCAGGCAATGCTCGATCGAGCAGTAATTAATTTGCGCGCGGGGCTGGCTGGGGAGCCTCTACCCTATTGCGTAAACCCCGAGGCTTACGACGCCTGATTACTTCGGGGCATCCGGGAGCAGTCGCAGAGTCCGCTGCACGGCGCTGTCGAGTGTGTTGCGTATTTTTTCGACATTGCGGTGATTGACGTTTTCAACGATTTGGCTCATTGATGCGCTCCAGACCGTATGTAAGTTTTTGCCATCTTCAAACAGGAGATTGAGGGTGTTGAGTTCTCGCGCCTGGCTGAGCGCATAGGAATTATCAACGGTCGCCTGATCGGCACCGCGGTTGATCACGGCCTGCGGTGCCGGATCGATATTACTCGTGCCTGTAGTGAGCTTGCCATCCGCCATCGAAGACTGAAAATCAAAGTTGATGATGAAGTCCGGATTCTCTTTGACCAGCCGGTAACCCTTGTCCGCCATTACCGCATCGACGGAGCGTTGTAGCTGCGGGCCAACGACGTAAAACGGGTCATCGGAGCCGTAGGTATTTTCAATCGCCTTGAACTTCCAGCCATAGGTTTGGTAACCGGCAGCGCTGAATTCCTGGTTGTTGGCGCGCTCCACCTGAACGCTGTTGCAGGCGGTAACGATGAAACCCACGACGATCAGGGTGAAGAAACGAAGTGCACTAGTCATGGGCCTGTGTCTCCAATGCGTTTACGTGAAAAACAATAATTTGATGATCATCGCCGTTATTGCAACGAGCAACACCCGCTTGATCAATACGTCGCCGCGCTTGAGCGTCATTTTCGCACCGAGGTAGCCGCCAAGCGAATTTCCCACTGCCAGTATGCCACCCACCAGCCACATTATCTCGCTGGTGGTGGCAAATACCAGCAATGCAGCCAGCGTGTAGAGCCCGACGATGAAGACTTTGTGCACATTGGTAGTGACCAGATCCAGGCCCATCACCCGGTTCAGGATGGGCATCAGGATAAAACCCATACCAATCTGGATGAATCCACCCCAGAACCCGGCGGCGATCATAAGCAAATGACCATAGAGCAGGTTTTTGGGTGGGGTGCTCTCCGCAGTGACGGCTTTTGCGCCGCCGGTCTGCATCAATATCAATACGGCAACCATCACCACGGCCAGCACCGTGTTAAACACCTCAGGGTTAAGGGTTGCACCGACGAGCGCCCCGGCAACGGCCCCCGGGATTGCGCACGCTGCGAGCGACAGACTCAGTCGGAAGTGGGAAACCCCGGAGCGAAAAAACGTGCTTACGGCGGTGATGTTCTGGGCCAGGATTGCAATCCGATTGGTGCCATTGGCAATCGGGCCCGGCACCCCGAGGAAAATCATCACGGGCACGGTGATGATGGAACCGCCGCCTGCCATCACATTGATGAAGCCGCCAATACATCCGGCACCCACAAGTGCCGCGATATGCCAGGCTTCCAGCACCAATGGCGCCGCATCCAATGGGGTTAGCCCACCGGCGTGCGCATGGTGACAAATTCTTCAGCGGCTGTGGGGTGAATGCCGATGGTGCTGTCAAAGTCCGCCTTGGTGGCCCCCATTTTTATTGCGATCGCCATACCCTGGACGATCTCGCCGGCATCGGGTCCCACCATATGCAGCCCGACGACGCGATCACTGGCTTTTTCGACGATCAATTTCATCATTGACCGTTCATCACGACCACTCAGCGTGTGCTTCATCGGTTTGAATTCGGACTTATAAATATCGAGTTCACCGAATTTGTCCCGGGCTTCGGTTTCGGTATAGCCGACAGTGCCGATATTGGGTTGGCAAAAAACGGCAGTGGGGATGTACTCATACCCCACAGAGCGTGCTTCACCCCCGAACTGGTTGTAAGAAAAGGCCATGCCTTCGGCCAGCGCAAGCGGCGTCAGCTGAGGCCCATCGGTGATATCCCCGAGGGCGTAGATAGACGGCTCATCGGTTTGGAAATCCCCGTCGACCTTGATAAATCCATTGTCTTTAAGGGTTACCGCTGTGTTCTCGAGCCCGAGCCCGTCGATGTTGGGACGACGCCCCACCGCGCATAAGACCGTATCGACGACCTCTGAGGAGCCATCTGTTAAGGTGACCGTGTACTTGTCACCGGTTTTTTCGATGGCGGTCACATTGGTATTGAAGCGTAAATCGACACCCGTTTTTCGCACCTCCGAAGCGGTAAATTCGCGTACGTCGTCATCGAAGCCGCGCATAAAGAGAGCGCTCCGGTAAAGCTGAATCACTTCGGCTCCAAGGCCATTGAAAATGCCTGCAAATTCCGTGGCAATGTAGCCCCCACCGATAATCAGCATTCGTTCGGGGAACTGCTCCAGATCGAACACTTCGTTCGACGTGATCGACAAGTCAGCGCCGGGAAATTCGGGCTTGTACGGCCAGGTCCCGGTGGCCAGCAGAATCTTTTCGGCGGTAAAGCGCTTACCGTCAACGTCAACCGTGTGCGGGTCAATCACTGTTCCCCGTCCACGGACGATCTTGACCCCGGGAGAGGTCAGCAAATTATCGTAAATGGCGTTGAGTCGTGAGATCTCTGTGACTTTGTTGTCTCTCAGGGTGGGCCAGTCGAAGGCGGGCCGTTCACTTTGCCAACCGAACCCGCGCGCGTCTTTAAAGCCCTTGCCGAACTCGCTGGCATAGACGTACAGCTTCTTCGGTACGCAGCCTACGTTGACACAGGTACCTCCCAGGTAGAGATCTTCGGCGACGGCGACGCGAGCGCCAAGCGAGGCGGACATTCGCGCGGCCCTGACCCCGCCTGAACCGGCGCCGATGACAAAAAGATCGTAGTCAAAGTCGTTCTTAGCCGCTGTGGTCATTCGATTTCCAAAAAGTAAATGTTAGACAAAGAAGGAGTCAGCCGTTCAATTGCTGGCTCGATTCACGTAAAGTCGCGGCCTCGAAATTTCTGGCTTTTGACGGAGTGTTTGATGAATATGATAGCGGTTTCGGCGCTTTGGCGCTGCAGGGTGCTTTCCTTTCTGGCGGTGTTGGTTTGTGTTGGACAGGCCAACGTTGTTTGGGGGCAGTCGGTATCGGATCTGGTCGCAGGGGATGACCGGCCTGAGCGGGTGGTGCTGGTCGATGGGTCGGTGATTTACGGTCAGGTGACCGACGTCAACGCAGGGGTAGTGGTGCTCAAAACCAGCTTTAATGATGCGCTTGAAATCGATACCTCGCTGATCAAAAACCTCTGGAGTGCACAATCGGCTGAGCTATTGCTCGACGATGATCGTGTGATCAGCCTCGAGAGTATCGAAGTCCGCGACGGTGAACTCACCTTATCAGAACAGGAGTCGGTGGCCCTTGCCGATCTGGACGTGCTTAATCCCGAGGCCTGGGAGACCGGCAATGGCTACCACTGGCTGGGTAGCACCAGTGCGGCATTAGCGGCGAATCGCGGTAACACCGAGACTAATGAGATCGATATTGCGTTTGATACCACCATGGAGAGCTTGCGCGACCGCTACACACTGCGCGGCAAAATTGAGCAGGATGAGTCGTGGGTGCAAACCGGCACTGATGCCGACGGTAATGCGACCGGAGAGTGGCGGGATACCGCGGACAACTGGCGCGTTACTACCAAATACGACTATTTCCTTTCCGATCCCGATAATTACATCGGTGCCAATCTGAACGTTGAGGCAGACTCACTCGCCAACATCAACCTGCGCACCTATGTAGGTCCTTATATAGGTCGCAAACTCTTCCGGCGCGATAATCTTAAGCTCGATGGTGAAATCGGTTTGATGTACGTCGACACCGATTTTGATATCGAGGTCGACGGGGAGTCTGAAGATTACGCGTATACCGGCTTCAACTGGAACCTGACCGGAGAGAGCAACATTCTGGGTGGCGAGTCGCGTATTTACCTGACTCACGTCGGTATTATCGATGTTGAGGATGCACAACAGCTAATCCTCAATACGACATTGGGCCTGGCGTTCCCGTTGGTTTTTGGACTCGAGGGTGCTGCCGAGATAACACTGGATTACGATGGCGGCGCCGCCGATGGTGCTGAGAATCTGGACCAGGTCTATAAATTCCGGGTGGGCTACTCCTGGTAAAGCGCTGAATTTGTCATGACGCCGGGCGAGGGTGATCACTGGTTTGTGCCCCTTGGTGGGTGCGGCGAGATTGGCATGAACCTCAATCTGTTTGGCCATGCCGGGTCGTGGCTGATGGTGGATTGCGGCATTACCTTCGAGCGTCCCGAGGGATCTGCGGCGCTTCGTCCTTCTATACAAATGCCCGATCCGCGGTTTATTGCCAGCCGTCGCCAGCGCCTCGCCGGCCTGGTGCTTACTCACGCCCACGAGGACCATCTGGGCGCTGTGCCCTATCTCTGGCGAGAGTTGCGCTGTCCCATTTATGCAACGCCCTTTACAGCCTCGGTCCTGCGTGAAAAGAATCGCAGTCGCGGCGATACCGACATCACTGGGGCCCTGATCGAGGTCCGTCCTGGAGATACGCATCAGATAGGCCCATTCAGCGTCGAGTGGATGCCGATTACCCATTCGACCCCCGAGACCTGCGCACTGGGCATTACGACCCCGACGTGCCGTATCCTGCATACGGCCGATTGGAAGCTCGATACCGACCCTGTCGTGGGCGCGCCCTTTCGAGAGGCTCCGTTCAGGTGTTTTGCCGAACGGGGCGTCGATGCGGTTATCTGCGATTCCACCAACGCCCTGAAGCCCGGGCGCTCCCCCACGGAACGCGCGGTGGCAGACGGGCTGCTGGAGACGGTCGCACCGCTGCAGGGCCGGGTCGTTATCGCCTGCTTCGCCAGCAATGTGGCGCGTATGCAGTCGGTATTGCGACTGGCACACGCCACCCAGCGGCGCGTCGGCCTACTCGGACGGTCGCTGCATACGATGTTCCGATGCGCCCGCGCCAGCCACTTGCTCGACCCACGACTGCAGCCTATCGCCGCTGAGCACCTCGGCTATCTCCCCGAGCGTGAGGTTTTGGCCCTGGCCACCGGAAGCCAGGGTGAGGTCGGTGCCGCGCTGCATCGACTGATGATGGATTCCCATCCCCATCTCTCGCTCGCTGCGGGTGACACGGTGATTCTGAGTTCGACCACGATTCCCGGTAACGAGATGGCGGTTAACCGATTGGTTGAGGGCTTAACGGCTCGTGGCATCAGCGTCGTCCAGGCCGATGCCGCGCCCCGCGTACTCCACGCGTCGGGGCACCCGTGCGAGGATGAACTCAAGGATTTGTTTACACTGCTGTCACCGCATTTGGTGGTGCCTGTACACGGCGAGCGCGAGCACATGGTGGCGAACGCTCGCATCGCCCGCGCTGCCGGGGCCCGGCTCGCACTGACCGGCGCTAACGGCGACCTTTTTTACCTGAGCCCCAACCCGGGTGTGCGACGTCAGGCAGCCGATGTGGGCCGGCTGGAATGGTGTGAGGAAAATCGTTCGCTTATTCCGGTGACCGGGGCCTGAGCGATTCGCCGGCGTTGGGTGGGGATTAGATTTTTCACCCGCTAGCCCCCCACGTACAGGGGCACTTCGGTACCCCGTCGATTAGTGGTAGGTCTGCTGTCCGATCCGGTAGAGTTCGCCCTCATCGGTAATTACCAGCACCGATCCGTCACCGGCGATGCGAATATCGCGAACCCGGCCAACGATCTCGGGAAACGGCTCGCTCTGGCCCACCACCTTGCCCTCCTCGAGATCAAGCCGGTACAGCTTCCGGTCTTTCAGGGCCCCCGTGAGTAAATCCCCTGTCCATTCCGGGAATAGCGGGCCTTCGACCCGGGCGAGTCCCGAAGGGGCAATACTGGGCACCCAATACTCAACAGGTTGCTCCATTCCCTCGGCTTCGGTGTAGGGGCTTATGATTTCACCGGAATAGTCGAGCCCGTAGGTAATGGCTGGCCAGCCATAGTTGATACCGGGCTGCAGCAGGTTCAGCTCGTCGCCTCCCATGGGGCCGTGCTCAATCAACCAAACGGTGTCGGTACCCTTGACCCGCAGAAGACCCTGGGGATTGCGGTGACCGTAGCTGTAAACCCGCGGTGCATGATCGGGAAACGGATTATCCGCGGGTAGGCTCCCGTCGGCATTGATCCGCAGCACCTTGCCCAATTCGCTATCGAGGGCCTGCGCCTCCTGGAGATAATCGTAGCCTTCGCCGACGGTGACCAGCAGAGACCCATCGCGCAGAAACGCCAGCTTTCCGCCGAAATGATAGGCGCCCTCCTTATCCCGGTCGACCTCCAGCAGGGTCTCGATGTTATCGAGTCGATCCTCGCCCAGTCGCGCGCGAATAACCGTGGTTCGATTAGCGTCTTCGTCCCCGCCGGCGTAGGTCATGTACAGCCATCGGTTATTCACGAAATCCGGGTGCAATAACACTTCGAATAATCCGCCTTGCGCGGCAAAGTACACCTCGGGGACGCCTTTGATCGGGCTTAACAGGCCCTCGGTGGTCCGGCGCAGCAGCCTTCCCGGCTTTTCGGTAATGAGCAGATCACCATTGGGTAGCTCCGCGATGGACCAGGGTTTATCGAGCCCGGATTCAAGCAGGGAAACGGACACCTTCTCGGCCGCACCCACGTGGCAAGGGAGCATGAGCGCCACCATTAGCGCCGAGACACCGAGTGCTTGCTGTACAGGCCTGTAATTCAACATTATTCCTCTACTCCCGGGGCTCTCTAAGAGCCAAAGCCGAGCTACGAACAAAAGCCGCACTACGAACAAAAGCCGCGCTGCGGGTCGTCCAGCCGGATGGATTCAATTCGTGATCCCCGCCGATTCTCTGGCGGATTCCTTGAGCGCATTCTGGCGCTCGATCATCACGTAGGCTACGTAGTATTTGTAGATATTGGCAACATACTGCACGGTTTCCCTACCAATGATTTCGGCGGCAATGACTTCGACATTATCGAACCAGCGATTGGGATCATAGCCGCGCTCCTCCGCGATACGACGCATCCGTCGGACTTTAGCGGGACCTGCGTTATAGGCGGCCAGTGCCAGCAACGAGCTGTCGAGCGGATCGATTTTCTCGCCACTGAAGTAGCGCTCCCTGAGGAACGCCATATATTTGGCACCGGCTTCAATATTGGGATCTACCTGTTCGATATTGGGAATATTGACGTTTTTGTCGCGGGCGGTGCTTTTGAGCAGTTGCATGACGCCAATCGCACCGGCATGACTCCGGGCCTCCTGTCGCAACTTTGACTCCTGAAAACCCTGAGCAGCGAGCAGGTTGGGGTCGATACCGTATTGTCCACCGTGACGCTGAAAATGATCCGCGAGTTCGAGATAGCGCGCGAGCTCTTCGTCCCTAAGGGCGTTTTCCGCCCAATCGAAATCCCGGACATAGCGGTTATAAAGAATATTGCCGAACAGGGTTCCCTGCCGATTGTCCTCCAGGAACGTGTTCAGAAAGCGCTGCAGTTCGGGGCTGTTCTGGCGCAGTGCCCACCCGAGGCGGGCGCCCTCGCGAAAGACCAGATCGTTGCGGACGGCAATATCATCAAAAACACCCTTCCACATCAACGGCTTATAGTCGTCCACAATGGTCCATGGCAACAGCCCGGCGTTGACCATTTCAATCACGTCTTCATCTTCCAGCAGTTCTGACAGGGGCTCTATAGCGATCGGTTCGAGTCCACGTTCGACGAGTTTACGACTCAATCGCAGGGCGCTGCTGTGGTAGCTCGAGGACGGGCGCAGGAAGAGCGTTTTACCTGCGAGATCGTCCAGTTTTTCGATGATAGGCGCACTCGGCCCAGTAACCAGTATTTCGCTGATGGGCTTGCTCGCTGGAATCGTGAAATCGACCCTGGCATTGCGCGCCTCGGTAATGGTTGTACCGGCAATCACAATATCACCCCTGCCCTCGATCAACGCACTGAACAGCTGGGCTCGGGAGACGGGTATGGGCACCACGTAGACCTTGAGGAGTCCGGTGTCATAGGCCTCGTTGACAACCTTTTCCAGACGCTTGGCAATTTCAACGACGGTTCCCTGGGGGCCGTCGTCGAGGTAGTAGCGCCCGGGCCCGTATACAGTAAGGACCCGGATTACCCTCGCTTCTACCAGTGTATCGATATCACCGGTGCGCACGGTGGTCAGTTCGAGTGCCGTCGGTTGTCCAGAAGATGCGGGTTTCGGCTCCACTTCTGTTAAGCCTTCGGCTTCAAGATTCTCGATTTCGAGGGCAACCGCAGATTCCTCGGTTGCGGGTGGCGCCGACGCCATCGCCGGCGCGCCGCCGTCATCAGCGCAGGACAGCAAGAGTAGGAACATCAGACCAATGGCACTGGATTTCACGGTGTTATCCTCGATTTAACCCTGAATTCAGAGTTGTCTTTGCTACTCTTGCTACTCGACGCAGTGACGGAACGCAGGTCGATAATGAAGTCGCTGGAAAAGTCGATCGACTCGCGATCGGTATCGACCTCGAGCAATACTGGCGAATCGATGGTTCGAAAGGCGCCACAGGTATCGCCAGCATCACAAATCTCAAAATCGTTGTCGTTGTCGGTGCCCGCCCAGATTTCGTAAAGGCCTTCGGGCAGCTCGGCAAGCTGGTACTGGTAATCAACCTCCGGTCGCGCCCTCGTTTCTGCAACGGCCTCGTTGGTAAGCGGATCATAAACCAGCACATAAACCGTACCAATATCTCCGGTCGAATCGCTGTCGACTTGCATGGTGATATCGACGTTTCGATTGCCGCTGCTCGACCGGAAAGTCACCGTGGCGCGATAGGTACCATCGGCCAGGGACTGTCGGTTGACCCCAATGCGCCACACTCCCAGCCCATTGGCATCGGTAGCTCCGCCGCGTGGAGTCACCCACGGCTGGTTAGCGACGACCTCAGTGACATCGAGCGACCCGCCGCCCGCATTACTGACTACCAGCTCCAGTTCGCTCCGAACAGCGCCGAAATTGAGCGAGCCGGTTGAGACCGTCAATAGGGGTGTACGCTCGACGGTGCTGCCGAGGCTTTCGAGGGCCGCGTCTACCGCCTTCTGCGCGTTAATCACCCCCCAGCCGTAGGTATCATCTCGACCGGGTTCCCCCGTATCGTCGCTGAGTTGCCCCTGGTTCAACAGGGCGACAATATCGCTGCCGGAAAGATCGGGATTGACCGATCGCATCAGCGCCAATACACCCGCGACGTGGGGCGCCGCCATTGAAGTACCCGCGGCGAACACGTAGGCGGGCTGGCCCTCGCTGACGCCGAGGCTCAAGACGCCATCGGGATACCCGTCACCATTCAGGTCGGACTGCAGGTCGCCGCCGGGGGCTGTCAGATCAAGGGCGGGACCCTGATTGGAGTAGTCGGTTGCACGGCCCTGCAAATCCACAGCACCCACTGCGATGACATCATAGTAGCCGGCGGGAAAATCCACCTGCGAGTTGCCGTCATTACCGCTGGCGGCGACCACCAGAACACCCTGTTCGGCCACCCTCGAAAAAAGAGCCTGTTCCGTGTTGGAGAATCCGCTCCCGCCCAGGCTCAGGTTGATGATCGCGGCCGGCTGTGCCGGTAATATTCCCGAATCATTTTCCAGACCTGCAGCGAAACGAACGGCCTGCAGCACATCGTAAGTGGTACCGCCATCATCGCTCAGGGCGCGCAGGGGCATGACTCGCGCATTATAGGCAACACCCGCGATTCCCAGGCTATTGTTGCCCCTCGCCACTACGGTGCCCGCGACGTGAGTGCCGTGGTAGGAGGCGCCACCCGGGTCAGCAACGGGGGCTCCTGTTTCCTCGTCAATCACCCGCCCCTCGTCGGTGGGATCGGGATCAATGCCGTCACCGTCTCCCGCGGCTATGCTATCGCTGATGAAGTCGTAACCGGACACCAGCCTGCCGTCGAGTTCTGGGTGAGCGATGACACCGCTGTCCAGGACCGCAACAATCACCCCCGGGTCACCCGCTGTGATGTCCCAGGCGCTGGCGAGTTTGATCAACGGGTAGTGCCACTGCAGCCCTAAAAACTCATCGTTGGGGGTGCTGAATGCCTTGACCACCCGATTGGGGGTGGCGCCGGCAACGCCGGGATATCCCCCGAGTCGTTTGGCCAAAAGCCAGGTGCCCCATTGGTCTTTCAGCGCCTTATCGTGGGATAGGGCGTTGTGTATTTCAGTTACCCGTACATCCTGCGAAGAGCCTGGGCCGAATGCCTTATCGCCTGCCAGCAGGCGCTCGCGGCCCAGACCACCGCCGCGCTGGCGCAACCCGAAACGTTGCAATGCTGAGCGTCGGCGCGATGCGGCTTCATCAGTCTTGAGTACGCCTTCACCCGAGAATTGGGCGATGATTTCACCCGGCACCACCCGTGATCGCGATCCGATATTGGCATTACCGACCACAAGGTTATAACTGGACGCTCCGGCGAACAGAAAAGGGTTCAGAAAATAGACGCCATTGGCCGGGAATGCCACTTGTTCGATCTCGCCCGTGTCGACGGAGAAGTCGATGATCTCGCCCTGCTCGTTGTAGAGGTACAGGTCGATGTCGGCGGTGTCGAAATCAGCGATGATCAGGGTGGCCGATTGGCCGGCGAAGGCCTCAATGCGAAAGAAATCATCGAGATCGCCCGTAGCGGCCAACTGCCCGGAGGGTCCTTCTCCCGGTGCGTTGAGATAGCCACCGATGGTTGCTGGATTACCGAGACTCTGGGCACCGGACAGCGTGTTGTTGTCTCCCAGCCCATTGTCGCGATTGTTGGTGTCGTCGTCGATCACCGATCCGGCGAGCACCGAGAGCTGCCCCGAAACACTAAAGGCGTTTTTGTTGAGGGTTGCGAGCGCTTCGAGTGTCGCCTCGCCGTCGCTTGCCGCAGTGGTAACACAAAGCGGCGTGGCCAGGTCGCCAGCGGTGACATTGCAGGTGCCGGTCTGGTTGGGACACAGGTTTCGATCACCAGTGCCCCAGCCGGCGAATTGGTAGCCTGACGCCGTGGTGGCGCTGAAATTCTCGCTGAACCCGTCCACGGTAATGGTGAACTCACAACGTTGGCCGGCAGCGCAGTTGAATTGGGCACTTTCCGACTCGATGGCGACGCCCTCGGCGGCGAGCAGTACGAGTTGGCACTGATTGGGGGCTGGGGGACTGGCACTGTTATTTTCGCCACCGCCACCGCCACCGCCACCGCCACCACAGGAGAGCAGGCTCACTGTCAGTAGCAGGGTGACTAAACCGCCCGGAGTTGCGCGCTCAATACCCATAGGCCATGACCATCTCGTCAGGCCAGGTCAATCTGACAGTCGAGCAGGAGCTTGCCGGTGTGCGTACCCGTTTGCATCGCCTCCTGTGCCTCCAGCGCCGCCGCGAGTGGGTAGGTTGCGTGGATGACCGGTTGGATCCGGCCCTCCGCAATCAAGGGCACAATATGCGTTCGAATATCGATGAACGCCTGGGTCTTGTCCTCCGTCGATAATCGACGAAGCGTGCTGCCCGTCAGTGTCAAGCGCTTCATAAACAGTGTCGCCAGATTGATCTGGCTTTTGACACCGCCCATGATGCCGATACAAACAATGCGACCGTCCACGGCGGCGAGGTCAAAGCAGGTTGACGTGAAGTCACCGCCGACCATGTCGAGTACCACGTCAATCTTGCCGCTGTAGCCCGCCTCATCGAAGGCTTCTCGCAGGTCCTGGTCGCGGTAATTGATCACCGCTTTACAGCCCAACTGACGCAGCATTTCGCATTTTTCATCGCTGCCGGCGATGCTGACCACCTCGCCGCCCATGGCGACGGCCATCTGAATACCCAGTGTGCCAATGCCACTGGTGCCGCCGCTCATCAGCAGTCGTTCACCCGCGCTAAAGCCGGCGCGGACAAACACGTTGGACCAAACAGTAAGCAAGGCCTCTGGTAGTGCGGCGGCCTGCTCGAGGCTCAGATTTTCGGGTACTGAAATGCAATGATCGGCACGGGCTATACAGTGACTGGCGTAGCCACCACCGTGGGTGAGTGCACAGACTTTATCGCCTACTTTGAGTGGGTCGACATCATCACCTGTTGCCAACACAATTCCCGAGACTTCAAGGCCCATGACGGGAGAGGCATCGGCGGGTGCCGGATAAAGTCCTTTGCGCTGCAACAAGTCGGCCCGATTGATACCGGCGAAGGCGACTTCGATGAGTACTTCGCCGTTTGAGGGCGTTGGAATCGCATCGGTATGCAGTGACACCGATTGGTCATCCTCAATATGGGCAAAGGTGCGTTGTGTTGCTGTGTTCAAGGGCTGACTCCGTATTGCTGATTATCCAAGGGTGTCCGTTGAATAGATGATGCTGAGCTGGAGTTGGTCAGGGTATCCAGCCAGTCAGTGACTTGTTGAAGAGCGCGTTGGAAAGCCTCGGTTGGGCCCTCCGAAACCGCAAAACCATGGGCTTCATCGCTGTAGTGATGGCTGCTTATTGCCACGCCGGACTGGCGTAGGGATTGTGCCAGCCGTTTACCGTCATCGCGGATGGGGTCCCGCTCTGCTGTAATAATCAGCGTGGGTGCAAACCCTCGCCAGTCGCGGCGCTTGCCGAAGAACAGTGTATCGAGTGACGGGTCGGCGGGTGCGGTGCCCGCCAGGTACATATCGACGAACCAGCGCATTACGGGCGCCGTCAGTGGGCGGCTCCGTGCGTGTTCCCTGTAGGAAGGCAGTCCCGCCGAGTAGTGCTCGCAGGCCGGATAAATCAGGAGGTTACCGGCGAGCCTGGGGTCTCTTCCAATACGAATGGCGGTACTTCCGGCAAGATTGCCGCCGGCGCTGTCACCGGCGAGAACGAGGCGACCGTTATTGGGTGCCAGCTTGTTCAGGTTGTCGATGATCCATCGGGTCGCCGCGTAGCAATCGTCGTGTGCTGCGGGCCAGGGGTGTTCGGGTGCAAGACGGTAGTCGATGGACATCACCGTGCACCCGGTAGTGTGGCTCAGCCGGGCGCAGTAGGGGTGGTGAGTATCCAGATCACCGATTACCCAACCGCCGCCATGAAAGAACACAATCAGAGGTTTGTCCGCAGAGCCGTGGTACATGCGAGCGGTGATCGGCGCTGGATCTGCCGGTATTACAAGCGTGCTGGTGTTAATCGCAGGGTTGATATGGCCACGCCACGCTCTTTCGTTGGTGTGCCGGTAATACAGCCTGACAATCCTGGCTTCAAGTCGCTTGAGGAGCTTTGTCATCAGTTTCGCTGCTTATGATCCGGGACTCGGGAATTTGTCGATACCAGTGCACACCGTCTTCGTCGGTGTGCTTGCTGATGTTGCCTCGATGCAGCAGCAGATTGAGGTGGGCCAGTGCCTCCCCCGCTGCCATGACGTTGACGCTGTCTGGCAACGCCCGACCGAACAGGCACTCGAAACAGTCAACCGCCCGGCTGGGTTCCTCGAGCAGTTCGTACAGTGACTGCAAACTCGTGCGGTGGAAAGCAATCAGTTGACTCAGCCGGATATGCAGACCTTTAAAAGGTGACTGATGCGAGGGGAGCACCAACAGATCATCGGGCAGTAAATCGGTCAGCCGGCGACAAGAGGCCATCCATTCGCTCAGGGGATTACCCTCGGGCTCGGTGGGAAACACCGATACGTTGGAGGTGATACGCGGCAGGATCTGGTCGCCGGAGATCAATAGCTTTAATGCGGGACAGTAGAGACAGGCGTGTTCCGGTGAGTGGCCGGAGCCTACGATCACCTGCCAGTAACGACCGCCAATCGTCAGTGTTTCGCGGTCAACAATACGTTGATAGCTGTGGGGTAGCGAGCCAATCATTTTGCCGAAGCCGCCAAAACGGCGCCGATAGTCATTCAGGGCAGCATCGTCGAAACCGGCACCGCGGTAAAAGTTGACCGCGGTTGCGGGAGCCTCCTGGCCAGTGTAGCTGATCAGATTCCAGCAGGTCAGGTATTCCTCCCGGGTCATAAGCAGTGGGCAATCGAACCGATCACATAACCAACCCGCCAGGCCCACATGGTCCGGGTGCATGTGGGTACAGATCACACGCTTGATCGGCCTGCCCCCCATTACACCTGAAAACAGATTCTCCCAGTGTTCCCGGGCTTCGGGTGTATCGAGACAGGTGTCAACCACCGTCCAGCCGTCCTCGTCCTCCAGCAGCCAGATATTGATGTGATCTAGCTCCATTGGCATGGGTAGCCGAACCCACCAGATACCATCGGCAACCTCGAAAGGCGCGCCCTCTTCCGGATGCAGATTGTAGCCCCAGGGGTACTGGAGACCGCGGTACTTTTCATTGGTTATGGTCAGCATGGCGCTATTCTACACGTCGCGGATGCGATTAGAGCCCATCTCGTTAAGCTAAACTGTTGGTCCGAAGGAGGGGGTAATGACAAGCGAACGCGATGCCATGCTGTCACGCCTCGCAGGTGGATCGGTAGACGTACTGGTCGTCGGCGGGGGTATTAACGGAGCGGTGGCTGCTGCAGCCCTCGCGGGACACGGTGTCCAAGTGGCGCTGGTTGATCGCGCTGATTTTGCCAGTGGCGTCAGCTCCCACTCCAGTAATCTGGCCTGGGGGGGAATAAAGTATCTTGAGTCCGGTGAATGGAGGCTGGTGCGAAAGCTCTGTCTCTCCCGTAACCGGCTGATGGACGCGTTTCCCTCTACGGTACGGGAAATCCGGTTTTTCACCAGCATCCAGCGCGGTTTCAGGATGTGGTCGGTGCTGGTTTGGCTGGGCGCCCTGCTCTACTGGTTGATGGGCAATTGCCGTATGTCGGCCCCGCGATTTCTCCGGCGCAAAACCATTATCGCTGAGGCCCCGGTGATTAATGCGAGCGAGGTCGTCGGCGGTCTGGAGTACTCGGATTGCTATCTGTTCGACAATGATTCCCGCTTTGTATTCAATTTCATTCGCAGGGCCATGGATGCCGGTGCTACTGCGGCCAACTATACCGAGGTCACCGCACTGGAGTTCTCCAGTGACCAGCAACACTGGCAAGTCTCGCTTCGGGATTGCGAGGCGAACCGGGATTTGCAGCTCACCGCCAAAGTGGTCATCAATGCCACGGGCCCCAATGTGGATAGGCTCAACGCAACGGTCGGGGTCGACACCGAGCATCATCATTTATTGTCAAAAGGCGTTCATCTAATCGTCGATCGAGTGACGCCGCTGGCAAAAGTACTGACTTTCTTCGCCAGTGATGGGCGATTGTTTTTCGTCATCCCGATGGGGCCCAAGACCTGCATTGGTACTACCGATACCCAAGTGGCGCGGGCCGAGGTATCGGTAAGCAATGAGGATCGGGATTTTGTCCTGGCCAATGCCAACGCGTTGCTGGAGCTGCCCGAGCCGCTGACTCGTGACGACATCATCGCCGAGCGTGTGGGTGTTAGGCCGCTGGCCATTGCGGGTGCCGACACGAGCCGTGACTGGGTTCAGCTTTCCCGGAAGCATCAGCTCGAGATCGACGACGATCGCCACTTTATCAGTATATTTGGCGGCAAACTGACCGACTGCCTGAATGTGGGTGAGGAGCTCGTGGCCGCGGTGTCGCAGCTGGGTGTTATCACCCGGTCGCCGGAGCAGCGTTGGTACGGCGAGCCTGACGCCACCGACCGGCGGCGATTCCTCGAGCGAGCGCAGCACCTGGCGCTGGATGAACTCACGGAAGATGGGGTTTCCGAGCCGCTTTCGCTCCGGTTTTGGCGCCGCTACGGGAATTACGCCAATGAACTGCTCGATACCATTGGTGAGCATCCTGACAAGGCGAAACTGGTCATCCCCGAGGCCGAATACACCCATGCCGAATTGGAACTCATGTCCCGTCGAGAAATGATCGTGCATTTCGATGATTTTCTGCGCCGGCGCTCAAAGATCGCGCTGGTGGTCCCGGGCCGTTCCCTGCGCAAGGAAAGCACGTTGCGGGGCGCGGCTCGATTGCTGTTTGGCGATAGCGCTGCAGCGAAGCTTGCTGAGTACCTCGAGGGCTGATACTTCGGCCAGCACCGCAAAACCACGTTTTTTATCCGAGGGCCGGGTTGACGCTGCTCCCGTTCGCTATCCACGCCTGCGACCAGACCTTCCGCGATTACTGATACCTCGAAATCACCGATAAAAGTAGTTTTTGGGCGAATAATTCACTTTGAAGGTAGTTTATAGACCGTCATCCGAAATTTTGCTGCTATAAGCACGAATATTGCGTATTTTTGAACCAAAATTGACTCGTTGAAGTAACAAGCACAGTTGATTTTTTTTGTTAATTCGCTATTATGCGCAACCGAAATAATTTGGAGACAAACTATTTTGTCGTCTGGTACCGCCAGTCTAGACATTGAATTTAGGCAGCCCACCGCAGAAGACGGTGCGGCGCTTCACAGGCTTATTGCGGCCTGCCCGCCCCTGGATACGAATTCGACGTACTGCAATCTGATTCAATGCAGTCATTTCGCAGGTTCGTCCGTGGTGGCGCAGAGCGGCGATGGGCGCCTGCTGGGGGCGATAACCGGGCATCTGATACCCGAGCGCCCCAACACACTGTTCGTGTGGCAGGTGGCGGTGCATACGGACGCCCGCGGTCACGGTCTGGGGGTGCGCATGTTGGAAGCGCTCGTTAAGCGGCTGCAGCCCCACGGCGTCGAGTACATGGAGACGACGGTCACCGACGATAATCATGCGTCGTGGGCCATGTTTGGTCGTCTGGCAGACAATGCGGGTGCCGAGTTGCACCGAAGCGTGTTCTTTGATCGCGACCGGCATTTCGAGGGCGCTCACGACACCGAGTTCCTGGCGCGTATAGGGCCTTTGACGGCGACCGCACCCTAAAACAGTCTCACCACATCCCGCAAGCACTTATTTATCAGTCCCAAGACAGGAGAGTCACTATGGGTATTTTCAAGGAAATGGAATCAGAAGTACGCAGCTATTCACGAGCGTTTCCGGTCATTTTTGACCGCGCGCAGGGTGAATTGATATACGACCGCGAGGGCAAGACCTATCTGGATTTCCTCGGCGGGGCCGGAACCCTCAACTACGGGCACAACAACCCCCGCTTCAAGGACGCGCTGCTTCGCTATATCGAAGACGATGGCATCACCCATGGCCTCGATATGCATACCCGTGCCAAGGCGGAATTCCTCGAGGCCCTGCAGAAGCATATTCTTGAGCCGCGCGACCTCGATTACGTGGTCCAGTTCACCGGACCCACCGGCACCAACTGTGTTGAAGCAGCGCTGAAGATCGCCCGCAAAGTGACCGGCCGTGAAAATGTCATCAGCTTCACCAATGGTTTCCACGGCGTCAGTATGGGGGCGCTCGCCACTACGGGTAATTCCCATCATCGTGGTGCAGCAGGCACCACCCTCGGTGGCGTGACCTTTATGCCGTTTGATGGCTACCTCGGTGAGGGCATCGATACCACCGAGTACCTCGACAAAGTATTGAGCGATGGCAGCAGTGGCATCGATTACCCCGCGGCGGTGCTGGTCGAAGCGGTACAGGGCGAGGGTGGCATTAACGCGGCCAGCCTCGACTGGCTGCGCAACCTGAGCGAAGTCTGCAAGCGCCACGAGGTACTTCTCATTCTTGACGACATTCAGGCCGGATGCGGTCGAACCGGTCAGTTCTTCAGCTTTGAAGCCGCCGGCATCAAGCCCGACATTGTGACGCTGTCAAAGTCCCTCTCGGGCTATGGCCTTCCTTTCGCGATCACCTTGCTCGCGCCTGAGCTTGACCAATGGAAGCCCGGTGAACATAACGGGACCTTCCGCGGCAATAACCTTGCCTTTGTCACCGCGCGTGCGGCTATCGAGCACTACTGGACCGACGACGCGTTCGAGCAGTCGATCCAGAAAAAAGGCGAGTACATCCGCCAGCGCTTCGACGCCATCAACAAAAAGTATGCCGGCGGTCAATTTGAGTTGCGTGGCCGCGGCATGATGCGCGGTTTGGCCTGCGATTCGGGCGACCGCGCCGGTGCGATCTGTAAGGCCGCCTTCGAGCGCGGTCTGATCATTGAGACCAGTGGTGCCGACGACGAGGTGGTCAAAACCTTGTGTCCGTTGACGATCAGCGATGCCAACTTGCGTCGCGGCCTCGACATCCTCGAGGCTTCGTTTGCCGAGGCGTGCGCCGATATGGCCATCACCGAGTCCGATGCCGGCGATAGCAAGGCCGACGCGGCGTAACCGGGTAGCCAGCAGGGAGGAGCAAAACAATGATCGTTCGACATTTGAAGGAAGCACAGGCCACCGATCGTCGCGTGGTTGATCCCAAGGGCAACTGGGAAAGCACGCGCTTGCTGCTAAAGGACGACGGCATGGGCTTTTCGTTTCACATGACCACCATCTATGCGGGTAAATCATTCCGCATGCACTATGTGAATCACCTGGAGTCGGTCTATTGCGTCCGGGGCAAGGGCAACATTAAAACCCTGGATGACAATGTGGTCTATGAGATTGCGCCGGGCACCGTCTATGCCCTCGACAAGCACGATGAACACATTCTTACCGCCGAAACCGAGCTGGAACTGGCTTGTGTCTTCAATCCACCGGTGACGGGTCGAGAGGTTCATAACGCCGATGGCGCTTACGAGCTCGAGGAGTAAAGGTTACCGTTATGACACGTAAAGACAGCGTTGATGCTGTGGTCGATCGCACCCGTTTTTCACCGGAAAAGGGCTGGGGTGCTCACACGGTCGAAAAAATCGGCGGCACCTCGATGAGTGAATACGCGTCCGTCCGCGACAACGTGATTTGCGCGGGTGGTGGTCCTGAGCAGGCCATTGGTCGGATGTTCGTGGTATCGGCCTATGGCGGAGTGACGGATCGTCTGCTGGAACACAAGAAAACCGAAGAGCCCGGTGTTTTCGCCAGCTTCCGCGAGGCCAGTGACGGCAGCACATGGCGCCAGTCGCTTGACGCCGCCAAAGTCTATCTGGACCAGATCAATCGGGAGTTGTTTCAGACCGCATCAGGCCTTGCCGATGCCAATGCGTTTATCGACAAGCGCATTGAAACCCTGCGGGGTTGCCTCGAAAATGTAGAAACCCTGTGTCGCCACGGGCACTTTTCGCTGGATAACCAGCTCGACGCGTTGCGCGAGATGCTGGCGAGCCTGGGAGAGGCCCACAGCGCCTGGAACACGGTTCAGCTGTTGCGTCGCGACGGTATCCCCGCCGAGCTGGTGGATTTGTCCGGCTGGACTGATGAAGGGGATTGCGACCTCGATAAGCGGATTGTGGACGCACTTGCGCCACTCGACATTACCCAGTGTGTCCCCATCATTACCGGCTATGCCCAGTGCGCCGAAGGGCTGATGGATCGTTTCGACCGCGGCTACAGTGAAATGACGTTTAGCCGGGTCGCGGTGCTTACCGGTGCCCGGGAGGCGATTATCCACAAGGAATATCATCTCAGCAGTGCCGATCCGAAGGTGGTCGGTGCCGACGTTGTGGTTCCGATTGGGCGCACCAATTATGACGTGGCGGACCAGTTATCAAGTTTGGGAATGGAAGCGATCCACCCCCAGGCGGCGCGAGGCCTCAGGGAGCAGGATATTCCCCTGCGAATCAAAAATACCTTTGAACCCGAACATACGGGCACGCTGATTACCGCTGACTATGTGAGCGCGACGCCCCGTGTGGAAATCGTGGCCGGTAGGCGTGGGGTCTATGCGCTGGAGGTGTTTGACCAGGATATGGTCGGTGCCATTACCAAGTACGATCAGGCCATCCTGAAGGTACTCGAGCGCTATCGCGTCCGAGTGGTTTCCAAGGACATCAATGCCAACACCATTACCCACTTTGTCGCCTGTAATCTGAAGACGCTTAAACGGGTGGTACTTGAGCTCAACGAGGTATTGCCCGGCGCTGAAATTGATCAACAGCAGGTGGCTATTGTGTCTGCGATCGGCAGCGATATGAAGATCAAAGGCGTTCTGGCGCGAACTACACTGGCGCTGGCGGAGGCAGGTGTCACGGTGAGTGCGGTGCACCAGTCCCGACGGCAGGTTGATATGCAGTTTGTTGTTGCCGAGAAGGACTACGACGCTGCGGTGTCGGCGCTACACGCCAAGCTGGTGGAGGTTGAGGATCACGGCCGGGCTATTGCCCTGGCGTCGTAGGCTTCAGGACGCTTTGCCTAACAGGGCGGCCCGGATTTCAGGGCGAGAGGTATCGGGCGACAGCCATATGGCGGTGAAATGCTCCGCAAATAGTGGGTCGTCGATGGATCCTATCGGCTGTTCGTTGAGATAAAACACACTCACCTGATCTTCATTGACCCTCAACGTCAGGCGATCACCATCGGTGACGTCGGGAAAGAAGGTGCGCAGCGACTCGATCCAGTCGAGCTGTTTGGGATGGCTCAGATTCTGGCTGGCCCACTCTTTCTGCGTTCGTTGTAGCAGGTCGGCGCCCGATACCTTCCTGAGATATTCGATGTCGAGGACCAGTGGGCGAGTCCCGCGTTCATACGTGCCATCAGCAGTAAACAGACGACTGTCGTAGACATCAAACAGAAAGACCGAAAGCCTGGCCTCGCCGACCTGGGTAAGACCTGCGGCAGGATCTGACACGTCGTTGGGTTCGCTGGTGTCGGCGGCGAGGACGAACGATACCTGCATTCCGACACCGGCGATTGCCAGGCTGAATACAAGTCCAAGGTATTTGCGGATATTCACAGATAATCTCCTGTTAACGCGCTTCGTCGACTAATCCAAAACAACAGCGGCAGAAGCGCCGCCCACACCGGGACCAGAATCCACAGGGTCGTGGCCGTGCCCAGTGGTAACGCAACGGCCCCTGCCTGGCTACCCACCCAGTAATTGAAGGGGACGGCCGCTGCCCCGGCCACCGCTGCCAGCCAGAGGTGTTTGCCAAGGTAGGCGAGGCTGCGGCTCAACGTGGTGGCAAAAGCGAACCAGACGAGCATCAGCCACAACGGCAGCACCACACCATCGCCGAAATCAAAGACGCCGCTAACACTGAGCGCGGTATCGACCGTGACACCTATCAATATGACCGGTGCCAGGCGCCGCAGTTCCCTGACGGTACTTTTCACAAGTAGCAGGTGCAGGGCGACGAGCAGCAATGCCAGCGGCAACCACACGTCGCGGCCCAGAACACAGGCAAACCAGAGCGTCTGAAACCAGACCGCATTGAACACCACGCGGTCGGTCAGGTCCCTGTTTCGTATTACAGAAATGAATTCATTCACGACGCAGTTTACGCAGCGGCGTCCCGGGCGGATCCACCCTTGCCGCTGGGTCCCGTCGTGACTGGCAGGGCTATCGCTCAGCTGATTCCGAACTGCCTGGCGGTCTTATCCAGTGCTACCGTCAGCTTTGCCACCAGGTTGTCGATTTCGTGGCGCTCGGTGACAAACGGTGGCGCCATAATCATCGCGTCGCCGGTCTGGCGTACCATCAGCCCATCTTCGATGGCGACGTCGCGACAGTACACCGCGGCGGCAGAGTCCGGCGCGATTCGGGTGCGTGCCGCTTTATCGTCGGTGAGCTCTACGGCGGCGAACAGCCCCTTGCTGCGGACCTGTCCGACAATCGGGTGATCGACCAGCGATTGCAATTGCGCATTGAAGTGTGGTGCCAGATCCCGGGCGGAAGACTCAATAATACCCGTGTCCTCATAAACGGCCATCGTCGCCAGCCCCGCGGCGCAGGACGCCGGGTGCCCGGAATAGGTCAGGCCGTGGGCAAAGTCGCCGGCACCGTTGAGCAGGACGTTGCTCACCTTGTCGGCAACCAGACAGCCGCCGAGTGGCATGAATCCGTTGGTCACGGCCTTGGCAAAGGTAACCAGATCGGGCTCGATATCGTAGGTCTCAAAGCCAAACCAGTTACCCGTGCGCCCAAAACCGCAAATGACTTCGTCGGCGATAAACAGGATATCGCGTTCTTCAAGAATCTTTTTCACCGCCGGCCAGTAGCTGTCGGGGGGGATAATGACGCCGCCCGCACCCTGAACAGGTTCGGCGATAAACGCGGCGATATTCTCCTCACCGAGCTCGTCGATCTTGTCGGCCAGCGCCTGGGCAGCGTGGAGACCAAATTCCGCTTCGGACATATCCCCACCGCACTCGTACCAGTGGGGCTGCTCGATGTGATGGACATAATTGAGGCCCATGGTCTGCTCGTGCATAGACTTCATACCGCCCAGCGAGCTCGCGGCGATAGTGCTGCCGTGGTAGGCGTTATTGCGGCTGATAATGTGTTTTTTGTTGGGTTTGCCCAAAAGGTCGAAGTAGCGATGGACCAGCTTGATTTGAGTATCGTTGGCTTCAGAACCTGAATTGGTGAAAAACACGTGCTGGAAACGCTCGGGTGTCAGTTCACACAGCTTTGATGCCAGTTCTACCGCGGGCTGGTTGGAGCACCGAAAGAAGTTGTTGTAGTAGGGGAGCTCCTGCAACTGATCGAATACGGCCTGCTTGATTGAGTCCTGGTCATAACCGAGATTGCAGCACCACAACCCCGACATGGCATCCTGAATCTTGTTGCCATCAGAATCGTAAAGGTAAATATGCTCCGCACGACTGATGATTTTGCCACCGTGGGCCGCATAGTCCTTGAAGTCCGTGAATGGATGCAGGTGGTGAGCCTGGTCAAGGTTTCGCAGGGTCTGGGTATCAAGCTTTGCAGTCACGGTTTTCTCCTCACTTCATCACGCTAAAAGCGCATGGTTTCATAGATGCTCGGCATCGCCACTTACCCATCAGGGGTGGCGGGCGGGTAACATTCCAGGTATCGGCGGTCAGTGACAGGCTGAGGGAGCGATCATGGCTTGCTGGGTTTGGCGTGATAAGCCACCAGAGGGTCGGGGTCGCCCCCTTCCGGATTATTGGCCAGTGCATCCATGAATAAATAGAACAGCTCCGCCTGGGATCCCACGTCGAGCTTGGCGTAGGCGTGCTTGCGATGCAGCTTGACCGTTTCCGACGAAATGCCCAGTTTCTCGGCAATCACACGGGTGCTGTTACCCAAAAGCACAAGCTCGGTGACCTGCTGTTCCCGGCGGGTCAGGACGCTGGAGCCGAATGCAGCCAGAGAATCATGCAGATGCTGGCGCAGGTCGCGCGCGCGCCCGGGGCCGCTGTCAGTAGCCCAATGCTGTTGGCACAGGGCAGTTACCGCCGGGTAAATAGCCGTCAGGAGGTCGGCGTCGCGCTTTCGAAAACGCCTCGCTTTAGAGGTCATGCCCAGGGCAATACTGACAAAGCCGCTACCCAGCAATGGTACGTTCAGGCCGCACTCGTCCTGGTAGCCGCAATTGCGGTACCAGGTCTTATAGTATTCGCTGTCTTTAAAGCCCCGAGGCGCGAGCTCGCCCAGGCGAAAAACACCAAAATGACCTTCGATGGCCGTCACCCGATAAAAGGGGTCGAGCAGGAACGGCCCACGGATATACGTGTCCAGCGTGGTCTTGCCCAGCGCCTCTACGGGCTGGGCGAATTCGACGATCGGTAACTGCCCCTCGCGATAAAACAGCAAGGATCCGTCATCCGCGCCCGACAACTGCTTGAGCATGCCAACCAATGCTGCAGAGAAGGGCTCGTGGCCCAATGTGGGCACAACCTGGGCAATTTGCTCGGCGAATTTCGCTAATGTCGACATAGAACACGCAATGACTATCGATTCGTAGCTCTAGTGTACGACATGGGCCGGCTAACGCCATGGCAATTCCCCGCATTCGGTTTTTGTGCGAGAGACGGCGCTTTTGCAGGATGGGACGGGGCAGATATTTCAGGATTAAAATATCTGCTAATATTGTTTTTTTTGATCAGCATCAATGACAGGAGCGGGCAATGGGCGCAGGCAAGCGTGTTTGGCAGAAATTAGACTGGCAGGACCCGTTTCTGCTCGAAGCACAGCTCACCGATGAGCAACGCATGGTCCGGGATTCCGCGCATCAGTATGCCCAGAGCAAGTTATTGCCCCGGGTAAAAGATGCCTTCCAGAAGGAGCTTACCGACCCTGAGATCTTTCGCGAGATGGGCGAAATGGGCCTGTTGGGCAGCACTATCGACGGTTATGGCTGTCCGGGTGTCGATTATATTTCCTACGGTCTTGTGGCCCGGGAAGTGGAGCGCGTCGATTCCGGGTACCGCTCGATGTTGAGTGTGCAGTCCTCGCTGGTGATGTACCCGATTTACGCCTTCGGTACCGAGGCCCAGCGCGAAAAGTACCTACCCAAGCTGGCGACCGGGGAGTGGATCGGCTGTTTCGGTCTGACTGAGCCCGATTACGGCTCAGACCCCGGCGGCATGGTTACCCGGGCTCGAACGGTCGATGGCGGCTACTCCTTGAGCGGCGCCAAAATGTGGATTAGCAACAGCCCGATCGCCGACGTTTTCGTCGTCTGGGCCAAGACCGATGACGGTGTTATCCGCGGTTTTGTGCTTGAAAAGGGCATGCCCGGTCTGTCCGCGCCCAAAATTGAAGGCAAATTGTCGCTGCGCGCCTCCATTACCGGTGAAATCGTGATGGAGGACGTCGTGGTCGGAGAGGACGCCCTCTTACCGGATGTTGAGGGCCTAAAAGGGCCGTTTAGCTGCCTGAACAACGCCCGCTACGGCATTGCCTGGGGCGCACTCGGTGCTGCGGAAACCTGCTGGCATGCGGCGCGTGATTACACCATGGAGCGCAAGCAGTTCAATCGGCCGCTGGCGGCGAATCAGCTGGTGCAATTGAAGCTCGCGGATATGCAGACCGAGATTTCGCTGGCGTTGCAGGGCTGTCATCGGGCCGGTGTGTTGATGGATGCCGGTCAGATTGCCCCGGAGCTGATCTCGCTGATCAAGCGCAACTCCTGCGGCAAGTCGCTGGACGTGGCGCGCAAAGCCCGAGACATGCTCGGTGGTAATGGTATTTCGGACGAATACCCGGTCATGCGGCACATGATGAACCTCGAGGTGGTGAATACCTATGAGGGAACCCATGATATCCACGCGTTGATTCTGGGTCGTACGCAGACCGACATTCCCGCCTTTTGATGGATGTTGCCGCTTAGAGCGGTCCTGGTAGCAACGCATATTCCTCCCCGACCACTCGGTCCGGGGCAGTTACTTCGCGGTTAAATCGCGATACCAATCGGGATAGCGTTCGAGATAGCGCCGGCCCAGCAGTTGCGCGTAAGGGAGCGTCAGGTGATGCCGGTCGACAAACATCGGGTGGCCCTCCGGCGTTTCTGTTTCACAGGACTGTACGTCGACTGGAGAGGTGCACACCAGCCCCGCCTTATCGATATACAAGTCGCCAAGCGCCATGAAGTCTTCGTAGTACACGGCGCCGCCATCATTCTTCGGGTCAGCGTAATATTTTGATAACGCTCCGGGTCTGATGCAGGCACGACTATTACCGAACCGGTTAATAAAGAAGGCGCATTCCCGCGTGGTGCTGATCAGGCCGCCCATGAGCGCAATCTTTACCGAGGGTTGCCGCGTCTTAATGGTCTGCAAGATGTGCAGGATGTCGGTCTTATTCCTCGCAAATGGGGATTTGGAGCTGTAGAGCACCATCGACCACTCCACAGATTCCAGCGATTCCCAAAGCGCATCTATGCGTTTCTGGCAGCTATCGCTCGCGGCCACCACCCAATCTTCCTCCCGGGTGAACACGCCCTCCGGCGTCATCTTGCCGCACCCGCCGACGCCACCGAAATAGACGATGCTCGGCGATCGACTCGCAGGTAGCGCCGTGGTCAGGAAGTTGAAAGCATCCTTCTCATGGGAATTACCAAACACCAGGATGGGTTCGACAAGTGAAGCCGGGCAGCGGCTGGGATCATCGAGCTGATCGATGCGGCATCCGGCATCGATGAGGCTGTCGCGCTCGCGTTTATAGTGTTTGATCGCTGCCGCATCCAGCTGCACCTCCTGATAGCCGAAGCGCGCGGGTTGGAATGCGATGAAGGTGAGGCAGGCGGCCAGTAACACCGCGATGACAATACTGC
This sequence comes from Luminiphilus syltensis NOR5-1B, assembly GCF_000158175.1. Taxonomy (GTDB): domain Bacteria; phylum Pseudomonadota; class Gammaproteobacteria; order Pseudomonadales; family Halieaceae; genus Luminiphilus; species Luminiphilus syltensis. The sequence continues at coordinate 875,996 of NZ_DS999411.1, read as the reverse complement.
CGTAAACCGTCAACCGGCCGTTATCGGATTGGTACGAGTGGCGCTGATAAAAGCGTCGCTCGACACCGTAGTACAGCACCAGGGTAGCGAGCGTAATGATAGCGGCAAGCGCCAGTCGGCTGGGCGTGGTGAGAGGCGTCAGATACCAGCTGCTTAACAGGGCTATCGGCGGCCAGTGGGCGAGGTACAGCGAGAACGAAATTTGCCCCACCCAGCGTGCCGGTCGATTGGATAGCAGCGGGCTGGGCTCGTCGGCATTGGCTGCGACCAGAACCAGGGCGGCGCCGATGCTGGGGATCAGTGCCTGCCAACCGGGAAAACTGCTGCCATCCTCCAGGACCACAAAGCCAATGCAACACAGCGCCAGACCCGCGGAGCGCACCAGCTGCTGAGAAAACAGGCTGATGTGCAGCCGTTGCCAGAGTTCCAGTGCCACGGCGCCAAGGCAGAACTGCCAGGCGCGGAAGGGCAGCAGGTAAAACGCGGCGGGCTGATCGCGGTCGGTAAAATAAACACTGAGTCCAAAGCTCAGCAACAACAAGGCGACCAGGGTGGTTATGTAGGCATTTGATGACGGTCTACAACTTCTGAACAGCAGCCAGAGCAGCGCAGGCCACAACAGATAGAATTGCTCTTCGACACCCAGCGACCACAGATGAAGCAAGGGCTTCAGTGCGGAATCGGCGTCCCAGTAGCCCGCCTCGAGATAAAACAGAATATTCGCGCCACTGGCGATCGCCGCCACGCCGGATTTTGCAAAGGCCTCCAGCTCGAGTGGCTGAAGCACAAACAGCGCGGCCAATGTGGTTGCGAACACCGTCGCCAGTATCGCGGGAAAGAGTCGTCGAACCCGGCGGCCATAAAAGGCACCGAAACTGAACTCGCCGCTGATGAGTTGGTCTTTGAGAATCCCGGTGATCAAAAATCCGGAGATAACAAAAAAGATATCGACGCCAACATAGCCACCGGCGAAGCCTGATACCTGCAAATGAAACAACACCACACCGAGGACAGCAATAGCCCGCAGCCCGTCGATGTCGGTCAGGTTGGTACGGGGTTTAACCAATTCGCTCAGGTCCTTTCAGCTTTTTTGCGAGTCAGAGAACCTCATCACCTTCGGTGAGTAGCGGTGAAGCGTCCAGATCCTCGGCATCCATCATGGTGGCGATGCGCTCAAGTGCGGCCATAATCAGGTGCTGTTCCCAGGCCTCAATGTCGGAAAAGCGATCGTTAAAGCTGTCCTGCAACGGCTTGGGTGCAGCATCCAGCTTTTTCTGTCCCACCTCGGTGAGGGTGACAATGACCCGGCGCCGATCTATGGTGCTGCGCTCGCGATGCACCATTCCCTGCTTTTCCAGACGATTGAGCAGCGTGGTGACGGTCGCCAGGCTCAGGCTGACCGATTTGGCGATATCCGAGACCGTCGGCTCCTTGAGGTCGTCGATAGTCCGCAGGGCCATTAACTGGGGGGTGGTCAGTCCGGTTTTTTTCTCCAGTTTTCTGGAGTGCAAATAAGTCGCGCGAATAATCCGTCGCAACAAAATCAAAACCTGATCCTGTAAGTCCATTTCCGTCATGGTGTTTAACTCTCTTCGGATAATCGAACCAGATGGGATCCCAGCGCCTCACGCAAAGGATCCAGCCAGGGTGAGTAGTTTCGCCACTGGTGCTGGCCTTTATCCGAGACCGGTTGGCGAACCTGCTCTGAACTCGGTGTTTTTACTGCGCGCTCGGTTTCCCAATAGTGCAGGCACTGCTCTTCGAAAGGCAGGCCGCAAAACTCCAGTAATCGCGCGACCTGCCCCGGTAAATCCTCAATAACGTCTTCGTTGTTCACCTGGAGAATCTGCCCGGGCAGCACTGACTGCCAGTGCGACATCAATTCAACGTAGTCGCGATAATAGCGCCCAATATCAGCAAGCTGGTAGCTGAATTCCTGCCCCTCCGCGAATAGCTGCTTAAAGCCGCTGAAGCAGCACGCCATGGGATGCCGGCGGGCGTCAATAATCTTGGCGTTGGGCAGAATCAGCTTGATCAGACCGATGTGCCGGAAGTTATTGGGCATTTTGTCAATAAAGAACGGTGCGTTGCCGCGGTGGATACGGGTGTCGGCGATGAAGCGTGTTCCCATAGCGCGCAGTTCGTCGGCATCGATGTCCGCCAGAATTTCCGGGTATGTGGTGTCCTCTGAGCGACGACGCAACTGCTGCGCCATCGAAAGGATATTGGGTAATTCCTGGGTGCCGTCGACCTGGCTGTGTGACGATAGGATCTGTTCGAGAAGTGTGGAGCCTGCGCGGGGCAGGCCAACAATAAAAATCGGGGCCGGATCGGCGTCGCCGCTGCCTGCTTTTTGTTCAAATAGAGCCCTGTCAAAAAACGTGGCCATTGACTGCATATCAGCGTGCATATCGTCGGCGTCGTAATAGGATTGTTGCCGTTTGGCCGCATTGCCCGCGGCATACTGGGTAAAAGACTCGGCGTATTCACTCCGGTCCTCATAGGCTTTACCCAGTGCAAAGCGCACAAAGGGTATGTGGCCTGGATCGAGTTCATCGCCGCGACATAAAGCTTCCATCGCATTGATGTCTGCGTCGTCAAAGCGGTAGGTCTTGAGATTGGACAGGGCGTACCACCCCTCGCCATGACCGCTGCGGACGGCGGTTGCCTTTCGATACCGGTTGATGGCCTCCTCGGCACGTCCAATCGTTTTTAGCGTGTGACCGAGCGAGGTCAATGTCGCCGGGTCGTTGGGCTGTTTCTCAAGAATCCGCTCAAACCCCGCCAATGCAGCCTCAAAATCACTCACCTGTAACGCTTCTATGGCAGCCAGAGATTGAAACTGAAGATTTTCCGGATCGCTGTTAGCGAGCTTGTTGGCCCTGCGACGCGCTTCATCGTGATTGTTTTGACGCCTTGCAAGCTGAACGCAATCCAACTGTACACGCTGGTTCGCGGGCGCGATTTTTTCCGCGGTAGTCAACAGCAGCGCCGCCTCATCGAGTGCTCCCATTTCAAGCGCGATCCCGGCGAGCAAACGCATGCCCTCGATATGCCGCGGGTTCTTCTGCATGAAACGTTTGCAAAGTTCTTCGGCTTGCAATCGCTTGCCGCGTGCTTGCAGATCCATCACTGCCAGCAGCGGGGGTGGCAGCGCCCTCAAATAGTCGATTTGTTCGGCTATTTGGTTTAGGCCATTGCGTTGGCCCAGTTTTTGAAGCGCATGGAGCTGTCCTTGCCAGCTTGCGATCAATGAGGCGTTCATTCTGGTGGCACGTTGATAGTACTTAAGCGAGAGTGCTGTAGCTCCCATTTGCCGTTGGCAGTGCCCGAGTTCTTGAACCGCTCGGCTGTGTTCGGGCTGGATTTTCAGTAGCTCGGCAAGGGTTTGCATAGCGGAGTCAGGTTGGCCGTCGGTCCGTTGAATCACGGCGTAGAAATACAGTGCCTCCGGATGCTTGGGCTGATCGGAAAGCCAGGCCTTGACCGCATTCCGCGCCTTGTCCCGATCCCCGGCCCGCAGCAGGTTTTGGATCGCCGCAAGACGTTCGCTTTCAGAATCCATGGCGGCAATGGGATCTGTGGTCATGATTGTTCTCCGATGCAAAAAAAATGCCCCGCGCGGGGGCATTGATCATTGCACTATGTGTCGTCGCAGTTAGAAGTTGTACGACACGCGTAGACCCATGGTGCGTGGTCGAGCGTACGTTGCCCGGCCTCTGTCGTTGACATAGTTGCGCGACAGTTCCGCACGTTCATCGGTGAGGTTATCGACAAACGCTGTTGCGCTCCAATCGTCGGCGCGCAAACCCGCGGTGACCCCCATCATCGTCCAGCTGTCAATCTTGTCGCGGTTGATGCGAATGATGTCACTGTAAGACTCGTCCGAATAAGACACATTGCCCATCACGTGAGCGGTGTAGTCGCCCATTGGCCACTCGTAACGCGCGGTCAGCGTGCCCTGAAATTCCGGGGCGAACGCCATGGTATCTCCGGCTCTGACGTCATCGGTTGGCACGAGCACTTCGGTGATCTCGGTATCAAGGAAGGAGAACGCCCCCGAGATCGTCAACCCCGCAACCTTCGGCAGCCAGGTAATATCGCCTTCGAGACCGCGAACCTCGGAATCTGCCGCATTGTCGGAGAAGAACAGGTTGACAATACTGGTATCGAAAATAGTCGTTTGCAGACCGGAAATCTCTGACTGGAACAGCGCCCCATTAAAGCGCAGCGTGCCGCCCATCAAATCGGTTTTCCAACCCAGCTCGTAGTTTTTCAGCTCATCGGAGCCAACGCCATAGGGCACGGTGTATTCGCCGCTGGGGTTGGTCTGACCACCGGGCCGGTTGAGTATGCCGGGACGGAAGCCTTCGGAGTAGGTGGCGTAAAACAGCATATCCGCGTTGGGCGTCCACTGTCCGGTCAGTTTGTAAATGGTGCCGTTGTTTTCTGATTCGCCCGGCGCCAACAGCGCGCCTCGCACGTAGTCAGGTACCTCGACATCGGGGTTATCGAGATCCGCGAGGGTGTAGACCGGCTGGTCGTCACGGCACAGGAAAACGGCGGTGTCACGGTATACACCATCGCCGTCATACAGATCTGAGATATTGGTACCCCCGCGCTGGCAGTCGATCTGGTAGAACGGGTTGCCAAAGCTGCCATTGGCGCTGCCGTCCAGGTCGCTGGTTACCTCATAACGTCGCGCACCGACAATGACTGCAAATTCGTTGCCGATATCGAAGGTGACTTCACCAAAGAAGCCCAACTGCTCATCGGTTCTCAGGATGTCATTACGGAAAACAGCCGCCTCGGGGAACGGGTCATTGGTTGACAAGAATCCGTCGGGATACGAGAAGTTTTCCGGAAAGGCGTCCCCGGGATTCCCATAGAGGGTTGGGAAGACATTGCTGGGGTACGAAAAATCTACCCGCTCTTCCAGGTCAAGCTCGCTGTAAAAAACGCCGACGGTTGCGCGAATCGGCTTGGTGGCGTCTGTCGACACGCGGAATTCGTGGGTCTGGATTTCGAGCTCGGAGTCCATGGTCGTGAACAGGTTTGGCGCGTAGCAGGTACCGGTGGGTGTCGGGTTGTAAGCGGGATAACTCACCTCGGTATCGCAAAGGTAGTAGGGGATGTACTGGCTCACGTAAAGGTAGTCGGTGTAATCGATTCGGCTGGAGACTTCCCGCTTGGTGAACGCTCCGGTATAGACCAGCTCGAGCTCATTAATGGCGCCGGTTAGTGTCCAGGCGGTATTCTGGAGGTCGTCCTCGAGAAACGACTCTTCATAACTACGAATTTCCATCTCACCAAGACTGGGGTCGGCGTAAAACACACCTTCGGTTTCCAGTTCCTGTTGTGTGTGGGCAACCAGCAGATTCCAGGTCGGGGTGATGTCAAAGGATGCGCTGATGCGCCCGCCGGTGTAGGTGGCGTCGTTGAAATCGTCCTCAACCAGGTCGCTGTTGTCAGCAGCCCGGAAATCAACATTGCTGAGATCTGCGCCCGCCTGGAATCCGCCTCTGGCGTCACTGACGGGCACACCATTGGAACGCACCGTGCCAGCCGGGCGGAACCGAGCGGACTCGCGTTGATCAATCGTACCCGGGACGTTGTCGATGTAACCGCCCATATCGTCGCGGTATACCACCGCGCGCATGGCGAAACGCTCATTAACCGCCCAGTTGAACACGGCCTCACCGTTGTAGCTGGCTTCGCCGTCTTTCATGGTCGACGCCTCAGCCTTGATCTTGCCGTAGGTCTCGGTGAAATCCGGCTTGTTGGTGATCATCCGCACGGTGCCGGATTGGGAGCTGGCGCCGAAAAGCGTGCCCTGCGGTCCGGCCAATACCTCCACTCGCTGCAGGTCGGCGGCGTAGATATCGAGGTTGCGACCGGGCTGTGCCAGAGGCTGTTCGTCGAGGTAGAAGGCGACGTTGGGTGCGAGGCCCGCGACACCCGCGGTACTAAGGTTCGGCGTAGTGGAGGCGACACCCCGGATATAGATGGTGTTCTGGCCGGGGCCGCTGCCGCCGGCGGTGACGCCTGGGAGCTGGATCAGGTAATCCTCAAAATTCTGTACGCCGAGCTGTTCGAGCTTCTCGCCGGAGACGGCCGAGACGGTAACGGCGATGTCCTGGGTGCTGGCGGAGCGCTTGGTGGCAGTCACTACCACTTCTTCAAGTTGCTGCGCGACCGCTTCATTGGTAATCAATGCGGGGGCAAGAACCGCGCTCAGTGCTGAGGCGAGTCGACGTGGGCGAGAGGGGAAAGAGAGCATGGTTAGCGGGTCCTTGGTCAGAATACGGTTAGCACCAAAAATTTGCATGCAAACGGCAAATTTCCAGCGAAAAGAGTAATTTGCCGGATTATACAGGGGTTGATGGCGGTTAGATCAACCTGGAATAGTTTTGGCACTAATTACTATGGGCGTTTTTCATAGCCATTGGAGCTATTTCGGGGCGAATGACTTTTCCGGTTTAAGTCGACTATCGATAGGGCAGGCCAGGGTTCTGGATCAACGGATCTATAACGCGCAAAGCCCCGATGCTGTTGGGTTTGCGGCCACTTCAGGTTTTATTGGCGGGGGGCTGAGGCGGAGAGGCCGCCTCAGCGTGAACCACTAATTGGCGGTTTGCCGAACAATATCCACCGGATGTACCGCAGCCTTGGTGCGAGTCGTATTTAGCGCCCGCATCTCGGGAATCATCCCGTCAAGGGCCGCCTGGCGGTTCTCCGGGGCTGGGTGGGTACTCAGGAACTCGGGCGGGCGCTCTTCACTGAGATCGCCCATTTTTTGCCACAGGGTGACTGCTGCCTCGGGGTCATAGCCTGCTTCAGTAGCGAGACGCATACCGATCGTGTCAGCTTCTGACTCGGCGGTGCGGCTGTTGGGTAATTCGAGCGCGTATTTGGCCGCCAGCGCCGCCCCTGTCATCGCCAGACCGCCATTGTCGGAGCTGACCCCCACGGCGACCACGCCAAGGCTTGTGGCCATTGCTCGAGACATGCGCTCGGCGGTGTGGTTGGCGAGGGCGTGGGCTATCTCATGCCCCATGATTTGCGCGAATTCATCGTCGGTTAGCTTGAGCTTTTCAAACAGCCCTGTGTAGGCGGCCATTCGTCCACCCGCCATGCACCAGGCGTTGACGGTCTCCGGATCGTCGATTATGGCGACACTCCACTTCCAGTCGGCGCTGTGGGGAAACGCTTCGATCGCCGTCGTCACCACCCGCCCGGTAATCCGGGCCACCCGATCGACCATCGCGGGGTCGTCTACCAGCTTGGCGTCTTTGGCCAGCTCCCCTACCGTCGACAAATAGGCGGCTTCTGACTGCACAATGGCCGCCTCTGGCGATATCAGCATCAGCTGGCTGCGCCCGGTGGGACTGGTGCTGCACCCCATTAGGGTGGCGATAAAGAGTGCCAGCGCAATAATCCGTTGCCTGTAACGCATTCCAGTGCTCTCCTTGTTTAAAGCTCTTGTTAGTCTAACGCTTTGGCCAATGGTGGTGCCCAGGGATCTAACCGGGTGCATGCTCGGCGCCGGCGGTGGTCCTGAGCAGTCCCCGGTAAGCGGACTTGGCGTTGGACTCCCCGATAATGACTTTGTAGACGTCTTCACTGATGGGCATGGAAATGTTGCGCTCGCGGGCAATCTCAATCACCGTTGGCGCGCTTTTCACGCCTTCGGCAACCATATGCATGGAGTCGATAATGTCGTCGATGGCGCGGCCTTTGGCCAGCTCGACCCCAACGTGCCGATTCCGGCTCTGGGCACTTGTGCAGGTTGCAATCATATCACCCATTCCCGCGAGACCGGCGAAGGTAAGCGGCTCTCCGCCCAGCGCCGTGCCCAGTCGTCCCATCTCAGCGAGGCCCCGGGTTATCAGCGCGGCGCGAGTATTGTCTCCGGCCCCAAGCCCGTCCCCCATTCCCACGGCAATGGCAATGAGATTTTTGAGAACACCACCGAGCTCGCAGCCGATGACATCCCGGTTGCTGTAAACCCGGAAAAGACCGCCATTGAAGAGTTCACGCAGGTACTCCGTGACGTCGCTATTGTCGGTAGAAATCACACTGGCCGCGGCTTGTCCGGCGAGAATTTCCTTTGCGAGATTGGGTCCGGTTAGTACCCCGGCGGTGTGCCCTGGCGCGACCAGTTTGCAGATCTCGGTCATCCGCAGTCGCGTTCCCTTTTCCAGCCCCTTGGTCAGACTGACCAGCGGTACCTCCGGTTTCAGGTAGCCGCTGATCGATTCCAGGACACTGCGGAAGCTGTTGGACGGCACGCCCATGACCACAACGTCGGCATTGGCAACCGCCTCCTCAAGATCTGCGGTGGCGGACAGCTTGGGGTTGAGGGGCAGCTCGCCCAGATAGCGCGAGTTTCGGTGCTCGCGATTGATCTCATCGACGGTTTGGCTATCCCGCGCCCAGATCACTGTTTTGGTATTGCGACTGACCAGCGATGCGACGGTGGTCCCCCAGGACCCGCCCCCGATAACGGCAACATTACAGTCTTTCATGGACAGAATCCCTTAGGGTGAGCGCACCTCGGCTGGCAATACTGGAGGCGCGAATGTACTCGATACGACGCATCAGCTCATCGAGTCGTGCCGCGTGTTGTTTTCTCGCCTCGATAACGTCGGGTCGACTGGCATTCACCAACTCCCGAGACTGGAGTACCTTAAAGGCGGTGCTGAACAATAGCTTACCCACCGAGGCGTCGCTACTGATGCGGCGTTGAAGAAAAGCCTGTTTACCAAAACTCATACAGTGTTCGACACAATCCTGCTCCGAAAATTCATCTTTCGGCCACTCCGCCAGTACGGTTGCCGCAATGGCATAGGCCTCGATGAACATCTGTAGTGAGCGATGGGCCACCAATGGGGTAAAGCGTCCAAGCAATTCCCGTAAACCGGTTTTTCCCTGCTCGAACAATGACTGCCAGTCGGGTGCGATACGCTCAAGTTCCCCTGCAATTTCCCGGCGGAAGACATCGCTGGGTGGGTAAAAGAACTCAAACTTGAACAGATCGCGCAAGTTATCCACTTCCGCCCAGAATACCGCTTCAAGATTGGCACCGTCGTTGGCGGCATCAATCGCGGCCTGCAAGGCCAGCTCGGTAATCGCCTGATTGACGAAATAATGAACAATGGTATTGCGGTAATAACTGGCCACCGGTGCCTGACCGTCGACAATGCCGTAGACCACCTGGCGCCCCCCATCGAACCGGCTGATGATGCCCTCGTCGATCATGAGTTGCAGCTGGGTCTCCATGTTTTCCGCGTACTGTTTATCAAAATCAGGCGAGTGTCTGAGTTCGCGCGCTGCACACCAGGACACCAGCTGGTCGACGTCTGCGATGACCTCTTCCTCGGTCAATGCGCGGGGAAATACAGCGAGTAGACTCATGCTGATGAGCGCCGGCAGGGTGATGGGTGTCACCCGGTTGACTTCTACCGCGACCTGGAAGGCGACTTTGGATAGCGCCAGTTTGTCGTCGGGGTCTGGCGCCTCCGGTAATATCACTGGTTCGCCGAAATCAACGTAGATTTTGCCCATGGGCTTCGCAAGACTGCGGATATAACCCACCATCCAGCTAAGTGATTCAGGCGCCTTGGGTACCCCACTCTGTTCGCGGGCATATTCCTCCGCATCGCGCAGCAGATCGTAGGTCACCGCAACCGGAATAATATGGATATTGCGCGCCCCCGAATGGCTACAGCCCTCGAGTACGTATTTGAGAATGCCAAATTTCGGTGGCATCAGCTTGCCCAGACGCGAACGCGTGCCTTCAAAGGACCAGGTCAGCGGGAATCGCTTCTCCATCAGGTAGCCGATGTATTGACGCAGGGTGGCTTTATAAACCTCGTTGTCGGCGAAACTGCGTTTTATAAAAATGCCCCCAGATCGGCGAAGCAGGAAACCGAGGCCGGGAAAATTAAGGTTGGCACCGCCGAACATGTGCGGCATGGGAAAGTCATTTTCAAACATGATTTTTGGGACCGCAAACCCATCGAGATAGGTTTTGTGGGTCCACAGCAGCGCCGAGGGATATTCGCGCACCATGGCCCGTATTCGCTCGAGGTCGCTTTTGTCGTAGCGCAGTTCGGGTTCGTAACCGAGGCTCAGGCAGAGATTGCTAATCTTGGCAAAAACATCGAGCCAAAAATGATTGGGCACGGAAATCATCTCGCCAAAATAGTCATTGACCTCCCGCTGCACCTCCGCGAGCGGCACCTGCCGCTCATCGGCAATGGCGCGTAGTTTTTCCTGAAAATCGGGGTTGTTGCGAAGGCTATGAACCACATAACGTGGAACCTTATAGCGGCCACCGCGTAGCTTTCGCTCGCCCATATCGAGCACAATCGCCGCCTGACGGGCAACGAAAATCGAAAAATCGGCGGGCCTCGCGGCGGGCTCTTGCTGATATTTATTTTTAAATCGCGCACTCAGATCATCGAGCGATCCAGGCTCACCCAGCACGAGACGCATTCGCTCTGGACGCTTTTCGGCGAGGTATTTTTGCCGCCATAGCGAGGGTCGGTAGTCACTGCCGCGAAGAAAGTCGACCAGTCGCGGTCCGGACTGGATCGAGCGCCTACTGTGTACCCAGGCAATACGCAGCGGGGCCACGACCGCATTGGGCAGTCGCACGATGGCTCGGTCCAGCGCGCCCACATTGAGCGGCTTACGATCATCGCCGAGCTCAAGGGGTATGACTTTGCTCGGGACGCCGGACTTATCATGACGGCTGATCCAATCTTCGAGAATGCTTCGTTCGAAGCTGGACCGGGCATCGATGATGAAAATGACGGCTTCGGCCCCCTTTGGCCACGGCGATTCAGCCAGTTTTGCTTCGGGGAACTTCGGCATTATCTGCTAGAACTCCTAGCGATTCTTGGGTTTCACCTTCGCGGCTGTTTTTTTCCGCGGCGCCTTAGCCGGCGTCGATTTTCGCGCGCTGGACTTCGATTTTACAGCTGAACGGCTTCGGGTGTTACCTGCTTTTGCTTTCGCCGGCTTTTTGACGCTGGTTTTCTGCGCCGGTGACTTTTTGGCAGCCGCCTTCTTTTTCACAGGCGATGCGGCAGCACTCGAGGACTTTGCCTTTGCTTTTGTCTTGCGTTTAACGGGAGCCTTTTTTACTTTTTGTGCCGATTTTTTATTAACAGTCGCTTTCTTGGCAGTCTTTTTTCGGGTTGCCGCTTTTGAACTGGCTTTGCGTTTTTCTGGTGAAACGGTCTTCCGGGATTTAGGCGCCGCTTTATTGCTCGCTGCTGGCACCTCTTCCATCAGTGCGTTCTCGTCGGTGTCTGCGGGAGTACCGCGACTGCGTTTAAGTGCAGTTCCCGCACTTTTTATCAGGCCAACTGCCCCGCTCAATCTAGGCTTACGCGCCGGCTTTTCAGGTTTTTGATCGGTCCGGCGTTTGCTGGCCTTCATTTCAGCAATGGTTTCGACGACCGACAGTTCGGGTTGTCCCAGAGCGTGCAGGAATTGATTGCGAACCTCGGTCAGGTGTCGGTTGATCGACCCCGGCTTCCAGTCAGCGGTGGGGATGGCTGGCAGTATCTCTACTTTTACTTTCCCGGGGTGGAATAGGAAGTCGCCTTTGGGCGCGATGTCGCCTGCATTATGGATGACGACCGGAACCACGGGTACACCGGCCTGCATTGCCATATGAAACCCACCTTTTTTGAAAGGTGCTAATTTTGGGGTGGGTGTTCTCGTGCCCTCGGGGGCTATGACGACGGAGCGCCCTTCATCGTGTAGCGCCGTAATTAGCGGTTTCATCGCTTCGATGGCACCCGCAGCGTCGCTGCGGTCGATAAAGACAAGGCCGCTGTACTGCATAGCGGCGCCAATCAGGGGCATATCCTTGATTTCTTTCTTGCCGATTCCAGAAAAATCCCGGCGCAAGAGACTCGCCATGATGATGACATCGGTCTTGCTTTGATGATTGAACATGAAAACCGCCGGTCGATGGGTCCACAGGTTTTCCTCGCCCGAGACATCGAGTTCAAGCCCGATAATCGCACTGGCGGTATCGGCAAACAGTGAGGCGGAAAAGTTGAAACCATCACGCTTTTTACCGGAAAGCGCGGCAATGGGTAACCCGGCGACCACACTGGAAATCAACGATCCGGTGGCTGCCATCGAGCGCACGACCTGACCGGGTTTTACTCCTCCCCGGCTATCAAAAGTCGCCAGTGGCCAGCCTCGCTCCCGCGCAACCCGCTCCAGTTTTGATTTTGGGTTGAGCGCGACGGGTCGGCCGACGCGCTCGAGCAGCTGAATATCATCGGTACTGTCGGAATAAAAGAAACTGCGGTCGAGGTCCGCGCCCGTCTTGGCGGCAAAGTCCTCAGCGGCGATGACCTTGCCCTCGCCAAAACACGTCGGTCGAATCACCCTGCCGGTGAATTTGCCGTCTTCCACTTCGAGGCGGGTGGCATAAAGATGCTCTATATCGAGATCCCGTGCTGAGGCCTCGACCTGATACGGGGTCGCAGAGCTGACGATGGCAATCGAGTGGCCTTTGCGCCGATGCGCATCGATCAGGCGGCGGGACTCGGGGTAGATCAATCGTGCGATGCCTTTCTCGAACAGGCGTTCTCCGGTTGCACGATAGTCATCTTCCGTGCTTCCCACCATGAACTGGGCATGGACGGCCATCATTGCAGAAAAGCCCATATTACCCATCCCAAAGCTGACCAGGGCGCGGGAGAGTTCGACGAACTCGCGATAGCTGAGATGGCCGTTGGATAATTGATCGCGAAGAAAAACCATGGCCGAGTAGCCCGCGATAATGGTGCCGTCGAAATCAAAAATTGCCCCTACCTCGGGTCCCGAGCCAACGGCATCTATCTCCTCCAGCAGTTCTTCAACACTCAAAACCCTAAGCTCCTGTTACTGATCAGCCGACAGCGGGTTGGTATCCGCGCAGACGGCCTTTGAAAATACACCGCGGGCTTGGTGGCGGCAAATAATCCTTGCACCGAGCCGCCAATCCCAGTGTTATAGCCACTGGCGTGTCGAATCCCGGCACTGGTTAACGCGGCGCTCTATTGGGGACTGTCAAAATGGATTACGGGATAATCAGCCTGGTGCCCACAGCACTGGTGTTGTTTCTGGCGATTTGGAGCCATCGCACCCTGGAATCGGTTATTGCGGGATCGCTTCTGGCGTTTCTGATCATGGACGGCATCAACTTTATTGAATCGCTGTCGAGCACGATCATGACGGTGGTTGGAGACGAGGTGACCGTCTGGATCGTACTGGTGTGTGGACTTTACGGACCCTTTATTGCGCTGCTGGTAAAGGGCGGCGGTTCTTATGCCTTTGGCCAAATGCTCACCCGCCGGATTCACAGTAAAAAAGCCAGCCTGCTTACCACCTGGGTATTGGGTCTTTCCATTTTTCTCGATGATTACCTCAATTCCCTCACCGTGGGTGCCACCATGAAGTCGGTGACCGACCGTTTTCGGGTCTCACGGGAAATGCTGGCCTATGTGGTCGACTCCACGGCGGCGCCGATGTGCCTTCTGGTGCCCATCTCGAGCTGGGGTGTTTATTTTGCGGGCTTGCTTGAAAAAAACGAGGTTGCCGCTCCGGGTGAGGGTATTGCCCAGTTTGTCGCCGCCATCCCCTACATGTTTTACCCGATAGTGGCGATTATTGTTGTGCCGCTGGCGGTCACTCGCGTGATTCCCCTGCTCGGCCGTATGCGGACCGTGGAGTTGCGGGCCGAAGAGACGGGGGATCTCGGCATTGTGGAGGATGTAGCGTTGACTGTTGAGCCCTCCGAGCGCGGTGGCGTGAGTGTGTTTTTCGTCCCGATTTTTGCCCTGCTGTTTTTTACCGTAGTCCCCGAAGTCGATCTTCTCCGCGGGGTGATTATCGGAATTCTGGTGACGCTGGTGCAGTACACGGTAATGCGGATTATGCCGCTGGGAGAGCTGCTGGATACCTGTATGGACGGGCTCAAGTCGATGATTCCCGTACTGAGCATGCTGATTGCACTGTTTGTGTTTGTGGAGGCCAATATGGCCATCGGCATGACCGAGTATGTGATCAATGGCGTGCGTCCCTACCTGACCGCCGAGCTGTTACCGGTGCTGATTTTTATCACCATGTCGGTGGTGTCCTACACCACCGGTTCCAACTGGGGCGTTATTGCGATTGCCATGCCGATTGCGTTTCCGCTGGCGCATGCTCTGGACGTCAACATGGCCCTGGTCATCGGTGCCTTGTTGTCCGCCAGCGGCTTTGGCAGTCACGCCTGTTTTTATTCCGATTCCACGGTGCTTTCGGCACAGGGGGCGGGCTGTAGAACCTATGACCACGCCATCACCCAGCTGCCTTACGCGCTACTCGCCGCCGGTATTGCCGCCGTGTTTTATCTGATAGCCCCTCTCGTCTGAGTGATGGCCCGTATCAGTGCGCATCGGCTTGCAGTGGATTGGCGTGACCGCGGTTACCGTAATAGCATGGTTCAACGTGATACGTAGCGAGTGCCATGACAGCGGTCGGTGAGAAGCAGGACGGCAATCTCGAATTGATCTTCGAGCAGTTTTTGCAGAAGGAAGACTTGCCCGAACGTTATGCCGCCACGGCGCGGCAATGGTTTCTTCCGCTGGCAAGTCAGATCGCCGCCGCGCAACTCAAGGCGGGTAAAACACTGCTGGTCGGTGTCAATGGCAGTCAGGGGTCAGGCAAGAGCACCCTGTGTGCGCTGCTTCGCGAGGTGCTTCAGTCCCAATACGGGCTTTCCGTCGCAGATTTGTCGATCGATGATTTCTATTTGACCCACGCAGAGCGTCAAACCCTCGCCAGGGACATTCACCCGTTACTGGCGACCCGCGGGGTGCCGGGAACACACGATGTCGACTTGCTCACCACCGTGCTCGAGCAACTGATATCACACGAGGGTCCTGTACGTGTTCCCCGTTTTGACAAGGCCACCGACGATCGCGTTGCGCCCGACCACTGGTCGCTTTTTACGGCGCCGCTCGATGTGGTGCTTGTTGAAGGCTGGTGCATGGGTATCACGCATCAGTCGCCTGTGGAGCTGGCGACGCCGGTCAATGCACTGGAAGCCGATGACGACGGCGATGCGGTGTGGCGACACTGGGTCAACGAACAACTCCTGGCACAGTACGAACCCCTGTATGGGCGCTTCGACTTTTGGGTGATGCTGCAAGCCCCGGGATTTGACTGTATCCATCGATGGCGGCTGGAGCAGGAAAACAAGCTGCGGGACCGTCTCGGTAAGCAGGCGGGCAGCCCCCACATTATGTCCGAGGCTGCCATCGCCCGTTTTATTCAGCACTATCAGCGTCTCACCGAGCACGGGCTACGAACCTTGCCGGATCGGGTCAATGTTCTGTTCAGGCTGGATGAAGAGCGCGAGATTATGGATGCCCGCCACTTCCGCGAGCGGACACCCGGATGACGCCACTGGTGATCTATACCGATCTCGATGGTTCATTGCTCGATCATCACACCTATTCGTTCGCCGCTGCGGAACCCTTGCTTGGCGAACTCGCGGCATCATCGATTCCCGTTGTACCCTGCACCAGCAAAACACGTGCCGAGTTATCGGTTTTCAGACACCGACTTGGCAATGCCTACCCTTTCATCATTGAAAATGGCTCTGCCGTCTATTGGGAGGCAGCCGATGGCTCGCGTACTGCTGCCGATTCTGAACGCATCGATACCCTGTATCGCCACCGCTTTGTACCGGCTCGGGAGCACTGGCGGCCGATACTGGAACAGCTCGGTCGTGACCTCGATGGTTGCTTTACACCCTTTAGCGCGATGCAGGTCGCCGATGTGGTCGAGTTGACCGGTCTTTCCGCTGAAGAGGCGGCGGCGGCCATGCAGCGCGAGTTCGGTGAGGCGGTACACTGGCGGGGTAGTGATGAACAGTTGCAGGCGTTTTCGAAGGCGCTCCGTGAGCACGGTGCCGCCGTGCATCGCGGGGGGCGATTCATTCACGTCATGGGTCCTTCCGACAAGGGTAGGGCCCTGCAATGGCTGAATGATCATTACAATGATCCGGGTGGATCGGCGCCAATCAGTATTGCCATTGGCGATGGTAACAACGATGTGCCCATGCTCGAGGTCGCCGACTACGCATTGCTGATTCGCTCGCCGGTCAATCCATTGCCCGCGGTAGACCGGGACTCGGGTCTCTTTGTCAGTCAGGAACCCGGGCCTGCCGGTTGGCAGCAGGGACTGCGCGATATTTTTGCGCACATCAATTTTAGCCTTGGAGGCATAGTCGATGGCTGATTTCCATCAGAACGGCACGATCACCACGCTGCACAATCTGAATACACGCCCGTTGCACGAGATGGAACGTGAAATGACCCAGTTCAGTATTCGCAGGCCATTGGGGCTTATCCTGCCGTCGCTTTACTCGGAGCTGCAAACCGAGGCACTCCCGAATATTGTGCAGCAGCTCAGCGACGTGCCCTATCTGTCCCAGGTGGTTATCGGCCTCGACCGCGCGAACGAAGACGAGTACCGCCATGCCCTCGAGTTCTTTTCGGTTCTCCCACAACACCATCGCGTGTTGTGGAACGACGGGCCGCGACTGCGGGAAATCGATGGGGAACTGAAGGAATTGGGGCTGGCACCGAGGGAGGCCGGGAAAGGCCGCAACGTCTGGTACTGCATGGGCTACGCCCTGGCCACCGGTCGCGCTGAATCGATCGCGCTGCATGACTGCGACATTATCACCTACGATCGCGCCATGCTCGCGCGGCTCCTCTATCCCGTTGCCAATCCGATGTTTAACTACGAGTTTTGTAAAGGCTTTTACGCGCGTGTTTCGGACAATAAACTCAACGGTCGTGTCTCCCGTTTGTTGGTCACTCCGCTGATTCGCGCCTTTAAGCGCGTGATCGGCAATACCGCTTACCTCGATTATCTCGATAGCTTTCGCTACATTCTCGCCGGAGAGTTCGCTTTCCGTCGTGATGCCATGAACGATCTGCGTATTCCCAGTGACTGGGGATTGGAGATTGGTGTGCTGTCAGAGGTTTATCGTAACTACAACAACAATCGTCTGTGTCAGGTCGACATCGCCGATAATTACGATCATAAACACCAGAATCTGTCCGTCGATGATAAGGCTGCAGGGCTGTCGCGGATGTCTACCGATATCACCAAAGCCATGTTCCGCAAGCTGGCGACCCAGGGTCACGTCTTTGAGCAGGAGGCCTTCCGTACCATCAAGGCGACTTACCTGCGAATTGCCCTGGATTTTGTTGAGACCTATCGCAACGATGCGATCATGAATGGACTGTCCTACGACATCCATAACGAAGAGAAGGCCGTGGAACTGTTCGCCAACAATATTATGGAAGCGGGGCAGGTATTTCTGGAACGACCCATGGAGCGCCCGTTTATTCCCAGCTGGGGGCGAGTGCGCAGCGCCATTCCCGATATCTATGATCGTCTGGTCAAGGCCGTAGAAGCCGATGTCCGCGAATTTTCATAGCCTTCCAGGAGCCGGCTGATGTTACCGAATTTGCAACAACGCGTACTGCGACACCTCGAGAAGATCTATGAGACGGTATCGCTCGAAGCCAGTTTGCCGTCGATTGCCCTCGACCTGATTGCTGAGATGCGCCTCGATCCCGGATCGGAGGCACCGGAGGCGCACCGTAACCTGTGGAATCAGACCGATATCGCCACCATCACTTATGGCGATACCTTTGTATCAAAGCATGAGGCACCACTGAAAACCCTGCATCGATTCCTCAAGCAGCACCTCGAGGGCGCGGTGAACGTGGTGCACATACTGCCCTTCTTCCCCTGGACTTCTGACGATGGCTTCGCGGTCAAGGATTACACCGAGGTCAATAAAAAACTGGGTAATTGGGACAACGTGCGCCTGATCGGCCAGGATTTTCGCCTGATGGGCGACCTGGTGATCAACCACGGTTCCGGCGAGAGCGAATGGTTCGATAATTTCATCAACGATAAGGATCCCGGTCGGGATTATTATTTTACCGCGTCCCCCAATGACGACCTGAGTGAGGTGGTCAGGCCGCGGACCTCACCGCTGCTTCGCCCGGTCGATACGGTCAAGGGAAAGCAATGGGTGTGGTGTACTTTCAGTCACGATCAGGTCGATTTTGATTTTCGTAACCCCAAGGTGCTTCAGGAGTTCGTTCGTATCATCCGCTTGCATCTCGACAAAAACGTCGAAATTTTCAGGCTCGATGCGGTCGCTTTTTTGTGGAAAGTTGCGGGTACAACGTCGATTAACCTCGAGGAAACCCACGAAATCATCCGCCTGTTACGCACCTTGATTGAACATGCGTCGCCCAATTCGATGGTAATTACCGAGACCAACATCCCCAATCGTGAAAATCTCTCCTATTTCGGTAACGCCAACGAGGCCCACGCGATTTACAACTTCTCGCTGCCGCCGCTTCTGGTTTATACCCTGCTCAGCGGCAACAGTCGTTACCTCTCCCAGTGGTTGATGACATTGCCACCGGCGCAGTTTGGTACCACCTATTTCAACTTCATCGCCTCCCACGATGGTATCGGCCTGCGGCCCGCCGAGGGGCTGCTCAACGACGATGAACTCGATGGCTTTATCCACGCCATGCAATCCTTTGGCGGTGTGGTGTCCTGGCGCGCCGGTGGCGGTGGCATGCGCAAGGCGTATGAAATCAATATTGCACTGTTTGATGCGCTGCAGGGTACCCTGGAAGGCCGTGATGAGCTCGGCTTTGAGCGGTTTATCTGTGCCCACGCGGTGATGCTTGGCCTCGAGGGCATTCCCGCGTTTTACATTCATAGTCTGTTGGGCACGCGCAACGACCACAAGCGACTCGAGCAACTGGGCTACAACCGGGCAATCAATCGGCATCAGTGGCATCTCGAGGAACTGGAAGTCCTGCTGGATAATGAGGACACCGAAACCCGGCGGGTCTTCGATCGCCTCCAGGAGTTAATCAGGCTGCGCACCCAGCAGTCGGCGTTTCACCCCAACGCCACCCAATACACGCTGCAGCTTGGCGGCGCCCTGTTTGGCTTCTGGCGCCACAGCAATGATCGGCGTCAAAGTATCTTCTGCATTTACAACATCTCGAATCAGCCGCAGCCGCTGTTTATGACCGACCTTAATATGGTGGTCGGGGATAGCTGGCGGGACCTTATTTCCGGACGTGTGGTTGAGGAGTCGGAGCCGGAGTGGACACTGACGCCCTATCAGGCGGTGTGGATTACCAACCGGTAATTTTAATTTGGAAATTGCTTGGCAGATAAGCCTAGATGTCGTTTGGAACCTGCCAGTCCAGCGCTGAAGTCTCGGGCGGCGAGCATTCTCCACTTTGCGGGTAGCGATATTCACTGAACCGGATCTCGCGCCCGCGGTTGACAATCACGATGCTACTCGAGCGCGTGCCATACCCCTCTGAGACGATAAATCGAGGCGCCAGTAGTCGCTCAAGATCGAGGCCGACCCCGGTGTCGGGTAGGTTGCCGTCTTCGGGTTGGGTGCGATCTACCAGCAGCGGCTGCAAACGTGGTGCTTCCAGTGTGGTCTCAGTCGCCAGGATCCGAGTCAGCCCCTCACACAGCCCGCGAACCTTGGGCCAGTCATCGTTCAGGCTGCCATTGGATAGGCCATGAACCCCGGGGGATACGGTTTCGAGCGTACCCAGTCGATTGCTGGTGAAATAAAGTCCCTCGTCTAGACTGCCAAACAGCAGATTAAAACCCTGAAACTGATCAAATTGATCGCGGTATGACGCCAGCCAGACTGCGGGGCTCTGCGCGCTCGTCAAAAAGTCGGTGACAATGTCGCCGCGGGAGCGTGGTCCGGATACCCGGGGCGGGGGTTCGCGAACATTGGTCAGGGCGGCGAAGCGCCCTCCCCGGGTCACTCCCAACCAGGTCCCCCCGGCATCGAGGTCGCGGCCGGCTGCGATTCCCGGGTGATCGTCCCAAAAATGCAAGGGTGCTGTCGGTCGGTCGTAAAATTCGTCCCGATTGGCGAGCAGCACCAACGGGAAATCAGGATTTGCGCGGTAGGCGATAGCGATCAGACACATTGGGGAACGCTAGCACAGAAAAGCCCTTCGCTTTGAGCGTCTTACCCGCGATGAGGCGGTTAAGACGGCCTGTACCGATATAACGACAGGCAGGATTAGTGGCGCTGGGACCCGCGTATGATTTTTATTCCACCCGTCCTGTTCCCTTGGCTTTGGCGCGGTACATCTGCGCATCGGCCTCATTGATCAAGGATTCTTTAGAGGGATGTGCAGGGTCGAGTTCTGCCACACCAATGCTGAATCGCGGCGGTTGCCTGACAATAAAACCTTCATCCTCGGCATCGAGGAAATAGCTACTCGCCGGCTGATGCGCAAGCCGATTGCGGAGACGCCGTGCGGCGAAAATCGCCTGATCCCGACCCGTTTCGGGCAGCAAAATAACGAATTCATCGCCACCCAGACGATAAACTGCGTCCGTCTCCCGGCACTCTGCCCGCATCAGGTCGGCCAGCGTACGGAGAACGTGATCGCCCACCAAATGGCCGAGCTGATCATTGATTTCCTTAAAGTTATCAGCGTCGAGTAGCATAAGCGACAAGCGAGAGCCGTGCCGTAGCGCGCGAGCAATTTCTCGGTCGAGGTGTTCATCGAGCGCCGTCCGGTTCAGTAGCCCGGTCAGGGGATCGTGACTACTGCTGGCTTCAAGCTTATCCAGTCGATCGAACAACCTGAGTCCCTTGGAGACGCATAAAGCCGCGCGCTCAAGAATGGCCAGTTCCGAAGCGCCGTAGTGCTCTTGACGTGACAGCGTCACGGTTCCCAGCATAACGCCCTGCACTACCAATTGGTGGCTGCTGCTGTGCTGGCACTGTGTTCCCGCCGTCCAGTGGGGTTTTTCGCCAGGACCACTATAGTGCGCGCCATCGGCCAGCTTGAGCTGATGTGCCCAGGAGTAGAACTGGTTCAGCAACTGGTTTCTATTATCGGCGGTCGCTGTATTCTCATGGAGGTCAAGCAATTGCGCCATCGCTTTGGCACCCAGATCTTCTACCGCTATACCGCAACCGACGCTATCGGGACTGCCCTCTATGGATACAATGTTTTTCATGTTGCTGCCTCATCTGTGACGTGCATACGGCTAGCAATCCCTCTGAAATAATCGAACCTTTTGCCACAATAAACTCATAATGCACCAGGATATCGGCCTGTTCAACGAGTTCATTGCCGCCGGAATCCGTGGCTAATAAACTCGTCATCACGTGTGTCTTTTTAGTCGTTGATTAACTTACCGGCGATTGGCCGGCGCGCAAGTTGTCTTGCAGTGAATTGGTTAATGCTGTTAGTTCAGACCCTGGAGGAGTGCGTCGCCGCTATCCAGCCTGCTGCTGTAATGGGTTCTGATAAATGTGGGCCCGTGGCCAGCGATCGTATTTGAATTCACTCCGCTCAGGCGGTGATACGATGCACAACGTCGGGGATATTCTCTGGCCTGAGTCCTTTCGATGGAGAGTAGCGATGACCGTCATAATCTCGGGATACCTCGATTTTGAAAACCCCGAGGATGTTCCCAAGTTAATTGCAAGCGCGCGACCCCATATCGAAGGCGCTCTGAGTGAAGAGGGCTGCATCGCTTATTCCTGGACCGAAGATCACCTGACTCGCGGCAGAATTTGGGTGTACGAGGAATGGTCTTCTTCCGAAACTTTATCGGCACACCTGAAAAGCCATTGGTATACCGATATGGCCGGGCATTTGGCCAGCTACTCCATGAAGCCCGGTGCCGTGGTCAAAAAATACCGCGTTGATCTTGAAGAGCCGGTATATGACGAGGATGGCAACCCGAGAGGTGACTTCTTCACCGCCGATGGTTAGTCGCGTACTAACTATTTACGGTCTTTCCGTCAACAAGCGCCGTTGCCTCTATCTCAATCTCCAGCTCTGGTAGTGCCAGCGAAGACACCTCGACAATCGTATCCGCCGGATAGGGTGCCGAAAAATACTTTTGCCTGAGGGCGATGATGTCCTCAAAATGCGACATGTCGGTGAGGTAGATGGTGACCTTGACGACCTGGTCGAGACTCGACCCCGCGGCTTCAAGTACCTCCTCCAGGTTGGCAAAGGTCTGCTCGGCCTGGCGGTGGAAATCTCCCACACCGGCGAGCTCGCCTTCTTTGGTGATGGCAGCTTGACCGGAGACCATGACCATATCGCCAATACGAAACGCCTGGGACAGGCAGAAAGGCTCCATGGGATCGGGCGTGGTTTTGATTCGGACTGCATCCATTGTTGATTCTCCGCATTTTGATAAGTAGTCGTTGAGAATAGACCTTTTTGGCGATGAATAAGAGCCTCCTTTTGGCCCTGTGTCGTTGCAAACCGTGGCGTTCTGATAAATCGCGTTTGTTGCCGGATCGCCGCCTTCGCAGCTTCTATCGATTGATAATGATGTTAATCTTCAAAGATGGAGCAGGATTCAGAAAGCGGCGCGGGGTCTTTAAAGGGCAAGCGGGGCCTTTCACGCCTGATCAACGCCAGTCGTTATTCGCTAATGGGATTGCGAACGGCATTTGTCAACGAGGATGCTTTTCGCCAGGTCGTATTTATCAACATGCTTCTTCAGCCGCTGGCGCTCTGGCTGGATGTGAGCCGTGCGGAGCGCGCTTTATTGATGTTGGCCCCGTTGCTGTCACTGGTCATAGAGCTTCTGAATACCGCCATTGAAAATACCGTTGATCGTATTTCCATGGAACTGCACCCGCTGTCGAAGGCGGCCAAGGACGTTGGCAGCGCGGCGCAGATGATTGGTCTCTTGATCATCGTTGTCGTCTGGTCGGTAATTTTGCTGTGAACCCTTAGCTACACTGGTTTTAAAACCTGCTCACTGCCGTCATCGGTCCCGCGAGCCACCTGAATCGTCGAATCACAAATTTATGTCACTTATTCTTACCGTTGCCACCCTAGCCTTAGCTGCCGTTGCGTTGTGTTACCGGGCACTCGGTAGTCGCTGGCTCGCC
Source organism: Luminiphilus syltensis NOR5-1B (assembly GCF_000158175.1). Classification (GTDB taxonomy): domain Bacteria; phylum Pseudomonadota; class Gammaproteobacteria; order Pseudomonadales; family Halieaceae; genus Luminiphilus; species Luminiphilus syltensis. Next base: position 852,952 of record NZ_DS999411.1, on the reverse strand, counting down.
GCCCTACTGGCAGGAACGGTATTTTCATCGTTGTTGCTGGTGCTCGTTTATCTGGCGGCGGATCAGCTCTCGGGCGATGGCATCAACGAAGCGGTTATCTACCATCTCGACGTCGATATCCTCTCAGCAGGTCTCGGTGCATTTATCGGCCCGATGGCCATTGCTCTGGTCGCGATGGTCACGATTGTTCTGCTAAGCCTCCTCAGTTATCGCCTGATGCGGACTGACGCTACCTTGGGCCGACACAAGTTTCAGGTCGCTGCGGCGTTTGGTCTGGTCGGCCTGTCCTTTTACCTGAATCCTGCCAGCGCTGATCTCTACCGCCTTTATGAATCGCGGAATATCGTAGCGACGGCGGTTGTCCCGCCTGAGTTCGTTCAGGAGGTGAAGTTAGGGAGCGCAGGTCCGCAGAAAAACATTGTCCATATTTATCTCGAGTCGGTGGAGCGCACCTACTTTGACGAAACCATTTTTCCGGGTCTGGTGCCTAATTTAAAAAGACTGGAAAAGGAGGCCATCAGCTTTACCGCGATCGATCAGGTCATTGGCACCGAGTGGACGATTGCTGGCATGACCGCTGCGCAGTGCGGGATACCCCTGCTCGCCGGTGGCAATACCATGTCGGGCGCGGATCAGTTTTTACCGGGGGCGAACTGTATGGGTGACATGCTTCACGAGCAGGGCTATCACCTCAACTATCTCGGCGGTGCTGCGCTGGATTTTGCGGGTAAGGGCAATTTTTATACATCGCACCAGTTTGATGATGTCCAGGGGCGAGAGGAGCTCGTCGGCACACTAGACGACCCGGAATACCTGTCATCCTGGGGCCTTTACGACGACAGCCTGTTCGCCATTGCGGAAGAGAAATTTGATGCGCTCGCCGCTGCCGATGCTCCCTTTGTCTTTTTTATGCTGACGCTCGACACGCATAACCCTATCGGCCACGTCTCAGAGCGGTGTGAGGAGGTCGTATATGGCGATGGCAGCAACCCTATCCTCAACGCCGTACATTGTGCCGACCAGATGGCAGCCGAGTTTATCGAACGGATTCGTGGCAGCGACATCTTTGACAACACATTACTCGTGGTCAGCTCCGATCATCTGGCGATGACCAACAGCGCGACCGAGCTGCTGGAGACCGGTGATCGCAAGAATCTGCTGATGTTTTTTGGCAACGACCTAACGCCCGCCAGTGTAAACACCCGCGGTTCAACCATCGATGTGGGCCCCACCATGCTCACGCTTGCGGGCTACGATGTGGAGGCGCTGGGATTTGGTCGTGATTTGCTTCGCTCAGGCCCGAAGCTTTTTCAAAAAAAATCCCGCTTCAATAACTTCCTCAGCAGAGCTCGCGGATACTTCCTCTCCTTGTGGTCGTTCCCCGGGGTAAGCGATGGCGTAACGCTTGATTCAGCGAGCGAAATGCTGGTGCTGGGCGACCGCGAGGTCCGCTATCCGGCGCTATTCCTGTTAAACGAAGATCTGAGCGTTTCCCAGATTCTCTTCGATTTCAATGGCCGCCAGTCGCTGCAGCAGTCGGTATCACTGCTCGAATACGACCAGCCGTTGGTATGGGTGGATGACTGCCATATCAATGCCTGGTTCGCCGATGGTGAATTTGGCTCCCGAGGCCAGATTTGCGCGGTTTACGGCAGTCTTGGCAGCCGCAAGAAAGGCTTCTCGATTCTCGCCGATGGGGAGACCATCCCCTTTGATACCTTCGAGACCTTTTTCGATCGCACCTCTATGACCGGTGGGCTCTCTGATGCACGGCGCGTTGAGCTGGAGCACTTGAGAGAGTACTCAACGACCAAGTTCAATACCGCGGTACCCGACACCAACCTCCTCGGTAGTTACATCATCAAGTCGGCGGGCGGACATCGGGCGGGAAGCTCCTATCTGCAGAATACGGCGTCGAAGCTGAAAACCCTGGTGCCTCGGGGCGTTTCACTGCTCGGGATCAACAGCCCTGGCGAGCCTGTGTTGCTCGCCAATGTGGATACCTGCTCGGGCGCCACGACCACCCAATGGGGTGGTCGTGGTGACTTTGGTTCGGTGATGAGTGAGATGGGTGGCCTGTTTGGTGCGTTCGTCGTAATCGCCCACGACAGCGCGCTGTGCTCCCCTTTCGATTTTGAGTTTCTGTTCCAACGTACGGGTTTGAGCCGGTGGAATGAAATTGGTTGGCGGGAGCCCTATATCGGCATTATCTCTGGCAACGGTGCGATCACCGAGTACGTCGAGACGCTGGAGCAGGGAATGGTTGTGGAAATCGAGGATTTTGTTCGGCCGGTACCCCTGCACCGGCAGCAAGATCACCAATATCTCCCCATGGTGTTACATGCCGATGGCTGGTTTGAAGATCAGACCTATCGTGCCCCGAGCGACACCTTGACTCATTTCAGCGATGAGCATGAGTTGTTTGAGATCACGCTGTCCCGGGACGACTCCGGTGCGCTGGCCTGCGTTGCTGACCCTGCGACCAGTTATCACCGCGTTTTTGGACATGAGGCTGGCAGCGGGGCGCTGGCTGACGTTGTCGCCGAACCCGAATCGGTTGTCGCTTCCCGTTGCTCTCTATCACTACTTGAGAGTTGGCTTGCAGCGCATCCCGATAAGAAATTGGTGCTTGATGTCCCTGAAGATCGGGTCGCGATTCTGGAGCAGGTATCCGAGCAGCATGCCCACTGGCTGCCGCAGGTGATTCCAATGGTCCATACGCCCCTGGAATACCATCAGGCGACCGGCATGGGCTTTGACCAGGTGATATGGACGCTATCGAGTTACGAGTACGCTAACCGGCATGTGCTGGGCCATATCAAAGGCATGAATCTTTACGGACTGGCGATTCCGTCTGACCGCGGTGGTAAAAATCTGGCTACAAGAGCGCGTGAGGACGCAGGGGTGTTGTCCTGGGTCCGCACGGTAAATAAACGCAAGGCGATTGAGCGGCGTCAGGCCGCTGGCGTGGCTTCGGTATTTACGGATTGGGCCATCGAGAAGGAATGGGTCACCTTCGAGCTCCGTTCTGCGGGTTACGAGATGGGACGATCCTACGCACAGCCGAATGGGGGCGCAGAGCCTACCTATCTTAAGCGCGGCCTGACGTTGATCGGTTTCTCCATAGCCGGGACGCTTGAAAAAGTGGCCTACATCGACTCCTGTAATTACAGGATGACCGACACCGTTGCACTCGATGAGTCTTTCGCCAAAGCGATGGCCGAGCGCGCTGGGGACTTTGAGACGTTCGCGATACTGGCGCATGACAGTGCCCTCTGCGCGGAGACCGATCTTGATAGCCTCTTCGGGGATTCACCGCTGGCTCTATGGCCGCAGATCGACTTCCGGGAGCCCTATATTGGAATCGTACCCACCGAGGGAGAGGTGGAAGAGTTGTTCGGCGGGGAATCGCGAGCCATTACCCGAACGCTGGTGGTCAGGAGTGCCGATTACGGCACTTTGGACGCATTGCAGTAGCGAGCTGAGACCTATTATGCTCCGCCTCACCACGGTGTGGTGTCTTTTAGCGGCGCCTTGGCACAGCGCAGCATGTGAATGGGGTGATGGGGAGTCCGAGGTGCTGGTATGCCGTTTGCAAGACAGCGTAGAGCGCGGTGAGTCAGTCGTCGGGAGCGCCGGTATCGGCCTCCAGTGAGGCCTCAAAGTCTTCCACCACTTGATACAGCGGTGCATCAACCCAGGTATCCGGTAGGTAATTGCCCTCGGGGACTTCCTCCTTGGGGTCGACGATCAGATTGTAAATGGATGGGTACGCGAGATCACGAATCGCGTAGCTATCAGTGTCCATGTCCTTGAAAAGAATTTTCCAGTTACGCCATTTGGCGCCAAAGAGTTCGTTGCCCACGTAGACCATCACCGATTCCCTCGGAGAGTTTTCGGTCTCGCCAAGAAAAAAGGGCAGCTGGTCTAAACCATCCAGGATTCGATCATCAGGGAGTTCGCTGTGGGTGGCGGCGGCGAAGGTTGGCATCAAGTCGACCAGATGCACGATATCATTGGATACGGTTCCAGACGGTATCTTTCCAGGCCAGCGAATCAGAAAGGGAACCCGCAGTGAGCCTTCCCAGGGGGAAAACATGCCGCCCCGCCAGGGCCCGGTGAACCCCCAGGAGCCGGGTATCCCCTCGCGACCGTTGTCAGCCGTAAATATAAACAGCGTATCTTCCGCGATATCGAGCGCATCAATGGTGTCGAGCAGGTCGCCGACATAATCATCGGTTTGCGCCAGGACATCTGCAAAGTCGCCATGCCCCGTACGGCCGCGATAATCCGGATGTGGCTCCACCGGTTCGTGGGTTTGGGTGTAGGAAACCAGGGTAAAAAAAGGTTTCTTGGCGGCGGCCTTGCGTTGGATAAAATCGATGGTTTTGTCGGTTATCTCGCGATCAATCAGGCGGCGCTTGGCCCGATCATAAACTGCGAGCTCTTTGGGTTTCTCGCCCCGGGTCGACTCCATGACATAGTTGAAGCGTGCCCCTGGAAAGCCTTCACCGTCATACTGCGTGCTATCTGGCCAGAAGGCACGATCCGACGAACGAGGAATGCCATACCATTCGTCGAACCCCTGGCCGGTAGGGTAGCGACCCTCGGTATCACCCAGATGCCACTTGCCAAACCAGCCCGTTGCATACTCGGTTTCGGTGAGCATTTCCGCGATTGTGACTTCCCATTTGGTGATGCCGTACCAGACACTGCGATAGGTCCCATCGGTGCGCAGGCGGGTTCGTGCGGCATAACGCCCCGTCATTAATGATGAGCGCGAGGGGGTGCATTCCGGCTCGACGTTGAAATTGGTGAGCCTGAGCCCTTCTTCTGCAAGGCTGTAGATATGGGGTGTCGGTGCACCCCGCAGCGCACCACCGCCATAGGCGCCAACCTCACCCCAGCCAAAGTTGTCCATGAGCACCAGTACGATGTTCGGATGTTGGCTCGCGGCCGCCGATGGGACGGCGACGGCTGCTGGGAAAATAGTAAAACAGCCCAGTGCCAGGCCTCGAAGCGCTTGCGGCGTCCACATCATTCCAGTCGTCTCTGCACAAGGGATATTGATGATAAGGTTACGCTGTGTACCCATGAAATCAAGGCGACGACCTGCCGACGAAACCTTCACGCTGTGGCAAACTCATAGCTGCCTTCGCCGGGATGTCTCTGCGTCTGGGCGTGGTGTTTTCAGCAGATAGGATCAGTCAGTGAATAAAATAGTCACCAGAGTCATGTGTATTTTGCTCGCCACACTGGCGGGTGTATCGCTACCTGCGTGGGCCCAATGGGAGGCGAGTAATCGCGCCGATCTCGTTATCCGCGGTGGCTGGCTATTTGACAGCCAATTAGGCGCACGCCGCGCGAACCCGGGAATCTCGATTCGGGACGGCAGATTTGTATCGGTGAATAGCGTCGGTGGCTCGGTCAGTAATGCCATGGTCCTTGAACTGGAAGACGATGACACGCTGATTCCGGGCATGATCGATTTGCATGCCCACTACAACCTCGACCTCGTCGATAAAGGACGCGTAGAAGAGGTCGCGAACAACGCTACGGTGTTGTTGGCCAACGGCGTGACCGCGACATGGTCGGCCGGTGAATACTATCCAGAGCGCGTTATTGCGCAGCGTGATCGTATTGATGCGGGGGAGGCCATCGGGCCGCGCCTGTTCGCCTCCGGACCGTATTTTGGCTCTTTTCGGTGTGAATACAATGTGGGTGTCCATGAGGACGAATGCATCGGCTGGCCCAACGACATCACCGACGCTGAAATCCGTAGCGAGGTCGATTATTGGGCCGAGCAGGGCGTCATCAGTATCAAGATCAAACAGGCGTCTCCGGGAGAGATGGCGGTGTTGATTGATCAGGCGAAACGACACCGCATGACCACGGCGGCCCACCTCGCCAATTATGAGGTGGAGTACGACGTCGAGTTGCGCGATGCAATCCTGATGGGGCTTGATCGTGTTGAACACCAGTTGACGTTGGGTAGTGGTGGCGAGCGCAGTGCGGAAATGCCGCAAATGATTGAGATGATGCTCACTCATCAGGTTTATTACGATGCCAATCTACAAATGTATGGCGGTATTCTGGAGCGCAGAAAGTACCCGGAAATGATCTGGGCGGATGAGGCGAGGTATTTCACGCCTTATGCGCGCGAGCTACTTGAAAAGCGTGGCGAACCGCCACCCGAATCCGACGCTGAAGAATACGCACAGCGCGTTCGGGAGGTAAAAGCGCTCTACGATGCTGGCGGCGAGGACCTGCTTATTATTGGTACTGATGAGCCGGTTTATACCAGTCTGCTACCCGGGTTTGCCTACCATCGCGAGCTGCTGGCCATGTCTTATGCCGGCATCCCGAATGCCGCCATTCTAAAAGCCGCCACGATTAACGGTGCACGTGCGCTGGGCATAGACGACCGGGTGGGGTCGATCGAGGTGGGCAAGCTCGCCGATCTTTTTGTGGCGAAAGGAGACCCGCTCGCGGACATCAAACGTGCGCGGGATATCCGCTGGGTGATCAAATCCGGAACGGTTTACGATCCCAGCGAGTTGCTCGACTCCGCGGAGGACAGCATTGGCCCCGCGGGTCCCGATGACCACGCTGCCTGGGAGCTGAAGTTACGCGCCCTGCGAGAAGCCAATTAACCTTGCGTAGCGCCTATCTGCCCATGCGGCATCGGCGACCCCGTTTCGTGCTTTAATGCCCGTGACTTCATAGAGGTATGACACATCGTGAAATGGCAGACGCTGGGTGAGGCGCTGCCTCGAACCCGTAATCCGCTGACCCGGTTTATCGGACGCGGGGTTTTCCGGTTGTTGGGTTGGCGGATAGAGGGCGAGGTTCCCAACCGCTCGAAAATGGTCGTCGCGCTCGTACCCCATACCTCCAACATGGATTTTATCGTCACCATTGCGGTGCTCTGGGGTCTGGGATTGCAATCCGCGTTCATGATGAAACGGTCATTGTTCTGGTTTCCGCTGGGTCGTGTCCTTTCAGCCCTGGGTGGCATGCCTGTCGATAGAAGCGCCGCCAATGGGCTCGTACAACACATGAGTACCGAGTTTGCCCGTCGTTCGCAGCTGATTTTGGGTATTACCCCTGAGGGTACGCGCGGAGCCGTCTCTGACTTCAAGTTGGGTTTTGCCAGAATTGCGCAATCGGCACGGGTGCCGGTTCTTCCTGCGGTGCTCAACTACGAGACCTGCGTGGTGAGGTTTGGTGAGTTGATCGAGGATGTATCCGATGTCGCGATCACGGTCGTCAAGATTCGCGACGCGGCGATGCTGGGTATGCCGAAAAATCGGTGATCGTCGCTGCGATCGATAAGACTATCCGAATCCCTAGTGTTTGTAGGCCCGACCTTTCGCGGTAATCCGCCGTGGCCGCTGCTCGTCTACTACTTTGAAAATAGTTTTCGTGTCAGGCCGCTATAACGACCAAAACACCGTCAAGATGCTATCTGGATTTGCGTCCAGGGCCGCAGACAGGCATAACAACACTCTTATTTTTTGAAAGGCGGTCCAGACCATGGGTGTGACAAGCGATTTGGCGAAATTTGCGGTGGACATAACTTACGAAAGCCTGCCGGATGATGTTGTCGAAACCATTAAGTGCGGCACGCTCAATATTCTCGGTACCTGTCTTGGTGGTCTTGAGACGCGTAACGGTGGCCTGCACGTAGAGCTTGCCAAGGAACTGGGTGTTGCGCCCGAGTCTTCCTCAATCATCGGTGACGGTACGAAGGTGTCGGTACCTTTTGCAGCCTACGCGAACGGCAGTCTGGGATTCGCCCTCGATTACGAAGATATGCTTTATTACATCTACCACCCGGGCTACATCTGTTTTGCGGCCGCCTGCGCCGTTGGCGAACCCAAAAATATTACGGGCAAGGATTTTATTACGGCAATGGCCGTGGGCTATGAGGTGGGTGGCCGTATTGGTATCGCGATGCAGCCGTCGGCAGAGCGATCTGCTGAGGTCTGGGGAGAACAGTACACGCCGATCGGTGCGGCGGTGACCGCCGGAAAAATTCTGGGCCTAAGCGCTGAAGAAATGGAAGTCGCAATGGGTATTGCCGGCACCTACAGCACCGTACCTTCGGTACATAAATATTTTGGCATGGTTTCCGAGACCCGGCCCATGCGGGAAGTCAAAATGGGTTGGGGTTGGATGTGTATGGCGGGTGTTATGGCCGCGCTTTCTGCCAAAAAAGGGTTTGCCGGGGGTAAAGGTATCCTGGACGGTGAACAGGGTTTCTGGGTGATGGCGGGCAGCGATCGCTGCGATTTCGACCGGATGGTGGAAGGACTCGGGTCGCACTGGATGACACCCGATACCGAGTACAAGATTCATCCATCGATTGGCTTTAATCATCCCGCCTACTGGGCGACGGTGGAGCTGGTTGATGGGCACTCGATAACGCCCGAGGATGTTGCCTCGGTAGAGATTCAAACCTTCTGGTCCGCGTCGATCGGTGATACCGACCCAAGGCGCGAAGTAGACGCCATGTTTTCTATTCCCTACACCGTCTGCTCGACGATTATGCGTCTGCCGCTAACTCCAGACCTTTACTCGGAAGACACCATCAATAATCCTGAGTTAAGGCGACTGCTCAGTGTTACCGAGGTCCAGTCGGATCCCGAGGCCGATGTTTTATTTTCCGACGAGCAGCGGCTTAAGCAACGTGTTGCGATCACGATGAATAACGGTGACTGCCATGAGCGGGTGATCATCTTTCCCGACGACAAACCCGAGTACGGAAGAAACGAGATTATCGGAAAGTTCAGATTGCTCGCCTCAACGCGGTTGAGTGAGGCTGTTATTTCCGAGGCAGAGAAGAGAGTATTGGAACTGGAGTTGGAGAGCGATGTGGCCGAGCTGATCAAGTTGACCAGCGGATAAAGGTCGAACTTCGGTGAGGTGTCAGGCAATGCCATAGGTTTGGCATTAAATTTTCTGGTTAATCAGGTGTTGTTGAACTATGGGTAAACAGTATTTCGAAGATGTTGTGCAGTCGCGCCATTGCGTGCGTGCGTTTAAAAAGCAGGCGGTACCGCTGGAGGTGTTGAGGGAGGCGCTGGCCCTGGCGGGTAAGGCACCCTCCAATTACAACATCCAGCCATGGCATGTGGTGCTTTGCGAGGGGGACGCCTGTGAAGACTTACGCCAGGCCGTCAGTGAGGCGGGTGCGCGAGCAGACTTCACCCTGGATTTTCCGTTTGAAGGCGATTATTCCGGTGTTTACGAGGCTCGCCAGGCCGACCATCTGCAGAAACTTCAAGAGTGTTTCGGTATCGACCGGCTCGACGATGAAGGCCGTAACGAGATTTATATGAGAAATTTTCGGTTTTTTGATGCACCGAATGTTGCCTTGTTTTTTATCGACCCCAAGTACTCGCTGCGCGAGGCGATCGATGTAGGTATGTTTGCCCAAACCTTCATGCTGGCGCTGGAAAGTCTTGGCGTTGGCTCCTGCCCGCAAACCGCGCTGGGTTTCCACTCACAGTTGATTCGCGAGAAGACCGGCGTGGGTGACAACCTGAAATTGTTATTTGGTATGTCGATTGGTTACTCGGATGAGGAGTCTTCAGCGTACGACATCAATATGGGTCGCGCTGAAATCGACGATTTCTGCACCTTCCTCAAGTAATCAGGATTTTGACGGTTGATAGTCTGGCGCGACTATCCTCGGTATCAAAGCTCCTTCAGGAGTTTCCACCAATCAGCTGATGCGGGAGCTGACGCTAGCAGAAGTTAGTCATTTGCGCTGATGACTTTTCACTGATCCGTAGTTAACCGAGGTGAGCGATGCGACTTAAAAATAAAGTAGCGATTATTACCGGAGGTACGGAAGGTATTGGCTTGGCGTCAACCCGTCGGTTCCTCGAGGAAGGTGCCAAAGTGGTCATCGCGGCGCGAGACCAGGAAAAAGGAGACCGCGTTGTCGGGCAACTTGCCAGCAGTGACGCAGAGATCAGCTTTTTCAGGACCGATATCACCGTCGCTGCCGATGTTCGGGCGCTTATTGATTCGACGGTTGCAAAGCATGGCAAGCTGGATGTGCTCTACAACAACGCGGCGGTATTCTGGCCGGCAGAGGATGGCGCCCTCGCTGATTTGGATGAAGCCATCTGGGACGAGGTGATCGCCATCGATCTCACCGGTACTTTTCTCTGCACTAAATATGCGGTGCGGGCGATGAGGGAAAGCGGTGGCGGCTCGATTATCAGTACGTCTTCCACGGGTGGGATCCTGGGTTTGGGTAATACGGCTTATGGCGCTGCAAAAGCCGGGGTTATCAGCCTGATGAAGAACGTCGCCACCCAATGTGGCGGCGACAACATCAGGGCGAATACCATTGTTCCCGGTGTGACGGAAACGCCTATGGTCGCAGGTCTTTTCTCCGATCCCGAGGCCAAGCGCCAATGGACAGCATTAACGCCGGTTGGCCGGTTCGGCATGCCCGAAGAAATCGCAGCTCTGGCCGTCTTTTTGGCGTCGGACGAGGCGGGTTACGTGACCGGTGCCGAATACGTCATCGATGGTGGGTTTTCCGCGCAATAGGGATTTATTGTGGCTAGTGTCATGAGCCTATGTCGGGCTCTCGATGCCCTTTCGGACTCGATGCATGATTTCTGATACCAGGATGGTGATTGGTTTTTTTATGCACTGAGCCAGTATGTTGCCAGTGGCCTGGGCTAACGCTTTTGTTACGCCTGTCTTGAAAAAGGCTATGAAGCATGGTGTGGTGCAGGCTCAAGGTTGAGACCGTTGACGCTTCGGGATCGTGGATGCCCGCGGTGCCGTGAAGCCGAATTCTTATCCGGCGCGCAGGTTTTACTTTGGGAAACGTTTTACGATTGACAGGTTCTGCGATCAAAAGGTCGCTTGGCGAATCATCAAGCTTATGGCGCGAATTCTGAGAGGATGTAATCACGATGAGTGAAGATCAGGTACAGGTACTCAATCAGGCCCAGGCGGCGGTTTCAGACCCTGATGATCCGCTGTCACCGGTTTCGCCAGAGCACAAGCAAAACGCGTTACCGCTGCTGATTACGGCCTTTTGTTGGGGCTTTCTCGCCACGGGAATGATTGTTGGTGGCAACCTGATCACGAAAACCGATACCGCCTCGTTTCTTTGGATTACCTTTTTCGGCAATTTAACCAGCCTCGCTATCGGTTGTGGCGTGGGTTATGTCGGCTATAAAACGGCGCTAAATAGTGGCCTGATGTTCCAGTTGACCTATGGTCGGCTTGGCGCCTGGCTGCCGGTGGTTATGATTGTTTTGATGGCTTCCGGATGGCACGCCGTTGTTGCCGGTGCGATCGGTTATACCTGGACGAATGAGAACGCGGGGACACTGTATCTACTGGCGGCATCCGCTGCGGGCCTGCTGATCACCTTCAGCACTTATTTTGGTATTAAGGGGATCGAAAAGATTAGCGTGCCAGCGGCCGTCGCGCTGTTGGTCACGGGTGTTTACAGCCTTTTCGGCCAGATCGCTGATGCCGGTGGCTGGGGTGAATTTTCCGCTGCCGCAGATGCCGCGTCGGATGGCTCGATTACCAACCTCGAAGGGCTCAGTCTGGTCGTTGGCTCCTGGATCGTGGGTGCCGTGGTGATGTCCGAATACACGCGTTTCGCCAAGCGCACCTGGGTGGCATTGGCCTTCCCCTTTGTCGCTCTCATGCTTGCGCAATGGTTTATGCAGATTCTCGGAGCGGTAAGCACCATCGTCATGCAAAGTTATGACTTCACCGTGTTTCTCAAGCAGCAAGGCGCATTGTTTGGTGCAATGGGTATTATCGCCATGACCCTGGCGCTCTGGACCTCTGGAAACGCCAATCTGTACTTCCCGGTAATACAGTCCGCAGTGGTTTCGCAGCGATCGCCACGGGTTATGACGCTGGTGCTGGGTCTCTTTGGAACGCTGCTGGCCTTCGGGGTATACGCCTACTTCGAATCGTTTATTAGCTTGCTGGCCAATATCGTGCCACCACTGGTCGGGCCCGTGCTGGCGAAGTTCTATTTATGCCAACGCATGGATGTGTCGCGCTTCTCTGATCCGACTGCCGCAGCACCCGGCTGGGTCGCGGTGCTGGCTTATTTTCTCGGTGCAGGGTCAACCCTGGTATCCCCCGATTTCATGATGCCTTCGCTCACAGGCTTGCTGGTGGCGATGTTTGTCTATTGGTTGCTGGCTCAGTTCACAACGCCGAAACAGGCAGCCCAGGAATCGAGCGTTCTGTGAGATCGAGATAACTCACAAGTGTACTCAGCACCGACATAACACACGATAAGAGGTGACTATGAATAGCACGGGAACCCTTGCCGAATTTGCGGCCGGTATTCAGTTCAAGGACCTGCCACCAGAGGTGGTGGATCGGCTTAAGTTACTCACCCTCAATATTGTAGGAAAGGCGTTTGCGGGATCGGCGACCAGTCTGGGTGCGAAGTATTTAAAGCTCGGTCAGGCCATGGGAGGCGGGAGCAGCGATGCCCGCGTGATTGCCTCTGACATCACCCTCAGCTGTCCCGCCGCGACCTACGTCAACAGCGGCTATGCCACGGCGCTGGATTATGACGACACACTGCATTGGGCGTTAATTCATCCCGGGAACGCAGCGGTGACGTCAGGGCTGGCGGTGGGTAGCGCCCATAATCGATCGGGGAAAGATTTTCTCACGGCATTGGTGCTCGGGTATGAAGTGGGAGGACGCATCGCGCTTGCAGCGCAACCGTCTGTGGAACGTTTCAAGGATGTGTGGGGTCTGGGTAATCAATCATTTACGTCCGCGCCTGTGGTTGGCCGATTACTGAATCTCAGTGCCGACCAGATGTACAGCGCGCTGGGGATTACCGGGGTTTACTCGGTAGTGCCCTCAGCCTGGACTTACCTGGGACCAGGCACCCGGCCCATGCGCGAGGTGAAAATGGCCTGGGGTTGGAGTGCCATGGTGGGTGTTACCGGCGCTACTGCGGCCTCCCTTGATCTCACCATGCAGCAGGAGCTGAGTATTTTCGACAGCGAGGAGGGCTGGCACCTCATGCACGGCGCCGACAAGATGGAGTCGGAGAAGATGACCGATGGATTGGGTGAGCGCTGGGACGTGCTCACAACGGCCTACAAGGCTTATTCTGCCTGTTACCTGATCTTTGGTGTATGCGATGCGGTTCAGGTCGCGATCGGCGATCGTAGCATTGGTCCAGAGGATGTTGAAAAAGTCGTTGTCAGTGGTGGTGAATGGATTACTAAACGATTGTCGGACACGTCACCGGTGGGTCCGGTAGACGCCCAGTTTTCAACCGAGTGGTGCGTATCGATGATCATCATGCAAATACCACCGGGACCCGAATGGTGCTCCGATGAAACCATGGCGAATCCGGTTGCGCGAGCGCTTACAAAACGGGTGGAGGTAGCGTTCGATGAGCACGCCGACGCGGCCTGGCTGGATGATGGCAAATCACTCAACTCGGTAACGATTGTTCTCAAGAACGGCGAAGAATTAACCGGCGCGGTGGATGAGCCCAAAGGCGAACCGGGTAATCCCATTACCGAGAGCGAAGTTCGTGAGACTTTTCATCGTCTCGCGGCCTACGCTGTTGATGCTGATCGCGCGGCGAAAATTGAGCAGGTGATCGATCGCCTGGATACGCTGGAGAATATTTCCGAGCTGACCGAATTGCTATGAGGCGTTGCGATCACTAAGCCTTGCGCGCAGCGCACTTAACCCTTCGCTGTGCCAGATCGGTTCATCGCCTGTCAAAGTCGATGACAATTCTTTTGTAACCCCGGGACGCGAAGCTGGGTAGGTGAGACAAGTCGCTCGCGGCGTCGTCCAGCCGTAGGTTGGTCAATCGGCTGAGTAACACCTCAAAGGCGATCTTGGCCTCCAGGCGGGCGAGCTCCGCTCCGGCGCAAAAGTGAGGACCAAAGCCGAAACCCATGTGGGGTTTGGCCATTGGTCGATCGATATCGAAGGTCTCCGGGCTGGGGAAGACATTGCCGTCCCAGTTGGCGCCTGCCCATAGAGGGACCACCATCTCGCCTTGCTCGATGGGAAGATCACCGACCGAGGTCGATTCAGTAGCGCGCCGGAACGTGCATTGGATCGGAGGGTCCCAGCGCAGCGCTTCTTCGACCATCGCCGGAATATCTCCGGGGTTTTCCTGCAGCCGTTGCATCAGAGCCGTGTCGTTCAGCAAAACGACCAATGCATTACCGATCAGGTTGGTGGTGGTTTCGTGTCCGGCGAGCAGGATCTGGTCAATGATCGGTAGCAGCTCTTCGGTACTTAGCGGTTTTTCGCCGTCGAGTTCAGTATTAACCATGACGCTCAGCAGGTCATCGGTGGGGTGGGTTCGACGCTCCTCAATGCGCGGCACGAAGTAGTTGTGCAGTTCTACCACGGCATGGGCCACTTCCCGCCGTCGATCGTGACTCAGCACGTCGATGTTGCCGGAGATCATCAGGTCACCCCAGTTCTTGAAGGTCCAGATATCAGCGCGGTCTACCCCGAGAATATCGGCAATCACAGTCACCGGGAGCGGTACCGCGAAGTCGGGTAATAGATCGAGCTTACCTTTATCGATGAATTTATCGATAAGGTCATCGGTGATCTGGCGAATCTCGGGTTCGAGTCGACGCACGCTCCGCGGGCTCAGCGCTTTACTGATGAGTTTGCGATGACGGGTATGGGCGGGGGGGTCGGCGGTAAACAGCGCGTTAACAATGGGGTGGGCGTGGGACAGTATTTCCTCAACATCATCCTGAACGGGATCACTACCGACACCCATGTGTCGCGGCCCATGGCCATCTTCACTGATACTGGACGAGAACGTTTGGGTATTTCGTGCAAGTGCAGCAAGGTCATCGTAGCCTGCCACAACCTTGCCAATAGCATCATCGGCAGCGACAGACCCACCCTCATGCAGGCGTCGATACAGCGTGTAGGGGCACTCGATGTGTTCCGGATCAGAGAGGTTGACGGTAGGTATCGATGGCTTTGTCATGGGCTTCTCTTATTGCTATCGGCACGCGAGTGCCGGGTTTGAAACTACTTCATGGCGATTTGGGTCGCAACATTGGATGGCTGGGTAACCGCCACATCTTCGGCCACCAGTGGCCAGACCGTTAACTCGATGCGACGATTACCGGCCCGGCCCGACTCCGTATCATTGGTCGCGATCGGTTTGGCGTCGCCAAAGCCCCGCACGACGAGTCGCCAGGAATCTATGCCCACTTTTGAAAGATGCGTTCCCACCGCCAACGCGCGCTGTCGCGACAGGTACAGGTTGTAACCGGAGTCACCGAGGCTGTCGCTGTGACCGCCAATAAAGATCAGGCTTTTGTTGAATTCCTGCAAAACGGTGGATAGATCGTCAAGTAAACCAAGCATGTTGGACTTGAGCAGAGCACTATCGCTGGCAAAGGAGGCGGTACCGGGCATCACAATGAGCAAGTGGTCATCCCGTCGCTCCACACTGACGCCCTCACGCGCCAAAGCCTGCAGGCGTGCGGTTTGGACATCGAGGTAGTAGCCGATCGAATCCGTATCGACAGGGGAATGTTTCGCAGCCGTCTTACGGCGAACCGCGGTCAGTTCGCTATCGCTTTCGATGACCCGAATACCCGCCTGCGAAAAAATACCCTGCATGCCCTCCGGTAATCTCAGCGATGAACAAGCCCCAAGGCTGAGCACTAAGACGAATGTGAGAGCCACTTGGGCGATAAAATCAGGATGCGAAGGGGAACGTGGCAAAGCGAAATCCAGTGAAGGCAGTGGTGCCTATCTTACGGCAAATGTGTCGTTTGATAAGACTGAAATCGTTACCCGCTCGTTTTGAGATAGGCCTTGAAGTCGGCGGCGCTGAGGGGTTTGCTGTACAGGTAGCCTTGACCCATTTGAACCCCCTGTTCTCTCAACCACTGGGCCTGATGCTCGGATTCAATGCCTTCGGCAACCATGTCCAACTCAAGGGAGCGGGCCATCTCGATGACGTGGGGAATAACCGAACTGGTTACCGCTCGGGTCTCAATGGCATCCACAAACGCCTTGTCGAGTTTGAGGGTGTCGAGTTCGAAACTTTCCAAATAGGACAGGCTGGAGTACCCGGTGCCAAAGTCATCGATGGCGATTTGATGGCCACGTTGTCGCAGCGCACTGATCAGTGCTCTGGCTTCCTCGCTATCGATTAATCCGCGTTCGGTAATTTCGAGTTTAAACGTAGCGGCGGGCAGGCGCGCTTTGCGTAGCTCGGTCTCCAGCAGATCTGCAATGGCGTTATCCTCGAGGTCCAGCGGCGACAGATTGAGGTTGATACGCAGATCGGACTGCTTGCGCAGTAACTTACCGAGATCACCGATCGCCCGACGGAATACGTTGTGGGTGATGCCGCCGATAATGCCCTGTTGCTCCGCGATCGCCACAAACAGGTCGGGTCTGATCATCTCTCCATCGGATCGCTCCCAGCGAGCCAGGATCTCGGCGCCGACGCAGCGACCGGTGTTGAGATCGACGATAGGCTGGTAAACCGCATCGATACCGTCGTGATCAATGGCGCTGCGCAGCTCTGCCGTGAGACTCAGGTGCCGCTTCGACAGGTGTTTCACAAAGAGGAACCACAACCCCATGAGCAGCAGACCCAGTACGCCGGCCGCTGCCAGGGTCTTTGCATAGCGCGAAAAAAAATGTCCCGAGGACTGCACCGCGACCACGTCCATGGGGAAAATAGTATCGAGTGAGAAGCGAGCAACAATGGTGTTGCTTTCGGGCGCGATGTTGAGTCCGCGGGAGAGAGTTGTCGGCTCGGGTAAGACGGCATCGGGTGGCGAGTTGGCGAGTAACAGTCCATCAACCCACAGCCCGGCGCGCTGCTCACCCGAGAGCCTTTGATCGAGCACTAAGCGGGTATCGATGGCGAGATCATGCTCACCCAGCCGCATAATAAACAGCTCCACATTACCCAAGGCGGTATCGGGACCGGGCCACCACGCGACGACACCGTTGGGATAAATCTTACTGGCCTTGGGTGGCTTCAACGCATTCCCTTGAATAAACCCCACCCCGCACTGACGTTCCGCGGCACGCCAGGAACCCACGGCGCGAACATAGGGCCGTGCAATGGCCTCTTCCTGCATCGTCCGGATGTGTTTGTCACTACAACGAGCAACCGTGCTGTTATTGAGCATTTCCAGCAGCGTTCGGGCATCGGTGAGCACGGTTTCTGCTCGTTGTCCCAATCGTTCGGCCAATGCACCGAGCCGTGCCTCCTCGGCGCCGATCGACTGGCGCCAGGCATACCAGCCCAGCGCGCTGAGCAGTCCTATCACGCCCACCATGGCCACCATCAGCACAATCATCAGTGCTTTTTCGCGACGTGCGCCGGCGGGTGTGTCATAGGACTGTGTGGGCATAATTCCGGTGTCGAGTGAGTGCATCGAATGGCTTTCGTCAGGCAGTATACGTAGATTGGAAGGGCTTTTGGCGGCTAGCTGGCAGTGACAGCGCCCTGTCGCGCGCTGCCGTCATTTATATGCTCGGTGGGAAGTGACGCCGAGTAGTCAATTGACCCGGTGGATTGGCGGCAATGGTTGGCAATACCCGTTTTCGATCACCGCTTGCGAAAATCCCTGATGATCACCGAGGCCGCATTTTTTCCAGGAATACCGGAAACACCGCCGCCGGGATGGGCGCCCGAACCACACAGGTAAAGCCCCTTCATGGGCATACGGTGATCCGCGTAGCCACCGACCGGCCGCAGGGAAAAAATTTGGTCCAGCGACAGCTTGCCGTGGAAAATATCGCCCCCCACCATATTGAGTTTGCGCTCGATATCGAGGGGTGAATTAATCTGACGCCCGACAATCGCCGATTTGAAATTGGGTGCATACGCGGCGACGGTATCGATGATCCCGTCGGCCACAGTTTCCTTGACTGTGTCCCAACCTTCCCCGTCCGGTAATTCACGCCGGAAGTGCTGACAAAACAGACTCATTACATGGCAGCCCTCTGGTGCGAGAGAGTCATCGAGTAAGGTCGGTACGCACATCGAGACAACGGGCTTGCGCGCCCAGCCACCGCGTTTGGCGTCCTCGTAGGCCGTATTGATGTAATCGAGGGAAGGGCAGATATCGATGGTGTTCTGCATCGCGACGAGGCCGGTCTGGTCGTGTTGTAGGGAATCGAATCGGGGCAGCTCGCTCAAAGCGACGTTCATGCGGAAGGTTGCGGATTCGCTGCGGTATGACTCAATGCGGGTCCGAAAATGTTCGGGCGCCAGAGCGGGGTCGATGAGCTGGCCGAACAACACCTGGGGGTGAGCGTTGGCGGCCACCGCGCGGGCGCTGAACTCCCGGCCGTCTTCGAGTACTACGCCCGTGGCTTTGTTGTTGCTGATGACCACTTCTTTGACCGCGGCGTCGGTCAGGATAGTCACGCCCGCGGCCTGCGCTGAGTTGGCCAGCGAATCGGCGATGGCGCCCATGCCACCCTTTGCATATGCCCAGGCACCGGTGCGGCCATCCACCTCGCCAAAGACATGATGCAGAAGCACGTAGGCCGTGCCCGGCGTCCAAGGATGGGCGTAGTTGCCAATAATGCCCTCAAAGCCATACATGCCTTTGATCGGGTCGCTTTCAAACCAGCGATCGAGCACGTCGCCAATCGACATCGTCATCAACTCGCTGAGTTCGATTTGTCGCTGGGTACTTAATTTTCTGAATCCATTGGCGGTTTCCAGCAGACGCCAGATATCCGAGAGCCCACCACCAAAGTTGGGCGGTATGGTTTTGGCGACACCGCGTACCAGTGTGCCCATATCCCCAAGCATGGACTCGAACTCGGGATAGGCCTCGGCATCGGCTTTTGAGAATCGGCTGATGACCTCCTGCGCTCGCGCGGTATCCCGTGGCAGGTACATATGATCGTTTTCTAGAATCGATAACGCGCCGCCGGGTCGGTGCAGCAAGGTAAGGCCGTGTCGGTTGAGCTCGAGATCCTTGATCACGGAGCGATCCAGCAGGCTTACCAGGTAGGAAAACACCGAATTGCGAAAGCCGGGATGAAATTCTTCTGTGAGGGTGGCACCGCCGACCTGGGGGCATCGTTCAAGCACGAGCGTTTTCAATCCCGAGCGTGCGAGGTAGCCTGCGCACGTCAGGCCGTTGTGACCGGCACCAATAATGATGGCGTCATAATTATCCACGGCATTCCCCATTGCTGTTCCTGTCCCGGCTAAAGGCAGAAGACGATTTCATTTTTGTGAGTTCGTAATTTCAGGCATTGTGCGGTAATTATCAATCGGTGAACAAAAATCACTGGTTTGTCGGGTGCACGACCTGAGCGGTGTCCTGAGAGTTACCGTGCACACGGAGAGACAGGGATAGCCCGCTTATTTTGGGTTTGCCTCGCTTCATTGGCCTGTGGGAGACTCCACGGCTGCTCGGCCCTGTTGGCCGTCTTACATTGGGAGATTGAAAAATGGTTAAAAATTTATTGATGGTTGTTGCTGGTGGCATTTTCGCTGCGTCCGTCGCTCAGGCACAGGATATGCAGAAGCTCGTTGATTCCGTAGATACCGAAAAAGCCGCAGAGGCTGTTGATATGGAAAAGGCCAAAGAGGCGGTGAGTACCGACGGCGTCGACTACAAAAAGGCGGCAGAATCCGTTGATGTTAAAAAGGCCAGTGAAGCTGTCGACATGGAAAAGGCCAAGGGCGCTTTGATGGGCGAGTAAATAACGCCGCCAGCGTTCTGAGAGGACCATTGAAGAGGCGGTGCCAGTTACTACGCCACTTTCTGATCCTCGAAACGGCCGTGAGGCTGTTTATAGCGGGTCATAGCGGGAAGATTTTCCGAAGTGAAGAATGGCAGGACGACGGGCGGTCTGTGGGTAATTTCTCGGGCTGAACAGGTCTGCAGCCTTTTTTAGTGAGGCGCCTTGGTGCGAGCCCCGGTAGCGATTCGTGTGCAGGTGTCATTCGGTTTGTCGACAGAGCCCTGGTTTCTCAATCTGGGAAACAGGCTTTGAGCTCCAGGACTGGGCTATTTTCAGCGGATGCCTGCTTTTTCCAGTAGCGGGATCACCTCGCGTGCAAATTTTTGGGTGCCCGCATAGTAGTCCAGAAAGCTGAGCAGAACCCCGTCCATACCCTGGCGATTCATCTCGATAATTGCCTCGGCGATCGAGGCGGGGGTACCCACCAGCGGCGTCGATCCACCGCTGAGACAGAACATATCAAGGGTGTGTGAATCAAAGGAATTGCTGTCCATCGAGAGACCGGCTAACCAGTTACTCAGCGCTTCGCGATCGGCCTGCTCAAGAATACGTTGCTTCTCCTCCTCAGCCGCCGCTTCGGTGTCACCGATGATCAGAAACAGCGCCGCCACGCAGCGGACCTGCCTCCCGACTTTCGCCGCGCGCTGCTTGATGTCGCTGACCATGCCACCGCTGGCTTCAACCGAAGGCGGGCACATAAACGACCAGTCACACTCGGTGGCCACCAAATTCCTGCCTGCCTCAGAGGTCCCCGCGTTGATAATGGGCGGATAGGGTTTGGAGTGAGGCATGGGGGAGATCCAACCCTGATGGATCTGGTACCACTCGGACTCGAAATCGAAGGTTCCCGGCTCGCACGTCCAGAGGCCCTTGATGACCTTAATGTAGTCGGTGGTGCGTTCGTAGCGCCGGGCGTGGTCTGCGATATCTAGCCCCATCATCTTGAACTCGGTCTGGTTCCACCCGCTGACCACATTCAGGCCCCACCGGCCGCCGCTCATATAATCGAGTCCGGCACCCATCTTGGCGACCAGAAAGGGGTGGTATACCGGCACATGTACGGTGGAATAAACGCCGATCCGTTGGGTACGCTGCAGCATACTGGCGGCCCAGGTGAACGTCTCGAAGTTGGTGCCCTGATAATTGGTCTCGCCGCCCATGCCGCGCCAACGCGCTGACGGAAACAGGAAGTCAAATCCCTCGGCCTCCGCCAGCTGGGCAATGCGTACGTTGTACTCAAACTCCCACTCCTCGGGATGGGGCTTGTAGGTGCTCATAGACATGCTGAAACTGCAATTGGGCATAAACAGGCCCAGCTTGATGGGTGGCGTGGTCGTCACAATGGCACTCCCGCAACAGCTGTTGTCGTGGTTCGATTACTGACAGTAGGGTGAATAGAAGCACAAGTTCGTGGGTTGGCGCGAACGGTCGCTTTCAGGACTAGCTGCCGTTGGCAGGCGGGCGAATCGGAGGCTATTCCGCGTGTCAGGGGTGTCTTATAGTTCTAATGAAGATTCAGGAAATTAACCCATGGATACTGATTCGCACGATCAAATAGGCGTTCTCTTTGTTTGTCTTGGCAACATCTGTCGATCGCCAACAGCAGAGGGCGTATTTCGGGTGCTGTGCGAACGCGAGGGCGTTGCCGACCAGCTGCGTATCGACTCGGCGGGTACGGCGGGGTGGCATGTGGGCAAGCCGCCTGACTCCCGTACTATCGAGGCCGCAAGTAAGCGAGGTATTGACTTGTCATCCCTGCGCGCTCGACAGATATCGAGGGGTGACTTCATGGCTTTCGATTTGGTGCTGGCGATGGACTCGGACAACTACGACAGCCTTGTCGCGCTCCGCCCAGCGGGCTTTACCGGAGAGCTCGAGCGGTTTTTATCGTACGCGGTTTCGAGCGCGCCTGTGGATGTGCCCGACCCCTATTACGGGGGAGACGCGGGGTTTGAGCAGGTGTTCGATCTTATCGAGGAGGCCTCGGAAGGGTTGCTCGCGCATCTGAAAGCGATGGCCGTTGTGAAATAGGCCTTTGTGTCGCCCGAGCTAGCGGAATTTTATGCCAAGGGCGATGTTGTCGACGCTGGTAAAACATCCTGCAGATACACGTCTACGGGATCGAGACGCCATTATCCGCATAATGTTGAAGGCCCTCGGTCGCGGTGAAGAACACCGCGGCCAGGAGCTTGGTTTCCCTTGATTACTGCGCCACGGTGTTGGTCAGTGCCGCGCTGCAGGTTTCGCCAAGCTCAGCCTGGTTGGTATCGAGACAAGTCAACACGCGCCCTTCGCCCAGTGCCACGTCGCCGCAAAGCGTCTCGATTTCGCTACCGCAGCTCTCAGCAAGATAGGTGATTGCCATAGACAATTGCTCGAGCAGTGTCGCCGCCTGGTAGAGCGCGTAACCGCACTGGCCTGAAATCTTGTCCTCATGGGCGGCCACACAATACATGAGACGACCCTGCCCAGGCGTTACCTGGCTGCAATAGGTTTCAAGATCGGTTTCGCAGGATTTTATAACGTAATCGATCATGGATTCCTGTGCAGAAGTGGTGCTGGCCATCAAACACAAGAGAGCAGCAGTCACCAACGATTGGAATATTTTCATTTTTTCATCCTCATCATCAAAAGAAACCCCACACGTTTCCTGGGGCAGTAAAGATCAGTACATCATTTAACAGGTGGATCGATCACCGAGTGCCGGACCACTAATGTCCAGTGTCGGGTTCAGCAGTAGATCAACACACTTGACTTCGACATTCAGGTGCCGAGAGCCTAGCAGGAACTGACCGGTGTTTCCCACTTCTCTGAGGGCCTAAGCGATGATTCCAACAGGAAATCGATAGTCTCTACCCTACACTGGCACGTAGATATGTAGACACCACTGCATATTAACGTTTGCCCGATTAGGCCGCCGATGACGGAGGCGGTATCGCTTGGGGCCGGGTTGATCTTGCGATCTTTTTCTGCCTCCGGGGACTTCGTGCCACCGTATTTGTTGCTGGAGTAATCAACCCGCGCGCCATTCGACCCTGCTTTTGAGCGGCTTGCTTGCGTTTGTTTACAAACCCGTCTAGATTCGATTGTGCCGTCGGTAGGGTCATTGATTAGCGAACGACGTTGCTCGTTCCTGCGCAACACGCGAAAGGCAGTGCCAGAACCCGAATGGCTAAGGACAGTGTGCAAAATGTTAATAACAACAGCATGTCTTATTTCGGCTGCGTTGGGCTCGCCCTTGCTGGGTCCCTATAAATGACGGACACCGTCGGCTACTGGCCGTTTGTCGTCTATGCCTTTGGGGTGTTGGTCCTCGTTGCTACCATGCTGCTGCTTTCCTGGATCCTCGGTCAGCGCCGTGCCAATGACGCGACGAACATGCCTTTTGAATCCGGGGTTGTCCCTGTCGGTACGTCGCAGGTGCAGATGTCCGTGGAGTTCTACCTCGTGGCCATTCTGTTCGTCATCTTCGATCTGGAGACCGTATTCATTCTCGCCTGGGCAGTCGCCTTCTTTGAGCTCGGCTGGTTTGGGTTTGTTGCTGTATCACTGTTTATTCTTATTCTTGTAGTGGCCCTGATTTACGAGCTCAGTACGGGCGCACTGAACTGGGGTAATAAAAAGCGCGCACCGGCAAAACCTCACGAGCGGCCCGCGCCAGACCTGAGGGAAGCCATGTAATGGAGTGGAATCTGACCCGCCCCGAAGACACCATCGCCACGTCACCCGGCACGGCGTCGGTGGATATGGCGGAGCAGATCCGTCGCAACGTCATGTTCGCACGCCTTGAAGATCTCATCGCCTGGGGTCGTGCACATTCCCTGTGGCCTTTTAATTTCGGCTTGTCCTGCTGCTACGTGGAAATGGCGACGTCGTTTACCAGCCGCCACGACATCGCACGCTTTGGTTCTGAGGTCATCCGTGCCACGCCGCGACAGGCCGACCTCATGGTGATATCGGGGACCGTATTTCGCAAGATGGCGCCTGTGGTACAGCACCTCTACGACCAGCTGCTGGAGCCCCGGTGGATCATCAGTATGGGCTCCTGTGCCAATTCCGGAGGCATGTACGACATCTACAGCGTGGTCCAGGGCGTGGACAAGTTTATTCCGGTCGATGTGTATGTACCGGGTTGCCCACCGCGGCCAGAGGCACTGATGCAGGGGTTGATGATGTTACAGGACGCAATTGGCAAGGAGCGCAGGCCCTTGTCCTGGGTTGCTGGCGATCAGCAGGTGGTGAAGCCAGAGATGCCCGTGCAGCGCGATCGTCTAATGGAGGAGCGCAGTCAGCAGACGATACTGCGAAGCCCGGACGAGACATAAGCGATATCGGTTGCAGGGCGATGCTCTCAGGGGCACGGCTTCACCGGTGGGTCATACGATAACTAATGAGGCCTGACCAGCCCGCAGGAGAGCGCATGGTAAATGCGGTCGTAACAGCAGATTCGGGTGCGCTGGAAGAACTTCTGGCTACGCTTCCCGATGCTGGTATGGCACAGCAGATCACGGCGGACGGGACTCCCACTGTCTGGGTTCCCCGTGAACGCCTGCTTGATGTGCTGCGTCATCTGCGACCTGGCTTTCCCATGCTCCTCGACGTTTTTGGTATCGACGAACGGTTACGACAAAACAAGCCTTTACCCGCGCAGGACTTCACCGTTGTCTACCATCTTTTCTCCGTGGAACGGCGCGAGGAATTTCGCGTCAAGGCGTCGGTGAGCGAGGCCGATGCGGTAGTGCCCAGCGCCACGCCCGTGTGGCCGGCTGCGAATTGGTACGAGCGCGAGGCCTGGGACATGTTCGGGATCGAGTTCTCCGGCCACCCGAACCTGCGACGAATTATTTTGCCACCGACCTGGGAAGGCTTTGCGCTGCGCAAGGATCATCCGGCCCGCGCCACAGAGATGGAACCCTTCAGCCTCGACGAGGACAAGCAGGTGGTTGAGCAGGAGGCGCTGCGCTTTCGCCCCGAAGAGTGGGGCATGGATCGCGCGTCCGACGACAGCGAATTCATGTTCCTCAATCTGGGCCCGAATCACCCTTCGGTGCACGGCGTTTTTCGTATTGCGCTGCAGCTCGACGGGGAAGTGATCGTCGACGCGGTACCGGATATCGGCTACCACCATCGCGGCGCCGAGAAGATGGGCGAGCGCCAGAGCTGGCACACGTTTATTCCGTACACCGACCGCATCGATTACCTCGGTGGAGTGATGAATAACCTCGCTTATGTGCTGTCAGTGGAGAAACTCGCGGGCATTGAGGTGCCACCGCGGGTGAAGGTTATTCGCATTATGCTCGCGGAGCTGTTCCGTATTTCCAGCCATCTCGTGTTCTATGGCACTTTCGTGCAGGACGTGGGACAGATGTCGCCGGTGTTCTATATGTTCGCCGATCGTGAGCGGCTGTTCGGTATTGTTGAAGCTATCACCGGCGGTCGCATGCATCCGGCATGGTTCCGCATTGGCGGCGTCGCGCAGGACCTGCCGAAAGGCTGGGATACCCTGGTGCGCGACTTCATCGACAGCATGCCCGCGCGACTCGACCACTATCAGAAGATGGCCATGGACAATTCCATCGTCAAGGATCGTACCGTGGGCATTGGCGCCTACAGCGGCGAAGAAGCGGTGGAGTGGGGTATAACCGGCGCCTCGCTGCGCGCAGCCGGTGTCGATTTCGATCTTCGTCGGGATCGGCCCTATGCCGGCTACGAGGATTTCGACTTCGAGGTGCCCCTGGGCCACCGCGGTGACAGCTACGACCGTGCTGTTGTGCGGGTAGAGGAAATTCGCCAGAGCCTGCGCATCATCCGCCAGTGCCTCGATAACATGCCCGAAGGTCCCTACAAGAGCGACCATCGCCACACCACGCCACCACCAAAGGAACGCACACTGGGTGATATCGAGACGCTGATTCATCATTTTCTTAACGTCAGTTGGGGTCCCGCCATTCCTCCGGGAGAGGCCTGCGTACCCATCGAGGCCACCAAGGGTTTCAATAGCTACCATCTGGTCAGCGATGGCGGCACCAGTTCTTACCGAACCCGTATTCGTACCCCGTCCTTCCCGGCGCTGCAGCAGCTGCCGCTGATCTCCCGCGGTCTCCTGATTCCGGACTTGATTGCGATTATCGCCAGTATCGATTTCGTCATGGCCGATGTGGATCGCTGAGGTGAGGATATGAGGTGGCATTGCGCATGACTGAGCTGATTCCAGCATTGAGCGATAGCGAAATCGCGGCCATCGACGCGGAGATCGCTCACGTGCCCTATCGCTCGGCGGTCGCCATTGACGCCCTGAAAATTGTACAGGCGCACCGGGGTTGGGTATCCGATGAGAGCCTGCGGGCCATCGCGCGACACCTGGAAATGTCGGCCGAAGAGCTGGACGGCGTCGCCACTTTTTACAATCTGATCTTCCGCCAGCCGGTGGGTGATCGGGTCATTCTGCTGTGCAATTCGGTGACCTGCTGGATCAAGGGCTGTGACAAGGTCCAGGCGGCGATCACCGAGAACCTCGGTATCGGCCTCGGCGAAACCACCGCCGACAATGCGTTTACGCTACTGCCCGTGACCTGTCTTGGTGCCTGCGACCGGGCGCCGGTGATGATGGTGGGGGATGACCTTCATCAGGATCTTGACCCGGCAGAGATTGAAAAGGCGCTTTCAGGGGAGCCGAACCGTGACTGACGCACCGACGCATCCACTCACCCGCAACGTTCGACCCGATCGACGGCCCACGGATATGGCGGCCTACGAGGCGAATGGCGGTTACAACAGCCTGAAGACAAACATTGGGCAGCGCACGCCTGCCGAGTGTCTGGAGATTATCAAGGACTCCAATCTGCGCGGCCGCGGTGGCGCGGGCTTTCCCACGGGTATGAAGTGGAGCTTTGTACCAATGGACAACGCCACGCCCGGACATAAGTACCTGATCTGCAATGCCGATGAAATGGAACCCGGGACTTTCAAGGACCGGCTGCTGATGGAGTGCGATCCGCATCAGCTGATTGAGGGCATGATTCTTTCCGCCTATACCCTGCAGGCCGACATTGCGTACATCTTTATTCGTGCCGAGTACCACAAGGCCATCGGCCTGCTCCGCGAGGCGATCACGGCGTGTCACGAAAAGGGCTACCTGGGAGACAACATTCTCGGCAGTGGTTTCAGCCTGGAGATGCACGTACACGTGAGTGCCGGCCGCTATATCTGTGGTGAAGAGACCGCGCTGATCAGTTCCCTCGAAGGCAAGCGTGCAAACCCTCGTGCCAAGCCGCCGTTCCCCCAGGTCAGTGGTCTATGGGGGCGTCCCACTATCGTCAACAATGTGGAAACCCTGTGCAACATTCACCATATCCTCGAATTCGGCGCCGATTGGTTCCAGGCCCTGGGCAAGGGCGAGGATGCGGGTACCAAGCTATACGGGGTCAGCGGTCGCGTAAAAAATCCCGGCTGCTGGGAGTTGCCCATCGGTACCAGCATCCGTGAAATCATCGAGGATCATGCGGGGGGAATGGAAGACGGCTACTCACTGCGAGGCTTTCTTCCCGGTGGCGGTTCAACGGACTTCCTGACACCCGAGCATCTTGATCTCGCCATGGATTACGGAACCATTGGCAAGGCCGGCAGCCGCATGGGTACCGGCACCATGATCGTCCTCGACGATAAAACCTGCCCCATCGGCTTTATTCACAATCTGACCAGCTTCTTCGCCCGGGAATCCTGCGGTTTCTGTACCCCATGCCGGGACGGCCTGCCCTGGAGTGCCCAGGTGCTCGAATCGCTGGAGAACGGCGACGGCCGGCCCGAAGATCTGGAAACACTGGCCTATCAGATCGATTACATCGGCGCGATAGGCAATACCCATTGCGCGCTGGCGCCCGGTGCCATGGAGCCCGTGCAGAGCGCACTGAAATACTTCCGTGAGGATTTTGAAGCCCATATCAACGAGGGGTGCTGCCCCTATGAACGCAGTGCCAGCGGAGGTGCCGTCAGCTAATGCCGAAGATCCGCATCGACAATCAGGAGTACGAGGTCCCCGAGGGTGCCAACCTTCTCGAATCCTGTCTTTCCGCGGGGTTGGACCTGCCGTATTTTTGCTGGCACCCCGCCATGGGTTCGGTCGGCGCCTGCCGCCAGTGTGCTGTGGTGCAGTACCAGAATGAAGAAGATACCCGCGGACGGATTGTCATGGGCTGTATGACACCGGTGACCGAGGGTGCGATTTTTTCCCTCACTGGCGACAAGGCCAGTGGGTTTCGCCAAGCAGTGATTGAATCGCTGATGCTTAACCACCCCCATGACTGCGCCGTCTGCGCCGAGGGTGGCGAATGCCACCTGCAGGATATGACGGTTATGGTGGGGCATCGCGACCGCCGCTACCGTGGACTTAAAAAGACCCATCGCAACCAGTACCTCGGTCCTCTCGTGCACCATGAGATGAACCGCTGCATTACCTGCTATCGCTGCACACGGTACTACCGCGATTACGCCGGCGGCACAGACCTTGCGGCTATGGCCAGTCACGACCACGTTTTCTTTGGCCGCCACGACGAGGGTACGCTTCAGAGCGAGTTCGCGGGCAATCTCGTCGAGGTATGCCCCACCGGGGTATTCACGGATAAAACCCTGGTCGGCCAGTACACACGAAAGTGGGACCTGCAGTCGGCGCCGTCGGTGTGCGTGGGCTGCGCTGTGGGCTGCAACACCGTGCCCGGAGAGCGCTACGGCAAGGTCAAACGCGTGCACAATCGCTTCAACGCCGAAGTGAATGGTTATTTCCTCTGCGATCGCGGGCGCTATGGTTCAGGTTACGTCAATAGCGATACGCGGCTGCCTTATCCGGGAATGCGCGGCGCGGAGGGGCGGTTTACAGCGCTGAACCACCACGATGCCCTCGCCGAATTCGAGCGGCTCACCGTCGGTCGTCGCGTCGCTGGAATAGGATCGCCGCGCGCTTCGGTGGAAGCCAACTTCCTGCTGCGTAGCCTCGTGGGTAGTGATAGCTTCGCGCCCGGGGTCTCGGAGCAGGAGCAGCCATCGCTGCAGCGCGCTACGGCGCTTATGCGGTCTACACCGGCACGGGTACCTAGCCTCGCAGATATAGAAAGTGCCGATGCAATACTGGTACTTGGCGATGACGTCACGCACACCGCTCCGCGCGTCGCGCTTGCGCTGCGCCAGAGCGTGCGCAACCGCGCCTACGAACTGGCCGCTGATATGAAATTGCAGCCCTGGCAGGACGCTGCAATCCGTAACCTCGCCCAGGAGCAACGCAGTCCTTTGGTCAGTGTGACCCCGGGCAGTACGCGGCTGGACGATGTCGCCGAGCGCACCCTG
Source organism: Luminiphilus syltensis NOR5-1B (assembly GCF_000158175.1). Taxonomy (GTDB): domain Bacteria; phylum Pseudomonadota; class Gammaproteobacteria; order Pseudomonadales; family Halieaceae; genus Luminiphilus; species Luminiphilus syltensis. The sequence goes on along the minus strand of NZ_DS999411.1, from coordinate 823,828 downwards.
CACCTCGCTCCAGGTGAGATCGCCGAGTTTGCTTTTGCGGTTGCAGCCGCGCTTTCCGGTGGCGATTCCGCGGGTAATCCTGAAGCGGCGGCGGTGGCGCAGATGTTGAGAGACGCACGTCGCCCGCTTATCATTGCCGGCACCTCCCTGTGCGAGGAAGCGCTGCTCGATGGCGCCGCAGCTGTCGCCGGGGCGCTGGTTTCGCGAGAAGCCGACGGTACCCGTGCGCCTATGTTGTCGCTGGTCGTACCCGAGGCCAACAGTCTGGGTCAGGCGCTGCTCTGCGGTGATGATGCGCCGGATCTGGCGACGCTGACGGCGCGCGCGGAAGCGGGTGAGATCGAAACCCTCATCGTGCTCGAGAATGATCTCTATCGCCGCGGTACGGGTGAGGAGATTGACCGATTGCTCGACGCGGTTACCACTGTGATCGTGCTTGACGGTATGGACAGTGCCACCTGTTCCCGCGCCGATCTCGTACTACCCGCTGCCTCTGCTATTGAGTCCGAGGGGACTGTGGTCAGCATGGAGGGGCGCGCCCAGCGTTACTACCCGGTTTTTGTTCCGGGCGACGAACGCCACTCTTCGCTCTACTGGCTGCTGTGCTGCCTCAAGGCCGCGGATCACAAACACTTCGTCGACATCAATCACGTGGATGAAGTCATCGCAGCCTGTGCCTCGGCGGTACCGGCACTGGCCGGGATTGTCGATGCGGCCCCAGGCGGCAGCTATCGCAGTCACGGTGTGCGTATCCCGCGCCAACCCCATCGCTATAGCGGACGTACTGCCATGCGCGCCAATATCAGTGTGCACGAACCGAAGCAGCCCCAGGATGAAGAATCGCCGCTCGCCTATTCCATGGAGGGCCTGAATCGCGATGAACCAGGGTCGCTGCTGCCCTTCGTGTGGTCACCCGGTTGGAACTCGAACCAGTCGCTGCACAAGTTTCAGGACGAGGTGGGCGGTGCCCTGAGCGGCGGAACCGCCGGTGCACGCCTTATTGAGGCCGCGGGGCCGACAACGGTTCCCGAGGCCGCGACGCCAAGTTCTATCGACGCCGCTACTCTGGAACTGATTCCCCGACCGGCCATCTTCGGCAGTGATGAGCTCAGTGCGCGCAGCGCCGGGGTTCGTGACCTGATGCCCGATGCCTACCTGGAACTCAGCGTAGCAGATGCAAAGACGCTGGGTGTTGAGGCCGGGGATGGCGTGGTGTTGGGTGGCAGTGACACCGCCTTTGAAGTGCGAATCGATCCATCGCTCAGGCGAGGCTGTGTCGCCTACGCGCCGGGGCTTAACGGGTGCATTGGCCTGGTGCCCCGCAGTGGTGTGTCTTTAAGCATGGCACCCGACTGGAAACGCCGGGATGCCGACCTGATTGCTCGCGATGGCCAGGAGGGCAGCTTGTCATGACCGAGCTGTCGACCACATTATTTGGCCTCCTGATTATCGGTGCTGCGGTCGGCGGTGCCGCGGTGCTCACCTGGTTTGAGCGTCGCCTACTGGGTATCTGGCAGGATCGCTACGGGCCGAATCGCCTCGGGCCATTCGGAATCTTTCAGGTACTCGCGGATATGCTGAAGCTGCTCACCAAGGATGACTGGGTGCCACCTTTTGCCGACCGCTTCGTGTTCATACTGGCACCGACAGTCATCGTGATTGTAATGATGCTCGGATTCGCGGTTATCCCCTTCGGCCCTGAGCTACAGGTGATCGACCTCAATATCGGCTTGCTGTTCTTTCTGGGAATGTCGTCACTGGCGGTCTATAGCGTGCTTCTTGGCGGGCTGGCCTCGAACAACAAATATGCGCTGCTCGGTGGTTTGCGCAGCGCCGCACAAATGGTCAGTTACGAGGTCTTCATGGGTTTGTCGCTCATGGGTGTGGTCATGCTCGCGGGCAGTTTCAGTCTGCGTGACATCGTTCTGGCCCAGGAAGGGCTGTGGTACTGCATTCCCCAGTTCCTCGGCCTGGTGACCTTTACCATCGCCGGTATCGCCGAAAGTCACCGGCTGCCCTTTGATCTGCCGGAGGCCGAGCACGAGCTGACGGCCGGCTTCCACACCGAATACGGCGGTATGAAATTCGCCATGTTCATGCTCGGAGAATACGTCGGGCTTATTCTGATCTGCTGCATGATGACCGTGCTGTTCTTCGGTGGTTGGATGGGGCCGTTGCTGCCTCCCATCGTCTGGTTCTGCATCAAGGTGTTTGTGCTGATCTGTTTCTTTGTACTCCTGCGTGCCGCGATACCACGGCCGCGCTACGACCAGCTTATGGGCCTGGGCTGGAAATACATGCTACCGCTGACGCTGATCAATTTGCTGTTCACGGGCGCGTTTTTACTGGTTATGGAGAGCTAGCAGATGTGGGAAGCGATTCGCAGCCAGCTCGTGACGATGTGGACCATCCTGCAGCACACGTTTACGCGTTCGGAAACCGTGCAGTACCCCGAAGAGAAGCCGTACCTGGCACCGCGCTATCGCGGCAGGATTGTGCTGACCTGCGACCCGGACGGCGAAGAGCGCTGCGTCGCCTGCAATCTATGCGCGGTGGCGTGCCCTGTGGACTGCATTGCCCTTCAACAGGCCACCAAGGAGGATGGTCGCTGGTACCCGGAATTTTTCCGCATCAATTTTTCCCGTTGCATTATGTGCGGTATGTGCGAGGAGGCTTGCCCTACCAACGCCATCCAGCTCACGCCGGATTTTGAGATGTGTGAGTACGACCGCCAGAGCATGGTGTACGAGAAGGAGCATCTTCAGATCGCCGGTACCGGTAAGTACCACGATTACAACTACTACCGTGTGGCCGGCATGGCCATCGCCGGCAAGGATAAGGGCGAGGCGAAGAACGAGGCGCCGCCCATCGATGTGAAGAGTCTGATGCCATGACCGTGCTGCTCTTTTATCTGACAGCAGCCCTTGCCGTGTTTGCGACGGTGGTGGCGCTGACCCGCGCCAACGCCGCCCATGCGTTGATTTACCTGATACTTTCTTTGCTCGCCGTTGCGGTGATGTTCTTCATGCTCGGTGCGCCTTTTGCAGCGGCACTGGAAGTGCTGATCTATGCCGGTGCGATTATGGTGCTGTTCGTATTCGTGATCATGATGCTGAACCTCGGTGACGCCGGAGAGGAACAGGAGCGCGGCTGGCTCGATGCTCGTCTGTGGATTGTGCCGGGGCTACTGACCACGGTGCTGTTGGTGGAGATGTTGCTTGTATTCGGCGAGTCCGGCGTGACCACCTCCGGCCACAGCGTATCTCCGAAGGAGGTCGGTATCTCACTGTACGGCCCCTACGTGCTCGCCGTGGAATTGGCGTCCATGCTGCTGATGGCGGCACTGGTCGGTGCTTATCATGTGGCCCGGCGCTTTATTGACCGCCCGGGAGACATCTGATGGACGGCCTGCTGATACCCCTTGAGCACGTGTTGCTGGTTGCCGGCATCCTGTTCGCCTGCGGCCTCGGCGGTCTCATGCTGCGGCGTAATCTGCTGTTCATGCTCATGTCACTGGAAGTCATGCTGAACTCGGCGGCGCTGGCGTTTATTGCTGCCGGTGCACGCTGGCAGGAGGCGGATGGCCAGGTCATGTTTCTGCTGGTGCTCACGGTGGCAGCCGCAGAAGTGGCAGTGGGGCTTGGTCTGGTACTGCAGATCCAGCGCCGCTACCGCACCCTGGACATGGACGCGGTGACGAGGTTACAGGAATGAATCTGGCACTGGCCGCCATCCCGGGACTCCCAATGCTGTCTGCGACGCTGCTGATTCTCTTCGGCCGGCAGATTCCCCGTTCCCTGGGCGCGGTGCTGGGGGCGGGCTCGGTCGGTCTCTCCGCGGTGCTGGTCGCGGGTCAGCTGCTGGCTTATCTCGATACCCCTACCGTGGTTACCGCGACCCTATGGACCTGGATGTCGGTGGCGGATTTCAGCGCCGCCATTGCCTTCCACATAGACGGACTCACCGTAGTGATGATGTCGGTGATCACCGGTGTGGGCTTTCTCATTCACGTGTACTCCGTGGAGTTTATGTGGGAGGACGAAAGCTTCAGCCGCTACTTTGCGTACATGAACCTGTTCGTTGGTTCGATGCTCCTGCTGGTGATGGCCGATAACCTGCTGCTGCTCTTCCTCGGTTGGGAAGGAGTGGGCATGTGCTCTTACCTGCTGGTCGGGTTCTGGTACAAGAATCCTGCCAATGGCGCGGCCGCACGCAAGGCCTTCGTGGTCACACGCGTCGGCGATGCCCTCATGGCCCTCGGTCTGTTCGTACTCTTTACCGACCTCGGGACCCTGGATATCCAGCCGCTGCTGCTAGCGGCGAATCTCAACTGGGAGGTGGGCGGCACAGTGCCGGTACTGGCTACGGCGCTGCTACTCGGTGGCGCGGTGGGTAAGTCGGCGCAGCTGCCGCTGCACACCTGGCTACCCGATGCCATGGCCGGTCCCACACCTGTATCGGCGCTGATTCACGCGGCGACCATGGTGACCGCAGGAGTCTATCTGGTGGCACGGCTTCACGGCCTATTCCTACTGGCTCCGGCGACGTTGACTGCAGTGGCCTGGGTCGGTCTGGCCACGCTGCTGCTGGCGGCGTCTGCGGCATTGGTGCAGCAGGATATAAAGCGCATTCTGGCCTACTCGACCATCAGCCAGATCGGCTATATGTTTCTGGCCCTGGGTGTGGGTGCCTTCAGCTTTGGTATTTTCCACCTGATGACACATGCCTTCTTCAAGGCATTGTTGTTCCTCGGCGCCGGTGCCGTCAGCCACTGCCTTCATCATGAACTCAATATTTTCCGCATGGGTGGCCTGCGCACGCGGCTGCCGGTGGTGTTTCTCAGTTTTCTCATCGGCAGTGCCGCGCTTGCCGCGCTGCCCTTTACTGCCGGTTTCTACAGTAAGGATGGCATTCTCCTGTCGGCGTTTACGGCGCCCGGAATCGGCCCCTGGCTCTGGGCGGGCGGCCTCCTCGGCGCACTGCTCACGAGTATTTACAGTTTCCGCCTCTTGTTTGTGGCATTTTTTGGCGAGGCGCAAACCGAGCCTGATCGAAAGCCCGGTCTGCCCATGGCCATCCCGCTATTAATCCTGTGCGCGCTGTCTCTGTTGGGTGGGCTGATTAGCCAGCCTCTTGACGGTGTGCTGCCAGACGCAGGGCACCCGCAAGTGCCCCACCTGATCGAGTGGATCAGCATTGGTGTTCCACTATTGGGCGTGGCCTATGCCTATTACGCCTACATCGTCCGGCGTCCGAGTTCGTCACCGGCTGAGGCAGGCGGCGATTCTCCGGTCGAGGGTTTCCTCTTTGCCGGCTGGCGGGTCGACGCGCTGTATAACTTACTGCTGGTGACTCCCTACAGGACGCTGGCCCGCTGGTGCCAGGGAGAGCCGATCGATCACTTCTATAACGGCGTGGTTTCCCTGAACCGGCTTTGTCACCGAGGACTGGCGGCGCTACAGACCGGTGAACTTCGCTGGTATGCCACCACCTTTGTTATCGGTCTGATCGCGGTGGTTGCGATTGTTCTGAGGTCGGCACCATGAGCCTTTCACTGCTGATCTTCCTGCCGTTACTCGGCGGTGTGGCCGCCTGGCTGGCCGAGCGGGTCAATCCTGACCTGCCGCGCTGGATATCGTTGCTGACCTGCCTGTTGGTTCTGCTGGTGCTTACCTCCAGTGGGCTGTCAGCCTTGGCTGATCCGGCAAGCAGTCAGTGGCTGCTGTACTCCCAGACCGACTGGATACCGCGCTTCGGAATTTCCTTTGAGCTGGCTCTCGATGGATTTAGCCTGCTCCTGCTGGTGCTCACTTTCGTACTGGGTTTGATTGCCGTCGCGGCGTCCTGGTCGGAGGTCGAGGAGCGCCACGGTTTTTTCCAGGCCAATCTGCTGTGGACACTCGCCGGCGTTGCCGGTGTGTTTCTGGCCATGGATCTGATCCTGTTTTTCCTCTTCTGGGAAGTGATGCTGGTACCCATGTACCTCCTGATCGCGATCTGGGGCCACGAAAACCGCGGTTACGCGGCCATGAAGTTCTTCATTTTTACGCAGGTATCGGGTCTGCTGATGCTGCTGGCCATTGTGGTCCTGGCGTGGCAAGGCGCGGCGCTGACCGGCAAGCTCAGCTTCAGCTACGGCGATCTGCTGGGGCTCGATCTGCCTCCGGAGCTCGCGTTCTGGCTGATGCTCGGATTTTTCCTGGCCTTTACGGTCAAGCTGCCGGGCTTTCCTTTTCACACCTGGCTGCCCGATGCACACACCCAGGCACCGACCGCGGGCAGCGTGTTGCTGGCGGGTATTCTTTTGAAAACCGGTGCCTACGGGCTGCTTCGGTTCACCGTGCCGCTGTTTCCCGAGGCGTCGCAGACCCTGGCGCCGGTGGCCATGCTGCTCGGGGTTGCCGGTATCATTTATGGCGCGTTACTGGCTTTTGCGCAGACCGATTTCAAGCGTCTCGTGGCCTATTCGAGCGTTAGCCACATGGGCTTCATACTGCTGGGCGTTTACGCCTTCAACGAGCTGGCACTGCAGGGCGCGGTAATGCAGATGGTGACCCACGGGGTCAGCACCGCGGCGCTGTTCATGATGGCCGGTGCATTGCAGCACCGTTTGCACACGCGTGATATGCGCAAGATGGGTGGGCTCTGGCAGCAGGCACCGCGCATGGGCGCCTGCGCGATGTTTTTTGTGCTCGCCTCGCTGGGCCTGCCTGGACTCGGCAATTTTGTGGCCGAATTTCTGGTGCTGCTCGGTCTCTTTGCCGTAGCACCGTGGATGACAGCGGCGGCCGCCGTGGGCATGGTGACCGCGGCGATCTATGCCCTGTGGTTGATGCAAAGCGCCTTCCAGGGGCAGCCCGACGACGATCGGCAGATGGCTGATTTCGGTGTCCGCGAAATGACCACTATGGCCGTCATGATGGTGGCGCTGCTGTGGATGGGTCTTTACCCGCAGCCGATACTCGACCTGGCGGCACCCGCGGTGCAGAGCGTGTCCAACCTGCTGCCGGCAAATACCCTTGTCGCCGGAGTCGCCCCATGACGCCGTCTGCTGACTTCAGTCTGATCATGCCGGTAATCGTGCTCGGTGTGGGCGCAACGGCGGTCATGCTGCAGGTCGCGGCGCGGCGTTCGCCCGAGCTGACACGCTTCTCGACGTTGCTGGTACTGATAGCGGCATTGGCGTCTTCCGTCTGGATCGGAAGCCCGGAGCCGGGCATTGGGCAGGCGGTCACACCGCTGCTCCAGGCAGATGATATGGCGCGCCTGTTCGCCGCGCTGTTCTGCGCCTCCGCGGCCCTGTGCGTCATGCTGTCCCGAGATTATCTGCCGGGTCTCAGCGACCAGGGCGATGAGTACTATCTTCTACTGTTGCTGGCGACCCTGGGCGCTGTGGTGCTGGCCTATGCCAGCCATGTGGCGTCACTGCTGTTAGGGCTCGAGCTGATGTCTGTTGCCCTTTATGCGTTGATCGCCTACCCGTCCCGTGTGGCGCCGGCGGCAGAGGCGGCGACCAAGTATCTGGTCCTTTCGGGCGGTGCGTCGGCCACCTTATTGTTTGGTTTTGCGCTGCTCTATGCGGCGACCGGCAGCCTGGCGTTTCCTGAGATCGGTGCGGGTTTGCAGAGCGCAACATTGGGCAGTGCGGTAACGGCCATCGCCACGGTGCTCGTGATAACGGGAGTGTGCTTTAAGTTGTCTGCGGCGCCGTTCCACCTGTGGACGCCCGATGTTTATGAGGGCTCCCCGGCTCCGGTAACCGCTTTCCTGGCCACTGTGGCCAAGGCAGCGCCGTTCGTCGCACTGATTCGCTTCCTGTTCGACGCGCAATTATTCGATCTGCCAGGCGTGGTTGAGGTGCTGGGCGTGCTCGCCGTGTTGAGCATGCTGGTGGGTAATTTACTGGCACTGCTGCAGCGCAATGTGAAGCGCATGCTCGCCTACTCATCGATTGCTCATATCGGTTATGCACTGATTATCTTTACTGTGGCCGCTGATCCGGTAAACCGGGCGCTCGCCGGCGAGGCGGCGGTTTTCTACCTGGTCGCCTACGTGCCGACAACCATCGCCGCCTTCGGTCTTTTGGCGTTGGTCAATCCGGGCGGGGAGGGTCAGGACCACGCTGAGGTCCAAGATCTGTCCGGTCTGTTCTGGCGCGATCCGATGCTCGCCATATTGATGCTGGTAGCGCTGCTGTCCCTGGCGGGCATTCCACTCACTGCAGGTTTTATCGGCAAGTTTTACCTGTTTGCGGCAGCGGTCTCGGGGTCGCACTGGGTGTTGTTGGCAGCGCTTGTACTCGGCAGCGCGATTGGTATCTATTATTACCTGCGGGTGATTTTCCAGATGAGCCAGAAGCCCGCGGAGCACGAACTTACCTGGACCATGGATGGGGGCATGCGCGCCGTCGCGCTGTTATTGACTGTGGCTATACTGGGCCTTGGCATCGTGCCGCAGGCCCTGATGGAGTACATTCGAGGGATGTTTTAGCAGCAGGCGCCGCCGGCGTCGGGAGAATAATTATGCTGAAGTCTGTGAACCTCCGCGATTACATGTTGAAAAATCCGGTGACCGTTAAGCCGACGGACAACGTTTTCGAGGCGATGAAAAAGATCAGTGAAAATAAGATCTCCGGTCTGTGCGTGATAGAGGGGGACGGCAGTCTCGTGGGGGTACTCTCCGAGATGGATTGCCTGCGCGCGGTACTGGCCGCGATTTACAACGAACATAATTTTGGGCCGGTTAGCGACTACATGACCGCGGAAAATCTGGTGATTGCGCATCCGGGAGAAGACATTGTCGATGTTGCCGAAGATATGCTGCGCCAGAACAAACGGCGCCGGCCGGTGGTGGAAAATGGCAAGCTTATCGGGCAGATCACCATACGCCAGCTGCTCAAGGCGGTAGCCGAGTTTAGAGCGACCAGCGCCCCCCACTGAAGACCGCTCAGTAAATCCTTTTGCCAGCACCAGTCATCGGGTGGTCAATATGTCGTTCTCTCGTCAGCCATTGGGTTATCTCGAATATCTCAACCCCCGCTCCCTCAAGTACCTGAATTCGCATCTGGTTTCACTGGTCGAAGGGCGCCTTTGGCTGAAGGTGTTGTTGGGTATGTTTGCGGGCCTTCTGGTCGGCATATTGCTAGGCCCGGGGGCCGGATTCGTGTCTGTGAGCACCGGACTGGTGGTTGGCAACTGGCTCGCACTACCCGGTCATCTGTTTCTGGCGGTGATCCAGATGATTGTGGTGCCTCTGGTTTTTGCGTCCGTCATCCGTGGATTGGCTGCCAGCGAAAACCTCGAGCAGTTGCGTCGCCTGGGGCTCTGGGTGACCGGATTCTTTGTCGTAACGACTGCCGTTGCAGCGTCCATTGGCCTCGCATTGGCCGCCATTCTTGGACCCGGTCGTAGTCTGGCAGGGACCGTCGCTAAAGCCGACAGTGGAGCCCCGGACGTGCCGGTCACTGCGGTTCCGGGCGTTGCAGATTTACCGCAGGCATTGGTTGGTTTGTTGCCGGGAAATCCGCTCAGCTCCATGGCACAGGGAGAGATGCTCCAAGTCGTGCTCTTTTCCGTGGTCATGGGGGTGGCGCTGGTCTCCATGCCGCCGGTGCAGTCACGCCCATTGTTGGACCTGCTCGAGTCGCTGCAACAGGTCTGTATGACGGTGGTTCGCTGGGCAATGCGTCTGGCGCCGTTGGCGGTTTTCGGGCTTATGGCCAGGCTGACAAGCCAGATTGGTTTTTCCGCCCTCGCGAGCATGGCGTTTTACGTCATTACCGTCATTACGGGGCTTCTGCTGATGCTCGCAGTGTATCTGGTGCTGCTTGCGCTCTTTGGACGGCAGCGTCCCGTCGCTTTCCTGAGGGCATCCCGCGAACTGTTACTGCTCGCGTTTTCGACCTCGAGCTCCGCCGCGGTGATGCCTCTGTCGATCAAAACCGCCGAGGAATCCCTTCAGGTGAGGCCCTCTATTGCCCAGTTTGTTATTCCACTGGGTGCCACGATCAACATGACCGGGACAGCGCTGTATCAGGGCGTCGCGGCCATGTTTCTTGCCCAGGTATACGGCATCGATATCGGATTGGGCGGCATGCTGCTCGTTGTCGCTATGGCAGTCGGTGCGGCGGTGGGATCACCGGGTACACCGGGCATCGGTATTGTTATCCTGGCGATGGTACTCACTACGGTTGGCATCCCCGCGGAGGGCGTTGCGCTGATTATGGGGGTCGACAGAATTCTGGATATGTGCCGGACCTCGCTGAACGTCGCCGGTGATCTGGTTGCGGCGAGCATCATGGATCGCTGGCTGGATTATGGTGATACGCAAGTCGATACGGTGCAGCAAGATCAGGAGCCAAAAGTATCAGATGCCAATGACTGAGCTTGCGGCTATCAGCGCTGGAGACATCGCCAGCGGGAGGCTGCCACTTTGCGAAGGCGGGGAACTACGGGTTATGGGCTGAGAGCTTTCGCCACGGTTTCCAGAAGTGCCTCAGGATTGATGGGTTTCTGCAGCGCTGCGTAATATGAGCCCTTGAGATCCTCGCCAAGTGCCTCCACCCCTGCTGACGAAACAATGATGACGGGAATTTCAAAGGTCATCGGATCACTGCAGAGATGCCACAGTACTTCTCGACCAGTCATTCCGGGCATAAGGAGATCGAGAAGAATCACGTCAGGCTGGGGCTCCGTTGCGGCGATCTTCAGCGCTCGTTCGCCATCTTTTGCCGCTTCAACCCGGTAATGCGAGTTCAATATGCCGCTCATCAGCGCAATCTGCTCCGCGGTATCGTCGACTACAAGTACGGTTTTTCGGCTGTCATTCATATCCTTGCTCCTATCTTTTTTGTGGCGCATCTTTAGGAAAGTATCTATAGAAGTGGCAATGGAAAGATTTTCACAGAGCCGCTTTGTGCTTAGGCCAAAGCAGTATCAAGTGCATCCAGGTACTCTAGCGCTGCATCGAAATCATATTCCTCCATGGCAGCATTTACCTTTTTGAGCAGAGGCTTATGTAGGACTAATGAGGGTTCAACCGACAATTCTTCGACGACATCCGACGCTTCAGTATCAAAGTTTTCGAGAAGATCCCGTAACCTGCCCAGAATCGCTTTGATCTCTTCAGGTGAACGCCCAGAACCGTTGGCGGTTGCCGATTCCTCAGGCGCGGTGATCGGCCCGAGTCCCACAAGCACCTGGGCCAATAACGACTGAACAAAGACCAGTTGTTCCCGCAGCGCGTTATTAGGTTCTCCGGCATCGCAGGCATGTTCAAGCTTGCCGGCCTCCGCCTGCAGTTCTAATGCACCAATATTACCTGACACCCCCTTAAGCGTGTGGGCAAGGCGGGTCGCAGTGTCTTGGTCTCCCGCATCGAGGGCTGCTGAAAATTCCTTCTCGAAGTTAACGTTGCCGTCTCGGAATTTACCCAATAACCGTCGATACAGCTTCATATTACCACCGGTAGTACCGAGGCCCCGGTTGGTGTCAATACCCGGGAGCTCGGGCAGCGCTTCCTCTTCTATCGGTAGTTCTGCGCTCGCTTCGGGTTCGGCGACTGGATTGGCAGGGGAGATCCATTTCGCCATGGTCTTGAAGAGGTCCGCGAGATTAATAGGCTTGGCGATGTGGTCGTTCATGCCCGCTTCGATGACTTTTTCCTTGTCACCCACCATGGCGTTGGCGGTCATTGCCAGTACGGGAAGGTCCTTTGTGGCTGGGTTATTACGAATATGACGTGTCGCCTCATAACCGTCCATAACGGGCATCTGGCAATCCATTAGCACCCCATCAAACTGGTGCGCGGCAATCAGGTCGAGGGCCTCCTGGCCATTATTGGCCACCTGAACAGTCATACCATGGGTTGTGAGGATTTCCACCGCCAGCTCCTGGTTAATCTCGTTATCCTCAACCAGCAACACCTGAGCCCCGCGCAACTCAGCGGCGAACTCTTTAACCGCTTGCTTTCTGTCTCCGCCCCGCGGGTTCTCTGCGACCTCTCTACCCATTGCCCTCATGATTTCATCGAGTAGCGAAGATGCGGTAGCAGGCTTCGTCAGAAATCCAGAGATTGCGAGACCACCGGCGCCTTCCTGCATTTCCTCACGGCCGAAGGCCGTGATCATTATGATCTTGGGCTGATTTTTTAGGGTTGTATCCTCTTGGATCAACTGGCCAGTCTGGACGCCATCCAGCCCCGGCATGCGCCAGTCGAGCATCACCAGTTTGAAGGGCTCGTCTGCGTCAGCCGCTTTGATCATCTCAACGGCCTGCCTGCCCCCGGACGCGGTCTTGATCTGAAAACCAAGAGATTCGAGTATCGCCGCGAGGATCTCCCGGGCCGACTGATTATCATCAACAACGAGGATTGGCAGCGGTCCGAGATCGTCGGGAGCAACGGTCGGCTCGGGTATTTCACCCTGCTGCTTCTCAAAACAGGCCGTGAACTGGAAATCACTGCCAACTCCCGGCTCACTCTCTACCCAGATCTCACCATCCATCATCGCGACGAGCTGTTTACTGATGGCGAGACCGAGTCCTGTACCGCCATACTTCCTGGTGGTCGAAGAATCAGCCTGAGAAAAGGACTGGAAAAGCCGCGACTGTTGCTCCTTGTTCATGCCGATACCGCTGTCCCGCACGCTGAAGTGCATACGGACCTCTGCGTTACTTTCCTCCTCAACCCGCACAGCAACCACGACCTCACCATCCTCAGTAAACTTAACGGCGTTATTGCCAAGGTTGATAAGGATCTGGCTTAGCCGTAACGGGTCACCAATGAGCGCGGTGGGCAGATCCGGCGGCACATCGAGGAGCAGCTCGAGACCATGATCCTCCGCTTTGAGGCCAACAAGACTTACCAGGTTGTCCATTACATCGTCGAGACGGAAGTCCACTGCCTCGATATCGAGCTTTCCTGCCTCGATCTTCGAAAAGTCGAGAATATCGTTGATAATCCCGAGCAGCGATTCTGCCGAGCGATGCACTTTTTCAATATAGTTGCGCTGCTTGCTGGTGAGGTCTGTCTGCAGTGCGAGGTGGGACATGCCGATAATGGCGTTCATCGGCGTGCGGATCTCATGGGACATGTTGGCGAGGAAATCACTTTTCGCCTGATTGGCGTCGTCGGCGATCTCCATGGCATGGTTCAGTTCGGTGACGTCTGACAGCACCGAGCCCACTGCAAAGCACTCTCCTTTGGCATCAAAGACCGGAAACTTGTAAGAAAGGAAAACTCGCACTTCCCCTTCGGCGTTCTTAATTCGTGCTTGACCCTGAATAACATCTCCAGATTCGACGACGGCACTATCTTCCTGTTCCGACCTCTCAGCGAGTTCTGCAGGAAGCAGTTCACGGGTTGTGAAGCCAACCACTCCACTCCGGGTCAGGGACATCACTTGCCTCCAAATCTTATTGACAAGCAAGTATCTGCTATCGAGGTCCTTAACTGAAATCGCCGCGGGGGAATTATCGAGCACCGTCTGAAAAAGATACCGGCTCTCGCTGAGCTCCTCGGTGCGGGCCTCTACCTTGTCCTCGAGCTCATCACGCGCAAGCAGCAACGCCTTATTGGCCCTGGAGGCGACCCAGGTTGTGAGCCCAAGAAGACTCAGCGCCAAGGTCAGTGATATCCCCAGCACCGCATAAAGAATGTTTTCGGCAAGCACATATGAATCAAGAGCTTCTGACTCATCGATTTCCGCAGCGATGCCAATATCAAGCTCTGGAACCCAGACCCATGCCGACAGCACGCGACGACCCCGATAATCCCGGGCACCATCAGGAATGGCCCCCGTCTCGCGCTGCAGGGCGGCCTGAAACATTGCCGTTGTCGGCCATCTGGAGGGAGAACGATTGGGCGTAAATCCCTCTGTCAGATCGCCACCCGGGTCGGTCAGTCGCAGGTATGCCACTGTTGAGCCGCCCTTGGGTAGCCGTCCTAATTCGGCCAGTTGCTCTGAAAAGCGGCTGTTCGAAAGCATTAATCCGCTCTGGTCAAATGCGTAGGTTTCACCGCTCTGCCCAACCACCGCATTGCCCAGACTTGAGGTGAACTCAGCACCGGGATCAACTGTGGCGACGACTGCTGCTATGGGACGACCGGCGTGATCAATGATAGGCGCTGCAAAATACATTTCGCTACGGGAGGCACCGGTCTCGTCGGTCAGGCGCCGGGGAGGAATAAAAGTGGTGTTGCCTGCAAAAACTGTTTGGCGTAGCTCGGGCATCAGATGGCTAAGCCCGGGGTCACTGTCAAAGACCGATGTGCCATCGCGGAGCAGAACTGTTAGGCGTGAGGCGTCTTCTCTTGAGGGGATGAGATCCGAGAGTACTCGCTGCTTCTCGACCCCTTCGACAAAGCCATTCTGCGCAGATGAATGCATAGTAAATACGGTCTCCAGAAAAGGCTCATTGGCAAGCCGGCTGACGAGCCGCATTTCCGCTCTCGCCCAGCGCTGCATGGACTCCGATGCGGCCCTCGCCACCGTGGCCAGGGTATCAGCGGCCCGGGCGCGGACGATGCGCTCCTGTCGAGTTAACGCATACTGGGCTGCAAGGAACGTAAAGGCCACAACACCAATGACTGCAAACAGCGTCAGATAGCGGAGTCGGCCGGATTGATAGAGCTTCTGTATATCGCCGCCGCGACCACTCAACCACCAGAAGCCCCCCATAAAAATTAGAATGAGGCCAATTGCCAGCAGAATATTTTCGAGGCGCGGTAAAAGGCTGCTTTCATCAAGTGAACCGCTGCCCTGGCCCGATAGGGTGTCCGTCGACTCAGCGACATCAGCCCCAATCCATCGTGCCCGGTATTCGGCGCGTGCTGCCGGTGAAATATTGTCTATTAACCGGTTCAGAATGGGGATCAGTTCGGGCCAGTCATTGCGGACACCCATAGCCAGTTGATAACTGTATTCTGTTCGAAAGTTGACCCGAATATTTTCCAGATTCAGTTCATCGACGATGTACGCCGCTGAGTATTGGTTGGCGAGCATAGCTCCAAGCTCTTTGCGAGCAACCTTCTTTAGGCCCTCGGCAACAGAGGCCACCGCAACAAAATTGGCTTCGGGGTAACGGTCCCGGGCCCACTCCTCAACTGCGTATCCCCCTACGACCCCTATGGACTGATCGCCGAGGTCGCTGACCCGCAACAGATCAGGGGCATCATCGAGGGTTAATACCGCCGTGGGCATACTGAGGTAGGGCTTGGAAAACAACAGGTAGGATTCGCGTTCCGCGGTGCGGGTCAGGCCTGCAAAAATATCGACCTCCTTGCGCTGGGCACGCTTCAGGACATCCTCCCAGCTCAAGCCACGAACAGGATTGAACCTCACCCCCAGGGCACTGCTTGCCGCCCGCGCGTATTCAGCGACGATACCCGTGTATTCACCCCGGTTATTCACAAATTCGAAGGGTGGCCAGTTGGCATCCCGGCCCAGAAGCATGCCAGGGTGATTACGCAGCCAGGCAGACTCTTCAGGACTTAGCTTGAGGGTGGAGCTCGATGCTGCGAGGGTCTCGGCATCGACCCACCTGCTCATAATTGTCTTGCGCTCGCCGTTTGTCAGCGAGCTGATCGCTTTCGACAGGATGTCCCGCAGGATGGGTTGTTCCTGGCGTACCGCCATGCGGATTGGCATCAGGGAATTACCCGTTCCCAGCTCCCGCAGATTCTGTAGGCCACGACGATCGGCTTCTTTCAGCACAGCACTTTTCGTCGCAAGAATGCCATCAACTTCTCCGGCCTCAAGCCGATCCAGCGCCACCGCCACCGATTTGACGCTGACTACGTTCAGGTCAGGGAACGCATCCAGAATAAGACCGTCTTTTGGAGCGTTCTCGGGCAGAGCGATGCGTTTGTCATACAGCTGATTCACCCCATTTAAGGGGGATTCAGCCAACACATAAGCAGCGATTTCAAGGTTCATGTAATGACTGGTAAGCAGCCGACCTTGCAATCGCGAAGACACCTGGGTAACTGCGGGTATCAGGTCGATGTCCCCATCGACCAGTTTTCTCTTGAGAATGGGGTTACGCACCGGATCCGTCAGTTGAAACTCGAGGCCGGTCTTGCGCCGCAATGCATCGAGGACATCGACAATAGTCCCTTTGACTCGGCCCTGATCATCTATAAACAGATGCGGGGCCCAATCCATCTCGCGACCCACGCGAATCACTGGATTCTCTTCAATCCATCGCCGCTCCTTTTCAGTCAGCACCAGCGGCTGCCAGTTCATATCGAGTACCAGTCCGGATTCGATCAGATGCTCTGCCGTCTCCCGCAGCGTATCGACGGCACTGGACAGTTTGTCCCAGTTGCGGCGGTATTCCCGTGAGGACATCAGCGCCTGGGCTTCCTCAAGCCTCCCGGCGTCATAATCATCAAAGGCACGACTCTCAATGCCGTGAAGCGAATCGGCGGCTTCAAGAAGACGGCGCATGGCTAGCTGATCCGAGGACTGGTAGTCGCGTTCGAGTTCTCCCAGCGCGGCGTCAAAATTTTCAGTGGCGGACCGATAGCGGTCGAGCCAAAACGTGTCTCCGGTATAAACATATTGTGATGCTGACCCGTAAAGCACCTCGTTTTGCAGCTCAATGGTCTGAACAAGCTGAACAAGGCGAACGACGTAATTCTCTGATCGGCCGCCTTCGGTACGATCCTGAGCAAAGGCTGCACAACTGATAGTGACTGCGAGCAGCAAAAGAGCGGCCAGCAGATTGCGCCTCTCGCCCCTCGACACTCGGCTCTCCATCATGGCAACGACACTCGAGGCGTAGCCAGGCGGAATCCGTTGTCGAGAAGTATTTGGTCGTATTCCGCAGTGTCGATAAAGCGCTTTATCTCTGCATCCAGTCTTTCTACCAACTCCCGGGCGTTGCTATAGCGCTTGGAAACCGCCATGGTTACCGGCAAATGGTAGACCGATGGTGAGACCACCTTGAAAGCTTGACCTACACCGAGTTCCCGCGCCTGAAATAAAAAAGACTCACGATTATGAATGGCAACATCGTAATTGCCCGCCAGCAGTCCGCGCAGCTGTTGATAGGAGTCACGCACGAACACTCGCTGAATAATCTCGGTGCCGTCGAATTCGGGCCCGTAGGTCCAGCCGCTTATGACCCCAACAAGAAGGTCATCGAGGATTTTGAGATCACCGTTGAAGTTCAATGTGGTGTCGGCCCGAATGATCAGGTCCTGAGATTCGTGGATATGCGGCGTTTTGGTGAAGTACGCGCTGCGCATTCGCTCCCGGGTTGCGCTGAGATTTGGCTCCAAGTCAGCGCGTCCTGTTTCAAGATCCGCGATGGCCACCGGAATACTCGGTGCCTGCGTGACGTGGATGGAGTATCCCAGTCGATTCAGAACGGCGCGGGCCACATCGATTGAAATACCTCTGAAGTCGTCACCATCGCGGTAGTAAAATGGCGGGAAGTCCTCGGCAACAATGAGACGCAATACCTCGTCGCTTTTCTCAGACTGCGCCAAGGCGGGGAATATCCACAGCACCCCGGTTGCGGCAGCAAGATAAAGAAGAGCCCGTAACAAATTTCTCACCCGTCGTACTGTTTTTTTACCTCGAGGAACTGATCGAGCACCTCGGGCAGCAGCTTGACCAAATCGGGATCGAATTGTGATCCCGCATTATCTTCGATCATTTTTACGGTTTCTTCCACCGACCATCCTTTCTTGTAGGGGCGGACGCTCGTGAGCGCATCGAATACGTCTGCGACTGCGACGATCCGACCAACGAGTGGTATCTCCTCCCCCCTGAGGCCCTTGGGGTAACCTTTGCCATCCCAGCGTTCGTGATGGGTAAGTGCCACGGTACGCGCCATCTGCAACAGTTCCGAGTCGTCGTCGCCGATTATCTCTGCGCCTATCTCAACATGGCGTTGCATTTCCACCCACTCGTCCTCGTCGAGTTTTCCCGGCTTTTTCAGTACCGAGTCCGGAGTACCGATTTTGCCAATATCATGCATGGGCGCAGCCTGTAACAACATTTCGGCATCGGCCTCGCTCATTCCAGCCGCGACGCCGAGAATACGCGAAAAATTACTCATCCTTATAACGTGCAGTCCGGTGTCGTCATCCTTGAACTCGGCGGCACGGCCCAAACGCTGGATGATTGCCAGCCGCGTCTGATTGATTTCATCGGTCTTTTCCCGGACTTTTCTGTCAAGCTCGCGATTCTGATTACTGAGGGCCAGGTGGGTTGCCAAGCGCGCTTTTACTACCGGTGGACTGAAGGGCTTGGTGATGTAGTCGACGGCACCGAGTTCCAGCCCATGCAACTCATCTCCGAGTTGATTCTTCGCTGTGATGAAAATGATGGGTATATGCCTGGTGGTGTAGTCCGCCTTGAGCTGCCGACAGACTTCATACCCATCAATCCCGGGCATCATGATGTCGAGGAGGATAATGTCGGGCTGTGTTTCACGTGCGAGCTTGATGGCCTTTTCGCCGTTGATGGCAGCTCTGACTCTATACTCGTCCTTTAATGTACCTACCAGCACATCAATGTTCTCAGGCGTGTCGTCGACGGCCAGGACCGTTTGTTTTGTCGTTGCGTCTTTGGACACGATGGTTTCTCCACTTACTCATACAAACTTTTGTCGTCAGTCAGCGGAAACTCGGGGGGAGGGGGGGAGTTAACCCCGAAGCGAGCTCCCGTAATTAGTTAGCCACAGCTACACTCAGGTGTATACCTTCCGTTCGGCTTGTGAAGCACCTGCAGCGTCAATGGGCTGACAGGGAACGAGAGGGTGCGGGTATTGCCCGAGGATTATACTGTCGCATCGGCTATTCGAGTTTTCAGTCAGGTAGTGGCGCATGCCAGGCGACACTGCTGGGTTGCCTGATCCAAATATTGATGGAGGGCTCCTGTATGTTTGGCAGGTGTAGCCTGTGAAATCAGCGAATAGAGCTCTCTGCTTGGGTCGGGGTTGTATGAGGTAGAGTGGCGAGCCGCATAGAGCTAACTCCGAGCCATGTAGCCGTTGGGTCCGATTTGAAATCGTCGCCAGGCAAAGCCATTAGCACAGGGGCATTAGCACATGGAATTATCGTGGATCGGGGTCGCCCTGCTGTTCGGGCTTATCGCAAAGAAGCTGGGCCAGGCGCCACTGTTGGGGTTTCTGCTAGCGGGCTTTGCGCTTGCAGCACTCGGTGTCAATCCCGGATCAACCCTCGATGAGCTGGCCAACGTCGGCGTGCTCTTGTTGTTGTTTGCCATCGGTCTGAAGCTCGATATCCCGTCGCTGGTACGCCCCCATATTTTTGTCGCTTCCCTGCTCCATACCGCCGCCATGGTGCTGATCGGCGGCGCCCTGATCTATGTGCCGGTCTTGCTGGAAATCGGTCCCTTCGCAGGTCTGTCGCTTACCGCCATCGCCATTCTCGGTTTATTTACCGCGTTTTCGAGCACGCTTTTCGTGATTAAGGTTCTTGAGGAGCGAGAAAATATGACGGCCCTGTATGGCAGGGTCATTATCGGATTTCTGGTGATGCAGGATCTGGTTGCGGTAGGTTTGTTGGCGGTTTCGAAGGGGGTTATTCCCAGTCCCTGGGCCCTGGGATTGCTCGCACTGTTACCGATGCGGCATGTTCTGGGTCGACTTCTTGAATGGTGTGGCCACCGCGAATTGTTGGTCCTGGCCGGATTGACGCTCACTCTGGGCGGGGCGGCGCTGTTTGACGTGGTCGGGCTGAAGGCCGACCTTGGTGCTCTGGTGGCTGGCGCCCTCGTAGCCAAGGCGCCCAAAGCCAAAGAGCTGAGTAATGTGCTCCTGGGGCTAAAGGACCTGTTGTTGGTAGGGTTCTTTCTCACCATTGGTCTCAATGGGTTACCCGGTCTTGACGGCGTTGCGGTGGCCTTTGGCCTCCTGCTCATTCTCCCCATCAAGGCGCTGCTATTTCTGCTGCTGCTGATGGCGTTTGGTCTGCGTGGACGCAGTGCCATGCTCGCGTCCCTGGGCCTCACGCCGTATAGCGAGTTCGGCCTGATTATCGCGGCAATGGCGGTTTCAAAGGGCTATATGGATGCGTCCTGGATGGTCACCCTTGCCGTGGCGATGGGGATCAGCTTTGTTCCCCTGTCGATGCTCAACGACCGCGCCTTCGATCTTTATCGTCGACTGCGCCAGCGCCTGAATCGACTTCAGCGTGAGACGCTTATTCGCCCGGAGCGCACCGTGGCGATTCCGGAAGCCACGGCCCTGGTCTTTGGAATGGGTCGGGTCGGCGCCAATGCCTACGACACTGTCCGCACGCAAGTTGGCGATACGGTGGTCGCTTTTGATGTGGATGAGGACGTTGTCGCTGAGCAGCAGAAGGCGGGCCGGCGAGTCTATGAAGAGAGCGGCACCGACGCGGATTTCTGGGAACGCCTGTCGGTCGATCGAGCCCAGGTAACACTGGTTATCCTCGCGATGCACAGTCACCAGGAGCATCTCGTCGCCATCGAGCAGCTTCGCCTTGAGGGCTTCACGGGTTTTGTCGCCGCCACAGCGTATTTCGACGACGACGCTGAGGCACTTCGCGCGCAGGGTGCCGATTTGGTGTTCAACATCAATCGGGATGCAGGGCCGGCCTTGGCGAGTGCCGCCATGGCGCGAGCAGGGCTGTAGCTAACGGCGACGCCGCACCGAACTGCGGTGCCCCAATTGTTGACCAGACCTCTGGTAATTGTCGAAATAGCAAACAGCGGACTCCAACTCGGCGATTACAACGCAGGAGCAGAGTCGCACAGTGGAGTAATCTGGTGAGCCGCTTCTCGTCCACTCTGCCAGCGAAAGACATAGCCGTCGGAGATGTAATAGTAGATGACCCCGTTTGGGAACATCGCCACGGTAATACCACTGACCCCCGACATGAATGGTACCCATAGCGGTGTAGGGCAACCCAGTGAGTCAGCTGCATTGAATGCCCAAAACCCATTGTTATAGCGCAGTGCTTCGCTACCAGCAGTGAGGCCAATGTCGGTTGGATCGCGCTGCAGCGACGCACTCAGCATGGCCTTATCCAACTGAGCCTGGCCCGCGATGTGCCCGCCATGATTAGCCAGCCAATCGGCGAGACGCACGAGGTCATCGGCCTCCACCGTTAGCCCGTAACCGGTGAATGAGTGCGAGGCCTCATCATAGGTTCGTTTACTGTCATCGAGAAGGGGACTCAATTCAAGCTTCCGCCACAGTGACGTGGCGAGGACCGAGCGGTATAGATCGGCTTTGGGCTCGTGCTTGTTCAGGAAGGCCTGCAGCGCCGCACCCAGCACGTAGGTGTCCGATGTGTGATAGACAAACTGTGTTGCGGGTGTTGTTTGCCGTTGGAAGTAGTTGCAGGCAAAGGTTAATTTCTCCCGATGTGTATCGGCGAATATGAAATTTTCGTGTTCCTCTGAGGCCTCGTCATCGCCAGCAACGGCTGACACATAATTGCCCGTTGCCATATCGAGGGTGTTCTCAATGGTCACCCCACGCCAATGTTCAGAGTCACATTCGGGAAGCAGAGACGAAATCGTCTGCTGCGAGAGCTGTGGATAGACATGCTGCATACGTAGGGTAGCGACAGCTGCAAAGAGGGACTTCGCGACGGAGTAGGTCGGTATGGCAAGCGCATCACAGTACGGGTACGGGCCCGCGCGCGTGAAGCAATCACTGCGGTAGTGCACGCCGTTGACGACCATACCCAGCACTGTCGTATCCTTTTTCGCGATACCGTCAGCGGTGGCCAGGTTTTTGGCGTCCACGCCTGGGTAGTCTTCGGCCAATTGATCCAATGGGCGCACAGGAAGTCGATTGCCGCGATGCTCGTACAAGCGCCGGAATTGCGCTTTGGCCTCGACTGTTCCTGCAGTAAATAGTGCCGGTGCAGTTCCCCAACCGTCGAATTGAAAGTAGCCACAGGTCTCGCTGCTGAATTGATACGAAGCTTGTGAAGCTCCGCCCTCGTTGTTCATTCGCCAGGTGAGCACTCCGTTGTGCGTGCAATTTCCAGCGCGCTCCTGAAGCGAAAAGGGTATGGAGGCAAGGCTCCAGCCCTGATCACTCGGATCACTCCATACCTTACCTGGCTGTAAAATGAGCTCCCAATAAGGATGTGAGCTGCGTTGTACACCCTCAGCCAGTGGCAGGAGATCGCTGCCTTGCTGGGAAAACTGGAAGCTTATATTGGGTAGCTCATGCAGCATCGCACCCACCGATAGCTCCCGGTTGTAATAGTCCGCCCAGATTCTGAAACCGCCATTAAACCGTGGGGATTCCAGAGTCAGCATGCCAGATAAACGCGTCTTGGGAGCGCGAGCACCGGGGGGCATGGCAAAGTCGCGCATTGAACGGAGTGACGCGTTCCCGAGCTCGGTGGCGAATGATGCGCTGTTGGGGTCGGCGGGAATGGTCGTTTTGGTGGAATCCACTGTTGTGTCAGCTTGTGCCATCGGAAGTAGAGAGCAAAGCGTAAAAAAGAGGGAAAAACACCATCTGGATTGATCGCTTATGGACTCAGGATACATCGATACCGGCGTCCTCGAAAATGCGGACGAGTGGCGCCAGCTGCTCTCGATAAAGCCGCCATTTGCCAACAGAGCTTTGGTAAACGGGTTGGCGTATCTGCACGGTGCTGGCTGTCACAGAGGCGCTTTTATTGTTGTAAAACTCCAGACACTGCTGCTGCCAATCGAGCCCACAGAAAGCCAGAAGCTCCCGTGATTCGTGTTCAAAATTATCAACCAGCGTCTCGTACTGAACGCTGTGTACAGCGCCAGGGTAAACCGAATCCCAATGGCTCATGAGTTGATGGTAAGCAAGGTAGTAATGACCGAGCTCCTCGAGGTCGTAGGAAAACGGGTAGGCATCTACAAATAGCTGCTTATAGATCGCGTAGCAGGTATCCAGCGGATGGCGCCGAAGGCTGATAATTTTTGCGTTGGGCAGTGCGAGTTTAATCAGCCCAAGATACAAGTAGTTAAGGGGCATCTTGTCGATAAAGCGCGGCGTGTGTCCGGTAAAAGGGCGAGTACTCTCAATGTAAGCATCGCCCAGTTTGCGAAAGTCGAGCGACGCGGCAGCCCGCACAAGGGCGTCACGGTCCCCGCCCGAAGACAATCCAGCCTGCTGCGCAGCTTTTGTCATCTGCAGGGCAAAGTTGTTGAGTTCTCCGGCGGCAAAAACCTCTGAGTGGCTCGATAACACCCGTTCAACCAACGTCGTGCCCGTGCGTGGTAATCCCAGTACAAAAATCGCCTCGGTATTGTCGCTACCGGTTGTTGCGGATGATGCACGCTCTGCATTAAAGATCTCAGTAATACTGACCATGGTGTCAATATCGCGATTGATGTCGTAGCGCATATTGCGCCGCTTCAACGTCGCGCCGCGGTTGAGATACTGAAAAGAGCGTTCGTACTCCGACAGGTCTTCCAGCTCCTTGGCGAGAGCAAAACACACCTGCACCTCACCGCGAGTCTCACGTATACCGCGCTCTAGCACGTGCTCCAACTCATCGACATGATTGTCAGTATCGGTCTGTCGACGCAGCTCCGAACGTATTTTATAGGCCTCATAGTCCTCT
Source organism: Luminiphilus syltensis NOR5-1B (assembly GCF_000158175.1). Lineage (GTDB taxonomy): Bacteria > Pseudomonadota > Gammaproteobacteria > Pseudomonadales > Halieaceae > Luminiphilus > Luminiphilus syltensis. The sequence continues at coordinate 800,257 of NZ_DS999411.1, read as the reverse complement.
GGATTTAAGGCTACGGCTCGATCGAGGTTATGTTCTGCGGCGCTCACGTCACCGAGGGAGCGCTGAAGTGTTGCCAGGTTGTAGTAATGCTTTGCCTCGCCAGGATCTAGTTCAACCGCTCGCTGGTAAAGCGTTAAGGCCTGCTCGCGTTGTCCAACCTGTGTCATGAGCAGGGCGAGGGTCGAATACTGGTAAATACCTCTGAGAACCCGGGACGCGAGAACATCGATGAGGGGAATCAGCTCATCGCTGCGGTTGAGTCGCGCAAAACACTGCGCCCTCTGAAGCAACCAGGCCGTATGGTCTGGCTCCAGCTCCAGCGCCTTATCGATGGCTGTGAGCGCCACCGCAGGGTTGTTTAATTTAAGTGCAAGGCGACTGGCGGTGTGCCAGCCCGATGCGTACTTCGGGTATGTTTTATTCAGCTGAGAACAATGCTGCAAGGCTTGTTTTCTGTTGTCCGCGCGCATCAACTCCCAGACACGTATTTCTAGCGCTTTCATGGCGTTAGGGTGTGTACCCTGAGGTTCGGTTGACGTCATAGTCTTTGCATTATTGGCCAGAAGCTCAATAAAACCAATGTGCGCATCCAGCGACTCTCCGATGATTGCACCAGAGAGTCGACGTGGTCGTTGGGGTCTAGAAGCGGTACCCGAGTCTCAGACCGATGGTGCGCGGTTGCACGATGAATTGTCGATTGCCATTGCCATACCAGTTCTCGAAAGTACCGGTGTCAAAACTCCAGTTGCTGCGCGGGAAGCTACCAGTGGGAGCTGCCTCGTCGGTCAGGTTGCGCACATAGAGAGTGGCTTGCCAGCTCTGGGTCTGCAGCGACGCCGTTGCGCCTAGCAACCAGAAATCATCAAACGTCTCATTCTCCGGACTTGACTGGTTAATAAAGTTCTCTGTTTTGCTCTGATAGTAGGCATTGAATGCGGTCACCAAGTCCATGTCCCCAGTTATTGACCATCGATTGTCAATGTTGAAGCTCAAGGTGTTCTCCGGCGCCCCCGGTAACTGCGCGCCCTCGGAGGCCACTACGCCACCTGTTTGCGGGCTGATGAAGTCCTTTTCGAGTTCTGCAGATACATAGGTATAGCCCAGTCGATAGTGCAGGCTGTCGGTGAGATAGCCCTCGAGTTCGAGTTCCACGCCAGAGGTGGAAGCTTGGTCGCCATTTGCCGCCAGGAAAAATCCGTAGAACGACGAGACCGTGTTCAACTGCGGATCTTGCCAATCGACATAGAATAGCGACGCCGTGTAGCGAAGACGAGGATCTCCGCCTTTGATGCCTATCTCGTAGTTATCTACAGAGTCTGATTCGAAGGTGCGAATAGCTTCTGCGTTGGGTTCGCCAAAGGGGTCGCCGTTCTCTAAGCTCGGGACCGCCTGTGCACCGCCGTGCCGATACCCCTGGGAAAACGTACCATAGACCATCGTATCTTCGTTAAGGTCCCAGGATGCGTTAAGTTTAAACAGGATATCGTCATCGTCGTCTGTAGATTGCGGCGCCATCGGTGACGTGGATCCCGGCGGTAATGGAAAGCCGAGAATCGTGTCGTTTACCGTTTCGTTATCGAACCAGCGCACCCCGCCGGTGACTCGTATGCTTTCGGATAAATGAAAGGTCAGCTCACCATAGACAGCGAGCTCTTCATACTTGGTATCGCGGACATACTCAAAATCGATCTCGCTCAAATCACCTTCGTAAAAACGAGGCCAGAAGCCGCCATAAATACCTCCGGTGGTGCAGACGGGATCTCCCGTATTACGACAGGCGTTCTTGAATAGGTTCATACCAGGATTGTGGCTGAGCTGATAGACACTGGTGTCCTGGTCAATGTAGAACACGCCGCCGATCCAGTCGATGATGCTATCAGAGCTATTGGATACCAGTCGAAATTCCTGAATCACCGCTTCGTCGTCGTAGCCACGCTCGGCACGCTGAATCGGCCGCGGCCACTCACCACCATAGAAGAGCGAGTTCCAGTCCCGGCTGGTGCCATCAACTTCACCACCGCTCGACCAGAGCCCACCGTTATCACTCTCACCCACGCCTTCGTTGTCGTAGGTGGAGGTGGTTGACGTGAATGTGGCAAAGCCCAAATCCCACTCTACGTCGAGACTTGCCATATCAACGTCTCGGGATGAAGGCTCGAGGATCACTTGACCGCTGTCATCGTCGCCATAGGCAAAGGCCAGCTCGGAACCCGCGGGCTGATTATTGTCGCCAAGTGTGGTGGAGCGGCGCGCGCCCACTTCGTCGCTCTGTGCCTGGTAGTTAAGCTGTATCGACAGGTTTTCTGTTAATTCACCGCGCAGTGAAAGACGATAGAAATCGATCTCCACATCGTCAGCATCGTCTACGGATTCGAAGCAGCCTACGTTGAATAGAACCGCGTTGTCTGATGCTGCTCGCGGGTCAACACAGTCTCCATTGACATTAACCAGCGGTTCGCGAAACTCGTTCAACTGATAGGCATTGACGTAATCAATGACGCCATCATCGTCAATTCGGCTGTAGGCGGCGCGTAACGCGAAGGCATCACCCAGCGGGATGTTCACCATCGCATCGATGCCGATATTTTCACCCGAAGAGCCAGATGTCTGCCCGTAGTCCACTTCCAGCTCGGCATCGAAGGCTTCTGGATCGGGTCGGTTGCCGATGTAACGCACTGTACCGCCAAGAGAACCTGACCCGTAGAGAGTACCTTGCGGGCCACGCAATACTTCTACTCGCTGGATATCCTTAACCAGAAAATTCGCGAACAGTGGTGTGTTGTCGTAATAGGTGGCGACCGTAGGCACGGCGTTGAGCATGATGTCACCGTTTGCGCCGTTGTCCACATTGAGGCCACGAATAACAATGCTGTTGACCGTGCCGCCGTTGCGGTAGCCACGATCAACGACCGTGATGCCGTGCATCGCTCTAAGCACATCGTTCTGGTTGACGGCGTTCAGCAAGTCGAGGCTTTCACCGGAGATTGCCGAGATATTGTAGGGAATATCCTGCACGCTGGTTTCGCGCCGGGTAGCAGTCACAAGGACTTCTTCAATCGTGTATGACCCGTCTTCCTGGGCTTTTGGTGCGGCTGGCAATGTGATGCAGGCCGCAGCGACCGCGATGGCTAGTGCGTTACGTCGTAGCGTACAAGTGTTTTGCATCGGTCTTTCCCCAATCTTTTAAGATGTCAAAAAAAAGTACCGCAAAGCACCGCGTGCGCGTAGAGCCAGTCACCACATGGTTGCTAGTCCAGATTAGCGGGGCTTGCACTGGGGGCGCGGGGAGTAATGGTTTCGGGTGTGTCTTTGATACGAGCTGGAATGAGTGACGCAGCGGCGCTAATCGCCAGCCCAACTACTGCAAGGTAGATAAGTAGTGTGTAGTTGTTGTCACCAAGCAAAAAACCACCGACGAGAGGGCCGGTGGCAAGGCCCATCTTGGAGGCAAATCCACCCAACGCGGCCATTTGGCCGGTGCGGTCAAACGCTGAAACAAGGCCGAGAAGATACGACATGACAAAGGCCCAGGTAATGCCAATAACTGAGTTGGCAAAGAAAAATATACTTTTGCTTTCACTGAATAACAGTGCCCATGTCGCCCCGAGGGTCAGGACAATACCGGCAGCTAGAGGCAGAAAGCGGCCAAAACGGGTATGGAACACAATGACCAGTGCAGCGCCTAAAAGACCAACCCAGCCTGAAGCGGCCAGTACGACGGTAATGAAGTCCAATGTAAGACCAGAGTGCTTGCCGAGACCGATGATAAAGGCGAAGAGACCGTTGTTCGCAGCCTGAAACAGAAATATAGAGATTAATACGAGCGCAATTGGCAATCCCGGCAGGGACGATGGGGCCTTGTTTTTTGGCGTCTTACTTTTCTCGTCTACGGGATACTGATCAAGGAAGGGAATCATTGTTAGTGTCGCGAGACTGAACGCGATCAGGGAAAAGAACAGAACATCGGTGCCAAAGATCGGTACCAGACGAGGAATAAAGAGGTTGCCAACACCACCGAGTCCGAATTGTATGAATAGCAGTACACCAAAGGTACGATCGGGATTTTCTGTTCTGGCAATGACGGAGAATCCCGTACCCACCAGCGCTCCACCAATGAAGCCGTGAGCGAAGCGAATGGCGATCATGGCGTCGGGCAGTGACACCAGCATCGAGAGCAGATCCATAGCGATCAATGCAAGGAGTAGCCCGTAGGCGACTGGCCGCCAGCGCAGGCGACGGATTATGAATACGATAAGCAAGGCACCTACGGCGGCACCGTAAACATTGGCAGATGCAGCGAAGCCCGCTTGGCGGTCCGTGAAGTTCAGCCCTTCTTTAAGTCCGTCAACGATCGCGGGCATGATGTTGACGTAAAAAAGACCCGCGGTTGCCAGGAAGGCAAGGAATACCCGTGCGGCCATACCATTTTGCACCGCGACCCAGCGCGGTCTTGATGACACGGTCACTCCCGCGTCTTCCGGCCCGTTTCTGCCTCGGCTACCTTGATAGGCCCCAAGGCATCCAAGGCTGGTGAGGAGTAGCTCTTCTCATAACAGGGGAAGGGCACGGTTGAGTCCCGAAAGCTTTTCAGCGGTTGCCCAAGGCCATGCCAGCCATTTGCCCTCACATCGCGGACGTAGCTGAGGTCAAGTCGTAGCGGTATGATTTCGCGGTCCCTGCCTGCGCAGTGAATCACTTCGCCGCCGGGTCCAGCCACAATAGATTGGCCAACCCCCAGTGGGCCTGCGACATTCACATCGAAGAAATAGCATTGATGACTTGCGGCGTGGGCGCGAACCATACACTGCTCAACTTCGCGGTCGATGGTGCTGGTGAGCGTCGGGTGAATGATTACCTCGGCCCCCATGCAGCTTAGGGCACGAAGTGTCTCCGGGAACCACATGTCGTAGCAAATAGAGACCCCAAAGCGGCCTACGCCGGGCACATCAAAAACAACAGCTTCGGTGCCGGGCGTAACTCCATTTTCGTAGGGAAGCCAGGGGAACTGCTTTCGATAGCGAGCAATAACTTCGCCGTCCGGGTTTATCACCGGCGCGGTATTAAAGTATTGCCCACCGCTCTTTTCCATAATCGAACCCGGAATCAGCCAGATACCGTGGCGCTTTGCTATTTCGCTGAAACGGGCCTCAAATTCACCGCCGGGCATGGGCTGTGCAAATTTCAAATTACTTCCCAGCGCGTTCAGTTCTCCTAGCACCACCATATCGACCCACTGATAGCGTCGGGCGACCGCATCAATCTCTGCTTCAATAGAGTCGGTGTTGTCACCATTGATGGCCTCGAGCTGTAGGCCGGCAATTCCGATTTTGCTCATCTGTATCCCCTGTGGCTATAGGCCACACTAGCCTTATCGAGCGATATTACGTAGGTCCAGATACAGGTGCCGTTATAGACCAGGCGGGCAAATCTGAGGAGCTGCCGGACGCCTCGTCATCCGCTGCCTGGAAAAACGCGGAGTCGACAACTTGCCCGTCCGCATTGAAAAATCGGATCTGCTGGTTGTCGATGACGATCGAATACACTTTTCCTTCCGCGTAATTCCAATGACTCCATTGACGAAACAAGCGATCGTCCTCAATGCGCCATTGACCAGTGTCCTGCTCCTCGTTAGAGAAGCCCAACACCCCGGTCATGGTTCCATCCCGGTGGTACTTGATGGTGCAGGGCGCGCCGTCTACTTCCCGGTAGAGAATGGTTGCACCGCTGATGGCCTCAACGAGTTTTTCCCCTTTAAGCCACTCACCGGTTGTTGTGGAAAGGTGTTCTACCTGCGTCTTTACCTGCGAGCGAATTAACTCAACGAGCCGAGTCACCCCTGGTCGAATCTGTTCAATCTGCAGGCTGGTTATACCCATACGGAAACAGTTTTCCGCGTTTTCACTATCACCGTAATAGTGACGGACTGATTCTATGAGTATTCCCTGCCGGGATGCGGCACCCGCAAAGGCCTCAACATCGAAGTCTTCTGGCGTACGAACCCAATAGGTGGTGCCCCCAACTTCTGGCGAAATCTCCATGGGCACTCCACGCATCCAGTTAAGCGCATCACGCAGAGCCAAGCGCCGCTCCTGAAAAATACGACTGAGTCGCATCATCAGCGAGTCGTAGTGTCCCAGCGCGAGGAAGTAAGCAGTGGTGCGCTGATTGTTGAGTGGCGGGTGATTCATCACGGTCCGTCGCAGCACGCGGGCCCGTTGTATCAAGGGGGCGTCTGCAACAATAAAGCCTAGTCGTAAACCAGGGGCCAACACATTTGACAAGCTGCCGACATAAATGACCCGCCCCGTCTCGTCCATACTCCGCAGCGCCGGCTGGGGCTTATCCAGATAATTGATTTCACATTCGTAATCATCCTCAATAACAAGGAAGTCATACTCCTGCGCGGCGTTTAGTAGAGCTGTGCGGCGTTCCGGTGACATACAGACCGCTGTCGGAATCTGATGGCTGGGTGTGACATAGACCAGATCGCATGCATCGAGACAGCTGTTCACAACCATGCCCTCGGCATCGACAGGCTGGTGGAGCACTTTCGCACCGTTTTGCGCGAGGAGGGACCTGAAGTCGCTATTGCCCGGCTCCTCGACCGCCGCTGTCACGCCTTGGTCTGCAAGCAGATGACTGATGAGATAGAGGCTATTCTGTGTACCCAAGGTGAGCAAAATCTCGTCCGATCGCGCGTGAATACCACGTCGTGTGAGCATTTTTGTGCGAATCTCATCGAGCAGCATGGCGTCATCCGCATCACCACTGCCAGTAGACCAGGCGCCAACATCGTTAATGCTTAGGGCGAGGCGGTTGGCCTCGCGCCACTCAGCTACGGGAAACAGCGAGCGATCGAACTTGCCGTCAATAAACGGGTAGGGGTAGCGACTCCAGTTGGGTAGGTCCTGAACAAACCCTGGGCCGAGAGTCGCAGGACGGCGCGTGCGGCGCGCCCACAGCGCGGCTTCTTCGGCGTCGACAATAACTCGTGGGCTGCTGTCTTCAACGCGCATTTTGGGTATGACGTCGCTGACAAAAATACCACTACGCGACCGGCTGAGCAGATAGCCTTCGGCGATCAGTTCCTGATAGGCGTAGACAACCGTATTGCGCGCGACATCGAGTTGCTGCGCTAACTTTCTACTCGAAGGGAGTTTCTGACCGGGGGCAAGGGCGCCAGACAGAATGCCTTCTACCAGTTTTTGCCGGATCTGGTTCTGCAGGTTGAACGCGCTGTCGGGATCCAGATAGATCAGCATTTCAGACACGGAAGCAGTCGTTAACGCGGTAATTGAGCGTAGATAGTTCGTTGCAGGGACATGGGTCAGCCTAAAGGGGAGTCACGATTTAACTATATTAGCAGTGAATTTCAGTTCGATTCATCCGGCATTCGCATATCTGCAGCGGTTGATCATACGATCGGCTTCGTCCAACACGAGGGTCTTGAGGTCTTCCAGCTTGTTTGTGCCCTTCTGCAGATGATCCTGGGTGCCGCCGCACGTGCCGACAACGATGTGATTGTGACCTAGTGCTCGGAACGGTAGGGAAGACGGACCTTAACGGAGGTTGTCCGTTTCTCATGGATTCTGTTCTGTCGCGCTGTCCGCTGGGTGTGATACAAGAGCGTGCTCAGCGAGCGTGCCGACGCGCCTTTCGGCAGTGTCAGCACGCACTTTGCTGCTGCGGCCCAAATCCGAAGACGTGATTAAACAGATAATGAACGCGAACTCACTGCCAGACTGGACGCGCGCCTTTGGGGAACCACTGCTGTCCGTGCGCCTGCGTTTCACACCCGAAGATTTTCAGGTTACCGAGCACCTTGGGTGGGAGCGCAGTGGTGATGGTGAGCACGATTACCTGTTTATCGAAAAGACCGGCGCCAACACAGAGTGGGTCGCGCGACAGTTGGCACAACACGCCAAGGTGCCGGTTCGGGATGTGGGCTACGCCGGCCTGAAGGACCGGCATGCGATCACTCGGCAGTGGTTCAGCGTGCCTCGCTGGCATGCTCCCGACTGGGGTCTGTTGAAGGTGCCTGGTGTGTCTGTCACTGCGTGCGAGCGGCACCTGAGAAAACTCCGCCGGGGTGCCCACAAGGGCAACGAGTTTCAGATTGTATTGCGTCTTGAATCAAAGCCGGATGTTGATGCATGGGCCCAGCGTATAGCGCTTATACGCGCGCGGGGCGTGCCGAACTACTTCGGCGAGCAACGCTTTGGGCGCGGTGGGGGCAACCTGCGACTTGCCGCTGATTGGGCGGCGGGAAAACGCCTGCCCAGAGACAAACGCGGTATGGCGATCTCGACGGTTCGGTCGTACCTTTTTAATGAGGCGCTGTCTCGTCGGGTGGAGGCCGGTACCTGGAGTCAATTCGTTGCGGGGGATATGGCCAATCTCGATGGTTCCGCCAGTGTGTTCGAAGTGGCTAGTATTGACGATGAGCTGCGCCGACGATGCAGCGAAATGGATGTGCACCCCGCCGGTATTCTGGCGGGGGAGGGTTCCGAGCTTGGGCCTGAGGAGTGGCAGAAGGCCTTGAGTAAGGGCCGTGTCGAACCGGGCACCCGGAGTCTGCGCTTGCCGGTGCGAGATATTGTCAGCACGCTGGAGCCTGAGGGCATTGTCTTGCGCTTTAGTCTCGGTCGGGGTGCCTACGCCACTGCGGTATTGCGCGAGTTGTGCAGCTGGTAAGGGTGAAGCGCTCTCTCGGTGTCATTGGTTATTGCTGGTTGCCACACCCCCGCGATTCTGACCGATACCAAAAGAGACGATCCGGCTGAGTTCCGACAAACTTCTCCCGGATTGATGGCGCAAGTCGTTGAAGTAGTTTTGTGCGGCCTGTTGCGCCCGGCGGCTGCCAATACCAGAATCGACGATCTCATGATTGCGTAAAAATGCCTCAACATCAGCCGTCAGCAGGAAGGTATCCACACCCAGTGTCCGCAGGGCATAGGGGCCGGTGTTACCGCCGAGGCGACTACCTTCTCGCTTGAGGTATTGCCAGAGGCTGACAACATCGTCACTGGGCCAGTCGGCTATGAATTGGCCGAAGCTTTTGTCCTCCCGACGCTCGGTTTCAGCAATCATGGCGGCATTGTCCAGAACGGTCCGAACCTTGTTGTAGTTGCGGATGATCGCCGGATCCTGTGCCTTACGATCGAGCATGTCCTCGGGCATCATCAGTAGCCTGGGTATATCGAAATCCCAGAACACTTCTTCGAAGTTCTTCCATTTTTGATCCACCACGCGCCAAACAAACCCCGATTGAAAAACCTTACGCGTAAATTCGGCCAGATAACGATCCGAGCCGAGCTTCTTCAGGCGCTGTTTGCTCGCGATTCTGGGCAACATGGCTTCAACGGCGGCTTCACCGCCTTTGCGTTCGCAGGCTCTCTCGTAAAGGGCGTCGTAGTCTGGGTACGTCATGCAGGGATTGTACTGTGAATGTGGCGAGTGAACCCGCGGCTAGCATCAAGGCGAAATTTCTCGGTATTGCCCTGGCCGAAGATTGGACAAGACGTAAGGGCCGGTAGCGTAGCGATGAATACTCAGTACGCGATTACCATATCGTCCGAACATGCGTCGTATCTGGTGGTAGCGCCCTTCCGTGAGCGTCACATTCGCCTCATGGCTATTAATAAGGTGCAGGCGTGCGGGCCTTGTAGTGAGGCCTTCGTAGGCGAAGAAAATACCCGCTTCAAAACCCGCGATCTGCTCACTGGTGATGGCTTGCTCGGTCGTGACACGATAGTGCTTGGCGAATTTGCTTTGCGGCAATGAGAGCCTGCGCGACCATTGCCCGTCATTGGTGAGCAGCACCAAACCTGTTGACTGAATGTCCAGGCGCCCAACGATATGCAAGGTGTGCTGGAACGGTAGGTCGAGAATATCGATGACTGTGCGGTGCCTGGCGTCCCGGGTCGCGCATACCACGCCGCTGGGCTTATTGAGCATGATGTAGTGGGGTGTATTTGTCGGTAGGCCAACGCCGTCTACTGCAATCCTAGAAAATGGGTTGATCACCTCAGCGGCGTCTCGCGCCAGAACACCATCTATCGTAACCCGCGCTTGCGCCAGCATTAAACGTACCGCTTTGCGTGGTACGCCAGTTTGTTTACTGAGGTGTTTGTCGAGTCTTGGCACTCGGCAAGGATACATCGATCTGCAGCAGAATCGGCTAATTGCCGCCACTACCGCGGCCCAGGCGCTCGTGCATCGCGTTACGTTACCGTGTGGCACTTTCCAGAAGGTACTTGTTGAGGTGTGCTGGATCTCAACGACATCTCCCCGATCGCTTCTCGCCTCGGCCCGGGATAAGATAACGTGCGATGTGTCGGCTCGTTTCGCTTGAAGTGGTGTTGAGCTGTTAACGGTCGACAAGCTGACCTGAATATTCGGAATAACCATGCGGTTTCGTCCTCTTGCTGTCCTGCGTTGTCCGCTGGATCACCTGCCTCTGGAAAGCGAGGGCGGCGTTCTTCGCTGCGCGAATCAACACAGCTTCGATATCGCAACGCAGGGTTACGTTAATTTACTGGGGGCGCAGCACAAGCGATCACGCGACCCCGGCGATACCAAGGAGATGGTCGCAGCGCGGCACAGGTTCCTCGAAGCGGGCTACTATCAGCCGCTATCAGACCACCTCGTTCATTGGCTACAGTCCGAACTTCAGGCTGATTCGCTCGTGGTTGATGCCGGCTGTGGTGAGGGGTATTACCTGCGAGAGCTCAGGCAGCACTTTCTTGATGCGGGTCAGCCCGAGCCCCGCATCGTCGGTTTTGATATTTCCAAGTGGGCCGTTCAGCGCGCTGCACGACGTTTTCCTGCCACCTGGATGGTTGCCAGCAATCGCAATATTCCGCTCGCCGACAACTCGGTTGATGTGGTGTTGGACGTATTCGGGTTTCCGAACGTTGAAGAATTTTCGCGGGTGCTCAAATCTTCGGGGTTTTTGGTGCGGGTTCAGGCTGCGCCGAAGCATTTGCTTGAACTGAGACGAATTATCTATGCCAAGATAGAGTCCAAAGATGTCGTTAACAGCGAGCCGCCGGGATTCGCCCGCCACAGCGGCGCTCGAGTTACTTATGATATTGATCACCTGGGGTCGGAAGGTATTGGTGATCTTCTGCTGATGACCCCGCATCTTTTTCGTGCGTCGGCGGAGGGTAAGCGACGCGCCGCAGGTTTGCAGGTATTGGCCGTTACCGTCGATGTATCGGTCGATGTTTTTCAGAGGCTATGAGCTTTAGTTGCTGATCAAAGCGAGTCAGGATCAGGCGGGCCCCCGCACAACCGAGAGGGTAGCTCTTTGTCGCCGATCACAAACATCATCGGTATTGCCACCAAAATCGCAGGCAGCGGAACACGGAAGCAAGCCGCCCAAAACTACGTCATAATCGACGGCGTCGAGTTGCTCAAAAGTTATCGTCAGGTGTTACCCTGTATGAAGATTTAGTCGACACAAATTCGGGGTTTTGCGTGCTTGCCACGCGCCCTCAAATACCGCAATAAGGATAAGGAGAAGAGTAGTGAGTCAATACAGATTTCCGGATGGAGTAGCGATCGTTTTTGGCGGATCGGGCGGTTTGGGTTCTGGCGTCGTGGAGCTGATGAGCCGCAGTGGCACCGATGTGGCCTTCACCTACCACAAAAACAAGGAAGCGGCTGACGCTGTGGTCAAAAAGGTAGAGGCAAACGGCCAACAGGGAATGACGGCGAGCGTTGATCTGCTCGACATTGCGGCCGTTCAGTCGTTTGTCGATTCGGTGAAGGAGCGCTTTGGTCGCATCCACTCCGTGGTGTTTGCAACCGGCGCCTTCCTCAATATTCTGCCGGTTATGGACGCCGAGCCCGACGTTTTCTACGAGACCCTCGATACCGACGTAAAAGGTTTCTACCACATTCTGCGGGCGGTCGTTCCAGAACTGAGAGAGCACGGCGGCTCGATCACTGCGCTGACCACTGCGGCCATCCACAAATACATCAGTACCGATGGCCTGTCATCGATTCCCAAAGCGGGTGTTCAGCACTTGTGCACCGCGATTGCGCGGGAAGAAGGACACCACGGCATTCGGGCGAATTGCGTGGCTGTTGGCCTGATTGCTATTGGCCTGTCCCAGGAGATCGACTCACCTCCGGGCGGCATTCTCGACCAGTGGACCAAGCAGACGCCGCTCGGAAGAGCAGGCGCACCGCAGGAGCTTTTCGATACCGTGGTATTTCTCGCGTCGGAGAATGCGGGTTATATCAGTGGGCAGTCGCTACCTGTAGATGGCGGTTACTCGGCTTAAAACGCAGGGGTAGCACGGACACAGGCTCCACCAGGGGCCTGTGTATTCAGGGGCCTGTGTATTGCAGATGGTTTAAAAGCACCGTTTCCTCCGGTGCCTTTACCCGTCGGTTACCGCCGCTTCGTGTCGCTGGGTCAAACGCTTGAGGGTCGCGTTTATCGAAGCACAGTCGTGGGTCTGATCCGGCCCAGTCCCCAAACGAAACCCTCCCGCCGTTGGCGACGATTTTGCTCTTCATCAAAAACGGGGACTCCGGCGTTCATTAACACCACCATAAGCTGCGCCGCCGTGAACGGCAGGACAGAATGCTCATTGCGCCGACGTCCGCGCTATCGCATTGACGATCAGGTCAGGGTTCGTCCGTACCCAGCAGACGCAGCGGTCATAATAGGTTGGCATTGGTGGGTATTGGCATCGCGCCTGGAAGATCATCGCCGTGGCCCCACAGGGAATGCGCTCGGGTGATTGCCTGGTAGATATCGCGCGTTGCTAACACGTTGTTTTCCACCATCGCATATTCCCCCGCATAAAGGTAACACTGGAGTTCGGCTTTTAGAGCCGCGGACTGGCCCAGCGGGGTATCTTCCACCGCAATGACGTTGACGGGGTTCTCTTCAAGTATGCTCAGGGCGTGATGATAGATGGCCGGATCGGGTTTATCTGCCCCCACGTCATCCTCGCTCAAGACCATATCAAAAGTGCTTTCGTCGATACCAACAGTGCGTTCCAACAAAAGATCGACGAGCGCCGAATCTTCTGTAGTAACCCAGCCGAGGCGGATGTCGTTGCGCTTGCAAAAACCAATGACATCCGCGATACCGGGCCGCAACTGCAGACCTCCCTCGGCAATCCTGGTGAAGTGCTTGCGCTGCATGGTGAAAGCCTCATCTGCGAGGCCCATTGGTGCTTCGTCGCCCAAAGCGAGCTCCAGACGGCGAATTTCTCCGGGGATCCTCAGGAGTGAGCAGTACGCCGCTACATTCCAGTAGAGATCAAGACCCAATTCTTCAAAGGCCGCGTTGTAGGCCAATCTTTGCAGGCGCGACGTTTCAACGACGACGCCCGTGGAACCCAGCAAACACGCTTTCATAATTAAACTCCCCTGATCACGCTACCCACCCGTTACACCAGCCGCTTGCATGTACACGCTTTCCCGCGAATAGGGGGCACAGACCGAATTCATCATCGATCTCTTCATACAACGAACAGCTGGTGCATTGTTGCTGTGCACCGTCTGCTCCTGCTTTTTTAGACCACTTTGCGGTGTCAACGGCGGTGTGATCCGCTTTGTAGCCCATGGCTACCGCAATACCCTCGTCTTCACTTACCACTTCCTGCGCATGACTGAATCGGGCAATTAAAAGGCCCGCGCCGGCAACGGCCGACGACTGTAAAAATTTGCGACGATTAACGTTTTTCATCCTGAACTCTCCATCTAAATGTCATTTTGGGAAGATACGGAGGGCGCTGAATGATTGGCTCACCGCTGTTCAGCTTTCGTCCCGATCGCATGCACCATATTGGTGCGCATGAGAATTATTTGCATTCCGTTTTTCATTGGTAGTTGATTGGTCGGCGTTCACGTTTTGTCGGATTCGATGTGCTCGACACGCCATGATTGTGACAATCCATTTTTGCAAGGCACGTCGTAGTCACTCTGCAAACCTGCTTCCGGACGTTGCAGGTCCTTACCTACGTTTCATAACACAGTAAGACTGTGAAGGAGTTTAGAAATGGAGAATGCTGCGCTGCCACTACTCAATTTGTTGATTCTGGGATCCGTTTTTGTTTTTGGTCTTAGAGAACTGGGCAAGCTGAAAATGCAAGCCATCGAAGTGCGCGAGACAGACAGACGGTAATAACTGTGCGCACATTTGTTTGAACCGTGGTCGTTGGACTCATTCGGCACCGACCACAAACCAGAAACCCCCCGCCGTCGCCGGGGGTTTTCTGTTAGCTAAGGCCAGGCGATAAGCCTGACGCACCATTAGGCTCCGGTGCTTCGACCCTCTGGGTATCACCGCCGCTTCGCGCCGCTGGTGCCACGCGGCCCTCAGTTTCCGTTTTTTTAATCGGCGACCCCTATCTTTTCCAGGGATCTATGCTTTTCCAGGGATCTATGCAGCCATAGTCGTGCTGCTGAAAAGCACGGGTATGACTTCCAGTAGAGCAAGTCGATGAATCACATCTCCCGTGAGTCTGGCGTGTCTGGTCAAGGTCTCCGGCAACTTCACCACAAGTACGAGATCACCATATCCGATCCGAGATCTACCATTGGTGAAGCTTCAGGTCCAAACACGAACGCCGTCTCCGGTTATGTTGTCGTTTCGAAAGCTTTTTTCAGAATCGAAGAATTTCAAGCACGGCTTCCAGTGAATCGGAACGGTCAGTTATTTGTGTGAAATTTACCTTCAAGAAAGTTTGCGTTTAACGTTTTACTTATCTATACGTTCTTATGGGTGTGTCGATATCGTTTTTTCCTGCATGTTGACGATCGATTTAAGCCCGCTTAACGGGGGTCTGTGTCCCAGCAGATCAGATAAGAATAGATAAAAAAGCGCTTCTGCAGAGGTGCTAAAACGAGAAGGACTCATCAATATGGTATTCAGAAAGAGAAACATGTGCTCTGCTGTCGCCTGGTCGTTGACCCTGGCCGCAGCCACATCGCTCGCCCAACCTGTAGTCGCCCAGGATGAAGGCGCTGATGCAGAAGACGCAATTTCAACATCGCTCGTCGAGCCTGCAGCGAGCCAGGATGAAGACGCCGCTTCAGAAGAAATGGTTGTGGAAGAGGTTGTCGTTACCGGCTCCAAGCTCCGTCGCAACCAGTTCAATTCCATTTCTCCCGTTCAGGTAATCGGTGCGGCGGATTCGGTTCGCATCGGTATTGCCGATACGACCCAGATGATCGCTGAATCACCTTTCGTTTCAGGCACGCAGCTTGATGGATCGGTCAACGCGGGTTCTACAACCGGTGCCGTCGAGGGCGTGTCGGCCAGCGGGCCTGGGTCTGCGACTGTTGCACTTCGTGGCCTCGGACCTGAGCGAACCCTGATGCTGGTGAATGGACGGCGCCTGGCACCGTCTGGTGTGCGTGGCGCACCGGTGGCGCCCGATCTAAACCTCATCCCCAGTGCGATGATCGATCGGATTGAGATCCTGACTGATGGTGCATCGTCCATTTATGGTGCTGACGCGGTAGCCGGTGTGGTCAATATCATGCTGCGAGACCAGTTCGAGGGTCTGGAGATCCGAGGTTTTGGCACGGCTCCCGAACAATCGGGTGGCGAAGAAACCCAGTTCAGCATCATCGGTGGCGCTTCGAACGATAAATCCAACTTTACAATCGCCGCTGAGTACTTCAATCGCGAGCATATTTTCGCGCGCGACCGCACCGACTGGAACAACTGCCTCCTGGATATTGAAGTCGATCCAGACAGTGGTCAGCGTTACCAGCAGTGCCTGGATAACCGGCCGGATAATGGCGTATTCTTGTTCAGCCAAGGCTTTGTGTACGACACTCCTGGAGTGACCGATATTGGTCTCCCTGGGTGGTCCAGTAATGCCGGCGCGGCGGACTACATTGGCCGAAGCGGTTTCAATGCCCTCGTGGGCACCGCCGCGGAAACACCGTACAACTTGCAGCAGGAGGAGCTCGACACGCAGTTGCAGGGCGATATCGAGCGAATTAATTTGTACGCGACAGGTTCATTCCAGTACACGCCTCAGCAACGACTCTATATCGAAACCTCGTACTCGCAACGTACCAATACCGACATCTTCACCTCGGAGCAGGCTTTCCCGGCCATTCCAGCGATGATTCCGATGGTAGACGCGGACGATAACTTCATCATTGATGAAGGTACCGGCACCATCGCCATGACCGACAACCCGCTAAACCCGTTCGATGAAACGGCGTTGCCTGTTTACTCACTGGCAGGCCTGACACAGCGGCGTGCGACCGATATCGATAATTTGCGCTTTGTGATCGGTAGCGATGGTGATTTGCCGTTTGCTCAGGACAAGGGCTGGTTCTTTGACGTCTTCGCCTCCTACGAGGAGAGCTCAGGTAGCTCCACCCAGGCGGGCATGTTCGAGCCTCACATCCGTGAGTCTATCGATACGCTGCGTATGGGACCGGACGGCGTTACTTGTGGTTTGCCCCGCACAGCGCCCGGTTTTGGCTTTATCACGCCTCGCGATTGTGTGCCGGTTAACTACTTTGCCGATTCGCTCTGGACAAATCGTGGTGGCAACAAGCGCTTCGCCACACAGGCGGAGGAGGATTTCCTGTTTGGTAACGTCATCAACACGACCACGCTGAAGCAGACCCATTTCTCCGGTCTGATCACTGGTGATTTGTTTGAGATGCCAGCGGGTACGGTTGGTCTGGTAATAGGTGCAGAATGGCGGGAAAACTCCATCTCCTCAGCCAATGACTTCGTGCGTGCACAAGGCTTGTCTGCCTCGGAAGCATCGGACCAGGAAGGCGATACAGTAGGTACGACCGACATTTGGGACATTTACGCTGAGACCGAGTTGCCGCTCGCCGAGTGGGCTACGGTGAACCTGTCGGGGCGCTATACGGAAGAGAAGAACTTCGGCAACGAGTTCACTTACTCCGTTAAGGGCCAGATCATGCCGACCGATTCGCTGCGTTTCCGCAGCACCATCGGTACGACATTCCGGGCACCGAACCTGCGCGAACAGTTCCTCGCTGATCAGGCAGGGGTCATTCCCGGCGATGCCGATCCCTGTGTGGTACCAAACGTGGCCAATGAAGGCCAGGTTTATATTCCCGAAAATGACACACGCGACCAGCTCGTGCTGGATAACTGTGTACTCGCAGGCGTAGATCCAACAGCACTTGGTCTTCAGGCTAACGTATTGATCCCAACAACCCAGGGTGGCTCTTCAGATATTGGCGCCGAGACTTCGGATTCATTCACCCTCGGATTCGTGTATACACAGAACTTCACGGATGCCTTCGAATTGGACTTGTCGGTGACTTACTTTGATATTGAAGTAGAGGATACCGTCGAGGAACTCAATCCGGAGGTTATCCTTGATCGCTGCTACAGCGACGATCCCGATCTCGCAAATGCGCTTTGTGATCGCGTCATCCGCCGCGGGGTCAATCCTTCCAACAATACCGTTGCACGGGTGGATTCGTCGTTCGTCAATCTCGGGCTGGTCACCTCATCGGGTTATGACGTGAACGTGAGATTCCAGAATCGTTTTGAAGTTGCCAACACCTATGTCGACATGGGTTGGTCGCTTACCGGCACGATTTACGATGAGTTGCTCGAGCAAATTGATAGTGAGGCGCCAGTGGAAGATCGCGTTGGTGAGGCTGGTTTTCCTGAGCACTCCTGGATCCTGCGCGGTGACTTCGGAGTTGGCAATTGGCTGGCTACCTATCGCGCTCGACTGATCGGTGAGTTTTCCCGGGATGCTGAGAACCTTCAGGATTCTCCAAACTTACCCGACAGGTCGGCGTGTGTTGCGCTGGGTGGTCCGGATGATTGCGTGCGTGCTAACGCAGGCGGATCAGAGACCTACCACGATCTCTCACTGTCCTATGACGCCGACGGTTGGAGCGCCACGGCTGGTGTCCGTAACGTTTTCGACAATCAGCCGCCACAAATTGACCAGGGTTCTGGTCCGTCGCGCTTTAACCACCTGGTTCAGGCAGGCTACGACCTCTTTGGGCGTCGTATGTTCCTGAACGTCACCAAGCGCTTCTAAAGAGTCGATTTGAAGCTCAACGACGGCGGCTCAGCGATGAGCCGCCGTTTTTTTTGTCTCTGATTTACTTTTGCCGCGCGGGTAAAAAATGGCAAGGGGAGGTTAGCGTACGCGACGAACCCTGATTGTGCGTTTCATCTCGTTGAGCTGCAATCGGTAACCGCCGATCGAAGACTCAATTATGTCGACAGTCGGATTGCGATCGAGGGATGCCCGGATATTCTGAACGTCACCGCGGATCTGACGCCAGACCTGTCCATTTTCCAGATACACCTGCAGTTGCTTGTAACCGACGGTTTCAAATTTTTTGACCGACAGATTTCTCGCCTCCTTCAGGCTGGCGAGATGTTCGGCCCGGGTACGGGTTGATGCCTCTACCTGCTCTGCGCCAATCGCGTCTTCTGCTGCCTCCGCCTGTTCGTCCTGAAGCCTACTGTCGGCGATTTCCGCGATGGCGGTATCGGAGGAATCTTCAGACGCTATTTTTCCGGCTGCGACGGCGGTTACTGACGGGTCAGATAATGGTTTCGCCTCCTGGTTGCTCGCTGGTTTAGGAGGGGCCGCTATCTGAGACGCCTCGATCGGCGCGGATGTCCCCGAAAGTGCCATTACAGCGGTCTCAAGACAGGCAATGCGTCCCTCCGAGTCGTCGATCTGGGCGCAGCGCGCGATGAGTGCTGCTCCATCCGTCTGTGCCGTAGAGGACGTGGCCGCAAAGCTGGCGATGCAGAGCATTGTCATTGTGGAACGTTTAATCATGTTGGCCTCTCACTCCATTTTTCCAGTCTTCCCACGCGCCAAAATCCCGCATATTTTGTTCGATACCGGCATTTTCGATCAGCGCCTCCACTTCGTCGTGGCTCTGACGCGGCAATTGGAAGTCGGAATTGGCGAAGCCCCAAACCAGCGCCGCCGCAATGGCGGAGTTCAGCTTGAGTTGCTGCAAATCCACCTTATCAAAGGTATCGCTGGCAGCATGGTAGTTGGACGCGTAATTGGCATCTTGCTGTGCGGCGATGAGGTTAGGGACGCCCTCAATCATGAAGTCAAAATTGTCCGTGCCCACCAGCGCCGCATTGACCTGCTCGAAAGGGCCGAGACCCGCAACCGGCTCAAGATAGCTGTCGACTTCCGATATGAGCTCCTCGCGACCGCTGGTAAAAAACCCGGTAATTCGCCCGGTCCCAATGTCGAAAGAGGTGGCGATGACGTGGTTATCCAGCTCACTCTCATGAAGCTCTGTGTATTTCCACGATCCCATCATGCCCTGTTCTTCGCCGTTCCACAGGGCGAAGCGGATCGTGCGCTCAGGTTGAAGACCCAATCGTATGATCTGGCGGGCGATATCGATCATCAGCGTGGCATTGGAGCCGTTGTCGAGTGCCCCGGTTCCCAGGTCATGGGAGTCCAGGTGGGCGCCCATCAGAACGATCTCCTCGGGTTTCTCACTACCTGGAATCTCGGCGATGACATTTCGCGCCTTGTAGGCATAGCCCGAGTCAATGTCCAGAACTACGGACATGCCCAGAGATTTACCGCCGCGAAGCAGGCGCAGGGCGCGCTTTGCGTTTTCGCGCTCCATCGTCAACACAGGCATCCGATTTTTGGCCCCGAGCGTTGGCACACGATACAACAGGTTTTTGGGCCGCGAGGACATATAAATGATGCCCTTAACACCTGTTTTGAAGGCGAGCTCATCCGCGGCCGCAGCAGCGCCATACTCTGCAAACAGGCCCGACAAGCCTACTTCGTCGTTGAGTACAGGGGTTTCGATAAGCACCCATGCACCTCGAGCTGTTTTGCCTAACCTTTCGAAGTCAGCCCGAGTGCCGGTGCCACCATCCATCAGCGGACCTTCCAGCGGCTTACCTCCGGTTCCTGCAGAGAAGGGTTTGGCTATCACGCTTGGAGAAAAGCTGACATCACCGTCTATGCGGGCGATGATCGATCGCTCTTGCCACTGCATCGGCATCTCGAAAGACTCGGCGGAGACCGAGACGGAAGCCGCTTTGAATTTTTGGACGGCCCAGTCGACAGCGCGCTCGTTTGCAGGTGAGCCTGTGGGACGTCCACCCACCGTATCGGTCAGCTCTTGCAGATCTTCGACAATGGGTGTGTGCCCCAGCATTGCGGCAATAAGGCGGTCCACTTTGTCATCGGCAGCGAACGACTGGGTCGTTGCAGTCAGGCACAGGGCCACCAGAAGAGTTTTGTTGTGGGCCATATTGCTACTCCTTCTGAAGTGCGGTCTGGGTGAAATAAACGGTCGTCGCTTTGGATTGTAGCCGAGAAGGGCGATTGCGTGTTTCGCAGTTTCAGCGACCAGAGGCGCGGGAAGCAGACACTTATTTTATGCTCACCCTGACCCTGTTGAGGCGCGCAGTCAATCGCACAACTTGGCCCACGCCTGGACTGACGGGAATGACCCCAGCGGGCTTTGGCCTGCTAAAACCCTTTCGGGGCACCGCCGCTTCGCGCAGTTGTGCCACACGCTCCAGGCGCGCGTCTATGAAATGGCGATACACGGAACTTACATCTGAGCGACAGATAGACGTCTTTCTGTGCGAGCCGTTTTTGTCGAGAAGCGGATACTCAGCAGGTATATACTTCGACGCTCGCAACAGAGCCCTTAAGCCGAGGTGATATGTCGTTACTCCCGTGCATCCAGAAGGAACCGAAAACACCGGCGAATGCCGCAGTAATATGGTTGCACGGTCTGGGTGCGGATGGCAGTGATTTTGTGCCGATCATTCCCGAGCTTGGCTTTCCAACGACCATGGCGGTACGCTTTATATTCCCCAACGCACCGTCAATTCCGATCACCATCAACGGTGGTTACCAAATGCCGGCCTGGTATGACATCACGGCAATGGATGTTGAAAGGAAGGTAGATACAGATCAGCTGGTCGCGTCTGCGGAGCAGGTCCGCCTGTTGATCGATCGGGAAATTGATCGGGGTATTCCGAGTGATCGGATTGTGCTGGCCGGTTTTTCACAGGGCGGTGCGGTTGCTTACCAGACTGCCTTAACCCACATGTACCCGCTGGCCGGATTGCTGTGTTTGTCTACGTATTTCGCGACCGGTGACACGATTACGCCAAACTCTGCCAACCAGCAGATACCCATAAAAATATGCCACGGCACCCGGGACCCCATGGTTGGCGTGCAACTTGGTAAAGCGGCGTATCAACGATTAACCGCCATGGGCTATGCGGTGGAATACCGTGAATACCCCATGGAACACGCCGTGTGTCCCGACGAAATTGCGGATATATCGCGCTGGTTACAACACGTGCTTGCCTGATTTTCCGGCCTGTCGTTGTGGCATTTGACGTGGCTGGCCTGCTCTCCCACCGGCCCACTGAAACGGCGCGTATCCATTTAAGGAACTGAGCTGCCTCGCGCCCTGTTTCGCGCCGTTGGTGAGGGTTTTGTCGTTTGGTAGGACCAGGTGGATAGCCTAAAAGCCCCGTTGCCTCTGGTGCCTTGGCTCTTCATCATGACCGGGGGAAACCAGCATTCGTTAAATCGAAGTTGCGAAATTCGTGGAATGAAGATAACGCTGATGTCCTCCCCTGCAGGATAAATACCATATAGCGCGGGAGTTTTGGCTTGGGTCTTGACTGGGAAGCTTACGATCGAGCGTGCGCTGCGCGTTCAATTACGCACAGATTTGCGGGACGAATCTACTTCCGATGTTCCTGTCATGGAGTCTCAGCCACCGAATCCCCTTAAAACCTCTCACACGCTGTTTCAAGTAGATCTGGAAACTGGATGCGCGATAGACGCTCGAGTCTGCAGAAAAGCACGGAGAGTGGCGATGGCCTCCCCACGCAGGGTCAGCTTGATGTCTTCGCCTTGCTCAAGGGAGAGTTGGACGAACATCTGGCCGCATTGGAGGCGGTCATCGCCAGCGATTTGCCCAAGGTCAACGCCGCGCTTACCGGGAGTGGACTCGAGGCGATCGCGGACGGCTGATCCGCGATAAACCAGCTCAGGTTGGGAGCGCTGACCGGATACAGCCCACTGTCGAAACAGCTTTGACGGCTCAGCCTTTAGGCACTATGGTTAAAGCATGACGGGTTTTGAAGTGTGGCGAGCAGCTTTATTGCCGCCGCGGTAATCGTCCTGATTGGAGGTAGATCCGATGAAGAAATCGATGGTGCTGTTTCCTCTCTCCCTGGCCCTTCTCGTTCTCTGGGGCTGTGAGCCTAATGCGCGTGGCTTCGCGCTCCCCGAGGGCGATGTGGAACGCGGCAAAGCCACTTTCCAGCAGCTGGGATGTACCCAGTGTCACAGCATCTCAGACATTGCCTGGCAGGGTTCGGGAGATGATGTAGAGGTTCCGCTGGGAGGTGTCGTGCCGGGTCTGAAGACCTATGGCGAGCTTGTCACTTCGGTTATCAACCCCTCGCATCGCATTGCCCGAGCGTATCTCGGTGAGGACGTCGCGGTCGACGGTGAGTCGACGATGCGGCGCTACAACGAGTTTATGACTGTCCAGCAGCTAGTCGATATCGTCAGCTACCTGCAGACCGAATATGACATCGTTGTTCCCAGCAACCACTACGTCGGGAAGCGTTGGTAGGTCGGCAAGCATTGGTAGGCCGGAAAGCATTGTCAGGGCTCGCAGACGAAATGATGCTGTATTTGGCGGCTGGGACGGTGGAAGGAAACAACCTTCCAGTCGCCGGCCTCCAGCATTTCGCGGATTTATCGTTCTCGGCAATAGGCTTTCAGAAGCGGTCTGTCCGGCACCTGATCGACAAAGTCCTGCGGCAGGTCGTTGTCAATAAAACACATGAACAGCATACGTGCCTCCGGCGCTGCGTAGCGTCGGAGTATTTGTAACGTCGCGAGGAAATCTGTCGGATTGAAGTGGGTGAATACTGACTCCAGTGTCATCAGGTCGTATTGAAGGATAGGAAGTATTAACGGCCTATCGAGAGCAGACATCCTCACTGATTGAATTGACAGGACCTGCAGACCTGTCGAAGTTTCCATCTATTGACCCGAAAATCCTGTTCGCGGCGTTGGGCATGTTATTCCTATCCGGTCAATCCTGAACGAGCGCGCGCAACCGCTCGTGCCCCGCGGTTTCCCTTGCTTCCTTGCTAGTGGGGTGCTGTTGGTCTGGAATCCTTCCCAGCGAAAAGAGGCAATGTACCCCACGCACCTTCTCTTGATGCTGCGCATCGATTCACCTTGTCCCAGGTGGCGCCCTGGTCGGTGGCACCAGCAATGGCCGAGTCGGTGCTTCCTGTTCTTGCTGGGCCAGTTGGTCTACTAGGGTGGGGTAGTGTGTTTCGACGAGCCGGTAAAGCAGGGTCCGCTCGGGCCGATGGCGTTCGTAGGGGGTGCTGGCAGAGCTTTGCCAGTCTTGTGATTGCATCGCGGTTCCGCCTTGGATCTCCATCTTGCGGAACGGTCCAAATTGACGCAGCAGATTGAGTAGCGCCAGGTCCAAAGCGAGCAATAAGAGCTTTGTGGCACATCAGATTCGACGGTCTACGTATTCGGAGCGAGTGCGATGCTTTCCGGGGAGGATATGAGATATCGGTTAAAACAACTCCTGGCGCTGCGTCACGTTTGGTAGGACCAGGCGGATAGCCTAAAAGCACCGTTGCCTCCGGAGCTTTTACCCTTCGGGCACCGTCGCTTCGCGCCGTTGGGCCAAACGCTCCTGTGGTCGCGTTTGTCGAACCGCAGTCGCCAGTCTCATCCGGCCCAGCCCACAAACGAAAAACCCCCGCCGTTGGCGAGGGTTTTATCGTTTGGTAGGACCAGGCGGATGGTTTCGAGCGCGCTTGCCTCGCGCGCTCTCACCCCTACGGGGCGCCATCGCTTCGCTCTGGCGACCAAAATGCTTCTTTGGGCGCATTTTGTCGAACCGCAGTCGCCGGTCTCATCCGGCCCAGCCCACAAACGAAAAACCCCCGCCGTTGGCGAGGGTTTTATCGTTTGGTAGGACCAGGCGGATTCGAACCGCCGACCTCTACCATGTCAAGGGATACCGGCCACCACCAGACACGTTTGGACGCTATTAATGTAGCATTATTTATTATTTTGGGAAGACTTTTTTCTACATCTTTCACCGAAGCCGAATAAAACAGTTAGTGCACTACATAGTACATTTAATGTATGACGTGTCTGTTTGATTAATCCGGAGTTTGAGATGTTGGAGGCATTGGTAGGATCGTCTACTGCTGAGCGTGTTTTGCTTTTCACTTCGGAGCGAGAGCGGGGCTATCCAGCTGAAATCGCACGCACCCTTGATGTCGCTCCGAACCAGGTGCAAAGGGTTATGGGAAGAATGGAGCGCGATGGACTTTTGGTAGCCCAAGACGTTGGACGGACCAGGGCTTACGAGATCAATCCGCGCTTTGCATTTGGGTCAAAGGTCGTTGACTTGTTCAAAGAAGCGTTATCGCGATATCCCGACGATATTCAAGATAAAGTGAAGACGAAGAGGTGCGGCCCGCGCAGAAAGGGGAGCCCCATTGAATATTGGCGAAGGGTTCGATTAGCCTCCGAGAGACGGGCGACGAATTATCGATTTGAGCGGCTTTTGCAGTTGGTGAGGGCATGAGAGACGACAAGAAAGTCTTTAAAGAAAGCGAGCTGCTTTTCCCTTGGCAGCGACTTTTCCGATGTGCTCATAATGGCCATAGGGGATATTCGCAGTTTTTAACTCCAACAAACCATTTATATCGAGGCTCAATGAGTATCTTCCGATCCGACTGGTTAGAGTCGAAGGTAATCTCCACTTTCTCATTAGTGGGGCCTCGCGTGTTTCAGGCGCAGAAGTTTTTGCCCTGCACCACACCTTACCTCGGAGTTTGTCTAAAAAACCCATTTCAGAGATGACCAGTATGGCAGACACGATAGATGAGTAAAAAAGACAATGAATTTCGAAAATTTCAAAGGCTACTTCGCGACAAGTCCAGATCAGCGACACTTAAAATTAGAGAGAGTGGTTTGCCCCAAAAAGCTTCGCTTGCTGCCTCAACCACTACAAAGGCAGCTACCGAAACGTATCAAAACCTAGGGCTAGCCGATGTCGTCAAGCCTGCGTTTGATAGTGCTAGCGAGGCCTTTAAGTACGCTCGCACAAAAGCAGTTGAGGCAGATGAAAATTTTAATGTTTCGAGAACCGCAAAGTCTGTGAAGCATTCAGTTGCCCAAGGTATCGCTGAACCGGCAAAAAAATATTTAGACGACCGAGGGATTTCGGAAGCCGCTATAAACGTGGGAAGAAAGACCGGTGATGCCTATGGGACAGCGAGATATCACTTCAAACCCTATTTTGAGCCTGAAGATGCGCGTGAGCTCTTGGAGAACACACGCAAAGAGCTAACCTACATCACTGCTTGCATTTTACAAGTGAGCTACCGAGAAGCTGCAGGTTGGCTTAGTGAATTTAGCAGCCTGCTATCCGCAAAGATCGCAGGGCTTGCCGGAACGATGACGCTGTTTGGTTTAGTCAGCACGTTCGGCACCGCCAGCACAGGCACAGCTATTGCTAGCCTATCAGGAGCCGCAGCAACGAGCGCGACCCTAGCCTCCATCGGCAGTGTCGTCGGGGGCGGGATGGCGGCTGGCGCACTAGTAATGTCTGGAGTTGGCATATTGATTGGTATTGGGGCTTACAAACTTCTTGCGTCCACCGCCAGAGATTTCGATTCACTACCGGACGAAGATAAGCAACTAGTTAGTACAGCAGGACTGCTGCTGACCGCCATTCAAGAGCAACTTAATAGTGATCCTATCGAACTAACGTCTGAAGATAGTGCGCTGTTTCTTGAGCAATCATTAATGCCATTCCATGATTATCTCGTGCAGCACGCAGACGTGATTTGCTCGCGACTCGACACCAAAAATGCCATTGCGTATCGACAACATGTACTCAAGGATTTTAAGCCTACCGTTATCGACGGTTTCAGACATTACTCCAAAAGCGCCCCTATAAGCGCCGAAGCGCTAATAGCTGGTATCTTTTACGCGCTATTCACAAACACGGCTCTTGATGACACGCGTGAGGAAGCACTCGTGCTCGATGCGCTTCGTAGATCCACGAACTCACTGCATGACGCGTCCGAGAATGACCTCGCAAATTACTTGAGCTCATTGACCCCAGAACAACTGCGAGGCGTCGCAAACAGCGTCAAGGGTATCTACCACGAAATGCGTTGGATTGAAGAATACAATGCGATCCACACCGATACCTATGCAGTCCTGCATGAATCGACGGTACACCGAGGCGCGGATGTGCAAATACGCTCCAGTGATAGCCATGAAGTTATCGAAGAGTATCAACTTAAAGCTACTGGTAGCGGCGGTTATGTGCGAGAACATCTAGAGCGGTATCCAGATATCGAAGTTCTGGCGACTAGCGAGGTGGCAGCAGCAGTTTCAGAGGTAGACTCCAGCGGGTTTTCAAATAGTGGATTGAGCGAAACCACCGGCAACGTATTCGACGCAGTGGCCGATAATACTATTACCGACCGAGTTACAGAATCAGCGGAGTTGGCGGGCTTGGTCAGTGCTGGTAGAGAGGCAATATCGATGCTGAACGGCGACTCAAGCCTTAGCGATGCGGGCAAGCGAAGCATCAGCACGGTGGTACAAGCCGCAGCGGCTACAGGAATTACTGCCTATCTTTTCGGCTGACGGCAATTAGCCTCACTACGGTCAATCTCTCGATCGAAGAAAGCTCGGTAAAAGTGCAGCTCGGGCGGAATCGTTAATTTTCTCGGGACGAAGCCGCAGACTTGTTCACTTGACCTAATCTGCGACGTCGTTAACTGGAGTTTTCTGTGACCACGGGCACAGTGGGCGGCGATGAAGAAGTCACGATTTACGAACATCCATTTACTGCCCTGCATGCAAGTGGCCTGATGGGCTGTTTAATGGTGCCCACTTTCCCTAAGCTGAGACATCGTTAATTGGAGTTTTCTGTGACAATAAGCATAGGGAGCTGCGGTGAAGAAGTCACGATTTACGGAAAGCCAGATCATTGGGGGTTGAAGCAAGTGGATGCGGGCACAAAGTGTAGTGGTTAACTGATTCGAACCTTGTCCCCTTCGAAAATCGTGAGCTGCAGAGAGAGTTTGAGGCAGTAACAATGCGTCTTCAGGGAATGGCGTGAGTGATCTCGATGCCCACACCTTCTCGATTGTAGTCATCCAGCAGATTCAAGGCCCGCAGCATCCGGCCATCGACCAGAGAGTCGCGTATAAAAGCTATCGGCCAGCTCTGATTGGTAGAAGTGGACAGACAGAGCCATCCGAAATCTATTTATCAATGCACTATAGACGCGTTTCTTGTTCCGCTGCATGCGACATTATGGAACGCTCTATGCCCGACTGAGAGTCAGGAGCAGAGACTTCGTACGCTTGTAAGGAAGATTTCAGTTCGCCAAGGACGTGAAGAAAAAACTCTGAGTTTTCTATGGCATCAGGTGGACAGCCTTCCTGCCAGTGGGGCACGGCAAAAGAAGCGATCAAGTCTAGGTCTTGATCGATAGCTACTTGCGCATAGCGCCACTTCAGGTTCTTGTCGTTTATCCAAGCTATGCCAGCCTGTGTCTTCCTCTCAACGACACCCGTCCAGACGATATCTCCTTCTTCAGGATCTAGCCTCATGTAAAGTAGGTTGCTGGAGTCGCCAACATGCCAAGATTCCTCGTCGAATGGACGATTGTAGAGTCCGGACTCCTGCAGTTGAGCTGCTATCTCTTCTGTCGGGCACTCGGCGTCAGCGGTAGGTGTCAGTAGAATGCACGTGAGAAAGTAAAGTTGCTTCATCATTCACAGTGATTCCGTACGAGTTTTCAGTAGGACGCCTCTTGTGTGGATTAGTTCAATTGCAGTGCTTGGTTTAAATACACAGGTCAACCTTGTTGGTGAAGCGACATAGATGGTGGCTATGGATTAGGAAGGGCAGCCGAGTAGTAACAAACAGCCGGTAGCACCCACATTTGCGACTCAGGTCATCGGAGAAGATCGGTGCTTGCAGCCGCATTAGCTTGGACTAGAAATCTACCGTACTCGCACTGAGGGCTGTGTTCAGGGCAAGTGGTTTTTTCGAGGGTATTTTTCGCCTCGAACAAGGTTTTTTCAACCCAAGAATCATCGCCTTGATAAGGTATCACCGCCACATTGAATCGCATCCAAGCTTGTTGAGCGTTCGAAGGATCAAGCATGCCGGGTTCTTCAGCATGCTGCCCATCGACGTAGACGAAGTATCCAATGTCACTGACCGAAAAGCCCTTGCGCCGGGCGATCCATTGGTACATTTCCATTTGCCGCCGATACGCGCCCTTGTAGTCGGGTTTTTTCGGGTCTTCGGGAGCTGCGATAAATGAATCATCCAGTGGCTTAGGAGATTTGCTCATCTGAGCTGTGCTCTTATAGTCCACAATGTGGAGGTTGCCGGTATTTATGTCCTCCCAGACATCATCTAGGCCGCCCCCAAAGAGCAGATTTGTCTCTTGGTGAATAATGCAAAAATGATTTGGGCTTGAGCCGAAATGAAGAGAGCTCTCCCATTTTTCAATATCTTCATGGTCGAACGGACGAAGATGCGACAAGCCCGCCATTTCCATCACTGGGTGGGGTCCTAGTCCTCTCAAGCGGTCGAAGTCTTTTTTCAGGAGTGTGTCGGTATTGGTGTTCAGTAAAAACCCAGGTATCGAAGGGAATTTAACGCCCTTCACTCGATCCAGCCAAAAACACGCTTCGCATTTAAGGAAGCTCTCAAGCTTTCCACGAGAAATCTCGTACGGACTGCCACTTTCTGGATTGTATGTTCCACGATGTCTTGCCATCAGTTTAGCTGCCGTCGGTCGGTGGTTTTGCGGCCCCCAAAAATAGCAGGCCTTAAGGTTCTATAGCTCCAAAAATGCGCGCTACGGTTGATTACTCCGGTTTGGCAATGGCGGGTGAGCTGACGGACTAGAAACCTAGAGGCTGGCACAGCACATTGCATGGCTCCCATTCCTACATGGAAACCACCGGAAATGAGGGATCGCCCCACAGCGTATCTGGGTTGTCCATCATCAATTCAATAACTATCGGGACCAGCTTACTTAGAAAGGCAGTACTGTCCCGCAGCTGATCTCGATTGACTGACGAGTCCCAGGTGGCGCCACCATGCACGAGTTGGCACCGGAGGGTATATAGTCGCGACAGTATGATACTGATGATCCGGCCCGTATGACCCGCTGCAAGAGCCTGGTTTGCACCGCGATTTGCGGACTTGAATGCCTCTTCCCATTGCGCCTGCGTTGCCTGGCCACGCTGAAACTCCCAGAAGGGTGCAAAAACGTATTGGTTAGCCAGCAATACTCTTATTGACGCGGAGAATTCTTGCCAGACTAATTGGTAGAGCAAACGATTCTTGTCGAGGTCTGCGAGTTTGGAGATAAAAGCACCAGATTTTGCTTGTTCGTGCCCATGCCCAAATTCTGATAGTTCCTGTGCATAGGCAGCGTTAAAAGCCACCCAAAGAAATATGAAGCGCCCGTCCAGATCGTCACAAAGCTCGGCGCGTCTGACCCAGCTCAGCGAGCGATGTACGCGTAGACTTAGATTATTGGGCCACCCATCCCGCTCAGCACGATGCCTTACCTTCAGTTCGTCATACTGTCCCATACCGACCTCTATCCTTGCAGGATATCCGCAGGCTAACTCGACGTAAGCGGGGGATTCCAGCAGTTTCTATAGAGTTTTCTTGCGCCAGTATCATCAAGCGTGGCCAAATGGGGTGAGAAGAAAACGCCATATTTTCGAGGGGTCATATGACGCAACCGGAAGAAAAATTCCTCAATCGCTTATCTTTGCTGACTCAAGAGCTGTACGAGCTCAAGAAGTCCGGCGTCCCGGGAAGCGAATATGAGCTATTCCAATCGAGAGTGAAGGGCTTCGTTGAGGCGGGGCGATTGCTGGCACTGGTCGACGGTCGGCAAGTACAAACCACCATTGATGCTGCCCATTTAAAGGTATTCGGAGAGACTCGTCAGCAACGGCGGGCGAAAGATGGTGCCTCATCAGTTCCTGACAATGGGCAAGACTGGGCAGAGTTTGACTCACCTGCCTATGAACGCTACAGGTCTGGAGCCTAGCTATTGCCAGACGTAATCTGACGCACTACGATTCATACATCGCCGATTTCTGACACTTGCAGGGCGATTCAAAAATACTCGCTAAACCGTCGCATCCACCTCTACCCCGGTGTTCAGCGACCTATCATGCTTTGGGGTTGGAGGCTGTTATGCATAGTGAAAATCCAAACACACGTCCGTATCTCATAGTCGTACCACATTGGCCTGATGGGACAATGGCCTTCAAGTTTGGGTATGCCATCCAGAGAAGTATCCCCGTCGATCGAAATCAAATGACGATGGTGCAGTTTACACCTGAGCGTATTTTTCGCTTTGAGGCTGTGTTGTCCCCTGACATATTCACCCATCAGCTACGGACCAAAATGCGGGAAATAGGCTGTGGAAGACAGGTGATATTGGTCGATCTCCTGGCGGCAACAACGTTGACGGTGGGATCGCCGGCGGGTTGATTTAGCGAATATGTCGCTCAGACGTCCTATATACCTTCCACCTAGATTTCGTATCTTCCAAAGGTGCCCTGGGGGCCTGCGGGCAAAGTTAAGGACCATGAAAAGCCATTTTTGTGAGTCAGATCACACTTTTGGCCGGTGTGACGTCTGGGCGAGCCTACTCATGCGACATGTTAATCCATACACGATGGTGAAATTCGATGGGCCCTCTACGCTTAACCTCCGATTCAAGCTGTTTCAGCAAAGGCTAGATAAAGCCGTAGAGGTATGACGATGAAAAATACAAATGAAGGGCAAACCAAAAGAACGGCATTTATTTGCCTGATACTGGGTCTATGGAGCCATTCACCGAGCGCCCAGGAGTCATTGGGCTCATTGAGCGCCAATCCCTACGCCACCGATTCAACGAGTAATCCCTACGGCGCAGGAAGCCCGTACAGGTCAAATAGCATCAACAACCCTTACGGTGAGTATGGAAGCCAGTACAGCAATAAATCAGCAACCAACCCCTATGCGACGCAGGCCCCCAAGCTCCAGGACAGCCAGGGTAACTACCGGGGACGATTGAGCACCAACCCCTACGAGGCAGATTCGGTGAGCAACCCTTACGGCCGCTACGGCAGTCCGTACTCGAGTGACTCGATCAACAACCCCTACGGTGCGGGTAACCCTTATTCAGCCGACAGTCCGACAAATCCCTACGGCCGCGGTCTGGAAATCATTGGCGAGTGATAGGGGAGATGTCTCACACGACTGACGCCGATGCCGTTTTGCAGAAGCAAGTAACCGGCATTCAGCGGGATACTATGACCCCGACCTGCGCGACTGGCCAAGTAAGCGTCCAAAATGGCATAGCCTGGGACAGCAAACACGGGTGGTTGTCCGTCGACTGGTCGTACCTGCTGGATTACGACTGTGAGTTGCAGATTGGCGGCTGGGACTCAGGGCTCTGGGCAGCCTCTATCTCCGATGGCGACTACGCTCAATTGGATTTGACCGCGGTGGGCGACTGGATTCTCCTGGCCGAAGATGAGGGTATCAGGGCTTGGAAGTCGACGATTCCCGAACAGATTCTGAAGGCAGTCGACTGCTTGCCTGCCGACAAACTGGGCATTCTTGGGTTATGCGCAGAATGTTCCCAGTCATCGGATCTGTTAATTTCCAACCCCCTGTTGCTCTGGCTGCTTTACCGGAGCGAGTCCAGCGCAGTGGGTCGCGAGCACTGGATTGATCTTGTCTCAAGGCCACAGCGCGACTTGGTGGCACATATAGGCCTCATAGGGGGCAGAAGCACCGCAAGGCTACTCCAAAAAGCAGCGGGCGCCCTAAGTACCGTCGACGCGATCCGGATGTATGCGGTGGTGTTACGCAACGCTGACAGCCGGAAATACCTATCCCACGCTGCGGCGATTCGGTTTTCTGAAGTAAAAGCGATGTACGACTACCCGTGGGTAGCGGGATGCCAGGCTCGCGCCATCCTTCAACACCTGTCAGAGCCACGGATTCGCCGGAACTTCAACGACACCATCGCTTTGCTGGATGACCTGGAGCCACTGAAACGGTGCAAATCTCTCGATGAGGTGTCGAGGCTGCACGAAAGACTGGTTGAAGCACTGAACCGACAACCCGACTTAAAGCTACTGCGCAGAGATGAGAAGGGTAATGCCTTACCGCTGCCAGAAGCGCCCATTCACGGTACAGACGCGATCGTCCCTCTAACCACGCAACAGGACATTATCAGCGAGGGGCATCGAATGAAGCACTGTATTGCCACGTATATCCGCACTGTTCTGGAGGGTAACTACTATGTCTACAGCGGGTTATTTGAAGAGCCGGTAACCATTGGGGTGATGAAAAAGCCCTCGGTGGGGTGGGTGATCGACGATGTACGGGCAAAAAGAAATGCTGACCCTTCGAAGGCGACTATGTCTGCCTTGGAAGCGTGGCTCAGATCAAATTCAGAATGAATCGTATGGCATTACCCGAGTCCGGTTGTTGCATGAGTACCTACTCACAACTTTCGCAGGCAGGATCCGGGTATTTTCTAATTGACTAAGGAAAATCCCCACAGATTCGGTTATCGCACCTTGATCTCGGTTGTGGCGGGTGGGAACTTGGGGTTAGACGTTTGATTGTGTGCCAAGCTTCAGAAGTGATAGCAGGAGATACAGTGAGCGGAAGCCAATGCAGGTGCTCACAGCCTTTAATAGAGTTTTTTAACGGTGATCATAAGTGAACTTGGCGGCGAAAATATTGTTTCCGGTACTGCCGAGCTCATTGAAGGCGGAGATATTGCAAGAAGAAACGCTCCTTGGTCCGGCGGAACTGCAGCCACCTCTCAAAGTGGTAAGCGCTTTGCATCCTGCTGGTTCAACTTGCCCATGCTGCGCGAGCGATGATATCGCGAGCTATCTCCATGGATTACCGCCTATGGATGCAAGCGGGAAGCTTCGCGCCGATATTCAAGAGAAGCTGAGACTCGGAGAGATCATCTTGGGTGGATGCCTAATGGAGCCGCCGATGCCCTCCTGGAGGTGCCGGTGCTGCGAGGTGGATATCTACTGTAGAGAAGACTTTGCGGACGCCTGTGCACAATGAAGGCTGCGCTCTATTTGCCTGTGCCCAAATGGACGTGAGTGGGGGGGTTGGATGCAAGGCGAATATGACAATTCGGTCAGCTAGTAGGGGAGTGAGGTTTGTCGGCAGTTTGGTGGCGCGTACGAAACACGTCTTGGAGCGGCGGGCTGATCTATACCCTGCAAAGGTAATTTCCCCCAGCTATGAACCTTATGTCGGTCTGAATGAAACGAACCACCGGTAAATTCAGCTGGCTCTAAAGCATTTCAAGGTATATTTCTGAATGAATGAAATAATTTGTCCAAATTGTAAAACGGCCTTCAAGATTGATGAGGCTGGTTACGCCGATATCATTAAGCAGGTGCACGATACTGAGTTTGATAAGCAGGTAACTGAACGCTTGGTGTTAGCTGAACGCGATAAAGATGCAGCTCTTCAGCTAGCTCAGTCGCAGGCATTAGCAGAAAAGCAGGAACTTACTTCCGAGAAAGACCAGGTCATTCAGCAGCTCAAATCACAGTTAGAGTCTGGAAATGTTCAGCAGCAGTTGGCGATCGCCGAAGCCTTGAGGAAGGTAGAGCAAGAGAGAGATGCCCTGGCTGCTGAGAAAGATCGGAGAATCCAGCAGCTTGAAGCCAAGGTGAGTGCCAGCGCAACTGAAAGTAAATTGACTCTGGCTACTGCGCTCAATGAGGTAGAAAAGGAGCGAGATGCACTTGCTAGTCAACTTGATAACGCTAAGCTACAGCATAATCTGTCCGAGCAGTCACTGAAGGATAAATACGAGACTCAGCTAAAAGATCGGGATGATGCGATCGAGCGTTTGAAGGATCTTAAAGCAAAGCTTTCGACCAAAATGGTGGGTGAGACGCTCGAACAGCATTGCGAGACTGAATTCAATCGTATTCGTTCTACCGCGTTCCCTCGTGCCTACTTTGAGAAAGACAACGATGCTCGAACCGGGAGCAAGGCTGATTACATCTTTCGAGATATAGATGAGAACAATACCGAAATCGTCTCAATTGCCTTTGAGATGAAGAACGAGAATGATACGACTGCGACCAAGAAAAAGAACGAGGACTTTTTTAAGGAGCTGGATAAAGATCGCACGGAGAAAGAATGTGAATACGCTATCCTCGTCTCACTGCTGGAGTCGGATAGCGAGCTGTATAACACCGGTATCGTCGACGTTTCTCATCGGTACCCAAAAATGTATGTGGTTAGGCCGCAATTCTTTATCCCCATAATAACGCTACTCCGAAATGCCGCGACAGGTGCACTGCAATACAAGAACGAGCTGGCCCTAGTTAAGGAGCAAAATATAGATATAACTAACTTCGAGAATGATTTGGAGGCATTCAAATCAGCATTTTCGAAGAATTATGATCTGGCTTCGCGAAAATTCCAATTGGCAATTGATGAGATTGATAAGTCGATAGATCACTTGCAAAAAACGAAAGACGCACTTCTCAGTACGGATAGAAATCTTCGTCTCGCGAACAATAAGGCTCAAGACGTAACCATTAAAAAATTAACTCGTAAAAACCCCACTATGGCCCAGAAGTTCAGGGATTTAGATGAGGGAGACCAAGATTAGACGGGACGCGAATAAAAGAGGTTTACCTTGTTGAGGTGAAGGCTCGGAAATTTTCGAAGTAAGAATCTCTTCAAATTCAAAAGGTATCGTATGAAATCTGAAGTTAAAGAAGGACTGTCCGTTCGTCTCTATGACTACGGGACCGTACCTGATAGCAGCTCTGTATCCCTAGCCCCCTTCAATACAAATTCGTTTAGCGTCAATCTGTGGTCAGAGATGTATTATCCAGGCGGCCGCGAAGTTGCCCGGATAGGAGTGCCCGCAACTTGGAGGGAGCTTGTGGCCGTATTAGTTGACCTTGATGAGGGCTGGGTTGAAGAAGGGTGTTTTGAATCTATAGAAGTTACAGGTGCCGCCGGCGCGCAGGCTACCGCTTTAAGGTGCGCTTGGGTACTCGAGGCGCGGGATATTGCGTTGTGGATTTCCGAACAGTCTGATGATGACCTTGAAAAGTGGGGTGATCAGGTAGCTTTGGCTCTGCACTCTCTTGAAGACACACCAATATTTGAATTAATTGAATTGCTAAATAGCGTAAGTGCACCGACAACTTTGAGCAGCATAGTTGCAAATTACGGGTCAGATGGCGTGTTAGACATACAAGAGGTGTTACAGAAGATTGAGGAAGAGGTGTGCGATTTGGAAGAGAGGAAAAGCATGCAGAGATCCAGAATGCTTGAGCCATTTTCTGTTTCTATAGATGCAATCGCGCGTAACTTCGATGATCGGAGGATTAGAGGTGGCGGTTTCACTAGCCCGTCAAAGCGAGATCAAGTAAGAAGATGGTTGGAAGAATACTGTCTTACGCATGGGTCACTACCGAAAGGCATGCATGATGTCACCATAAAGTTTTTTGGAAATAAGCGACTCAGTGCAGGACGTATTGACTTTGACCAATTCACTTAGTGGAGAACCACCCAATAGATACCTTCTCAAGGTCTTGGGTTTTCCGCATTCAATAACGTCTCGGATGGTTACGAGAGAAGGCACTTAAAGGTCCTCACTACTTGTAACTTGTCTGTTGGAGCTCGAAATAATGCTGAAGCTAGAGGACGTAACAAAAGATGCCCAGGTGCGTGGCATCCAGGCTGATGAAATCGTCCGCGTGGTACAGGTGGAGCCGGTCGGCAATGACGCTTTGACCGTCTACTACAAAGATAGCCAGGGTCGCCTTAACGAACAAATGCTCTTTCGCTCCGACGAAGCACGGCTTGAGCTGGCGCAGGCTGGTCGACCATGGGCCTTCGATGCGCCAGGTGAAGATTTCAAACTCGGACTTGAGGCGTACCGTATCTCCCAGGCCGCCCTGTTTGACCCTATGATGGCGGTACACACCTCTAACGTAGAGCCGCTGCCACACCAAATCTCTGCGGTCTACGAAGCCATGCTACCCCGGCAGCCACTGCGGTTCGTGCTGGCTGATGATCCCGGCGCCGGCAAGACCATTATGGCTGGCTTACTGATCCGCGAACTGTTGCTGCGGGCCGATGCCAAACGCATCCTGATCGTCTCTCCCGGCGGTCTCACCGAGCAGTGGCAGGACGAATTGCTGGAGAAATTCGGCGTTCAGTTCGAGATCTTCAGCCGTGAGAAGCAGGAACAGTGTGCATCCGGCAACTACTTCGACGAACAGAATCAACTCCTCTGCCGCCTGGACCAGCTATCGCGTAATGAGGAGTATCAGGAAAAGCTGAAGAACACTGAGTGGGATCTCATTATCGTTGACGAGGCCCACAAGCTCTCGGCCAATTACTTCGGCAACAAGGTCAACAAGACCAAGCGCTTTTTACTGGGTGAGTTGCTCGGGTCTATCACCCGCCACTTTCTGTTAATGACAGCCACGCCGCACAACGGCAAGGAAGAAGACTTCCAGATCTGGCTCTCGCTGCTGGATGGCGATCGCTTCTACGGCAAGTTTCGCGAAGGCGCGCACAAGGTGGATGTCTCTGACATGATGCGCCGCATGGTGAAGGAGGAGCTGCTCAAATTCGACGGCACCCCACTGTTTCCTGAACGCCGTGCCTACAGTGCCAACTATGAACTGTCCGATGCAGAGGCAGCCTTGTACGCCGCCGTAACCGACTACGTCCGCAATGAGATGAACCGTGCCGACAATCTGGATGGTAAGCGCCGGGGTACGGTCGGCTTTGCACTCACGCAACTTCAGCGACGCCTAGCCTCAAGTCCAGAAGCGATCTACCAATCGCTGAAGCGCCGGCGAAAACGTCTTGAATCTCGCTTGGATGAGATGAAGCTGGTCGCTCGTGGCCACAGCGTTCAGAAAGGTGTCGCAGAAACCCTTGGTGAATACACAGTAAAAAGGCAGATCGACCTGCCGGATAATTTCGATGAGTTAGACGAAGAGCTGAGCGCAGAAGAATATGAGCTCTATGCTGACCAGGTCGTCGACCAAGCCACTGCGGCCGAAACCATCCCTGAGTTAGAAGCGGAAATTCTGATTCTGAAGGATCTGGAACACCAGGCGCTGGGAGTCGTGCAGTCGGGCAATGACAAAAAATGGGAAGAGCTTTCTCATCTGCTGCAGGACCGGCCTGAGATGTACACAGAGTCCGGCAGCCGCCGCAAGCTGATCATCTTCACCGAGCACAAGGATACCCTCAATTATCTGGTTGGCCGTATCCGCGGCATGTTGGGTAATCCCGAAGCGGTTATCACCATTCACGGTGGCGTCAATCGTGACGATCGACGTAAGGCCCAGGAAGAATTTCGTAACAATCGTGATGTGCAGGTGCTGGTGGCCACCGATGCCGCTGGTGAAGGTGTGAACCTGCAAAACGCTAACTTGATGGTCAATTACGATCTGCCCTGGAACCCCAACCGCCTGGAACAGCGCTTTGGCCGTATCCATCGCATTGGTCAAACAG
This sequence comes from Luminiphilus syltensis NOR5-1B, assembly GCF_000158175.1. Classification (GTDB taxonomy): domain Bacteria; phylum Pseudomonadota; class Gammaproteobacteria; order Pseudomonadales; family Halieaceae; genus Luminiphilus; species Luminiphilus syltensis. The sequence continues at coordinate 762,587 of NZ_DS999411.1, read as the reverse complement.
AGGTGTGCCACCTATGGAATCTGATCGCCAGTGAAACAAGAGAAGGTGAGGTCTTCCAGCGATTATTCGACAAAATTGAGATCGAAAAACAAGCCCTCGGCGGTAAGGTCTTCGACATCCTGGGCGAAGTATTTGAGGGTAAATCTTTAAAGGACCTACTGGTAGATGCCATCCGGTCCAGCGAATCAGATGAGGCTCGACACGCCTATCAGGAAAGTTTTTTTGGCAAGGCTCTGGATACTGAACACCTGAAGGACATCCTCCGTCGCAATGCCCTCGTCGAACAGCATATGAGCCTGGAAGATCTTTATGCCGTCAAAGAAGAGATGGAAAAAGCCGAGGCTCGCAAGCTGCAGCCCTACTTTATCCGCGCCTTTTTCACCGAGGCATTTCAGAACCTCACTGGCGAAATGCGTCCCCGCGAGGCGGGTCGATACGAGGTGCGGCATGTGCCTGCCTCTATTCGTGAGCGTGACCGGATCATTGGTGAAAGCCGCACGCCGGTATTAAAGAAGTACGAACGGATCTGCTTCGAGAAAGACCTGGTTCGTACCCAAGGCAAGCCAATGGCGGACTTGATTCACCCCGGCCATCCACTGATGCATGCCACCACCGACCTGATCCTCTCAGCACACCGCAGCAAGCTCAAGCAAGGTGCAGTGCTGGTGGATCCCAATGATGACGGCGTAGAGCCACGCATACTGTTTATGGTGGATCACAGTGTTCGTGAAGCGTCAGCCAATGGTCAGCACGACAAGCCCAGAGTCGCTTCCCGGCACTTGCAGTTCGTCGAGATCGACCAGCATGGCAAGGCTATTCATGCCGGCTGGGCACCACACCTCGACCTGCAGCCCATTGATGATTACGACCTGAAACTGGTGCAGGACATTCTCAATGCCCCATGGATCAGCGCAGACCTTGAAGGTCTTGCGCTCAACCATGCATCCCAACACCTGGTGCCGGAACACTACCAGGAGGTAAAAGCCCGCTGTGAACATCAGGCCGATAAGGTGCTGGCTGCGGTCAATGAGCGGCTGGTCAAGGAGATCAACTACTGGTCCGACCGTTACATCAAACTCAGCGATGACGTCGCTGCCGGTAAGCAACCGCGCATGCAGCCTGAGATGGCGCGCCGCCGGGTAGATGAACTCACTGAACGCCTGAACCAGCGCAAGCGGGAACTGGAGGCTATGAAGGCCGTAGTCTCCAGTACGCCCGTGGTCATTGGTGGCGCATTGGTCATTCCGCAAGGTCTGTTGGCACAACGCAAAGGCGAGACCAGTTTCTGCGCGGACGCCGAGGCCCGCGCACGCGTAGAGATGGTAGCGATGAACGCCGTCATGGCTGTGGAACAGGGCTTTGGTTTTCAGGTGAAAGATATGTCTGCTGAAAAATGCGGCTGGGACGTGACTGCCCGCCCACCGGCCAACACGGATGGCTCGATTAAGCCGGATCGACATATTGAAGTGAAAGGCCGCGCGAAAGGGCAAAGCACCATCACAGTCAGTCGCAATGAAATCATCTATGCCCTCAACCAGACGGATAAATTTCTGCTGGCCGTTGTGGTTGTCGATGGCGACAGCTTTGAGGGCCCGCACTACATCCGCAACCCTTTCAGTACTGAGCCCGAGTTTGGCGTGGCCAGTATTAACTATGACTTGAGTGATCTGCTTTCCAAAGCAGTGTCACCAGAACTGACGATCTAAGGTTTATCAATGGCCGAAATAAAAGCACCCAAAAAACTGATTGAGGTTGCGCTACCTCTGGACGACATCAATGTGGCTTCAACTAGGGAAAACTATATTTACAAAGGGAACCCTTCTGCTATTCACAAATGGTGGGCTCAACGTCCCATAGCAGCAGCTAGAGCAGTCCTATTTGCTCAGATGGTAAATGATCCAGGCGGCGAGAGAGGATGGTACACAGGAAAATCAAAACAACAGGCTGACAAGGAGCGTGAGGAGCTCTTTGACATCATCAGAGAGCTTGTTAAATGGGAAAATAACAATAATGAAGACCTGCTGAACAGGGCTTGGCAAAAAATAAAGAACAGTTGGGCAGAGACCTGCAGACTTAATGCGGGCAAGCCTGGATTTGAAGAAAGTATCCTACCAGAGTTCCTTGATCCGTTTGCTGGAGGAGGAACTCTCCCGCTTGAGGCAAAACGTCTTGGCCTAAGGTCAAATGCTACTGACCTAAACCCTATTCCAGTGATGATTAATCGCGCATTGCTTCAGATTCCAGATATTTTCAAGAATCGTGAACCAATATCCGTAAAGTTTGAGCGCAGTGAACCTGAACAACTGGATTCCGCTAGTGACTGGAGTGGTGTTAAAGGCCTAGCCAGAGATGTCGAATATTTCGGTCAAGACCTCTTAGCTAGAGCTCAAGCGAGTATAGGAAGATATTATCCAAGCATTCCCGTTACAGAAACACTTATAAATGAGAATCCGCATCTAACAGGACTGGCTGGACAGACGCTTAAAGTTATCGCCTACATGTGGGCGCGCACCGTGAAAAGCCCAAACCCAGCATTTAATGATGTAGACGTCCCACTAATAACGTCATACATGCTTTCAACAAAGTCTGGCGGCGAGGTTTACTTGGAGCCGATAGTTGGAAGCAGAAAGTTTCATTTCAAAGTGGTGACTGAAAAGCCGAAGGACATAACAAAGGCCAAAATGGGGACGAAGCTCGCAAGAGGTGCAAATTTTCAATGTTTGCTTTCTGAGGTCCCGATTTCTAGCGAATATGTTCAGCAACAATCGAAAGCAGGCAACCTTGGCTACCGGATGTTAGCCATTGCTGTTGAGGGTCCTACGGGAAGAACTTACATTTCAGCTACGTATGAAGCGGAAAGTCTCGCGAAGAGCGCAGAACCAACCTGGAGACCAGAGGTACCTTTCTCCGGCACGTCTCGGTACCTGGGTGTCAAACTGTTTGGCATGGAGAATATTTCGGCGATTTTTACGGATAGGCAAACTCTTGCGTTAGAAACGTTTACAGGTCTTGTCCCTGAAATATTTGAAATCAGCCATCAAGCAGCTATTGAAGCAGGTCTTTCCGATGATGCGAACTCACTGGAAGATGGAGGGCGAGGAGCCAAAGCTTATGCTGAGGCTATTTGCCTTTTACTGGCATTCGCTATCGATAAATACTCTATTTATGGAAACACTTTAGTAACCTGGTACACGAAGGAAAACAGGCCGTCAATGCTTTTCAGCCAGAATGCGTTGCCGATGGCGTGGGATTTTATAGAACTCAATCCGTTCACTAATGTTGGCGGCGGATTATCGAAATCAATAAAAATTGTAGTTGATGTAGTCCGCGAGTTGCCAAGGTTGGGTAGCGCTGGTGTCATCAGTCAGAGAAGTGCCACAGAAGAACATGTAGTAATCAACCCCGTAATAAGCACAGACCCGCCTTACTACGATAATGTTCCATATTCTGATCTTTCGGATTTCTTTTACGTCTGGATGAGACGGTCTCTGAAAACATTTTTTCCGAAAACATTTTCAACTATTACTACCCCGAAAGAAGCTGAGTTGGTCGCATTCTCGCACAGGCATGAGGATCAGAATTCAGCAGAAGCCTTCTTCATGCATGGCATGACGAAAGCGATGGAGAAAATAGCGAATAATTCTCATCCTGCTTACCCAGTTACAATTTATTACGCGTTCAAACAATCTGATACGAAAAACTATGAAACTGCATCTAAAGGTTGGGAGACTTTTCTAGATGCGGTTTTGGCCGCTGGATTGACAATTACCGGCACTTGGCCATTGAGAACTGAGCGCCAAGGACGCACCAGGTCCAATCAGTCGAATGCTTTAGCCTCTTCGATCATATTGGTTTGCCACAAAAAAGACGATTCCGCCTCAGATATATCAAGGCGGGAATTTCAGCGTGAATTAAAAACTGAAATGCCTCTAATGTTGCTTGCAATGACAGGAGGAACAACAGGTCAGTCGCCGATTGCCCCCGTTGATTTAGCCCAAGCAGCTATTGGTCCGGGTATGGCAATCTTTTCCAAATACGGGGCTGTGCTTAACCAAGATGGCTCTCGGATGAGCGTACATGATGCACTAATATTGATTAATCGTGCCATCACAGAACACTTGAGTCCCGAATCAGGCAATTTTGATCCGGATACTCAATTCTGTTCGAGCTGGTTTGATCAGTATGGTTGGAGTATTGGCCCATTTGGGGAAGCCAACGTTTTGGCTCAGGCTAAGGGCACCACTGTTGACGGCGTTCGTATTGCAGGAGTTGTAGAGTCCGGCGGCGGCAAAGTAAGGCTTCTAAAATGGAGCGAGTATGAGGCCGATTGGGATCCCACTACAGACAACCGCACCCCTGTTTGGGAAGCCTGCCACCAGATGATTCGCAGCCTCAACAACCAAGGCGAATCTGCCGCTGGCGAGCTGCTGGCCAAGATGCCGGAAAAAGGCGAGCCCATCCGACAACTCGCCTATCACCTGTACACCCTGTGCGAACGCAAGAAGTGGGCCGAAGACGCCCGCGCCTACAACGAATTGATCGGTTCTTGGCACGCCATTGTCACCGCCTCACATGAGGTTGGCCACAGTGGCTCGCAAGCCGAACTCGGACTGGATTTTTGAGGACTACCCTATGAGTTTGAAACCCTGGCGAGAAATCTCCACCCCGCACAAGGATGTTCTGGAAGGCACCTTCAAACAGTCTGAGTTTGCGGCTGACATCACTCAGGTAGCCAATGGCACAGCCACGGCCGAGTATCAGGATGCGGAGATGTTCTTCTCCCGTACCTATATCACCGAGGGCATGCGCCTCTTACTGATCTCTGTCGCGCAACGATTGGCCGGGCTCGGTGGCGACCCGGTCATTCAATTACAGACCGCTTTCGGTGGCGGCAAGACCCATACCCTGCTGGCCGTATTGCACCTGGCTTCGCGCAAGGTGGGCACCGACAAGCTCACGGGCATTCCTCCGGTATTGGACGAGGCGGGTATCCAGAGCCTTCCGTCGGCCAGAGTGGCGGTGATTGATGGCATCAAACTGTCGCCCAGCCAGCCCAGGAAGTACGGGAGCATAACGGCCAACACGCTGTGGGGCGAACTGGCCTGGCAACTGCTGGGGGATGAGGGTTATCAGATGGTCACCGACAGCGATGCTGACGGCACCTCTCCCGGAAAAGAGGTTCTCACCGAACTGATCGGCAAGGCAGCGCCTTGCGTGATTCTGGTGGATGAGCTGGTGGCGTTTATTCGCCAACTGGAGCTTGGTAAGCAATACAAGGCAGGCACCTTCGATAGCAACGTCAGTTTTATCCAGGCGCTCACCGAAGCGCTGAAGGCGGTGCCCAATGCCATCCTATTGGCCTCGCTGCCCGAATCGGAGCTGGAAGTCGGAGGCACCCAAGGTCAACGCGCTCTTAATTCGCTGGAGAAGTACTTCGCCCGGGTTGAGTCCGTCTGGAAGCCAGTCGGCACTGAGGAAGCATTCGAGATTGTGCGTCGCAGATTGTTTGAGAACCCCGGTGAACGCGCCGAGGTGGAAGGGATCAGCCGTCAGTTCTCTGATTTTTATCGTCAGAACGCCGAAAAGTTTCCGGTAGAAACCCAATCCAACGAATACTTTGAGCGTCTGTGCCGGTCTTACCCAATCCACCCGGAGATCTTCGACCGCTTGTACGAGGACTGGTCCACGCTTGAGAAATTCCAGCGTACCCGGGGCGTACTTCAGTATATGGCCATTGTCATCCATCGCCTGTGGAATTCTGATAACAAAGACGCGTTGATCATGCCTGGCTCACTGCCGTTGGAAGATGGCAACGTGCGCAACAAAAGCATTCACTACCTGCCTCAGGGATGGGAACCCGTGATTGAACGGGAAGTGGATGGCACCCGCTCGGCGCCCTATGACATCGATGGCCACCACACCCTGTTCGGCAGCGTGCAAGCTGCACGCCGCACTGCCCGGACCATTTTCCTCGGCAGCGCGCCATCAACCACTGAGCAGATGATTCGCGGCGTTCAGGTCGAACGCATCCTGCTGGGCGCAGCACAACCCGGCCAAACGCTCGGTGTATTTGAGGACGTGCTCAAGCGCTTGCGCGATCGACTGCATTATCTCTATTCCGACAAGGACCGATTCTGGCTTGATACCAAACCCAACCTGCGCCGGGAAATGGAGAGCCGCAAGCAGAACATCAACGAACGTGATGAACTCCTGCCCTTGTTAAAAACCCGAGTCACCCAGGTTTTCGGCCGCAACCATCGGTTTGGCGGCGTGCATGTCTTTACACCGTCCGTCGATGTACCGGACGACTACGGCACGGGCCCACGACTGGTCGTGTTGCCGACCAACACAGCCTACAGTCGCAGTGAGACCAACCAGGCATTTTCTGACGCAGAAGAGATTTTGCGCAACCGCGGCGATCAACCACGGCAGAAACAGAATCGCCTGATCTTCCTGGCGCCGGACTACGATGTGGTTGGCCGACTCAAAGAGCAGGCGCGGATTTTTCTGGCGTGGCAATCCATTGTTGCAGATATTGAAAATGGCCACTTGAATCAGGATTTGTCGCATTGGAATCAAGCCAAGCGCAACCGTGATGGTGCAGATCAGTCGCTTGCCCAACTGGTGCGCGAAACATACAAATGGTTAATCGCCCCCGTTGAAGAATTCGTAAAGGGTAAGCCAATACTCAATTGGGAGGTGGTTCCTGTCTCCGCTGCAGCGCCCAACTTGATCCAGGCGATCGAGGAGAAATTGCGTGAAGAGGAGTGGATGATTTACGAGTGGTCTCCTATTCATCTTCGCAATGTCCTAAAGCAGTGGTACCTGAAAGAGGACGTAAATGACGTCGGTGCGTTAAAAGTCTGGCAGGACTGTTGCCACTACCTGTACCTGCCACGGCTTGTTAACGATAGTGTTTTCCGCAATGCCATCGACCAGGGTGTGGAAAGCGAAGACTATTTTGCCTTCGCGTCTGGCAAGGAAGGTGACCGGTACCTTGGCTTCACCTTTGGGCGTGGTTCCATCGCCACTTTAGACGAATCGTCACTATTGATTGGCCGTGAAGCCGCCGTAGCTTACCGCGAGCACACACAGCAACCTTCTCAGCCTGGTCCTGCGCCCGGTGGTGTGGGCGGCGAGCCTGGAGGGACTACAACGCCAGGCGGTGATACGGGCGGTACGGGGACACCAACCCCAGCTCCTGGCGGAACCGGAGGTGGTGGTACAACCACACCTGCGACAAATAAAAAGCAATTTTACGGCACCATTTCCCTCGATCCGGTAAAAGCCAAGATGGACTTCGCCACCATCATGGACGAAGTAGTCCAGCAGTTCACGGCCAAGCTTGGCGTTGATGTAACGATCTCGGTGGAGATCGAAGCCAAAAGCAGCGAAGGCTTTGATGAAGGAGTTCAGCGCACAGTCAAAGAGAACTGCAGCGTGTTACGTTTCTCGGCCGCTGAGTTCGAGCAGAGCAAGTCTTGACTAAGCCCTCGGATCCAAATGCACGCTATCGCGGTCGTTTTGAACGATACCTTGCAAAGGTACAGGCCATCAGCGGACCTACAGTAACAGCTGCAGAAAACATCAAGGAGCAATAGATGGGCTTTTTCCCTCATTGGATCTCTGAGGATCTTTCGAAGATAAGCGAAGAAATTTCGTTCGATAGCGCTACGTATTTCGATGACCTTGTGCGTCAAATCGATAAATACGACGCCTTCCTAGAAGAAGCGCCACAGGATGCAGAGATCGCAGAGTTGTACGAAATCACTCCTCAGGGGTTGAGCGGTTTTTCTCGTGACTTCGTAGAGGGGCTATTGCATGCAAACGAGTTCCTCATATCTCGCTGGGTCTGTCAGCATCAAATGAAAGCGTTATGCTTTTGGCGCGGGATGAAGGACGCTGTTTCAATCGCAAATTGGTTGGTCGCTGCGGCCTGTCTACGCTCCTTTTTCGAGGAGGTGGCGTCGTTTAACTATCACCTTCAGAAAGTCACCCCGCTGACTAAAGAGACCTCGAGTCTTCTTCAAAGCATGGGTAAGAGCGTGAGCAAAAAAAATAAGTTGCACAAAGGGTGGTCTGAAAAGTTTATCAAGACGCAAGTAAGCAACTTAGAAAAGCTTTCTACATCACTTCACGGCGGTGCTGATGAATGGGTCCGGTACGTAAAACAGAAACGTAATCCGTCAAGGTTGCAATCGGAGTCGGCGGGCCCACAGTTCTCCCCAACGGTGCACATAAACGACTGCATTCGCTCACTTAAGAAGACCGGCTGGCAAGACGCAATGGAAGTGTATTCCCTGCTATCCGAGTTAGTGCATCCCAATTTCGGAGCGTCAACTCTGGTCGTAGCGAGTCGGAAGAGATTGAATGAGAAGTGTGGGGACGTAATTCTTTCAACGCGCCCAAAGAATAGGGAGGCCGCTACTTGGTTTTTGGAGCTGGCAATTCAGCCTCTAGCCTCAGTTACCAGAGTTTCTGCGGCGAATATTCAGCTCGCGAATTCCCAGATGAGTTTCTACCAGAAGAACGCAGAGAAATGGGCATCCTTGAATACGATGCTTGCTGGGCCTTCCGCGCAAAGCGGCATGCGTCCGCACTAAGCGATTCGTTTGCGCCTTTATGCGCTATCGATCCAACATCTTTACTGCGTTAGCGTGCCCAAGCTTCTGTCAACGCCAACTGAATCACTTCGAAATGGCGCGTACTCGCTGTAGATACGCCAAAACTAACCTGGACTCATAGCCTCCGCCCGCTAGAACCTAAGTTCGAGTCTTAGTTGTTACGTCCGCTATCAATCGCCCTTTGCCCTTACAAGATCGGCAAACTGAGTCGGAGTAATGTAGATTCACAAGCTCAACTTCACACTCAGGGCAGATAACCAAGGTCTCGGAGTTGTTGAGCACGGAGTGGCAAGTCGGGCAGTGAGTAATAAGTTTTCCTGTACCGTTGCAATCCCAGCAATCGTATTCATAGCTCGACTTTGTCAGAACAGCAGGGAAGTACGCTTTCCCGTGGCAAACAACACACGTTTTTGCCTCACCCTTTTGCCACCACTTTTGCTCCTCGAATCCAGTGCCGCTGCATGCCCAGCACGCCTTTTCACTGGGTAGGGAGCTCGTAGTGTAGTTGGCTGACTTTTTTGCCATCTTCTCCTGTGCTTCTCAATTACGACCGTTCTCTAAGGAAGCTTGGCAGCCAATAGGCAAGAGATCAAGATTGCTCACCCAATCAATTTTCTGTTTGAAATAGCTGAAAGAAAGTGGCGACGACAGCGTTAGTGGATGGAGCGCCTGCTCAGTCTGTTACCTTGTAAGAGTATTGGCTGTCCGCCTGTAAACTCGACTTCTGAATAACAGATCTGTGGGTGCAACTTAGTCATGTCCATGACGTTGTGTAATTACTCGAAGCGGTTTTAGCCTCCACGCTTGGAAATACTATACCTCGCTAGTCAGTAACGTTAGAAAAGTGATGCTTGGCGACCCTGACCCTTGGTGAATTTCTGAAGGAAGATCCACGAGTTGCGGACGCAACTTAGCCAGCTAATGACTAAGTTGGTCTGACCCTCGGAGCCATTCCGTCAGTCAGATCCACCGATGTAGCGTCACCACTTGGGTTGGGGGCGGTTGAGCGGTCTCCCCATTACGCGCTGCTTCTTAACGCAGAACCACTGACTAGCCACATCGACGACAGTCAGCTTTCCGCAGGTTGCATTTAGCATTGCCTGCTCGTGTCGGCTTCGCCTTGCGGGTGTCCGACTTACCCAGCTGGGATCATCGCCAGTCTCAATGCCTTTACGGTGCAGGCAAATCCTGGCTCCCCGTTACAGCTATTTGTCTCGGCAATTCTCTTCGGGCTGATTCGCCTTCTTCATTAGAATGCGATAGCACGCGTCTCCAAATAACGGCGTTACTAACGTTACACGGCCACCTCTGCCTGGGATCATCACCTCTTCTCTTACCAATGCCTCTTTGTTTTGCCGGATAAACCACTGAAGCGAAGCAAAAGTTAAAAAAATAGCTGCCCCGCTGGCGACATGCATTTCATGCCACCGGTAGAGTGGAATCAGACGCGTGAGCGTATTTTTGGTGTCGTAAGCCATCGCCTTCCCTCTTAAAAACCTCACCAGTCACGGTGTTGAGGGAAGAATGGCCTAGCATGCTGTTGGCCCTTTCATTGGGCCAACAGATTTCTTAGGGTCAGGGCTATTCCAGCATCGAATTGAGGGGCCGCAGTCCAAATTCGGTGCAAATTGTCTGAAGCGAGCGCTCTTCGAAGTACCAGTCCTCCCCAGCCTTCATCTCTGCGATCAGCAGTTCGACCCTATAACGGGTAAGTTTCTGTACTTCCGCATGATTTACGCCGCTGTTTTTGAGGACCTTTTTTGCGAGCTGTAGGGTCTTTTTAGAGCCAGGTCGTTTGTTATCTTGTTGACTTAGGTGTCTCCAGGCTAAGTGGACCGCAGCGAGCGACTGAATTGGGAGTTGGATTCCTCGGGCTCTATTTGATTCGGAGGTTCCTTTACCCTGCTTAGCACGCCGTTTAGCGACTTTGAAAATGGCTTCTGCGGCAACGCCGGGCAAGTGTTCTGACGATGTCTGACCACCCCCTGGGTAACCTGATGCAACCAGCAAGCATCTTAGGTAGAACTCAGTATCGATAATTTTGTACAACATCTTTAACTCTAGAGGCGTCAAAGGCTCATCGGTATCCGGCAGCAGTCTTTCGAATGGCAAATTCAGGTCTTCGAGGATTGTCCCGTCAAAGGGATTCATTGGGTCGGTTTCGATCTGATCGAGAATCTCCTCCATCCATATGCCGGTATGTAAATTACTCATTGAAATACCCTCCCTACAACCGCTCTACGATCTTCGACATTACTGTGCATGTAGCGCGCCGAGGCAACAAGCGTTCTGTGCCCCATTACCTGCATAATCTGAGCTTGTGAGACGCCTGCAGACGCGAGCGCTGACCCACAGCCATGCCTTAGCCAGTGAAACGTCCGTCCCTCGAAGCCTGCCTCATCGCAGACCTTTTGCCAAAGATCTCGGTAGTTGAACGGTTTGTCGGTGCGATAGCTCCTGAAAACCAGATCGCTAGGCGACCCGGCAGGCAGCTTTTGTAGCTCAGTGATGCAGCGATCAGTCAATGCTGCAATATGCGGCCGACCATTCTTGGTGGTGGCCACGGAGAGGGTTCTTTCATCCAAATCGACATCCTCCCACTTCAGATCAAGCAGGTTCCCCACGCGGAGGCCGGTATGGAATCCGAGGATGATCAGTGCTGGTAGTTTTCTCCATTTTTGGTCGACTACTCGGGCCACCGCCATGAGTTTGTCGACTTCTTCCGGCCTGAAGTACTTTTCGGGGTCCACGGGCTCCGGTGCTTTCTCGATACCACGTGTCGGCGGTGTATGAGAGCGGGGCAGGGCGCGTACTCGCCGGGCGTATTTGAAGATCCCGGACAAGGTGGAGATAAAGCGGTTAATGGTGCTGCCGGCCAGCGGTTTCCCGGTAGGGACAGCCCTGCGGGCCGATCCTCGGCCAGCTTTGAGTTTACCGCGCTTGGCAAGGCGCACTAACGCCTGATCAACCGCGTCCTCGGTAATGGCATCAATGGGTTGGTCGCCGAACTCTTCGACCCAGAATTGAATGCGGCCCAGGGAGCCGACACAGTGCTCGCGCGAGGCAATCCACGCCTCGGCAACGTCTTGGAAGGTAGTCATATTGAACTCCGTTCATCGCAAGTAGACCAATACCCTTTTCAGGGCGATTTATGTCCACCGTGACCGGTGCGATTTCAAGAAAATCAATGACTTACATCACTATGGTAGGACCAGGCGGATTCGAACCGCCGACCTCTACCATGTCAAGGTAGCGCTCTAACCAACTGAGCTATGGTCCTAAAGTGAGGGCGCGATTATACCGACTGGCCCGATCTTGGCAAGCACCTGCCGTGAGCGGTTTGGGGTCGCTTAACCCGCTCGACGGCACTGCCGCCCGCATCTATGCTCTATGTTGTTATGGTGCGGAGGACGAAATAATATCACTACAGATCATTGGCTCGGGTTTTGGCCGCACGGGCACGATGTCGCTCAAAACCGCGCTCGAGCAACTGGGCTTTCCCTGTTACCACATGCTCGAATGTTTTCCGCAGGGGCCTGCGCACTGGAAAATGTGGGAGCAGGCACTCCAGGGAAATCCCGATTGGGAGGCCATCTTTGATGGATTCACGGCGACTGTAGATTTCCCGGCCAATACCAGTTTTGCGGAGTTAGCCGAGGCTTATCCCGACGCTAAGGTCATCCATACGGTTCGCGACCCCGAGAAGTGGTTTACCTCCACCCAGAACACCATTTTTGGGAAGGAGTGGATTAAATTCCTACCCTCCAGCGAGGCCGGGCCGTTCATGTCTGCAACCATCAATAACTACTTCGATGATCGCATGCACGACCATGATCACCTGATAAAGCGTTTTCATGAGCATACCGAGCGGGTCAAGGCGACGATCGCCCCGGAGCGCTTGTTGGTGTTTGAAGTGGCGCAAGGCTGGGAGCCGTTGTGTGAGTTCCTCGGTGTCCCCGTCCCGGACGGAGAATTCCCCAACATTAACGAAACGCCAGCGGTGCAGGGGCTTTTAAGGGCAGTAATGGATCAGGGTTTTCAGGCGGTGCTCGGCTACGAGGGCTGATTGTTAAAGGCACTACTCCTGCCCGCGCCGATATCTATCGTCGCAGTCATTGCAAGGGTTTATTCGTAATAAGCGCGATACCAGTCGACGAATTTTCCAAGGCCCTCTTCGATTCGGGTGGTCGGATGGTAGTGGAGCAAATGGCGTGCCGCATCGATGTTGGCTGCGGTTTTGTAAACGTCGCCGGGCTGCATATCGACGTACTCTTTGATGGCCTCTTTACCCAGTAATTGCTCGAGGGTCTCGATAAAGTAACCGAGGGCCACGGGCTCATTATTACCGAGGTTAAGAATTCGAAAGGGAACATCCTGATCCTTGGGAGGAGCCTCACACGCGGCGATGACGCCCGCTAAGATGTCATCGATATACGTGAAATCGCGCATCAACTGGCCCCGATTGAAGACGCGGATGGGCTCATTTTCCAAAATGGCGCGGGTGAAATCGAAATAAGCCATGTCCGGCCGCCCCGCGGGCCCATACACCGTGAAAAACCGAAGTCCGGTCATGGCAATGCCGTAGAGTTTGGCGTAGCTGTGGCCCACGAGTTCATTGGATTTTTTGGTGGCGGCGTAAAGGCTGACCGGTGTGTCGGTGTTATCGGTTTCTGAAAACCACTCGGCATTATTGTTGCCATAAACCGATGAAGAGGAGGCAAACACCAGGTGCTCGGGTTGATGGTATCGGCAATTCTCGACGATCGACTGAAAGCCCAAGACGTTTGATCGGATGTAGGCGTCAGGGTTTTGTAGCGAGTAGCGCACTCCGGCCTGAGCCGCCAGGTGAACCACCAGGTCAATCGGGTGAGCCTCAAACACCTCGTCGACCGCCGGCTGATTGGCGAGGTCCAGTGTATTGAAAGAAAACCCGGGTCGCCCCGTGAGGCCATCCAGGCGATACTGCTTTAGCGCGACATCGTAATAATCATTCAGATTGTCCACGCCGATCACGCTATAGCCGCGATCGAGCAGTGCAGCGCTGACATTGGCTCCAATGAATCCCGCGGCACCAGTGACCAGTGCGGTTTTTGAGGGGCCGGGTGGGGCGTCGGTCATCATCCGTAAAACCTTCTACAGGGAAATTCGGTGGAGCCTCTAATGCTACCGCGTTTCGCTTTATCCGCGAGGGAAATTACCGATCGAGTTCTTTCAATGACACTGAATTAAAAGTCCTCGCTACGAGGGGAAAGGACGTCTCCATCGCGCTGTATTCGACGATGGTCTAGGTGGTTTACCTTTCCGTTTTGCGCCCGGACACGGTAAATTGCGCGTCTGTTTATTTAAAATGGGGCTAGTCAGGTGGGCGAGAAAATAAAGGTCGAGAATCCGTTGGTCATTCTTCACGGCGATGAGATGGCACAAATTGCCTTTGAGCGGATTCTTGAGCAGTTTGTGAACTCGCGTCTTGATATCGATCTTGTGGAGGTCGATCTCTCCGCTGAACAGCGCTTGCTGAGCAATGGCCGTGTGGTGACCGAGGCCATCGAAGCACTCATACAACACGGTGTGGGGGTCAAGAACGCCGGTATGACCGTTAATCGTAGCCAGCTCGACGAGATGCTTGCCAAATACCCGGAGATCAAAGAATCCGAGCTCGACAAGCTCGCGACCAAATCGCCCAATGGCGCCATCCGCAAAGGCATAGGCGGCAATATCACCCGGGAGGACATCGAGTTTCGTAATCTGAGACGGGTCCGTCCTGATTGGGTGAATCGCGACATCGAGGTCGATACCATGGATTCCGGTGGTTCGGATTTCAGTTATAGCGAGCTCTCCAACGCGACGGGAGTGGCCAAGGTGATGTTCGTCGGCAGCAGCGGTGACCCGGTTGAGGTACATCGGCGCACACTGAAAAAAGGCGACCCCTGGATGCTGACCACCAATTGTCTTGAGGAGGTCAAAGCTTGGGCGCATCGCTTTTTCCAGCGCGCTATCGACGAAAAGCGCGATATTTATCTCGGTCTCAAGGATACCGTGATCCCGGGTTACGACGGTGTGATGCGCGCGGCCATCGAGGATATTTACCAGAGCGACTATAAGGAGCAGGTCGAAGCCGCGGGACTCAGTTACCACTACGAGCTGATCGATGCCCAGGCGGCTCGAATTGTGGCCAGTCCTCCCGAGCGTGCGCTCTGGGGGGTACCCGACAACGTGACCGGGATGAAGCTTTATAAACTGGTTCAGCAGCTCAAGCGCTATGGACTGCCCGATCGCAGCGCCAATGTATCGATTTCGAGAATGAGTGCCGGCGGCGGTGACCAGTACGGTAGTTACAACATGCCCGCACCTGAGGACGGCATCATCAAGGTCATCATGGACGGTGAGGAAAAACACGCACGCACCGTCAAGAAAAATGACCCGCTTCTCTTTATGTCCAACGATCGGGAAGCCATTAAGGACTGGGTGAAGCAGGTGTTCCGTGACGCTTCGCTCAATAAAAAGGAAGTTTACTTCGGGCTCAAGCGCGAGTTTGTCGACTACGACGAGGTCTACAGCTCGATTATCCTCGAGATTCGACAGGAGCTGGCGGCCCTCGATACGCCGCCACCCTCGTTCATGATCATGCGGCCCTCGCGGCAGCTGAGCAAAATGATCTGCGATCCACCCCGCTGGAGTATCTACCCGGCGCAGAACCTCGATGGTGATATTTTCTCAGATATTTCGGCGGCCCTCGGCGGCAGTCTCGCTACTGCAAGCTCGGTGATCGAGAGCAAAGACGGCACCATGCTCTACGAGGCGCCCCACGGTACCGCCCACGATCTGTACCTCCGTTATCTCGAAACCGACGGCAAAGAGGCCATCTTCAACTCGTCGGCATTGATCTTCGCGGTGGGCAATGCGCTGGAGGAGTTGGCTCGACGAGAGGGTAATGACGCACTGTCGACTTACGCCGTCCAGCTCAAAAGCGCACTGATTGAAACGGTCGCCGAGGGCACCATCACCGGTGATCTCAAGGGTAAGACCACCGATCCCTCATCGGAGACCGTGGTTGATATGGCCGGCTTCCTCAACGCGGTCGAGGCGAATCTGGCGGCATAAGTCTGGGGCGCCCGGCGACCTGCAATTCGCCAGCAGCACGTTCAGCAAAGGCAACGAAGGCAAAAGTACCAATCCCTTGTGAAGTTGCCGCGCGTGGCTATAATGCGCGGCGGCGAGGCTTCGGAAAAAGCCTAGCGTAGTGTCTCGCCATGGTGTCCCGATACTGAAGACACTCCCTGCGCTGGTGATGATCGATATTGCCAGCCACAACCCCAAAAAGCCGGTGTAGCTCAGTTGGTAGAGCAGCGCATTCGTAATGCGAAGGTCGTAGGTTCGACTCCTATCTCCGGCACCATATTAGTCAATAAAATCAATTACTTAAGTATAATTCGCTTGCATATAGGCATTGGGCAGGCGAGCCGCGCCCAATGGGTACCCCGTAGAGCAGACAGGGGCTAGCGGACTTTGGGCTGTGCTGATCCGTAGGCGACGCTACCAGGCAATGCCGTAGTCATCGCCATAGTCGCTGGCACCGCCCTGGAAGGTACCCTGCTCGGGGTCAATGATAATCGCTGTGATCGGGCTGTAGGTGCGGTCGACGACTTCAACGTCATAGCCCATCGCCTTGAGACGATTTCGAGAATAGGGCAGTAATTGAGGTGTCACCGACAGACGTCCGGGCTCGCTGATATGTGCGCCAAAGGAGCTTTGCATCTGGTAGCTCGTCACGTTGTGCGCCTCGGCGGCCTGCTGCACATTCATGCCAAATTCCACCACGTTCAAAAAGAACTGCAGCAGGTTCTGTTCCTGCGTATCACCACCTTGCACCGAAAAGGCCATGATGGGATCGCCGTCCCTGAGGGCCAGAGTGGGTGTCAACGTGGCGCGCGGACGCTTGCCCGGCGCAACCACATTGAACGGATTGATTCGCTCATCGAGGACAAAGCTTTGCATCCGCTGACTGAGACCTACGCCACTGTCACCGGCTATAAATGCGGGAATCCATCCACCGGAGGGCGTTATCGACACCACCCAGCCATCGGCATCCGCAGCCTGTATGGACGTCGTACCTGCGAGAAATCCATTGTCATGATTCACACTGGCTTGTTGGAACCCGTCTGAACCCTCGGCGTCAGCTGCCGGAGGTATAGGCGACCATTCTTCCAGAAGCTCGGTGAAGGGGTTTTTGTCACCCTGAAAGGGATAAGGGTCGCCCGGCCTCGCAGTGACATCGTTGACGTCGGGCTTGATGAGCGCACGGCGTTGGGCTGCGTAGTCTTTGCTCAATAGGCCTTCAATAGGTTCTGCCGGAGGAAAGTACGGGTCACCGTAGTAGAAATCGCGATCCGCAAAAGCCAGGTTCATCACTTGATACAGCGTATGAATGTATTTCGCACTGTTGTAACCCATACCTTTAACATCGATGGGTTCGAGAATGTTCAGAGCCTGAAGCATGGCAGGGCCCTGCACCCAGGTGGTGAGTTTGTAGACATCAATGCCCTTGTAATTGGTGCTTACCGGCTCTTCGATATGGACTTGCCAGTTGGCCAGGTCTTGTTCGGTAAAAAGCCCTCCCTGTTCGCGGGTAGCACGGACAATTTCCCTGGCAATGTCGCCGCTATAGAAGCGCTCATAGGCCGCATAAATCGCCTCTTTACGCGACTGTCCTTCAGCCAGGGCGTCGGCCTCAGCAGCCACCAGTTTTTGCAGGGTTGTCAGCAAATCCAATTGCCTGAATAGTTCGCCGCCGTCGGGGGCTGCGCGTTGATCCGGATTGCTTTCGTCGAGATGGGGCAGGAATACGCGTTTGGAGTCGGGCCACTGAGCGATAATCTCCCGGCGGCGCTCTATGTTGTCTGCCTGTACCGCTTCAATAGGATAGCCCTCGGCCATCTGCATGGAAGGCGCGAGTACTTCTGCCAGGCTCAGACGGCCATATTCAGCGAGCATCACCATCAGTCCCCCAGGGGTGCCCGGGGTCACCGCTGCCAGGGGGCCGTATTCCGGCGGGTACACCATGCCTTGTTCGCGGAAAAATTCGGGCGTTGCGCCGCTGGGGGCGACGCCCAATGCGTTGATACCCACGACCTTGCCCGTTTCCGGATTGTAGATCAGCGCCTGTGTTTCTCCCCCCCAGCCCAGGGTGTCCCACATGGTAGCGGTGGCTCCGAGCATGGCGCAGGCCGCGTCAACGGCGTTGCCGCCTTGGGCAAACATCATTGCACCGGCGCTTGCCGCGAGGGGCTTGCCGGTCATCGCCACCCAATGCCGCCCGTGCAGCACCGGCTTTGCGGTGTCCTGTGCCGATGCGGGCATTACCGAGGCGATGGTCAGACTCAGGCAGATACCCAAGGTGGATCCTATGCGGCCAAAAACCGCCCATTTCGTAGGAACATCACTTTGAGGCACGGTGCGTCTCCAGGGTGTTTTGAGAAGGGGGGCTATTGAGGCTACGCAGCTACCATCGATTGTCAATCAGTGACTACTGTTCGACCCGTTGCCCCTCATTGTTATGGCTCGCGTTGGTCAAAGACGCGATTGTCGGTGCTGGACAGGCTCTGAGTCCTTCTCTAGGGTAGGGTGTTGGTCTTTTGCACCGGCACGCTGGATAACTAACAGTGCTGGCGCGCCTAACCCTAAGTCTCTTATTAATCATAAGAAAGGAGAAATCATGAGTCGTATCAGCAAACTACCGGTAGAGCAGTGGGATCCTGAACTGGCAAAAATGACCATGGCGGATACCGCCACCGACATCGAGCAGGGCATCACCCGCATGTTGGCGCATTGTCCTGAAATGGCCAAGGGCGCGATTGGTTTTGGCGCCGCTATTGCCATGAACCGAACCCTGCCCGAGCGCCTCATCGAATTGGTCCGTCTGCGTGTGGCGTTTCATAACCAGTGCCGCTCCTGCATGGCGATTCGCTACTCGAGTGCCGCCAACGATGTCGACGAAGATCTGGTGTGCTCGATTGAGAAGCCTCAGGAAGCACCCGATCTCACCGACGCCGAGCGGGTCGCGCTGGAGTTTGCCGATCGCTTCGCCACCGATCACCTGTCTAATACCGACAAGCGGTTTGCGGAACTGCGCGAGCATTTCACCGAGGCGCAAACCATGGAACTGATGCTGCATCTCGCGCTGTATGTGGGGATGGGCCGCCTTGCCGCAACACTCGATATGACCGAGGAGCTGCCCGCGGGCTTCCAGAAGCCCTTCGGCGAGGTCGTTCAGCCCTGGGCCGATGCGCCGGTGCAGGTGCGCTAGGGACTTAATGAGGTGCCCTTCAGGAAAGGGGTAGTGAGCTCACTGCCTCGAGCGTACTCGCCAAATTAAGCCGGGGTGTCAGCCGGCGTGATGGCTGCCTGTCTGTTAAATGGAGTCCAACGATTAGGCACCCAGATCCCGTTGGGGCCGCACCCGCGCTGCGGTAGCCGGCGCATACTGAATGATAACGATAAGTGGGTGATGACTATGCGAATGACTGTCTGTGCCGTTTTCTTACTCATCGCCGCAGGATTTTTCGCGGCTTCTTCAGTCTTGGCGGCGGACGCCCAGCTGACACGATTCGGTCCGGAAGTCTACCAGCCCTCTCCCCGGGTCCCCGACATCGATCGCCGCGCTTTTTTTGGCGTGGCAGGGCCCGGAGAAATGGTAATTACTCGCGGCGGTGATGCCGCGGCCGCGGACCTTGAATTAGCCGATGTGATTATTTCCCTCAATGAGGAGGAGGTCTGGCGTTCCGGGGAAGCGCGTTTCATCGATGGTCAGGCTCGCATCAATGTCGCCTTAAAAGAGACAAACCTGCTTCGTGTGCAATCCCGGGGTTACCGCGGGGAGCCACTGACGCTGCGTGTGGTTCAGCCCGAGCGCGTATCGCTGGGGATCGCGGGTCGAATCCACTTCAATATCAATACCAACGACTACCCGGCAACCCGGGAGTTTTATCGCCAGCTCGGATTCGCCAAGGCCATTGGTCCTTTTCCTGAAACCAATACCCTCGAGATGGCCCACTCGATGGGGATGACCGATACGTACCGGCTGTACGCCGAATTAATCTATATCGGTGCGTCGGATCTGGATCCGGCCCAGCTCTTTGTTCCCAGTGGCCGGATGATCGACATCATCCATTGGCGCGACCCCGAAAATCGCGGCGAGGCTTACCCCAGTCTCAATCGACTGGGCATCTCCCGGCTGGTGCTTACCACCACCCATCTCGATGCCGATTTGGCGCGCATGGCGAGTCTGGGCGTGACACCGTTGGGGCCGGCGGCCACCCGCGCTGATGGTTCCCGGTTCGCGATCATCCGCGACCCTGCGGGTACCTTTGTGGAGCTTCGACAGGAGCCGGGTGCAACGCCGAGGGAAACCCATGGGGCTTTTGTGACGGCGATCAACCGGCTGGTGATCAATGTCAGCGATTTTGAGCGATCCCGGGAATTTTACCGGCTCATTGGATTCACCGAGGGCTCGGCGTTGCCTGCACAATTATCAGAGCCCGAGCGGCGCGCCATGGGTTTTGATCAGCCCGCCCGTTTTACCGCTGAGCTGATTCGCCACGAGCAGGACGGGTCATTGATAGAGCTGGTCGAATGGCATACCCCCCGTGATTTAACACCTCCCCACCCGGCGCCGATCAATCACCCCGGTATGCACCGCATTAATTACGCAACCACCGACATTGACAGCGATACGGCCGCGTTGCTCGATGCAGGGGTTGAGTTTCTTTCCCCGGTGGTGCGTTGCTGTGACGGTGACGCATCGACCATGGGGATTGTCGTATTCAAGGATCCCGATGGTATTTTCCTGCAGCTCCTCGGTGCAGTGGAGCCCCGTTCGACCCCCTGAGACGCTGTCTGCGCTTCAGACGCCTTTTGCGAGTTGGTCGATATGGTCCGCCATGGATTCCATCAGCGGCTCGGGGAAATCGTGCCCCATTCCGGGATAGAGCACGAGCTCGGATTGCGGCAGATTGTTGGCGGTATCGATTCCACAGGCTACCGGGACCAGCGGATCATCCTCACCGTGGATGACCAGCGAGGGCACCCGGACCGAGCGCAGTAAGCGGCGTCGGTCCCTTGAATGTAATACCGCGGCCAGCTGCCGGGAGACCCCCCTAGGGTAGTAGCCCCCGCGATCCACCGCCGCCGCGGCCGCCGCGCGCAATTCATCATCATCCTTGGGATAGGCCGGGCTTTGCACGGCTTTGCGAACACGCACGTTGCGAATAACAATGGACTCCCGACTGGTGGGGTCATCGGGTTTCATAAAAATGGCTTTCGATGCCTCGGGCTCCGGATTGGGCAGCGAACGGTGGCCTGTAGTCGACATAATCGATGTCAACGTCGCGGCGCGGGACGAATGCTTGGCGGCAATCAGCTGGGCGATCATGCCCCCCATTGAGGCACCGACGATGTGCGCCCGCTCAATGCCTAGGGCATCGAGCAGACCGACGGCGTCCTGCGCCATATCATCCAGGGTATAGGGCACCGGGGGGCGTAAACCGACCAGCCGCGCGAGTATCAATGGCCCAATTTTCGGCACTTTGAGGTGATCGAGCTTGCTCGATAAACCGACGTCGCGGTTATCAAAGCGCACGACGAAGTAACCGTGCTTAACCAGCTGCTGACAAAAGCTGTCGGGCCAGGCGGTCAGTTGGGTGGCGAGCCCCATGATGAGTAACACGCAGGGCTTATCCGGGTCACCGAAGGTTTCGTATTCCAATTCGATGCCATTGGCGTGGGCGGTGGGCATTGGCTGTCCTTTTGCTTGCGGCTGGAAATCAACACCTGTTGTGTCGGGGAAGCGCGTCGGAGTTTGGGCGTCAGCGCTGTTTGTATTGGGTGGGGCAATAGCCCCGGGATACACCAAAACCGCGCAGTGCCCGGTGCTTGGTGGCGCGCCCGGTCACCCGTTTGCGCCAGTTGTTGAACGCGGTGCGTTTCAGGGACCGACGCATGAGCGCGATGGTGTCTGGCTCGCTTAACCCATAGCTGGCCTCGATCGCTTCAAACGGCGTTCGATCTTCCCAGGCCATTTCAATCACCCGCGATTGTTCCGCAGCGGTCAGGGACGGTCGGTGTTTTGCGGAGTGAGCTGATCGATTGACGGACGGCATGTGTATACGGGTCGGAGTATGGATTTGACGGCTAGTTTAATGGGTTTAACGCCTGTTCCCATCAGCCATTGAGGATCGGCGCTTCGATATCGATAAACGGACCATCGATGCAGATCCGGCGCCCGTCGGGGCTCGCACAGGCACCGCAGATGCCGACGCCGCACTTGGTGGTGTAATCAATCGCTGAATGGATCTGCTCATCGGCGCAATAACGCTGCTGTACCGCGTGAGCCGCATGGATCATGGGTTCGGGCCCGCAGTTGTAGAACACGGTGCGCGACAAGACATCGGCGGGCAGCGCGGCGAGGTAATCGTCGAGGGCATCGGTGACGCGGCCGCGAAAGCCCTCGCTGCCATCGTCGGTGGCCACGGTGACCTCGGCAATGGCGCGGCATTCTTCGAGGAAGTACAGCCGGTCGGCACTGCGCGCGCCGGCAAAAATCTGTGCGGGTGCCTCGGCCGAACCAAAGTCCCTCGCCAGTTGATACACCGCGGCCAGTCCGGTCCCACCGGCAACACAGACAATATGGGCATCACCCGGCGGTGAAACGGCCTCGCCGTAAGGCCCCCGGATGAATACCTCATCGCCTTGCTGTAACCCATAAGTAGCATGGGTGAATTCACCGACGTCGATAGCGGCGAGACGCAGGGGCTTATCGGTCAGACAGGAAAATGGTTTCTCACCCACGCCCGGTATCCAGACGAACACGTACTCGCCGGCGCGAATATCAATGCCCCCATCGAGGGTGAGCACGGTAATGTCGTCACAGACGGGCTTGTTGCTGACGACTTCGAAGGAGTGAAACGCCATGTCTACGTCGTAGCGAACATAACCCTCGGCAGTCGCCGTTTTCTCCGTGAGATCACTCTCGAGCGCGGCAAAATAATCAATGAGCGTCGCCGTGTTGAGTCCGGTGAGTGCCGAGCCAATACCCACGATATCGGCGCCCGCGGTCATCGCTGCCCGACAATCCTCGGCCGTAGAGAGTCCACCGCAGCCGATAATCGGTACCTCGGTGACCGCCCGTAACTCGCGGATGCACTTCAATGCGATGGGAAGTACCCCCTTGCCCGACATCCCCCCTACCTCGTTCGAGAGCACCGGATGGCCATGGCTCGAGGTAAGGCCCGGCCCCACGGTATTGATGGCGCAAAGTGCGTCGGCTCCGGCGTCGACCGCGGCGCGGCCGATGGCGGCAATATCACTGGCATTGGGTGTTAGTTTGGGTACCACCGGGATCGCAACGGCCGCTTTTACCGCGGCGACGACTTCCGCGACCATGTCAGGATCCTGGCCCATGGCCATGCCGTAGCCCTTGGCGTGCGGACAGGACAGATTGAGCTCCAGTCCATCGGCGACGGGTGCGAGAAGCGTCGCTACCGCGACAAATTCTTCAACGCTGCCACCAAAAATCGATACCAGCAGGAAGCGATCCTCAGGAACAGTGAGCTTGCGCAATCCCGCCAATGCCGCCTCGGCACCCGGGTTGGTGAGTCCGACCGCATTGACGAAGCACCCGGGAGCATACTGGCTGTAGATCGGCTCGCGATTCCCTGCCCGGGGTGTGGGGCCGATACTTTTGGTCGTAATTACGCCGATCTGCGGACAGTCCCGCAGCAACCGCTGAATAATGGACGGCGCTGTGCTGACGATACCGGAGGGGATAGTAAACGGGCCGCTGATACGCTTGCCCAGAAATTCGGTGGTCACGAATGCAGTCTCGAGATCAGAAAGCTGGATTATACGAGTCACCCGCGTCCGCTGCGAGCGTTGTTAAAGCAATCAGGTGCCACAAAATGTGCGCAGTACCTGCTCCTCCGGCTCCGGAGGGCGAATGTACTCGAGATCGGCGTCGCGCCAGGCAAACGGCTGTTTCCAGCGTGCCTCCAGGTCGAGAAGCGCGGTGTCATCGCCGTTTTCCGCGGCGGCAATGGCGCCGGCTACCAAATGATTCCGAGGAATGGTGACCGGGTTGCTCGATTGCATTGCCTCGATATGCGTGCTGCGACCACCGGTATTGGCCACGAAGCGGCGTCGCCACAGCCCCAGCCAGCCATTGAGCCCGGCGGTGGGTACAAACACCTCGGGAATCAGGCTGTCATCCAGCGCACCGGCGGCCACCTCGGTAAGCCAGCGGAAGCTGAGGGTGAAATCGAGTTGATCCTGCTGGAGTTGGGCGAAGAATCCATCGATCAATTCCCGATCACCTTCACGCATGTGATCGAGCCCAAACTTGGCAGTGAGGACCGTGTTATAGGCCTCGTCGAACTGCGCCGGGAAGCTATCCACCAGGCGTTGGGCAATGGCGACGGCCTCGTCCTGCTCGCCGGGCAACAGTGACAGCAGTGATTGGGCCAGCATGGTGTAATTCCAATGCACGATGCGCGGCTGATTGGCAAAGGCATAGCGACCCTGGGTATCGATCGAGCTGAATACCTGATTGTGCGAGAACGCGTCCATAAAGGCACAGGGCCCGTAATCAACGGTCTCACCGCAGAGCAGCATATTGTCGGTGTTGAGTACGCCGTGGATAAAACCCAGGCCCTGCCACTGTGCCACCAATCCGGCGAGTCGCTGGCCGACGACGGTTAACAGCAACTCGGTGGCGGACAGGTCCGGGTTGAGCTCGCTAGCGGCGTCCATGGCATCGGCGTAATGCCGCTGCACTGTGTAGTCCACTAACGCCTCGAGACCTTCGCCGCGCTGGCTCACCGCAAAGTACTGCATCGTGCCAATGCGCAGGTGACTGCTGGCCACTCGCGTGAGGACCGCGCCGTATTCGGCGGTCTGTCGATAAACCCGCTCGCCGGTGCGGATGGCGGCCAGGGCTCGGGTCGTCGGTACCCCCAGCGCGGCCATTGCTTCGCTGACCAGATACTCACGTACCACCGGACCAATCGGCGATCGCCCATCGCCACCTCTTGAATAGGGTGTGGTTCCCGCGCCTTTCAATTGCAGGTCAAAACGCGCTCCCGCGGGGGTCAGGCACTCGCCGAGCAGGATGGCACGACCGTCCCCCAATTGAGGATTGTAGCTGCCGAATTGATGCCCGGCGTAAACGGTAGCGACGGGTTCAGAGCCCGGTAACAGGGTATTGCCTGATAATGCCGACAGTGCATCGTCACCGGGAACGTCTCCACCTGACCAGCCAAGTTCTTTCGCCAGTGGCGCGTTCCATGCGATCCAATCGGGTTGAGCGACGGGCGTGGGTGGCTGGGCGCTGGAATAGGGCGAGCCCAGAGCCGCGTAGCTGTTATCAAATCGAAAAGACGTGGTGGTCATGTCGTGGCTCAACTCCTGGAGGGGGCATTCAACAGTACCCGTTTTGTGGTGGGCGCGGTTCTGTTAGCGCTTGGTCCAGGCATTACACCAGCCGTTGTCGGGAACTTCACGGCCCCAAAAAATATCGCAGCGGCCCACCTCCGATTCCCCTTTCTTGAACAGTGCACAGGAACGACAGCGCTGCTTATCGCCATTTGCCGACGCTTTTTTGGGCCACGCCTTAGTGTCGACCTGGGTATGGTCTGGCGAGTAACCGAGCGCCTGCGCGCTCAGGCTTTGCGGGTCCAGCACACCCTGTGCGAAGCCGGAGTCAGGAATCGGTAGACAGAGGGCCGCCGAGCCCGCGATGAGCTGTCGGCGCGTCATGCCGCAGGGCTTCATCGATCAGTCTCCGAACAAACCCTTCAGAACATCGCCGGCCTTTTCGCCGATTTCGCTGCCAATTTTTTCGGTTTGCTTGCGCAATTGTGACTTGGCTTCATTGCGTATCACCTGCTCCGCCAGCGAATCGGTGTCCAGGCCGCACCAGGAGGCAGGATCGCCCTTCAGATTACCCTCGCAGCTGACCGGCCACTTTATGGTTTCATACCCCTCACGGATCCTGCAGGCTTCATCCTGCTCGGCGAGCGCTTCGTAGAGCTTGGCGCCCAATTCCAATTCCAGATCAAGGTTTGCCAGTACAATACGACCCTCACCGGTCATGGAAACCCCTGCGGTGGTGAGTTTGACAGGGTCGATCTCGGCATAGCCGTCATCGAACTCCACTTCAACCAGGACGGTATCGAGGGCAGTTTCGGTACCAAAATCATGGCTTAGCTGGTCCTGATTGATCAGTGCGGCCGCCGAACACATCACGCCCTGCACCGAGACCTTTTCCACCACCACATTGCTGCCCTCGACGGTCAGGTCACCATCGAGTCCCACCTGCAGCGCTTGCGCCGTCTGACCCGCGGTCTCGACCTCCCATTTCATATCCACACGGCCGCGGGCAGTGTCGGTCTGATCGAGGGAGGCGAGCAGGCTTTCGATCTGAAACCCGCCCAGGCCCCCTTCGATACTGGCCTCCACCTCGGCGCGTCGGGCGTTGATGACCATTTCAGTGTTCAGTTGCCCTCCGTGTAAAACACCCTGAATTTGCGAAAAGTCAGCAATCCCATCGAGTACCCGCAGTTTCAGCAATGCCCCGGTGATGGTTTGTCCGCCCGCGATTAACTCATTGGCACCGAGGGATAAGTCCAGATCAAGGGCGCGCAGCGGGCCCACCGGCAATGGAACGGGTGGGGCCGGGGTGGCTGGGGATGACGCCGCCGCTGTACTTCCGGCGGTACTGGGTTTTGCTCCTTCGGGCGCGGATTCACTGCTGCTGTCAGCCTCGGTTTCCGTGACCGGGGTAGCTTTCCCCGAGGCACTACTTGCCGGGGGCGTTAGTTGATCCAAATTAAGGGATTCACTCTCAAAACTGACGAGGATCTGCGGGCTTTCCAGCGCGGCGAAGGTGAGGTCGCCCGAAACCGATCCGCCGGGCAAGGCCGTGGTGAGATCAAAGTCCGCGTGTAGTGGCAGCAGTGTTACCGCACCGCTGAGCGTGCTGTCGATCGGACCGCTGAGCACACCGGTTAGCCGTGTATTGACAGCGATGACTTTAATGTCGGTGAGGTTGCTTGCAACACGCACATCGCCATCGATCGAGAGATTAATAGGCGTCGCGTCAGGACTTTGCAGCCGCGCGCGCCCGTCAATGGTGATTGGGCGCTCCTCGGTATTGACGTCACTGACCTTGAATAGCGGGATTGCGACATTCAGGGTTTCCTTACCCGATGAATCCAGCAGGGTTAGCGATACGTCCTCGAGTACCACGGCATCGACCGCAACGACCAAGCCTGATGAAACAACCGTCGCTCCGGTCATTTCTTTGCGCTTCGCTTCCCGCTCCTTTCGCAGTGCTCTGCCGAGTTGCTCCCACTCGCGGTCGGATAAGTCCTCCAGATCATCGGGTACCGGTATTTCGGGGGTGGCCACCGCCTCGGTAATGGTCACATTGACGCCCGATAAGTTCATCGCATCGACTTCGGTTCGCCCGGTGAGGAGCGGCAGGATGGCCAAACCGAAATCGAGTTGAGTGATCTTCGCTTCAATCCGAGACTCGGTGTCATCCGCGGGCGGGATTGTTAGCGTCGCCTCGCCCAGATTCAAGGACAGACGCGGGAATACTGAGAAATCCGCCTCACCCAACACCCGGAGCTCTCCGCCGGTGGCCTCTCCGACCATCTCGTCCGCCAGCGCAACCAGCTCGTTGGTATCGATGAATACCGGAAGTAGAAACAGCGCGACCACCACCAGAGCAATCAGCGCGCCTACGATCCACAGAATGACCAGCATGTAAATTCTCCTCAATAGTGGGAAAAGGATAGCAGAGGCTGCAGCTCACTACCGCATGGCGTAGGATCGCGGTCGCGGCGGCTAGTGTTGCCCGTTTTAAGGCCTGCGTGCGTGGTAGCGCCCGTCTTTCCGCGCCTTACCCGTTGTCTTGGTGCAACGGGCTCAATGCGTGCCAGGTGCGCCCTGCCAAAATTGATGCCCGCTGATGCAGTGGGATAGCATCCATCCATCAAAACTATTGCGTGTTCAAAGAGGAGTCACATCATGACAGGGCAGCATACTCAGCGCTGGATAATTAGTTTCTGTTGCGCCGCAGTTTTTTGCGGCGTGGCGGTAAACGCCTCTGAAGAGCAACTCACGGTTGATTTCCATCCCGACCCGGATCGACTGGTCGCCCATACGGCGTTTCTTGCCGATGATCTGCTCGAGGGTCGCGAGGCGGGAACGCCGGGTCATGAGCGCGCCTCGCTCTATATTGCCACCGAGTTTCGCAAGTTGGGACTTCAGCCCGCGGGCACTGACGGGTATCTCCAGCGAATTGATTTTCGCCGCTCGCGCCTAAAAACCGATTCACTCAGGGCGGTACTGAACACCCCCGGCGAGGAGCGGGAGCTCACCTTCCTGGATGATTATTACGTGGGCGCCAGTCTGGTTCGTACCGCGTCCAGCCTCGATTGCGAAATGGTGTTTGTCGGCTACGGTATTGTTGCCCAACCGCTGGATTACGACGATTACCAGGGCGTCGATGTTCAGGACAAATGCGTCGTGGCGTTCAAAGGTAAGCCCGCCTGGTTTCCGAGTGAGCAGGGTGCCCACTTTTCCAAACTAAAGGTAAAGAACGCCGCTGATCGAGGCGCGATTGGCTTCATTTCGTTGACCACCCCCGAATCACTGGAGCGATTCCCTTTCGAGAAATACAGAGAACGGGTCGGACGCGCCCGCATGACATGGCTGTACGATGACGGTTCGCTGTTCAATGCCAAGCCCCGTATCCAGAGCAGTATCACGCCCAGTCCTGCGGTGGCCGCGAGTCTCTTTGTCGCCACTGAAAAGGATCTCGACGACCTCTATGCCATGTTGGAAACCGAAGAGCGGTTCGTCCCGTTCCCAATACCGGGACGGCTCCAGCTTGAAAAGGGAAGCCAGCATGAGGCGGTGACCAGTCCCAACGTGGTTGCCCTGTTGGAAGGGTCGGATCCGGTGCTCAAACACGAGTACGTGGTGTTTTCTG
This sequence comes from Luminiphilus syltensis NOR5-1B, assembly GCF_000158175.1. GTDB lineage: Bacteria > Pseudomonadota > Gammaproteobacteria > Pseudomonadales > Halieaceae > Luminiphilus > Luminiphilus syltensis. The sequence goes on along the minus strand of NZ_DS999411.1, from coordinate 733,916 downwards.
CCCACTCGGATGCCATCGGCATGAAACAGGGCGAGGCGGGTGAGGACCTGATTATTAACGGCGCCCTCGATAACGCATCGGGGATTGCTACGATGCTTGAGGTTGCCCGGCTATTTTCTGGAATGGAGGTAGCGCCGCGACGATCGGTCGTGTTTGCAGCGATGACCGCTGAGGAAAAAGGGCTGCTGGGGGCCTATTATTTCGCCGAGCACCCAACGGTTCCGGTCCAGTCTATGGTGGCCAACGTCAATCTGGACATGCCGATTCTTTTGTATGAGTTTGCCGACATCATCGCGTTTGGCGCGGGCCACAGTGATATGGGAGGGACCGTATCTCGCGCCGCGGCGGCGGAGTCCCTTGAGCTCACGCCAGACCCCTGGCCCGAGCAGGGTTATTTCACGCGATCTGATCACTATGCGTTTGTAAAACAGGGTATCCCCGCGGTTTTTGTTAAAGGGGGCATCAAGGCGCGAGACCCATCCGTCGATGCCTTGGAAGTGGATAAGGATTTTCGCAAGCATCATTATCATCAGGTTAGTGATGATATGAGGCTGCCGATCAAATGGGATGCGGCGGTTACCTTTACACGGGTTAATGCGCGCATTGCCCTTGAGCTTGCCAACCAGCCATCGCGGCCACGGTGGAACGACGGCGACTTTTTTGGTGAGACCTTTGCCAGAGAAACCGCGGCGGAGTAGCGCCAGAACGGCATTGATCGCAGCTCAGGCTCCGGATGCAAAACTCGACCGGCGCTCCACATGCCGGCTCAGAATACGGGCCCGTTCGCGGGCGATGGTCGGGTCTTTTTTCAGCGACCAGAGCCGATCCCTAGCCTCGCGATAGCTCGATTCGGGGGAGACAACAGGGTCCGGATAGTCGCAGCTATAGAGCATGCGCTCCATTGCTGACATCTCCCAGGGCTGGTGACGCAGGGGTGCCGGTAGCCCCGCTAATTCTGGCACCCACTGGGCAATGAAATCGCCGTCGGGGTCGTGGTCCATCGATTGCTTGACGGGGTTGTAGATGCGAATGGTGTTAATGCCCGTGACCCCGGCCTGCATTTGCATCTGGGCGTAATGAATACCGGGCTCAAAGTCGAGAAACAGTGAACCGAGCCAGGCCGCGCCCTGCCGCCAGTCCTGTGCCAGGTAATGGCAAAGAAAGCTGGTGAGCATCGCTCTTGAACGAAAATTGATATAGCCGGTTGCTATCAGACAGCGCATGGCGGCATCGATCAGCGGGTAACCGGTGCGACCCTCGCACCAGGCCCGGACAAGCTCGGGATCGGCTTCGGTTCGGTGGGGTATATACCCGCGATTGATCGGCTCGAACTCCATTCGGCACTCCATCTCGAATTTCTGGATGAAGTGACAATGCCAATGCAGGCGCGATTCAAAGGCGGCCAGTTGCCGCCGCCACTGCCCCTTTTCACGGGCCTGCTGTAACGCCTGATAAACCTGACGAATACTCAGGTTGCCCCAGGCGATGTAGGGTGAAAGTCGTGAGCAGGAGTTGCGACTTGCCGCTGGTTTAGAGATGCCGCGCTGGTAGCCGGCAACGCGACCTTCAAGAAAGGAATTCAAGGTCTCGTGGGCGCGACGTTCACCACCGCGCTGGAACTGTGGATGCGTGGTTTCCCATTGGGCCAGGCGACGGCACACCCTACCGCTGAGCGCCTCTGGCAGCGCCGGGGTTCGACCGGGGAGTGCATTCAGCCGCGGCGAGTCCGGCTGGGCAGACATCTGCTGATGCCAGGCGCGGCTCCAGCCTTTGCGATTGCGGCGACCCCGTTGCACGCCATTGGTGGGGTACTCGAGCCAGTCGATATCCTGGCTTTGTGCAAACTCCGATACCCAGCGATCCCGCGCGTAGGTCACCTCGAGCCCCGTTTCCTCGTGGCTGTATATGGTGGCGATGCCGAGCGTGCGGTGTAACCGCGGGAACACCTCCTCGGCGTCGGCCTCGAGGACATGCAAAAGGGTGTCGTGAGGGGACAGGCGACTCGAAAGATCGCGGAGTGATTGGGCAATAAAGTGCCAGTGCCGGCGTCGATAGTGGGGGTCCCGGAGCAACCGGGGTTCCACCAGATAAAGAAGCAGCAGGGGTTTGTTGGCATCGATTGCGGCGGACAAGGCGGCGTTGTCTTCCAGGCGAAGGTCCCGCTTGAACCACACGATGTTAACGCTCACGCCGTCTCCCCACTCCCAGCAGGGGGTTACTGACCGGCTTTCCGTCAAGGCCCAGAACCTCTACCTGCCCGCGGACCAGCGCTTTCATGATCAGATGGTAGCTATCCCGGTCAAAGCGACGCCGGGACTCGGTGTCGGCCGCCCGCTGGGCGGAGTTGATGGAATTGAAATGACCGTGATACACCCAGTGATTCACCCAATAGAACTGTTCGGGCGGCTGGGGATCGACGGGGTGCAGGGTGTGTTCGCGCAGCAGCAATGGTCCGGGGAAGGGCCAGGCGGCAATGCGATCGCCATCCAGCGCCGAAAGCAGACGGGCGTTGTGCTCCTCGGCGGTCTCATCTCCGGCGCAGGCGCCATCGCATCGCTTCAACTGATAATGAAAGCAGGGCGCGCGGCCTTTCTCCAGACCCAGCATCAGCAAACACAGCCCCTGGTCACGGGCGTGCCGGCGCAGGGTGGAATCGATATGTTTCTTGTTGTGAAAAAGGCCGTAGCTATCGTGCGTGCGAGCACCAGAGGGCGCGAAATCACGGGCAGTGGGTTTCAGAAACCCCGTCGTGTCGCGATTTAACTCAATCGTCCACAATTGCCGTTGCTGTCGCTGGCGTCGGTTGTAGAGCGGGGTCTCCGCCTTGATCGCAGCGTTTTCCAGAAGCAATGCACCGAACTCCCCGGCGGTGGGTTCGCAATCGATGCGGGCGACCTGCGACATGATGCGCTGATGCCTGCCGGGCTTGCTGCCGGCGTGAAAGTGAGACACGACGCGCGCGTGTATGTCGACGCTTTTACCGATATAAAGTAGCTCTCCACCGCCAGCAAAGAAGCGATAAACCCCACTAAATCTGGGCAACACGTCGACAGGGCTGTCGCATATCCGGAGATCAATTTGGTCGGGCACAGACATGCTGCCATTATGATCGGTTCAACGTGGGAGCTGATGCCATGCGTCCATTTTTTGTCACAAAAGACGGTGAGCCACCTTTCCAGCCGCATCGGCGTGGGTCTCAGGAGCTGTCCATGGGCATGGTGCCCATGGGCGACCAATGGATCGATTTTGATACCGATGTTGCCGCCTGGAAAGCACACAAGCTTGAGCAGCGGGAGCTGCGTGGTGACAGGGTCTATCGCGTGCTTCCAGAGGCGCTGGACGCGGCGCAGGAGTTGTCGGCGATGATCGCGGACCTGCCTGAGGTGGACGGTGCAGCGCTCGCAAGCGGTGGTATTGCAGCCGAAGAGCGGTTGTGGCGTGCATCCCTGCAGGTGCCCGATGACCTGATCATCATGTTGCCCGGAGATGACGAGGGCTATCGTTTGGTGGCGGCGAGTCTTTGCAGTCCCAGCCACTGGAAGTTGCCCGAGAAGATTGGCAAGCCCATCCGCCGGGTGCACGATCCGATTCCCCGAGTTCACGATACGCTCAGCCCCAAAATTGATCGCTTCTTTGATCGCATCCATCCGGACAATCCGGTGGAGCGTCACAACTGGTCGATACAGTGTCCGCCGGAGCTTTTCGCCGATTCCAGGTATGACCGCGATGCTGTGCCGGAGGATGCCCCCCTGTTTTACCGCGCCGAGCGGCAGACCCTGCGGCGGTTACCCCGGTCCAACGCCGTCGCGTTCACGATACGCATCTATATGACCCCGCTCGATGATTTTCCCGAAGGCTTCGGCGAGTTATTTGCGGCGATCGACAATACCCCGGAGGAGCTGGCCGTTTATAAGGGCTTACCGCGATATACCGCGGCGCTCAAACGCTATCGGGATCGACAAAACCGCTAAATTCATAACCGCGTAACAACGGTTCAGACAATGGACGTGCCATGAAAATCTCACTGCGTGAACTGGGAAAAGCCCCGGACGCCATCGACAAGCTGATTATCGAATCGGTCGATCTGTCGCTCTATATCGCCAGTGCATCAATTGCTGGAGAAGAACGGGTTATCAGCAAAAACGACGGTTCTATCCTGAAAACGCGCAACCTGCTCGACATGAAGCGCCAGCTCAAGTCAGTCGCGAGTTGCGAGATGATTTTGCGCCAGCGCAGCCCCTACGATGAGATGGTCGGTCACAACTATCAGGCGACAGACAATACCCTCGAGCTGTCACTGGGCGATCAGCCATTGCCCGAGTGGTTGAGCTAGGGATTCGAGAGATCTTCCTCGTCGATTCGGTGTCCCCACTGGCGTTTGGCCTGCAGGTAGCGGAGATTACAGTCATCGACGCCGGATACATGTTTGACCCGCTCAAGATTGGGCACACCAAAGGCTCTGAGGTCTTCGATTTTTTTCGGATTGTTGGTCATTAACCGCAGTTTCCGGCCGGCGCCAAAGTAGTGCAGTAGGGTAGCCGCGTCAGAAAAATCCCTGGAGTCATCAGGCAGCCCCAGCGATCGATTGGCCTGATAGGTGTCCTCGCCGGCGTCCTGCAGCAGATACGTTGCCGCCTTTGCCCACAGGCCGATACCGCGGCCTTCATGACCGGCCATGTAAATCAGGTAGCCCCCCTGCTCATCGGTGGCTATCCGATCGATGGCCGCCTCGAGCTGGGGTCCGCATTCGCAGCGACGGGAGCCGAACACATCGCCGGTCAGACAGCTTGAGTGGACCCGCACCAGCGGCGCTTCACTTTTTTCCGGTTCACCGATGACCAAGACACTGTTGACCGCGATGCTCGAGACCAGCTCCGAAAACAAATGCTGGCCGCCGCGCTCGCGGAGCGTGCTCGCCAGTGACTCCACTTCGCTGAGCTCGGTGCTGCGCACGGCGGCATACCAGCTCGCTACCGGCTGCTCTGTGCCCCTGCTCAGCGGCAATGGGATGGGCCCCAGCACATTGAGCGCACGCTGCCCTTCGGCAAGGGGGGCATCGACCGCCACCGGATGTCCGGCGCTGTCGATACGGACGAGCTTGCCATCGTCGATGAGCTGCCGACGGACTTCAGGATTGAGGTAAGTAAACATGTTGTCCTATGTTAGCAGGAGGCAGACGGGGCCGGTTGTTGCTGGGTGATGCAGTGGATGCCGCCACCCATGGCGAATATTACTCGGGCGTCTACGGGTCGGATCTCTCGACCGGGATAAATCTCAGACAATATCTCCTGTACTGCTCCGTCATTGGGGTCATCGAAGCTCGGACAGATCACGGCGCCGTTGCAGACGTAATGGTTGATGTAGCTGTAATCCACCCAGTTGATATTATCGCGCAGGGTTTTGGGTGCCGGCAGCTCGACCACGGTTAAGTCCGCTTGTTCAAGAGCATCGCGCACCTCTCGGCAGATTTTGGCATCGGGGTGTGCGGTATCGGTCTGCCAGTGCAACAGCACCTGCCCAGCGGGTGTGAAGCAGGCGACGATATCCACGTGGCCGCGGGTGCCGTGGTCAAAGTAATCGCGATACAGGCCTCGCGGCAGCCAAAGGGCGTGATCGGTCCCCAGTCGCTGATGAACTTCCTCCTCGACATCCTCCCGGGACCAGCCGGGATTGCGCCCTTCATCACGTTGCACCGTTTCAGTCAGCAGTACTCGACCGGTACCATCAACGTGAATACCGCCTCCTTCATTGGTCAGCGGGCTGGATTCGCGTTCGATGCCGGCAATCGCGCAGATGCGACCCGCCAGTTCGTTGTCACGTTGCCAGTCGAAGGCGGTGTGATCGCCCCAGCCATTAAAATTCCAATCGATACCGCGCAGTTCACCGTCGACCTCGACGAAGGTGGGTCCGGAATCGCGCAACCAGGCATCGTCGAGGGGACAATCGTGCCGGTGTATCGCCCCCGAGACCAGTTTGGCGGCGATCGCCGCGTCCTCGGGGCTGACCAGCAGGTGTAACGGTTCATGCTCGGCGATGGTATTGGCGACGGCGGACCAGGCGGCCTGGGCCTCCGCAGTGCTGACTCCGGTGCCCGGATACGACTCCTGGGGAAAGCTCATCCAGGTCGCCGTGTGCGGCGCCCATTCGGGGGGCATGAACCGACTCATTGTGGTTTGATCCCGGCAATACCGCCGGCGGCCCCGTGGCCACCCTGCGTTCGCGGGTTGGCGACGTCATCGCAAAGCGCGGCATAGGTATCGGGACGGCGTGTGGCCAGAAATGGAAATAGCGTCAGCCAATCTTCACGCCAACCAAGATCGATGTCGGCGACCAGGGTGACCTCCTTGTCCCTGGGTGCCTGCGCCAACAGTCGACCGAAGGGGTCGACGATAAAACTACTGCCATAGAATTCGACGGTGCCTTCGCCACCGAAACGATTGGGTACGGCAATAAACAAGCCGTTGGCGATGGCGTGACCGACGATGGTCTGGCGCCAGAGCGGCTCGGTGTCGAAGTCGGGGAAGTCCGGCTCGGAACCTATGGCGGTGGGGTAGGCGAGCATCTCAGCCCCGCGCAGCGCATAATTGCGCGCCACTTCGGGAAACCATTCGTCCCAGCAGGTGGGTAAACCCAGGGCGGCGTCGCCGCTGTCAAACGCCATGTGGTGCACGGGGTAGGGCGCCTCATTGGGTCCCGGTGCGAAGTAATGATCTTCGTAGTAGCCGGTGGTGACGGGAATATGCAATTTATGGGTGTGGGCAATCAGTTCCCCGTTGGGAGAGACCACAATCGCAGTATTGAGTCCCCGGCCATCGTCGGCGCCACTCAGTTGGAATAAGGAGGCGTGCACATGCAGGTCATAGCGCTTGGCGAGTTCCGCGGCGAACAGGAACGTGGGACCATCGGCCAGGGGTTCGGCGGTCGTATCCGCGCGTCCCTCGGGCAGGGTATCGGCCGGATACCGGGACAATGTCAGCTCGGGCAGGAACACGATTTGTGCGCCTGCCATGGCGGCAGCGGCCACCCCCTCTTCGATTCGCCGTTTGTGCGCTTCGGGATCCGGGTACCAGCGCATCTGGTAAAGCGCGATGGTCAAAGGTCGACTCACACGGTCGTGAGGGCAGAGGCTGGGTAGTGCGGGGGCGCGCAGAATATCCATGGACAATACTGAGATCGGGTGTCGGGGAGTGTGAGAGTAAAAGCCTCTGGGTTTTGGCACAAGCGTATCGGGTTTGGAGACGCCCCTTCGGCTCCGTCATACTTCCCGCGCAAGAACCCAAACAGCGAACCCTGGAGGATCCGGTGAGCCCGGTAGACGTCACAGAAGCGAATGTAACGGGCAGCATCGATCTGTCATCGAGTGTGAACGAAACGCTGTCTGCTGTCCTTGAGGAGCAGCGAGTCGCCTATCGTGCCGACCCGGTGCCGGACACCGCCACTCGCTATCGCGACCTGACCACACTGCATCGGATGATCAGCGAGAATGTGGATGCCATCGTCGCAGCGATCGATGCCGACTATGGCGGCCGATCCCGGAATGAGACCCTGTTTACCGAGGTGATTACCTCGCTCGATACGCTACTGAGTGCACGTCGGCAGTTAAAAGCCTGGATGAAAACCCAGAGTCGGTCCGTCGACAAATTGCTGTTCCCCGGCGCAAAAAACCGGGTCATTCCGCAACCTCTGGGCGTGGTGGGCCTGATCATTCCCTGGAACTTCCCCTTAAACCTCGCCTTTTGCCAGCTGGCGTCCGTATTTGCTGCCGGCAACCGCGCGATGGTGAAAATGTCAGAGCACTCGAGCCGGCTCACAGCGCTACTGGTGAATCTGACACCGCGTTATTTCGGTCGCGACAAACTGGCGTTTTTCGCCGAGACCGGCGGTGTTGGTGAGATGTTCAGTCGGCTACCGCTCGACCTGCTGATGTTTACGGGCTCGGGCACGACGGGGCGCAAGGTAATGGCCTCTGCAGCCGCTAACCTGACCCCGGTTATTCTCGAGCTGGGGGGCAAGGCGCCGGCGGTTATTGACCCCGACTATCCCCTTGAAAAAGCGGTGGAGCGAATCCTCTACGTCAAGCAGCTGAATGCCGGCCAGATATGCACCAATGTTGATTACGTCTTTGTGCATCGGTCGCAGCGCGATGCCTTTGTGCGTCTGGCCACCCAATGGGCCGAAAAGCATATCCCGGATATCCTCAGTCAGGATTACACCGCACTGATCGATGACCGCTCCTATGAGCGTATCGCTGCCACTGTTGCCGATGCCGAGCTACACGGGGCGACCGTGATTAACTGTACCGGTCAGCCGCCCGAGCCGGGACCGCGAAAATACCCGGTCACGTTGGTGCTCGACACCACCGAAGCCATGGAGATTCGTAAGCGCGAGACCTTTGGCCCGTTACTGATGGTGCTGGACTACGAGTCGCCGGAAGAGGTCGTGGATTACGTCAACGCCCGGGATCGACCGCTGGCGCTTTATCCGTTTAGCAATGCACCCAAACAACAGCAGTACTACATCGATCGCATTATGTCCGGCGGGGTGACCGTCAATGATGCCTTGCTTCATGTGGCGCAACACGATCTGCCGTTTGGAGGCGTCGGAGCCAGCGGCATGGGGCATTATCATGGCTACGACGGCTTTTTGGCCTGTTCCAAACTGCGACCCGTGTTTTACCAGGCTTCGTTCTCGGGAATGCGCTATCTCGCCCCGCCTTATGGCCGTCTGGCGGATAAAGCGTTGGGCTTTCTCCTGAAACGGAAAATGAAGCGCTAGTCGGACTTCTGGGTGATGCGTCGTCGTACCCAATGCACGAACACCCAGACCGAAACCAGCACCAGGGGCGTCATGATGCCGGTAGTTATCTTCGGATCCAGGGGCGAGCCCAGCGCTTTTGCAGCGGTGAGCATGTAATTGATCAGCCCCAGTGAGTAATAGCTGATGACGAAGATGGAAAAGCCCTCAACGGCTTCCTGCAGCCGGACCTGCATTTCTGCATTGCGACTCATACTCTCGATCATGCGATTGGTCTGCTGGGTTTGCCTGACACCCACCATCGAATTGAGCAGGCTGGTGGCCCGCGAGACCCGCTGGGCAAGCTGATCGATGCGTCGCTCTGCTGCCAGGCAGGTACGCATGGCGGGCTGAAGCGAGCGCAATAAGAATACCGAGTAGCGCGGCTGGGTAAGCACGAGCTCTTCGCGCAATTCCTCCAATCGCTGTTCGACAATGCTGGAGTAGGCTTTTGCCGCACCAAAGCGGTAACTCGTAGCGGCGGCGAGATGTTCAGTCTGGGCCGCCATCATCGACAGGCGATTGAGCATGGCGTCGTGGTCAACGGTGTCGCGATCGGCGGCCAGCGACTCCATCAACGGTTCAAGCTCGGCTTCCAGCGCGCTCAAATTAGCCATGGTTTCCCGTGCCAGCGGCAAAGCGCTCATGGCTTGCATGCGGTAGCTATCGGCCTCGATAACGCGCTGCAGGAGGCGACCGATCGCCCCCGGGGGCAATTCATGGTCGACGATGACAATGCGCGAAAAGCCCTCAGCATCAAGGAGAAAACTGGACCAGAGCGAGGCTTTGCCGTCGGCAACGGGCCCGCCGTACAGATTGTCGGCCCCGAGGCTACCGCGGATAACCGCCATATCCATGTCGCCAACGGTTTGTTTCAACACCTCGACTTTGATGCCGCAAAAAAGCTTCTCGCCAAAAAGAGAGCGCAGTGGCTTGGGCGCAAGCCCAAACGCGGGCTCGCTGAACAACGGCGCGGCGTTACCGGGAACCAGGCAGGTCACACTGTCAGCATCCGTATGGCCTTCCCATTTGACCAGTGCGCTGCCAAGGGTGGTCTGATGGTGTCGGCTGCCGTCGACGGGTGACGCCTGGCCGTGACTCTGGCACAGTCGCGCGAAGTTCTCCCGGGCGTGACTGGACGGTCCCTGCCGCTGAAAAACCTGATGACTGCAGCGAAAGGGCGAGGCCATTTGTGCGGTGGGTCGGGCGTGCCACTCATTGTTCAGCTGCGTACGCATGAACAAGGCATCAGTCGACACTCTCTGGTCTGGGTTTGACTCCATGGTTACGCGTTCCTGGGTACTACACCCGGCTTCGGTTCCTTACTCCCCCGTCATGGGCGGAAAATTGTTCAGTATGACCCGGGCAGCGTTGTTCAGGACTTCCTGATCATTGATGTTCTCGCCCTTGAGTTTCGACTGGGTCACGGCTCGCCATACGGAGCGCTGCTTCTCGGGTTCGATCATGTCGACGATAAAGGTTCCCTCGGTGTAATTGCTGACCCTGACTTCGGTATTGTCAAAGCAGCTGTAGCAGTTATACATGGCATAACGGTTATAACGACTGTAGCCCATGGACATACCGTAATTGGGCGAGTTGTAGGTTTTCACATCGGTTTTTTCGGCACTAATCAGGTGCCAGCTGATGAGTAGGTCGGCGTCGGCGGCGCTGTCGACCATCGTAAAGCCCTTTTCAGAAAGCGCAGTCCTGAGCGCCGTATTCAGCCGCTCTTTCTGAAAGTCGGCCAGGTTAACCGGATTTTCGCCGCTGCTCTGCCCACTCAGGGCGTAAAAGGCAATTTTCCGTTCGTCGCTGAAATCATGCTGAGGGTCGAAATCGACGACCGGCTTGGGGGGCGAGCTGGCGCAGGCGGCAATCAGAAGGGATGCCAGAATTATCGAAATTCGCGACAAGCGTTGCATGGTGGACTCCGGGTTTGCGATAGAAAGTGGCGGAATTCTAGCAGAGCACAGCGCCGGAGTTGCAACGGATGGTACTTATTGGCCCTGAGTGCCCGCGATTGAGCCGGGGCACTCCCGAAAAACCGCCTGAATCGCTTCAACATGAGCTCGAGGGGTTCGTCTGAGGCTCGCGAGGTGCGCATCGCGCTGCTGTTGCCAGCCGGTATATTCCCGTGGGAGCACGGTGCTGAGTCGTGCTTCGAGCGCACGCAAGGGCTGCATAAGACTCACTTCACGACGACTCAGCTCGGCAAGCCATTGCTGCGTGTCCGCGGCAAAGTATTTGGCGACCACGTTTCGCAGCGTTAATGCTCGCTGTGTGGTGGTGCCGAAGGGGCACAGCGGCGACGCTTCGCCCAGCGCAAGATTGGCCTCTGCGAGGGCCTCATGCTGGTAGCTCGCGGCAAGCAGTAGCGTCCCACCGTCTCCCGACCTCAGTGTCGCCAGTAAATCTTCGAGATGGGGCGTTGGCGTGACGCGGTAATCACCCGCCAACCAGGCGGCGCTCTGGTTGTCGATTACCTGCAAGGCAGCGGGCAAATCACCACCTGTGTTCAAGGGGTAGTTGCCCAGGACTGCGGGTATTTTCCAGAAATCACGGTACTCGCTTCCCCCCAGCACCGCGTTATAGATTGCAGCGGGAAGGTGGGTGCGTCGAGTCGTGAAAGCGGCCTCTATTTGCCGGGCCAGATCGGGATCGCCGCGGTCTCTCAGTTTATCAATGCAGGCGGGTGCCAATCGCAGGAATTCAAGGTCCAGCAGCAGGCGCTGTGACGCGCCGGCCACGCGGCCGAGACTGCTATTGCGTCGTGCGAGATTGACCTGCAGCGCGCAATCGGACAGCGACAGAAAATCGAGCACCCCCAGGTCGGCGGTGGGAAGCACCAGAGGTGTTAACGGGGCGCTGTTGAGGCGAGGTAGTGCTCCCGGTCGCGTTGAGGCTATCGGGCTGTCGATGGCGCCGCTGAGACGATCCAGGTAGTGATCCAGCTTCGACGGGCCATCGCTGGGCTTCTGGCAGGCGGTAAGAACCAGCCCCAGCGCCAGGAGCCGAATGAGCTTTTGCACGATCGATTGGGGCGTGTCAGCGGCCGAGGGCATCCTCGGTGCGTGCGCGCCAGTCCGCCAGTCGGGTAAGTGCCGGGTCCGGAGTGACCTTGGCGGCCCATTTTGCGAATTCAATCGCGGCCAACAGATCGATGTCGGCCAGGGTGATACTGCTGCCGGTCAGGAAGTGACCGTCCTCGAGCTCCGCATTAATTCGTTGCAGTGAATCAATGAGCCTTACTTTGCCCCGTTCGACCAATGCCGGGATCTGCGGGTAGGGGGTCGTGCCGGGCAAGCTCCGGTTCTCAAAATTGGGATTACTGTTTCGAAAGACTTCGGCGACGCCCATAAAAGTGGTGTTGAAGATCCGTTGGCACCAATTCAGGACCAGGGCTTTCTCGCGGGGGGTCACGCCCATGAGGGGGCGCTCCGGGTGTAGGGACTCGAGGTACTGCGCGATCGCAATGATGGCCGTCAGAACGGTGCCATCCTCAAGTACCAGCGCCGGTACCGTTGCCTCGGGAACCAGTTTCACATAGTCCTCGCTCTGCTGTTCCAGCTTCATCATGTCGATTACTTCGGTATCCACGTGAATACCTTTGTAATCGATAAACATTTTGAGGCGGGCAGGGTTGGGTGCGGCGTCGTAGGTATAGAGCTTCATTTTTGTTTCCGGTGGCCTGTCTTGAAAGATAAATGAGAGTTTTCGCTGACAATTTAGCAGAGCGGGCGGGGCAGATGCGACAAAACGACGTCAAAGGCGAGTTTTCCAACGCCCCAGCAATGGCTATACTCCGGCGCCTGAACGAACAGGAGAAAGTAATGAAGCGTTTATTTGTAATCGTGGCAGCCCTGATTCCACTAACGGTGATGGCCGTCGACCTTTCCGACGAGCAGCGCGCCGCGATCGAGGAGCGTATCCAGCCGTACAGCAAGGTCTGTGTGACCGGCGATGAGGCGTGCTCCGCCAAGGACATGGGCGCGGCGGTCGCTGAGAGCGGTGCCCGCTCGGGAGACGCGGTATACAACTCGGCGTGCATGGCCTGCCACGCCACTGGCGCTGCGGGAGCCCCCATGCTCGGTGATGTTGCCGCATGGGAGCCGCGGATTGCCAAGGGAATGGAAGCGCTTTACGACAGCGGTATCAATGGCGTCGCGGGTTCAAGCATGATTGCCAAGGGCGGTTGTATGGACTGCTCTGACGAGGAAATTCGGGCTGCCGTCGATTTCATGGTCGCTGAGAGCCAGTGATGGTCGTGCGCACGCTGTCGTTGTGCGCACTGCGTAGAAGCCGGGCTCGATCCTCACAGCGAGTCCCCCACTCGGTGTCCGACCACGGGCATCGCACGATAATTTAGCGCTTCCAACAACGTCGACTGTTCTACGGTCGGCGCACGCTCCAGGTCGGCGATAGTGCGGGCAACCCGCAGGCAGCGGTGAATCCCGCGGGCTGACATGTGGAGCCTGTCCGCCGCCCGTTCAAACCACCGCTGTGTCGCCGCGTCCAGTGCGGTAGTGCTCATCAGTTTCGCTGTTTCCAGGCCTGCATTAAGGCTTCCCTGCCGTTCAATCTGGCGATCGCGCGCCAGAGACACTCTTCGGGCAACCTGTTTACTCGATTCATTGATATTGTTCGCGTTCAGCAGGTCTTCTGCAGTCTGGCGCTGCAGTGTGACGTGGAGGTCGATGCGATCGAGCAGTGGTCCAGACACCCTGGCCTGATAGCGCTGGATGGTGTCCTGCCCGCAGCGGCAAGTGACACCGCTGGCACCGGCATTGCCGCAGGGACACGGATTCATTGCCGCGACGAGTTGAAAGCTCGCCGGATACCAGTGCTGGCCGCGAACCCTGGATACGAGCACCTGCCCGCTCTCCAGCGGTTGCCTCAACGTGTCCAGAACGGCTCTCGGAAATTCAGCCAGTTCGTCAAGAAACAACACGCCACCATGTGCGCGACTGACTTCGCCCGGCCGCGCGCTGGCCCCGCCGCCGATGAGGGCCGCCGGACTCGCCGAATGATGTGGAGCGCGAAACGGGCGAATCGCCAGCGGGGGATCGCCCATCAAATCGCTGATTTGCATGATTTCCAATTGCTGTCGCGGATGGGGTGGTGGGAGCAGCCCGGGTAGGCACGCGGCGAGTAGGCTCTTGCCTGCCCCCGGAGGTCCGTTGAGCAGCAGGTGATGACCGCCAGCGGCTGCCACCTCGATCGCGCGTCGGGCACACCCCTGGCCCTGTACGTCCGCCAGGTCGGGATAAGCTCGGGTCTCCTGCAAATCCCTTGATGGCGCCGCCGGCGGCGCGGAGGGGGTTCGTATCAGTGCGCACGCGGACAATAAATCAACGGCACCCACAATCACGCTGTTGGGCACCCGCGCCAGCTGTGGCGCCTGTATCAATGGAACAAGGCACCGCCGCTGCGCTGACGTTGCCGCGATGATGCCGCCAAGTAGCCCGGTGCAGGGGTGCAGGCTGCCATCGAGTCCCAGTTCGCCAAAGCACTCCCAGTTTTCCAGTCCCGTCTGGGCCAGTTGTCCGGAGGCAACCAGCAGACCCAGAGCGATGGGCAGATCGTATCGGCCTCCGGCCTTGGGCAGGTCTGCCGGTGCGAGGTTGACGGTAATGCGGGTATCGGGCCACTCGAAAAAAGAGTTGAGCAGTGCACTGCGTACCCGCTCCCGGGATTCGCGCACGGTGCTCTCCGGCAGGCCGACGACAGTGAAGGCCGGCAAACCGTTGGTAATATGTACTTGAATGGCGACAGCAGGCGCAGCCAGCCCGGCGCTGCCGCGGGTGAATATGGTTGCGGTTGTCATGGTTCGTCCCTGAACCGGTATGGAAATAATCGCCAGCGGCGTGATTAGCGCCCGCTGGCCTCCTCGACGCCTCAGTCTGTTGGGGTCTGGTTGTTCTCGACTCTCGCGGTCAGCGCGTCCAATGTCTGCTCGAGTTCTTCAACGCGCTGCCGGGTTCGGCGAAGCACCTCGGTCTGGGCATCAAACTCGGCTCGACTGACGACATCAAGTTTTGCCAAGGCACTTTGCGCCAGCGATCGGGCGTTGCGATCGAGTTGCTCTATGACGGGGTTGTCCCGGTCGAGCACCCGACCGAAGAGATCGCCTAGTCCGGGGCGCCTGCCCTGGCTTTGATCGTATTGATTGCTCATTCAGCCACTCCTGCTTACCGAGTCATGCAATGTAGCGCACCTGGGCCGGTCAGCCCACATCAAAGGCGACCAATAATGGTGCATGTCGGGCACCATTTGGGTGCGGAGAGGCGTCGGTGACGCCTGACTTGCGGACCCAACTAGTCGCAAGCAACTGAAAAAACGGGAAAAAATGGGATGTGGTACGCGAGTGGCTAGTTAAATGGTGAACAGGTCCGTTCCACTCAGTGTGGGCGCTTCGGCGCCGCGCACTGAATATCGACAATTCCCTGAGAGGATTGACAATGAATGTCGCTGAGCCACTTATCGCAGCCGCTGTAAATCCAGCAGCTGCTCTGTCCGCCACTGCTCCCACCAGTGCGGTCAGCGTCGATGCACGCGGCGACGCGTGCCCGACCAACTATTACGGGTACACGGCCTCTCACGGCCTTGTCCGGTAGTTACACACTCGGCACCCCATCCACCAGATCCTGCGAGGGAACCCGATCTCAGAGACACGTGAGTGAGGGATTAACACCAGGGCCCATCAATCGTCGTTCCCCGCTGTTGATGGTTGGTCAGAAGCAAAAACGCCCTCTGCAGGGCCTAAATGATCGGAGAAGAAAATGAAGCTAGTTACTGCAGTCATCAAACCCTTCAAGCTCGACGATGTTCGTGAGTCGCTGTCGCAAATCGGCGTCCAGGGCATCACGGTCAGTGAGGTGAAGGGGTTTGGTCGCCAGAAAGGCCACACCGAGTTGTATCGCGGCGCTGAATACGTCGTCGATTTCCTGCCCAAGATCAAGATCGAAGTCGCGGTGAAGGGCGATATGGTGGAACAAACCATCGAAGCCATCACCAAGGCAGCCCAAACCGGAAAGATCGGTGACGGAAAAATCTTTATCTCCGAACTGGAGCAGGCCATACGTATTCGAACCGGCGAAACCGGCGAGTCGGCGATCTAATCACCAGAATAGGAGCGAGAAACAGAGATGGAAAACGAAATTTTTCAGTTACAGTACGCCCTCGACACCTTTTACTTCCTGGTGTGCGGCGCGTTGGTTATGTGGATGGCAGCAGGTTTTGCCATGCTCGAGGCGGGTCTGGTACGCAGTAAGAATACCGTCGAGATCCTGACTAAAAACGTCACCCTGTTTGCGGTGGCATGCACTATGTACATGGTCTGTGGTTACGCGATCATGTACGGCGGCGATTACCTGTTGAGTACGATTACCGGTGATGGCGTCGCGGGAGCGGATGAGCCCGCAACTTACGCCCCTTCGGCTGACTTCTTCTTTCAGGTCGTGTTTGTGGCTACCGCCATGTCGATTGTCTCCGGTGCCGTTGCAGAGCGCATGAAGCTGTTTGCCTTCCTCGCCTTTGCCGTGGTGATGACGGGTTTCATCTACCCGATGGAGGGAAGCTGGACCTGGGGTGGTAATGACGTCTTTGGCGCTTATAACCTCGGTGAGCTGGGCTTCCTCGACTTTGCCGGATCGGGCATTGTGCACATGGCCGGTGCCGCTGCTGCACTCGCGGGTGTAATCCTGGTGGGTGCTCGAAAAGGAAAATATGGTCCCAACGGTGAAATCAATGCATTTCCCGGTGCCAATCTTCCACTCGCGACCCTGGGTACCTTCATCCTGTGGTTGGGCTGGTTTGGATTCAACGGCGGTTCGGTGCTCGCCACTGCATCGGTAGAGTCCGCAAACGCAGTAGCGGTCGTCTTCATGAATACCAATGCGGCCGCTGCCGGTGGTTGTATTCTGGCTCTGATCACTGCTCGAGCCCTGTTTGGAAAAGCCGATCTGACGATGGCGCTGAACGGCTGTCTTGCTGGTCTGGTTGCGATTACTGCCGGTCCTGATACGCCGTCCGCCTTGCAGGCCACCTTGTTCGGTGGGCTCGGTGGCATCCTGGTGGTGTTCTCTATCGTCACGCTGGACAAGCTGAAGATCGACGACCCCGTTGGTGCGATCTCGGTTCATGGTGTAGTCGGTTTACTCGGTCTTCTGTTGGTGCCTGTCACCAACGATGGTGCCAGCTTCAGCGGTCAGATCATCGGTGCCCTCACGATCTTCGGTTGGGTGTTTGTGACCTCGCTGGTGGTCTTCACTGTCATCAAACTCGTCATGGGACTGCGCGTCTCCGAGGAAGACGAATACGAAGGCAGCGACATCGCCGAATGCGGTATGGAGGCATACCCGGAGTTCACCAAGAGCAGCTAATTCCTTTTTGGAGTGCGATTGGGCCCCTTGGGGGCCCTTTTTTTTTGGTTCATCGCGAATTTCAGGGATCCTCTATCTCCCCGCATTGGCTTCGCGTATGACGTCATTCCGCGCCCGGGCGGCACTGCCGCGAGGTGAGGTGGGCGG
>NZ_DS999411.1:697272-716464 GCF_000158175.1 Luminiphilus syltensis NOR5-1B | reverse complement strand
TGCCTCACCGACTTCAAGAAATAAGCTGTGGTCGTCGGCGAATGTCTTCCAGAGCAATGATTGACGTACCGTGCTGGCCTTGATCCCGCCAAGCGGCGATGAACCTTTTTTTTGCCTCGCGTTCGGGTAAGTATCTGCCAAAAGAGAGGAACCCCGGGTGGTTATACCACCCGGGGTTGCGGCGAGAATTACGGTGGGTATATCCGGCTCGGGTTAGGGTGCTGGGTTCCAGACCAGCGGCAGCGCCGCAATGTTGCCCACAATACCGCCCCCGAACGTGATCGAGCTGTCGGGCGCAATGTCAAAACGGGGTATGAGGGCCAACCACTCTTCGAGAACCAGGGCAATTTCCATGCGCGCCAGATAACGCCCCGGGCACATATGTGGGCCCTGTCCAAAAGTGAGGTGGGCGTTGGCGTTGGACGCCATCTGTTCCTTGGGTAGCTCAAAGCCCGCGCATAGCGGTGTCGGTAGGGCAATCATGTCACCTGCCTTCAGGGGAGCACCGTGGAATTCGCAATCCCGGGTGACCAGCCGCCCCACCGTGACCAGTGGAAGTTCGGCGAGCAGCTGTTCAGCCGCATCCCTGGAGGCGAGCTCTCTGTTAATGATACGTTCGCGCAGATCGGGATCCCGGGCCAGTCGCAGGAATGCAAAATTGAGGAAGTTCACCACGGTATCGACGCCGGCGATCAGTAACTGGACACTGAGTTTGCTCGCTTCATCATCGCTTATTCGTTTGCCATCGATATCGGCATTAACCAGATTGCTGATAAAGTCGGAGCCCGGATTCGCCTGTCGCTCGGCGATATAGGGTGCGAGGTAATCCCCCAGTTTCCCGATGGCTTCCTCAAAGGTCATGCTGCCGTCGGGGTGGGTGGTCTGGTCAGACCAGTACTTGAGCTGGTCGATATCCTCGATCGGAAGATCCATCAGTGTCATAAAGACGTGTAGCGGCAATGCCTGGGCAAAGTCGGCGGTAAAGTCGCACTCCCCCCGCGGCGCCAGTTCTTCGACCAGTGCTCGCGTTCGCGCACGAACCTCGTCCGAGATCCTCGCCATTACCGGTGGCGCCAACAGCCTGTTGAGTATCATCCGAAACGGC
This sequence comes from Luminiphilus syltensis NOR5-1B, assembly GCF_000158175.1. Lineage (GTDB taxonomy): Bacteria > Pseudomonadota > Gammaproteobacteria > Pseudomonadales > Halieaceae > Luminiphilus > Luminiphilus syltensis. The sequence continues at coordinate 715,359 of NZ_DS999411.1, read as the reverse complement.
TGATGCACCGGAGGGTCCATAGTCGTCGGAATTAAGTTGTGTGCTTCACCGTGGGACTTTGGAATGATAATGGTGCGGCTGGAGAACAGTTCCCAGTCGTTATAAACCTCAGAAAACAGCGCCGGATCGGTCACAATCCAATGCCCCTCGTTGCGAGGCGTCCACATAATCGCCGGCGTGCCCGGTGCCTTGAGGGTGTCCCAGGCGGCGTGAAAGCCATCGGCAATGGCCGATTGGGCATACATATCAAAGTCGACGACGGCGTCGTCGGCAACATAATCCGGTTGGGCGGCTGTTTGCATCATGGTGCTGAACCTGTCTTATTCTGATATCAATGGCCGGTAAGCTTGCACCAAAAAACGAGTCAGCAACAGCGCTCGAAGCCGCATTGCGGTGAGCGAAAAAACGCGAGTAGAATGAGGCGCCCGAGACAACGGAGTTTGCAATGAAGCTGGTGACAACAATAATCAAACCGTTCAAGTTGGACGACGTTCGCGGCGCGCTCGCCGATATTGGTGTCAATGGCGTTACCGTCTCTGAGGTCAAGGGTTTTGGTCGTCAGCGCGGGCATACCGAGCTCTACCGCGGCGCGGAGTATGTGGTCGACTTTCTCCCCAAGTTGAAGCTTGAGGTCGCCTGTGCCGATGACCAGCTAGACCAGATCGTCGAGGCTATTGTCGCGGCGGCCAATACCGGAAAAATTGGTGATGGCAAGATTTTTGTCACCGACCTGGAACAGATTATTCGTATCCGCACCGGCGAGTCTGGCGAAGAAGCGATCTGACAGCGGCGTTACGTTTAGAGCGGTGCGCGCATTCGGGCAAGTACGTCCGGTAATTCAGAAAGACATTGGATCGAGGCGTCGGCGCGGTCACTGACATCGCCGGAGCTGTTGTACCAGATAGCACGCACACCGGCATTTTTTGCGCCGTCAATATCGTGATCGTGGCTGTCGCCGACGTGTACCAGTGCTGAGGGCTGGACATTGGTGTGGCGAAGTGCGGCCTCAAACAGGTGCGGCAGCGGTTTGGCACCACCCACATCTTCCGCCTTAATGGCGAAATCGAAAAAATCGGCGAGGGGTGTCTGGTAAACATCAGCGTTGCCATTGGTCAGGGCGCCGATGGTGAACTGGGTAGTGATCTTCTGCAGCATGGCCCTGGATTCGCCAAACAGCGCAACCCGATGACGCTGGGTGATAAATGCAGCGAAAGCACCCGCTGCGCCTCGAAGCGCCTCTTCTTCGCTCACGCCAACGTGTACCAATAACCGTCGCAAGTACTCCTGGCGGAAAGCGCTGATGTGGTGCCTGAGATCAGGGCGGTCATTGAGCACCTGCTGTTTTACGGCGCGTTTAAACGCGTCTAAATCCGCGTTGACTGCAGCGGGGAAGTGAACGCCCAGCCAGTCGTTTTGCGCCTGCTCAGCCCGGGCAATGGCGGGGCTGACGTCCCAGAGTGTGTCGTCCAAATCAAATGTGACCACTGTGATCATGGCGTTTTGCGTTTGCGGGCCCGGGGGTGCGCGGTGTCGTAGACCTTTGACAGGTGCTGGAAATCGAGGTGGGTATAGATCTGGGTGGTGCTGATGTTGGCATGGCCGAGCAGTTCCTGTACGGCGCGCAGGTCACCACTGGACTCGAGTAAATGGGTGGCAAAGGAATGTCGCAGCATGTGCGGATGCAGGTTTTGTCCGAGATGCGTCGCTTTCGCCAGCTTTTTCAACCGGTCCTGGACCGATCGCTGCCCCAGCCGCGTGCCTCGCTGATTGACGAAAAGCGGTGCCTTTGCGGAAAGGACCTCTTGGCCAATGGGGCGGCAGGCGATCCACGCTTCCAGTGCTTTTAGCGCGGCGACACCAACGGGAACGGTGCGGGTCTTGTCACCCTTGCCGGTGACGGTGATAACGCCCTCGCGGCGGTCGAGGTCTTCAAGATTGACATCGACCAGTTCTGCCAGCCGAAGGCCCGACGAGTACAACAGTTCGGCGATCGCCTGATCTCGCTTCTCCAGCGTCGACTCGGCAGGTCGCTGAAAAAGCGCACCAATCCTGTCCGCTTCGATGGTTTTGGGCAGTTTTCTCGGGCGTCTGGGGGCGCGTATGCCGATGGCGGGATTACTGATATCGGCGTGTCTTGCCGCGAGATGTTTGAAATAACTTCGAACCGACGACAGCCCGCGCTGGATAGTGGCGGGGGCCTTTCCCTGCCGTTGCATCTGTCCGGCCCATGAACGGACGACCGACTCCTTGATATCCCGGGGCGATGTACAGTTCGAAGCCCGGCAAAACTCCTCAAAATGATTGAGGTCGCGGCGGTAGTTACTGACAGTATGGTGTGACATCCGGCGGACATCGCGCTGGTAATCCAGAAAATCGGAAATACTCGCTCCCAGAGACAGTGTCATTTCACTAGAGCAGTGCAAATACCGGCAGGCGAACAATCACTTCGGCGAGGTGATCGATGAACAGCGTGCCGTCATCACTCTGGTAACGGGCGGTGTCGTGACTGCCGACCGCAATGACCCCAATAATCTCATCGTTATGCCGTAGCGGCGTTACCACGCCGGAACCCTCTCCCTTCGCTTCGGAAAACAGGGCTGTCATTTCCTCAGCGCGCAACACTCCCGACAGCGATTGTTGGTGCTTGACCAGGGATAGAATCAGATTGCTGGATTCAGTATCGAGGCTATTCAGCTCTGGGTCGAGTGTGGCGGCGGCCGGCAGCCAGTGCAGCGCGCCGAACTGTGCCTCGAAGGCGTTGGAGATACCAGAATCAAACGTGGATTTGATCTCGCCGACGTCGCGTACCTCCAGCAGATTGAGCACCAGCGTGCGGGTGGCAGCGAAAAGGACATCATTCGCTTTGGCCCACTGATTGATTTGGGCAAGCCTGCGCCGCATCTCGATATTGCGCTCGCGCAGCAGCGACACCTGACGTTCTACCAGCGACACCGTCGATGACTCCCCATGGGGTAGCTCGAGCTCTGCCAGAACCCCGGGGTGCTGCATAAAAAAGTGGGGATTGTCGAGCAGAAAGGCTTCGACCGCCGCGTGGTCCAGATCGGTTTCAACGGGCGATGGTTTGATGGCAGCTTTGTCTCGGGACATGTTTCACTCTTGAATCGGCAGCGCCATTACCCCTCGCGAAGCTTGACGACACCCTCGAATACACTTGCAGTGGGGCCCGCGAGCCAGACGTCATCGTTGTCTGCCCCGGACCATGTGACCGAGAGCTTACCCCCGGGGAGATGGACTGTCACGGCGTTATCAAGCAGGCCGCGGCGGATTCCATGGACGGCAGCGGCACAGGCCCCCGACCCGCAGGCCTCGGTCTCACCAACACCTCTTTCGAACACCCGGAGCCGGATTTCGTTCTTACTGACGAGCTCCATAAAGCCCACATTGACCCGCTCGGGGAATGCCGGGTGGCTCTCGATCAGCGGTCCCAGTGTACTCACCGGAGCGTCGGCCACACTGTCCACCGTGAGCACTGCGTGGGGGTTGCCCATTGATAGCGCGCCGATACGGTGGGTGTTGCCCGCTACAGTGAGGCCGTACTCAGCGTTGTCTTCGCTGTCTTCCGGCTGAAAAGGGATTTGTGTCGTGTCGAATATCGGCGCGCCGAGATTGGCGTTTATACGGCCATCCTGGGCGACAGTCAGCGCCATGGTGCCATTCCGGGTTTCTACCTGGAGTTCACGTTTCCAGGTAAGGCTTTTTTCGCGGACAAAACGGGCAAAGCATCGCGCGCCGTTGCCACACTGGCCGGACTCGGAGCCATCGGCATTGTAAATTCGATAGCGAAAGTCGTTTTCTGGTTGGGTAGGGGGCTCCACCAGAAGCACCTGATCACAACCGATCCCCCGCTGGCGGTCTGCGATGAAGCGTATATGTGCCGGCTTTAAGTTGAGGAACTGGCTGATGAGATCAATAACGACAAAATCGTTGCCGGCACCGTGCATTTTAGTGAAGGCGACTCTCACGAGGCAGGTTCCGGGAGACAGGTCTCCCCCGCCCACAGGGATTCGAGGGCTTCCCGTTGCCTGACGACGTGGAGGGTCCCCTTGTCGACGACGACCTCTGCGGGCCTCGGGCGGGTATTGTAGTTGGAGGCCATCACAAAGCCATAGGCTCCCGCCCCGGTTACCACCAACAGGTCGTCCGGTTGCAGGGCCAGCTCACGATCTTTGCCGAGAAAGTCGCCGGTCTCACAGACGGGACCGACGACATCCCAGCGATGAGCAGTGTCGTGGCGTTGTGTTGCGGGCAGGATATCCATCCAGGCGTCGTAGAGTGCCGGTCGGATCAGATCATTCATTGCCGCATCCACCAGCGCAAAATTGCGGTGTTCGGTGGGCTTGAGGTAGTTGACCCGCGTCACCAATGCACCGGCCATCGCGACCACCGACCGTCCCGGCTCGAAAATGAGTTCAAACTCGCGATCCCCCAGCCGGTCGGTAAGCGCAGCAATATAGGCGCTGATGGCGGGCGCCTGCTCCTCGCCATATTGCACGCCCAAGCCTCCGCCGAGGTCGAGGTGCTTCAGCGTGATACCGCTGGACTCCAGCGCGTCAACGAGGGCAAGCAATCGGTCGACAGCGTCGATAAACGGGGTAATGGAAAGCAGCTGACTGCCAATATGGCAGTCGACACCAACGGGTTCGATAAACGACATCGCTGCGGCCTGTTCGTACAAGTCCTTGGCGCGCTCGATGTCCACACCGAACTTATTCTCCTTGAGGCCGGTAGAGATATAGGGGTGTGTATTGGCATCAACATCCGGGTTCACCCGAAGCGATACCGGAGCTACTTTGCCGCACTCTGCGGCAATCTCGTTGAGCACATTGAGTTCGGCTTCGCTCTCCACATTGAAGCAGCGAATACCGGCGTCGAGCGCCTGGCGAATACCCTCGCAGCTTTTGCCGACACCGGAAAAAACGACTTTGGACGGATCGCCCCCGGCGGCAATGACACGGGCGAGCTCGCCCTCAGAGACAATATCAAAGCCCGCCCCCAGTCGTGCCAGCAGATTGAGTACCGCCAGATTGGAGTTGGCCTTGACCGCGTAGCAAATAAGGTGGGGTCGATTGGCCAGCGCGCTCTGATATTCGCCAAACGCTGCTTCAATATCGGCGCGCGAGTAGACGTAAACCGGCGTCCCAACCTGTTCGGCGATAGTGCTGATCGCAACATCCTCGCAGTGGAGGACGTCGTTTTTATAGGTGAAGGCCATTAACGACTCGATGTTTCATTCGCAGGGTTTTCAGTTTCAGTCGCGGGCCGCAGCGGTCCCGTCTGACCGCAGGCAGTGATCCCAACCAGTATGACGACGAGTAGTGCAGTGCGCATGGCGATGAAACCCGGAAAACAGCCAGTATAACAGTGGCGCAACCCGAGGGCTGCATCCCAAAAAGGCTTATCTCGGGCCTGCGACTGTTAAACTGAACAACACCGGTACCCGATTATGGTGCCGGAGCCGCCATGGAGACGTGATGCGCATTGGTAATGGAGATCTTCGCAGACTGAATGGACGCTTTGGCCCGTGCCGGAAACCCGGGGCGTTGCTTGTGGGCGCGGCATGGATGCTTTGGTCAAGCGTGCCCACTGTGGCTGACTCGATGGAGTCCGCACCGCTGGCGGTGGAAAATCTGTCGCCGTTTTCGGCGCTACGCAGCTTTCCTGCCCAGCGTCGCGCCGATACGGAGGCGGGTTTCGCGGTGGATCTCAATCAGGCTGTAGCCAGTCATTTTATAGAGCAGTCCCGGGCCGATAGCGGCGAGGCGCTGTTTATCGATGGTGAGACCATGAAGCTCTCCGCGACGCTGCGCTATGGCTTTGCGGATAGCTGGGATATCAGTGCCACGGTACCCTGGGTGAAGCATAGCGAAGGCTTTCTCGACGGCGCCATCAACAGCTGGCACGATTTTTTTGGTATGAGTGACGGCGGTCGGTCCGATTATCCCAATGATCAGTTTATCTACGCCTATGGATCGCCCGGGTTTGAGCAAGGCCTCCGGCAACCCGCCCGGGGTATCGGCGATACCACGGTGGCACTCAACCGCGTGTTTCATCGTGCTCCCGGGCAGTCCGCATCGCTGGGCCTTGGCTACATCATCGCTACCGGGGATGAGAGCGGATTTCTCGGCGGTGGCGCAGGGAATGCATTTGTAACGCTTCGCTTTTCCGGGGCCCATCCCGGTGATTTTCCGCTGACCTGGCACGGACAGCTCGGATACATGCGGGCCGGTGAAACCGATTTACTCAGTGATTCCCAACGGCGCAATCTCTGGTTTGCCGGGCTGTCGATGGATTGGCAGATCGCCGATCAGTGGTCTTTATTGGCCCAGTACGACGGTCATAGCGCACTGACTGCCAGTGAGCTCGGTGCACTCGGAGAGGCCAGCGCCCTGCTGAGTTTTGGCGCGCGCTGGAAGGTGGCGCAGGACTGGTCGCTCGAGGCGTTGTTTATAGAGGACATCAAGGTGGAAAGCGGCCCCGATATTACATTCCAATTCGCGATCCGCTATCGCGGCCGTCCGCGCTAACGCTGGAGTCGCTGTTTTGCGGCCACGGCTGCGGATCTGACCTGCGCCGGCGCAGTGCCACCCAGATGATCCCGCGCGGCGACCGAGCCCTCGAGGGTCAGTATCTCAAATACATCTTCAGCGATGACCGAGTGAAAGCCCCGCAGCGTTTCCAGCGGCAGCGCCTCCAGAGTACTGTTCGCGTTAACGCAATGCGCTACTGCTTTGCCCACGACCTCATGGGCGTCCCGGAATGCCAGCCCCTTGCGCACCAGATAGTCCGCCAGGTCGGTCGCCGTTGCGAAACCGACCAGCGCCGCCCGGCGCATTGATTCGGCCTTGGGCGTGATCGCGGGCACCATGTCGGCGAAGGCGCGCAGGCAGTCAAGGGTAGTGCCGACGCAGTCAAACAACGGCTCCTTGTCCTCCTGATTGTCCTTGTTATAGGCCAGCGGCTGTGACTTCATCAGCGTTAACAAGGCGACCAAATGGCCATTGACGCGTCCCGTCTTGCCGCGAACCAGTTCGGGCACGTCCGGGTTTTTCTTCTGCGGCATGATCGACGAGCCGGTACAGAAGCGGTCCGGAATATCAATAAAGTCAAATTGGGCTGAACTCCAGATCACGAGTTCCTCAGACATTCGCGAAAGGTGGGTCATTAGCAGTGCCGCTGCGGCGCTGAATTCAATGGCGAAGTCGCGATCTGATACCGAATCGAGCGAGTTTCGCGTCGGTGCGGAGAAGCCCAGGGTGGCCGCGGTCATCTCCCGGTCGATAGGGAAGGTCGTACCCGCCAGTGCAGCCGCGCCCAGCGGACATTCATTGAGTCGCTGCCGGCAATCCGACAGGCGTCCAAAATCCCGCTCCAGCATTTCGTTCCAGGCGAGCAGGTGATGACCGAATACCACGGGCTGGGCCACCTGGAGGTGGGTGAATCCAGGCATGATGGTGTCGCTGTTCTCCGCCGCAAGATCGATAATTCCCGATTGCAGGCGGGTAAGCTCCCCCAGTATCCGGTCAATGGCATCGCGCAGGTAAAGCCGGATATCGGTGGCGACCTGATCATTTCTCGATCGACCCGTGTGGAGCTTTTTCCCGGCGTCGCCGATGAGCTCGGTCAGTCTCGCCTCAATGTTCATGTGAACATCCTCGCGAGCCACCTGCCAGTCAAATTGCGAGGACTCGATCTCCTTTGCAATGATATCGAGACCCCGGTTGATCGATTCGCACTCGTCCTCACTGAGCACGCCCACCGCGGTTAGCATGGCGGCGTGGGCGCGGGAACCTCGAATATCGTGGCTTGCCAGAGCCCGATCGAAGGTATGTGACGCGGTGAAACGCTGTACAAATGCATCGGTCGGCTCATTAAAACGCCCACCCCAGAGATCGCTGGTGGAGGATTGATTATCGCTACCGTCGCTCATGGTCTGTCCTATGCTAAAAAGAGTCTCGATTACGGGCGCAGGGAGTGTAACACCGGCGGCTGCGGGCGCAGACCGTGATAAGATTGGCAGAGCAAACAAGAGGGCTATTTGTGTCAAAAATTGTAATCGCCACGCGGGAAAGTCCGCTGGCCTTATGGCAGGCGAATCATGTCGCTGACCGTCTGAGCGAACTCCATCCGGAATTGGAGGTCGAGCTTCTGGGAATGACCTCCCGCGGTGACCAATTACTGGATCGACCGCTCTATAAAGTCGGTGGAAAGGGTCTTTTCGTCAAAGAACTTGAAACGGCATTACAGGATGGCAGCGCGGATATCGCGGTGCATTCGATGAAGGATGTACCCATGGCGCTGCCGCCGGGGCTGACCCTGGGTGTGATTTGTGAGCGCGAGGATCCCACCGATTCACTGGTTGGGGTATCTGGATTCGATCAGCTGCCCCAGGGGGCACGGGTGGGGACCTCGAGTCTGCGTCGCGGGTCGCAGTTGTTGCGCCATCGACCGGATCTCGAGATCGGTTTTCTCAGGGGTAATGTCAATACGCGCCTCGCCAAGCTCGACGCCGGTGAGTTTAATGCCATTATCCTCGCCTCTGCAGGGCTGAAGCGATTGGGTTTCGAAGATCGCATTGGCCAGTTGATCGATCCGGATCTTTCGCTCCCCGCCGGTGGCCAGGGTGCCGTTGGTATCGAATACCGCGATGGTGACGATCGGATCGCCGAGCTGTTAAAGCCATTGCACCATGTGCAAACCGCTGCCTGTGTGCTCGCGGAACGAGCCCTGGTGCGCCGTTTGGATGGTGGTTGCGACGTCCCCATCGCCAGCTTTGCCCTACCCGACGGTGATGGCGGCCTGTGGTTGCGGGGTCGCGTCGGCTCGACAGAGGGTAAAACCCTGCTTCTCGCGGAGGGGCGTGGCCGCGATCCCGAGGTGCTGGGCTACGACGTCGCCGACCAGCTCTTGCAGGCGGGTGCCGCAGAGCTACTGGCTGCCGTTCGGGGGTGAGTCATACCGTCATTCTCACGCGGCCGCAGGAGGACAGCGCGCGGTTAGCGGCGATTCTTGCGGAACGCGGGTGGGACGTCTTTGTCCAGCCCATGTTGCGCATGGAGCCGCTGGCACCGGCGGCCATCGACGCGCTGCCGGCGCTCACCGACAATGACCTGGCTATTTTCATCAGTGCTAACGCCGTAAGACAGGGTCTGCCGCATCTGGCCGAGCGGTTGCGTGATGCCGGGATGGTATCGCTCGCGGTGGGACGGCGAACGGCCCAGGAGCTCGAGGCCGCCGGGTTGCCGGTGATGACCCCCGACCGGGAAGACTCTGAAGGCCTGCTTGCCTTGCCTGCACTGCGCGAGATCAGCGGTCATCGGGTTCTTTTGGTCAAGGGTGAGGGCGGACGGGCGGTTCTGGCCGAGACGCTGCGGACCCGCGGCGCGGAGGTCATTGAATTTGTCTGCTACCAGCGGGTCAATGAATCGCTCGATGCCACCGATTTTGCGGGTGAGCTGGCGAAACGTCGACCGCTCGTGATTCAGGCGAGCAGTGAGCAGACACTGCGGCGTGTAACGGAGTTGCTTGCTGAGGGCGGGCAACCTAATCTAGTAGCTGAGAACGTAGTGGTGCCCTCGGAGCGCGTGGCCCAGGTGGCTGCGGAGCTCGGCTGGCAGCATGTGATCACCGCGCCGAATGCCGGCGATGAGGCATTTCTTCGGGTACTGGAGCATGAGATTCGTCCCTCGGATGAGCAGGATCTAGCAATGAGTGAGAAAGAGCCCGAAGGGGTAGCTGACAGCGCCGAAAGCGAGGCAAACACCCCCGCCCCGGCGACCACGAATGACGCACCCTCGCCGCCACCGGAGCCACCCGCGCCGGCAAAAACGGCCAAACGCGACGGATTTGCGCGATTTATGCTGTTTATCGTGCTGGTTTTACTCGCCGGATTGGCGGCGGCAGGCTACTGGTTTGGCAAGCCGCTACTCGCCGGCGCGACCAACCAGCAACTGGCCTCGGCGCAGCAGCTCACCGGCTTGGTGGAGAGGGTTGAAACACTGGCAGCCGACCAGTCGGCGTTGGCCGAGGAACAGGCGGCTTTGGCGGGAGAGCAGTCACAACAGGCAGCGACGGTTACCGCCAGGGAGCAACGCATGGCGGCGCTGGGGAGCACCATCGAGGAGCGACTCAAGGCGTCGCAGGCCGAGCAGGCAAAGGCAGCCCGGGCGCAGCAGCAAACACTCGACCAGAGTCGACGGGAGCAGACCGATGCGCTGCGTCGATTCGATGACCGCCTGGCCCGCCTTGAAGAGCAACTTGCCCGGCTGACGGGCACCGATCGTCGAGCCTGGCTGGTGCAGGAGGCGGCGTTCCTGACACGGCTTTCGAGCCAGCGCCTGCTGGTGGCCGGGGATGTCGATGCCGCCGAAGCATTGCTGCGTAACGCGGATGATCTTCTCGCCGAAGCCGATGACCCGGCGCTGGAGGGGGCGCGGCGTATGCTCGCTCGGGATCGAGCGCAGCTGCGAGCGGTGGCCAAGGTCGACATAACGGGACTGCATGCGCGGCTCTCTGCGCTCATTGAACAGGCTGATAGGCTCGCGGTAGCACCGCCAGCGGAGCTGGATGATGGTGTCGCGACCGATCCTGACCTCGACTGGCTCAGCCGTGCAAAAGCCGGATGGCAGGCCGCCCTCGCGAAGCTATCCAATTACCTGATTGTTCGCGATCGCAATGAAGAGCTCGATGCTGCGTTGTCCCCGGAGTGGCAGGCGCTGGCGCGTCAGAATCAGCGCATGCTGCTTGAGCAGGCTCAGGTCGCGCTGTTGTCGGCCAACCAGGAGCTGTACGAGACCGCTATTGCGCAGGCTGAGGCTTTCGCGACCCGGCTTCGCGAGGCTGATCCCGATACCGTGGATGCGATGGTCGAAACATTGCGCGAACTGGCAGGAGTGAAGGTCGCTCCGGTATTGCCCGATCTGGTGGCCTCTCGAAAGGCGCTTGATGATGCGGTCAGGGCACTCAACGCCCGCGCAACGGGCGTCTGATCCGTGCGCCGCCTGATCTTTTTGTTGATTGTGGGCCTGCTGGCCGGCGCCGGTCTCATTGCTCTGGTTGAGCAGGATCCGGGAGAGGTGGTGATCAGCTATGGCAGTACCACTATCGAGACCAGTATTTGGGTGGGTGGTTTCCTCTGGCTTTTGTTTTGGGGGATTCTGGTACTGGCCTATCGACTTTTAATGACCACGCTGCGAGCGCCCCGTTCGGTCTCCGGCTGGCTGGGGCACCGTAAGTCGAGAACTGCACAGGCGCTGACCAACCGGGGACTCATCAATTTCATCGAAGGTAACTGGAAGCGTTCGCGTAGGCAGTTATTGCGCTCGGCGCGATATAGCGATGCCCCCCTGGTCAACTACCTGTTGGCAGCTCGCGCGAGCTTCAGGCTTGGCGATCAGGAGGGTATGCAGGCCTACCTGCGCGATGCGGAATCGGTTGAAGGAGATACGGCGATTGCCATGGAACTGACTCAGGCGGAGCTTCAGTTGTCGGCGGGACACTACGAACAGGCGCTCGCAACACTGGTTCGCGCCCGGCAAAACGCCAGTCGCCATCCGTCGGTACTCGAACTGCTGGCCACAGCTTACAGTAGGCTCGAGGATTGGGAATCCTTATCAGAGCTGCTGCCCGAGCTGCGTAGGCACAAGGTATTGGATGAGCATGAAATCGAGCGACTCGAGCATCAGACCTGGGATGCGTTGCTGGTTCAGTGTTGTGGTGAAGGCGACGACAGCGCGGTAGTCGATCGAATCTGGCAGCGTATTCCCGGCTCGGTGAAAACCGCCAACCCCGGATTGCAACGTCGCTATGTCGATTGCCTGGTCAAGATGGATGCACACGACAAGGCGCAACGACTCATCGTCGATGCGCTCGAACGCAACTGGGATGCCCATTTGGTCGCTTCCTTGTCCCGGTTGTCGGTGAATCGCCCTGACAAGGTGCTTAAGAAGACGGAACGCTGGCTGGAAACCCATGGGCGTGATCCGGTCTTGCTGTTATGCGCCGGGCGGATGGCGCTGCAGGCCAAAGACTGGAATAAAGCCCAGGAATACCTTCAGGAGTCCCACCACCTGGCGGCCAATGCGGAAATTTGTATGGAACTGGCGCGTTTCCATCAGGCCAGCGGCGATCCGAAGCGGGCCATGGAGTTTATGCGTGAGGCCGCATTGACTGGAGCGGGTGATCTTCCGGAGTTGCCGTTACCCGACTCTGCTTTACCGGCCGCTACGCCCCGGCAAATCGATACCCAGTGACGACCAGAGGTCGTCGACCCGCGATTTGACGTCGTCACTCATCGCGATGGCGGTACCCCATTCCCGATCGGTTTCCCCCTCCCATTTGTTGGTCGCATCCATGCCGACCTTGGAGCCGAGACCTGCGACCGGGGAGGCGAAATCGAGGTAATCAATGGGCGTGTTATCGACGAACACGCTATCTCGCCGTGGATCCATGCGCGTGGTCATTGCCCATATCACGTCTTCCCATGATCGCGCGTCGACATCGTCATCCACCACAATAATAAACTTGGTGTACATGAATTGCCGGAGGAAAGACCAGATGCCCAGCATTACCCTTTTGGCGTGACCCGGGTACTCTTTTCGTATTGCCACCACGGCCATTCGGTAGGAACAGCCCTCGGGTGGTAGGTAAAAATCGACGATTTCCGGAAATTGTTTCTGTAATAGCGGCACGAACACTTCGTTTAGCGCCACGCCCAGTATGGCGGGCTCATCGGGCGGTCGGCCGGTATAAGTACTGTGGTAGATCGGGTTCTTTCGGGTGGTCACCGTATCTACGGTGAATACCGGAAACTGCTCCACTTCATTGTAATAGCCCGTGTGGTCACCAAAAGGGCCTTCCTCCGCCATTTCTCCGGGTTCGAGATAGCCCTCGAGGATAATTTCGGCATGAGCGGGCACCCGAAGTTCGTTGTTGCGGCAAAGATCGGTCACACATTCGGCGAGATCAGTTTTGGCGCCCCGCAGAAGCCCCGCAAACGCATATTCTGACAGCGCATCGGGTACCGGGGTTACGGCACCGAGGGTCGTCGCCGGGTCGGCGCCCAGCGCAATCGCCACCGGATAGCGTTCGCCGGGATGCTTGATTTGCCAGTCGCGAAAATCGAGCGCTCCGCCTCGGTGCGACAGCCAACGCATAATCAATTTATTGCGTCCCAGGAGCTGCATGCGATAAATGCCGAGATTCATGCGTGGCTTTTCGGGGCCGCGGGTTATGACGAGGGGCCAGGTCACCAGGGGGGCCACATCACCTGGCCAACAGGTTTGAATGGGTAAGGCCGTGAGGTCGACCTTTTCGTCGCGCAGGATCACCTCCTGGCAGGGCGGTCGGCTGATGACCTTTGGCCCCATGTTCAGCACCTTCTTCAGCAGGGGTGCCTTGTCGATCAAGTCGCGCATACCTTTGGGCGGGTCGGGCTGGCGCAGGTAGGCGAGTAACTCCCCAATCTCCCGTAACGCCGCTACGGAATCTGCACCCATTCCCAGGGCAACACGCCGTTCGGTACCAAATAAATTGGCCAGAACGGGCATGGAAAACCCCTTGGGATTTTCGAACAGCAGTGCCGGACCGCCACCGCGCAGTGTGCGGTCCGCTATTTCTGTCATTTCGAGATTCGGGTCAACCTCAGCGCTGATACGCTTTAGCTCCCCCTCGGACTCGAGCTGGCGAATGAACTCCCGAAGATCACGAGCGGTCATAGGCGCTCGGCCATGATCACCTGCCGGCCTTGTAGCAGGATGGGGGAATAGTCGTCAGCACAGGCTCTTTTGGCGTGTTCAGAGAAAACTGTACCGAGCGCAGGCGCTCGCCTGGCAAGCGCGACGGCGCTGGCAGCACCCGGAGCAGTGGCATGTGGCATCGCATCGAGCAGCATCAGCGCGTATCGCGATCGCCGTGCCCCGTCGGGCCACTATGGATACCCATAGCGCGGAAACTATTTGCGCCGCATGGACGCGAAGAACTCGGCATTGCTCTTGGTATCTTTGAGCTTGTCGAGCAAAAACTCGATGGCGGGAAGATCTTCCATACCATGCAACAGCTTGCGCAGAATCCACATTCGCTGCAGTTCGTCCTCGCTGGTCAGCAACTCCTCGCGGCGGGTGCCCGATCGGCGAATATTGATGGCGGGGTAAATCCGCTTTTCAGCAATCTTTCGATCAAGGTGTAATTCGAGGTTGCCCGTGCCCTTGAACTCTTCGTAAATGACTTCATCCATCTTGGAGCCGGTATCGATGAGCGCGGTTGCGATAATGGAAAGGCTCCCGCCTTCCTCAATGTTGCGTGCAGCGCCGAAGAAACGCTTGGGTCGCTCGAGCGCGTGGGCGTCGACACCACCGGTGAGTACTTTGCCTGAACTGGGTACCACCGTGTTGAATGCCCGTGCCAGGCGTGTGATCGAGTCCAGCAGGATGACAACGTCGCGTTTGTGCTCGACAAGGCGTTTTGCTTTCTCAATCACCATGTCCGCGACCTGGACGTGTCGCGCCGGTGGCTCATCAAAGGTCGAAGCGACCACTTCAGCTCCGCGAATACCTACGGATCGCTGCATCTCAGTGACCTCTTCGGGGCGTTCGTCAATCAGCAGGACAATGACATAACACTCGGGGTTGTTGGTGATGATCGCCTGGGCCATGTTCTGCATCATTATGGTCTTACCCGCCTTGGGCGGTGCGACCAACAAGCCACGCTGTCCTTTTCCCACCGGTGCGCAGAGATCGATAATCCGCCCCGTCAGGTCTTCGGTACTCCCGTTACCCTGCTCGAGGGTGAGACGTTCGTTGGGAAACAGCGGTGTGAGGTTTTCGAACAGAATTTTGGCTTTGGCACTTTCGGGGGACTCAAAATTCACATCCTGAACTTTGAGCAGTGCGAAGTACCGTTCGCTGTCTTTGGGGGGACGAATCATCCCGGTGATGGTGTCACCCGTTCGCAAATTAAATCGTCTGATCTGGCTGGGACTGACATAAATGTCATCGGGCCCGGCCAGGTAGGAGCTGTCTGCCGAACGCAGGAAACCAAAGCCATCCGGGAGGATCTCAAGGACGCCGTCGCCCCAAATGTCCTCACCGCTTTTCGCATGGCGTTTTAGCAGGGCAAAGATGATGTCCTGTTTTCGCGACCGGGCCATGTTGTCGAGGCCCATTTCTTTGGCCATGTCGATCAGTTCCTGAGTCGACTTGGTCTTCAGGTCGGTCAGGCTCATGGGATTGGCGCTGGGTGTATGGGGTTCGCGCTTTTGCCGTCGCTGTCTGCCCCGGCGGCCTCGGCCTCCGCCGTTATTATTACTGTTCTCGCCCTGATCACCGGAGTCACCATTTTCTGGCGCTCTATCGCCAGTGTTGGCGGCGGCCTCCGCGTCCCCCGATTCCTTTGCTTCCTTTCGGTTCAGCTTTAAGGTTTTGCCAGAATCTTCAGCAGAGCCGTCGGCAGTTGCTTCTGGCGGGGCGGGAGTGGGCTCGGCCACAGGTGTTTCCAAGTCGTTGCTCTCTGAGCTTTTTTGTTCGTCCACGAGTCAGTTCCGGTGAAATAAAGGAGTGGGGTTTGTGCGTGGTGGCTTGCCGGAGATCCGGCGCGACACAATCGAAGCACCCGGCCCGGCGCCATCGCCCGCATGTTCAACAACGGCAACATGTGCCGATTGGGTCTGTCATGGGGAAGGGAAGTATTGGCGGGGCTCCGAAGCGGAGGCCTCATTACCCCGGTAAACTAGCACCAGTTCGGTTTGGCGTCCAGCCCTTTGCGGGCCGAAAAACTGATCGGATGCCTGCGCCGTCGCTGTGACGGCAAGTTTCTAACGGTTAGAGACTGGCCTCAATAAACTCGGCGAGTTGGGATTTGGACAGTGCACCGACTTTCGTATCTACGGCGTTGCCATCCTTGAACAGAATCAGTGTTGGGATGCCGCGTATGCCGAATTTCTCGGGGGTGCCCGGATTGCTGTCGACATCAACCTTGGCGACCTTTAGCTTGCCGGCGTATTCAGCGGCGATCTCTTCCAGAACCGGTGCGATCATTTTGCAGGGGCCACACCATTCCGCCCAGAAATCCACCAGCACGGGCTCATCAGCGGTAAGGACATCGGATTCGAAGCTGGTATCAGTGACGTGGACGATTGCGTTACTCATGTGGACTCCATCGTTTTAGTATTTGGGAATTGATAAGCCGGAAACTATAGCACTGTGGGCATCACGCAAAAAGCACGTTCGCCGAGTACGCACCCCTGGTGGGTTTACCTCCTGCGCTGCACCGATGGCTCGCTGTATTGTGGCGTGACGAATGATCTGCAGCGCCGCCTGCGCCAGCATAATGGTGATCTCGCCGGCGGCGCGCGTTTTACCGGCGCCAGGCGCCCGGTCGCGCTTGTCTGGTCAGAAGAGGCAGCAGACCGCAGCGCGGCGCAACGACGGGAGGCGGTCATAAAGCGCATGAATAGAAGGGCAAAGGAGCGGCTAATTGGTCAGTGACAAATCGACAGAGTTTTGGGACTGGGCGGTAGCGGTTTATCAACGCCCGGGATTGAGCAGTGTGCTGTTACAGGTACAGGATGATCATGACGCTGTTGTCATGGAGCTTTTATTCGCGACCTGGCTCGGTGTCCGGGGCGAGGTGCTCACGCCGGAGTGCAGAGGTGATCTGGCTGCATGGGTGACGCCATGGAACCGGGAGGTGCTCCTCCCCCTGCGTGAGCGACGCGCGGCCTGGAAGACGACGGCGAGTCCAGACCTTTACTCGGCGGTAAAAGCTGTCGAACTGGAGGCGGAGCATCAGTTGGCGATTCTGCTGACGGCGCGCTGGTTTTCTCTGCATAGCACGACCAGCCCGGGTGAAACTCCCAGGGCGGCCAGCGATACCGCGGAACGGATATCGGGCAACGTTGTGCAGGTTCTCGGGCCCACCCATAGGCTCGTTGACGAACTATTGCACCGATTGACGACGGAGCTGCAGAGCACCTGCGTAAATTGACGGGGTTTGCCCACTGGCGAAGTGCGTGGATGCCGCGTAACATCCGCGATTCATTCATTTCCAGAGACAGGATCTCGATTATGCGTTCCATCTTCACCCGTCGCGCGACGACTCTGCTTATCGCCCCGATGTTTGTCGGTGTACTCACCGCCTGTCAGGAGCAAGCAAAGGAGCCTGAACCCGTGACCTTAGATACTCCGAACGAGCGCCTGGCCTACGGCGTTGCACTTCGAATGGGCCAGCGTATGAAATCTGATGGCATGGAGCTTGATGTCGACGCCTATGCCCTCGGTCTTCGAGATGCCATGGAGGGTAATGACGCCAAGCTTACCGATGAAGAAATAAACGCCGAAATGATCGCATTCCAGGAAAAGCTGGAGGCCGACCAGCAGGCCCAGCGCGAGGCAATGGCCACGGCTAATACCGAGGCCGGTGTCGCCTTCCTTGAGGAGAACGCCAGGCGTGAGGGTGTTGTCGTTACTGATTCCGGACTGCAATACGAGGTGATTGAGGCTGGCGATGGTGATAAGCCTACCTCCGAAGATACGGTCGAGGTGCATTACCGTGGCACCTTGATTGACGGGCAGGAATTCGACAGCTCCTACAGCCGCGGCCAGACTGTCAAGTTTGGCGTCACTCAGGTGATCGCCGGCTGGACCGAGGCATTGCAGCTCATGAGCGAGGGCGCGAAGTACAAGCTGTTTATTCCCTCAGAGTTGGCTTACGGCGCGGGCGGCGCGGGCGAAATTATCGGACCCAATGCCACCCTCGTTTTTGATGTCGAGTTGGTCGATGTAGTTGACGATGACGCAGAAGAAACGGAAGAGTAAACGCTTCCAATCGCAATGAAGGCGCCCTGTGGGGCGCTTTTTTTATGCTCCATCGCAGGGAGCGGGGTCAGGGCCTGATCAGCACCTCAATTTCAGCCTTGGAAGATAGTCGCTGATGACCATGTTCGATGTCTTACAATCGGTGAGGTAGCCGGTAGTCCTTTGAGCTGCTCGCGTAGCTCCAGCAAGGCCGGCGCACGGTCAGAGTCGCTCGTCGACGCTCAAAGGACTCCCGCCCACCTCACCTCGCGCCAGCGCC
>NZ_DS999411.1:357008-697252 GCF_000158175.1 Luminiphilus syltensis NOR5-1B | reverse complement strand
TCGCCGATGGAGCTACGCGAGCAGCTCGAGTAATCCGGGGCTGAGCCGCCCGGGCCAGGTGCGACTTCAAAAGGGGTGCCATGCGGAGAGACGGACTATCCTTGAAACCCGCGATGAACCTCTTTTTCTCTGGATTTTTCTGGTGGCGCTTACCGGGCTCGAGCGATGATGGTGGTGAGCACCACAATTAAGGCTATGAATAGCCCAAGCGTTAATTCAGGAATACTCAGGCCAAACAGCGACCAAACGACTTCGGCGCAATTACCATCACCGGTGAGTAGCAAGGTCAGTGTTTCTGAAAAAGGCAGCGTCTCCAGCATGTAGGCCAGTGGGGGGCCGCAGGCGGGTACCTCCTCGGGAGGCAGGTGCTGTAACCAGACATGTCGCGCCGCAAAGCCACAGCCAATGCCGCTAAACAGCAGGGCAATCCCGCCGTAAACTCGTTGGCCCAGCATCGCAGGACCATGGACGAAGCCCAGAAAAGCGACGATACCGGTACCGATAATGAAAACCCGTTGCGTTAGGCACAGGGGACACACGGACAATCCCACCACATACTGCAGGTAGAGGGCGAAGCCCATCGCCGATGCGCAAATGAGAGCAACGCCGCCTAGCAGAACCCGGTTACTGATACCGCCAATCACGACGAAATCTCCTGATACTGTTGATAAAACTCGGCTAGAAAATCATCAAAACGGGTTGCATCCGCCGCTTCTATGGCGCTCTGCTCCGCCAATGATGCCTCGGCCATGGCTCTGAATTGATGGCTTTGTTCGGGGGTGAGTGGGCGTTCCCGAAAATCCTTGTCCCATCGCTTGGAGTATTTCAGTGCCAGTTGCCAAAAGGCGGTTCCACCCTGCTGCATTTCCCCGAGTAAACGCCCCGAAGGGGTCTCTTCGGGGTGCTCAATAAGATGCTGCACCTGTTGCATCGCCTGTGAGTAGCTTGTAGTTCCGTGCGCGGTATCCAGAAGACTCGCAGCATGCTTCATACGCGACAGGGCCTCGGTGGCAAGCTCACGCTGTGTGACTTCACCCTCCGCGGTAAGCAGTAGCTGGTTGGTATCGCGACCATTGTCTACCACCCGGCGCAGATTTTCGGCGTCCCGCTGGCGGGATGAATCATCGCAGGGCGGACTGTCACTGATCAGGCAGTCCACCAGAAAAGTATCAATGATTCTCGCGGTTTCCACATCAATACCCAGAGGTAAAAAAGGATTGATATCGACGCATCGCACTTCGATGTACTCAATGCCGTCCCGTTGAAGCGCCACCAGCGGTGCTTCGCCACTGCGTGTCACCCGTTTGGGGCGGATGGGGCTGTAAAATTCGTTTTCAATTTGCAGTAATGCGGTATTGAGTTGCGCCTGTTCGCCCTCGGCGGTGGTCGTGTACTGCTCGTAGGCCGGGTGAGGCGTGAGAATCGCCTCGCGCAACGTGCTGATATAGGTCTTCAGGCTGTTGTAACAGACCTGAAGACCGCGCTGCGCGTCGCTGTTGTAGCCCAGCCCACCCATGCGAAGCGCCGTCGCCTGGGGCAGATAAAAGCTATTGCTTTGACCGCCCACCGGAATCAGGTGGTGGTCTTTTTTACCCGCCAGAAAGCTCGCGCATACCGCCGGTGATGCACCCAGTAGGTAGATGAGTAACCAGACGCGGGAAAAGAAATTCCTGATCAGACCCAGGTAGCCCTCGGTACGAAAATCGGTGAGGCTGCCGCTCCCCCCTGCTGCTTCGTGGGCCTGTTGCCAGAAGGCTTCCGGCATGGAGAAGTTGTAGTGGATACCGGCGATCGCCTGCATCATTCGTCCGTATCGCACGCCGAGCCCGTTTCGATAGACTCGCTTCATCGTGCCGACATTGGAATGACCGTAGCTGGCGATGGGAATGCCTTGCTCTCCGGCGACGATGCAGGGCATGCTCGCGCCCCAAATCAGTTCATTATCGAGATTCTGGGCGGTGAATCGATGCAATTGGTCGAGATAGTCGAGGTTGGCCTCAATGGTATTACTCACAGGCGTTATGAATTCGAGCAGGGACTCTGAATAGTCGGTGGTAATGGCGCCGTGGGTCAGTGCCGAACCCAAAGCTGCCGGGTGTGGGCTTTGCGCGAGCATCCCGCTGTCGCGATTGACCCGCAGGCCTTCCTTTTCAATGCCTCTGCGTATGTCGGAAAGTAGCTGAATGCCCTCGTTTTCCAATACGCTGCGGCGGAAATGCGCCTGTGTGTCCAAGTTAACTCCTCAGGGGGTGGGCAGCCGCGCTTTGGCGCGGTTTAATGGGGGCTAAGTTTACGGCCTTGGCCCTGCCGACGTACAGCGCGACAAAACTTGAGGTGCACGTATTATGAGAATAACCGAATGGCTCAAGATCCTGGCAGACCAGGGGGGATCTGATTTATACCTGAGCACGGGCGCCCCGCCGTGCGCGAAGTTCGATGGAGCAATGCGTCCGATAGCTTCGACGGTTCTCGGTGCAGGTGAGATTGCCGGGATTGCCGATGAGGTGATGGATGATTACCAGCGCGCCGAATTCAAGAAGGAATTGGAGCTCAACCTGGCGCTTTCGGTGCCCGGATCTGGGCGTTTTCGGGTCAATATTTTTCGCCAGCGCAACGAGGTCAGTATTGTTGCGCGGCATATCGTCACTGATATTCCTAACTGGAAAGACCTGGGCCTGCCCGAGATCCTGACGCAGCTCATCACACGCAAACGGGGTTTAATTCTTTTTGTGGGCGCCACCGGGTCTGGTAAATCCACCTCGCTCGCCGCCATGATCGACTACCGGAACAGCAACTCCAGCGGGCACATTGTGACGATCGAAGATCCCGTCGAATACGTTCACCGGCACAAGAAGTCCATCGTCAACCAGCGAGAGGTCGGAGTTGATACCCGCAACTGGCACAATGCGCTTAAGAATACCCTGCGCCAGGCCCCGGACGTTATTCTTATCGGCGAGATCCGCGACCGCGAGACCATGGAGCATGCGATCTCCTTTGCCGAGACCGGGCATTTGTGCATATCGACGCTGCACGCCAATAACGCCAACCAGGCCCTCGACCGCATCATTAACTTTTTTCCTGAGGAAAAACGCAACCAGTTGCTGCTTGATCTATCCCTGAATCTGCAGGCCTTTATATCCCAACGCCTTATCCCTAAAGCAGGGGGTGGTAGATGCGCCGCTATTGAGGTGCTGCTCGGGACGCCCACCGTGAAGGAGCATATCGTGAAGGGCGAGATCGACTCGATCAAGGAAGTCATGGCGAAGTCCGAGGCGCTGGGTATGAAGACTTTCGACCGCGCGCTGCTCGAGCTCTTTAAGTCCGGATTAATCTCCGAGGATGATGCCCTGCGTAACGCCGACTCCGCCAATAACCTTCGTCTGCAAATAAAGCTCGATAGCGAAGAGGGTATTAGTTCGACGACCAGCGGGTTCAGTCTCGAGGACAAAAATGAGGACCTGGATGCGGGCCCCAAGGTTTTCTAAGACGCGTTGCTACTCGTTCTGAGCGGCGGCATGCAGGGCAATAAACCGATCCCATATGGCGAGGTCGGTATCGCTGGCGTTGAGCACCATCAGGCGGACCTGCCAGTCCCCATTTGCTTCACGATGCCGGCTGGTGACCTCACAGCTGAGAATAATAGGCGCCGCCTCCCCCGGCAGTTCAATACCGAGCTCATGGATGCTGCCGGTCTTTACCGGCTGATCGAGGGTGACGCGTAGCTCTCGTGAAGCAATGGTATTGACGGAACCGATGGCAATAATGGCCGGTTCCGAGCCGTCGTGGGCAGGCGCCAGTATCTGTACGTAGGCTCTGGGGGTTTGCGGCCAGTCGTGGACGGTGATGGGCTCAAGACCGGGCGCCATTAGTTAAGACGCTCCTGTTGTTCCTTGCGGAGCTCATTCACGGTTTCACGGAAGTTGGTTTTACGCTCCAGAATATCCACCATTTCTCGGTCGATCAGCGCCAGGAGTTGCGCGACGGTTAGCTCCCTGAGTTTTATGCCCTCGCGATTGGTGAAGATATAACTGTCCTTTTCCAGATCCCTGACGGCGACTCGAGCCATGAGTGGTGGGTTGCGGTCATGGAAGCCCAACCAGGTACCCATGGGTATCTGCATTTGCACCACGGTATGGCTTTCATAGGGCGCCTCCGCTGTGGGCATGGCATGCGGATCTTGCTTCGGTGCATAAACCTCCTGTTGGGAGGGGGCTTGTTGTGACTCTTCAGGAGCGGCGTCTGGTGCCGAAGATTCTGTAGTTTGCTGGGCCCGGGACTCGGGGGGCTCGGGCGACGGCGGTGATCGCCGATTCCACTGCTCGGGCTCTGGTTTTAACTCTGGCTTGGGTTCCGGGGAGATCGAATGAGTTACCGATCCAATGTCGGGTGCATTGGCGTTGACATAGCTCGCCGGCTGCCACGGATTGTGGGTCTTATGTTGTCCCCACTCTTTGGTCTCCGTACCTTGTTGCCCGCTTTGCCCGCTTTCGCCGTTGCTCGATGGGGATGCTTCATCCTGCTGCTCGGCGTGGGCATCATCGACGGATACCGCTGTGTCGGTATTCTCCTGCGCTTCCTGTGCTTCCTGCGTCGATCGCAATTCCTCCGCAGCGGCCGCTTCGGCTTCGCGCCGCTGGGAAACCTCCCGCTGTTGTGCCTCCGTGACCTCAACCATCGCCCGACAAAAACTATCGGCAATCGTCAGCGGCTTCGCTTCACCCGAGTCGAGCATCGACTTGAACTCGGCGGTGGGGATTCGTCTCGCTCTGGCCCCGTTAAAGTCCATAAAAAGCAGGAAAAGGTTGTCGAGTAGCGGTCGGATCAGTCGTAACCGCTGCTCACCCTCTGCGCTTTCAAGGCTGTACCATTCTCCAGACTGGATCTGGCAGTCCTCAAGCTGATCTCTTTTCAGCGGCGGGTCCATCACGATACCGTTCACGGTGATGGGATCGGCCTGAATCAAGCCCATGTCCTGTCCACGGACATTACGCAGCAGTGCGTACTCGATCAGACCGACGGCACCGGTAACCGCATCATCGTTCGGCTGCAGGCTCAGCAGCTGGCGCGACAGTGTGGCGGGCAATTGCTGCATGGCGTGGTGCAGCCGCTGCAGGCCATTGGCATCGTCTTGTGACACAGGCTGAACCGCATCGACCACCAGTTGGGTAGTGGCTAAAAAGCTTCGCCACGCCTGTCCTTCCGCCCCCTCGCGCTGAACCACGAGCACGCCACTTTCATACCAATCTGACTTCAGGAAGCGCGCGACTGACGCCGGTACCTGGTGTTCGGTAAGAATTCGATTGATAGCCGAAGCGGCGAAAATCTGTGCGACTTCTTCGTTGAGAGACGTCAGTTCCCGCTGTATCAGGGTGACATCGAGACGACCCAACTGTTGATAATGACTGTCTATCTTCTGGCTGAAGTCGGAGAGCGTATTTTCCAGGACATTCTCGTTGGGAAAATCCCGGCGAGCCTGGCGAAGCGCAAGGCGCAAGCCTTCCGCTACGGTGTCATTATTACTACTGACACGCTCCTGCCAGCCGACTAGGCCGTTTCTGATGCCGTCCAGAAGGCGATGTACGGGGTGCCCGCCCGGGATAAAGAAATGGGCATCGGATACGGCGAAAGCCGCCGCAAGGGGTCGCGCGAGATCGAGTAACTGATCGAGCCGGTGGTCGAGGGGGTAGCGTTCTCGCCATTGCCTGAACACGCTATCGATCCAGTTAAGAAGCGCCGCATCCTGATGAGAGGGTGGCATGAAACCGGCGTCGTGCAACATGGCCTCGAGTGACTGCTCGCTGGTACCCAGCTGTTCGAGCGCCGAAACCAGGGCTCGAGTGGTCATCGCGTCATGACGATCGGCGACGGCAAAGCCATCGCGAACATCCGACTCGAGTGAGCTTGTCAGTGGCAGCGGCTGCTCATCCTGCACGGAAATCAGGCCCTCGTTGCGTGGCGCGGCCGCTGTGATGCGGTGCGATCACGATGAATCGATGTCGTATCCTGGTCACGGGCGTTTGGTATCTGCCAGCAATTTATCCACGATACGCTCCAAGTGCTTGAGATTATTACACTCTGCGGCTGTGTGACAGTGTCTAATAACCGGTAGCATTTCCGAATCACGGGTGCCCCAGGCGCTGCGGGGCTCTGGATTGAGCCAGATTAGTTGCCGGCATCGGGCTTTTATCTCGGCGAGCAGGTCGAGGCGCGGGTCGCTGTTACTGTTCCGAGCATCCCCCAGAATCACGACGGTCGTATTGCGATTGATATCCTGAAGGGCAAGCTGCGAGAACTCACTGAAGGCGCGTGCATAGTCGGTGGCGCCACCGTAGTCGAGGTTGACGCGGTCAATAGCGTCTTCAATGGGGAGCTGAGCAAACAGATCGCTGACTTCGCCCAGTTTGCCCGAGAATGCAAAGCTCCGGGTTCGGGGCAGCACGTCCTGAAGCGTGTAAAGAAACATGAGGAGGAATTTGGCATAGGTCGCGACCGAGCCGCTGACATCACAGATCGCCAGTAGCTGAGGGCGTCTGCGCCGGGTGCGTCGCCAGCGGGTCTGAAAAGGAATGCCGTCGGTGGGTAGTGACCTGCGCAGTGTTGCCGGCACATGCAGTTGCCCGCGCCTCGCCTGTTGGCGCCGTTGCCCGTGGCGCGCCGCCAGCTTCCGCGCCAGCCGAGCCATGAGTTTCTTCATGCGCTGGATTTGGTGTGGCGCGACATTGCCCAGGCGCACTTCTTTTAGCGCGTCATCAAGCAGTTCTTCGGTGGCCCCGCCCGCATTGACCAAATAAGCCCGCTCGACACGGTCACGGATACGCTCGCGCAGAACCTGCCGCCATTGCTGCACCAGCGGCAGTCGGGGGTCTGAAGCGGTCTCAAGCGCGATTACCAGGCCTCGCAACCCGCCTTCACCGATGGCGTCGAGCATGCGTCGCGTATATTGGCCCCGCTGGGTAAAGGTCTTGATGCCGTTCAGCTGTACCGCGGTGGCGGCGGCTTCGATGGATAGGGCGACGGTTGAGGCCTCCCCGCGAAGTAGGGCTTCCGCAAGTGTTGCCTGATCGGTATTCATTGCCTCTGGATAGTCGGTTTGGAGCTGTTTAAACGTGTTGAGATCGGTGTTGGCCGCATCCTTATCGCCGGACCCGCCATCGCCATCGCCGGTGCTGGTGTCAGGAGTCGACGCCGCATTCGGATTCACGGCTATCTCCGTGCTGAAAAAGCGATCGAAGGCGCGGTTATAAATGGCCGCTTCACGCTCACTTTTTGCCAGTACCGAGGCCAGGCCATGCTTGAGCGTGTCGCGTTGGGTATAACCGAGCAATCCTGCAACACGCACCGCGTCCATTGAGTCGGCGGGGGATATCGGAATGTCCTGGCCGCGAAGAAACCTGATAAAAGACAGTAATTGATCGCCGGCAGACGTCATTGGGTCATCTAACAGCAGGGCCGAGCAGTTTATGCAAACTGCCCTCGGCGGTGGCGACGTCTTCCTCGTATTTCAGCAACACGTTCAGGGTATCGTGCACCAGGTGAGTATCGAGCTGATCCGCATGTAACAGCAGCAATGCCTTGGCCCAGTCGATGCTCTCCGAAATGGCGGGTGCTTTCTTGAGGTCCAGCTCCCGAACCGCGTGGACGAAACGGACCAACTGATCGGTCAGGGTAGCCGAGGCATTGGGCACCCGCTGGGTCACTATTTGGCGTTCGAGTTCCAGTGAGGGGAACGGAATATGCAGATGCAGACAGCGACGTTTCAAGGCATCTGACAAGTCCCGCGTGTCGTTACTGGTCAGAAACACAATGGGCTTGGATTTGGCTTCAATAGTGCCGATTTCGGGTATGGATACCTGAAAGTCCGATAACACCTCGAGTAACAGCGATTCGAACTCGAAGTCCGCCTTGTCAACTTCGTCAATCAGAAGCACGGCCCCGTCGGGCTGCTCCAGTGCGCGCAGCAGCGGTCTTGGTTCGAGAAACTCCGGGGAATAGAAGACATCACCAAATTCATGCAGTCGCTGCATGGAATCCCTGAGCCCGACAGCGCCTGAAAGGATTTCAGCCAACTGCTGTTTCAGCACCTGGGTGTAAAGAAGCTGCTTGCCGTATTTCCATTCATACAGTGCTTTGGCTTCATCCAGCCCTTCGTAACACTGCAGGCGCACCAGGGGTCTGGCGACCACTGAGGCACAGGTTTTGGCCAGTTCCGTTTTACCGACTCCCGGCGGACCCTCCACCAAAATGGGCTTGTTGAGGGCGGCGGCGAGATAGACCACCGTCGCGATACGACGGGTGCAGATGTAGCCGGCCTGCTCAAAATTATCGGTGATAGTGTCAATATCCCCGAGGCCTGGGTATTGGCTGATAATCAACTCCTCGTTCGGTTACTCAACGCAAGATCGCCGGGCTGAAGTCACCCGCCGGAAGCATTCATAAAGCGGATAATTTGAGGTTCATCGGGTGCATCGAAGTGATGTCGTTCGGGCTTGGCCGCCAGCGCTGATGCAATAGCAGACTTGAGCTCGCTGTCTGTGTAACCCTGGCGCATCAGGTCGCGCAGGCTAATGGAATGTTCGTTACCGAGGCACAGCAACAGGCGCCCCTCAGCGGTAACACGCAGCCGGTTGCAAGCGCCGCAGAAATTGTTGCTGTGGGGTGAAATCACGCCGATGCGCGAGTCGCTGCCTTCGATGGCAAAATACCGTGCAGGCCCCGACTGTGGGCCTGCAGTGGTCGCATTGAGTTGCCACTGGTCGCGTAGCAGGTCAAGAACCGAATCTGAGTCAAACAGTGCCAATGGCTTGCCGCCCTGCGTGACCTGCCCCAGGGGCATCTCCTCGATGAAGGCAATATCGATACCGCGCTCGATGGCAAATTCGGTAAGCGGTATGACCTGGTCTTCATTCTGGCCACTGAGAATGACGGCGTTGAGCCGAATACGGGGAATCCCGGCGGCAACGGCAGCATCGATGCCTGCAATAACCTGCGATAGTTTTCCGGTTCGGGTCAGCTCGGTGAAGCCCGCCGGATCCAGCGTATCGAGGCTGATATTGACGCTGGATAGCCCACTTTCGCGCAGGGTGACCGCTCGGCTCGCGAGTTGGCTGCCGTTGGTGGTCATGGCGAGTTCCCTGAGTTCAGGTACTTTGCCGAGGTTCGCCAGGAACTCATCAACACCCCGCCGAACCAGAGGTTCACCCCCCGTGACGCGTATCTTACGAACGCCAAGATCGACAAACACCCGCGCCACGCGCTCGAGCTCCTCCAGCGACAGCACCTCGCGCCGGGGCAGGAACGTCATGGTCTCCGCCATACAATATTGGCAGCGGAAATCGCAGCGGTCGGTAATCGACAGGCGAAGATACTCGACGTGGCGTCCGAAGCCATCCACCAGGGTGTTGGGAACACTATCAGTCATAGACGAAGTTTAACTGATAATCCTGCTTGGGCAGGAGACCTGATCGCAGAGCTGTCGATTCTCGCGGTATTTGCGATTTACAGCCCCTGGTTTGTGGGTGACCATGCCATTCACTTATAGGAAGCGGATTACCGTCACCAATGTTCCATCCGTCACGCTCACCCCTCCCCGGGATAGTTATAGCTCTGGCTGTGGCGCTGGCACTCGCCGGGTTCGGCCATTCGACGGCGCTGGTGGTCACTGCGACAGTTGGCGTACTGTGTATTTGTTGGTGGGTTTTTGAGCCCATACCGATTCCAGTGACCTCGCTGTTACCGCTATCGCTGATGCCTTTATTCGGTGTGCTGACACCCGCAGAGACCGCGCAGGCCTATGGATCGCCCCTTATTCTGCTGCTACTCGGCGGCTTTCTGCTTTCCCGGGGAATGGAGTCCAGCGGAGCCCACCAGCGGCTTGCCCTGGGCGTGGTAAATCTGGTGGGCAGTCACAGTCCCCGAAGACTCATTTTTGGCTTCATGATAGCCGGCGCCTGCCTCAGCATGTGGATTTCGAACACCGCCACGGTTCTGATGCTGGTGCCGGTGGCGCTGGCGGTCATTCACAGCAGCGATGATCCGAAAAAGCTGGCGCCGCCGCTGCTTTTGGGGCTCGCCTGGGCCTGTAGTATCGGTGGTATCGGAACACCGATTGGTACGCCGCCGAACCTCATTCTAATGCAGGTTTATGAAGAGGTATTTGGCGAGTCCATTGGTTTTACCCAATGGATGCGCTGGGGATTGCCGATTGTGATAACGCTGGTTCCGCTAGTCGGACTGTGGCTCACCCGGGGGCTGCCCGATCGATTGTCCGTCTCCCTGCCGGCAGTGGGCCAATGGCGCAGTGCCGAGCGGCGAGTGCTGATTATTTTCGCGCTGACGGCGCTGGCCTGGATGACCCGCGCAGAGCCATTTGGCGGCTGGCGCGCATGGTCGGGGCTGGAATCCGCCAATGACGCCTCAGTCGCATTTCTCGCCGTGATCGCCTTATTCCTGGTTAGAGATGCCGAGCGCAAGCCGCTGATTAGCTGGGAGCAGGCACAAACCATCCCCTGGGGCGTATTGTTGCTCTTTGCTGGCGGTATCTGCTTGGCCAAGGCATCGGTGGCGTCCGGTCTGAGTGGCCTGGCAGGAGAAGCCATGACCGGAGTCACGGCATTGCCACCGATTGTGATGTTGTTGATGCTTTGCCTGCTGGTCACTTTCATCACCGAAGCGACGTCGAATACGGCGACCACAGCGCTGTTGATGCCAATACTCGCTGCCGCGGCGCTGGCATCGGATGTTGAACCGCTTCTGCTGATGCTACCTGCAGCAATGAGTGCCAGTTGCGCGTTCATGCTTCCCGTAGCCACAGCGCCCAATGCGGTGGTTTACGGGACGGACTTGCTGACCATTTCCCGAATGGCCCGGGAGGGAGTCGTTGCCAACGTGTTGGGAGCAGCGGTGATATCAGGTTTCATTTATTGGGCGCTTGTCTGATACCACCGCCCACTTGGTTTACAACAGCGCCATCATGGTTTCAGCGGAGCTGACGTCGACACCACCGTCCTCATCAATATTCAGTGCGGTGACGGTACCGTCTTCAACGATCATGGCGAAGCGCTTGCTGCGCGTGCCAAGGCCAAAGCCGCGAGCGTCGAGCACGAGGCCTAGGGCCTCGGTAAAGTCCCCGTTACCATCGGCGAGCATGGTGATGGCTTCGGCATTTTGCTGCTTGCCCCACGCATCCATGACGAAGGCATCGTTGACCGACATACAGATAATACTGTCGACGCCGCTGGCTTTGATTTTGTCTGCATTGACGACAAAGCCGGGTAAATGGGTCATGGAACACCCGGGCGTGAATGCGCCGGGCACGGCGAACAGCAGTA
This sequence comes from Luminiphilus syltensis NOR5-1B, assembly GCF_000158175.1. GTDB lineage: Bacteria > Pseudomonadota > Gammaproteobacteria > Pseudomonadales > Halieaceae > Luminiphilus > Luminiphilus syltensis. The sequence continues at coordinate 685,925 of NZ_DS999411.1, read as the reverse complement.
CTTTTTTGCCATTAAAGAGTTCGCCGGTAGTAATCGGTGCGGGGCCTTCTTCGCCCATTACCATCAGAGTGGCTTCGGGGAGTTTGTCGCCTTTGGCTATAGTCATGGTTGTTTCCTTTTCCGGTTGAATGAATCATTTCTGGTTACGATTCCATGGGTGCATAGGATCGAAACATCAGCCGTCGTCGCTTGCAAGCATCTGGCTGTAAAGGCGTTCACAATCGTCATAGAAATCCTGCGCCTCCGAACCGAGGTAGGGGGCGCAGTATGAGAGCGTCTGCAGCACGCCGCGATGGACAGTTTGGGTACGGTCCTCGGCCTGGCGACGCAACTGCTCGTACGAGAGCCAATACACGATATTCATTGTCATGGCGTCTGCGAGACTCAGCAGGCGCTGATCCTTATCGCCGCGAAGTCGACCACCGACGAGATCCGAAGCCACTGCAAAGCAGGCGGCTCGCTGTAGGCTCAGAAGGCGTCGAATGCCCCGGTCAATCTCCGGATAACGCTGCATCAGGTCAATCATATTGATAAAGATAAAGCGGTGGTCAAACATATGTTCGAACACCACCGTCAGAAACAGCCAGCTACGTTCTATTGACGCTGTCTGTTCGTCATGGAAAAGGGAGGGGTCGTTAAGTGGGGCGCCCAGTACGGCGACCAGCTCGCGCTGCACGGTCGTGAAGAGCGCACTGATAATGCTGTCCTTGCCCTTGAAATGGTAATACAGATTACCGGGGCTGATATCCAATTCCAGCGCTATGTCGTTGGCGCTTACATTGCGTTCGCCGTTCTCGTTGAATAGAGCCAGCGCTGTATCGAGAATCCGGTCTTTGGTTTTCAAAGCAATCACCGAGTTTGATATCGGTGCAGCTTAACAATAAAAAAAGGGGGCCGAAGCCCCCAAAAAAATTGGACCTAAGTGGTGTTACGCGGTCTTGACGAGCTTGGCGCGCAGTTCTTCAAAGCGAGCCTTGGCCTTGTCCATCTGTGCTTCGAGCTTGGCGCGATCAGCGATGGCGTCGAACTCAAGATCTTCCAGTACTTTGAGGGCTTCTTTCTCAACGGCGGTACCGCGCTTGATCAGCGCCTTGTAGAGGTCTTCAGCCTGCTTGCGACGTGAATCAAGACGATCCTGTGCGTCGTCTACCTGCTTCTGCAGGCTTTCGAACTGGTCAATCATCTGATCGTAGGCCTTGCCATAGACACCGAGGCCGGCACGCAATGCATTGCGGCTGGTTTCGATCGCGGTGGCACGCATATCAGACTTCTTGGCTGCGGGCTTGCGCTTGGCGGTAGTTTTTCGCTTTGCGGTGGTCTTCCTCGCAGGCGTTTTCTTCGCAGTCGTCTTTCGCTTCGCCGCAGTTTTACGCTTGGCGGTTGTCTTGGATTTGGGGGTTACTTTGGCTTGTTCTGCCATGATTACTCTCCTGCTGTATTCAGTGGTATGTCGATTAGGCGTGTTGCCCTACTCTGACGTTGGATCGAGTGTGGCGCCTAATTTTAGAATCCACACTCTAAAAGCGGATTTTTACCACTGGGGGCTGAGCGACGGTGATGTAAGACAGGGGAAGCCTGGAGGCCGGAGCGCGTAAGCGGAACTAGTCGGGGTAGCAGTTGAGTGCGGTGGCCTGCCACGCGGGTTTGGGATACGCCCAGTAGAGCACTCCGCGGCGCTTGAAGGGTCGCCATTTATCGAGGGGTGTCGCCAGTCGATTGGCGATAAGCGCCCAGACCATCGGATTCAGCGTCATACCGTTGTGGCTTCCGTAGACCTCCACATTTTCAGTCTGGTCATGGCCGCTCGACTGCAGGCTGACGCGCCAGTCGAGTATTCCATCAGTGCGCGAATACACCGCGGTCGTCGGTACCGGCGGCGGCAGGTGCCACAGACTCTCATCGGTTTGCCCCGGCTCACGGTTGAGGCGCGCATATACCGCATTCAGGCCCGATGCATGGTCCCGCTGGATACCGATGGGGCTGGCGAGAGTAATCACCTGGCGGATTCTTTCGGGGTGCTCGCGTGCGACTTCACGGGCGAATACGCCACCGAGGCTGTGCCCGATCAGGGTGATCTTGCGCCCTTCGTGCTCATTCAGTTTGGCAACACGCATCCCTAGCGACTGGGGATCGACGGTACTGTGACCCAGATTTCGCCCCTGTTTCCAGCCTACAGCGTGGTAACCCAGACGCCTCAGAAAAAAACTCAGCGGCATGTTGTAGGTGTCGTCACCGGCGAAGCCGGGAATAATCATAACGGGGTGTTCATCTCCTCTGGGGAGTGCCGCAAACCACGTGGGGCAATAGAGGAGGCAAGCGGTCTCCCAGGCCATGCGCGGACCGTCAAGCGAAGACAGCAACCAGCCCGGTGGCTGGATCGGTTTTTCGGTGAGTTTGGGGCGCCTCTTCATGCCGATGCTTTTTTTCCACGGGCCGCTTTCGCGGTGCCGATGTCCACCACGCCCGGGTCCGGCAGAAACGTTGCTTCGAGCTCTTCAAGGGCCTCGCCCGAGTAAACAGCCAGACGCTGTAAACGAGGCACGCTGTCCCGGCAACCCGAATACCCAAAACTCAGTGAGCCGTTATAGCTGTAACAGGTGATGTTGAGCGCCTGGCCATGTGTGACTGCGGAGACCGGGTACATCGCCTCGAGTTTCGCGCGATGCAGATAAAGGGGTTCGGTAGGCCCCGGTACGTTCGATATATTGACGTTAAAGACGGGAGGCGTTCTGCCCTCAAGATTGAGCGATGTCTGCATGGCGTTCGGCGACATGATGATAGCGGTAAAGTTTTCGATTTCTTCGCGGGAAAGGTCCTGCAGAACACCTTTGGCGCGGCGGGTGGACTCACAGATGACTTCTAGCCGGCGTTTGGGGTCCGCTATGTTCGTCGCCAGATTAGCCATGGCGTAGGACACCGCCGGACCTGCACTCTGGTCGTCTTTTGGTTTCAGCGATACGGGAATACCACCCACCAGGGGTCTGCCGGGCAGTGCATTCTGCTCCTGCAGAAAGCGGCGCAAGGCGCCTGCGCTGATGGCGAGAACAATATCGTTAACCGTACAGCCGGCGGTTTTGGACAGCTTGCGAATTCTGGCGAAGTCGTAATTCTGGGTGGCGAACCGGCGTTGCCCCCCGATTCGGCCATTGAATATCGTCATCGGCGCCTGATAGGGCAGCAGCAGGGGGTCCTTGTCGTTGATACCTGCCTTCAGGGTGTCGTAAAGCTGACGCGCCACATGGGTGGCTGATGCTGCGGAGCGTCGTGCTCCGGTCAGTGCTCTTCGCAAGCGTGAGGTCGTCGTTTTATCCTCGAACAATTCCTCGGGTATAGGCGCGGACCAGAGTGCTGGTGAGCTGGTGTCGTCGGGATCACTGGACATGGAGCGCTGCAGCATGCGGACACCGGCAATGCCATCAACAATGGAGTGGTGCATCTTTAAATAGACAGCGAAGCGGTTGTTCTCCAGACCCTCGATAATGTGGTACTCCCACAGCGGACGCGAAAAATCGAGGGGGTTGCTATGTAGCCTTGCGATCAGCATGCCGAGCTCCCGCTCACCTCCGGGTTTTGGGAGGGCGAGGTGGCGCACATGGTACTCGAGATCCAGATCGTAATTGCGTTCCCAGACCGGATAGGGCCTCAGCGGTGTTGGGCGTCGGAGTATCTTATTGAAAGGGTTGACGAATTCGGTGGACTGGCGCAGATGCGCTACCAGCTGATTCAGAAAGTCGGGTTCCGCGTCCTCGGGCAGCGAGTAAACGAGGAGGGTGGCCACGTGCATGGGCCGTGACGGCGACTCCATCGCAATCCAGGCAAATTCATTCAGGTCGAGACGCTCTTTGGCGGGCATTATCACTCCGGGCCGCTGCGGACCTCATAGTTACCGTCCGACAGCATAACAAACAAACATGATTGTTTTAAGCCCGAATTTACTGCGTCGTGGATACTGCGCTCAAGCCTCGGGCGGTCGACGGGTTTAGTTGAATCGATCAGCCCTTCGGGCCGGCCGCGATGATCGCATCGCTGACATCAAAATTCTTGATATTGGCCTGGAACAGCTGAGCCAGCTTTTGAGCCTGGGCCTCGTAGGCCGCGGGATCGTTCCATCCGGCTTTGGGATCAACATATTTAGGATCAACACCAGGAATAGACGCCGGGAAATCCAGATTCAGCGTGTCGATATGTTTGGTTTGGCCGTTAAGCAGGGCGCCGCTCTGCGCGGCGTGAACTACCGCTCGTGTCACGGGGATTGGGAATCGGGTGCCCGATCCGCCCGGGGCGCCCGAACCTCCGGTCCATCCGGTATTGATGAGGTAAACCTGGCTGCCAAAGTCCTCAATACGCTTCATTAATAACTCAGCGTAATCTCCTGCTGGCCGCGGCATAAAAGGGGCTCCGAAGCAGGTTGAAAACGTGGGATGTATACCGGCTTCAGCGCCGACTTCGGTCGAGCCTACGCGGGCGGTATAACCTGACAGGAAATGGAATGCAGCGGCCTCCTTGGATAGAATCGACACAGGCGGTAAAACGCCGGATACGTCACAGGTCAGGAAAATCACACACTTGGGTTCGCCTCCGGAGTTCGTCTCGGTGCGCTTATCGACGTGCTCCAACGGGTAGCAGCATCGGCCGTTTTCGGTGAGGCTCGTGTCGCTGTAGTCGGGGGCGCGGTGGTCATCGAGCACCACATTCTCGACGATGGCACCGAAGCGAATTGCCTCCCAGATCACCGGCTCGTTCTTGTGGCTCAGGTCGATGGTTTTGGCGTAGCAGCCACCCTCGATATTGAATACTGCGCCCTTCGACCAGCCGTGTTCGTCGTCTCCGATCAGGTAGTAGTCGGGGTCTGCAGACAGGGTGGTTTTTCCCGTGCCTGAGAGGCCGAAGAAGAGTGTTACGTCGCCTTGCTCGCTAACGTTGGCGGAGCAGTGCATGGGCATGACGTCCTTCTCGGGCAGCAGGAAGTTCTGTACCGAAAACATCGCCTTCTTCATTTCACCGGCGTAGCGCATACCGGCCAACAGCACCTTGCGCTGATTAAAATTGATAATCACACAGCCGTCAGAGTTGGTGCCATCCCGCTCCGGGTCACAGACGAAGTTGGCGACGTTGAGCACCTTCCACTCCGGCTTGTTCGCTGGATTATAGGCCTGGGGCCGGATGAACATATTGCGGCCGAACAGCGACTGCCAGGCGGTAGCGGTGGTCACCTTGACCGGTAGATAATGGTCGCTGTGTTCGCCCACGTGCAGATGTTGCACGAAGGTGTCGGACTCGCCGGCGAAGGTGCGAACGCGATCCCACAGCGCGTCAAATTTGTCTTCGTCAAACGGCCGATTGACCGGGCCCCAGTTAATAGCGTCTTCGCTGGAGGGCTCTTTGACGATGAAGCGGTCACCGGGGGATCGCCCTGTTCGCTTCCCCGTTTCTACCCGCAGTGCGCCTGTCTCAGACAGTACGCCCTCGCTGCGCGCCAGAGCCATCTCTATCAGCTGGGCAGATGAAAGATCGGTGTGCTTCTGGGGCGCGTTGCTCTCGCTGGGGGCAGTCGTCATAGGAGATCCGAATTACAGGGCGGCGAATGGGGCCAAGATTTTAATGCAGAACCTTCGGCTTAGCGAGCCCGGGTATGTCGCTTTGTGCGAATTCGTAGGTTACGCCACACATTTCACAGTTCATGCTCACTATGCCCTCGTCCGCGATAATTTCAGCGAGCTCGCCCTCGGGTAGCGCCGACAGTGCATTCAAGCTGCGCTCTCGAGAGCAGCTGCAGTGAAAGACCACGGATTTCGGTTCAAAAAGGCGCAGGGTTTCCTCGTGAAAAAGCCTGTAAATCAATGTCTGCGGAGATTCGCCATTGAGCTCCTGAGTGGTCAGTGTATCGGCCAGAATACAGACATTGGCCCATTGCTCGCCGCGTTGCTCCGAACCCTGCTCGAGCTGCGCGGGTAGCTGCTGGAGCATAAGCCCACCCCCGGTGACACCATTGCTGGCAAGCCAGAATCGGGTGTTGAGTTGCTCACTTTGCAGAAAATAATCCTCGAGGGTGGCGGCCAGTGAGCCCCGATCCAGTGCCACGATTCCCTGATATCGCTGTCCGCCCTCGCGTTCAATAGTAATAGCCAGTTGACCTTCACTCAGTAGCGCGAGGTGGTCTTCTGGGTCAGCACTGATGTCTCCGCGGGCAATGCCACGAATCTCGCGATCGCTGGTACATTCCACCATTACCATGGACAGTGGCCCGTCGCTGCGTGCCTGCAGTACAATTCTGCCCCGATATTTCAGATTATTGCTGATAAGGACTGCCGCACAGGCGAACTCCCCCAGTATTCGTTTGCTGGCGGCGGAATAGGGATGGGTCGACAACATCTCAGCCAGAGCTTCTTGCAGACGCACAGACTCACCCCGGATGTCTGCCTCATCAAACAAAAATCGGGCGCTTATGTCGTGGTCTGAATCACTTCGCATAGGTACAGTTTAATGGGCTGGCCGCTTGCGGTGGGGTTGCCAAGGCTGTTTTATGGGGCAAACAGGGAAATTAACATGAGTACGATACGGATTAATCGCACGCACTCCCTCAATGAGTCGGGCTGTCACGAGGCCCTTGAAGACCTCACGGCCTATTTGCAGGAGGAATTTGCCGCCAAGGTCACCCGCCAGGACGGAACATTAAGCTTCTCGGGCAGCGGCTTTGCGGGGGAGGTGTGCGTCGAACCCGGACGCGCCTCGGGGAAGATCAAGCTGGGACTGCTGGCGCGCCCGTTCCGACGAACCCTGGAGAATGAGATTAATCGCCACCTCGATGCTCGATTTGGCACCGGGTGACGACGGGGTTAGCTGGCCAGGGCTTTGACCTTGGCGTTGAGGCGGCTTTTGTGACGCGCTGCCTTGTTTTTCTCGATGATACCTTTGCTGACCATGCGGTCGAGCACGGGTACCGCCTCATCCAGTGCCGCTTTTGCAGCTGACGCATCACCACTGCCAAGCGCAGCGAAGACGTGCTTAAGCTTGGTGCGCATAAACGAACGCAGGCTGGCGTTATGCAGGCGGCGCTTGTCATTCTGACGCGCACGCTTTCGGGCTTGGGGGGAATTGGCCACGGTTTTCTCCGATAGAGGTCATTAAAAAGGCGCGCAATGATCCTTGAAGGACGCCGTGGTGTCAACACGGCCAGCGCGCTTGTGTGGCTTATTTGGCGTTAAGGGCCAGCAATTGGCCAGAGAAATGGGGTTAGGCGAGTAAGACCAGGATCCAGCCCAACAATGCAACGCCGATGACTTGCCACGCCTTGCCCAGTCGAAAAAAGCCGTAAAAATATCCGACGGGGGGCAGCAGCAATGAGAAAAGACCCCATGCGTAGCTGTCCTTCCAGGAAACCACCAATAACAGGATCCAACTCACGAGCAGCGTTGCTGCACCGAGCGTCATTAACAGGGCGCTGGATGCTTCCATTTATAAGTCCTCAAAATGAAACGTTCTTTATCGCGGCGAAGCCTACCAGAAACCGGGGGGAAGTTGGCATTTTAAGGCGTGTGCTTCTCCAATATCGTGCATTCGGCGGTTTCAATCGGCAGGTTGTGCTTTGTTTCGATCGCAAATGGTTGTGGCTCGGATCGTTTGGCGAGGATAATAGGGCAATGAACCTTTTATGCCTCAGGCGCCGGCCGAGTCAACGATGACACGCTTGTCCGAAGACGACCCCTATGCCGATATTCGGCCCTATACCGATGCCGAGGTTCCAGCCGTCGCGGCGCGAGTCGCCCGCGACAGTGGGTTTGCCCGGGCGATGGCGCGATTGCGTCTGCCCGGTTTGCGTCGTTTTGCGCCCGGTCTTGCGCATTGGCTGGTCCAGCGGTGGCTGATCCGCCAGGCAAAGAGTCTGCATACCATCAGTGATTTCCAGTTATTGCTGGAACCCCACCTGACCAGGATCATCGATGAGACCGCGCGTTTCACGGTTTCAGGTCTCGACAAGCTGGATAAATCCCAGTCCTACCTCTTTATCAGTAATCATCGGGATATCGCCATGGATCCCGCCTGTGCCAATCTGGCGCTGCATCGCGCAGGCCATCGAACGGTCAATATCGCGATTGGGGACAATCTGCTTAAAAGCTCCTGGGTTGCCGATGTGATGCGCCTCAATAAGAGTTTTATCGTCAGACGCAATATTTCAAAACCACGTGAACTCATGGCTGCGTCAAAGCAACTCGCTGGATTTATCCGCTCGACGGTTACCGAAAATCGCGGGTCTGTCTGGATCGCGCAGCGTGAAGGCCGCGCGAAGGATGGCATCGATGCCACCGAACCCGCTGTCATAAAAATGCTGACGCTGGCTCGCGATCGCAAGCTGGAGTCGGCCGACGCCGTGCTGCAATCGCTCAATATTGTGCCCATTGCCATCGCCTACGAATTGGACCCCTGTGACCGGCAGAAAGCCGCGGAGCTGGCGGCAGGCGGCAGCTACCGGAAATCCGACGACGAGGATGTCCAATCCATTGGCCGGGGCATTATGGGGCAGAAAGGGGGCATTCATATCGCTTTTGGCGACCCGATTGACAACGCCGGAGACGTCGATGACGTTGTGAGGGAGATCGATCGACAGGTGCACCGCAACTACGCGCTGTTTCCAACCAATATCTGGGCCTGGGAAAAGCTCAACGGTGCGCCAGTGCCGATGGATCTCCCCGTGCAGCCCGGTACGGTCAGCCGGGAGGCTTTTGCCGCGAGGGTAGATGCGGTCGACCCTGAGCATCAGCACTGGATGCTGACCGGCTACGCGAATCCGGTTCAAACGGCTCTGGCCTGTCACAAGGATGTCTCCCAACTTGCTCGATGAGGCGATGAAGGAAGAGATTCGCGCGGCTTATCTTCAATTGGTGTCCTCCCGAGGGCTTGCCCCACGGGTTGGCCAACGGCAAATGATCGCAGAAATCGCCAATGCGCTGGGTGATCCACAGGCGCCGGAACCGATTGCCGTTGTGGAAGCCGGGACCGGAACCGGGAAGACGATTGCCTACACGGTCGCCGCACTGCCCGTGGCGCGCGCGCGGCAGAAACAGCTGGTGATAGCGACGGCGACGGTCGCGTTGCAGGAGCAACTCATCAGTAAGGATCTACCCGACATTCTGCACCACAGCGGGCTCAACTTCAGGGTGCAACTCGCCAAGGGCCGTGGGCGCTATGTCTGCCTGCAAAAACTCGATCATCAGCTTGAAGGGCGCGCGGGTACTGCGCCTTTAATTCCCCTGTATCCCGATGAGATGGGGGCGTCGGGTCTGAGCGATGCCGGGCCCGTGTTTGAGGCCATGCTGGATGCCTTGGCGGGGTCGAGCTGGGACGGGGACCTTGATAACTGGACGGGGGTTCTCGAGCCGTCGGCTCGCCGGGCGGTGACGACTGATCATGTGCAGTGCTCCGGTCGGCGCTGCCCCCATGTCACCAACTGCAGCTTTTTCAAGGCGCGGGATGGGCTGCTCGACGCCGATGTGATCGTCACGAACCATGATTTGGTGCTTTCCGATCTCAAACTCGGTGGCGGCGTCATACTGCCGGCGCCTGAGGACTGCCTGATTATTTTTGATGAAGGCCACCAGTTACCCGATAAGTGCCTTAGTCATTTTACCCTTTCGGCCCCGATCGGCGTGTTGCGCCAGTCGATGCGTGATGCGGGCGGTTGGATTGCCCGGGATGCGGATTCCCTGGGGCTGTCAGTCGGCGACCTGGCGTTACTGGAGCAGCTTGAGTCGAGCGCTATGGATCTCGATCAGCTACTCGACGGCGTTGGCGCCTGGTGTTGGGACTACATTGATCAGCAGGACGGTGAATCCAGGGACCATCGGTTTGAGCATGGAATCGCCCCCACTGAGCTTATCGCCATGGCAACACCGTTGGCCGATAGCTGGCGCCAGCACCTCTCGCTGGCCCAACGCTTTGAAATGAGCATCGAAGGCCACCTCGAAAACGCGCAGGGGGAGAATCGGGATTTACTCGAAATCGCACTGGTCAACGCCGGCACAATGGTCGCCAGGGCTGAGAGTCAGTGTGGTCTCTGGTCGAGCTACTCCGATTCCGCTGAGCCGGATGAGCTCAAGCCCTGGGCTCGCTGGATGCGGCATTCGGGCAGCGAGGACAGCATCACGCTACTGGCGAGCCCGGTACTTGCTGGAGATCTGCTTCACCAGCACATTTGGTCGAGGGTGGCCGGTGCGGTCGTCACCTCGGCGACACTGTCGGCACTGGGTACGTTTGATCGTTTTCGCAGTCGCTCCGGAGTGCCGCAGGGGGCGCGTTTCAAGCAGGTGATCAGTCCTTTTGACAGCAAGCGGGCGCAGTTTATTGTGCCCCCGATGTCGGCTGATCCCAGCGACGCCGCGGGTCACACGGTCGAGCTCATCGAGCTGCTGCCGCAATTGGTCGCCAACGACCGTGGCACCCTGGTGCTGTTCAGCTCAAGGCGCCAGATGGAAGAGGTCGCTGCCGGCATCGAGGCCACGATTGACAGGCTGGTGCTCATGCAGGACACGCTGAGCAAAGGGGCATTGCTGGATCGGCATCGCGATCACATTGACGCGGGTCATTCGAGCATGATCCTGGGTCTTGCCAGTTTCGCCGAGGGTATTGATCTGCCGGGCGTTTATTGCGATCACGTCATCATCGCCAAGCTGCCTTTTGCCGTACCCGATAGCCCCCTTGAGGCCGCCCATGCCGAGTTACTGGAGCGACAGGGACGCAATCCTTTTATGGAGATTAGCGTTCCCGATGCGGCCTTAAAACTGGTGCAGGCGAGTGGCCGACTTTTGCGCACGGAAACCGACAGCGGTACCGTAACGCTACTTGATCGCCGGGTGATTACCCGCCGATACGGGCGCGCGATTATGGATTCGCTACCGCGATTTGAATTTAATCTGGCGCCGTGAGCGTCTCCCTGATGGGTACGAAGAGTGGGGAAGAGGAGAATGAACCACGGAGGCCAGTCAATCTATGACGTCATTAGATCATCGGCTTGAGATAGCCGCGCGGTTGATTGATGTGGAGGCCGCTTTGCGTCAGTTGCGCCTCTGGGACGAGACACCGCCATCGGCAGAAGCGCTGGCTTCCGCACAGCCGTTCGCGGTCGATACGCTGGACTTCTACCAGTGGCTACAATTTATTTTTCTTCCCACCATGCACGGCATTATTGAGCGGGGTCAGGCAATGCCAGACAGCTGCGCCGTCGCACCCATGGCAGAAGAAAGCTTCAACAGCACATCTCCGCCGGTGGTGGAGCTCATTGTGACGTTGGAGGAGCTGGACCAGCTGATCACTGCGGCACCCTGATACGGGGATCGCGCTGAAACCAGGGTCGCAGAAGATGGCGTCGATGACCCGGTCACCGGGCAGACAAGAAAAGGGGTGGAATGCCCCCGCCGATCGGCGGGGGCCGGTTTAACGGCTGTGAATCAGAACTGAAGGCCCTTGGTAAACGCGCCGTCGAGGACGACGTTGGTGCCGGTGGTAAAGCTCGCTCGAGGACTACACAGGAACACGACCTGATCGGCGACTTCCTGGGCTGAGCCCATGCGGCCCATGGGGATTGCGGCAACCGTACCTTCATAAATCTCGGGCATGGCCTCCTTGATCTGATCCCAGGCGCCGCCTTCGATAAAGATCGGTCCCGGGCTTACCGAGTTGACACGGATACCCTTCGGCGCCAGGTCATGGGCCAGGTTGCCGGCGTAATTGAGCAGCGCGGCCTTCATGGCGCCATAGGGCGTGGCGCCGGCAAAGGCCTCGATCGCCGCGGTCGAAGAAATGACGACGATAGCGCCACACTCGGATTTCTCAATGTGGGGCTGGGTTAACTGAACACCGCGCCACGTGGACAACAAGTCCGCTTCAAAGTTGGCACGCCAGCCGTCCTCTGAGGCGTCTGCACCACCGGCAGAGACATTGGGTACAAAAAAATCGACGCCGCCCAGTTCGGCGACGCACTGGCTAACCCAGGTTTCAAGCGAGGCGGGGTCGGCGACATCGACAACACCACCGGCGACCTTGACACCGCTGGCACTGAGTTCCTTGACCGCGGCATCGACTTCGTCGCTATTGCGCGCGCAGATTCCGACGTGGCAACCCTCGGCGGCAAACGCCTCGGCGATACCGCGTCCAATACCCTTGGTTGAGCCCGTGATCAGTGCAACTTTACCTTTTATTCCTAAATCCATTCTCCACCTCCCAGTGGTGTTATTCGTTATTGAACCGCTTATTGATGATAAGCACTGTATCAGGCCGCGTCGGTCAGCCTGATGAAATCAACCAGCGCATCCTCCCGCGAACATACCCAGCTTTCCAGTGCCGTTACGCGCTTGAAATAATGTCCGACCACGTACTCGTCGGTGGTGGCGATGCCACCATGGAGTTGGATGGCTTCCTGCGTGACTTTTCGCGCCGTTGACGTGACCTTTACTTTTGCGGCGAGGGTAAGTCTGCGGGCGTCTTCCGAACCGGCGTCCAGCGCCCGGCAGGCCGCGCCCACGAGCGAGCGACACAGCTCGATTTGAATCAGCATATTGGCCATTCGGTGTTGCAGGGCCTGAAACGAGGATAGCGGCTTACCAAACTGCACCCGCTGTCGCGTGTAATCGACGGTGGTGTCCAGCGCCGCCTGCATCGCGCCGAGGGCCTCGGCGCTGGCTCCAAGAATGGCTCGGTCACGCATTGTCATGAATGCGGACCGGGCGAGATCACCGCGCGCCATCAAGCTGCTAAAAGGTAACTCCATATCAAAGGCCAGATTGGCCGCGGAGCGACCATCGTAGGTCTTGTAGCGGGTGACCGTGAGGCCCTCGGCGTCCTTGGGCACGAGAAAGAGGGCGAGCTGCCCCTCGAGCTTGGCGGTGACGATAAAGTAGTCAGTGACCGCCCCCGCGGAAATATAGGCCTTGTTGCCGGTAATTTTCAGTCCATTGGCGACGTGCTGCGCGTGGGCGCTCAAATTGTCGATATCGGCGGTCGTATCGGGCTCCTGATGTGCCAGTGCGTAAATTTTTTCACCGGACACCAGTGCATCGATGTGGCTCGATTCGACGGCGACGCCGGGGTAGGTGAGAACGCTTCCGGCGACCACTGTGGATTCGAGCATGGGCTCAAGCACGAGATGCTTGCCAAACTCCTCCGACAACAGCGCGACCTCTTCCATACCAAAGCCCAGCCCGCCGTGTTGCTCGCCGAAGGGCATCGCCAGCCAACCCATTTCTGCGAAGGCCTGCCAATGGGTGGTGCTTATGTACTGCTCGGAGTTAGCCATGTCGCGCCGGCTGTTGAAATCGTAGGTGTCCCGCAGGTAGCGCTGGGCACTGTCGAGCAGCATCTGCTGTTCTTCGTTCATTTCAGATGTCCTTATTACTGCGCGCTAGAGTTTGAGGATTTGTTTGGCAATGATGTTGCGCTGGACTTCAGCAGTCCCCCCGTAAATCGTCGCCGACCGGTTGTTGATATATTCGGCCATTGTGGTTGTGGCGTAGTCGGGCACGGGTGTTTCGCCCTCAAAATGTGGGTCGAGACCCTCGGGAAAGTACGGGGTAATCGCCCGTCCGACCGCGTCAACACTCAGCTCATTGAATTGCTGGGATAGTTCGGTACCCACGGCTTTTACCAGCGAGGACAGCGCGCCGGGGTTGCCGCCGGCGGCAAATGAACCTTTGATGCGCAGCTCAGTCTGTTCCAGCGCCATCGCTTCGATTTCGGCTTCCGCCAATTGCGTCCTGAAAACAGGATCCTCCAGCTTGGGTCTTCCGCCGCGCCCGCGTATTCGCAGCGCCTGGTCGCGAACTTTGCCCAGTTGTTTCTTGATATCAATTGTAAAGTTGTGCCCGCCGCGCTCGAATTCGAGCAGTGACTTGGCCACCGACCAGCCATCGTTTTCGTCGCCGACGAGGTTGGTCACGGGGACTTCGACATCCTCAAAAAACACCTGACACTGCTCGACCTGACCATCGAGGCTTACGATCGGGTCAATGGTGATTCCCGGCAGGTCAATATCCATTAACAGGAAGCTGATCCCCGCCTGTGGCTTGACGTCCTTGTTGGTGCGCACCAGACAAAAGATCTTGTTGGAATGCTGGGCGAGGCTGGTCCAGATCTTGGTGCCGTTGACACGATAGTGATCGCCATCGCGCTCAGCCGTTGTTTTCAGCGACGCAAGGTCGGAGCCCGCGCCAGGTTCAGAGTAGCCCTGGCACCAGACATCGTCACCCGACAGAATACGGGGGATAATCTCGGTTTTCTGCGCCTCGGTACCGTATTTCATCAACAGCGGCCCAAGCATCTGGATACCCATTGCAATAATGCTCGGGGCATTGGCGAGCTTGCACTCCTCCTGAAAAATATAGCGCTGGTGAATATCCCAGCCCGGGCCGCCATACTCTTCGGGCCAATCCGGAGCTGCCCAGCCCTTCGCGTGTAAAATTCGCTGCCAGGCCATGCTACTTTCAAAATCCGAGAAGACGCTGGTGGTCAGTTTGCCCGCGCGTCGGAGCTCCGGGGTGAGTGACGCTTCGAGAAATTGGCGCACTTCCAAACGAAATGCCGCGTAGTCCGTCATATTTTGCTTCCTGCTGATAGTTACGACCCTGTGTTAAGGGTTTTGCTGTGCCGTTACAAGCCGGTCTTTATTGGTGAGGTCGGCGTTCTACAGTGAAATATTTTTTTCTTTCAGTTCCCTTCGGAGTACTTCCTTCTGCACCTTGCCCGATGCGGTTTTGGGTAATTCCGCCCGCTGCTCGACGTGCTGCGGCCACTTCTGCTTGGCGACATCGAGCGTTGCCATGTGCTGGCTCAGCGCTTCCAGATCAGGCGCTGTAGCACCCGGGGTCGATACAATAATGGCGGCGACGCCCTCGCCAAGGCGTTGGTGGGGCGCGGCGACAACGGCGACTTCGGCGACCGCCGGATGAAGCTCAATCGCCTCTTCAATTTCCCGGGCGCTCAGGTTTTCACCGCCGCGGATAATAATGTCTTTCTTGCGGTCGGTGATGCAAATTGCCCCCGATGCCAGCAGCTTGCCAATATCGCCTGTACGGAAAAAGCCATTGTCATCGTAGGCCGCGCTGTTTTGATCGGCATCGGCGTAGCCGAGCATCATGGCAGGCCCACGAATCAGTAATTCTCCCTCGTGCTCCAGTCCCAGATCATTGCCGTCGTCATCGCAGACAATGACTTCATAGTTGTGTATTTTTCCGTCGGTGTTGGCGGCAAGATCAATATCCTCAGGCCTTGGAAACCCAACCGTGACCAGCGGCGTTTCGGTAGAGCCATACACTCTCACGGCCTGGCAGTCAGTAAGCACTTCTTTGGTGTCGTAAATCAGCTTGGGGGGTACTGAGGCGCCGCCGCACGCAAATACCAGAACCCGGGCAATGTTTGCCTGCGCTTTACAGTGTCGACGAGCTCGCGCAAAAATGGTGTCGCGCTGACACAGAGAGTGGCGCCATATTTCTCAATCAATTCGACGGCCTCTGTGACCACCCAGGCCTCCATGAGCAGCGACTTGGAATCGCTAAAAAAGGGCAGTTCGATGCCATTGGCGTAACCGGTGATGTGGGTTACCGGCGATGGCATCAGCATGAGGTCATTGCTGTCCATGGACCAGCCACTGACACCGTTCATAAGCGCTTTTTCAAGGGTATTGTGGCTGTGTCGAACGGCTTTCGGGTTTCCGGTGGTGCCCGACGTGTAGAGCTTTATCTTCTCGTCATCGGGATCCACCGCAACGTCGCTGAGTTGATCCGCATTGGCACTTGTCATTGCGCTATCGAAGTCGACAAAACCCTCGGGCAGTGCTCCCGATGCGCCGACGACAACCACCGTTGACAGGTCGGGTAACTGGGAGCGAAGCGTTGTCGTCATTTCGACGTAGTTGAAATTGCGCAGTGTTGCCGGGATGAAGAGAACCCGGGTTTGCGCATCCTTCAGGATAAAACCGAGTTCCTTACCGCGATAAATGGGGACGATAGGGTTAATAATCAGTCCCGCAAGGGAAGCAGCGATAGCCACAATCACCGATTCGCGGGTATTGGGTAGCTGGAAACTGAGGGTGTCGCCGGCTGCAAGGCCCATATTCTGGAGTGCAGCTGCGAGGGTTCGCCCCTCGCGATAGGCGTCGGCGAAGGACAGGGTGCTGCCGTTGCCAAAAAAGATAGCCGTTTCCTGGTTGCGTTCATCAGCCAGTAGTCGTGCGCGCTCGGCCAGCGTCGCATTGCGGTAGCTTGTGCTTTCAATATTATTCATTGTTTTCGCCGCTGTTTTCATTGTGTCATTGGTGTTCGAATACCGGGATGCCCTTCATTACTCTGCGCCTGCGTCTCAATCGCGAGCAACCAGCGCGGCTCGACCCCCTCCCGCAGCGCGCACTGTTCCGAATATACCAGCCACCACTGATAAAACAAGCAAGTTTGTTTGTTATCGCCGTACCAGCCGTTTTGACAGGTGTCACGCCAGCTTGACACCTGCTCGCCCGCTCAATTACTTTCAAAACAATCAAGCATGTTTGTCGTGCAAGTCACGACCGGCATAGTGAAGCTTTATCGAAAGTGACGCCTTAACTAAGGGGTGGCGTTGTCTGTGGCAACATAACTAAAAAAAGCGGCGCAGAGCGCAAGGAAAGACGGGGTATGAATGCAGATATTGGCAAGGCCGGGGCTGGACCATTGCGGTGCCTGGGTCTATCGACTGGAAAGTTAATCCATTGCGACGGTCGACCGGTAGCCGGTGTCTTTGCCCGCGAGGCCTGCGCCTCAGTGGTCGACGTCGAGATGAAGTCTGCCTGGTCCAAGGTATGACAGTGGTGATGCCATGAGGACGGCTACGATGCTTGATTCACTGATTGCTAAACAACACATTGAAAAGCGGCTGGCGCAGCATGCGCGGGGTATCGATCGAGCCGATGAGCTTCTGTTAAAAGAGGCTTATCACGATGATGGTACCGTCGATTACGGTGTATTTGCGGGAAGCGCCGCCGAGTTCGCCGGCTTCCTCACCCCGGTTCAGGCAAGTGCGCCGATCTCCCTGCACCGGCCCAGTAATACCTGGTGCAAGGTCAGTGGCGATCGGGCGGTGACCGAAAGTTACGTTATCGCCTATGTAGTGATGCCCACTACCGGTGATGCGCAGCCCCATCTGGTAGGCGGGCGCTATCTTGACCAGCACAGCCATAAGAATGGCGAGTGGCGAATGCAACATCGTCAGTACATTCTCGATTGGTGTATCCAGTATCCCCCGGCGGGCCAACAGGATACACCGCCGGCCTTTGCGCTGGTGGGCGCACCGCCTCGGGGCGGTCATCACACTGCAGACGCGGGCAATACCCTGCTTATGGCTTATGCCGCGACCAAAAAACCGCAACAGGAGAGCAACGCCATGGCGACCGATACCGCAATAGATCACGCCCTGTCTCACCAGGCGATTACCGAGTTGAATTATCGCTATTGCCGTGGCGCCGACCGGGGTGATGTTGAGACCCTGCTGTCGGCGTTCCACGATGATGCCGTCGTTATGTCAGGTGTGTTTAACGGTTGCGCCCGGGAGTTTGCCGATACCGTGCTGCCGGCGATCAGCGGGATGTGCACCGCGCACACAGTGACCAATCACTGGATCGAAATCGACGGTGATGCCGCCGTGGGTGAGAGTTACGTCATGGCCTTTCAGGGCATTCCTGGGGATTCGCCTGAGGATCGGTTGATTGGCGGTCGTTACATCGATCGTTATGAGCGCCGCGACGGGGAGTGGAAAATCGCCGAGCGCAGCTTCGTCATGGACTGGGCGATGTCTGAAGATTCAAAAGACCTGCTCAATGCAGGCATGTTCGAAGCGATGAATAAAGGCTGCCGTGGCGATCAGGACCCGGTTTATGCGCTGTGGAATTCCCTGAATGGATAGCGTCTTTGCGGCAAATCAGACCTTAAATGACGCCCAAATCGACGTTAATGGTCTTTTTAGCGTGACTGCCCGCTAGCCGTGATCGCAAAATATTGATGCCGGGCCTTGAGGTATAGGAGCCCATGGTTGCCATGTTTGGCCGCTAATCCTGAAGGTTTTATTGCGTCTTATTCGGTCGTCGGTGCCGCCTGAGGTTCTGCGAAAGGAGCTTTGGCCAGACTCGCTGCTCTGGGCTCTTTCACCCGGACATGGTGACAATGAATGTATCCAGAAGGCAGACAATAATCTCCAAATACGCGGCACGCGTGTGCCAGATTTTTTTGCATAGTAAAAAGGACTAGTCATGCAGAGTGCTATCGAGTTGCAGCAAGCTTGTGTCCGGTTGACCACGCTTATGCTGGCGGTGCTTTGGCCTTTATCGGCGATGGCAGAAGATATCCACCAGGCGCGCGCCAATTCCGACGCTTACGCGGATGTCACCCGTAATGTGGATCCGGACACCCAGGCCAAAGGTGCTGCGTTGTACACCGAACATTGCGCCCAGTGTCACGATCGCGCGGTACCCCGGGCGCCCCAGCGATTTATCCTGGCCCAACTGACGCCGGACTCGATTCTTTCCGCGCTCAATGATGGCATCATGCAGGGCGTCGCCAGCGGAATCCCCGAGAGTGGGCGTGTTGCGATTGCCGAATTCCTTACCCAACGCAAGCTCGATAACAGCGATCCCCTCGCCGCTGGTGTGGAATGCGCGGCAGATCGCGCCGCCTTTGATCGGGATCAGCCACCCGGATTGCCTAACTGGGGCTTCGATGACGCCAATAGCCATCATATTGGCTCCGAGCTGCACAACGTCGGCGCCGCCGATCTGAAGCTACTCGAACCGGCGTGGGCCTTCGCCTTTCCCAGTGCAACCAGGGCCCGTTCCCAGCCTGTCATTGCCGGGGGCGCGGTCTTTGTCGGCAGCCACAAGGGCATTGTTTACGCGTTCGATCTGGAGACCGGCTGCACACGCTGGCAATTTGTCGCCGGTGCCGAGGTGCGTACCGGCATGACTCTCCAGACCTGGGAGGCGGGTGACGACGACGCACAGCCGCTGCTGTTCTTTGGCGATCTGACCGGTCACCAGTACGCCCTTGATGCCTTCTCTGGCGAGCTGGTGTGGCGTAAACGAATGGATGAACACCCGGGCGTTACGCTGACGGCGTCGGCGGTATTGCAGGGCGATACGCTTTATGTACCCCTTTCGTCGCTGGAGGTTGGCGCGGCGATTGACCCGGAGTATCAATGCTGCTCCTTTCGCGGCGCCGTGGTCGCTGTTGAAGCGAGCACCGGTGAAGAGCTGTGGCGGGCGCACTGGCTGCCTCCAGCCCAACCGCTGGGGGCCAATCCGGTGGGCACCCCGCGACTGGGCCCGTCCGGTGCGCCGGTATGGAACAGTCCCGCATTTTGGGGCGATTATCTTTATGTCGGCACCGGTGAAAACTACTCGTCGCCGGCGACGGATACCAGTGATTCCGTCATTGCCGTCAACCGCCACAGTGGCGAGATCGAATGGGTGTATCAGGCCCACACCAATGACGCCTGGAATGCCTCCTGCGAAGAAGCCACACGTTACAACTGCCCTGAAGAAGATGGGCCCGACTATGATTTTGGCGCTGCGCCCGTGATCGCCTACACGGAGGAGGGTGAGCCCGTCCTGGTGGCGGGGGGCAAAAGCGGACTGGTTGTGGGTCTAAAGCCGGATACCGGCGAGTTGCTATGGAAAAACAAAGTGGGTCGTGGCGGTGTCGTTGCCGGTGTCCACTTTGGTATTGCCACGTTCGGTGGCAGGGTATTTGTTCCCATCAGCGACGCACCGGATGGCAAGGTTTACGATGAACCTGCACGACCCGGTATGTATGCCCTCGATGCCAGAACGGGTAAATACCTGTGGCGCACGCCTTCTCCGACCGATATTTGCCAGGGTAGGCCGGGGTGTTTTCCCGGTTACTCCGGGGCGATATCGGTGACCGACGACTACGTTCTGGCGGGCTCCAATGATGGCTTCTTACGCGCCTATGATGTGCGCGACGGTACTGTCATCTGGCGTCACGATACCACTGAGACGGTGTTGGCAGTGGGTGGGCGTGAGGCAACCGGCGGTTCGATGGGTGGTGGATCTGCACCGCTGGTGTATGGGGATTATCTGATCACCAACTCGGGTTATGCCTTTGCCGGAAAAATGCCCGGTAATGCGCTGCTGGTGTTTCGCAAGCGGCGCTAAAAACAAGCGGCGCTAAGACTAAGCCGTGCTAAGACCAAGCCGCACTAAGATAGAGCCGCGCTAGGGGGTGGCGTCGCTTGAATCGAGCAGCAGGTCTTTGGCGAGGGTAACCTCGTAGCGATCGACCAGGGTGTTGAGCACCTCCGCGCGCTGGCTAAGGCGTCGCTCGCGCAGAATATCCTCCTCGACGCGCACTTTTATCGTTTCGAGTTTAGGTGTCGCAGCGGCGCTTAGCGCCGTTACCCTGACCAGGTGATACCCCAGGCGGGAGGCGATGGGCCCCTGCCATTTCTGGGCATCGGGTGTTAGGGCAAATACCTCCTCGGCAAATTCTTCCCCAAAATGAGACCCGATATAGTACTGATCGCGCTCGGCGTAGTGTCGGTGGTACGGGAAGCGATCCCCCAAAGCGCTGGTGGATGACAAGGTAGCCGAATTCAGCGCGGTGCGCGCCTCCTGTAGCGCCTGCTTCCCGTCAGGGTCGCGGTCGTCGCGGGCAAAATATAAATGGCTGAACGAGATCTGGGCGGGCGTCCGGTAGCGGTCACGATGCTCGTCAACGTAGGCCGATAAGTCGGCAGGTGTGATGTCGAGGGCTGGGACGGCTTCAGCCTCAGCGATAAAGCGCATCTTTTGAGCCAGGCGCTTGCGGATGACCGTATCGCCTTCGAGTAATCCCAGCCTGAGGGCCTCGCGATAGAGCACCTCCTCTTGCACCCATTGATCGATGACCTGCTGGCGCGCCTTGTCGGGGAGTGTCATGAACCGCTCGGTCGCGTTTATGCTGTCGGGTATCCGGAATTGCTGCTGATAAAACGCGATCAACTGTGGGCGGTCGAGGGTAATACGGTTTGAATTTGCGTCATCATCCGGGCTGGGATAAAGCGCGAAAAGCAGCGCCCCGATCACGGTAAAGTGGACCAGGGGCTCGCGTAACCACTTCATGGCTCGGGTGAGGGTGGGGTGTACCAGATGGGTGAGGAGTAGGCGCGGTCCTGAATGGCGATCCGTGCCGGGTCCGGGATATCGGACCCAAAAAATGCCGCATCATAGACCGTCCACCGGGGAGTGGGGATCTCGATAACCCGGGCGTAATAAAAGGCGGGTTCGGTGGGGTCGAAATCCGGATCCTGCCACACCGCTGCAAGCTCGGCATCACCAATACTGTTGAGATAGGTGGCATTTTCCAGATCGGCGGTATCGCCCACCGGGGGGATCAATCCCGTACTGGGGTCTGCCTGGCGATTATCGGAAAGCGCGACGTCGAATACCTGCTCATGGGTTTCCCCGTCGGCATCCAGCCAGCCCTTGATAATCTGCACGCGATCCAGATTGGCGCCATCGGGGTCGCGAACCGCTGCCACCATTATCGTCGGGCTCGCCCCGTCTGGCCCGGTTACCAGGTCACCGCCCATGGGTACGCCCTTTCGATAACCGATATCAGCATAGTCAGGCCGCTGTACGTCCTGGGCCTCAAAATCCCAACCCGCGAAGAATCGCAGACCGATGCGGCTACCCGATGTGGCGTAGACCTCGCGCCGCTTGAAGGCTTCAAAGATCGACTCGCGGGTGTTGTCCTCTGCCCAGACGGCGGCGAGTCCGGAGGCCACCAGACGCCAGTTTTCCTGGAGCTGGTGCGCCATTTTTTCGCGGAAGCGATCTTTGGCGGGTTCATCGTGGCCGAATTTGCCAAAGTAATTGTTTTCGGCGGTGGTACTCAGGCCAGTATGCATATCGCTGCTGCCAATCAACCCGAATTTAAACGGATTCACACCCAATTCCCGTTCGTAGCCCAGCCCCAGTTGCAGTGCCGAGCGGGCGTATTCGTACGGCAGCATGTCGGGGTCTTTATCCGCGGTCAGGGCTATATTGCCGTCGTCCCAGGTCTCGAAATCGGCAAATTCGTCGTCGGGGGAAAGCGCGGGGTGGGTTTCTCCGTCTCCCTTGACCTGGGTCACTTCATAAACGGGTTCCCAGCGCGCCCGCTGTGTGGCGTAGGCCGCATCAAAGGCCTTGCCGTTTTCCCTGATGGGCCCGAACATGCGTCCGTTACTCACATTGCCATTGTGCGCGATAGCGAGCACTTCGCCGCCGGTGGTGCGTTCATAGTCAGTGAGTGCCGCCCAGAGATCTTCCGGTGCGGTACTGTGTTGGGCGGTAAACGGCAAAACCTGGTGCGTCTGCTCATGGTCGCCCTTGAACAAAACCACCCGGTGCAGGTTGTCGCCGGTAATCATTGACGTCCACTCGTAACCAATGAGCGTGGTGAACACGCCGGGTTGGTAGTACTGATCCGCCGTTTGAGTGACATCCTCCCATATTGACTGCCGCACTGGCGTGGGCACCTTGAACTCGGCATCGGTTTTCTGAATCGCCAGGGAAAATTCCAGCGCAAGTTCCTGAAATTTTCCCTCGTCCATCAGGCTCCCAAGAAAGTCGCCAAACTGCCATTCCTTCAGCCGAGGGTCTTTTTTCTCCAGCATGGGAAACACGCCGAGATACTCGGAGTGATCAGTAATCGCCAGAAAGTCGAGGGGACGACGCAGTTTGGCAGCCATTCCGTTGTCGGCAATCACTGTCTCCCCGCGTGCGAATCGATAAGCCTGCTCCCGGTCGAGCCGAGTTTCCAGGGTAAAGGCATCGGGGGACTGGGTGGTATGCAGGTGGGTATCGCCCCAGTACAACTGCCGCGATGACTGCCGTGCGGGGGGGGAGTAGGTGTTGGGGTCGCCGATGAGTGCCTCTCCGGCGAGTGTGGGCGAGGCGCTGAGGGCTCCGCCAATCAACAGCGCAGCGCTGAGTCCGATCAAGGGTCTGTTTTTCATTTTATTATTTCTCTCGTGCTGCAAATCCATCGGGAGCTATCTTGCTAGATCGCCCTCTGCTGTTAACCCCCCCCTGCTACAGAGGGTAATGCTAAACCGCTTAGCTATCGGCCATTGCCTCTGCAGCGGCCTGCTTCGCTGCCTGGCTGGCTTCATCCACTGGCGAGATTGCCCATTCAATACCGCGGCGCAGCAGCGTGTAAAACACAGGAAGATCCCAGGAACAACGATCAATGGTAGGCCAGTAATCGAGCAGTGGCTGCATGTCGTAGTGATGGCGACAGTGCCCCAGTGTCAGGTATAGCACGGCGCCTTTGTCCTGTTTATTGATGTAAAAAACGGGATGCTTGGCCTGCTCCCATTTGTCTTCGACAAAGCCGGGCGCATCGCCGCCGAATTCGGTTTCCAGCAACACCTCAAGATCACCGTAGGTGCGCATCAGGTATTGCTCGTCGCTGGCGTCGAAAGGCTCGACACCTTCG
Organism: Luminiphilus syltensis NOR5-1B; assembly: GCF_000158175.1. Taxonomy (GTDB): domain Bacteria; phylum Pseudomonadota; class Gammaproteobacteria; order Pseudomonadales; family Halieaceae; genus Luminiphilus; species Luminiphilus syltensis. Next base: position 662,442 of record NZ_DS999411.1, on the reverse strand, counting down.
ACCAGCGGGTGGTCGGGCTTGGCCACGGTAACTTTGTAGGGCTCAATGGGCGGGTGCGATCGGAACATGGAGCCGAGGGTTTCCACGAACAAGGGGGCCCAGTCGGGGGTACCGAAGTTACCGTCGGACATCAGGCGAATAATCGAGTTGGTGCCGTGCAGCGCATACCAACGCCCGCCGCTGCGGACCCACTCGCGTAGCGCCTCCTGAGCCGGGAGCGATGGCACCACGTTGCAGGTGTAGCTGATCAGAAAGTCCGCTTCGGCCAATGCCTCCAGGTTCTCGAAATCTTCAAACACGCGCACGCGCACACGCTCGTGCTCGGCGAGAAGTTTAAGCAGCTCGAGTCGTGCGAAGTCGATATCGTGCCAAAGCCCACCGGCAATGAGTACACAGTTGATGCGTCCTGCCGTTCTTGCTGAGTCACTCATTGCAGGCTCCCGTCAGGCATTCAGGTACTTGTCGATGGTCTGATGCAGATGCCGTATGCGGCTTTCCTGATAACTCGCGAGGCTCACCGCCTTTTTGTGTGAGGCCTTCATGCCTTTTTGTACCGCCGGCAGGTTGGCATCGTCCTGATCGAACACGGGGCCGAGGGCGCCGAGATTGGGATAGGAAGAAAAGGATTCATCCGCGGGGATGACATGGCAGGGTGCCGGGTCGGGCCGCTCGCTACCCTCTGGGTAACGCAACAGGATCATCACCTCGAAAATACAGCTGTCGGGATCGTCACCGTTGGGAATGAATTTGTAAACGATGTTGCCGTTGTAGCCAATCCACACCTGGAAGTTGGGGAACAGGCTGTAAAGAATCGCATCCTCGAGCTCAGCCATGGTGGCGCCCGACAAATCCTGCCCTGAGGCTTCTTCGAACATGCCGCGATTCATGTCGGCAACGTAGCGTCGCGCGTCGACCCCATCGGGCATGTCGACCCCTTCGTCGGAGTCTTTGGCCATTCGGCCTGACAGCTTGAGGATATCCCGCGTGATCGCTTCTTCCGAGATGCCCTCGAGGTGCGGACTCGCCACGCCCATGGGGGTCACGGAGCGGGAGATGTGGTCGCCGTAAGTGTCGTACTGGGAATTGGCGTCGCCGGTGAAGGTCAGGATCTGTTTGTGCGTCTCAACCGTGTGGTACGACTCCATGAAGGCTTCTGCACCGACTTTCCAGTTGCAGTTCATGACGCGCTTGACGTGCACCCCCTTGAAATACTTCTCCAACGGATAGCGGGAGAAATGCTCAGGCATCACCTCCATGTATTCTTCAAGCGGCTTGCAGTTGTGGTCAAAGTTAATAAAAACAAAGCCGCCCCAGGTGTCGACCTGTACTTCCGGCAGCGACATATCCCGGTCTTCAAGGTGCTCAAAGTCCCACTGGCAGGGGATGCCCTGAAACTCGCCCTCGAGGTTCCAGGTGGCGCCGTGGAAGGGGCAGCGAAACTCGCCTACGGTGCCGGATTCGTCGCGCAGGCTTCGACCGCGGTGCAGGCAGGAGTTGATAAAGCCCTTGAGTGTGCCCTCGTTGGTGCGCACCACGATAACGCTTTGGTCGATGATGTCGTAAACCACGTGATCGCCTGATTCGGGTAGATCTTCTTCGCGACACACCATCTGCCAGACTTTCGACCAGAGCTTTTCTTTTTCCAGGTCAAAGAAATCCTTGCTGATGTAGCGATCGACCGAGAGGTCCTCATCGCCCAGGTAGGGATTGCTCTTCTCCCGCAGAAAATCAGGAACTTCGACGGTTTCCTTATCGAGCAGGTCCTGCCAGGTGGTGCCCTCAAACCGGCCGCCATCGCCCTGCAGCTTCTTTGTCGCGTTATTCATCGCTCATCCTCCGAAAAATCATTATGTCTGTACTTATCGGGCCAGTATATTGACGCCGCTTATTCCTGGCGCGCCATACACGTGGGTATAGCCCGTTCGTGGTTGATTTGGAACCTGCCGCGCTCCCGCGTCACCGCGGAGCTGCAAGCAGATTTCATAGACCTGCCGTAAGCCCGATGCCCCCACAGGCTCACCGTTGGCGAGGCACCCACCATCGGTATTAACCGGGAGTCGCCCGTTGATTTCGGTCACTCCATCGGCGATCCATTGTTCCTGGTCGCCATGATCGCAAAAGCCATTTTCTGCCATGTGCATGATCTCTGCACCGACCTCGGTGTCCTGAAGTTGTGCCACGTCGATATCTTCGGGTCCGACCCCGGCGAGCTCAAAGGCCGCCCTCGAGGCATTGACGGTGGGTGCATCTCCAAGAAGCGGCGCCTGCGAAGGGCTGAAGACTTCAAAGCTGCCATAGTTTCTCGATCTAACCACGGCGGTCTTTAGGATAATCGGATTACGGGTAAATCGCTGTGCGATATCGGCCCTGCAAACCACGAGGGCGCAACCGCCCTCTGCGGGCGAGCAGAACATGTACTTGTTCAGCGGTTCGCTCACCATGGGGGCTTCCGCGATTTCGTCCCGGGACAAGGCCGTACGCCGCCATGCTGTCGGAGTGATGGAGCCGTTTCTGAAGGCCTTCTCGGCGACCCGGATCAGGGTATCCCTGGAAATGCCGTAGTCGTGCATGTAGCGCTGGATCTTCATGGCGAAGAATTGGGTGGTGAGCATGAGACCGGTTTCACCGTACCAGTCATCGAGCCCCCAATCCCTGGGCTGCGGGTTGAAAGCCCCCCTCGGGTGCTTGTCAAAACCGACGACCAGCCCGACGTCGTACTGTCCCGACTTGATCGCAGAATAGGCGGCATTGAGGGAGCTGCCACCGGTTGCGCAGCCGTTCCAGATATTAGTGAACTGCAGGCCGGTCAATCCGAGGAGATTCACCAGTGAGTCGGCATTGCCACCGTCCTGGCTGCCGCCAAAGGCAAACTGCATGTTCTTGAACTCGGTGCCCGCATCGCGAAGTGCCGCGCGCGCTGCCTCGGCCCCCTGTTCGAGCCCGGTGAGTGCGGGACTGCGTCCAAAGGGGTGTAGCCCGAGACCGACGATAGCGACATCCATTAAGCGGTCTCCGGGCTTGCACGGAATTGAAAGGTCAGTAACTCGGTACCGTCTTCGTCGCGGCGAACTGGTATCAGTTCGAGCGCCATGGGCATGCCGATACGCAGGTCTCCGACCGAACTCTCGCGGAGTCGGCTCTCCACGCGTAGTCCACAGGCCATTTCCACATAGCCGACGCCATAGGGTCGGAAGGTTTCGGCGGTTTCATCGGTAGCGTAGGGCGCTTTTGGCATGAAGGATTGGATGGTCCAGGTCCATAGCGAACCCTGATTTCCCAAACTTACTACTTCGGTTTCTGAGCCGGCGCAGGCGCGACAGCTCGACTGTGCGGGGAAGGCATGCTCCCCGCAGTTTTGGCATCGGCTGCCGAGCAGTTCCACCTGACCCGGTGGCCAGGTAAAGAGTCCTTCATGGAGGGGCTTTTGCTGACTCATGACAGGGCTCAGTGGTTCACCGCAATGCCTTCGGCATCGAGCACGGCCTCGTGCATGGCCTCTGAAATAGTGGGGTGGGGGAACACCGTCTCGGCAAATTCTTCGGTAGTGATCTCCGCACCCATGGCGAGGGCGAAGCCCTGTATCTGCTCGCTCACACCGTGACCAATCATGTGCGCGCCAAGGAGCTCCCCCGTCTGCTGGTCGACAATCGTCTTGATGAGTCCGTCGCTATGGCCAGCTGCCAGTGCTTTACCGTTTGCGGTGAGGTCAAATCTGCCCACCTTGATCTTTTTCCCCGCCGCCTTTGCCGCGGGTTCGCTCAATCCGATGCTGGCGATTTGAGGCCGTGCATAAATACACCCCGGTATCAGCCGTTCACCGGCGGGCTTGATATCCATCCCGGCGATATGCTCGATACAGGCAATGCCCTCATGTACGGCCTTGTGCGCCAGCCAGGGTGCGCCGGCAACATCGCCAATCGCATACACCCCCGCCACATTGGTTTCACCATAAGCGCCAGTCACGATGGAGCCTTTGTCGGTGTCGAGCCCCAACGCTTCGAGACCCATGCCCTCAATGTTGCCATCCACACCGACGGCCACCAGTAAACGGTCGCAGGCGATAGCGCCATCGGAGCCATCGCTCTTGGTCACATTGACTGTGAGACTGTCTGGCATGGCGTCCATGGAGGCAAACCGCGTGCGGGTACGGCAGTCGATGCCACGCTTAGCCAAAGCCTTGGCCATGCGCTCGCTGATTTCCGGGTCTTCGGTGGGTACCACCCGGTCGGCGGCTTCAACGAGGGTAACCTGAGCGCCGATATCCGAGTAAAAACTGGCGAACTCGACGCCAATGGCACCCGCACCAATAACGACCAGATGATCGGGTCGTGTCGTTGCAGTCATTGCCGCTCGGGCGTCCCAAATCCGGGAATCGTCTGATGGCAGGCTGGGCAGCTGCTTCAGGCGCGCACCGGTTGCGACGATAATATGCGGTACGCGGTACTCCTGTTGCTCGCCGGTGCTCGTGGTGACTGCGAGCTTGCCTTTTTCAGGGATACTGCCGTGCCCGGAAAGGTGGGTTACCTTGTTTTTACGCAGCAGGAATTCCACCCCCTTGGACAACTTCCCCGCGGTCTGCCGGCTGTGCCTGACCATGGCTTCCAAATCGATGCTATCGACAGAGGCCTCGATGCCAAACTGACTGGCGCTCCCGATGTCGGCGATGAGCTCCGCGCAATGCAGCAGCGCCTTGGTGGGAATACAACCCCAGTTGAGACAGACGCCACCCAGCTCTGCGGACTCCACCAGCACGGTGGAAAAGCCCAATTGTGCAGCACGAATGGCGGTTGAATAGCCGCCGGGCCCGCCGCCAATCACGGCAATATCGAAATCGCTCACGGTTGCCACGCGATCAGCCCAGCATCATTGCAGGATTTTCAATGAGCGCTTTCAGATCAGCAAGGAACTGCGCCGCATCGGCACCGTCCACCACCCGGTGATCGCTTGCCACGCTGAGGCTCATTATCTGGCCGACGGTGGCCTCATCATTGCGGATGACGGGCTTCTTCTCCGCGCTGCCGACGGCGAGGATTGCGACCTGGGGCGCATTGATGATCGCATCAAAGCTGCTAATCCCGAACATGCCAAGATTACTGATACTAAAGCTGCCACCATCGAGTTCCTCACCGCTGAGCCGACCTACTTTGGCTCGAGTAGCGAGGTCACGCATGGCGGAAGATATGCTGGCGAGTCCATGCCGTTCTGCTGATCGAAGCACAGGCATCATGACCCCGCCGTCGATGGCAACCGCCGATGAGATATGGCATTCGGAGAATTGCTCGAGGGTTTCGCCATCAAAACGGGCATTGAGTGCCGGGTTTTGCTGAAGCGCGCAGGCGCAGGCCTTGATCAGAATGTCATTTAATGAAATTTTGACATCGGTTCGATGCGCATTGAGCTGTTTTCGCAGTGCCATCGCCTCGGTGACGTCGACATCAATGTTCACCCTGAAGTGAGGAATAGATTGCTTCGACTGATGCACGCGCTGCGCGATGACCTTGCGCATGCCGCTCAGCTGGGTTCGCACGGGTGCTAGAGACTCAGGCGGCGCCGCGGTTCCGGTAGGCTCGGCGCTGGAGGAGGTTGCCGATTTTGTTCTCGCGGCAACGGCTTCGACATCGGCCTTGCTGACCCGACCGTGACGGCCCGATTGTCGACATTCGTTCAGGTTAATACCCAGTTCGGCAGCCAATCTTCGGGCAACAGGGCTCGCTTTCACACCGCTGTCATCAGGCAGTACCGCTTCGCCGAAGTCGCGTCCCGCGGGCAGGTCGACAGCCACATTGGCCGCATCAGCCGCGCTCCGGAGATCTTCGACGGTCACACGATCGTGCCGACCGCTGGGGCTGACATTATTCAGGTTGATATTATTGGCCTTGGCCAGGCGTCGGGCGACCACCGTGGCCGGCACTTCGCTGTCATCGCCGCCAGCGCTGAGGCTGGAGGAAGCCGACGGCCTGGTTGCAACCGGGGTCGCGGGCTCCGCGGTTTCAGCGGCGGGTGATTCACCGGGTGCGGCGGGAGCCTCCTCGACAGCCACGTCGGCGGGGTCGGGTGCACCTGAGCCCATAAACGCGTCGATTTCATCGTCGGTGGCGTCGCCGTCGGCAAGCACGACAAGCGGCGCACCCACAGCCACGATGTCGCCGGTGTTGGCGCAAATTCTGACGACGGTTCCCGACGATGAAGCCGTAACGGTGTTGACGATCTTTGCGGTTTCGACATCGACAACGTCATCGCCCATATCGATGGTGTCCCCTACGGAGACATGCCAATCGGCGATTTCACCCTCGGTCATTTCCATGCCCCACTTGGGCATGGCTACCTTGTTCAAGTTAGCCATTATCGACCTCCGAGGGTTTCTCGAACGGCCTGCTCGATAGCTGCTTCACTGGGGATGTAGGCATCTTCGAGAACGGGTGCGAACGGCACGGGTGTGTGCGGAGCGGTAACGCACTTGACCGGTGCGCGCAGCGAAGAAAACGCATGTTCCGCGACAATGGCCGAGACGTCAGCGGCAAGGCTACAGCGCGGATTGGCTTCGTCGACGCAGATCAAGCGGCCACTCACCTCAACGCTTTCGAGAATGGACTCGCTGTCAAGGGGCGATGTCGTCCGCGGGTCGATGACGTCGCAGTGGATGCCTTCTTTCGCCAGCTTGTCGGCGACAGCAATGGCTTTGGGCACCATTGCACCGAAAGCGACGATGGTGGCATCGGAACCCTCACGGGCAAAGGCAGCCTCCCCAAAGGGAATCGTATACATCTCGTCGGGGACCGGACACTTGGTCTCGTAGAGCAGTTTATGCTCGATAAATACGACCGGGTCATCGTCCCGTATAGCGGAGATCATCAAGCCCTTGGCGTCGTAGGCATTGCTGGGCATGACGACCTTGAGCCCCGGTATGTGCGTCAGGACCGGGTGCAGCATGCTCGAGTGTTGTGCGCCAGCGCGCATACCGGCACCGGCTGTACCCCTGATCACGATGGGGGTGCGGGCTTTGCCGCCAAACATATAGCGGAATTTTGCCGCCTGGTTGAAGATCTGGTCGAAGCAGACGCCGATAAAATCAATAAACATGAGTTCGGCGACGGGGCGCAGCCCGGTATTGGCGGCGCCGGCGGCGGCGCCGATAATCGCCGATTCGGTGATGGGGGTATCGATAACGCGGGTGCGGCCGAATTTGGTCCCCAGGCCCTTGGTTACGCCGAAGACACCACCGTAGGCCTCGTCGCTGCCTTTACAGCCGGCGCCACCGGCCACTTCCTCGCCCATGATAATGACGCGGGAATCGCGTTCCATTTCCTGATGCAGTGCCTCATTGAGTGCTTCTCGCAATGTTTTGACGGGGTGCTCGTTAACGGCTGACTCTGACATTGTTATTTCCTTTATTCAGTAGCTGACGTGGACGTCGGTGTAGAGTTCTTCGACGGCGGGTTGTGGCGCTGCCAATCCCCGCTGTACGCCCTGCTCAATGGCATCGCCGGCCTGTGCATCCAGCATATCCAGCTCGTCGTCGGTCATGAGACCCTCGGAGGTGACACGCTTGCGGAAGATTTTCAGGCAGTCTTTGTTGGCGCGAAGGTCATCGAGCTCTCCTTCACCGCGGTACGCCTGCGGATCGCCGATGAAGTGTCCGTCAAAACGAATGACGTCCGCCTCGATGGCGTAAGGGCCCTTACCTGATCGGGTGTGCTCCACCGCCTTCTCCATGGCATCGTAGACCGCGAAGAAGTCGAGGCCGTCCACCTTGACCGCGGGGATATCGAAAGAGGCGACTCGGTTGGCGATATCGCCCGAAACGGCGTATTCGTCGCCGGTTCCCTCGGCCAGGTGATTGTTTTCGAAAATAAAGATATGGGGCAAGTCGAGAACCCCCGCCAGATTCAGCGCCTCCATGACGGTGCCCTGGTTGGAGGAGCCGTCGCCGCTGAACGACACCGCAATGTTCTTGGTGCCCAGGGTTTTTGCCGACAGCGCCGCCCCGTTACACAGCGGCGGACCACCACCGACAATGGCATTTGCGCCAAGCATGCCGCGATCAAAATCGGCGATGTGCATCGAGCCGCCTTTGCCGTTACACAGGCCGCCCTGCTTGCCCATGATTTCCAGGATCATTGCTTCAATATCGCAGCCTTTGGCGATGCAGTGGCCGTGACCGCGGTGCGTACTGCCGATGATATCTTCGTCGGTCAGGTGGGTGCAGATGCCGACACCGACGGCCTCCTGGCCATCATAGGTATGAACAAACCCCGGGATATTACCGGCCATGAATTCCTTGATCATCCGCTCTTCGAACTGCCGGATGGTCGTCATCGTGTAGTAAACCTTGTGCAGTGCTTCAGAAGACAGCGCCATTGCCACAGTACCTTTTAAAGTTTTTATCGATCCCTACGATACTAGGAGTGGCCCATAAAAAAAGCAAGCTTGATTGTTTGATATAAACGCGACTCACAGAAAGTCCGTCTGTGATTAAACTTAGCTTTACGTCGCACGCCGTTAAGAGCACCTGTGGAGACTGCCCGGTGCAGCTTTACGTCGCGATGACAGGGATCCGCTATGGGGAAGCAGGACATGACAAATTTGGACTCGCGAACAGGAGACGCCGGTGATGGATCTGACCGCAGCAGCACAGCCGTGCGTCAAAAGGCGAAGAAAGTGAGGGCCAACGGCGACGGCTGGCAGGCGGAAAAGAGCGCGATGACGCGCAAGGCGATTATTGACGCGGCAATCACGTGTTTTGTCGAGCGTGGCTATACCCGCACCACTACCGCATTGATAGCGGCGCAGGCGGGGGTCTCCCGGGGTGCCATGATGCATCACTTTCCCTCACGTTTTGCGGTACTGCAGGCCGTGGTGTCCCATCTGCACGCGACTCGTCTGATGGAATATCGGGAACTGATGCAAAATATCGACGATCCTGAGGCCGCACTGGAGCGTGAAAGCATCCGAAAGTCGGTGGTGGCGGCATGGAAGTACGTGAATCTGCCTTCTTTTGTGGCTTACGAGGAGCTGCGTGCAGCGTCGAGAACCGACGCCGAACTCGGGGATATCATTGCCGATGTCGAGAAGGACTTTGACCGCCAGTTCCTGCAGACGGTAAAAACCGTATTCCCCCACTGGACCAAGGTGCAGTCTCTGGAGGCGGCCCACGACCTTGTCCAGTTTGTGATGCAGGGTATGGCGAACAGCCATATGGGCAGTCAAAAGAAGAAGCGGGCAGACCGGGTGATCGATCTGGTTACCGACACGCTGATGAGGATTTATCAGGTCGAGGCGGACTGACCGACAGCGCTTTTGCACTACTCAGCCGGCACTGGTGCCGGCAGATCACCTCTCTCGCGTTCCCCGGGGAATGCCATTCGCTGACAGCCGCTGTTGTGCTAGAAAAAAACATGCTGTAATGTTTTGTTCTGTCTGAAAAATAACGATAAGTCGGAGAATAAATGGGCGCGTTTTCAGGAAAAGTGGTGTCAATAGTCGGCGCTGGCACACCCGGCAACATGGGTCAGGTCATGGCGCGACGGTTTGCGGAAGAAGGCGCAACCGTCGTGGTATCGGGCCGTGACAATGACGCACTGGGGCGTTTTGCATCGGAGATAGGGGGCCATTGGCTTCACTGTGATCTCTGTGATCGGAGTTCGATCTCGGCAATGTTCGAGCAGCACGTCGCGCAGTTTGAACGTGTTGACGTTGCCATCAATGCGACCGGGTGGGGGCTGCTGACGCCGCTCACCGAGACCACGGAAGCGGAGCTCGATCGGATGGTCGATCTTCAGTTCAAGGGCCCATTTATCTGGCTTCAGCACCTGGTTAAGGTGATGACCGCTCAGGGCGGCGGCTCGATCATCCAGATTTCATCCGCGACCGCGAAAATAATGCTCGATAACCATGCGGCTTACATGGGTACCAAGGCGGGTATCGACCATGTCATCCGCACCGTCGCCAACGAATATGGCGAGGTGGGAATACGGGCTAACTCGATTTCGCCGGGCTTGACGGAATCCCCTATGACATCAGAGGCGCTAAAGAGTGAAGCGCTGAAGCAGGAATTTGCCAAGTGCTACCCACTGGGTAGATACGGCACCTCGGAAGACATTGCCGAAGCCGCACTTTTTTTGGCCTCTGACCGTTGTTTTATGACGGGCGAAAATCTGCAGGTCAACGGTGGCCTTTGTCTGCGCAGAAATCCTCGGGCCAACGAGCTTCAGGCAGCGATGGTTGCCGCTGGCGAGATTCCCGGCTGACCGCAAGATACCCGGAAGCTGTCGTAATGGGCAGTGAATGAACAAAAACCCCAACACACTTTTTACCTCCAGCGAAGGAATATCCAGATGGCTTTATTAGAAAACAAGGTTTGCCTCATCACGGGCGCGGCCTCCAATCCCGGACTGGGCCACTCGATTGCCCACCGATTCGGTGAGCAGGGCGCCACGGTGATCGTTACCGATATGGACGGGGCGGGCGCCGAACGTACCGCTTCTGAGATCAACGACGCCGGTGGTACCGCGGTGGGCTGGGGACAGAATGTGACCTCGCGGGACGAATGGGTTGCGACACTGGCCAGGATCAAGTCGGACTATGGACGTATCGATGTGCTGGTGAACAACGCCGGAATCGCCGTGCTCCAGCCGCTGGAAGCCTTCACCATGGCGGATTACGAAAAGCAGATGAGTGTGAACATGACCAGCGTTTTCATGGGCACACAACTGGTTGTTGAAATGATGCGCGAGGATGACATCAAGGGTTCCATCGTCAACATGTCTTCGGTCGCCGCTTTGGTGGGCGTGGTGGGTGTTACGGCCTACGCAGCGAGCAAGGCGGGCGTCCATGGATTTACCAAAGCGGTCGCCGCTGAAACGGCGCGGCAGGGCATCCGATGCAACACACTCCATCCGGGTATGATCCTCACCAATATGAACGCCCAGGCCGCCACTGATAATCCGGAAGAGTACAAAATTATCGTCGATAAAATCCCCATGGGGTATATGGGGCCACCTTCATCGATTGCCGACGCGGCGCTGTTCCTGGCGTCTGACATGTCCAGCTATGTAACCGGCACCGAGCTGGTTATTGATGGCGGACTGATCAGCGTCTGACGGTCTTGCAGGCCAAACAGCACCGACTACTTTTACTGGGGAGAACCGAATGACGGACAACACACTCATGGACCAGTTGGCAATCAGGGCGCTATTGGATCGCTACTGCGACGGCGTCAACCAGAGGGATGCGACGATCTGGGGTGGTACCTGGGCCGAGGACGCGGTATGGGAACTCCCGCACCTGGAAATGTCGGGCATTCAGGGCCGAGAAAATATTGTCTCGGCCTGGGTCGAAGCCATGAAGTTGTTTCCTTTCGTCAACATGATGGCACAGCCTGGCGTCATCGAGGTCACTGGTGACAAAGCGACCATGCGCTCTTATACCACCGAAGTCGCGGTTACCCAGGATGGCAATGAAATACGTCCGCGGGGTGAGTACCACGACGAGTGTGTCAAGGTTGACGGAGAGTGGAAATTTTCCCTCAGGAAGTTCAAAGTCCTCCACGGTGAATAACGGTATCGCACCATAAAAAAGGCGAGATTTCTCTCGCGTTTTTTATACCCTTAAACTGAGTTTAGACGCCGGGCAACCCTGCGGTTGAGCCCCCGTCGATAACCAGCTCGGAGCCGGTGACGAAACTGGCGTCGTCAGAAGCCAGATACATCACCAGGGACACGATCTCTTCCATCTTCGCCATGCGACCCATGGGAGCTACGTTTTCCAGCATGTTTCGCGCCGCCGCCTGATCCGGGGCGCTGTTGATCGCGCCTTCAATCAAAGGCGTCTCGGTAACACCGGGGTGGATGGTATTACAGCGGATACCGGATTTACCCAGGTGTACCGCGGTTGACTTCGCCAGCAGGCGCAGTGCGCCTTTGGTGGTGGAATAGGTGACATCGCCCGCCAAGGCCAGAATGCCATTGATCGAACTGTTGAGAATGATGGAACCGCTGGGCCCACCGGGATTTTCTCGCATGAGTTCGACCGCCGACTTAATCGTCAGCATCGCCCCTGTCAAATTGATATCGATCAGCCGCTTCCACGCATCGACTTCCACGTCCTCGATATTGCTGTCGCCGGAGTTGGTACCGGCATTGGCAAAGGCAATATCAAGACGACCGTGTTCAGCACGAATCTGTGCCACCAATGCTTTCCAGCCCTCCACATCCTGCACCGCATGCTTGACAAAGGTGGCACCGGTTGCCTGCGAGATATCAGCACCAGCGGTCTCGTTGTTTCCGGTAAAGATGACGGAGGCTCCCTCGCGGGTAAAACCCTCGACGGCCGCTTTACCAATACCGTTGGTGCCACCCGTAATCAGCGCCACTTTACCCTGCAGCTTGCCACTCATAAATTTGCTCCGTTAACTGTTCGTTTGCTGTGATTTCGAGACTGAGTTCAGTCTGGATCTGCGATCTTGACGATGAGCTTGCCTTTATTGCCGCCGGTAAACAGCATGCGATAGGCATCGACGGTGTTTTCAATACCTTCAACAATGTGTTCGGCAAATTTGAGCTCACCGGAACGCACCCACGCTTTCAACTGCTCGATTGCCGCAGGGTACTCGTCGGCGTATTTGAGGTTCATCTGGCCGTGGACGCTCGCACCTTTGGCCAGCACCTGCCAGTAATTGAAAGGACCCGGTACCGGGCCGTCGGCATTGTAGGTGGAAATGGCGCCACAGAAGACCACCCGGGCGCCCTGCGCCAGATTCAGTAGTGCCGCATCGAGGGTTTCACCACCCACATTGTCGTAATAGATATCAATCCCTTCAGGGCACTTTTCCGCGATGGCCGCTGTAAGGTCGTCTACCGCCTTGTAGTTGATGGCGTCATCAAATCCGAGCTCGTCGCAGATGAACTGGCACTTCTCGTCGGCACCGGCGATACCCACGACGCGACACCCGTGTAACTTCGCTATCTGGCCCGCAATCGAGCCAACGCCACCGGCCGCGGCACTCATGAGTACCGTCTTGCCGGGGGCTGGCAGTCCCAGTTTCAGCATGCCGAAATAGGGAGTCAGACCCATGGCACCGCTGAGAATTGTCAAATGGTAGTGCAGGGGGAACTCACTGTTGTCCACCTTTTCAAGTTGCTCAGCGGGGGTGGTGCTGTATTCCTCCCAGGCGTTGGTTGCCAATCCGATGACGAAGTCGCCAACGGCGAGGGCGTCGCTCTCGCTGGCAACGACCTGGCCCAGGGTTGTACTGCGTATGGCCTCGCCGATGGCAATAGGCGGCAGGTAGGAGACCGCGTCATTCATCCAATCCCGCTGCGCAGGATCCAGCGATAAATAGAGATTCTTGATAACCACGTCGCCCGGCTGCGGTGGTTTAACGTCACCCTCAGCGAGCTCGATATCCTGTTCGGTGGGAAGCCCCGTTGGCCGTTGTCGCAGCACCAGTTGGCGCTGTTTCGATGGGTACATAATGTGATGTCTTTGCTGATTATTTGACACGAGATTAGGTGACGCCTGAGAAAAAAGCAAGCAAGCTTGACTTTTTATTGCCGGGTGCCTAGCCTCGGCGTTGAGCCAGGCTAAAAACACGCGTTTGCTATACACTCTCGCTGCTGCGGAGCGACTGAAAAACGATAGCCAACAGGTCCGTCCGTGGGCACAACAATAACGTTCATGGCACGCCCTGCCTTTGTGCTGTGTTGGAGATAACAATGGAATTGCTGGTTGAACACTCGCTGGATGCCGACCCTGACTTTATCTGGCCCCTGATCGTCGACTTCGGCAATATCGAGGCGTGGTGGCCACAGGGGCAGGCGATCGACATTGAACGTGTCGATATCGACGGCGAGGGCATCGGCATGACTCGCCATATTTACAATGCCGGCTTTAGTCATGCGGTCAGCGAACAGCTGTTGGCTCTTGATCCTGAAATCTACCGCTGGCAACTCGCGATAGTTGGCGAGCGGCCTGCGGGCCTTGTGCAGTACACCGCTACCGGACAGTTGCATCCGTCAGATGACGGTAGCTGCGGAATTTCTTATCGAGGGGAGTTCAGAACCGAACCGGGCAGGGAGCAGGAGGCGGAAACGTTTCTTCGCGGTGCCTACCAAATGATGTTCGATGGGCTGCAGCAGGCGGCCGATAGGGCTCGTGCTTCAAATGACGCTGCATCCACACAATAATCCAAAAACAGGAACTGGAATATGAATACCTTAGCCATTATCGCACGCACCGAATTATCGGCGGAGGACGCCCCGAAGTATGTTGAAGCGGCGCGTAAATTGATCGAACCCACTCGGAAGGAAGCGGGCTGCGAGATGTATGCCATGGCCGTTGATATCTGTGATCCCAACGTCATTTGGATTTCTGAGCAGTGGGCGAGTAAACAGCATCTCGACGATCACCTGCGCGCGCCACACATCCTCGAGTTCCTGCAGACCGTCGGTGGGCTGGACATCAAGAGCCTGGATGCAAGGCAATACTCGGTTTCCGCCATGGGCCCGGTCGAGATGCCCGAATAGCCGGGCTTTACGCACCGCTGAGCGATTAGGAGAAATAATGGAACTTGCAGAGCGTTATACCAAGATTATCAAGCGCATGATGGAGCACGTTGAAAACGGCACCACTGACTGGGCCGAGAGCACCATGCGCGTGGATTCATCCCAATACACCGATCCTGCCTTTTATGAAAAAGAAGTGGCCGCGATATTTAAAAAGCTGCCAGTGATGGTTGCGGTGTCTCATGAGATCCCGGAAACCGGCGACTTCCTCACCCGCGATTACCAGGGCGTGCCGCTGCTAATCACCCGGCAGGCCGATGGCAGCGCCAAGGTGCTTATGAATGTCTGTACCCATAGAGGTATGACCTTGACCCAGGCGGAGAGCGGCAACAAGCGGGTCTTTACCTGCCCTTATCACGCCTGGTCGTTCAGTGGGGACGGCACCCTGCGCGGAGTCGCTGAAGCGCCCAAGTTCGGTGAAGACTGCCGGGGCGATCGAGATCTGGTTGAGTTTCCTTCTCACGAAGAGGGCGGCCTTTTATTTGCGGTACTCGACCCCGATTCGACGGTGGATATTCGTTCGTATCTGGGCGGTATGATGGATGATGTGGTCCAAAAGGGCTTTAAAGACTGGAGCTATGTTGGAAACCGCGTGATCCATGGCGCCAACTGGAAAATCGCCTACGACGGTTATCTTGAAGGCTATCACTTCAAGGCTGCGCACCCGGAAACCATCGAGCCCAGAACATTTTCCAATATCATGGAGTTCGATGCCCATGGCCCCCACGTCTTTATTGGATTTCCGCAGAAAGGCATCCTCAAGCACAAGGACACCCCGGAGGAAGATCTCTGGAAATTTGAGAACGATGGGTATGACTACATTCGCCTGTTTTTCCCCAACGTCTCTATTTTTGTCGCTCCCGAAATTACTCAGGTCGCCCAGTTGATACCGGGCCCAACGGTGGACCAGAACACAACGATTCTTCATTTCCTGCACCCCGAGCCGCCAGCCGATGAGGCGGAAGCACAGGCGCGAGTTGAGATGGTCGACTGGCTCCGTGACGTCGTCGACAAAGAGGACTACCAGTTGGGACTGCAGGTGCAGCGCGGTTTACAGGCGGGCCATCAAAAGGATGTGATCTTCGGTCGCAACGAACGCGCCAACCAGTACGTGCACAAGTGGATCAAGTACTATGTGAACGGTGACGAGTCGGCGCCTGAACCCACCTTGTGATAATGGTCTGACCGATAAAAAAAGCCCGCATTGAAGCCAATGCGGGCTTTTTTCTTCATCGCGGATTTTGGCGGGATCAAGACCTGCACAGAACCTTCATCAGTCCGCTGAACGGCAATCGCTGATTACCACCTCCTCTTTATTGAAGTCGGTGAGGCAGGCGGTAGTCCTTTGAGCTGCTCGCGTAGCTCCAGCAGGGCCAGCGCACTGTCGGAATTGCTCGTCGACGCTCAAAGCACTCCCGCCCACCTCACCTCGTGGCGGTGCCATCGTCGGGGTTGCTTCGACTGTACTTGCAGCGATTGCTTAGGGTGGCTCGGCGGCGGTTTGCTCGAGCGTCGACGAGCGAGCGGTTTAATACGCCATCGCCGATGGAGCTACGCGAGCAGCTCGAGTAATCCGGGGCTGAGCCGCCCGGGTCAGGTATGACGTCATACGCGAGGCTTCTGAGGGGAGACTGGCGACCTCTGAAATCCGCGATAGGCCTTTGTTGTTTGCAATAGCCTGAACGTTAGTCGGCGGCTTCGAGTTTGACCATGAGCTTTCCCTCGTTCCCACCGCTAAAGAGCAGTGAAAAGGCATCGAGGGTGTTATCAAATCCGTCCACCATGTGTTCCTTGAACTGGATTTTGCCCTCGTTGAGCCACTCGGACATCTGGGCCTGCCCCTCTGGGAAGCGATCAAAATAGTCTTTGATCAAATACCCCTGAATGGTCACGCTTCGGGCGAGTACCTGCCACCAGTTGTAGGGGCCGGGCACGGGCTCGGTAGCGTTATAGCTACTGATCGCGCCGCAGAAAACGATGATGGCGTCGCTGTTCAGGTTCATCAGTGCCGCGTCGAGAATTTCGCCGCCGACATTGTCGAAAAACAGATCCACGCCCTCCGGGCAGGCCTTTGCAATCGCGTCGACCATATCGCCGCAGGTTTTATAGTTGATACAGTCATCGAAGCCGAGCTCGTCGGTGACCCAACGGCATTTTTCGTCGGACCCCGCCATACCGACCACCCGTAGGCCCATAAGCCTGGCGATCTGACCGCCGATTGACCCCACCGCGCCGGCGGCGGCGCTCATAAGCATGGTTTGCCCTGCCTGGGCCTTGCCGGCTTCGATCACGCCAAAATACGGCGTGAGACCAACGGCTCCCAGCATATTCACGTAGTAGTGAAGCGGGAAGGTATTGTCTTCGGGAACTTTGGTGAAGAATTCGGCGGGTACGACTCCGTGGGTTTCCCAGGCACCCATGCCATACACCAGATCGCCCTTTGCAAATCCATCGCTGGTGCTGGCGAGTACTTTGCCGCATACGGTAGAGCGTACGGGCTCTCCCAGAGGTATCGGCGGCAAGTAGGAGGGGGCATCGGACATCCAGCCGCGAATCGCCGGATCCAGCGAGAAATAATGGTTTTCGACCAGCAGGTGACCGGGCGGCAGCTCGCCGATCGTTTTTTCCTCAATGGTTACTTCATCGGTGCTGGGAACACCGTGGGGTCGCTTGGCAAGCGTCCACTGTCGTTTGGATGTGGGCAGCATGGTGCTCTCCGGTTTTTTTATGGCGGAATTTTGAGGTTAGCGGAGCTAGACTAAACACCCGGAAAAATTAAAGCAAGCTTGACGGTTTTTTTATTGGCTGCCTCAGTGCTATCCTCTATCCCTTTCTCAGGTTGGTTCGTTTGCTGGCCTTTACGTTATTGATCGGAGCAAGACATGTCGGATTATCAGGTGGCCTTTGCGGCCGACGTGCTGGAAAACAACAGCGGCAAAGCGGTCGAACTGGCCGGAATGAAAATATTGGTGTGCCGTGCCAGCAATGAATTTTATGCGGTCGAGAATCGATGCACCCACCAGGAAGCCGAGCTCGAGGGTGGACGCATCCGCGGATGCTTCATCTCCTGTCCGCTGCACGGAGTACGCTTTAACCTGAAGGACGGTGAGCCGATGGGTCAGCTCACCCGGGTTCCTGTTCGAACCTTCCCCGTGCGGGTCGAAAACGGGCAGCTTGAGGTTGACGTCAGCTAATCGTCTTAGAGGGCGGTCCATCCGCCATCAGCGGCAACCAGCTCACCGGTCATAAAGCTCGATGCATCACTGGCGAGAAAAAGAGCAAGATTGGCAATCTCCTCCTCGGTACCCAGGCGCTTCATAGGGTGTTGATCCGCGAGAATGCCCTGCATTTCCTCGGTAGTTGACGACACCAACAGTGGCGTTGCCACGTTCCCCGGACACATGGCGTTAATGCGAATACCCTTTTCGGCGTACTCGATGGCGGTATTACGAGTCAGACCCGCCACCGCGAATTTGCTGCTGACGTAAAGGCCAACGCCAGGAAAAGTTCGTCGTCCCAGGGCGGAATCCATATTGATGATATTGCCTTGTCCCTGGGGCTCCATGATGCGCAGAGCTTCCCGCAGACACAGCCACACCCCCTTTAGGTTGACCGACATCAAGCGGTCGAAATCCGCTTCTTCAGTCTCTGCGAGGGGTACTATCGGCGCTGATACGCCGGCGTTGTTGAGCGTGATATCCAGGCTACCCAGCGCCTCGACGGCGCCGTGGAAGAACTCCTTTACCTCGGCGGCGCTGCTCACGTTGCAGCTGCCGGTAAAACAGCGCTGGTTTGCGGCTTCAATTTCAGCCTTAACCGCTGCGGCCGCCGTTTCGTCGACGTCGCAAATGGCGACATCGGCGCCGGCGCGCGCAAAGGCCAGTGCGCAAGCTCTGCCCAAACCCTTACCGCCGCCCGTCACCAGCGCAACTTTTCCATCCAGCCTCAGTTCCATATATCCCCCTTTTTTATGATGAGTGGTCCGGATTTCTGGCCGCCCACTGATTAATGCTCGAGTGCGAACCCGGCGACATTGGTTGCTGACCGTATCGGCTTACTTAAAAACAGTCAACATTGTTTGTTATTTAAAAACGGCTGTGCGATAGTCACCAAACTAATAATAAGTGTAGGGCGACGCTATGGCCTTTGATTTAGAAGCTGAAGTGCGGGATCTCGCTGCGCGTCGAGACATCGCTGCAGCCTGTATGCGCTACATCCGTGGCCAGGACCGACTCGATCCGGATCTACACCGATCCGCCTTCCATGAAGGCGCCTACGTGGACTGCGGTTTGATGGCGGGATCGGCAGAGGAGTTTGTTGCATTCGCCCAGGGTTTTTTGTCTGACCTGGAATCCAGCCAACATATTCTTGGGCAAATGGATATCAGCATCCATGGTGATCGTGCCGAGGGTGAAATTTACTTTTTCGCCCAGCATCGCGTCATTGACGGTGACAACGCCTTCGATCTGTTGGTATCGGGCCGCTACGTGGATGAATACGAGTGTCGCGCTGGTGACTGGCGAATCGTCAAACGCTATGAAATTGTCGACTGGGTCCGCAATGATCCCGCCACCGATCAGGATTTCCGCGAGCAGAACCCCAGGGTTCCCTTCGGCCAGCGTGGTGGCAGGGATTTCAGCAGCCTGCGCAACTGGCCGGTATAGGCCGTTTCACTGCTTCGGCGGCACTGATCAGGCACAACAACAGACAAGACAGACAAGGTAGGAGGGAGATAGTGATGGGGTTACTCGAAGGTAAGGTAGTCGTCGTTTTGGGCGCATCCGATGAACGCAGTATGGGTGCCGCCGCCGCCAGGTATTGTCTTGAATCGGGAGCGCAGGTGGTTGTCGCGTCACGTTCCGGGGAAAAGGTCGCCGCGCTCGCCAAGAATCTGGGTTGTGCCGCATTTACCTGTGACATTACCAGCGATGAGCAGCTGGAAGGGCTCGCGAGTTTTGCCGTTGAACAGTTTGGCCAGCTGGATGTGGCGCTCAATTTTGCCGGTGTTGAGGCCGGAGGCGCCATCGCCGAACTCACTCGCGATGCCGTGATGCACAGCGCCGATGTTCATCTGGCCGGTACCGTCATGTTTATCCGCTTTATGGCGGAGAAAATGAGCGATGGCGGTGCCATCGTTACCACGTCATCGCAAACGGCGCTCCTCGCGCCCCCCGGACTTGCAGCCTACGCGGGCGCCAAAGCGGGCGCCGATCACGTGGTGCGAATCGCGGCCAATGAATACGGCGCCCGGGGCATTCGAGTTAATGCCGTCGCCCCCGGATTTACCCCTTCCGCCATGACAGAGGCCTATCTGCAGATGCCGACGGTCGAGAAGGCGTTTAAAAAAGAGATTGCCCTGCCTCGACTCGCGTCGGTACTCGATATTGCCAAAGCCGCAGCCTGGCTGGCGAGCGACGATTGCTTCGCGACCGGTGTCGTGCTCGATGTCTCGGCGGGGCAGACGCTAAGGCGTATCCCTACCGTTGATGAAATGATGGGTGAGGGCTGAGATACTCATGATCAAAATGGTAACGCTACTTACTCGACGCCCGGATATCAGCCGGGAAGAATTCCAGCAGCGCTACGAAAACGGGCATCGGTTGATCGGTGAGAAGTACCTCAGGGGGTATGCCGAGCGTTATGTCAGACGCTATTGTCGCCCTGCGACGGGAGCGCCGAAGGCAGGGGAGCTGCCCTGTGATGTGGTCCTGGAGATCTGGTTCCCTGACCAGGCGACGTTTGATGCGGCCATGGTTGCGCTGAGTGAACCAGAGGCGGCAGCAGAAATTGCAGCAGACGAAGCGCGGTTATTTGATCGCGATAAAATTGTGAGTTTTATGGTCGATGAGTTTGAATCATCGATAAAGGAGAAAAGTTAGATGCCTAAAGCCGTTGTTTTGGCCCGATATCCACAGGGTGAGATTGCCGAAGAGGACTTCGCTGTTGCTGAGGTGCCTATGCCTGCCGTTGAGGAGGGGTTTTTTCTGATCAAAAATCGCCTGTTTTCCCTCGATGCCGGTTTCCGGGCGTGGATGAATGAGGGCGCCGGTGATAACTACCTTGAGGGGATGAAACTCAACGAGCCGGTACAGAGTATTGTGCTCGGCGAAGTCATTGAGTCCCGACACCCTGACTATCCTGTAGGCGCTATCGTCAATGCGCGCACCGCGTGGGAAGAATTCAGCGTGCTCGATGGCAGCGACCTGACGTCAATCCTTGAAACGACACCGGGCGTGCCCCTGCATGAATACATGTCCACCCTGGGTCCGACGGGTGTTACCGCCTGGATAGGATTGATGGAAGTGGGTAAGCCCCAGCGCGGGGACACCGTGGTGGTGAGTGCCGCCGGTGGTGCTGTGGGAACGGTTGTGGGCCAACTGGCCAAGGCCGAAGGGTGTTACACCGTTGGCTTGACAAGCTCGGCGGCAAAAGCGAAATGGTTGGTCGAAGAGGTGGGTTACGACGCCGCGATTTCGCGGGAAGAATCTCCCGACCTGGACGCTGCTCTGAAGCAGGCGCTGCCTGAGGGTATCGACCTGTTCTTCGACAATGTCGGTGGAGCGGCGTTGAACACCGTGATGGGCCAGTTACGGGAAAACGCGCGCTTGGTGCTTTGCGGTGCGATATCTCAATATGAGGCAGAAGCTCCCGATCCTGTCACCAACTGCTGGGAATTGATTACCAAGCGCGCGCGTATGGAAGGGTTTATGTTCTCTGACTACATCGATCAGTTTCCCGCGATTATGGACGATCTGGGCAGACGCCTGAAGAAAGGCGAGTTAAAAGGTTTTGACCAGCAATACCATGGCATTGAGAAAACGCCACAGGCCTTCTGCGACATGATGCACGGCAACGCCCGGGGTAAGTGTCTCGTTACCCTCGATTGAGGGTCGGGAATAAAAAAAAGGCCGACAACGTGTGTTGCCGGCCTTTTTTAAGGTCTAGCTTTTTAGTCCCAGGTGAGGGCGCCGCCCGTCTGGTACTCGATGACCCGAGTCTCGAAAAAGTTCTTTTCCTTGCGCAGGTCCATGATCTCTGACATCCAGGGAAAGGGATTCTGTACGCCGGGGTACTGCTCTGACAGGCCCAGCTGGTTGAGTCGTCGATTACAGATAAACTGGAGATATTCTTCCATCATGGCGGCGTTCATACCCAATACGCCGCGCGGCATGGTGTCACGGGCATATTCAATCTCGAGTTGGGTGCCCTCGAGTATCATCTGCACCACTTCTTCCTGGAATTCCGCAGTCCACAGATGTGGATTTTCCAGTTTGATCTGGTTGATCACATCGATACCGAAATTCAGATGCATCGACTCATCCCGCAGGATGTACTGGAACTGCTCGGCAACGCCGGTCATTTTGTTGCGTCGGCCCATGGATAATATCTGGGTAAAGCCGCAGTAAAAGAAAATACCCTCGGTGACACAGTAAAACCCGACCAGATTCCGCAGCAGCTGTTGATCCGTTTCAACGGTACCGGTCTTGAAGTTTGGATCCGACAGGGAGTGGGTGTGGCTGAGGCTCCAGGTCGCTTTTCTGGCGACCGACGGTACTTCGCGATACATATTGAAGACCGCGCCCTCATCCATCCCCAGCGACTCAATACAATACTGATAGGCGTGGGTATGAATCGCCTCTTCAAAGGCCTGGCGCAGCAGGTATTGGCGGCACTCGGGGTTGGTGATCAGGCGGTAAATACCCAGTACCAAATTGTTGGCCACCAGCGAATCTGCGGTCGAGAAGTAGCCCAGCGAGCGGAGTACGATGCGACGTTCGTCCTCGGTGAGCCCATCACTGCTCTTCCAGGTGGCCACATCGGCCGTCATGTTCACTTCCTGCGGCATCCAGTGATTGGCGCAACCATCAATGTACTTCTGCCACGCCCAGTCGTACTTGAAGGGCACCAGCTGGTTGAGGTCGGCGCGACAATTGATCATTGCTTTTTCGTCCACGGAGACGCGCTGCGCACCCATCTCCAGCTCCTCGAGACCGGGAGCAACGTCGAGGCTGGCGACAGCCTCTGCCGCCTTCCGGATCGCTTCGGAAGCCATGGGGTCTTGAGCTTCAGGGGTCGCGGTGGACACAGACGCCGCACCATCATCGATAGCCTCGGCCTGCGTTATTGTATCCAGGGTTTTTTCAACCACAGCGGGGGCGATATCAGCTGCGTTATTGCCGCCGTCTTCTTCGTGGTAGTCATCCCAATTCAACATAATTCATTCCTCTTGTTGTGCTTACTTACTGACAGGCTTCGCAGTCGGGGTCGTCCAGGGAGCATGCCTGGGGAACCGGAGCGGGTTGGGGCGTTGCCGAGCCGCTGGATACCGCGTTGAGCTTGCCACTTTCGACGGTGGATTTCTCTGTCCCGGTCGCCGCCAACGAGCGCAGGTAATAGGTCGTCTTCAATCCGTTAAACCAGGCCATACGGTAGGTCACATCGAGCTTCTTGCCGCTGGCGTTATTGATGTAAAGATTGAGGGACTGTGCCTGGTCTATCCACTTCTGCCGACGACTGGCGCTGTCGACGAGCCAACGGGGCTCAACCTCAAAGGCGGTTGCGTATTTTGCCTTGAGATCGTCGGGTATCCGGTCGATGGCCTGGACACTACCGTCGTAGTACTTAAGGTCATTGACCATGACCTTATCCCACAACCCGCGAGCCTTCAGATCCTTGACCAGATAGGGGTTAACTACCGTGAACTCCCCAGAGAGGTTGGATTTCACGTACAGGTTTTGATAGGTCGGCTCGATCGACTGTGAGACCCCGGTGATGTTGGCGATGGTCGCAGTGGGTGCGATCGCCATCACGTTGGAATTGCGCATCCCGTTGGCGGCTACCTTGGCTTTGAGCGGTGCCCAGTCCATGGATTGGTCACGATTGACCTGAATGTAGTCTTCACCGCGGTGCTGGATGAGCAGATCCAGCGAATCGTGAGGGAAAATGCCCTGGCTCCACAGTGAGCCTTCATAGGACGAGTAGCTGCCGCGTTCCTCTGCGAGCTCGCTCGACGCTTCAATCGCGTAGTAGCTGATGGCCTCCATGGACTGGTCGGCAAAGCTCACCGCCTGGTCGGACCCGTAGGCGACATCGAGTTTGTAGAGCGCATCCTGGAAGCCCATGACACCCATACCAATAGGTCGATGTCTAAAGTTGGACTGCTCTGCCTGCGGTACCGAGTAATAGTTGATATCGATGACGTTATCGAGCATTCGAATGGCGGTACGAATAGTGCTGCGCAACTTATCCAGATTGAGTACGCCATTTTCTATATGCTGCGGCAGGTTGACGGAACCCAGATTGCATACCGCGATTTCATCCGCACTGGTGTTCAGTGTGATCTCGGTGCACAGGTTTGAGGAATGCACCACGCCGCAGTGTTGCTGGGGTGATCGCAGGTTGCAGGGATCCTTGAACGTCATCCAGGGATGGCCGGTTTCAAAAATCATTCCCAGCATCTTGCGCCACAGACTCTGCGCCTTGAGGGTTTTATGCAGCTTGAGTTCGCCGGACGCCGCCATCGCCTCGTACTGCTGGTACCGCTCTTCAAACGCCTTGCCGTAAAGGTCGTGCAAGTCAGGTACGTCGTTGGGTGAAAACAGGGTCCAGTCACCATCGTCGAAGACACGCTTCATGAACAGGTCGGGAATCCAGTTGGCCGTGTTCATGTCGTGGGTACGGCGACGGTCATCGCCGGTGTTCTTGCGCAGTTCAAGAAACTCTTCGATATCCATATGCCAGGTTTCAAGGTAGGCGCAGACCGCGCCTTTTCGCTTGCCGCCCTGATTCACCGCAACGGCGGTGTCGTTGACCACTTTCAGGAAGGGGACAATGCCCTGGCTTTTGCCGTTGGTGCCCTTGATGTAAGCGCCCAGCGCTCGCACCGGGGTCCAGTCATTGCCCAGACCACCGGCAAATTTGGACAACATGGCGTTGTCCTGGATCGCGCCGTAGATACCGAACAGGTCATCGGGAACCGTGGTCAGGTAGCACGACGACAGCTGCGGCCGCAGCGTCCCTGCATTGAACAATGTGGGTGTCGAGCTCATGTAGTCAAACGAGGACAGCAGGCGATAAAACTCGATCGCGCGCGCGTTCTTGGCTTCTTCGCGAGCCGCCAGACCCATGGCTACGCGCATAAAGAAGATTTGGGGTAGTTCAAAGCGCGTGTTGTCGCTGTGGATAAAGTAGCGGTCGTACAGGGTCTGCAGCCCCAGGTAGGAAAACTGCAGGTCACGCTCGGGGAGCAGAGCGGAGCCAAGCTCTTCAAGATCGAAGTCCTGCAGGTCGGGTGCCAGCAGTTCAAGCTCAATGCCGCGCTTGATAAAGGCCTTTAGTGCGGCGGGGTAGTGGATTGTCATATCCTGCTGGGTCGCCAATTCGGCGACGCCCATGAAACTGAGGCCTTCAGCGCGAAGGTTATCGAGTAGTAACCGGGCAGCGGCGTAACTGTAATTGGGTTCCTGTTCGATCAGGGTTCTGGCGGTAATCACCAGCGCCGTGCTGACCTCTTCTGCGGCGACACCATCGTAGAGGTTACGCAACGCTTCATCGATGATTGCGGCTTCGCTGACGTCAGCCAGCCCCTCACAGGCTTCCGCCACAATGGTTCTTACCCGCTCAATATCCAGCGGGCTGCGACTGCCGTCAGCCTGTACCACGTTGATCCGTTCTGCGGCCTGCTGCGACTCGGGGGACAGTGCGGCCTTGGCGGCGCGCTCCTGTGCCCGCGCTTCACGATAGATCACATAATCACGCGCTATCTTGTGCTCGCCGGCTCGCATCAGGGCCAGCTCAACCTGATCCTGAATATCTTCGATATGGATGGTGCCCCCCGAGGGCATCCGCCGCTTGAAGGTGGCAACGACCTGCTCGGTCAGTTTTGCTACGGTTTCATGAATACGAGAGCTGGCCGCCGCTGTTCCGCCCTCTACGGCCAGAAATGCTTTGGTGATCGCCACTGAAACTTTGCTGTCTTCAAACGCGACGACGGTTCCATTTCGTTTGATGACTCTAAGCTGACCGGGCGCTGTGGCTGCCAGTGGGCTGGCGCCGGGGTTGCTGGTAGTAGGAATAGGGTTGGAACGGGTTGGGGCGGTTGCTGGTAAGTCGGTCCCTGGTTGCATTACGTCTCCACCTTCGTGCCTGGCCTGGGCATCGCTGGGTTTATTGTTGGGGTGACTCGTCGACGAAACCCCATATGTTGGGGTTTCTTGTCCGAGAAACCCCAAGATAGGCGGGTCGCGATGCCAATGCAAGGGTATTGGAGCGGGGTTATTTTGTGGAAAACATGTTCGCAACACGACGAGCTAGTGCTCGCTAACTTGCCAGATCAGTAAATGCAACAAATCAGTCTGGGGACAAGGCGAATCGCGGGTATCGAGCGAGGTGGATTATTTTTTTATAACCATAATCTGTTTTAGCGACTTTGGTTATTGGTCGACTTCCCGGCCGGTGCTAGCCCAGCAGGAATTCGAGCAGCGCTTTCTGCGCATGCAGCCTGTTTTCGGCCTCATCCCAGATGACCGAGTCGGGGGCGTCCATAAGCTCGGCGGTAATTTCTTCACCCCGATGGGCCGGCAGGCAATGCAGGTAAAGCGCATCTTTTGCCGCCCGGGCGAGCAGGCCGCGCGACAACTGGAAGGGGGCCATTGCCGCCTCCCTGATTTTCTGCTCTTCCTCCTGACCCATCGATGCCCAGACATCGGTCACCAGCAGGTCGACACCCTCAACTGCAGCATCGGCATCGTGTTCGATCCGGACGCGCTCGGCATTCTTTGCGACCAGATCAGCGTCGGGTTCGTAGCCCTCGGGGCAGGCAATGACCAGTTCAAAGTCCAGTAATCTCGCGGCGTTGATGTAGGACTGGCACATGTTGTTGCCGTCACCCAGCCAACACACCCTGCGGCCGGCGATATCACCGCGATGCTCAAACCAGGTTTGCATGTCGGCCAGCAGTTGGCAGGGGTGAAAATCATTGGTCAGCCCGTTGATGACCGGGACGCTGCTCATGCGGGCGAAGCGTTCCACCGTGCTGTGTTCGAAGGTGCGAATCATGACAGCGTCAACCATCGAAGAGATAACCCGCGCCGTGTCCTCAACAGGCTCGCCGCGACCCAGTTGCGTATCGGCGGCGGACAGGAACATGGCGCTGCCGCCGAGTTGCGTCATTCCGGCCTCGAAGGAGACCCGGGTTCGGGTGGAGGCCTTGGCAAAAATCATTGCCAGCACTTTGCCCGGATAGCGCGCGTGACTGATACCCTCGCGCTGCAAACGTTTAAGTTCCGTTGCGCGAGCGATAATCGAACGAAACTCGTCCGCATTGATATCATCTAGCGTCAGGAAATGCCGGGGCTGAGCCATGGTTCACGCTCCTTTTGTTTGCGTTTGTCGGGCCATCATTGCGCCGATAGCCTCTGCAACACCACCGCCGAGGACCCGGGCGTTTTCATCGGACATGACCAATGGTGGCAGCAGGCGTACCGTACGGCCTGCAGTCACATTGAGTAAAACCCCCTGATCGAGGCCGCACTGAACAAGCCCGTCACAGGGAAGGGTCAGTTCAATACCGATCATCAGTCCCGTACCCCGTACCTCCCTGACCCAACCGGGTTCGGCGAGTCGTTCCCGAAACCCTTCAAGCACGGCGGCCCGAATCGGGTCTGCCCGATCCCAAAGCTGCTCGCCGATGAGGGTATCGACGACGGCCTGAGCCGCGCTGCACGCCAGCGGATTGCCGCCGTAGGTGGTGCCATGATGGCCGGGTGCCATGACCTCGGCGGCGTCGCCCCGCGCCATGCAGGCCCCAATGGGAACACCGTTACCGAGGCCTTTCGCTGTGACCAGGACGTCGGGGGTAACACCGATGCGCTGGAACGCGTAAAGGCTGCCACAACGCCCGTTGCCGCACTGGACTTCGTCAAACATCAGCAGCCACTGGTGTTGGTCGCAAATTGCCCGAAGCTGCTTCAGGTACTCAACGGGGAGCGGATATACGCCGCCTTCTCCCTGAATCGGTTCCACGAGTACGGCAACAATATTGGCGTGCGCTTCAGCCAGCCTTGATATGGCCTCGATGTCGTCTCTCGCCACCCGATAGAAGCCCTCGAGCATTGGGCCAAAACCTAGCTGCAGCTTTTCATTCCCGGTCGCTGAAAGGGCGGCCATGGTGCGACCGTGGAATGCCGCCTCGAGCACCACGATACCGGGGTGCTCGATGCCTTTTTGTGCGCCGTACTGGCGCGCGAGCTTGATCGCTGTCTCGTTACCTTCCGCACCCGAGTTGCAGAAAAACACGTTATCCATACCGGTCGCATCGGTGAGCGTTGCGGCCAGTGCTTCCTGCGTATCAATGCGGTAAAGATTGGAGGTATGCACCAGCGCACCAGCCTGGGCTGTGATCGCCTTGGTGACGGCGGGGTGGCAATGGCCGAGGTTGGTCACGGCGATGCCGCTGACACCATCGATATAGGGTCGATCGTCGCCATCGAACAGGAGCTCGCCTGCGCCGCGGCTGAAGGACACGGGCAGGCGACCGTAAGTAGGCATGATGCGGGATGCGTAGGTGGTCATGAAGAAAACCAAACCTTAGAAAAAAGAGCGCTGAAGCATACCGATTAAGCGGTGCCCGCGAAACACCCGCCGCTTGAATTAACACCTTGGCACCACAACCTATTACACTAGGACATTGAACATTTTTGTTGAGGAAGCGTTATGGACGTTATAGAGACTATCAAGGATCAGATCAGCAATAACCGTGTGATTCTGTACATGAAGGGTTCGCCCAATCAGCCCCAATGTGGCTTTTCGGCGAGAACGGTGCAGGCGCTGATGGCGTGCGGTGAGCGG
The DNA here is from genome assembly GCF_000158175.1 of Luminiphilus syltensis NOR5-1B. Taxonomy (GTDB): domain Bacteria; phylum Pseudomonadota; class Gammaproteobacteria; order Pseudomonadales; family Halieaceae; genus Luminiphilus; species Luminiphilus syltensis. Next base: position 634,033 of record NZ_DS999411.1, on the reverse strand, counting down.
TTTGCCTATGTCGACGTGCTATCGAATCCGGAAATTCGCGCCAATCTTCCCCAGTACGGCAACTGGCCCACGTTTCCCCAATTATGGGTTGATGGCGAATTGGTGGGCGGTTGTGACATCGTTTGTGAGATGCACGAAGCCGGCGAGCTCAGTGAAGTAGTGGCGGGGGCGCCGGAGTCCGAGTAACAGCCCGCTGAAGTCTGGCATCCGCCAGACGCAAAAAAGGCGGGAATTCCCGCCTTTTTTTATTTCACCAACTGCCCATTATTCGTCAGGCTTGACGGTCTTCATGGCGGTCTGGAGATAATTCTGCTCTCCGACACGATCCATGAGTGATATCTGGGTCTCGAGCCAGTCGATGTGCTCTTCTTCGGCGTCGAGAATCCTCAGCAGCAAGTCCCGGGAGACGAAGTCACCCACTGTCTCGCAATGAGCAATGCCTTCTTTCAGGTCGACGTGGGCGATATGCTCCAGCTTAAGATCGCATTCGAGCATTTCACGGGGCGTCTCACCAATCAGTAATTTACCCAGGTCCTGCAAATTTGGCAGACCCTCAAGAAAAAGAATGCGTTCGGTCAGCTCATCGGCGTGCTTCATCTCATCGATGGATTCGTGGTACTCGTGCTCGCCGAGTTCGGTCAGGCCCCAGTCCTTGTACATCTTCGCGTGCAGGAAATACTGATTGATGGCCACGAGCTCATTGCCCAGAACTTTATTCAAATACTCGATTACTTTTGCGTCGCCTTTCACGGTTGTGCCTCCGGTGTATTAAGACCGCAGTGTAACGACTGTCGCGCGCGTGCTGCAACTGATCGTCTGCGTAAGTTTCTGAAATTTAAGAAAAAATAATGATAATCAGAGTGATTATTGACTGCACTCAGGCGGTGGCGAAGCCGCCGGCATCGTAGAAGTTGTTGCTCTTTTCGCTGGCTTCGATGCAGTCGGAAACCACTTCTCGGGCGAGTGAAGTGCACTTGCCACACTGGGTGGATACGCCCAGCTCGTCGCGCACTTCACGGAACGACCGCGCGCCACCGGCAACCGCTTTTGCGATCGCTCGATCCGACACCTTTTTGCAGACGCATACGTACATGCGATTAAAGTTAATGCGATTGAGAATGATTGTCAACAAAATTTATGGCGCGGTAAACCAGCCCCCATCGTGCCGCGTCGGGCCCTGCACACGACGCACTCCATAAAGGTACTCCGGCGCCTTACATCGCGGGCGGCACCCCTTATACTGCGCGCTGGAAAAGAGGACTGAAAATGGACCCGAAAACCCTGGTCGCCGAACTTGGAAACAATGCGAGAGTCGCAGCGCGGCAACTGGCGGCGGCGCCTGTGGCAGTGCGCAACCAGGCGTTGGCTGCCATTGGCGCGGCGATATCAGATCACCGCACAGGCTTGCTGGAAGCCAATCAAAAGGATCTCGAGCGCGGCAGAAGCACGGGCCTTGACCCGGCGTTACTGGACCGACTCGAATTGACGCCGGCGCGTATCGACGACTTGCTGCTCAGCCTGGAACAGGTGGCGTCATTGGCCGATCCGGTGGGCGCCATGGATGACGTGCGTACCATGGATTCTGGAATCCGCGTGGGCAAAATGCGGGTGCCGCTTGGGGTGGTCGGGATGATTTATGAGTCGCGTCCGAATGTAACGGTTGAGGCCGCGAGCCTGTGCCTCAAGTCGGGCAATGCGGTGATTTTGCGCGGCGGTTCCGAGGCGATCGACAGCAATCGGTTTCTCGGCGCGCTGATAGAGAGCGGTCTTGAGCAGGCTGGGCTTGATAAGTCGGCGGTGCAGGTGGTTCAGGTCACCGACCGGGCCGTCGTCGGCGCATTAATTGCCGCCCCCGAGGCGGTGGATGTGATCATACCCCGTGGGGGCAAGGGGCTGATCGAGCGCGTCGCGGCCGACGCCAGGGTGCCGGTCATCAAGCATCTTGACGTATTTGCCACGTCTACATCGATGACAGCGCCGACCCCGCGATGGCCGGCCATTGCGCTGAACGCTAAAACCCAGCGCTACGGCACCTGCAATACCATGGAAACACTCCTGGTGTCGCAGGGCATGCAGTCGCTACTCCCGGGATTGGTCGATGCCCTGCAGCAGCGAGGAGTGGAGTTAAGGGGTTGCCCCCGGAGCCGAAAGATTGCTCCTGCTATCGCCATCGACGCTACCGAAGAAGATTGGGGCACCGAGTATCTCGCTCCGATTCTCTCGATTCGTGTGGTTGACGATCTCGAAGACGCCATGGAGCACATTGCGCGCTACGGATCGGGCCACACCGAGAGCATTGTCACCGAGCACCACGGTCGCGCGATGCGTTTTCTTCGCGAGGTTGATTCCAGTTCCGTCATGGTCAATGCATCGACCCGTTTCGCCGATGGCTTCGAATACGGACTGGGCGCCGAGATCGGCATTTCCACGGATAAGTTCCATGCTCGCGGACCGGTTGGCCTCGAGGGATTAACCTCGCAGAAGTACGTTGTTTTTGGCGAGGGACACGTGCGCAGTTAAATGGCGACCGCAATTGGCATTCTGGGCGGCACCTTTAACCCAATACATATTGGCCATCTTCGCGGGGCGATTGAGGCCCGAGAGCGACTGGGATTGGAGCGTCTCGTTCTGCTGCCGGCCGCTGCCCCGCCGTTGAAAGACGCACCCACGGTCACCCCCCGGCATCGCGCGGCGATGGTTGAGTTGGCCATTCGTGGGGTCCCGGGGTTTGAATTGGACGATAGGGAGCTCAGGCGTGAAGGCCCGTCCTACACCGTTGACACGTTGCGGGAATGGCGTTCGGAGTTGGGCGATCACGTGTCGCTGACCTTTATTATGGGTAGCGATTCCCTGTGCAGCCTCGATCGCTGGTCCCGCTGGCAAACCCTGCTCTCACTGGCCAACGTCGCCATCCTTGAACGGGCAACCGGTATCGGCGGGGTTCCCGACGGTGTCAGTGCCTGGCTAGAGGCGCACAACGCCGCTGCCGGAACGCTTCGTAACAGTGCCCATGGCCGTATTGCGATGATACGGCAGCCGCCCTTGACCGTATCGTCGACCGACCTTCGGGAGCGACTAACTAGTGGTAGCGATGTTCGATTTCTACTGCCGGACCCCGTTATCGAGTATATTGCCATGCATGATCTCTACTCATTTACCAAAGCCCCGGGGAAGCCGTGACTGAAGACAGCATCCCCCACGGCGACGAACTATCAGCATTGGCATTGTCAGCGCTCAACGATCTCAAGGCGGTTGAGCCTGTGGTCATAGACGTCCGCTCGGTATCTTCGGTGATGGACTTCCTCGTGATTGCCAGCGGTACATCATCGCGGCATGTGAAGTCGCTGGCGGACAACGTCATTGTTACCGCCAAGGAGCAGGGTGCCCGACCCATTGGGGTCGAGGGCCAGAATGCCGGGGAGTGGGTACTGGTCGATTTTGGCGATGTTGTGGTCCATGTTATGCAGCCCGCTACACGCGGCTTTTACGACCTGGAGCGGCTGTGGTCTGCAGCCGCCCCCGCACCGGGCTGATGGCGATTCGCGTCCTCGCAGTAGGTGCGAAGATGCCGCGGTGGGTCGATACAGGGGTCGATGAGTACCAGAAGCGGTTGCCCCGCGACTTCAAGGTAAGCTGGCACAGCATTCCACCGGCCAAGCGGCAGGGCGACGCGCCGCAGCGCTTGATGGCGGCCGAGGCCGACGCGATCCGTCGCCAGATTAAACCGCGAGAGCATCTCGTCGTGCTCGACGTGGGTGGTACCCTGGTGTCCACCGAAGCCATAGCGGCACAGATTGCCCGTTGGCAGCTGAACGGTGAATCGGCGGCCATTGTGATTGGTGGCCCCGACGGTATCGATCCCGAACTCGGGCAGAGCGCCACTGCCCAATGGTCTCTCGGTCGCATCACATTGCCGCACCCACTGGTCAGGGTGATTTTGGCAGAACAGTTGTATCGAGCGTGGTCGATCAACGCACAACACCCCTACCACCGGGCCTGATGCATGCTCGGTGAGCGCGATTCCCTGCGGGACACAGGCCGCGAATCAAGCATCAATACCGGCCGGGTGCTGCTGGCAGGGTTGTTGGTGACGGCCCTGATGGTCGGGCTGGTTGCCCGGTATTACTCGCTTCAGATCACCAACTACGAGCAGTTCCTCACCGAATCCGATCGCAACCGCGTCCGGCTCGAGCCGATTCCACCGACCCGTGGCCTGATTATGGATCGCAAGGGTCGACTGCTGGCGACCAATAAGCCCTCGCATCGTTTGTCGATCGTGATTGAGCGCGCCGATGACATCGATCGACTGCTCGATCGACTCGGCGAATTAATCGTTATTGAACTTGAGGACCTGGCGCGATTCGAATCGCGACGACATCGCCGCAGGCCCTACGAACCGGTGCCGCTCAAGCTGCAGTTGACCGATACCGAGCAGGCAATAATCGCGGTCAACCGCCATGACCTGCCCGGGGTGACCATTGAGGCGCAATTGACTCGCTATTACCCGCACGGTGACTTGCTCAGTCATGTCGTGGGTTATGTCGGACGTATCAATGAGCGCGAAGCCGCTCGCATTGATGCGGCGAATTACAGCGGCACGCTCCATATTGGCAAGGTCGGTCTGGAGCGGCGCTATGAAGCAATCCTGCACGGTCAGGTCGGTTACCAGAATGTCGAGGCCAACGCGCACGGACGCGTTCTCCGCGTGCTCGACAAACAACCTCCAAAAGACGGTGCGATCCTGCGGCTGCACCTCGATCTCGATTTACAGCGCGCCGCCTACGATGCGCTGGGAGAGCAGCGTGGAGCCGTCGTGGCAATGGACCCGCGAACCGGCGGTGTTCTGGCCTTGGTATCCAACCCCGGCTTTGACAGCAATTTATTCGTGAACGGCATCAGCAGTCGCGATTATGCGGCTTTGCGCGATTCGCCCGACACGCCGCTTCTGAATCGCGCGGTCCAGGGCCAATATCCGCCGGGCTCAACGGTAAAGCCCATGCTGGGGCTTGCCGGGTTGAAACTCGGACTGGTTACCCCCGAGAGCACCGTACCCGACCCGGGTTGGTATCGGATTCCGGGAGATTCTCGTCGCTATCGAGACTGGATATTGCGTATTCGTGGCACTGGTCACGCTCCCGAGGTCGATCTCAAGATGGCGATCGCAGAATCCTGCGACGTCTACTACTACGATCTCGCCCGGCGTATGGGTATTGACCGACTCGCACAGTCCCTCAAACCTTACGGATTTGGTGAAAAAACGGGAATCGACATTACCAGTGAAAAGGCGGGCATACTGCCCAATAGAGAATGGAAGCGGGGTTATCTGGGGCAGCCCTGGTATCCCGGTGAAACCCTGAGTGCAGGGATTGGTCAGGGCTATATGCTCGCGACGCCGGTGCAACTGGCCCAGGCCACCATGGTACTGGCCAATCGGGGGACAAGTCGTGTCCCGTCGCTGGTGCGTCGAATCGACAACCAGCCCGTGGGGTTCCTGCTGCGAAAGCCGCTGACGGCGTCAGAGAAAGACTGGTCTGCGGTGATCGCCGGCATGATGGATGTGGTGCACAGTCGCCGTGGAACGGCGCGAGCCATCGGCAAGGGCGCGTCTTACACGATCGCCGGAAAAACGGGGACGTCCCAGGTCATCGGCATCGCGCAGGACGCGGTTTACGACGAGGATGCCATCGCAGAGCGACATCGCAACCACGGTTTATTCGTTGCCTTTGCCCCGGTGGACGATCCCGAGATTGTGGTGGCAGTGCTTGCTGAGAATGGAGGTGGCAGTAGTGCCGCTTATCCGGTCGCACGAAAGGTCATGGACGCCTGGTTCGGAGGTATTGCCGATGGCTGATTACGAGCGGTCTCTACCGGGCTCAGAGCGCGATTTTTCTCGACGTAAAACCGTGCTGCAATTCCTGCACATTGATGCCTACCTGCTAATCCCTCTGCTGGCGCTGGTCGCCGGTGGCCTGGTGGTGCTCTATAGCGCGTCTAATGAGCACGTCGATACCGTAATGCGCCAGGTGCGTAATTTCGTGATCGGTTTTATTGTCATGTTGGCGGCGGCCCAGATCGGTATCGAGACCTACCGGCGATGGGCGGTGGTATTCTATGCTATGGGCCTGATGCTATTGGTGGCGGTACCCTTTTTCGGCGTGGGTGCCAAGGGTGCGCAGCGTTGGCTGGATCTATCTGTTATCCGTTTTCAGCCCTCAGAGATTATGAAGTTGGCGATGCCACTGATGATTGCCTGGTGGTTCAGTCGCTACACGATTCCTCCTCGGCCCCTGCCTCTGATCGGATCTTTGCTGCTTGTCGCATTGCCCGCTGGACTGATTGTGATCCAGCCCGATCTGGGCACTTCACTGCTGGTCGCCGCCAGTGGCCTTTTTGTTATTTTTATGGCTGGTATCAGTTGGCTTTACATCGGGGGCGCTGTCGCGCTCTTTGTCGCCTCCGCGTGGCCGGCCTGGCTGTTTCTGCTGAAGGATTATCAGAAGCAGCGTATTCTGACGCTGCTCGACCCCGAGTCCGATAAGCTGGGTGCGGGCTGGAACATCATCCAGTCTAAAACCGCCATTGGCTCCGGGGGATGGAACGGAAAGGGCTGGCTTGAGGGCACGCAATCCCACCTCGATTTTCTGCCTGAAAGCCAGACCGACTTCATCATTGCGGTGCTGGCGGAGGAGTTTGGACTGCAGGGCGTACTGGCACTACTCGGCGTTTATCTGCTGCTGGTATTGCGCGGCTTCTGGATTGGCCTGCATGCCCAGAGTGCATTCGGTCGGCTACTGGCAGGTGCCATTACGCTCACATTTTTCGTCTATATATTCGTCAATATGGGTATGGTTGCAGGCATACTCCCGGTGGTGGGTGTGCCGCTGCCGCTAATCAGTTTTGGCGGCACGTCGGTGGTAACACTGATGCTCGGTTTTGGCGTCCTGATGGCAATCAGTACCGAGCGGCGCATTATCGTGCAATGACAGCCGTGCAATGACAGCCGTGCAATGACAGCCGTGCAATGACCGTACTGGAGTATTGGGCAGTAAGTGAAGGATAAAGGAGTCAGGATGAACTATCGGGTACTAACCGTGACGGCCACACTGGTGTTTGTGCTCGGCTGTGGTGCTTCGCAGCGGTTGCTGGCTGGAGACTATGCCTCCCAGCCCGCCGGTGTCGCTGTGGTGGATGCGGCGGTTGCCGAGGGTGTGGATCGAGAGTGGGCGGAGTCTGTCATCGCCGCGGCGTCACGCCAGCAAAGCATCCTCGATGCCATGTCGCGCCCGGCTGAAAAAACCAAACCCTGGCACGAATATCGCGATATTTTTATGACGCAGAAGCGGATCGACGCGGGGGTGGAGTTCGCCGCCCAACACGCCGATGTGTTGTCGACGGTCGCCGCTGATACCGGAGTGCCGGTGGAGATCATTACGGCCATTATCGGTGTGGAAACCTACTACGGCCGTATTGCCGGGAGTTATCGTGTGGTCGATGCACTGGCGACATTGGCATTTGACTACCCCAAGCGGTCCGAATTTTTTACGTCCGAGCTTGAAAATTTCCTGGTTCTAGCCTGGGAATCAGGTAAGGATCCGCTTCAGCTGAAAGGCTCCTATGCCGGAGCGATGGGTTTCGGTCAGTTTATGCCGAGCAGTTACCGGGCGTATGCCGTGGATTACGACGGTGATGAGGTCATCGATATCTGGGAAAACCCGTCCGACGCCATCGCCAGTGTGGCCAACTACTTTATCGAGCACGGCTGGCGGGCAGGGCGAAAAGTGGTGGTTCCCGCCTCCGGTGATAAGGCGTCCCCCGAGGTGTTTGGCGGTGGGTTGAAGCCTCGTTTCACCGTATCCGAGCTTATTGAAATGGGCTTCGAGCCGCTCGGTGAGGTGTTCGTCGATGACGCCGCCACAGCGATGAAACTTGAGGGTAAGAACGGACCGGAGTACTGGATGGGATTGCATAATTTCTACGTCATCACCCGGTACAACCACAGTTCGATGTATGCATTGAGTGTCTGGCAACTGAGCGAAGCCATTGCCGAGGCGATGCGGTCCCAGTGAGGTCAATCACGCTAGTACTGCTGATGTTGATGGCAGCCTGCGGTGGCGCACCGCCAGGGGATGACGGCGTCAGTGATGGTACGCCGCCACCGATCGATCCCGCGATGGTGGCCGACGCCGTTGTGCGTCCCGATCCAATCCGGCTGTCGGGGAATATCAGCCCTTACACTGTGAATGGCCGTACTTACACCGTGCTTGATTCCGCAGCGGGCTATCGCAAGAAGGGTACGGCCTCCTGGTATGGCACAAAATTCCACGGTCGCAGGACGTCCAACGGCGAGATTTTCGATGTGTATGCGGCGACGGCCGCACATAAAACCCTGCCCATACCAAGCTATGCCCGCGTCACTAACCTGGATAATAACCGCAGCATGGTCGTCCGGGTAAACGACCGTGGACCGTTTCACGACAATCGAATCATCGATCTCTCCTATGGCGCTGCGGTCAAGCTGGGATTCGCCAACCAGGGCACAGCGCCGGTCATCGTTGAGGCGCTGTCGGTGGTAGGCGCGGAGGATCGACGGTTTAGTGAGGACGGTGATTACCGTAACCTGCAGATCGGTGCCTACTCGAACAAGGCATCGGCAGAAAAGCTCGCCAGCGGCATTGCCACAGTGATTGAAACACCGGTGCAGCTGAGTCCTGTGGATGGCCCTCATGGTAGGCTCTATCGGCTTCGCGCCGGGCCATTCAGTGATGCAGCTGCACTGGCGCAGGCACAGGCAGCGCTTCGCGCGGCGGGCTTTCCCGAGGGTCAGCCGTTACCGTGAGTACGCGTTTTGTCGCTAACTCAAGTCAACCTATAATTCATCCACATCCAGTTAATGAGAGTCAGAATGCTGCGATTTGTAATTTTGATGATGTTCAGCACATCTGTTTTGGCGTCGTCCGTTGTTCCGGCACCACCGAGTATCGCCGCAGACGGCTATCTGCTAATGGATTTCCATTCTGGTGAGGTGCTGGTTGAGCACAATGCCGACGATGTGCTTCCCCCCGCCAGCCTGACCAAAATGATGACGGCCTATATTCTCGCCGAGGAGATCGACGCGGGTCGGCTGTCGTTATCCGACGAAGTGCCGGTCAGCCGCACAGCGTGGTCACAAAATCCCACTTTTCGAGGATCGTCACTCATGTGGATCGAGCCCGGTAAGACGGTGACGGTAGGAGAGCTGGAAAAAGGCATCGTGATCTCCTCAGGCAATGACGCCACTGTGGCGATCGCAGAGCATATCGCGGGATCCGAAGAAGCCTTTGCGGGAATGATGAACCGCTACGCCGAGATTCTGGGTATGACGGCGACCCACTATGTGAACAGCCATGGACTGCCCAACTCTGCGCACGTGACCTCAGCCAGAGACCTTGCCACACTGGCGGCGGCGATTATTCGCGACCATCCCGAGCGATATAAAGTCTATAAACAGCTTTCCTTCACCTACAACGACATCACCCAGTACAACCGCAACCATTTGCTGCGTGACGACCCTTCCGTCGACGGACTGAAAACCGGCTACACCAGTGTTGCGGGCTACGGACTGGTGGCGTCTGCAGAGCGGGATGGCATGCGTTTGATATCGGTGGTCATGGGCAGTAACAGCACCCGCTCGCGCAAGGCAGAAACCCGTTCTCTGCTGAATTATGGCTTCCGCTTCTACGAAACGGTACAGCCCGTGGTTGCCAACGTCGCATTGGCCAGTACCCGTTTGTGGAAAGGGCTTGATGATGCCGTCGCAGGAGGGGTTCTTGAATCCAGCGCAATGACTATTCCCCGGGGCAGTGCACAGCCCGAAGTGGTCGTGACCTTTAATGAGCCGATTGAGGCGCCCCTGTCTCGGGGTGATGTCATCGGTGAGGTCGAAGTGCGAGTCGCGGGCGAGGCTGTGGGTCGTGAATCGCTGGTTGCCCTGGCCGATGCGCCGGAAGCTGGATTTTTTAAGCGACTCTGGGATGCATTGACACTCTGGTTCACCGGACTTTTTAAGTAATCATGTCGCCTCAGGATCCGCCCAAGATAGAGTTTCCCTGTCCCTACCCGATCAAGGTGGTGGGGCGCGCCGGGGAAGCGCTCGAAGTAGCCATTATCGAGATTTTTACCCGTCACGCCGATGATTTTGACCAGTCACTCATGCAGGTCAGGGCCAGTCGAGCCGGTACCTTTGTCTCCATCACTATCGTTATAGAGGCCACCGGTAGTGACCAGTTATCGGCTCTGCATGAGGATTTGATGGCAACGGGCCTGGTTTCGATGGTGATTTAGTCCTGTGAAGCTGCGCCGGCTGGGGCTCGTCGAGTATCCGTCTGTCTTTGAGCAGATGAAGGCGTTCACCAAAGCGCGGGAGGCGGATGCCGAGGATGAACTCTGGTTGCTGCAGCATCCACCCGTGTTCACCCAGGGTATCTCCGGAAAGGAAGAGCACATTTTGGCGCCGGGTGACATTCCCGTTATCCAAATTGATCGCGGCGGCCAGGTGACTTATCACGGACCGGGCCAGTGGGTGGTTTACCTGCTTATCGACATTCGCCGTGCCGGTATCGGTGTGCGGCAGCTTGTCACGCTGATCGAGGGATCGGTTATCGATCTGTTGGCGGGCTTCGGCATCAAGGCCGAGGCGGACCCCAAAGCCCCCGGGGTTTATGTCAACGGTGCAAAGATTGCGGCACTGGGGTTAAAGGTCAGTAAAGGGTGCAGTTACCATGGCGTGTCGTTGAATGTGGATATGGACCTTGAGCCGTTCCAGCGTATCAATCCCTGTGGCTACCAGGGGCTGGCGGTAACGTCGGTGCGACAGGAAATCGGTAGCGAGATTCCGACATTGCCCGTCGTCGGAGAGGCACTTCTGACCGCCCTGGCCGACGGCGTCGCCGCGGCAGTCGCCCGGTAACGGGCAATGTGCGGTCGATTCTTAATGCAGAGGGGGTGCTCCATGGTGAAGCGGGTAGTCAAACGAGGAGTCAGGACCAGCGGCGGTTTGGCTGCACTGATGCTGTTACTTTTCAGCGTGCCGGTGTTGGCCTCCCTGTCAGGCTCCGTGATCAACGCGGATGCAGACCCCCTCGAGGGTGTGGTGGTCAGCGCCACGGAACCCGACAGTGGTATGACTGTCTCGGTCAGCACTGACAGCGATGGTCAATTCGTATTTCCAACGGATCGTCTGAGCGAAGGTGCTTATGAACTCTCGATTCGCGCGGCGGGTTTCGAATGGGCCCAACCGGAAAACAGACGTGTCGCCATTCCCGCGGAGGGCTCTTCGCTCACCATTACCGTGAGACCAGTGACCGATCCGGAGGTGCTGGCCTCCCAATTGACGTCGCTGGAGTGGTTGAACAGTTTTCCCGGTTCGACAGCAGATAAGGATTTACTCACCCGCAATATGGTCAATTGCGCGTTTTGCCATTCCCTGGAGCGAATCGCCCGGTCGAACCATGATGCGGACGGTTTTATGAAGGTCATCCAGCGGATGAAAACCTACGAGACCGATCACTCCTCATCGGTTCGGATTCAGCGGGTTGCAGAGCCCGAGCCCCTGGAAGGGCTCGCCTGGTACGGACGCGATGCCCGGGCGATCTCGGAGTACCTGGCAACGGTCAATCTCGCGGGTGAAAAAACAGGCTGGGACTATCCGTTGCAAACACTACCGCGGCCTGCCGGCGCGGGTACCCGCGCTGTGGTTACTGTGTTCCCGATCCCGCGACCGGCCAGTGTTGTTCACGATCTGGACGTCGATGCACAGGGTAATGTGTGGTACGGCAATACCGGCTGGGATTACCTCGGTAAGTTGAATCCTACCACCGGTAAATTTTCGGAATGGCCAGCACCCAACTTTTTGCCCCCGGCTGCCGGCGAGGGCGTTGATCGAATCGTTGGTGTGCAGGATATCCAGGTCGATCCTCAAGGTAAGGTGTGGGCCGCGGTCATGGGCAATAAGCACGCCGCTTTCGATCCAGAGCTTGAGCGTTGGCAGGTTTTTGACCTGCCGGTCATTTGGAAAAATCCCTTTCTCGGTCCCGTGCGTGACGACGAGGTGATGCTCTGGGGATCGGGTATCACCCAGCCTCCCGAGGGCGAGGAGCGCTACGAGCATGCCTTTGCCCTCAATACCGCCACCGGAGAGTTGAGTAAAGGCATTGCGCTTTTCGCTGGTCTGCCGTCGCCGACCTCACCGACCCACGCGGATCGTCTCAATTACTGCTACATGTTCGATCAGGATGAGGCCGGCGATTTTATCTGTACCGCCTCAGAAACATCGGCGATTGTTCGCGCAGGACTCGATGGGTCCGTAGAGCGAATACCCACACCGACCCCCCATGCCTACCCACGTCGGGGTTATCGCGATGACAATAACCGCTTCTGGTTTTCCGAGTTTTTTGCCGATCGCGTCGGCATGCTCGATCTGGCCACCAATCAGATCACAGAATTTCCCTTGAGCCCGCGCTATATCTCACCGTATTTTACCCGCCCTGATCGCAACGGCCACATCTGGATTTCGAGCACGGGCTCCGATCGACTGTTGCGGTTAATACCCGAGACCGGCGAAGTGGTGTCCTATCTGATGCCGGTGTACTACGACGCGCGCAAGGTGGTCCTCGATGAATCGGCGCCGCAGGTGACCGTTTGGCTGCCCAATAAAAACGCCGCTGAACTGATTCGGGTTGAATTACTGACTGACTGAATCGCGGTTGTCGACGGGTTTTGTCTCCCCGGCGATCCAGCGCTGATGACCGTGGGCGATCGACCACAATCCCTGTGTTCCCAGCCGGCCCGGTAACGTCGGCAGAGCGTTGGGGCGACCACGGGTCACCTCGGTCGCGCCTTGCGCCGGATAGCCTGCTCGCAGATGGCAGCTCATGCAATTAGCGCGCAGTCCGTTGCCCTCACCGGAGTCGGTGAACACCGCGTCGAACCACGGATTGAAGCAGATATTGGGACCACCATCGGGTTCTCTAGGGTAGATGGGGTCGGTGGTCAGGTCGCCGCGATAATGCCGCCAGGGTGTGTGTTCCTCCAGTACGCCGTGGTTACTGCGGTCGAGATCGGGTTGCCACCAAAAGGTGCCCCAGATCCCTGCATCCAGCCCCGCGTGCATAAAGTGGAATCCCACCAGCCCAAGGTAATCTCCCTCCCGAAGCGGGCGTCCCAGGGCAATAGTCGCAGCCATTGCGAACGTGGGGCTTTGCATCAGTTGCAGCGACTGTTGGCGACTCAACGGCGTGCGATATAGCGTATTGGGTGGCAGACGACGGCTCGGGTCAATGCGCCGACCCGCAAACTGGGCCACCGGATCCGCGTTACGCGACGCCTCGTTGTCCCCCGATAGCAGGGCGATCTCAGGCCAGTTCAGATAACTATTGGCGCCCTGAGACCGATGCCGCTGCCCGGGGTTCCAAACGGGTATGGGTGTATCCCGATCACCGGCAATGGGCCACCATGCGGTCATAATGGCCACGGCGTCGGCGGGTAATGACGGTAGCGGCCTTGCTTCGCGGTGCCGGTTTGTTGTGGCGTTGGGTTGGTCAAGCTGCTCCTTGCGCAGGTAGCCGGCGAGCGCCCGGTTGTAATGAATAAAGTGAATCAGCGGTCCGCCGGTACCTCCGTGGCTGATCGCCAAACGTTCGCTATTGGTGATGACTGGCGGGCCGGGAAACGACCTTCTCTCGGCACCAGGCAGCGCCGGTTTATCGACGAAAAGGTCGGCTTCGGTCGGCCAACTGAGGAAGTCAGGCGGCGTCTTCTCGACAAACGCCTGCAACCATCGCCGAGTAATCGCTCGCTGATCCCGCCTCAGCGTGTCTGCAGCATCCCCCGTGGTCGCGCTACTCTGAAACGCTGCCGTATCCTGAATCAACGCTGTAAAAGGCGCCTCGCCCTCGGGTAAGGGTACAAACTCTGCTGCGGAAAGTGTCGGGCACAGCAGGAGCCCAACCGCAAACACGGCGACTCGTGAGTGTCGGATCATCGCTGTAGACGGCAGGTGATTTCCACCGGTGTTACCGCCCGGCCGCGGGGGAGTCTGCGATATACCTTTGACTGCGGATAATCACTATGGGAGCAGCGCGCCGCCACTTGCTGCGGGGTGATGTCGGTGGGTAACTCGAGTCGAAATCGCCCCCCCGCATCGGTTACCGCGACAAAATCGAGGTAATCGGTAGCCACCACGATCGTCGCACCGTACACGTAGCCACCAGACGCATTCTTTGCGGCGCCAAAATAAACGTTGGCGGGCTGCTGGGAGTCGCGGTCATAACTGAGGTAGTCGCCGTAGATTTGCGCGTATCCCGTACTTGGTGCAGCGCTGCAACAGCCCAGCAGAACACAGCCGAGAGCGGCGGATCGTTTTGCAGGTGCCAGTGACAAGAGATCGAGCATGGCGTGATTCTACAGCAGGTAAAACAGCATCAAAGCGGCCGTCGCGACCATCGCAATTACCGGTATAAGCGCAAGCGAAAGCAATAGTCCGTTCGAGAGCGCGAGGGTTTGCCGAAATCGGATAAAGCCCTCGAGTAGTACGGTCGATAGGACGGCAAACAAGGCGGCGCTGGCGAGCAGCCCGTACCAGGGCATAACGGGGCCCGCGGCGTCGGTGGCCAGCGTTAGGGTCCACTGTCCCTCCAGCGGGTAATAGTAGAACAATGGCCGCTCAACGCCGAGGGCAATGGCATAACCGATACACCAGAGTGCAGAAAACAGCGGTATTCGCGGCGACACCGGTTATAGCCCCCTGAAATTGTTGAGCACATGCCCGACGATAAAGTTGAACCAGACGACCACACTGAGGCAGAGCGTGAGGACTAATTTGGGTTGGCGCATTGCTGCGCTGCGCCAGGATTGTACGTAAAACGGCAGCAGGCCCAACCCGAGTGCAGCCCAGTGCTCCTTGATTTCAAACAGAGCGATGGCCCACGGTAGTTGCATTTCGGCGAAGGCGACGCGGACATCGAGTCGGTAGGTGGGGTACAGCACAGCGCCTATCGTGAAGGTAATCAGGTAGCACACCACGACCGCGGTGACCATGAGTCGGCCATTGATAGCGCTGTAATGACCCATAAAGCCCGCTGTTGGCTCGATTGAGCGATCATTGCTTTCCGGACGCCTGCGCAGCAGCGACGCGCTTTGGTGGGTAAGTGCACCCAGCAAAAGCACCGACAGCAGTCCGTGTAGCAGTAGTAGTAAAATAATCACCGGTTGAGGGTTATCCGCTCCTGACGCCCTCCGTGAGGGTAGGTAGAAACAGCAGGCAGAGCAAGACGCCCCGGATATTCGTCCATTTCCGACCGCTTGTGTATATTTAACCCGTTTTTGTAGCCGGCACTGGCACAGCAACGGCGATCAGATTAGGTGAGTCGGGCGCTATCGACTTACAATACGGCGTTGATCGATGCCGGTTTTTCGCATTCCCAGGGTCACTCTGAAGAGTAAGGGCCAACGGGTAAGCGTCGACCGACAACGTACGTGATCGCTGCGGTTTTGCCGCGCCGTATCCTGCAATAGCGATTCAACCAAAAGACCTTCTCAATGACCGATCAGAATTTACTCAACGAAATCAGTCGTCGTCGCACGTTCGCGATCATCTCGCACCCCGATGCGGGCAAGACGACAATTACTGAAAAGCTACTGCTTTTGGGTAGTGCGATTCAGGTGGCGGGTTCCGTCAAGGGCAAACGGGGGCCTCACGCCACCTCTGACTGGATGTCCCTGGAGCAGGAGCGGGGCATTTCAGTGACCTCCTCCGTGATGCAGTTTCCCTACCGGGACCGGGTTGTCAATCTCCTCGATACGCCGGGGCACGAGGACTTTTCCGAGGACACCTACCGCACCCTCACCGCCGTCGATTCCGCATTGATGGTGATTGACGGTGCCAAAGGTGTGGAGGACCGGACCATAAAGCTGATGAATGTATGCCGATTGCGCGACACACCGATTATCGGCTTCGTTAACAAGCTTGACCGCGATATCCGTGACCCCATTGACCTGCTCGACGAAATCGAAGCCGTGCTCGGTATCGAAGCGGCACCGGTCAACTGGCCCATCGGTATGGGGGGCTTTCTCAAGGGGGTTTACAACCTGTATACCGATACGCTGCATCTGTTCCAGCCGGGATCGGGTAGTAGTCTGCCGCCCGATGAGCGGATACAGGGGCTTGAAAGCGATGAGGCCAAAGCGCTATTAGGGGAGGATTACGACGATTTTTGTGATGAGATAGAGCTGGTGCGCGGTGCCAGCCATGTGTTTGATCTCGAAGCGTTTTTGTCCGGGAAAATGACCCCGGTGTTCTTTGGGACGGCCCTCGGTAATTTCGGCGTTCGCGAAATGCTGGATAACTTTGTCGAATGGGCACCGCAACCCTTACCGAGGCCCACCCAGTCGCGACAGGTCGACGCCACCGAATCGCCGTTCAGTGGTTTCGTATTCAAAATCCAGGCAAATATGGACCCCAAACATCGCGATCGCATCGCGTTCCTACGGATCTGTTCCGGTCGTTATGAAAAGGGAATGAAGATCCGTCATACCCGCATCGGTAAAGATGTAAAAATAGCGGATGCCGTGACCTTCAAAGCGGGCGAGCGAGTGCTGGTTGAGCAGGCGTTGTCCGGCGATATTATCGGACTGCACAACCACGGTACGATTCAGATCGGTGATACCTTTACCACCGGCGAGGAGTTGCAGTTCACCGGTATTCCCCATTTCGCCCCCGAGCTGTTCCGTTTGATCCGACTCAAGGATCCCATGAAGATGAAGGCCCTGCAAAAGGGGCTTCAGCAGCTCTCAGAGGAGGGTTCCACGCAGGTGTTTTCTCCGCTCAGTTCGACCGATTTGATCGTGGGTGCCGTGGGGCAACTGCAGTTCGACGTAGTGGCCTATCGGTTGCGGGACGAATACAAGGTCGAGGCGATTTACGAGCCGGTCAATATCTACACCGCGCGCTGGATCGATGCCGAAGACCCCAAAAAGCTCGAAGAATTCAGGAAAAAGGCCGCCGATAATCTGTCCGAAGACGGTGGCGGCTTTCTGACGTATCTCGCGCCAACCCGGGTCAATTTAACGCTGATGCAGGAGCGTTGGCCCGATATCCTGTTCCGCGAAACCCGGGAACACTAGGCCTCGAGCAGGGCTTCGATGTCCTTGGCGATCGATGCAGGCTTGTCTTTTGATGCGTAGCGCTTGACGACCTCGCCATTGGAATTGACCAGGAATTTAGTGAAATTCCACTTGATCGACTTGGTACCCAGTACGCCCGGTGCCTGTTCTTTCAGGTGCTCGTAGAGCGGATGGGCATCGGATCCGTTGACGTCGATCTTGGCGAACAGTGGGAATGTTGTGCTGAAGTTTAAGCTGCAGAACTCGACGATCTCTTCCTCGGTACCCGGTTCCTGATTACCAAACTGATTACAGGGGAAGGCGAGGATTTCGAAACCCCGGTCGCTAAAGTCACTTCGTAGCGCCTCGAGCCCCTCATATTGCGGGGTAAAGCCGCACTTGGAGGCGGTGTTCACGATCAGCAATACCTTACCCCGGTAGTCGGCCAGGTTGACGTCGCTGCCATCGGCCGTTGTTGCGGAAAAGTCGTAGATATCGCCCATGATTCTCTCCTTAATGCGTATGGCAAGCATATACGCAGGGAAGGTAGGGGGGGTTCAGATTTCCAGGTAAGTTTTGAGCTCGAATTCGGTGACTCGACTGCCGAATTCGGCCAGTTCCTGACGCTTGGTGAGGGCGTAGATCCGCTGAAACTGAGGGCTTAGGAAGTTGGCTATCGCCTCGGAGCTGCTGAAGCGGTCGATGGCGTCCCCCATCAGCGTTGGCAGCGTATCGCCCTCGGGCTGCTGGTCGTAGGCATTACCCGCTATGGGTTCGGGGGGCTCATTCTGACTGTCGAGGCCCTTCAGGACGCCGGCGAGCACTACCGCGAGTGTCAGGTACGGGTTGGCGTCGGCGCCGGCGACGCGGTGTTCAATGCGTTTCGCCTGGTGTGGCCCGGCGGGGATACGGACGGCTGTGGTGCGATTATCCATACCCCAGGCGGGAAAGGTTGGCGCATGATTCCCCGGCTGGAACCGGCGGTACGCGTTGTAGCTTGGCGCGAACACCAACATGCTGTCGGCCATCATGTCCAACGCACCGCCAACGGCGTGGCGCAAGTGCTGGCTTCCGGCATCGGTGCCATCGTTAAAAATATTGTTGTTTCGCTTGTCGAGCAGGCTGCAATGGACGTGCATACCATTACCCGGGACATTATCCATCGGCTTGGGCATAAATGATGCAATCAGTCCAAAGCGCTTGGCTATCGTCCGTATTCCCCGCTGCATTTTAATAATATGGTCGGCGACCTGCATGGTCTTAGCACTGTGGGCCATATTGATTTCAAACTGGCTGGGTGCGGCTTCCTTGATGATGCCTTCATACGGAAGGCCCTGTACTTCAAACAGCGCGCGCAGGGCATCGAGCATCGGCTCGACGCGATCAAGCTCATTCAGGGCGTAGAGATTCCCACCCACGTCGTGCTTTGAAGCCATAGTATCGCTCAGCAGCCCTTCCTTACCGGGGTCTGGCAACAGGCTGAACTCGAGCTCAACGGCGACGCAAGGGCGCAGGCCCATGCGTCTGAATCGATCGATGACCCCACTCAGAACCTGTCGAGGGTCACCCATAAAAGGGGCGTGCTCTTCGTCGGTCATTGTCATGAGTAGCTGCGCCTGATTCACCCCATTGGGTCCAAGGACCGGGGTCAGTGAGCCGGGCACTGCCATGCAATAACCGTCCATATCGCCATTTTCAAAGGCCAGTTCGGGGACATCGCGACCCCAGATATCCAGTGCCAATGCCGACTTCGGCAGTTTCAGGCCGCTACGGGTTACGGTGTTTAACTTGGTTTTGGGTATCCACTTGCCTCGGGCAACGCCATTGCAGTCCGTGATCAGTGCTTCGACCATGGTTACCGCCGGGTAGGCTTTGAGGAACAATTCGACTTCGCGGTCCATAGGACGAATACCGGGGATAGAATAACCTTCCTATTCTGGGCGTGGGGGAGCCGCAGGACAATGCCCTGAATGGGGCACGGCCGGGGCTCAACCCATGTAGATTTTCAGTGGGTCCTCGCCTCCGGCCTGGCCGATAAACGGCATGGTATTGATAAATAGTGAGAACAGATCCGCCTGGGAATTTACATCGAGCTTGCCGTAAATGGACTTGCGGTGTCGGCGTACGGTTTCGACTGAAATGCCCAGGCGCTCAGCGGAAGTCGCGGTGCCATAACCGCGTAGCATCAGCTCCAGCACCTCCCGCTCTCTCCCGCTGACGTAAGAAGCACCGAAAGAACTGAAGGCGATGTCAATCTGGTGGTCAATGCCCGGCTTAAGGAGGTTGCGAACCGCAAAATCATCGCGCAGACAGTGCGACTTTATCACTGCGGCAACGGGCTCGGCGAGTGCGTAGAGCAGGTCGTATTCGTCCTGGGTGAACGGCCCCTGCTGGGGGAGCCGCATCACACAGAGATTGGTCACGCTACCGCCATCGAGGCGCGACAGAAACATGACCTCGTCGACGGTATCCGTGTCCTGATAGTAGTCGCGGTAGTAACCCGAGTCAGGTAGTTTGCCTGAGGTCAGGGTACCCAGGCGGTAGATATGGCTGCGCGGACTCGCGATCGAAGTCTGGTAGAAGGGGTCTTCCTGATAAGGTCCCTCCAGGTAGCGATCAATCTGCAGTTTTACTGCCCGCTTGGGAATGTCATGACTGAGAATCTGTGGTGGCAGATCACGATGGTATAGCCAGGCCTGGGGGTAGGACAGCTTCACCTGAGTCCGCAGCGCCTCAAAAAGCGTCGGGAAGAAATCGTCGGTACCCAGAGTTTCAATGACCCGGGCCAGATCAACGTTCCATCGATTCAGTGTTTTGAGATCGACCAAAAACTGCCCCTCACTCTGCTCCGTCGAGTCTTGGTTCGTTGTTAGTAGTGGCGCTACCAATCCAGCGGCAGGGTCCGCCACCGATTCGCCCAGGCGCGGTATACCTTATCACTGTATCGATGACTGCCCAGCGAGCCATTGTAGGCGGCGAGTGCCCGGCGCAGGTTGCCCGACTCCCGCTGCAGATAGTATTGCAGGATTCGGCAGCCATAATTGAGATTAGTGGTGGTTTGCGTCAGGTTATCGTCATCGCGACCAATTTCATTTTTCCAAAAGGGCATGACCTGCATAAGGCCTTGTGCGCCCACCCGTGAAATGGCAAATCGATCGAAGCTGCTCTCGACTTCGATGACCGCGAGGACCAGCTCGGGTGGCAATTCACTTTGCGTTGCCGCGTGGTGCACCTCGCGAAGCAGCGCCAATCGCTCCTCGGGGGTGTCGATAAAGGGGGTCAGGCGATTTTGCATATCAAGCAGCCAGACTTCTGCGTCAAAGCGATCCTCAAAGCTGTTCGCATCGCGGATGGTGTGACTCAGAAATTCGCGCAGGGCGGCGCGGTCATCGATCGGTTCTGGCTGCGCCTGTGCAAGCCCGAGGAGCCACTGGCCTAAAAAGAACAGCAGCAGCGTCCCCGGGCGCTGTCGCAGGCCGTGTTTGAGAGCGAAGCTGACCATGCTCAGCCGTCGGCCAGTAAGTCCTTGATCGTCACTAGGGCTTCTGCCAGGGGGGTGTTACTGCTAATACTATCCGAACGGGCGCTGTATCTCCACCACCCTTTCTTGAGCGAGCGATCGCCAATGGTGACTCGAACGGGGATGCTATGAGCTCCATCTCGGCAAACTTGACGCCGGGACGTTGATCCCGATCATCCATAAAGACATCAATTCCCGCTTCGACACACGCGCTGTAGAGATCTTCCGTGGCGTCCGCGACGGCTTGGGATTTACCCATATTGAGCGGCACCAGGGCGACGGTGAAGGGCGCCATACTGACGGGCCATATAATCCCGTTGTCGTCGTTATTCTGCTCGATCGCGGCGGCAACAATCCGTGTGATCCCGATGCCATAACACCCCATCGCCATCGCGGTACTCTTGCCGTTTTCATCGAGCACTTCGGCCCCCATGGCTTCGCTGTATTTGGTGCCAAGCTGGAAAATATGGCCGACCTCGATGCCCCGGCAGATTTCCAGGCTGCCCTCTCCGCAGGGGCTGGGATCACCGGCAACGACTTCGCGCAGATCGGCGGTTTCGAAGTTACCCACATCGCGGTTCCAATGAGCTCCTGTCAGATGGAAGCCGTCCTCATTCGCGCCACAGGCGAAGCTGGCGAGCGCAGCGGCGGCGTAATCCACAATGATGCGGGTGTCGAGGTCCACCGGCCCTAGCGAGCCAAATCCGGCGCCTGCGCGGGCGCGGACGACTGCTTCCTCGGCCATCAATAGTGGCTCCGCAACACCGGGTATCTTCTCCGCCTTGATATCGTTGAGCCGGTGATCGCCCCGTACGACCAGGGCAATCAACTCCCCCTCGGCTTCGCCGGCAACCAACAGCGTTTTGACGGTCTGCTCCATCGGTAAGTGATGGGCATCCACCAGTTGTGCGATGGTCGTGACATTGGGCGTCGCGATTTTTTCCAGTGCCTCACTGGCATCAGCCACCGGCTCTGCCGCGGGCATGGTGGGTGCGAGTTCGACATTCGCCGCGTAGCTGCTGGTGTCAGAAAAGGCGATGGCATCTTCTCCCGAGTCGGCGAGGACGTGGAACTCATGGGAGTGGTTACCACCAATCGACCCCGTGTCCGCTTCCACCGGCCTGAACGCGAGGGACAGGCGATTGAAGATGCGGCTATAGGCGTCGTGCATGCGCCAGTAGGTTTCCTCCTGCGATGCCTGGTCGACGTGGAAAGAGTAGGCGTCCTTCATGATGAATTCGCGGGAGCGCATAACACCGAAACGAGGGCGCACTTCGTCCCTGAACTTGGTTTGTATCTGGTAAAGATTCAGGGGTAATTGCTTGTAACTCTTGATCTCACTGCGGGCGAGCGCTGACACCACCTCCTCATGAGTCGGTCCCAGGCAGAACTCCCGGTCGTGGCGATCCCGCAGTCGGGCAAGCTCCGGTCCATACTGCTCCCACCGGCCAGACTCCTGCCAGAGTTCCGCGGGTTGCACCACTGGCATGGTAATTTCGAGCGCCCCTGCGTTATTCATTTCTTCCCGCACCACCGCTTCAACCCGGCGCAACACTCTGAGTCCGAGTGGCATCCATGTATAAATTCCTGCGGCAATGCGACGAATCATTCCCGCCCGCAGCATCAGCTGGTGGCTGATAATTTCAGCATCGGAAGGCGTTTCTTTCAGAGTGAAGAGTGGAAACTGAGACGCGCGCATGGAGAGCTCCATAAATGGGAATGCTCTATTCTAATCGCCGTTCCACTCTGGCGGCCAGAAACCTTGCCGCTTTGATTTAAGAACCGTGAAAAGCTATAAAAATAGCGATTTTTTGTTGTTAACTGGCAAAAAACCCTTGTTTTATAGTGTTGAGTGGTTTTTAATCGCTCGAACTGTACGGAAATGGCAGTGGTTTAGGCACGTTCCGACGGTTGACAATCTTCGGGCAACCCAAACAAGGTGAGATAGCGCATGGCAACGAAAAAGAAAGTAGCGAAGAAAGCACCCGCCAAGAAAAAAGCAGCGGCCAAAAAAGCACCCGCCAAGAAGGCAGCGGCGGCGCCAGTAAAAGTGAAGGCGATCCGTGAAAAGATGACTAAGACCCAGATTGTCGGGTCGATTGCAGAGAGCACGGGCCTGAACAAAAAGCAGGTCGGTGATGTTCTCGGTGAGCTGGAAAGCCTGATCCAGGGCAGCATCAAGAAGCGCGCAGTGGGCGAGTTTACATTGCCGGGTCTGATGAAGGTCACCACAGTACGCAAGCCTGCTGTTAAAGCACGCAAGGGTATTAACCCGTTTACCGGCGAGGAGACCATGTTCAAGGCCAAGCCCGCCAGCACTGCGGTTAAAATTCGGCCGCTGAAGAAAATGAAGGAGTTCGCTAACTCCTGATCGCAGATCACCGGCCACTTCAGGTCGGTTTTCGCCGGGCCCGCTAGTTACGCGTAGTCGTTTAGAGAAGTATGTGTAGAGAGGGCCCGGTACTTCGTTCCCCGCCGTTGAGGTCGGTGTCTGGCCTCATTGCTATCCCTCCTGTCCCCGAAATTTTCTGATTCTTCGACTTCGAGATCCCGCCGCCAGACCGGTAAACACAACAATAGTCGCCGTTTAGCGACGCCGCCCCTTTACATTACTACTACTTTATTCGGCCCGGGCTTTGGGGTAGTCTCCGGCCCCTTGTTTTTCACCCTGACGCGCCTCATTTCTAGAAGCCCCCATGGGTGTTTTGAGGAGTCCCAGACCGTGCCTATTTATGAGTATCAATGCGGCCAGTGCCACCATTCACTGGAAGCCATCCAGAAAGTTGCTGACGCCGCGCTGACCGAGTGTCCGGAATGCGGAGCGCAGGCCCTGAAGAAACGGATCAGCGCCCCGGTATTCAGGCTTAAAGGCGGCGGTTGGTACGAAACCGATTTTAAGACCGGCAACAAGAAAAATCTTGCCGGTGAAAAAGGCGCAGACGGTGCCAAAACCAATACCGCCGAGAAGTCGGCCGGTTCGACGGAAGGTGCAGCCAAAAAGCCCGGGGCGGATGCCGCGGCGACGGCGAAAAGCTCCTCCTGAAACAACAGCCATTCTGAACGGACAGCGGATAACCATGCGCACCCATTATTGCGGCTCTATCGATGAGTCATTGATCGACCAAACCATCACCCTATGCGGCTGGGTTGACCGCCGTCGGGATCACGGCGGGGTCATCTTTCTCGACATGCGGGATCGTGAGGGCATCGTCCAGGTGGTGTTTGACCCCGATACCGAGGAGCATTTCGAGCGCGCTGACCGGGTAAGACCCGAGTACGTCCTGAAAATTACTGGCCGCGTTCGGGCTCGTAGCCCGGAAACCGTGAATCCCGCCATGGCGACAGGTGCGATCGAGGTTTTGGGGAAGTCCCTTGAAATTCTTAACGAGGCGGTCACCCCTCCGTTTCAGCTGGATGCGCATACCAGTGTCGGCGAAGACGTTCGGCTTAAGTATCGCTATATGGACCTTCGGCGCCCCGAGATGCAGTCCAATCTCATCGCACGGTCCAAGATTACCTACGGCGTGAGAGCCTTCCTCGAGGGGGAGGGTTTTCTGGACATAGAGACCCCCATTCTGACTCGGGCCACACCGGAAGGCGCCAGGGATTATCTGGTGCCCAGCCGCACACACCCCGGTGAATTCTTTGCCCTGCCGCAATCACCGCAATTGTTCAAGCAGTTGCTCATGGTGGCGGGTTTTGATCGTTACTACCAGATTGCCCGATGCTTCCGCGATGAAGACTTAAGGGCTGATCGACAGCCAGAGTTCACCCAGATCGATATCGAGACGTCGTTTCTCGAAGAGCGCGATGTCATGGATATCACCGAGCGCATGGTCAAGTCGCTGTTCCAGGATCACTTGGGCGTCACCCTCCCGGATTTTCCACATATGAGCTGGCACGAGGCCATGGACCGGTACGGATCGGACAAGCCTGACCTGCGTATCGATCTCGAGCTGGTATCGATTTCAGACCTGATGCAGGAGGTCGACTTCAAGGTATTCAGCGGTCCTGCAAAGGACCCCGAGGGTCGCGTGGCAGCGCTTTGCGTCCCGGGTGGCGCCACCCTGAGTCGCAAGGACATCGATGGCTACACCAAATTCGTCAGTATATATGGTGCCCGCGGCCTGGCCTGGGTCAAGGTCAACGACCGCGCCGCAGGGGTGAGTGGTCTGCAGTCACCCATCCTCAAGTTCATGCCCGATGCCGTGGTAGAGCAGCTACTTGAGCGGCTCGGTGCCGCCGATGGCGATATCATCTTCTTTGGTGCCGACAAGGCCCGGGTGGTCAATGAAGCTCTGGGTGCACTGCGCATCAAGGTCGCTGAGGACCTCGGTCGTGTGAGCGATGACTGGAAACCATTGTGGGTGGTGGATTTCCCCATGTTTGAAAACGACGCGGACGGTGATCTGACCCCACTGCACCATCCCTTTACCGCGCCGGCGTGCGATGTGGAAACCCTCAAGGCGGATCCCGCCAACGCCCTGTCCAGAGCCTACGACATGGTGCTGAACGGCAGTGAGATTGGCGGGGGCAGTATCCGTATCCACGATCAGGTCATGCAGCAGGCGGTATTTGATCTGCTCGGGATTGGCCCGGAAGAGGCGGAGGAGAAGTTCGGCTTCCTGCTGTCGGCACTGCAGTACGGAGCGCCACCCCATGGCGGGCTGGCTTTTGGTCTGGACCGGCTGATTACCCTGATGGTGGGCGGCCATTCGATTCGCGACGTGATCGCTTTTCCCAAGACCCAGTCTGCTCACTGCGTGATGACCGATGCGCCGGGAGAGGTCTCTCCAGCGCAGCTCAAGGAACTCAATATTCGTTTGCGCGGGTCTGACAAGAAGCCGGCCGACGACAGTAACGCCTGAGGGAGGGATACGTGGCAGGTCACAGTAAATGGGCGAATATCAAGCACCGAAAATCGGCCCAGGATGCCAAGCGCGGGAAGCTGTTTACCAAGCTTATTCGTGAACTCGTGGTTTCCGCCAAGCAGGGCGGTCCGCTGGTGGAGGATAACCCGCGGCTGCGCGCGGCGGTGGACAAGGCGCTCGGGGCCAATATGACCCGGGATACCATCGATCGTGCGATTGACCGGGGCGCCGGCAATACCGACAGCGAAAACATGGAAGAGCTGACCTACGAGGGCTATGCCGCCGGTGGAGTTGCGGTTCTCATTGAGGCGATGACCGACAATCGCAATCGGACCGTGGCCGAGGTGCGTCACGCGTTCTCCAAAAGGGGCGGCAATCTCGGCACCGATGGCTCGGTAGCGTATCTTTTTGAGCGCAAGGGTTCGATTAGCTTTGCACCGGGTGTCGACGAAGAGCAATTGATGGAGGTGGCACTGGAAGCCGGTGCCGAGGATATTGAGGGCCACGACGATGGTTCCTTCGACGTCACCACCCCCTGGGAAGACGTCGGCGCGGTAAAGGCGGCGCTGGTCGAGTCCGGTCTTGAGCCCGCCAACGCCGAGGTCACGATGATTCCCAGCACGACGGTGCCCGTGGATGTGTCAGGTGCTGAGACCGTGATCGGGCTGGTTGACATGCTCGAGGATCTCGACGACGTTCAGAACGTCTATACCAATGCTGATATCCCCGACGAGGTGCTGGACGCGTTGTGATCACCGGCGCGCATGACGTGAGGGCTTCTTTGCGTCAGAATGTGGCCATGCAACCGGCGCGACCATGACAGTCATACTCGGGATTGATCCCGGCTCACGAAAAACCGGATTTGGAATCATTCGTTTGGTATCCGGCCGCTCGACCTATGTCACCAGCGGTGTCATTCGGTTACCCGTGGAGGCCGAATTGGCGACCCGGCTGGGGGTTTTGTTTGCCTCGCTGAACGAGTTGATTGATGAATATCAGCCGACCGAACTCTCCATCGAGCAGGTTTTCATGGCCCATAATGCGGGTTCCGCACTGAAGCTTGGTCAGGCCCGTGGTGCTGCCATGGTGGCTTGTGTCCAGCGTGATATGGCGGTGCACGAGTATTCGGCGCGCCAGATCAAGCAGGCCGTTGTGGGAACCGGTGGCGCCGATAAACAACAGGTACAGCATATGGTGACGCGGCTACTGCAGCTCCCGGCGACGCCGGCGGAGGATGCGGCCGATGCATTGGCTGCTGCCTTATGTCATATCCACACACGCAGCACGCTGTTGCGCACCACCGCGACCCGCACTGCGGGCCGACGTTTACGCGAGGGTCGCCGATGATTGGTCGTATCCGCGGGATTCTCGCCGCCAAACACCCCCCTGAGATTGTTGTCGATGTGGGCGGTGTCGGCTACGAGATACAGGTGCCCATGACGACGCTCTTTCAATTACCGGATATTGGCACCGAAGTCAGTCTGGTGACCCATTTTGTGGTGCGCGAGGATGCCCAGCAGCTGTTCGGTTTCGTCAGTGAGGTGGATCGACGCCTGTTTCGCGAATTGATCAAGGTCAGCGGGGTAGGGCCGCGTCTGGCGCTGACCCTGCTGTCGGGCATGGACGCCCGGGAGTTCTCCCGATGTTTGCAGCGTGATGACGTGGCGTCGCTGGTCGCCTTGCCCGGGGTAGGCAAGAAAACCGCTGAGCGCCTGCTTGTGGAGATGCGGGATAAGGCGGGTAAGTGGCTGGGCGAACTGAGTCCGGAAATGGCGACGACGGTTGGCGTTGCCCCCGGTCCGGCTCCGGACGATGCCCGTGAAGAAGCCGAGCAGGCATTGGTGGCGCTGGGGTATAAACTGGCGGATGCCAGTCGATTGGTGGCTTCGGTGGATGATTCAGGCGCATCCAGCGAACAGCTTATTCGTCGCGCTTTGCAGGCTGCAGCACCGAGGAGTCAGCGGTGATAGAAACAGACCGGCTGATAGCGGCCAACCCCGAGGGCAGTAACGAGGAGGCCGTTGATCGGGCGATTCGACCCAAGACCCTCGCGGATTATCTCGGCCAGCGCGTGGTTCGGGAGCAGATGGAGATTTTCCTCAGCGCCGCGAAAGGGCGCGGGGAGCCATTGGACCACACTCTGATTTTTGGCCCTCCCGGCCTGGGTAAGACCACACTGGCCAGCATTATCGCCCATGAAATGGGGGTGTCGCTGAAGACCACCAGTGGTCCCGTACTCGAGAAGGCCGGTGATATTGCGGCATTGATGACTAATCTTGAGCCGGGCGACGTGCTTTTCATCGATGAAATTCACCGGCTTAGCCCCTATGTGGAGGAGGTGCTATACCCCGCCATGGAGGACTACCAGCTCGATATTATGATTGGTGAAGGGCCTGCGGCGCGCTCTATCAAGCTCGACCTTCCGCCCTTCACGCTGGTGGGTGCAACGACGCGGGCCGGTTTGCTAACGTCGCCGCTTCGGGATCGTTTTGGCATCGTACAGCGCCTCGAATTTTATGAGGTCGATGATTTGACGCGTATTGTTCTGCGGTCGGGGACCATTTTGTCGATTTCTCTTGATGAACAGGGCGCCCGGGAAATTGCACGTCGCGCCCGGGGCACACCCCGGATCGCCAACCGACTACTCCGGCGCGTCAGGGACTACGCCGAAGTCAAGGCCGATGGAGCGATCACCGCCGACGTGGCAGCCCGTGCTCTCGATATGCTCAATGTCGATCAGCTGGGTCTCGATCACCTCGATCGGCGTTTGTTGTTGATGCTGATTGAAAAATTCGACGGCGGGCCGGTGGGTATCGACAGTCTGGCCGCGGCCTTATCCGAGGAGCGAGGCACCCTCGAAGATGTGCTGGAACCCTATTTGATACAGCAGGGTTACATTATCCGAACGCCGCGGGGCCGAATGGTCACCCGCAATGCCTATGCCCACTTCGGTTTGCGGCCTCCTGAGGTCCCGGGCACCGCTGCACTGCCGCTGGAGCCCCTCGATGGGGAGGCGGAATGACGGGGGAATTTTCCCTGCCGGTCAGGGTCTACATTGAAGATACCGATGCGGGCGGCATCGTCTACTACGTTAACTATCTGAAATACTTCGAACGAGCGCGAACCGAGTTTATGCGTACGTTGGGTTACGACAAGGCGGCTTTGCTCGATGATGACCTGATGTTTGTGGTCACAGGAGTGAGTGTCGACTATAAACAGTCGGCTCGGCTCGATGATTGCCTTCAGGTGACGGCGTCGATAGTGAGTGCCGGTGCTGCGAAAGTCGTTTTTAACCAGAGTGTTCGCCGCGATGACGACGCCGTGCTCGCCGAGGGCACGGTGACCATCGCCACGGTGGCGAGGGAAGAAGGTGTAGCACGGCGCATGCCGGCGGAAATGCGCCGGACACTTAACAGGGCGGTGTCGGTGGGCGACAGCGACTAACAAGGGAGAAACCTGTGAACGAAGAACTCGGTCTGATCGAGTTGATTTTAGGGGCCAGTATTACGGTGCAGCTGGTCATGCTGCTGCTGGTGCTGGCATCGGTCACTTCGTGGTACATGATTGTGCAGCGGATGATCCTGCTGCGCCGGACCGATGATGCCCTGCTCGATTTCGAGGAACAGTTCTGGTCTGGCGTTGATCTGGCCGAGCTGTATCGCGAGGGCAATCAGGCGGTTAACGATGGCCAACCGCCAACGGGTATTGAGAGCATCTTCCGCGCTGGTTTTAAGGAGTTTTCCCGTTTATCCCAGCAGTCTGACATCGATGCTGATGCGGTGCTCGAGGGTGCACGGCGAGCGATGCGCGTCGCCACCTTACGGGAGGGTGATCGTCTGGAGATGCATTTGCCCTTTCTTGCCTCGGTGGGCTCCACCAGTCCCTACATCGGGCTGTTCGGCACCGTCTGGGGGATAATGCATTCCTTTCGAGGGCTGGCCAATGCTACCCAGGCCACCCTTGCCGCTGTGGCTCCGGGCATTTCAGAGGCGTTGATTGCCACCGCCATGGGGCTGTTTGCCGCTATTCCCGCGGTGCTGGCGTATAACCGTTTTGCCGCCAGGGTCGATGGCCTGATCAATAGGTACGACACGTTTGTCGATGAGTTCTCCGGTATTTTGCAGCGTCAATCCTACGCGGTTCGCTCGCGAAATCGGGGCTGAGTCATCATGCGCAAACGGCGAGCCGTCGCGGAAATCAATGTAGTGCCTTACATCGACGTCATGCTGGTGCTGCTGATTATTTTCATGGTGACGGCACCAATGCTCATGCAGGGCGTGGAAGTCAGCCTGCCCAAGGCCGATGCGGCGCCGGTTGATAACCAGGACAGCGAACCCCTTATTGTTTCTGTGGATGCTGCGGGCGCGCTCTTCCTCAACCTTGGCGGCGACGGCAAGCAGGCGCTGGAGTTGGCCACCATCCGCCAGCGTGTGGGTGCAGTACTGCGACGCAACCCCGATAAACCGGTATTGGTCTGGGGTGACGAGGCCGTTGCGTACGGGCGCGTGTCACGGTTATGACGGCCTTACAGGAGGCGGGTGCCCCCTCGGTTGGGCTGGTCACCGAGAGCCCCGTGGAGCCCTGAGGGTGGCCATGGATCGGACGTTTTATATTGGTTTTCCCCTGGCGGCGACGGTGTTGTTGCACGCTGTTCTGATTGCCTTTCTCACCCTGCGTTGGCCGGAGACCAAGACGGTGATTGCCGCCACTCCAAAGCCAAGAGCGATTCAGGCCACCATTATTTCAGCGGAACAGCTGCGCCCCAAAAAGCAGCCGCCTGCCCCCAAAGCGACACCGAAAAAGAAGGCGCCAGCGCCTAAGAAGACACCGCCGAAACCGAAACCTCAGCCTAAAAAGCAGGCGCCACCCCCTGACACGACAGTAAAACAGAAGCCACCCGAACCCACTCCTGAACCCAAGCCTGAATTTACCGAAACGGAGTTGGCTGCGTTAACCCGGACAGAGATGGATGCGGTCCTCGATAGAGAGACCACTGCTGCGGCAGGGACCAACGCGTCGATGACCGACACTGTGGCTGCGGTTATCCAGCAGGCGGTAGTCAGCCGCTGGACTCGTCCTCCCAGTGCCCGCAACGGTATGGTGGCCAGGCTGGAGATTCAGCTGGTGCCCACGGGTGATGTTGTGGGTGTAAGTGTGCTTCAATCCAGTGGTAACACCGCCTTCGATCGCAGTGCGATCAGCGCGGTGGAGCGTGCCGGTCGTTTTCCAGAGGTGGCGCAGCTAAAGCCCAACCTCTTTGAACGCGATTTTCGTCGATTTCAATTGATTTTCCGTCCAGAGGACTTGAGGTACTGATGCGTCGTTTCGCCGTTTTTGTGGGTTTGTTGGCACTGGTATTAAGCGCTGGCGCCTCGGCCCAGTTGCAAATTGAGATCAACCAGGGGGTCGACAATCCCACGCCTATCGCCGTGGTGCCTTTCGGTTGGCAGGGGGTGGGCACGGCGCCCGACGATGTGGCGCGGATTATTGATTCAGATCTGGCGCGCAGCGGCCAGTTCGCGCCGGTCAGCCGTCGCGACATGCTGAGTTTTCCCGACCGGGCGAGCGATATTTATTTCCGTGACTGGCGCGCCTTATCCAGTGAGTACGTGCTGATCGGTCGGGTGTCCGGCGCCAGGTCCGGCGATGGTCCGGTGCGAATCGAATACCAATTGTTCGATGCGATCCGACAGCTGGAGATTGATTCCGGGACGGTATCCGGTTCGGTTCAGGAAATTCGCATGCTGGCCCACCAGATCGCCGATGCGGTGTATGAGCGGCTGACGGGCATCCCCGGGGCCTTTGCCACCCGCCTGCTTTATGTCTCGGTGACGCGAAATCCGAACGGTAAGGACTTTTATCGCCTCGTACTCTCAGATGCCGATGGCGCCAGGCCCATCGTATTGTTTGAAGGCCGTGATCCTATTATGGCGCCATCGTGGTCCCCCGATGGTAGTGAAGTGGCTTATGTGTCGTTCGAGACCAGCCGCCCCGCCATTTATCGGCAGAATCTGCGTACCGGCGTTCGGGAGCAACTGACTAATTTTAAGGGCCTCAACAATTCCCCTGTCTGGTCTCCCGATGGCAACTCGATGGCAATGGTGCTCTCCAAGGATGGCAGCCCCGATATCTACCTGATGAATTTGGCCAGTAAAAAGTTACGCCGACTGACCCGGCATTACGCCATCGATACCGAGCCGACCTGGATGCCCGATGGCCGATCCCTGCTGTTTACCTCCGATCGTGGTGGCCGGCCCCAAATCTACCGTTACGACTTAAGCAGCGGCCAGATTACCCGTGTCACCTTTGAGGGGAGCTACAATGCCCGTGCAAGGGTGGCTCAGGACGGACGCAATGTAGCCCTGGTGCACCAGCAGAACGGTCAGTACCACATTGCCGTTCATGACCTCGTCACCAGCCGGCTGACCATATTGACCTCAACCAGCCTCGATGAAAGTCCGAGTATCGCGCCCAACGGATCGATCGTCCTTTATGCCACCAAGCGTGATGACAAGGGCATTCTGGGTGCCGTCGCTGTTGATGGGGGTGTTCGCTTCAGTTTACCCGCCAGGGATGGAGGTCATGTCCAGGAGCCGGCCTGGTCGCCTTATTTTTATCGCTAAACGGGGATTAGGGGGGTAAAATACCCTCTAAAGCCCTAAACAAACCAGGTAGACATACGCTACATTAGGCGTCTGTATTGTTTTGATTAATAAAACCATAGGAAGAATCCCATGAAAGCAGTTTCAAACGCTGGAAAACTCGTCGCTGTATCTTTTGCTTCACTGATTCTGGCGGCGTGTTCTGGCACTGACTCCAAAGAGCAGGAAGCGGCAGCCGCCGCCGAGGCCGCTGCTGCTGAAGCAGCCGCACAACAGGCGGCGGCCGAAGCCGAAGCGCAGGCGGCCCGTGCCGCGGCCATGGCTGAGCAGGATCGTCTTAAAGACGCGGCAATGGCGGCCGGTAGTGTGTTTTATTTCGCCTTTGACAGCTCTGAGCTCAACGACGCGTCGCGCATGGCCATTGATGCCCACATCGCCCTGCTGCTCGTTTCCGATGAAAGCATCCGGCTCGAGGGTCATACCGATGAGCGTGGAACCCGTGAATACAACCTCGCGCTGGGCGAGCGCCGTGCCAACGCCGTGCGCGATTACATGGTGGCGAATGGGGTGCCCAGCTACCGTATCGAGACCATCAGCTACGGGGAAGAGAACCCGATCGCCTTTGGCTCTGGTGAGGCGAACTGGAGCGAAAATCGTCGGGTAGAACTCAAGTAAGAGGACCTTCAACTTGAATTGGAACCTTCCGGTAAAGCCGGCGCTTGTCGCCGGCTTTTTCGTCTATGCGATGTCGTTCCCGGCAGGGGCGCAGGATTACATCGATGTTGAGGCCGAGCGCGCGGCTGCTGAGCGCCAACGGTTGCAGCAAGCCCCGTCATCACCCATGCCTGGCGCTGCCAACCCCAGCTCGACCGCCGTTGGCATTCGTCCCTATTCGGGAACGACGCTGGCAGCGGAGCCCATCGTTGAATCTCAGGCTGACGGGGGCGGGGCGATTAACAATGCAGGCGATCTGGTTATCCAGATCCAGCAGTTACAGGCCGAGGTCCGTCGCCTGAACGGGCTAGTTGAGGAGCAGTCGCAGCAGATTCAGCAACTACAGGAGCAAAGCCTCGAGCGTTACATCGATATTGATCGACGTCTGGCTGGGCTCTCCGGCGGCGCTCCGCTTAATCCGGCTGCGGCCGATGCGGGACGCACAGCCCCGTCAGTTTCGCCGCCGGTGGCGGGCTCGGGTGCGAGTGATGTCCAGGCGACGCCAGCCGAAGAAGCCGCTTATCAGAGTGCTTATGAATTGGTGAAGCAACGTCGATTCGCACCTGCGGTTTCGGCTTTCAAGGCCTTTTTGGGTGACTATCCCTTTGGCCGGTACGCGCCCAATGCGCACTACTGGCTGGGGGAGCTCTATCTGGTGGTTGATCCCGCTGAACCCGAGATGGCGCGGCAGAGCTTTAAGCTGCTGCTCGACCAATACCCCAATAACCCGAAGATCCCCGATGCGCTCTACAAGCTGGGCCGGGTGCATTACATCAAGGGCAATCGTCAGCGTTCGAAAGAGTATCTCGACCGGGCGATCCGCGAGTACGGTCAGAAGGGGCATCCCGCGGCGCAGCTGGCCCAGGATTTTCTCGATCAAAACTTCTGATTGGCCTAAGTTAAAGGTATGGCGGTTGCGACGACATTGCGTATCACCGAGATTTTTCACTCGTTGCAGGGTGAGGCCCGCACTGTAGGGCTGCCCACGGTATTTGTTCGTTTGACGGGCTGTCCCCTGCGCTGTGTTTATTGCGATACCGCCTATGCGTTCTCCGGCGGCGAACTCACCACCCTCGACGACATCCTGGAGCGGGTTGCAGGCTTCTCCTGTACTCGAGTTTGCGTCACTGGTGGAGAGCCGCTGGCACAACCCGAGTGTTTATCGCTGTTAACCGCGCTGTGTGATCGTGGCTACGACGTCTCGCTGGAGACCAGTGGCGCCATGCCGATAGCCGGAGCGGATACCCGGGTTAGCCGTGTGCTGGATCTGAAAACCCCCGACTCCGGCGAGTGCCATCGCAATGACTGGTCAAATATTGAGCAATTAACCCCCCATGACCAGATCAAATTTGTTGTTTGCAGTCGCACCGATTACGAGTGGGCCCGGTTTAAACTCGATGAGTTCAAGCTGCCGACCCGGGTGTCCGACGTGTTGTTCTCTCCGTCCTATGGCGTAGTCGAACCCGCCGAGTTGGCCCAGTGGTTGCTCGATGATCGGCTGGCGGCGCGGTTACAGCTACAGCTGCATAAACTGTTGTGGAACGATGCGCCAGGACACTAAAACAGCAATGAGCAGTAAAAAAGCGGTGGTGCTGGTCTCGGGAGGGCTTGATTCCGCTACCGTGCTGGCAATGGCGGCCGCTGCGGGCCGACAGTGCTTTGCGCTGAGTTTTGATTACGGTCAGCGTCATCGTGCGGAACTCAAGGCGGCGGCGCATGTGGCATCCAGCGTGCCGGGTACCGTGCACAAAGTCGTTCAGCTGGATCTCTCCACAATCGGTGGTTCCGCACTTACGGATACATCAATCGCGGTGCCTACCTCGCCCACCGAGGGGATTCCCGTCACCTACGTACCCGCGCGTAACACGGTGTTTCTCTCCATTGCGCTGGGCTGGGCCGAGGTCCTGGACGCCGATGAAATTCATATCGGTGTTAACGCCGTGGATTATTCGGGGTATCCCGATTGCCGACCGGCGTTTATTGACGCGTTCCGCTCGCTCGCGGCTGTCGCCACCAAAGCGGGCGTTGAAGGTCATCCTCTGGCGGTTTGTACGCCGATTATCGATATGACCAAGGGCGACATCATTCGCGCGGGCACTGAGCTCGGTGTCGATTACGCGTTGACCGTGTCCTGCTACCAGCCTGATGGCGAGGGCCTCGCCTGTGGTCGCTGCGACAGCTGTCGGCTGCGCAGAGCCGGTTTTCGAGAGGCCGGTGTCGAGGATCCAACCCGCTACGGCTGACCTTCATCGCTGAAGGGCTCAAAAATAAAGCGATCATCGGCGAAGCTCTTGAATTCGAGCGCGTAGCCGTCGGGGTCCAGGAAAAACAGCGTTTTTTGCTCACCCGCCGTCCCGGCAAAACGGACCGTGGGTTCGATCAAAAACGCCACTCGGTGTTCAAGGTGTTCCGCCAGACGATCAAAAGCCATCGGCTCAAGAATTACGCCGAAATGGGGTATGGGCACCTGGGCCTGGTCTACGGGATTGCTTGATTTGGGTAACACGAAGCCCCCGCATTCATGAAAAACCAGCTGGTGGCCGAAGAAGTCGAGGTCGATCCAGGAGGCGTCTTGTCGTCCAAGGGCACAACCCAGCGCCTCGACGTAAAAGTCCCGCGTACGCGCAAGATCAGATGTGGGGAAGGCTAAATGAAAGGGGCGTGGCATGGTTTCCTCGGGTAAATGCTTAAAAAGTATTGCAGTTTTCTGGCACTTGGGTACGATACGCGCCTCGCGATTTAGCAACGGGCCGTTAGCTCAGTCGGTAGAGCAGTTGGCTTTTAACCAATTGGTCGCTGGTTCGAACCCAGCACGGCCCACCATTTTTATTGGCTTGTAGCGTAAAGAAGCACTCACCGCGTCCCCATGCTACAGCCTTTCCCCATAGAATCTCTGATCATTGCTCCTCTACTTTGTTGTGCGGAGCGACCGCGATCTATCCGGCCTGATTACCGATGGTCTATCGGTCGAAGCCGTTTTCATGGATCGTCGCCATACATGTCCACTCACCCGTTAGTGAGACACCTCTGAACTCAAGTTTTCCGGTTTTTGCCGATAACTGCTGGGTGGCCTATATCCCAGACTTTCGTGCGGTCGTTCATCGCTGTAGTCGAGTCGCCAGAGCTGAGCCATTTCTCGAATCTGGCTTGTTGACCTCCGCCAATCGGAGGCTGGCGGTTATCTTTCACCGATTTGGGTAATTAACACGGTCAGTACCCCGCCCAGGACTCAATCTTATTACGCAATAGCGTAAGCGACACGGGGCCATTTTCCAGCAATACGGCATGGAATTGTGCCAGATCAAAGTCTTCCCCCAGTTGCTGCTCAGCTTCGGCTCTAAGATCGAGAATGACCTGCATGCCAATCTTGAATGCCGTGGCCTGCCCCGGCACAGCAAGATACCGGTCCACCGCCCTGGCATTGTTCTCCTCAGAGCTCGCTGTGTTTTCATTCAGATATTCGATAGCCTCCAAGCGTTTCCACTGTTTCAGGTGCAACCCGCTGTCGACCACCAGGCGGCAGGCGCGCCACAACTCGCCAGCGAGTCGACCGAATTGAGCATAGTCGTCCCCGTACAGCCCCAGCTCATCAGCCAAGGACTCTGCATACAGTGCCCATCCCTCAGTGAAAGCCGTGTTTGTCCACCACACATAATATTTGCGTATCTGGGGGATATCTCGCGACAGCATTACCGACGATTGTAGATGGTGCCCCGGGAGGCCCTCGTGGAATAAAAGCGCGGGCAGGTCAAAAGTCCCCAGGGCGGTCATGTCGTGCATTCCCAGATAGATGGTGCCCACGAAATCGTTTTCCACACTGCCCGATTCATAAAAGCCGATCGGTGCGGATTTTTCGCGAAAGGCTTCTATCCGCTTCACCTGCAGTTTATGGGGCAGCGGATAGGGAAGGACCTGGTGCATTTTTGCATCGGCCTTCTCAACCAGGCCTTGCGCTAGAGCGAGGTAATCTCTGCGCCCCTCATCCGTATTTGGCAGGTAAAAGGCAGGGTCGGTTTTTAGATGGGTAAAGAACGCACTCAGGTCACCGGTGAATTTTACCCGTTTGCGTATCGCATCCATTTCACCTTGAATTCTGGCGACCTCCGACAGACCCAGCGCGTGAATCTCTGCCGCACTGAGCTCTGCGGTCGTATACTGGTCGATTAGGAACTCGTAAAACTCCGCCCCGTCTGGCAGGGCCCACACGCCACCCTCATGCGCAGTGAGAAGTTCCAGCTCCAATGCTTCGATGATGGACTCATAGCCAGGCACAAAGCCGCTCTCGTAGGCCGCCTTTGCCTCCTCGAGCAGGGCTTGTTTTTCCTTTTTTCCAAGCTCCAATCCGGCGAGCTTCTCCTCAAAATCCGCCATGATGAGGTTGTCGTTCATGTCACCGGCAATAATCGACTCGGCTCCGTCTATTAGACGCTCAACCACAGCGGCGGGTATATTGATGCCGCGATCTCGCCTGGCTTGTAAGTGTTCGGCCAGTTGTCGCAGGGGAGTCGGAACCGTTCGAAGACGCTCGATGTAATAAAGGGCGCTGGCCTTGGAATTGACTGGATGACTGTTTAACAAGGTACCCGCGATGGTCAAATGGGGCCCGACTATCTGATTGATGGGGTTCAGGTGAAAGCGCCAGCGGTAACGCTTCTGCCGCAATAATAGGTCCGCTTCGAAGGCTAAGTAATTCACCCGTGCAGCGGAATCCAACGCGGCCAGGTCTACCTCCGACCGCAACGTCTTCAGATCCTGTGTTGTCCATTCGTGTTCTCGGTCCCAGGCGGCAAGTGAGAGATCGAACCAGGGCGCGACAGCCGCTGGGGCACCCACTCTGGATGCTAGAACCGGGTTGGCTGCCACACGACGCTGATAGACCGAGTCCAGCATTTTTTCCAGTTTGAGTGCGTCGTCCGGCGGAGCCTCTTTGTTGCAGGAACTAATACTCATCACCAGGACAACCATCAGTGCCAATATGCGCAGATTTGTTCGCTTAATTGTCATGGAGTGGCCCCTTGTAATATCGAGTCAAACTTTGCCAAACGGATATCGAATCTCCATTGGCAGAGCGAGGTAGCCGCTGCGCCGTAAGCACTTTGATCAAATGCCTCGTTGAACTGGGCGTTCGCGATAAATGTGTTGCCGCATTGCAATATCAATCAGATGGGCGCTGTGAATCTCCCCGGGTTTCCAGGGGCACTCCAGACGATCAGTGTGTTATGTCAGTGGACTAGTGCGGTTGCCTGGCTTGAGGGTATACCACGGACCTCAGTCGCCCAGGGACGTTAGCTGACCAATAACCTGATTTGTGTATTGCCCGGTGAGGGAAGACGGGGGTCGGGACCAACTGACCCCCGCCATCTGAGGTTATCTAGAACTGATAGCGACCTCTGATACCAAACACCTGGCGAGATGGCTCTACATGCAGCCCACCCATGAATGCCTTGCGGTAGGCATTGGTGTAGTACTGATCGTCAAACGCGTTTTCAGCGTAGGCAGTGATCGTATAGTTATCAGTCTGGATTCCCGCCCGAACGTTCCAGAAATCATAGCTGGGTACAATAAACGGGTATCTCTGCCCAGTTTCGCGGTTCTGAATAAGTTGTTCCGTATCCGATACTATCGAGTCCCGGTAAGCCCACTCGACCCTAACAAAGCCTTCGGTCGCATCTGTCAGGGGGAACCGGTAATCTGCGTCGAACGAGGCAGTCCACTCCGGGGAGTTGGGAATAGTCTCATTGTCGAGATTGCGATTCTGTCCGGTGATGAAAGCCGTGAACTCATCAAACTCCGCCTCTAGGTAGCCAATGGATCCGTTGAGGGTCAGACCTTCTGTCGGCAGTGCCGTGAATGAGAACTCAAGCCCCTGTGAATGCGCCTGCTCTGCGTTATCGACACCGCCGAACAGCACGAGGTTGCCTTCGTCATCCACACCTGACTGCTGAAAAGAGCTCTGCAGGTCCGTCCAGTCCATGTAGAACGCAGCGGCGGCTATTCGCAGGCGTCGATCCATCAGGTCCGCTTTGATACCCAGTTCGTAGTTCCACAGCTCTTCGGGGTCGTAGGACTGCAGATCGCGGATCGGGCTCTGCTGCACGCCACCCGATTTGAAGCCTTTTGAGATGGTGCCGTACACGCTTGCGTCATCCGTCAGGGTGTAATTAAAGGCAAATCTTGGTGAGAAATCGTTAAACTCGTCTTCTGCCGTTAGCTCTTCAATGACGGAACCTGAGAAGCCAGAGCCGTCGAACGTCAGCTCTTCCTGGCTATAGCGGCCTCCTACAGACAAGCTCAAACTATCGGTGATTTGATAGTCCAGCTGTCCGAAAACGGCCATGCTCTCTGCCGTATTGATTTCCTCGGCACTGTCGATCAGCCCACCCGCGGGGATACCAAAGGGCTCCTCGTCACCAACGAAGGTTTTGTTATCGATAGATCCCTCGACGTCTGAGTAGTAAAAACCAACACTCCAGGTGAGCTTGCCGTCCCCTGCGCTCTGCAGGCGAAATTCCTGAGTCAGGCTCTCACGAGGAATATTGCGGAACTCATTGAAAAAATCGCGACTACCACCGTCGATGTCACCAGCCAGGAAGAAGTCGGACTCCATATAACCTGTAATACTGGTAAAGGTCATATCAGAGAAATCGTAGTCCACGCGGCCCAGAATGTACTGAACTTCGGTTCCCACCGATTGTGGCGAGTTAAAGTTGACCCGGTCGTCGTTCTGCGGATAAAAGCCAACGCCATCAGGGTCGGCGTCCGCCAGGCCGTCGCCGTTGCGGTCGGGGAAGCCGGCGTACAAGGCATTTTGTGCGAACGGGGAGAAGACGCCTGAGGGTACACCTTCACGCATACCTACTGTTTCATCGCCGTCGATCATCGATATCAGGACAGACAGGTCTTCGTTTGGAGTCCACAGCACGTTAGCCTTGAAGTAATCGTATTCCGCGTCGTTTCCGCCGCCAAGCGGGTTGATATTCTCAATGTTGCCATCGCTGCGAAGCACTTTCGCGTTCAATCGCGCAGCCAGAACGCCCTCAACAATCGGGATGTTCACGATACCCTCAAAGTCCCTCGTGTCGAAGCTGGAGTAGTCCAACACAACGGAGCCTCCCCATTCCGTGCTGTCGGGTTGCACGGAGGTAATATTCAGGCCGCCACCGATGGCGTTACCACCGAAAAAGGTTGCCTGCGGTCCACGTAATACCTCAATCCGTTCGACATCGAGGATGGGTGGGTTGATGTTGCTGGTTGCCAGATTAAAGCCGTCGACGTAGAAGCCGAAGGTCGTTGCGGCCAGAGGGCGGTTGCCCGGTAGAAAGTCTGTAACACCGCGGATGCTGATGCTCCGCCGTGAACGAGCGCCATTGCTGGTAAAGCTGGCATTTGGTGTGCGGACGATGTAGTCGCCGACATCGTCAAACTTGTTACGCTCGATGGTTTCCGTTGAAAACGTCGAAATCGCGATCGGTACATCCCGGAGATTTTGCTCACGTTGCTGGGCGGTAACTACGACCTCTTCTATCTGTGGGCGAGCACCATCCTGTCCCCAGGCGGGGCCAGCGCTAGCTGCGAGTACGGCCACTGTCAGTGGCAGCAGACGGTGGGGAGACTGTTTACGAATAATTCTCATGGGCCTTCCTCCAGGAAGATGAAGTACTGCTGGGAAAATGAAGCAATTTGGCCGAACATAACCGCCAAGTGTTGTTGTCTTCCCACCATTTAAGGCCCGAAAGTCAATTGTATCAATAGCAGAGTTCGGTGATATTTGTTGCTTTATACGCAATCTGGGGTATTTGCAGCTGGAGGCCTCCACATTGCTGGAATCAGCCTATGACCGCCTGTAAACGAGCCCAATTTCCGGCGTCTTACAGGGTTAGGCGGACACTTGCCCTGCCAAGTTTTATGGTTGACGGCCATTGGCGATTAGACGGCTAAGCTCGCGTCAAACGATCTGCGGCTAACAGCCATGCCTGCATCGAGCGTCGCACCAGTCGGTGTGTTTTACCACCTGCTCAAAAAAGCGCATCGGTAGCCGCCACCCTGTATGATTCACCGGGCGCGCAGAAATCTGCGCAGGGCTGGGAAGAGAGGTCGCCGTTATGTTGATCAATCGCGTGATTCATGCTGTTTCTTTTGTGCTGCGATGGGCGAGACACATCCTGTCGAACGGATGCCGCTCTCTGATCGGGGCGATGGTTTTTTTAGGCGCCTCGGCCATGCCGGCCGCCGCAGATCAGACGCACGCTGATTTCCATGTCGAAGACTCGATTGTGATGTTCTATTACCCAGAGCTCTCGAGTGCGAAGCGGTTTTATGGTCAGTTGCTGGGCCTGGAGCAGACCTACGAATCTGAATCAGCGGTTATTTTTAGGGTAAGTGACACCGCTCAAGTTGGACTGGTCGCTGCAGGGCCCGGTGCTTTTCATGATGTTAGGGACGAGAATTCAGTGATGCTCAGTCTTGTTGTCAGGGATGTGGACGCCTGGTACGAGCGGTTGCTGGAGCAGGGCCAGGTCGATTTTTTGAAAGACATCGCTGACAGCAGGGCCAATCCAATCAGGAGTTTCCTGGTTGCCGATCCCGGTGGTTACACCGTGGAGTTTTTCTCCTGGGTGGCCGAAGGTGACGCACAGGTTTCAGCGCGGCCCTAAGGGATGCCCGGCGGGGGTCAGCGGTCGATTGGCGTATGTCGGGATCTCAGTCGCCTGGTGTTTTTGTCAGATCCCCGAGGCGTACGGGTTTGATGGGAAAACGCGCGGTAAAACCACCGAGTGTTGACTCGTCTCTGTCCCGTTCCTCAGCCATCAGCCACCGCGCCTGATAATGGCAATACCTTCCCTGGCAATGGCCCATGCCGCAGCGAGTCATTAGTTTCAGCGCGCTGAGGTCCTGTATGTCACCGTGTGTGTCCAGGGCTTTACGGACGGTGTCTACGGTCAGCTCTTCACATTTGCACAGGTAGGCAGTCTCCGACATAAGGCGTGAAAGCCGGTTACCGGGATAGGCTATGTCCGCCAGAAGTCGGGCGAACCGTCGGTGGTTTTCCAGCTCTTTTCTGAGCTGACCAGTGAGTCGGCAATACGCTTCCTGCGCCAGGGTACCGGCGTCCAAAGCAGCGCCCAGTCCCGCCAGCTGACCTTCGAGGCGAGCCACATTGGCGCCATCAACACCTGTGGCTTCACCGGCCACATAAAGGCCGGGCTGCGAAGAACGCATGTCTTCATCGTGGGTCGCTATCCAGCCGCCGCGTTTCCAGGACCAGGTACAGTCGGCACCCGCAAGTCTGACAAGGTCATTGTTTGTTAAAAAACCGTAACAGAGTCCGAGGCGATCGCAATCGATGGCCTGTGGTGTCTTATCCCTGTCGGGTGTTGCTACAAGAACGTGCTCCAATCGCTCGGTACCCGCCGCGGCAATCAACTCCCTGCCAAAACGAATGCTCACGCCGCTCTTCATGAGACCGAATAGGGATTGAAAGAGTAACGAGACATTGGGCAGCTGTCGCGACAGTGTCAGTGCGTGTCGGGTAACGGCGAGGAATTGGGAAAGTGGCTGTTCGAAGGCAACGCCGGCAATATCTGCCCCGGCTTTGCGCAGTTGATCCGCCACCAGTAGTTGCAGCGGATGGGTGCCAATGAAATAAAACCGCTCCCCCGGGACGATCTGCTGGGATTTGATAAACGCCTGTAGTCCCCCCGTTGCCATCACTCCCGGCATTTGAGCACCGTCAAAGGTAACCGGCATGTCAAAACAGCCGGAGGCGATCAGTACACGGCTCGCGCTGCAGACCTCCAGGCCGTCGGGTGTCATCAGGGACAGCTCCCAGCCTGCGTCGGTCGGGGCCAGACCAAGAACGGTGGTTCTGGATCGTCGCTCAAGGCGTTGACCGGCTTGGGTGAATTGGTCACACAGATGGTGCAGTGGCCGATAAACCCGATGGGTCAGCCAATCGGCTACCGAATAGCTATTCGGCGGCTGTCTGAAAATCTGTCCGCCGGGGTCGGGTCGATCGTCGATCACCAAAACCTGTAGACCATGGTGACTTGCTGCCAGTGCAGCGGCCATACCCGCAGGGCCGGAGCCTATGATCGCGAGGTCAATCATGCTGATCAAGCGCCATCGGCCCTGGGAAACAGGTGCCGGTGGCAATGCACATGTCGGGTTCGACGGGAGTGTTGCAGGCGAGAACCCATCTTTGATCCTCACCCTGGCCTACCACGACCCGGCATTCAAAGCAGGTCCCCATATTGCAGAACATCGTCCTCGGACGCCCCGTCGGCGTTGTGTAGCAATGGAGGTTGCCGGCGATAAGCAGTGCTGAGGCGATTGTCTCGCCCTCGTAGGTTTCGAAATCGACACCATCAATCGTGATGCGGATCGGTGTGGGTCTCGATACCCCCCTGTCAACACGGACGGGCATTATGCACCGACACCCTGTTGTGCTACGTGCAGACCGGGTCGGTCGGGTGAATACGGGTCCAGCGAAAAGCTGCTTTTACCGTTCAGGATCAGCTCAGAAAGCAAGCGGGCATAGGTCGGTCCGTAGGTAAAGCCCGAACCGCCAACGGCGCTAAAGAACCCCGGTGCTGATTTGCTGGCGCCGATGATGGGTAATTGATCGGGAGTCAGAGCCGTGGTCCCGGTCCAGCAGCGCAGAACAGCAACCTGTGCTGCCAGGGGCATCACTTCCTCGGCGGTGCGCAGGTTTTTGGCCAGTTCCACCATATCGATATCGGCCCGGTAATTCTTTGCAAGCAATTGATCTCTGGCGGGCAGCCGCGCAAGCCACCCACCGCCGATCAGGAGATTGCCATCGTCGGTCTGTTTCAGTGAAAGCTTCCTGCCGACGTGTTGCAGCAAGTGATTCATTACCACTGGCAGTTTTTCAGTCACGCTCATCATTAAACCTACGGGATAAATGGGCAGGTCGATACCCGCTTTGGCTGCGATGTGGCCGGACCAGGTTCCTGCGGCATTGACGACAATATCAGCGCTTTTGCTCCAGTTTCCGCGCTCCGCAGAACGCAGGTCAGCGTGCCACTGGCTTCCTTTTCTTTGCAGATCATCAACTACGGTACCCGTCACAATGGTGACGCCGAGTTTTTCTGCCTCGTGGGCAAAGGCATGGGTAAGCAGACGGGGGTTGCAATGCCCCTCATCCGGACAATGCAGCGCGCCGATAACGGCATCGCTCAGGTATGGGGCGAGTGCGACCAACGCACCACGGTCCAGAAGCTCAACCGATACGCCCTGGGCCCGCTCGATAGCGGCCTTGCGTTCTAGCTTGGCCATTTGCTCGGCGCTCTCGGCGATCATGAGGCCGCCATGCATGACCAAACCAATGGGTTGTCCGAGCTCAACTTCCAGACTTTTCCAGTCGGCTATCGAAATTTGCGCCAGCGCAGCGTAATGAGCCAACTCTTTGTCGAGCGTACCCTCGTGCTCCATGAGTCGATACTCAAGCTGAAAATGCAGGGATCCGGCATTGCGGCCAGAAGCACCACGATTCAGCTGCTCCTGCTCGACAAGGGTGACGGACGCGCCCCCTTTGGCGAGGTAAAACGCAGTGGCAACTCCCGTCAG
This sequence comes from Luminiphilus syltensis NOR5-1B, assembly GCF_000158175.1. Lineage (GTDB taxonomy): Bacteria > Pseudomonadota > Gammaproteobacteria > Pseudomonadales > Halieaceae > Luminiphilus > Luminiphilus syltensis. Next base: position 589,604 of record NZ_DS999411.1, on the reverse strand, counting down.
ACCACCGCCAATGACCAGTGCATCAGAGCAGGCCATTCAGGGCGTTAGTTTACCGAGCTGTTCCAGGGTTTTTTTGATAGCCGACTTGCCGGGGTCCTCGAGTGGTAGCAGTGGCCGTCGGGGGAAGCCACCGGGTAGCCCTTGCTGGTTGAGTGCTTCTTTGAATATTGCCTGGGCAGAACCAAAGCGTCCGGTGTAGTCCGGGTTAAACCATGCACGCATCAGGTAGGCGTCCTTTTCGCCGAATTCTTTCGCCTTTTCATAGTCTCCCTGCCAAATGGCATTGTAAAAATCCGGCTGATCACTACCCAGTACATTGCCTGCCCCCATTGTTCCGGCACAGCCATGACGTGTTACCAGAGAAATGCCAAGCTCGTTCATAGGGGCTCCAAATACCCGCACACGGTCCCCGACAGTAGAGAGTACATTGAAAAAATGTCCCAGGTCCGGTGTCGAATTCTTGATGGCAACAACACGCTCCAGATTGGCGAGCTCTGAAAGCAGTGGTTGCGACATATCGATATTGGTCCCCGGTGGCCAGTTATACACGCAGATGGGCAGGGCGCTGCCGGCACTGACTTCCTGGTAGAAGGAATAAATTTCGCGCTCGGTCGGTTTCATGTAGGGGGGTGGTGTAACAAGGGCTCCGTCGAACCCACAATTTGCCGCCTCGGTGATGTTTGCCAGCACATCGTGCGCCCTGTAGTCAGAACAGCCGGCAATCAAAGTCAGCTTTCCAGCCATCTCCTCAGCCGCCAGTCTCATGAGTGTTTTCCTTTCGGCTGTTGTCATATTGAACCACTCGCCCTGGGTACCCAGAACGATAAAGCCATGCACACCGTTGCCCTGAACCCAGCGGTGCAAAGATTTCACGCCGGCAGCATCTAGCTCACCCGCTTCGTCGAAAGGGGTCGTCAATGCGGGAATATAGCCGCGCCAGTCAATTGAATCCCTATCCATGTTGTCCACGTCCTTTGCGCTTGGGGGCGACCATTCTTCGCAGAACCGTCAAAGCGAAGAGTAGACCAACAGATCACCATCGCAATAGCAACGCTTTGACATTTTTGTAGCCTTCAAAGCAAAATTGACCGACTCCATGCCGCCGTGCGTAATCCCATGCCGAATAATGTCCGCCTGCGTTACCTCTATGAATCAGCCAGGCTGGGGACGATGCATGCCGCAGGGGACAGTTTGAATGTCGCCACCTCCTCGGTCAGTCGCCAGATCGCACAGCTCGAACTGGAATTGGGGCTACCATTGATTGAAAAGGGTCGTCGGGGAGTGAGGCTAACGGAAGCCGGTGAGGTGGCATGCGCCCACTACAAAGAAAAGCTGTCCCAGGAAGAAGCTTTCCTGTCTCACATTGAGGCGATGAAAAAAGTGAGGTCAGGTAAGATCAAACTGGCAGTGGGCGAGGCGTTTGTTACCCAGCGTTTCAGCAATATGCTCTCCGATTTCATGTCCGAATACCCGCAAATGGAGATCCATGTAAGCGTCTCGAATACGGCGCTTGTTTCCGCCCAGATCGTGGAGGATGAGGCGCATCTTGGACTTATTTTCGATATCCCGCGAGAGCCCAACATCAGCGCGAGGATGACTGTCTCACAGCCGCTGAAGCTGGTAGTGGCGAGTAACCACCCGTTGAGCGGTGCTAAATCCGTTGATTTTGCTGCTATTACCGCTGAGAACCTTGCATTGCCCGACGATGGCTATCGTATGCGGCAAATCATACGGGCCGCGGAGCAGGAGGCACACACGTACCTCGATCCATCCCTGACCATCAACTCGCTTACGTTCTTACGGGATTTCGTTTTATCCGGCCGGGGCGTGTCGATTCTCCCTGACCTTGCAGTCCAGGATGGGCTGGCCGACGGGTCATTACGGGCAATAAGTATTTCCAACGAGCTTCTCAGTGGCACCAAGACCAGCCTTATTACCCGTTCCGGTCGGCAGCTCCCGATGGGTGCTTATCTGCTGATATCCAGTCTTGAGGCGTATTTGCGGCAATCCTCCGCTGAAAATGCCGACTATTAGCCGGTCGCTGGTACCTGTGTGGACCACTTGGTTGTTTCAAAAGCAATAAAAACCCACTTTATGTGTTATTGATACAAACAGGGTAATGCCTTTGAATCTGAACTAAGGCACAACATGTCGTGAACCTCCGGGCCGACATTGGCAATGAAAACTGCAAGGTGGCAGCGTATGTCGAGAACCTTTTTGACGGTACCTACTTTACCAGTGCCTACCGAGAGGCTTTGCCCGACGGCTTGCACATTAAGTCCGGGGTCCAGTGTCAAGGCCTGTGCGCCTGAGACAGCTTCTGAACGCACGCCAGCCCAGCGTCGTCGCTCTCTCAGGAATCGTTTGGTCACGGCGGGAAAGTTTCTTCTTGAATCCGTCCCCCGTGGCTGTATTGCCGACCCGGTCGTGAAAACATCGATACTTTCCAATCAGAGGAGTTCCGCGTGACAATGCGAACCAAACTAACGCGTCTGGTACTGCTATGTGCCAGTTTCTGCTTTACCGCCAATGCCCTTGCTGCCTCCACAGCCCTGGTGGGTGGCACGATAGTCGATCTGGAGGGGGGTAAGTCACTGCCAAATGCCGTCGTACTCATCGACGGTGAACGTATTGAAGCCATCGGCTCCCGGGAAGATATAGCCATTCCCGATGACGTTGAAGTGATCGACGTCTCCGGTAAATGGCTAATCCCGGGCCTTATGAACATGCACGTCCATCTCGGTCTTAAATTACCGGGTAAAATGTCGGCTGAGCTTGCCAATGAAACAGAGGCGGAATTAGCGTTCAGAATCGCCGCGGCGGCTCGCGAGGTCCTCCATGCCGGTGTTACCACCATTCGTATGCCCGGTGATACGGCTCGCGCGGGCATAGCGTTGGACAAATCCATCCGCAAGGGTGAGTCCCACGGCCCGAGAATTTATTCTGCGGGTGAATCGCTGGTGATAACCGGCGGGCATGGCTCGGAACCGGGTGTTACCTACGCCGATGGACCCGATGAACTGGTCAAGGCTGCGCGACGGGAAATCAGTCTCGGGGCGTCCTGGAACAAAATCCTTATCTCAGGCGGCATCGCCACCGATGGGGGTGGTATCGCGGAGGCGTTGATGACACCGGAGGAAATGCGGGCCGTTATCGATGCGGCTCATCGATTCGGCGCCAAGGTGGCCGCTCATTCCGGCTCCACTCCGGCGACGTCGGCGGCGGTGGATGCGGGTGTCGACAGTATTGAGCATGGCTATATGCTCGATCGAGCGGTACTGAAGAAGATGGCGCGTGCAGGTACATGGCTGGTGCCTACGATCGTGGTCAGCCAGCCCGCAACGGCACCGTTTTTTGAGCGTATAGGTTCGCCCCAGTGGTACCTTGATCGTCGCGATTCCGTCGGCAAACTGCATTGGGAGAGCCTGCGTACAGCCATCGATGAAGGTGTGGATATCGCTTTGGGCACGGACCAGCTTCCCCATGAGCCCAACGATGGAACCACGGCCACAGCGCGAGAAGCACAGTATTACGCAGAGGCTGGCATGACGAACTTGCAGGCGCTGCGTGCCGCGACTATTGCTCCTGCACAAATGCTCGATATCAATGACCAAACCGGCTCCATAGAGGTGGGTAAATACGCTGATATTCTCGCCATTGACAGCGATCCGGTTGATGATATCAAAGCGCTTCGGAACATTTCGCTGGTGATGAAGGGCGGTACTGTCTATCGAAACGAGCTGTGATGTGAATGCCGCTGTCTCGTGTGATCAGGGCCACGCCCTAATATGAATATGTTGCTTCGCGCCGGTCACGCGATTATCGGTCCTTCTGCCGTTATTGCGGCAGGCACCATGGGCGCCGGAGCGGTGGCGTCATTCTTGCTTACTGGAGCGTGGTTTCAGTACCAGCTGTTGTGGGTTGTCCCGCTGATGTTGCCCATTTTTGTCATATCGGTGGATACGGCCTCGCGGATTGGCGCTCTCAATCCGGGCAGGGGCATGTTCACCCTGATCAGCCAGCGCACCCATCGCAGCGTGGCCTGGTTATTCTTGTTGGTTAACGTGCCTGTGCACGTGCTGATCATCATGGGCCAGCTGTCGGTAATGGATTCGGCGTTGACATCCGCGGCCACGCAGCTGACGGGCCGGCCTCTGGCCTTGCCGCCCATAGCCGAGGCCGGGATACCGTTACTTATCGGCGTATTCGTTCTCTGGTTGGTTTTTTCCAGCGGCTACGAGCGCCTGCAGAAGGTTATGACGGCATTGTTGATTGCAATGCTTATCTGCTTTTTGCTAGTCGCGATCCGTGGCTTTTCTGAATGGCGTATGATTCTCGATGGTTTTGTACCACAAGTGCCAAAGGATCTGCCGGTGCCCGGTGCCGACAGCCCCCGGTCGGCTAGCGCTTCGATTATCTCTATTCTCGGCAGTGCCATTGCGCCTGCTGCATTATTGGGTATGCCGTATCTGGCGGCCAATGCCGGTAGTAAGCCCTCTGCTTTACAGCAAAGCTTTCATCGTTCAATTATCAATCTGGGATTTATATTCGGCGCCTATGCGATTCTCGTGATGGTGGCCGGTGGCCACTCGCTGTTCAGTCTTGAAAACAACGCCGGTTTTGAGGATGTCGCCAGCGCTTCGGCTGTTATGCAGGGGGTGTTTCCGGGCACATTCGCCCCACTCGGACCCCTGGTTTTTTCTATCGGCGTATTCATAGCAGCATTGACTACTGTTGTAGTCGCCGCTCAAATCACCGTTTATTTCATGCTCGACACTTTCGGTCGAGATTGGAAGTTTGTCCCGGGGAATAAGCATTATCGGGTACTGGTAACTGTGCTGGTATTGGGCGCTGCTATCGCTACACCATTTTGGAGTTTCCCGGCGCTGCTGAAAGTTGTCTTGATGATGGGCATCAATTTTCTGGTAATACCGGCAGCTTTTGCCGTTGTTATTCTTCTTGCCAATCAGCGAGAGATTATGGGCGACCATCGTGCGGAGTGGTGGCGTAACCTGGTTCTTGGTATTGGCCTTGTCGTATCGTTGGCCCTTGCGTCGACCAAGGCACCCTATTATTGGTCCATTCTTGTGGGCGGTTCCTGACCAAAAAAGGAGTAATTTAATGTCTCAAAATGTCCCCATGTTTCGTAAAGTCGATCATGTTTCCCTGACCGTGGAGGATATCGACGAGGCGATCGAGTTCTACACGCGTGTGATGGGAGCGGAGCTGCGCTACCGGATGGGTCCTTTTGATGCCCGTGAAATACCCCGTGGTGAAGATGGGCGTGACTGGACCGATGCACACGTTCAGGTGCCGGACGCCAGGCTCAATATCGCGATGCTCAAACTTTGTGAAAACCTGGGTATGGAGCTCTTTCAATACGATAGACCGGAAGACGCCGCCACTGTGCCGCCGCGCAATTGTGACGTTGGTGCTCGGCATATTTGCCTACAGGTGGATGACGTTGAGGCGGCAATCAATTATCTCGCAGAGAACGGGTGCTCAGCGATGGCCGGGCCGATTGTTTCCGAGGGTGGCCCCGCGCCCGATTCCCTGTCCTGGTATGTGACGGACCCCTTCGGACACCAAATGGAATTGGTGCAGTACACATGAAAACAAACGTTCTTCAGACTTTCTCGCGGGAAAAGTCACGGAAGCTGTGGTCATACACGGTCTCTTTGCTGGGATTGAGCCTGCTTACAGTCGCGTCAGCGCCCTCTGTCTTTGCGGCCACCAAGGATCTGACACTGGACGCTATTTTCACCTCGAATACCTTCGCGGCCGACCTGCCGACAGCTCCCCGGTGGCTTTCCAGTGGCGACGCCTTTACCTACCTTGAGACGGTAGCGGCTGGCACCGTTGTCCGTGTTATGCGGGTCGGCGACACCGAACCGGAATTATTGCTTGCGTTGGCCGATCTTCCCGGGCTGCCCACCGGCTTTCAGGCTACTGACGTTACCTGGTCCGAGGAATCCGGATTTGCCCTGATCAAGGGGGTGCCAGGCACAACCTGGGAGGGTTACGAAGAAGCCGCCTATTACGTCTGGGACCCCGAGCGCGAGGCTGCATGGCCACTGGTGTCCGCAAGGAAAAAACTTCGACTGGTAAAAATGGCTCCAGACGGCCGTTCGATCGGATTTGTCGACGGCAATAATCTTTACGTTGTTGAAACGGCCTCAGGTGACATGCGCGCGATCACCACCGATGGCGGCGAGGATATTTTCAATGGCATTTTCGATTACGGTAGCACGGAGTTTGGGCCACGCGGCGCCTGGTTCTGGTCACCCGACGGTCGAAATATTGCTTTCTGGCGACTCGATGCCACCTCGGTGCCGTTCTATTCAATGATCGACCGTCTGCCGGGTTACCCGGAGGTCCGTCGTTTTCATTATCCGAACACCGAACAGGCTCACGCGAGCTATCAGGTCGGCGTTTACGCGCTGGATACGGGGAAAACACGGTGGCTGGAGACCGGCCACGATGTCGACGATTATCTGCCACATTTAAGCTGGTTTCCAAGCAGCGAGGGATTGTTTGTCCAGCGGCTGACGCGGGATCATCAGATCCTCGATGTGCTGCGCTTTGATCTCAGCACGACCGGCGCTCAGAGAATGGTCCGAGATACCCAGCCCACATGGCTCGATGTGACACTCGATATGATTCCGCTCTCCAACGAAGCTTTTTTGTGGAGCAGTGAGAAGACCGGTTGGCGCCACATTTACCTCTGCCGCGTCGACGCGGGTTGCGATCAGCTTACCGACGGTGATTGGTCGATGGATGAGTTACTCGCCGTCGACCCCGATGGCGATTGGGTCTATTTCTATGCCAAGCGCGACTCTTTGATCGATCAGCACGTCTATCGCGTGCCGTTGGCGGGTGGCGCGGTGGAGCATGTTACGGATCAGCCGGGCTGGCATGTATGCAGATCGCTCCGGGAGCAAAGCGGGCGCTGGCGACGCACTCTACCGCCACCTCGCCTCCGACCTTGTCCCTGGTCAGCACTACTGGCGCTAATATCAGCACCCTCGTGGAAAACTCCGTGCCCGAATTGGCTGACTACACGATGAGCCACACCGAATTTGTTTCTTTTGAAACCGATGATGGTATCGAACTGAACGGTTTTTTCATCAAGCCAACGGACTTTGACCCCGAGAAAAAGTATCCGGTGATCACCTATGGTTATGGCAACGCCGGTTCCCAGATTGTGGTCAATCGCTGGGGTACCCAGCGCGGGCCACAGCAGGACCTTTGGCATCGTTACATGGCGGAGCAGGGCTACATTGTGTTCGCCGTAGACAACCGAACCACCCAGGGTCGTGGCAAGGCGGCGAAAAATCTGACCTACGGCGAGTACGGCAAGTATGCAGTGCTCGACTACATACAGGCCGTCGATTATCTGAAGCAGCAGCCTTGGATCGACGGTAGCAGAATCGGCTTCTGGGGTTGGTCAGGCGGTGGTTATCTGGCAGCCGCGCTGATGACCAAGGCGGCGCCGCATTTCGCGGTAGCTGTCAGCGTAGCACCGGTCATTGATCTGACCCATTATCAGGCGGCGGGCGTGGAACGTTGGATGGGGACGCCCAGCGAAAACCAGTCCGGCTATGACGCGGTCAATGTGATGAATGACGCGGATAAGCTGCAGGGCAAGTTGCTGTTGATCCACGGTACGGGGGATGAGAACGTCAAATTCGCCTTCACGCTGCAGTTCGCAGATGCGCTGATTCGCGCGGATAAACAGTTCGATATGCTGGTATACCCCAATCAACGACACGGTATTTCGGACTTTCGCGGCCATGTTTTCAAGACCATGAGTCGGTACTTTGACGATCACCTATAACTGCATGGCGATCATCGGACAGGAGAATTCATATGACCAGTAAAACGATCAATCCGGAAGGCCTGTATAACAGTCTTCAATTCGGCTTTTCCCATGCAAAAGCTTCCGATGAGGCTGTCACGGTGCACTGCGCCGGCCAGGTGGCATGGGATAAAGAGTGTAATGTGGTGGGGGTTGACGATATCGGCGCCCAGGCACGACAGGCCCTCGCCAACCTCAGGCACGTGCTCGAAGAAGCCGGTGCCGGAATTGAAGACCTGGTTAGAATCCGTACTTATGTGGTCAACCACAATCCTGAATACATGCAGCCAATCGGTGCTGCGCTGGCGGAATTTTATGGTGATGTGACGCCCGCGCCGAACACCTGGATTGGTGTGCAGGCACTTGCGATGCCAGATTTCATGATAGAGATCGAGGCTACGGCACAGATCCCATCATCGTCCGGGAGCTAGTGTTGAAATTGACAAAGCATCGCTTTGGCCTGACTGAGGGTTTAGTGCTTCTGCTCGCCCTGGCATTCGCCGGGACGGGAAGCGCTGCCGGCCCGTTATCGGATGATGCAATACTTGATCAGCTGATCGATGGATACATTGCTACCGAGCGATCAGCCGGTGGTTTAGAGCCGGTAACACTGCGTGCTTTTGAGCAACGGCTCGAAAAGCAGACGTCACTCCTTGCCGCACTCGAAAACGTCGATGAATCCCGATTGAGTTTTGACGGAAAAATTGATCGCAAATTGTTGCGGGGAATTCTTGAAGCAGATATCGAGACCGCCAAAAAACGACGCCCCTGGGCAACAGTACCTACTCTTTACCTGCCGGCTTCACTGATGGGTGAGACCCTGAAGAAGTGGCAGCTAAAGCAGCTGACTGATTCTGAATTGATGGAATTCCTGGGGCGCATTGGTCCGAGAATTAAGGCCGCGCGGGCGAATCTTGAGGCGCCGCCGAGGCGTTTCACGGAGTCTGCAATTTTCCAGTTGCAGCAGTTACTTGTCTCGCTTGAAACGGTAACAGTAAAGCCGGATTCGCTCCTCGCTCAGTCGGTCGCTGCAACCGTGGAGCAGCTGCAGGCGTATTTACTGTTTTTGCAGAAAACGCTGTTGCCATTATCCAATGGGGACTGGGCGATAGGCCGTGAGCATTATTCTTATATTCTGTCTCGGCGCTGGCATATGGATACCACCGCTGAAGCAATTATACAGCGCGGTGAGAACGCTTTCGCAGAGACGGAGGCGTTGGCGCAGGCGGCGAGCGAACGTCTGGATCCCGGCAAGCACTGGAGCGAAGTCTACGACGCGTTAACAGCCTCCCATCCGTCGGCCGCGGGTTTGAAGGAGGCCTACCAGAATGCCATCGATAGTGCGCAGGCTTTTGTGCTCGAGCAGGGTATCGTCTCCCTGCCACGAGGTGAGCAAGTCGTCACGCTGGACACGCCGCCGTATATGCGTCGCTCTTCCCCCTATGGCACTTTCGATGGTGTGGATCCGTTCGGCACCGAGCTCGTCGGGCGGCTGCTGTTGACCCCCATTGAAGAGGGGTTGGACGCTGAGGCGCGGGAGCAGCGTTTGCGCGGCCATCACAGTGCCTGGATACCAGTAATTGCGGTACATGAGGCGTACCCTGGGCATCACGTCCACGCCCTTAAAATCAGGGAAAATCCTCGACCCCTGCGGCGGGTTGTGCACGAGCCGATTTTCAGTGAGGGCTGGGGGCTGTTTACCGAGGAGCTCATGTTCGAGGCGGGTTTTCTCGAGGGAGACGCAGTTCGCCTGACACAACTGCGTAACAGGCTCTGGCGCGCGGCGCGGGTGATTCTTGATGCCAGCCTGCACAGCGGCGCAATGAGTTTTGATGAGGCGGTGCAGTTTCTCGTGGACAGGGTAAGGTTCGATCCCATGGCCGCCTCACTGGAGGTGGGAATGTATATTCGCAACCCCACTTACGTGCTGGGCTATCTGATCGGTATGCAGGAGATAGCGGCAATTCGCGATGATTTTTACAGGATCAACGGCCAACCGGAACATCCCCGTGATTTCTATGATGAATTGCTGAAGACCGGGGCTATGCCTCCGGCGCTCGTCAGGGAAGTCATGTTCCGAGACAGTCTCTGACAGACTCGTTCGTATTTTTTACTCACTGGAGATAAGCATGCTTAGTCTAACAAAAACTGTGCGCCGCTCGGTCGCCATCGGAGCCGCGTTGCTGGCGCTGTCGCCTATGGCCAATGCGGATAACGTAACGGCGGAGGAAGTGGTTCCCGGACTCTGGGAATACACCGGCTTGATTTCATCCTCCGGTGTCGATATGCCGCTAACGGGTATTTTTCTGTTTGCAGACGGGACGTTTCTCCAGCACGCCATATTTAACGGCGAACCCTTCGCCGAGCAGGGCTCAATGGCGCACTCGGGTCCCTATGTGGGGTCAGAGGTAGGCATTGAGCTGACCGCCGAACAGACGCTCAGTCTGAACCCTTCCGCGGATAAGCCACTCACTTCTATGGGAGTGACAACGCATGACCTGACCGTTGAGCGCAATGGCGATGATATGACGCTCGTATTCAGTGCCGGGGAGGGCACTGTCCAGACCCTTAGTCTTCTTGGCCCTGCGGATGCGGTGTCTGTCTACACCCTTGAGAATGGCAAGCTGGCGTTTACCGGTGACCATTTTCTGCTGGTTAGCGGCGATGAAAGCGGCATGGTCTCAGGGTATGGCACGTACAGCAAAGTCGGCGATGACTATTCACTGATGCTCACCCGATGGTCGCAGAGCAATGGCCAGACTGCAGAGAATCTCCGTGATACCGCTATGGAAGTCCAGTTTGATGGTTCCAAACTGACGCTTCCCAATGGTCTTAATTTAGCCGTTATTCAATAATGGTTTTCATTTTGACATCCCCCAATCTCCTCGCCGCCCTAGATCCATCGGAATGAGATCCCGGGCGTCGGCCTCTGATCCGACGCAACAGGGCTATCACAGCATCTGCCGGTCTATTGGTGTCGTATTGACCAATGATTGTTGTGCGGTACAGAGATGGGTATCCGATACCAATCAGGGTAGGCGTGGCGCGGACCCATGAGGCTTTTCTCGTAAACGCTGCGGGCCACCAGTGTTTTCGGTCTTCTTGCAAGTGATCCGATATTCGGGTGCCGCTCATTTCCCGAAAAAAGGATCAGGTTCGCAAAACGCTTCTTCTGAAGCCAACCGGTCATCCTGTCGTTCTACCGACAGCGCTTCGCCTGAGGCGGCGTAGGTCAGTCCCCCCGGTTTTACCGGCAGTGATGCTGTAACCTTTTGCTATCAATGTGGCCCCAGCCTCGTGGGTAGCGGCAACGAAACGTCCGCCAAATTGTTCGACAAAGGCCCCAACCATGACTAGGCTTGTCTACTCAGGAGGTCAAAAATGATGTCGATACCCGCTTCTCGCAGCGCTCTGGCGGTTGCCCTGTGTACTTCCATGGCTTGTCCTTCTAAGCGGACTGACCGTTGGTGTGTGATTTTTAGAGATCGATATGCTTAGGCAATTGCAACAACGTGATCGCTGATAAAGGCGTTGAAAAGTGATCCATAAAATGGATCGACTACCCGAAACCTGCCTCTGGCCCGCCTGTGTCAAAACCCAGCCGTTCGATCGCCAGCTCGATGCCGCGGTGGCCGGCGGATTTGACGCCATTGCCGTTGGCGGACTCACCCATGACGCGCTTAAGTCGCAGGGAATGACCGGGGCTGATATTCGAGCCCTCACTGAAGGCAAGGGCGTCAGGCTGGGCCACTACGACGGTTTCACAGACTGGGCACCGGTTCGTTTTGACGATTCCATCCCCCCGCTGGCGCAGTCGGTGTTCGATTTCAGCACCGAAGCAGTGCTTGCGATCTGCGCGGATCTGGGGTTGCACTCGGTGGGCGCAACGGGCGCCTATCGACCCGGTCGTTTCAGTGTGAATGAACTGGCTGATGGGTTTGCGGCGTTCTGCGAACAGGCAGATCGGGTGGGTCTTTGGGTTGATCTTGAGTTCATTCCCTTTTGGGGCATCCCGGATCTGCCTGCCGCGTGGGATATCGTAGAGGCCTCGGGGGCCAGAAATGCCGGTGTGTTATTGGATACCTGGCATTTTTGTCGCGGCAACGCCGATCTTGAGTATCTCCGGAATCTACCCACCCACGCTATATCTGCCGTTCAGGTGGCCGGTGGATTAACACCATCATCGGGGATGAGCCTTATCGACGAGTGCCTGACCCTGCGCACCGCCCCCGGGCACGGTGACCTCGATATTACTGCCGTACTAGGGCTACTCGCGCGTCAGGAGACGATAAGAAGCATCGGACCCGAGGTTTTTTCTGATGCGCTCGATGCCGAGCCGGCGGAGTCGGTAGGAAAACAGATGGCGGAAGGATTGAGTTACGCGCTTGAAATTATGGGGCGATCGCACGGGGACTAAGCTCTTATTGCGGCGTGGCACCGCAATGCGGCCCAGATTCGGAATCCAGAGAATGTGGATCTGCCATCGCGCAGCTGTCCCAGCGGCCCCTTAACACCACGTGCGCCTTGGTCATTGGTCACCCATAGAAAAACGTGAGGCGCCGACAAAGTAGCCTGGGAAGTCGCGACAAATATGGCCAGACGAGGTTAGAGCGTTAGCTCATCCAGCCCAGTTCCCGCATGGCCCAGGGTGCATTCCAGACTTTAACCATTTTCGCCACGCGGTCATCGGCGCCCATGGTGAGCACATACACATAATGGCTGGTGGTGGTTTGACCGGTAGCCGGGACAGGACCACCTTCGCCGACATGCGTGCCCGTAAACGTGCCAAAGAACAGGGCCGTACGTGTGTTCTCGTCATAGGCCGAATTGTGCAGCTCGTAGCTGCACCCGGCGAGGGCGGTCTTGCCGAGCCCTGCCATCCACTCGCAGTACTCCTCGACGGATGAAAGCGTTGCGATGGGCTCGCTCTGTGCAGAAAAGTGGGCGCCTTTGCTGGCATAAGGACTACAGCCCTGCCAGCCCTCCAGGGATTCGCAGGCGTGGAAAAACCGGGTGGCATTGTCGAAGGCACTCATTAGGGAACACTCCAGGGGTGTTTAGTTGCTGGCGCTAGAAGCTTGAGTTTACTCCCGTCCAGGTCCGGCGTCGCGGCGCCATCGTGACCGCGATCTAAACGGTTGTTACCGGTGCGCGATAAGTGACTATCCATCAAGGCCAGATTGAGCCATCAAGGCCGTGGTGAAGCCTCCATCGGGAAGGACTATAGTCCTTGCCCTCAGTCGTCGCTGCCGCGATTGCGCTCGTAGGGTTTTTTCGAGGGGGATCCCGACAAGGGTCGGAAGGTAATCCCGCCCGCCTCAAAGCTGCCATCGTCCTCTTCATCTGACGCTGCCTCTGGCCTCGGCTCGTCTTTCGTGACTGTTTCACTTACCACCTCGGGTGCCGCAGCGACTTCCGCATAGCGGCCCGACATCGCCTTGACGCACGCGGAGCCGGCGGCGAGACGAACCAGTGCCGCATCATCGTCACTCATCGCGGTGTCGGCACCGGCGCGCACTTCCGCCAGCGTCGCGTTAACAATTTCCTGGCAAGGGTCTTCGGAAGCGTTGCCGGAAACACAACACACCAGACTTAACGCGCAGACGACAGATCGATACATAAACAAATCCTGGGGACGTAGTTGGGGAAATAGTTGAGGATACAGCGTCGGAGAATGATGACCCAGTTACCGCTTTTTTAAAAGCGCCGATGTTTGAAAGCGCGTTGGGGAACAGCTCGAAATCGGTAGGGGTTGCAAGCGGGATTGCCGATGCTGGCCCGTACGCACTTAATTGGTGCGCGGGGCGCCCCAATCTGGTGTCGCCGTCGGTGACAAAGCCGTGCCCGTGTGCGTATCGCCGTCCAAATTCCCCTAATTTTTCAATGAAATCAGCTAAATAGAAAACATGGCGCGGTTGTTGCTAAGTCCACGCCAGTGCTGGGTCAAAAGGTACGCTTAGATACCGCGCGCACAGCCTCGAACTCCCACGAAAACGAAACTGTTATTAGAGGAACCACCATGTCTACACTGCAAAATTCCCCACGTTTATTCAAAAGCATGACCGCGCTGGCCGCGGCTGCGGGCTGCTTGATGGCTTCACAGGCGAATGCCGGTGAGTGGAGCGCCAATGCGGCAATGACCAACAACTACATCTGGCGTGGTCTCACCCAGACCGAAAACGAAGCAGCGGTACAGGGCGGTATCGACTACGCCAGCGACAGCGGCTTTTATGCTGGTACCTGGGTGTCAAACGTTAACTATGGTGCAGGCGATGTCTACTCCTACGAGCATGACATCTACGCGGGCTTCGCCTTCGATACCGGCGATATCAGCTGGGATTTTGGCTACCTGTACTACAACTATGACAAGGAAGCCGAATTCGATTTCGGTGAAGTCTATGGCTCGGTTGCTTACGGTGGTTTCAGCGTCGGCCTCTGGGTGCTTACCAACACTGAGGCCGATGAAGGCCCCGGTCAGGACTTCGGCGCCGGCGAAGCGTACTACGCCTCAATCGACTACGGTTTCGAGATCGGAAACGGCGTTGAAATCGGCCTGCACGCGGGTTATCACGACGGTGACTTCGCCGAGGCCTTTAACGGCAACGACGATGGTTACTACGACTACAACGTCAGTGTTTCCAAGGGCGGTTTCTCATTCATGATTACCGATACCGACGTAAGTGGCGGTGCTGCAGAAGGCGGATTCGACAATGATCAGATGAAGGTCGTCGTGTCTTACGCGGTTGATGTTGAGCTCTGAGGCAAGCGCACCAGTGCCTGTTGAGTAAGTCTGAGGTTGTAGTTCGGAATTCTCCAATACACCTGTAGATTGCTCGATTGCTTAATGAAAAACCCGCCAAAGGCGGGTTTTTTATAGCTTGTGTTTATAGGTTCTGATGAGGCTTCAGGACCACGGAATGCACCACTATCACCCCGAGCAGCCGCTAGCGTTGGCAACACCACTGATACAGGTCGCCAGTTTAATGCTGTGGTTCGCTTCTAGGCCAGTCTCGGCTCGTTGGGGTGCACCCACTCATTGCCAATAACATCGGCTACCCGCAGTGCGGGTTCGATGTTATCGAGGCCGATCAACGCATCAGCCCATTGGTGCCAGTAGTAAATCCGCGCTTCCTGATAACTCAGAGGAATGCCCCGTTCGCCCGTGTCAGCCATGGCTTTCTGGATGGCTTCCGACATTTCAATATCTTCACGAAGCACGAGGCTGGGCTTTTCTCCGTTATTTTCAGTCCACATGTCCGGACCGGATTCGCGATGGTTCCGCCAGTCGGGTGCCAGGGTCCACGTCTCGACAATGCATTCGTCGGTGCCATTGGGCCAGAATTGTATCGGTGGCACGACGTATTGGTTCAACGGCATGACCAGGTTGGGGAAAACGTTGTAAGACAGTGTGCAGGTTCGCGCGATCTCTCCGGCGGACTTTATTTCCGGCCAGGAGGTCTTCCACGCCCCCCCTTGATGGCTTTGCGGGATGGGGGCGACCATCCGACCGTGCCCGCCAGGGTAGAAGGTGTTGACGTTGCGATTGGCATCGAGCGCGGCGGCCACGGTTTTTCGATGCACCATGGGCACGTGGTAGACCTCCATGTTCGCCTCCATGGCGATCTTCCAGTTGCTCTTTATGGTGAAGCGGTCGCGTCGCGACAGCCGGCAGTTCTGCAAATCGAATTCGGCCCACTCATCGATCAGTGATCCCAGGCTGGCTTCAAGGCTGGGTGCCTGCGAGTCAAAATTGACGAAAATGAGCGCACCCAGACGTTCGCAGCGCAGCGCAGGAAGCCCGAGATTTGCCTTGTCAATCGCGCCGAAGTCGCGGTCGCTGGCGATGGCAATTAGCTCGCCGTCATGTGCATAGCTCCAGCCGTGGTAAGGACAGGTGAGTCGCGGTCGACTGCCCGTTGCGGGCATAACCACCGGCGCACCGCGGTGACTGCAGCGATTGATCAGGGCGTGGATGGTGCCATCACTGGCGTGCACCAGAACAACCGGTGGTTCCGCGATATCCCAGCGCAGAAAGCTGCCGGGTTCGGGCAATTCGTCGATGTGGGCGGCGAGTAGCCAGGACCGTCGAAAGACCTGTTGTTGTTCCTGCTCATAAAAGGCCGGATCTGAGTAACGCCGGGAGGGCACCGGGGGGAGCGACGGAAACCCGGACGGGGGGCGATTACGTTGCGACTCCATGTCCATTAGCGTGCGCAGTTGCTCGGTGTCGATCGCGGTCACGGTTTACTCCTGTGTTGAGGCTTGCCGATACGGCGAATTGAATCGTACTGCTGCCGTGTCGATGCGTTCACCAGCTTTGGGTTGCCCGCGGGGCCTTGGCAGCTGCCACCAGACCCCGGTGGCTCACCCCCAGTTTACTCGCAAGATCCAAAAGGGCGGCCAGCGTGTGGTCGGCGAGGATCAGGGTATCACCCGGGCCCCGTGTTCCGCCGCTGCCGGGCATCCGATAGCCACAGCTTTCGACATAGCGGGTAAACGCACCGGCGCGACCCGCCCACGCCTCCCTCGGTGCGAAACGGGTAACGTCGAGCAGCAGGAACAGGGCGCCGTTGGTAAACCAGGGTACCTCTTCTTCTCCGGCCATGAGTCCGCCGGCCATTGAGGCGAACATCTCGGCGGCGACCATCAGCCCAAAACCTTTATGGCCGGCGCTCGCGCCACCCAGCGGTCGCAGGGCCGCCAAGCCATCGAGAAAGGCCTGGGGATCATCGGTGATACCGCCGTCCGCTGCGATGACCCAGTCGGGGTTGAGTCGGTCACCGGCATTGGCCGCCTCGCGGATACGCGACCCCGAGACCTGGGAGGTGGCGAAGTCGACAATGACGTGATTTTCTGTGGCGCCGCAGGTAGGTATGCCAAAGGCAATCGGGTTGGGTGCAAGTACCCGGCTGGCCTTATTGGGCCCGGCGACGGTCAGTGCGCCGCCGCCGGTATTGCCGAAGGCGAGGAAAGCAATATCGGCGTCACAGGCGCGCTCGGCCCACTCACCGAGGCGACCAAGATGGGTACCGTCGCCGATTCCAATCGCCGCCACTCCCTGTTGTTGTGCTTTTTGGATACCCACGTTGACCGCTTCACTGCCCGTTAACTGGCCGAATGCCGCACGCCCGTCGACGCGGGCCAGGCTGGCGCCGAGGTCGTGAGTCACGGGTGTGGCAGTGGCGTCAATGACGCCGGCTTCAGCCATTTGCACATACAGGGGTAGCAGACTCAAGCCATGGGTAGGGGCTCCGCGTCGATCGGACTCGAGCAGGGAATGTGCGACCTGCGCGGCGGGTGTCGGGGGCGTTCCGATGGCTTCGAGGATATCGGTCGCAAGCTTTGCAAGGGTGAGCGTCTTTGTTTCCATCATCCGGGTACCGGCAGCCTAAACTTGCTTGACACGAGCAAGAACTTAGACGACCTTGGAGCGCTTAACAAGGGCCAGCGATCAAACAATAACTATGGGTGTGGATCACTCGTTTTGCCAATTCAAGGTGTGGGCGTTCCTGAAGCGCAACGTTGCCCTGCTCAGCCACGATGAATACCGGGCAGGTCATGTGGGTTTTCATTGCTCCAATACCCGGCGCCTCAATGCTATTCGCGGTTACTCGGTCAATATTCACGACGAGGATTCAACATTGAGCGCCCGCCTTGCGCTCGAAGCGGGCGCGCAGGTACGTAATGAGCCCAGGCACTTCCTGTCGCTCTGGGATGGGTTCCCAGCGGTCTATTTCGATAGCTGGCAATCCTGGACGCAGGCGGGTGTGCAGGAGCCCACTCGGGCAACCAAAGACGGCGTGGTTATTGATGTCGACTGGACGCTTGCCGATGGTCCTTATCTATTCGATCGGGTCAGCGACGACAGTCCGCAATTTCGTTCTTACCACATTCGTATGGAAGAGATGCTGGCAAAGCCGGTGCTGCGGGAGGAGCGGCGGCCCGTTAAATTGGTGCAGTTTTTTCGCGCCAAACCCTCGTTGTCGGCAGCGGAGTTCAAAGAGCGATTGCGTTGCGAGTATCTGGTCTTACTGGCGGAATTAGACGCGCTCAATGGCTTGATCGGGAACCTTCGTTATCGGGATATCGATGCGGCAGTCAGGGGTTATTACCCCGAGGATCACTGGTGTTTTACTGAACAGGGTCGCACCGAGCGCGAAGCCTTCTTCGATCTGTGGGACGGTGCCAACGAACTCTACTTCTCCTCGCTTGAGGCGTTCATCGAAGCGCGCAGGCAGTTTCGCGATCACGACCGTCTGAACGCGCTGGAAGATGAGCTTTTTGAGGCGAATTGGTATGTGGCGGTCGATGAAAACGTGATTGTAATGCCCAACCGATCCCGGCCACCCGAGTATTACTTCCGATGATCACCGGGAAGACTGTACCGTGTTAAAGGTCGCGAGCCTCACCTGTCGCGCGAGGGGCATGAGTAGAGACGACTACCGCGCCGCGCATATTGGGTATCACAGTTCCTGTGTACGCCGGTTGAAGGGTTTGCGTGGCTATCTGGTGAATATTCGCGCTGAGTCCAGCACACAGGACTGGATCGCCGATACCATCGCCGGCCCAATGGGTGTCGAGAGAGACGACGTCGCCACCGACTGGGATGGTTTGAGTCAGCTTTTCTTCGATTCCATTGCCGATTATCGCGCCGCCCGAGCGCTGGTCCAGGACAGACCCGGCCCCGCCGGGCTTGAGCGCGACGAACGGCTCCTGGACCTCGGCGGTGATGAGGCTTTTCTGTATTCCACACCGCCACTATCGTTCGCGGTTGATGAGCACGTCGTATTACCCGTACGCCGCCCGGAGCACAAGGTGTTCAAACTGGTACAGCTGGGCCGAAAGAAAGAAGGCGTGAGCGATCACGAATTCAGATCGGCCTGGTGCACCCAGTATGCCGATCAGGTTCGCGCTGCCCCGGGATTACTGGGATACACGGTCAACTTTCCACAGCTTACCGATGTAAAGACCGACTTTTACCCGCCGGGCTCCTCAGTGTTTAGCCCGCAGGCCACCGAGCGTGAGCTGGATTTTCATCGTCGCTGGGATGGCTATGCAGAGTTGTGGTTTACCACGCCCGAACACTTTGTCGACTGGCGGAGCACTATGCATGATGCGCTTCGCCCCATCGAGGCCGAATGGTTTGACCACTGGTGTTATGTCGAGGTTGACGAGACCGTGGTGGTATTGCCCGACCGGTCCGCCGCCGCCCCCTTTTACCACCGATAAGCCAAGGAGTAAGTACAATGACCCCGGAAGCACTGAAGGCCCATTTGCAGGGCTGTTACTTTGATAACGTGGATACGGCCAACCCCGATGGCGCGGTAATGGCGTTTACCCCCGATATGGAATGGCAGCACACCCAGGTGTGGGCCCACGACGGCCACGATTCCCGGCAAACCGATCGCTTGAGCGGACGCCAGGCGTTGCTCGATTTTATGCGGGTCCGCGTTAAGGAGACCCAGATCATCCAAATCAAACACAAGGTCGATGAAACGATCGTCACCGGTAACTCCGGCGCGTTTCGAGGCCGTGTGGTTGGCCCGTCGGGGAAGGAGCTGCGCTTTCTCGGGTGGGTGGAGCTGCGCGATGACCTGGTGAGTCGTTATATCGTGGTCCCGGAAGACTTCGCGGCATCCTGATCGGGGCGCCGACCTATCGCGCTGACCCCCTGGTGCATCCCTTGTGCATAGGTTGCGAGGGTGTCCCGCAGGGGGCCATTAGCGACTGAACAGCGTCATGCCGGCGCGGGCATTGGCCGGTCCCGGTATCTTTTGTGTTATACCTTGATCGCGAAGGTGGCAAACTGAACACTATTGCGACAGGCGTTGCATTCGGATACTCTTTCACTCGCTTGTTGCAAACAAGTAATAATAATAACCTTATAAAAGGTCCTTCCCGGGATGTACGTACAGCGAATCAGACCGTTTTTACCGTCCACCCGGAGCGTGGGGAGAGGGCGCACGTGCTAATGCAACCGGTGAACGCCGTGAGTCGCGGTCGTCGCCGTGCCTGCGCGCGGGGCATCATTGTCTTGATCTGCATCACCAGAAGTGAGGTCGGGTAATGGCGGATAGTTCTTCGGCATCGCTGCCGCCCGCCGACTACTGCCCTCCCGCCTATGTCATGGCGGCCGGAAGTCTCAGCGTCTTCGATCTCTTTCGCGAGGCGGCCGGCCGAACCCCCGATCAGCGGTCACTGGTGGATAGCGAGCGGGTGTTCACTTACGCCGAGACCCTGGCACGGGTTCTTTCGGTCGCCAACGCGTTGCAATCGATGGGGCTTGCGCGGGGGGAGCGTGTTGCCATCCTCGCCCAGAATTCGATCGAATACGTCGAACTTCACCTTGCGGCGGCATATCTGGGGCTGATCGTTGCCTGTCAGAATTGGCGTGGGTCTACGGATGAGGTCGAGCAGTGTGTACGTCTTGTGACGCCATCGTTGTTGTTGTACTCGGAGCGGTTTGCCGATGCGGCGGGCGCGCTTTCGGAGCGCACCGGCATCAAGGCGGTATCGCTGGAGGCGAGCTTTAGTCGCTGGGCATCGACGGCGACGATGCCGCGCGGCGCGCCGGAAATGAATATCGAATCAGGGTTGCTCATTCTCTATACCAGCGGTACGACGGGGCCTGCGAAAGCGGCGCTGCTCAGCCAGCGCGCACTGATTGCCCGAATGACCTTGTTTCGCACCGATCTCGATACCACTCCCGAGGACGGCTTTATTGCCTGGTCACCGATGTTTCATATGGGTGGGTCGGAGCACAGCCTGTCAACGCTGATGATGGGCGGAACTGTTTTTGTCGCCGACGGCTTTGATCCGGCATTTATTGCCCGGACGATCGGTGCAGAAAAGTTGAGCTGGCTACTGTTGGTGCCTGCGACCATCGATCGCCTCATAGAGGCCCTCGACGCGCAAAATATCGAACCCAAAGGCGTGAAACGCGTCGGTGCAATGGCCGATCTACTACCTAAAAAACAGTTGGCCATGATCAGCCGTCGAATCAATGCGCCTTTCCTCAATACCTTCGGTGCCACCGAGACCGGTATCGCGCCGGCATCCGGGCACGCCATACCCATTGGCGAGGAACCCGAGAAGTTGTCCAAGCAGCTCAACTCCCTGTGCGCCTTTCGCCTTGTTGACCCCGACGGTAACGATGTGCCGCGTGGCGAAGTGGGTGAAGCCGCTGTCAAAGGGCCGACGCTGTTCAGCGGTTACTGGAACAACGATGAGGTGAACGCCAAGGACTTTGCCGGTGGCTGGTTTCGTATGGGCGATTTGTTTACCCAGAATCCGGACGGATCGATTGATTTTTACGGTCGCGCCAAATACCTGATCAAGTCGGGCGGCGAGAACATTTATCCCGCCGAGATCGAAACGGTCCTGCTGGCGGATCATCGTGTCGACGACGCGGTCGTGATTTCAGCGCGAGATGACCAATGGGGTGAAGTGCCGGTCGCCGTTATTGCCGCGGCAACGAGCGATACCGAGACCCTTTTCGATGAATTGCGTGCCGCGTGTCGCGAACAGTTGGCCGGCTACAAGTGTCCGAAAAAGTTTATTTCCATTGCGTTTGAGAAATTGGCGCGAAATACCAGCGGCAAGATCGATCGCAATGATCTTGAACATCAATTGAAAGCACAGGGAGTGATTGACTAGCAGTACCGTAGCAAAGCAGTGATTGGCCATCGTGCCAGGTTAGATCCAACGTTAAATTGATACTAATAAACAAGGAAATCCACTATGAGATCGATACCCAAAACCAAACTGGCCCTGGCCATTGCCCCCATTTTATTCTCGACCTCGGCCTATACCGCGGCACAAAGCGTAACCCTCGAGGAAGTCGTGGTTACCGCACGTAAAAAGGAAGAATCCCTGCAGACGATTCCCCTGTCGGTATCGGCGGTTACCGGTAAGGCCATGCGCGAGACGATGGTCAGCAATATGGAAGACGCCCAGCAAGGGATGGCCAATGTTAACTTCGCCGTACGACTGGGATCTGCCGTTCCCACGATCCGCGGTGTCGGTTTCTCCATTTTGAACAACGGCACAACTGCCAACGTCGCCATGCACGTCAATGGCGTCTACATCGGTCGACCGATGGCGGTTGCCTCTAGTTTCTTTGATGTGGATCGCCTCGAAGTCGTGCGCGGCCCCCAGGGCACCCTATACGGTCGTAACGCGACCGGTGGTGCTGTGAATATTGTCACCAACCGGCCTACCGAGGAGCTCTCGGGTTATATCGATACCAGCTTTGGTAACTACAACTCGGCGACGGTTGAGGCGGCTATCAGCGGCCCGCTGTTCTCGGACAAAGTGCTCGGACGAATCGCGATTCGTACCGATCGACACGATGGTTGGGCGAAGAATATTTTCTCGGGTAACGATACCGATGCCCAGGACCTCCAGGCGATTCGGGCAACCATGCGTTTCCTGCCCAGCGACAACCTGACCCTCGATTGGGTGGTGGAAAACTACCACCAGGACGACAGCATGTACGGCATGAAATTCGGTGGTAAGACCAACCCCGAGGCCGAGCTCGGCGGTGTATTACTCGGTGGTGATGCCTTCCCCATTGGCAGCCGGGACATCAATACCGAGCGGGATATCCTCAACAAACGGGATATTTTTGGTACCGACCTGACCGCCGTTTGGGAGATGGACGACTATACGTTCAAGTCGATCACCGCGTTCCGCGACACCGAGGTCAACGTTGAATCCGATATCGATGCCACCAACGTGGTGGTTTTCTCGGGCCCCAACCGGGAGGAGGAAGCTGAGCAGTGGAGCCAGGAATTCCAGCTCACCTACGACGGTGACAAGCTCAGCTGGCTGGCGGGTGCGTTCTATTTCAATGAAGAGAACGACATCGCCACGGTATCCAAGGAGGGTTTCCTGCTGCCCTCGGCACCGGCACCGTTCTATCCGCCCGATGATGGCGTCGGTACCGTGTTGCTGTTTGTTAATGGCGCCAATGTAGAGACCACTTCCTATGCGGTTTTCGGTGAAGCGACCTACCAGTTCAGTGATGCCTGGTCGGCCACTGCTGGCCTTCGTTATACCTACGAAGACGTCGAGATTAATGGCGAGTATTCGCCTTTAGTTACCGTTATGCGTGACTGCGATGCGCTCGAGTGTGATCTGGATTTCAGCAACGTTTCACCCCGAGGGATTATCCAATATCAGCCCTCCGATGAGTGGATGTTCTTCGCCAGCGTCTCCGATGGCTTTAAGAGCGGCGGCTTCTCCGTCGGTGCCCTGGCGCCCTCGTTCGATGAAGAAGAAATTCGCAGCTATGAAATCGGCGCGAAGGCGACGCTGATGGATGAGCGGGTGCAGTTGAGCCTGACGGCCTTTAGTTACGACTACGAAGACCTGCAGGTGACCAAGGTACTCGACGCCAGTGCGCTGACGGAAAATGCAGCGAACGCCGGTATTGAAGGTCTCGAATTTGAAGCCAAAATGCTGCTCACCGATAACTTCCAGATCGATGCGTCGCTGGGCATCCTGAACGCGGAATTTGAGGATTTCGAATCCGAAAACCCCACCTTCCCCGGTACACCGCCTCAGGATCTCTCGGGTAACCAGCTGCCTCAGGCGCCCGATGTGACCGCCAATATTGCGGCGGAGTACACCTGGACGGTTAAGGGGGGCGATCTGACCCTGCGTGGCGAAGCGGTGTATTCGGACGAGTACTACCTCACCAGCTTCAATGAGCGGCCTGATTATCAGGATTCCTACACCATGTATAACGCCTTCGTGAACTACAACCACCCCAGTGGTGTTCGCGTTGGTGCCTACATCCGCAATGCCGACGATGAACTGGTCAAATCATCGGGCTACACCACCATCTTCGCTCTGGGTACCCCGTCGTTCACGGCCTATCTACCCCCCAGAACGTATGGGGTTAGTTTCGGCTATTCATTCTAGGGTTTGACGCGCGCCCGACCGGTTTTGCTACCGGCCGGGCGTTTTTGAGCACCGAGGAATGTTATCCAAGCGGAGGCTGGTTGTCTGAGGATGCCCGCGCTCCGCTTTTTTTTGCCAATAGCGATCTGCTTTTTAACCGAGTGGATCCGGGAATTAACGGGATTGAGCCATGGATAGAGTCAAAGGTAAGGTGGCCATTGTCACCGGAGCGGCGGGGGGGCTGGGCGAGGCCATTACACGAATGCTGCTGGCGGAGGGTGCACGGGTAGCGGCTACTGACCTGGAAGTCTCCAAACTCGATCAGCAGTTCGATGAAGCGGCCGACACGCTGCTGAAGTTGTCCCACGATGTGACGGACGAGGCATCGTGGCAGGCGGTGGTCGAAAAAACGGTCGCCACCTTCGGTCAGCTTGACGTCCTCGTGAACAACGCCGGAATTGTGGTCGCAGGGTCTGTAGAGGAGACCTCTTTGGCGGATTTCCGCAGGGTGCAGCAGGTCCACAGCGAGGGTACCTTTCTCGGCTGCAAATATGGCTTGCCCGCCATGCGTAATACCGGGAGCGGGAGTGGCTCAATCATCAATATGTCGTCGGTGACGGCCATTGGCGGCTTTCCTTATGTGTTTGCCTACTCCGCGGCGAAGGGCGCGATCCGCTCGATGACCAAGTCGATTGCGGCGGGAACGTCGGCGGCGGGGGAGCCGATTCGCTGTAACTCGATCCATCCGGGGCGAATTGAAACGGCGATGGTGCGCGGGCTGCGCGAGGAGCGCGAACGGCGTAGCGGCGAGCAGGAAGTGGAACGGGGCAATCCGTCGGGTCACCCGGATGACATCGCTTACATGGTGCTATACCTCGCATCGGACGAGTCGGTACTGATGAACGGGTCCGAGATCGTTATTGATAACGGCGCGACCATTACCGATGGCAGCGTGAAGCAGCGCGTTGTTCGCGATCGCCAGTGACAACGCATTTTCCTTGACGATGAGTTGAACGCTCATTTTTGGGATCAACGGGTATTTGATGCGGGTGAGAGTGGCATTCATGCGGAGCTAACCCTAAAGTACGCCGCATGAATTCCCCGTCTGATACCCCGTCATCATCCGCCAGCGACACAAAAAACGCCCCGGCACTGGACGTGCTGCAGCGGGTATTCGGTTATGGCGAATTCCGAACGCCCCAGCAGTCGATTATTGACTGTCTGGTGTCGGGTGAAGATGCGTTGGTCATCATGCCCACCGGGGGCGGCAAATCCCTGTGTTACCAGATTCCCGCGTTACTACGACCCGGTTGTGCGATAGTGGTTTCACCGCTGATTGCGCTGATGCAGGATCAGGTCGAGGCCCTGCAGCAGCTCGGGGTGCGGGCGGCTTACCTGAACTCCAGCCTGAGCGGGGAGGACGCCCAGGCGGTCGAGCGGGCCTGGCTGGGTGACCAGTTGGATCTTCTTTACGTCGCGCCCGAGCGGCTGTTGCAGCCGCGAATGTTGGAACTGTTGCAGGCGACGGAGCCTGCGCTGTTCGCGATCGATGAGGCGCATTGTGTGTCCCAGTGGGGGCATGATTTCCGCGAGGACTACCTCCAGTTAAGCGAGTTGCACCGGCGGTTTCCAACCGTGCCGCGAATCGCCCTCACCGCGACCGCCGATACCCGTACCCGGGAAGAAATAGAGCGCCGACTGAATCTGGAGACCGCGCAAAAGTTCTACTCGAGTTTTGATCGGCCGAATATTTGCTACCAGATCGCGTTGAAGGAAAACCCAAGGGCCCAGTTATTGCGCTTCCTGCAGCAGGAGCACCCGAATGATGCCGGTATTGTTTACTGTCTGTCGCGCAAACGCGTGAATGAAACCGCCGCTTGGCTCGCCGATCAGGGCTTTGAGGCGCTTCCTTATCACGCCGGCCTTCCGGCGGAGGAGCGCGCTCAGAACCAGCGTCGATTTTTGCGCGAGGAGGGCGTGATCATAGTGGCGACCATTGCCTTTGGCATGGGCATCGACAAGCCCGATGTGCGCTTTGTCGCCCACCTCGATCTGCCCAAAACGGTAGAGGCCTATTATCAGGAGACCGGCCGCGCTGGCCGCGATGGACTTCCCGCCAACGCCTGGATGGTTTATGGCTTGCAGGATGTAATTACCCTGCGCCAAATGCTGGATACCTCACAGGGTAGCGAAGAACACAAGCGTCGGGAGCAGCAGCGACTCAGTGCGATGCTGGGCTTGTGTGAGATCACCTCCTGTCGTCGTCAGGCCTTGCTGGCCTATTTCGATGAGGACATGCCGCAGCCCTGCGGCAATTGTGATGCCTGTCTGACGCCGGTGCCGACCTGGGATGGTACCGAGGCCGCGCAGATGGCGTTATCGGCGGTTTACCGAACAGGCCAGCGTTTCGGTGTGAATCATCTGATTGATGTCTTGCGCGGTGTTGAGAACGATAAGGTGTTTCAGAACGACCACCATCGACTCAGCACTTTCGGGGTCGGTGACGCGCTGGATACGCGGACCTGGCGCTCGGTAATCCGGCAGTTGGTTGCCCGCGGTTTTCTGACAGTAGACGAAGCCCGTTACGGCGCGTTGCGCCTGCAGGAAACGGCGGTCGAAGTACTTCGCGGTGAGATCGAAGTGCAACTGCGCAAGGATCCCAAACCCTCCGCGTCCAAACGCACCACGAAAACACCCCTACCCGAGCACGTCGATGTCGAGCTGTGGGAGGCGCTGCGGGATTGTCGACGGGAGCTGGCGGAGGCACAGGGGATTCCGCCCTACATTATTTTTCACGATAAAACGCTACAACAGATTTGTGAGCAGCGTCCGCGCAGCGTCGACGAATTCGCCGCCATTTCCGGCGTCGGTGATCGCAAGTGTGCCAAGTATGCCCAGGCCTTTTTGGCGGTCGTTGAAGCGAGGGGCTGAAGCGGTATCACACCGGTGTGTGCGGCTGGATGTCCGGGGAAAGCCTACTACCTGAGCCATCATGAACCGGGTGATTCATCGCTTCGGGTAGCGCGCCAAAGTTCTCCGTCCCCTCATGCCTCGTAGTGCGCGCGCTGCCATCAGTGACTGAGTCGCAAGCGCCACGATTACAAAGCGGTGGGTTGGCCTGACTGCTCAGGTATCCTCTGGCTTGCCTGCGGCGAGCTCAAAGCAGGGTTTGTAGGTACCCGGGTCGATTTTCATACGCCCATCGCGCACAAAGGCGTGCAGAAGACCGGCGAGCCCATCAATAATCTCGCCTTCCCCGTGCAGCCGATAGGGTCCATGGGCTTCGATAGCGCGCACGCCGAAGTCTTTCACGTTGCCTGCAACAATACCTGAGAACGCTCGTCTGAGTTCCGCGATAAGCAGGTGTTGTGGTTGATCCCGGTGCAGTTTCAATCCCGCCATGTTGTCGTGGGTGGGAATAAACGGTTGCTGCAGTTCATCAGGGATGTGGAGATTCCAGCAATAGCTGAAAGATTCACTGTGGGTGATTCGCTGGCGACGTACCGCCTTGACCGCAGTCCTGGTCGCGCGAGCGACGTTCGCGGGATCCCCGGTAATAATCTGGTAATGCTCGGCCACGTCATCGCCGAGGCACATCCGAAGAAAAGTGTCGATTTGTTCAAAATACGCGCTGTTTTCCGCGGGTCCCGTAAAGATCAGCGGCAGCTCGATATCCGCATTCCTGGGGTGAAGTTTGAGCCCCAGCAAAAAGAGTATTTCCTCGGCGGTACCCACGCCGCCCGGAAAAATAATGATGCCGTGGGCAACACGCACAAAGGCCTCAAGCCGCTTTTCGATATCCGGGAGGATGACGAGCTCATTGACGATGGCGTTGGGGGATTCGGCGGCGATGATGCCGGGTTCCGAGATCCCCACGTATCGGCTATCGCGCTTGAGCTGTTTGGCGTGGGCGATGGCGGCACCCTTCATTGGGCCCTTCATCGCACCGGCGCCACAGCCTGTACAAATATCGAAACCGCGTAGCCCCAGTGAGTAGCCTACATTTTTTGAATAGTCGTACTCGGTGCGTGAAATCGAGTGCCCGCCCCAACAGACGATGAGTCCGGGTTGGGTATCACTTCGGACGACGCCGGCGTTGCGCAATATCCGGAACACGGTATCGGTGATGCCCTCGCCCGAGGAAAGGTCGAAGGTCTCCCGCTCATTGATCTTGTGTTCCGTAAAGACAATGTCGCGCAGTGCGGCGAACAGGTGCGAGCGGATACCCGCAATCATGGTTCCATCGACAAACGCCTCAGCCGGCGCATTGAAGAGTTCCAGCTTCAGACCGCGGGGTTCCGGGATCACATTAACGTCAAAATCCGCATAGGTGTCGTAAACCGAGCGGGCGTCATCGGTCTCGCCGTCGGTATTGAGAATCGCCAGTGCACAGCGACGAAAGAGCTCGTGAATAGCGGCGTTGGCGTTCGCGAGGCTGGCCATCTCCCGCTGGGAAAGCAAATCCAACGCGGACATGGGACGCACCGTGGTACGGCTAATGCGCCGGGTTTCAGCGCGGCCAGGGGTGCCGTCAAATTCGTTTTCAATCGTCATGTGGTCGATTATACCGGGTTGATTCAGGATGCTGCGCGGATCCCGGTGGACCGCTTAGCCGTAGCTGTAGCTCGACTGCAGCCCCAGCGGAAGGCCCGTGGCCCAGTACAGCATCAGGAACAGGGTCCACAGCAAAAGGAAAACCGAAGAGTAGGGCACCATCATAGCGGTCACGGTGCCAATGCCGGTGTTTTTGACGTAGCGCTGGCAATACACGACCACGAGCGGAAAATAAGGCATGAGCGGGGTAATGATATTGGTCGTTGAATCGCCCACGCGATACGCCGCCTGCGCCAGATCGGGACTAATACCAAGTTCCATCAACATGGGAACAAAAATCGGTGCAAGCAGTGCCCACTTGGCCGATGCGGAGCCAATAAACAGGTTGAGAACGCCCGTCAGTAAAACAATGCCCATAATCGTCATGGCAGAGGGTAGCCCAATCGATTTCAGCAGTGCGGCGCCTTCAAGCGCCATGAGTACCCCGAGATTGGATTCGCCGAAGACGTAAATAAACTGCGCGATAAAAAACATGATGACCAGGTAATACGCCATGCTGTGCATCGCCTGGGTCATACCATCGATGATGTCTTTGGCGCTGCGTACGGTACCCGCAACAACGCCGTAAACCACACCGGGCAGTAAAAACAAAAGGAAGATTAGCGCGACAATGGAGGACATCAGCGGAGATCCCGATTCGGTGAGTGAGCCGCTACTGCCTCTCCACGCCGAGTCCCCAGGCCAGGCGGTAAAGGCCAGTAGCGCGGTGCTCGCCAGCATCACCCCCAGCGCAAATCGAAGGCCACGGGTTTCACTGGCGGACAGGGGTTCAAGCGTCGGGGGTGGTTCTGCGTCGTCGTCAACCGGCAGGCTGGCAAGGCGAGGTGTCACCCACCGGTCGGTGATTAACCAGCCCAGCCCGATAATCACCACCGAGGAAATCGCGGTAAAGAAATAGTTGTTGAGTGGATTGATCGAAAGGTCGGGATCGATAAGCTGGCCACCGGACTGGGTTATACCCGCAAGCATGGGGTCAATCGCTGAGGGGATGAAGTTCGCTGAAAAGCCCCCGGATACGCCGGCAAATGCGGCGGCGATCCCCGCCAGCGGGTGTCGACCCGCAACATAAAAAATAACGCCGCCCAGCGGTATTACCAGCACATAGCCGGCATCGGCCGCGGTATGACTGACAATACCCACCAGTATCACCATGGGGGTTAGCAGCCAGTCGGCGGTAACCCGTAACATGGACCGCAGGGCCGTATTGATAAACCCGGTATGCTCGGCAACACCAATCCCCAACATGGCGACCAGCACGACGCCGATCGGATGGAAGTGGGCAAAGGTACCCACCATGTCCCCAAGAAACTGGGTGAGACTGGTGCCTGCGAGTTGGTTGACAATGACCACCGGCTCGCCACTGCGAGGGTCGATAGCATTGAACGTCACGCCCGACAGCAGCCACGACACGACCCAGACGATGACCAGCAGTGCGATAAACAGCAGCGCAGGATCGGGCAGGCGGTTACCGGTGCGCTCGATAGTGGCGAGCAAACGTTCAGCCAGGGAGGGTCGGTTTTGGTCACTGTTCATTTTTAGTGCAGTGCCTCAATGTAAACGGATCGGCCGGCCTTTATAGCGAGTACCCTGCCAAATACAACCCCCGCGATGGCAAATCATGCCCGCCGCATGATGCACCATTGGACTGGATTTGACGCCTGAAACCCCTCGCACAGGCCGCCCATGAGCACAGCGTTACCCGGCGCGGCAGCGCCACTGGCCCCGTTTGTTATTGGCTTCATGGCTCCCCGGCCTGCCTGTATTCATCCAACCTGGCGCGTATCCCGGGCACAAGGGGTGCGTCGATCGTGTTCAGTGCCGCCGAGTAGCAGTGCGACTTTGGTTTGCGCTTGCATCACTTCCTGCCCGCATCCTGACTAACGTCGTGTATTCATCGTGCCGTCAGCTCGATTAAGCTAGTCACAGGCTTGTACGGGAGCATCTAACCAGTGGACGATTCCGAGGAAATGGCGCCGGGCAACGGCGCTACTGAGATGTTGGCGGTCGCTGAGTTTCTCCGGGGTTCGCTACCCTTTAACGAACTCGATGACGCTGATCTGAATCGGATGGTGGCGTGTCTGCGCGCGTCCTATCAGCCGCGGGGCGCTCGTTTTGAGTCCGCCGAAGCGCCCGCCGGGCTGCGAGTGCTGCGCAGCGGCGCGGTCGACATCCGTGATGCCGACAACAAGCTGCTCGACCGGCTGGGGGAGGGGGAAAGTTTCAGTATTGCCGGGCTCAATACCGAGCAGAAAAATGTCGTGGCCACCGTAATCGAGGATGCCCTGATTTATCGACTTCCCGAGTCGGATTATCAGGCACTCCGACGCAGTCATCGGGCTGTTGATCGTTATTTTACGGGCCAGCGCAGCCGGCGCCTGCGGCGGGCGGCTCGCTATCAGGCTGAGCCCAATGCGATGGCAGCAGAGCTGGCCACGGTAATGGCAAAAGACCTGTTGACGATTGCGCCGGAGGCGACGGTTCAGGCCGCCGCGGCGGCCATGGCGGCGCGACGGGTGTCGTCAACGTTTGTCGTTGATCAGGGCAAGCTCCGCGGGATACTGACCGATCGCGATTTGCGGGTCCGGGTTTTGGCGGCGGGAGTGAGCCCCTCGGTCGCCGTGAGTGAAGTCATGACCCCTCAACCCCGTTCGATCGATGCCGGCCAGTCCATTTTTGCGGCAACGCTGATGATGACCCAATCTGGAATTCATCACCTACCGGTAACCCGCGACGGTGAGTTGGCCGGCGTGGTGACCACCTCTGACCTGATTGTTGCTCGTCAGGATGACCCGGTCTATCTGGTGCAGCGGATTTCGCGGCAGCAGGATGTGGACGGCATCCGTCAATTGGTGGCGGGCATTAGCAATCTGATGGTGCAGTGGTTTAGCAGCGGTATGAGCGCCCAGCAGATATCGCAGATCCTGACGGCAATCTCTGACGCCATTGCCGTGCGCCTGATTCAGTTGGCGGAGGCTGAACTGGGGCCGGCGCCGAAGCCCTGGGCGTGGATTGGCTTTGGCTCCCAGGCGCGGGCAGAACAGCTTCTTGGCGCGGACCAGGATAACGGTATCGTCATTGATGACAACGTCGAACCCGGTGAACTTGACTGGTACAGCAAGCTCGCGACCCGGGTGAGCGATGGTCTTGCTATGTGTGGTTACAAGTATTGTCCCGGCGAGATCATGGCAACCACCGAGAGTTGGCGTCAGCCACTGGCGACCTGGCAATCAACCGTAAGACGCTGGGCGCGGGCGCCGACCAATGACGCGGTGATGCGGGTGAGTATTTTTTTCGATCTCAGGTGCCTTTACGGTGAGGCTGACCTCGTCGCCCGTTTGCAAAAGGTGATGCTGGAACAAGCCAGCAGCAACACGATTTTCCTCGCTGCACTGGCGGCCAACGTACTTGACACCCGCCCGCCTCTGGGCATCTTCAGGCGATTTGTGGTGGATCGAAACGGCGACCATCGCGATAGTCTCGACATCAAAAAGCGCGGTATTTTGCCGGTCACCGAAATTGCCCGATTGCATGCGCTGGCCCATTCACTACCGGCGGTGAACACCGAGGAGCGACTGGCCGGCCTCGCAAAGCAGGGGTTCATGACCATGGCGGATTCGAGAAATCTCGCGGATGCGCTTCATTTCATCCAGGGTGTTCGCATTCGCCACCAGTGCGACCAGGTTATGGCGGGCGCTCCCGTCGATAACTATGTCAATCCCCGCACGCTGCCGAGGCTCGCTAGAGAGCAGCTTCGCGATGCATTCACCATTATCGATGAGGCCCAGTCCGCGATTCGCCAGACCTATCGAGCGGGAATGGGCTGATGTGGCGATTGCAGGCCAGACGCTGGCTGCAAACCCGGCGTACGCCGCCCGCTCCGGAATTGGCGGCGCTGTGGGCGGGCCCGTTGCCGAAACCGGGAACGGCCGTGGAAGATCTGAAATTCCTCGTCTGTGACGCGGAGATGTCGGCGCTGGAGGTTGCCGAAGGCGAGTTGCTCAGTCTGGGCTGGGTGGTGATTGAGGCGGGTGAGATTGTATTGGCCAGCGCGCAACATCACTTGATTCGCAATGAGCGCAGCGTCGGTCAAAGCGCGGTGATTCATCAGTTGCGCGACTGCGAGCTATCGGCAGCGGGGGATACGGAGACGGCACTCAGGGCGCTGATTACCGCGGCCAGGGAAGCGGTGTGGGTGTTCCATCACGCCTCCCTCGATGTGGCATTTCTCGATCGTGCCTGCCAGCAGGTCTTTGGCGCGCCACTGCTGGTGCCGGTGGTGGATACCCTGCTTCTCGAGCACCGCTTGCTGGAGCGAAGACAGCAGACCATCGGGCCCGGTGATTTGCGCCTTCAGGCGTGTCGTGATCGCTATCATCTTCCACCCCATGATGCGCACAACGCGTTGGTGGATGCCATGGCGACTGCCGAGCTGTTACTGGGGCATGTTGGGCGCCGTGGCAGGGGGTTGGTCCTGCGCGATCTGCTGTGAGGTCAATCCATTGATCAATACCACTCCGTGCCTTGATTTTTTTAGGGCATAAGGTTATACCTGTATAGAATAACTAGCGTGGTGGGCACTCCAGCCCGCCCGGCGGAGGTGATATGCAGGACAAACAAGCCATTATTTCTTGGAAAGCCGCAGGGATTGCCCTCGGCTTGCTTCTTACACTGGCCACGGCACTGGTCAAGCCGCTGGGTGTCTCGACCCAGTTTGTCGTCTCAGACGCCGTGGTGGCACACGCGGTGGCCGAGAAGTTCGCGGAGGGTAACGCCTATCTCGCCAACTACGGTGAGGCGAACGATTGGGGCGTCGGCTACGGCTGGATGCTGGTATTCGGGATGTTTGTCGGTGGTGGTGCCTGTGCCTTGGTGTTCCGCGACAAACAGCCCCTTGCCGATCAGGGTTCGCTACCGGAACTGTGGGTCTCGGTGTTTGGCAGTTCACGGCTAAAGCGCCTGACGGCGGCCTTCGCCGGTGGCGTCTTGCTGTTATTCGGGGCGCGCCTTGCGGGTGGGTGTACCAGTGGTCACATGATCAGCGGTATCTCGCAGCTCGCTGCGAGTTCGTTTCTATTCGGGGTCTGCGCCTTTGGCGCCGCCATCATCACCGCTCATCTTCTTTACCGAGGCAGGAGCTGAAGTCATGACGCTATTTATCGGATTTCTTATTGGCTGCGCCTTCGGCGCTATTTTATTCCTCGGCGGTGCGACGAGCTATCGACGGATTCTGGGCACGTTGCTGCTGAAGGACCTGTGGATTATTAAACTCATGGCCACCGCCATCGGCGTCGGCACCATAGGGATCTATGCCCTTGATTTTGTCGGTCTTGCCAATCTCAGCGTGAAACCGGTGTATATCGGCGGCGTGGCTCTCGGCGGTCTCATCTTCGGCATTGGCTGGGCGGTTTCCGGCTATTGCCCGGGCACCTGTGTGGTGGGCTCGGCCGAGGGCAAGACAGACGCCATGGCGACCCTTGCCGGCGGCTTGGTCGGTGCGCTGTTGTTTGCACTTGCGATCCCATTGCTAAGCGGTGCCTTGATCGAACCTCTGAGTTTCGGCGCGGTAACCATGCCCGACCTGCTCGGAATCAGCGGTATCTGGCTCGCACTTCCCTTCGGGGCGGCATTGCTGATGGTCGCGTTCGTGATCCTGCGCGAGAGAGCCTCCTGACCGGGCCTGGGGATTGAATGACCGCGCTTTTCGCTCGAAAAGCGCGGTAAAAACTTGGGACTCCCAACCAAGGTCTAAGTGTCAATCGCCGGGGGGCGGGTTAACTTAGATGAATAATAGATAACGCACAGGGAGTCGGCATGACGTATCAATCTGAGTTTTCAGCCTCGGTAACCGACCCGGATCGTTTCTGGCTTAAACAGTCGGCGCTGGTCGATTGGTATGAGGCGCCAACGACGGGAGTTGCCACCGACGATCTGGGGATTGAGCGCTGGTTTCCCGACGGCACCCTGAACACCTGTTTCAACGCGGTGGATCGGCACGTTGCCAGCGGGCGGGGTGATCAGGTGGCGATCTACTACGATTCGCCGGTCACCAACAGCAAAGCGTCCATAAGCTATCGCGAATTACTGTCCAGGGTGGCGGTGTTCGCGGGTGCGCTGGCCGCGCGGGGGGTCGGTAAGGGCGATCGGGTCGTGATTTACATGCCCATGGTGCCCGAAGCCGCCGTTGCCATGCTCGCCTGCGCGCGCATCGGCGCTATCCATTCGGTGGTCTTCGGTGGCTTTGCTGCCAATGAATTGGCGGTCCGACTCGAGGACGCGACGCCGAAGGTCGTGGTTACCGCAACCTGTGGTGTCGAGGTCGCGAGGGTAATCCCCTATCTGCCGATTGTTAACGAGGCTATTGACTCGGTTGAGAACAAGCCGTCAACGGTTATCGTGATGGAGCGACCGCAGGCAGGTTTTGACCCGGTTGCCGGCCGTGACATTACCTGGGAAGCGGCCGTCGCAGCCGCGGAACCCGCTGACTGTGTACCGGTACTGGCGACGGATCCGCTGTATATCCTCTATACATCGGGCACTACGGGTAAACCCAAGGGTGTGGTTCGCGACAATGGTGGCCACGCAGTAGCGCTCACCTATTCGATGAACGCGGTATACGACGTAGACCCCGGCGACGTGTATTGGGCTGCCAGTGATATCGGCTGGGTTGTGGGCCATTCCTATATTGTTTACGCGCCGTTATTCGCGGGCTGCTCCACCATTATGTATGAGGGTAAGCCGGTAAAAACACCTGACGCTGGCGCGTTCTGGCGACTCATCGAGGAGTATCGGGTAAAGGTCCTGTTTGCTGCCCCCACGGCTTTCCGGGCCGTCCGCAAAGAGGATCCGGAAGGTCAACTGTTTAACGACTACGACACCACTTCACTGGAAGCGCTGTACCTGGCGGGTGAGCGTCTTGATCCGCCGACCTACCATTGGCTCGATACCCTCACCCAGCTGCCGATCGTCGACCACTGGTGGCAGACGGAGACCGGCTGGGCGATCGCCACCAATCCGCGTGGGCTCGAGACATTGCCGCCCAAGCCCGGGTCTGCCACCGTGCCCACGCCGGGCTTTAAGGTTGAAATTCTGGACCCTGAGGGTCGCGCGATGGCCGCGGGTGAGCAGGGCGCGGTAGTCATCAAGCGGCCGCTGCCACCCGGGTGTCTGCCCACGGTTTGGGGGCATCATGAGCGCTTCGAGCAGTCCTATCTCAATGCCTATCCCGGTTATTACCTGTCGGGGGATGGGGGTTATCTCGATGAGGACGGTTACCTGTTCATCATGGGTCGTACCGATGATGTGATCAATGTCGCCGGACATCGCCTGTCCACCGGGACGCTGGAGGAGGTGGTTGCTGCGCATCCTGCGGTTGCCGAGTGCGCTGTGATCGGTGCGGCAGACGACCTCAAGGGGCAGGTGCCTGTGGGGCTCGTAGTATTGAAGGACGGCGTGGCTATGGACCTGGCGTCGCTCGAGCGCGAATTGATCGCCGACGTACGCAGCCAGGTCGGTGCCGTGGCGAGTTTTCAGCGGGCGTTTCTGCTCGAGCGCCTGCCGAAAACCCGATCCGGAAAAATCTTACGTGCGACGCTCCGAAAGATCATCGATGGCGAACCTTATTCGGTGCCATCGACTATTGAAGATCCCGCGGTACTTGAAGAGGTCGCCGCCGTCATTACCTGATGCGGCCCTTGGGCTGAATCTCTCCCAGACCCCTGTGCTCGGGAGACCTTCCGGGGCGTCCCATTGTCTTGGCTGCTATCCGATGCGTTGAAGCCGCGGGAGGTGGTCGTATATCGGCGCGAGCCGGAATGCGTCCGTATGCGGAATCGTGTATTGACGAAAAGATGCCCTTATGCGGATAGAATTGCGCCATTACAGCGGTGACCATCGGTCGGGGCGGGGTGCGACGCCCCTTCGTAACACCTGTATTGGCCGCTGATGGCCAGTCTTGGCGTGCCGGTTTGTCCGACGGGCGCCGCACATCAAGACGCCATGGCGCGGGCATCAACAACTCGTCGAGGAGCAGTAATGGCAGGCACGACTCGGGCACTGGTGTGCCGGGAGCATGGAAACCCCGACACACTTGATCTCTCGGATGAGTGGCCGCTACCCGAGCTGGGGCCCCGTGACGTGCAGATCAGGGTATTGGCCGCAGGGCTTAATTTCCCCGATGTACTGATTGTGCAGGGCAAGTATCAAATCCAACCCGACCTGCCCTTTGTCCCGGGGGGGGAGTGTGCCGGTATCGTCGAGGCAACGGGAGATGCGGTTACGCGCGTCAAGGTTGGTGAACCCGTTATTCACATAGGGTTTGCCGGAGCCTTTGCCGAGCAGATCGTCGTCGATGAAAAATTAGTAGTGCCCAAGCCCGGTGGGCTTGATTTCATTCAGGCGGCTGGGGTGGCAATCACCTACTTCACCTCCTATCACGGCCTGGTACAGCGCGCAGCCCTGCAACCCGGGGAAACGCTTTTGGTGCTGGGCGCTGCCGGGGGCGTGGGCTCCAGTGCCATTGAGCTGGGTAAGGCGCTGGGCGCCCGCGTCATTGCTGCAGCATCGACTGACGAAAAGCTTGAATACTGCCGTTCCATCGGTGCCGACGAGGGGATTAACTACAGCACCGAATCCCTCAAAGACCGGGTCAAGGCACTGACCGAGGGGCGTGGCGTTGATGTCACTTACGACCCCGTCGGTGGAGATTTTTCTGAGCAGGCGGTGCGCGCCATGGGGTGGAACGGGCGCCATCTCGTGATCGGCTTCGCAAGCGGCCCCATTCCGTCGATTCCATTGAACCTTGCTTTGCTCAAGGGGTGCTCGATCATCGGCGTATTTTACGGTCGCTTTATGAATGAACAGCCGGACCAGAATCAGGCCAATATCGAGGCGCTCTGGGATTGGTTTGACGATGGCACATTAAACCCCCAGGTGGATGACGTCTTCCCGATCGATGACTACGCGGCAGGATATGGCGCGGTGACCGGGCGACGCGCCAAGGGCAAAGTGGTATTCACCTTCGACCCATGACTGATTATCTCTTTCAAACCGTATCCACCATCGCCGTCGGCACCGATCGCGTGCTGACCCTCGATGGTTTCTGTAAGCAGTTGGGTGTCTCGCGTCCTTTACTGGTCACTGATTCGGGTTTGGTCGGGTTGGGCCTCATTGACCCTCCCGCAGCTGCATTGGCGGCAGCAGGCCTGGAGGCCACTGTCTTTGACGAGGTTGAGGCCGACCCGTCCGAGGCGGTCGTTGAGCGTGCCCTGGCTCGTCTGAGGCAGGCCGACTGCGATGGTGTGATCGCTGTGGGCGGGGGGAGCTCGATGGATACGGCGAAGGTGGTGGCTGCACTTGCCGTAGCCGACCAGCCCCTGTCGGAAATGTACGGTGTGGATCAGATTGCCGGGGCGCGTCTGCCGCTGATACTGGTCCCGACGACGGCGGGTACGGGTTCCGAGGCCACCCCGGTGGCAGTGATTACCACCGGAGATACCACAAAGGCAGGTATTAGTGATGCGACGTTGCTGCCCGATGTCGCGGTACTCGATGCGGCGCTGACCACCGGCCTGCCGCCCGCAGTGACCGCCATGACCGGGATTGATGCGATGGTGCATGCCATCGAGGCCTTCACGTCAATTCATCGTAAAAACCCGATTTCCGATGCGCTGGCGTTAGAGGCCATGAAGCTGCTGACCCACAATCTCCTGACGGTTCTTGATGAGCCCCACAACCTGGCAGCGCGTGAGTCGATGCTGCTCGGTTCGCTGTTTGCGGGCCAGGCCTTCGCGAATGCGCCCGTTGCGGCCGTGCATGCGCTGGCCTACCCCCTGGGTGGGCACTTTCACATACCCCATGGCCTCAGCAACTCACTGATGCTGCCCTCGGTCCTGTCGTTCAACGCGTCCGCCGCAGGACAACATTACGCGGCATTGACGGCGTGTTTGCCGGGTAGCGTGCCCGCCACCGCAGAGGGCTTGATCGCCTGGCTCGAGGAGATGATCGCGGCCAGCGGTTTGCCGCGATCCCTCGAAGCCGCGGGAGTTCCGCTGTCGGCGATACCCACACTGGCTGCGGATGCGATGACCCAGCAGCGGCTTTTGGTGAACAATCCCGTACCCGTGTCTGAATCCGATGCGGTGCGCTTGTATGAAAAAGCCTGGGAGGGCTTACGATGAGTGAGCAACGGCCGGTACCCGCGCCGCGCAGTATCTTCAACCTGTTCTATGACCTGTCTACCCGCTGGGCAGACAACGATATGTACGGCCATGTGAACAACGTCGTTTTTTACGCGTATTTCGATACGGTGGTCAATCGCTACCTGATTGAAGAGGGGGGCATGCGGCCCGGCGTCGACCCGGTGGTGGGCTATGTGGTGAGCTCCTCTGCCAATTATTTCGCCTCGATCGCCCACCCCGCCGAGATTGTCTGCGGTCTCCGGGTGGTGCGTCTGGGCGCTAAGTCGTGTACCTGGGAGATCGGGGTGTTCCTTGAGAACGATGAGGAATCGCGGGTAACGGGCCGTTTTACCCATGCTTTCGTCGACACCACCACCGGTGCGTCCGCGGAGATTCCAGAGCCCTTGCGCCGGGTATTGCAGAAATTGACCTGATCGAAGTGGCTGCCATCGGAGTCTGGACGATCTGAACCCGCCCGAGGGTCATCCTGATGAGCTCCCGATGGGTAAAAGCGTCTCCAGACTTCGGTTTTTGTTGGACACCTTTCGGGGTCATACGTACACTACAGTCCCAGCCTGAGCAGGTGGCGACCGGTGCAAAAACCGGGCGCGATGTTGCTCATCATTTATCCTGAGTCCAGCGCAAACGGACGACCGCTCAACGGGCGGGGTGCCGAAGAAGCGCTCGGCCAGCGCTTGGCGCTGAGCAGGAACCGCAGACCAGACTGGGAGGTCCTTGTGTCAACACCCGCTATTCTTGCCTTGGAAGACGGCACCGTTTTCTGCGGGCTTTCAATAGGTGCTACCGGCGTTTCGGTGGGTGAGGTGGTGTTCAATACCGCCATGACCGGATACCAGGAAATCCTCACTGATCCGTCCTACGCGCGCCAGCTCGTCACACTGACTTATCCCCATATTGGTAATACGGGTACCAACCCCGAAGACGACGAATCCGGCCAGATACAGGCCGCCGGCCTGATTATTCGTGATTTGCCCCTGATGGCGAGTAATTACCGTAGTGAAGCCAGCCTGAGTCATTACCTCACGGCTGAGAAGACCGTAGGTATTGCCGAAATTGATACCCGACAATTGACACGAATCCTGCGGGACAAGGGCGCTCAGGGCGGTTGCTTGATGGCGGGTGACGACATCGACCAGCAGCTTGCTATCGAGAAGGCGAGAGGGTTCGCCGGACTCAAGGGAATGGACCTGGCCAAGGAGGTCAGCACCCGCGCCGCCTATGATTGGAACGAGGGGTCGTGGGTCCAGGGTTCGGGCCACGCTGCTGCAGGCGAGGCGAAATATAACGTCGTGGCGCTGGACTTTGGGGTGAAGCGAAACATTCTGCGAATGCTCACCGATCGAGGGTGCGCGGTGCGCGTGGTTCCCGCCCAGAGTGATCTCGAATCGGTGTTGGCGACGGATCCTGACGGTGTGTTCTTTTCCAACGGGCCGGGTGACCCGGAGCCCTGTGACTATGCGATCGAATTGGCGAAAGGGCTGATGCAGCGGCAGATCCCCTTGTTTGGGATCTGTCTGGGGCACCAGCTCATGGCCCTGGCCAGCGGAGCGCGTACGGAAAAAATGAAATTCGGCCACCATGGCGCGAATCATCCGGTGCAAAGCCTCGCCGATCGGTCGGTTATGGTGACCAGCCAGAACCATGGTTTTGTCGTCGCTGAGGAGGGGCTGCCGGATAATCTGGAGGTCACCCACCGCTCCCTGTTTGATGGAACCCTGCAGGGGATCTCGCGCACCGACGTGCCTGCCTACAGTTTTCAGGGGCACCCGGAGGCCAGCCCAGGCCCCCACGACGCCAGCCCACTGTTTGACCCATTTATCGCCGCGATGCGAAGCCGTCGCGGTCACTGAGTACGGAGTCACTTCGCAATGCCCAAACGCACCGACATTGAGAGCATCCTGATTCTGGGAGCAGGCCCGATTGTTATCGGTCAGGCCTGCGAGTTCGATTACTCGGGGGCCCAGGCGTGCAAAGCCCTGCGCGAGGAGGGCTATCGCGTCATTCTGGTCAATTCCAATCCCGCCACCATCATGACCGATCCGTCGATGGCCGATGCCACCTATATCGAGCCGGTCGAGTGGCAGACTGTGGCGCGAATTATCGAGAAAGAAAAGCCCGATGCCATTCTCCCGACGATGGGGGGGCAAACGGCACTCAATTGCGCGCTCAAGCTCGCCGAGAGGGGTGTGCTGCACGAGCACGGTGTAGAGATGATTGGCGCTACCCGAGAGGCGATCGACAAGGCTGAAAATCGCGAGCAGTTTGACCGGGCAATGAAACGTATCGGCCTGGAGACGCCCCGGGCCGACCTTGCCCACAGCATGGAAGAGGCCTTTAAAGTCCTCG
Organism: Luminiphilus syltensis NOR5-1B; assembly: GCF_000158175.1. Classification (GTDB taxonomy): domain Bacteria; phylum Pseudomonadota; class Gammaproteobacteria; order Pseudomonadales; family Halieaceae; genus Luminiphilus; species Luminiphilus syltensis. The sequence goes on along the minus strand of NZ_DS999411.1, from coordinate 548,684 downwards.
ACGATATTGGCTTTCCCTGCATCATCCGGCCCTCCTTCACGATGGGTGGCTCTGGTGGCGGTATCGCCTACAACCGCGATGAATTTGAACAAATCTGTACCCGCGGGCTGGAACTGTCCCCGACCAGCGAGCTGCTGATCGACGAATCACTGATTGGCTGGAAAGAGTTCGAAATGGAGGTGGTCCGGGACCGCAACGACAATTGCATTATTGTCTGCGCGATCGAGAATTTTGATGCCATGGGGGTGCACACCGGGGACTCTATTACGGTTGCACCGGCGCAGACGCTGACCGATAAGGAATACCAGATTATGCGCAACGCCTCCCTGGCGGTGCTGCGCGAGATTGGTGTGGAAACCGGCGGCTCCAACGTTCAGTTTGGCCAGTGTCCCGATACCGGCCGTCTGGTGGTCATTGAAATGAACCCCAGGGTCTCCCGGTCTTCGGCGCTGGCGTCAAAAGCCACCGGCTTCCCCATCGCCAAGGTCGCCGCGCGTCTGGCGGTGGGATATACCCTCGATGAACTCGAGAACGACATCACCGGCGGCGTGACCCCGGCGTCCTTCGAGCCGTCTATCGACTATGTGGTGACCAAAATCCCACGCTTTGCCTTTGAAAAATTCGCCGCTGCCGATGCTCGCCTGACCACCCAGATGAAGTCGGTGGGTGAAGTCATGGCGATTGGTAGAACCTTTCAGGAATCCTTCCAGAAGGCCCTGCGCGGGCTGGAAGTGGGGTCCGCGGGTTTCGAACCTCGACTCAAGGTCACCGATGCGGATACCCGGGCTGAGCTCATTGACTACCTGACCAACCCGGGTGCCGATCGTCCGTGGTATCTCGCCGATGCCTTCCGCGCCGATTTTTCTCTCGAGGAAGTGGCCGGTTATTCGGGTGTCGACCCGTGGTTTCTGGTCCAGATCGAAGAATTGGTTCGTCTTGAGCAGGAGCTCACGGGCAGTAGCCTCGACGCGCTGGATGCCGTGACCCTGCGTCGGTTAAAGCGGAAAGGTTTCTCAGATGCGCGGTTGGCGACGTTGCTGGATAGTAGCGAGGCGGCGGTAAGGGTACACCGACACGCGCTGGGTCTGCGCCCCGTCTATAAACGGGTGGATACCTGTGCGGCTGAGTTTTCTTCGGCGACTGCCTATATGTACTCCACCTATGAAGATGAATGCGAGGCGGCACCGAGTGATCGCAAGAAGATCGTGGTGCTGGGGGGTGGGCCCAACCGGATTGGCCAGGGCATCGAATTTGATTACTGCTGCGTCCATGCGGTGCTCGCCATGCGCGAGGATGGTTACGAAACCATCATGATTAACTGCAACCCGGAGACGGTCTCTACCGACTACGACACATCGGATCGTCTCTACTTCGAGCCGGTATCCCTTGAGGATGTTCTTGAAATCATTGACCTCGAACAGCCCGAGGGGGTCATTGTTCAATTCGGTGGCCAGACGCCGCTGAAGTTGGCGCGAGCTCTCGAGGAGGCGGGTGTGCCTATTATCGGCACCACGCCCGATGAGATAGATCGTGCCGAGGATCGAGAACGCTTCCAGCAAATGATTAATAAGCTGGGATTACGCCAGCCCGCCAACACGACGGTTCGCAGTGTGGATGAAGCGATCGAAGCGGCACGGAATATCGGTTATCCCCTGGTCGTGCGCCCCTCCTATGTATTAGGCGGACGGGCAATGGAAATTGTTTATCGCGAGGAGGATCTGCTGCGTTATATGCGCGATGCGGTCAGGGTGTCCGATGATTCACCGGTGTTGCTGGACAGCTTCCTCAGTGCGGCGATCGAGGTCGATATCGACGCGGTCAGTGACGGGAAAGACGTGGTGATCGGCGCCATCATGCAGCATATCGAACAGGCTGGCGTGCATTCGGGGGATTCGGCATGTTCGCTACCGCCTTACAATCTTGATGCTGAAGTACAGAACCGAATGCGCGATATCGTCAAGCAGATGGGAATAGAGCTGGGTGTCTGTGGGTTGATGAATGTGCAGCTCGCCTATCAGGATGGTGAGATTTATGTGATTGAAGTGAATCCCAGGGCTTCGCGTACCGTGCCGTTTGTGTCCAAGGCGATCGGGTTGTCATTGGCCAAGGTGGCCGCCCGTTGCATGGCAGGACAGTCGTTGGGCAGCCAGGGGGTTACCCGCGAGATCGTGCCCAATTACTACAGCGTCAAAGAAGCCGTGTTGCCGTTCAATAAATTCCCGGGTATTGACCCTATTCTCGGGCCGGAAATGAAATCGACCGGTGAGGTGATGGGCACGGGTACCTCTTTTGCCGCTGCATTTGCCAAGGCCCAGTTGGGTGCGGGCGACGTGGCTCCGGAATCGGGCACGGTGTTGTTCAGTGTGCGCGATGCGGATAAACCTGGAGCGGTTGCGGTTGCCGCCACGCTCGTCGCCCGTGGCTTTACGCTGGCGGCCACTGCGGGTACGGCAGCGGCGCTGGAGGCGGCGGGCCTTGCGGTCAGGCGGGTCAACAAGGTCAGTGAAGGTCGCCCCCATATCGTTGATATGATCAAGAACGATGAAGCGGCGATGATTATCAACACCACCGAGGGGCGGCGGGCTATTTTGGATTCAGCGCCCATCCGGGCCAGTGCTGAGCAGCATAATGTGTTTTACACCACTACGCTGGCGGCTGCAGAAGCCGTCTGTATGGCGCTGGAGCAGGAGGCCGATATGGCGGTGCGCTGTCTCCAGGACCTACACGAGAGTATTGCATCATGAATAGAGTACCGATGACGGCCGAGGGTGAGCGGGCACTTCGAGAGGAGCTCGAGCGCCTGAAAAAAGTGGATCGGCCGCGAATCACCCAGGCCATTGCAGAAGCCCGCGAACACGGTGACCTTAAGGAAAACGCGGAATACCATGCGGCGCGCGAGCAGCAGAGCTTCGCTGAGGGTCGCATCAAGGACATTGAGCACAAGCTGTCTCACGCCCAGGTGATCGACGTATCGGCCATTGCCCACACCGGAAAAGTCATTTTTGGAACCACCGTGGATCTGATTAATCTCGATGACGACTCCACCGTGACTTACCGTATTGTCGGTGAGGACGAGGCCGATGTTCGTAACAACATGATTTCCGTAGGTTCACCGATCGCCCGCGCGTTGGTCGGTAAATCGGAAGGTGACGAGGTCGTGGTTCGGGCGCCCGGCGGCGATATCTGCTATGAGATCGACCAGGTCCGTCACGTCTGACGATCAGCCGAGGTTATTTGTAAACAATTCTCATTCGTGGTAGCGTCCGCCGACTTTTCAGAGATCCTCCCGATTATGAATGCCTCCGCCATAACCAAGACGCTCTGGTCGCTGCAGGCCGGCGATGCGGTTCGCGTTATCGGCTTTGATGACTCGTTACCCGAGCGTTATCGGGTGCGTCTGGAAGAGTTCGGATTTCACCCCGGGGAGAACGTCGAGTGCCTGATGACGCCCGGGCTTGGCGCACCCAAACTGTACCGTGTCAGTAACACGGTGTTTTCCCTGGACGATGACATTGCCAGCTGCGTATTGGTCCAGATGGCGGTCTCCCCGGGGGCGGCGCTGTGAACAAGGTTCTGTTGGTAGGTAGTCCCAACTCGGGCAAGAGCTCGCTGTTTAATCGCCTCACGGGGCTGAGTCAAAAGGTAGCCAACTTCCCGGGTATCACCGTTGATGTGACCTCGGGTTCGCTGTTGGCACTGCCCGACGTCGAATTGGTTGATTTTCCCGGGACCTATTCCCTTCAGGCGATCTCCGCCGAAGAAGAGGTGGCGGTCGAGTATTTTCGCCGCGCCCTCGCGGATCCCGAGGTTCGTCATGTTCTCTGTGTTGTAGACGCCACGCGGCTGGAGAAAAGCCTCTACTTCACGCTACAGGTCATCCGCGACGCTCAGCACCACGGCAAGTTAATCACTGTACTTGCCAATATGGCAGACATCATCGATCGCAATAACCTGACGCTTGATGCCGACGCGTTGGCCGCGGAAATCGGCGCGCCTGTGCTTATGGTATCGGCGAAGAGCGGGTCGGGTATCGAGTCGATTATTGATCGTTTGCGCGATGCGCTGGTCAGGGAGGAGGTGTCGGGGGGACGTTGGTCGGAGACGCCCGATGCCCTGTTACGGGGTACCGCCCATCAGCTGGCGCACCAGCACGGTCCGCGCGGGGATGTACTTATCCAGAGTCAGACCCGGCTGGATCGCTTTTTTCTCAGTGGCTTTACCGGTGGCGTGGCGTTTTTCGGCATTATGCTGCTGTTGTTCCAGTCGATTTTTACCTGGTCTGCTCCGGTTATGGATGCGGTGGAGGCGCTGGTTGGCGCTGTGGGCTCCGTCGTTGTCCCGTTGATTGAAAATACCGTGATCGCGGATTTTGTCGCCGACGCGCTGTTCGGCGGTATTGGCGCTTTTCTTGTTTTTGTACCCCAGATCTTCGTGCTGACTTTTATCATCGGGCTTCTCGAGGATTCGGGTTACCTGGCCCGGGCGGCCCTGATTTGCCACCGTCCGCTGCGCCTGTTTGGCATGACGGGGAAAAGTTTTATTCCCATGCTGTCCGGGGTGGCCTGCGCTATTCCCGCTATTTACGCGGCGCGTTCGGTGGATTCGCAGCGCCAGCGTCTGATGACGTACCTGGCCATACCGCTGATGCCCTGTTCTGCTCGCCTACCGGTTTATGCGCTGCTGATCGCGACCTTTATCCCCGATGAAACCATGTTCGGTGGATTGCTCGGCTGGCAGGGCGTGGCGATGTTCTCGATTTATTTTCTGGGCATGCTGATGGGGTTGATCGTTACGGGAATCACCCATCGAATCAGTCGCGTGGTGGCTGATGATTTACCGTTTGTTCTTGAACTCCCGCCGTACCGATTGCCGGGCTTGCTGCCCATTCTTCGCAATGCGGAGAAGCGGTGCCGTCACTTTGTTACAAAAGCAGGCAAGGTGATTCTCAGTGTGACCATTGTCGTCTGGATTCTCGGCTACTTCCCGAATTACGGCGCCGATCTTGCGACCTCCTGGCTGGGTACCATAGGCCATTTCATCGAGCCTGTTTTCGAGCCCATTGGACTCGATTGGCGCTACGGTGTGGCCATCATCAGTTCGTTCCTGGCGCGGGAAGTCTTTGTTGGGACGCTCGGTACTATCTTCGGTATCGAGGATGCGGAGGACAATATGGCGCCGCTTGTTGACCAGATTCAGGCCAGCGGCCTTCCGATAGGCAGTGGTGTCGCGCTGCTGGTCTTTTTCGCCATTGCGCTTCAATGCGTATCGACGCTCGCGATCCTCTCCCGAGAGACCCGCTCCTGGAAAATACCGTTGCGGATGGCTGCGGCGTACCTCGTGTTGGCCTACATGTCGGCGCTGGGGGTCTTCTACCTGGTGGAGTGGCTGGTCTAGCGGCTGCGCTGTTGTTGAAACAGCCGCATCTCTGCAAGTACCAGGCGAGCGGCAAGCGTCAGCATCAGTCTGTGGTTCTGGCGATGTACCGCGGCGACCCCCTCGGTGATCTGGGATTGCAGGGTTTTGGTTTCGGCCTCGGTAATGCCGCCGGGCAGATCGACCTGAAAGGCGACATCGTGGCCAGGATCGAGTTCAGCGTAGACCGCCGTCAATGTCTCCAGCGCGAATTCAATCAGCGCGTCGTCAGCACCTTTGGCTTGCAGCAAGCGTCTTAGCTCGCGCTCGAGAAACGCGAATGCCTGTGTTTCCCGCGTCGGGAATTCGAGCACCTCGGCCATCGATCAGAGTGTTCGCTGCAGATTCGACTTGCGCGGATCGGCTTTCGGATTTCGCCTCAGAATCGTCGCGGTGTTGCCGATTCGCTGGATCAAGGCAGTGCCGCACAGCTCGGTCAGCTGCTTTATCAGGGCGTCCCGCTCATCGCGATCCCCCACGGCCACTTTAAGTTTGATCAGTTCGTGATCATTGAGGGCACGGTCGATTTCGGCGAGCACGGACTCGCTGAGCCCGGCTCCGGCGACGGTAACGACGGGCGATAGCTTGTGCGCGATGGCCCGGTACTGCTTGATCTGTGCCCGGCTGGGCGCGTTTGATTCGGTATTCATGATTTCTGGCGTTAGACTCGGAAGTTAAGTGTAAAGCAGTGGGCGCAGGGAGTCGCCGGTGCATGGGGAAGAAAAAATCGTCAAGTCGGGCATGGCTGAAGGAGCATCGCGAGGACCCCTACGTCCAAAGGGCTCAAAAAGAAGGTTACCGCTCCCGCGCCTGCTATAAATTACTGGAGCTCAATGAGCGCGACCGACTGATCAGGCCGGGAATGACGGTGCTGGATCTCGGCGCCGCACCGGGTGGCTGGTCCCAGGTGGCGGCCAACCTGGTGGGTGCCAAAGGCCGTGTCGTCGCGAGTGACATTCTGCCGATGGATAGTCTGGCGGGCGTCACGTTCCTGCAGGGAGATTTTACCGAGGAGGCGATTTACCAGAAGTTGCTGGCGGAGTTTGAGCTCGCACCGCCCCAGTTGGTGATGTCAGACATGGCGCCCAACCTGAGTGGAATGACGGCGGTGGATCAGCCGCGGGCCATGGCACTGGTGGAGTTGGCCCTTGATCTTGCGGTCACCCTGTTGCCACCGGGAGGCGCTTTCGTTGCCAAGGTTTTTCACGGCGAGGGATTCGAACCCCTATTGAAGGCGTGCCGGGGCCAGTTTGATCGGGTTCTGACGCGCAAACCGACGGCATCGCGTCCGAGATCGAGAGAGGTTTATCTGGTTGCCACGGGCAAGCGGTAGTTTTCGGTGTTCATTGTGCTGTCGGGGTTGAAATCCGTCCGATAAACCATCAGGTTAGGTCATTATCAGGAGCAAACTCCGCCCATCCACCCGTTGTGCGGTCCAGGCCCGGCGCGCCGCACGTATACCCTGCAAATCCGCAGAATCCGGATTCTGTAAAAGACGCGCTATACTGTGCGGCCGCGCAACGCAATACCAACGTTTTATGAGGAAGGCGCTTTGAACAATATGGCAAAGAATTTACTGCTCTGGCTGGTCATTGCGGCCGTGCTGTTGTCAGTTTTTAACAATTTCAACATGCAAAGCGCTGCCGAGCAGGTGGGGTATTCTGAATTTATCGAGGAAATCCAGAACGACAACGTGAAAAAGGTTGTGGTGGATGGCTTGACCATAACGGCCTCGCGCTACGATGGCTCGTCTTTTGAGACGATTCGACCCATGGTCGAAGATCCAAAGCTGATGGATGATTTGCTCGCCCACGACGTGGTGGTTGAAGGGCGTAAGCCCCAGGAGCAGAGCGTCTGGACCCAATTGCTGGTCGCCAGCTTCCCGATTCTGATCATTATCGCCGTTTTCATGTTCTTTATGCGCCAGATGCAAGGCGGTGGTGGTGGCCGCGGTGGTCCGATGAGTTTCGGAAAGAGCAAAGCCAAGTTGCTGGGAGAAGACCAGATCACCACCACCTTTGCCGACGTGGCGGGTGTTGAGGAGGCCAAGGAAGACACCCATGAGCTGGTGGATTTCCTTCGGGATCCGAGTCGGTTCCAGAAACTGGGCGGTCGCATTCCCCGCGGCGTACTCATGGTCGGACAGCCCGGTACGGGTAAGACGCTATTGGCGAAGGCCATCGCGGGAGAGGCCAAGGTTCCCTTTTTCTCCATCTCTGGCTCTGACTTTGTCGAAATGTTTGTCGGCGTCGGTGCGTCCCGGGTCCGCGATATGTTTGAGCAGGCCAAGAAGCAGTCGCCGTGTATTATTTTCATCGACGAGATCGATGCCGTAGGTCGGCATCGAGGTGCCGGACTCGGCGGCGGTCATGATGAGCGCGAGCAGACGCTTAACCAATTGTTGGTAGAGATGGACGGTTTTGAGGCCAACGATGGCGTCATCGTGATTGCCGCCACCAACCGCCCTGATGTTCTTGATCCCGCCTTGCTGCGTCCCGGACGCTTCGACCGGCAGGTGGTGGTGGGCCTGCCTGACATTCGCGGCCGCGAACAGATCCTCAAGGTACACATGCGCAAGGTACCTCTGGGTGAGAACGTCGATCCGAGCAAGATTGCTCGGGGTACTCCGGGTTTTTCGGGAGCGGATCTTGCGAACCTGGTCAACGAGGCGGCGCTCTTCGCCGCCCGTGCCGGTGTACGTATGGTCAATATGGAGCAGTTTGAGCTGGCCAAGGACAAGATCATGATGGGTGCCGAGCGGCGTTCGATGGTCATGTCGGAAAAGGAAAAGCGCAATACGGCTTATCACGAGGCGGGACATGCCATCGTTGGGCGCTTGATGCCCGAGCACGACCCGGTTTACAAGGTATCGATAATTCCTCGCGGCCGCGCATTGGGTGTCACCATGTTCCTGCCCGAGGAAGATCGCTATAGCCACAGCCGGCGCCACATCATCAGCCAGATTACCAGTCTGTTTGGCGGTCGGGTTGCCGAGGAAATGACGCTTGGGCCGGACGGTATTACGACGGGCGCCTCCAATGATATTCAGCGCGCCACCGAGATGTCGCGCAACATGGTGACCAAGTGGGGCCTCTCCGAGGCGCTCGGTCCATTGATGTATGACGAAGGCGGTGAAGAGGTCTTCCTTGGCCGGTCGGCAGGGCAGCCTACGAAGGCCATGTCTGACGAGACGGCGCGGTCTATTGATAAGGAAGTGCGCAAAATCATTGATGAGTGCTACACCAAAGCGACGACGCTGCTTGAAGAGAATCGCGGCAAGCTCGATAAGATGGCGGACGCACTGATGCTGTATGAAACTATCGATGCGGAGCAGATCGACGACATCATGAACGACAGGGAGCCGAGGCCACCCGCGGGATGGTCTGACGATGACCGTGACAGCCCTTCCTCAGGGGGTGGAGAGACCGAGGCGACCGAGAGCAGCACAGGCCCCATCGGCGGACCGGCTAGCGACCACTGAGTTTTCGGCTGCCATGACGTCAGCCGCACCCCCTCAAGCCGCAGGCGTTATGTTTTGCGGCGATAAGCCCCTCGATTTGAGCACTCCGCAGTTAATGGGGGTGCTCAATATCACACCAGACTCTTTTTCAGACGGTGGTCAGCTTTATCGCGACGGCGAGCTTAGGGCCGACGTGCTCTGCCGGCGTGCTGAAGCCATGGTAGATGCGGGAGTGGCGGTGCTTGATATTGGCGGAGAGTCAACGCGGCCCGGAGCGACAGCCGTCTCGGAGCAGGAGGAGCTCGACCGTGTACTGGCAGCCCTCGCCGTCATCGAGAGTCGCTTCGACGCCATTATTTCGCTGGATACCAGCTCGCCCCGTGTGATCACCGAAGGAGCGGCGGCAGGTGCCGCCGTCATCAACGATGTGCGCGCCTTGCGTCGACCCGGTGCGCTTGAGGCGGCCGCCGCTGCCGGACTGCCGGTGTGTTTGATGCACATGCGTGGTGAGCCGGGTGATATGCAGGATCAACCCCATTACGATTCTGTGGTCGATGAGGTATCGACGTTTTTCGCCGAGCGAATCAAGGCTGTTGAGCTGGCCGGTATTCCTCGCTCCCGGGTGCTCCTCGATCCGGGATTTGGGTTTGGTAAGACCCCGGAGCATAATTTCACCCTGCTCAGAAGGCTGGGTGAATTTCTCGTATTGGGCTGTCCACTCGCGGTCGGCTTATCGCGCAAATCAATGATAGCCTCTGTGATTGACCGCACCATGGATCAGCGCGTCTCCGCGAGTATTGCACTGGCACTTATGGCGGCTGAGCGTGGGGCGCGACTATTGCGGGTTCATGATGTGAGGGAGAGCAGCGACGCCCTCGCTATGCTGACAGCTATGGAGCAAGTGGGATTGTGAAAAAGAAATATTTCGGCACCGACGGTATTCGTGGCCGGGTGGGTACAGCACCGATTTCCCCCGATTTTATGCTGCAGCTGGGTTGGGCCTGCGGCCGTGTGTTCGCTGATCAGTGGCAGGGTAAACCGACGGTGATTATCGGCAAGGACACCCGAGTATCCGGCTACATGTTTGAGTCTGCACTCGAGGCCGGGCTGGTGGCTGCAGGGGCAGATGTGCGCTTGCTGGGTCCGATGCCTACCCCCGCAGTGGCACTACTGACCCGCTCACAGAACGCGGCAGCGGGGATAGTCATCAGTGCCTCGCACAATCCCTTTTATGACAATGGCATCAAGTTCTTCTGCGATAAGGGTGCGAAGTTGTCCGATGAGACCGAGCTGGCCATCGAGGCCGCACTGGAGATGCCACTGGAAACGGTCGACTCGCGTAAGCTGGGTAAAGCGAGCCGTGTCGTCGATGCTGCAGGTCGCTATATCGAGTTTTGCAAATCAACCCTACCCGAAGACGTGAGTCTCCGGGGGCTGAAAATAGTGCTCGATTGCGCCAACGGGGCGACTTATCACATTGCCCCGGCGGTATTTGCTGAGCTGGGTGCCGAGATCACCGTTATTGGTGCGAGCCCTGATGGCTACAACATCAACCATGAGTTTGGTTCCACTGCACCGGATGCCCTTATTGCGGCGGTGATTGAAGCGGGGGCCGATTTGGGGATTGCTTTTGACGGCGACGGTGATCGTGTGCTGTTTGTCGATGCCGATGGCTCGGTTGTCGATGGTGATGAGCTGCTGTACGTGCTGGCCACGCATCGGGTGATGACGGGGCGATCGGACTCTGGCGTCGTCGGCACGCTGATGTCCAATATGGGTCTTGAGCTGGCCTTGCAGGAACACGGATTGAAGCTCGCACGCGCCAATGTGGGTGACCGCTACGTTCGTGAAATCATGAATGCTCAGGGCTGGCACCTCGGTGGTGAATCATCCGGGCATATTATTTGCTCCGATGTGACAACAACGGGCGACGGGATCGTGTCTGCCCTTCAGGTACTCGCAGCGATAGTGATGACGGAAATGTCGCTGGGGGAATTGCGCGGCGGTATGTGCAAAATGCCCCAGGTTCTTGTCAACGTACCGGTTACCAATGGGGCCCAGTTGCGGGATCATCCGCAGGTGCAGGCCGCCACCGCGGCGGCTGAGAAGTCTCTGGAAGGACGTGGGCGCGTCCTGCTCCGCCCCTCCGGGACCGAACCCGTGATTCGGGTGATGGTCGAGGGTGAGGATCAGGATACTATTCACCAGCTCGCGCACTCGATGGCGGATACGATTGCTGACCTGACCTGACCTGACCTGACCTGCTGCTCGGTTCGGGTGTCGTAAGCGCCGGTTGCGGTGTCGGTCACTGTTGGGTAGTATCGCGCGCCTGAAAAGCAGGGGTTCGCATGGCGGATAAGCTGGTTATCGGTAACTGGAAGTTGTTCGGCTCGAATGAGCGGATCCGCGAGTTTGCGATTGAGCTGAAAGCACTCAGTGCCGGACGGTTGGATGCGCAGCAGGTGGTTATTTGCACGCCATACCCATACCTGGCGACGCTGGCTGCGGTGTTGCCCGAGGTGGGTGTTGGCGCCCAGGACTGCTCTGTTAACACCGAGGGCGCTTTTACCGGCGAGGTGTCGGCAGCAATGCTGGCGGATGTCGGGTGCCGGTGGAGTATTGTCGGCCACTCGGAGCGGCGGCAATACCACGCCGAAAGCGATGCGGGTGTGGCGCTCAAGGCGGTGGCGGTACAGCAGCAGGGTTTATGTGCAGTAGTTTGCGTTGGAGAATCGCTTGAAGAGCGCAAGCGGGGCGATCACATACAACGTGTGGCCAGTCAGGTTCGGGCGTCGCTTGAAGGTGTTGCCGCAGAGAATCTGGTCGTTGCTTACGAGCCTATCTGGGCGATTGGCACCGGCGAGACGGCAACTCCTGAGCAGGCTGATGAGATGCATGGGGTGATACGCCAGGTGTTGGTGGAACTCTATGGAGAATCGGGCCGAGCGCTGCGAGTCCTGTACGGGGGCAGCGTAAAGCCGAGTACGGCGGGTGGTTTGTTTGCCTGTGACAATATTGATGGGGCGCTGGTTGGCGGCGCCTCACTTGAAGCCGAGAGCTTCTGGCAGATTGTGACCGCGGCATAGCGCGTCACGGAGGAAGAATGGAACAATTGATTTTAGTGGGTCACCTGTTTGTCGCACTGGCGATTATTGGTTTGATCATGTTGCAACAGGGCAAAGGCGCTGACATCGGGGCCTCTTTTGGCGCAGGTGCGTCACAGACGCTGTTTGGCAGCACGGGCACGACCAATGTGCTGACCAAATCGACGGCGTGGTTGTCCGCAGCGTTTTTTGCCTCGAGCTTCAGTCTGGCCATGATCGCCGACAGCCGGACGGCTGGCGATGAGGATCTCGGCTTTGAGATCCCCGTTGAGGCGTCATCCAGTGCGCCTGAAGCGCTGCCCATAGATCAGGCGGGATTCGAAGCACCTGTGCTAGAATCGTCGAGCGAAATTCCTCAGATTGACGGTAGCGAGTCAGGTGCCGCTGGCACGGATTCAGAGATCCCCTCGGGTTGAGGACAGTATTTGCGGAAGTGGTGGAATTGGTAGACACGCTATCTTGAGGGGGTAGTGGCCATTGGCTGTGCGGGTTCAAGTCCCGCCTTCCGCACCATACAACGAAGAGGCTCCACGTTTAGTGGGGCTTTTTCGTTTCTGGGGTACGCGTTGCATGCGGGACTATTCCAGGCCTCGCTTTTTCCGTCGCGCCAGAGTCGCGCCGGGCTCGGCCGTGATTGCCGGTGGCAATCACCCCGCCTTCCGCACCATACAACGAAGAGGCTCCACGTTTAGTGGGGCTTTTTCGTTTCTGGGGTACGCGTTGCATGCGGGGCTATTCCAGGCCTCGCTTTTTCCGTCGCGCCAGAGTCGCGCCGGGCTCGGCCGTGATTGCCGGTGGCAATCACCCCGCCTTCCGCACCATACAACGAAGAGGCTCCACGTAAAGTGGGGCTTTTTTCGTTTCTGGGGTACGCGTTGCATGCGGGACTATTCCAGGCCTCGCTTTTTCCGTCGCGCCAGAGTCGCGCCGGGCTCGGCCGTGATTGCCGGTGGCAATCACCCCGCCTTCCGCACCAAATACCGAAGAAGCTCCACGTAAAGTGGGGCTTTTTCGACCGTAAATGCAGCGATCACTGAGGGTGGCAAGGCAATCACTGTACATTTTGCAGTGTGTCGCCCTTGACGTTATCAAAAGCACTACCTATACTTCGGCGCCTCTGATTTGAAGCATTTATTCAAGTCAGGCGTGACAGCCAACACCGAGCGTTTTGGTGTACTAGGGGGCGGTCACAGCAAGTTTTGATGCGGGGTGGAGCAGCCTGGTAGCTCGTCGGGCTCATAACCCGAAGGTCGTCGGTTCAAATCCGGCCCCCGCTACCATTTAGATGGTGCCTACTGCTCAGGTAACCATCATTTGTGGAAGCCCCTCTTTGGGGCTTTTTTGTGTCTGTTGAATGTGGACAGGCGAATAACACAATAGATTGGGGATCAATCGATTAGATGGCAGGCAAGACCACCCAGTTGAGCGAATTGCTGACACCGACCATCGAGTCGCTGGGGTTTGAATTGTGGGGCCTCGAATTACTGCCCCCGTTTCGAAAGCCGACTTTTCGCGTTTACATCGATCGTGAGGAGGGTGTGACGGTCGACGACTGCGCCATGGTGAGTCGCCATATCAGTGGTGTACTCGATGTGGAGGATCCCATCCAGACCGAGTTTACGCTGGAGGTCTCCTCGCCAGGAATCGACCGGCTGCTGTTCCGTCCTGAGCAGTATCGCCTGTATATCGGCGAGCCGATAGAAGTTCGCCTGCGGATGCCCTTCGAGGGCCGGCGTAAGTTTCGTGGCTGGCTGGTCGGGGTGGAAGGGGACGAGGTCGTGGTACGTGCGGGTGAGCATGAGTATGTATTGCCGTTGAATTCGGTGGAGCGCGCCAAGGTGGAGCCCCGCGTTGAAATCGGCAAGGGAAAGAACAAGTTAAAGCGCGAAAGTGCCAAAGCTGAATGAAATCGGTTGAATACCGGGAAGGGTGAGAGAGTGACAATGAACAAAGAAATCCTGATGGTGGCGGAAGCGGTATCGAATGAAAAAGGGGTGTCAGAGGACATCATCTTTGAAGCGATTGAGCTGGCGCTCGCGACGGCGGCCAAGAAACGCTACGACGAAGAGTCGGACATCGAGGTGCAGATCGATCGCGAAACCGGCGATTACGTCACGACACGCCGTTGGCTGGTAGTACCCGACAGTGAGCTGGCTTTGTTGGGCACCCAGTTCACTACTGAAGAAGCCATTGAGGTTAATGCCGAACTGAAGCCCGGCGATGTCCACGAAGAAGTCGTCGACAATGTGGATTTCGGACGCATCGCCGCACAGACCGCCAAGCAGGTCATCGTTCAGCGTGTTCGCGATGCGGAGCGCGCGCAAATCGTCGAGCAGTATCAGAGCCGCGTCGGCGAATTGCTCGCGGGAACGGTCAAGAAAGTCACCCGGGACAACGTCATCGTTGATCTCGGCGGCAATGCTGAGGGCTTGCTGCCGCGCACCGAGCTGGTGGGCCGTGAGACCTTCCGAATCAACGATCGTGTCCGCGCCATTCTTACCGAGATCAACACTGAGTCGCGGGGACCACAATTGATTCTGTCCCGCGCCTGCAAGGAAATGTTGATTGAGTTGTTTAAAATAGAGGTCCCCGAAATCGCGGAGGGTGTCATACAAATCCGAGCGGCAGCTCGGGATCCGGGTTCCCGTGCCAAGATCGCGGTCAAGACCGGCGATCAGCGAATCGATCCGGTCGGCGCTTGTGTCGGTATGCGCGGTTCGCGGGTTCAGGCGGTGTCCAATGAGCTCGATAACGAGCGTGTTGACATTATTCTCTGGGACGATAATGCGGCGCAACTGGTCATCAATGCCATGTCTCCGGCCGAGGTCGAGTCGATTGTGGTCGACGAAGACAGCAACACCATGGAAGTGGCGGTCGCCGAGGACAATCTCGCCCAGGCGATCGGCCGTGGTGGCCAGAATGTTCGTCTTGCCTCGGATTTGACCGAGTGGACCATTAATGTGATGAGCGTGGATGATGCGATCGAGAAGCAGGAGGCTGAAGCCATCCAGGTCATGGAAACCTTCATGAACGCTCTCGATGTTGATGAAGATGTCGCCGGGGTTCTGGTCGAAGAAGGCTTCACCACGCTGGAAGAGGTGGCTTACGTGCCGCTTGAAGAGATGATGTCGATTGAAGGCTTTGACGAGGATATCTCCGAAGAGTTGCGCGCACGAGCCAAAGATGCGCTGCTGACCATGGCGATCGCCTCGGAGGAACAGTTGGGTGCCAATGAGCCGGCAGAAGACTTACTGGCCATGGAGGGCATGGAACGGCATCTCGCCTTTGTCCTGGCGAGCCGCGGCATTGTCACCATGGAAGATCTTGCCGAGCAGGGTGTCGACGACATTATGGATATTGAAGATATGACCGAGGAGCGTGCGGCCGCATTGATTATGACCGCCCGCGAGCCGTGGTTCGCTGAGGAGGAATCGGCTTCCTGATTATCAGAGCGGATGACTTCGGCGTAAAACCAGACGGGCAAGGGAGTTCAAAATGGCACAGGTGACAGTAGAGCAGCTGGCAAAGACAGTAGGCGCATCGGCGGAACGGCTGTTGTCGCAGATGAAGGAGGCGGGCTTGCCGCATTCTTCGGCGGCACAGGAAGTGTCCGATGAAGATAAGCAGACGCTGTTGGCGCACCTAAAGCGCAGCCACGGCGAAAGCAGTGATGCGCCCAAGAAAATTACACTCAAGCGTAAGTCGTTAAGCACATTGCGGACTGGCGGCGCGGGTAAGCGCACCGTCAATGTAGAAGTGCGCAAAAAACGCACCTATATCAAGCGTGATGACATGGAAGCCGAAGTTGAGGCTGAAGTAGCCGATACGGACGCGGTCTCACCTGAAGATCAGACTGCTGCGGCGCCTGAAGTCGAAGTGACAGCGGCAACACCCGACACCGTTTCTGAGCCGGTAGAGGCCCCCGTGGCTGAGACACCCGCCGCTGCTGAGCCCGAGGTTGAGCCCGAACCTGAGGATGAGACGGATCTCGATCCGGAAGTGCTGCGACAGCGCGCGGCCCAGCGGCGTCAGCGTGAAGAGGAAAAACGTCAGCAGGACATGGAGGCCGCAATTGCGGCGCGCAAGGAAGAGGAAGCGCGCAAGCAGGCGGAAGCCGAGGAGGCCAAGCGTCAGGCCGAGCTCGCCAAGACTGCGCCCGATGCCTCTGCCGGTGCGGCAGATCGCAAGCCCAAGCGATTGCATGATGCGCCGGCCCGCGAAGAGGTACAGCGCAAGAAACCCAGTCGCGGACGCCTGAGCAAGTCCAATATCCCCGGCGCTCGCGGTAAGCAACGGGGTCACAATCTATCGCTGAATGTGCTCGATGCTGTCGAATCGGGCGTTGCCCGACGACGCGGTGGCCGGCGCAAGAAGTCGAGCCACGAGGAGCATAGCAAGCACGGTTTTGAGCAGCCTACCGAGCGCATTGTTCGCGATGTCGAGATTTCCGAGAATATCAGCGTGGGTGATCTCGCGTCGCAAATGGCAGTGAAAGCCGGTTTGGTCATCAAAGAACTGATGAAGCTCGGTGTGATGGCGACCATTAACCAGATGGTCGACCAGGACACGGCGGTACTCGTCGTGGAAGAGCTGGGCCATACCGCCAAGTTGGTCAGTGAAGACGAACTCGAAGAGCGGCTCGTCGAGACGCTGTCCAGCCAGGATGGCACACCGTTGCCGCGAGCTCCGGTGGTTACCGTAATGGGCCACGTAGATCATGGCAAAACGTCATTACTCGACTACATTCGTAAGGCGAAAGTAGCGAGTGGTGAAGCGGGTGGCATTACCCAGCACATCGGCGCCTATCACGTCGAGACCGGCCGCGGCATGATCACCTTCCTCGATACCCCTGGACACGCGGCGTTCACCTCGATGCGCGCCCGTGGTGCGAAATCTACCGATATCGTGATCCTGGTGGTGGCTGCCGATGATGGCGTTATGCCACAGACCGAGGAGGCGGTGCAGCACGCAAGAGCCGCTGGCGTCCCCATGGTGGTGGCGATCAACAAGATGGATAAAGAGGGCGCCGATCCGGACCGAGTCAAAAATGAGTTGTCGGCCAAGGAAGTGATCCCCGAGGAGTGGGGTGGCGATACCCAGTTCGTGCCGGTGTCTGCCCATACCGGTGACGGTATTGATGCACTGCTCGATGCGGTTCTTCTCCAGTCAGAACTGCTCGAACTGAGTGCACCGGAAGATGTGCCGGCCCAGGGCATTGTGATTGAGTCCCGATTGGATAAAGGTCGAGGCCCTGTGGCATCACTGCTGATCCAGGGCGGTACGTTGCGCCAGGGCGATATTGTTCTTGCGGGCCTGCAGTACGGTCGTGTTCGGGCGATGCTCGACGAAAACGGCGAGCCCATCAAAGAGGCCGGACCGAGTATCCCTGTCGAGGTGCTCGGACTCGATGGCACCCCCGATGCGGGAGATCCGTTTGCGGCGGTGGAGAGCGAAAAGCGCGCGCGGGAGATCGCCGATTACCGGCAGGAAAAAACCCGCAGTACCAAACTGGCCCGTCAGCAAGCCGCCAAGCTCGACAATATGTTTGAGACCATGACCGCAGGTGAAGTGGAGTCACTGAATCTGGTGGTTAAAGCAGACGTACGCGGCTCTCTTGAGGCTCTGCTCGGTGCGCTGTCAGATCTTGGCAATGATGAAGTCAAGGTGAATGTGGTTGCCGGCGGTGTCGGTGGTATCACCGAGACCGACGTCTCTTTGGCGATGACCAGTTCCGCCATTTTGTTCGGCTTCAATGTTCGTGCAGATTCCAAGGCGCGAAACGTCGCCGAAAACGAGGGTATCGAGGTGCGGTATTACAACGTCATCTACGATCTCATCGACGATGTTAAGGCGGCGCTTACCGGTATGTTGTCGCCGGAACTGCGCGAAGAAATTGTCGGTATTGCCGAGGTCCGCGATGTCTTCCGCTCGCCGAAGCTCGGCCAGATTGCCGGCTGTATGGTGACCGAGGGAACGGTGTATCGCGCCAAGCCTATTCGTGTACTGCGCGACAGCGTGGTGATTTACGAGGGTGAGCTGGAGTCGCTGCGACGCTTCAAGGACGATGCCAGTGAAGTGCGAAATGGCATGGAGTGCGGTATTGGCGTGAAGAATTACAACGACGTTAAGGTCGGCGACCTCATTGAGGTCTTTGACGTCAATGAAGTGGCGCGAACCCTCTGAATAGGGGATCGATCGCCTGATGGCGCGTGAATTCACACGGTCGCAACGGGTTGGTGACTTTCTGCAGCAGGAGCTGGCTCGGCTGATTCAACAGGAAGTTCGAGATCCTCGCGCGCATATGGTTAGCGTTACCGGCGTTGATGTGACTCGGGATTTCGCCCATGCCAAGGTGTATTACACCCAGCTTGGGGTTGATTCCCGGGAAGCCGCTGAGGAGACCACCCAGGTGCTGAATGGCGCCGCCGGATTCCTGCGCTCCCGCATCGCGCGTTCTGCGACTATGCGGACCGTGCCTCGACTGCAGTTTCGTTTCGACGAGAGCGTGGGTTACGGTCGCTCGATGGAGCAATTGATCGACCGGGTAAAGGACGCCGATCGCCGGTTGCGCGACGCTGAAGACGAAGACCCATCTGTGGGAAATTAAAGTGGCACGTCGTCGTCGTGGACGAGCCGTTAACGGCATCCTCGTACTTGATAAACCAAAAGGCGTTACTTCAAACGGTGCTCTGCAACGGGTCAAGCGGCTCTTTGGCGCAGCGAAGGCGGGCCACACGGGTAGTCTGGATCCTCTTGCGACCGGTGTGCTCCCCCTCTGCTTTGGCGAGGCTACCAAGGTGTCCCAGTTTTTACTGGACGCCGATAAGGCCTATCAGAGCACTTTTGCCTTTGGTGTTGGCACAGCGACGGGTGATGCCGAGGGTGATGAAACGGCTCGCGCTGACGCGTCTTCACTGACCCGGCACGCCGTGGAAGCTGCCATCAGCGAATTTCGTGGCGAAATCGACCAGGTCCCTCCCATGTACTCTGCACTCAAGCGCGATGGACAGCCGTTGTACAAGCTGGCACGCGAGGGTATCGAGGTCGAGCGGGAGGGTCGGCGGGTGACGATCGCCGCCTTTGAACTCCTGGATTTTATGCCCGGTGAGTGTGCTCACGCCGTGGTGGATATTCGCTGCTCCAAAGGCACCTATGTCCGCTCGCTTGCTGAGGATCTGGGTCGGGCGCTTGGACTTCCCGCGCACGTGGCTACATTGCGACGAACGGGTGCTGGCATATTTACCCTCGATCAGGCGCTCACGATGGAGCAGCTCGAGGACATTGCCAGCCAGGGGGGGCCGCCAGCGCTGGATGCCACTTTACAGTCCATGGAGCTCGCAATTACCCATCTGCCGCGGGTTGAGGTTGGAGAATCTGCGGGATATTACCTGCGTCAGGGGCAGCCCGTACTAGTGCCAAATGGCCCGCGAGATGGTATGGTGCGCCTCGCGATTACCGGGGGAGCGTTCCTCGGTATAGGTGAGATGCTGGAGGATGGCCGCGTGGCCCCAAAGCGCATTCTCGCGACGCAACGATTTTAGCCGGGAGTCCCCGGCCGAACCCATCTGTAAACCTGCACGGTTGGGCTCGTTAAACATCGCAGGTTGGAGATAACGACATGGCATTAAACGCCGCCCGTAAGGCGCAAATCGTCAAGGATTACCAGCAATCCGAGAGTGACACCGGCTCACCCGAAGTTCAGGTGGCACTGCTCACAGCCAACATCGAAGAGCTTCAGAAGCACTTCAAGGAACACGGACAGGATCATCATTCCCGTCGTGGTCTGATCAGAATGGTTAATCAGCGTCGTAAGCTGCTGGACTACCTCAAGCGCAAAGACACCCCTCGATACGCAGAACTCATCAAGCGTCTCGGCCTGCGCCGGTAATGTTCAGCCCACAGGCCGGCTTTTTGCCGGCCGTTTTATTTTGGAGAATAGTCAGTGAACGTAGTTAGTAAATCGTTCCAGTACGGTGGCCATGAAGTCACCCTGGAAACCGGGCGTATTGCCCGTCAAGCCTCAGGCGCGGTCATGGTCACCATGGGTGATACCAGCGTTCTGTGTACCGTTGTTGCCGCACGCAGCATGCGCCCTGGACAGGATTTCTTTCCCCTGGCCGTGCATTACATCGAGAAAACCTATTCCGTTGGTAAGATCCCGGGTGGTTTCTTCAAGCGTGAAGCGCGACCGAGCGAGAAAGAGACCCTGACATCACGATTGATCGATCGACCGATTCGTCCCTTGTTCCCGAACGGCTTCATGAATGAAGTACAGGTAGTCTGTACTGTGATGTCCGCCGGCCCCGAGATTGATCCCGATATTCCCGCAATGATCGGCACCTCTGCGGCACTCGCGATTTCCGGTGCACCTTTTAATGGCCCCATTGGTGGCGCCCGCGTCGGCTTTACCGAAGCTGAGGGCTACCTCCTCAATCCAACCTACAGCGCATTGAAGAGCAGCAAGCTCGATATGGTGGTTGCGGGTACCAAGGACGCGGTACTCATGGTTGAGAGCCAGGCCGACCAACTGACCGAAGACCAGATGCTGGGTGCTGTGTTGTTTGCCCACCAGGAAATGCAGGCGGTCATTCACGCGATCAATGAGCTGGTTGCCGATGCCGGTAAGCCGCGTTGGGAGTGGCAAGCGCCTGCGGTGGACGAAGGCCTGCAATCAGCGGTAGAAGCTGAAGCCGGCGCCGCTCTGGGCGAGGCTTATCGCATCACCGAAAAAGCGGCGCGCTACGAGCGTGTCGGTGAAGTTCGCAATGCTGTGGTCGAGAAATTGGCGGCCGAAGACGGCCCGACCGCTGATGACATCAAAGACGTCTTCAAGGGGCTGGAAAAGCGGATTGTTCGTCAGCGAATTCTCGATGGTGAGCCGCGAATCGACGGCCGTGATGGCCGAACCGTACGTCCGATTGCCTGCGAACTCGACATCCTGTCCAAAGTTCACGGGTCGGCACTCTTCACTCGCGGAGAGACCCAGGCCATTGGTGCCATCACGCTGGGCTCTACTCGCGATGCGCAAATTATCGATGCGCTGGAAGGCGAGCGACGCGATCCATTCATGTTGCATTACAACTTCCCTCCCTATTCGGTGGGTGAAGCCGGCCGCATCGGCTTTACCAGTCGTCGTGAGATTGGCCATGGGCGGCTCGCCCGACGTGGTCTCGCTGCTGTGTTGCCGACGGAAGAAGAATTTCCCTACACCATCCGCGTTGTCTCTGAAATTACTGAATCCAACGGATCAAGCTCAATGGCGTCAGTCTGCGTGGGTTCCCTCGGTCTGATGGCCGCGGGCGTGCCTCTGAAGGCACCGGTCGCGGGTATTGCCATGGGTCTGGTCAAGGAAGGCAACAACTTTGCCGTCCTCACCGACATCTTGGGCGATGAGGATCATCTCGGCGATATGGATTTCAAGGTGGCGGGTACCGCGAGCGGCGTTACTGCATTGCAGATGGACATCAAGATTGAAGGCATCAACGAGCAAATTATGGAAATCGCGCTCGAGCAGGCACTTCAGGCTCGGTTACACATTCTCGGTCAGATGAACGCAGTCATCGATGCACCTCGCGAGATCACCTCTGAGAACGCACCGAGTATGGTTGCCCTCAAGGTCGACTCCGACAAGATTCGCGACATTATCGGTAAGGGCGGTGCCACTATCCGTCAAATCACCGAAGAGTCGGGTGCAACCGTTGACATCAATGACGACGGAACGGTGAAGGTGTTTGGTCAGACTCAGGCGGCGCGCGATGCCGCTGTCGATATGATCATGGAGATCACCGCAGAGGCAGAAGTAGGCGCTGTGTACACCGGTACGGTGGCGCGTATTGTTGACTTTGGTGCGTTCATCACCATTCTTCCCGGCAAAGATGGGTTGGTTCATATTTCCCAGATCGCCGAGGAGCGGGTTGAGAACGTATCCGACTACCTCACCGAGGGGGAAGAAGTGCGCGTCAAGGTACTCGACGTCGATCAGCGCGGCCGTATTAAGCTGTCGATCAAGGAGCTCAAGGCTGACGAAGCGGCGGATGCGCCGGCTGATGACGTTGACCAGGGCGACCCCGAACCCGAGTCGCTGACCGCTGAATAGCGTCTAAAACGTAAGACTGCGATAGCGGCCCACATTTCGTGGGCCGCTTTTTTTTGCCCTGAAAGCCTTGCTATCCCACCCTGGAAATTCTTGTCATTCTTTTATAGCGGTCGGTTAGACTCGCGATATGAAGACGGATACATTGATTATCGGCGGCAAGACCTTTCATTTTCTGGATGCCGCGCGAATGAATCTCGCCACCGATTCGGGGGCAGTGGTATCCGCGGCCAAAGGTACAGGGTGCCCACGCCCTGAGCAGTACCGACGTATCACTGCTACCGACCAAGATCAGTGGCGGCCGATAGTGATGAATACCGAGTGACTGTGAGGCGGTTTAAGCTGATGCTGCTGTTCAATACCTGCTTGGGCTTCGGGATTGGGGCGGTAGGACTATGACCCCCACAATCCTTCTGGTGCTCGCGCTGGCCTACATCGGCGCACTGTTCATTATTGCGAATTATTTCGAGTATCGAGGCGTTAGCCAGCGGCAGACGTCACCGTATGTTTATGCCCTGACGCTGGCGGTGTACTGCACGTCCTGGAGCTTTTATGGTGCTGTTGGGTCGATGGCCACAGAGCCCTGGTCACACGCCGCGATTTATATCGGACCGTTTCTGGTACTGACCCTCGGTCGCCCGATTATCGATCGTCTGGTGCAGACAGGGCATCGACAGCGGGTGACCTCTATCGCCGATTTTCTTGGCTCCCGATACGGCAAGCGCCAATCGGTTGCCGCGGGCGCTGCGTTGATTTGTCTTGCTGCAGTGTTGCCTTATCTCGCGCTGCAATTTCGCGCCCTGCAGCAGGTCTGGGCAGTGGTCAACACGGGTGACACCCTGTTGCCTGGCGCTGCCGCTGACAGTATTACCCTGCTGATTGCGCTGGGGCTGGCGACATTTGCGGTTTTGTTCGGGGTTCGGCGGCTGGATGGCAGCGAGCGTTACCGCGGTCTGATGCATGCCATGGCCGCAGAAGCGTTGGTCAAGCTGATTGCATTTATAGCCGTAGCGGGGTTGGCGGCTGTCTGGCTGTACCAGCACGGTTCGGTATCGTCGCCAACA
This sequence comes from Luminiphilus syltensis NOR5-1B, assembly GCF_000158175.1. Classification (GTDB taxonomy): domain Bacteria; phylum Pseudomonadota; class Gammaproteobacteria; order Pseudomonadales; family Halieaceae; genus Luminiphilus; species Luminiphilus syltensis. The sequence continues at coordinate 525,551 of NZ_DS999411.1, read as the reverse complement.
GCACCGATAAGTACGATGCAATTTGATTCGACATTTTGGGCACAGTTGCTGATTTCTGCGGTGGCCATACTGTGCCTGCCGCGCCAGTTCCACGTGACCGTCGTGGAGGTGGACAGTATTGAGCAAACCCGCCGGGTGCGATGGTTGTTTCCTTCCTACTTGCTGCTCTTCATGCTCCTGGTGGTACCGATAGCATTGGCGGGTCAGCAGATTTTTTCCGGCGAGGGCCCCGGGGTCGCGGATACCTATGTTCAGCTTATACCCATCGCACTCGATTCCGGTGGGGTATCGGCGCTGGTATTTTTGGGCGGTATCAGCGCGGCGACCGGGATGGTGCTGGTGGCCACGGTTAGTGTATCGATTATGGTCACCAATGAGTTGGTGGTACCGCTCTTGTTCAGGGTGGCAGACCCGGCCTCACGGACCTTGCTTAATTTTGGCAGGGTACTGCGTCGCTCTCGCCAGATTACGGTTTTTGCGATTTCGATCGCCGCCTGGTTTGTGGCGTCGGGGCTCTCTGCACTGCCGGGGCTCACTCAAATTGGTTTCCTCTCGTTTCTGGGTACCGCGCAATTGGCACCCGCCTTACTCATTGGGCTGTACTGGCAGCGGGCCAACGGCACGGCAATTCTCGTGGGTATGCTGAGCGGTGCGCTGGTGTGGCTCGTCATGGGTGTACTGCCCGCGACGCTTCCTGTGGATAGCGCCTGGCATCAGTTACTACCCGACGGGCCACTCGAGGCGTTACTGACAGACTCGTCGTTTGCTTTCGTGACTTTTTTCAGTTTGGGATTGAATACGCTGATCTGTCTGGTCCTGTCTCTGGTTCTGCGAGCACGGTCGGCGGATTTGCGTCAGGCTCACCGTTTTATGAGTGGGTCCGATGAGACGGCAGCACTCGATTTCTCTCCCAGCGTTGTGCATGTCGTCCAGCTTGCCAGTCTGATTCGTCCGCTGTTATCCGATTTGGGTTTTCAGCGATTCTGGCGGGAGCTGGAGGCGTCGTATGAGCAGCGGTTGTTGCCCTCGGATCGAGCACCGCGGTTTGTGATTGCGGCCGTGGAGGCCGTTCTGGCCAATGCGGTTGGCGCGACGTCAGCGCAACAGATTGTCGCTCGTTTGGAGAAGGATTTGCAGCTCGATATTAATGACCTTACCGCGCTGGTTGGTGATGCGCAGCGTTCAGTCTCATTCAATCGAGAGGTGCTGGAAACCGCCGTCGAAAATATTGGCCATGGCGTTTCGGTGGTCGATGCCCAGTTGCGCCTGGTTGCCTGGAACGGCGAGTACGAGCGAATGTTCGATTATCCTGCGCGGTTCCTGTTTGTAGGTTGTCCTATTGATCGGGTCTATCGCTTTAATGCCGAGCGCGGCATTTTGTCAGCCTCTGAGGGAAGAACCCTGCAACAGGAGGTTGATCGTCGGCTGGAGTTTTTGCGCGACGGGTCTGAATACACCATCGAGCGCGAGATGGCTGATGGTCGGGTGCTCAAGGTCCACGGCGCACCCCTGCCCGGTGGCGGTTTTGTGACCACCTACGTGGACATCTCCGACTACAACGAGCTGGTAGTTCAGCTGGGGGAGGCAAAGATTGAGCTTGAGAGCCGACTGGTAACCGGCGAGAAGGCGCTGAGCGAGCGCAATGCGGATTTACGCCATGAAGTTCGTCTTCGATCCGAGGCCGAGGCACAATTGCGGGATGCCTACCGCAGTAAGACCCATTTTATGTCGGCGACCAGCCACGACTTACTCCAGCCTATCAATGCTGCACGATTGCTGGCGGGCGCCTTACCGCGCACTGAGGATTCAGGGGAAACAAACCTGCGCCGACAATTGTTGAATTCGCTGGATCGGGCCCAGACCATGATTCAGGAATTACGCGAGATGGCCCGCCTCGGCTCTGGAGGAATGGTAGCGACTGAAACCACTTTCCCATTGCAAAAACTGTTTGATGAACTCAGTTTTCAGTTCGCGCCTCAGGCAAAGAGCCAGGCACTGGAGCTGAGATTCGTTCCTACCACCAGCTGGGTGCGGACAGATGAGGCGATGTTGCTGCGGCTGTTGCAGAACCTCGTGGGCAATGCGGTTAAATATACCGAGAAGGGCAGGATATTGATCGGTGTGCGTCATAGCGGTGGAACGGTATGCATCGATGTTTACGATACCGGGCCTGGGATCGACCGGGCGGATCAGGGCCGAATCTTCAATGAGTTTGAGCGTCTCGAACGGGCGGACGGTCCCGGGGCAGATGGCCTTGGCCTGGGGCTGTCTCTGGTTGCTCGATACGCCGAATTGTTAAACGCCACACTGGATCTCGAATCGGAACGAGGAAAAGGGAGCCATTTTTCCCTGCGCTTACCCCGCGTTGAAGCACTGACCGAAACTACCGACACCGAGGGTGCTGCCACCCATAATCAAGGGTTCATCGCCGGCAGGGTTATCGTGATCGATAACGATCCCTCGTTGCGAGCGGGTATCGCGAGCGTGCTCGAGGGGTTTGGCCTCTCGGTGGAGGTTGCGGCCTCGGGCGGGGAAGCTCGCCGGGTATTTTCCCATACCGGCAGCGGGCTACTCGCCGTTATCGCCGACTATCATCTCGACCGGGGCGAGACCGGCCTGTCGGTTGTTGCCGCACTCCGGCAACTGGGTCTGCAATCGCCTGTTGTTATCGTGAGCGCGGATGACAGCGGCAGCGTTCGCGATCAGGCGAGGGCATCTCAATGTCGATTTCTGCCCAAGCCCCTGGATGAGCAGCGACTCAGAGCGTTGTTGACGGCACTTGCTCAGGAAGCTCCAGAGCTTGGTGGGGCCTCGTAGTTCTGGTTGGTTTCCGGCATCAAGCGGTTTAATACCAGCGCCGCCTGAGTACGGGAATGTACACCCAATTTGCGAAAGATCTCGGTCATGTGTGCTTTCACGGTGGCTTCTTTCACCCCCAGTTCGTAAGCAATCTGCTTATTGAGTTGTCCCTCCACCAGCATGGACACTACTCGAAACTGTTGCGCGGTCATTGTCGCGATGGCTTCCGCCGCATCGAGGCCGCTCAGGGATTCGCCGCGACTTGAGGTCTCAAGCCCTGGGTGGAGACCTCTCTCACCGGCGATAACCCGACCTATGGTGCTGACAATGACTTCGGGCTCTGCAGACTTGCTGAGAAATGCGGCCGCGCCGTGATCGAGTGCGCGGCGCACGGTTTCAGGATGGGTATTCGCGGAGATGATGATAATGGGCAAACGCTGGCGCTGCGCCAAAGACCAGCTAAGCACTGAGAAACCAACGGCGCCCGGCATGTGTAAATCCAGCATCAGTAAATCGACCGGTTTTTGGCTGAGCAGGTGTTTCTGCACGGTCTCCACATCGGCCACAGTCATGACTTCAGCATCGAGATCGCTGGCGGAAATCACTGTACTGAGTGCCTGACCAAACAGCGGATGATCGTCAGCAATACAAATAGTGGTACCCATAGGTAGCGCAACCCGTTTATGGACCGATGCCGTCTCGGCCTTAATTTTTATCAGAATGTGAGAGCAATGGTCTGGCAACAATCCCGTTTGGATCGGTATAGACCTTAGTCGAAATTAGCCCTTGTTTTGACCAAAGTCTAGTGGGTAGTGTCCGCGCTTGTCCGTATAACGAACGCTCCGATAGGCCAATAAACATAAAAGGAGCGCACTATGGCTTTGATCAGGGGGATGCATCGGTCAGTACTGGCTGCGGCGGTCGTCTCATGTACCGCCGCATCCACAATGGCATATGCCGACGATGCAACGGAGCAGCGAATCGCACAGCTGGAGAGGCAGGTGGCTTTATTGCTATCCAAGCTCGAGCAGCATGAAGCGAGTGTGGAGGTCTCCACTGAGTTTCTCGATGTCAATGAAGCCCGGACCATGCATGAAGAAATGCGGCCGATGAGTCCGAATACCAAGTTCACTTATGGTGGCTTTATCTCATTGAATGCGCTGGCGACCAATTACAGCGATGGAAAACCGGCGAGCCCATTGATCGATGATTTACTCGTGCCTTCGCTGATTCCAACCGGTGGTGATAGCTCGTATTCGACCACCAATATCCACGCCAAGCAGTCGCGATTTTTGTTCGGTACCGAAACCAAAACCGATGCGGGAGTGTTTTCCTCGCGGGTTGAACTTGATTTTATGATCGGCGGGCAGGGTGATGAGCGGATATCCAATAGCTACGCCGCGCGAATTCGTCAGGCTTATGTCGACTGGAACTATGGTTCGGGCTCGCTGCTGGCGGGACAGGCGTGGTCGACGTTCCATGACGTCAGCACGCTACCCTATTTTGTTGATTTCGTAGGACCCGCGGGCACGGTGTTTAACCGGCAGGCGATGGTTCGATGGTCCACGGGTAATTGGCAATTCGCCGCCGAGAACCCGCGGACTCGCCTGAACGGTGTTGCCCATGACGATTTCAATTCCAGCTACATGCCCGACCTCGTGGCCCGGTACAAAACCAAGACCGGCAATATGAATTGGTCGGTAGCGGGTATCCTGCGGACACTTTCTTACGATGACCGCAATACGGGAATGGATGATTCAGCCCAGGGTTATGGTATTTCGGGATCCGGAAAGTATACGCTGGAGGGCGGCCACGATATTCGGATGCAGCTTAGCTACGGCGATGCGCTGGGTCGTTACCTCGGGCTGAACATGTTCAATGACGGCTACGTTGATATCAACGGCGATGTTGAAACCTTCGATCAAATGGGCGGCTATCTCGCTTATCGGCACTTGTGGTCCCAGGCCTGGGAGTCCTCCATTGGTTACTCCTACTCCGCAGCCGACAATCCTTCGGATGTGGATTCGAGTAGTTGGGCGAAGGAATACCATTCGTTTCATGCCAACCTGAAGTACAAGCCAGCACCAGGACTCTGGATTGGTGGTGAATACATTTACGCGAGCAAAGAGCTGGAAAACGGTGACAAGGGTGACCTCGACCGTATCCAGATGGCTGTTCAGTACAGCTTTAAATAATTGGTCATTCGAGCCAAGGAGAACACTATGTCAAATCTGTCTGAAAAAAATGCCGAAGAGTACTGGCGCCGCAACAAGTCACTCATGGTCAAACTCGGAGTGATCTGGTTCGCAGTGAGCTACGGCTTCGGAATACTGCTTGTTGATCAATTGAATGCCATCCATCTGGGAGGCTACAAATTAGGATTCTGGTTCGCACAACAGGGGTCGATTTATACCTTTATTCTGCTGGTGTTTTACTACACCTGGGCGATGGGTCGACTCGACAAGGAATTTGATGTCGAGGAGGAAGAATAATGGAACTGCAAACGATCACCTACATTGTTGTAGGTTTCACCTTCGCCATCTATATCGGCATTGCCATTTGGGCACGCGCCGGTTCAACAAAAGAGTTTTATGTTGCAGGCGGGGGTATTCACCCGGTCGCCAATGGTATGGCAACCGCCGCCGACTGGATGTCGGCCGCATCGTTTATTGGTATGGCGGGTCTGATCGCGTTTATGGGTTACGGCGGCTCGGTGTTCCTGATGGGGTGGACCGGTGGCTACGTGATACTGGCCATGCTGCTGGCACCCTATCTGCGAAAGTACGGTAAGTTCACTGTGCCTGAGTTTATCGGTGACCGATTTTACTCGGATACCGCGCGAACCGTGGCGGTGATCTGCCTGATCATTTGCTCGGTGACTTATGTCATCGGTCAGATGAAAGGTATCGGTGTGGCTTTCTCACGTTTCCTCGAGACCGATTACGAGACCGGGCTGTACACCGGTATGGTCATTGTCTTCTTCTACGCTGTGCTCGGTGGAATGAAGGGGATTACCTATACCCAGATCGCCCAGTACTGCGTTTTGATTCTCGCCTACACGATTCCAGCGATCTTCATCAGCCTGCAGCTTACCGGTAATCCGTTCCCGCAATTGGGGCTCGGTAGCACTTTGGTGGGTACGGATACCTACCTGCTCGACAAGCTCGATATGATGGTGATGGATCTCGGCTTTTCCGAGTACACGACGACCGGACGACTGAGTACGCTCAATATGTTCGCCTACACCGCTTCACTCATGATCGGAACCGCGGGCTTGCCCCATGTCATTATCCGGTTCTTCACCGTACCCAAGGTGAAGGATGCGCGAAGCTCTGCCGGGTGGGCGTTGATCTTTATCGCCATTCTTTACACCACGGCACCAGCGGTCGCCGGTATGGCGCGTCTCAATATCATGCAGACCATTGAACCGAGTCCGGGTGAATACCTGAAAATTGATGAGCGTCCCGATTGGTTCAAGAACTGGGAGACCACGGGCCTTCTCGAGATTGAAGACAAGAACGGTGATGGTCGTATCCAGTACAGTGCCGACGAGTCGGTCAATGAGTTGGTCAAGCTGGATAGGGATATTCTGGTACTGGCTAACCCCGAGATCGCCAATCTGCCCAACTGGGTGATTGCCCTGGTCGCGGCAGGCGGCCTGGCCGCGGCGCTGTCTACCGCTGCGGGACTGTTGCTCGCAATTTCGTCAGCCATTTCCCACGACCTACTCAAGGGGATGCTGCTACCCAATATCAGCGAGAAGCAGGAACTTCGTGCCTCCCGGGTGGCGATGGCGCTCGCGATTGTCGGCGCCGGCTATCTCGGGCTGCACCCGCCAGGATTTGCCGCGGGGACGGTGGCCTTGGCGTTCGGCCTTGCCGCTTCCTCGATTTTCCCGGTGCTGATGATGGGTATCTTCTCGAGAAAGATTACTCGCGAAGGGGCAATTGCAGGCATGGTTGCCGGTATCGGTGTCACCCTCTTCTACGTGTTCCAGCACAAGGGGATCATGTTCATACCCGAGTGGCGTTACCTGGAAGGACTCGGTAGCAACTGGTTCATGGGTATTGAGCCCAACGCCTTTGGCTGCATCGGTGCGGTGATTAACTTTACCGTGGCGATCGTGGTCAGCAAGGTCACGGCTGCGCCGCCCGAGCGTATCCAGGCACTGGTCGAGGACATTCGTGTTCCGGTGGGCGCGAGTATTGCCCAGACGCACTGATCTTTCTGTTGCACTGTTGTAATCTTTGGGGGCTTTGCCCCCTTTTTTATGCGCTATTTTTGCCAGATAAGCCGGGTTACCCGCGTGTTTACCGCGCCCTGGCGATTGATGAGAGAAAACCTATGTCTGTAGTGTCGCTTATGAAGAACAAGCACGTGGTGATCGCTATGCTGGTCACCCCCGTGCTGGCCGTCCTGGCATGGTTCGCAGTGGGTTGGTTTATGGGGGGTGATTTATTGATGCCCCAAAAAGCAGAGCCCGGGCAGTCCTACCCTCTTGTTGAACAAAGCGGCTGCCGATACGGAGGTGGCATCTGTCGACTGCGTAATGAAGATTTTCAGCTCGAGATCTCCCGCCTTGACCAGGAATCGGCCGGGCTGCGTATATCGTCGGTGTTTCCCCTCGATTCGTTGCTACTGGGGCTCGTCAATCAGGGTCCTGAAGCGCCCACAGCGGCGAGGCAGGTGGGTGATAATCCGGGCGAATGGCAACTCGAGCTTGCGCAATTGCCTGGTAGTGATGATCGACTGCGCCTTATCGCGATGCGCGCTGGGGTGATGTATTTCGGTGAGGCGGGTTTTACCTGGCTCGAGCCCAACAATCGATGATCAGACACTGATGTTGTCGATCAAACGAGTGCTACCGAGCCTGGCGGCTGCAAAAATGGCCAGCTCGGTGTCTTCCGGGGTTGCCAGCTCGAGATTATCGCGGCGACGGATCTCGAAGTAATCGGTAGCAAAACCGACATTATCGAGATGCTCGATGGTGGTTTTCTGCAGGCGTTGAAAATCTCGATCTCCGCCACGAATAGCCTGCGCACAGTCGACAAGCGCCTGATAAATCGAGGGTGCCTTCGCCCGTTCCTCCGGGGTGAGACGCCCGTTTCTCGAGCTTAGTGCGAGACCATCTTCAGCTCTTGCTGTGGCCACGGTCTCGATGTTCAGTGGCAGGGCGAGATCGCTTACCATTTTGCGGATGACCATCACTTGCTGCAGGTCTTTTTCGCCGAAAATAGCCACGTCGGGCCGAACGAGGTTGAATAGCTTGCAGCAGACCGTAGTCACCCCATCGAAATGTCCCGGCCGGCTGGCACCACAGAGGACATTGGTTAACCCCGGTGCTTTCACTTGCGTATGGCGATCAATACCCTCGGGGTATATGTCGCTGGTGGTCGGGGTAAATACCAGGTCGGTATCCAGGCGTTCCAGCTGCTCGATGTCCTTTTGCAGGCTGCGGGGATAACTATCGAGGTCTTCGTTCTGGCCGAACTGCATCGGATTAACAAAGATGGATACGGCCACACAATCGGCAACGTGCCGCGCCCGGTCAACCAGCGCAAGATGGCCCGCATGAAGATTACCCATGGTCGGTACAAAGGCCACGGTTTTCGTGTTGTCAGCGCATTGGGCCAGACTTGAGCGCAGGGCGTTGGAATCTGAAACGATTTCCATTCAGCGGCTAGGTGTAGGTGTGCTGTTCGAGCGGATAATCACCGGACTTCACCGCTGCGACAAACGCCTTGAGCGCGTCTTGAACTGAATCCGCCTCGGCCATGAAGTTCTGCACGAACTTGGGTGTTACATCGCTGAGGCCCAGCAAGTCGTGGAGCACCAGTACCTGGGCATCGGTACCCGCCCCGGCACCGATACCAATAACCGGGATGTCGAGCTTGGAGCTGATGTCGGCCGCAAGGTGCGCAGGCACGCACTCAAGTACCAGCAGGCTGGCTCCTGCATCCTGAATCTCTACGGCGTCCGCAAGAATGGATTTCGCTTCTTTTGGCGTCTTACCCTGTACCCGATAGCCACCGAAAACATTGACCGATTGCGGTGTCAGGCCCAGGTGGGCGCAAACGGGAATGCCGCGCTCGACCAACTGGTTGATACTGTCGCTGAGCCAGGTACCGCCCTCCATCTTGATCATTTGTGCACCGGCCTGCATCAGCTGGGTACCCGCTGCCAACGCATCGTCAGTGCTTGAGTAGGACATGAACGGCATGTCAGCGACAATCAATGAGTGGGGTCTTGCCCGCGCAACACAGGCGGTGTGGTAGGCCATGGCTTCGAGGTCGACGGGAATCGTTGTGTCATGACCCTGCAACACCATGCCCAGAGAATCGCCGACGAGAATGGTTTCTGCACCCGCCTCGCTGACCAGGCGGGCAAAGGTCGCATCATAGGCAGTGATCATCACAAATTTATCGCCCGCGGCCTTCATGGCATCCAACGTACTGATGGTTACGCGTTTCATGGCTTCGATTCCTGCGTCGTTAATTCGGTCACTTGAGCCCTAACCGCAGCTTAACCGAAGAAGGTGGGGTTGAAGTAGTGACGTCCACTGCGAACATCAAGTAGATAGTCAACCAGTTGTCTGTAGTCGCGGTCGTTGTCGGATAAATCGAGCTCATTGGCATTGATGATCAAAAGCGGTGCAGCATCGTAATAGAGAAAAAACTCGCTGTAGACCTCATTGAGTGTTTCGAGGTACTCACGATCGATATGGCGCTCCGCCGGGAGTCCCCGCTGTTGGATCCGCTCCTGCAGGCGATCGACCGACGCCTGCAGGTAAATGACCAGATCGGGGGTTGGCGCATCAATGGTGAGCTGTCCATAAACCTTGTTATACAGCTGATACTCGTCGCTATCGAGATTGACTCGGGCGAACAGCGGGTCTTTATCGATCAGAAAATCGGCGACCCTGACCGGCTCGAAAATATCCTGCTGGCGCATATCCTGTATTTTCTGCGCGCGCTGGAACAGGAAGAATAACTGGGTGGCCAATGCCGTTTGCCGTGGGTTCTGATAGAAGCGCTCCAGAAACGGGTTTTCCTGGGGATCCTCCAGCAGCACATCATAATTGAAGGTGCCCGCGAGCCGGTTGGCCAGCGTGGTTTTACCCACGCCAATGGGCCCTTCAACCGCAATAAAACCGGGGGCGGATCGACCCCGAAGATCGATACCGTCACCGGCGGTGATTTCAATCATTGGGTGACGACCTGAATGAGGACGGACTCGAGGGACAAATCCGTGACTTGGAGGGGTGCATCTTCCAGCCTCGCACTGAGCGCGCCCAGTTCGCCGACTCCCGCGAGGTGGTGGTGGGGCGCCAGCAGGTCGCTCAGGGGCTGTAAAACAAAGCGTCGATGGCCGATTCCCGGATGGGGAAGGGTGAGTCGAGGAGTCTCCATAACCAGGTCGTTGAACACCAGGATATCCAGGTCAATACAACGCTCACCCCAGCGCCGTTCGCGCCTTCGTCCCTGTCTTGCCTCGATGGACTGCAGGTGATCCAGTAATTTGATGGGCGTTAACCCGGTACGTAAATGTACACAGGCGTTGAGGAAGTCCGGTTGATCCTGGGGTCCCATCGGCGGTGATTGATACACCTTCGAGCAGCCGGCAATCTCGCTGTCGGGGAGTCGTGAAAGCGCGGCTGCGGCATCGAGTAACTGCTGTGCGGGGGACTCGATATTGGCGCCAAGACCGATATAGGCGGTATTCACTGGGGCGTGCGCCTGCGCCGCCCGCGACGCCGGTTGGGGGGTGGATCCCTGCGTGGTGCTGAACCCACCAGATCGGGATAGATTTCCTGCTGCTCGGTCCAGAATTGACCACAGTCATTCAGTTTCTCACCCGAGGCCTCCCGGAGCAGGAGCAGGTCGTACGCGGCACGGAAGCGGCGGCTGGCGAGTAGACTTTTGATCTGTTTCGGCTGACGTCGCTCCAGCTTGGGCTGAAAATCCCACATTTCCCGCATGGGCAGGGAGAATCGTTTAGGTATGGCGGTATGCACACAGACCTCAGCCACAACCTGTTGGCCAGAGCTGTGGAAGGCGGGAATAGCGGTCTCGCCGGCATGGATCAACTCTGCAGCACGCTCCTGAACGACGGGCCACATAATGGCGGCGAGCAGAAAGGCGGGCGTCACCGGCCGATCTTCCCGTACACGGCGATCCGTACTTTCCATCGCGGCAACCACTAATTCGTAGTGCCTGGCTTCATGTGCAAGAACCCGGGTGGGTTCAGGAAAAAGATGGTGCAGTAGGCCATAGCGATACAGCAATTTGAAGGTGGGCGTGGCATAACCGGCCATGAACAGCTTTAAAAATTCATCGAAAAGCCGTGCCGATGGAATCTCAGCGAGCAGCGGTGCGCATTCGGCGATCGCGTGATCGGTCTCAGACTCGACGTCGAACTGCAATTTGGCGGCAAACCGCAGAACCCGCAGCATGCGTACGGGATCCTCGCGATAGCGCGTGTGGGGTTCCCCGATGACTCGCACCAACCGGGCCTCGACGTCGGCCATGCCGTTTAGCTGGTCGAGAACCGACTCGTCCTCGGGATCATAGTAAAGCGCATTGATAGTCAGGTCGCGGCGGGCGGCGTCCTCCTCGAGCGTCCCATAAACATTGTCACGCAACAGCAGGCCCTTATCGGATTGCCGGCTGTGGGCTTTGGTATTGCCGCTATCCTTGCCCGATGCCGGGGCAGAGCCCGAGGCGTGGTGACCACGATAGGTGGTGACTTCGATAATTTCGGGGCCGAAGCGCACATGGACGATCTGGAAGCGTCGACCGATGATCCGCGCGTTCTTGAACACCGCTTTTATTTGCTCGGGGGTGGCGTTGGTACCGACATCAAAGTCTTTGGGTTGCCCGCCAAGGAGGAGGTCGCGAACGGCGCCACCGACGATGTAAGCTTCGTAGCCTTTGGACTTAAGCCGGGATACCACTTTGACAGCGGCCTCGCTGACGAGGTTGGGGCTGATGCGGTGTACGTCGGGGGTGATGACCCTCAAAGGTCGTCCTTAGCAGTTGCGTGTGAGCGCAAGTTTACTACCCCGGGGAACTCTGGCAATGGAGAAGTGTCAAAGATTACAGGACCCCACAACGAAACATGGGGAAGTCTCCTTCCCCACCCAGGTCCGTTTGCACTGTTATTTTTATTTGGCCGCTTATTGTTGTTGTGGCTCTGACCCCTATTATGCACGTGTAGTGCCAAAAAAATAAAAATGTTAATAATCAAGGGTTTATTAAAATTAATTCTTTGCTGCTACTGGGCGAAGTAAGCATTTTGTTACCAAATACCACTTTCTGGTGTTACCAATAGACGGACTCGATCCCTGACCGGGAGGTTTCAGGCGGTTTTCTTGCGCCCGTTGCGTCGTGGCAATCCGAATCGCTGGCGACGCTCCCACAGGCATTTGCGGCTGATACCTAGTTTTTTCGCCAATTCGGTCTCGCTCATGGAATCCTGGTACTCAAGAACGAACCGCTGAAAATAATCTTCAAGCGACAGCTCTTCAGAAACACCCACATCCTGCGCCGTCTCATTCGGGGCCTCGTGGGTTGCTGTGGTCACAGGACTGCTGCGCTCGCTATCGCGTGGCCGCTGGGGTATGGGACGGATGGCGTTGGTCTCCAGGCCGAGATCATCGACACAGATCTCGCTGCCTTCAGCCATGACTACGCCGCGCTCGATGGCGTGTTCGAGCTCGCGGATATTACCGGGCCAGTGATAGCGTGATATCGCATGAAGCGCGTTGTCAGTGAGGCTTTTTCCGGGCATGCCCATCTCGGATGAGAGGCGGCTGACAAACCAATGAGCCATGTCATTAACGTCGTCGCCACGTTCGCGCAGTGGGGGCATCTCGAGCCGCAGTACATTGATGCGGTAGTAAAGGTCCTGACGAAATTCATTGCGCGAGGCCAGGGCGGCCAGATCGCGATGGGTTGCGCACAGCAGTCTGACATTGACACGTTTGCTCGATGTGGATCCGATTCGCCGTATTTCTCCTTCCTGAATAAATCGTAGCAATCGTGCTTGAGCAGCCAGAGGCAGTTCGCCGATTTCATCAAGGAACAGGGTTCCGCCATCGGCGGCTTCGATGAGTCCGACTCGACTGGTATTGGCGCCAGTAAAGGCCCCTTTTTCGTAGCCGAAAAGTTCCGACTCGATCAGTGTATCCGGGATGGCCGCACAGTTAACCGCGACCATGCGTCGATCGGCCCGCGCGCTGTTGAGGTGAACCTGACGCGCGGTGAGCTCTTTGCCGGTGCCGGTCTCGCCGAGTATGAGGCAGGTCGAATCCGTTCGGGCGACCTTTTCGATATTGCGCAACAGGGAGCGGATGGCATCACATTTGCCGGTAAAGAACCCCTCATCGCTGCGCCCGGTGTAATTCGATCCCGCGCCGGTGCTCTCGTCGATGCCGACCATCGCCTGATCGACAACGGCGACAAGATCGGCGGGGGTGCAGGGCTTGGCAATGTAGTCGGCGGCACCGAGCTTCATTGCTTCCACTGCCGACCGCAGACTGGCGTAATTGGTCATGACAATAACGGGGGTCGGTGCGCACAACCGAATCAGTTCCTTACCGGAGGTGCCGGGCAGGTTCATCTCCGTGATCACCAGATCGAATTTCCCGCCGCTGATTTGATCCTGGGCTTCGGCTACCGAACCCGCTTCGGCAGTTTTGAAATCTCTGGCGCGTAGCACCTTGCGCAGGGACTGGCGCTGTGAAGGTTCGTCATCGACCAGCAGGATTTGGGGCATCGAATCACCTTGGTGTTGCTTGTCTGTGGTGCGTCAGGGAAGTACCGCGACCCCGGCAAGCCACGATGTTACTGCAGAATGCATCGGGAAGTAACAGTTTTGCGTTTTGCGTTACCGAATCAGTCTCTCGGGATCCCAATGAGTAACACTCCAGTCCACCATTTCAGCCATCGACTGGCCAATTTCGGGGGGCTGTTCCTGGGCCAGAAACGCCAGTGCGGCAAGTAGGTTGTGCCGGGCATTGGCGGCCTCCAAAGGCTGCGCTCCGGTTTGCTTGCTCAGCTTTTCACCGTCACTGCCACAAACCACGGGTACGTGGGCATAGCGCGGTGTTGCCAGGCCCAGCAGTCGCTGCAAATAAATTTGTCGGGGCGTTGACGGCAGTAGATCAGCGCCGCGCACAACATCGGTAATCAAGCCATCGCCGTCATCTACCGCCGCTGCCAGCTGGTACGCATACAGTCCATCCCGGCGGCGGATAATAAAGTTGGGTAGATGCTCGCCAAGGGGATAACGCTGCAGCCCCATAAATCGATCATGGAACTCGATAAGGGTATCCGGTGGAACCCGGACCCGGAGACTGGAGTCGTCAGTGCTGTGGTTCTGGTTGGCGCAGTCGGCCATACAGCAACCACTGGGGCCCAGTCTGCGTCGCGTACAGGTACAGTAGAACGCCAAATCAGCGTTGATAAGCTGGGTAAGGGCGCGGTCGTAAAGGTCGCTGGATTCACTCTGCCGGAGGATATGTCCATCCCAGTCCAGCCCATGGGCGCGGAGCGCCTGGGGGATCAGTTCATCGGCACCGGGGCTGCTTCGAGGGGGATCAATGTCGTCGATTCTCAACAGCCACCGACCCGCGTAATGCCGTGCATCGAGGTAACTGGCCAGCGCCGCGACCAGTGAACCTGCATGGAGGGGACCGGTCGGAGACGGTGCAAACCGCCCGACGTACTGCGCTGTGGTTCCGCTTTTGCAGGTGCTCAACCGAGCTCCTGCTTCTCCTTGATTTCTGCGAGTGTTTTGCAGTCAATGCAGAGTGTGGCTGTGGGTCGCGCCTCAAGTCGCTGGATCCCGATCTCGATACCACAGGCATCGCAGTAGCCATAGTCATCGATCTTGATGCGTTCGAGGGTCGAATTTATTTTTTTAATCAGCTTGCGTTCACGATCGCGAGTGCGTAGCTCCAGGCTGAACTCTTCTTCCTGAGTCGCTCGGTCTGCCGGATCCGGGAAATTCGCAGCCTCGTCTTTCATGTGCGAGATGGTTTGCGTCACCTCATCGACCAACTCGCCGCGCCAGTTCAGCAGAATCTGCCGAAAATGCTCAAGCTGTTCATCGTTCATGTAGCTTTCGCCGCGACCGGGCTTGTAAGGCTTGAAGTCGTCAAACTTCTGGACCTCACCGACGGCCCGGGCCACGTTGCGTGCAGAAGCGGCTTTTTTGGCGGCTGGTTTCTTCTTGGCCGCAGGTGCCTTTTTCGCGGGCGCTTTGCTGGTTGCCGCTTTCTTGGCGGGTGCTTTTTTCGCCGGGCTCTTTTTCGCCGCTGCTTTCTTGGCGGGTGCTTTTTTCGCCGGGCTCTTTTTCGCCGCTGCTTTCTTGGCGGGTGCTTTTTTCACTGGGCTCTTTTTAGCCGCCGCTTTCTTGGCAGGCGATTTGGCTTTGCTCGCCGTCTTGGCTTTCGCGGGCGCCTTCTTTTCAGTCGTTTTCTTTGCAGCCATCTTTGCTACCCCTGACTCGTATTCTAGCAGGGAGTAAATCCCCCCGTATTTGCGGCACGGGAAACTATCAGATAAGGGGGGCAGAGGCCAGCATTTGTTGCTGCTGTTTTTCTTGTCGGAGTCAAGCGAGGGCGCGATGTTAAACTGGTTGTTCAATCACAGCGATGCGGGCATCGATGGACTTCCCAAAGCTTCAGGCGGGCGTACTCGAGCGTCGGTATAAACGGTTTCTCGCGGATGTCCTGCTGCCGTCGGGTGAGCGGGTAGTGGCTCACTGCCCCAATACAGGCGCGATGACGGGATGTGCTGAGCCCGGCAGCCGAGTTTGGCTATCACACAGCGATAACCCCAGGCGAAAGCTGTCCTGGACATGGGAGCTGGTGGAGACAGAAAGCGGTATGGCCTGTATCCATTCGGCACGGGCCAACGCGGTAGTGCGAGAGGCGATCGAGTCCCAACTGATTGATTTTGCTGAGGATTGCGCCACATTGCGAAGCGAGGTCAAGTTTGGTGCCGGTTCGCGGGTGGATCTGATGGCGGAATGGGATGATGGTCGTCGTCAACTGATTGAGGTCAAAGCCGTTACGCTGTGCCGTGACCGCGGTGTCGGTGTATTCCCTGACGCCGTGAGCGTCCGGGCGAAAAAGCATATCAAGGAATTGATGGCCGTCCGGGATGCCAATACCCGGGTAGCCCTGGTCTTCTGCGTTTTTCATGAGGGTATCGAGCGCGTGGCTGCGGCCGGGGATATCGATCCGGATTACGCCCACGATCTCGCGGCAGCGGCAGCCGGGGGGCTTGAGCTGTTGGCACTTAAGGTGTCGCTGGATCCCCGCCATCTCGTGCCCGACGGGCTGTTACCGGTGCTGGTGGATTAGCATGGCCTCGCTGAATCTCGTAGCGCAGCGGGCACTTGGACTACGTGCTGACCATTTGGTCCCTTTCAGGGGGCGCCACCGGTTGGGCCCCGACACCGTAGTGGCCTGGCAGCGCCTGAGGCGGCGCGGCCAGGCGCTAGGTTTCGATCTCACCATTGCTTCCGGTTTCCGCAGCTATGCCCGCCAACGAATGATTTGGGATGCCAAGGCGGCTGGCAACCGGATTGTTGTCGACGGTAAGGGGCGTCCGTTGCAGCGGGCGTCGATGAGCGATGGCGAATGGATAGACGCGATTATGCGGTTTTCGGCCTTGCCGGGAACATCGCGGCACCACTGGGGATCGGATTTGGATGTTTATGATGCCGCGGCGATCGACGACGGTTATCGGCTACGTCTTGAACCCGACGAGTACACCGGCGATGGGCCGTTTGCCGCCCTGTCTGACTGGTTGGGTGATTGTATTTCTCGAGACGATGCCGAAGGGTTTTTTCGCCCCTATGCTGAGGATCAAGGTGGCGTTGCCCCCGAGCCCTGGCATGTCAGTCACCGCGATACCGCACAGGGCTTTTCTCCCGCGGTATCGGCGGAGCTTCTTGTGCCGTTGTGGCGCGGGGATCCGCAGTGGCCGGAGACCAGCCCTCTGGCCCTGGGGGAGTCGGTAATCGATCGTGTTGCCGAATTGTGGGGGCGCTTCGTCAACCTGGGTTGCTGAAGCCGATCGATAAGCGGTGCGGCCCGTTACCCGGGGCGCACCGGGTGCACTAGGACTTCCGATCGAACAGATGCCCATAGTGGTTGTTGTAATCGGTTCGGGACGCTTCGATC
This sequence comes from Luminiphilus syltensis NOR5-1B, assembly GCF_000158175.1. GTDB lineage: Bacteria > Pseudomonadota > Gammaproteobacteria > Pseudomonadales > Halieaceae > Luminiphilus > Luminiphilus syltensis. The sequence continues at coordinate 508,555 of NZ_DS999411.1, read as the reverse complement.
ACCTTCAGGGCTTCATCACGCCCATAGACCGTATCGACTCGAATTTCGATGTCCTTTCCCGGAATCATTTTGTAGGTCGAAAAATAATGCTGCAGACGCTCGGTTTTGATCGGTGGCAGGTCGGCGATATCGTGTACACCGCCCCAGATATTGTCGCCATCGAGAACCGCAATAATTTTATCGTCGGCCTCGCCGTCATCGATCATTTGGATACCGCCAACGACTCGCGCCTGAAGGATAATATCGGCTCGGGTAATCAGGCGTTCAGAGAAAACACAGATGTCCAGGGGGTCGCCATCGGCGACATCCGCGTGTTCACAGCGCTTGGCCACTTCCTCGGCACAATAGGTTCTAGGGATAAAACCGTACAGCGCAGGGGGCGTCGCGGTGGTGCGCTGGGGTCGGTCGACCATCAGGAACCCCGTGTTCTTGTCCAGCTCGTACTTTACGGTGTCGCTGGGCAGCATCTCGATATAGGCGGTAACCACGCCCTCGTCAGCGTCGTCAGCCATGGGCGCGAGCCCATGCCAGGGGTGACGTCGCCAGCGTGCAAATTCACCATCGTTGTACATTTATTTCTCCTTCTTGGGTTATAGAAACGGATTTCAAGCGGTGCGCATCATACCCCGATTGCCAGTCCAGCCCGCAATAAGTCGCGGGGACCGACGCCATCGGGCTGTCGATTCCGGCTCACGGGTCGAAACGTGTCTTCAATTTTTTCGGTACCGGGACGCACTTGAGCGTGACATACCGGGGCATCCCTCCTGAATATGTCGGGTAGGCCTCGCCCTGGATCAGTGGCGCGAAATAACGCCGGGCGGCCGCTGTGATGTTAAAGCCATCGCTGCTGATAAACCGTTTTGGCATGGCTTTTTCCCGGTTGGCGATTCGCTCCAATGGCGCTTCACCCACGGACCATCGATAGGTTTTCCCAGACTTGCGTTGGATAACGGGCATCACTGCGTTTTTACCGGCAATGGCCATTTCAACCGCTGCCTTACCGACGGCATAGGCCTGTTCGACGTCGGTTTTGCTGGCTATATGGCGGGCAGCGCGCTGCAAATAATCGGCGACCGCCCAGTGGTTCTTGTAGCCCAACTCGCTCTGCACCAGGTTGGCGAGCATGGGTGCAACCCCTCCGAGCTGGGCGTGGCCAAAGGCGTCCGTGATGCCGGAGTCACTGAGAAATGCACCATCGGCGTACTGTGCGCCTTCCGAGGCGACGATGACGCAGTGCCCGCGTTTTTCCACGGTCTTTCGGACTTTGTCGATAAATCGGGCCTGTTCGAAGGGGACTTCCGGGAACAGGATAATATGCGGCGCATCGCCGCTTTTTTCGGCGGCGAGCCCCGAAGCCCCGGCAATCCAGCCCGCGTGACGACCCATCACTTCGAGAATAAATACCTTGGTGGACGTCGAGCACATGGAAGCGACGTCGAGCGCGGCCTCGCGGGTCGAGATCGCAACGTATTTGGCCACGGAGCCGAACCCGGGCGAGTTGTCCGTAACGGGCAGGTCGTTGTCGATCGTCTTGGGTACATGGATGGCCTGTAGTGGGTAGCCCAATTTCTTGCTCAGCTGGGACACTTTGAGGCAGGTATCCGCCGAGTCGCCGCCGCCGTTATAGAAGAAGTAGCGGATATTGTGGGCCTTGAATACCTCAATCAGCCGCTCGTACTCCGCCCGGTTCTCCTCGATGCTTCGAAGTTTGTAGCGACAGGAACCGAAAGCACCGGAGGGGGTGTTGATTAACTCGCGGATGTTGCGGCGGGGCTCCTTCGAAGTATCGATCAGGTCCTCGGTAAGCGCCCCGAGAATACCATTGCGACCAGCGTACACTTTACCGATCTGCTGTTTGTGCAGCGCGGCGGTTTCGATGACGCCCGCTGCTGACGCATTGATGACCGGCGTGACGCCGCCTGATTGTGCATAAAACGCATTGGCTTTTGGCATGGAACCTTCCGAACCGAGAACAGACAAAGCAGGGAGTGTCGCATTTGGGCGGCCCTGAGCACTCGTCCAACATGATAAACTGAAACGCCCGTCTTGGAGCCGCTTCTTGTCCCAGCATATTCACATACTCGGTATTTGCGGCACGTTTATGGGCGGTTTGGCGCTGCTGGCACGAGAGATGGGTTACCGGGTCTCTGGGTCCGATGCCCAGGTCTATCCGCCAATGAGCACACAGTTGCGCGAGTCGGGAATTACCGTCGAGGAAGGCTACCATCCCGAGCACCTGCAACCGGCACCGGACCTGGTCGTTGTTGGCAATGCGATGAGCCGGGGCAATCCGGCCATCGAATATATGCTCAATGCGAATCTGCCCTACACCTCAGGTCCCCAGTGGCTGGGCGAACATCTCCTGGCCGATCGCTGGGTGCTGGCCGTTTCGGGAACCCACGGTAAAACGACGACCACCAGCCTGCTGGCGTGGATACTCGAGTATGCCGGTATGGATCCCGGATTTCTGGTCGGCGGGGTTCCGGCCAATTTCGGCGTGTCCGCGCGGCTCGGCGGCAGCGACTTCTTTGTGGTGGAGGCCGACGAGTACGACACGGCCTTTTTCGACAAGCGCTCAAAGTTTATTCACTACAAACCGCGCACCCTGATCATCGGTAACCTTGAATACGATCACGCGGACATTTTCCCCGATTTGGCGGCCATCGAGCAGCAGTTCCATCATCTGATTCGCTGCGTTCCCGAGCAGGGCCACATCATTCATGACGGTTCGGCCGCTGTGCAACGGGTTCTCGAGCGCGGCTGTTGGACACCTGCGGCTACTGTAGGACAACAGCCAGACTGTAACTGGTCGTGGCAGGTAATCGCAGGCGGCGGCGGGGAGTTTGTCCTGAAGGCACCCGATGGGCAGTCCCATTCTGTGACATGGCCCCTGTTTGGTGCCCATAACGTCGCCAATGCGAGCGCCGCCATGGCGGCGGCACGACATGTGGGAATTGCCCCTCGGATCGCCGCCAAAGCGCTGGCTGACTTCAACGGAGTGAAACGTCGTCTCGAGTGGCGGGGTTCGCCGGGTGGCGTGTCGGTTTATGATGACTTCGCCCATCATCCTACGGCGATTGCGACCACGCTTGCGGGTATGAAGGCGAGAATGGAGGGGGGGCGCCTGATTGCGGTGATCGAACCCCGCTCAAATACGATGCGCGCCGGTGTTCATGCGGAGGCCCTCGGCCCTGCAACGGAGGCGGCTGATCGGGTATTCTGGTTCGAACCACCCGGTCTGAACTGGGCTTTGGAACGTATAGTCTCAGAAGATCCTGATCGGTCCTCTCGAATCGCTGATATTGATGCCCTGGTAGGCGTTGTTGTTGATACCGTCAGGCCCGGCGACACTGTGGTCGTAATGAGCAATGGCGGCTTTTCAGGTTTTCATGATCGCTTGCTCGAGGCGTTGCAAAACCGCGCCCTCTGAATCTTCGGAATTGTATTATGGAAAAGGTGTACCGCCGGCTGGTGCTGGATCGGCCGTTTTTGACGCTACTCTTATTGCTGGCTCTGGGGCTGGTCGCAGTTACCCAGGTGGGCAAAACTCGCCTGGATGCCTCTTCCGACGCGTTATTGCTGCAGGGCGATCCCGATCTGGCCTTTTTTCGAGAGACCGCAAGCCACTACGACAGCAATGAGTTCCTGGTTTTAACCTGGCGTCCGGGTGTGCCGCTCCTATCCGAAAAGTCCCTGGGTCCGCTCAGGGCCCTCGCGGAAGAGCTTGGTGATATCGAGGGTGTGCGCGGCGTTACCACCCTGCTTGATGTGCCCTTGCTCGAAAGTCCGCCCCTTGATTTACTCGACATAGCCCGGGCCGACTCGCTACCCACATTGCGGGATCCGGGCGTGGATCGCTTTCTCGCGCTGCGCGAACTCACCACCAGCCCCATCTACCGCAATCTGCTCGCGAGCGAAGACGGTGACCTGACCGCTGTTCAGGTCAACCTCGAGCCCGACACTGAAGCCGAACAACTACTCGATGAACGTAGCGAGCTTCGGCAGCAGGCCGCGCAGGATGCCCTCGATGCCGCTGGCCTGGCGCGGCTCGACGCGGTTGAGGCCGAGTATGATGCGGCGTCCGCGCGCTACTCGAGTAATCGCTCCCGACTGGTCGCTGATGTGCGGGAAGTCGCCTCCCGCTATCGTGATCACGCCGAGATCTTCGTCGGTGGCGTACCGATGATCGCGGCGGATATGCTGGCCTTTGTGCAGTCCGATCTGGTCACCTTTGGCACGGCGATCATCTTTATCATGGCAATCGTGCTGTTGGTTATCTTCCGTGACTGGCGCTGGGTGGTGGCCCCAATACTCAACTGCGCGCTGACAGCAACGCTAATGCTGGGTCTGCTCGCCGCCCTCGACTGGCGCATGAGCGTTATCTCGTCAAATTTTGTGGCGGTGCTGCTGATCATCACCCTCTCACTCTCTATTCACCTGGTGGTGCGCTATCGCGAGCTCGAATGGCGAGAGCCGAGCATGTCGCGGAGTGAGCGCGCGGCAGCCACAGCGCGGTTGATGGTTACGCCCTGCTTCTACACGGCCCTGACCACCATAGTGGCCTTCTCCTCATTGGTGGTGGCTAAAATTCAACCGGTGATTGATTTCGGTTGGATGATGACCGTGGGTATTGTTGTCGGCTTTGCCATGACGTTTCTGATGGTGCCAGCGTTGATGGCGGTGTTACCCGAGCAGACCCGGGGTGAATCCAGGGCAAGTGAGCAGGCGATGACGACCCGCTTTGCCGTCTGGGTGGCGCATCACGGCAGCGCGGTTTTTGGCACTACGTTGTTACTGACGGCGCTGACCATCTATGGCATCACCCAGCTGAAGGTGGAGAATCGGTTCATCGATTATTTCAAGGAGAGCACTGAAATCTATCAGGGCATGGTGCTCCTCGACGAAAAGCTGGGTGGGACGATACCCCTCGATATTGTTTTGTTCGCGCCCGGGGAGACCGCGCCATCGGATAGTGAATCGGCACTGCAAGCGCCGGCTGAAAGCACCGGCGATATCGGATTCGATGATGACTTTTTCGGAGATGATCCTTTCGCCGAAAGTAATGATCCTTTTGCATCGAACGACTCGGACAGCGGCCCCAGCTACTGGTTCACGCTTCAGGGCCGACGTATTCTCGATCAGGCCCACGACATTGTTGAGGCGCGGGAGGAGTCGGGTAAGGTGATGTCGCTATCGACGGCGTTTGAGGTTCTGGATGGTCTTTTCGGTTCAAAGCTGGGCTCAATCGAGTTGGCGCTTATCGAGAACAGCATGCCCGACAATGTGGCGGAAACACTGGTTAATCCCTATTTTGCGCCCGGTGTCGATGAGGCGCGAATCAGTGTCCGCGTTATGGAGACCAGCGAAAGTCTGCGCCGGGACAGTTTCCTGAAAACCCTGCGCCAGACCCTGGTTGATGAGCTCGATATTGAACCCGACCAGATCCGTTTTACCGGCTTGCTGGTGCTTTACAACAACGTGCTTCAAAGCCTGTTTTCATCCCAGATTCTGACCCTGGGCGCTGTTTTCGCGGCGATTGGTGTGATGTTCTGGGTGTTGTTCAGGTCGTTGTCACTCGCCTTGCTGGCACTGGCGCCCAATCTGCTTGCCGCGGGAATGGTATTGGGAGCCATGGGTATTCTGGGTATACCGCTGGATATCATGACCATCACGATCGCCGCGATAGTGGTGGGTATTGGGGTTGATGATTGTATTCACTACATTCATCGATTCCGCACCGAGTTTGCCAAAGACGGTGATTACCACGCGGCGATGTATCGCAGTCATGGCAGTATCGGCAGGGCGATGTATTACACCACGCTGACCATCTGCGTCGGTTTCTCCCTGCTAACCCTGTCAAACTTTACCCCCAGCCTGTATTTCGGCTTGCTGACCATGGCGGCGATGATTGCGGCGGTCGCAGGCGCGTTGCTGCTCTTGCCAAAACTCATTCTGGCGTTCCGGCCTCTGGGTCCGGAAGGGCTCTGAGCCATGGACTGTCGAACGGGATGCGGTGCCTGCTGTATAGCGCCTGCCATCGTGACACCCTTCTTCGGTATGCCGGGGGGTAAACCGGCGGGTGTTCGCTGCGTACACCTTAGCGACGCACTGCGCTGCCTCCTGTTTGACGATCCCCGCCGACCGCAGGCCTGCGCCGACTTTCAGGCGGAGGCATTGTTTTGTGGGGGCAGCCGAGAGCAGGCGTTGGAGATGCTGTCAGCCCTTGAATGTTCAACCCAACCGGAGGCGCATCGATGACCGAAATACCGCTTTTTCCGCTGTCGACCGTGTTACTACCCCACGGCCACATGCCCCTGCAGATCTTTGAACAGCGCTACATAGACCTGATCGCCCGAACCATGCGTGAGCAGTCGGGATTTGGTGTGGTTTGGATGCGGCGCGGTGCTGAGATTGCGGGGGAGGGTATCAGCACCCCGGATCTCGGTGATTACGGCACCTTTGCCCGAATTGTAGATTGGGATCAGCTGGATAATGGTCTTTTGGGCATCACCATTCGCGGCAATGAGCGTTTTGATGTGGGTGAGGTCTGGCGCGAGCCCGATGGTCTGGTCATGGCCTCGGTCGAACTCGCAGAACCCCTGACGCCGACCCCGCTACTGGAACGCTGGGAATCATTGACGGCCGTACTCAAGGGGCTGGAAATGCATCCGCATGTTCAGCGCATGAATCTCAGCATCGACTATGATGATGCATGGGAAGTCGCGTATACCCTGCTTCAGCTGCTCCCTTTCGATGAGTCGATCAAGTACGAGCTTCTGGGTATGACATCGATTGAAACGCTGGTGGCTGAACTCGATCTGCTGCTCAATCAGGTGAGTGGCGAAGACGCTGAATAAGGGTTCAGGGTGCGGGCAATAAATCCGGCTGCCAGCCCCCCAGCGCCTGCCAGCGATTGACAATGTTGCAGAACAGCTCGGCCGTTTTTGCAGCGTCGTACGCTGCGGAATGGGCCTCGTTGTTGTCAAAGTCGATCCCAGCCGTTCTACAGGCTTTGGCGAGCACCGTCTGGCCATACGCGAGTCCCGCCAGGGTCGCGGTATCGAAGTGGGAGAACGGATGGAAGGGATTGCGCTTGATGTCCGCCCGCATGGACGCGGCATTGATAAAACCGGCGTCGAAGTGGGCGTTGTGACCGACGAGAATGGCTCGGTTGCAACCCTGCTCGCGAATCTCCTTGCGAATCGCTGAGAAAATCTCGCCGAAGGCGATGGCTTCGGGGACGGCGTCGCGCAGCGGACTCTCGGGGTCAATCCCGGTGAATTCGAGTGCACTGGGCTCCAGATTGGCACCCTCAAAGGGCTCTACGTTGTGGCACAGCGTTTGTTTGGGTGTGAGGATGCCGTCGTCGTTCATACCGACCAATGTCGCTGCTATCTCGAGCACAGCATCGGTATCGGCATTGAAGCCGCCGGTCTCAACATCGATGACGACGGGAAGAAAACCTCTGAAACGATCTCTGATCTGTGGTGCATCGCTATCGATCACGAGCGGATCTGCCACTGCACCCGGCCCCCCGCACGAAGGGGAACCACGACGTCCCCACCCAGGCTGAGTGACTCGGGTATTGATTGCTCGATACGCTCGAGAGTAATTGTTCGGTCGTTTCTTGGCAGTCCGTAAAAGTCCGCGCCGAAGTGACTGGCAAAGCCCTCGAGTCGGTCGAGCGCATTGCAGGCATCAAAAACTTCGGCATAGAGTTCGAGTGCCGCATGGGCGCTGTAGCAACCGGCGCAGCCGCAGGCGCTCTCTTTGCTGGCCTGGGTATGGGGTGCGGAGTCGGTTCCGAGAAAAAATCGTGGGTTACCCGATGTTGCTGCCTCACACAGCGCGGCCTGATGACTGCTGCGCTTCAAAATAGGCAGGCAGAAATAGTGGGGGCGAATGCCGCCGACCAGGAGGTCGTTGCGGTTATACAACAGGTGATGCGCGGTAATTGTCGCTGCCACCCCGGATCTGGCTTCGCGCACAAACGCGACGGCGTCGGCGGTTGTGATGTGCTCGAACACCACACGCAGGCCGGGAAAGGTGTCAACAATAGGCTGTAGATGGCGATCGATGAACACCTTTTCGCGGTCGAAGATGTCGATATCAGAAGAGGTCACCTCGCCGTGCACCAAGAGGGGCATATCGTGCTTTGCCATGGACTCAAGTACCGGGTAGAGCGATTCCAGGTCGTTCACACCCGCCGATGAGTTGGTCGTCGCTCCCGCCGGATAGAGTTTAACGCCGTGGACGTGGGCGCTGGCAGCGGCCTCCTCGATATCCACAGTCGAGGTGGCGTCGGTGAGATAAAGCGTCATCAAAGGCTGAAAGCCCGATGACTCCTCCACCAGTGCATCGAGGATGCGATCGCGATAGGCGAGTGCGTCGGCAACGGTTCTTACCGGAGGTATGAGGTTGGGCATGATGATGGCCCGTCCCGCCCAGCGTGCGACATCATTGACGGTGCGCTGCAGCACCTCCTCGTCTCGAAGATGAATATGCCAGTCATCGGGTTGAGTAATGGTGATTGGGTTCATTAGGGGCCTCTATGCTCAGTCGCTAGTCTAGCAGGCCTTAACTGGGCTTCGTGCCGCTAGCCTAGTAAACTGCGCAACTTTCTGACTTTGCTATGGAATTGGGTTATGTCGTCGATCAATAAAGTGGTGCTCGCCTACTCGGGTGGGCTCGACACCTCGGTCATTGTCCGTTGGTTACAGGATACTTATGGGTGTGAGGTGGTGACCTTTACCGCCGATATCGGCCAGGGAGAAGAGGTGGAACCGGCGCGCGAGAAGGCGCGGGCGCTGGGTGTGAAGGAAATCTATATCGATGACCTCCGGGAGGAGTTCGTCCGCGATTACGTTTATCCCATGTTTCGCGCCAACACGGTCTATGAGGGCGAATACCTGCTCGGTACCTCCATCGCCCGCCCCTTGATTGCCAGGCGGTTGATAGAGATCGCCAACGAAACCGGTGCCGATGCCATCTCTCATGGGGCCACCGGGAAGGGTAACGATCAGGTTCGCTTCGAGCTGGGCGCTTATGCGCTGAAGCCGGGTGTGCAGGTTATTGCACCATGGCGTGAGTGGGATCTTACCTCCCGGGAGTCACTGATGGCTTATTGTGAGACCCATAGTATCCCGGTTGATTTTTCGTCCGCGAAAAAGAAATCGCCTTACTCCATGGACGCCAATCTTCTGCATATTTCCTACGAGGGCGGGATTCTCGAGGATCCGTGGGCAGAGGCGGAGGAGGATATGTGGCGCTGGTCGGTGAGCCCCGAGGCGGCACCCGATCAGGCCGAGGAAATTACCCTGACTTATGTCAACGGCGATATCACGGCGATCAATGGGGAGCCCATGACCCCGGCGCAGGTCCTCGAGCGCTTGAATAGTCTCGGTGGTGCCCATGGGATCGGACGGGCGGACCTCGTAGAGAATCGCTATGTGGGTATGAAATCCCGCGGCTGTTACGAGACGCCGGGTGGGACCATTATGTTGAAGGCGCATCGGGCGATTGAGTCGCTCACCCTCGATCGTGAAGCGGCGCACATGAAAGACGAGCTCATGCCCCGGTATGCCAATCTGATCTATAACGGCTACTGGTGGTCTCCCGAGCGCAAAATGCTGCAGGCCGCGATCGATGATACGCAGACCTACGTTAACGGCGAGGTCAGGATCAAACTTTACAAGGGCAATGTGATTGTCGCTGGTCGTCGATCGGAGGATTCGCTGTTTGACGAGAGCGTCGCGACGTTTGAGGACGACGCGGGCGCTTATGACCAGAAAGATGCTGAGGGCTTCATCAAACTCAATGCGCTGAGGCTGCGCATCGCCGCCGGTAAGGGGCGTGATAATCGCTGAAAACACCGGTGGGCCTGGAGAATCCGTAGCGTCGGCGGAGGACGGTGCATCAACGCTACAGTGCTTTGATGTCGTCATTGTCGGGGCTGGTCTCTCCGGTATCGGCGCTGCGGTGCACCTGCAGCGGGATTGTCCGGGTCATCGCTTTGCCTTGCTTGAGCAGCGAGAATCACTGGGAGGCACCTGGGATCTGTTCCGTTATCCCGGGGTCCGGTCGGACAGTGACATGCAAACCCTTGGCTTTGGCTTCAAACCCTGGGAGGCTGAGAAGTCCATCGCTGACGGCCCCTCTATTCTGCGTTATCTCCAGGAAGCCGCCGATCAATTTGATGTCCGCCGTCACATTCAATTTGGTCGGCGCCTGGCCTCTGCCAATTGGTGCAGCGAGCGCGCCCGGTGGCAACTCAAGGTCGAACTCACCGAGACCGGTGAATGCTTGTACTACGAAGCGCAATTTCTGCTGATGTGCTCGGGTTATTACCGCTATGACAGCGCCCATCAGCCTGACTTTCCCGGGCGTGATTCCTTTTCCGGCACCTGGGTACATCCGCAATTCTGGCCCGACAGTCTGGACTATTCGGGTAAACGTGTTGCTGTGATTGGCTCGGGGGCTACCGCGATGACAGTGGTGCCTACGATGGCGGAAACGGCGAACAAGGTGATATTGGTGCAGCGCTCACCGACGTACGTAATCAGTATGCCTTCGGTCGATGGTTTTGCCCGGCTGCTCGCGCGCTGGTTACCTGCGACATGGGCCTATGGATTGACCCGCTGGCGCAACACCGCTCGACAGCAATTCAGCTACTGGTGCACGCGGGTTATGCCGGGTTTGATGAAGAGGTTCCTGATCGCTTCGGTGCGTCGTGAGATCGGTGATGTCGTTGATGTCGATAAGCACTTTGTGCCGGCTTACGGTCCCTGGGATCAGCGGCTGTGTCTTATTCCGGATGATGACTTGTTCAAGGTTATTCGTGCCGGGAAGGTCGACGTCGTCACCGACGACATCGACCGTATCAGGCCCGAAGGCATCGCGATGAAATCCGGTGAACGGATTGACGCCGATATTATTGTGTCCGCGACGGGGCTGGAATTGGTCAATCTTGGCGGTGCGGTATTTACGGTCGACGGCAGCCCGATCGACTTCGCCAACGAATGGACTTACAAGGGGGTGATGTGCAGCAACGTCCCCAATATGGTGCAGATTTTTGGCTACATAAACGCCTCATGGACCCTGCGCTCTGATCTGATCGCCACCTGGACCTGCCGTTTGCTCAATCACATGGAGTCTACGGGAGCCGATACCGCGATACCCCGGTGCCCGGATAGGGTTGCGAAAAGCATGCCGCGACGGTGGTGGATCGATGATTTTTCGGCGGGCTATATGCAGCGCGCCCTGCCGGCATTCCCCAAGCAGGGTGATCGGGCGCCGTGGATCAACCCGCAAACGTACCGGGCGGATCGCCAATTGCTGTTGCGGGGTGAGCTCGCTGACGGCGCCTTGCACTTTGAGCGCCGCGGTCCGTCGACGTCACAATCGGCGCCGGGTGCCTTTGGGGCGTTCGGTTGATGGACGCACACCTACAGCCTGCGGAGGTGTTCTGCCCGTACTGTGGCGAACTCCTTGATGTGCTGCTGAATCCCGAGGATCTGGGGCAGGACTATATTGAGGATTGTCAGGTCTGTTGCCGCCCGATTGAATTCACGGTGTACGAGATGCCGGATGGCAGCCTGGGCGCTAATGCCCGGAGCGATAATGAATAGCGTTCGTCAATACCTGCCATCAATCGTTAAAATCGATTAGTTTTGTCGATTTAATTCACTTTATAATTTAAAGATGGGGTGTCATGCTCCATGTATGAATCCAATAAATCCTAGGAGGTAAATCAATGCACCCCATAAGCGTACCCAATGTGACATTCAAGACACGTGTTCGTGACGAGTCTGTAGAAGGCGATAACCCGTTCCGCTGGGAAGACCAGACCAGCCAGGACATTTTTGGTGGCAAGAAAGTGGTGCTGTTCTCTCTGCCCGGTGCTTTCACGCCAACCTGTTCATCCAACCACCTGCCGCGATACGATGAGCTCTATGAAGAGTTCAAGAAAGAAGGCGTTGACGAAGTCATTTGCATCTCCGTAAACGACGCTTTCGTTATGTACAAGTGGGGCAAGGAAATCGGTAACAAGAACATCTTCCTGCTGCCCGACGGCAACGCCGAATTTACCCGCAAGATGGGTATGTTGGTTGACAAATCCAACCTCGGATTTGGCATGCGTTCATGGCGCTACTCGGCACTGATCAACGACGGCAAGATCGAGAAGGTCTTCGCTGAAGCGGGTTACGACGATAACTGCCCGACCGATCCGTTCGAAGTGTCTGACGCCGACACCATGCTCGCCCACCTGCGTGGTACTGAGTCTGCTTCGGTATCAGAGCCACGTCTGGCATTCGAAGGCTGATTCCCCTGACGGTCAGCAAAGAGCCCGGGTAGCCCCCGGGCTTTTTTTTGCCTCGCCGACTCCAAGACATAGGGTGTGTCGGTTTGATAGCACTAGTGGAAATCTCTTGATTTTACGTCCAGTGACGCCAGTGCATCGCTGTAATCGTAGAGCCCGCCGGCGATAACATGGCTGACACCGTCCCGCTGCTCAAGCGTACCTTTCACGAGCAGCAGAGTTCCGGTCATCAATGCCTGCCGAAAGCGCTCCTGCACCCGGGGCCAGACCACCACGTTATGGTTGCCCGTTTCATCTTCCAGAGTGAGAAAGATGACACCTGAAGCGGTCCCCGGACGTTGTCGACAAGTGACGATACCGGCAATGCGGACAAAACGATGGTTGCCCAGGCTTGCGAGTTCGCTCTGTCGTCGACAGCGATCAAACGGCGACTGCGGCCGTAATAGTGCCAGCGGGTGACTACGCAGTGTCAGGCCGGTGGCGTTGTAATCAGCAAGCACGTTTTCCACCGTCGACGGTGCGGGTAGGTGGATGTCGTCATCCCAGGTCTCTGTTGTGGACGTGGTCTGATGCAGCAGCTGCGAGTCTGGTTCGAGGGCCATGATCTGCCACTGGGACTGGTGACGATTGCCACTCAGGTTCTGGAGCGCATCGGCGTTAGCGAGCGCCTCCATGTCCCGCTTGTCGAGCCGGGCGCGTCGACGTAAGTCACCCACGTGGGCAAAGAGGCGTTGCTCCCGCTGCGCGACAATACGCTCAGCCCCGGCCTGGCTAAGGCCTTTCACCAGGCGCAATCCCAGTCGCAGCGGGGGTGCTTGACCATTGCCGGGGGGTAATAACTGGTGGTCCCACTGGCTGTGATTGATGGCAATGGGCAGTACAACAACACCCTGACGTCGCGCCGACTGAATCAGCTGGGAAGGCGTGTAAAAGCCCATCGGTTGGCTGTTCAGCAGCCCGAGATAAAACGCGGCGGGATGATGGCGCCGCAGCCAGGCGGAGACATACGCCAGTAGCGCAAAGCTTGCGGAGTGTGACTCGGGAAACCCATAGCCGCCAAAGCCCTTGATCTGATCGAATAACTGGCGGGCGAACTGGGGGCTGTAACCCCGGCTAATCATGCCCTCGGTCAGTTTTTGCTCGAACGTCAGCAGCTTGCTGTCGCGCCCCCAGTTGGTGATAGCCCGACGCAACGCATCGGCTTCACCACCGGTGAAACCGGCGGCGACCATGGCCAGCCGAATCACCTGCTCCTGAAAAATCGGCACGCCGAGTGTGCTTTCGAGTACCGAGCGAATGTCTTCACTGGGATAGGAAATCGGCTCGAGTCCATTCCGGCGCCGCAGATACGGGTGGACCATGTCTCCCTGTATGGGACCCGGCCGGACAATGGCGATTTCGATCACCAGGTCGTAAAAGCAGGCGGGCTTGAGTCGTGGCAGCATCGACATCTGGGCGCGGGATTCGATTTGGAATACCCCCAGGGAGTCGCCCCGTTGCAGCATTTGGTAGGTCGCCTGGTCCTCCTTGGGAATATCCTGAATCGAGCGGATCGAGGGGTGGTATTGATGCAGCCAGTCGAGGCTTTTACGGATGGCTGACAGCATACCCAGGGCCAGAATATCGACCTTGAGCAAGCCCAGCGATTCGATGTCTTCCTTATCCCACTGGATGACCGTACGTGAGTCCATGGCGGCATTCTCTATCGGTACGAGATGGGATAGCGGGCCCCGGCTGATGACAAAACCGCCGACATGCTGGGAAAGATGACGGGGGAAACCCAGTATCTCCTGCACCAGATTCAAAAAAAGATGGGCTTGTCGACCGGCAGCGGTAATACCGTGTTTTGCAAAGCGTGAACTGAGCTCACGCTCGCGGTTCCACCAGGCCAGGGATTTGGCCAGGTCATCGACAAAAATGGGGTCGAGTCCCAGCGCTTTGCCGATATCGCGCACCGCACTGCGCGATCGGTAGGTAATATAGGTCGCCGCCAATGCGGCGCGGCGACGCGAGTACTTCTGGTAGATGTACTGGATGACTTCCTCGCGTCGCTCGTGTTCAAAGTCGACGTCGATATCGGGGGGTTCGTCGCGTTCGCGGGAGATAAAGCGCTCAAATAACAGGGAGATCTGCTCGGGTGATACTTCGGTGATGGCGAGGCAGTAGCAGACGACAGAGTTGGCGGCGGAACCGCGACCCTGGCATAGAATGTCGCGCTCCCGGGCGAAGCGAACAATGTCGTAAACCGTGAGGAAATAATACTCGTAGTTCAGTTCCGTAATCAGGTCGAGCTCTCGATGGATTCGGTCTTCGATATCACCGGGCACGCCATCCGGCCACCGGGCGTGGGCGCCCAGCGCCACTTGCCGGCGTAAATAGCTGTTGGCGGTTTCGCCCGCGGGGATGACTTCCTCGGGGTATTCGTAACGCAGCTCATCGAGGCTGAAGTGGCATCGCGCTGCAATGGCCAGGGTCTCATCAGTCAGCGAGGGGGGGTATAGCGGCAGTAGCCTGTCGAGGCTGCGCAGGTGCTGTTGGCTGTTGACCAGTCGTCGCTGCCCGAGTTGTTGTACCGACGTGTTGTAACGCAGTGCCGTCAGGACATCGTGCAAGGGTTTTCGTGCCGCGCAGTGCATCTGTACATCACCACAGGCCACCATCGGCAATGCGAGTTCCCGCGCGAACTGATAACGAGCCCGAAAACGGCGTATTTCGTCGTTCCCCAGCAAACGGCTGACACCGATCCAGAGTCGGCCGGAAAACCGGCTGGACAGCTGTTTGCCGTAGGCGCTCTGCTCCTCGTCATCGGTGGGTAACCATATAATCAGGCAGCGCTTGAGATGGAATATGACGTCCCGCAGAGAGGTGGAGTATTCGCCCTTGGCGCTGCGTCGTCGGGAGCGACTGATCAGTCCCGAAAGCTCGGCGTAAGCGGCCCGGTCTGGCGCCAGAGCGACCAGCCGTATACCCTCGTTCAGGTTAAACTCGCTGCCTACAATCAACTGAATGCCACAGGCTTTGGCGGCAACGTGAGCCTTTACGGCGCCACCCAGCGAGCACTCATCGGTGATTGCCAGTGCGCTATAGCCACAGTGTGCAGCGCGCTCCACCAGTTCTGCCGGGTGCGATGCCCCGCGCAAAAAGCTGAAGTTGCTCAGGCAATGAAGTTCGGCGTAGGACACAATTAAGAATACTGTAAATTTATACAGTATATAGGAGTTATCGTGATAGGGAAGAGAATGAGGCCGCTATGGGCTGTGCTGTTGGGGCTGGTTCTGATTGGCTGTACCGGGATGCCAGAGGGTATCCAGCCGGTTACCGGCTTCGAGCAATCGCGCTATCTCGGTACCTGGCATGAGATAGCGCGACTCGACCACAGTTTTGAGCGCGGACTATCTGCGGTAACGGCCAGTTACAGCCTCAAGGACAATGGCGAGATCCGTGTTATCAATCGTGGTTTCGATGCGGAATCCGAAAGCTGGAAGGAGGCCGAAGGACGCGCTCAATTTGTCGATAATCCGACGGTGGCACATCTCAAGGTCTCTTTCTTTGGCCCTTTTTTTGGCAGTTACGTCGTCTTTGAATTGGGGGAGGAGTACGACTACGCGTTTATTTCGGGCTATAACACCAGCTACGCCTGGCTTCTCGCGCGAACGCCGCAGGTGAGTGATGAGATTAAGCAGCGCTTTGAGCGACGCCTCGGCGAGCTGGGCTTTTCCACCGATGAACTGATCTGGCCCGAAACGCAGCTTCCAGACGAAACGCCGCCGGGCATAGAAGCCTCAGCAGCGCGTTGAATCAGTTGTGAAGAACGTAGCTTCGATCAGTGGCAATCAGGTCTGGGTATTGAGCCGCTGCCATTGCCCCTGGCCGTTGTTTCTTTCGATATAACGGTACTCAACCGCGGCACCGTCGGGTAATTCCTGAAGCTTGTCTTCCGGGCGTGCCTTGAACTGGACGCGGTTTTTGGTGTTGCCCTTGTTGATGCGGCAGCGTGCCTGATCACCGTGCTCAGCGCGGTGGAACGTCACACGAACTTCCTGGCCTGCATCGGTACTGCGGCTCTGATCAACGCGACCCTTGAGGATACATTCCTGCGAAATATCCGCTGAGGCGACGTGGCTTGCGAGTGCGAGACTGCCGGCGATCAGAGTGCTGGTAATGGTTTTAATACGATTCATTGCTATTCTCCCTGCGCCTCACGGCGCATCAATCGCTTCGCAGCGGTGAAGGCGGACAGTCACTGAGGAGTGCCTTCTCATGGGTCGGGTAAAAATCCCGCTCAGGTGTGTAACCAACCTGAAACAATACTGTAACAAAACTGTCATTTTCTGTCGAGTCGGTGCGCCGTGAATTTTGTACAGAAAACAGACAGTTACCCGATGTACTGCCAAGCCGCTCTCAAGATCAGTGGAAAAAGCCATGCAAAAACCAGCGCTGGTGGTGTCGATCCTGGTAAATCCACAGTCGCTGGCCATCATGGCCCCGGGCAATAAAGTAGTCGCGGCTGGCCGGATTTGCCCACCAGTTATCCTCGATGCGTTCGGGCCCGTGAACCAACTCGAGCGGGCCATTCCAGTGGACTCTTCCCTGCTCCAGCCGCAACGGCTGGGGTTCAGGCAGCAGCCAAAAGGGGCGCTGGGCCTGGCCGTTAATGGCAGGCATTGGCGCCGGTGCCGGGGTGCCCTGATAAAGACAGTGCTCGGGTAAATGGGCGTCGCGCATGGCAATCCGCGTGACGGCACGCAATCCCAGGCGGCCGCGTAAGCGGTCAGTCAGGTTATTGAGCGGTTCTTCATTGCGGGCATTGTTGAACAGGTCGCTGGCGAGTGGCTGATTCGGTTGCAGGTGATCGACGGCGAGGGCCACGCCCTCGATATCGCGGGCGATCGTCAATTGGTCCAGGCGCAGGCAGGACAGTTCAAACCAGGTTTCCCACCGGGCGTGGGCTTCGCTGCTACGTACGGTCAGCGTCTGTGCATCACCGCTCATACGCAGTAGCTGCCAGTCGACAGTCTGAGTGTCCAGCTGGGTATGGGTCAGAAAGCGGCAAAACCCCTGCAGCAGCGTCTTGAGCGCCGGGTGCAGCTCCTGCTGTTGCCGGACTTCAAAACCAAACCAGAGGGCATCGCGGAACGTGCTGGGTGGCTGGTGGTCAACCGGTGGTATTTCACGCCTGCCCGTGAGCTGATCGAGCCAGCGCAGCAGCTCCTCGCCACCACGGCGCCCCAGCGCCGCCGCAGGTAGGGCCAGTAATTCGCTGAAGTAGCGAATGCCCGCCCGTTCAAAGCCGGTTATCTGATGGGTAAAATCAGGTATGAGGGCGATTGGAAGCACGCCAATGCGTTCATTCAGTGGCCGCCGACAATCGAGGGCGAGTGTTGGCTCGGCGTGAGTCAACAGCCAGGCACCCGGTTGGGTTTCCGCAATTGCCATGGCACAGCTGACCTGCCGCTGGAGAAGCGCCTGCCGAATAAGATCGAGTAGCGTGTCGAGCCCGTGGAACAGGGTTAATGAGCCGCCGATTTCGAGCAGCAGGCAATCATCGCGATAGATCATCAGGGTCGGGGTTATGCCGTAACCCCAGGCCAGGAGCTGCTTCAGCATTGTGGCTTCGGCGGTGGTGTCACGCTCCAGCAGGTGCCCCTGCTCTTCGTTCAGAAGGGATCGTACTGTGGCTGTATTTTGTTGCGGACGTACCCCCCGTTCGAGTGCCGGATCATTGGCGCAAATGACGCGCTCCCGATCGAATACCACGACGGGTTGTTCCTGATCCTGCGACAGGCATTCCAGGGGGAGGTGGGTGAATCGAAGACAGAGCCAAAGCGCCATGACATATCAAATACTGTTTATTTGTACAGTATTTGATATGAGGCACGGCAGCAAGTGCCAAGCTGACGTGGGCGATTGGCGACAATAACAAAGGTTGCGTTGCGTGTTAGCAGGGTCAAGGCCTTTGCGGTATCTCAATCATTGCTCTGGAAGACAGCTGCTGACAACCAGACTGTTGTCTTGATGTCGGTGAGGCAGCCGGTCATCCTTTGAGCTGCTCGCGTAATCCGGGGCTGAGCCGCCCGGGCCAGGAATGAAGTCATACGCGAGGCCTCTACGAAGAGGTGGACGATCCCTGAATCCGCGATTACCCATAAAAAAGCCCGCCATAAGGCGGGCTTTTACGAGTCTTGGCTTGGCTCAGCGATTAACGCTTGGCCATATAAGCGGACTCGGCCTCTTCGATATCGAATCGATCGGCGGTCATTACCTTTGCCCACGCGTCGACGAAGTCGCCGATGAAGCGGCTTTCAGCACCTTCAAAGGCGTAGGCTTCGGCCACCGCACGCAGCTCCGAATTGGAGCCAAAGACCAGGTCAACCTCGGTCGCTGTCCAGCGCATCTCGCCAGAGGCGCGATCCTTGCCGACGAACGAGTAAGGGTACTCATTTGACGGAGACCAGGCGGTACTCATATCCAGCAGGTTGACGAAAAAGTCATTGCTCAATGTACCTGGTTCATCTGTAAGCACACCCAACTGGCTGCCGTCGGCATTGGCACCGATGACGCGCATACCACCGATCAGCGCCGTCATTTCCGGGACCGTCAGATCGAGCAAATCGGCCTTGTCGACCAGCGCGTCTGCAGGGGTGCGTATGGCGTCTTCGGTGTAGTAGTTGCGGAAGCCATCAGCCATGGGCTCCAATACCGCAAAGGAGTCGACATCGGTCATCTCCTGAGTGGCATCGGTACGACCCGGGACAAACGGTACTTCGACGTCATATCCGGCCGCCTTTGCCGCGGCTTCAACTGCTGCCGCACCGCCGAGCACGATAATGTCCGCCATGGAGACCCGGGTTTTACCCCATTGGTCACCGTTGAAATCATCGCGGATCTCGCTCAGGGTCTCGAGTACCGAGGCCAGTTCCTCCGGGTTGTTCACGGCCCAGTCTTTCTGCGGGGCCAGACGGATACGGGCACCGTTGGCACCGCCGCGCATGTCGGAGTCACGATAGCTTGCAGCCGATGCCCAGGCGGTTCGCACCAGCGCGGGAATGGATACATCGCTGTCCAGGATCGCTTCCTTCAGCTCGGCGACATCTTTCTTGTCGATCAGCTTGTAGTCCACTTCGGGCAACGGATCCTGCCACATCATTTCGCCTTCGGGGACGTCATCGCCGAGGTAGCGGGCTTTCGGACCCATGTCCCGGTGAGTCAGTTTGAACCACGCCTTGGCGAAAGCCTGCTCAAACTGCTTCGGATCTTCCAGGAAACGCTTGGAAATTTCACGGTACGCCGGATCAAATTTGAGCGACAGATCGGTGGTGAACATGATCGGGGTGTGGCGCTCGCCTTCAACGTGGGCATCGGGAACGGTGTTGGCCGCCTGTCCATCCTTGGGTATCCACTGGATCGCGCCTGCCGGACTGCGGGTCTTTTCCCACTCGTAGGCATACAGATTGGACAGATACATGGTGGTCCACCGGGTGGGAGCCGCTGTCCACGCGCCTTCAAGGCCACTGGTGATCGTGTCTTCGGCATTGCCTTTGCCGCAGCTGTTCTTCCAGCCCATGCCCTGCTCGGCGATACCCTCTGCAGCGGGCTCAGGACCGACACAGTCTTCCACTTTGTGGGCACCGTGGGCTTTACCAAAGGTATGACCACCGGCGATCAGTGCAACGGTCTCTTCATCGTTCATGGCCATTCGACCAAAGGTTTCACGGATATCGTGAGCGGCCGCAACCGGGTCCGGATTGCCGTTGGGGCCTTCCGGATTCACATAGATGAGGCCCATCTGCACTGCTGCCAACGGCTTCTGGAGCTCGCGACCTTCGCGGTAGCGTTTGTCGGCGAGCATCTCGGCTTCAGGACCCCAGTAGACCAGCTCGGGTTCCCAATCGTCTTCACGACCGCCGGCGAAGCCATAGGTTTCAAAGCCCATGTTTTCCATGGCGACGGTACCGGCGAGAATCATCAGGTCCGCCCAGGAGATCTTATTGCCGTAGTGTTGCTTGATCGGCCACAGCAGGCGACGTGCCTTATCGAGGTTGCCGTTATCCGGCCAACTGTTCAGCGGCTCAAAGCGCTGCTGGCCACCGCCGGCACCACCGCGGCCGTCGGCAATGCGGTAGGTCCCCGCGCTGTGCCAGGCCATACGGATAAAGAAGGGTCCGTAATTACCATAGTCCGCCGGCCACCAGTCCTGGGACGTGGTCAGCAGTGTATTGATTTCGGATTTCACGGCGTCGAGGTCGAGGCTGGCGAACTCCTCGGCGTAATCAAAGTCGGGACCCATCGGGTTGGATTGGGTGGCGTTCTGCCGCAGCGGCTGCAGATTCAGGGACTGGGGCCACCAGGCCTGATTGGATTTGGGCTCTGCGGCGCCGTGGCCCATGGGGCTTTCTGCCGAGAGCGGCGGGGTGATCAAGGCGGAAACGAGAACCGCGGGGATGGCTGTGGCCAAAATTTTCTTTTTCATTGGATAAAACTCCTGTGTCGATTGGCTTTTATTTGCCGATACCCAGACGATAGGGCTGTTTATTATTCGATCCAAGCAGATTTAAATGCAAAATTCGATCGATAAATCCGATTAATGGCGGGTTAAGACATGCCCCGTTCCAGCAGGTATTTGATGGCTACCTTGATCAGCAGACCGAACACACCGAGGGCGAGAGCGACGTAGAGAATGAAGGTGCCGAACTTGCCGGCATTACTTTTGTGCGCAAGATCCCAGACGATAAAGGCCATAAAAGCCATTAGCGCACCGACGCCCAGCGTCACTCCCCATTCGCTGAGCCAGAGGTCGAGATCCACGACGCCGGGTTCAGACGAAGTTGATGTCGCAGCTGAGCTCGATGGTCGCCGTCATTGAGTTGGTGATCAGACAGTTTTCCTCGGCTTTGTGTAACAGCCGAACGACTTTATCTTCATCGGGGCCGGCGGGTAATTGCAGGGTGACGTTGAGGGCGACCTCGGTAAAACGAGAAACACGATCGACCTTGTCGAGGGTGCCGGTGGCTTCGCAGGACAAGGTTTGCCACTCGAGCTTGGAAGCCCCGGCGATGGCGCGAAAGGTCAGGCTGAAGCAGTCGGCGATGGCGGCGATCAACAGCCCTTCCGGAGACCAGCAATCACCCGGTCCGCCAAACTCAGCAGGCGCATCGGTCGTAATGTCGACGACACCAGCGCTGCTGATGGCGATGTTGCTGTTGGCACTGTCGGCGTTGGCGGTGACAGTGTAGTGATGGGGTAATGCTTGCACGGGCGGCTCCTGCTATTGATTCGATATCCTGTTCTCCTAGCATAGCGCCGTCACAGACCCCGCGCTATGTTAATAGCGCTAATACGTGTGTACGTGTGATTGAGAGCCCCTAGGCGCTGGTGGTGGCCCTGGGGTCTGAGGTCATTGGCAGTTCCCATAACTGGGGCTGTCCGGGGACATCATCGGTTGCCGGGATGTCCACCGTAACGCCCTTCCTGCCGCCGCGCTGCTTGAGGATTTCAACACTGCGATAGGCCTTCATGACCAGGCGCAGACTGGCGGGGGTGTGGCTATCCATAAAAGAAGTCGCCCGAAACAGTACCGACAGGGTGTCGTTCTCCGCTGCCGCGAGTTGTAGTTTACGCAATTCGCTATAGCGGAAAGCGGTGGCGCCGAGCCAACTGAAGACAGCGCTGCAGGTAGTGCTGCGCAGTGCCTGTTCGGTGGCCCATAACAGCTCTTCGCGATTGCGGGGGTGTACCATCAGTATCTGGCGGGTATCGATACCGCGGGCTGCCAGTAATGGCGCATAAGGGGTATAAGGTGGAGCGATAAAGGCCTGCCAGCGACCCTGTTCGCTGAGTTTTTCCATGGTGGGCATGAACAGGCCCATCGAGCCCATGCCGCAGCTATCGCTTAAGACTTCGATGCTGCCGCGCTGCGGCCAGCCTCCCAGCTGGATGGCGTTATCGAGGGACGTATAACCCGTAGGCACGCTATCGGTGCCGTGCCAGTCACTGTTGGCGGGTGTGGGAATGCGGTGCAGTGTTGCACCCTGATTGGCACTGAATCCACGCCAGGTATCGGAACGGCTTATGATGTGTTCGAGGGGATCGTTCATGATGGTCTCCGGTAACTGTTGGCGGTGGTTTTTTATCCACACGGTGGTTTGATTAATTACTGTATAAAAACACAGTATCAACTGTTCGCTGAAAATCAAGTGGGGCCTTTTGGGTGTGTCGCGAAAGTAGACATGTGCATCATTCGGCACTGGCAGAGGTGCGCTTCCGGCGCTACTTCCCGGCCAGCATTTTTTCCAGCCTTGGCAGCTGGATGTTGCGCTTTCTGTTTGGCTGGAGCGCCTGGGAGCTCACCCATTCCGCCGCCTGGGTTGGCGTAGTTGCCGGTCTCATGCTGGCGCCTGCCCTGGTGCTGTCGCCGGTGTTCGGGATTCTCGCTGACCGGGTAAACCCGCGGTTTGGCTTGATTATTTCGATGGTTTTTCACGCCACCATTGCGCTGATCGGCGGACTTGCCATGATTTACGGGCTGTATTCGCTGACAACCCTGCTGATACTGGCGCTGGCAATGGGGGTGGGGCTGTCGGGCCACACGCCCATGCGACTGGCGCTGATACCGCTGCTGGTGGGCCGCGATGCCTTACCCAGCGCCGTCGGGCTTTCGGCGATGACCTTCAACAGCGCGCGTATTGTCGGTCCGGCCATCGGTGCCTGGGTGCTCAGTATCTCGGGTAGTGCCGAGGCCTACCTGCTTGCCGCACTCATGTTCACCGTCTCGCTTCTCATTTTATCGACATTAAGCGGTATCGGCGGCCGCGAACCCAAGCCGAGAGAGCCCTTTTTGCAGCAGTTCCGTGCGGGGCTTGCCTACGTTTACACCCACCCGGGCCTGCGGCTGATTTTCGCCTTTACCGTTGTTAACGGTCTGCTGGGCCGAACGGTTATCGAATTGCTGCCGGCGGTGTCGGGCCAGCTCATCGCCGGTGACTCCGGTGATCTTGCGGTACTGACCGCCTTTGCCGGTGCCGGGTCCATTGTCGGCGGGCTTATTGTCAGCCGACAGCGGGCGCAGTTGAAGCGACTGCTATTGCTTATCGCGGTGGCATTGATTATCGGCGCATTGGTGCTGGTCGGTTTGCGACTCGCCGCCTCCCTGTGGGGCTTATGTGTCGCCGTATCGATACTGGCGCTGACGACCACCATGTGTGGCACCGGCGCGCAAACCCTGACGCATTTATCGGTGGAAGAGGACTACCGGGGGCGCGTGTTGAGCCTGTGGGCCGTGGTGGCGATGGTGGCACCGGCCGCGGGAACGTTTGTCATCGGCGCCCTTGCCGACTGGTTGGGGTTTATTGGTGTGCTGACCATTACCGGAGGGCTGGGCGTGCTGCTGGTGTCGTTGCTTTACGCCCGACGACGCGAGTTACTCGATGAATCACCCAGCGCCAGTTGAACGATGACGGTTTCGAGGTGATCCCACGGATCGCCCGGTCCGAAGCCCTTGGTGCTGGCATCAACGGCAAAGCACCCTGACTGGAGCTCGGCGATGCTGGATGGGGTATGCCGGTCGAGCCCCTGTTGCACCAGCGCGGTGCGGTTTCGCCAAACCCCGCGTTGATTCATTGCTGAATGGGCCGCTGTACCCCGGGCGATATCATCGGTAATCTCCGCGAGCAGCTTGACCTCTCGATTAATCGCCCACAGCAGTACCGGCGGCGCCGTGGCTTCGGCGCGCAGGCCGCGCAGCGTGCGCAGTGCGCCCCGTGCATCCCCGGCCAGCGCTTTGTCGATAAGACCAAAAACGCTGTACCTCGCATTATCGAACACGCATTCGATCACCGTTTGCGCGGTAATGTCGTTACTGTCCGCGAGCAGCTTCAGCTTTTCGACCTCCTGCATCGCCGCGAGGAGATTGCCCTCTACCCGTTCACTGAGCAGCTGCAACGCCTCGCGATCCGCACGCAATCCCGCCTGTTGCAGGCGACCCTGCAGCCAGCGCGGCATTTCCTGCGGGCTGACGGGCCAGACAGTAACCACCACGCCGGCCTGGTCGAGAGCGTTAAACCACTTGCCGCGCCGCGACGACTTGTCGATTTTACCGGCGATAATCAGCAGGACATCATCGCCCTCCCTATCGAGGTAGGCCTGCAGCGCCTTGCTGCCCTCGGTGCCCGGTTTGCCGCTGGGCACATGAACTTCAACCAACTTTCGTTGGGCAAACAGTGACAAGGCGCCACCCGATTGCAGCAGATCCTGCCAGCCCGCAGGTGTTGTGGTGTCGATACGTTCGCGCTCGTCGCAACCTGCAGCACGAGCAGCGGCGCGAATGGCGTCGGCACTCTCCTGAACCAGTAGGGGTTCATCGCCGGTAACGAGGTAGCAGCGGGCAAGACCAGCATCCAGTTGTCGGCTGAGTT
This sequence comes from Luminiphilus syltensis NOR5-1B, assembly GCF_000158175.1. Lineage (GTDB taxonomy): Bacteria > Pseudomonadota > Gammaproteobacteria > Pseudomonadales > Halieaceae > Luminiphilus > Luminiphilus syltensis. Next base: position 483,826 of record NZ_DS999411.1, on the reverse strand, counting down.
GCTCGGGCTTGACTTGCATCAGTTGGCGAGGCTGTAGGCGGTGCGACGCACAATCTGTCCGGCGAGATCCTGGCGCATTTCTGCGCGCAGCAGACGCAGTTCTTCCACCTTGCCGACCACGTTTTCGGGATCATTGAGCATCTGGCGAACCACGGTAGCGTCGGCGGCGGTGACCAGCGGCTCATCGGCTCGCAGCAGGTCGAATCGGGTCGCTATCGTTAACTCCACTTCGGCGGCACGGGCCTGGGCTGTGAGGGAGATATTGCGCCGCTGGAAGACCTCGGGAGCCAGTTTCAGCCGGAGCTCAGCTTCGCCGAGGTCGACCACCTCGGCACCGGCCAGGCGCAGCTGTCGCAGCACAGCAGCGGTTAATTCGCTACTGGGCTCTGCACTGACCACGGATAAGGTAAGTCCCGACAGGCTGTCGCTGTTACCGCCACCTGATCCGCGCAAATAAAAGCCACATCCCGCCAGGGTGAAGACTGCGAGCAGGACCACGACCTGACTTAATCGCCGGCGCATCATCAGTTGGCCACCACATTAACCAGCTTGCCCGGCACGACGATTACCTTGCGCACCGTGGCGCCATCGATGAATCGCTGAACGTTGTCCTGCGCGAGTGCCGCCGCTTCAAGCTCGGATTTTTCGGCGTCGGCAGCGACGTCAATCTTTGCCCGAACCTTGCCATTCACCTGCACGACAATCTCGATGGTATCCCGTGCCAGCGCCGACTCGTCGACATCGGGCCAGCCTGCAGTGGCGATATCCTCGCCCGTGAATTCACGCCACAGGTGCTCGCTGATGTGCGGCACCACCGGTGACAGCATTTGCAGCGCCGCGCGCAGCGCTTCGTCGATCACGGCGTGGTCGGCATCAGACTCCTGGGGATGGCGGCCAATTTCGTTGCACAATTCCATTACCGCGGCGATGGCGGTATTGAAAGTCTGCCGCCGGCCATAGTCGTCACTGACCTTGGCAATGGTCTCATGGGTTTTGCGGCGCAAATCTTTCTGCCCGTTATTCAGGTCAGCGGTATCCAGTGTATCGGTAGACCGCGACGTCGCTTCGCTGACCAGCCGCCACAGGCGTTTGAGAAAGCGATGCCCCCCTTCGACCCCTGAGTCAGACCATTCCAACGACTGGTCGGGCGGCGCCGCAAACATGCTGAAAAGACGCACGGTATCCGCGCCATATTGGTCGATCAGCGCCTGTGGGTCGACGGTATTGCCCTTCGACTTGGACATTTTGGCCCCGTCTTTCAGCACCATGCCCTGGGTTAACAGGCGCTTGAACGGCTCATCCGAGCTGACCAGGCCTTCATCGCGCATCAGTTTATGGAAGAAGCGCGCATACAGCAGGTGCAGGATGGCGTGTTCGATACCCCCGACGTATTGATCAACCGGCAGCCAGCGGTCGGCCTCGGCGTCGAGCATGGCATTGTCACTGCCCGCCGATGCAAAGCGTGCGTAGTACCAGGACGACTCCATAAAGGTGTCAAAGGTATCGGTCTCGCGGGTGGCGGGCTCCCCGCACGTCGGGCACGGCGCGTTCCGGAATTCCGGCATGCGCTTGAGCGGCGATCCGACCCCTTCGAAGGCGACGTCGGTTGGCAGTACCACGGGAAGATCGGCCTCAGGCACCGGCACTGCACCGCAACGCTCACAATTGATGACCGGAATAGGCGCGCCCCAGTAACGTTGTCGGGAAACTCCCCAGTCGCGCAGGCGGAAGTTCACGGTGCGCTCGCCGAGGCCTTTTTCTGCCAGTGCAGCCACAATGCCCTCAAAGGCCGCCTCGAAATCGAGGCCGTCAAAGGCGCCCGAATTGATCAGTGTGCCGCGACTGGTGTAGGCCGCGACACTGAGGTCCGCCGGATCGGCATCGCTGCCAGCGACCACCTGGGTGATGGGTAAATCGTATTTGCGGGCGAATTCCCAATCGCGCTGGTCGTGGCCGGGTACCGACATCACGGCGCCGGAGCCGTAGCCCATCAAGACAAAGTTGGCTACCCAGATTGGCAGTTCATCACCGGTCAGCGGATGGATCGCTTTCATCCCGGTATCCATGCCCTCTTTCTCCATGGTGGCCATATCTGCCTCCGCCACTTTGGTGGCGGCGAGACCGTCGATGAAGGACTGCAGTTCAGGGTTATTTTGGGCGGCCTGTTGCGCCACCGGATGTTGCGCGGCTACCGCAAGATAGCTCGCACCGAAGAGGGTATCGGGCCGGGTGGTGTACACCTCGAGCGGCTTACCTGCCGGCTGTTCGAAGCGGATATTGGCCCCCTCGGAGCGGCCAATCCAGTTGCGCTGCATGGCTTTGACCTGTTCCGGCCAGCCATCCAGCCCGTCCAGCTGATCGAGCAGCTCCTGGGCGTAGGCGGTAATGCGGATAAACCACTGGCTGATCGAGCGACGCTCTACCGGATTGTCACAGCGCCAGCAACGGCCGTTGACCACTTGTTCGTTGGCGAGAACGGTTTGATCGGTCTCGCACCAATTGACGTCGGCTTCTTTTTTGTAGGCCAGGCCCTTGTCAATCAGCCGGGTAAAAAACCACTGCTCCCAGCGATAATACTCGGGGGTGCAGGTGGCGAATTCCCGACTCCAATCGTAGGCGAAGCCCAGCCGCGACAGCTGCGTACGCATGTCGTCGATATTGCCCAGGGTCCAGTCGGCGGGTGGGACATTGTTCTTGATCGCCGCATTTTCCGCCGGAAGGCCGAAGGCATCCCACCCCATTGGCTGCAGTACGTTTTTGCCCTGCATGCGCTGGAAGCGGGCAATAACGTCAGCAATCGTGTAGTTGCGCACATGCCCCATGTGCAACTTGCCGCTGGGATAGGGAAACATGGCGAGGCAATAAAAGGTTTCGCGCGAATCGCTGACGGCGGCAAAGCTATTGTTGCGCTGCCAGGCGAGCTGAACCGCGGTTTCAATAGACTCGGGTTGGTATTCCTGATTCATGGAGGCTCGTAGTTACCGGGTGCGTCGCAGTGCTGTCCCGGAGTTTTAAGGATTGGCTAAGTTACTGGAAGTTTACCAGTATCGACGGGTATCGCGGCGTTTTCGTTGGCTGCACAGTGCAACAAAAATGCCACTCACCATCAAAACGGGTAGGCTGCCAAAGCGCATGAACGGTGTACTCCCCGTTCGCGGCTGCACGGTGCCACTCACCACGGCTTCGATGAACTGGCCGCTTTGGGTACGACTTTGTCCGCGTGAGTCGACAATAGCCGATACACCGTTATTGGTGCCGCGCAGCAGGGGACGCTGGGTTTCCAACGCACGGAATCGCGCCATTTGCAAATGCTGCCAGGGGCCGATAGACGCCCCGAACCAGCTGTCATTGGATACCGTGATCAGCAGATGTGAACCGATTGCACTTTTCGCCACAAAATCGGGGTAGACCACCTCGTAGCAGATAAAAGGTGCGATGGTCAGAGCGGCGACCTGCAGCGGTTTTTGCTGCGCGTCACCGGATGTGAAGTTGGACATGGGAAGATCGAAAAATTCGATAAGCCCCCTTAACCAATGCTCCAGTGGCACGTACTCGCCAAAGGGCACCAGCTTTTGTTTGTGATAGATACCGCTTCCCGTTCCCAGCGCCACAATACTGTTGTGGAATCCACGCTCCCCGCGACTCGCAATACCGGCGACGAGGGCGCTATTCGCCCGTGCGGCTTCTTCAGCGGAGTGGTCGAGAAACAGCTGTCCGCGACGGTTAATGGCGGGCACCGCGGCCTCCGGCCAAAGCACCAGGTCTGAATCCGCGTAGAGCGAAGCCGTGGTGTTTTCAAACCGCTCAAGCATGGACGGCAGAAAGCGTGGATCCCATTTTTTCTCCTGGGGGATATTGGGCTGCACAATCGATACCTGAAGTGGCTCCCCGGTGGCTTTTGTCCAGCTGACGTTGCCCAGCGCGGCGCCTCCAATAAAGCCAATGGCAGCCAGCAATAACCACAGCGAGACCAGTGGCCGCCAACCGCGCGCGCGCGCCAGAATCACTCCCATGCTGCCGAGCATCACCAACACCAGCGACAGGCCAAAGACACCGGATATCGGAGCCCAGTGGGCGAGGGGGGAGTCGATGCCACCATAACCGGCATAGAGCCAGGGGAAGCCCGTGAGCAGCCAGCTTCTGGACCATTCGAACAGTACCCAGAGGCCGGGGAATGCCAATAACGGTGCCAGAAAATGGTGCTGGAAAAAGCGTCGGTAAAGCCATGCCTGCAGGGCAAACAGCAGCGCGAGGCCGACACAGAAAATGAGGGTGAGCGCGATGGCGAGGGGGACGGCAGCGTGTCCGTGTACGTGGATACTGACGTAGACCCAGGAGGCACCGGCGCCGAAGAAGCCAAAGCCGTAGAGCCAGCCGATCAAACCGGCGCTGTCCGTACGTTGGCGGTGGAGCAGCAGGCATAAAAGCCCTGCGCTGACCGGGATTAACGGCCACAGATTCCAGGGTTCCAGACCCAAAGTGAACACTGCGCCGGCCAGCGGGGGCATCGACCAGCGAAGCGGGTTTACCTTTGCCGGGCGCTTAGCCAATCAGTCGTCTTCGACGGCGAGTGGTGTCACTCGCAGGCTAATCAGTTTGCGCTGGTCCGCATTGACCACACGAAATTCAAAGCCGTGGAATACCGCCGTTTCATTGCGTCCAGGCACATGGCCGAGGGCGTTCATCACCAGGCCGCCGATGGTGTCGAATTCATCATCGCTGAGATCGGTTTCAAAGAAGTCGTTGAAATCGTCGATCGGCGTTTGCGCGCGCACAAAAAAGTCATCGTCGGTGACACGGCGGATATTGCGGTCTTCCTCGGCGTCGGTCTCGTCTTCAATCTCACCAACAATCTCCTCGAGGACATCCTCGATGGTGATGAGTCCGGCTACGCCACCGTATTCGTCGATCACAATCGCCATATGGTTGCGGTTCTGCCGGAATTCCCTGAGCAGCACGTTGAGTCGCTTACTCTCTGGCACGATGACGGCGGGCCGCATCACCGCGCTGATGGAGAAGGGCTGGTCCCGGTCGAGTAGCAGGGAGAGTAGATCTTTGGCCAGCAGAATGCCGAGCACGTCGTCATTATTCTCACCGACGACGGGGAAGCGCGAGTGGCCGGCGTGGATAATCTGGGGCAGCGCTTCCTGAACCTCCGCATCGGTCTTGATCGACACCATCTGTGCCCGGGGCACCATGATGTCCCGGACCTGCATGTCGCTCACCGACAGGGCCCCTTCCATGATGCTGCGAGCATCCTGATCGATGACCTCGTTCTCGGTGGCGAGTATGAGTACGCCCTCGAGATCCGACTTCGACTGCGGCGTGCCGGAAATAAAATGGGTCAGCTTATCGAGCCAGGATCTGTCGTCAGTATCGGTATTCTGTGCGTCGTTCACGATGTCAGGATCTCTGATTCCGTTGGCGAATGGTAGGGGTTGCCGAAGCCAAGCTCGGCGAGGGCGCTGACTTCGAGCGCTTCCATGATTTCGGCCTCGTCATCCCTGATGTGGTCAAAACCCAGTAGATGCAAGGTGCCATGGACAGTCAGGTGCGCCCAATGGGATTCGAGCGAGCACTCCTGCTCGCGGGCCTCAGCGATGACAACCGGTGCGCAGATGACAATATCACCGAGCAGGCCGCTTTCGACTTCGGGGGGCACCGAGGCTGGGAATGACAGCACGTTGGTGGGTCGATTGCGGTCCCGGTACTGCTGATTGAATGCAGTGATCTCGCGCTCTCCGGCAATACGGACGCTGACCTCGGGAGTGAAACATCCCGCGTGCTGACCGCTGACCAGTGCCGCATTGACCCAGCGACTGAAGCTGTCGTCATCGGGGGCTTCGAGGCCCTCGTCTCGATCGATGTGCACAACGGCGATCACTGGGCTTTCTTGTCCAGATGCGTGGTTCGCGCTTCGTGGCTGTCGTAGGCGGAGACCACACGCTGTACCAGCGGATGCCGGACGACGTCCTTGTTGGCGAACCAGGTAAAGGCGATGCCCTCCACGTCTTCGAGCACCTGCGACGCGTGAATCAGGCCGCTGGCCTGACCCCGAGGCAGGTCGATCTGGGTCGCATCACCGGTAATGACGGCGGTGGAGCCAAACCCGATTCGTGTGAGAAACATCTTCATTTGTTCCCGGGTCGTGTTTTGCGCCTCATCGAGAATAATGTAGGCATTGTTCAGGGTTCGACCCCGCATAAAGGCCAGCGGCGCGACTTCAATGATATTGCGCTCGATGTATTTGCTCACCGTATCAAACCCCAGCATTTCGTACAGGGCGTCATAAAGGGGTCTGAGATAGGGGTCGACCTTCTGGCTGAGATCGCCCGGGAGAAACCCCAGTCGTTCCCCGGCTTCCACGGCCGGCCGGACCAGCAGGATGCGTTTGACCTGTTCTTCCATGAGCGACTGCACCGCGCAGGCCACGGCGAGATAGGTCTTGCCGGTACCGGCGGGGCCGATACCAAAATTGATGTCGTGACGCATGATGGCGCGGACATAGTCCTGCTGGTTGCGACCCCGGGGTTTGATCACGGCTTTCTTGGTACGAATAACCGAAAGCCCAGTGCTTTCGCCACCGGCGCCGTGGGTCTCATCGACACGACGCTCGAGATCCGCCTGTTGGCACTGGAGATGAATCGACTCGGGGCTGAGTCTGGCGCCGCCGCGAACGTCCTCGTAAAGGCCTTCAATCAGTGCTCGGGCGGCGCGCTGTTCGGCATCGCTTCCGGCAATTGAAAACTGATTGCTGCGATTGTGTATGCGCACACCGAGGCGCGACTCGATCTGTTTCAGGTGCGCGTTAAGCTGTCCACACAACAGGGCGAGGTGCTGCGGATCGTTTGGCTCCAGTGTGAAGCTGACGGGTTCGTGGCGAGTCGCATCGGACGTATCCGGCGACGGCTGCTGATGGGGTTCCAACGCTTGTTTGGTCACTCTTATTGCCAGTGGAAGATCGAAGATACCGGGGAAATACGGCCAGTCAACCGTGACTTTTCGTCGAGGTGTCGGCGGGCAGCACGCCGCGCAGGGAGTTGGTGTAGGCATCGACGATATCCACGTCGACAAATTCACCAATCAAAGCGGTATCCGTGCAGCAGAAATTGACGACGCGATTGTTCTCGGTTCGCCCGGAAAGCTGGCCCGGATCGCGCTTTGCGATGCCGGTTACGAGCACGCGCTGACGCGATCCCACCATGGCATCGCTGATGGCGCGCGCCTGTTGTGCAATGCGCCCCTGCAGTATTTGTAGTCGCTGCTTCTTGGTCGCTTCCGGCGTGTTATCGGGAAGGTCTGAAGCGGGGGTGCCAGGACGGGCACTGTAAATAAAGCTGAACGAGTTATCGAAGCCGATGTCATCGATCAGTTTCATTGTTTCCGCAAATTCGGCATCGGTTTCCCCCGGAAAGCCGATAATGAAATCCGAGGACATCGAAATATTGGGACGTATACGGCGCAGTGCGCGGATCTTCGACTTGTATTCCAGTGCGGTATGGCCGCGCTTCATGGCCATAAGAATACGATCGGAACCGCTCTGCACGGGCAGGTGAAGATGGTCTACCAGTGCCGGAATATCGGCATAGCAATCGATAATGGCATCGCTGAACTCCACCGGGTGCGAGGTGGTATATCGGATCCGTTCAATGCCATCGACCAGGTCGACGAGGCGCAACAGATCGGCAAAGTCGACCACTTCTCCCAGGTGATTCAGGCCGCGGTAGGCATTCACGTTCTGCCCCAGGAGGTTCACTTCCTTGACGCCGCGCTCGGCGAGGTGGGCAATCTCCGCAATCACGTCATCCACCGGTCGGGAGACTTCTTCCCCCCGGGTGTAGGGCACCACGCAGAATGTGCAGTACTTGCTGCAACCTTCCATGATTGAGACAAAAGCGGTAGGGCCGTCCACCTTGGGCTCCGGAAGGCGATCGAATTTTTCGATTTCCGGGAACGACACGTCGACCACCATCGGTTCCCCATCGCGGCGTGATTCGATCATCTCTGGGAGACGATGTAGCGTCTGCGGACCAAAGATAAGATCGACATAGGGCGCGCGCTTGCCAATTTCCGCACCTTCCTGGCTCGCAACGCAGCCACCGACACCGATAATCAGGTCGGGGTTCTTCTGCTTCAGATGCTTCCAGCGGCCGAGTTGATGGAACACCTTCTCCTGGGCTTTTTCCCGGATCGAGCAGGTGTTGAGCAGCAACACGTCGGCCTGCTCGGCGTCGAGGGTGACTTCCAGCCCGTGGCTCTCGCCCAACAGGTCCTGCATACGCGCGGAGTCGTACTCGTTCATCTGACAGCCATGGGTCTGGACAAAGAGTTTTTTGGGCGTTGTATTACTCACGACGGACGCGGTTGCCTGCCTCTGTGAAATGGGGGCGCGAAGTATAGACCCTGTGCCCGCATTTCACGACCCTTTTGCTGGCAATTTTGCCGGGTAGTGATACCATTCCGGCCCTTTTTCAAACGTTCCGTCAATTTTTACTGTGAACGCATACCCTTCGAGGCAGTCATGGCCATCCAGCCGGTTTACAAGGTGATCTTTCAGAACGGCAATCAGGTGTTTGAAGTTTTCGCGCGCCAGATTTACCAAAGTGACATGTGGGGCTTCATCGAGATCGAGGAACTGGTGTTCGGTGAGCGCTCCCAGATCCTGGTCGATCCCGGCGAAGAAAAGCTCAAAACCGAATTTTCGGGCGTTACCCGCAGCTATATTCCCCTGCAGTCGGTCATCCGCATCGATGAAGTCGAAAAGGAAGGCGCGGCCAAAATAAGCGATGCCAGCCAGAACAATAAAGTGGCGAAATTCCCCATGGGGCCCGTGGGTACCCAGTCGCCCTCCGAAGACTGACTTCGCCGCGCTTCCCGGTGCCGCTGGCTTGAATCGCCGGCGAAGCGTCCCCATCTTCTCCTTAACGCGCCGAAAAGCGCGGTCTGCCCCGAGGAGATTTTGGTTTGAGCACCGACGACAACGCTGATCACAGCCTCATTACACTGGATTCCCCCGACGGAAATCAGGGCCCGCCGGCTGTCGCCGACGATGTACTGCCCGACACGCTGGTGATTCTGCCGCTGCCCGGAAGGCCATTTTTCCCGGGACAGGTGCAGCCCATCGGCCTCGACCCGGAGCAGTGGCGAACCACCCTTGAGGCGATCAACAAGCAGGGATCGGCGCTGTTGGGCCTCGCTTTTGTGGGGGACCGGGATCCGGCCGAGGTGGCAGCGGGCGAAATCCCCGAGATGGGGTGCGTGGTACGGCTGCATCGACCACCCATCAAAGGCGAATCACCCGGTCAGTTCCTGGCTCAGGGCCTGCGCCGCTTTTCACGGGTGCGCTGGCTCCAGCGCGACAAACCGATGATCGCGCAGGTGGAGTATCCGCGCGCGAAGGACGACCCCGATAGCGACGAGGTCAAAGCCTACTCGATGGCGATCATCGCCTCGATCAAGGAGTTGCTGCCCTTAAACCCGCTCTACAGCGAAGAGCTGAAGCAGTACCTGGGTAATTTCAACCCGAACCAGCCCAGCTTGCTGGCGGATTTCGCGGCGGCGATGACCAGTGCCAAGGGCGACAAGCTGCAGGACATTCTTGAAACCCTGCCCCTGGCGGCGCGAATGGCCAAGGTGCTTGAGCTTCTCAAGCGCGAAAAAGAGGTGGCCGAGCTGCAGGGGCAAATTACCCATCAGGTTAATGAAAAGGTATCGGACAACCAGCGCGAGTTTTTCCTGCGCGAACAAATGAAGGTCATCCAGAAGGAGCTGGGCATCTCCAAGGACGATCGCACCTCCGACGCCGAGCGTTTTGAGGATCGCCTGCAGAAACTGGATCCACCCAAGCGGGTGCTGGCCCGGGTTGACGATGAGTTGGCCAAGCTCAAGGTGTTGGAATCGGGCTCGCCGGAGTACGCGGTCACCCGCAATTATCTCGACTGGGTGACATCGGTACCCTGGGGAGTGTACTCCGAGGATAACCTCGAGCTCGCCCACGCGCGACAGACCCTCGATGCCCATCACGACGGGCTTGAGGACGTCAAAAAACGGATTGTCGAGTTTCTCGCTGTGGGTAATTTCAAAGGGCAGATCGACGGATCGATTCTGCTGCTGGTCGGTCCCCCGGGTGTGGGTAAAACCAGCATCGGCCGCTCGATCGCCGATGCGCTCGGTCGCAAGTTCTACCGCTTCAGCCTGGGTGGAATGCGCGATGAGGCCGAAATCAAAGGCCACCGACGGACCTATATAGGCGCAATGCCCGGTAAGCTGGTGCAGGCCCTGAAGGAGGTCGAGGTAGCCAATCCGGTGATCATGCTCGATGAAATCGACAAGATTGGCGCGTCCTATCAGGGTGATCCCGCATCCGCGCTGTTGGAAGTCCTCGATCCCGAGCAGAACTCGGACTTCCTCGATCACTACCTGGATCTGCGGCTGGATCTGTCGAAAGTGCTTTTTGTCTGCACGGCGAATCAGCTGGACACCATTCCCGGGCCACTGCTGGATCGCATGGAGACCATTCGCCTGGCCGGATATATCGCCGAGGAGAAGCTGGCGATTGCCAAGCACCACCTCTGGCCCAAGCTGCTTGAGCGCCACGGTGTTGAGGACGATCAGGTCAAACTTAACGATGCGGCGCTCAAGCTGGTGATCGAGTCCTATTGTCGCGAGGCGGGCGTGCGCAGTCTGGAGAAGCAGCTGGCCAAGCTGATCCGTAAATCGATTGTCCGCATCGTCGATGGGGAGAGCGAAAAAGTGCGCCTGGGCAAAAAAGAGGTGGGTGAAATGCTGGGACAGCCCCGGTTCCGCACCGAGAAGCCCAGCCGGGGTCGCGGTGTCGTGACCGGGCTCGCCTGGACGGCGGCCGGCGGTGCGACGCTGGCCATCGAGTCGTCAAAGATCCACACGCTGAACCGCGGTTTCAAACTCACCGGGCAGTTGGGTGACGTGATGAAAGAAAGTGCCGAAATCGCCTATAGCTATGTGGTGGCCAATCTTCGCGAATTCGGCGGCGATGCCGATTTCTTTGACATGTCGATGGTGCATCTGCACGTTCCCGAGGGCGCGACACCCAAAGACGGCCCGAGTGCGGGCATTACCATGGCGACCGCGCTGGTCTCCTTGGCGCGACGCGCGCGTATCCGGCGGTCACTGGCGATGACGGGTGAGCTGACCCTGACGGGGCGGGTGCTCACGGTGGGCGGTATCCGGGAAAAAGTGATTGCCGCCCGACGCAGCAAGATTCCTGAATTGCTGCTGCCCCACGACAACAAGGGCGATTACGAGGAGTTACCCGATTACCTCAAGGAGGGGCTGACGGTGCATTTTGTACGTACGTTCCGCGAGGTGGTCGACATCGTCTTTGATACCGGGCGCGATTCGACACAGCTGCATTAAGCACTGCGAATTAGGGAGCCATAGCGCTGAGCGTGGCGCGCAGGGGCGCCGGGTAGCCCTCGATAGTACGGGTAGGGTCGTTCGGATCGAGAAAATCCGCCAGTGACTGAAAGGTCATCCACGAGGTGCTGCGCTGCTCGTCGGTGCGGGTGGGCGTGACATCAATCGTCTCGATAGCGGTAAACCCAAGCTTCTCCAGCCAGACCGCGAGCAGCGCCACGCTGGGTAAAAACCAGACATTACCCATGCGCGCGTAACGACCGGTGGGTGTCAGCACGGTATTGGCATCCCCCGCTACTACCAGTGTTTCGAGGATGAGCTGGCCGCCGCCGCGCAGGGCATCCCTGAGTTCCATGAGATGCTCCAGTGGCGAGCGGCGATGGTAGAGAATACCCATCGAGAACACGGTATCAAAAGCGCGCAGCGGTCGGGGCAATTGCTCCATTCGGCAGGGCAACACATAAATGGCCGGTTGCTGTAGGTAACGCTGAATAGCCTTGAACTGCAGGATAAACAGCGGGGTAGGGTCGATGCCGATCACCTCGCTGGCGCCTTCGCCGAGCATACGCCAGCAGTGATAACCGCTGCCACAGCCCACATCCAGCACCCGACGACCTGCCAGCGGTGCGACACCGGGTAATACCCGATCCCATTTCCAGTCCGAGCGCCATTCGGTGTCGATGGTGATACCGAATACATCGAAAGGACCCTTGCGCCAGGGGTGAAGACCACGGAGTGCTGTTTCGAGTTGAAGCGCCTGTTCGGGGTCGACGGGCCCCGATACCCCAACCGCACTGCGATTCAGGTGCGTTGCGGCTACGTCGAGATCCGGCAGCTGACTGAGCGCTTCGCGCCAGCGGGGCAGGTCACCAAAGCGCTCCTCAGAGAGCCCCTGCGCCAGCTGCTCGGGCAATACAGCAAGCCAATCGGACAGGGGTGAGTCGACCCAACGCTGGGTAAGGGCTTGCAGGTCGGTATCGAGCTCGGGGGGGAGGGTCATGCGATGGCGATCAGAGAGGCAAAATTGAAACACTGGAACCAGACATCGCTGTGACTGAAACCGGCGTGCGCCAGTCGCTCCCGGTGGATTTCGCGACTCTCGGGTATGAGCACGTTCTCCAGCGCCTGCCGTTTTTGCGCGACCTCCAGATCGCTGTAACCCTGGGCCCGCTTGAAGTCATGGTAGTGGTCTATCATCAGATCGTTCATGGCGGGTTCGGTAAGCTCGATCTTCTCGGACAGTATCAATGCATCCCCCGGGTTCATGGCCTCGCGGATACGTCTTAACAGTGCGGTCCGAGCGTCGAGGGGTACAAACTGGAGGGTGTAGTTCATGATTACCACGCTCGCGTTGTCGATCGGTACGTCACAAATGTCACCTTCGATCAGCGTGGTGGGAAGCGCGAGACCGGCCGCATCGAGCGCGGCTCGGCAGCGGGTGATCATGGCACTGGAATTATCGACACCCACCAGTTCGCAGGGCAGGGGTGCCACGTGTTTGCCGGCAGCCATCAGCGAGGCGCCCAGCGAGCAGCCGAGGTCGTAAATCCGTGTGTGGGGCCGCGCGTGGCGGGCGGCGAGAATGCCGGTCATGGCTATGACGGTGCTATAGCCCGGAACCGAGCGGCGAATCATATCGGGGAACACCCCGGCGACATCGTCATTGAAGGTGAACAGCCCCGGGTCACCGAGGGTATCAAACAACGTGTCGCGGCTGTCGGTCATGACCTTTCCTTTAGTGCCGGCGTTGTTGCACTGGCATTGTTGCACTGGCTTTAGAGACGGCTAGCATAGCAATTCCCGCGTGCAGCGGTCCGTGACTCACGTATACTTATCGCTGAATTTCCCATTACGAGAGACCGCACCATGTTTGAAGAGCTGCCCGTCCTGCCACCGGACTCGATTCTCGGACTCGCCGCCGAATGCCGGGCGGACCCCAACCCGGAAAAAGTCGACCTGACCATCGGTATTTACATGGATGAATCCGGTAACTGCCCGGTATTTAAGGCGGTGAGCAACGCCCAGCGTCAGTTGATCGAGCAGGAGACCACCAAAGCTTACCTGCCACCGCAGGGTTACCAGCCGTTTCTGGATGGCATGATGTCGCTCGTGGTCGGATCGGAGCAGTTATCGGCGCGCAGTGGGCAAGTGTCTGCGGTGCAAACGCCGGGTGGCTGCGGTGCGATTCGAATCGGCGCCGAAGTGCTGCAGTCTGCCGCGCCCGGTGCGCGGGTTTGGGTGAGTGACCCCACGTGGCCGGTGCATTTGCCGTTGTTGAATAGCGTCGGCTTGCACATCGAGACTTACGCCTATTACGACCCCGCCACCAAGGGTGTGAATTTTGATGCCATGGTCGAGGGTCTCAAGGCTGCGGTCGCGGGCGATATCGTGCTGTTACACGGCTGCTGCCACAACCCCAGCGGCGCCGACTTAACACCCCAGCAGTGGCAGGTGATTGCCGATATGGCAGCGAAACAGGGTTTCACCCCCATGATCGATATCGCCTATCAGGGTCTCGGTGATGGCCTCGAGGCCGATGCTGTCGGCGTGCGCACGCTGATCGCCAGTGTTCCCGAAGTGGTGATCGCGGCGTCCTGCTCCAAGAATTTGGGCCTGTATCGCGAGCGAACCGGGGTCGCCCTATTCGTAAGTGGTGACGCGCGCAGCGCTGAGGCCACCGCCAGCCAGGCCAAGTCCGCCGCGCGACGGGTGTACTCGATGCCCCCGGCCCACGGTGGCATTATCGCGGGTATGGTGTTGAACGATGCCGCCCTGCGTAGCGAGTGGGAGGCGGAACTCAGCAGCATGTGCCAGCGTATTCAGGGACTGCGCACCACTTTCCGGGAGCAGCTTGAAGCGGCAACCGGGCGCGACTTTGCCTTTATCGCCAAAGAAAAAGGCATGTTCTCGTTTCTGGGCTTGACCAGGGAGCAGGCACAACAGGTACGCAAGGAGCACAGCCTCTACATGCTCGACTCATCGCGCATTAACGTGGCCAGCCTCAATGCCGGCAATATCGAACGGGTGGTCGCTGCCGTCGCTGCTGTGAGCTGATGGCTCAGCCGGCCTCGCTATCGAGCTCGGTCCAGCGTTCCAGCGTTTCATCGAGTAGCTCGTTGACGCTATTCAATTCGGCGAGGGTGGCTTTGACGGCGTCCTGGGGTTGCTGATAGAACGCCGGGTCCGAGGTCTTGCTCTCCAGATCCGCCTGCTGCGCTTCAAGCTGCTCGATTTTATCGGGCAGGGCGTCGAGCTCACGCTGTTCCTTGTAACTCAGCTTGCGCGCTTTCGGTGAGGCGGCAAGTTTCGCCGGACTGCTGCTGGGCTTGACCTGCACCCGTGCGACGGGCTCGTCTGAGGGTGTCAACGCGTCGACCAAGCGTCCGCCGCGGGCTTCCCAATCGCTGAAGCCCCCGGCTTGCTCCTCGACCCGGCCATCGCCGTTCATGACCAGCAGGCTGGTCACCACACTGTCCATAAAGTCCCGGTCGTGGCTGACCAGTAATACCGTCCCCTTGAATGCCATGAGGATTTCTTCGAGCAATTCGAGGGTTTCGATGTCGAGGTCGTTGGTGGGTTCGTCGAGTACCAATAGGTTGGCGGGTCGGGTAAACAGCTTGGCAAGAATGGCGCGATTGCGCTCGCCCCCCGAGAGCGCCTTTACAGGGGTGCGTACCCGTTGCGGACTGAACAGAAAATCGCCGAGGTAGCTGATGGCGTGGCGACGCTTGCCATCGACCTCGATAAATTCCTGTCCGCCGCAGATGTTATCAATCAGATTGGCTTCCGGGTCGAGGTGACCGCGCAGCTGGTCAGAATAGGCCACCTCGAGCTTGGTGCCGATTTTGACCACACCGCCGTCGGGGGCGAGCTCCCCCAGCAGCAGCTTGACCAGCGTTGTTTTACCCACGCCGTTGCGGCCGACAATACCGATGCGGTCACCGCGCTGGATAATCGTTGAAAAGCCATCGACGATGCGTTCCCCGTCGTAGCTGAAACTGATGTCCTCAACCTCGGCGACGAGCTTGCCCGACTGACCGGCATCCTGCACCGAGAAGTCGGCGCTGCCGACGCGCTCGCGACGCTCTGCCCGCTGTTCACGCATGGCCTCCAGTGCGCGCACGCGCCCCTCGTTCCGGGTTCTTCGCGCCTTGATACCCTGGCGAATCCACACCTCTTCCTCGGCCAGTTTTTTGTCGAAAAGCGCGTTGGCGCGCTCTTCGGCTTCGAGCTGCTGTTCACGAAAGCGCAGAAACCCCTGGTAGTCCCCTTCCCAAACCGACAGGTGCCCGCGCTCGAGCTCCGCGATACTGGTCACCACGTTTTGCAGAAAGCGTCGGTCGTGGGTAATCAGTACCAGTGCGCCGCGGAACTGGACCAGCTGCGCCTCCAGCCACTCGATGGTGGGAATATCGAGATGGTTGGTGGGTTCATCCAGCAGCAGGATATCGGGTTCGCTGACCAATGCCCGACCGAGCGAGACCCGCCGGCGCCATCCGCCCGACAGCGCGCTGAGCGGGGTATCGCCGGGGAGCTCCAGTTGGCTGATGACGGTTTCTACGCGCTGCTGCAACGCCCAGCCATCCGCGGCTTCGAGTTGGGACTGCACCCGGGCCATCTCGTCGAGGTCGGCTTCCGGGTCAAGGATTAACTGGTGGTAGCGGGTGATCAGCTCCCCCGTACCGGCGAGCCCACCGGCGATGACATCGTAGACCGTGGCATCAACCGCGCTGGGCAGCTCCTGATCGAGCCGTGCCAGCTTTACCCCCGGGTCAATCCATCGGCTGCCGTCATCGGGCTGGATATCTCCGGCCAGTAACCGGAATAGGGTGGTTTTACCCGCGCCATTTCGTCCCAGCAGGCCCAGCCGGGTGCCTTTACTCAGATTGAGATCGACGTGGTCGAGGATGACGTGGGTGCCAAAATGCAGCTCAACCTGTTCGAGGCGCAACAGTGCCATGGTGATTCCTTGGTGTGGGGACGCAAGTTTACTCAAACCCCGGGGTTTTTGCCCCGCTCCGGGGTTTTAGCCCCGAATTGGTTAAAATCCACGTCGATTGAGAGGAGAGACTCCATGTTACAGACTGCCGACACTAACGACCGCTGGGTGGCCCGCTGGCTCATCCTCTGCGCTGCCGTTATTTTCGGTATGATTTTACTCGGTGGGGTCACCCGCCTGACCGACTCGGGGCTGTCGATGGTGGACTGGCAGCCGATCATGGGCATCGTCCCGCCCTTGAATGCCGCCGATTGGCAGGCCGCTTTCGACGCCTACAAGCAGTACCCGGAATACCAGAAGATCAATCGCGAGATGACCCTCGAAGGGTTTAAGCCCATCTTTATGTACGAGTACCTGCATCGGGTGCTGGGGCGTCTTATCGGTCTCTTGTTTTTCCTGCCACTGGTTTTTTTCGCGTTTCGCGGCATGGTGCGCCCCGGATTATTACCCCGCTTGCTGCTGCTGCTCTTCCTCGGCGGCTGCCAGGGACTTCTCGGCTGGTACATGGTGCAGAGCGGGCTGGTCGACCGTCCCGATGTCTCCCAGTACCGACTCACCGCACACCTGGGGCTCGCGGTGCTTATTTATGCCTACATGATCTGGCTGATTCTCGGTCTGGTGTCGCCGCACCGGATGGCCATGAGCCAGCCACCCCGATGGCCGCTGGCGCTGGTAGCGCTGGTTTACCTCATGATTCTCTCGGGGGGCTTTGTGGCCGGTACCGATGCCGGGTATTCCTACCCCACCTGGCCGTTGATGGGGCAGCATTTTTTCCCGCCCACGCTCTATGCCGAGGGCATGGTTTCGGCGTTTGAGCAGGTGACCACCATTCACTTCAACCACCGGATGCTGGCCTATGTCGTTGCCGCTGTGCTGTTGGCCGTCGGTGTTATGAGCTGGCGGGGCGCCGCCGATGGTCGACTCCGCCTGGCGGTGGTAGTGATGCTGCTCGCGGTGACTGGCCAGGTGGTGCTGGGCATTTCAACCGTGCTGTCGCAGGTCCATGTACCCATAGCGGCGGCGCATCAAAGCGGCGCCATACTGCTGCTCACGACGGTGCTGTTTTTCGCCTATACGGCGCGGACCCGATCCGTTTAGGCCCCGGCGCCTTCTGGCAGCGTTTGAAGACCGAGCGATCGGGTAGCGCATCGAAAGAAACCCGTGGTATCGGTCACATCTGATGGTGTTTTTCTCACCCGTTGCAGCGTGTCGTGATAATGTCGCGCTGGCGCAAGTGGTCGCTGCTTGACATAATTAAATGGCACAAGAGGTCCGCATAAGACGGGCTACGGGGGATAAACACCGAATGCGGAGTTCAGAAGACGATGTCCTGCTGCAGAGTTTGCTGTTGCTGGCGCAGCATCATGGACTACCCGCGACCCCTGAATCCCTGACCGGCGGGCTTCCGACCGCGGACGAAGGCTTGACCCCCGACCTGCTGGTGCGTGCGGCAAAGCGCGCGGGCCTCAATGCCCGGGTGCGTGAACTGGCCATCGACGAGATTCCCGACGCCGTATGTCCGGTGATCCTGTTACTGAAAGACGATCGCGCCTGCGTGTATTACGGCGCCGATGATAATGGCAATGCCTCGGTAGTCTTTCCGGGGCTGATCGACACCCCGATTACGGAATCGATGGAGCGACTGAAAGAGCAGGCCAGCGGTTACGTCATGCTGGGCAGGCCGCGGTTCCGCTTTGATGACCGGGTCACCGAGCCCGAGCACCGGCGCGACGGACACTGGTTCTGGAGCGCCCTGCGCGCCAACCTGCCGGTGTATCGGGACGTGCTGTTCGCCGCCTTTTTTATCAATGTCTTTGCGCTGGCATTACCGCTGTTCACCATGAATGTCTACGACCGGGTGGTGCCCAACGCCGCGTTTGAAACCCTGTGGATGCTGGCGATTGGTGTCTTCATTGTGCTTGTGGCCGACCTGGTTCTGAAGATGCTGCGCAGTTATTTTCTCGACCTGGCCAGTCGTCGAGTCGATGTGGAGTTGTCTTCCAAGATCATGGAACAAACCATGGGCATGCGGCTTGAGCATCGGCCGGCGTCGGTGGGCTCGTTCGCCGTCAATTTGCGCTCCTTTGAGACCCTGCGTGATTTCATTACCTCGGCAACGGTGACCACCATTATCGATCTGCCCTTTGCGGTTATCTTTTTCGCGGTTATCGCCTGGATCGCCTGGCCGGTATTGATACCTGTGCTGGTGGGGGTGTTTATTCTCGTGACCTACGCGCTGATCATGCGGCCGCGGCTCGAGAAACTCACCGAGACCACCTATCAGGCCGGCGCCATGCGCAACGCGACCCTGATCGAGTCACTGACCGGTGTCGAGACCCTGAAATCGATGGGTGCCGAATCGATCATGCAGCGCAAGTGGGAGGACACGACGCGGTTTCTGGCCGGGGTTGGTGTGCGCCAGCGCCTGGCGCAGGTCTCGGTGACCAACGTCACGATGTGGTGCCAGCAAATGGTATCGATTGCGGTTATTGTTACCGGGGTGTATCTGATATCGCTGGGTGAGATGACCATGGGTGGACTGATTGCCTCGACCATGCTCGCCGGGCGATCGATCCAGCCCTTCGGCCAGCTGGCCAACCTGATTACCCATTTCCATAATTCAAAGATTGCGCTGCGAACCCTCGACGGTCTGTTTGCCACCCCCGTGGAGCATCGGGCGGAGGGCGCCTTTGTCTCTCGCGAGAAGCTCAGGGGTGATCTTGAATTTAAAAATGTGAGCTTTAACTACCCGAACGCCGAGACGACCTCGCTGCGGGATGTCTCAATTCGCATCAAAGCGGGTGAGCACGTGGCGATTCTGGGTCGCGTGGGCTCGGGCAAATCGACGCTGCAGAAACTGGCCATGGGGCTGTACCAGCCCACCGAGGGCGAGGTATTGATCGATGGCGTGGACCTGCGTCAGCTCGAGCCCCGGGAGTACCGCGCCAATGTGGGCTATGTGCCCCAGGACGTGACCCTGTTTCACGGCACGTTGCGGGATAACCTGACGCTGGCACACCGGGGTATTTCCGACGATGCACTGCTGCGTTGTGCGGAGCGCTCGGGACTGCTCGATTTTGTCAATCGACACCCGAGTGGCTTTGATATGTCGATTAGCGAACGGGGTGATTCCGTGTCCGGTGGACAGCGCCGGTGTATCTCCCTCGCCCGGGCTTTGGTCCACGAGCCGGATATTCTGTTGCTCGATGAACCTACAGGCTCTATGGACAATTCCACCGAGCGCCTGGTGATCGACCAACTCAAGACCTTTATCGAAGGGCGGACGTTGTTGGTGGTGACCCATCGCAATTCGCTGCTCGAACTGGTCGATCGCATTATCGTGATGGACAGCGGCAAGGTGGTCGCCGACGGTCCGCGGGACGCGGTCATGGAAGCCCTGCGCCAGGGTCGAATCGGGAAGGCGCAATGACCGATAAAGACAACACTCCGCCGGACACTACCACCGAGCCCTCCGAGGCCAAGCCCCCGATGCCGGCTGCGGAGAGTGCCTCCGAGAACGTTCTCGAGCAGGCCCCTGAGAAAGCTCCTGAGCAGGCCTCTGAGCGCTCCCCTGAAAAAGCCCCGGCGAAGCCCATTGCGGCATCGCCCTACGCGCGCCATCTCGGTTGGGATGATCTCGCCGATCAGGCGTCGATCGAACAGGAGCCCATGCGCGCGCGGCGGCTGCTTTATGTGGTGGGCCTTGTGGTCGTGGCGCTTCTCCTGTGGGCCGGTTTTGCCGAGATCGATACCGTGACCCGGGGGCAGGGCAAGGTGATTCCGTCGCGTCAGGTGCAAGTCATTGGCTCGCAGGATGGTGGCGTGGTTAGAGAGATTCTGGTCAGTGAGGGTGACATCGTCCGCGAGGGCGATCTGCTGCTGCGGCTCGATCAAACCCGCTCCCAGTCGAGTCTGGGCGAGAATCGCGCCGAACTGCAGGCGCTGACGGTCAAGGCGGCACGCCTCAAGGCTCTGGTTAATGGCACCACGTTTGAGTACACCCCCGAAATGATCGCGGAAGTGCCCGATGTGGTGGATCAGGAATTGCAGCTTTATGCATCGGGACTTGAACAGCTTGAGGTGGAACAGCAGATTGCCGAGCAGCAACTGACCCAGCGCCTCGAGGAGCTTACGGAACTTGAAGCGCGAGAGGGTCAGCTGTCCCGGGAGCTGGGGCTGGCTGCGCAGGAGCTTTCTGTCACCCGGCCGATGGTGGCGTCCGGCGCGGTAGCCCAGGTCGAGATTCTGCGGCTGCAGCGTGAGGTGAATAAAGCTACCGGTGAGCTCGACCAGACCCGGGCCCAATTGCGCCGTATTCAGGCGGCGGTCGCCGAGGCGCGCAGCAATATAGAAGAGGTGCGCCTGGAATTTGCCAATGAGGCGCGGGAGCAGCTGACCGAGACCATCTCCCGCATCAATGGTTTACGTGAGGCCGCCGAGGGTCTCACGGATCGCGTCCGGCAGACCAATGTGGTCGCTCCCGTGACCGGAACCGTCAAGCAGCTGTATTACAACACTGTGGGCGGCGTGGTGCTCGCCGGTCGGGATATCATCGAGCTGGTGCCGGCAGACGACACCTTGCTGCTGGAGGTCAATATCAAGCCCCAGGACATCGCCTTTCTGGCGCCGGGGCAAATCGCCAACGTTAAGGTCACCGCCTATGATTTTGTGGTGTACGGCGGACTCGAAGGTCGGGTAGAGCAAATCGGTGCGGATACGGTGGTCGATGAAGAGGGCAATGCCTTTTATGAGGTGCTGGTCCGGACCGAGCAGGCGGACTTTGGTCCCGATAAACCGATCATCCCGGGTATGACCGTTGAAGTGGATATTCTGACGGGTAAAAAGACGGTACTTTCGTATTTAATGAAGCCGGTACTGCGCGCCCATCAGCGTGCGCTGTCGGAGCGATGAATAATGCGTAGTGTCTTCATTTCTCCTCATGCCGAACCCCTGTCGCGCTGGCGAGTTGCCTTTGCCGACCTCCAGATGCGCCATGACGTTGATGACTACATGGCCAATACCCGGCACAGCGACGACTTGTGCTGGCTCGATGTGAGCTCTTTTTCCAGCGCCGAGGCGGAGGCTGCTGTGAAGCGACTTACCCGCGAGGACGCCCGGGTGGTGGCCCTGAGCGCCGCCCCCCAGGAGGCGGAGGCAGTGCGGCTGATCAGCGCGGGCGCGCGGGGTTACTGCCATGCCGATGCGGTGCCCGAGCAATTGCTGGAGGTGAAGCAGGTGGTCGCCGCCGGGGGCTACTGGATGCAGCCGGGCCTGGTACAGCGCATGGTGGCGATTGCCGCCCGGGTCGATCCGGATACCCCGCAGCCCGAGGTCGAGGGCTTTGATGCCCTGACCCATCGTGAATACGAAGTCGCTGCACTGGTGGGCAAAGGCGCGAACAACAAAGAAATCGCGGAGCTTCTAGGGGTCAGTGAACGCACGGTAAAGGCCCATTTGACCGCTATTTTCGAGAAGCTCGAATTGCGTGACCGGGTGCAGCTTGCGCTCGCGGTTAACCGCCTCCCGTACCACTGATCGGACCACCGATCGGACTGAGCCCCCTCAAGCCGAAAGCCACTGAATCCGCGATCTTACACCAGATTCAGGCCCCGTTCTCAGCCCATCGCACCGTTTCGTCCCCTAACGGCTATTTCGATGGTTTTTACCCCAAAAATCGCGAATTTCTTGCCGAAATTGTGATGATTATCACGCCTGCAGCAGGGCATTGGACCTTTGTACATGTTGCGGTACCGCCGATAAGCGCACTATGAGCGCATAGATAAACCCTCACTAAGGGAAGGTATGAGCATGGCACAGGTAATCGGCACCGTAGAGAAACTCACTGGATCGGCCTTCGTAATGCGCGATGGACAGCGCATTGAAATCGAGGCCGGCATGGAAATCCTGGTGGGTGACAAGGTCACCACGGCCAGCGGCTCGGTGCTGGTGGTTGGTATCCCCGATACGACCGACCTGGTCATCCCCGGCGGCCGTGAAGGCGTCGAGATGAACAATGAGCTCACCGCCGCCCTGCGCGATACCGCCGACGAGGCCGCGGTAGACGACGCCACGATCGATTCTCTGGTCGCCGCACTCGAAGGCGACGGGGATCTGCTCGAAGAATTGGAAGCCACCGCCGCCGGTGGTGCTGCAGGGGATGAGGGCAGCAGCTTTATCCGCCTGATGCGCATCATGTACAACACCGACCTGGGCTTTGCGGGCCCTATCAATCCCGCGGCCGCTCCGGATGCGCCCGATCAGGGCGATCCCGACAACCTGTTGCAGCTTTTAGTGGAAGAGCCGGAAGAGCCCACACCTCCACCGCCCCCGCCGCCCGAACCTGCACCTAATCTGGGCCCCGACGCGGTTGATGATACTTATGAAACCGAATTCGGCGCGCCGGTCAGCGCCAATGTGCTTCCCAACGACAGCGACCCCGAAAATGATCCGCTGACCGTCTCTCTGGTTGAGGAGCCATCGAACGGCACGGTCTCCATCGACGCCGATGGTGACTTCACCTATACGCCCAATGAGGGCTTCAGCGGCGAAGATTCCTTTATTTACATGATCGACGACGGCAACGGCGGCACCGATGAAGCCGTTGTTCGTATTGTGACCGGCGAAGACCCCAACACGGCGCCTGACGCGATCGATGACACCTATGTCACCGACGAAGGCGTGGGCGTTGGCGGCAACGTGATTCTCGAGAATGATACCGATCCCGAAGGCGATCCGCTGACGATTGTCAGCAACACCGAGCCCGAGAATGGCACCCTGGTACTCAACGATGATGGCTCGTTCACCTATGATCCCGATCCCGGCTTTTCCGGCTCGGACAGCTTCGAGTACACGATTACCGACCCGAGCGGTGCAACCGATACCGCGACGGTGAACATTGTGGTGAACGCTGAGCCGCCGCCTCCGCCGCCACCCCCGCCGCCGCCACCGCCGGTCATTGGTACCCTGAGTATTGCAGGCCCGGAGACGGTACTCGAGGGTGAGACCACCACCGACTACACGCTGAGTATCGTCAATGGAGGCGGACAACCGCTGGTCGCCCAGGCCCCTGTGACGGTAACCATTACCTATACGGGTACGGCTTCTGACGGCACGGACTACACGTCCGAAGCGACATTTACGATTCCTGCGGGCTCGAGCGAAGTTACCTTTGATCTGGATACGATCGATGACGCGATTGCCGATAATGGCGAAACCATCGTGCTAAGCATTAGCACACTGAATAGTGGTGGTTTTGATGCGCTCAATATTGGTACAGGGTCCGTTACGACGACGATTCTGGACGATACGGTTCCCGAGACGGAGGTCGATCCGGATGTGATTACCTTGTCGGTGATCGCGGTAGATGCCGAGGGCAATGAGATTGGCACGTCGACGGGTCCTGAAGAGACCTCGCTGTACTACAAGGTAGTGGCGACGGACGAGGGCGGTAATGTGGTGACCGGTATCGACGGCACGAACGTTGATGTGGTGTTCACAAACCTAGATGCTGAGGACGAGGATTACACGCCGTCGGCGACGAGTGTTGCGATTGGGTCGGTATTCAACGCAGCGCTGGTGGATGATCTGTTTGCGGACAGTGGTGAGCAGTACACGGTCGGCCTGGCTTCAGGCGTAGACCAGACCTTCACTCAGACGTTCTACGAGACGGTAGAGCTGGATACTGGCGTTGTGACCTCGACGATCACGGACGAAGGCGAGCCTGGGACGGAAGACACGGTATACGCGAAGCTCACGGGTGCTGAGTCGGTTATTGAGGGCGAGACGGCCACTTATACGGTCACGATTGTTGACGAGAACGGAGCCACGGTTGTTCTGACCGAAGGTCAGAGTGTGACCGTGGATCTGTCGACTAACGGCGTTAGCCTGTCGCCGGCGGCGACGGAAAATACCGATTACGTCAGCATTGACGGCAATACGTTAACGATCACGGGTACGGCCCTTGGTGTATCGAGCGCGGACTTCACGGTTGATACGACCGATGATCCGATTGCTGACGATGGCGAGTTGTTCAATGTGGTGATCAGCGGCGCGACCGGTACGGGCTTCGAGGCGTATGGCATCGATGGCACGGGTACGGTAACGACCGAGATCAATGACGACACGATTCCGGATACCGAGCCAGATCCTGAGGTTATTACGCTGTCGGTCATTTCTGTTGATGTCGATGGCAATGAGATTGGCACGTCGACGGGTCCTGAAGAGACCTCGCTGTACTACAAGGTAGTGGCGACGGACGAGGGCGGTAATGTGGTGACCGGTATCGACGGCACGAACGTTGATGTGGTGTTCACAAACCTAGATGCTGAGGACGAGGATTACACGCCGTCGGCGACGAGTGTTGCGATTGGGTCGGTATTCAACGCAGCGCTGGTGGATGATCTGTTTGCGGACAGTGGTGAGCAGTACACGGTCGGCCTGGCTTCAGGCGTAGACCAGACCTTCACTCAGACGTTCTACGAGACGGTAGAGCTGGATACTGGCGTTGTGACCTCGACGATCACGGACGAAGGCGAGCCTGGGACGGAAGACACGGTATACGCGAAGCTCACGGGTGCTGAGTCGGTTATTGAGGGCGAGACGGCCACTTATACGGTCACGATTGTTGACGAGAACGGAGCCACGGTTGTTCTGACCGAAGGTCAGAGTGTGACCGTGGATCTGTCGACTAACGGCGTTAGCCTGTCGCCGGCGGCGACGGAAAATACCGATTACGTCAGCATTGACGGCAATACGTTAACGATCACGGGTACGGCCCTTGGTGTATCGAGCGCGGACTTCACGGTTGATACGAACATTGATGCGATTGTGGACGATGGCGAGTTGTTCAATGTGGTGATCAGCGGCGCGACCGGTACGGGCTTCGAGGCATATGCCATTGATGGCACGGGTACGGTGACCACGGAGATTATCGATAACAGCTTTGATGACGCTGACGAAGTGGTTAGCACGCAAGAAGACACCCCGGTGTCGGGCAATTTGCTGGACAATGCGGCACCGGATCCGACAGGAGATGGCGATGTTGCAGTGACGACGTTCACGGTGGCGGGCCAAGAGGATTCTCCTGGAGTTCTGACGGTATTCACGGCGGATTCGACGGTTTCTCTGGCAGAAGGTGACCTGACCATTAACAGTGATGGCGCGTTCACGTTTGTGCCGGCGGATGATTACAACGGTCCTGTACCTGTAGCGACCTACAGCATGAGCGACGACGGCGGTGCCACCATTGGCAACGTCTCAACTCTGACGATCACAGTTCTGCCAGATTCGCTTGCTACCCCTGTTGTCATTACTGAGGATGAGTTGGTCTACGAGTCCGCCTTACCCACAGGCTCTGATGTGCCCGAACCCACTGATTTAATGGCTTCTGGGACGATCGATATCTCAGGGCAGCTGAGTGATCTCAATGGCGTTCGAATTGGAGGAATTGGGGGTTCTGTTGTGACTGTCGCTGATCTTGTGGCCTTGGAAGGTGGCGGTCCATCCATCGATGTTTCGGGTGCGATTGAGTACGGAAACCTATTGCTCACTGACTACAACAGCGGTACCGGGGTGATTTCCTGGGAGTACATGCTCACGACCAATGTCGATAATGACAACCTCGACGAAATTGCCAATGGCGCCAATGACGCAAACGACGAGACTCGTTTCTCGGTCGAAGTATCTGATGACGGTGTTAATTGGTCGACGCCTGCCACCGGCACGGTGGTCATCATTGATGACGAGCCTGTTACTACTCCTGATGTTGGAACCCGGGAAGTTAGCGCACCAGACAACAACACCACTTCGGGTGAGATCTTTAATTGGGTTGTTGGTGCCGATGGATTCGCAGAAATCACGGGCGGCACAACGTCTGCCGTCATCACCTTCCAATCGGCGGATCAGGTGGTGGTCAGCCTTAAAGATCCGGAAGGCAATGAAGTCGCTGTTCTTACGCTTAATGCTGACGCAGAGGACACCCTAATGGTCGTCGATCGGCCTGGGGATCTTGTTCAGGAACCCCTATCCGGTGGCGCAGTTGTTGCAGGTGGGCCGGAACCCCAATACGTGATTAACAGCCCCTCGGGGCTGGTAACTACAGTTTCCGGTAGTGACCTGGTGAACCCTAGTACTCAGGGATGGGCGGTAGAAGACAACCAGTTGGATCCAGGGGAAAGCATTACTTTTGACTTCTCAGGGACAGCGGTTCAGACGTTCACGTTCACGGCCAATGGGGTTACCGGCGGCGCTGGGAAAATGGTAGATTTCGACGTCACTGTTAACTATGACGGGGGCGGATCGCAACCGATCTCAGTGTCGCTGGGAGAGGGCGGAGTTTTCGATACCACCGATCCCGCCATTGCGGCGCAGCTAGATGCGTCTAAGACTATCAGTTCTGTGATAGTCGCAAATAACGATGGTGCGGGCTCCAATGGTGTGCGACTCCTCAACGTAGCCGCGGGTGCGATCTCTGTCACAGACCCTGCTGACCTGACTATCGACTTCAGCCTGGCTGTTGTCGATGGCGATGATGACCCAGCCAGTCAGGACTTTTCAGTCACGCTGCGGGGCTCGGAGGCCGGCGATATTGTTATCACTGACTCCGCACCCATCGCCCTCGACCTCGACAACGACGGCGTCGAATACCTCTCCCGCGACGCGGGTGTGGTCTTCACCGACGAAGACTCTGGCGAATCGGTCAACACCGCCTGGGTCGGTCCGGATGATGGCCTGCTGGTAATCGATGCCGATGGCTCGGGTACCGTGAACGCCTCGAAGGAATACGTCTTCACCGAGTGGAGCGAGACCGCCGAGACCGACATGGAAGCTGTCGCTGAGGTGTTCGACACCAACCAGGATGGCGTTCTCGATGCGCAGGATGAGCGCTTCAGCGAGTTCGCGGTCTGGCAGGATGCCGACTCCGATGGCGTCACCGACGAAGGCGAGCTGGTATCGCTGGGCGACCTGGGTGTAGAGAGCATTTCGCTTACCTACTCCGAGGACAGCGAGTCGGGTACGGCGGCGGATGGCGACGTGGTTATCCACGGTCAGTCCGAAGTCACCTGGACCGACGGCGATGTCACGATTGCCGAAGACACGAGCTTCGCTATCGAAGCCGCGGATGTCCTCGGTGAGAGCGACGAGGTGGTACTTCCCGCCGGCGAGAACGATGACGCCGACGTGGGTGCGCCCGCCGAGTCCGGTGATGTGGCCGACCTCGACTACGCCTCGCTTGAGGCGGATCTGCTGATCCAGTCGAACGACGACAAGTATGATCCCGGTGTTGAATAATCACGTTGGGTAAGCGAAAAGCCCCCGCTTTGCGGGGGCTTTTTTTTGCTTGATCGCACCATCGCAAGCCCCCTTTAGTACGAACTGGTAGCACGAACTGGGCTAGACGATCCCCGAAATCTGGCGTGAGCTTTTTCTTTGCTGGTGTACACTCAATCCCGTAGACAGGAGTACGGCCAACATGGCATTTGTGAAACGCAATAGTGACGGCGAGATCATCGCTGTAAGCAAGGCGCAGGAAGCGGGCTTTGAAGCCGTCGCCGATGACGATGCGCTATTGCTGGAGTTTCTTCAGGCTATAGGCTCAGAGAGCCCCAACCTCGTACAGTCGGATCTCGATTTTGTCCGGGTGATTGAAGACCTGCTCGAAGTACTGATGGACAAGAACATACTGATGTTTACCGATCTGCCCCCCGAGGCCCAGCAGAAAATCATGAAGCGCAAAGCTTTGCGTAAAGGCGGTAATTCCCTCGATCTACTCGACGACGGACCGCTGATTTAGGTCTTGCCGATTCGGCCTCAGGGCTCGAGTGAAACCCCCGGCCCCGTAGCACCCGTCGCACCGCAGTCAAAGGTCTTTTCACGTTCGGCGGCATTGCTGACACCCTCACCAATACAGGGTACCCCCAGCGACTGACTGATATAGGCAAAGGTACGCAGCAGCGCCTGATTGCCCGTATTGTGGTCAATCTCGCGCACAAACAGACTGTCGACCTTGATGTAATCCACACCCAGCTCCCCGAGCTTGCCGATGTCCTTGAGCATATAGCCCATATGCTCGACACCCACCTTCACACCGAACTCACGCACGCGGCGGGTCAGCCGATGGAAGCCTTCCGGGTGCGCATAGGCCGACGACTCACCAATATCCAGCGACAGATAGCTGCCCAACGAGCGACGCTTGAGCAGCAGGTCTTCAAACCAGATGGCGAAGCTGGTGTCGGTGAGGCAGGACGCGGAAAGATTGATACACAGCGGGCTCAAGTGGGTGGCAATGTGATCGAGTGCCAACTGCACAACGGCTCGATCGACCTCATGGGCACGACCCAGTCGATGCGCCCACGGCATAAATTCACCTGCGCTTCGCTGGCTGTGGTCGTCGAGCTCGATGCGCAGCATTCCCTCTTCGTGAATCAATCTGGAGTCGGCATCGATAACGGGGAACAGCTGCAAACGGAAAGTTTTGTTTTCCAGAGCGTATTGAAGCTCGCGTTGCCATAAATCGGCCTGTTCGCGCAGCGGGATAACCGAGGAACTGCCGCGACTGGCCAATACAATAGGCATGCTTTCCTGGTGCTCAGACGAGACCAGGGCGCCATCGAGGGCGGTCATGACCTGGGCGATGGTATCGTCTTTAGCATATTCGACGCAGGCGCTGGGCAGTTCGACCGTGTCGATCGAGTTTGATTCAAAGGCATGGGCGAGCACTGAATACAGTTCTTCCGCCGCCGCCTTGGGGTCGAGTTCGGTCGGCGCCATCAAACAAAAATCGGAGCCGTTCAGCCGCCCGGCCGCCCAACCTCTGTTTTCCCGTATCAGCGTCCTCAAATCGCTACCAATCTGCTCCAACAAGGTATCCAGGGTTTTGCGGCCATAAACCTGATTCATTTTCGCCAGATCATTGATCCGGGTCAGGGCCACCGAGCCGCGGCCGTTTTCATCGTCCGATTCAAGCATGGCGCGAAGACGGCGCAGAAACGGGTCGCGGAGCACAAGACCGGTGAGGCGGTCGATCTCGGTATTCTCACGAGTTTTCTCGAGCCGGGAGGCTTCCTGGGTCAGCATGGCTTTGACCCGATCGGCGAGTTCGTTCATGGACCGGGTGACCAGCGCAAACTCCCGTGTGGCGGGCTCATCGATTTTGAAGAAACGTCGGGCGCCAATCGCCTCCGCCTGCTCCACCACCTGTTTCAGCGGGTTGAGCACAAGACGCAGGATGAGCGTTCCCGCGATACCCGCTATCGCCACTGCCAAAATCATCGCTATCGACATGCGCTTGGCGGCGGTCCACAGCTGACCGTAGGCGAAGTCATCGTGGCTTTTGATATAAACCGTGCCCAGCTGACTCCAGCCGCTGGAGACCTTGGCGCTGCCCACCTCCGAGTCAATCGGGAATAGCGACTTCAGCCATTCCGGGACCCCCTGATCGGGGAAGGAATTGGTTCGACTGAAGATCAGCGCGTTGGTCGGGCCACGCATTTCCACCAGTTCATAACTGCCCTGGTCGGCTTTGGCTGCGAGCTGCAGTTCCAATAGCACGTCGTCAAGATCCTGCTGTGACAGCGATAACGCCAATGCGGTCGCATCATCCGCGTTCTTGATCGACAGCTGATGCTCCAGATATCGGCTGCTGCTGAGACCGTTGATGACGAAAGTCACGCCAAAAACCATAATCATCAGAAGTGCCAGGCCAATCCAAAGCTGTTTATACAGAGACATAACGTACTCCTAAAATCCGGGATCAATCCCTTCCTGTCGCATGGTTTGCAAGACCAGTCGCCAGCGTGTGATCCGCGCCACGGGGGTTGCATTTGTTTTCTTACTGGCGAGCCACAGCCCGTCGCCATTGAAGCTGAAGATGGGAGTGAGGTCGGCACGCTTGCTGGCGGGCCGGATAGCCAGGTTCATATTGTCGAGAATCAGGGGCTCCGATCCGGGTGTTTCGTACCAGGCGAGTACCATATGGGCCTCCGGTGGTCTCCCCGGCGCCCGGGCTTTGACATAGATCAGCCGCAGGGACTCGGGAGATACCCCCGCCAAAATGAGCGACACGTACTTGGCGATGACAAAGTCTTCGCAATCGCCGGCAAGGCGCCCCATGGTCTCAAGGGGCGTTGCCCAGTGATCGTCGACGCTATAAATATCCTGATCGCTCAGCCAGCGAATCCGGGTATTAAAAAAATCATTTACCCGGGTCAGTTGTTGTTGGGTTGGCTTACCTCGGGTCGCGCCGACCATTTCATGCCATTTCGCAACCGTTTCCCTGCCCGAGTCCCCGTAGTTTTCAAAAGCCAGTCGCTGCAAACGATCGATATCGATCCCGGCAGAACGCAGCGAAAGGCTGAAAATCAACAAAAAGAGAGTGCAAAGGGCAACTAACGGTAACAAACCCTTGATTGAGAGCCGTCGCCGGGTGCCAAAAAGTGTGAACACGGTCACGTTTGCAATTCAGTGCTTTCGCATTGATTTCACTTTATAGTACCTAGGTACTAGACTGCGTAGACGTTGGTCTAATTGCAGTTACTGTCGTGACAGGTGGTAACAGGACAAATAAGCACAAAACAAGGAACCTCTCGGGATTTTGGAGATAGTGTAGAGCCACAAACCCGCAATGGATAGGGTCAAGGAGCAACCATGAAATACAACAAAACAGTGATCAGCGCCGCCGTTCTTTCCGTGGCAGCGCTGGGCAGCTCCGTCGCCTCGGCGCAAAGTGTCACCACGTTTGGTCAGGCCATTGCCACGGCGTTGATCAAGAACCCGGCTGTCAGCTCCGCCTACTACGACTTTGAGGCCGCGCGTGAAGGTCAGCGTGCCGCCGAAGGGGGAATGTACCCCAGCGTCGATTTGAATGCCGAATACGGGTGGGAAGAGCGAGAGACGCCGTTAAATGATTTTGGTGAGTACGATCGTGATGCGGTGCGCTTCAGCATTACCCAGTTGTTGTTTGATGGCTTCCAGACCCGGGATCGGGCGCGTGCACGGGGCTACGAGAAGCTGGCGCGTTATTACGATTTTGATTCCGCAGCACAGAATATTGCGCTGGACGCGACCCGCTCTTACCTCGATACCGTTTTGTTCCAGAACCTGGTCTCCTATGCCGAAGAAAATTATGTGGTTCACCGGCAGGTCTACAACAAGATTGCTGAGCGCGCCGAGGGCGGCGTCAGCCAGCGGGTTGATCTTGAGCAGGCAACCGCGCGTCTGGCTCTCGCAGAATCCAACCTGCTGACCGAGGTCACCAACCTCCACGACACCCGCACCGAGTTCCAAAGGGTGGTCGGCGAACTGCCAGGAGATGGCCTGCCGATGCCAATGCTACCTGCCAGTGCTATTCCCTCTATGCGTGATGAGGCACTGCGTCTGGCTTACGAGCGCAGCCCGCTGGTGAATGTCGCTATCGAGGAACTGCGCTCGGCGCGGGAAACCCTCAATGCCTCCCGCGGACCGATGTTCCCGCGTATCGAGTTGCGCTATCGCAATGAGGAAGAAGAAAACACCGATGGCTTCCGCGGCGACTACGATCTGCAGGCCGTAGAGCTGGTCATGAACTACAACCTGTATCGCGGTGGCACCGACAGTGCGCGACGTCGGGAGTTCTCCAACTTGTATTACTCGGCGGTGGAAACCCGCAAGCAGGCCTGCCTCAATGTGCGCCAGCAGGTGATGGTGGCGTTCAACAACGTCAAGGCCCTTGAGCAGCAGGTGGTCTATCTGCAGCAACAGCTGGATGCACAGGACAATACCCGGCGCGCTTACAACGATCAGTTTGACCTCGGCCAGCGCACCTTGCTCGATTTGCTCGACTCGCAGAACGAATACTTTGATACCCAGCGTGCCCTGGTTTCGGCGCGCACCCAGCTGATTGCGGCACAGGCCTCAACGCTTGCGGAAATGGGTGCCTTGACACGGGCACTGGATGCCAAGGGTTTCAACGCGGACAAAATCGCCGAGTTGGAGCTGGATCTCGTGCGCGAGGATAAAGAGGAAATTCCCAACTGCCCCGCCGGTGTGCCTCAGGAAATCATCATTGACGAAGAGGCGATCTTCGAGCGTTTGAACGCCCGCGCTGATAGTGCCGAAGGATTGGATGGCGCTGCTCAGGGTTCAGCAGAAGGCTGGTAAACAAAGACTGTGATCAGAAAAACCCGCTTCGGCGGGTTTTTTTATGGCTGCCAGCGATAGCGTGTCAGAGAGACCCGACGTTTGGACACCGATACCCCCTCCGCTTTGAGTCGTTGGGCGGCATCCTGTGCTCTTGGGCAGGTGATTTGACCGCTGCTCGCGATGACCCGATGCCAGGGTAGCGCGGAGTCTGAGGGGATTGCCGACAGGACTTTGCCGATCCAGCGCGCTCGACGGGGATAGCCGGCAAGTTCGGCGATTTGTCCGTAGGAGGCCACCCGGCCTTCGGGTATCCGGGCGACCACGGTGTGCACGCGAGTAGGGTCGAGCAGGGTGCTCATACAGCGGGCCATTGTATTGTGTGCCATTTCATAGCGGTGTATTTCACAGCAGTGCAGTTCACAGTCAGTAGCGCTCCAGAGTTTGTGATTGGTCACCAATGCGGTGTCTTCATGGCGTAAACTATCGACCGAAATAAGATTAACACCGCGATCAGGCGACCACAGGCCCTGAGGGGTTAATCGTCGTTTATAAGACCAAAGGAATTTGTCATGGCCAGCAACCGGCGCTCAAAAAATATTACCGAGGGTGTTCAACGCGCCCCCAATCGCTCCATGTACTACGGCATGGGTTACAAGGCAGAGGATTTCAAGAAGCCCATGGTGGGTATCGCCAATGCCCACTCGACCATCACGCCGTGTAATGCCGGTTTGCAAGTGTTGGCTGACGCGGCTGAGATCGGGCTTAAGGAGGCGGGTGCAAATCCACAGATCTTTGGTACCCCAACCATCTCCGATGGCATGTCCATGGGCACCGAGGGGATGAAGTACTCGCTGGTCTCCCGTGAGGTCATCGCCGACTGTATCGAGACCTGCGTCGGCGGCCAGTGGATGGATGGCGTACTCGTTATCGGTGGCTGCGACAAGAATATGCCCGGTGGCATGATGGGCATGCTGCGTGCCAACGTGCCGTCGATCTTTGTTTACGGCGGCACCATTCTGCCCGGGCGTCTCAACGGCGAGGACCTCAATATCGTCAGCGTCTTCGAGGCCGTTGGCGAGCATGCGGCGGGGCGCATCAAGGATGAAGATCTGCTCGCCATCGAGCGCAATGCGATCCCGGGTACAGGGTCCTGCGGCGGAATGTATACCGCCAATACCATGAGTTCGGCCTTTGAAGCGCTCGGCTTAAGCCTGCCTTACTCCTCCACCATGGCCAATGTCGAGGACGAGATCAAAGACTACGCCCAGCAGGCGGCGACGGCGCTGGTTGAGGCGGTACGACTCGATCTGAAGCCGCGGGATATCATGACCCGCGAGGCGCTGGAAAACGCCGTGGCCGTGATTATGGCCACCGGCGGGTCCACCAACGCAGTGCTGCATTTTCTGGCGATCGCCCACGCCGGCGAAATCGAGTGGAACATCGATGATTTTGAGCGTGTGCGGCGCAAGATTCCGGTGATCTGTGATCTGAAGCCCAGTGGGAAATACCTGGCGATCGACCTGCATCGCGCCGGTGGCATTCCCCAGGTCATGAAGATTTTGCTCGAGGCCGGGCTACTGCACGGCGACTGTATGACGATCACCGGTAAAACCGTGGCGGAAAATCTCGCCGATATTCCTGCAACACCACCGGCGGATCAGAGTGTGATCCGCCCCATCGAAAAGCCCATGTATGCCGAAGGTCACCTGGCGATTTTGCGTGGAAATCTTGCGGAAGAGGGCGCTGTTGCCAAGATCACCGGGCTCAAGAATCCTCAGATCACCGGTCCCGCGCGGGTGTTTGACGACGAGCAGTCGGCGCTC
Source organism: Luminiphilus syltensis NOR5-1B (assembly GCF_000158175.1). Lineage (GTDB taxonomy): Bacteria > Pseudomonadota > Gammaproteobacteria > Pseudomonadales > Halieaceae > Luminiphilus > Luminiphilus syltensis. Next base: position 449,494 of record NZ_DS999411.1, on the reverse strand, counting down.
GAAGCTATTCTTGCGGGGCAGATTAAAGCCGGCGATGTGGTGGTATTGCGCTACCTCGGCCCGAAGGGCGGTCCGGGCATGCCCGAGATGCTGGCACCCACGGGTGCGCTGGTAGGGCAGGGTCTGGGTGAGTCGGTAGGGTTGATTACCGATGGCCGTTTTTCCGGCGGCACCTGGGGCATGGTTGTTGGGCACGTGGCGCCAGAGGCCTACGCGGGCGGCTTGATCGCGCTGGTTGAAGATGGCGATACGATCACTATCGATGCCCACCAGCTGCTGCTGAACCTCGAGGTGCCGAAGGCGGAGATTGAGCGGCGCCGGGCCAACTGGGTTAAGCCGCCACCGCGTTACACCCGCGGGGTGCTCGCGAAATTTGCCCGCAACGCGGCGAGCGCCGCCTACGGTGCCGTGCTTGATGGCGAGGGGTCCTGAGGCTTTTTTCAGGTCTTGCCTTAGATCTTATCCCAGACTTCGATGCGGTCATGAGGTCGAGGGAAGCCGGTGTCGGGTACGGGTACAGGTACAGTGAGAAAGTCGTAGACGGTTCCGCCTTCGCTCACCTGATAAACAAGCAGTCGCTCAGAGGGGATGACCGCTTCGCAGCAATGCAGGGTAAGGCGGTGCACGATTTTTCAGAGGCGTATCGATGACGTGTATTAGTCACTCATGCGATGGAGAGGTGGGATGATCCGAATCATCAATCCCATATTGTTGTGCGGCCTCGCCTATGCGCTCTGGCTAAGCCCTGATTTTCTTGAGATCGCCACGGGCATTGCGCTGTTCATGTTCGGCATGTTCAGCCTTGAAAAGGGCTTTCGTTTCTTCGCTGGAGGGCCGCTGGAGGCCGTGCTTCGCATTTCCACCGACCGGTTGTGGAAGAGTGTCGGTTTTGGTGTGGTGACGACCTCGCTGATGCAATCAAGTTCGCTGGTTTCGCTCATCACCGTCTCGTTTGTCAGCTCAGAGATGATTACGCTCAGCGCGGGTATTGGCATCATCATGGGTGCCAACATCGGCACCACGACCGGTGCCTGGTTGATCGCAGGTCTCGGTTTGAAGGTTGATATCGCGGCTTACGCGATGCCTATACTCGTTTTCGGAACACTGTTCCGTTTACGCCGCAATCGATCAACCCGGGCCTGGGGCAGTATTCTGCTCGGCTTTTCCTTCCTGTTTCTCGGTATTCATTACATGAAAACCGGGTTTGAATCACTACAGTCGACCATTGACCTATCGGCTTATGCGATCAGCGGGTTGCGTGGCGTTTTGATCTACACCCTGGTGGGTACGGCGGTGACGGTGGTGATGCAGTCGAGCCATGCCACGCTGATGATCATCATTACCGCGCTGAGTGCCGGTCAGGTAAGTTATGAGAACGCACTGGCCCTCGCGATTGGCGCCAACTTAGGTAGTACCGCCACCATCATACTCGGCAGTTTCTCAGCGAATGTCGGGGGAAAGCGCCTGGCGGTCTCCCACGTCATCTTTAATGTGACCAGTGCCGCGATCGCCATCGTCTTTCTGGATCAGTTCGCGCTGATGGTGGATTCGATGGCTCGTTTCATAGGCGTTGCAGCAGATGACTACCTGTTGCGTCTTGCCTTGTTCCACACCTTGTTCAATGTACTGGGTGTCGTGGTGTTCTGGCCCCTGGTCAACCCATTGGCCGCAGTGTTGACCCGCTGGGTCAATACGCGCCCCAAAGGTCGCGAGTACCCGCGTTATCTGTTCAACGATGCACTCGAAACACCGGCAACGGCGATTGAGGCCGTGCGCAAAGAGGTTGAGCATCTACTCGATAATACCTTTGCTCTTTGCTCACTGGCCCTGAGTCTCAAGCGTTCGACTATCGACGGTGAGGAGAGCCTGGCGGTCGCGGTGCAACAGACCCGCCGGGTCATACCACTCGATGTTGACGATGCCTATGAAGATAAAATTAAGGGCCTTTATGGCGAGATAGTGAGTTTTGTGGGTCGCGCGCAGTTGCGAGAGAATATGCGGCAGGCGGGGCAGGGGCTTTACGAGCTGCGCGATGCCGGTCGCAGTATTGTCGTCGTCGTAAAGGGCGTGAAGCATTTACACAAAAATCTGACGCGGTATGGGCTTTCTGCCAACCCCGCGGTGCGGCAGTGCTACGACCAGATACGTTTTGAGCTTGCCGAGCTACTGCGGGATTGTCGCGCCGCCCTTGCCGAGGATGCCTATGAGGTGGCCCTGCTGGCTGTCGATGCGATCGCAGTCAAGCAGCAGCAGCACAGTCAGCGACTGACGGAAATGCTGGATGACTTTATCCGACAGCAGCGAATGCCACCGTCGATAGCCACCTCCTTGATGAACGACTCGGATTACGCACAGGAGATACGCGATCGCTTGCTGAAGGCCATTCGCGTACTCAGGCAATCCCATTGGGAAATCAGTGCTACGGAAATGCAACTTACCGACGAGGATATCAGTGAGCTGGCTGATCAATCCTCGACGGACTCCGCCAAAGCGCAAGTAGGGGGATCACCATGAAGCTAAAACGTTTGCTCGCGCGCGTGACCGAATTTCAGGGCGCCGATGAAGAGACCCAAAAGCAAGAGATCAAGGCGATTCGAAAAGTATTAAAACTGCTGAAGAAAAAAGAAAAAGCGCTGAAGGAAAAACTGAAGCGCAATCCCGAGCGCGATGATGCGGAGAGTATTCGGACGAGTCTAAAGGTCATCTATGTACAGCGCACCAAGGGGGTTGAGCGGGTTCGTGAGCTCAAGGCTCAGGATGTAAAGGGGGAGTCTGACTGACAGGGATACGTCCGCTGGACTCGCTGTGGCGACGCGATACATGATTTTGTCGAACCGGTTCCCGCCTCGGGTTCATGAAGAGCTGCTAAAAACCAGATCCCGTCGCGCCATCGATCATCAGGCCAATTTCATCCACCATCAATTTGAACGGGCCGTCCTGACCGTCAGCGATGATAAAGCCCAATGACCAGGCCGTCGCCGGTTGCAGTGGGGGTACAGCAACCCGCTGCCCAAATACCGAGGGCACAAAATCGCGATAAGCTAACGTGACATCGACCCAGGTATCTTTCGGCGTCGATGGGATCGTGCCCTGGTAGGCCACAGTCCGCCCCCTGAAGCGCACGTCGGTTCTCAGAGTCACGCGATAGCGGCGCCCGTCCCCCTTTATCCTCAGCTTGACGCCGTCGGTATTCGACAGCTCACCCGGTGTTAGCGGTCGTCGGATCGACGAAAAACCACCGCCATTCGTATTGATGCTGCCCGAGAAGACCAAATGACTATCGACTATCTCAAAACCGCCCTGAGATCGCCCACCCATCACATTGTCATTGACCGCAATCCATCCGGCATCGGTATCAAACGCGTCCAGTAATTGATCGTTGCTCATTAGACCGCCCATCGATGGAGAGCCGAAGCCCAAAGCCAATAATAAAAACAGCGCTGAATACGTCTTTTGTAGCATGACCATCATACGGCGATGGGGGCGATTTAGATGCGCTCGCAAGACATCTCATTGGTCGGTTCGAAAACCCACGGTCCGACAATCGTCCTCATTGGGGAGGCGGGAAGGGTTTTAGCGAAGTCCCATTTAAAAGGGCCGCGCAATCACCACGCCAAAGATGAAAAGTTCCTCGTTGTCGACAAAATCGACATCGACTTGTGGCGATATCTCATAGGCGCCGGCGTGGAAACCATATTCGATACCCACCCGAAACAGGGTTTCACTGCCGTGTTCTCCGTCTTCAATACCCGGACCGGCGTAGAGCTTCCATGGGCCCGCGTGAAAGGCCGCCGGTACGACATAGACATTGGTATTAAAGTCTCCCCAGACATGTTCCGCGATGGCACCAATACCCCATCGCTCGGTTGCGCGATACTCGTACTCAAGGCCCAAGGTGAGCCCCTCTTCGCGACGTCCTTCGGTGGTGTCTCCAATAAAGACGCCGAGGGTATGGTGGGGGAATCTATGGCTGCCGTGATGACTCTCCCCCGAGTGTTCCTCGGCGGCGACAAAAACCCCGGGTGCCGTCAGTAAAGCGGCCAGACCCACACTGATTAGTCGCTGCACGTGGCATCCTTTACTCAATAACCAAAAGAAACGCGATAATAGCAACGAAAGCAGAGGGTGCGATAGAAGCCGTTTAGCCATAGGCGATTCGTTGGTTTGTCGGCACCCGGTCGATACACTTAGCGCGCACTCTTTCCCTCACAAATCAATCAAGCCTGGAGCCCTGCGTGAAAAACCCGCTATTGGAAACCACTGCTCTTCCCGCGTTTACCCAGATTCTTCCTGAACACGTTGAACCGGCCATCGATCAACTCCTGGCGCACAATCGGGCAGAACGTGATCGGTTACTGGCCCAAGTGGGGCCCGCGACTTGGGAGGCGATAGTTGAGCCCCTTGCGGTCATGGAAAATCAGTTGAGTCGTGCCTGGGGTGTGGTGTCGCACCTGAATTCAGTCATGAACAGCGATGAACTGCGCGTGGCGCATACCGCCTGTCTTGCCAAATTGTCCAATTACTACACGGAGATGGGTCAGAATCGCGAGCTTTTCGAAGCCTATAGCGCTGTTATGGAGAATGCGCAGGACTTGAGTCACGAGCAGCGCAAGGTGCTGGAAAATGCGCTGTTGGATTTTCGTTTATCGGGCGTGGATCTTGAAGGGCCGGCGAAGGAGGAATACCGGTCGCTCAGCGAAAAGTTATCTGGGCTCAGCAGCGCTTTCTCCAATAATGTACTCGATGCCAGCAACGCATGGACCAGGCTCATCATTGATCGAGAGGCACTAGCGGGGCTGCCTGAATCGGCGTTGGCCGTCGCGGCGCAAAGTGCTCGCCAGCGCGAGATGGAGGGTTATCTTCTGACACTCGATGCACCTTCCTTTCTACCCGTGATGACCTATGCGGAGGATGCCGCTTTGCGGGAGGAGGTTTATCAGGCCTTCAGTACCCGAGCCAGCGATCAGGGCCCGCAGGCGTCACAGTTCGATAACACGGATGCTCTGGGAGAAATTCTTGCCGCCCGTCATCGACAGGCAGATTTACTGGGCTTTGGCAACTACGCCGAATTGTCGCTGGCAAAAAAGATGGCGCGCTCAACCGGCGAGGTCATGGACTTTTTGCAGGCGCTGGTCGATCGGGTTCTGCCCCAGGCCAAACAGGAATTCGATGAGCTTTGCCGATTTACTGAGGAGCATTTCGGCGTCGTCGAGCTTCGGGCCTGGGACGTCGCCTTTTTCAGTGAGAAGTTGCGACAACACAAGCATCAGCTGACCGAGGAGGAAGTGAAGGTTTACTTTCCGGCCGATCGGGTGATCAGTGGCATGTTTGAAGTGGTGGGCCGTTTGTTCTCGGTACACTTTCACCCCGTCGAAAATGCGCAGACCTACCATCCCGATGTCCTGCTTTACGAGATTCGTGATCGCAATGGCGAGGTTCGCGCGCAATTTTATTTTGATCTTTATGCCCGCCAGAACAAGCGCGGTGGTGCCTGGATGGCACAGTGCCAGTCGCGGATGAAGATCGGTGGGGTCGACCAGATCCCGGTAGCCTACATGACCTGCAACTTCACACCCGGTGTCGACGGTGAGCCCTCGCTACTCACGCATCGTGAGGTGGAAACGCTTTTCCACGAGTTTGGGCATGGTTTGCACCATATGCTTACCCGGGTGGATCATCCTGATATAGCGGGTATCAGCGGCGTAGCCTGGGACGCGGTCGAACTACCCTCCCAGTTTATGGAAAATTACTGCTGGCAGCGGGAGGCTCTCGATTGCTTCGCTGCTCACCACGAAACCGGAGCGCCGCTGCCCGATCACCTTTACCAGCGTATGATCGATGCAAAGAATTTTCAGGCGGGCATGGCGATGGTGCGCCAGCTCGAGTTTTCGCTGTTCGATTTCAAATTGCATCTTGAGTTCGACCCCGAATCGGGAGCGAGTGTTTATGACACCCTCAATGAGGTTCGTGATCAGGTATCGGTGCTCAAGCCCCCCGAATGGAATCGATTTGCCCACGCCTTTACCCACGTATTTGGCGGTGGCTATGCGGCGGGGTATTACAGCTACAAATGGGCGGAGGTGCTGTCGGCGGATGCATTCTCATTATTTGAGGAGCGGGGCATCTTTGATCCCGAGACCGGGGCGGCGTTCCTGTCCAAAATTCTGGAGCGCGGTGGCGCCGATGACGCCATGAATCTGTTTGTTGACTTCCGAGGCCGGGAACCCGAGATTGGCGCTTTGCTGCGGCATTCCGGTATTGCGGCCTAACCGGAGTCGCGTCACCGTCGACCAGCATGCTGGCAACCATCAATAGCGCTCACGGCGATGGTAGTATTGCACTCGTATCCTGACGGAGGTGGTTTTGGCGTCCGTTGCGGCATCCAGACGAGGAGCGAAGCAGCATGGGGAGTTCTATGGGAAAGCCCACCGACCGTACCGTTTTCCAGAATGCCTGGGTGGTTGACGACCTCGAAGCCGCGTGTATGAAATGGGTCAACGAATTGGGCGTCGGCCCTTTTTTTATCACCGAATATAAAGAGGCCTTTACCGATGTGCGCTACCGCGGACAGCCCGCAGCGCTCAATATGAGGGTGGCCCTTGCGCAGGCCGGTCCCGTTCAGATCGAATTGATCCAGCCGCTGGTCGATCAATGTGCCTATCGCGATGGCGTTCCGGCAGGCACCGTGGGATTGCATCACCTGTGTGTTTGGAGCCACGATTTCGCCGCCGATACCGCCTGCTTTGAATCACTCGGCTACCCTACCGTCAACAGCGCCTGCCTCGGTGGTGTGTCATTTGCCTATTTCGATACGCGGCCCCTGATGGGATGCATGTTTGAAATCGTCGAAAAAAACGAGGGGGTTGTCGAGGTTTTTGCCGGAATCGCAGCCGCTGCAGAGGGCTGGGACGGCTCTGAGCCCCTGCGTACTTTTTAGTGCGTTTTCCTCTATGGCAGAATCAAGACAGATTCAGCTTAAGCAGGTCGCTTGCCTCGCGTGAGAGCGCTTCCCTGAAGTCAGGGTGCGCGATAGCGATCAGGTCAGCGGCCCGCTGCCCTAGGGAGCGACCACGCAACTCGGCCACGCCAAATTCAGTCACCACATAGTCGACCTGTGCGCGTGTGGTCACCACGCCAGCACCGGCTTCGAGTGTCGTCACCAGTCGCGACAGGGCACCCTCTCGTGCGGTTGCCGGCATTGCAATAATTGACTTGCCGTGCAGCGAGTAGGTGGCACCGAGTACAAAGTCCACCTGGCCGCCGACCCCCGAGTAAATCTGATGTCCAATCGAATCGGCGCAGACCTGCCCAGAAAGATCGATTTGCAGGGCGCTGTTGATCGACGTGACCCGTGCATTCTTTGCGATGACCGTTGGGTTATTGACGAACTCAATGTCGAGAAAGGCGACCTCGGGGTTGTCGTTGACGTGGTCGTACAGCGCGTCACTGCCCATGGTAAACCCGGTGACGCTGCGCCCCGGCGCCACTTTTTTCTGGGAGTTATTGATGACCCCAGAAGCAAGTAGCGGCAGTACACCGTCGGAAAACATCTCGGTATGCACGCCGAGGTTCTTATGGTTGGTCAAACAGTGCAGGGCGGCATCGGGAATCGCGCCAATACCCATCTGCAGGCAGGCACCATCGTCGACGAGGCTGGCGACATTGGCGCCAATCTTACCCTCAATCTCGGAGCCGGTGGGCGTCGCGGTATTGATCAAAGGCTCAACCTGTTCGTAGGCGCTATCGATATCGCGGACATTGATAAAACCGTCGCCATGGGTGCGTGGCATCAGCGGATTGATATGGGCAATGATGCGATCAGCGACGTCACAGGCGGCCTTGGTCGCCTCGACGGATATACCCAGTGAGCAATTGCCGTGACGGTCCGGTGGCGATACCTGAACCAGCACGGTGTCCACTCGCTGCTCGCCCTTGCGAAACAGTTTGGGTATTTCTGAGAGGAACATGGGCACGTAATCCGCACGTCCCTGGTTGATGAGCCGGCGTGTCTCCCGTCCCGCAAAAAAGCAGCGATGCCTTAGGTGCCCCTGCAGTGACTCCTCGGTCACCCGTTCGGCATGCTCGAGATGAAGCTGCATCAGGGTGATACCCCGATGATTCCGGGCGTGTTCGGCGAGGGCTTCGAGCAGTACCACCGGGGTGGCTGCCATGGAGTGACACCAGATGTACTCTCCGGACTGAATCGAACTTACCGCCTCGATTGCGCTCGCGTAGTGTTTCACGGGATCACCTGCTGCCTGAAAGTTGCGGCGAGTCTACCGCCGGGGGCCGTAAATCGCCAAATAACTCAATAGGTCGCTGCCCGTATGAAAGGGTCGATGTCCGCACGGTTAACCAATAGAGGTAGTATTTTTTTTGCGTGAGCCTGCTTAGGGTAGGCTATCAGCGATGACTGACAGCGAAAATGGAGAAAAATATGCGAGGTACAGTCCGGTTTTTATTGGCGGTTTTTTTCTTGGGTCTCCCGGGCGTAACGCTTGCTCAAGAGTTACCCGATGCGGAGCGCTGGTTTATCAACGATTACGCGCCGCTCTGGTCCGGCGATATGCCGGCCAACCTCGAAAAGCTCAAGCAGATTTATGCCGATGAGATCGTGTCACATCATGCCGATGGCGCGGTGACCCGAGACTCGCAGCAGTCCTGGCTCGTCGAGCCAATGCAGGGCTGGCTCGCTGAGGGTTGGCTGGGATCAACGCTGATCAGCGTCAATGTCCAACCCATCAATGCCACCACGGTGGCGTTTTCGGCGGAGTGGCGCGATGATTACGAGGGCGGTGGTACTGAGCGGGCGTGCGGCTGGTATTTGGCCGACGCCATGAACGGTGGCTGGATGATCACCGAATACGCTGACAGACCCTGCAGCCTGTAGGCCAATAAAGGAGATTTGATCTTGACCGGTAAAACCGATCGCGAACTGGGAATGGGGGCGAGTATTACTCGCCGGGATTTTATTCAGGACCTGACGGTGGGCGCTTTGGTCGCAGGCGCGGGGCTGGGTTCATCGAGCGCGTTGTCAGCAGACCCTGCATCTGCGTCGCCAACAACAGGTAGCGCGGCCTATCCGCCGGAGAAAAATGGTTTACGTGGTTCCCACCCCGGCGCTTTTGAGGCCGCGCACAAGCTCGCCCGTGAGGGAGGTCGCTTCCCCGCGCCGGTTGCGCTGGATGAAGCCTACGATCTGGTTGTGGTCGGTGGCGGCATTTCGGGTTTGGCAGCGGCCCGCTATTACCGGGACCGCTTCGGTGCGGACAGCAAGATCCTGATTTTAGAGAATCACGATGACTTTGGCGGTCATGCCCGGCGCAATGAATTTCATCACGACGGTGAGATGCGGCTGGCAATTGGAGGCACCCACAATCTTGAGTGGTGGGACTTCAGCGATACCGTCAATGAATATATGTCCTACCTTGGCGTTGATCCCCAGGCAATGCGCGCCAAGATGGATTGGGATTACGGGCGGGATGATGAGGGTCAAACATCCACGTGGTTCGATTCCGAGACCTACGGTACAAGCCGATTGGTGCACGACTGTGACCTCAATAAAGGCGGAGGCTTACCGCCGGAAACTGTCGATCAGTTTCCGTTATCTACCGAGGCTCGGGAAGAACTCAAGCGATTTTATGCGCTGCGCATCAATGTTGTGGCAGAGATGACCGATCGCGAGGCCTCGGCTTATCTCAGTTCGATGTCCTACCCCGAGTTCCTTGCCCGCCACGGCGGTCTCGGTGAAGAGGCGAGGCAGTTGTTCAACAAGTTGCAGCACGGTGGCTGGGGGGTGGAGATCAGTGCGCTGTCTGCCAGTGAGGCGCTGGATCTGGTATTACCCGGTGCTCACCTGATAGGGCGTGAACCCAAGACCAAACCCCGCAGCTACGCCGCCGCGTTGTGGCCCGATGGTAATTCAAGCTTTGCGCGCCTCCAGGTTGCCGATCTGATCCCCGCGGCGGCCCCCGGCGCAACGGCTCAAAACATCGCACTGACCCGTGTCGACTACGCGCAACTGGATGTTCCTGAGTCCAGTGTCCGTCTGCGCTTGAACTCCACCGTCATCCGCGCAAAAGAGGCGAGTGGTGGAGTGACGGTGTCCTATATCAATGACGATAAGGTCTATTCGGTGAAGGCGCGCCATACGGTGATGGCGTGTTATCACGTGATTATCCCGCACCTCTGCCCCGAACTGCCCGAGGCGCAGCGCGAGGCCATGAAGTATCAGGTCAAGCGTCCCTTGTTGCTCACCAATGTGCTTATCCGCGATGCGAGCGCATTGGATAAGCTTGATATCGATGCAGTTGCCTGTCCGGGCCGGCTGCATGCGCGGCTGTTTACCCTGCGCGGTATAAAAACCGGTGGTTATGAGACCGACGGCAGTGAGGGTGGACCGGTACCGCTGGTCTTTTGGGGGTCGGTATCACCGCCAGAGGGAATCACCGACGTCAAGGAGCAGCATCGTGCTTCACGAGCATTAATGCTCGCCATGACGTTTGAGGATTACGAGCGGGAAGTCCGAGCCGTGCTCGATGGTTTGCTGGGTCCCGCAGGTTTTGATGTCACAGAGGATATTCTTGCGATTACCGTCAATCGCTGGCCCCACGGTTACGCCTACGACTACCTCGACCTGTTCGATGATGATTTTGCCCCGGGCGAGGCTCCCCATGAAATTGCCAGAAAGCCCTTTGGCAACATCACCATGGCCAATGCTGATGCGGGGGCGGACGCCTACACCCACGTCGCTATCGATCAGGCGTATCGTGCGGTGCAGGAACTGCCGTCAGCCTAACCTGACTCAGGCACCATCGAGGAACTATCCCGATGGTGCCATTGAGGTCTGTCTCTCAGTCGGTTGCCCAGCCGTTGAAGTTGTCGAGTGACTCTCGCAGGCGGTTAGCCCAGCGTGTGACCAGTCGCCGAGCTTCGGCGGTATTTTGTACCGGGTTGGACTGCTGCATCGCCGTCCCCATTCCCATTCCCATTCCCATTCCCGCCGGCTCAGCGGCACGTCGATCCAGGATGCGGGCGAGAATGGCGTTGGTGGCCGCGTCGTGCAGTTCCACCATCAAGGTTGCCTCGCCAACCTGATGAAGATAGACATTTCCGCGGTTCGGCATGTCGGGTGGCGCGTAGGAAACGACGTCGAGAAGACTGACCTTGACCAGCAACACGTCGGGGCCTGGCTCTGTGGCGACTGTGTAACGCTCGCTTTGCGCCAGCGATTTGGTGAACTCTTCGACGACGATAGTCTGTAACTTTTCCTTGGCGCGATCGTCAATGGCGTAATGCCGCTGCGCGCTCATGCCAATCGACGATTTTCGCTTGGCGCCACCCGGGCGATACTCGATATCTACCCCTTCAAACATGATTTTTGAATAGCTTGAAAGATCGAGGTCGGGGCGAGCCCAGGCCTTATCCGCTCGGCCACCGGTAATCTCGGTCAGCCCGTCGAAGGTGATTTCGGCGTCCGGCGATGTATTCACGGTGGGGGTCGGTGTTGTGCAGCCGGCGACCAGGAGAGCCAGTGACACAGTCGCTGCGCCTGTCCAGGTTCGCCTTAAACTTGTTTTCATTGTTTTCTCCTGCGTTGTTATGGCGCCTGCGCGACCTAAAGTAGTTGGCTCTCTGCCTTGGTATCGCCAAGAAACAGGGGAGCTGATGGAGGCGAGGGAGTGTAGCAAAAAATCTCGATTTGTAGCCGTGTGGGTGGATTCGCCGCAATCAAAGTCCGGTGTCTTCGAGCGGGTGCTGTGCCGCCTGGCTTCAGCCCATAGGTCAGGCCAGAGTCAGTGCCGACGTGATGACATAGCAGGTGGGAAAGATATAGCGACTGGCTTTATCGAGGCGTCGAGCCAGTTTTTCGCGGCCATTGCTGGCCAGTTCGCCGCTGATCAGCGCCTCGATCAGTGCGAGAAAGACCAGCACCGATGAGGCAAAAACGTAGCGGTCCATCGCTGTGAAATAGCCCAGTCTCGGCAGCATGGCGTTCACTGAAAACTGGAAGGTTACCAGCGTCAGTATGGTTGTGGCCGCCAACCCCAATTGCGGCGCGAGGTCTTTGGGGTCCACCCAGAATACCGCCCACGACATCATAACGATGAGACACAACGGGATAATGAATTTAAAAATATAGTAATCGGGGACTCGTCCCCCCGGAATCGTCAGTTCGTATACGGGAACACTCCGTCCCAGACGGGGAACATCGACTATCGTGATCTGTGCGCTGGGCTCTCCAATCGTCCAGTCGGGTATGGTCAGTTTCGGCCCGCGCCCGGTCCAGGCGTCTGCGATTTCCAGCTCGATTTCCTTGATCCCGTAGTCGAAGCCGGCCAGGCGGAGCTTCCATTCGGCGGTATCGAACGGAAAATCAGCCATATGCCAGGGGATTAGTACGTCGCCGCTGAATCGTGTCAGTGAAGAGACGGTACCGCCTTCAGCGACGAGCAGCTTGCGCTTGTTGACCTTTTCCAGGCTGTTGGTATTCACCAGTGCCAGTTCGGGTGTCCAGACTTCTTCATTGCTGAATCGGCAGCCTGCCAGGGATTCGAGCCGTTTGTCTCGCCACTCGGTGGCGAGCAGCGCGTCTACGGCCAGGGTTTGATCAACATCGCTGATCGACACCATGTCGACAATCATTATTCCCACCTGCACGGTTGTGGGAGCCCCGAGATGATCCGGGCGGGTTGATGCGTTGTAGCTCTCCAGTGAACAACGCTCGTCGGGGGATGCCTGGGTCGGCATCGCAGCAAACACCAGAGAAAGCAGCAAAAGGGGACCGAGCACTGACGTGGCGCCGGGCACCCGGAGCAGGGTAGCCGCCAGATTCGACGGAATTTTGAGCCGTTGCAAAGCGTCGTCCTCGGGTGGCTGCACGGTTTGAAGCGCCGATGGTACCGCAGCTGCCGGGCGTGGTGTCTAATACCGTTCTGACGCCGACGCGCCGATAGGGGCCGATGCTCACTGGGTTAGATTGAATTTTTGGCGGAGCGCACGCGTTACTATTGGTTTTGGCGTGTGCTTCGGGCGGGCAAAGCGGTGTTTTTCCTGGAGTCGACGCCTGCGGAGGAATGGTGTGCCTGTGTGTATCGATAGGCGCTGTGGCATCCTGTCAGTCGATTGCGCTAGACTCCGAGCGGATACGGAGCGTCTGGTCTGACACACCGTATGAAATACCGAAGGTGGCGATGCATCCCTGATGCCCGGCTGCTGTGTTTAACCCTGCGTACGAGTGTAAAAACAATGAAAAAATCGAATTTAGAGGGTTGGCGGGTGGCTGCATTAGCCCCGCTAAAGATCATGGGTATGTTGGCACTGCTTCTTTCCAGTGCCGTGAGCGCCGAAGACAAACCCAATATCCTGGTGATTTGGGGTGACGATATCGGCTGGATGAACACCAGTGCCTACAACCGCGGCATGATGGGCTACCGAACACCCAATATTGACCGGATCGCCAACGAGGGTGCGCTGTTTACCGACTGGTACGGGCAACAAAGTTGCACCGCCGGCCGCGCCGCCTTTATCACCGGTCAGAGTCCCTTTCGCACCGGGCTGCTGAAGGTCGGCCTGCCGGGCGCCAAAGAGGGGTTGTCAGAGAAAGACCCCACCATTGCTGCACTGCTCAAAAATCATGGCTACATGACCGCACAGTACGGCAAGAATCACCTCGGTGACCTCGATACTCATTTGCCCACCAACCACGGTTTTGATGAGTTTTTTGGCAACCTGTATCACCTGAATGCGGAGGAGGAGCCCGAGAGCCCTGACTATCCCAAGAGCCCTGAGTTCCGTGAGAAATTTGGTCCGCGCGGGGTGATTAAATCCAGCGCTGATGGCCAGATTGAGGACACCGGTCCGCTGACCAAGAAGCGAATGGAAACCGTGGATGAGGAAGTCACCGCTGGCGCTATCGATTTCATGGAGCGAGCGGCGGCGGCTGAGAAACCCTTCTTTCTCTGGTGGAACTCCACCCGGATGCACGTCAACACCCATTTGAAACCCGAGTCAGACGGCGTTACGGGGCTGGGCATTTATGCCGATGGCATGGTTGAGCATGACGGTCACGTGGGCCAGATTCTCGACAAGCTCGAAGAGCTGGGTCTCGAAGACAACACCATTGTCATGTACTCCTCAGACAACGGCGCAGAAGTGTTCACCTGGCCCGACGGCGGCATGACACCGTTCCGTAATGAGAAGAACTCCAACTGGGAAGGCGGCTACCGCGTCCCCACGCTAATCAAGTGGCCTGGCGTTATTGACCCCGGCACGGTGTACAACGATGTGTTTTCCCATGAAGACATGTTGCCAACGATCATGGCGGCGGTGGGCGAGCCCGATATCAAGGAGAAGCTGTTGAAGGGACACACCTCGATGGGCCGCGACTACAAGGTCCATCTGGATGGCTATAACATGATGCCTTACTTCGCCGGTGAAGTTGAAGAAGCGCCGCGCAAGGAGTTCTTCTACTGGACCGATGACGGCCAGCTGGCGAATCTTCGTTACGGCCGCTGGAAGATGGTGTTTATGGAGCAGCGCGCGCACGGTTTCCATGTGTGGGAGGAGCCCTTTGTGACCCTCCGTCTGCCAAAGCTGTTTGACCTGCGTGGCGATCCGTTTGAACGCGCCGATCACGAAGCCTCCGGCTACGATATGTGGCGCTTTGAACGCGCGTACCTGGTTCTTCCCGCCGTCAGCTATGTCGCGGGGCATCTCGCCACCTACGAGGAATTTCCACCGCGACAGAAGCCGGGTAGTTTCAATCTCGAGCAGGTATTGAATAAACTGCAAAGCAACGTAACCACTAATTAGGGCCTGTGATTTATGGTTCCTGCTAGTGGTATGAAAATACTGCTCCGAAAAATCGTCGCGTCAGGTAAGCCTGTCGCGGCGTTTTTTTTGTGTCTGCCTTTGTTGGCTTTCGGAGAACCCCCACGGCTTGTTTTACAGATTACGGTTGACCAGCTCAGGGCTGACTTACCGAGTCGCTACTACACGCGCTTTGGGGAGGGGGGC
The DNA here is from genome assembly GCF_000158175.1 of Luminiphilus syltensis NOR5-1B. GTDB lineage: Bacteria > Pseudomonadota > Gammaproteobacteria > Pseudomonadales > Halieaceae > Luminiphilus > Luminiphilus syltensis. The sequence continues at coordinate 434,476 of NZ_DS999411.1, read as the reverse complement.
TTTCGCTACCTCTACGAGAACGGCATCCGCTTTGTTGATGCCCAGCACGCCCATGCCAATACCGAAACCATCGTCGGTCACACCACGTTGGCGACCGGGGCCCACCCGGCCATGCATGGCATGATCGGTAATCTGTGGTTTGATCGCGAGACGGGGTTTACCACCTACAATGTGGAGGACGCCCGTTATCCCTTGCTAACCGCGGGCAGCGGCGTCGATAAGGATCAGGAGATCGACCCTACCCAGCGCGCGGCGCGAAGCGATGGCCGCTCGCCGGCGGCGATTGAAGTCACCACTTTCGCCGATGAGCTGCGAGCGAGTAATGGCGGTCAATCCAGGGCAGTCGGGGTTTCGGTTAAGGATCGCGGTGCCATTTCAATGGCGGGGCACTCGGGCACAGCGTACTGGTTTTCGAAAGCCAGTGGAGAATTCGTCACCAGTCGTTACTACATGGATGAGTATCCTGCGTGGGTAACGCGCTTCAACGCGGGCAAGCCCGCATCGGATTACGCGGGTACCGCGTGGACCCTGCTTGAGCCCAAGGAGGATTATCTGTTCGCGGATTCCGATGACCGAGCCTGGGAGACCGATGTCGGCGGCTTTGGTCGGGTGTTCCCGCATCAGTATGGCAATGGATCCAGCCCGTATTTTACGACCTGGCTAACCCTGAGCCCGGCGGGAGATCGCCTGGTTTTGGACTTCGCGAAACAGGCGCTGGTTGAGGAGGCGCTGGGTACCGACGCCACTACCGATTACCTGAGCGTCAGTTTTTCATCGACCGATTACGTCGGACACGTTTTTGGCCCCTCGAGTCTCGAGGCCGAGGACAATATTCTGAATCTGGATCGTCGCCTCGCGGAATTGTTCGCTTTCGTGGACGAGACGGTGGGCCTTGAGCACACCCTGATTGTTCTTTCCGCGGATCACGGTGGGCCCGACGCCCCCGGGTATCTGAAGGCCATGAGTATTCCGGCGGATTACGTCGACCCGGACCGCTGGGACAGCCAAGAGGCTATCAGCCGCATCAAGGCGCGTTTTGGTATCGAGGGGAAGCTCATCGAAACTTACGAGCACCCCTATATTTACTTCACCACAGCAGTAAAGCAGGACCCGACTATCGATCTCGCGCAATTGGAGTCAGCGGTCGTTCAGGAGGTGTCAGCATTTTCGGGAGTTGCGCTCGCGGTATCGAGCAGCCATCTGCGTACCGGGGACGTTCCGGATACGCCGATTCATCGGGCAATGTTGCGCAACTTTCATCCGCGCCGCTCGGGTGATGTGTTTGTGGTCTTCAGGCCCAATCATTTCATCAACGATTTCGACGGGTTGACCGTGGCATCAACCCACGGCTCCCCGTGGCCCTACGACACGTCGGTGCCGTTGGTTTTTGCGGGCCACCAGATCGAGCCGTGCACCGTGGAGCAGCGGGTTTGGACCGTCGACGTCGCCCCCATGCTGGCAAACTATCTGGATATCAAAAAGCCATCGGGGGCTATCGATGCGGCGCTTTCACTCGCGATCCCCGAATGCGTTCGTGCAAACCTGAAATGACTATAAATTAAGCGTCTTCACGGGCGTGTGTCTGGGCAGATTTTTGCTTTATGACCCGCGTTAATTGGGGGCGCTCCCGCGATTTGGGCCCGGTATCTATGACCTGTTTCTTTGCTTTTCTCTGTGATCTTTGCCGGCATCGGAACCGGCTTTCACTTGTACTACTGGGGTGCTTTTCGCTGCTATGCAGCCAATGGAGCTTTGCTCACGGAAAGACCGATGTCGTCACACTCTACAACGGCGACCGCTTAACCGGTGAGATTCAGTCATTACTCGGCGGCCGGTTGAGTTTGAGTACCGATGCTATGGGCTCGGTGGCCATCGAATGGCAAGAGGTGGCCAGCGTAAATTCGGATTTTAACTTCGATATTCGCCTTATCGATGGCGATCGAATATTTGGCAATATCAAGCCCGGCTCTAAAGCAGGCACCATTGCGTTCACCCAAATCGACGGGCAACGGGAGCTCAGCTGGAACGAAGTTATTGAACTGCGCCCCGTCGAGGATGACTTGACGGACCGTATCGATATTTACATGAGCGCAAACTATGCCTTTACCAAGGCCAGCGGCGTTAGCCAGACCGAATTCCATGTCGATCTGGACTACGAGGATGAGGATTCGCTGAATAGTCTGAATACCCGCGCCACCGTCTCGGATACCGATGAAGAGAAAACCACCAGCTCGCGTGCCTCCCTTTCGCGTCGGGTATGGACCGACAGGGCGTCGATTTACCGCCAGGTGTTTGGCGGCTATGAGAGCAATGACGAACTTGGCCTTGACTACCGGGTCTCGCTGGGTGGCGGTGTGGGACGTTATTTTATCGATACGAATCAGTCCAACCTGGTGGCCAGCGTCTCTTTGCAGGTACTGGAAGAGCGCAGCGAGTTGGGTGATAAGCAGGAGAGCGCGGAGGGAGTGATTACCCTCTCCTATGACCGCTGGCGCTTCGATACTCCCGAACTTAATTTGCATTTTGATACCTCGGTCTATCCGTCGCTGACCGAAAGCGGTCGTGTGCGAGCAGACAGCGCTGCCAGGATACGCTGGGAAATTATCAATGACCTGTTTTGGGACTTGAGCGCCTGGGGCAGTTACGACAGTTCAGCCATCGATCAGGCCGCCGGGCAATTTGACTGGGGCATGACCACCGGACTGGGCTGGAAGTTCAAGTAATTGGGCAGTTTGTTATACGCGTAACGCCCGCTAAGCTAGCAGCCGCTAGAGCGTGCTGGGCATCGAGAGATATTATTCAGAGGAAAAGCCATGAAGTTGAAGTTAATACGTTTGTCGCCTGTTTTGTTGCTGTTGTTGGCAGTAGGTGTGAATGCCCAGCGTGCTGGGCAGTCGATGAGTATCCAGCATGGGGTGGTTACCGCCAGCAGGATGGTTGATCTCAATTCGGGTGCGGTCCCCAAGGGTGCGCTGGTCGGTGGTTCGCTCGGCCTTATCTCGGCCAAGGGTAAAAAGTCGAGTAAGAAAACGCGAAATGCACTGGTCGGTGCGATTGCGGGTGGTGCGGTTGCCAAGGGTGCCCAGGGTGATACCCGGGGAATGATGTATGAGGTCAAACTCGGTGGTGCCGCAGGAGCTGTTCAGGTAGTGACCGATCAGCGGGAGATTCGTATTGGCGACTGCGTCGCCGTGGAGCGTGCGGGGGATACCGCCAATGTCCGTCGCGTAAGCAGTGCGTATTGTGAACAAGCGAATGAAGCGGCAGTAGCCGCTGTTGCTGATGAGAGCGCCGAGGAAGCCGATGAGTGTTATCTGGCAAAAACAGCGGTCGTCGAGGCAGCAACGATTGAAGAGGCCGAGCTTGCCGCCATGAAAATGAAGCTCTTGTGTGATGACTAGCTGGGCGTTAGCCAACGCCTATGGGTCATCGGCCCGGCTTAATGCGGTACGTGTTGTCGCCCGGGGCGATGAGCGCCGTAGTGCTGCCATGCCAATGCCGTTGAGTGTCAGGGGTTAAGTTGTAGCCCCTGCCTTAGACGGCTTTTCTTTTGTTCCCGCCGGTAGTGCGCCCTGCAGGTCTCCAGCCCCTGGAGGACGGCAGCGGTATCGACGGCTTGCGGTGTTTTGCCGTACAGCGACCGCCGAAGGCTCGTTATTTCAGTCGCCAGGCGTTCTCCGCCAAAGCGCTGAAAGAACGTGTCCGGCTCGATGCCAGGGGCCAGGCGGTGCAGCCAGCGATGCAGTGATGGGTAGAATAGATCCACCCTATTCTGTTTGAGGTGTCGGCACAGTCTACGGAACGCGAGCGTCTCGGAATCCTCAAGGCTCGCTATCACCTTGCGTGCTACCGGCGATAGCAGTCGCCAAAGCAGCCCGATGGCCATGATTGTTGCAGCGAAGAGCAGTGCAATAATCCCTGCGGAGAAACGGTTTTTCGCGGATGTGCTGGTGGCCGATTGCGGAGCCATAGCCGGCCCCGAAACGGACAGCGTCACCGGTGGGGCGGCGGTAGTGGCTACGGCTTTTGAGTCGAGGTCGTAATAATCGAGGCTTATCGCCGGTACGGTAAACGAGCCACCGGCCTCGAATACCAGCGTGATTTTTTCGCTGCGCAGGGCTTTGGCGCCATCACCATCGGATAGCACCGGTTGGTCACGATAAACCGAGACACCCTCGAGCGAAATCTCCGGGGCCAGCGGCGGGAGAAACATTGCCGGGAGGCCATCCAACTCTGCGCGGTATTCGAGCACCACTGCGTCACCGGTTTCAAGTTCAGCGGCGTCGCCCAACACGTTGACGTTCAGGTCTAAACGAGTACCCGCCAGATAGGGGGATAGCGACTCAGCGCCTGCCGGGACCGTACTGGTCAATCGATTATCGGGAACGGCTACATCGACAGTGATACCGGCCTTGCCCGGATCGGCATAATGCACACGAATCATCTCCCCGCTAATAACAAAGTCACCTTTCATCAGGGGGTAAAGCGTGTACTTCCGCACGATGCCAGACCAGGTGTCATTGCCGATGCGCTCGCTGGTGGGGTATGAACTATCGGGGGGCAGGCGTGTAATGGCATTGGTGATTTCAAAGCTTGGAAACACGGGCGGCTTGGTAAACCAGGTAGGGACCAGTACCACAATACTGAGCTCGACGGGCTGGCCTACCGTCACCGTCGTCGGGGTGAGCGTGGCTCGGACCACCGGTTGTGTTGATGCCAGCGTTACGCCAGAGAATAAGGCGAGAAGCAGGAGCGACACGGCACGCGTCATGGCAAGTCTCCCCGGTTGGCTTCGAGTAAAAACCGCGTTCTCAGGAAGTCGCGGGTTTCCGTGTTGACCGCACGCATCCACTTCTCAGCAGACTCGAGTTCGATGGTGCTTTGCTGAGTGATCTCTACCTCAAGGCCGCGCTTTTTGGTGTTGTCAAAAACATACCCGTCCGCACTAATCTCTGACTCATCGCCGGTATCCGATTGCTCGCGAGCGCGCTCGATATAGTCGAGTGTGTAGGTGGCGAGGCGCAGGTTTTCCTGCGCAGCCTCCCACTCTGGTGCGGCCTGGACTGCCAGTTCAAAGGCACCGATGGCCTTCGCATACTCACGGCCTTTCATGAACGCGGTTCCCCGGTTAAAAAAGCCCTCGGCGGTACCCAGGCGTCCGAAAACCTCTGCAGAATCCGGGTACAGGCCAGCGGCATAGGCGGCGTAACCCTTCCATGCCGGACTCTCGAAACCCTCGAAGGCTTCGGCAAATTCCAGTCGATCGTAAGCGAGCCTCGCTTGTTGATCGGGGGTCAGCCACAGTGACACAAAACTGCCTCGGGAGACGCTCAACCAAAGTAATAGGCACAGGCTGATGAGGGAAACCGCCATGATTTGTGCGGCCAGGCCATAGCGGATTCGGCGTGGGTCAGTGTTCAAAAGGTCCACCCTCGACGAAACAGTAACAGTGAAAGCAGCAGGGCAGGCCACAGCAGCCACCAGGCCTGATCTTTCCACTGGGCATCGGGATCCTCGGCGGCGCGCAGGTTTGATTCTGACGCACGCAAAATACGTTGGATGTCGCGATCGCCGACTGTGCTGCGGACCACTTGCACGCCGGCAGCCTTGGTTACGCGGTTGAGAACGGTACTATCGACACGGGTATCGAGCAGTCCGCCCCCGACCTGGGTAACCGCGGTGCCGTCGGGGAGTAGGGCGACACCGCCCTCATCGCTGCCCAATACCAGAGCCGACATTGACGGTGTCTCGGGCGTGGCTGCGAATTCGGCCAGAGCGTCGATGTCCAGAGGTTCAAAACCGTCGTTGATAAAGAGCAGAGTGCCCGCAGCGGCCTCTGCCCCCAGGATTGAAGTGGCCAGAGGCATGACCCGATCAGCCCGCGTGCCCGGTTCGGGCATGATCGCGGGATCGAGGCTTTCCAGAAAGGGCGTGATAACCGCAATATCTTTACTCGGTGGCATTACGATGTGTGCCGAACCTGCATAGGCGATAAGTGCGGTCGGCGCTCCTGCCCGCAGGGCCAGCAGATCCATTACCTTAAATCGAGCGCGGTCCAGGCGGGTGGGTAACAGATCGTTACTGCGCATGGAATCAGACACCTCAATGGCAATGACCATCGGCGCGGTTTCCTCGAACCACGGGCTGTTCTGCTGGCTCCAGGTGGGTCCCGCCGTGGCGAAAACCAGACATAGCGCCAATAGCGTCAGGTGGTCGATGAGAAACCAGCGCTGACTGGAGCCCTGATCGACCGTCAACGCCGATTGCAAATGGGGGGCCACTACCGTGGCGGCCTGCCGGCGCTCCCGGATACGCTGGCGAACCAGCCACCACAGAGTCATCAGTACCGGAGCAAGCGCCAACCATTCCGGCCGGATAAAGTGAAACGATGCTGTCATCGCGAACGCCATCCGCGACCGAGCGCGGTGAGTGACACCATAAACAGCAAGCCAAGGGCAAGCCCCGTCGGCCAGTGAACCAATGAAACACGCGGGCGCCAGGTTTCTGTCTTGATATCGGCAACCGCCAGCGCATCGATCCGGTCATAAACCTGCCGCAACGCGGTCTCGTCCTGGGCGTCGAAGAATTGACCGCCGCTTCGTTCGGCGATAGATGCCAGAGTCTCGAAGTCGATTCGGTCTTCTCCGGTAGCTTCGGCATCCCCGATACCGATGGTGTAGATTTCGATGCCATTGAGTTGTGCGATTTCGGCAGCATTGATGGGGGTCATCTTGCTGGCGGTATCATTGCCGTCGGTGAGCAGGATGAGCACGCGGTCATCGACCTCGCTCGACTCGAAGGCCCGAATGGCGAGGCCAATGGAATCACCCAAAGCGGTCTGTGGGCCCGCCATGCCAACCTGCATCAAATCCACCAGTGCCCGGGCCGTGTTGAGGTCGCGAGTAAAGGGGAGTTGCAGATAGGCTTTGGCGCCAAATACGATGAGGCCGACGCGATCACCCTCGCGATTGGCGACAAACTGATCAACCACACGCTGTACCGCATCGAAGCGGGAAACGGGTTTACCATCTGGCCCCGGAAAATCGCGATAATCCATCGATGCGGACAGATCGATGGCCAGCATGACATCCCGGGCCGTTTCGGTTTTAGTGATCGGCTCACCCACCCATTGGGGTTTGGCGAGTCCCACCAGCAATAACAGCCAGACAGCGATGACGACGAGTCGATACCACCAGGAGGCACTTGCTATGACCGACCCCGAGCGAATCTCTGCACCGGCTGCTGTGGTAATGGACGTAAAAAAAGGAATACGCAATGCCGGCTCCCGGCGTCGGTAGGCTGGTAATAGCCACCCCACCAACACAGGCAGCGGTAGCAGCCAGAGTATCGCCAGAGCATCGAACTCAAGCACGATGGACCTTCACCCAGCGTAGTGCCGGCTCCAGCAGCTGCAGTGGTTCGCTATTGGGTTGATAGGCGGCTCGCGCCAACTGCCCCGCGGCTGCGCTGACCAGCGGGTCGCGGTTACTGGTGTCACGCAGAAACACGGCCCAGTCGCTACCGGTCAGCGCGGCCACCCGAGTTCTTGGATAGGCCTGCAGCGCCGCACTCTTGACGATCGTACTGATCGCTTCGGCGACGCCGGCGGGGTTGTCTTCGGCGCGTTTGGCAAGCTCTTTGAGCATCGCCAGCGCCTGCCGCCGATAGGCGTTACGTCGGTAACGACGGACCCAGGCGATGGCAACAAGACCAACAACCGCCACCAACCAGAGTCCGAGTACCACCCAGCCAACGGTGGCCGGGATCAAGGGAATCGGCGCGGGGGTGACGGGGCCCTGGAGCAGTTCCATCAGATCGGGTAGGTTCAATCCTTGGTAGGACGTCATCGATACCTCTGCTGTGGCGCGAACTGACCGGTGAGGCGCCTGATCTGAGTCAGCGTATCCTCGCCCGCACTCAAGGGCAGTACCGAGAGATTCACACGCTTTTGCAAATCGTAAATTGACGTCAGGCGCTGGCTGGTGGTGTCGCGTACAGCGTCTCGAACCCGAGGGGTGGCGAGGTCGACCTGTGCCTGTAGCAGGTCGGTACCGACAATGGTTGATTCGTGGCTATGGATGCGCTGCGCCAGTGGATCGTGGACCAGCATGAGCACCACGTCGTTGTGCTGCGACAGTGCACCGAGTTGCTGGCGCGTACGGTCATCGATACCGTCAAAGTCGCTAAAGATCATCACCAGGTGGTCGTGACTGGCAAGCCGAGCGACGCCTTTAAGCACCGAATTGAGCTGAAGGCGTTGCTCCGGTACCGGTTTTTGCGCGTGCAGGGATTGATTCATTGCACTGATGGCCGTGAGCAGGGCCATCACGGTTCGGTCGCTGCGACGGGGTGCGAACTCGATGTGCTGTTCGTCATTGAAGGTAATGCCGCCGACGCGATCGCCGGCGCCGAGGACACGAAAAGCGGCGATGGCGGCGGCTTCGGCGGCAGTGACCGACTTCAGATTCAGCTGCGAGCCAAAGAACATCGACATCCGTTGATCAACAACCAATAGCGCAGGTCGATCCCGTTCCTCGGTAAAGACCCGGACGTGCGCTTTACCCGTACGCGCTGTCGCCTTCCAGTCGATGGAGCGGATGTCATCACCCGGTAAATAGTGGCGCATTTCTTCAAAATTGAGACCGCGTCCCCGGAGTCGGGAGGCGCGTCGTCCACTCAGTACACTCGATGCTGGCTGGCGCGGCAAAAAGCTGATGCCCTGTGCCTGCTCCTTGAAGTGGCGTAAGTGCTCCAGTGAGGTATAAATCCGCGAATCGGTCATTGAGCGACTGCTCAGGGCAGTGCGACGTGAGTCAGCAAGGCATCAATGACGACATCGGGGGTCACGCCCTCGCTTCGCGCTTCATAAGACAGCATCAGGCGATGACGCAGGCAGTCGTGAACAATTGCCCGGACATCTTCAGGGTCGACAAAATCGCGCTCCTTGAGCCAGGCGTGGGTTCGGCTGCATTTATCGAGGGCGAGGGACGCCCGCGGACTGGCGCCAACATCAATCCAGCGATTCAGCTCTTCAGAATAATCACCGGGTCGACGGGTGGCGCAAACGAGATCGGCAATATAGCGCTTGATGGGCTCCGACATATGGATCGCGGCGATAGCTTTCCGTGCGTCGAATACCGCCTGCTGGGGTATTTGCTCTATTGAGTGGGAGGCAGCTGAGGGTTTGCCATCGTCGCTGGGGTTCTCCTCGCCCCGGACCAGATTCATGATGAGGACCTCATCTTCGACGGGGGGGTAATCGATAGTGATATGCATCAAAAATCGATCGAGCTGTGCCTCGGGTAGCGGGTAGGTACCTTCCTGTTCCACCGGGTTCTGGGTCGCCATGACCATGAACAGGGCGGGCATGTGGTGGGTAGTACCGGCAACGGTAACCTGTCTTTCTTCCATGGCCTCAAGCATCGCGGCCTGTACTTTGGCGGGTGCCCGGTTGATTTCATCACCGAGGACGATATTGGCGAAGATGGGGCCCTGCTCGAAGCGAAACTCGCTGCCGGTATCAGCCTGGTAATACACCTCGGTGCCGGTGACGTCCGATGGCAGGAGGTCGGGCGTAAACTGGATTCGGCTAAAGTCCGCTTCCAGATTTTTTGCCAGCGCTTTGATGGCGCGGGTTTTGGCCAGCCCCGGAAGTCCCTCGACCAGCAAATTACCGTTGGCAAGCAATCCGATAATCAATCGCTCGACCACGTCTTCCTGACCAATGATGGACTGCTGCATGCGCGTTTTCAGCGCCTGAATTTGGGAAAGGGACACGGTGACTATCCTCTATCAAGTGGTCGGTTCAGTGGACAAGCCGGCGACGACATGCCCTTGTTATTATAGGGAAGCCGTCGCTGGGGTGTCGAAGCGTAGTTGCTCATTCAGAAGGCGGTGTGGGCGCACCTTGCGGGAAAGGGGCCCACCTTGGCGCGACCGAATGTGGCGAGCGGCAATGGTGCCGCTTGGATTTTAAGGCGACCGCTTCAGGAGTCGGCCGCTTCCAGCTCCACGAGTAATTTGCGGTAGGGCGCGAGCCCACGCCCCACGAGAATCATGCCAATCACCGCTACGACGCAGCCGACGACGGCCAGAGACTTACCCACTGCCGCCGGGTCCTGAAAAATATAATCCGTGGTCAGTGCAACCAGCGTGGGGCCGAAGGCGAGACCGATAATATTGGTCGACACCACATAGATACCTACCAGCACACCGCGCATCTGATTGGGGGTGACCGCCTGTATGGCGGCCGCCAATAAAGCCAAAGGCAGCGGTACGAGGTAGCTGACCACGGCTATGCTGGCCAGCGCCAGTTGCTGCGTTGGCGCAATAGCGAGGCAGCCCACGGCTGGGCACATGAGTGCCAGCGCGATCATGGCCACCCGCAGTTGTGAGTCTGTATGACCGCGGGCTTCGAGGGCGCGAGCGACAATCGGGCCGGACAGTACGCCCAGCGACCCTGCGATCAGTGCAATGATGCCGTACTGGGTACCGGCTTCCGACAGCGACATACCCTGAACACGTAAAAGGTAGGTCGGCACCCACGCCTGCAAACCATAGAGCACCAGAACAATGCAGGGGACGCCAAACAGTAACGCCAGATAAATACGCAAGTTACTGCGCACCCAGTCGACAATCGTCGAGATCGGCGCGGCCTCGGGCTTGACGTTAGCCGCCATTCCCTGCCGGCGAGGTTCTTTGATCAACAGTACCAGTAGAGTCAGCAAAATGCCCGGAGCAGCCACGACAAGAAAGGTAAGTTGCCAGGGTGCCAGCGTGCCGAAAAATGGAAGCGTCAGCCCCGGCTGTTGGCCGAAGAAATCCAATGCCCAGCTGCCAACGACCATGGCAATACCTACGCCGACGTAAGGCCCCGTGAGGAAAATACTGAAAGGAAGGCTGCGCCGATGAAGCGGAAAATAATCGGCAATTAGCGACCAGGCCGCCGGCGTCAATGTGGCTTCGCCGATGCCCACACCGGCACGGGCGATAAAGAGACCGGTAAAACTCCGGGCCAGACCACAGGCGGCGGTAGCAACGCTCCAGATCGCGATACCGCCGGCGATGATATTGATGCGACTTCGTGTATCCACCAGTCGCCCAATAGGAATGCTCAGCAGGAGATAGGTCGCGACAAAGCCCAGGCCTTGAAGCAGTGAAATCTCGGTATCACTCAGGTCGAGGTCGGCCTGGATCGGTGAGACCATCAGGTTGAGGATCTGCCGATCGATAAAGGAGAAAATATAGGCGGCCGTGAGTATGGCAGTCACGTACCACGCGGTGCGCGCTGAGGGGTAGCCCGCGCTGCTGGGTTGAGCTGTTGTACCCGTTTCGTTACTCACAATTGAGGGTCCCGGATAATTTGGAGAGAGACGCGCGTCTTAGAGGGGCGATGTTTATGATCCATAGTAGCGTTTCCAGCTATCCAACTTCTCAGGAATGTCCGCGGGCATGGGCTCATCATAGGCGCGCATACGTTGATCGAGCCCCGGACCTAGGGCCTCGAGGTACTCGCTGGTGGCAACGTAGTAAAAGAAACTAAACACACGCTCGGCGATACGCCATTTCCCGGCGTCTCGCCGGTAGCGGTCGTGGTAACGGATCGCGGCGAGCATGGGCTGACCCTTCCGGTTCATTTCCGCATGGGACAGCACGGTTCCCCGCGCACTGTCCGGGTCGTTCTCATCGAACTCGATGATCTTGTCATGGGTGAAATGATTGCTCGGACCCAGCACCTCGAATCGCCCCTTGAACAGTTCGACGGCGGCATCGCGACCCCTGGAATCCATCACTCCGTCGAGGGAGCGGATGTGCACATCGTCGGTGAATAGGTCAGGCATGCCTTCGATATCACGGTCGTCCATGACAATGCCGTAGCGCGCGACAAGCGCCTTGATTTCCTCTCGGTCTTCGAGACGTTGAACTCTGGCTTCCAGCGAATCAGCGGTCGTCATTGCGTAGCCCTTGTTATTGTAAGCAGGATTGTAAATGGCAGTTGTAAACTACGTTGGCTATGCCCCCGGCGTGTCAACCCATGGGGTACGCCAGCCGTCCCAAAGGTAGAGTGCGGCGATGCGGCTGTAAACCGCCTTTTGCAGGGCGGCTGAGGTCGGACATGGCGCATTGAAATCCTGCGTTACTATGGATTGGATAGCGGTTTTTGCCAGCGATTTGCGCATTGGTTGATTGCCGACGGTTGTTTGCCATGCGACTCAGGAGAAGGGTCTATGCAAAATGTCATAGTGATCGGCGCATCCGGTGATCAGGGTGCGGCTCAGCTCGTGGCGCTCGAGCAGGCGGGTTTCGACGTTGCCGGTGCGTCGCGGGATCCGGCTCGTCATTCGTTTCCCGGCAATGTGGGTAAAGTGCAACTGGATCTCTTGGATGGGGAACATCTGCAGCGGGCACTGGCGCCATTTGATACGGTGTTCCTCAATCTCCCGTCGGCGTCTTTCAATCCGGCGGAGCACATCCTGCGTGGCGCTGATAATCTCATTGTCGCCGCGACAGCGGCCGGTGTTGAGCGCATCGTTTTCAATGCCAGTCTTTATGTGGGTGATGCGCCCAACGGGTTTGTTGCCCACGATACGCGGTTCAAAATTATCGAGCGATTAATCGGCGGCTCGGTTCCCGCAACAGCAGTCTGCCCGGTTATTTTTATTGATAATCTGCTTCGAGACTGGGCGCTGCCGTCGCTCAGGGAGCGGGGTGTCCTGTCTTACCCTCACGCGGAGACACTACCGGTGAGCTGGGTCAGCCTGGGCGATGTCGCCAGTATTATGGTGGCGCTGGCCACGTCGCCTGACACGGCCAATCAAAAGTTTGTGGTGGGCGGGCCGCAGGCATTGAAAGGTCCGGAGACGGCGGCGGCGTTAAGCCGGGGCTGGGACACCCCTATTGACTTCGAAAGTCTTCCCATCCCGGTATTTGCCGAGCGGATGGGAGCGCTGTTTGCCGGTGGTAATGCCGGGAAAGCCGCCACAATCGCCGACGAACTGGCCCGTATCTACAGCTGGTACAACGAGGCCGCTCCCTCGCCGTTCACAGTGGATATGACGCCATTGGTGGATCGTTTTGGACTGGAGCTGACGACGGTTGAGCAGTGGGCCGCCGCCAACCCCCTGCGAAGCTAGCGGCGACGGGTTGGCCTGTAATAACGGTGCCGCCGAGCCGCCGTTAGGCAGCCCCACGGTTAGGCGGCTTCTTTGCCAGCAAGCTTTTCCCGGTCGTGGGCCGCGCTGAAGTCTATCGCTGGCCCTTTGGGAACGACGCCGGTTGGGTTGATGGTGCCATGTGAGGCGTAGTAGTGGGTCTTGATGTGATAAAAATCCACGGTCTCGGCGACACCCGGTAGTTGGTAAATATCCCGCACATACCCGGGGATCGCGGCGAAATCCTCCAGGCGCTGTCGATTGCATTTGAAGTGGCCGTGGTAGACGGCGTCAAAGCGAATCAGGGTGGTGAACAGGCGAATATCGGCTTCGGTCAGTGCCGGACCACACAGGTAGCGGTTGCTGCGCAGGTGCTCGTCAATCACATCCAGTTCAGCAAACAATTCCTCGTAGGCTTCTTCATAGGCGTCTTGTGTCGTCGCAAAGCCCGCGCGATAGACGCCGTTGTTGATTGCGGGGTAGATACGTGCATTCCAGTCGTCGATCTTCTGGCGTAGCGGCTCGGGATAAAAGTCCAGCGTGTTTCCAGTCAGACGATTGAACGCGGTACCCAGCATACGGATGATCTCGGAGGATTCATTGCTGACGATAGTGTTGGTTTTTTTATCCCAAAGCACCGGCACGGTGACACGCCCGCTATAGTCGGACTGGGCGGTGGTGTAAATCTGGTGCATGAAATCGGCGTCGTGCAGGGCATCGCCGGTGCTGCCTTCATCGGTCCTAAAGGTCCAGCCGTTCTCCAGCATGATGGGGCTGACGACCGACACCGAGATGTGCTCCTCGAGACCTTTGAGTGCGCGTACCATCAATGTGCGGTGCGCCCAGGGACAGGCGAGTGAAACGTATAGATGATAGCGACCGCTTTCGGCGGGGTACTGCTCCGAACCGCCGCCGATAGACTCGCGAAACTGTGCGTCCTCGCGAATAAAACGACCACCTGATTCGCTGGTGTCATACCAGCGATCCTGCCATTGTCCGTCGACCAGTAAGCCCATGGTTTCCTCCGTTATGTCGGTTGGTTAACGCATCAACCCACAGTCTATGGTTGTGAAAACGACAAAAAAATCGAAAATTTCTGATGTTTTTCTTCAATAAAAATGAAGATTTGGTCGCCGACGGGTCTCGGGAAGAATCCATCGATGCCACAGCCCATTCGCATTTTTGTCCGCGGCCGACAGGTGACGGACCGCGTGAGTCACTTGGGTGGCGTCGCCCGGTGTGACGCACGAGATCAGTCCTGCGCGTTATTGCCGCTGGTTTGTGGGTTGTCGTTTTCTTTCTCTTCCTGCATGAGCTCGCGCAGCGCTTCTTCGAGTTCGATATAGAGGCTGCGGAAACCGTGTCCGTAGCGTTCCCCTTCACTTTTTTCACGCCACTGTTCGTAGAGAATGTCGCGACCACGAACTTCCGCATCATGGAAAGCAGACGCCAGATCTGCGGCCTGCTCGCTGCCGATGCCAAGGCTTGTCAGGGCCTGCTTCCCCGTCTCCAGCGCCGAGTGATAGGTTTCTATAACAACCCAGTCGACGCCGGCCTCCTTGAGGGTATAGAAATGACCGCGGTCAAAGGCTCTTGCCAGGATTTTCAGATTGGGGTGGCTGCTGCGCAAATGGCGAGCAAGCCCGGTCGCCTGATCGACGTCGTCGATAGCGATCACAAACAGTAATGCCTGTTCAATGCCTGCCGCGTGCAACAGGGCCGGCCGCGTGGCGTCGCCGAAGTAGCTGCGAATATCCACAGCCCGCATGTTTTCGATCTGCTGCGCCGTGCGGTCGATGACTACGGTATCAATACCGGCACCCCTCAGCATGCGGTTGACGATTTGGCCAAAGCGTCCGCTGCCGGCGATGATGACTGTGCCGTGTTTGTCGATGCTATCCGGTGGTGCCTGAGCGTCATTGCCCGCGTAGCGGGGCGTTACCAGCCGATCAAAGGCGATGAACAGTAGCGGCGTGCAGAACATCGACAGCGCCACGACCAGCGATAGCACTGAGGTCAACGAGTCGGGCAGGACCCGGTTCTGAGTGGCATAGCTGATCAGGACAAAACCGAACTCACCTGCCTGGGCAAGACTCAGCGTGAACAGCCAGCCGTCAGCGCGGCGCACTCGGAACAAAAGCGCCAGGCCGTACAACAAGAGTGCTTTGCCGACAATAACGGCGATCGTCAGGCCAATAATAAGTCCGGCGTGCTCGATCAGTATGCTGAATTGCACCGCCGCGCCGACGGTGATGAAAAACAAACCCAGCAACAGCCCTTTGAAGGGCTCGATGTCGGTTTCCAGTTCGTGGCGAAACTCGCTGTTCGCGAGCACTACTCCGGCCAGAAAAGTACCCAGTGCCGGAGACAGGCCGACCAGGCTCATGAGCAGTGCGATACCAATAATGAGGAGCAGGGCCGCTGCGGTAAACGCCTCGCGTAGACCCGTACTTGCCACCGCCTGAAACAGCGGGCGTGAGCAAAAATGCCCGCCGACAATAACGCCACCCACCGCGCCGACAATCACCAGTGCATAGCTCCATCCGGAGAGGCCGGCAACCAGACTGAGGTCGTGATGATCCGCCGCACCGGCTGCCGACAACTGGCCGCTGCCCAGCTCTGGAATAGCCAGCAGGGGTATCAGCGCGAGCATGGGAATAACGGCGATGTCCTGAAACAGCAGCACCGAAAAGGCACTGCGCCCGCCTTCGGAGCCCGATAAACCCTTCTCCTGAAAGGTTTGCAGCACGATGGCGGTGGACGACAAGGATAACAACAGGCCGATGGCGATGGCGCTGCGCCAGTCAGTTCCGAACCACCAGGCAACGAGGGTAAAAAGCGCCGCTGTCAGCGAAACCTGTAAGCCGCCCAGCCCGAGCAAACGGGTACGCATCCGCCAGAGCATTGCAGGCTCCAGCTCGAGTCCCACCAGGAACAGCATCATGACAACACCGAACTCGGCGTAGTGCTGAATGGTGGTGCTCTCCTCGGAGCCAACCAGACCCAGTACCGGGCCGATTATCACCCCTGCGAGCAGATAGCCCAGTACTGAACCGAGCCCGAGACGTTTGGTGAGTGGTACAGCGACCACAGCCGCAGCCAGATAGATAAAGGCGTCAAGTAGTAATCCGGTCAAGGGGTCGCTCCTGCGAGTCAGTCGTCGCCGGGAAGCGGAATGCGCTCCGGGTCGTCGGGCACCTCTGGGAAGCGATTCTCACGCCAGGCGGTCTTTGCCGAATCGATGCGTTCCGGCCGGGTGCTGACGAAGTTCCAGTACAGGTATCGCCGCCCCAGCGGACTGCCACCGATTAAGAGCACACGGCTATCCTCATGCGCGCTAATTTCCAGCGCAGCGGGATTGGCAATGATCGCCATTACCCCGGCACCGATGGTCTCATCGCCAATTTGCACCAGGCCCTCGGCGACGTAAAGGGCCAGTTCCTGTTCCTCCGGGTGAAGTGACAACTGGGAGTCGGCAGACAGAAAAATATCGGCGTAGAGCGTTCTGGAGTAGGTGGTTACCGGCGAGCGATAGTCCTCCAGCTCTCCCATGATCAGGCGCAGGGTAGCGCCATTGCTGTGCCATTCAGGGAGATCCGCTTTCGAATAATGTGCAAATGCCGGCGCCATTTCCTCGGCGTCTTCGGGAAGCGCAATCCAGCTCTGAATGCCGTGCAGGTAGGATTCACGATCGACATCTTCGCCCGGTCTTTCAGAGTGCACGATGCCGCGGCCGGCAGTCATCAGGTTGACTTCCCCCGGGCGGACCGGCTGCACTACACCCAGGCTATCGCGGTGCAGGATTTCCCCCTCAAACAGGTAGGTAATCGTTGCAATTCCAATGTGTGGATGTGGCCGTACGTCAATACTGCGCCCCGGCGGAAATACGGCCGGTCCCATGTGATCGAAAAAAACAAATGGCCCGACAGATCGCTGTTCCGTGGCGGGCAGTACGCGGCGGACCGAAAAGTCCCCCAGGTCCTTCTCCCGCGGCTCGACGCGCAACGAGATGATTCCGCCGGTGGACCGGCAGGGCGCCGCATCGGCTTCAAAATGAGTCATGCAGAATTCTCCCTATCGAGGGCCATGGGTCCAGGTCAATTTACACCAATTGCGGCCGCCGGATCACGTCTGATAACCGCCATAGGTGTTCACCGGCAGCCAATCAGGATCCAGCGGAGCGAAGGGCTTAAGCGGCGGCGTCAATGATCCGTCGCTGTAGACCGCCTCGCCCCCCACCACGGTCAGTGCGCTCTCTATGAGGGGTAGGTCCGCATCTGCAACAGAAAGGTAGGGTGCATTCAGTACGGCAAAGTCGGCGAACTGGCCGGCGCGCAGTCTTCCTTTCAAGCGCTCCTCGCCGCTGATCCATGCTGATCCCACCGTGTGGCAGTACAGTGCCTCGCTCCGACTCAGCCGCTGCTCCGGACCGTGTAAAGGTGTACCACCAACGCTTCGTCCCGTGGTGGCCCAGGCCAGTGTGACCCAGGGGTTATAGCTGGCCACGCGGGTGGCGTCAGAACCGAGTCCGAGTGGGATGCCCGAGGCCAACACCTCGCGCAAGGGCGGTGCGCGCCGCGTCGCGGCCTTGCCGTAGCGCTCCAGGAAGTACTCACCGGCATACGCCATTCGAGACTGCATGGCGACCCCCGCACCGAGCATTCGCAGCCGTTTGATGGTGCTGATCTGGAGTGTCTCACCGTGGTCGACGACAAAGCGAATTCCCGAGAATCCGGCTCTGTGTTCGGCCACTTCGAGGGCGTGCGCCTGCTCAAAAACGTCGAGGATTGCGTTGACAGAGGCGTCGTAGGTGGCGTGTATGCGCAGTGGCCATTGCGCCTGCAGTAGTAATCGTGTCACGCGAAGCAGTTGGCTGCGCCACTCGGGTCTGCTGGTAATATCGGGCGCGGGCGCGAGGAAATTTTCATAATCCCCCGCCGCCCAGACCAGGAATTCACCGGCGCCCGAAAGGTGGTAGCCGTGCATCAGGTTACTGAGGGTTTCATCCCCCGGCTCGACCTGCTGCATCCATTGCTGGAACTCTGCGTACTCACGGCCTTTATTCTGGGGGAACAAATACTTCGAAATTCTCAAGGGCAATTGCCGGTCCTCCGCAAGGGCCAGAGTTGCGCCGTAATTGTCGGGGTAGCGATGCCCACCGCCGCCGGCATCGATGACACTGGTTAAGCCAAAGCGATTGAGTTCGCGATAGAAATGCGTGGTCGATAGGCGCTGCTGATCCGCGTTAAGCTGTGGCAGTCTGGCAATCGTGCCGTAAAGCAGATCCGGATTGGGTTCGGCGTGGAGAATGGCGCCGCCGTCGGCGGTAAATTCGTAGCGTGTTCCTTCGGGTGCGACGGCTTCAGGTCCCAGTCCCAGCGCATTGACCGCTGCTCGATTGAGAAAACCGCGGCTGTAGAGAAACAGGACAAATGTGGGCGTATTCGGCGCCGCTCTAGTCAGTTCGGCTGGTGTGGGCAAGCGCTGCTCTTCAAACTGGTAGGGTGACCAACCGCCGACCACGCGCACCCACTCTCCTTTTGGCGTGCGTTTGGCCTGGTCTGCGACCATGGCCAGTGCCTTCTTGAGTGATCGGACACCATCCCAGCGTAATTCCAGGGCATAAAAACGACCGGCGCGGGTCGGATGCATGTGGCTGTCATTCAGACCGGGTATGACGGTGTGTCCCTTGAGATCAATGATTTCTGTTTTCTCGTCCCGTAGCGCAAGTGTTTCCCGATCGCCGCCAACGGCGGTTAAGAGTCCGTCGCTGATTGCCATGGCCGATGCGCTGGGCCGGCTGGGGTCCTGGGTCAGCAGCTTGCCGTTCCAGAAGATGGTCTCGGGCGCGTGGGGTGGTTTAGCCAGTCCGAACTGGGCTGCTCCCGCAGCGGCGGTGGCCGTGGCCGCTGTCCGTAAGAGCTGGCGTCGTGTCACCGACGGACGTTGCTTGGATGATTTCATGGGCGTTATCCCCTTCTATTGGCAGAAACGTTGCGTCCTGATGATGCGGTTCGGGTCTGTTCGGGGTGCGCCCGGCAGTCGTCACAGGACTGCCGGGCGGTGGTTGACCTAGTTTCCTTCTTTGGCGCCGAACATCTCTTTGGCGTAGATTATGCCCAGGCCGTAACCCCCACCGTGCTGCTTGGCGATTCCGGTGACCGCTTCGTAGGTATCTGTCCGAGACCAGTCACGCTGCAGTTCAAGCATGTACTGAAGCCAGGTGATCGGCTGCGCACCGGCCAGCACCATGCGTTGTACGGCCATGTCGTGGGCTTCTTTGCTCACGCCGCCCGAGGCGTCGGTCACGAAGTAAACGTCGTAGCCCTGGTCAATCGCCGACAGCACCGGTCCAACCCCGCAAACCTCGGTCCAGAGCGCGGCAACCACAATCTTCTTGCGATCAATTTCGTTGACCCGCTCGGCGATACGCGGATCCTCCCAGGTGTTCATCGTGGTCCGGTCGATCGGGCTCTGTTCCGGGAACACTGCCTTGAGCTCAGGAAACAGTGGGCCGGCAAACGACTCTTCTGCCACCGTTGTGAGGATCGTCGGTACGCTGAACGCTTTGGCCGCTTTGGCAAGCCCCGTCACATTGTTGCGCAGCTCGACTATGTCGATTGAGTGGGTGGCGAAGGCCATTTGTGGTTGGTGGTCGATCAGTATGAGTGCGTGATTCTCCGGGGTAAGTAAGCCACCCGCGGGTGTGGGGGTAGCCGTCGATGCGATTACCTGACCAGTACCGAGAACCAGCAGGGCCGATAGTATCCAGCGAGAGAAGTGGGTTGATATACGCATGATGTCAATCTCCTGTAGCGTTTTAACGTTAGTTTGATGGTGGTGCCCGGTGTAGCCAGGCGGGTGAGGTTTATCGGTTGGCGCGCACTGAGAGCCACCGGTCCAGTGATAGTGATCCGCCGCCGAGGAAGGCGAGTGCAGTGGATGCGGCAAGCAGCGTGAAGGCGAATTCGTAGCCGTTGTTGGTGATGAACAGCCCGTTGGGCAGATGCACCGTCATGGCCATGGCCATGGTGAAGGCGAGCAGTGCACCGGCGGGGCGTGTGAGCAGTCCAAGCACCAGTAGCAGACCGCCAAAAAATTCGGCGCTGCCCGCGAGGGCCGCCATGAATACGCCTGGCTCAAAACCAACGGACGCCATCCATTGGCCGGTGCCCTCAAGGCCGTAGCCCCCGAACCAGCCGAACAGTTTTTGTGCGCCGTGGGCGCTGAGAATAATGCCTACAGGGACGCGCAGGGCGAGTGGGCCAATGCCGCTCTCGCTGGTCAGCAGTCGCTGGGTAAAGGTATTGGTCTGTTCCATAATCAGTCCTCCAGTTGCCGTTTAAATTTCGCTTTATTTGAAGCGTTTAGATCAATATAAACATTGATTTTTTTATTAAAATCGAAATATTCTGTTATTTATGTTCAAATAAAATGAAAATATGATTATGAGCCGTATTACTCTGGAAAGCCTGGAAGTACTCGACGCCATCGATCGTAAGGGCAGCTTCTCGGCCGCTGCCGCGAGTCTTTACCGGGTCCCTTCGAAAATCACCTATACCGTGAACAAGCTGCAGGACGATCTCGGCGTGACGCTGTTTGTGCGCGAGGGGCGACGCTCGGTACTTACGCCCGCCGGTAAGTTATTGCTCGAGCAGGGTCGAGAGTTGCTGGACGCCGCCGACCGTCTGGTGGAAAAGACAAAGCAGCTCGAGCGCGGCTGGGAGTCACGGCTGCGAATCGCACTCGATACGGTATTGGATTCGGATTTTCTGCTGCCGCACCTGCAGGCATTTTGTGATGAGCAACCGGATACCGAAGTCGATATTGCCAGCGAAGTTCTCGGCGGCACCTGGGAGGCGTTGCAGCTCGATCGCGCCGACCTCGTTGTTGCTGCGGCGGAGGCGAGTCCCGAATCGGCGGGGGTCGAGTCCCGACCTATCATGACCATCCCCTGGGTGTTTGCGGTAGCGCCCCATCACCCGCTTGCAGAGCAGGCAGCCCCGGTGAGTGAGGACGTGCGGCTGCAGCACCGCGCGATCGTGGTTCGGGATTCATCCCGGGAGCACCCCGCGGTGACGCTGCGGGTTTTTGAGCGCCAGCCGCGAATGACCGTATCGAGCATGGCGGACAAGATCGCCGTACAGCGCGCAGGTTTGGGCGCGGGCTTTCTTCCCCGTCCGAGGGTCGAGCGCCTGCTCGATACCGGCGAACTGGTCGAGGTCCCGCTGCAGGAGCCGATCCCCGACAGTCTGCTGTTTATTGCCTGGCGCCGGCGCGATCGCGGTCGTGCGCTCAAGTGGTTTATCGAAAGACTGTCTGTGGGTCACGCGCCCGTGGATTGAACGTTTTAGGCGAGCGAGCCTGTCCCCGCTGGCTCGATCGGGGGCAGCGGCAGATGTCGTTGCTGGCCATGGACGTAAACCAGTGATGCGGGTGCCGCGCGCAGCATTGCCCCGAGCGAGCGAGCGGGGCAGGGGCCGTGTCGTGAAGCAGTGCCGGCGCGGGCGGGGATATTGGGTGCTGAACCGGGTTTTTGTAAAAATCGGTCTTTTGACCCGGTACTCAGCCAGTGCGCCGCCGATTTCTGAGCAAGATAAGGACGATCCCCAGTGCTGAAAACAGCACCGCCCAGATGGAAATCGGTACGGCCTTGATGTCGTCGAGTCCGGGTAGGGTGATGGTCAGCACGTAGGCGCTGTCCGAATCACTCACCGCGTCTCCGCCGGGATTCGCGATACGGAGAATCTGCCTGCCGGTTACGGTCACCGTATTGATGTGGACGCCCACCCCGCCGCCGTTCACCACGGCATCGAAGGAGCACGAGTAGGTTGCGTCGATGGAAAGACGTTGGGGTAGGGAACAGGTGCCCTGACCGTCGAGGTCGCCGAACTCCGAGTCGTCAAGTTCGCCCAGGAGCAACACCTGAGAACCGGTGTTCGTCACCTCAACCAGAAAGCTGATCGGCGCGCCGGATGCCGCAAGGTTCGGACTGGCGGTTTTTACAACGCGGATATCCAGGTCCGAATCGACAATGGCTACGGTGGCGCTGTCATCGGCTGCGACGGTGTTGGAGAGTTCGTCCTCGCCGGAGGCGGTCACGATATCCGTGATGCCTTCGCCGGGATTGCCGGTCACCGCCTGCACAAACGCGCAAGTGTAGGTTTCTCCCGATGCCAGGGTCTGGGGTACGGCGCAGCTTGTGCTCACGACCGCACCCGCATTTGTAATGTCGTAGGCCGTGCCACCCTCGACGCTGTCCGTGAGACTGTCGATGGTCACCTCGACGGTGCTCGTGTTGAGCACCTCAACCGAGAAGGTCACCACATTCGCCTCGGGGGTCACGACGGATGGGTCGGCCCGCTTAAGCACGTCAAGGGTTCCTACCGGTGTCGCCACGATCGACACATTGGCGCCGCCGGAGGCTTCGAGGGGCATGCCGTCGTCATCGATGCCCGCAGCACGCACCGTGTTGGATACGACATCACCCTCACTAACGTTGTCGCCGCTGATGGACCGTTGAAACCAGCAGCTATATACCCGGCCAAAACCGGTCGTGAGCGTCTGGGGCAAGGAGCAGGCGGGCTTGCCCGGCGAAGCCGGCAGCGTGAGCACGTCTGTAGGCACGCTGGGGGGATTGACCCCCTCCTGTTGAATATCGGTCAGGGAATTGATCGTGACTGTGTCTGTCAGCGATTGATTGAAAACGATGAGTCGATAATCGATCGGGGTGTTGTTGCCGGCGCCGGGATCGGGAATTTCCTCGGGCACCGGCGTTTTGCTTACGGAGATCAACGCCGGGATATCCAGGATCTCGACTTCAGCGCGGTCCGACTCGACGAGGGCATTGCCCGGGTCCGAGTTGGGCTGTGCCGTGGCGGTAACCGTGTTGATGATAACGTCGCCGGCTGCTCCCGCAACGTTGAAGGGGTACGAGCAGTCGTAAGCCGAGCCGGGTGGGATCGTCTGAGGCAGCGAGCAATTACCAACGCCGCCCGCGGAGCCACCGAGCTGGTTATCGTCCAGTGTCGTGAGGGTCAGGGTGTCGTCACCGGTATTGATCACCTGTAGTGTGTATTCCACTTCGCCACCGGGCTCGGGAACGCTGGACGGCGCCGCGCCCTTGACGACCGTCATGGACGCGGGCGGTGGAGCCCCCGCGATGATGGAAACGACGGCGCTGTCGGAGGCCGATACGGCGCTGCCCTCCTCATCCGCACCGTTTACGGTCACGGTGTTTGTGTGGGTGTCTCCCGCAGCCCCGAACACGTTTGCCTCAAAGCGGCAGGTGCTGGAACTGCCCGGTTCGATCCCGTCGGGATCCAGAAGTACGTCGCAGTCGCCGGGAAGCGTCGTGATGTCGCCGAACTTGTCGTCGACCGCCGAACTGATAGTAACCGTGTCGGTGCGGCCTGAAGTATTCGTAACCACTACCTCGTAAGTTACGGATGCCCCGGGGGCTTCAATGATGTCGGGAATTGCGGTCTTGCTCACTGTGACTTCGGGCGGCGTCTCGACGGGGATATCAAAACCCAGATTCACGGAGCTTATACACTTAGATTTCTGATCGGGCACGAAGTCCGCAACCGTCGGCGGCGATGCACAGCTAGCGTTATTTTTGTTGGTCTTCCAGGTTACCGACGCAGAAATGTCGAGACGTCCGTCGCCGTCGTTATCGCGGCAAAGAATCTGCGTGCTTGTGATGTCATGAAGCGTTGTGTCGGCGTCCTCAATATCACCACACTGGTCTCCGGTGAGCTCCCTATAAGGCCCCACGCCGCTGGCGAGATCGGGAGTACCCGTGTTCGGAGTGAGGTAGGAAACGGAGCAGGTTTCCCCCGCTCCGGGATCAATCGTGGCGCTGCCGTTCTCCCCGATGAAGAAACCTAGATTGTAGCGTTCGCTCGCCGCTCTTGATGCCGCCGTCGACCCGATCGAGGTTCTAAACGTGACGCTGATGGTTTCTCCAAGCTCACAGCTGGGAGGGCCTGTGAGCACTTCGGCCTGCAGGCGCAGATCGTTTGCGGTGCAGGTGTTTCCGTTGCCGAGACTCGGCAGGCAGCTGTTGCCTTCCCCCGGGAGCGTCTGGGCAACGGTTTCCGCGCCGGATAGCGCGCACAGAATGAAGGTCAGTAACAATCCGGGGGATAGAGGGTGGCGTCTGCGGGTGCGGCAAGTTAAGAGGGCCATGTTTCTGATCTCGGTCCTGCCTGTGTCCGATCTAAATGCGCGTTTAGGTATGCACCCAAATTTCAAACGGGAATCATACCCGATTTGTCGCCGCCAGGTAGTTGAGACCCCCCTATTGAACGTACTGGGGAGAGCCAGATGGAGATGATGACCCGTAGAGCGTACGGATTCAGGAATTTTGAAAACTACCGATTGCGCGTCTTGGCCCATTGCGAGTGGGATGGCATCATTAACCGAGTTTAGTGAAAACCGGTCCACTCCCGTTGATTGGGCAGAGCCGAGAGCCTGTCTAATCTGCTGTTTTTGAGGGAGAAAAATGGTAGCTACGGGTGGACTTGAACCACCGACCCCAGCATTATGAATGCTGTGCTCTAACCAGCTGAGCTACGTAGCCACAAGGACGCTGAGGAGCGGTTGCTCTCAGCGGGGGCGTATTTTCTACAGAGAGCCCATTCAAGTCAAGCGCCAACGCATCTTCGCGGCGGCAGATTCTCGGCCGGACTCACACATTAAAGCGGAAGTGCACCACGTCGCCGTCGTTGACAATGTAGTCTTTGCCCTCGAGCCGCCAGCGGCCGGCTTCTTTGGCGCCCTGCTCGCCGTTGCCATCGATAAAATCCTCGTAGCCCACCACTTCAGCGCGGATAAACCCCTTTTGGAAATCGGTGTGGATGACACGGGCGGCTTGTGGAGCGGTGGCGCCGACTTGACGTCCAGGCGCGGACTTCTTTGGGGCCGGCGGTGAAGTAGGTTTGCAGATCGAGTAATTGGTAGGCGGCGCGGATGACGCGATTGAGACCGGGCTCCTCCATGCCGATGGTTTCCAGGAACTCGAGCTTTTCATCCTCTTCAAGCTCAATAATTTCTTCTTCGAGTTTGTTACAGATTGCCACCACCTGGGCGCCTTCTTCGGCCGCCAGGGTTTCCACTGCCGTCAGGTGTGGATTTTCTTCAAAACCGTCCTCGGCCACGTTGGCGATATACATCGTGGGTTTGGCGGTAAGGAGGTGCAGCGTTTTTATCAACTCGGCTTCGGTATCGTTTACCATCAGGCTGCGCACGGGTTGCACTTCGTTGAGATGTGGCAGCAGCTTGTCTTCAAGCAGTGATTTCATCGCCACGGACTCTTTATCGCCGCTTTTGGCGGTGCGTACGACCTTTTGCAGGCGTTTTTCACAACTCTCGAGATCGGACAGGGCCAGTTCGGTGTTAATGATTTCGATGTCTGCCAGCGGGTCGATGGCGTTGGCGACATGAATGACGTTTGGATCCTCGAAGCAACGCACCACATGGGCAATGGCGTCGGTTTCCCGGATGTTGGCGAGGAACTGGTTGCCCAACCCCTCTCCCTTTGAGGCACCGGCGACCAACCCTGCGATGTCGACAAACTCCATGGTGGTGGCAATGGTTTTATCAGGCTTCACGATAGCGGCGATTTTGTCCTGACGCGGATCGGGTACCGGAACTACCCCGGCGTTGGGTTCGATCGTACAAAACGGAAAGTTTTGCGCCTCGATGCCCGCCTTGGTGAGTGCATTGAAGAGCGTGGATTTGCCAACGTTCGGCAGACCAACGATGCCACATTTGATTCCCATACTTTGCCCTGTGTGCCTGTCTTCAGGCGTCGTTGTGATACTGAAAGCTGTGCAGCTGGGTCATGGCCTTGACCATGTCTCCCGCCAGTAGTTTGGGTAACGCCTCAATCGCAGCATCGATGCTTGCAGCAATGGCATCTCGGTCTCCGGCGCCCGGTTTGCGCAATACGTAGCCACTGACTTTACTGGCATGCCCGGGGTGGCCGATACCGACGCGAAGCCGGTAAAAGTCCTTGCTGCCACCCAGCGCAGGAATAATATCCCTGAGTCCATTGTGACCCCCATGCCCCCCGCCGTGCTTGAACCGCGCCTGTCCAGGCGGGATATCGAGCTCGTCATGGGCAATCAGGATCTCCTCGGGATTGATCTTGAAAAAGTGAGCCATCGCCGCGACGGCTTTGCCACTGCGGTTCATAAACGTAGTAGGAATGAGAAAGCGCAACGGAAGGCCATTGATGGTACCGCTGGCGGTATCACCGAAAAACTTACTCTCCGGAGAGAGCCGGCAGCCGGCACGGTTAGCCAGGGCATGAACGAAAAAGGCACCCGCATTGTGGCGGGTGCCTTCGTATTCACTGCCTGGATTACCGAGCCCGACAATGAGTCGGATTGCGGTCATGGCAGTTGCTCAGTCCTCGCCGTCCTCTGTGGATTCCTCGGCATCATCACCGGAATCGGTGTCTTCAGCGGCATCCTCAGCGGCAGCCGCATCCTCTTCCTCGATCTCAGCTTCCATGCGTGGTGCAACCACGGAAACAATCATCAGGTCGGTAAGCTCGCCGAACTCGAGTGCAGTAGACACAACGCCTTCCGGCAGCGTGACGTCGGTCAAATGGATGCTGTCACCGATATCGAGTGCTGCCATGTCGACTTCAATGTATTCCGGGATGTTTCTCGGCAGACAGCTGACCTCGATGTCGGTTTCCTGGCGCTGGATGACACCACCGTTGACCTTCACGCCGACACAGGTATCTTCATTCATGAAGTGAATCGGGATTGCCACCTTGAGTTCGGTATCGGCATTGATTCGCAGGAAGTCCGCGTGCATCGGGAAACCCTTGGCGGGGTGACGCTGCAGGTCCTTGAGAATTACGCTCTCGTGGGTACCCTCGACATCGATGTCGATAATGGCGGTATAGAAGGTTTCAGCCTCCAGCATTTTTTCGAAGTCCTTGCGGATCAACGTGATGCTGGTGGGCTCCTTGTCGGTGCCGTAAACGACGGCGGGCATTTTTCCGCCGGAACGACGTAGGCGGCGGCTCGCACCTTTCCCCGTGTCGGCCCGGACCTCGGCTGGTATCACAAAAGAATCAGACATGGTCTGTCTCCTTATTTAAACACCACCTTGCTTGCGACCGGCGCGGTGGTGGGTTGGTTTACGCTGTTTATTCTCCAAACAGCGCGCTAATGGATTCTTCGTTACTGACTCTGCGTATGGATTCAGCGAGCAGGTCGGCAATGGTCAATTGGCGAATCTTGTCGATGGCCTGTGCTTCTGCGGAAAGCGGGATGGTATCGGTCACGACCAGTTCATCGAGTTCCGAGTTGCGAATATTGGCCAAAGCTTTACCCGACAGCACGGCGTGGGTGCAATAGGCGACCACCTTGGTGGCGCCTCGTTCCTTCAGGGCACTCGCCGCCATGCACAGGGTTCCCGCGGTATCGACCATATCGTCGACCAGAATGCAGGTATGACCGTCCACGTCACCGATCAGATTCATGACCTGGGCTTCGTTAGCCCGTGGTCGCCGCTTGTCGATAATCGCAAGCTCGGCGTCGTTCAGTTGCTTGGCTATGGCGCGTGCTCGTACCACACCACCAATATCCGGCGACACCACAATGGGATCGCTGTGATTACATTTAACGATGTCGTTATTAAGAATCGTTGAGGCATAGACATTATCCACAGGCACAGTAAAAAAGCCCTGAATCTGCTCGGCGTGGAGATCGACGGTCAATACGCGATCCACGCCAACACTCACCATCATGTCGGCAACGACTTTCGCAGAAATCGGAACGCGGTTGGACCGTACCCGTCGATCCTGTCGGGCATAGCCGAAATAGGGAACCACGGCGGTGATGCGCCCCGCGGATGCCCGGCGCAACGCGTCGATCATCAGGACCAGTTCCATGATGTTGTCGTTGGTGGGGTAGCAGGTGCTTTGCAGGACAAATACGTCCTTGCCGCGGACGTTCTCTTCGAGCTCTACCGTGACTTCGCCATCAGAGAAGCGACTGACCTTTGCATTGCCCAACGAAAGATACAGTCGATCGGCGACGCCACGGGCGAGTTCCGGGTTTGCGTTCCCCGAAAAGACCATCATCTTGGATGACATGCTGCTAGCCTCACTGCTGCGCCGGTAAAAATTGGCTGGGGTGGCAGGATTCGAACCTGCGAATGCCGGGATCAAAACCCGGTGCCTTGCCACTTGGCGACACCCCAGTAGACGGTTTCCCGCTAAATGCGCAAAACGGGACTCTCATTGATTCCACGCACTACAACGGTCCGCAGGTCCTGTGGTGCGTCAAGAGCAACCGTCCGGGCAGTGTCTTCGCTGTCAAAGCCAGCAAAGACGCAAGCGCCGCTTCCGGTCATCATCGCCGGCGCCGAATTGCTCAACCAATTCAGCGCGTTACGCACCGCGGAGTAGTGTTCAACGACCACTGGCTCTAGATCGTTGCGCACCTGCCCTGCGAAAAGGGCCGACATTGTGATGGGCTTGGTGTTGCGTGTCAATCCGGGATGGCGAAAGATTTCAGCGGTCTGGACCTCGGCCTTGGGGATGGCGACGACGAACCAGCGCGGTGGTAGTGTCAGGGGCGTCAGAATCTCACCCAGACCCTCCGCCCAGGCACTGTATCCGCGGACGAATACGGGCACGTCCGCCCCGAGTCGCAGGCCAATCTCGGCGAGTTCCGATACGGAGGCGCCGAGATTCCAAAGCGTGTTGAGCGCGATCAGCGTGGTCGCCGCATTCGAACTCCCCCCTCCGAGTCCGCCTCCCATGGGAAGTCGTTTTTCGATGTCGATAACGGCGCCGGATTCCGATCCTCCGTAGCTTTCGAGGAGCAATGCCGCTGCCCTGAGAATGAGATTGTTGGACTCGGCGACGCCGGGCATGGGGTGCTTGAGAACAACGCCGGGCTCGGCTCGCGGGCTAAAGCGCATGGTGTCGCCCCAGTCGAGTAATTGAAAAACGGTTTGCAGCGTGTGGTAGCCGTCAGGCCGTCTTCCGGTGATATGCAGGAACAGATTGATTTTGGCTGGCGATAGAACCTCGATCACGGGTGTACTCATTGTGCCCGGGCTGCTGTGGATTCTGGAAGATTCCAGTCCAGTATCACCACGAGGACGCTCACTCCTGCATTCACCCCTGCGCCCTGAAGCGTCAGCTTCCTGGGGACGCTCCAGGCACCGGCGCGTTGCCACGAGTTTACTGTGGTGGACCAGTCTTCAGTAGGCTCCGCAGCCCCCATCAGCCAGCCGCCGAGCTGATCGAAGGGCAGTGTTTGCAGTAACCGCGATGCCTCGTCGGAGACGTCCTCCACATCGGCCAGCGGCACTTCACCATCACCGTCGTCCCAGATCACGTCGGACCCAGTGCGGGTGATCTGCACCCCACCCATACCGATCGGCCCGGTCAGGGTCAGCACTTCCTTGTCGAGGCTGAGCCGCTGCCAGTTAAAGTTGACCGATTCTCTCTGCTCGCGGGTGCTAAGCGCCATTTTTCCTCGGGCTTGCCAGGGCGTGAGCGTGGCTTCGGGTCTAGCGCCGCCCTCCACATCGGACTTTGATACCGGGCCCGCGCATCCCACCCCCAGGGCAATGGATAACAGCGCCAGTAGGCTGAGACCCCTCAGGCGCGGGAGCTCAGGGCAGTGGGAGGTCGACACCGAGCCTGCCGATGGTTTCATTGACGTGGGTATTGTCGGAGTCCTGCCGCAGGGCGCGTGTCCATATGGCTTTGGCGGCGTCAAACCGCCCGAGCGCCCACAGCGTCTCGCCGAGGTGAGCGGCTACCTCGGGATCGGGGAACTGCTGATAGGCGCGCTCCAGGTGCGTGAGTGCTTCTTCCAGACGCCCCATCTTGAAATACACCCAACCGAGGCTGTCGAGAGTGGCGGGGTCTCCCGGATTGAGCGCAAGTGCTCGCTCAATGAGTCCCGCCGCTTCCTCGAACCGATCGGACTGATTGGTCAGCATGTAGCCCAGGGCGTTCAGGGTGGTGGCATTTTCCGGGTCAAAGCTCAATATGCGCCGGAAATCCGCCTCCATTGCGGCGATGTCGCCCAATTGCTCGTGAACAATGGCGCGGCTGTAGATCAGGGGCATGGATTCGCTGTGGATCTCAATCCCTTCGTTGTACACCCGCAGTGCGCGTTCAAGCGCCTTTCTGTCCTGCAGCAGCTCTCCCTGCAGGGCAAACAAACGTTCGTCCAGATCGGGACTGCGCCACCGGTGGTCGTCAAAAAAGGCATCGAACTCGTCGAGCTCACCTGCATTCAACAACAGTCCGCCGGCCCGGCCCACTGCATCGAGCTGCTCCCTGCCTGATTCAACGCGATCGTAGGCGTCGATGGCGGCCCTTGGATTCCCCACCGCTTCCTCGAGCCGCCCGAGGTAATAGTAAGCCTCGTCAACCCGCTGTTCGAGGGCCAGGAGTTGATCGAGTCGCTGGCGACCCGCCTCGTAATCCTCGCGCTCGAGTTCAACCAGCGCGGCAGAGAGAAGGTAGTCACCATTTCTGGGGGAGCTCGCAATCAGTACGTCGAACTGCTCGAGAGCGCGATCGAGTTGGTCATTACTGGCGAGCAGGCGCGCATACTGGAGTCGCAATCGTTCGTTGTCGGGATTCTCATTGACGGCGTCGTCGATGCGGCCAAATGGCTTATCCCTATCCGTGTCGAGCGCGAGCTGCGTCCAGACCACCAGGGCGCGTTCATCATCGGGTTCGCGACTGAGCAGCGCATCGAGCTGCTCGATGGCCGCGGCGGTATCACCTTGCTCACGCTTCAATAGCGCCTGCGCCAGCGTGAGGTCCACATCCTCGGGATACTGCATCGCCAATTCGTTGATGCCTGTTGCGATGATTCTGCGTTCCGCTGCGGGGCGTTGTGAGAAATCCTGAAGCAGCGCTGGGGCGTTGATACGCCTGCCCCCGGCTTTGGCTTTTCGGGCGTATTCGATGGCTCGAGCGGGTTGCCCGACGGCGATTAACAGTCGCATTGCGGTGGCTGCGGCTGCGCTGTCATCGGGATCGAGATCGGCGAGTCGCATGGCAGCGATCAGCGCTGCATCATTGACCTGCATGAATTCTGCCAGCTGCAGCGCGCGCCGCGCCAACGCGGGATCGTCGAGAATCATGGCCTGCTCGAGTAATAACCGGAGGCCGGTCTGGAAGTCCCGATTACGCAGCGCAAATTCAGCCGCCAACAGCGGGTAGACGCTGGCTGCGGGAATCGGCTGCTCGGCGACCTCAGATTCTGGCGTTACCGGCGGCGCATCGGGCTTTGCTTCCGCCACGGGGTCGACGGGCTCGGGCGTTTCGGGCTGCGTGGCGCACCCGGCCAGCACCGCGCTGAACAGTAGCGGGCCTAAAAGAAAACGTTGTCGGAGAGATGTCATAGGACCAAATGATGACACATGGTAGACGCCAAACCCACGGCCCCCCGCGATTTTTCAGAACTTGCTATGATGTCGCCACAAAAGAAGTGGCTGGATGCACAGGGCGCGGCGTGATTCGAAATTTATTAACCATCGGTATTAACCACGATTCGGCATCGGTGGCTCTTCGCGAGCAGGTGGCATTTGCACCGGAGCGCCAGGCCGAGGCCCTCACCAGCGTTATTGAGCATACGGCACTCGAGGAGGCGGTGATTCTCTCGACCTGTAATCGCACCGAGGTTTACGGGATGGCGGCCGAGTCCGAGGATCCCGCAGCGCTCAGCGAGTCCGTGATGCGTTGGGTTGCGGACTTCCACGGCGTTGCTGTTAACGAGCTGGCAACCTGTACCTATCGAAATTACGGCGAGCAGGCCCTGGTTCACTTGACGCGGGTGGCCGCGGGACTCAATTCCATGGTGCTGGGTGAACCACAGATCTTCGGGCAGCTTAAGTCTGCTTACGCGGTCGCAGAGGAAGCGGGGGCTATCGGCGGCCGCCTGAGCCAGCTTTTTCCCGCCGCATTCCGAGTCGCCAAAAAGGTTCGCACGGACACGGCGATCGGTGAAAACCCCGTGTCGGTCGCTTACGCCTCGGTGGACCTGACCGGCCATATCTTTTCCGACCTGGCAAGCTGCACCGCGCTCGTTATCGGCGCGGGTGAGACAATCGAATTGGTCGCACGGCATCTCAAGGAGGCCAATCTCGGTCGTTTGATTGTTGCCAATCGAACCCTGGCGCGCGCGGAGGCCCTGGCACGCCAATTCAACGCTGAAGAAATCATGTTGGCCGATGTTCCCGATCGCCTCGCAGAAGCGGACATTGTCATTAGCTCGACGGGAAGCCAGTTGCCCATTTTGGGTAAAGGGGCGGTCGAGCGCGCACTCAAGGCCCGACGCTGGCGACCCATGCTCATGGTTGATCTCGCTGTGCCCCGGGACATCGAACCCCAGGTCTCCGAGTTGTCGGACGTCTATCTCTACACCGTTGACGACCTGCGCGACGTCATTGAGGAGAATCTGCGACTGCGCGCCTCCGAGGCCAGCAAGGCGGATGAGATTATCGCCGAGGGTATCGCCGGGGTTGAGCGCGAATTTGTTGCCCGACGCTCTTCGGATGTGGTCCGAAGCTACAGGGAATCGGCGCTCGCTATCCAGCATGAGGCGCTAACCCGGGCACACAAGATGCTGGAAAAAGGCGAATCGCCGGAGAAGGTTCTAGAGCGACTGGCGCGGGACCTCACCAATAAGCTCATTCACGCCCCCACCGCAGGTCTGAGGCAGGTTGCTCAGGAGGGCGATCCCGGTAATGTGTCGCGAGTCGCCGCCCTGCTGGGCGTGTCATATCCCCACTTGGAGCGGGATGAAAAAACCACTCTACAGTGAAGGCGTCATTAGTCAGTAAGTTAGAGCAGCTCCGCGATCGCCACGAGGAGGTCTCGGCGATGCTGGGCGATGCCGACGTTATCTCCGATCAGAATCAATTCCGCGATCTATCGAAAGAGTTTTCACAACTCGATGAGGTCGTTCGTGTCTTCGAGGCCTACCAGCGCTGCCAGTCTGATCTCTCTGAGGCCCGTGAGATGCTGAAGGACAGTGATCCTGAGATGCAATCCATGGCTCGCGATGAGTTGGATGCAGGGGAGCCTGAGCTCGCGGCCATGGAAGAAAAGCTCCAGCTTCTACTTCTACCCCGCGACCCCAGAGACAGCCAGAACGTCTACCTCGAGATTCGAGCGGGTACCGGCGGCGATGAAGCGGCGATTTTTGCCGGCGACTTGTTTCGCATGTACCAGCGCTACTCTGAATCCCGCGGCTGGCGTATTGAGGTGATATCCGAGCGCCCGGGAGAGCACGGCGGATTCAAGGAAATTATCAGCCGAATCCAGGGCGACGATATTTATGCCCATCTGAAGTTTGAATCCGGAGCGCATCGGGTTCAGCGGGTGCCGGAAACCGAGTCCCAGGGTCGAATCCATACCTCGGCCTGTACCGTGGCCATTCTGCCGGAACCCGACGCGGTGGAGGATATCGAAATCAACAAGGCCGATCTTCGCGTCGACACTTTTCGCTCTTCGGGCGCCGGCGGCCAGCACGTTAACACCACTGATTCGGCGGTCCGGATTACCCATTTGCCCTCCGGGATTGTGGTGGAATGCCAGGATGAACGTTCCCAGCACAAGAACCGCGCCCGCGCCATGTCACTGCTTCAGGCCAAACTGGCCAGTGCTTCGGAGCAGCAGGCCGCGGCGGAGCAGGCCGAGGAGCGTCGAAATCTCGTCGGTACGGGAGATCGATCGGATCGAATCAGAACCTATAACTTCCCCCAGGGCCGGGTGTCTGATCACCGAATCAACCTGACGCTCTACAAGCTCGATGAGGTCATCGAGGGGGATTTGGATGCACTAATCCAGCCGCTGCGCCGGGAGTATCAGGCAGACCTGCTCGCAGCACTGGCCGATTAGATGGCGAGTGTTCGCGCACTTCTTGCCAGCGCCGGTGCGCCGCTTATGGCGGCCGAAACGCTGCTGTTGCATTGTCTGGAGCGAGATCGGGCATGGCTCTACGCCCACGGTGATGATGAGGTTCCCGCGTCGGTCGCTGCCGATTTTCAGGCCCTTAACCGACGCCGTCTCCGGGGAGAGCCGGTCGCTTATTTGACAGGGGTTCAGGATTTTTGGTCACTGACCCTGAACGTGGGTCCCGGTGTGCTGGTGCCGCGTCCGGATACCGAAACGCTCATCGAGTGGTCGCTGGATCTTTTTCGCCATCGCACGTCACCGCGAATCCTCGATCTCGGCACCGGCAGCGGAGCGATTGCGCTGGCTTTGGCGAGCGAGCTGACCGATGCCTGTGTAACAGCCGCTGATATCAGCGCCGAGGCCCTGGCGACGGCGCGCGCGAACGGCGAGCGTCTTTCCCTCGAGGTTCAGTGGGTGGAGAG
Source organism: Luminiphilus syltensis NOR5-1B (assembly GCF_000158175.1). Lineage (GTDB taxonomy): Bacteria > Pseudomonadota > Gammaproteobacteria > Pseudomonadales > Halieaceae > Luminiphilus > Luminiphilus syltensis. The sequence goes on along the minus strand of NZ_DS999411.1, from coordinate 399,935 downwards.
CGATTGGTTTGGCGCACTCAATGACGAGCGGTGGTCGCTTATTGTGAGCAATCCCCCCTATGTGGCGGAGGGCGACCCGCATCTCGCCAGCTTGTCAGCAGAACCCCAGTTGGCATTGTTGGGGGGCACTGAGGGTCTGGACTGTGTTGAGCGTATTGTTGCGGCGGCACCCGAGCACCTCGAGCCTGCGGGCTGGCTGCTCGTTGAGCACGGCTATGATCAGGGTTCGGCCGTGCGCACGCATTTGCAGCGGGCCGGTTTCGAAGGGGTTGAGACGCGCCGTGATCTGGCGGGACGCGAACGGGTAAGTGGGGGATATCGCGGTGATTAGTGACCAGCAACTTGAACGTTATTCGCGACAGATTCTGGTTCCCGGTATCGATTTCGCGGGTCAGGAGGCCATTTCCAGCGCCCGAGTACTCGTTGTCGGTTGCGGCGGGCTCGGGTGTCCCATCGCGCTCTATCTTGCGGGCGCCGGCGTGCAGACGTTGCGCCTCGTCGACGATGACTGCGTTGAGTTGAGTAATCTTGCGCGGCAGATCGCCTTCACGGAAGCCGATATTGATCAGCCGAAGGTCGGTGCCTTACAGGCGCGCTTGCAGGCGCTGAACAGTGAGGTAACGGTCGACGCTTACTTCGCACGATTCACATCCGACAACGCGCAGCAGATGCTGGCCGATATTGATTTGGTGATCGACGCCAGCGACTCCCGTGGCACGCGAAGTTTGATTGACCTGTCGACGCGCGAGCGGCAAATACCCTGGATCATGGGTGCTGCGGTGCAGATGAGCGGAATGTGGGCGGCGTTCAGCCCCGGGCGGAGCGAAGGTTGCTACCACTGCCTGATGCCGGATTCGGTCTCAGGACAGCCGGCGGATTGTGCCACGCTGGGCATACTGGGCCCTGTTGTCGCCATGGTGGCGTCGGCTCAAAGTGCGCTGGCACTGAAGTACCTGGCCGATCCCGAATCCATTGCCTGGGGGCGCTTATCGTTGCTCGATATGCGCTCTGAGGAGGTGCAGCGGTTGAATCTGCAGCGCAATCCCCAGTGCCCCTACTGCGGTCCTGTCAATGGCTCATCTCCTCAGTAATTCCCGGCATCACTTCGGGTTCGAAGGTGTCGGGATTGGGCAGGGGTCGGTGCAGTAAGCGCCAGACCCGCCACAGCAGTAGCACCGCGCAGGCCGTGATTCCAAGAATACTGGCGTACCAAAAGCCCGCGGCGCCATCGGCGGGGGTCGTTGCAGACACCAATCCCAGCCAGTAGCCAACGGGCAGCGCGATAAACCAATACGACACCAGCATGGCCCAGAAGGGAAAGCGCGTATCCTTGTAGGCCCGCAACACAAACGACATGATGATCTGGACGGCGTCAATAACAATAAAAAAGGCAGCCAGACGAATCAGGCGGACCGCGACGGTACGAATACTCTCGCTATCGGTGTAGATCGAGATGATGGCCTCGGGGACCAACACCAATATCAGGAGGGCACCGAGGGCGATGATCAGGGAGACCAGGCTGCCAACCAGCAGCGCCCGATTCACCCCCACCTTGTCCCCTGCGCCGATCGCATGACCTATACGTGTCGACATTGCCGACGCAATCGATAGCATCGGTATGTAGAAGACGTCCCAGATATTGAAGGCGATCTGGTGCGACGCCATCACGGTATCACCGAGTGTTGCCACCAGCAGCCCGATAATGGAAAACACCCCCACTTCGAGGAAGAGAGTCAGGCCAATGGGGATCCCCAAACCCAGAATTTCCCCCAGAGCGGCACGATCCGGTGGCGCCCATCGCAGCGGTGGGATGTATGGGGCAACCCGAGTCGACATCAGCATGTAGCCGACGATCAGCACCAGGGTGAGCCACATCGAGAGTGCGGTAGCGATACCACAGCCCTCGGCGCCGAGCTCGGGTGCCCCCCACTCACCGTAAATAAAAGCGTAATTGAGCGGAATATTGGCTACGAATCCAATCGCGCTTGACCAGGCGAAAGGCATGGTGATGCCAACGCCCTGGGTGTGGAAGCGTAGTGCCTGAAACACCGCGGCGGCCGGCAATCCAAGTGCGACCATGCGCAAATAAGCGCTTGCCTTGGTTTCGGTGTCGGCGGCGAGGTCGAGAAGTCCCAGCACCGGTTCGTTGAAAAACGCCAATGGCGTACTGAGAAGCCCCAGCAGGGCAGCGACCCACAGTGACTGGGGCAACAGGGATCTTATTTTCTCAATGCGGCCGGCGCCAAAATCCTGCGCAACAATCGCTGCGCTGGCGACCATGACGCCAACGATGAACAGCAGAAGCGGTAGCCAGGCATTGTAGCCAATGGCGATTGCCGCCAGATCGCCCGCGTTGTAGTGGCCGGCCATGATCGTATCGACAACACCGGTACCCATTTGTGCCAACTGCGCGACAAACAGTGGCCAGGCAATTCGCCACGTATATTTGAGCTCAGTCCTCAGCAGGGGGATGTCGGTTAGTGCGGACATGGATGTCGGCTAGGTTTTGCGTTTGGGGCGCGGAGTTTAGCATGTACGAGCTGTGCTAAACTCCGCGGCGTCTTTTAGAGCATCGAGTCGCCCGTTGAGCAAGCACAAGAAACCAGCACCCGAATCGAGCTGGGTCCCCTCCGATTTTTCCGTCCCCCCTGCTGACGGCAAAACCCGTTTTCACGACCTTGATCTGCGCGAGGAGATCATGCACGGAGTGGCGGAGGCGGGCTTTGAATATTGCTCACCTATTCAGGCCCAGATTCTGCCGCATACGCTTCAGGGGCATGATGCCATCGGCAAGGCGCAGACCGGCACCGGAAAAACGGCGGCATTCCTGATTACCATCTTCAATGACTTGCTTTGCAATCCGCTGGAGGGTGAGCGTTTTCTCGCCGAGCCCCGGGCGGTGATCATCGCACCTACCCGTGAGCTGGTGATGCAAATTGCCGCCGATGCCGAGGATTTGGGACGGCACACCGGGCTCAATACGGTGGCGCTCATCGGTGGGGCTGACTACCAGAAGCAGTTGCAGAAGGTGTCGCGTCGGGTCACGGACCTTATCGTCGCAACGCCTGGCCGTTTGATCGATTTCGTCGAGCGACGGGACCTGTATCTGGATCGTGTGGAAACCCTGGTGCTTGATGAAGCGGACCGAATGCTGGATATGGGTTTTATCCCGCAGGTTAAACGGATAGTGCGCTCGACTCCGCGGAAGGAAGATCGCCAAACCCTGCTTTTTTCGGCGACCTTTACCCCCGATATCATGAATCTGGCGCGTCAGTGGACCTTCGATCCCGTGACCATTGAAATCGAGCCCGACCACGTGGCCACTGACTCTGTGGACCAGAAGGTCTACCTCGTCGCCAGCCATGAACGTATGCGCGTTTTACTCAACGTTCTGCGCTCGGACGAAGCGACCAGCGTCATTGTATTCGCCAACCGCAGGGATCAGGTGCGCAATGTTTACGAGAAGCTTAGAAAAGCGGGAATTTCCTGTGGCATCCTCTCGGGCGAGGTCAATCAGGCCAAGCGCACCAAGACACTGGCCCAGTTCAAGGATGGAACTATCTCGGTGCTGGTCGCGACCGACGTCGCGGGACGCGGGATTCATGTCGATGGCGTCAGCCACGTGGTGAACTACAACCTGCCGGAAGACCCGGAGGATTATGTTCACCGGATTGGTAGAACGGGTAGAGCGGGTGCTACCGGCATTTCCATTAGTTTTGCCAGTGAGGACGACGGCTTTCTGTTGCCTGACATTGAAGCCCTGCTGGGTGAGCCACTGCCCTGCATTCAGCCACCGGAATCCCTGTTGCGCTGAAAGCTAAGCGAGTTCCTCGCACCAGAGGATAGTCGCGCCGACTACTGCCGCTGGGATGACGATCAGGTTAACCAGCGGTATCCCCGAGACGAATGCCACGACACCGCCAAACCCCAGGCTGCTGATGCGCCGTGCAGCGCAGGCGTCCTTGACGTCACTAAATTTGAGTCGGTGGTTATCCATGGGATAGTCGACGAACTGCAGGCTCATCATCCAGGCGCCGAGTAAGAACCACAGCACCGGGGACAGGGCGTTTAGCCCGGGAATCAGCGTTAACACCAGCACCAGCAGCGCTCGCGGCAGGTAATACACCAATTTGCTCAATTCCCTGACGAGTGCTCGCGGGATTTCCAACAGCGCCGCACCGATACCCTCAAGTGCCGGTACCTGCCTGCCTGTTATCCGCTCTTCTACCTTTTCAGCAAGCAGGGAGTGGAAGGGCGACGTCAGTAAAAGAACAACAAAGGTCGATAAGTAGCCGGTGAGCAGCCCACCGAGTATCCAGAACAGCGGTGCGATAATCCAGGAGAGGAAGCTCAACCATCCGGGCAGGCTCTCGGTGGTGTCCTGATAAATCCCATCCATGTAGGAATAGGCGACGCTGCCCAGGGAAAGAAATAGCACCACATTAGCCAATAGCGGAATAAGGACGAAGCCGCGTATGCCGGGTTCTGTGAGCATGCTCAGCCCGCGAAAGAAATAGCCCGCTCCCGTGATCGCATTGCCGCGCATAGGGTTACCTTCTGTTGGTGTTCAACCCCATTATACTGATTGGGTGAAGCGGCAGGTGACAAGGCGATGACCGAAGATGATCTCTTTGAATCCGAGATGGCGGGTGTAAAGCCGCTGCGCTCCGAACCTCGAGAGCGCTTGATTCGAACACCAAAGACGGTATCGGCTGAGGCGCGCCGGGAGGCGGCGGAGGGTCGCCAAAAGGCTACCAATCCACTGGTCGACGAAGGTGTGGAACCCCTCGACGGCTGGTTTGTGCTGAATTTCAAGCGCCCGGGCATTCAGAATGGGGTATTCAAAAAGCTTCGCATGGGCCGCTATGACATCGACGCCCGGCTCGATTTGCACCGAATGACGGTGAAAACGGCCCGGGATGAAGTCATGGAGTTTGTCCGCGAATCGATGGAGCTTGGCTTGCGCACCGTATTGATCTTGCACGGTAAAGGTCAGCAAAAGATCGATCAGCAACGAACCGCGGTCATCAAGGGCTACGTCAACCGCTGGTTGCAGGATATCGAGGACGTGCAGGCGTATCATTCAGCGCAGCCGGTGCACGGCGGCACCGGTGCGGTTTATGTGTTGTTGAGAAAAAGCGCGGAAAAGAAACGCGAAAACCGCGAGCGCTTTATGAAAGGCCGTGTGCCCTACGACAACCGCTAATCGGACAGCTTTTTCATAAGTAGCTGACTGACCAGCTGCGGATTAGCCTGGCCTTTCGACGCCTTCATGATCTGGCCGACAAAAAACCCGCTGAGTTTCTTCTGCTTGGCTTCATCCGCCGCCTGGTACTGTGCGACCTGATCGGGATTGTTGGTGATGACGTCGTCAATCATCGCTTCAAGCTCGCCGGTGTCACTGACCTGCTTCAGTCCGCGGGCTTCGATGATGTCATCCGCCGAACCCTCTCCCAACCACAGACCTTCGAAAACCTGCTTGGCCAGCTTGCTGGACAGGGTGTTGTCGGCAATGCGGGTGATGAGGCCTGCCAGTGCAGACGCCGATACCGGGGTCTGGTCAATGTCGAGATCTTCACGATTCATCGCCGCGCTGAGATCCCCCAATATCCAATTGGCAACCAGCTTGGGCTCATCGCAGTCTGCTACCGCCGATTCAAAATAATCGGCCATTGCCCTGCTCGACACCAAAAGCGCGGCATCGTAATCGCTCAGTGTGTACTGCTCGATAAAGCGTGCACGTTTGGGTCCCGGAAGTTCAGGCAGTGATTGGGCAATGCTTTCAATAGTTGCCTCATCCAGCACCACCGGAAGCAGGTCCGGCTCCGGAAAATAGCGGTAGTCGTTGGCAACTTCCTTACTCCGCATCGAGCGGGTTTCGTTGCGATCCGCGTCATAAAGCCGAGTTTCCTGGGTTACGGTCTCGCCATTATCCAGCAGGTCTGCCTGACGCTCTGTTTCAACCTCGATCGCTTTTTCTACGAAGCGGAAGGAGTTGACGTTCTTGATTTCGGTTCGGGTTCCCAGTGTGTCACTGCCCACGGGGCGAAGTGAGATATTGACATCGCAGCGCATCGATCCTTCAGACATGTTCCCATCCGAGATGCCGAGATAGGTCACCAGCGAGTGCAGGGCCTTGAGGTAAGCGACGGCCTGTTCCGCCGTGCGGAAGTCCGGTTCAGTCACAATCTCCAGCAGGGGAGTGCCGGCGCGATTGAGATCGATGCCGGTCTGATCGGGGAAGGCATCGTGGACTGATTTGCCTGCGTCTTCCTCGAGATGCGCCCGTAAAATACGAATGGGAAACAGTGACCCATCGGGCATGGGAACCTCGAATAGGCCCTCGCCGACGATGGGCTCAAAAAACTGACTGATCTGGTAACCCTTGGGCAGGTCAGGATAAAAATAGTTTTTACGATCAAAGACCGAACGACGTCCTATCTTAGCGCCCACGCCGAGTCCAAACCGGACTGCGAACTCGACGGCACGGGTATTCAGAACGGGCAGCATTCCCGGCATACCCAGATCGACCGCATCGGCCTGTACGTTGGGCTCCGCCCCGAACCGGCTGGGCGATCCCGAGAATATCTTTGAATCAGTGGCCAGCTGGAGGTGCACCTCCAGCCCCATTACCGTTTCCCATGGCATCAGCGGCTAACCTCGACATCGGGTGCGCGACGATGCCAGTCGGTACGCTGCTGCAGACGATGACCCGCTTTCAGCAGGGTACTCTCGTCAAAGGCTCGGCCAATCAGTTGCAGCCCAACAGGAAGCCCGTTAACGGCGCCGGCGGGCAGTGATAAACCGGGCAGCCCGGCAAGATTGACGGCGAGGGTATAAATATCCTCCATGTACATTGATACGGGATCGTTATTTTTCGAACCCAGCGGGAAGGCGGTACCCGGTGTCGCGGGGCCGGCAATAACATCGACCTGTTCAAACGCCCTTGAAAAATCCTCGGAGATGATTCGTCGTACCTGCTGGGCGCGCTTAAAGTAGGCGTCATAGAAGCCCGAGGACAGCACATAGGTGCCTACCAAGATCCGGCGCTTCACTTCATCGCCAAAGCCTTCAGTTCTTGAGCGGAAATAGAGGTCCTCGAGATCCTTGGGCTGCGCACAACGATGGCCGAAGCGAACACCGTCGTACCGCGACAGATTCGTTGAAGCTTCTGCGGGGGCAATGACGTAATAGGTGGCAATCGCGTCACGGGTGTGGGGCAGGTCGATATCAATGAGCTTGGCGCCTTCGGACTCGAGCTCGGACAGCGCCGTTTTGACCTGTGCTGCGATCGCCGTGTCGAGATCATCGCTGAAGTATTCCCGGGGTATTCCGATGCGCAAGCCCTCGATGTTGCCGCCAAGGTCCGCCCGGAAATCCGGTACCGGCCTGTCGGCCGAGGTGGAATCGCCACTGTCCATACCGGCGATTGCAGAAAGCATGAGCGCCGCATCCTCCACGGTTCGTGTCATGGGCCCCGCCTGGTCCAGCGACGACGCGAAGGCAATAATACCTAGCCGCGAGACCCGACCGTAGGTCGGCTTCAGGCCGGTAATACCGCACAGGGCAGCCGGTTGTCGGATGGAGCCGCCAGTGTCGGTCCCGGTGCTTAGGGGTGCAAATCCCGCGGCTACCGCTGCGGCCGATCCGCCCGAGCTGCCGCCGGGGACGCGACTGACATCCCAGGGATTGACGGTTGGACCATAAAAGCTGGTTTCATTGGAGGAGCCCATGGCGAACTCATCCATGTTGGTTTTGCCGAGCATGACGGTGCCGGCATCGCGCAATCGCGCCACGACGGTGGCGTCGTAGGGCGGTACAAAATTATCGAGCATGCGCGAGGCGCAGGTCGTTAGAACCCCATTGGTACAGAAAATATCCTTGTGCAGCAGCGGGATCCCCGTCAAAGGCCCCTGATCGCCTGCTGCAATACGCTGGTCAGCCTCGATAGCATCCTGCCGCGCAGCATCCTCCGTCACGGTAATCACCGCATTGATGGTGGGGTTCAGGCGCTTGATTCGCTCCAGAAAGTGCTCGGTCAGCTCAAGACTGGATACGTCTCCATTGGCCAGTGCAGTGGAGAGCTCGGTTGCGGAGGCCTTTGTCGGGTCGGTGGGTGACATCAATCGATCACCTTGGGGACCAGAAAATAGCCCTCTTCTACCGCGGGAGCTGCCGACTGCAGGGCCTCACGGTTGTCACCCCGAGATACGACGTCCGGGCGCAATCGCTGGATATCGTCGTGGGGGTTCGACATGGGGGCCGTATCCGAGACGTCTACCGCCTGTAATTCATCGACCAGTTCGAGAATGCGGCCAAACCGTTCAACCACGGTGTCGAGCTCATTCTCGGCAATTTCGAGACGCGCGAGGTGAGCAATCTGCACCACATCCTCAGGTGTGACCGACATAAGAGAAGAAGCCTGGGTAAATTAAAGGCGCGAAGCTACCACATTGTACCTTGCCCAAAAACCCCCGCGTTGTTACATTTCCCCGCATTGGAGCTGCCCCCGCGTTTGGGGGCAGCAGACTCGTTTCGTGTCCGGAGGTGGCCAGCGCTGAGCACAGTAGCTCGCGGCTGTCAGGGACGCCTCACAGAATTCAGCTTTAGCCGTTGGATGCGCCGCCCACGGGGCGCTCGGTAAGGCAAAAGGGAATAGAACATGTTCAAACGTCTGCGTGGCGTTTTCTCCAACGATCTGTCGATCGACCTCGGCACGGCGAACACCCTGATTTACGTGAAGGACAAGGGCATTATTCTTGACGAGCCCTCGGTAGTGGCCATCCGCATCCACAACGGTCAGAAATCGATCGAGGCCGTTGGGCGCGAGGCGAAGCGTATGCTCGGCCGCACCCCCGGTAATATCACGGCGATCAGGCCGTTGAAGGATGGTGTGATTGCCGACTTCCAGGTAACCGAGAAGATGCTGCAGCACTTCATTGCAAAAGTGCACGAATCCCAGTTTATCCGCCCCAGTCCGCGTGTTCTCGTTTGTGTGCCCTGTATGTCGACCCAGGTTGAGCGCCGAGCTATTCGTGAGTCCGCCTTGAGTGCGGGCGCCCGTGAAGTTCGCTTGATTGAGGAGCCCATGGCGGCGGCGATTGGTGCGGGACTCGATGTGGATGAAGCATCCGGCTGCATGGTGGTCGATATCGGTGGTGGAACGACCGAAGTGGCCATTATTTCGCTCAACGGTGTGGTTTACCGGGACTCCATTCGCGTCGGTGGCGATCGTTTTGATGAAGCGATTGTGTCCTACGTCAGACGCAGCTACGGTAGCCTGATCGGTGACGCCACTGCGGAACGTATCAAGCAGGAAATCGGCTGTGCCTACAAGGGCAGTGAAACCCGGGAGATCGATGTTCGCGGTCGCCACCTCGCGGAGGGGGTTCCCAAGAGCTTTACGCTCAATAGTGACGAGATCCTGACCGCCCTCGAGGACCCGCTGGACGCCATTATGCAGGCCGTAAAAATGGCACTCGAGCAATCACCGCCTGAGCTTGCTGCAGATATCGCGGAAAGTGGTATTGTGCTCACGGGCGGTGGCGCCCTGCTGAGGGATATCGATCGTCGAATCTCGGACGAGACGGGTTTGCCAGTGATTGTGGCTGATGATCCGCTAACCTGTGTCGCTCGTGGTGGCGGTAAGGCATTGGAGCTGATGGATCGCCATCGCCTGGATCTGCTGTCTACCGAGTAATCGGATAACAGCAAAACTGCCGGAGGTCGGGAGATCAAACCGCTCTTCCTCAAAGAGAGCTATGTCGGTGTCCGCCTCGCGGTGGTCGTGTCCCTCTGCGCCGTTCTTTTTTATTTTCGCGATGATCCCCGGCTGGCCCCCGCCCGTGCGGTAGTCAGCGACGTCACCAGTGTGTTTTATTCAATCGCGGCCGCGCCAGTGACGCTGTGGAATGGTGTGACCGGTTACTTCGTAAGCCAGGAACAGCTGCGCGAGGATAACGAGCGCCTGCGTCAGCAAAACTTTATCTTCAAAGGTAGGCTGCAGCGACTGGCGGCCTTGCAGGCGGAGAATGCTCGCTATCGGGCACTGCTCAATTCTGCAGGTATTGTCGACGACGACGTGATGGTGGCTGAAATTATTGCTGTCGCGTCAGATCCCGCGCGACATTTGCTGGTCCTTGATAAAGGCGTCTCGCACGGCGTGGTCGCCGGCCAGCCACTACTCGGCGCCGATGGGCTGATGGGGCAGGTGGTTTGGGTCGGTAATTCGAGTAGTCGAGCCATGTTGATTACCGATTCTTCCCACGCATTGCCAGTTCAGGTGGTGCGCAACGGTGTGCGCGCGGTAGCGGAGGGCACCGGCGGTCTGGATCGTCTCATCATCCGCCATGTCGCGGCGACTACTGATATTGTGGTTGGCGATATGCTGGAAACCTCGGGCCTGGGTCGCCGCTTTCCCCCTGGATATCCCGTGGCGCAGGTTACCGCGGTGGATCTTGAGGCAGGGGCCGCTTTTTCCACCGTTTCTGCGCAACCGCTGGCGCCACTCGATCGGGGGCGCCACGTGATGTTGGCGATCGGTGAAGACCCAGACGCCGGCGAGTACTGAGGATGGAGCGTGCACAGGCAGTCTGGGTTATTCCGGTCACGCTGATGGTCGCTCTTTTACTGCACGCTGCCCCATTACCCTTTGAGTGGCGCTGGTTCCGTCCCGAACTACCGCTGCTGGTACTGTTTTACTGGGTGTTGGCGCTTCCGCAGCGCGTTGGCCTACTCAGCGCGGCTGTCATTGGTATTGGCATCGATTTACTCGAGGGTAGTGCACTGGGCGGGCTGGCGCTTGGCCTGGTGGTCTCAACGCTGGTGCTACTCTTTACCTACCAACGAATCCGACAATTCAATCTGTTCCAGCAATGTCTGCTCATGGGCCTGCTGATTGCTTTAGCGCTGACGGTAGAAAACTGGGTTCATAAGTTCATGGCGCTACCGACCGGAGGTATGCAGTTTCTCTGGCCGGCGTTAGTTTCGATGCCGTTCTGGGCGGTCATCAGAAAGCCGCTGCGGGGTTTGCGTCGCTACTACGGGGTGACCTGATGGACATCATATTGGCGTCCCGGAGTCCTCGACGACGGGCGTTGCTAAAGCAATTGATTGATGTTTTTGAGTGTCGGCCCGCCGATATTGACGAAAGCCCATTGGACGATGAATTGCCGTCGGCCTATGTCGAGCGCCTGGCCCGGGCCAAGGCCCATCGGTTTGCGGCCGATGATCGGCTGGTGCTTGCCGCCGATACGACGGTGGTACGCGACAGCGACTTGCTGGGTAAGCCGCTTGATAAAAGTCATGCTCGGCGGATGCTCCAATCGTTGTCGGGCCGGGCTCATCATGTCTGGACTGCTGTAGCGATTGCGGGCGAGGGGCGAATCGACAGCCGGACCGTCTGCACCGAGGTCAGTTTCGCAACGCTTTCCGAGTCCCTCATCGATGCCTACCTGGCCACTGACGAACCCTGGGATAAGGCGGGCAGTTACGGGATACAGGGTCTGGCGGGCTGCTTTGTGAGCGCTGTCCGCGGCAGCTATAGCGCTGTCGTTGGACTCCCATTGTGCGAAACCCGTCAATTACTGACGAGTTTTGACATCTTGCCGCACTGGGTTGCGTCCGCCGATGGTTGAGCGCATTCACCGGGGTGTTGGACGCACGATTTGGTATCTGCTGGTTGCGGCAGCGGTGGCGCTTGCGCTCTATGTCTCATTTGCTCGTGTCCTGCTCAGCCATCTCGATGGTACGCGGGCACTATGGCTTGAGGAGCTGGTGCAGCGCTCAGGGGTAGAAGTTGACTTCGCGCACATTTCTGGTGATTTGGAGGGTTTTTCACCGAGTTTTACGTTGCGCGATGGGGACATTGACTTTACCGACAACGATGACGATCACCTACGATTCGATTCCGCGACCGTAGTGGTAGATGCATGGGATAGCCTTGTGGCGCGTCAGCTGCGTTTCCGGCAGGTCACGCTCAATGGTGTCAGGATCAACGTTATCGTCAGCGACGATAACACCGCCTCGGCGCCTGAATTGGTCAAGCTATCTGATTTTCTGCGCTCATTCGAGAGGGTGGATATTGCGGGGTCCTCTCTGGCATTGCGACGGGGTAATGCGGCCCCGCTAAGCCTTGGGCTGGATTTGACCTATCGTCGAGAGGGGAGCTTCCGTCGTTTTAACGCCGTGGTTTCCCGTAACACCGTTCCTGCCTTGTCACTGCGCGGTTCCGGGGTGGGAGATCCACTCCGGTTAGACCGGTTTGCCGGTGAGATTTATGCCTCACTCTCGCTGGGATCGCTGAGTGATCTGGCATCGCTGGTGGGCCTCGAGGTACAAGGCACGGGCCAAACCGAGGTCTGGTACCAGGTTTCGGACAGGCGACCCTCAGTGGCGGTTCGAACCGAGCTTCGCGATGTGGTTGTGTCAGATTCCAGAGGTGATGACGCTCAGCTCAGATTCTCCAACGTTGGATTCAAAGGTGCGATTGATTTGGACTCCGATGACTGGCGCGCACAGTTGGAGGATATTTTGATCGCGGCCGGTGGCGAGCAGCTTGAAGTTCCACGACTGCAGTTGCGGGGAGACGGAAAAGGAACCCGGGTAAAGGTCGCCGCGCTAGACCTCGAGCAATTGGAGCGACTGACTCGCCTCGCCGGTGTGCTGCCGGAGCGTGTAGCCGTCGTCACAGAGCGTTTATCGCCGACCGGTGTCATTCGCACCGCGGATCTTCTGCTGGACGATTGGCGCGCCCCTCTGGATTCATGGTCGATAGTGGCCGATGTCAATTCGGTCTCAACGCGACCCTACGAGAACGTACCCGGATTATCGAATATCTCAGCGACGTTGATAGGCGCCGACAGTGATATACAGGCTTGGATTGACAGTCCCGGTTTTGTTCTCGAACTGCCGCAGGTCTACGAGCAGCCACTGGTCTTCGACCGTGTAACCGGGAGACTGGCGATCCGCTGGGATGGAGCAGATTGGCTTTATCTTGAGGACGGCCTGCTGAATACCTCCGCGCCGGAGCACGACGCCCGTGTCCAGTTTGGAATGGATATTCCGCTTAAACAGGGAGCGGACCCTGTGGCGATGAATCTTACGGTGGCCGCAGACAGTAGCTCGGCAATGGCGCGGGACCGCTACATACCCTATACGCTGAATCAATCACTGCTGGATTGGCTGGATAAGGCGATACCCAAGGGCGAGGTAGAGCGCGCCCTGTTTATATGGCGTGGTGGTTTTCTCGTCGACGATCCGTCGTTACGCTCCTATCAGCTGGGGGTGGGTCTGAGCGCCACCACTCTGGCGTTTGATGAAAAGTGGCCACAAATCGAGGATCTTGCAGGGACCTTGCTGATTGATGACGCTCGCGTCAGCGTTTGGAGTGATACCGCGCGAATGGCGCAGGCAGCGCTGGATTATGTTTCTGTAGAGGCCGCTGTATCCTCCTCAAGTTCGCCCATTAATATTGCGGCGAGTTTCTTCAACAACATCGATGACGGTTTAAGCATTCTGGAGCGGACGCCGCTGGTGGCAGGCCTTGAACCGCTGATAGACGACATTAGCGTCTCGGGTCACGTTGCCGGAGATTTGGCACTTTCAATACCTTTAGGCAGCGATGCACGTACCCGCGTCGATCTGGACCTCAGCCTGCGGGACGCGAGTGCCTATTCACAGGCACTCGATTTGCGCCTCTCCGATCTTAACGGCACATTCAGCTACACCGATACCAGAGGCTTTTTCGGGAGTGGGCTCGAGGGTCGAGTCTTCGGCAGTCCCGTCACTGGGACTATTGGTGGCGAGGTCGCCGATTCAGATGACGCACCACGGTTCCAGATGCAGCTCAAGAGCGTCCTCGAGTCAACACGGGTGATGGACTGGCTCGATCTACCGGAGACGCCGGCGGTCCGTGGGGCGAGTGAGGTGACTGTCGATATCGTCGTCGCCGACGAATCTCGGGTCAGTGTTAGCTCAGAATTGGTTGGAATCGATATTGCGCTGCCAGCGCCACTGGGCAAACAGGCCGATGAGCCAACCCGTGTCTCGGTCGACTTCCCTCTCGACGACCCATCGGGTGAGATCCCGTTCTTCTGGTACGCACGCGCTGTGGGTGAGGTCTATCGTGAGGACGGTGCGATCACAGGCGCTCTGGTTGATGTCACGCCGAGTGATCAGCCCTTCCCGCTTCCCAAAGACGGCGCGCCTGATAGCTTCACGGTGACGGGCTTTCTCCCCGAAATCGATATCACTGCCTGGTTAGGCGCGAAACACACCCTCGACCTCGATGCTGCGTCTTCCTCGGAATCCTACCCGGCAATGGCCGTCAAGAATCTCACCGTGGCTCGGGTCTTATTCCAGGGTCAAAATACCGGGAAGCTGGGGGTCGGTCTCAGGCAGCGCGAAAATACTGATGTCATCAGTCTCGAGGCTGATTGGTTTCAGGCAGAGTTCCTGAGGCCGAGATCGGAAGGGCGATCAGCATTATTGATCAACACACTGGATCTCGAAAGAATGCCGTCACGGTCAAGGGAGGGTGGTGATCCTAAGCCACCGGTTTTTGACAGGCCGCTGGAGGTTGTGGTGGCTAATCTGATCCACCGCGACGAGTCGCTCGGTGCCCTTCGGTTCCAGCTGGAGACCGAGCCCGAGTCCGGTAACTTGCGAGCGACCGCTGTTCGTGGCCAGCTCGCCGGTATTTATCTTGACGAAGGCAGTGAAATGATTTGGTGGGTGCCCGGTGAAGCCGTATCAGGGACCTCTATGACCCTCGCTGCGACCCTGGGTGATATTGGTAATACGCTGGAGCAGCTGGGCTCCGAACGCGTCATCGAAACCGACTCGGGAGAACTGGTGGCGCGGCTGTCATGGCCGGGAACTCCGGGGTCATTGAATCTGGAAGGTGTTCAAGGCGAGCTTGATCTGAAGCTTGAGAAAGGGGCCTTTCTCCCTGTTCCTGCAGAGGCGTCTGGATTGCTCAAGCTGATAGGCGTTTTTAATGTCTCGGGATTGCTGGCGCGCGCGGATATTACCCAGTTATTTGACCCCGGTTTGACCTTTGATTCGGCAACAGGCGCGATGACTATCGGCGGGGGGCAGCTCGATGTTTCTGAATTGACGCTGGTGGGGTCGGGTGGCGATTTCAAATTTGATAGCGATATTGACCTGATTCAGGAGACCATCGACGGGGAACTGATCGTCACGCTCCCGCTGGCGGACAATATTCCCTGGGTGGCGGCCCTTGCCGGCGGTTTGCCCATAGCGGCAGGAGCATTTTTGATCAGCAAAGTCTTTGAGGATCAGGTAAAGCAACTGACCAGTGGCATTTATTCGGTGGAAGGCAGTCTCGACGAGCCCATTGTGAAATTTGAGCGTTTGTTTGACGCCACCAGCACGAAGACGCGCTCGCGTGAACAGGAAGCCCCCGAAGTCGAAACGACTCAGTAGTCGTTGCTGATCTCGTCCAGTGATTTCAGATAGCGAAACAGCTTCCTGGGCACGGCTGAGGGCTTTCCCGCCGCCAGACATTTGCGGTGCTGGCGCAGCAGCTGTCGCAGCTGGCTGGGTTCAGCCTGGGGAAGCGCGGCCAGCACCGCGTTGATTCCGCCGTCGCCGCTTTCGATCAATCCATCGCGCAGTGCTTCCAGGCGATGAAACTGTGCGGCCGTTGCCTGATGTTTGCCGTCCAGGGCCTGCAGCGCATCTTCTATGGGTTGAGGGTCAATGGTGCGCATCAGCTTGCCGATAAATTGCATTTGCCGGCGCAGCCCGCCGCGGGCATTGAGACGCCGTGCCAGATCGATAGCCTCGCGCAATGTCTCGTCCTCGATGGGGATGGTCGCCAGCTCATTGTCGGACAGGGCCACCAACCGGGTCCCGATGGCCTGCAAGGCGTGCATCTCCCGCTTGCGCGCACTTTTACTGGGAGTGAGATCTTCTGGATCGTGTTCGGCGGATGAATCGGGTGCTGTATTCATAGTTCGGGTTACATGTAAAAAAGTGTGGCAAGGCCGAGAAAAGACAGGAACCCAACGACATCGGTAACGGTCGTCAGTACCACGCCCCCAGCCAGTGCCGGATCGATACTCAGGCGCTGCAGTATTAACGGCAGTACAGCGCCGGTCACGCCAGCGGTGATCAAATTGATGATCAATGCGGCGGCAATGACAAAGCCGAGAGTCCAGTCGTCAAACCAGAGTGATGCGGCGACCGCGACCACCGATGCCCAGAGCACACCATTGAGAACCCCCACCATTGCCTCGCGACCAATCAGCCAGCCTTCGTTACGCTTGTTGATATGACCCATGGCCATCCCTCGCACCAAAACCGTGAGTGACTGGGTGCCGGCAATACCTCCCATTGAGGCAACAATGGGCATTAGCACCGCAAGCGCGACCACTTTCTCGATGGTGCCCTGGAACAGATTGATCACCGATGAGGCAATAAAGGCAGTCAGCAGATTAATACCGAGCCAAATGGCGCGCCTTGGCGCCGTATGAAGTACGGTGGAGAAGGTATCTTCTTCCCCGATGCGAGCCAGGGAGGTTAGCGAATGGTCCGCCTCTTCGCGAATGACATCGACGATATCATCAATAGTGATTCGACCGAGCAGTGCGCCGTCATCATCGATGACCGGAGCCGAAATCCAGTCATTACGTTCGAATCGCCGAGCGACTTCCGTAGCCGGCAGCATCGCCGGGATGGGATCTCGTGTGGTGTCCATCATCTCCCTGACCGAGACTCCAGGGTCGGAAACCAAGAGGGTTCTGACCGGTAGAAGCCCCACGTATTGATCTTTCCGATTCACCACAATCACAGCGTCGGTATTTTCAGGCAGCACAGCATGTCGACGCAGATAACGCAGGACGACCTCGAGTTTCATATCGGCGCGCACCGTGATGGTGTCGGTACTCATGAGGCCGCCAGCCACATCGTCTGAATAACCGAGCACGGTCTCGATCCGTGCGCGGTCCTGCTCATCCATGACCTCGAGCACCTGATTGGTCAGGGCGTCGGGGAGCTCCTGAAGAATGTCCGCAACGTCATCGTCATCGAGCTTGCCGACAATATCGGCGAGGGCTTCCGGCTGCATTTCCTCAAGGAAGACGTTGCGCAGTTCGTCGGGCAGCTCATTGAGGACATCGGCCTCTTGTTCTGGCTCGAGAAGCTGCCACAACACATGCCGGAAGGGTGGTGGTGATGAGCTGATCAGGTGGGCGATATCACCGGGGGAGAGCTCTCCCATCAGGTTTGCGACATCGCCGAGGGTTCCCGCAGAAAGGGCGCGATCTAACCGATCAAGCTGCTTTTGTGACCCTGCTGCGGTGTTCAAAGCGAATCCCCTCACGTTTGAATGTGATTGTTAAACCTCTGGCAGCTGGGGCGCCAATGTAACGGTCAGTGGCTACTCGGCCTCGGTGAAGCGATCGGCGATGAGTTCGATAATCGCTGCGGCAGCCGCATCCTCGTCCCGCCCATCGACATGAAGTTGCAGGCGCGTGCCTTTGCCCGCTGCCAGCATCATCACTGACATGATGGATTTTGCGTCGACCATTTTATCTGAATTGCCGATCATTACCCGCGAAGAATAATGCGCGGCGCAATCCACCAGCTTGGCAGCCGCACGTGCGTGCAGACCCAGTTTGTTAATGATTTCAATTTCGGTCTCAATCATGGCCGGGTAATCTCCGTCAAGTCGCGGTGTCGCAACTGGATTTTCGGATGATCCCTGGACAGTGTGCGATGGACCTGCTCGGCTACAAAGACCGAGCGGTGTTGGCCTCCGGTACAGCCAATGGCCACAGTCATGTAACGTCGTTGACTCGCTTCATAGTGGGGTAGCCAACGCGACAGGAAGTCGACGATGTCCGCAACAAATCGATCGGTCTCGGAATGTTGCTGTAAAAATTCGGCGACTTCGGAATCTCGACCCGTGAACGGACGCAGCTCTGATTTCCAGTGTGGGTTAACCAGTAATCTGGCATCGAACATAAGATCGGCGTCGGCTGGAACGCCGCGTTTGAAGCCAAAGGATTCGATGAGCAACGACAGCTCATTATCCTCGACCTGGCCCAGTCGCGACGTAATGACGGCCCGAAGGTCGTAGATATTCGATTCCGTGGTATCAATGGTCAGATCGGCGGCCGCTGCGAGGGGCTCCAGAAGTTCGCGCTCACTGGCGATCGACTCTGCCAGCGAGTGGTCTGCATCGCTCAGCGGATGCTTGCGTCGAGTCTCGCTGAAGCGCTTGATCAAAACCGATTCATCCGCGTCGAGGAACACGATCTGTCGTGAGATATCGGTCGAAAGCTGCGACAGTACGTTGTCGATCTGGCCCAGGTCGCTGCGGCTATTGCGCGCATCGATACAGACCGCTATGCCACGGTAGCCGGTGTAATTTCCACCCAGCATTTCACGGGTGAGATGCTGCAGCAACCCCGCCGGAAGATTATCGACACAGTAATAGCCGATATCTTCCAGCTGGTGCAGCGCGGTGGATTTTCCCGATCCCGAGCGCCCGCTGATGATCACCAGCTCCATGGCTAGGCAGCCTCGGAGTGAACGGCGGAATCGAGCAGGTCTGCGCTGGAATGGGCGTTACGCAAGGCGCTGCAGTAGGCCGGGTCAGAAAAGCGCCCGGCGAGCTCTGCGAGAATATCGAGGTGCTCCTGGGTTGCCTCAAGCGGTACCAGCAGTACGAAAAGCAGATCAACGGGTACATTGTCGGGGGCATCGAAGGGGATAGCCTGATCGAGTGTAATCAGGCAGCCCAGCGGCTGCGCACAGCCTTCCACGCGACAATGCGGTATGGCGACCCCTTGACCGAGACCGGTGGTGCCCAGTTTTTCTCGTGCAAGCAACTGGGTGTAGATATCATCGTCGCTGAGGTCAGGTTCGACCTCGGCAATCTGCTCGGCGGCCAACTCAAAAATCCTTTTTTTACTCGAGACCTCGACACGCCACATGACACGAGCGGGTGACAGCAGGTTGACAAGCCTAGTCATGGTTCAATGGCCCCGATGTTTTTCCTTGTGCTTGATGATTTGGCGATCGAGCTTGTCAGCAAGCGCGTCTATGGCGGCGTACATATCTTCTGACTCCACCGCAGCGAAGAGGTCGGCGCCTGAAATATGCAGATTGGCCTCTGCTTTGTGGACATGGCCATCGATGACCAGTTTGACGTCAATATTGTTGATGTGATCGATGTGGCGCTGGAGCTTGTCAAATTTTTCTGATACGTGGTTTCGAAGGGCGTCCGTAACGTCGATGTGGTGCCCGCTGACGGTTAATTGCATCGCTGTTCTCCTTATTTGAATCTGATCCTGCCGTTTAAATCAGACGCTTCCGTTCATTCGACGGAGCGATGTTCAGTTGTTCGCGGTATTTAGCCACCGTGCGGCGTGCCACCGTCACGCCTTGCTGCTCCAATAGTGTACACAGTTTGCTGTCGCTTAGCGGTTTGCGCTGGTCTTCGCCCTGAACCAACTTCCGGATAAGGGCTTTGATCGCAGTGGAGGACGTCTCCCCGCCACCGACGTTAGCCACGTGGCTGGAGAAAAAGTATTTAAGTTCGAAGACGCCGCGGGGAGTGTGCATGTACTTACGCGTGGTCGCTCGGGAAACCGTGGATTCGTGCATGCCAATTTGGCTGGCGATTTCGGACAGTACCAGCGGTCGCATTGCCTCCTCACCCACCTCAAGGAACTGACGCTGATGCTCCACGATCTTGCTCCCCACCTTGAGAAGCGTCTCATTGCGGCTCTGCAAGCTCTTCATGAACCAGCGCGCCTCCTGAAGATTATCTTTTACGAAGGAGCGATCGCCGTCAGAGTGGCCTTTTTCCATCAGTTTGGTGTATTGGTTGTTAATGCAAAGTTTTGGAGCAATGTCGGGATTGAGTTCGACGCGCCAATGACCGTTTACTTTTCGGACAAAAACATCAGGAACGATGTATTCGGTATCCTCGCTATTGAGCGACGCGCCCGGTGTCGGATCCAGCGATCGAATGAGTGCTACTGCGCCCGACACGGTGTCTTCGTCGCAGCGCAACCGGCGCGCGAGCGAGCGGATATCTGAGCCGCTGGCGAGCTGATCGAGGTACCTACTGACCAGTGCGCCCGCAGTTTCCCGGTAAGGCGTATCCAGAGGCATTTGACGCAGCTGAATGAGTAGACACTCGCGCAGATCCTGAGCGAAAACCCCGGTGGGTTCGAAATGTTGCAGACGGTGCAGTACCGCAACCACCTCGTCGAGCTCGATGTCGGGGTCGTCGAGAGCGATCCTTATTTCATCGGGTGTTTGCGTCAGGCGGCCATCGCTGTCGACCGAGTCGATTAGCGCCAGCGCGATGGCGTGATCGGTATCTGAAAATCGGGTGAGGTTAAGTTGCCATTGCAACTGGGTCTGCAGCGAGTCTGGGTTTGAATCGCGATCGTCAAAATTGTAGTCATCACCGGACGGACCCGAGCTTGTAGGTGCCGAGCTGGGAATCAAATCCTCCCAGCGGGTATCGACGGGTAAATCATCTGATGAGTCGGGAGCGGTGTTGCTCTCTGGTTCACTGAAGTCAACCGCGTTCTCACCAGGCGCGTTGCCGTCGTCGTCGGCGGCTTGCTCCAGCGCGGCCTCTTCCTCCCGCTCCAGCAGGGGGTTACTCTCCAGCGTCTCCTCAATGGCCTGCTGTAAATCAAGCGTGCTCAACTGCAGCAGCTTTATGGCTTGCTGTAGCTGGGGGGTCAGTGTCAGTGACTGACCTAGCTTGAGTTGCAGGGATTGTTTCATGGGCTTCAGAGTGGCTGAAAGCCTGAGTTTAGCCCCGGCGGTGCTTTCCAGCAAACATTGGCTCGAAATTTGCTTAAGCCGTGTCAGGTGCGCTGCTTGTGTCGCCCCTGAACCGGTTAAAGACGGAAGCTGTCACCGAGGTATACGGCCCGCACCTGCGCATCATTGAGCACATGATCCGGCGTGCCGCTGGCCAGGACCTTGCCTTCGCCGACGATATAGGCGCGCTCACAAATATCGAGGGTCTCGCGAACGTTGTGATCGGTAATCAGAACCCCGATACCTCTCTCCTTGAGGTGGCTGATAACGCCTTTGATATCACTAATCGATATGGGGTCGACGCCGGCAAAGGGTTCATCGAGCAGAATGAAGGCAGGGTCAGTGGCCAATGCGCGGGCGATCTCGACCCGACGGCGTTCTCCGCCGGACAGCGCCTGGCCCAGCGCGCTGTCGAGATGCCCGATGTGGAACTCCTCGAGCAGCGCGTTGCAGACGGTTTTACGCTCGGACTTTGACAGTTCTTTGCGCGTCTCCAGTATGGCCAGGATATTGTCTCTGACGGTCATGCGCCTGAAGATCGAGGCTTCCTGGGGAAGATAACCCAACCCCGCTCTCGCACGCTGGTGAATCGCCATGCCGGTGATGTCATTGCCATTGAGAAAAATACGGCCATGGTCGGCATCAATCAGGCCAACAATCATATAAAAGCAAGTGGTTTTGCCGGCGCCATTGGGGCCCAGCAGGCCCACTACCTGGCCTGAACCCACACTCAGTGAGACGTCACTAACCACTTTTCGGCCGCGAAAGGACTTGGCCAGATTTTTAACCTGCAGTTCTGAAGCGGAGTTCACTCTGACGGATCCGTGTCATCGGCGGGCGGCGAGATTGGCTCGGCCGTTTCGGGCACTGCCGGCTCGGGAAGTGGGCGCTCCGGAGTTGCCGGCTTCGCAGGTGCAGGCGTGGTTACCTGCGGTGGAATAGTGACTTCGACGCGTTGCCCACCCTCGATACGCTCACCCGCGCGCGCAAGCACTCGTTGTTCGGTGATGAGATAGTCAATCGAATCACCGGTGACGACGGCACCGTCCTGCTCAATACGTGCGGTTTGCGTCAGCTTGATCAGATCCTCGCTCCGGATATATTCAATTTTACCCGCCTCCGCCTCGATGGGCGGGTCGCCCACAGCAGGCAATTGGGTCAGTGTCGCCGGATCGCCAACAGCAATAATACGATCGGCGTTGGCCTTGTCGTGAAACACGGTTAATCGATCCGCCTTGATGTGCAGTGAGCCCTGAACCAACTCCACACTGCCAATGTACTGGGTGCGCTGACTGCGCTCGTCACGCTCCGCTGAATCGGCCGATATCTTAATGGGCTGTTCGCGATCATCCTTGAGCGCTGCGATCGGTGGTGCAACCGTGCCAAGGACAAGCAGAGTAAGTAGCGCCGGAATAAATCGCTGTCCGATGCACTTTTGTACCGTCGCCTCAACCCTCATAAATCGTCTCGACATTGGCGAGGAACTTCGCCGTTGTTTCATACAGGTCGATCTCCAGACCGCGCGCCGTGGTGACACTGGTCTCAGTAACGAGTTCTACAGGCGAGTTGTTATAGGCCTTCTGGTTTCCCGGCTCAAGCATCAGCTTTGGCGTAGTCAGTACCGCGCCCCCTCCAGGGACCCTGATTTCGACACCGTCAAAAAGTCGGAGTTCATCGTCGATGATTTTATGGACGCCACGGCCCGCCCGAATATCCCAATACCGGCCCTTGTTGTCGCTGCCCAGGAAGGACAGTCCCTTGAAACGAACCGGTCTTCCAACCGGGCGGCTGCCACTGGTGATGACGACCTGCTGTTCAGGTGTCCCATCGACGCCAAAGCGCCATTGGTCCAGCCCCTCAAAATACGATTCGGTTGGCGGATTGACGGGCTCAGGTTGCTTTTCCCATGTAATTTCAGTTGATTCGATAGTGAGCCATATCAAGCCGATGCCAATAATCGCTGACAGGGTTGAGAACCGCTTTCTCATGGCCTGAAGCGCTCGATTAATCCGTCCCAGCGCCCCTGCGCGATGAGTAACATCTCGATGAGCTCGCGAACGGCACCGGATCCGCCGGGCTTATGGCTTACCCAGTCGGCGGCCTGCAGGACTTCGGCCGTTGCATCCGATGGACAGGCGCCGACGGCCACGCTCATGATGGCGGCAAGATCAGGAAGATCATCGCCCATGTACGCGGCTTGCTCAGGCGATAGTTCACGTTCGTCGAGCAAGTCACGCAAAACAGCGAGCTTGTCTTCACGTCCCTGAATGAGCGTGGTGATGCCCAGTTCCTGCGCCCGGCGCTCGAGGAGCATTGACTGGCGTCCGGTGATGATGGCGACCTCGATACCCGCACGCTGCGCCAGTTTGATACCGAGCCCATCTTTGATATTGAAGGCTTTGAGCTCCTCTCCGGAATTGTCGTAGATCACAGCGCCATCGGTGAGGACGCCATCGACATCCAACGCTAAAAATCGAATCGGCTGTGCCTTTGCGGAGAGCGCGAGGGTATCCATCAGGCAAGCCCCGCGCGCAGCAGTGCCAACAGATGCACCACGCCAATGACCGCACCGTTACGGTCGGTGACTACCAGTGCGCTGATGCGGTGCTCTTCCATCATTCCCAGAGCTTCGGCGGCGAGGGTGCCTTCGGTAACGGTAATGCCACCCGTGGACATCAGGCTGTCTATGGGCGTCTGGTTGATGTCCGGCCGCGCCTCGAGCGCCCGACGCAGATCGCCATCGGTAAAGATACCGAGAAGCCGACCGGTGCTGTCGGTTACGGTTGTCATACCAAGTCCTTTCGCGGTGATCTCCATCAAAGCCTCGGCCAGCGTCGCCCCGGGCGCCACCCGCGGTACATCACCGGCTGCGGACATGACGTCTTCGACCTTCAGCAACAGCTTTCTACCCAATGCGCCACCGGGGTGGGAAAAGGCGAAGTCATCAGCGGTGAAGCCGCGGGCTTCGAGCAATGCAATCGCCAGGGCATCGCCAAGCACCAACGCGGCGGTCGTACTGGATGTGGGTGCCAGGTCGAGTGGGCATGCCTCTGTTTCAGCGCCCGCATACAAATGAAAATCGGCGGCTTCCGCCAGCGCCGATCCGGCTGCGCCGGTCATTGCGACCAGAGTAACGTTGAGACGCTTGAGTAGGGGTAAGAGGGTCAGTACTTCAGGGGTGGTGCCACTATTGGACAAGGCGATTACCGCATCCCGTGCCGTAATCATGCCCATATCCCCGTGGGAGGCCTCTGCTGGATGAACGTAAAAGGCGGGGGTGCCCGTCGATGCCAGGGTGGCTGCGATTTTGTTGGCGATGTGGCCGGACTTACCCATACCGGTAACCACAACACGACCTTCAGTACGCAGCAAAGCCCGGCAGGCGTGTGCGAAGGTGTCTCCCACATGCTCCACGAGCGCGCCAACGGCACTCTGCTCCATGGTAATGGTACGCTTTGCCGACGCTACTAGCTGATCATCATCGAACATCACAGTGGCTCAACTACCTAAATTGGGCTGTGCAAACAGCCACCCGGTGTAGAGGGCATAGAGTGCCAGAAAAGCGATGCCCGCGCTCCGCCCCAGGTGGCCCCTGTGGCTGGTTCGATTCCAGCCCAGAAACACGAACAGGGTCAGTAATAATGTGCTGATCAGAACCGTACCCAAATCGCGGCCGAGCGCGGCGGTGCTGATGGTCAAATTACCGAAGAAGCCCGGTATGGCCAAGACCACCACAAGATTGAACATATTGGACCCCACGACGGCGCCAATGGCGATATCGGCATGACCGCGCCGGGCGCTCACGACGGAGGCCGCCAGTTCGGGCAGGCTGGTACCAATGGCGACGATGGTCAGTCCGATGACCAGCTCCGATACGCCAAATGCTGCTGCGATATTGGATGCTGACCACACCAGCGCGCGGGAGGAGGCGATCAGGAGTGTTGTGCCGATCAAAAAGAGCCACCACGCTTTTGCCAGGGGCAGTTGCGGAATATCCGGTTGTTGGTCGTTGATATCCGGGTGCTTGAGATGGGCCGACAGGCGGGCGAAAAAGATAACCAGTCCGACCGTCAATACCAGCGAGTCGAGTAGTGAGAGGACGCCATCGCGCAGTAAAAAGCCGCAGGTAATAATGGTCAGCAGCAGCAGAGGCAGGTCCTTGGTCGCGGTGGTTCGGCCCACCGTGAAGGGTGAAATCAGTAGGGTAATGCCGAGCACGAGACCAATGTTGGCGATATTGGAGCCAAAGGCATTGCCAACCGCCAGATCGCCGGATCCGGTGATCGATGCCATCAGTGATACCAGAATCTCGGGGGCCGATGTGCCGATGGAGACGATGGTCATGCCGATGAGTATCGGGGGCATGCCCATGCTGCGAGCGATGGTCGCCGAACCCTCGACAAAACGATCGGCGCTCCACAGCAGTGTGGCCAATCCGACGGTGATGACGATGAAGTTGAGCAGCATGGAAACTTCGCTGTGAGGTCGTTGTCTTCAGAAGCAGGGCGCTGTTGTCGGCGTCAGGTCAGCGGATCGGGTATCATTGGCAACCCGGGGCCCGCTTTAACCCGCCCGCAGTGACTGCGCGCCCGGCATGGATGGGGTTGCCGCGAAGTGTAACCCACCTTGGTAAGAATCGGAGAAAACAATGAGAGTAGTTAACATGTCCGCTGCCTTCGGGCGCGTGATCCGCGGCGTCGTGATGTTGGTAGGCGTGTCGCTGGCGCCGCTGCTGGTGGCCGAAGAGATGGCCGCACCAGGGCCGGGAGCTGTTGTCAAAGCGGCGACCGATCACATTATGGCGGCAGTCGCTGAGGCGCCCGAGTATTTCGATACCGATCCTGAGCGTTACTACGCCGAGGTCGGTGCTGAACTCGATAAAGTGGTCGATTTTCGCGGATTTGCCCGCGGCATTATGGGCAGCTACGCGAGTTCTGAACGCTTTCGCAGTCTGGACAAGGCGGGTCAGGAAAACCTGCGGGCACAACTCGATCGATTTACCGGTGTGGTTCGAGACGGCCTGATCACTACGTACAGCAAAGGCCTGCTTGCTTTTGGCGGATCCGACGTAGAACTAAAGGATGTGGAGCTTTCCCCGGACAGTGTCCGTGTCGCCTCGGTTACGCAGCTGGTTCGCGCCGACGACAGCCGCGTTTACACCCTCAAATACCAGATGGGGCAGTATCGGGATGGGCAGTGGCGCTTGCGAAATATGATTATCGAGAACATCAACCTCGGAGAGATTTACCGTGGTCAGTTCGAAGCCGCCGTCAAGGCGGAGGACGGTGATATTGATGCGGTTATCGACGCGTGGAATACAGTGGCGTTCGATGACGCTGGTGAGGAGGCCTGACCATGGAAGCGAACGAAGTACAGGCACTGGTTGCGACGGCTTTCCCCGATGGCGAGGTCCGGGTCGACCTGGATGGTGGCCACTACACCGTAACTGTGGTTTCCGCTGCTTTTGAGGGGGTGCGTCCGGTTGCGCGCCAGCAGCGGGTGTATGCACCCCTCGCGCCAGTGATTGCCCAGGGCACGATACATGCGGTCAATATCAAAGCGTTGACTCCCTCAGAGCGGGATGCCGGTTAGGTGGACAGCCTTGCCATTCGTGGCGGTCACCGGCTCAGTGGCCGGCTAAAGGTTTCTGGCGCAAAGAACGCGGCGCTACCTATTCTTGCCGCAACGCTGCTGACGCCATCAACTGTGAGGCTGAGCAATCTTCCGCATCTCCACGACATCACCACGATGATCGAGTTACTCGGCTGTCTGGGTGCGCGGCTGACGGTTGATGAGCGATTGAGTATTGAAGTCGACGGCACAGGCGTCGATAGTGTCGTTGCGCCTTACGAGCTGGTGAAAACCATGCGTGCCTCTATCCTGGTGCTGGGCCCGCTGGTGGCGCGCTTTGGTCAGGCGCGGGTTTCGTTTCCCGGTGGATGCGCCATCGGCAGCCGCCCGGTGGATCTCCACCTTAAGGGTCTGGAGGCGATGGGTGCAACCATCTCGATTGAGGATGGCTATATCAACGCGTCGATTGATGGCCGACTGCAGGGCGCCGATATCACCCTGGAAACTGTAACCGTTGGTGGGACTGAGAACCTCCTCATGGCGGCGTCACTGGCCGAGGGCACCACGGTGTTGCGTAACGCGGCGCGGGAACCCGAAGTGGTCGATCTGGCCCGCTGCTTGATTGCCATGGGTGCCGATATCGAGGGCGCGGGTAGCTCGACGATTACGGTCCGCGGTGTATCCGAGTTACACGGCTGTGAGTACCGGGTCATGCCGGATCGCATCGAAGCCGGTACTTATCTCGTGGCTGCTGTAGCCACCGGTGGCAGCGTTCGACTTGACGGTGCTAACCCCCATCATCTCGATATCGTGCTCGACAAGCTTCGCGAAGCGGGTGCCACAGTTAATGTGGGTGAAGATTGGATCGAAGCGGATATGGAAGGTCGGCGACCGCGTTCTGTGGCGATCACCACGGCACCGTACCCGGGTTTCCCTACGGATATGCAGGCGCAATTCACAGCGCTGAACGCGATCGCCGAGGGTACGGGAAGAGTCACCGAGACCGTGTTTGAAAATCGACTTATTCAAACCCACGAAATGAACCGGATGGGAGCCGATATCTCCATAGAGGGGAATATGGCGATAATCGCGGGTCGCGAGTCATTGAAGGGTGCGCCGGTGATGGCATCGGACCTGCGTGCCTCGGCGAGTCTGGTGATCGCAGGCCTGGTTGCCGAGGGTGAGACCCGGGTTGACCGCATCTATCATATTGATCGCGGTTATGAGTGTATTGAGGAGAAACTGCAGTCTCTGGGCGCCGACATTCGTCGCGTGTCCGGCTGAGCTTGCGGAGAACAGCATGGCAATGACGCAACCGCTGGTTATGGCACTGACCAAGGGCCGTATTCTGAAGGAGACGCTGCCGTTATTGGCAGCGGCGGGTATCGAGCCGCTCGAGGACGTGCACAGCAGTCGCAAGCTCATTTTCGAGACGAACCGGCCCGATCTCAGGCTGGTTATCTTGCGGGGCTCGGACGTACCCACTTATGTGCGTCATGGCGCGGCCGATGTGGGTGTTGTGGGTAAGGATATGCTGCTCGAGTTTGGCAGCGAGGGCCTCTACGAGCCCCTCGATCTTGGGATATCCCGATGTCGGTTGATGACGGCGGGATTTCCCGATGCACCGCGCTCGCGCCCCCGGCTGCGGGTCGCGAGTAAATTCGTCAATCTGGCGCGCCGACACTACGCCAACAAAGGTATACAAGCGGAACTGATCAAGCTTTACGGCGCCATGGAGCTTGCGCCCCTGATGAATCTGGCCGATGAAATTGTCGATATTGTCGATACGGGTAACACCTTGAGGGCCAATGGCATGGTGCCGCTCGAGCATATCGCCGATGTGAGTTCGCGCCTCGTTGTTAACAAGGCGGCCATGCGAACCCGGCATTCCAGCATCGACGCCCTGGTCAAGGCACTTCGGGGGGCGGTTGAGCAGGGTGTCGCGGCATGAGCGGGTTGATTAACCGTCTGAAGGCCGATGACGCTCAGTTTGAGGCACAATTTCAGGCGCTAACGTCCCATGCCGATGAGCGCGACCCGACGCTGGTCGGCGTCGTCGCCGACATTATCAGCGAGGTGCGAAGCCGGGGTGATGCGGCTCTGGTGGAGTACACCCGGAAATTTGATCGACGTGCCGTCGAGCGCATGGACGACCTGGTTCTGGACGGAGCGGCCCTTCAGGCGGCACTGGCCAGAATCGACCCCATTGACCGCGACGCACTGGAGATGGCCGCGGAACGTATCCGGGATTATCACCAGCACCAGTTATCCGCGAGCTGGTCTTTTACTGACGACTATGGCAACCAGCTGGGACAGCGCGTAACGCCGCTGGCGCGCGCGGGGGTCTATGTGCCCGGTGGGAAAGCCAGTTATCCGTCTTCGGTACTGATGAATGTGATCCCCGCCACAGTGGCCGGGGTTCATGAAATCGCCTTGGTGGTTCCGGCCCCGGAGGGAAACCTCAATGATCTCGTATTGGCGGCCGCAGCCATTGCCGGGGTCAGTCGTGTGGTGACGATCGGTGGTGCCCAGGCGATCGCTGCTATGGCCTATGGCACGGAAACCGTGCCGAGGGTCGACAAAATCGTAGGGCCGGGCAATCGCTTTGTCGCGGAGGCCAAGCGGCAGGTCTTTGGCGCCGTCGGTATCGATATGGTCGCCGGTCCCTCGGAGATTCTGATTATCGCCGATGGCAGTGTCGACCCTGCCTGGATGGCCATGGACCTGTTCTCGCAGGCGGAACACGATGAGCAGGCGCAGGCGATCCTTCTTGGCACCGATGCCGCGTATCTGGATGCGGTGGAAGCCGCGATAGCGGCGGCGCTACCGGATATGGAGCGCGCCGACATTATTCGTGAATCACTGGGAAATCGTGGCGCGCTGATTCAGGTTGCAGACATCGATGCGGCAATTATGTTGTCGAATCGCATAGGCCCTGAGCACCTTGAGCTTGCGACCCGGGATGCAGAGCAACTGGTTGATCGAATTGATGTCGCCGGGGCTATTTTTGTCGGTCCGATGACCTCCGAGGCGCTGGGAGACTATTGCGCGGGCCCTAATCACGTTCTGCCGACATCGAATACGGCGCGCTTCTCCTCGCCGTTGGGTGTCTATGACTTCCAGAAGCGGAGTTCGGTCATTCACTGCTCCGAACAGGGGTCGGCGGCGCTCGGCAAAGTCGCCTCGGTCCTCGCCCGGGGAGAGTCCCTGACTGCTCATGCGCGCAGCGCTGAATTACGCGGTGAGTAAGACGCTTAGCTCGGCAGCTCCCGGGTGCCCACTACGGCGCTGATTTCAAACGCATTCTCGCCGCGTTTAATACCCACAGCAACCTGCTCTCCCGGTCGCAGTCGCGCAATTCGATGCATGGCGACACGACCGTCCGTTACGGGGTCACCATTGATGGAAACGATGATATCGCCAAGGCGGATGCCGGCGCGCTCCGCAGGCCCTCCTTCGGAAAGCGACGATACCACCAGAAACTGAGCCTGGCGTCCGGTTTCATCGCGCCCCAGTAGCAGCTCCACACTAACCCCCAGCCAGCCGCGTATGACACGGCCGTAGCGAATCATGTCCTCCAGTACAAAGCTCGCAAGATTACTGGGGGTGGCCAGGTTAATCCCTATGCCGCTCGAAACCTCCGATCCACTCCCCGCGGTGTAAATCAGCGTATTGATCCCGACGAGTCCTCCCGCGTTGTCAATCAGTGCGCCGCCGGAATTGCCGAGGTGAATGCTGGCATCGGTTTGGATGTAGTCCTCGTAGTCCGATAGCTGCAAACCGTACCGGCCGAGGCCGGAAACAATGCCCTGGCTGACCGAGTGACCGAACCCATAGGGGTTGCCAATCGCGAGGACCACGTCGCCGACAGAAATTGAATCAGAATCGGTAAGCTCGATGGGACTGAGACCGGGTAGATTAATTTTCAGTACAGCGAGATCGGTGGCAGGGTCGGTACCGACGACGGCTGCATTCGCGGAGCGGCCATCGGCGAGCAGAACCTGTATGGCATCGGCTTCAGCGATCACGTGATTATTGGTGATAATGTGGCCATCGGCGGTCATGATGACGCCGGAGCCGAGCGAGCGCTCAACCCGCTGCCTGCGGGTGCTCGGCTCCGGGAAGCGCCGCAAAAGCGGGTCATTTAGTCGCGCGGTTCGACCCTGGGACACCAGCTTGGCGGTGTAAATGTTTACAACTGACGGGGTCGCCGAAGCAACGGCCTCCCGGTATCCCGATGAGTTGCCCTTGCTGTGGGGTGCCAGCAGGGGCTCCTCGAGGACCCAATGGTCGAGTATAAGCAAAGCAGCCATGAGCCCGGCAATAGCGGGCCACACAAATGTGATAATGGCATCTTTCAATGGGTGTCTCCTCTGCCGCCGCATTGTAAACCACGCGGTCCGCGTTATTCTGGAGGTGAGTATGCCGCTAAATGAGGATTTTTGCTGATGTCTGTTTCCAGAGATCGGTTGGTTGAGGCGCTGAGTGAGCTGCTTGCCCCCGATCGCTTTGCGGATTACTGCCCCAATGGGTTGCAGGTTGAGGGTTGCGAGTCGATTGAACGCCTTGTGAGTGGCGTCACCGCATGTCAGGCCTTGATTGATGCGGCGGTGGAATACCAGGCCGACGCGATTCTGGTGCACCACGGCTACTTCTGGCGCTCAGAGGACCCGTGTATCACCGGCATGAAAGGGCGTCGGATCCGGACCTTGCTTCAGGCAGACATCAACCTGCTGGCTTATCATCTGCCGCTGGACTGTCATGCTGAGCTCGGCAACAACGCGGGTTTGGGCAGGGCGCTCGGTGTTACCAGCATGGGGCCACTCGACCCCGGCGATCCTACCTTCCCCGTATTTATTGGTAATCTGGCGAGACCCTGTGCGCAGCAGTCGCTGGTGGATCGGCTCACCACCGAGTTGGGTCGGCCGGTAACGTCGGTCGCTGAACGCGAGGTCCATAGGCTGGCCTGGTGTACCGGGGGTGGCCAGGGTTATATCGACGCCGCAGCGGATGCGGGCGCCGATTTGTTCGTCAGCGGCGAAATTTCAGAGCAGACGGTACATGTTGCCCGGGAGCGGGGAATTGGCTTTATCGCTGCAGGCCACCACGCGACTGAACGTTTCGGCGCACAGGCGGTGGGTGAGTGGCTGGCGCGGACCTTTGACCTCGAACACCAATTTGTCGATATCGACAGCCCCGCCTAGCCTCGATTGACTCAGGGGTTGGGTTTGTCCTCATCCGACGGCTTGTCATCGGCCTCGGATGCGAAATCACTGTCGCTGGGCATTCCAGCCTCCGGGTGCTCAGGCTTTTCCAGGCCAAAGCGCTCGGATAGTTGCCCGTCCTCGTCGTCTTTGCGAGGGGCGTAGTCGAGCGGCTGCGCAACGTCAATTTTCTCTGGTGGGATCTCCGGGCTTTCTCCGTCAGCGCTCGAAGGCGGGGCCAGGGTCACCGATCCGTCGCACAGCCGTTCGGCGCCGTTGGCGACGTGGTGGTACACCGCGCGGTAGTTATCCGCCATCTGGGTCACCAATTGCGCCGTCGTTGTAAAGTGCTCGGTGACTTGTGCTTCATAATCGGCTTTGGCCTCCATCGCAGCCTCAAGTCGATGCTGAAGGTCGAGAATCTCGGCACGCCTGCTTTTCTTGCGCATACCCAGGCTCCAACCGGCCAGAAATCCGAGTATCAGGGCAATTGCGCCTACGGCAATTACAAGAGGTTCCACGTCCATTAAAAACTCCGGCAACAATGATTGAGGATGCAGTTTAACCCGTTGTCCGGGCGGATGCGTAGTCATACATCAATTGCGAAGCGAAGACGCCGCGGCTAGAGTGCGGGCGCGATCGAGAGTCATCAGCTGAGATGACGGGCGCGTACATCGACTGACACAGAGACCGGATAACGAGCTTTGACCCCCAAGCAGCGCTATTTACAGGACCTCGAACGACCCGACTTTGTGCGCGACGAGGCGCAGGCCAACGCGGTGGCCCATCTCGATGCGCTGTACCAGCGATTGGTCGAACGCGATGCAACGGACCAGGGCATCGCCCGTAAATTGTGGCGGTTAACCCGCGGACCGCGCCCTCCAGAAACGGGGCTTTATTTTTGGGGAGGCGTGGGCCGGGGCAAGACCTACCTGGTCGATACCTTTTTCGACAGCCTGCCCTTTGAGCGAAAGCTCCGGGTGCACTTCCATCGCTTTATGCAGCGGGTGCACCATGATCTCACCGCGTTGGCGGGCGAAAAGAATCCGCTAGAGCTGATCGCTGACCGGGTGGCCTCAGAGGCGCTTGTTATTTGCTTTGACGAGTTCTTCGTCAGCGATATCGCTGACGCCATGCTGCTGGGTGGCCTGATGGAGGCGCTTTTTGAGCGCGGCGTCACGCTGGTGGCGACCTCCAACATCACCCCCGATCTGCTTTACAAGGACGGTTTACAGCGCGCGCGCTTTTTGCCTGCCATCGAATTGATAAAAAATCACACTTTAATCGTCAATGTGGATTCCGGAGTCGACTATCGCCTGCGAACGCTGGAGCAGGCCGAGATTTTTCATGCGCCGCTCGATAGTGCGGCCCAGGCCGCCCTCGAGCATAGTTTTCGGGCGCTCGCCAATGGCGCGGAGGGACGTCCCGGTGAGATCGAGATCAATAACCGAACGCTGAAAGTGCTCCATGAAGTAGAGGGAATGGCGTGGTTTGATTTTGACGAGCTCTGCCGCAAGCCCCGCAGTGCCAGCGATTTCGTCGAATTGGCGCGTATTTACGGAACGGTTCTGATCGAGGGCGTGCGGCAAATGGACTCCGCCGCCGATGATGCCATGCGTCGTTTTATCAATTTGGTGGATGAGTTTTACGATCGCAATGTGAAACTGATTCTGACCGCCGAGGTATCCCCGGAAGCGCTGTATTCGGGACAGCGGCTGACGTTTGAATTCCAGCGCACCCTGTCGCGGCTATTGGAGATGCAATCCAAGGAGTATCTCGCCAGAGAGCATCGGCCCTAAGGGCAATTGAGTGTTGAAATGGGTGGAGGGTTCCAGTAACATCCGCGCTCCTTTAAGTACGGCCCCCGAGGGCAAAGATCATGAAAACCTACAGCGCCAAAGCAGGCGATGTTCAAAACGATTGGTTCATCGTCGACGCGGCAGACAAGACGCTAGGCCGTCTGGCGGCGGAGATCGCTCACCGGCTGCGGGGTAAGCACAAGCCCGAGTACACGCCGCACATGGACATGGGCGACTACATTGTCGTGGTTAACTGCGAGAAAGTGCGGGTCACTGGCCGCAAGCGCACCGACAAGATGTATCACCACCATTCGGGTTATCCGGGTGGTATCAAGTCCTACAGCTTCGAAAAGTTGATCGATCGCGCTCCCGAGCGCGTGCTCCAGCGTGCTGTTAAGGGCATGCTGCCGCGCAGCCCGCTTGGTCGAGCAATGTTCAGGAAGTTAAAGGTGTATGCGGGTCCCGAGCACCCGCATACCGCCCAGCAGCCTCAGCAGCTGGCTATTTAAGGAGTATTGGTAAATGGCATCAACACAGTATTACGGCACTGGTCGACGAAAGACATCAACCGCGCGGGTATTTCTGACCTCAGGCAACGGTACGATTACCGTCAATGGTCGACCGCTTGACCAGTACTTCGGCAGAAAAGTGGCCCAAATGATTGTCCGTCAGCCGTTTGAGACCGCTGATCTGGTCGATAAGTTTGACGCCAATGTGACGGTGGCTGGTGGCGGTAGTTTTGGTCAGGCCGGCGCCATTCGGCACGGGTTGACCAGAGCCCTGATGGATTACGATGAGTCATTGCGTCCCACCTTGCGTTCAGCGGGTTTCGTCACCCGGGACGCGCGCGCTGTAGAGCGGAAGAAGGTCGGTTTGCGCAAAGCTCGACGTCGTCCGCAGTTCTCCAAGCGCTAAGCGACTGTTGCAAATGCGAGAGCCGGCGAGTGCCGGCTTTTTTTTGTCTTAAATTCAGGTGGTTAAGCGAGTTTCGTAGAGGTTTTGACCGGTGCTTTGGGTTGCTCATTAGCGCACATCCCTTTAGACTTCGCGATCCAAAAATGGTGCACCTGCGCCTATGTGTTTGGCAGCAGTGCGTGCGCAATGAGCCCCGCGGGTCGTTGTGCGTCTTTCCACTCATCCGGAGACCGACTTAGATGAGCGAAAACAGCAATAACGCCGATAGTCAGGCGTCAACTCAAACCAGGCGCCGTTTTCTGATCGCGGCGACTTCGGCTGTCGGCGTTGCTGGCGTTGCTGGCGTAGCCGTTCCCTTCCTCGGTAGCTGGAATCCCTCCGAGAAAGCCAAAGCGGCGGGCGCCCCCGTCAAAGCCGATATCAGCAAGATTGAGCCCGGCCAGATGGTTGTTGTCGAGTGGCGCGGCAAGCCGGTTTACGTGGTTCGTCGCACCCCCGAGCAAATTGACGCGTTGTCACAGCTTGATGGCAACCTCAAGGATCCGTCCTCGGCGATCTCAAAGCAGCCTGGATACATCTCCGGCATTGGTCGTGCGATCAAGCCCGAGTTCCTGGTGGTGGTCGGATTGTGTACCCACCTGGGCTGCGCACCTGCCTTCCGTCCCGAAGTGGGTGCTGCGGACATGGGTGGTGACAGCTGGGTCGGCGGCTTCTTCTGTCCCTGTCACGGTTCAAAGTTCGATTTGGCCGGACGTGTATTTTCTGGTGTGCCCGCGCCCACCAATCTTGAAGTTCCCCCCTACTCATTTGAAGACGACAACGTTCTTGTCGTCGGCGTAGATTCGGAGGCAGCGTAGTGGAAAAGGCTTTGACGTCATTTATTGGCTGGGTCGACGAGCGTCTGCCCGTCACTCGGGCATGGAACACCCACATGGGCGAGTACTACGCGCCCAAAAACTTCAACCTCTGGTATTTCTTCGGTGTGTTCTCGCTGCTTGTGCTGGTCAACCAGTTGCTCACAGGCATTTGGCTGACGATGAACTACACGCCGAGCGCGGAGGAAGCGTTTGCATCGGTCGAGTACATCATGCGCGACGTCGATTACGGTTGGTTGCTGCGCTACATGCATTCCACCGGTGCCTCTGCGTTCTTTATTGTCGTTTACCTGCACATGTTCCGTGCACTGATTTACGGTTCCTACAAAAAGCCCAGAGAGCTGATCTGGATATTCGGCATGCTCATTTTTGTTGTGCTGATGGCAGAGGCGTTCGTTGGGTATGTGCTGCCATGGGGTCAGATGTCGTACTGGGGCGCTCAGGTAATTATCTCGCTCTTTGGCGCCATCCCTGTTATCGGCGAGGACCTGGTCACCTGGATTCGTGGTGACTACCTGATTTCCGGTATCACACTCAATCGATTCTTCGCACTACACGTGGTGGCCCTGCCCATCGTACTGCTCGCCCTGGTGGTGCTGCATATTCTGGCGCTGCACGAAGTGGGTTCGAATAACCCGGATGGGGTCGACATCAAAAAGAACAAGGACGCCAACGGCGTGCCGCTGGATGGAATCCGGTTCCACCCGTATTACTCGGTGCACGATATCCAGGGTATCGCGGTCTTCCTGTTCTTCTTCTGCGCCATCATCTTTTTTGCACCGGAGATGTCGGGCTATTTCCTGGAGTTCGCTAACTTCCAGGAGGCTAACGCCCTGAAAACGCCGGATCATATCGCTCCCGTGTGGTACTTCACGCCGTTCTACTCGGTGCTGCGTGCGGTTCCCGATAAGTTCTGGGGCTTTGTTTTCTTTGCCGCATCGGTGGCGATCCCCTTCGCCCTGCCATGGCTCGATCGCTGTAAGGTGCGCTCCTGGCGCTATCGCGGCAATATCAACAAAGTGATGTTGGTACTGTTCGTCGCCAGCTTCCTGATCCTCGGTGTGCTGGGTGTCAAGAACCCAACACCGGCGCGAACCGTATTGGCTCAGATATGTTCGATCTTCTACTTCGCATTCTTCCTCGCCATGCCGATCTGGTCCGCTATGGACAAAACCAAGCCGGTGCCCGAGCGGGTTACCATGGATGGTGGTATGCCTATCTGGAAGAGTCTTGGTGTCGTGGTTGTTATCGCCCTGCTAACCGTGTTGCCCCTCAAGGCCGTGGGTGCAAGCTCGGCGTACCAGTGCGGCTCGATGCCTGCGATTCCCTTTGAAGCCGATTCCAGCGACCATGCCTCGCTGCAACGTGGGGCAACGCTTTACATGAACTACTGCATGGGCTGTCACTCGCTGCAGTATTCGCGTTACAACCGGGTGGCGCGCGATATCGG
This sequence comes from Luminiphilus syltensis NOR5-1B, assembly GCF_000158175.1. GTDB lineage: Bacteria > Pseudomonadota > Gammaproteobacteria > Pseudomonadales > Halieaceae > Luminiphilus > Luminiphilus syltensis. Next base: position 363,301 of record NZ_DS999411.1, on the reverse strand, counting down.
CGTCCCTGAAGATCTTTACAAAGAAAACCTGATGTTCGATCCCTCGGTAAAGATCGGTTCCCTGATGGATAACACCATGGATAAAGGCAATGCCAAGGTGTGGTTCGGAGCGACGCCGCCGGATCTCACCCTGGTATCCCGGGCGCGTCAGCCCGAGTGGTTGTACACTTACCTGCGCACGTTTTATCGCGATGACAAGCGGCCCTATGGGGTGAACAACAAGGTGTTCGAGAATGTGGGCATGCCCCACGTGCTGCTTGAGCTGCAGGGCATGCAGGAGTGCGCGGCAGGGGGCCAGGAGGGCGTTGATCCCCTGAGCGGCGAGGCGGTGATGGCGGATCCCTGTGGGACCCTCAAGATCGTTGAAGAAGGAACTATGGCGCCTGAAGAATTTGATGGTGTTATCTACGATCTGGTTAATTTTCTCGCCTACACCGCGGAACCGATGAAGGCGGATCGTCAGCGTATGGGTATCTACGTGCTGTTGTTCCTCGCTGTATTCTTTATTTTCGCCTGGCTGTTGAGTCGTGAATACTGGAAAGACGTTCACTGATTCAAAAGTTAGCTTGGGCATCCCTCGTGGGGTGTCCCTTTCATCTGCCTCCAGAGGTGGATTTACGGAGTTGATCCATGAAGCTCTCTGACGATGCCCAAGGGCTGGTCTCAAAACGTTCTTCGATGACGTTGTTCTCGGATAACACAAGCCACTATAGCCACAGAGTACGTATCGTACTTGCCGAGAAGGGCGTGACTGTAGACATGATCACTTCTGACTCGGGTAATCCGCCCGCTGAGCTTGGCGATCTCAACCCCTATAACAGCATGCCGACGCTGGTCGATCGCGACCTTGTTCTTTTTGAGTCCAAGGTGATGATGGAGTACCTCGATGAACGCTTTCCGCACCCGCCCTTACTGCCGGTTTATCCGGTAGCGCGCGCTGAGAGCCGCCAACTCATGCATCGGATTGAGCGGGATTGGTGCGCACTGGTGGACGCTATCCAGAATTCCCGCAGTGATAATGTGGTTTCAAAATCGGTCAAGGAGCTGCGGGACGGGATTGTTTCAATTGCGCCTATCTTTAACGAAAAGCCCTTTTTTATGAGTGAAGAATTCACGCTGGTGGATTGCTGTATTGCGCCGATTCTTTGGCGATTGCCCTCCCTGGGTGTGGATATTCGGCCGAGCAAGCAATCGAAGCCGCTGATGAATTACATGGACAGTATGTTCAACCGCGAGGCTTTCCAGGAGAGTCTGTCCGATCAGGAACAGGAACTGCGTTAACGCGACCCTGTGACGCCGAGTAGACCCTATATTATCCGCGCCATCTACGATTGGATTGTGGATAACGATTGCACTCCGCACCTTCTGGTTGACGCGGCAATGACGGACGTCGAGGTCCCGGAATCCTACGTGGTCGACGGGCAGATCGTTCTTAATATCTCGCCGACGGCCGTCGTGAGCCTGCAGCTTGGCAACGATGCCATTTCATTCAATGGTCGCTTTGGCGGGCGGCCGTTCGATATTTTTGTCCCGATAGCGGCGGTGATGGGAATTTATGCCCGGGAGAATGGACAGGGCATGGTGTTTGATGCCGAGCCGGAACCTGAGCCCCCCGATTCGCCGACCCCGGAGCCCGATCGGACGCGACCAGCGCTGCGGGTCGTTAAATAGCCCGCGGGTAAATAATCTCAAACATCTTGATAACGCGCTCAACGCCGCCGACATCGGCAGCCACCGCGGCCGCCCTGTCCGCTTCCTCCTCGGTCAGTAGGCCCATCAGGTAAACGACATCCGCTTCAGTGACAACCTTTATGCGGGTCGACGGTGTGTCCGAACTGAAAAGGAGGGCGCTCTTCACCTGACTGGTCAGCCAGGTATCGTGGGCTCTGTCAGTGGCGTCGCTGTTACTGGCAACGGTCAGCTCGTTGTAAATGCGTCTTACGCCCTCGATTTTTTTTACGATATCGGGCGCCTCATCTTTGAGCGCCCGGGTGCTGACCTGCCCGGCGAGCAAAACAAAACCGTTGTAAGCGACGATCACCAGATGGGCGTCATCAAAGCCGTCGTTTCCCGCCCTTAAATTCACGATCGCTTTTGTCTCAATGCTCTCATCGAGCACCTGCGCGGCGAGGCTGCGTTCACCGGGGTCCTCCTCAATGGCATCGCTTTCAAGCGTAGCCAATAGTGACCCACAACCGCTGAGGCAAAGGGAAAAGAGTAGCGCGAGCAAACCCCAAGTCCGAATCATGACTAACCCTCCAGTGGTCCAAATGCCGTGATATCGATCAATTCAGCAAGCGCGATGGCGCTCGCACTGCTCAAGGCCAGTGCGGTGGCGGCACTGGTCTCGGGAAATGTGAGTTCAATGCCCTTGCCGGAATTTCCGATCCAGACGCCGGCAATATCCCGCGCCGCCAGCGCGCCGCTGATCTCCTGAACACCTGACGCGGGCAAACCGCTGGCAAAAATAATGGCCATATCGCCCGGTTGGCCCAGCGACTGCAGCTGATGGCTCACCCAGGAGGCGCCATCGCTGGCGTTCACCGAGTGCCTGGCAACCAATTCGATGACGGGAAGCGCGGGGCGCTCCCGAAACACGCCGCGCTGGAGTAATTCGGACAGCAGAATCGCGTTGGCGCCATCGGCACCGATGCCACAGCTGAACAGCTTTTGCTCGGTGAATATGGCTTCGGCTGCATTGTCCGCAGCATGCCCGATCACTTCTGCGATGATGTCTACCGACAGGCTCAATGCCCCGATGTGGGATTCGAAATGTCGGGCAATTTGATCGTAATGGTTCATTGGGTCTGGTATCCATGGGCCATGGCATTGGCGCTGAACGCACTCCGAAGCCACTTCGGAGTGTCGGGATCATCTGCCCCGACATCATAAGCGATGACATCGAATCGACAGTGGGTGTCGGCCATCGCGCCATGCTGCTGCAGGTAAAATGCAGCACTGCGGATGATTTTTTTTTGCTTGGCCCGTCCTACGGAACTCGCTGCGTTACCGAAACGCGATCGTTTTCGTTTTCGAACCTCGACAAACACGATGACTCCCTGATCATCCCCAATGAGATCTATTTCACCGAAGGGGCACGTGAAATTTTGGACAATGATAGTAAGCCCGTGCCCTCGCAGGAATGAGGCGGCCTTGATTTCCCACTGGTTGCCCTCTGAGCGCATGTCTACTCTCGTTCTGGTAAGGCTTCTCAGGGTAGTGCTGCGCGATGTACTTGTGCACCATCGATTCTGGCCGGTTCCAGATCTCTTTCGACCTCGCCGTTGGCGGTGCGCTTAAGCCGTCCCGTGCGCCCCGCAAAAAGAACAGCGTCGGTGGCCTCTGCCTGCTGCCAGTGACTGCAGAAGGTAACGCCGTCGCCGCCGAGTGCACGAAGCCGCGTGTATCGATCGAGGTCCTTACGGCCCAGGACATCGGGAATCTCGACAAAATTGACGTCATTGAGATCCCGGCTGGGCAGTATCAGTGACCCATCCACCACGGTTGCAGGCATGTAAACCGGCACATCCCCTGCAAAATGGAAGACGAGGAGCGGGCGCAGCTCCCGTGCTTCACTGGCGGATGGCGCCAGCAGGAATACCGTATCAATATCGTTACGGCGTCGCGGCCGCGCCTGGACGGGCGCTTCAAAAGCGTCTTCCAGCTGCCCGATGCGAGTCTCGCTGGATAGCGCGCCCAGGGCTTTACCCATAGTCTCTGAGGGCGTTTCCTCATTGCCCAGGAGAGCGGTGCTGGCAATCACGCCACCGAGCGCTCGCCAGCGCTGGGTGAGAGCCGACGTCATCCGGATTCCCCAGTCGGTATCCGGCGCCGTAATCATGGCGCGACGTGCGCCGCGTGCGAAGGCAAGCTCGGCGATCTGTCGTGCCTCGTCCTCGGGAGCCAGCGCGAGTGCGCTCCAGCGCGCCGCCGCCGCTGGGGGTACTGCCTCCGGGCGGTTGAGGGCCACCACGGGGGTATTCCTCGGCGAGAGCAGACTGAGCTCCCTTGTCTTTGCCTTGGTTAAAGGGCCCACGATGATGTCGGCCCCCTCCGCTTCCGCGGCGCGGTAAGCCGCGCGGGCATCGGCATAGCGAGTGGTATCGATGACCGATAGCGCCGGGCGTTGAGTCGAATCGGCATGTTCCGCATACAGCGCCTCAATAGCTCCGGCAAGAACCGCTTCCCCGGCACTGCGCAGGGGGCCACTGAGTGGCAGCATCATCACGATTCTTTGCGGCCTTGGCTGCGCTCTCCAGAGATCGAGTGCCGCCGGTGGACGGAGTGTGACGGGAAAGCCGCGGAATCGCCGCGACCATTCATCAAAAGCTAGATGCCCCTCGCGATAAGCCACCACCAATTCCAGCCAGCCGCGCCAGTCGTTTCGGGGCAGGGATCTGCTGACGGTTGTCAAGCGGTTGCTGGGTACCTGCATGAGGTAGGAAAACAGGCGATCCCGTTGTTCCGTACTGTCGGTGCCTGACAGCTCCATTTGGCGATGCAGCGCCTGGGATGCCTCCATCCACTCCCGTTGTAATGCGGCCCGGGTTTCCTGCTCTCGTAATAAAAGAAGCTGCCCTTGACGATCGGTATTCAAGCCGGCAATCAGGCGCTCGGCTTCCTCAATGTCGCCTTCGAGCCAGGCCAGTCGAGAGTCAATAATGGCAAGACTGACACTGTCAATGCCCCGGTTGAGCAATTTCCAGCGCTCTCCCCGCGCGGCCAGTGTACCCTCTGCCAAGGCGACGCTTTGAACCCGGTCCAATGCCTGGGTGTTGATTTCCTGTTCGGGCTTGGCGGGGATGGGTTCTGGAATCCGCGCGACAGGATCGACGCCGGGATCGATAGGGGGCTGGGGTTGCCGGGGATCGCTTGAGCAGCCACCGGCAATCACCAGAACGATGAGCACGCCGTAGACGCTGACGGACTTTCGCGGTGTTTTAAGTAGGCGCAGGGCGGCGCTTAAACAAAGAGTATTCATCAGTGCAGTATAAGGGGAACCAGCCTATGGAGTCCGGTTTGTACATCGTGCCAACGCCAATTGGCAACCTCGAAGACCTGAGTTTGCGCGCGCGGTCGGTATTGGAAACCGTGGATGTGATTGCCGCGGAGGACACTCGCCATAGCGGTACGCTGCTTCGACACTATGACATCGACACACCAATGATCAGTTATCACGAGCACAGCACTGCGCAGACCACTCAGGAACTCTGTGATCGAATGCGCTCGGGCGCGGCAATCGCACTGATTTCCGATGCCGGGACGCCGCTGGTATCCGATCCCGGCTATCGCCTGGTTCGCGCGGCGCAGGACGCCGATGTGCCCGTCGTACCGTTACCGGGTCCCTGCGCAGCGGTGACGGCATTGAGTGCGGGGGGATTGCCCACGGATCGATTCCACTTCGAGGGCTTTTTGCCCAATAAAGCGAGCGGCCGGCGTAAACGCTTACAGGCGCTGTTGTCGGTTGAGGCGACGCTGGTCTTTTATGAGGCGCCCCATCGCATACTGGCGACACTTCAGGATGCCGGTGAGATTCTCGGGGAGGCTCGTGAAGCGACCCTGGTTCGTGAGTTGACCAAGACGTTTGAAACGGTGCGACGGCTGCCGCTGGCGCAGTTGGCGCAGTGGGTGGCGAGCGATACTAACCAGCAGCGCGGTGAGATCGTATTGCTGATCAGTGGCGCCGAAGCGGCGGGGGAAGTTGATGCCGAGGCGCGTCGCCTGCTGGCGCTGTTGGCCAAGGCGTTGCCCCCGCGCAAGGCGGCGAGCATCACCGGCGAGTTTTTCGGTATCCGGGGCCGTGCGCTCTACGATGAGCTGTTGCGGCAAAAGGAGTAATTGCCCGCTTTCCGGTTTAGTCGCAGATAGCGTGACGCTCGCTTGAGCGCCGGGAGCATGAGGTATACAGTGCGCCCCGAGTTGGTTAGGCGATCGCTGTCGCAATGCGGCAGAGGAAAGTCCGGGCTCCAACGGGTCAGAGTGCCAGGTAACGCCTGGGGGACGTGAGTCCACGGAAAGTGCAGCAGAAAGGAAACCGCCGGGCATTGTCCGGTAAGGGTGAAAAGGTGCGGTAAGAGCGCACCGCGCGGCTGGCAACAGGCGTGGCGATGGTAAACCCCACTCGGAGCAAGACCAAATAGGAATCCAATAGCCGTGACCCTCGGCGGATTCGGGTAGGTCGCTTCAGGCGGGCGGTGACGCCCGTCGCAGATGAATGATCGTCCAAGACAGAACCCGGCTTATCGACCAACTCACTATGCGCCCCCGCTCCGATGGATCGGGGGCGCGCCTTT
>NZ_DS999411.1:208707-356988 GCF_000158175.1 Luminiphilus syltensis NOR5-1B | reverse complement strand
TATCCCTATAGTGGCGAAAAGTGGGGCAAAGTGGTTTTTCCTGTCCCATAGTGGTGAGTTTTTAAGCGGGGTGGGACGAGGCGCATGTTCAGAGGCGTGCAGCACATCAATATGGATGCCAAGGGTCGCATGGCGATACCTGCGCGTCAGCGGGATGTGCTGATGACCGCCTGCGACGGACATATTGTTGCCACCATCGATACCCAGTCCTCCTGCCTTGCCGTTTACCCGCTGCCCGAGTGGGAGCGCATTGAATCCGAGGTCCAGGCGTTGCCCGCCCTTAACCCGGGTGTGAAGCGATTCCAGCGATTGGTTCTGGGTTATGCCTCCGATATCGAGCTCGATGCCAACGGACGCTTTCTGGTACCGCCGTCGCTTCGCGAATACGCGGGGCTTGAGAAGAAGGTCGTTTTGGTGGGGCAGGGAAATAAATTTGAGCTCTGGTCAGAATCGCTCTGGCTGGCTGAGCGTGAGGCTGCACTGTCGGCGGATGCGGGCTTCGAAGTGCCCGCTGAGCTGCTGTCGCTCACACTCTGATGGCTTCGGGCCATCGATCGGTATTGCTTGAGGAGGCGGTGACTGCGTTGATAACGACCGCGGACGGCACCTATGTTGATGGCACCTATGGCCGTGGTGGGCATAGTCGCCGGGTGCTTGCTGCGCTCAGCGAAGCCGGCCGTCTTATTGGCTTTGACAAGGATCCTGAAGCGGCAGTGCACGCCGAGGACCTCGCCGCTACTGATTCCCGCTTCAGCTTCTTCCACCGGAGTTTCGCCGACATCCCTGACATCAAACGCCCGGAGCAGGGGTTTTCCGGTGTGCTTCTCGATCTTGGTGTTTCCAGTCCGCAGCTGGATAACGGAGAGCGGGGATTTAGTTTCCAAAGCGACGGTCCGCTCGATATGCGCATGGACAGTTCGTCGGGAGTCACCGCCGCGGTGTGGATAAATAAAGCGCCACTGGCTGAGCTGATACAGGTGTTCAGGGATTATGGCGAGGAGCGTTTTGCGACGCGGATTGCCAATGCCATTATCGACGCCCGCGAAGAGACGCCGATTGAGCGCACCGGGCGACTGGCTCAGATTGTCAAGGTTGCCCATCCGCGCTGGGAACCCCACAAGCACCCGGCGACGCGGGTGTTTCAGGCGATTCGCATCTTCATTAATCGGGAGTTGGAGGATCTTGAGTCGGTTCTTGTGCGGGTAATCGATACGCTGGACGTGGGCGGCAGGCTGGTAGTTATCAGTTTTCACTCCCTCGAGGACCGGATCGTCAAGCGCTTTATGCGCGACGAGTCTCGAGGCGTCTCGGTGCCCCGGGGAGTTCCGATCCGGGATGCGGATATGGGTCGCCGGTTGCGGGTAGTGGGCAAGGCGGTCAAACCTTCTACAGAGGAATTGGCGAATAACCCCCGAGCGCGCTCGGCGGTGATGAGAGTCGCGGAGCGGTTGGCGTGATCGGTGCCGGGCGCAGCAGTTTAGGAATCGCATTGGTCGTCACGGTGAATACGGTGTCGGCGCTGGCGCTGGTGTACTCCTCGCATGTCTGTCGCCAGTACTATGCGCAATTACAGCACCTGGAGCAGGGTCGTTGGGCGCTCGAAGAGGATTTCAGCCGGCTGCTGATTGAGCGCAGCACTTTGGCCAGTCCCCATCGCGTCTATCAAGTGGCAACAAACCAGCTGGATATGGCACCGCCGCCTGCGGTCGATATTCTTGTGGTGGCGCCCTGATGCCGGCGGCCGCGCAAAATCTGGGTGGCGGGCGCCTGATCATTGTCGCTGCATTACTGACGATGTTGCTCGGATTGTTGCTGGCACGTCTGGTTATGCTCCAGGTGCTGGATGAAAAGGGTGGTGCCGAATTTCTCAAGCGTCAGGGTGATCTACGCGCCGTCCGCAGCGCCGAAATTCCCGTGTATCGAGGGTTGATTACCGACCGCCGCGGGGAGCCCCTCGCGGTGAGTACACCGGTGGTATCGCTGGTCGCCAACCCACAGCGATTACGCGACTCGAGTCGAATTGCCGAGCTTGCCGGCGCCATTGGTCTTGCGGAGGCGGAACTCAGGGAAAAGCTGGACCAATACCGCAATAAACAATTCATGTATTTGCTTCGACATCAAACGCCGACGGTCGCCCGCAGGATCCTGGCATTGGGAATCAAGGGCGTCAGCGGTGAGCGTGAGTATCGACGTTTTTATCCGGCAGGGGAGGTGGCGGCCCATGTGGTCGGTCTCACCGATCGGGACAGTCAGGGTATTTCCGGGCTGGAACTGGCTTTTCAGAGTGCGCTCTCGGGTACGCCGGGTAAGAAACGATTTATTAAAGACCTGCACGGCGACTCGGTCCGCGACATCGGTGTACTCGTCGAGCCTGAGCCCGGTGAGTCGGTTTCGCTGAGCATTGATTTACGGCTCCAGTATCTGCAGCACCGAGAGTTGCAGCGGGCCATGATCGAGACGGGTGCTGACGCGGGTGCCGCAGTAACGATTGATGCCTGGACGGGTGAGGTTCTCGCCATGAGCAATCACCCGGTGTTTAACCCGAATTCGCGCCAGTTCGATTACCAGTCGGCCCGAAATCGCGTGGTCGCCGACGAGTTCGAGCCGGGATCGACGATGAAACCACTGACGCTGGTAGCGGCGCTTGAGAGCGGCCAGTTCACCATTGACACCGTGATCGATACATCGCCGGGGCGGATCAGAGTCGGGCGCAAAGTGCTGCCCGATCCCAAAAACTACGGTGAGATCACCGTGTCACGGGTCATCGAAAAATCGAGTCAGGTCGGCGTCACCAAAATCGCGCAGCAACTCGACCACGAGGCTGTACTCGATGTTTACCGGCGATTTGGTCTCGGCGAACCCACCAGCGTCGGCTTTCCCGGCGAGCGTCCCGGGATGGTGCCGGACCGAACCCGGTGGAGTGAGATCGAAAAGGTCACATTGGCATTTGGTTACGGTTTAACCGCGACGCCGCTGCAGGTAGCCAGCGCTTACGGCGTCTTTGCCAACCGCGGTCGCCGCATACCGTTGACGCTGCTCAAGCGCACTGCTGACGACCGCCCTGAAGGTCAGCAGGTGATCGCTCCCGAGATCGCCGATGACGTATTACGGGTATTGCATCGGGTTACCGGAGAGCACGGCACCGCGCGCAAGGCGCGCGTTGCCGGTTTTGAGGTGGGCGGCAAGACCGGCACGGTGCACAAGGTCGGTGCTTCGGGGTATCTCGCGGACCAATACGTCGCGCTCTTTATCGGTATTGCGCCCATCGAAGCTCCGCGCTACGTCACCGCAGTCGTTATCGATCGACCCAAGGGCGATAGCTACGGTGGCGGCTCGGCCGCGGCGCCGGTTTATTCGCGTATCACCGAAGGCGTACTGCGACTCGGCAACGTGCCCCCTTCGCCGCCGCACCAGGATGCCGGTGCGCAGCTGGCCATCGCAGGAGGTGGGGCGTGACACTGGCGGTAAAGTCTTTGGCGGAACTGATCGACGTCCCCGCCGAGCTCGGAAGTGTCGCGATCAGTGATATCACTCTCGACAGTCGCGCGGTGGCACCGGGGGCGGTCTTTGTTGCCATGCCTGGCGGTGAGTCCGACGGCCGCGGCTTCATTGATGACGCACTCCGCGCCGGTGCGGCGGCTGTACTTGCCGAAGCTGACGGGCTGGCGCAGCAGCACCCGAAAGTGATTGCGGTGCCCGCTCTGCGATCCCGCTGTGGCGACATTGCCCGCCGGGGATTTGGTGACGTCAGCGCGCGCATGGCGCTGGTCGCCGTGACCGGGACCAATGGCAAGACATCGATCGCCGACATCACCGCCCAGTTGCTGCGCGGATTGGGCGTGAAGACGGGCACTATTGGCACACTCGGTTCGCGGACGAACACAGTCGCTGCTACCGCGGTAAACACCACCCCGGACGTATTTACCCTGCATCGAACCCTGGCCGCCTGGCACGCGGAAGATATTGATCACGTGGTGCTCGAGGCGTCGTCTCACGCGCTGTCGCAGGAGCGTTTGGCGGGACTCACCCTACGCACCGGTATCTTCACCAATTTATCCCGTGATCATCTCGATTATCACGAGGATGAGCGCGCCTACCTCGCCGCCAAGCTCCGACTGTTCAGCGATTATCCGCTCCAGTACGCCATCTACAACGCCGATGATCCTATGGCGTCCGAGGTTCGAACGGTGGCATCGTGCCCGACGCTCGGTATTTCAATGAGCTCCGCGGAAGCGGATGTCTTTGCGCAGTTCGAAGTACTGCAGAGCGGACTGAATATAACCCTGCATGCCCCCTACGGAACGGCCAGTGCAGAAACGCCGCTTTCGGGGACCTTCAACGCCTTCAATGTGGTGGCGGCTGTGATGGCGGCGACGACCCTGGGCTACGACTTCGAACAGGTAATGGCGTTGCTGCCTACCCTGAAGACTGTCCCGGGCCGCATGCAGCGTGTGGCCAGCCCGCAGGAATTGGCGGTAGTCGTGGACTACGCCCATACCCCGGAAGCGCTGGCGGTCGCGATTGAAGCACTGCGACCCGGCTGTACCGGTGAGCTCTGGCTGGTTTTTGGCTGTGGCGGCGATCGCGATCGCGGTAAGCGCGCGCAAATGGGCCGTATTGCAGCCACCCTTGCCGATCGTGTTGTTGTGACCAGCGATAACCCCCGTTCCGAGGCGCCTGAGCGCATTATCGATGACATTCTGAAGGGCATTGATGGTCCCGCAGTGGTCGTCGAGGATCGGCGCGGCGCCATCATGCATGCGCTGGGTGCTGCGCGCCCGGGGGATGTGGTCCTCATCGCCGGTAAAGGGCACGAGGACTATCAGGAATCAGCAGGTGTCAGGCGTCCCTTCTCCGATAGTGCTGTCGCCCAGGAATTTTTTGCGGGGTCCGCGGCCAATGATTGAAGCGCTGGACCTCAATGCTATTGCGACGCGACTCGGGGCTGAGGTTCTCGGCGCCACCGATGCCCTCCGTGTTTCCGGTGTTGCCATCGACAGCCGCACTGTCAGCGCCGGTGACTTGTTTGTCGCGCTGCGCGGGGAGCGCGTTGATGGCCATGATTATGTCGCCGCGGCGCATGCCGGGGGTGCGGTGGCAGCCGTTGTCGAGGAGCCGGTGGCTGTTGAGATCCCGCAGCTGCAGGTGGCGGCATCTGTGGATGTATTGTCGCTGATTGCGGGCATGGTCCGTGAGCAGTATCGAGGCGTTCTCGTCGGCATTACCGGTAGCGCCGGCAAAACCAGCGCCAAAACCCTGCTGGCGTCGGTACTGGCGGAGGCGGGCCCCACGCTGGCGACATCCGGTAATCAGAACAATGAAATTGGCGTTCCGTTGACGCTGTTTAGACTCGATCCCGCCATTGAGTTCGCTGTTGTCGAGATGGGCGCGGGCAGGCCCGGAGATATCGCGCATCTCTGCGCTGTCGCGAGACCGGGTATCACCGCATTGCTCAATGCCGCGCCTGCGCATCTGGCGAATTACGACAGCGTGGATGCTATCGCCCGGACCAAGGGGGAAATCCTGGCTGCTCTGGGAAGCGGTGACCTCGGGGTGTTTAATGGAGATCAACGCTATGCCGACGTCTGGCGCGAAATGGCGGCACCCGCGGAGGTGCGCACCTTTGGCATGAGCAAGGGTGTCGATGTTCGTGCCATCAACATTCAGTACGAGGGCTACAAGGGTACTCATTTTCGGGTCAAAACACCGGAAGACGGTTTTGATGTCGCGCTGAAGCTGCCGGGCAGTCCAGGGGTCTATAACGCACTCGCAGCCATTGCCATTGCCGGCGCCCTGGGGCTGAGTCCAGCCGCTATCGCGCGCGGGCTTGAAAAGGTGAGCCCCGAGCGCGGTCGCGGAAGAGCGCTTCGCGCCAGCAGCGGCGCGCAAATCGTCGATGACAGTTACAACGCCAATCCTGTAGCGGTGGCTGCGGCGATCGATACGCTTGCAATGACCCCCGGCAGGCGCTCGCTGATTCTGGGCCCGATGTTGGAGCTCGGACCGAAGACCGATGAATTCCATCGCGAAATGGGTGTGCGTGCCAAAGAAGCTGGCCTCGATCGCCTGATCACCGTGGGCGAGGCTACCCGGCCGGCGGCCGAGGGCTTCGGCGGTTCGCCACAGCATTTTGCCGACAACTCAGCGCTGCTCTCAGCACTCCCTGATTTTACCAGCGGTGACACTGTGTTGGTTAAGGGGTCCCGAGGCGCTCGATTGGAAGTAGTGGTGGATGCCCTGTTGGGTGAGCTGGAGGCTGCGGCATGCTGAAGTGGCTGGCTGAGCAGTTGATCCCGCTGGAGCCGGGCTTTGCCGTTTTCCAGTACCTGACGCTGCGAGGCATTCTTGCCGCCGGGACAGCGCTGTTGATATCGCTGCTGGTGGGTCCCTGGATGATCCGACGACTCAATCGATTGCAAATCGGTCAAGCGGTCAGGATCGACGGGCCCCAGACCCACCTGGCAAAGGCGGGAACGCCGACCATGGGTGGGGCGCTGATTCTCGTGTCAATTGCCGTGGCCTCATTGCTTTGGGGCGACCTGGGTTCGCGTTACCTGTGGGTCACGCTGGCGGTAACCATCGCCTTTGGTGCAGTCGGTTGGGTTGATGACTATCGCAAGGTCGTGGAGAAGGATTCCCGCGGGCTCCCTGCGCGCTGGAAGTACCTCTGGCAATCGATCATCGCGGTGATTGCCACTGTTTATTTAGCAGCGTCTGCCGTAGACCCCGCCGAGACGACGCTCTATGTGCCCTTCTTCAAGGACGTGGCGCTATCGATGGGGTGGCTGTTTGTTCCCTTTTCCTATTTCGTGATCGTCGGTTCCAGTAACGCGGTCAACCTGACCGATGGTCTGGATGGTCTGGCTATCCTGCCGACGGTGATGGTGGCGACGGGCCTGGGCGCCATTGCCTACGTCACCGGCAACATTAATTTTTCAGATTACCTGAATATCCCCTACCTCGCCGGCAGCGGCGAGTTGGTGATTTTCTGCGGTGCGATCGCGGGGTCCGGCCTCGGATTCCTGTGGTTCAACACCTATCCGGCGATGGTCTTTATGGGTGATGTGGGTGCGCTGGCACTGGGGGCGGCTCTCGGAGTTATGGCGGTCATCACCCGGCACGAAATTGTATTGCTGATTATGGGCGGCATATTCGTTCTGGAAACCGTGTCGGTCATGATTCAGGTGGCTTCTTTCAAGCTGACGGGTAAGCGCGTATTTCGGATGGCGCCAATCCATCATCACTTTGAGCTCAAAGGCTGGCCCGAGCCTCGCGTCATCGTCCGATTCTGGATTATCACCGTAATGCTGGTCCTGTTCGGTCTGGCAACGCTGAAGCTGCGATGAGGAGTGACGTGATGACATCCGCTCTAATCGCCTCCAGTGAATCAAGAATGATATTGGGGCTCGGTGCGACCGGTTGCTCGGTGGCAAGATTCTGGCAGCGTAACGGCATACCCTTTAAAGCCTGCGATACCCGACCTGAGATGGAGTCCGAGTTGCTCCATTGCGAGGCGACCGCCGGCGCGGAGCAGGTTCTCTTTGGCGACTTCGACCCGGTGGTGGTCGATGGGTTGACCGAATTGGTCGTGAGCCCGGGAATCGCCATGGACCACCCCCTGGTGGATCGTGCCCTGAAGGCTGGCGTGCGGGTGATTGGCGACATCGATTTATTCATGGCCGAGGCCAACGCACCCGTAATAGGTATTACGGGCTCCAACGGCAAGTCCACGGTGACGGAGATGGTTGCGGCGATCTTACGTGCGTCGGGCAGTGCGGTGGCAGTGGGCGGCAATCTGGGTACGCCAGCGCTTGACCTGCTGGAGCATCCAGCCGATATCTATGTGCTCGAGCTGTCCAGTTTTCAGCTCGAGCGCAGCGAAAAGCTGGGCCTTGCCGTTGCCACCGTGCTCAATATCTCTGCTGACCATCTCGATCGGCACGGGTCGATGCCTCGATACCATCAGGCGAAACACCGTATTTTCCGCGGTGCCCGTACGGTTGTCGCCAATCGAGCGGATCCACTGACTGTTCCCCTGCTGGAAGAAAAGGCGGATGTCGTGGTGTGGCGCGACGGCGAGCCAGACCTGCGTGAATTCGGTACCCGAGTGGTCGACGGCGAGGTGATGCTCTGTCGCGGCTTTGACACGCTGGCTGCGGCGACGGAGCTGCCATTGCCTGGTCGCCACAACCTGGCGAACGCCCTGGCGGCAATGGCAGTGGCCAGTGCGGCGGGCGTGGACGACGAGCAGTTGGTGCCGGGACTGAAACACTTCCACGGCTTGCCCCATCGCTGCGCTCTGGTGCGCGAGCTCGACGGTATTCGCTTTATCAATGACAGCAAGGGGACCAATATCGGGGCGACCCGAGCGGCGCTGGAGGGCCTGGGCGGCAACGGCAACGTGGTGCTCATCGCCGGGGGCGTCGGTAAGGGTCAGGATTTCACCGAGCTGCAAGCTTCAGCGGAGCAACGGTGCCGACGTGTTTTGACAGTCGGTGAGTCGGCGCGGGAAATCGAGCTGGCCTTGGGTGCTACCGTCCCGTGCCAGCGCGTCGAGACTATTGAGCAAGCGGTGACCCGTGGCCGTGAATTAGCCAAGGCCGGGGATATCGTACTGCTGTCCCCCGCCTGTGCGAGCTTTGATCAGTTTTCGGGATATGCGGCGCGCGGGCTTGCCTTTGAAGAGGCCGTGAAGGCGTTGCAGGAGGGTGAGCAGTGAACGCCATCACCTTCAGCCCAGCCCGACCCGATCCGCTGTTGTCTGGTCTCGCCATCACATTGATAGCGGTGGGCCTGGTGGCCATCAGCTCTGCGTCCATCGAATACGGGGATCACTACTTCGATAACCCCTGGCACCATACGATCCGGCATTCGATCTATCTGGTGCTGGCGGTGGCGGCCGCAGGTGTGGCCTACATGGTGCCCACCACGTTCTGGCAGCGCACCTCGCCGTGGTGGTTACTACTGGGCTTCGCCCTGCTGATTCTTGTGTTGCTGCCCGGTATTGGGCGCAACGTCAACGGGAGTCAACGGTGGCTACCGATTGGCCCGCTCACCGTGCAGCCCTCTGAAGTGGCCAAGTTTGCGGTGGTGCTGTATCTGGCGGGTTTCCTGGTTCGCCACCAGGCAACGGTTCGCAGTCACTGGGAGGGGTTGGCGAAGCCGGTGGGTATTCTTGCAATGGTCGCTCTGCTGTTGCTGCTCGAGCCGGACTTCGGTGCCACCGTGATCACCACTGGCACGGTATTTGGCATGTTGTTTCTCGCCGGCGCGCGCCTGATTTATGTGCTTGGTCTTGTGGGTGTCGCCGTGGGTGCGTTGGTTGTGATGGTTGTGAGTGCGCCGTATCGCCTACAGCGACTGACCGCTTATACCGATCCGTGGGCAGATCCTTACGGCAGTGGCTTCCAGCTCATCCAGTCATTGATTGCCTACGGCCGCGGCGAGTGGTGGGGCGTTGGCCTGGGTAATAGCATCCAGAAATTGTTTTACCTGCCCGAAGCCCATACCGACTTTGTGTTTTCCATCTGGGCGGAAGAAACGGGCCTGGTGGGCTCGACGCTCGTCATTCTGGTCTATGCATTACTGGTCGGCCGCATCCTGCACATCGGGTACACATCGATTCGTCTCGATGACGCCTTTGCGGCTTACGTCTGTTACGGCATTGGTCTGATTTTCGCGGGCCAGGCCTTCGTCAATATGGGTGTCAGCTCTGGATTGCTACCTACCAAGGGTCTCACCTTGCCCTTGATCAGCTACGGCGGTAGCAGTCTTATCATCAGCTGCGTCATGCTCGCTATTGTGCTCCGTATCGAGCACAACAACCGCCTCAGCGGTGGGCAGTCTGGTAAAAAACGCCGGGCGGGAAGCCGTCGAGCGGCGGGGAGGGCGCGCGCATGACGGCCCCTCGTGTGTTAATCATGGCTGGTGGCACCGGCGGACACGTGTACCCCGCGCTTGCCGTCGCCGAGGAGCTGCGGCTGCGTGGTTGGATGATCGACTGGGTGGGCACCCAGCGCGGACTCGAGTCCCGCGTGGTTCCGGAGCACGGTATTGAGCTGCACACCCTCCCGGTGCGCGGCTTGCGCGGGAAGGGTATTCTCGCGCGTGTTTCAGGGGTGCTGCGCCTGGGCCTGGCGATGATCGCCAGTCTCGCACTGGTTGCTCGCCTGAAGCCGGATGCCGCTCTGGGAATGGGCGGTTATGCTGCGGGCCCCGCCGGGCTTGCCATGCGAGTGTGGCGCAGGCCGTTGGTGATTCATGAGCAAAACGCGGTGGCAGGGACCACCAATCGCCTGCTGGCGCCGTTTGCCAATCGGATTCTCTGCGGCTTCGAAGGCGCTTTCAGCGCGCCCAGAATCGTTGAGGTGGTGGGCAATCCGGTCCGCGATAGTATTTTTTTGCAGACCGCTGAAAAGCACTACCCGGAACGATTCACCCCTGAACGGCCGCTCCGGTTGCTGGTGCTTGGCGGCAGCCTCGGCAGTGCTCCGATCAATAACGCCGTACCCGCCGCGGTATCCAATTTGCTAGACAGCGCGCCAGACGCACCCGTCACGATACGCCATCAATGCGGCGAGTCGCACTTTGCGGCCACCCAGGGGTTGTATGCAGAGTTGGCGCAGGCGGTCACCGTCATTCGTTTTATTGAAGATATGGCCGACGCTTATCGGTGGGCAGATCTCGTCATTTGCCGCGCCGGTGCCTTGACGGTCTCGGAGTTAGCGGCAACGGGCACGCCCGCCATTCTTGTCCCATTACCCCATGCGATTGACGATCATCAGACCCGCAATGCGGAGGTGTTGAGTGCGGTGGGCGCCGCGGAGCTGCTGCCCCAGCGCGATATCAGCGATACGGTATTGGCCGATCGACTGAATCGGTTTCTGCGTCATCCCGAGCGCCTGAAGGACATGTCGGTATCCGCACGATCCCTGAGTCCTGCCGCCGCCACTCGTCGCGTGGCGGATGTTGTCGAGGAGGTGGCCCATGTCGCCTAAATCCCGATCGACCGAGACTGGGCCGTTTGCAGTGCCAGCCATGGGCCGTATCCGCGAGATCTTCTTCGTCGGCATTGGCGGTTCGGGGATGAGCGGTATAGCCGAGGTCCTCGTCCGGCTCGGCTATCGGGTTGCGGGATCCGATGTACAGGATAGCCCTGTCATCGAGCGGCTGCGCGGCCTCGGTAGCACGATTCATATCGGGCATGACGGTGACAATATTGCCGGCGCCGATGTGCTGGTGGTTTCGAGTGCCATTGCCGATACAAACCCCGAACTGCAGGCGGCGAAGGCGAGCAGGATTCCGATTGTTCCGCGCGCAGAGATGCTGGCAGAGCTGATGCGCTATCGATACGGTATTGCCGTCGCGGGCACCCACGGCAAGACCACGACCACCAGTTTGATCGCGTCGATACTGGGTGAGGCGGGCGAGGACCCCACCTTTGTCATCGGTGGCGTTCTCAATCAGGGGGGCAGTAATGCGCGGCTCGGTGACGGCCGCTTTCTGGTGGTTGAGGCCGATGAGAGCGACGCGTCGTTCCTGCATTTGCTGCCAATGATGAGTGTGGTCACCAACGTGGAAGCCGACCACATGGACCACTACGGTGGCGACTACGCCAACTACGAACGCGCCTTTGTTGAGTTCCTGCACAACCTCCCCTTTTACGGGCTGGCCGTGATGTGCATCGATGACCCGGGGGTGCGGGCCGTGCTGCCCACCGTCACGCGGCAGGTGCTGTCTTACGGACGAGACGACACCGCTGACTTCCAGCTGACAGCGCTTGAGGGCGATGGAATGGTGACCCTGCTGACGGTGCGCCGGCCCGAGCCGTGCAAGACCCTGGAGCTCACGCTCAACATGCCGGGGGTGCACAACGCCCTCAACGCCACGGCGGCGGTCGCGGTGGCGACCGAGCTGGGTATCGCCGATGACGCCATTGCGGCAGGGCTTGCCCGCTTCGGCGGGGTGGGCCGTCGTTTCAGCCGCCTCGGCACCGTCCGCTGGGAGCACGGCGAAGCCCTGTTGATTGACGATTACGGCCATCACCCTACCGAGGTTGCCGCAACACTGGCAGCGGCCCGATCGGCGTGCCCCGATCGGCGGCTGGTCATGCTCTACCAGCCCCATCGCTACAGCCGCACCCGGGATCTCTATGAGGATTTTGTCGCTGTGCTCTCGGATTGTGAGGTCTTGCTGCTGCTGGATGTCTATTCCGCCGGTGAGGAGCCGATTGCCGGAGCCGACAGCCGCGCGCTGACCCGTTCGATCCGACAGCGCGGTGCGGTGGAGCCGATCTTCGTCGCTGATGCCGAAGCTCTGGCCCCGGTACTGATCAATATTCTGCGCGACGGTGACCTGCTGCTCACCCAGGGTGCCGGCAACATCGGTGGTATCGCACAAACCCTCGCCAACGCGGATCGGTTGGAGGATTTGCTATGAGCCCGACGGTCTTCAAGGGAAAGACCCTCGCGGTATTACTAGGCGGAACGGCAGCTGAACGCAGCGTGTCGCTCCAGAGTGGCGAGAATGTCGCGACAACGCTTGCGACCACCGGCGCAGAGGTGCGTCGGGTGGATACCGCCGACAACGGCTGGCAGCAACAGCTCAAGGGCGTCGATTTTGCCTTCAACCTGCTGCATGGGCCGGGTGGTGAGGATGGCACTGTTCAGGGTTTTCTCGAGTACGAGGGTATTCCCTATAGCGGTTCCGGGGTGCTGGGCTCGGCGCTCACCATGGATAAAGCGCGCACAAAATGGCTGTGGGCGGGAATCGGCCTGCCCACGCCCGAGTTCCTGTTGCTCAATCGTGACAGTGAGTGGCAGGCCATCATCGATGCCCTCGGCCCGGTATTTGTCAAACCGACCCGCGAGGGCTCGTCGATCGGTATGTCCCACGCCGCCTCCGCCAGCGAATTGGCCGATGCCTACGACAATGCCGCGAGCTACGGTACCGCCGTGATGGCTGAGCAGTATATCGAGGGGAGTGAATATACCGTCGCCATCCTCGGCGATCGGGCACTGCCATCGATTCGCATCGAAACCGATGCGGCGTTCTACGATTTCGAAGCCAAGTACGTTTCCGAGGATACCCGCTTCTTCTGTCCATCGGGTCTCGCGGAGCAGGACGAAGCGGCGTTGGCCCAGCTCGCTCTCGATGCCTTTGCGGCCACGGGCGCCTCCGTTTGGGGACGCGTCGATGTCCTTCGCCGTCGCAATGGCGACTGGCAGTTACTCGAAGTCAACACGGTGCCGGGTATGACTTCCCACAGTCTGGTACCCATGGCGGCAAAGCAGGCGGGGTTGTCGATGGCTGAGCTGTTGGCGGCGATTTATGTCTCGAGCAGCGAGGAGTGTGGCGTTGACCGGTCGTAAGTCAAACACACAGCGAGGCGCCCGGCGTATGCGGTCAAAACCGGCCACTACGTCGATCAGCTCGACCGTGGGCCTGTGGTTTAACCGGGCACTGATCTTGCTCGCTACCGCAATGGTGGCCGCGGCCGCCGCCCGAGGCAGTAGCTATCTGATGTCGCTGGAGGTCGAGCGGATCGCCGTCACCGGCGACCAGGTCAATATCGACCCTGAGGACATCCAGTCGCTGGTCGCGCCGAAGCTGGTCGATGGTTTTCTCGCCGCTGATTTGGAGGCGCTGGCTTTCGATCTAGAAGCAATGCCGTGGGTGTATCGCGCGTCGGTGCGCAGACGCTGGCCGGATGCGGTCGTGATCCATATCAAGGAGCAGCAGCCCATCGCGCGCTGGGGCGATCGGGGCTTTCTCAATCACGAGGGCGATTTATTTGTGGTGGAGCCCGGTGCTGGATATTTACAGCTTCCCCAATTGCACGGTGAGGCCGGCAGTGAAAGGGCGTTGATGCGGCGTTACCGCAGTCTCGAGGCGCTGCTGACACACCTCGATATCGGTGTTCACCGGCTGTCTGTCGATGAGGTGGGTCAGTACACCGTGGCGCTCGATAACGGCGTTGAGGTCCTGCTGGGCAGCGATGATTTCGTCGCCCGTGCCCGACGATTTATCAGTCTTTACGAGCGCGAATTAGCTCAGTTACCCGTGGCGTATGTCGATTTACGGTATTCCGACGGCGCCGCCGTTCAACTCAATGATCAGGTTGCCATGACAGAACAGCAGATGCAGGAGGGGCCGTAATGGCCGCGACACCGGATAAACGCATGATCGTCGGGCTCGACATCGGCACCTCAAAGGTGGTTGCGGTCGTGGGGGAGCTCGACACCGACGGCAGTATCGAGATTGTCGGCATCGGTTCCCACCCCTCTCGAGGAATGAAAAAAGGCGTGGTGGTGGACATCGAGTCCACGGTTAACGCCATTCAGCGCGCGGTGGAGGAAGCCGAGCTGATGGCCGGCTGCCAGATTCATTCAGTGTATGTGGGCATCGCCGGCAGCCATATACGTTCCATGAACTCCCACGGCATTGTGGCGATCAAGGACGGTGAGGTTTACCCGCCAGACCTGGATCGGGTGCTCGATGCGGCTCAGGCGGTCGCGATTCCCGCGGACCAAAAGGTATTACACGTGCTGCCGCAGGAGTACGTCATCGATAACCAGGGGGGCATCAAGGAGCCACTGGGTATGTCGGGGGTGCGCCTCGAAGCCAAGGTGCATCTCGTGACCTGCGCCGTCAACGCCGCCCAGAATATTGAAAAATGCATCCAGCGCTGCGGCTTGGCAGTCGACGGCATCATTTTGGAGCAACTTGCGTCCAGTCATGCGGTCATCACCGCCGATGAGAGCGATCTCGGTGTCTGCATGGTCGATATCGGTGGCGGCACCTCCGATATCGCCATCTTCACCGATGGCTCGATCCGGCATACCGGGGTCATCCCGATCGCCGGTGATCAGGTGACCAACGATATCGCCATGGCCCTGCGCACGCCGACTAATCACGCCGAAGAGATCAAGATTCGCTACGCCTGTGCGTTGACGCAGCTGGCCCGACCCGAAGAGACTATCAAGGTACCGAGCGTCGGTGATCGCCCGCCCCGAGACCTCTCGAGACAGTCGCTGGCGGAGGTGGTCGAGCCCCGCTACGACGAATTGTTCACCTTGATCCAGTCTGAGCTGAGGCGCTCGGGGTTCGAGGAGTTGGTACCCGCCGGCATCGTGCTCACCGGTGGGACCTCGAAAATGGAAGGGGTGGTCGAGCTCGCTGAAGAGATTTTTCACATGCCGGTGCGGGTGGGTTCGCCCCAGCACGCCACCGGGCTCAACGACATTATTCGCAATCCCATTTATGCCACCGGCGTGGGGCTTTTGATCCATGGCGCCCGCGATGTGGATGGGGTTTCAGGGGGTCGAGAGACCCGCATCTCAAGGGGAGTGCTTGCCGCCATCAAAGACTGGCTCGGCAAGCACTTTTAACGATTTTCAAGGGGAAACGTCGGTCAATGGCCGGCAAAAACTGAAGTAAGGGGAGTAACACCATGTTTGAACTTGTAGACAACGCACCACAAAACGCAGTGATTAAAGTTATCGGGGTCGGAGGCGGTGGCGGCAACGCCGTGCGCCATATGATCGAACACAATGTCGATGGGGTCGATTTTATCTGCGCCAATACCGACTCCCAGGCACTGTCTGACATTATGTCGAAGACGGTGCTGCAGCTCGGTACGGGCATCACCAAGGGCCTGGGTGCCGGTGCCAATCCTGAAATAGGGCGGGCCGCGGCGCTTGAGGATCGCGATCGTATCGCCGATGCGCTGCGGGGCGCCGATATGGTGTTCGTCACGGCGGGCATGGGTGGAGGCACCGGTACCGGCGGCGCTCCCATTGTTGCGGAAGTCGCGCGGGAAATGGGCATTCTGACCGTGGCGGTGGTTACGCGCCCCTTCAGTTTTGAAGGAAAGAAGCGATTGGCGATCGCAGAAAACGGATTGCGGGAACTTGAGGAGCATTGTGACTCTCTAATCACGATTCCGAATGAAAAACTGCTGGAGGTTTTGGGGAAAAATACCAGCCTCTTGGATGCCTTCAAGGAGGCGAATGATGTACTTTTAGGGGCTGTTCAGGGGATTGCAGACCTGATTATCCGCCCGGGCATGATTAACGTCGACTTTGCCGACGTGCGCACGGTCATGTCAGAGATGGGTTCGGCCATGATGGGCACCGGTAGTGCCTCTGGCGAGAACCGGGCGAGGGAAGCCGCGGAGCGAGCTATCAACAGCCCGCTACTGGACGATATCAACCTCGCAGGTGCGCGTGGGATTTTGGTTAACATCACCGCCGGCATGGACCTGTCGCTCGGTGAGTTCTCCGAAGTTGGCGACACGATTGAGGAATTTGCCTCAGATGAGGCCACTGTTGTCGTCGGGACGGTGATTGATCCCGAGATGAGCGACACGCTCAAGGTTACAGTGGTGGCGACCGGCCTCGGCGCGGCAGCAGGCGCGATGGCGGATCGGCCACAATTGAAAACGGTGACGACGAAGGCCAGTCCGGCGATGACGGCCGACGGCACACCGAACTACGGCGAAGAATACGATTTACCCCCGGCAAGACGCGGAGGTTTAAGAGCAGGTGGCGGCGGCCAGGCAGCAGCGGTCGCCGACAATGGCGGCGAGGAGTATTTCGATATTCCCGCATTTTTGCGTCGCCAGGCGGACTGACACCGGAGCGTCCGCCGAAACGACCGGAGTTTTTTCGATCCCGCAGGGGTCGTTGTAATTTCGGATAACGTTGCGGTAACCGCAGCGGCAGGGCCTTGGTGCTCGGTTGTTGCGAACGGACAGGAAAGTGTGAGCATGATCAGACAGCGAACGTTGCGAAACCCGATCAAGGCCACGGGTATTGGGCTGCATACCGGTGAGAAAGTGTTTCTCACGCTCAGTCCGGCTCCCGTCGACAATGGCATTGTTTTTCGACGCACCGACGTCTCCCCCGTCGCGGAAATCCCCGCCCGCGCCGAAAACGTCGGTGATACAACGCTCTCGACCAGTCTGGGATTGGGTGAGCACCGAGTCTCCACCGTGGAACATCTGTTGTCCGCGATGGCGGGACTCGGTATCGATAACGCTTACATCGACGTCACAGCGCCGGAAGTGCCGATTATGGATGGCAGTGCCGGCCCGTTCGTCTTCCTGCTGCAGTCCGCCGGTATTGAAGAGCAGAACGCCGCCAAACGTTTTATTCGGATCAAGCGACCGATTACCGTGACCGATGGTGATAAAAGCGCCAGCCTTCTCCCCTTCGATGGCTTCAAGGTGTCTTTTTCCATCGATTTTGACCACCCCGTGTTCCGTGATCGATCGGCTCATGCCCAGATCGATTTTTCCACCACCTCTTTCGTCAAGGAAGTCAGTCGCGCACGGACCTTTGGTTTCATGCACGAGATCGAATACCTGCGCTCGAAAGGTCTCGCGCGCGGCGGCAGTGTGGACAATGCGATTGTCGTGGACGAGTACCGAATCCTGAATCAGGACGGCCTCCGTTACGAGGATGAATTTGTAAAGCACAAGGTGCTCGACGCTGTTGGCGATCTGTATCTCCTCGGGTATAGCCTGATAGGCGAGTTCAAGGCCCACAAGTCCGGCCACGCCCTGAACAACGCGGTATTAAGAGCCCTGATTGCCGAGGAAGACGCCTGGGAAATGGTGACTTTCGAGGACGAAGCCGAGACCTCGCCCATCGCGTTCGGTGGCAACCCGGGTCTCGCCACCGCCTGACCCCCGCTCAGCGCCGACCCCAGACACGTGACTCACGGCTGAATTCTTCAGCCCGTTTTTGACTTTCTTGGACGATCCCGGCGGCGCGACGGTCGCATTTGGCGACTTTGCTCCGGGGCGTAGTCGTGGCATCATTGGCGGCCCTGATTTTTGAGCTATTAATTGAAACTCATTCTCGTTCAGCGTAAAGCCGGATCCCGAGCCATCGAGCTTGGCCGCTGGTCGTGGGCGGTGGTTTCGGCCTGTGTGCTCGGCCTGCCCCTGGGGCTGACCGCATTGGGCTACCAGCTGGGCCAGGCGAATGGTGCTGAGGACGCGCTCCACGAACGCATCAGTGCGGCTGAGGCCGCGGCGAGTGCCCGCGCCAATGCGCTGGCGCAGCTCGGCGCCGACGCAGAGAACCGCCTGACCGCCATGACACGGAAGTTGGCCGAGTTACAGGCGCGCCTGACTCGACTCGACGCGCTGGGCGTTCACCTGACCGAGTTGGCCGGGCTCGATAACGGCGAGTTTGATTTTGATTTGGTGCCCGCCGTCGGCGGACCCGCGGCGTCGCTGTCTGCCGGGATTGACCCCAAAGAGGTCGAAAACGATTTTGCCCGCCTGAGCGCCACCCTCGATGACCGGGAATCCCAGTTGGATATCCTCATCGGTTTACTGCTGGACTCAGAAATTCGCAAAGAGAGTATTCCCGCCGGTCGTCCGATAGCGGCGGGCTGGTTGTCTTCGCCCTACGGCAGTCGCACCGACCCCTTTACCGGCCGCAAAGCCTGGCACGATGGTATTGATTTTGCCGGTCGCGAGGGCAGCGACGTCATCGCCGTTGCCAGTGGTGTAGTGAGCTGGAGTGGCGAGCGTGCGGGTTACGGCACCATGGTGGATATCTCCCATGGCGATGGCCTGATCACTCGCTACGCCCACAATCAGGAAAACCTGGTTGCCGTGGGCGATCTGGTTCGTCAGGGCGAGCCGATTGCGCTGATGGGCAGCAGTGGCCGCTCCACCGGACCGCATCTGCATTTTGAAGTCTACAAGCACGGACGACCGGTCGATCCGGCCTCTTATATCCGCCGCAACCGGCGCTGATTTTCTTCGAGTCCTGCCCTCCCGGGCACCTCACCGGGCGCTGGCGTCCGCATCACTTTATCTATCGAAGTCCATACCATGATTGTTAAATCGCTAAAGAAAATATTTGGCACGCGCAATGATCGCGAGCTCAAGCGCATCTCCAAGGTCGTCAAGCAGATCAACGCGCTGGAGGAAGACATCCAGGCGCTGGATGATACGGCGATCAAGGCGAAAGCCGACGAACTCAAGGCGCGGGTCGCCGACGGTGCCACCCTGGATCAGGTCTTGCCCGAGGCGTTTGCCCTGGCCCGCGAGGCCGGCGTGCGTGCCCTCGGCCTGCGTCATTTCGACGTGCAGTTGATCGGTGGTATTGCTCTTCATGAAGGCAACATCGCGGAAATGCGCACCGGTGAGGGTAAAACCCTGGTGGCGACGCTGCCCGCGTTCCTGAATGCACTTTCGGGGAATAACGTACATCTGGTGACGGTCAACGATTACCTGGCCAGCCGCGACGCCGCCTGGATGCAACCGCTGTATGAATTTCTCGGCATGAGTGTCGGCGTTATACGCGCCGGGCAAAGCCCCGAGGAAAAGCGCGCCGCCTATCAGTGCGACATTGTCTACGGCACCAACAATGAATTCGGTTTCGATTACCTCCGGGACAACATGGCCTTTGCCCTCGCGGACAAAGCACAGCGCGACCTCTCGTTTGCCATTGTTGATGAGGTGGATTCGATCCTGATTGATGAAGCGCGGACGCCGCTCATTATTTCCGGCGCGGCTGAGGATAGCTCGGAGCTCTACAAGGCGGTCAATCGATTGATCCCCAAGTTGACTGAAGCCAGCGACGAGGTCGAGGGCGACTACACGGTCGACGAGAAGCACCGCCAGATCGAGCTCACCGAGGACGGACACGAGAAAACCGAGGCGATGCTGGTCGAAGCGGGACTGCTGGAAGAAGGTGACAGCCTGTACGCCGCCACCAACCTGAAGTTACTGCATCACGTGCACACTGGGCTTCGGGCCCATGTCCTGTTTCAACGGGACGTGGAGTACATCGTTCAGGAGGGGCAGGTGGTGCTGATCGACGAGCATACCGGTCGAACCATGCCCGGTCGTCGCCTGTCCGAGGGTTTGCATCAGGCGATCGAAGCGAAGGAGGGCGTGTCGATTCACAACGAGAGCCAGACCATGGCATCGACCACGTTCCAGAATTACTTCCGCCTGTACGGCAAGCTCTCGGGTATGACCGGTACTGCCGACACCGAAGCGTTTGAATTTAAACAGATTTATGGGCTCGACGTGTTGGTGGTGCCCACCAATAAACCCATGGTGCGAAACGACCTCAACGACCTGGTTTATTTGAGCCAGGAAGAGAAATTCGATGCCATTGTTGAGGATGTTAAATCCTGTATCGAGAGCAACGCGCCGGTGCTGGTCGGTACCGCGTCGGTCGAGACCTCGGAAGAACTCTCGGCAAAATTTCGCGCGGAGAAGGTCGAGCACAAGGTACTGAATGCCAAATACCACGCGCAGGAGGCGGAAATTATTGCCCAGGCCGGGCGCCCGGGCGTGGTGACGATTGCCACCAACATGGCCGGTCGCGGTACCGATATCGTGCTCGGCGGCAGCCTCGATGCGGAACTGAAAGCCGCAGGGGATATCGGCGAGGAGAAGAAAGCCGCGATTCGCGAGGAATGGCAGCGCCGGCACGATGCGGTGATGGAAGCGGGCGGTCTGCACATCCTCGGCACCGAACGCCATGAATCCCGGCGCATCGATAACCAGCTGCGGGGTCGTGCCGGACGACAGGGTGACCCGGGTGTGACCCGTTTCTATCTTTCGCTGGAAGACAGTTTGATGCGGATTTTTGCTTCCGATCGGGTCAAGGGCTTTATGCAGGCCCTCGGTATGGAAAAGGGCGAGGCGATCGAGCACAAGATGGTGACCAATGCCATCGAGAAAGCCCAGCGCAAGGTGGAAGGGCGCAACTTCGATATCCGCAAGCAGTTGCTGGAATACGATGATGTCGCCAACGACCAGCGTCAGATCATCTACAGGCAGCGCAACCAACTGCTGAGCGAGACTGATGTCAGCGAGACGATTACCACGATACGGCGGGATGTGGTCAACGAGGCCATCGATACCTTTGTGCCGCCGATGAGTGTTGAGGAGCAGTGGGATGTTCCCGGTTTGGAGCGGCATCTGGAGGCGGAATTCGTGACGGCGCTGCCGGTTGCTGAGTGGCTTGAGGCGGATACTTCGCTGCACGAGGAGAGCCTCCGTGAGCGCATAGTCGCCGAGGTGCAGGGTGCTTACGACGCCAAGGCCGGGGAGGCCGGTCCGGGTATGCGCCATCTGGAGAAGCAGATCATGCTTCAGGTGCTCGATACCCTGTGGAAGGAGCATCTGCAGACCATGGATCAGCTGCGCCAGGGGATTCATCTGCGCGCCTATGCCAACAAGAACCCCAAGCAGGAGTACAAGCGGGAGTCGTTTGCGCTGTTTGAGTCCTTGTTGATCCGGTTGAAGTACGAGGTGATTCGCTTTCTGAGTCATGTGCAGATTCAGAACAAGAATGAGGCGGAGCAACTCGAGCGGCAGCGGCGGGAAGAAGCAGCGCGCAAGCAGCTGGCGTTCGAGCATGCCGAGGCCAATGTGGCTGCCACCGAGGCAGGAGGTCCCGATCAGGCGGGAACGCCTGCGGCGCCACCCGCCAAGCCGCAGCAGGTCGTTCGCGACCAGCCCAAGGTGGGGCGCAATGATCCCTGCCCCTGCGGTAGCGGTAAGAAGTACAAGCAGTGTCACGGAGCCCTGGCTTGAGTTTGGCGCTACCCATTGCCGGAATCCGACTGGGTGTGGCTCAGGCGGGCATCAAGAAACCCGATCACGACGACCTGACGGTTGTCGAGCTGGCCCACGGCACCGCGGTGTCCGCGGTATTTACCCAGAACGCGTTTTGCGCAGCACCCGTGCGGGTTGCCAAAGCACACCTCGGCGTGGGCTATCACCGCCCGACCCATCTGGTGATCAATACGGGTAATGCCAATGCAGGTACCGGTGAGCCGGGGATGAAGGCGGCGTTTCGTACTTGCGAGGCAGTCGCGCAGTTCGGTGGCGCCCGCGCCAACGCAGTACTGCCGTTTTCAACCGGTGTGATTGGCGAGCCGCTACCCGTGGAGCGTATTGAGCAAGCGCTGCCCGATGCCTTCGCGGATCTGTCGTCCACTGGTTGGGAGCGGGCGTCCTGGGCCATCCTGACCACCGATACCCGGCCCAAGCTGACGTCCCGCGAGGTCACCATTGATGGCGATACCGTAACCATCACCGGTATGGCCAAGGGCGCGGGTATGTTGTGCCCCAATATGGCGACGATGCTCGCCTTTATTGGCACCGACGCTGCAGTGGCAAAGCCGGTGCTCGATGAGGCACTGAGCCAGGCGGTATTGGCGAGCTTTAACCGCATTAGCGTCGACGGGGATACCTCTACTAACGATGCCGCGGTCCTGTGTGCTACCGGCAAGGGCGACGTTGCCATTGGTGAGGATGATTTCAGTGCGGCGGCTCTATTTGTAGACGCGCTGACCGAGTTGTGTCTTGAGCTGGCGCAGGGACTGGTGCGCGACGGCGAGGGCGTGTCCAAGTTTGTCGCGGTTGAAGTGATTGGCGGCAGGAGCCAGGAAGAGTGTGATCAGATCGGCTACACGATCGCCCACTCGCCACTGGTCAAGACTGCGTTGTTCGCCAGCGACCCGAACTGGGGCAGGCTGCTCGCCGCCATTGGCCGAGCGGGATTGCCGGACCTGGTGGTCGAGGATGTGGCGATCCATATCAACGACGTATTGATTGCCGAACACGGCGCCCGGGCGGCGAGTTATACCGAAGAAGCGGGAGCGGCCGCTATGGCCGATGAGGACCTAAACATTCGTGTGACCCTGAATCGGGGTGAGGCCAGCGGCACCATCTGGACGTCAGATTTGTCCTACGATTACGTGCGTATTAACGCCGAATATCGTACGTAATCCTCAACCCATGCGTTGTTTCTGCTCTGGGTTAGCCGATTCTCCCCACTCGTGTGCCGGCTGTACCTCGGCATGTGTGCCCGGGCAGGCTGATTTTTCGAACCATTGGTGCGACGGTAATGACTGACCGGATTCATGTGGCGGTGGGTGTGCTTCGGGATGATCAATCCCGAATTTTGATTACCCGTCGCGCCGCTGACGCCCACCAGGGCGGGTTATGGGAGTTTCCGGGCGGCAAGGTGGAATCCGGCGAGACCATCCAGAGTGCCCTGGCCCGGGAGTTTCTTGAAGAGCTGGGTACCCGGGTGCTCGAAACTGCTCCGCTTTGTGAGATTACCCACGACTATAGTGACAAGGCGGTGCTGTTGGATGTGCACTGGATCACGGCGTGGGAGGTGGAGCCCCGAGGGTTGGAGGGTCAGCCCCTGGCCTGGGTGCCGCCAGACGAGCTTGAAAACTTTGAATTCCCTGCTGCGAACCAACCCATTATTGAGGCGATTGCTGCGCAAGCCTGAGCAGTGTTTGGTGTAGCTGCACAACCTGCTCGTCCAGTGCTTCGAGTGTGCCACTGTTGTCAATCACGGTATCAGCGTTGGCCAGGCGTTCGGGACGCGGAAGCTGGGCGGCCATTATTTTCTCGACCAGTGCGGCATCGTTATTGTCCCGCGCCATGGTGCGCTCAAGCTGGACGGACTCGGGTACATCCACGACCACGACGTGATCGGCAAAGCTGTTCTGCCCGGATTCCAGCAGAAGGGGCGAGGCGAGGATGACGTAGGGTGAGGTTGCGCTATTCAGCTGGCTTGCCAATTGATCGCGAATTCTCGGGTGGGTGATCGCCTCCAACTGCTTACGCTGTTTGGGGTTTTCAAAGACAATTTTGCGCAGCTGCGCCCGGTCGAGGTTGCCGTCGGCCTGTATAACACCCGGACCAAAATGCTCGCGAATCTCATCGAGGGCAGGCTGCCCCGGCGCAACAATCTCTCGAGCAGCCACATCGGCATCGACCACGGTAATGCCGAGTGCCGCCAAACGATCGGTGACCGCCGACTTGCCGCTACCGATACCGCCCGTAACCCCCACGCAGTAGGTCATTGCAGACCGCTGAATTCGAGATAGCGGGCTGTTAGTTGCTCACCATAAAACAGGAACAGCAGGCCGGCGCCCGCCAGATAGGGACCGAAGGGCATGGGGATATCCCGGCCGCTGCGCTTCAGCATGACGAGCAAAATACCAATGACAGCGCCGACGAACGACGAGAGCACAATAATCAGCGGTAGCGACTGCCAGCCAAACCAGGCGCCGAAGGCGGCGAGCAGCTTGAAGTCGCCATAGCCCATACCCTCCTTGCCCGTGACCAGCTTGAACAGCCAATAGACCGACCAGAGTATGAGGTAGCCGGCCATGGCACCCATAACGGCAGCCTCCAGCGAGGTAAAAACACCGAACAGATTGAATACCAGGCCAAGCCACAACACCGGCAGGGTAATGCTGTCTGGCAGCAGCCGGGTGTCGATATCGATACCCGTGAGCGCGATCGATGCCCAGATAAGCAGCAGCGCGCCGAGCAGCTCGAGGCTATAACCAAAGGTGATTCCAGCCGCGACGCAAAGCAGGGCGCTGGCCAGTTCTACCAGCGGGTAGCGGATGGAGATTGGCCCATCGCAGTTGGCGCATTTACCCCTGAGTGCCAGATAGCTGATTAAAGGGATGTTCTGCCAGGGTTTAATCGGTGCCTGACAATGGGGGCATTGGGAGTTGGGGACGGCCAGCGAAAGGGGTTTTTCTTCTGGTGCTTCCTGCTCGAGTAGCTCGCAACAGTCGCGACGCCAGCCCTGTTCCATCATTCGGGGCAGGCGATAAATGACGACATTGAGAAAGCTGCCGATGGTAGCGCCGAAGAGCGCAAGCCCAAGCAGGAGAAAGCCGGTGTGTTCGACCAGGGGTGACATCGCTGCGCCTTGCTGTGGCGGTGGATCGTTAAACCACGGATCCGAGCATGAAGATGGGTAGATACATGGCAATCATCAGACCGCCAATCAACACACCCAGAACCGACATAATGATTGGCTCCATCAGCGCGCTCATGTTGTCTACCGCATCATCGACCTGTTGCTCGTACTGATCGGCGACTTTTCCGAGCATTTCATCAAGGGAGCCCGATTCCTCACCGATGGAGGTCATTTGCAACAGCAAAGTTGGGAACAGGCCCGTCGACCGGATTGCTGCATACAATGAGGTTCCCGACGTGACATCATCGCGAATTCTACGAATGCCATTGGAGTAAATAGCATTGCCAGCCGCCCCCGCAGTTGAATCGAGCGCTTCGACTAAAGGAACACCTGCTGCGAAGGTTGTTGAAAGCGTGCGCGAAAAACGGGCAATCACCGCGTCGTGGACAATGCCACCGATTATAGGAAGCTTGAGCGACAGTGCATCAATCCAATCGGAGAAACGTTTCGATCGCCGTCGGGCCTGAGCGAAAGCGGTAAGCGACGCCATAATGCCAATCAGAATCGCCAGCCACCATTTTTGCACTACTTCGGAGATGCCCAGCACGAAAAGGGTGAAGCCCGGTAGGTCGGCGCCGAAGCCCCGAAAGGTCTCGGCGAAGGTGGGTACCACTTTGACCAGCAGGATACCGGTAACAATAATGGCGACCACAACCACGGCAATGGGATAGGTCAGGGCTTTTTTGATCTTGGCTTTTAACTGCTCGGTTTTTTCCTTATAGGTCGCCACGCGATCGAGCATGGTTTCCAGGGTGCCGGAGTTTTCACCGGCGGCGACAAGGCTACAAAACAGATCATCGAAATATTTGGGGTGTTTTTCAAAGGCGTTTGCCAATCCCCCGCCCGCGGCGACATCGTTTTTTATCGTGGTAACGAGATCTCGCATGCTCTCGTTTTCGACGCCCTCTGAGACAATATCAAAACTCTGAACCAGAGGGACGCCGGCTTTCATCATCGTCGCCATCTGGCGACTGAATATAGCAATATCGACAGGTTTTATTTTCTTGGCGCTGCCGAATAATGGTTTGGGTTTCTTTTTAACCGACTTTACCGCTACCCCCTGCTTGCGCAACTGGGCTTTGGCTATGGCGAGGCTGGACGCAACGATTTCGCCCTGCATATTCCGACGCTGCTTGTCGGTACCTTTCCAGACAAAAATGGTGTTGGTGGCTGCCATCGCTTGCTTAGCTCATGATTGAATTAGTCGGTAGTTACGCGGTTCACTTCGGCCAGACTGATCAGCCCCGCAGCACATTTTCTAAGCGCGGAGGTTCTAAGATCGTCGAAACCCGCTTCCCGCGCCTCCTTGGCAATCTCCAGGGAATTGCCATTTTCCATAATCGCGGTCGCAATACGTTTGGTGATTTTTACCACCTCATAAATGCCGACCCGACCCTTGTGGCCATCTTTGCATTCGTCACAGCCCACGGGCTTATGAATAGTTGCATTCGCGAGCATCTCTTCGGTAAAACCAAGCTCGAGAAGCGTGTTGTGGGGTACGTCTGTTTCGGGTTCTGCGCAGTTCTTGCACAATCGCCGGCCGAGCCGCTGCGCGATGATCAGTGATACCGATGCTGCAATATTAAATGCGGGTACGCCCATATTGAGCATTCGGGTGATGGTCTCCGCCGCGCTGTTGGTGTGCAGTGTGGATAGCACCAGGTGGCCGGTTTGTGCCGCCTTCACCGCAATCTCCGCGGTCTCCAGGTCACGGATCTCACCCACCATGATGACATCGGGATCCTGGCGCAGGAATGAACGCAGGGCTTCGGCAAAGTTCAGACCGACTTTTGGGTTGACATGAACCTGATTGATCCCATCCATGTTGATTTCAACCGGGTCCTCTGCGGTAGATATATTCCGCTCCGGGTCGTTCAGAATGCCCAGGCCCGTGTAGAGCGAAACGGTTTTACCGGAGCCGGTGGGTCCGGTGACCAGAATCATGCCCTGCGGTCGGCTGAGGGCATCCATGTACATTTCCTGTTGTACCGGATCGTAGCCCAGCGCATCGATACCCATATGCGCTGCCGCGGGATCCAGAATCCTCAGCACAATCTTCTCACCGTACAGTGTGGGTAGGGTATTAACCCGAAAGTCGATCGCCCGGGTTTTGGATAGACGCATCTGGATGCGGCCATCCTGGGGCACGCGACGCTCGGAAATGTCCATCTGCGACATGACCTTCAAGCGTGCGGAGAGTCGCGGCGCGAGATTGCGAGGTGGCTTGACCATTTCCTGTAAAATGCCATCGGTTCGGAAGCGAACACGATATTCCTTCTCGTAGGGTTCGAAGTGAATATCCGAGGCGCCCTGCTTGATGGCATCCAGTAGCACTTTGTTGACAAAGCGAACTATCGGGGTGTCATCTGCGCCACTGCCCGGGTCGTCACTATCCTCTTCTTGGACGCCCTCCGAGATTTCGAGGTCGAACTCCCCATCCTCGCCCAGATTATTCATGTCATTCGCGAAGGAGTCGGCCTGCTCTACGACAACGGCCAGCATTTTGGCTAGGTCGCTCTCCGGTACCAGAACCGCTTCAGTGCTTAAACCGGTAGCGAACTTTATTTCATCGAGCGCGTTCAGGTTGGTCGGATCGGACAGCGCGATGAAGAGCCGATTACCACGCTTAAATAGCGGTAACGCATGATGCTTGGACAGCAAATCGGTGTCGACCAACTCCTGAGGGAGGCTTTCTTTGGCGATTGCAGTGAGGTCGAAAAGGGGTGCGCCAAATTCGCGCGAGGCAATATTGGCCAGCCGGTCACTATCCACGTCCATGGACTCTACGAGGTGGCGGACCAGCGATACCTTTGCTTTGGCGGCTTCTGCGACGGCGGAAGCCGCCTGTTCTTCGCTGACAAGGCCATCCTCCACCAGCCGACCGGCGAGTCCGCTGAGCTTGGTGGTTTTGCCGTTTACGCTGACATTCATTTCGCCAATATATCGTGTTTCGCAGGGGCTTTCATAGCGTTATTGACAGACTTTTCTTCCGAAACGGTGTATCACGCCTTCCTGAAAAGTACGCCCGGCAAGGTTAATGCGTGACCACGTACTCTGCTTTTCAGAGGAGCCATGGCAAGGCAAACTAAAGAAGCTAAATGATTGCTTCGATTTTCGCTGTGCGGCAACATGCTCGATACAGTGTTGGCCCTCATAGATTTTTATGCTGTATTCAAAACCTCGTGCCTAGTTGTGGAGCAGGCGGTTGCGTTGATTTCATCTATGGCTAGCCAATCATCAGATTTTCTGGTGCCAGCTAAAGGCCCAAGAATTGCCGCGCTAAGACGACATAAATACTTCTTACTACACCAATTTTGGGGTGCTAAATAAAGAAGGTGTTGGTATCGATAAAAGCTTGTTTTTAAAGTATTTTCACCGGTGAATGCTGAAGCTAATGCAGTTCTATACGCCTATGGCAAATACATATTGGAACGTATTGTGCAGGTAGTTTCTGGGGGGTGTGATGAAATTAAGGTCCACTGATAGTATCAAGCGTCCAGCAAAGCCGGTTAAGCACCGTGATGATGAGTATGATCAATCCAGCTTTTATTCCCTCCGGTTAATGCAGGAGAATCATTTTTGGTATCGCGGACGACACCGCTTCCTATTGGCTTCACTGGACCGCTTTCTGCCAGCTAGCGCTCCACCCCTTACTTGTGTTGACCTTGGCGGAGGTGTCGGCGGGTGGGTAAAGTATCTTTTTGATCATCGGCCGACTTGTTTCGCTGAGTTGGCGCTGGCGGATTCTTCTCTCACGGCTTTGGATATGGCGGCGAGTCTAATGTCGCCCAATATTTCGCGGTATCAAGTAGACCTAATGAATCTGGACTGGGAGAAGGCATGGGACATCGCATTTCTCCTCGATGTCATTGAACACTTGCCGAATGATGACCATGCCATGCGCAACGCCGCACGGATCCTAAAACCAGGCGGTCTGTTGTTCGTAACGACGCCGGCTTTGAAGCAATTTTGGAGTTACAATGACGTGCTTGTAAATCACCAGCGACGATACAGCGTAGAAGATTACGCACAGCTCGCGCAGCACAGTGGGTTAGAGCTATTGGATGCTCGATACTTC
This sequence comes from Luminiphilus syltensis NOR5-1B, assembly GCF_000158175.1. GTDB lineage: Bacteria > Pseudomonadota > Gammaproteobacteria > Pseudomonadales > Halieaceae > Luminiphilus > Luminiphilus syltensis. Next base: position 328,119 of record NZ_DS999411.1, on the reverse strand, counting down.
ATGTTTCTGCTAAGCCCTTTATATTGGCTATTTCGACAGCGTTCGGGTGTGCTTGAGATGACAGCTGAACAGCAGAGAACGTTCTTGAAAAATAGCCATAGAGTGCCGCACAGGTTAATAAATTTTTCGCTTGCAGCTGTGTTTGCAGCCGAGACACCGTTGGGTCACTGGGTGCGTTTCCCATGGGGCACCTCTATTCTCGGCATTTTTCGTAAATTATGATTTCCTTCCTTATTCCCGTATACCGGTCTGCGGAGAGCTTGCGCGAATTGCATTTTCGCATTGGAGCTGTATTTGAAAACTTTCCAGACGGTTTTGAAATTATATTCATTGAAGACTGCGGTGGCGACGTGTCATGGCAGGCCATTCAAGATTTAGCAGAGCAAGACGCACATGTCAGAGGTTTACGCCTGAGCCGTAACTATGGTCAGCATAATGCTTTGCTTTGTGGAATACGTGAAGCTCGGGGTGAGATAGTTGTTACCTTAGATGACGATCTTCAGCATCAACCTGAGGAGATTCCGAAGTTACTCGCGAAATTAAACGATGGATTTGACGTGGTGTATGGGCCACCAGCCCATCAACAGCATGGTTTATTTCGCGATCTGGCCTCTCATATTACAAAGCTAGCATTAGAAGGCGCGATTGGTGCTGCAAACGCTCGGCAGGTGGCCGCGCTCAGAGTATTTAGAACCCGACTTCGCGATGCTTTTTCTGACTACCGGAGCGCCACCGTCAATATCGACGTGCTGTTGACTTGGGCGACAACGAATTTTTCAGCGGTACCCGTGGAGCATTCCCCGCGTCGCTTTGGCAAGTCCGGCTACACCTCGCGTAAACTTATCAGTCACGCATTCAATATGATGACGGGTTTTTCCACCCGACCGTTACAAATAGCCAGCATGATGGGATTTTGTTTTGCGTTTTTCGGATTGCTCGTCTTAGTTTACGTACTTTCTAGTTGGTTGATCAGTGGAAGTTCCGTCCCCGGTTTTATGTTTCTGGCCTCAATTATTACTATCTTCTCGGGAGCGCAGCTGATGGCCTTAGGTATCATCGGAGAGTATTTGGCCAGAATGCATCTCAGGATTATGGAGCGACCCCCATATGTCGTCTTCCAAAGAACTGATGATGAGAGCAGTTAGGCATGACTGCTACTGCACTTCTCGAATTTGCCTTGGAAACACCTAATATCAGATTAATTGCCAGAGAAGTGTCATGGGATAGCGTGGTATTCTCTACCCGAGTTTTGCAATTGCAGGAATTTGAGTTGCTCGATCAACGAGCAGCATTTTATGACTTTAAAAACTATGAAGGGTGGGTGGCAAAAGAAAAAGTTGGCGTTGTAAGTTGCCGACTGCCGAATGAGCGGATTCGTGAGTCGATGTTCCTTGAGGCCCGTAATTTTAAATTTATCGAAACGGTACTGCATCCTTGTCTAAATCGTCTGCAACATAGATCTTTTGAGGCCGTTAACTTAAACGTAGCGACTGCCAATAGCAGCGACCTTGATATTCTGGTTGACGTGGCCAAACAGTCTTTTGGGTACGAACGCTATCATATCGACCCAAGATTTAACTCCAAGCGGGCAGATGAAAGATATGGGCGTTGGGTAGCAGCTAGCTTGTGCCATGAATCCCAGAGGTTGTTAAAGGTTATGGACGGCGAGCGCTTGGTTGGTTTTTTTGTAGTAGAACACAAGCGGAACCAAGAAATTTATTGGCATCTGACGGCGATTAATCCTCGCTGGCAAGGACGCGGTTATGGGTACAGGGCCTGGTTGGCAATGCTTCGGCACCATCAGATGGCAGGTTACCGCTCGGTAACAACGACGATATCAGCTGGGAATAGCCGAGTGCTCAATCTGTATGCCAAGCTTGGCTTTCGATTTATTGCGCCAGAGAAGACGTTTCATTGGGTTAATGAGCTCGCATGACTGACTGGAGATTGCAGATCCTCCGATTTGCCGTGGTGGGTTTAATCTCCAACAGTTTTTTATTTTTTCTCTATTTGCTGCTTACATCGTTAGAACTTGGCCACAAAAGCGCAATGACCCTTTTGTTTGTAGCAGGGATGCTGCAGACGTTTGTAGCGAATAAACACTGGGTTTTCGATTATGAAGGCGGGTTCTGTATATCTTTTTCAAGGTATGCTTTGATTTACTTTCTTGCTTATTTTTTTAATCTTGCAGCACTTCTTATATTAGTTGATTTCTATCAATTTCCCCATCAGCTTATCCAAGGGGTCGTGATTTTCGTGGTCGCTCCCTTGCTTTTTCTTCTGCAACGCTATTGGGTGTTTCGTGCAACTGATTCATCGGTTATGGACTGACAATCGCTAATGACTATTGTGTTTAACAAGCCATACCTCTGCGGCGAAGAGCTCCGGAACATTGCACAGGCCCATGCCAATGGGCAAATAGCAGGCGATGGGCCATTTACTAAAAAATGTCAGACTTGGTTGGAGCAAGTTACGGGCTGTAAAAAGGCTCTGTTGACGCATTCCTGCACTGCTGCATTAGAGATGGCGGCCATACTAGCTGATATAAAGCCGGGCGACGAGGTGATAATGCCTTCCTATACCTTTGTGTCCACTGCTAATGCCTTCGTCATTCGTGGCGCTGTACCGGTTTTCGTCGACGTTCGCGCAGAGACGTTCAATTTAGACGAGAGATTAATCGAGCCCTCTATTACGCCGCGTACTCGAGCCATCGTGCCGGTGCATTACGCCGGTGTCGGCTGCAATATGAATGTCATTATGGCTATCGCGGAGCGCCACGGACTGCTCGTTATCGAAGATGCTGCACAGGGAGTTATGGCTAGTTATGTCGACAGACCGCTTGGGGCAATTGGTCATTTGGGGGCCTTTAGCTTTCACGAAACTAAAAACATTATTGCAGGTGAAGGGGGCGCGCTTCTGGTGAACGATCCGACTCTCGTAGATAGAGCCGAGGTCATCAGGGAAAAGGGCACAAATCGCAGTAAGTTTTTTCGTGGCGAAATCGATAAATATACCTGGGTCGACACAGGCTCTTCCTATCTGCCAGGAGAGATGGTTGCGGCATTTCTCTGGGCTCAATTTGAGGAGGCTGAGCGCATCACCACGTGTCGCCGCGAGCTATGGATGAGGTACCATGAGGCGTTCTACCCGCTAGAGCGTGCGGGTCGTTTACGCCGACCATCAATTCCCGACGGTTGCGGCCATAATGCGCATATTTATTATCTGGTTTTGCGAGATTTAGCGGATCGCACCGATTTTATTCGAAAAATGAGGGCTAAGGATGTCCAGTGTGTTTTTCATTATGTGCCTCTGCATAGTTCACCACAAGGTGCCAGGGTTGGCCGGTCTAGTGGTGAATTGCCAGTCACTAATGAGTTATCCGATTGTATCGTCCGCTTGCCGCTCTGGTTGGGGTTGGAGGAGGAGCAACACAGGGTGATCGAAGCGGCGTTAGGCTCTCTTCACTAACAGCGTTTGATTTGCCTTTGGTGGCGAAGCCGCGGCAATGGTGGGTATTACTTCTCCACGCTAATAGCCAAGAGACGCCGGCCGACGCTATTACGCTCAGGTAATCAGCAAAGTCCAAACTTCTCGATTAATATTCCTACGCTAACTTCATCTTTTTGGATGAAAGTTATTGTCTCATACTGATCGGAACCGTCGAGTGCACTATGGAATTCTGCAACCCTGATCCTTGAGAGCAGTGGAGTCTGCATTCATGAGAATAAAATTTTCGATTACATATTACGCCTCACTGATAAACAATCTTTCTACGACCTAATCCCTGTGCTGGTCTCCAATGATGGGCATCAAAAGATTTGTCAGGCTACTTAATAGTCGTCTCGCGGATCAGAATGCAATATCAGGTAAAGGCGCACCGCTCATGCTTAGCAGCGACTCGCAGTGATCCGTGTAAATGTAGTTATCTAAGCTGGTACTTCGACTCGGATTCATTTCGATGCGATGCCGCTTCGAGAAGTTTCTTGCTAAATTATTTATTCCTTCATTTGATTCTGTGTCGAGCGCAAGAGTGGTATAAAGCTCTAAAATCTTAACAGCCTGTGGTCTCGTGATTAATCTTTCTGGCGAGGAGTCCTCCCAGTAACTAGTCATTACGGCGACGAGCAAGCTAGTCTGGAAGTCAGTATCTTTATTGTCTCTTGCGTTATAAGCCATAACGATAAGATCTAAAGTGCTTCTGTTCGAAAGTGCTTCGAAAGCTTTCTTTGTACGTTCGTAGTCCTCTTGGGAGATTGCCGAATACATGAGGGGCCTAAGATAGGCATCTCGATAGAAAATTGAATTCTTCATTAGATTGGTAGATTCCAAAAATCCATCTACTCCGACAGGTACACTTTCTAGGGCGAAAGTGAGTTCTTTTAGAATTTCATTCCTGGGTTTCTGGGCATCTATTATCTCTTTCATTTTGTTTTTATTCATGTGTTCAATAATTTTTGGCGTACATGATGGAAACATCAAAATATCAGCAATTTCCTGAAGACCGCCAGTTTTGGAGTAGAGAACATTACTGCTCCCAATGTACTCTGGTGTAAGGTTAAAATCTTTTCCAATTGATAGATGTGTTAGCTTTGAAAAGGGCCAAATTGCCAGGTCGATCTGATATTGAGCAGCTAGGTCGCGAGCTTTACCGGGGTGACTGTCTGTGAACTGATTAAATTTGAGAAAGTGGGATGGGGGGTAAAGAATTCCCGTTCTACCATCAATAAAAATCTTGTATGTCGGTGGGAGTCTATACAGCAAATAGCCGCCCTGATGGTACATATTGAAGATATTACCACCTCTGCCGGACTGCGCCTTTAGGTAGTCTACAACGTCAGAGGGTATTGTTTCGGAGTACCTCGGGATCTTTTTTGGAACGTAGTGAAAGTTCGCTACGAACGTTAATGTCGCTGCGAGTCCTAATAGAACTAAAAGAGCCCTAATGCCTACCGACAAAGTCAAAAATGTAACTTTGCTTCGCTCATTAGATGCCATAACGAAAAAGAGTACCGAAATTGCTACGCCGGCCATTGATATCATTCTTATTCGATCAATCGAAGCATAGATAAAAATCAAACAAACGATGGCAATACCGATATTTCTCGACGCCACTGCCCAGGCCGTCACGCTGAGTGCGACAGCCCAAAAAGCAATAATTGCACTGCCTTCGCCGATCAGGATTAAGGAAGATTGATGTTCGGAAATTCGATCCCAGGAATCAGAAAACTGAAGAGCGTTGATTATCGGGTGAGCGATGTCTTGATTGGCCCAGCCAACAACGAGCAATATCAACCCTGAGGCCCAAAAAAGTGGCCATTCGCTGGCGATTTTATGCGTGCCTTTGCTAGTAAAGTCATAAAACTTTTGAATGTATAACCCCGAAAATATCACGTAGGGGATTATGCCGGCGTGAAAATTTACCCAAGCCAGCGATAGAACTAGTATTGCTGCCACATTCTTGGGCGAAAACTCGCGATCCGCCATCGAATACAGAATGGCGGCGATGCTAAGCAGCGTAAAGTCGACTATTTCGGGGCGAGGGACTAGCCGCTGCTGTATAAAGTATGTGCTTGCGGCTAGGCCCAGAGCAGCTACTAGCCCTTTCGCGTCAGAACATTTGATTAAGAAGAAAAGTGATATTAAAAAAGTCAGGAAAAAGAATGATTTAAGCGCGATCGTAGCGTGCTCGAACCCCAATCGTCGTTCCAGAAAGCCATATAGAATCTGAAACGGATAAGGCTGGAGTTTTACAGATGAGTTTTCGAAGGTGAAGCTATAGTGATCTATTAAGGGAGATAAGCCCCGATATAACAAATCTATCCCAACTTTAACATGCCAAAATTGGTCGTAAGTGCCATTGTCCGAAGTTACTGCCCCATAAAACGAGATCGCTACGGTAATCAGCACGAGTACAAGAGTGCTTTTGTTTATCCAGCTAGCCTGCGCGATATTATATTTGATTTTATTTGGCGCCATTTTTGCAATTCATATCCAATGTAAAAAAGCCGGACCGTCAAAAAGACGCCCCGGCTTATCTTATACAGCTGGACTTAGATCGAAGAAATTAACAAAAGCCTGCCGCTACACAACTCCCGCCCTCGGTCCATCTGACGGTGTCGAAGTTAGTGTCCAGCGTAGCCGTTAATGTGAAGGTTTGGCTGTCGACGTCAGCACTGCCCGTGGCGTTGATTACTCCCGCGGCCCAAGTAAGGGATGTTACGAAATTTCCCGAGTTTCCGCCGCCCGTGTTGACTTGCGCGGCGACTGGTAAGACACCATATTTCTGAGCCCATACTTCAACCTGAGATTTTACGGTCGAGGTGGCTAAAATAACTTCAGAGAACTTTGCGCGCTTGACGTAAGTTTGATAAGCGGGCAGAGCAACTGCAGCCAAAATACCGATGATGGCGATTACGATCATCAGTTCGATGAGCGTAAAACCACTCTGTTTTCGGGTTGCCATATTGTCAATTTGTAGCATTCTGATTTCTCCTATTTACCACAGTGAGGCGAGCCAGCTCTGGCTACCCAGATTCTAACGGCGGCTCGCGTGCGTAATGTTAAGCAATAAGCTTGCCAATCTTCAAAATAAGCTGCTTTTAGCCGCCGGTGTCTCGGCGTCTAGGTTTAGTCAGAGACGCATTACCTCGATACGATAAATCTTTCGAGCTTATACTTAGTGGCGATGACGCGGGTGGTGCGAAATTGACAAAAATTGTCAGCACTATGCGAGTAAGGCTTACCGAGGATGGTTTTCGCAAAGCCACAAAGAGGGCGTTTGCCATTGTTATCTCAGTCAAGGTCGAGCGCAAATTCATAATTCCTGCTCCGTATAGCCCATTGGCTGGCGCGATCCCCAAGATATTTAATCGCAGGCTGCCTACATTGCGACGTTTAGCGCCACAGTGAGGCGCGACGGGCTCGTAAGTCGGGTCGCGCACGTTCCGCACACTCGCACCGGCAGCCATGCTTTCTACTGTCCCGTGCATCTGCGGCTTAGAGACCAGCGCTCGGTGAGACTAGTTGGCGACGTATTGGCTGGTGATGCGCGGCGTATCTGACGGCCAGTTTAATCTTCATCGATAGCTCGTATGAGTACTCAGACGCCATCTAAACTTTATAAAGTCAATAGTGTTTTCCTATTTCTGTTTGATCATTTTGAGCCTTCCGTCCCAGAATTCGACTGCCCGGAAGCAAGGGCACTGGACGCTACCTTTGTCATCCATGTGAGTTTTAGGTTTTTGGAAATATTATGCGATTGGTTCTGCGTCTCATCCACGTTTTTTGATATATTGAAGATATATTCTTCGCTAGAATTTACATCCAGCCAAAACTTCCATATATTATCGTTGTCCCTGAAGTCGAATAGACCTATGTTATTACCTTGCTGAAAGTAGGAAAAGTCTCTTTCATAGAGGTGGCTCAGACTCAAGCCCTGCCAAGATCTAGGTTCTTCTAGGCCAACTTCTTGAAGTATCGTCGGGGCTATATCAATTTGTGACGCCGAAACCCTTTTCAAGAGTTTAGGGCCTTTATAGCCAAATCTTTTCATTAATAGCGGTATCTGAATCAGTGGCTCGAACGGGCTCGCCTGGTGCCCGTAATGACCGTGCTCCCCAAGCGCCTCACCGTGGTCTCCGGTTATAACTAAAAACGTGTCGTTTAAATAACCTTTGGATTCCAATAACCCGAGAATTTCATTTATCGCATGGTCAAAACCTATTACTCCATTATCATAAAAGTTGAAATAAGATCGTCGATTGGCTTTATTTTCTTGACGAAACGCCTTGGAGTAATAATTTTTTGAAGGCATATACGAGTTCAATTCTGGGTGACGTTTTCCAAGCGCGTGCGTTGACATCAAATGGATTTGTAGGAATGTTGGTTTCCCTGCCCACGTATCTAAGCTTTCTATTACCTTAATGACCTTAAAGTCATCGTTCAGATATCCTGCCGATAGCGAGCCATCCCAAAAGTAATCCGAAGGACCGAGTTGCGTTGCCAGCCCGTAAAAATTAGTGTGATCGCCGCCCAATACTAACATGATTTCAAACCCGCTCGCCGAGAGAACCTGTTGAAGCGTCACATCGTGCGTACGAAAATCTTTCACGTATTTTGAACGCGCAATGCTCATCAATCCACAGAAAGATTCGGCGCAAGTAGAGTGGATTTTCGATTTGTATTCAAATGGATTAGTGCGTTGCCGCCGATCTAGGTGGGGAGTAGTCTCCCTTTCATAGCCTAGTATCCCTAAGTGATCGTATCGGAGGGCATCTCCGACAATAATAACGACATTTCTTTTTAGTTGCGGATCTTTCCTCTTCCGATAATTATCAAGTTGGTCTACGGTGCCTCGGTTGAATTCAAGTGTGTCAATTAGGTGGCTTTGGCTGCTATTGAATCCGCCTAAAGGGTTAAATGTTTTCGCGATAGGTTCAGCGTCGTTGCGAGGGATCGTTATACCCATATATATGGTTATTGTCATGACTAAAGAAGCTGCGCCTAATGCGAGAGGCGCTATTTCCGAGGTCACTCCGGCATTATTTAATGCAACATGCCAGTTTAGATAGCCTAGAAAGCGGCGAAGTAGTAGGGAAAGCGCTAATATGGAAAGCGAAATTATGGTGAGGAATATAAGTGGGGAAACACCTAGAACTTCGCTTAGGAGGCTCCATTGTTTGATATAAGTTCGGATTAAAGGCCAAGTGGCCACCCTACCCCAGCTATCGAGGCCGACCAGTATTAGCACATAATAAACACTTATTAAGGTGAGTGCTGCGCTGTAAATTATGATGGTCGCAAATTTTATTGGAGCCAAGATCGCATTTGCCATGATATACCAGCGAAGGCTGATAAAAAAGAAAGCGATTGTGGAGATTATCTCGAGGTGTGGTGTGATAGCGCTTGTCGGCGCTCCGAAGAAGTTTATGTAGATAAATAGAAACGCGAAGGCTGGCATGAGCCAGACAAGAAACTCAAGAGCAATCAGGTAGCCGGCTCTGACTGCGGTGTTATGACGTCGCATTGTTCAGTAATACCAACTTTGATAGTGACAGCAGGTTTACGTTTTGTATTTTTTCAATTTCCCAGTGTTTGGAGTCTAAATTTTCTATAGAGAAGTTTGACTGAAAGCCAATGTAATTTGAGAGGGGCGAGACGACCTGTTCGGCAAAGCTCCATATACCAGCGCCTTTGAAGTGATTGACGATTATTATTTTACCATTCGGTTTGCATACCCTTCTCATTTCGTGCATCAGCGCGGATGGATCAGGTGTCACCGAAAGCACGTAGGGTGCAGTAACGCAATCGAAGTGGTTGTCTGGTAGAGGTAGGTTTTCAGCATCAGCGAGAATTAATTTTACCTGCTCACCTGAAGTTTCACGCAGTTGCGCCTTAGCGCGAGTTAGCATATCGAATGAAATATCGATGCCTACGACGGTCGTTTTTTCGGGATAAAGCGATAAAGCTAAGCCTGTTCCCACTCCTACCTCTAACAAACTTTTTGGGCTTATTTGCTCAATCCATTTTGCCATTTCTTCTCTTCCGTTTTGGAGCAATTGCCCAAAAAGTAGATCATAAAACGGAGCATACCTCTTGTATGCCGCAATGACTCGATTAGAGTTGCTGCTATTCAACCTAGGTCCTTAGGGGATGTGGGAGTATTCGTTGAGCGTATTATAAATCGGCATCAAAATTGCCATCATTTTAGGGGAACTAAATGCGATAGCGATAGGCCGACTATTGAAGAGTAGAGGTCCTTTAGAAATTGTACGCCGCTACGTTCTCAATGTTGACTATTTTCGCGGCATTTTTACGGATACCTCAGGACCTAAGCAATCAGATGTTTTAAGTGGTTGCCCGGTTCAGAACTCTTATCTGTCGGGAAAACGCGAAAAAGCGGATTGCAGCTTCGCCTCCCTCCTCCTCCGATGCAACACCGGCTCCGTATACCCACTCGGCTGCGCCATCCCCTCAAATACCAAATCACACGCCGCCTGAAACGCCACGCTGGCTGTAAACTCAGGCGCCATCGGCTGATAAGCCGGGTCGCCGGCATTCTGTTCGTCCACCACCGCCGCCATGCGCTCGAGCGTCTCCCGCACCTGCGCTTCGGTGACCAGCCCATGGTGCAACCAATTGGCAATGTACTGGCTGGAAATACGCAGCGTCGCCCTGTCTTCCATCAGGCCTACGTCATTGATGTCAGGCACCTTGGAGCAGCCCACACCCTGGTCGACCCAGCGCACGACATAGCCGAGGATGCCCTGGGCGTTGTTGTCGAGTTCGCGCTGGATGCCCTCGGCGTCGAGATTGCCGGCGCCTTTCAGCGGCACGTCGAGAATCTCCGCGACGGTCGCGCGATGCTTTCCGCCAAGCGCTCGCTGAACGGCCGATACGTCGACATCGTGGTAGTGGGTGGCGTGCAGCACGGCGGCTGTAGGTGAGGGCACCCAGGCGCAGTTGGCGCCGGCTTCGGGGTGGCCGATTTTGGTCTTGAGCATCTCTGCCATCTTGTCGGGCATGGCCCACATGCCCTTGCCGATCTGGGCGTGATCCTGCAGCCCGCAGGCGAGGCCCACATCCACGTTCCACTTTTCGTAGGCGTTGATCCAGGTCTCGGACTTCATGGCGCTTTTGGCGGTCATCGCACCGGCTTGCATACTGGTGTGGATCTCGTCCCCGGTGCGGTCCAAAAAGCCGGTATTGATAAACACTACCCGCTCGCGTGCCCGGTTAATGCATTCGGCGAGGTTGATCGTGGTTCGCCGCTCTTCATCCATGATGCCCATCTTGATGGTGTTGCGCGGCAAACCGAACGCATCCTCTACCCGAGAAAAAAGATCGACGGCGAGGCTCACCTCGTCGGGGCCGTGCATTTTCGGTTTAACGATGTAAATGCTGCCGGTCTGCGAGTTCCTGACGGTGCCCGTGTGCTTCAGGTCGTGGACCGAGCAGAGTACTGTGAACATCGCATCCATCAGGCCTTCGGGAATTTCATTGCCTTCGGCATCGAGAATCGCCGGGTTGGTCATCAAATGGCCGACGTTGCGCACAAACATCACGCTGCGTCCGTGTAATGTCAGGGTTGAGCCGTTGGCAGCGGTGAACTCCCGATCCGGGTGTAGTGTGCGGGTATGGGACTTACCCCCTTTGGTCACGGTCTCGCTGAGGTCGCCTTTCATCAGCCCCAGCCAGTTGCGATACACCAGCACCTTGTCCTCGGCATCAACCGCGGCGACGGAGTCCTCGCAATCCTGAATCGTTGTGATGGCCGCTTCGATGCATAAGTCCTTGACGCCCGCGGTGTCCGTTTTTCCCACGGGATGCTCAGGGTCGATCTGGATTTCCACATGCAGGCCGTTGTGCTTGAGCAGAATGCTCTCAGGCGCCGCAGCTTCGCCGGTGTAGCCCACAAATTGGGTGCCCTCCAAAAGCGTCGCAGCACTGCCGTCTTGTTGCGTGATGGCCAGCGCGCCATCTGCCACCGAATACGCTGCGGCTTCGGCATGGGCGCCGCCATCGAGCGGAAAGTGTTTGTCGAGAAAGCGTCGCGCCCAGGCGATGACCTTGCCACCGCGCACCGGATTGTAGGCCCCCCCGCGCTCGGCACCGTCTTCCTCGCCGATGGCATCGGTGCCATACAGCGCGTCGTACAGGCTGCCCCAGCGGGCATTGGCGGCGTTGAGGGCATAACGAGCGTTCATGACGGGAACCACCAATTGCGGCCCGGCAATGCGCGCGATTTCGTCGTCGACGTTGTCGGTGGTGACGGCGACGCTTGCAGGCTCGGGCAGTAAATAACCGACGTCCTGTAAAAAGGCCTTGTACTCGGCCCGGTCAAAATCAGTCCCCGGATTCGCCCGGTGCCAGTCATCGATTTTGCGCTGCAGGTCGTCCCGGATTTGCAGCAGTTCCCGGTTTCGCGGGCCGAGTTCGTTGACGATATCGGCGAGCCCCTGCCAGAAGACGGAGGGCTCCACCCCCGTACCCGGCGCAATCTCATTCACCAGCAGGTCATGCAGCCGGGTGTCTACCTGCAACCCTGCGCATTCGATTCGTTCGGACATTCTGCTTCTCCTATTGGTCGCCGCGTTCGGCAGCGGCGCTGGCCGCACTAGCACCCCCTGTGAAGGGTGAAGCCATACTCAAAACGCTATTGTCAGCGATCCTCTATATAAGAACCAGAAATGATAATGATCTATGCTATTTATTTGGTGAATGTAGAGCCGATACTCGAATCCCCACCCGATACTGGCTGCCGAGCAGCGATATCGCTACGGCAAAACGAGGGGATGAAAAGGAATGCCGCAGCCGTGGATACCCGATTACTCGGGGATCCACCCCTCAGGGCCGAGGTTTCGCGCCGTTTGGGTGATGAGCTGGCGCACCCAACGGTGGGCCCCATTGTGCTGGAGAAGCGGGCTCCAGGCCATCTTCAGCTCGAGTTCGGGCACGTTAAAGGGCACATCGCGCACCACAACGCGAGGATTATCCCGCTTTAACCAGGTAGCACGGGAGGGCAGGGTAACAATGAGGTCGTTGTGCTCGGCCAGGGTCATCGCTGCCTGATAATGCCGCGTGAACACGCGAATGTGACGCTTGCGCCCCAATTCGGCGAGGGCCAGATCGACCCAGCCGAGGCGTTGAACGTCATCGGGATTGACCCCCACGCCAACCCCCATACCGGTCTTGCTTACCCAGATATGGTCGGCCTTGAGGTAGGTCTCAAGATCGAATCGCTCCAGTATCGGGTTTTCAGGGCTCATCAGGCAGGAGAAGCTGTCCTGCCAGAGGGTAATCTGATGAAACGACTGGGGCATCTGGTCGAAACGGTTAATAACCAGATCCACTTTGCCTCGCTCGACGTCGAGAAAGCTCACGTCCGAGGGCGTCATAATATCCAGCGTGAGCCCCGGCGCCTTTTCACGCAGGCGTCGCAGCACCGCGGGGAACAGCGTTGATTCGGCGTAATCGCTGGCCATAATCCGGAAAACCCGCTCCGCACCCTCGGGATCAAAGTCGGTGGCGGGTTGGATGGCCCGGTCAACCCCCATGAGGATATTGCGCACCTGTGGCTGCAGCTCAAGGGCGCGGGCCGTGGGCGTCATGCCATCAGACGTTCGCACCAGCAGCGGATCGTCAAACACATCCCGCAGACGTCTGAGCCCGTTACTCATGGCCGGCTGGGACAAGCCCAGCTGGTGTGCGGCCTGGGTCACATTGCACTCGGCGAGCAACGCGTCGAGATAGACCAGTAAATTAAGATCGATGCGATTCAGATTCGCCACGGTTAAGCTCTCCCCAAAAAGCTTTCCCGCAATTTACGCTAGTTCAGTGGTGGAATAGAAGCCACTGGATCGTGTTTCGGTTCGCGACAGCGTCCATTTGCGTTAAAGTTCGCGCCGCAATACCAGCAATCACACAAGCGATCACGAACCGGAGCGACGCCATGTACAAGGCCCCCCTCGAAGATATGCAGTTTCTCATCGATGACGTTATCGACATCGAGAACACACTGGGCTCGCTGCCCCGGTTTGCTGAGCACGGATTGGGTCCCGACCTCACCACAGCGCTTCTGGATGAAGCCAGTAAATTTGCCAGCGATGCGCTGGCGCCGCTGCGTCGGGGCGGCGATACTCATCCCGCGACCTGCGCCGATGGCAAAGTCACGATCTCACCCGGATACGCCGAAGTATTACGTGGTCTTGGTGACGGTGGCTGGGTGGGCATTACCGCCGACGCGGAGTACGGTGGGCAGGCGCTCCCCGAACTTTACGGCACCGCCTCGCACGAAATGTGGAACAGCGCCGATATGGCTTTTGCCCTCGGTCCCTTCCTGAGCAGTGGCGCGGCGCTGGCGATTGCCGCCCACGGCAGCGATGAACTCAAGGAAAAGTACCTGAGCCGAATCAATTCCGGCGAATGGTCGGGAACCATGAACCTCACCGAATCCGGTGCCGGTTCCGATCTCGGGCCAATGAAAACCCGGGCCGAGCGCGAGGGTGATCACTATCGGATTTTCGGCCAGAAGATTTACATTACCTGGGGTGACCACGACGCCAACGAAAACATCATCCATCTCGTACTGGCGCGACTGCCTGATGCCCCAGAAGGGTCACGCGGGATTTCCCTGTTCCTCGTCCCCAAATTTTTGGTTAACGACGATGGATCATTGGGTGCGCGAAACGACGTTTATCCGGTTTCGGTCGAGCACAAGCTGGGTATCCATGGCAGTCCCACTTGCGTCATGGCCTATGGCGATAATGACGGCGCCATCGGTTATCTGGTGGGCGAAGAAAACAACGGCCTCGCCTGCATGTTCACTATGATGAATGAGGCGCGACTCAAGGTGGGTCTGCAGGGGCTCGGGACGTCCGAAGGTGCCTATCAGCAGGCGGTAGACTATGCCCGCGAGCGGGTTCAGGGTGGGGTGCCTATCATCGAGCACGCCGACGTCAAGCGCATGCTGCTGACCATGCGCGCGCTCAACGAGGCGATGCGAGCGCTGGCGTTTTCTGAGGCGGTGACCATGGATCTCGCCCATTACGGGCCGGAGGAGGCGCGAACGCCGAACCAGCGCCGCATTGATCTGATGATTCCCGTGATCAAAGGCTGGCTCACCGAAGTGGGTCTCGAGGTCACCTCCAATGGCGTTCAGGTGCACGGTGGCATGGGCTATGTTGAAGAGACCGGCGCAGCCCAATACATGCGCGATGTGCGCATCGCGTCGATTTACGAGGGCACCAATGGTATCCAGGCGGCGGACCTTTTGAATCGCAAGGTGGGTCGCGATGGTGGGGCGACCATGGAGGCGGTGCAGCAGGAAATTCGCGACACGGTCGAGGCGTTAAAAGCGGCTGATAATCCGGCGCTAAACACCCTGGGCGGTGCACTGGAAAGCGCATTGGCGGATCACGTCGAAACCACCCAGTATTTGCTGAGCGCCCTGAGCGACAGCACCTTCCGGGCCATGGGCGGGTCCTTTGATTACATGATGCAGACGGGCTACCTGTTCGGAGGCTGGCAGCTGGCTCGATCGGCGCTGGTGGCCGGCAAGAAGCTGGCCGCCGGAGAACAGTCGGAATTTTGCGAATGCAAGATCGCCACCGCCGCTTTTTATGGGGCCAATATTCTGCCGCGCTGTGTGGGGCATCGCGGCGCGATCATCGATTCCGCGTCCACCCTCGAGCAGTATCCGGTGGGTTGGCTGTAAATCTCCATGGCGGTAAGTAACTTCGCCACGCCCGACCTGTCGGATGATTGTCCGG
Source organism: Luminiphilus syltensis NOR5-1B (assembly GCF_000158175.1). Lineage (GTDB taxonomy): Bacteria > Pseudomonadota > Gammaproteobacteria > Pseudomonadales > Halieaceae > Luminiphilus > Luminiphilus syltensis. Next base: position 312,850 of record NZ_DS999411.1, on the reverse strand, counting down.
TCGCCCAGGTGCTGCCCTTTCAGTGGCAGCGTTTCGGCAGGCGCGTGATTTTCGGTGGCCCCGCGTCCACCGTCGCCTGTTTTGAGGACAACTCACGGGTCGCCGAGGCGGTTGCCGAAGCCGGGGAAGGGCGCGTTCTGCTGGTGGATGGCCAGGGCTCGCTCGACCGATCGCTCTTGGGAGACCGACTGGCCCGGAAAGCCGGCGACAACGGCTGGGCCGGTGTGATCGTTATCGGTGCCGTGCGCGATGTCGAGGTTATTGACGACATCGATATCGGGGTCTACTCCCTTGGGGTGTGCCCCCGAAAAACCGAAAAACGCGATCGCGGTGACCGCGATATTTCGCTGGAGTGGCGGGGCATCACGGTGTCCCCCGGGCACTGGATTTATGCCGACCGCAATGGCGTGCTGGTCAGCGCCGGTCCGATTCACGGCTGAATCGATGCCCGGCTAGCTGAGTCGCAGGGATAAATCCAGCGGTGTTACCGACTTGGTCAGAGCGCCGATCGAGATAAAGTCGACCCCGGTCGCGGCGATGGCGGGCAGCGTGGTTTCGTTGACATTGCCCGAGGCTTCCAATTCGGCGCGGCCTGCGTTCATCGCCACGGCCTCACGCATGGCGTCCAGCGAAAAATTGTCCAGCATGATGCGGTCGGCCTGAGCCTCCAGGGCAATTTCCAGCTCGCCGAGACTCTCTACTTCCACTTCAACCGGTTTTCCCGGTGCCTGGCGCCGCGCTTCGGCAACCGCCTGGGGAATCCCACCACAGGCGGCGATGTGGTTTTCCTTGATCAGGAAGGCATCGAACAGGCCGATTCGGTGGTTGTGGCAGCCGCCCTGGGTAACGGCATATTTCTGCGCCAGTCGCAGGCCCGGAAGTGTCTTTCGGGTGTCGAGCAGGCGCACCGGAGTGTCGGCGACAAGGTCAGCGTAGGCGCGGCAGCGGGTCGCGGTTCCCGATAATAACTGGAGGAAATTAAGGGCAGTTCGCTCCCCGGTGAGGATTCCGCGTGCTGGCCCCGACACGCTAAAGAGCCGGTCGTCGGCCGCCAGGCTATCCCCGTCGGCTTTAAACCAGTTCACCGTCAATGTGGGGTCGACCGCGGCAAAGGTCGCATCCACCAATGCAGAACCACAAAGCACCCCCGGTTCCCGGGTAATCACGGTCGCGGTCGCCTGGGTGTCAGCGCCGATCAGCCCGGCGGTCACATCGCCACTGCCGACATCCTCGTCAAGGGCGACCTGCACCAGTTGTTTTATGTAGTGAGGGTCCAGAGTCACAAAGTTTCCCCTATTCAGCACCGCCCCGGCACTCACTGCGGGCTGGCGACTTTGGCGTCAGTTGGGCAGTGCGTCACCTCACGGGAGATACTGCCGTGAGATACACTGCGCGGGTGAGACACACTGCAGACACAACATACACCCTGATACAGGGCTGGATTCCTTCAGCGCACCACGTCGTATCGCCCAATTATAATGCCCGTCCCGCTGAAGCCGAGCCCAATTTGATTGTGGTGCACAATATTTCACTACCACCCGGTGAGTTTGGTGGGGGCTACATCAATGCCCTGTTTACCAATTGCCTGGATCCAGCGGTGCATCCCTATTTCGCCGAAATCTGCGATTTGCGGGTGTCCTCGCATTTTCTTATCAGCCGCGGCGGTGAACTGACCCAATATGTGGCTACCGATGACCGCGCCTGGCATGCCGGGCATTCCGAATGGTGCGGCCGTGGCAATTGCAATGATTTCAGTATTGGCATCGAGCTCGAGGGGACCGACGACGAGCCTTACGCTGAGGAGCAATATGCGGTTCTGGTCCAGCTGATCGATCTCTTGCAACGCGAATACCCCTCCATAGCCGCGGATGCTATTGTTGGCCATTCGGATATTGCGCCGGGGCGTAAGACGGATCCCGGACCCGCGTTTGACTGGCCAAAGCTCTGGGCGCAGTTACGCCTTGAGCGGTCCCAGCAGGGGAGAGCGACGTGAGTTATCTGGCATTTATTGTTGCCACCGGATTTTTGGTGCTGTTGGGTCCCGGCGGTCCCTTGCACAGCGACGGCTGGTTTCGCTCGCTACAGGCGCGGGTGGATGCCCTTGAGCCTGACCTGTGGTTCGGCTTTTTCTTGATGGTGGTTGCACCCTGTGTCGGTTTTGCCGTGCTGTATGCCATCGTGGACGGCGTGTTCGGCGACGCGGCAATGTTGTTGCTCGGTACCCCAGCCCTGTTTTTTTCATTTGGTCGGAATGACCTGCCCACGCTGCTCGAACGGTTCCTCGCGCGCGCCCGGAATGGCGACAACGAGGGCGCGGCCTGGGTGCTCACTGAAGCCGGTATTGAATCCGAAGCCGACGGGATTGATGAGTTTGCACGGGTAGCGGCACGGGCAACCCTCTATGAGGCCTATCAGCGCTGGTTTCCGCCAGTATTTTATTTTTTGTTGTTGGGGCCCCTCGGTGCCGTCGCCTACCGGTTAATGCAATTGAGCGTTAATGACCGGCGGGTGCCCGTCGGCTCTCTGCGCCATCTCGCAGACTGGTTGCCATCGCGCATGCTGTTACTGACCTTCGCGATCATCGGACGCTTTGATCGGGTCAGACCAGTGCTGACCGAGTACGCCCTTGATCCGGATATCGAGACCGACGAGCTTCTGTTTTTGGCGGCGGAAGCGGCCTTTGATGTCGATAACGAAGCTGACCCGGCGGGGCAGGTAACGGTGGTTCAGGACGCGACCCGGAGATCGATGACGGTTTGGGTTGTTGTGATATCGATACTGGCCATCATCGCCTGAAGAAGCAGTGATAAGCGCCGATAATGAACCGACGTTCTTTCTTCCCTTAAACCGCTTTCACGTCCATCACCATGAAGTCAACTGGTAAAACCCGACCTGCCCTTAGAACCGAGAATGGTGGTGAGGACGACCGTCAGACACTCTGGGCCACCCTGGTTTTCCATCCGGACTTCACCCGAATCGGTGCCCGCGCCGCGCTGTTGTCGTGGCCTGCGGAGCGTTGGCCGTCCCCGCGGGACAAGCACGCTATTGGCCGGGCAGTACCGGACTTCAGCGACGGCCTGCCCATTGGAGATCCGCATGTCAGCCGCCGTGCGCTCACTCTGTCGTTTAAACCGGCAGGGTTGCTGATCAGCGTGGCCTCCGAGAGCGCAGACTGCCGTATCGGGGCGGATAGGGCGACCGAGGTGCTGGTCGATCACGCCCAGTTAGCCGTCGGTGTGCCGGTCCGTTTGGGTCACGGTGTGGTGATTCTTTTGCGACAGGCTGCTAGTGCGCCTGCAGTGTATGGCACATCGATCGATGAGGATGCCTATCCCGGTACGTCCGAGGAGGTGCGTCAGTTGAGGCAGCTCATTTTCAGTGCGGCACGGTCGCATCTACCGGTGCTCGTTCTCGGAGAATCGGGTGTGGGCAAAGAGCTTGTTGCCGGCGCGGTGCACCGATTCAGTCCCCGCGCCGATGAGCGGCTGGTGGCGATCAATATGACGGCCATCTCCGAGGGACTGGCAGCGGCTGAGCTCTTTGGCAGCACCAAGGGGGCTTTCACCGGTGCACAGCCGCGTTCGGGTTTTTTTCGCGATGCGCACAAGGGCACTTTATTTCTCGATGAAATCGGCGACACCGCACCACAAATCCAGACGCAACTGTTGCGGGCGCTGCAAACCGGCGAAGTGCAGGTTGTGGGCGGGCGACCGGAAGTGGTCGATGTGCGCATTGTCGCGGCCACTGATGCCGATACCAGTGCGGAGTCGGGCTTTCGCGCGGCGCTGAAGCATCGCCTCGCCGGAGTGACACTGGAGGTGCCGCCCCTGCGCTCAAGACTCGAAGACATCGGCGTTATCGCGCGGGGTCGATTACTGTCCTCCGAGCAGGGAGCCGCTCTGCTGGCTGCCGCGGTCGAAGACCCTCGGGTTGCGGCCTATTGGGCAGGACGCTTCTTCGACTGGTTACTCGAGCGGTGGCCCGGCAATATCAGGGAGCTGATCAATGCCTGCGATCGCGAGTTGCTTGATGCCGCGGGCCGTATTCAGAACGGGCAGTGGCAGATTCACGAGCCAACAACCGATTTTGTTACCGATGTTGGTGACGATCGTCTGGCGGAGGTACACCGCGCGAGTGAATTCGAGGTGGCTGCAACCGCGCGCGCTCTGGGGATGAGTCGGCCAACGCTGTACCGTCGGATTCGCGCCCACCCCGACTTGCGCCTTGCCGATGATATTTCAGACGATGAATTACGTGAGAGCGTTGCTCGGTGGGGGCGCGACGAGCGGACGCTCAGTCGGCATCTTGAGGTTTCTGCCTCGGCGCTCAAAGCACGTTTGAAGTCACTGAAACCCTAGGTTATTGCGGAAATGGTTGAGCACTGGTGATACCAAAACGGTTCAGCCGCTCCTTCCGCTTACCGCGCCCCTATAAGGCGGTTGCCCGTCTCGGTTCAGGGGGCGAAGGTGAATGCTGGCGAGCCTATGATCCGCTACTCGAGCGCGATGTGGTGGCCAAGTGTTACTCGTCCGGTGGTATTGCTCGCGATCAACCGGTGCTGATGCAATCCCTTAGCCTGCTCGCCCAAATCAATAGCCCCCTGGTACCCACGGTGCACGCGGTCGTGGTCAGGCGCAGAGCGGTCTGGGTAATCTCGCGCTTTGTGGAGGGCCAAAGCCTGGTCGACCGTGGAGGCCTTCCCGTCGAACGCCAGCTTGACTGGGTTATCGAACTTCTGCGGCAGTTGGACGCGCTCCACATGGAGGGCCTGCTGCATGGTGATCTGGCGCCAGGCAATGTGGTTATTGACACCAATGGCGGGGCACAGCTCATTGATTTTGGGCTGATCACCCCATTGGGCAAGCCGGTGATGGGCGCAGGTACCGAGGGGTTTCAGGCACCCGAGCATCGTGCACGGCAATTGGCGGAGCCATCGATGGACGTCTTCGCGCTCGGAGCGCTGATTATCTGGATGATCTCGGGCGACCCACCCAAAGTACTGGGGCGCTTTGGCGGGGCATTGGTCACCCATATACCCAGTCCACCACTCGATCTGGATGTGGCGCATCGCCGACTCTGGCGCAGCGCTGAGGCCATGGTTACCCCCAATCCGTCCCAGCGACCTTCTTTGAGCCGTATCGAACAGACACTGCTGGCCGTGGGAAAAACGGGTGCGATACCGGTCGCCCCAGGGCGTTCGCCGGGTTCGACCCAGTCTCTCGCGCCAGGAATACCAGCAGCGGGTATTGGCACCCCTGGTTCAACCCAGAACCCCGCTACCGCGAAAAAGTTCGCAGGCAGTGAACCGAGTCGCGCACCCGCCGAGGGCAAGTTTGACGCGCCGGTTGGGGGGCTTGGACGATGGGCGCGATGGCATCATCGCCTGTGGCTGTTGTTACCCGCGCTTGCCGTGGCCGGGTTTATGGCGGTCGAGAGCCTGCAGCGAAGCGTTTTCATTACGGTTGCCGACTGGCAAATTGCGGAGCGGGGGTTGTCGGCGCCGTTGATTACCGAGGAGACGCTACTGCAGATGGCGACCACGGCTGCGCAGGCGCATTGGCGTGTCGACAGCGACGGCCGGGATGAACAGCTGGCGCTTTCGCTCACCTGTGATCGCTCGAGCTGCCAGCTCAGTGCTGAGCATCGCGGCTACGGCCCGGTCCATTGGCACCAGAGCACGGTCGATCAGGAAACGTCGGCAATGCTCTGGACGGCGGCGATCACCGATTTAATGGATACAGCGAGCCGCCATGAACGCTAAAGGGCGTCGACCCCGCCGATGGCGACATGCGCGCCATCGAGTCTGCTCTACAAACCCGACCAACGCCCACCACAAGCGATAGCTCAAGATCATGGGGTTGGGCGTTTCGCGTATGGAGCTTCCTTTTCCCGCAATGCAAAAAGGAGTTGATCAAGGTGCGGGGTATCCACTTCGCTTGCGGCTTCGGGCTTTAGGGTGTCGAGCAGGTAGCCCAGAATATCCTCGAGTTCACTGCGTCGGCGGGCGTTGAAGTCGGCGCACATCGATGATGTATTGGCGGCGGTTTGCCGGGCCACGGTGATTGCTTTTTGACCCAGATCGGTGGCGACACCGGTGTACCCAAGGGCGCTGAAAATAGTACGGGTTTCTTCGATAACCGAGTGAAATTCATCGTTCAGGCTGCCCTCGAGCAAGCCCCCATTGTTAACGTTGTACAACGCGGTCAATGGGTTGATGGCGCAATTGATGGCGAGCTTGTTGAAGAGAATGCTACGGATATCGGTGGACCAGTAACTGTCCGGTGTACTCCTCAGAAGCTCGGCGATGCCCGGCGGCGGTTTCTCCATCATCGCCTTATGGGCACTTAAATGACCCACCTGTGTGGCGCCGAGCCCGGCACGGTGAATATGGTCCCGGTTGCTGCGATAACAGCCCGTGGTGGTGGTACCGGCACACACCTGAACAGGGTGTCTCGTCGTCTCGATTGATTGCAGCCAGCTCAGGCCATTGACCATGATCAGGACCGTGGCATCGGGCGCCAGCGCAGACACCAGGGCATCGAAGACTTCCGTGACCTGGAAAGCCTTGGTGGTGATTAACAGGTGGTCAATCCTGCCCGACTGGCCGATGGGGCACTCGGGAAACAACAGGGTTTCAATGTTCTCCCCGGTCTCAAGCGTGAGCGCCCTGGTCCCGTCGCTAGGCCGATGGGTGAGCAGTGTCACATCGCAACCGTAGCGACGTAACTGGTGGGCGAAATAGCCGCCAATGGCGCCGGCGCCGGCAACATGCCAATGAACCGTCATCGCACGCGCCTCAGGTAATGCTGGACCCGATCCTGGGTGTAGGGTTCGGGTGGGCGCTGCCCTAGCGAGGAATACCAGAGGAAGCTGAGTGCGGTATAGATTGCCAGTGCGTCTGAGAGCGACAGACGATCGGTGGCATCCAGCCCCGCCGCCCGGATGAGGGGTTCGGATTTCAGGTTGGGTCGCTCCGCCAGTGCCGCCGCGAGATCGAACCAGGGCGAGCCCATCGCCGCATAGTCCCAGTCGATGGCGACCCATCCGCCGCCGGCTGCCATAAGCACATTGCCCGGTGTTAAGTCGTTATGACAGGGTACCTGAGGGTATTGGTTAAGGCGCTCCAGGGCTCGGTCAAGTGGGGGCCGCCACGCGGTCAACAGTGCTCTGATCTCCGGACCCCCACTGGCGGTTTGGTAGTTATCGAGGTGGGCGGCCAGGTCCAGCTGATGGTTGAGCGGGGGAAGGGCGCGGACTGATTTGAGTAGGCCGCCCAGCTGCTCTTCGTTGATGGGAAAGGGCGGCGGCTGGCAGCGCGCCATCACCCAAATACCCGTGTCTTCGCAGGTGTAGACCACGGGGGGTGCGATGCCGAGGCCTGCGGCGTGTCGATGTGCAATGAAGGACGTCGAGACGTCGATGCCAGTAGGTGTGTCGGTCGAATCGGGCATGCGAATAGCGAATTCACCGGATCCTGAGGCTCCGACCACCAGGTTTGCCGTGCCCACGCCCAGGATCTCAGTTATCTGCGGCCGGTGTGTCAGGGGTGGTTGCACGTCCCAGTCCGCCCACCGATCAAGTACCGATTCAAGTGCTAAACGCTGTGATTCGCTAGGTGTTTTCGCCACTGCCAATATCCCACCGCCGCCAAAACGACGTAGCCTGCAAACAATGCCGCGGTAAGGTCCAGCCCGCGGGACAGGTAAAGGTAAATGGAAAGCAGGTCGATAGCGATCCAGTAAAGCCAGTTTTCGAGTATTTTGCGTGCCACCATCCAGGTGGCCAGGACCGCGGCGATGGTCGTTGTGGCATCGAGGAACGGGAGGGCTGCTGACGTATAGCGCGTCAGTAGCCCACCGGAAACACCGGCGAGCACGGCGATACTGGCGAGCGCCACCAGATGCCAGCGCCAGGGTTTCGTTGTTACCGGAAGTCTGTCCTTGCCTGCATCACTGCCCCATTGCTTCCATCCGTACAGGGATACCGCGATATAGACCCACTGCAGGGCGGATTCCATGAGCAACGACGCGCGCCAGAAAATAACAATGTACAGGCCGGCGCTGGCAATGGCGACGAGAAAGCAGGATCGTCGCTCTCTAATGGCCAGCACGAGGTAAGCCAGCGCAAGCGCCGATGCTGCGGGCTCCAGCCAGGCTTCGATCAGCATTTACCCGGCCGGCTCGATATCCACGAAGTGTTCGGGAATAAACTTGGCGACCAGTACCTGTTTGCCAAAAGTGGCATAGCTCGCTTCGAGCGCCGCTTGAATCGCGGAAAACACCGCTGCGCTTTCACCGGTGACCTGCGTGCTCATCGAGTTGGTCACAGCGCTCACCGGTTGCTGCTCAAGTAGCCTGTCGATGAATGAGAGCACGATGGCCTCGTAGTTCTCGCTCAGGGGATAAAGGCTAAGTTCTGCTGTCATGCGCATCAGGTTTCTCCATGGAGGAAATCGTACTCAAGGGTTAAACCAAACATCCGTGGCTCGCCAAACTGGTAATAGGGCTCGAGCGCATATTCCTTTCGCGGGTCGTTACCAAAGGTGCCGAAGCCGCGGACGGTGTAGGTCTCGTTGCTCAGATTCCTGCCCCACAAGCGCAGCGTCACGCCGCCCCTTTGCCAGCCGATATGACCGTTGAGTAACAGTCGTTCCTCGGAGCGAACTTCGTGGCGATCCGAGAACAGGTAGTCGTCCATGCCGGTGAGCTCCAGCCCCAGAGACAAGGTGTTGGTAGCACGCCAGTCGGCGGCAAGTCGATATTGATAGCTCGGCGCCTGGGGCTGGTCGCGGCCGCTCAAATCCTCTCCGGTGGCACTGGTGTAGTCATCAAAGGTGGCATCGAGCAATCCCAGTGCCGCCGCCAGCGACCAGTCCGCATTGGGCGTCCAGCGGCCCTCCCACTCGATACCCTGATTGGTACCTTCTGCTGCGTTATCGGTGTAATCGATGAAGGCGGTGCTGCCGTCTTCTCGGGGGATAACCAGTGAGCCCCTCGCCTGCTGATCGCGACGCTGCATATGGAAGGCGGTCAGGGTCGATGACAGTTGTCCGTCGGCGGCGGTGAAATGCCAGCCAATTTCGGTACTCAGCAGGGACTCCTCGTCGAAAAATCCAAAAGTGGACGATAAGTCCTCGGAGGGTGGCGGCTCGATAGCTTCAATGCTCGCCAGCAGACTGGCATTGACACCCCCGGCACGCACACCTCGGGCGAGGGCCACATACACCCGGTTTTCGGGGTTGGGTGCCCACTCGAGCCCCATCCGGCCACTCCACAAATTGTCGTCAATGCCTTCGTCGATTGCCGCGCTGTCGGCGTAGTCGGTGCGTCGTTGCTCCAGACGGGCGCCAATGAAGATGCTCAGCTCGGGAGTGAGGGTCTGGTCGACCTGGCCAAATATCGCGGCGGTTGAAATATCGAGATCGCTGGTAAAGGGTCCAGCCAGATAGGTGTAGTCGCGGCGCAGAGATTCATCCTCCTCCCGGATATAAACTCCGGCGACCCATTGAGTGGCGCTGTTATCCGTTGAACGGGCTCGGCCCTCGAGACTGAACATATCCCGGTCACGCCGGTAGCGGTCGAAGGACGAATACTCCCAGCCCGGCGCAATACCGACAAAGGACCAGTCCTCGTCGTAGCTATAGTCGGTGTCGGTGCGAGCCATGCTGAGCTGAACACTTTTTTCGATAGTGTCGCCAAAGCCAGTCCAGCGCAGCCGCAGGGCGTCGGTCGTGAGGCGGTCACTTCCCGGCGCATCCGACAAGGTGTTGCGCGTATTGTCGAGGGAAAATGCATCGTAACCATTGTCCACATCGATATGGTAGGCGCCCACGTCAATACGATGGCGACTACTCTCCCAGGCGAGTTGGGCACGAACCGTGGTTTCGTCGATATTGTTGGTATCGTCACGCCCCAGCCAGGTGTTGTCGATGGTTCCATTGCTCCGGTAGTTGTTAACAGCGAGCCGAACCGCGGTGCCGTCATTGATCGGCCCACCCAGCGTCGCGCCGATCCGTTGACCGCCGTAGTTCTCAAGGCCCGTGACAATACCCAGCGTCTTACCGGAGTCCGCCGGTGTGCTGCGGAGGTTGATCAGACCTGCCAGGGCATTCGCACCCAGCAGCGTGCCCTGGGGGCCGCGAAGAATTTCTACCTGGCTGAGGTCAAAGAGGGTTGCGGCACCGCCGAGACCCGTCAGGTCGATACCATCGAGCAGGGTGGCTACGGACGCGTTTAGCGGCTCAACAAACTGACTGCGTTCGCCCACGCCTCGTATCTGCAGGAATCGCCCGCGTGATGCGCCACTGGCAAAGTTGACGTTGGGTGCGGCCGAGAGCACGTCAGCCAGATGCTCGGCAGCGCGTTGTCGCATGATCTCGGTATCAATCAGGGTAAAACTACTGCGCTGGGCATCCTCGGCCATAAGGCCTGCGGATACGACGACCTCCTCGAGCGCCTCGTCTTCGGCATGGGCGGGCACCACGAGCACTAGTGATAACAGCGAGGCCACTGTTGTCCGGGTTAAGGTCAACGAGGTCGCCGGTGCGGTGTGGGGGCGATTACGATGATCTGGCGATTGAATGGGTGTAGATTCGAACATGTTGACTCTCCCCGGCGCGGGCAAAGTCACTACAAGCAGAATTGCAGCGCCCTGTCCCTCCGCCGGTATTATCCGGTTCAGGTTCAACGGGTTCCCCTGGTGACAGAGCAGTGCGTACGATGTTCCCGTCGCATTCTCGCCAATCAAGGGGGGTCTCAGGCCGCAGCCACCCCGCAGGAACTCCCAGTATAACGCAACATATTTTCAATAATCGAGGTATGATGACAACGTGAGGTCGTCATCCTGAGGGCGAATTCGAGACCATAAGAGCCCCGAGATAAAAGACCCTAAAAAGGAGCGTTAATTTGTGGCTACTCCGGTAGAGGAAATTACTGTCGGTCTACCCCATGAGGGGCCGAGTCTGGAAGATAACCAGGATTTTTATGAGGTCAATCAGTATCTGCTGAGAGAGGTTTCCATCCTGTGCCGTCATTTGATAAGCACGGATAGCTTTGAAGAATTTTTGCACGCGCTCCTCCTGGGTGTCGGAGAGATGTTTGGTTCCGCCAAGGTGGAAGTAGTGATTCATGATCCGATCGCTGATCTCGCCGGGTACCTCGAGGATGAAACCCAGTTCGCAGGGCGCGTAAGGCTGACTCCCGACTCTGTGGAGGTGGTTTCACTGCATTCCGATGACCCGGCAACCTATCTGGTCAAAGCAGAGATGTCGCGGGAACTGGGCTTGATCCGAGGGGTCGATGTTGCAGACCACGTGTATGTCATCCCTCTGGTTCAGGGGGGCGTTCTGGTGGGCAGTCTTCACTGCGGCGACACCAAATTACATACCAACGCCACCGGCGATCCTGTGTTGATGGCTGATTTTGGTGAGTTCATTCCCGCCATACTGCAGCGTGTGATCAAGATTGAGCGAGCGTCGCGAGCGATGCTGTTGGACCCCGCCACGCATATTTCAAATCGGGCCGGGTTCGTACGCGACCTGGAGCGCGACCTGGACAAGGCACGACGAAAAAGCGGTAGCGTTTCGGTCGTTATTCTCAGGCTGTGTGGGATTGAGTCAATGGGCAACCTGTCGCAGCGGCATTTGCAGGAGCACTTCCTGCGCCAGGTGGCGGTGCTCCTGTCGGGGACCCTGCGCGCGTCCGATTGTATGGCGCGCCTCGGCCCCGTAACCTTCGCTGCCAGTCTCGTTGATGTCGAGCCAAAAATGGTGACCGAAATAGCCAATCGTATCCAGAGCGACCTCAATGGCTCATTGATCGATGACGGTATCGGCGCGGTCGTCGAAATCGTCGCTTGCGCGGGATATACCACGCTGAACGTCGATAAAGAGGTGTCGGAGTCCAATACGCTTCTGGCTCGAATGATCATCGAAACTGCGACTGAAGCAGCCAATTGCCTCTACGCCAACGATGGGCCGGTACGATACGCCGATGTCGAACTTTAGGTTCGGTTTTTGCCCGCTTCGGGTGCCCTAGCCAAAGCCCTTATCGGGCCCCTCAGTTCGAGCTCAGCACAGGCCGAAGCGCCGGGATAGCTAGCTGATTTTGCATCGCGATTGGGTTAGTCTTCGCGTCGGCCAACCAGACCTTACACTTTCATTGGAAGCATTGAATTGACGGAACAAAAAGCCACGAATGTTCACTGGCACGAGGGCGAGATCAATCGACCCGAGCGTGCCAAATTATTAGGCCACTCGGGCGCCACACTGTGGTTTACAGGGCTTTCTGGATCGGGGAAAAGCACGGTCGCCGTTGCCCTTGAAGGCGTACTGCACGACGCCGGTGTGCTGTGCTACCGGCTCGACGGCGACAATGTTCGCCTGGGTATCAATAAAAATCTGGGCTTTAGTGCTGACGACCGCGCCGAGAACATCCGTCGAGTGGGTGAGGTGTCCAAGCTGTTTGTGGATGCCGGCCTGGTGGTATTGAGCAGCTTTATCAGTCCCTACCGCGCCGATCGCGATTTGGTTCGGGAATTACATGAATCGGCCGGACTACCGTTTATCGAAGTTCACGTCGATTGCAGTCTCGATGCCGCCGAGGCCCGCGATCCGAAGGGTCTTTACAAGAAGGCGAGGGCTGGCGAAATCAAGAATTTTACGGGTATCGACGACCCCTATGAGGCGCCAGACCGCCCCGAAGTCCATTTGCGCACCGATGAGCAGACCCTCGAACAGGAAGTGCAGTTAATCCTGGATCATTTACGTACCCACGGCGTTCTGCGCTGAGCCATTACACGGAGTTAGCATGTCCCTGATCAAGCCCCATGGCGCCGATGAACTGCAGCCCAGAATTGTCACTGGCGCCGCCCGCGATGCGCTCCTGAAAGAAGCCGCCGAATTACCCACGGTGATGCTGTCATCGGCGGCAGCCGCCAATGCGGTGATGCTGGCCGGTGGGTATTTTACGCCGCTCAAGGGGTATATGAACCGTTCTGACGTTTTGTCGGTCGCCCAGCATATGAAGACCGCTGATGGCTTGTTTTGGCCAGTGCCGGTGGTGAACCTGGTGCCCCAGTTCAAGGGTGCTCCCGGAGACAGAGTCGCTTTACTCGACCCCAATGTCGCTGGAAACCCGGCGCTGGCCGTTATGACCATCGAGGCAGTTGAAACGCTTTCCGATGCTGACATGGCACTGGTCACCGAAAAAGTGTTCCGTACCTCCGATCCCGAACACCCCGGGGTTGCCGCCTTCAACAGTCAGGGGCAGACGCTGCTCTCTGGGCCCATCGAGGTATTGAATTACTCCTATTTTGAGCAGGATTTTCCCGACACTTTCCGCACGGCGGCGTCGCTTCGCGAAGAAATTGCCGAGCGGGGCTGGGCGCGCGTGGTCGCTTTCCAAACCCGCAACCCCATGCATCGCGCTCATGAAGAGTTGTGCCGTATGGCCATGCAGGATCTCGATGCCGACGGCGTTCTCATTCACATGTTGCTGGGCAAACTGAAGCCCGGTGATATCCCGGCAGAGGTGCGCGATGCCTCCATAAGGAAAATGGTCGAAATCTATTTTCCTCCCAACACGGTAATGGTGACGGGCTATGGCTTCGATATGCTTTACGCGGGGCCGCGCGAGGCTGTGCTGCACGCGGTGTTCAGACAGAATGCCGGTTGCACGCACCTCATTGTCGGCAGGGACCATGCCGGCGTTGGTGATTACTACGGCGGTTTTGACGCCCAGACAATATTCGATGAGGAGGTCCCGGGCGGTGCGCTGGATATTGAAATTTATCGCGCTGACCATACGGCCTACAGCAAGAAGCTGGACAAAGTGGTGATGATGCGCGACGCGCCGGACCACACCAAGGACGACTTTGTGCTGCTCTCAGGAACCAGGGTTCGTGAGATGCTGGGTCAGGGAATCGCTCCGCCCCCTGAGTTTTCACGGCCTGAAGTTGCCCAGATCCTGATGGATTATTACCAGTCGATGGCATGAGGTGTACCTAGGTGATCGTCTCCGCAGAGGGTTGTTGCCCCCACGTCGGAATCAGTAGACGGGGCGTTGCACTGCCCGAGAATGATCACAACCCGCATGGGTTTCCCGCTAATCTGGAGCGATGTTGAGCGTCTGGTCCGGTAGCGTTGAGCGTAAGCTGGCCCAGACGGCGCGATTGCTGTCGACCGGTGATCGATTACTCTGGATTAGGCGAGCCGCAATCCTGCTTTTTTTCATATGGGCGAGCCATAGCCTGGTTATGGGACTTTGGGCGATCCTGCCGGGGGCGGCTCCTGTGGAGTCGATGGGGCAGGTCATAAATCCTGTTTCCGGCGTATCCCTGTCCGAGTCCGTGGCCGTGGATCTCGAAGATATGGTGGGTCTTGGATTGTTCGGTGAATCGATCGCGGCCGCCGAGCCTGAACCCCTCGCTGATACAGCGACTGACAGTTCCAGAGAGGGGATTGAGGACGGAGCGCGGGAGTCGCGGCTGGGCCTTACCCTTACCGGGATTGTGGCCTCCACCGAGGATGGACTGGGTAGTGCGGTCATTAAATCGGGTAATACCGAATTGACTTATGCTGTCGGTGACACCCTGCCGGTTTCCAGCGGGGTAACGCTCGCCAAGGTCATGTCGCGCCAGGTCGTCATTGACAATAAAGGGACTTACGAATTGTTGACCCTGTTCGATGACAATGAACTTTCCCGGATGGCGAGCGTAAAATCCGCGCCGGGGCGCCCAGTGCCCCGCGCTGAACGCCCGGTGAATTCGCAGGCGCGGGAAATCAGGGTGGATGATCCCGCGAGGAGCGAACTGGCCGCGCGGTATAGGGATAAGTTCTACGACGAGCCGCAGACCCTGGCTTCGGTGGTCAGTGTTTCGGTTGTGCGTGACGATGGCGGGCTGCGGGGTTATCGACTGGCGCCCGGTCGTGAAGCTGACGTCTTTCGGCAACTGGGGTTTCGCGCGGGCGATCTGGTGACCGCGATAAATGGGTTGCCATTGAGCGATCCCGCCAACACACTCAAGCTCTATCAGGCGATGCGAGCCGCTGACAGTGCCTATTTTGAAGTTGAGCGTGGCGGAGTGCCCGTGTCCATAAGCGTGAGTCTCAATGCAGAGCAGTAGGGGTTATAACGCCATGGCGGCAGATGCCAGCATGTCATCCACGATCCGCAAAGCTCGACCGCCCCGGTCGCATTTTGCCACGGTGGTGGTGCTTGTTCTGGGGTTGGCCTGTGGGCTGGCAACCGCACCGACTCTCGCGCAAAGCTATACCGTTAATCTGAAAGATACGGATATTCAGGAGCTCATTAAATTCGTTGCCGATGTCACCGGCAGTACTATTGTTGTAGACCCCTCAGTTAAGGGAAAGGTCAAGGTCGTCTCCACCGAGCCCGTGACCAAATCCGAATTGTATGACCTGTTTCTTTCGATTCTCGATGTCCACGGTTATACCGCGGTGCGCAGCGGAAGCGTGATTCGTGTCATACAGAATAAGGACGCCCGCTCCTCGTCTGTCGGCGTGCCTCCCCTCACCGATACACTGACCAATGACGAATATGTGACCCAGGTGATTCGGCTCGAGAACGTATCAGCGGCCAAGCTGATACCGGTTCTCAGGCCACTGGTGCCGCAGCAGGCCCACATGGCGGCCTACGCGCCGAGTAACGCGATCATCATCTCGGACATTCGCTCCAACATTGGTCGCATTCGCGAGATTATTGATCGAATGGACAGCTCGGCGGTGCGCTCGACCGAGGTGGTTCGACTCAAATACGGTGTCGCTGAAGATATCGTACAGATGCTGCGCACGCTCGAAACCGATGAGGGTGAGGCAGGCGGCGCCGGCGAAGAAGTGACGCTGGTCGCGGACAAGCGCACCAACAGCGTCGTGGTGACCGCGGATGAACTGAACAGTGGTCGCATCAAGCAGCTGATTACCTATCTTGATACGCCCTTGGAGCAGAGCGGTAACGTCAAGGTGATCTATCTTGAATACGCCAATGCTGCCGAGGTCGCTGAAGTACTCACACGGGTAATGCAGAATATTACTCGTCTTGACGACAACGGCCAGCGAGAGCGTTCTGCGGGTGGCAATTCGACCATCGAGGCGGATGAGGGTACCAACGCACTGATTATAACGGCGGACGCTGATGAAATGGCGGCGCTGGAAGCGGTGATCGCTCGTCTCGATATTCGGCGTGCGCAGGTTCTGGTGGAAGCCATTATCGTAGAGATGGAAGTGGTTGAGGGGCAGGAGCTCGGTTTGCAGTGGCTGTTTGCCAATGACAGTGGCTTTTATGGCAGCAATATCAGTACGTCTTCTGCCCAGCGGGCGCGCAACGCCGCCATTGCCGACGCCATACTGCCCGGAGATGGGGATAGCTCCGGCGATATTGGCATTACCGATCTCGCCGGCGCGCTCTCGCAGGTTCCCGGGGCTACACTGGGCTGGGGTGCCGTCGATGATGATCTGACCATGACCGTTATCCTCAACGCCCTTGAGACCCAGGGCAATGCCAACATCCTGTCGACGCCGAGTCTTCTAACCCTCGATAACGAGGAGGCTTATATCACCGTGGGGCAGCAGGTGCCCTTTGTCACGGGCTCGTTCACCAATACCGGATCTGGCGACTCAGCCCGCAATCCCTTTCAGACCATCGAGCGCCAGAACGTGGGCATTACCTTAAAGGTGACCCCCCAGGTGAATGAGGGCGACTCGGTCGTCCTCGATATTGTTCAGGAAGTTTCCAGTATCAGCCAGCAGTTGCTCGTGGCATCGGACGTGATTACCAATGAACGCAAGATCGAGACCAAAGTACTGGCCAGTGATGGCGATATTGTGGTGCTGGGTGGTCTGGTGAAAGATGAGGTACAGGATAGCCAGCAGGGGGTGCCGATTCTGTCGAGCATACCCTTGCTGGGCCGGCTTTTTCGCAATGATGTGGTCGAGGTCAGCAAGTCCAATTTGCTGGTGTTTATCCGTCCGACGATTGTGCGTACCGACGTCGAGTTGGCGGGTGCTACAGCAGAAAAGTACCGGTTTATTCGGGAGCAGCAACTCGAGCGGCGCAAGCGGGGGCTGATGTTCCTCGACGATGGCAACCTGCCGGTTATCCCGACCTGGGAGGAGCAGGTGAGCCGGCTACCCGAGGAGCCCGCTGTCGGAGACGCCGGCGGTGAATGATCTCGCAGGCGATGCTATCGAATCGATAGCGGCTGTCGAGTTGGACGCCGTCGCGCCGGCCAACGGTCTTCTACCGTTTGCTTTTTCCAAAGCCAAGGGCGTACTGCTGACGCGCTCGGAACAGGGTGCGACGCTTTACCATACCGGCGCGTTGAGCCCGGACACCTTGCTCGAAGTGCGCCGATTTTTGGGCGCTCCCTTCGCGCTTGAAGTGATCAGCGAGGAGCGGTTTCGGATTCGTCTGACCGCCGCCTACCAGCGCACCAATAGCGAAGCGGCGCAGATGGCTGAGGACATTGGCGCCGATGTTGACCTCGCCAAGCTAGTCGATGAAATTCCGGATCTGGGTGACCTGATGGATGCGGAAGACGATGCACCCATTATTCGCCTGATCAATGCCATTCTTTCGCAGGCGGTTAAAGATCAGGCGTCGGATATTCATATCGAGACCTTTGAGGACCGCCTCAGTGTCCGCTATCGCATCGACGGTGTGTTAACCGAGGTGCTGTCCCCCAAGCGAATGCTCGCTTCGCTGCTCGTGTCACGGCTCAAGGTGATGGCGAAACTCGATATTGCAGAGAAGCGGGTGCCGCAGGATGGCCGCATATCGGTTCGGATTGCGGGCCATGCGGTCGATATTCGAATGTCGACCATTCCTTCGGCGCACGGCGAGCGCGTGGTACTGCGTTTGCTCGATAAGCAGGCCGGTCAGCTCGAGCTGGACCAACTGCAGATGAATGCGCAGGTGCTGGCGGGGTATCGAAAGGCACTCCGGGCGCCTCACGGCATTATATTGGTGACCGGTCCGACAGGGTCAGGAAAGACCACAACGCTCTACGCCGGACTTTCCAGTATCAACCAGACCTCCCGGAACATTCTAACGATTGAAGATCCCATCGAGTACATGTTGCCGGGCGTGGGCCAGACACAGGTCAACACCAAAGTGGATATGACCTTTGCCCGCGGCCTGCGGGCGATACTCCGTCAGGATCCCGATGTTGTCATGGTCGGTGAAATCCGCGATCTCGAAACCGCTGAAATAGCGGTGCAGGCATCGTTAACCGGCCATCTGGTGCTGTCCACGCTGCACACCAATACGGCGATTGGTGCGGTGACACGTTTGAAGGATATGGGTGTCGAGCCGTTTTTACTGTCCTCCAGCCTGCTGGCCGTGATGGCCCAAAGGCTGGTGCGACTGCTGTGCCCGGACTGTAAAATACAGGCAAAGGCGACTGACGCCGAACGGGAGCTGCTCGGATTGGAGCCCTCGGATACCCCTGTTTTGTCGCGCCCCAATGGCTGTGATCATTGTAATCAGACCGGCTATCGGGGCCGCACCGGCATCTACGAGCTGATCGAAATTGACGAGGAGCTGCGGCAGCTGGTGCATGATGCCCGTGGCGAGCAGGCGCTGTTGTCGGCAGCACGGCAGCGCTATTCCGGCATCAGTGTCGATGGACGCCGCCGCGTGCTCGCGGGAGAGACCAGTATCGAAGAGGTGCTGCGCGTCACCTCAATTACCGAGTTATGACTGCGTTTCGTTACAAGGCGCTCAACAGCGATGGCAAGCTGGTGAATGGTGTTCTCGAAGGGGACTCCGAGCGTGCCGTGCGGGTACAACTCCGTGGCCGACAATTGCGCCCGGTGGAGGTCAGCACAGCGGCGGCGCGTGCCTCGGAGCGCTGGCAGCTCAATTTACCGATCCTGCGCAGGCGTCTTGGTGCGGCTGAAATCGCTTTGATTACCCGCCAATTGGCCACCCTGGTCGCGTCTGCGCTGCCCCTCGATGAATGCCTGCAGGCGGTCGCCGAGCAGACGCGGAAATCGTCCACGAAGGCCCTGCTGCTGCAGGTTCGATCGAAGGTGGCCGAGGGTTATACCCTGGCGAGTTCAATGAGTCAGTTCCCGGGTGCCTTCGGCGATATGTATCGCGCGATGGTTCACGCGGGTGAGCAGGCGGGACAGCTGGCGCCGGTGCTCGAACAACTCGCCGATTACACGGAGAATCGTCAGCACACCGCGCAAAAACTGCAGATGGCAATGATTTATCCGCTGGTACTGGTCGCCGTCGCCATCGCCGTGGTGGCCGCCCTGATGGTTTTCGTGGTGCCGGAACTGGTCGGTATTTTTGCCCACACTCAAAAAGACTTACCCGCTTTGACAGTGGCCTTGATTGGCACCAGTGATTTTCTCCGGGACTACGGCCTGGGGTTATTACTCATTCTGGTGGCGGCAGTAGTGGCATTTCGTTACCTGCTTCGCGATCCCGGCAGACGTCGGAGATGGCATGGGCTATTGCTGCGCATTCCCCTGATTCGCGGTTTGCTGGTCAGCATCGATACTGCACGATTTTCATCGACGCTCAGCATTCTGATGGCCAGTGGCGTTCCCCTGCTGGATGCCTTGAGAATCGCCGGTGCGGTGATGTCGAACCTGGTATTGCAGGACTCCAGCCGCGCCGTTGCTGTTCGTGTGCAGGAAGGCAGCAGTTTGAATCGCGCTTTGGCACAGGAGCCGTTCTTCCCACCGATGATGGTGCACATGGTGGGGTCGGGTGAAGCCAGCGGTGACTTGGAAACAATGCTGGCCCGGTCGGCAAACAATCAGGAACGTGAACTCGAAATGACGCTGGGTACGGTGATGGGTCTTTTTGAACCGCTGATGGTGGTTTTCATGGGGGGATTGGTGCTGGCTATTGTCCTCGCCATTCTGCTGCCGATTTTTGATTTGAATACGATGGTGAGGTAAATCATGCGCAGGCATCAGGGCTTTTCGCTGATCGAGATTTTGGTGGTACTGGTCATCATGGGTTTGTTGATCAGCGTCGTGGCGCCCACGGTTCTGAACAGCGCCGATGATGCGCGAATCAAAAAGGTGGCCGCTGATTTCAAGTCAATCGAGACGGCACTGAAGATTTATCGTTTGGACAATTTCATCTACCCGAGTACCGAGCAGGGGCTGGCGGCGCTGGTGACTCCCAGCACCCTCGCTCCCGAGCCCAGAAATTTTAAAGCCGGCGGTTACTTGTCAGAGCTTCCCGTTGATCCCTGGGGCCGCGAGTATCTGTACCTCTCGCCTGGCGAATATGGCGAGGTCGATATTTATTCGCTCGGTGCCGATGGGCTCCCGGGGGGGGAGGGTCAGAACGCCGATATTGGTAACTGGACCGACAGTCAGGGCTGAAGCTCCGCTGAAACCGCGCTAAACAATGTCAACTCCAGAGGCTATGACGCGATCGATTCGAGGCTTCAGTCTGATTGAACTGCTGGTCGCTGTGCTGATCATTGTGCTGCTGACATCGGTGGTTGCCTTTAATGTGGGCAGCGGTGGTCAGCCTATCGAGCAACGCGACCGGGCGAGACTGGTGGCCAGTCTTATGGCGACAGCCCTCGCCGAATCAGAACTCACCGGCGCCGATCACGGACTTCTGCTGACAACGGCGGATGCCGTCAATGGCTATCAGGCACGCGCAACATGGCTCAGGCGTTACGATCAGGGCTGGGCAGCGCCTCGCACCGGGGCTGACGCCTTTGCTGAAATAGTCTTTGCGCCAACGACGGAGCTGCGAATTTCACTGGAAGGGCAACCGGATCTGGGTGTGGCTGACGACGGGATGCGCCAGCCCATACCGCAGATCGTTTTCTTCGCCGGCGGCGAAGTGACGCCGGGCCAACTCGACTGGGTTGATCGGGCGACGGGTAATCTACTCTACCGATTGCAGTGGGACCTGTTCGGGCGAAGTGAGTTACTCCCGGGGGGTGAGCGCATTGAAGAGGAATCCTGAGCGCGGTTTTACCCTGGTTGAGGTGATGGTGGCATTGACCGTTGTGGCGGTTGCATTGCCGGCGCTGGTATTCGGTTTGATGCAGCAAATAGACGGTACGGCGTATATGCGAGATCGCTCGGTGGCGAGTCTCGTTGCGAGTAACGTGCTCGCTGAGTTCCGGCTGATTGTGGCACAGGAGCAAACGCTCAGTTTGCGCGAAGCCAGCGGCGAGGTCCGAATGTTGGATCGCGATTGGTACTGGTGGATGACGTCTCAGGCAACCGATGTTCCCGGTTTTTTTCGCGTTGAAATCAGCGTTGATGAAACTGGCGACGATGATGGCACGACGCTGCACACCCTGACCGCGCTGATCGCCCCCGAGCGTGTTCTTGTTAACTGAGCGGCAAGGCGGGTTTACGCTGGTCGAGGTGCTGGTGGCGATGGCCATTACCGCGTTTGTTGCCGTTGTGGGTTATACCACCCTGGATGCGGTAATCAGTGGTGTCGAGCGTGAACGCCAGCAAGCGGAGCGGCTGCACGAGGTGAACCGTGCACTTTCCATTCTCGCTCGTGATCTTCGCCAGGTAACGAACCGTTCGGTGCTGGATGAATTCGGTACGCTCGAGTCCGCGCTCGTCGGCGGGGCGCTTGCGCGCGACTTGCTGGTGTTTACTCGCAGTGGCTGGCATAACACCGTCTCGGCGCCGCGCAGCGCGCTGCAGCGAGTGATTTATCGGCTCGACGGTGATCGGTTGCTGCGGGCCAGCTATCCGGTGCTGGATCGAATGCCCCAAACCGAACCGATCGAGGTGGTATTACTGGAGCAGGTGGCTTCGGTACGACTCCAGTTTCTCGATGACGTGGCAAATCTGCGCAACGGCCGAGGCATCGAGGTCGATCGCCGACAGTGGGCTGAAAGCTGGATCGCGGATGTCGCGTCACCCGACACCGTGGTAGATCCTCCCGCCGCTGTTGCCATGACGCTGGAGCTGCAGGATTGGGGTGAATTGAGTCGACTGTATGTCTTGCCACCTTACTGAACCGCGGCGTCAGGACGGGGCTGCGCTTGTCGTTGCCCTACTGATCTTTGCCATAGCCGCTGCTTTGATGGTGGGGTTGCAGCGGGAATTCACCCTGCAGCTGAAAAGGGTCGGCGGTACCCTGCAACAGGAGCAGGCGTGGCAGTACCTGCGTGCCGCGGAGGATCTGGCCAAAATCGCCTTGCGCCTGGACACGAGAAACGACGTGGGTTCGGATCGTGCGACCGACCATCTCCAGGAAATATGGGCCACTGAAACGGCCAACTATCCCCTTGCGGAAGGGGGCTGGTTAAGGGGCTCAATCGAGGATTTACAGGGCCGGTTCAATCTGAACGGGCTGGTCGAAGCGAGAAGCGACGGCGCGACCGATGGGCCTGACTCGAATGTGCGGCAGGGGGAAGATCGTTTAACTGCCCATCAGCGGCAATTTGTTCGCTTGTTGCTTGCCCTTGAAATCCCAGACATGGATGAGGGGCAGGCACTGAAATTGGTGGATTCGATTGCCGATTTCATCGATACCGATGATGCACCACGTCCTCTCGGTGCCGAGCGCGATGCGTATCAGAGGAAAAATCCCCCTTACCGTCCGGCTAACCGCACCCTCACCAGTGTCACTGAGTTGCGTGCCGTGATCGGTATGAACGATGATATTTATCAAGCGTTGGCACCCTACGTCACGGTGTGGCCTGAACGTGGCGGCGCGCTCAATGTGCTGACCGCACCCGCTACCGTACTGCGAAGTTTGAACACCGAGACCACACTGCAGCCATTAACCGCGCTTGACGGGGAGGCTCTGGTCCGCGGCAGAACTGACGGCGAGTGGCAATCGCTGGATGAACTGACTACGGAGACTTTGCTCGAGGCGTACGGCATTGACAACGTGGCCGGCGAATTGGGCGAGCGCTCAAACTGGTTTCTGCTGACCGCCCGAGTCGAGATTGCCGACACCGAACAGCGTCTGTACAGTGTCATCGAGCGCGATGGCGATAGTCTCATCACCCGGTACCGAACCATGGGAGATCTGTGAAAACCCGCACTGCCATTGTCGATACCTGCCAGCAATCGCCAGGATTTTCTCGCGCCTGGCGTACTGTTGTCACTCTCCACGGAGTACACCATGTCGGCGACTGAGAATCTTGCCGTTGTGCGTCTTGAGCAGGGTGCCCCGCGCCTGTGGAGGGCAGGTTCGAAGACGCCGGATACCCTTACCGAAGACAGCGCGATACCAGAAAACGCCGTTTTCGCCATCGCCGGTGATGCGGTTCGACTGTTCGTCAGGGAATTGGCGCCGGAGGAAGCCCGGCATATCGCCAAATCCCTGCCTTATCTGGTCGAAGAGGACATTGCCGACGATGTCGATGCGTTGCACTTTGCCTATCAGGCCTGCAGCGACCACCGTTACGCGGTGGCCTGTTGTGCAGAGTCCGTCATTGACAGTGTTCAGCAAGTCTTCCCGCACTGCTCGCGTCTGCGCCGGTGGTTGCCCGAGCCCCTGCTGCTGCCCTGGCAGGCTGGAGAGTGGACGCTGTTATTTGAAGAGGATTCGGTGCTGTTGCGCATCGCGGAGTACCAGGGCACCCGGATTGAGTATGAGTTGTTGCCTGCGTTGCTGCGCGCGCTGCCTCCACCGGAGTCTGGCCTGATTGCCTATGGCAACGATCGGCAGAGGGCACTTCAGGCGATCCCCGATGAGCTGAGAGCGATGGTTCAGTGGCGGCAGGGTGGTTTTGGTGACGCGCTATTGGTCGCCGATATTGGACCGGCAACCCTCAATCTGCGCCAGGGCCGTTATGCACCCCGATTACCGCTTCAGCGCTGGTGGGGCGAGTGGCGCTGGGTGGCGATGGCGGCGGGGGCTGCCCTTCTGCTTCAGTTGGGGTCTGACCTGGTGATTGGACAACGCCTGAAACATGAAAATCAGGCGCTTCGCGCCGCGATTGAAAGCAGTTATCGACAAGCCAACCCCCGCGGCGCCATGGTCGATGCGGAGAAACAGCTCGATAGACAGTTGGCTGAGTTTCAGTCATCGGATGTCTCCGGCGCGTTCACGCCAACACTCGCGGCGATTACGTCGGTGCTGGCGCAGGAGACTGGGATTACATTGGCCAATCTCAGCTTTAGTGGGCGCCAGGGGCAGGTCAGGGTTAACCTCCTGGCGCCTGACTTCTCGGCGGTAGAGCGGTTGCGATCGGCGATGAGTCAGCGGGGCTATCAAACCACATTGGAAAGTTCGAGTGCTGCTGAGACTCGTGTCCGCGCGCGCCTGCGTATCGAGGTGGCATCGTGAAAACCTGGTTCAGGCAATTACCCCAACGCGACCAGATAGCCTTACTGCTGCTTGCTGGCGCGCTGTCGCTCTGGTTGGTTTATCAGGCGCTACTGATGCCAGCAAAAACCCAGCGTGAGCGGCTACTCGCTACCAATGATGCGGCGGCACAGTTACTGGGCCGGGTCGATACCAAGGTGTCCCAGTTGATGTACCTGCGTGAGCAGGGTGGGAGTCGCCGTTCACAAAATATAACGGCAACGATTAATAGCACGACACGGGCGCTCGGTATCGCGGTACAGAGAATGCAGCCCAACAGTCGAGGTGAGGTCCAGATTCGCATGGAAGACGTCGACTACGACCTGCTGGTGCGCTGGTTGCATCGAATCGAGGTCGTTGAGGGGCTGTTAATCGTGGAGGCATCTATCGCTCAGTCGGGTCGCAGCGGCTCGGTGAACGCGTCGATTCGGATTGCCCAGTCGTGACCCCAAGGCGCGCCGTCGCCGCAACGGGCGGGTTGTGGTTGGTCGCGATGATGATCGCGACTATTCCCGCACATTTACTGACGGTGCTGTTGCCGCCCAATCTTTCTCTGGTGGCCGTAAGCGGTACCGTGTGGCGCGGTGAGGCGGCCAGGGCTGTCCTGTCTACACCGGCGGGATCGATGACATTGGGCCGGTTGAGCTGGCGTTTATCGCCCCTGTCGCTGATCAGGTTCTCACCCGCGGTCGAGCTTCGCAGCCAGTGGGGGAACCAGCGATTAGCGGCCACCGTAAACGTTCGGGGTGCTGATCGTTTGGCGCTGAAGGCGCTCACCGCGGAATTCGACGCCGGACTGATCAGGCAATTTGCTCCCCTGTATGTTGGCGGAAGGCTTCGACTGGATGTAGCGCAGGCGGAGATCGCCGGTGGTGTTCCCACTACCGTGAACGGACGTCTGGTGTGGGAGCAGGCGGTGTGGACAGCGGATCGCGGCGATAGCGCGCTGGGCTCCTACGCGCTGCCGGTCGAGACACGAGATTCCGTTATCACTGGCGAGTGGATCACGCTGGAGGGACCATTGGTCATCGAGGGTACGGTTCAGCTTCAGGAGCGTAACTACCGGCTGGATATCGACCTGAGTGGGCCGGCCTTGACCGATCCGATGCTTGCGGCGTCGTTACGCATGATGGCAGTGCCCACTGCGGGTGGTTTCGAATTGGCCGCCGAAGGTCGTTTTTAGTCGTTGGGCTTGGTGTGGAAACCCGTTTACGCATTACCGGGGGACCGCCTGGCGCCACCCGAGAAAATTCTGCCCCGCAGTAGGGTAGTATCTGCATTGCGCGGGTATGCGCGTGTTCGGGTTATCGTTACCACAGAGTGGCTTTGGGTGAGCCCCGGGTTTATTTCGCGCCAGCTCTCGTGATTTAGTCAGCAAGCTAGGAGGTTTCCTGCATGGCAGGCGGTTCAGCGCATTGGTCGAGTCGATTCGCATTTGTAATGGCCTCGGTGGGGTTTGCGGTCGGTCTTGGCAATATTTGGCGATTCCCTTACATCACCGGCGAGAACGGTGGTGCGGCTTTCGTACTGATCTATCTTTTATGCGCTTACGCCATCGGTGTTCCCTGCCTTATCGCCGAGTTGATGATCGGTCGACGAGGGGGTAGCAGTGCACCGAAATCGGTCGAAGTGGTCGCACGGGAATCAGGACGTTCGCCGATCTGGAGCTGGATCGGCGGCATGGGCGTTTTTACGGCCTTCACCATTTCAGTGGTTTACGCGGTTGTTGTCGGTTGGGTGTTGAAATATTTGTTCAGCGCGCTGAGTACTGGCTTTGCCGGGGTCGATGCCGCTGCTGCCAACCAGTCCTTTAGTAATATGCTCGACGATAGCTCGATGATGTTGCTATGGACGGTTGTGGGCACGCTGATCACGGGCGGTATTATCTTCGCCGGCGTCAAGGACGGTATAGAGCGCGCCGTGACCGTGATGATGCCCGTCATGTTTGTATTGCTGATTGGCCTGGGTATCTACAACGCGTTTACCGGGGGCTTCATGACGACCCTCGAGTGGCTGTTTACCCCGGATTTCAGCAAGGTCGATGGCTCAGTGGTGCTCGCCGCCGTAGGGCAGGCGTTCTTCTCCCTGAGTATCGCCATGGGCGGGATGATGACCTACGGGTCTTATTTACCGAAGGATTTCTCCATTGTTGGAGGAGCGGCTTTGATTGTCTTCGCCGATACGATGGTGGCTTTGTTGGCAGGGTTCGTGGTGTTCCCCATGGTGTTCCATTTCGGCCTGGATATGAGCAGCGGCGCCGGTTTGATTTTTCAAACACTACCGGTCGCTTTTGCGCAAATGCCCGGTGGACATGTGTTTTCGGTATTCTTTTTTCTGATGTTGGCCTTTGCCGGGATTACGTCACTGGTCGGTCTTCTCGAGTCGGTCACCGCCTGGTTCGATGAGCGGTTCGATGTTAATCGACACCTGAGTGTGGCCGCCGTAGTCCTGATAGT
This sequence comes from Luminiphilus syltensis NOR5-1B, assembly GCF_000158175.1. Lineage (GTDB taxonomy): Bacteria > Pseudomonadota > Gammaproteobacteria > Pseudomonadales > Halieaceae > Luminiphilus > Luminiphilus syltensis. The sequence continues at coordinate 286,098 of NZ_DS999411.1, read as the reverse complement.
GACTGTCTGCAGCATCGCCAGCGTGTTGTCCTATAACGTTTGGTCCGAAGTACGCATTGCAGGAATGAATTTCAACGATATCGCCGAGGATTTACCCGGAAAGGTTCTACTGCCCCTGGGCGGGCTGATGATTGCTGTTTTTGCGGGTTGGCGGGTACTGCGCACCCACAGTGAGGATGAGCTCAATACGAACTCCACAGCCTTTGTGACCTGGCGCGCGCTGGTACGCTATCTGGTGGTTCCTGCGATTGCCGTCATTCTTGTCAGTGGGCTGATCTAATATGTTGGTAACCATTACCGACTGGCTCTGGTCCTATGTCTTGATCGTGGTTTTGATCGGTGTGGGGCTGCGTTTCAGCGTCGGTTCGCGCTTCGCCCAGCTGCGACTCTTTGGTGCCATGTTTTCAGGCCTGCTGCACAGCCACCTCGGAGGTACCGATCGGGGTATCAGCGGATTTCAGGCCCTCGTGGTGAGCATCGCCGGAAGGGTGGGTGGCGGCAATATTGCCGGAGTGGCGGTTGCGATCGCACTCGGCGGCCCCGGGGCGCTTTTCTGGATGTGGCTGATTGCGCTGATCGGTATGGCGACCAGCCTGTTTGAATGCGCCATCGCCCAATTGTTCAAGCATCGACACACCGGTGAGGATTTCCGGGGTGGCCCGGCCTATTACATGCGCTACGGATTGGGCTGGAAGGTCTTGCCGGTGGTCTACTCGGTGTTGCTGTTGTTGACCATCGGCGTTGGCTTCAATGCAGTTCAGTCCTACGCGCTGACCCAGTCGGTGGAATCCGCCTTTGGAATACCGGCCTGGCAGGCGGGCCTGGTGCTTACCGCGTTCATGGGCGTGATCCTTTTTGGCGGAATTCGCCGCATCGCGTTATTTGCTGAAATCGTCGTACCCCTCATGGTGGCGGGTTACTTCATTGCTGCAGTGGTGGTGGTGGTTCTCAATATCAGCGAAGTCCCCGCAGCCCTCGGCCTGATTATCAAGTCAGCCTTTGGCTTCGATCAGGTGATGGGCGGTGGACTTGCTGCCGCCGTGATGCAGGGGGCTCGCCGTGGTTTGTTTTCCAATGAGGCGGGGCTGGGAACCGCACCCAATGTTGCCGCGGTTGCCGATGTGCCGCACCCGATTTCCCAGGGGCTGGTTCAGGCACTGAGCGTCTTCATCGACACCATGATTCTCTGTACCTCGACCGCGCTGATCATTTTGCTGTCCAGCGTCTACCAGCCGGAGGCAGCGAACATGCCCGGTGTCACCATGACGCAGCTGGCGTTGGCGGAACATCTGGGCTATTGGGGGGAACCTTTGGTCAGTATTGCGCTGGTGATGTTTGCGGTGACTTCTATCGCCTACAACTGCTACCTCGGTGAAAATGCCATCGCCTTTTTTGATGATCTTCCCCGGGGCACGCTCACGGTTTTTCGCATTTTTATTCTGGTCATTATCGCCTGGGCCTCGATGCAGGATTTGGGTACGATTTTCAGCTTTTCGGATCTGACCATGGCGCTGTTGGCACTGACCAATTTATACGCGCTGTGGAAGCTCTATCCCGTCGGTATTCGAATACTCAGGAATTTCGAGGATCAGCGTCGGGCGGGGCAAGCGCCGGTTTTTGATCTGTCCAAGGAACCGACCCTCGATCTGGATCCGGAGAGTTGGGGGACGACTGCCGATCCGGAACGAACTGGATGATCGCGAGTACCGCAATCGCGATCGCAATAAGCCAGGGACGCCACTTCATCGCATATCGGTCAGCGTAACCGTGTAAGACAGCTCACTATCATCCCGGCGGGTTCTAATTTCGATTTCGTCGCCGACTTCGTGCTGTTCCATCGTGGTCAGGTAATCATCGGTTGAACGGATCTCAGCATCGTCGATGTGGGTGATCACATCGCCAAGTCGAAGTTCTCCGCGTGACCCGCGATAGGCGCCAATAAGGCCCGCACGGTCGGCGGGAGACCCCCGGACAACACGTACGATGGGTACGCCCTCGACCCGGTAGCGCTTCATCCAGCGATCGCTCGCAAGCTCGAGTCCCAGGGTGGGGCGCATGATTTTGCCGTAGGCGATCAGTTGCGGCACTGACTCCTTGACCGTATTGACCGGTATGGCAAAACCGATGCCGGCGCTGGCACCGCTGGGGGAATAAATAGCGGTGTTGACGCCAATGAGCTGCCCGAGGGAATTGAGCAGTGGGCCGCCGGAATTACCCGGGTTGATGGCGGCGTCGGTCTGAATAACATTGCGGATACGCCGGTTACTTGGTGACTGGATTTCACGTCCCAGCGCACTGACCACGCCGACGGTCAGTGTGGTATCGAGACCGAAAGGATTGCCAATGGCCAATACCTTCCGCCCCACCGAAAGATCGGAAGAGTCGCCAAGGGGTAGTGTGATGAGGTTGTCAGGGGGATCGAGAAGACGCAGCACGGCGAGATCCCTTTCGGGGGCAAGGCCCACGATCTCGGCCTTGTGCTCGGTCTGGTCCTGCAGGGTTACCGTCAGCCGATCGGCCCCGGCGACGACATGGTAGTTGGTGACGATGAGCCCGTTTTCGTCCCAGATGAACCCCGAGCCTGCGCCCCGTGGAATTTCGAGAATATTGAGCGAGAATAAATTGCGACGCAATTCGCTACTGGTTACGAACACGACGGCGGGGCTTGCAGCACTGAAAACCTCGGTGGTGTTGGCTTCGTCGTCCGTGGCAAAACTGAGGTAGTCAGTTTCGGGGGGAGGATCTGAAGACCAGCAGGCCGTCGCCACCAAAAGCGCGCTCAAGGTCGCCGGCAGTAGCAGCAACCCGCGAAATGGGGATATCACGACTGCAGCGCTCTAATGCGGTCTTCCAGTGGCGGGTGCGAGCGAAACAATGCGCCAAATTTTGACTGTCCTGTACGAATGCCGAAGGCCGTCATCTCACCGGGCAAATCCCCAGGTAACCCCTGTTCTTCGCGTAATCGCTGTAATGCGCCAATCATGTCCTGAGGCGTTGTCAGGCTGGCGCCGGCCGCGTCAGCGCGGTACTCGCGAAAACGCGAAAACCAGAAGACGATCATGCTGGCCAGCAGTCCCAGGAGTATTTCAGCGACGATGGTGACGACGAAATAACCCAGTCCATAACCCCGTTCGGTTTTGAAGACCACGCGATCTACTGTATGGCCGATTACCCGGGCAAAGAACATGACAAAGGTATTGACCACACCCTGTACGAGGCTGAGGGTGATCATGTCCCCATTGGCGACGTGGCCGATTTCGTGGGCGAGTACCGCGCGCACTTCGTTGGGCTGCATGCGACGCATTAAGCCGCTGCTTACGGCGACCAGTGCACTGTTACGATTCCAGCCGGTGGCGAAGGCATTGGAGGCTTCGGAGGGAAATACGCCGACCTCGGGCATGCCAATACCAGCGGCGTCGGCCAATTCAGCGACGGTGTCGACCAGCCATTGTTCTTCTCGATTTCGCGGGGCGGAGATGATGGCAGTGCCGGTACTGCGTTTTGCCATCCATTTCGACAGCAGCAGTGATACCAATGATCCGCCGAAGCCAAAGAGGGCACAGAAAACCAGCAGCGCCTTTAAATCGAGGTCGACGCCATTGGCGGCAAGAATGCTGTCAAAGCCCAGCAGGGTAAAAACGGTGCCTACCAGGACCAGCACAGCGAGGTTAGTCGCCAAAAACAGGAGTATGCGCACGCTTAGGTCTCCGAGAGGACGGTTTGTAGAGTGTTATGGGTGTCATTCTGCTCGTTTTCAAGCGCCAGGCTATCGGTCTCGTCATCAGCCCCGGGAATCGGCACGTCACTGATCGGGAGTTTGGGCAGTTTATTGTCGATACGTTCGATACATTTGATCTCGCCCCGCAGATCGATATCCCGGGCACTGAGTTCTACCAGTGTATTAACCGCCTCATCGCGATGGTCGAATGTGGCGACCCGCGGCGCCTCGCTGCCATCGATCCAGGCTTTACTGCGTCCCCAGTAGTGACCGTCCTGATTACAGATAATGTGGGTTTGCGTCATGATCATCCAAATAAGCTTGGTTAATAAATGTCAGTGTTTGATGAGAAAGTCTTTCGCCTGGTTGATCTTGGCGGCGAGATAATCGTTGCCTCCGCGATCCGGGTGCAGTTTTTGCATGAGGCTGCGGTGGGCGGCGATGATTTCTTCATCACTGGGTTCTCCCCCAAGACCGAGTACCAACAGCGCTTCTTTTCGCGACATACCCCCGGTCGATGCGGAAGCGCTGGCCTCGGCCTCGGCGTCTGAATCGTCATCGGGGAACCGCTGTTCCAGATAGCTCTGCAGTAATTGTGCCGAGTCGCTGTCGTTTTGTTGACAAAAAGCCAGTAGTTCGTCCAGTTGTTCACGGGTCATTTCATTCAGCAGCCAACCCTCGTAAGGTCCGCTGAGGACCTCGCCCGCCAATTCGCCGGAGCTGTGATCCAGGGTCATAGTCAGTAGTGCACTGCGTACTTCGGAGTGCTGCCCGGTGTTGGTTTGCTGACGGTGCTGTAGCCATTGCTGGAGTAAGGGAAAGGCGCGGATCACCGTGGGTAACAGCTGCCGCAGCCCGACCGCAAGCCCGGTGATGGCAGCGCCGAGCCAGTGCATTTTTCCGGCCAGTGTCAGCAGTGCCGCGGCGATGGCCGCAACAATAAGACCGAGCTGGATGAAGCCGGATCGCCGTTTGTGCGGGGGAAGACGCTGTACCCGACGTACAACGATGACCAGGGCGATAATAATCGCGAGAAGCAGTATTAACTTGGGCACTAGTCTCTACGGGGTAATTGGGAGAGTAGTAGTTTACCAGCTTCGGTCCCGGAACTGGTTAGCGCTTTATGGCCGCCGCTGGTGAATCTAACCACCGCCTCGAGGAGTGAACGGAGCCGCTCGGCACTGTTGGCATCAAACTGAGCGTAGGCGCCACCACTGTTTTTCGCCATTTGCTCGAACACGCCGGCGACGTTGTTATCGTGGCCTTCCTGAAAAAGAAAAACAGGTTGTTTCCTGACGCCGCATTGCGCCGCCAGTTGACACAACTCTTTGGCGCTTTCTTCCATGGCGTCCCCGATAAAGACCAGTGCCCTCACGGGGGTCGCGGGTGTGCTGGTGGCGAGATAGTGTCGCAGCACCCGGCCTATCTGTGTGGGACCGCCCTGGCACGCCACAGCGGACATGTGCGCCTGTAACTCGCTGGCAGCCGTCAACCACGGGCTGGCAACGAACTCGTTAAATCCCCGGTAATACGCCAGTTGCAGCGCCAATGAGGATCCTGTGACGGCGGCAGTGAATAGTTCGTTGTGCAGCGCCCGCGCCCGCTCCCAGGTGGGCTCGCGACTCGCGGTGGCGTCGAGGGCAAACATCAGGCGGGACTGCCGCTCAACAACTCGGCGAATCGCCTTCGATTTTTTCAGGAAGGCGCTGACATCGCTGGACGGGTTTGTGGTGAGTGACTTGCTCATTGTCGCCTCCCTCGATTGACTGGCGCAGGTGATGCAGAATGCTCGACGCCAGACCACAGCTTTGGAGCCTATGCTAATCGGACGGCAAATCCCTTAGACTTACCCTACATTTGAAACGTTCAGTGGTCTCATTGTGAACCTTTTTGATCTGCGAAAAAAACACGCGATTCCCTCGCCCGAGAAAGCGCTGCCCGGGCGCGACGAGCCTGTGGAAATTACCGGTCAGCACGCGGTTCTCGGAACGCCGATGCTACCTCCTTTCCCCGAAGGCTATCAGCGCGCGGTGTTTGCCATGGGCTGTTTTTGGGGAGTGGAGCGCCGTTTCTGGCAGCTGGAGGGGGTGTATACCACTGCCGTGGGCTACGCCGGCGGGCAGACCCCCAATCCGACCTATCGCGAGGTCTGTTCGGGACTCACCGGTCATACCGAGGTGTTTCTTGTGGTCTTTGACCCGACGATTATCACCTACGAGCAGCTGCTCGAGTGTTTTTGGGAGAATCACAATCCAACCCAGGGTATGCGTCAGGGCAACGACTACGGCACACAGTATCGCTCGGCCATTTACTGTACCGATTCGGATCAGCTATCCGCGGCACAGGCGTCCCGTGATCAGTACCAGAGTGCGCTCAGCGCCAAGGGCTTTGGTGATATCACTACTGAGATCATGGAAGCCCCGCCGTTTTACTACGCCGAGGACTACCATCAGCAGTATCTGCACAAAAATCCGGGTGGTTATTGCGGAGTCGGCGGCACCGGTGTGACCTGTGCCATCGGAACCGGGGTGGCTGCCGAAGCCTGATCAAGGGGCTACGCCCTTTTGACGGGGTGCGCCATCAGATCAGTTGCCGGCCGAGCACAGTGTTCAGCGCCGTGTCGACACTCAGGATTCGCCGACCAAGACTGCGGACGGATACACCCTGCTGACAGGCCAGCTCGACCTCAAAGGGGATAAAACCACCCTCCGGCCCGATGAGAATCAGCGCCTTGTGGTCCGTCTGATCGGCGGCGAGCACCGGTTCACTGCCGGGGTGCACGATGACGCCGGCACGATCGCTGATCAGTGCGGGCAGGATGTCCTCGATAAACGGCCGAAAGCGCCGGTGCTGGTGCACTTTCGGCATCCGGGTATCGCCGCTCCGCTCGAGACCTGCCTGCAGCGCCCGCTGTATGTTTCCAGTCTGCAACAACGGCGATTGCCAATAGCTTTTCTCCACGCGCCAGCTGTGAATCAGATGCAGGGTCCCGACGCCAAACTCGGCGACAGTGCGCAGCACTCTTCTCAGCATTTTGGGGCGGGGCAGGGCGAGGGCGATATCGTAAGGGTGGCGCGGAGGGGGCGACTCGCTCAGGGCCACCTGCATCAGTACTTCGCCCGTATCAATGGCAGTGATCGTGCCGGTACCCATGTTGCCGTCGACCAATCCCACCTTTAACGAGGTCCCTACCTCGGCGCCGAGTACCCGCTGGATATGCTGGAACCGGTGGTCGGTGAGGCGAACCTCATCGCCGTGCAACCAGTCGTTCTCGGTGAGCAGCAGTATATTCAACGATTAGCCAAGCCAGAGATCGTAATCGTCAGCCGCGGTGACCTCGCCGCGCACACGGTCGCCGGGAGACAGGTCCGATGCACCCGGTAGATGAACCAGGCCATCGATCTCGGGCGCGTCCGCCGCCGAGCGACCGATGGCGCCTTCTGAATCAACCTGATCGATCAAAACGTCGATGGTGGAGCCGACTTTCCGCTGCAGCTTATCGGCGCTGATGCGCTGTTGCAGGGCCATGAAGATTTGCCACCGCTCTTCCTTGACGGCCTCGGGAACGGGGTTGGGCAGGTCATTCGCCGCCGCTCCGGCCACAGGCGAGTACTTGAAACAACCGACGCGATCGAGCTGGGCTGACTCCATAAAGTCGAGCAGCTCCTGAAACTCGGCGTCGGTTTCCCCGGGGTAGCCGACGATGAAGGTGCTGCGCAGGGTAATATCGGGGCAAACCTCCCGCCAGCGATGGATTCGGTCGAGGGTCTTCTCTGCCGCCGCCGGCCGCTTCATTCGCTCAAGTACCGCGGGGCTTCCGTGCTGTAAGGGGATATCGAGGTAGGGCAAAATCTTGCCGTCAGCCATCAGCGGTATCACCTTGTCGACATGCGGGTAGGGATAGACGTAATGCAGGCGGATCCAGACGCCCAGCTCGCCAAGCGTAGCCGCAAGTGTTTCCAGATTGGTTTTGAGGGGTCGCCCGTCCCAGAAGTCGGTGCGGTAGCGCAAATCAACACCATAGGCGCTGGTATCCTGGGAGATCACCAGGATCTCGCGAACCCCCGCGCGCACCAGACCTTCTGCCTCGCGCATCACCTCGCCGATGGGTCGGCTGACCAGATCGCCACGCATGCTCGGGATAACGCAAAACCGACAGCGGTGATTACAGCCCTCTGAAATCTTGAGGTAGGCGTAGTGACGCGGCGTCAACTTGACACCCTGAGCGGGAATCAAATCGATCGTCGGGTCGGGTTTGTGTTTGTTGGGCAACACGCGCCGTACTTCACTGAGCACCTCCTCATAGGCCGCCGGACCCGTGATACCCAGCACCTTGGGGTGCGCCTCCAGAATCGCCTCGGCGTCGGCGCCCTTACCCATGCACCCGGTCACCAATACGCGGCCGTTTTCCTCGATGGCCTCTCCGATGGCTTCGAGTGACTCGGCCTTGGCGCTGTCGATAAAGCCGCAGGTATTAACAATGACGACCCCGGCATCCTCGTAGGAGGGTGTTACTTCATAGCCATCGAGCCGCAGCTGCGTCAGGATGCGTTCGGAATCAACGAGCGCTTTGGGGCAGCCGAGCGAGACAAAGCCGACGCGCTGCGGCCTGTTTTCTGCACTGCTGCTGTTGGTATTGGTCATAGTGGATATCGGCGCGGGAGTTTCGGGGCCGCAATGGTACCACCCGGCATGGAATGCTACAGCTGTAGACGGGTTTGGGCGCTGTGGGTACCGGTCCGCAACTCAGCCTTCAAAAGCTTCATCAAGGCCAGTGCATCATCCCGGTTGAGAAACTCGCCGACCGCCACGTGGTGCTCGCGGCTGTGAATCGCAAGCGCGGGTCCGTCCCAGGGATGCGCTTCCGGGGTGACCGCCAGACGGGTCTGCTCCCGGGGCAAGCGCCAGGTTCGTCGCGGTGCGTAGTGCCCCTTGTCAATTTTAATGCGGTCCTTGGTCAGTGTAATGACGTGTCGATATTGCAGTTTCCAGTTGACGTAATAGAGCGCACCACCGAGGCAACCCAATTCAAGCCCGGCCAGCGGCAGTATCGGCCAGGCGCCTAGCAGCGTAAAACCGATCGCAGCGGCGAGGGAGGGGACGGCAATAGCCACCAGCGCCCAGAGATTGTGGCGCCAGGAAGAGGAATGATTGGGCTTGGCGATAATGATTTTGGCACCGCCTGCCTCTGAATGGTGAATCACACGTTAGCCCTTTACTGCTTTAGCCTGATGCTAGCCAATACGCGGAGAAGAGAAAATCCGATGTCCCGGCCAAGCTGTTCAAACGCCGAACGGCGCCGGTGACACGGCGGCCAGACGATGACCGAGCGTCGGATGTGGGAAAGCGAGACGCGTCGCATGCAGTAGCAAGCGCGGTGCTGCCGCAAGGGCGTCTGCGTGGGCATAGAGATCGCAACCCAGAATCGGGTGCCCGATCTCACGACAGTGAATGCGTAATTGGTGCGAGCGACCGGTGACGGGGTTCAGTCGAAGCAATGTGCGATCTGTGCCGCGTTTGAGCACCGTATACCGTGTGATTGCAGATTTACCCGTGTCATGACAGATTTTTTGCAACGGCCGACGATGCCAATCGGCAATAATGGGCAGGTCGATCGTCCCTGAGTCATGAGCTAAGACGCCCCAAACGACCGCGAGATACTCCTTTTCCACCCGACGTTCCTGAAACAACCGGCCCAGTGCCGAGAGCGCGCTTCGGCGCGTGGGTACGACCATTAAACCGGAGGTATCGAGGTCGAGTCGATGTACCGCCGCCACATCGGGGAAGCGTGGCATCAGCCGGGTCATCAGGCTGTCCCGGTTCAGTGGATGCCGCCCTGGAACACTGAGCAGCAAAGTAGGCTTCTCGACAATGAGCAAGTCATTGTCCTGATACAGCAGTCGTATCGGCTCCCGGGTGTGGGGAACCAGGTAGGGAGGACTATCCGGCGTGGCCGGATCGGTGATCATCGGCCTTCAAGTGCCTGTAGATAAAGTTGGATCGCGCGTTCAATACCGTATTGCAACGCATCGACGGTAAACGCGTGGCCAATACTTACCTCGAGACACTCGGGGATGTCAAAGTCGGGGAGATTGCTCAGGTTCAGGTCGTGCCCCGCGTTGACTCCCAATCCCACTTTCGCAGCCGCGCGGGCCGCCGCCTGATAGTCCGTCAGTGCCTGCAGGTAGTCACCCGCCGCGTGGGCTCGGGCGTAGCGTTCGGTGTAAAGCTCGATTCGATCGGCTCCCGCGTCGCGGGCCATTGCCATGGCTTCGGGGAGAGGATCCATAAACAGACTGACGCGGCATCCCCAGGCCTTGAGTTGTTCGATCACCGGTTGCAGGCGCTCACCATCGACCTCCAGGTCGAACCCGTGATCTGACGTCAGTTGGGCATCGCCGTCGGGGACCAGCGTCGCCTGTGCAGGCCGCACTTCCTCCACCAGCGCCATAAATCCTGGATAGTCACTGACACCGGCACGATCACTGGATCGGGGTGGTGCGAATGGATTGCCCTCAATATTGAGTTCCACGTCAATGCCCGCCTTTAACTCTCGACAGTCGTCGGCGCGAATATGGCGTTGGTCGGGTCGCGGATGTACCGTGATGCCACCGGCGCCGGCAGCAATGCACTGCCGGGCGTGGTCGAGCACATCGGGTATGGTGGTATCGCGAGAGTTACGGATCAGCGCAATTTTGTTGAGGTTGATGGAGAGAATCGTCAATCCGATGTCACCCGAAACGCGCGCTTGATGATAATCGGCTCCAGGGGGACGTCGGAAAGCGGCCCCTTCCGGCCATCAACCTGGGTAGCCATGGCATCGCCGGTTGGGGCGGTGGCAATAAAATCGACAACGTTCAGCCCATCGACGACTTCCCCAAAGACCGTGTAACCCGCTCTTCCCGGCGCCCAATCGAGGCGCAGATTGCTGCGCTGATTGATAAAAAACTGGGCGGCTGCGCTGTCGGGGTCGCCGGTTCGAGCCATAGCCACCGTGCCCCGTATGTTGTGCAACTTGTTGATCGACTCATTGACTATAGGTTCGCCGGTGGGCTTCTCGATGAGCCGGGTGTCAAAGCCCCCGCCCTGAATCATGAAGTTGGGGATGACCCGGTGAAAAATCGTGCCGTCATAGTGACCGCTGTCGACATAGGCAAGGAAATTGGCGGTTGTTGTCGGCGATTTCTCTTCCAGTAAACGCAGGGTGATATCGCCGGAGGTGGTTTCGAGGCGCACCAGTACCGGGGCAGAGGACGGCTCGCTCTCCTGAGCCAGGGAATCTGCCGACGGCAGCGCGAACGCAACGGCGAGCAGCAGGATTACTGTGTGCAGTGGTTTCAACATGGTCTTTATTCTCCTGTCATACCCAGCCATCGTTGGATCGTCGTCGCGGCCAAAGACGGGGTGCTACCACGGCGAGAATCACGCCGAGCAGTACCGCCAGCGCTCCATCGATTAACTGATTGTTGGCGACGCGCTCCTGCAAACGCACATTTTCGAGGTGTAACAGCTCGGCCTCCGAGCGCTGTTCTTCCAGTTCGGTGGTGAGTATGCGGTTCTGACTGTCCAACTCAACCGCGGCACCAGACACCCGCTTCAGCTCGGCGAGCTCGACCTGGGTTTCTTCAAGTTGGACGCTGAGGGTGCTGATTTCACCGCCGGCTTCGGAGGCGGCGGACTTGCTGTCCTGAAGCTGCTCCCGGAGCCGATCGCGCTCGCCGCGGACACGGTCGAGTTCTGCTCGCTGATCCGCCAGCAAGAGCGCGGCAGGGGGCGCCTCCTGAAGGTATTGTGTGCGCACCCAACCGCGAGTGCCGCCCCGGGTTTCGATTTCGCTCCACACCTCATCTTCGGTGGTGCTGAACACGGTCAGTGCGGTTCCGGAAGGGATACCGCGGTGCACGATGCGATACTCGGAGCCTGCCCCGCTGCGAACCGGAACCAGTACCTTGTCGCTGACGTACTGTGTTTCCTGGGCCAGTACTCCAGAGGCCATCAGCGCAAGCAGTGCGCCCACGATTGTGGTTCTTAGCTCACCCAGTGCGTTGGTCTTGCGCATTTACCTCTCCTAATGCGGTCATTCCCCGTTTTCAGGGGCGACATTCTGTTTCAGATGGGGGCCCATCAGGGCGGCCGTTAGAATCATGAGCAGCAGCGTAAAACCGATACTCGAATAGAGCTTGTAGGATACCCAGGTGGCTTCACTGAAGGTGTAGGCCACTACAATGTTGAGTGTGCCGACCACTGTGAAGTGGGTCACCCAGAGCCAGTTGATGCGACGCCATATGGCGTCCGGTAGCTGCAACTGGGAGCCCATCAAGCGTTCGATCAGGTTCTTCTCGCCAAAAAAATGGGAGCCCGCAAAAACCAGCGCCATCGCCCAGTTGAAAACGGTGGGCTTCCACTGGATAAACAATTCATTTTTGAAGAGCAGCGTTGCTCCACCAAAGGCCAGCACGGCGATACTGGTCCAGATCAGCCGCTTTTCCAGCTTCCGGTTTATGGCGTAAATAATGGGAAGCATAGCCACAGTGCTCAGCATGAGGACCGCGGTGGCGCTGTATATGCCGTTGAACGTGTAGGTCCAATCGCCGAACAGCAGCTGCTCGCCATCCATCTGGTAGGCGATAAAGAACAGCACTATCGGTAGCATTTCGAGTAGTTGTTTCATGCTCTGCGGATATTGTGTGGGCGATGAATAGGCCCGATCAATGATAACCTAGCGGATTGGAGCGCCACAGTTTACACGTTTGGCCGTCATTCGTTTTGGGGTTATGCCGTTTGCAGGTAGATTTTCACATGCACAGCACCGCGTCCGATGGCGCCCTGCGCCCCCGGGAGTTGCTCGCTCGGCTGCGGGAGGCCGGTGTCGAGCGCTTTGCCCTGACCGATCACGACACGATAGCCGGTTTTTCTGAGCTTCGTGACGCCGGTGTCGGCGATGAATTGGTGACCGGTGTCGAGTTGTCCTGTGCCTGGTCGGGGGTGACCGTGCACGTTGTTGGGCTGGGGTTTGTCGCTGATGCGCCGCCCATGCGAACCATGCTCGAGCGACTGGGCAACGCGCGGATGGGTCGAGCCGAAAAGATCGCCGAACGCCTGGCGAAGCGAGGGATGCCCGGCGGACTTGAGGCGGCGATGCAGATCGCAGGCAGCGCCCAGATAGGCAGGCCGCATTTCGCCCGGTGGATGGTAAGCGAGGGTTACGTCGAAGATACCCGCACCGCCTTCAACAAGTACCTGGGCAGCGGCAAGTTGGGTGATGTGAAGGCCTTCTGGCCGAGACTTGGCGAGGTGGTGGCCGCCATTGTTGAATCCAATGGTATTGCCGTGCTCGCCCATCCCCTGAAGTATTCGCTGACCCGCACCAAATTACAGATGCTGTGCCGTCACTTTCGTGAGTCAGGGGGAAGGGCGATTGAGGTGATCAACGGGCGGCAAACCCAGGATGAAACCTCACGTTTGCGGAAGTTGGCCGAGGCCGAAGGGTTCCTGGTGTCGGTGGGCAGCGACTTCCATCGGGATTGGGCCTACGGCCCCGAACTGGGCGTCGATAGTGATTTCGTAAAGGGTCTGGATCCCGTCTGGGGCGGTACGTTGATTTCATGAGTCAGTTTTTTGCCATTCATCCGGAAAACCCGCAGGCACGTCTCGTCGCCCAGGCGGTCACTATCGTGAACAAAGGCGGCGTCATTGTGTACCCGACCGATTCGGCCTACGCCCTGGGGTGCCTGTTGGGTAATAAGTCGGCCCTCGAGCGCATACGTCGCATACGACAACTCGATGACAGCCACAATTTTACGCTGGTGTGCCGCGATCTGAGTGAGCTGGGTAATTACGCCCGGGTCGACAACACGGCATACCGGTTGATACGAGCCCACACGCCCGGCCCTTTTACCTTTATTCTGGAGGCGACCCGCGAGGTGCCGAAACGTTTACAGCACCCGAAACGCAAGACTATCGGGTTGCGCGTTCCGGACAACGCCATCGCCCAGGCGCTGCTGGCCGAGCTCGATGCGCCGATGATGAGCGTGACGCTGATCATGCCGGATGACGAGTATCCGCTCACCGATCCCTATGACATCCGCGATATTCTCGAGCATCATGTGGACGCGGTCATCGATGGCGGCTACTGCGGCCTTGAGCCCACCTCCGTGGTTGATATGACCTGTGATCCCCCTGAAATAACCCGTCGTGGGCTGGGTGACTGCAGCGATTTTGATGTGACCTGAGGTATACTCTCCTGGTGAACGATACTCCCGAAATCCCAACACCCGAGACCCCTGTGGTGGTCGCCCTGCAGCCTTCCCGTGCGACCTTGGCTCGCACCGACGGCCCCCAGCAGGGGGAAATGCCCTTCGCCATGGTCATGGGCGAGGCGATGACCGAGGTGCCCAGGGATCTCTATATTCCGCCCAGGGCCCTTGAGGTATTCCTCGAGGCGTTCGAGGGTCCGCTCGACCTCCTGCTGTATTTAATTCGCCGGCAGAATTTGAATATTCTCGATATTGACGTGTCTGCGATTACCGAGCAGTACATGCAGTACGTGGAGTTGATGGATGCCGTGCAGTTCGAGCTGGCCGCCGAATACCTGCTTATGGCGGCGATGCTGGCCGAGATCAAGTCGCGGATGTTACTGCCCCGTGCGGATGAGGGTGACGACGACGAAGAAGATCCCCGCGCCAACCTGATTCGCAGGCTGCAGGAATACGAGCGCTTCAAGAAAGCCGCCGAGGATATCGAAGAGTTACCCCGGGTTGAGCGCGATACCTGGGTGGCCTCGGCGGAACCGCCAGACCTCAAGCGCGATCGACCCGAGCCGGATGTCGCCCTGAAGGAATTGATGATTGCCTTCGGTGAAGTGCTGAAGCGTGCTGATATGTTTGAGAGCCATCGCATAGAGCGGGAGTCGCTGTCGACCCGGGAGCGCATGTCCGATGTCCTTGAGACCCTGCGCACCAGGAAATTTGTCCCTTTTGTGTCGTTGTTCAGTGCCGAGGAAGGGCGCCTCGGCGTTGTAGTGACGTTTCTCGCGATCATGGAACTGATCAAGGAATCGCTGGTGGAGATTGTCCAGACCGAGGGCTTCGGGCCTATCCACGTTAAGGCGAGGGCCGAGTAATGGCAGAAACAGGGCTGGTAACCATTATTGAAGGCGCCTTGATGGCGGCGGGCGAGCCGGTGAGTATGCAGCGCTTGCTGGGGCTGTTCGACGATCTTGATCGCCCTGCGAAGGAGGACGTTGTCAGCGCCCTTGAAGAGGTGGCGGTTCGCTGCGAAGACCGCGGTTTTGAGTTGGTGGAGGTGGCCAGTGGCTATCGCTTCCAGGTGCGCCAGAATCTGTCTCAGTGGGTCGGTAGACTATGGCAGGAGCGACCCCAGCGGTACTCCCGGGCATTGCTTGAGACCTTGTCGTTAATCGCCTATCGCCAACCGATTACTCGCGGTGAGATTGAAGAGATCCGTGGCGTCGCGGTCAGTTCCAATATCATCAAGACCCTGCACGAGCGTGAGTGGATCCGCGTTGTTGGCCATCGGGATGTGCCGGGTCGACCGGCAATGTATGCGACGACCAAAGCATTTCTGGATTACTTTAATCTGAAATCGCTGGAGGCACTGCCCCCGCTGGCTGAGATCAGGGATCTTGATAATCTGTCGGGAAATCTGCCACTCGAGGACCCGGGTTTGGCAGCTGCAGCCAATGATGAAAGTACCCCGGCTATCGACAGCCCAGTGACAGAGAGCGAGGTCGAAGCGACTGGGGTCAACCAGGGAGAGTATCCAGCTCCCGAGCACGCCGATGAGGCGCCCGAAGAGGAACAGTCTGGTGAAGAACAACCGCAAGACAAGCAGGCCGGCCACGCCGACCACTGACGTCGCGCCTGCCAAGGGCGACAAGGTTCAAAAAGTTCTGGCCCGGCTCGGTGTGGGTTCGCGCCGCGAGATGGAACGCTGGATTGAGCAGGGTCGTATTGAGATCGACGGCAGGGTCGCCACACTCGGAGATCGGATTTACCCGGATCAGCGTTTAAAGGTCGATGGACGCCGGCTGGACCTCGAGCGTAAGGAAGAAGTGCGTTGTCTGCTCTATCACAAGCCGGTGGGTGAGGTGTGTTCCCGGAAAGATCCCGAGGGCCGGCGGACGGTGTTTGATTCCCTTCCCGCGCTGAACAACGGTCGATGGATTGTGATTGGAAGACTCGATTACACGACCTCGGGCCTGTTGTTGTTTACCACCGACGGCGAGTTGGCCAATGGGCTGATGCATCCCTCCAGTGAAATTGATCGGGAATATCTGGTACGTGTTATGGGCGAGGTGGACGACGCCATGCTCGACCGACTGCGTCAGGGTGTTCTGCTCGACGACGGTCCGGCGCGGTTTACCGATATTCAGGAAGGCGGCGGTGATGGCATCAATCGCTGGTTCTACGTGGTGCTCATGGAAGGGCGTAACCGGGAGGTTCGCCGCCTGTGGGAATCCCAGGGTTTGACGGTCTCTCGGCTGAAGCGGGTGCGATTCGGTGAGGTGTTTATTCCCTCCAAGCTGAAAAAGGGCCAGTGGATGGAGTTGCCCGAAAAAGATGTCGAGGTGCTCTATCAAATGGCGAAGCTGCCCGCCAAGCCGGTGGTTCCCCTCACCGCTCGCGAGCAGGAGAAACAGGAGCGGCTGACCAAGAAAAGCGGGCGCAGAATTCAACGGCCCGGTAAGGGCGGTAAACCCTGGCGGGTTCGCAAGAAGTAGCGGGACGCTGGCCGGCCCGGAGTCGAAGCGACACGCTATTGCGCGGACAGGGCCTGTCCGTTGACAGCTGCGCTCGCATCGCTCATCAAATAAATCCATCCCCGCATTAGCGTCTCGGGGTCAGGATTGTTTGTCGGCGGTTCGGCGGGATAAGCGGTTCGACGCATGGCGGTGTTAACGGCCCCGGGATTTAACGAGTTAAAGCGAATTCGAGAGGTGTCTCCCATTTCATCGGCCCAGACCTGCATCATGCCCTCCACAGCAAATTTTGATACGGCGTAGGCGCCCCAGAACGCGCGCCCTTTGCGCCCGACACCCGAGCTGGTCATCACCACCGATGCGCTTGGTGCCTGTTCAAGCAGGGGAAACAGGACCTGAGTGAGCATTTGTGTGGCGTTTACATTGGCCTGCATGACCTGGTGCCACAGTTGCAGGCTGGTTTGCGCCATTGAGCGCCGATCGCCGAGCAGCCCCGCGTTGTGTAACAGGCCATCGAGCTTGTCAAAGGTGCCCGACAGCTGTTGTGCCAGCTCCCGGTACTGGTCCTCATTGGCGGTCGCAAGGTCGAGGGGAATAATTCCGGGCTCGCGCAGGCCTTCGGAGATGATCGCATCGTAAACGGCCTCGAGTTTTTTCTCGGTTCGACCGAGCAGCAGTACCTCGGCGCCGTGTCGCGCATAAGCGAGGGCCGCGGCACGACCAATACCGTCGCCGGCGCCAGTAACCAGCAGTGTTTTCCCCGAGAGCTCATCGGTGCCTGGTGTGTAGTCGTCTGGAACGAAACTCATGCGATTAAATCCTCAATCATGCGGGCGAGCGCTTCACTGGACTCAACGACCGCATCGGCACCCCAGTCATGGGGATTGTCGCCGCTGTTAATATAGCCGTAAGCCGCGGCAATCGTCGGGCAGCCCGCGTTTTTCCCGGCATCAATGTCCCGGCGATGGTCACCCACATACAGCGTACCCGAAGGTGGGGTTCCCAGCAGTTTACAGCTCAGTAGCAGCGGTTCGGGATCGGGCTTGCTGCGGGTCACGTCGCCGGGGGTAACGAGCGCATGGGCCGCCGGTTCAAAAGGCATCATGGCCATCAAAGGCTCGGCGAATCGTCGATATTTGTTGGTGGCGACCCCCCAGGGTATACCCGACTTTCCAAGCGTGGCGACCAGTTCGCAGAGGCCGGGATAGGGCTTTGCCGCTAATCCCAGCGATTGGGCGTAGCGATCGAGAAACTCCTCGCGACAGTGCTCATAACGGGAGTGACCGGCATCGATATCGAACGCCATGGCAGCGAGCACCGGTGAGCCGTCAGACACACGGCGCCTGACCGTATCGTCATCGAGCGGCGGCAAGCCCTGCTCTTTGCGGATGGCGCCTACCAGCGCGATGAAGTCGTCTGCGGTGTCTACCAGTGTTCCGTCGAGATCAAAAACCACACCCTGGAGCCGTGCCGGAAGTTTCACGGTTTGATCGCTCGTACCATGTAGTTGACCGACACATCGCGCTCGACCAGTTTGTAGTGTTTGCTGATCGGGTTATAGGTGAGGCCGGTCATATCGGTGAGGGTCAGCCCTGCCTCGCGTACCCATCGGGCCAGCTCAGAGGGCTTTATAAACTTGGCGTATTCATGAGTGCCTCTGGGCAGCAGGTTGAGCACGTATTCGGCGCCGACAATGGCAAAGGCGAAGGACTTCGGATTGCGATTAATCGTCGAGAAATAGAGGTTGGCACCGGGTTTGGCGAGATCGGCGCAGGCCTGTATGACTTTGCCCGGTTCGGGCACGTGCTCGAGCATTTCAAGGCAGGTGACGACATCAAACTGCTCCGGATGCTCTTCGGCCAGAGCCTCTGCGGTGACTTGCCGATAGTCGATATCGAGTCCGCTCTCAAGCCGATGCAGTTTGGCGACTTCCAGCGGCGCCTCACCCATATCAATTCCCGTGACATCAGCCCCCCGAAAAGCCATGGCTTCGGTCAGCAATCCACCGCCACAGCCCACATCGAGGAGCGTTGTTCCCTTGACCGGTGAGCGTTGGTCGATCCAGTTGGCGCGGAGGGGGTTGATCTCGTGTAGCGGCCTGAATTCGCTGGCCGGGTCCCACCATCGGGCCGCCATGGCTTCGAACTTGGCGATTTCAGCGGGATCAACGTTGCTGTTACTCATAAACTATTCCTTGGCATGAATTAATGATGAGCCGGGTGCTCAGCGAGCTTACGCTGCCACTCTTGGGCACGTTCCAGTATGACGGTCTCGTCAAGGGAGGTGAGTACCCCTTCGCTGACGACGCGGCGTCCGTCGATCCAGCTGTTAAGCAGTTCATTACCGCTGGTGGCGTAAACGAGTTGTGAAATAACGTTGTGGATGGGCTGGGTCGCCGGACGCATCAAATCGATACCGATCAGATCAGCTCGCTTTCCCACCTCGATGCTGCCAATGTTATCGGCCATACCCAGCGCCCGGGCGCCGTTAATAGTCGCCATTTCGAGACTGTTGATCGCTGACAGCGCCGTCGATTCGCCGGTGCCAACCTTGGCAAGCAGCGCCCCGGTCTGCATTTCATTGAACATATTGAGACGGTTATTACTGGCGGCACCATCGGTACCGAGGGCCACATTGATACCGCGATCGAGAAGCCCCTGCGCCGGACAGATACCCGACGCCAGCTTCATGTTGGAGCGGGGGCAATGGATAACATGGGCACCGTATCGGGCGACGGTATCGATATCTTCACTACTGAGCTCGGTCATGTGCACGCATTGGGTTCGCGGGCCAAGAAAACCGATTCGCGCCAATTGGGCAATCGGGCGTTCGCCGATGCGGGTTATCGATTGCGCCACCTCATCGGCGGTTTCGTGGAGGTGTATTTGCAGCGGTGCATCGACCTGATCGGCCAGCATGGCGGATCGTTTGAGTGTCGCTTCGCTGACGGTGTAATTGGAGTGCGGGCCAAAGCCGATCTCGATCAGCGCACTGTTATGGAAGCGATCCCTGACAGTCAGACCTTTACTCAGGTATTCCTCGGCCTGACTGGCCCATGCGGTGGGCACATCGATAATGGGGAACATGATCTGAGCGCGCACGCCCGCGCGCTCAGCGCGCTCGGCGGTAATGTCAGGGAAAAAGTACATGTCACTAAACGTGGTCGTGCCGCCCAGCAGGAGGTCGGCAAGCGCGAGGTCCGTACCGTCTGCAACAAATGACTCGCTGACATGCGTGGTCTCTGCCGGCCAGATGTGTTCTGTGAGCCAGGTCTGCAGCGGATAATCGTCGGCGTAACCGCGCAACAGTGACATCGCCGCGTGGCCATGGCAGTTGACCAGCCCGGGGAGGAGCGCCTGCCCATCGAGCGCGACATGCTCCGTCGCGGGTAGCACCAGAGCCTCGGGGGTGGGCAGAATAGCGTCGACCCGACCATTACGCAGCACGACACTGTGTCCAGTCATTACCTCGCCGCGAGGAACAACGGGCACTATGAATTGCGGGTGAATGACAGTATCGGCGGCGGTCATGAAACCTCCTGAAAACGGCCGCGCAGTATAACGCGTTGCTCATCGAATTCGCCGAATTGAACTCCAAGTTGGTCCGGGATCTTCGCCGATCCGGGTTCCCCGGGCATGCTGGGCTGAACCCTGCGGAGTGGCGACGAATGACACGGCGGTACCGAGGCTTCACCCTGATCGAGCTCATGGTGGTTCTGGCTATAGTGAGTATTCTCTGCGCGGTCGCCTTGCCCGCTTATCAGCACTATCGGCTGCGCGGGATTGAGACTCAGGGGATGACGACGCTGCTCAGCCTGGCGACGGTCCAGGATCGCGCGAAGCTCTCCGGCGGCCGTTACCTGTCGGCCAGCGAACTGTCCCAATTGCGTCAGTTACCGGCGTCGATTGCCGATTATTATCGATTGTCGGTCTCGCTCAGCGATGGCGCGCATCGATTCCTGCTGATGCTGGAGCCCACGGACGCGGGTCAAGGTCTGCAGACCTTGAGTCTTGACAATATCGGACGTGCCGCTCCGGTGGGTGTCTGGTAACTGGAATGTTGCTCGATTTTGTATTTGCACTCGCGCTCAGTGTGATTGCCTTGCTGGGCTTGATTGAGCTGAATCGAGAGACCCTGCATCTCAATGCCGAATCGAGGTCGTTGAGCGTTGCCGGCATTACCCTCGACAGTGTCGTGGCCGAACATCGTCGCGGCAATCCCGAGGGGCGATTCGACGTCAATACGTTCCAGGCATTTCAATGCGAAGAGGGGGCTCCCGCCTCTTCGCCCGTTCGTGAGTGGTGCGACCACCTGATTACTCCGGTGCTTAGCCCACCGGTTCGGGTCTGCGCGGATACCTCAATCGCGCGCTCACGGGTGATTCTGGCGTGGAATGGTCAGCCATGCTCGGTAGACGGCCCCCACCGTGTTGTCAGGGACCTGCAGCCTTGGCTTTGACAGGCGGCCAGCAACCGCGCCGGCCTGCGACGGTGGCGAGAGCGGCGAGTGCGGCGGATGAGGCGAGAGCGCTGGGTGGCTTTACCCTGATCGAACTGCTTGTGGCGTCGGCGCTGACATTGGTATTGCTTGGATTTCTGGTCGAGATCGTCACCCAACTGATTGACGATGCGCAGGTATCATCGGACCATGCCGAAGTCATTGAGCGCGGTCAGTTTGTGGTTGCAGCGCTGCGCGGCGCGATGGCGCAGGTTCCGGTAGGCGGGCTGCGGGAGCCGGATGCCGGGGACCCACAGCAGGTTTCGGCGTTTGATGTGTGCCGTTCACCATTGGAGCGCTTGCCCGGCAGTGGTGAAGACTATGTGCGGGTGGGCAGTGCCGCCGATTTCCCTTGTCTGCCTCTTGGCAGTGTTCGGTCGCAATCCAGCGTTGTGGTGCTCGAAACCCGGATGGATTGTTTGCCATTGTGCGACACGCTGCCCAATCCGTCGTTTCTGGTTTTATCTCCGGGATGCGATCCGCTCTTTTCGGATGTGCCCCCGGAGATCAGGCTGGGCGACCCCTCGGCGCTCCCCGGTGACTGTGGCTCCGATACTCGAATACAGGTGCTGCAACGGGTGGTGTTCTATCTGCGTGACTACGCGTGGCGGCCCGGTGACGGCATTGGTGCACTGATGCAGAAGCGCCTCAAACCCACCGGGGGCATGGACTGGGCAGCAGCGGAGATGCTGGCTCCAGGTGTTGGAGCCTTTGTGGTCGAGCCCTTGTCGGGTGTTATTGCCGAGCCGTGCACCGAGGAGGATGACCCTTGTGACCCGGTGGAGGTCCCTGTGGGTTTGAGCGTTGATTTCCTGGTTCGGGGTTGGCGTCGCGATAGCACCATCAGTCCTGGCGGTGCCTATGCTGTGGGCGATGTGGTGCTGGGGCCATTTGATGATCAGCTTCCACGACAGCCATTAGCGGCGCTGATGTTAGGTGACTACCAAAGTGACCCTGACGGATAAAAGGTATTCGATGGAGATAAAGCGTCAATCCTCAAAACGCTTTCGGGCGGATAATCGGGATCTGCCCTCACGGACTATCAGGAGTGGTTGGCAGCACAAGCAATCCAAGGGGTTTATAGCCCTGGTTATGACCCTGATTCTCCTGCTACTGGCGGGTCTGACTCTTCTGCAGAGCCATACGATGGCGGCTGTGATGTGGAAGGCGCTGGTCGATTATGAGCGCCGGGAAGCGTCGCGCGATCAAGCTCAGGTAATTGAATAGACACTGAAAACCCGCAGACCTCGCGCGCGTCTAAGTTCAAGCCTCTGTCGGCGGCTCTGATCGCATTCTCCAGATCGCGCCGATCCATAGGCGTATTCGGGCCTCCCGCCACAATGTTGGGATGGCAGGTTTGAAGAATCCTCATCCGACAATGCTTGACGAAAAGCCGCCGGCTCTGGCACATTGCGCGCGTCACGCGAACGGCAACGGCTATCGGTGAGTACCCTCATCCACTGGCCTACCCCCATAACGGGATAGTTATGAGGGCTGTTTGCGGGTTCCGTCAGGTGCGCCGCTCAGGCGTTACTCGGGCTCGACACTGCGTTACCTCGCAGGGCGACCGATACACGGGTTTCGTGATCGATGTTCCGGTGTGGTTACCCCGGCGCGATCCGGCCAGTGTTTCGTGGGACGCAATGCGGTGGTCGTGCGGATCCAATCCCCACTTCTACTTGAATGATTGTTGACACCTAACGGTGGGAGTGAGCTATGGACATGTTGTCCGGCGGAGACATGCTGGTCAGGGCGCTTGAAGACGAGGGGGTCGAGTTTGTTTTCGGGTATCCCGGCGGTGCCGCCCTACATATTTACGATGCGATTTTTAAAGCGGAAAAAGTGCCGCATGTACTGGTGCGCCACGAACAGGCCGCCACCCATGCCGCGGACGGCTATGCCCGCGCGACGGGCAAAACCGGCGTCTGCCTGGTCACCTCTGGTCCGGGAGCAACCAATGCGATAACCGGTATTGCGACGGCGTATATGGATTCCATCCCGATGGTGATCCTGTCGGGCCAGGTGGCAAGCCACCTGATTGGTGAAGATGCGTTCCAGGAAACCGATATGGTCGGTATCTCGCGCCCGATTGTTAAGCACAGCTTCATGGTGCAGCGGCCCGAAGATATTCCCTCCATCGTTAAGAAGGCGTTTTACATCGCCCGGTCGGGGCGGCCGGGTCCGGTGGTGATTGATATCCCTAAAGATATGACCAACCCCGAGCACAAATTTGAATACCACTACCCGGAAACGGTGAGCATGCGCTCCTACCAACCCGCGCAGCGGGGCCATACGGGTCAGATTCGCAAGGCGGCCCGGCTATTGCTGAGCGCCAAACGCCCGGTGATTTATGCCGGTGGTGGCGTCATTCAGGGTAACGGCTCGGAGCTGTTAACCCGGCTTGCGCGGCGGTTGAATTACCCCGTGACCAACACCCTGATGGGGCTTGGTGGCTATCCGGGCACGGACCGTCAGTTCATCGGTATGCTGGGTATGCACGGCTTTTATGAAGCCAACATGTCGATGCACCACAGCGATGTGATCCTCGCGGTCGGTGCGCGCTTTGACGATCGCGTCACCAATACCGTCGATAAATTCTGTCCCGGCGCGAAGATTATTCACATCGACGTGGATCCGGCGTCTATCGCCAAGATTGTTCCCGTCGATGTACCTATCGTCGGCCCCGTCGATTCGGTACTGGCGGAGCTGGAGCAGCAGATCGAAGCACAGATCGAGGCGAGTTCGCGGCCGCTGCCCGATACGACCGCCCTCGATGCCTGGTGGGAGCAGATCGACCAGTGGCGACAGGCCCACGGCTTGTGGCACGGCAAGCGTTACCCGGACAGCGACCTGATCATGCCCCAGGAGGCGATACAGACCCTCTACGACGTCACTAACGGGGATGCCTACATTACCTCTGATGTTGGCCAGCATCAGATGTTCGCCGCCCAGTATTACCGTTACGATCTGCCGCGGCGCTGGATCAATTCGGGAGGCCTTGGCACCATGGGCTTCGGCCTGCCTTCGGCGATGGGTATCAAGCTCGCACTGCCCGACGCAGAGGTGGCCTGTGTCACAGGCGAGGGCAGTATCCAGATGAACATCCAGGAGCTCTCTACCTGCAGCCAGTACAATTTGCCGATCAAGATCATCAACCTGCGTAACAATTACCTGGGAATGGTCAAGCAGTGGCAAGACATGCAGTACGAGGGTCGCTACTCCGAGAGTCACTATGCCGCGTCCTTGCCGGACTTCGTCAAGTTGGCAGAGGCCTACGGCCATGTGGGCATTCAGGTTAAGGAGAAGAAAGATCTCGAGGGTGCCATGCGTGAGGCGTTTGCCCTGAAGGACCGCCTCGTCTTCCTCGATATTTTTATCGACCCTCACGAGCACGTGTATCCGATGTTGGTGGCGCCCAACGGTGCCATGAAGGATATGTGGCTCAGTAAGACGGAGCGAACCTGATATGCGACGTATACTTTCAGTACTGATGGAAAACGAGCCCGGTGCGCTCTCGAGGGTGGTGGGTTTGTTTTCCCAGCGTGGCTACAACATCGAGACCTTGAACGTTGCCCCGACCGATGATTATTCGCTGTCGCGGTTGACGGTCACCACCTTCAGCGACGACTTCAAGGTGGAGCAGATTACCAAGCACCTGAACAAGCTGGTCGATGTGGTCAAGGTTATCGATCTGACCGAAGGCGCACACATCGAGCGCGACCTGCTCCTGGTCAAGGTCAAGGCGGTGGGCGCCGCCCGCGATGAGGTCAAGCGAACCACTGATATTTATCGCGGATCCATTGTTGACGTGGGTCCTTCGACCTATGTCATCCAACTCACCGGTCCGACCGAGAAGCTCGATTCCTTTATGCGGGCGCTCGGTGATGCGGTCGTGATCGAAGTGGTTCGGTCCGGCGTGGCCGGCATGGCCCGGGGAGAAAAAGTGCTCTCGCCCTGAAAAAACTGCGATAAACCATAAAAAAAGGGAGCCACAGGCTCCCTTTTTTTATGGTTCTTGAAGGATGGCGCTGGCGCCGTCCTTGCTTCAGGCTTTGAGCCTGCGCATTAGTCGGCGCTGGTAATCGCCTGCATACCCGTCATGTAACCGCGCAGTGTGCGACCGACCACTTCAACGGGGTGATTGCGAATCGCGTCATTCACTTCGATCAGACGCTTGTTGTCGACACCATTGCCACCGTCGAGACCCTTGCCGATCACATCGCTACCCTGGCGCTGCATGAAGTCTTTCAGCATGGGACGTGCCGCCTGGTCAAAGAGGTAGCAGCCGTATTCCGCCGTGTCCGAGATCACGATATTCATCTCGTAAAGCTTTTTGCGTGCAATGGTATTGGCAATCAGTGGTGTCTCGTGCAGCGACTCATAATAGGCGGATTCATCAATGATGCCCGCCTCGACCATGACTTCGAACGCCAGTTCGACGCCAGCTTTGACCATGGCGACCATGAGTATGCCCTGGTCGTAGTAGGTCTGTTCGTCAATCGGCTGGTCCGTCAGTGGCTGCTTCTCGAACGGAGTTTCGTTGGTCTCGGCGCGCCACTTGAGCAGATTGGCATCGTCATTGGCCCAGTCTTCCATCATGGTGCGCGAAAAGTCGCCCGTCATGATGTCGTCCTGATGCTTCTCAAACAGCGGGCGAAGAATGGTCTTCATCTCATCGGCCAGATCGAAGGCGCGAATTTTGGCGGGGTTGCTGAGCCGGTCCATCATATTGGTCACGCCACCTTGCTTAAGACCTTCGGTGACGGTTTCCCAGCCGTACTGCACGAGCTTGGCGGCATAAGCAGGATCAATACCTTCCTCGACCATGCGGTCGAAACACAGCAGCGCACCGGACTGCAGCATGCCGCAGAGAATGGTCTGCTCGCCCATCAGGTCTGATTTCACTTCGGCGATAAAGGATGATTCCAGAACCCCGGCGCGATGTCCGCCGGTACCGGCGGCGTAGGCTTTGGCCAATTCCAGGCCATTACCATTCGGGTCGTTCTCCCGGTGCACAGCAATGAGCGTTGGTACACCAAAGCCGCGCAGGTACTCTTCCCGCACCTCGGTACCCGGACACTTTGGGGCCACCATGATCACGGTGAGGTCGTCGCGGACCTGGGTGCCTTCCTCAACAATGTTGAATCCGTGCGAATAAGACAGGCAAGCACCTTGCTTCATTAGGGGAACCACCGCCTTGACGACGCTGGTGTGCTGCTTGTCTGGCGTGAGATTAAGTACCATGTCCGCGACGGGGATGAGCTCCTCGTAAGTGCCTACCGTAAAGCCGTTCTCAGTGGCGCGCTTCCACGAGTCGCGCTGCTCGGAAATCGCTGCAGCACGCAGCGCAAACGAGACATCGAGTCCGCTATCGCGGAGGTTCAGTCCCTGGTTCAGTCCTTGAGCACCACAGCCGACGATGACAATCTTCTTGTCCTTGATCGGTTCTACACCTTCACTGAATTCTGACGGGGCCATAAAGCGACATTTGCCAAGTTCCTGAAGCTGAATGCGCAGTGGCAGAGAATTAAAATAGTTACTCACGGGAGCTCCTTGCGGTTGCAGGGGTGATAAAAATGGGTGCGTAGAGTAGTGGCAAATGGCTGCGGCGACAATCCCTGCTGGTACACTGGTGCCTAATTATTCACGGAGGCCGTCATGGCAACCACCCCGGACAACGATGATTTGGACGATGATTTCGAGCGCGCGGCGGGTCAGATAGAAGCCCCGCTGGCTTCGCTCGTGGGCGATTATGAGGAAGTAGATCCCTCAGATGCCTCGGCGCCCCGGGCGCGGGGCGTCTACCTGTTACCCAATCTGTTTACGACCGGCGCACTGTTTGCTGGCTTTTATGGTGTCGTTGCCAGCATGCAGGGGGATTTCTATTCGGGTGCGGTGGCGATTTTTGTGGCGATGGTATTCGACGGGCTAGATGGCCGGATTGCACGCATGACCAACACCACCAGTGCCTTCGGCGCCGAATACGACAGCATGGCCGATATGGTGTCTTTCGGTGTGGCGCCGGGGCTGCTGGTGTTCAACTGGGCGCTCTATGACCTGGGCAAGCTCGGCTGGGTGGCGGCCTTCATCTACACTGCCTGCGCTGCATTGAGGCTGGCACGCTTCAATACCGAGATCGGCACGAATGACGGCAGCTATTTCAGCGGCCTCGCCAGCCCGGCAGCGGCGGCACTCGCCGCGGGTAGCGTCTGGGTGGGGCAGAACGAGGGCTTGGATGCCGCGTCACAGCCACTGTCGGTGATCTACGCGGTACTGCTGATACTGCTGGGCTTTCTTATGATTGCCAACCTTCGGTATTACAGCTTCAAGAAGATGAATCTGGAGGGGCGGGTGCCCTTCGTGCGTATATTGCTGCTGCTGGCGCTGGTGGGCCTGGTGGCGCTGGATCCTCCAATCATGCTTTGGCTATTGTTCCTCGCCTATGCCTTGTCGGGGCCCGCGCAGCATTTTCGCTATCGTAGGGCTGAACGTCAGGCCAGGGAAGCGCAGGATAATGAGCAATAAAGTGAAGAAAAAGGTGCCGGCAATTGCCAGCTCCGAGATTACCCCGGAATCGGATTATCTGAACCGGCGCCAGCTAATACGCCGCGCCGGGATTGGCGCCGCCGGGCTGATGTTACCCGGCGCATCCTCAGTGATGGCCAACGATGGGCTTCGCACGCTGGATTTTGTTCCCGGTAGCCGCCAGTCGGCCCCCTTTACCACCGATGAGCCGATGACCCCTTTTGAGGCGGTCACCGGCTACAACAACTTTTATGAGTTTGGCACTGACAAGACCGATCCCGCCCGGTACGCCCGTGAAATGACGGTTGACCCCTGGTCGATAGAGGTCGGCGGGTTGGTGCAAAAGCCCGGGAAGTTAAATCTGGAAGACGTACTCGGCAGTTTCGATCTGGAAGAGCGCATCTATCGGCTCCGCTGTGTCGAAGCCTGGTCTATGGTGATCCCGTGGATAGGGTTCCCGCTGTCGGACCTGCTGGCGAGGTTTGAGCCCAAATCCGAAGGGCGATACGTGGAATTCAAGACGCTGCATCGGCGCGGTGAGATGCGTGGTACGCGCTCTTTCACGGCAGTAATCGACTGGCCCTATCGCGAGGGTCTGCGTATGGATGAGGCGATGCATCCGTTGACCCTGATGGCGGTGGGTTTGTACGGCAAGACCCTGCCGAACCAGAACGGTGCACCGCTGCGCCTGGTGGTGCCCTGGAAATACGATTCAAGAGTATTAAGTCGATTGTTTCCATCAAGGTGGTAGACCGGCAGCCGCGCACATCGTGGCAGACGCTGGCACCCGATGAGTATGGCTTTTACAGCAACGTTAATCCCGAGGTCGACCACCCGCGCTGGTCCCAGCGCTACGAGCGGCGGCTGCCTTCACCGCTACTCAGACCCAATCGGATCAAGACCCAGCCATTCAACGGTTACGCCGAGCAGGTGGCGTCGCTATACAAGGGGATGGACCTGAGTAAGTTCTACTGAGATGCCCGTTCTGCTGAATGCCGGCGCGCCGTGGGTTCGGGTCGGCGTGTTTGCCCTCTGCCTGGTGCCACTGGGCTTGCTGGTGAGCCGTGTGATAGCCGGGGATCTGGGTCCAGACCCCGCCCAGGTACTCAGTCACGCTACCGGGGAGTGGGGGCTCAACTTTCTGCTGCTGGCGCTCGCCGCTACCCCCGCCCAGCGTTTAGGCTTTCCCGTGCTGCTGCGCTTCAGGCGAATGATCGGATTGTTCGCTTTCTTTTATCTCTGCGTGCATTTGCTTGTCTTTGGCCAGGTCTACATCGGATGGTCGGGGGATATTCTCAGGGAGGAATTGCTGGAACGCCCTTACGTGGCCGTGGGCTTTGCCGCCTGGCTCTTGTTGCTGCCGTTGGCGCTGACCTCAACCAGCGGTTGGCGCCGCCGCCTGAAGCAGCGCTGGCGCCAGCTCCATCGCCTGGTTTATCCGGCGGTGATATTGGGTTGGCTGCACCTGATGTGGCTGCAACGATCCGATTATTCCGAGGCCCTGTTTTATGCACTGCCGCTGGTGGCTTTACTGGGCTGGCGAGTGCTGAGAGTGCGCCGCCGGCTATTGCGTTAAAAGCACTGCTTTGCTAGTGTTTACGGCCGGTTTTGAGAAGGGCCTCGAGGGCTATTTTGAAAGCTGGTAATCTTTCCGAAAATTCTTTTAGCGAAAAGTGTTGACGGCAAGGCAGGTCTGCGTAGAATGCGCGACCTCGCAGTGGCATTGCCCTGGCAATTCACCGCGAGTCGGCAAGAAAATCTTTCAAAAAAAGATTGACGCGCTGTAAGCGCCACGTATAATGCGCGGCCTTGGTTGGGGGAAGCCCCGGCCATCGAGTCGGCCCGAGCGGCCAGACTGCTGATTAACAATACAGATGAAGACAGATGTGTGGGCACTTGTTGGAGTAGTTGACATCAACTATTCAGACACAACAAGTGACTCATTGATTCAATGATTTCGAATTGTGTCTGAGCTGAGATTTGGATAGTAAAGCAAGCTTTGCGTAACTATCCCCTCTTACAGAGATGTAGAGGTTAAAGATTCTTCAACTGAAGAGTTTGATCATGGCTCAGATTGAACGCTGGCGGCAGGCCTAACACATGCAAGTCGAGCGAGAAAGATCTTCGGATCGAGTACAGCGGCGGACGGGTGAGTAACGCGTAGGAATCTACCTAGTAGTGGGGGACAACTCGGGGAAACTCGAGCTAATACCGCATACGCCCTACGGGGGAAAGCGGGGGACCTTCGGGCCTCGTGCTATTAGATGAGCCTGCGTTGGATTAGCTTGTTGGTGAGGTAAAGGCTCACCAAGGCGACGATCCATAGCTGGTCTGAGAGGATGATCAGCCACACCGGGACTGAGACACGGCCCGGACTCCTACGGGAGGCAGCAGTGGGGAATATTGCGCAATGGGCGAAAGCCTGACGCAGCCATGCCGCGTGTGTGAAGAAGGCCTTCGGGTTGTAAAGCACTTTCAATTGGGAGGAAAGGTTTGCAGTTAATAACTGTAAGCTGTGACGTTACCTTTAGAAGAAGCACCGGCTAACTCCGTGCCAGCAGCCGCGGTAATACGGAGGGTGCAAGCGTTAATCGGAATTACTGGGCGTAAAGCGCGCGTAGGCGGTTTGTTAAGTCGGATGTGAAAGCCCTGGGCTCAACCTGGGAACTGCACCCGATACTGGCTAACTAGAGTGCGAGAGAGGGAGGTAGAATTCCATGTGTAGCGGTGAAATGCGTAGATATATGGAGGAATACCAGTGGCGAAGGCGGCCTCCTGGCTCGACACTGACGCTGAGGTGCGAAAGCGTGGGGAGCAAACAGGATTAGATACCCTGGTAGTCCACGCCGTAAACGATGTCTACTAGCTGTTGGGGTACTTGAGACCTTGGTAGCGCAGCTAACGCACTAAGTAGACCGCCTGGGGAGTACGGCCGCAAGGTTAAAACTCAAATGAATTGACGGGGGCCCGCACAAGCGGTGGAGCATGTGGTTTAATTCGATGCAACGCGAAGAACCTTACCAGGCCTTGACATCCTAGAAACTTAGCAGAAATGCTTTGGTGCCTTCGGGAATCTAGTGACAGGTGCTGCATGGCTGTCGTCAGCTCGTGTCGTGAGATGTTGGGTTAAGTCCCGTAACGAGCGCAACCCTTGTCCTTAGTTGCCAGCACATAATGGTGGGAACTCTAAGGAGACTGCCGGTGACAAACCGGAGGAAGGTGGGGACGACGTCAAGTCATCATGGCCCTTACGGTCTGGGCTACACACGTGCTACAATGGCAGGTACAGACGGTCGCTAACCCGCGAGGGGGAGCCAATCCGAGAAAACTTGTCGTAGTCCGGATTGGAGTCTGCAACTCGACTCCATGAAGTCGGAATCGCTAGTAATCGCGAATCAGAATGTCGCGGTGAATACGTTCCCGGGCCTTGTACACACCGCCCGTCACACCATGGGAGTGGGTTGCTCCAGAAGTGGTTAGTCTAACCTTCGGGAGGACGATCACCACGGAGTGATTCATGACTGGGGTGAAGTCGTAACAAGGTAGCCCTAGGGGAACCTGGGGCTGGATCACCTCCTTAAACGATAGTGCAACTCTCCTTCAAGTGTTCACACATTTGTCTTCGTCTGATTGGTTGATGCGACGGTATCCATGGGGTTCGTACTCATAGGCCTGTAGCTCAGTTGGTTAGAGCGCACCCCTGATAAGGGTGAGGTCGGCAGTTCAAATCTGCCCAGGCCTACCACTAAAAGGGGCTATAGCTCAGCTGGGAGAGCGCCTGATTTGCATTCAGGAGGTCTGCGGTTCGATCCCGCATAGCTCCACCACCTTTTACACCATCGCATCGAACTCAGACGGCAGTGCATACCGTGCACTGCCGTCTGGTTTTGACAACCAGATTGTTCTTTAACAAGGTAAATTAAGCTGAGTCTTTGGATTGCAGCGTCGTACTTGAAATTTGAGTAGGGCGAGCGATCCATAGATATAGTTCCCATTGCGTCTTCAATTCGGCGCAATGGAACGAGTTGTACACACTGTGACTTAAGCGTCACAAACATCCGGCGGGCACCGCGGTTAAACGTGGTGTCTAAGTACCCGACCTAATGCTAAAGGGGGTCGGGGAATTGTCTTCTTGGACAGATAACTTCGGTTATATGGTCAAGCGACTAAGCGCATACGGTGGATGCCTTGGCAGTCAGAGGCGATGAAGGACGTTGTAGCCTGCGTTAAGCTTCGGGGAGTCGGCAAACAGACTTTGATCCGGAGATTTCCGAATGGGGAAACCCACCCGCAAGGGTATCCTTAACTGAATACATAGGTTAAGGAGGCGAACCCGGGGAACTGAAACATCTAAGTACCCGGAGGAAAAGAAATCAATTGAGATTCCCACAGTAGCGGCGAGCGACCTGGGATCAGCCCTAAAGTGTTTGGTGTGATAGTGGAACGGTCTGGAAAGTCCGGCGATACAGGGTGATAGCCCCGTACACGAAATCTATCCTTGCATTATTCGAGTAGGTCGGGACACGTGTTATCTTGACTGAACATGGGGGGACCATCCTCCAAGGCTAAATACTACTGACTGACCGATAGTGAACCAGTACCGTGAGGGAAAGGCGAAAAGAACCCCGGAGAGGGGAGTGAAATAGAACCTGAAACCGTATGCGTACAAGCAGTGGGAGCCCTTCGGGGTGACTGCGTACCTTTTGTATAATGGGTCAGCGACTTATTGTCTGTAGCAAGCTTAACCGTTTAGGGGAGGCGTAGGGAAACCGAGTCTTAATAGGGCGTTCAGTTGCAGGCAATAGACCCGAAACCGGGCGATCTATCCATGGCCAGGTTGAAGGTGCCGTAACAGGCACTGGAGGACCGAACCCACTAATGTTGAAAAATTAGGGGATGAGCTGTGGATCGGAGTGAAAGGCTAATCAAGCCCGGAGATAGCTGGTTCTCCTCGAAATCTATTTAGGTAGAGCGTCGTGTCTTACCCTGGGGGGTAGAGCACTGTTTGGGCTAGGGGGTCATCCCGACTTACCAAACCCATGCAAACTCCGAATACCCAGGAGTACAATCACGGCAGACACACAGCGGGTGCTAACGTCCGTTGTGGAAAGGGAAACAACCCAGACCGCCAGCTAAGGTCCCCAATACCAATTAAGTGGGAAACGATGTGGGAAGGCTTAGACAGCTAGGAGGTTGGCTTAGAAGCAGCCACCCTTTAAAGAAAGCGTAATAGCTCACTAGTCGAGTCGGCCTGCGCGGAAGATGTAACGGGGCTAAATTGGTAACCGAAGCTGCGGATGCGTGTACTTCACTTAAGTTCATTCAGCAAGCCTGTCGACGGCGGAAGCCGGCGACCAAGCGCTTCCGAACGTTGAGTCGTTGGGAAGGGGTAGCGAAAGCTATCTGAGTGAGTTTAAGGAAGTGCACGCATGGTAGAGGAGCGTTCTGTAAGCCGTTGAAGGTGAACCGGGAGGTTTGCTGGAGGTATCAGAAGTGCGAATGCTGACATGAGTAACGATAAGGGGGGTGAAAAACCTCCCCGCCGGAAGATCAAGGTTTCCTGCGCAACGCTAATCGGCGCAGGGTGAGTCGGCCCCTAAGGCGAGGGCGAAAGCCGTAGTCGATGGGAAGCAGGTTAATATTCCTGCACTTTATCTTACTGCGATGGAGGGACGGAGAAGGCTAAACCAGCAGGGCGATGGTTGTCCCTGTTTAAGGTTGTAGGCTGAATTCTTAGGTAAATCCGGGAGTTTAAGGCCGAGAACTGATGACGAGCACCCACGGGTGTGAAGTGGTTGATGCCATGCTTCCAAGAAAAGCTTCTAAGCTTCAGGTAAGAGAGAACCGTACTGTAAACCAACACAGGTGATCAGGTAGAGAATACCAAGGCGCTTGAGAGAACTCGGGTGAAGGAACTAGGCAAAATGGTACCGTAACTTCGGGAGAAGGTACGCCGGTTTTGGTGATGGGACTTGCTCCCTAAGCTGAGGCCGGCCGAAGTGACCAGGTGGCTGCGACTGTTTATTAAAAACATAGCACTCTGCAAACACGTAAGTGGACGTATAGGGTGTGACGCCTGCCCGGTGCCGGAAGGTTAATTGATGGGGTTATCTTCGGAGAAGCTCTTGATCGAAGCCCCGGTAAACGGCGGCCGTAACTATAACGGTCCTAAGGTAGCGAAATTCCTTGTCGGGTAAGTTCCGACCTGCACGAATGGCGTAACGATGGCCACACTGTCTCCACCCGAGACTCAGTGAAATTGAAATCGCTGTTAAGATGCAGTGTACCCGCGGCTAGACGGAAAGACCCCGTGAACCTTTACTATAGCTTCACACTGGACTTTGACTTTGTTTGTGTAGGATAGCTGGGAGGCTTTGAAGCAATGGCGCTAGCTGTTGTGGAGCCAACCTTGAAATACCAGCCTGGCAAAGTTGAGGTTCTAACCTAGGCCCGTGATCCGGGTCGGGGACAGTGTGTGGTGGGTAGTTTGACTGGGGCGGTCTCCTCCCAAAGAGTAACGGAGGAGCACGAAGGTGCGCTAATCACGGTCGGAAATCGTGAGGTTAGTGTAAAGGCACAAGCGCGCTTGACTGTGAGTCTGACAAGACGAGCAGGTACGAAAGTAGGTCTTAGTGATCCGGTGGTTCTGTATGGAAGGGCCATCGCTCAACGGATAAAAGGTACTCCGGGGATAACAGGCTGATACCGCCCAAGAGTTCACATCGACGGCGGTGTTTGGCACCTCGATGTCGGCTCATCACATCCTGGGGCTGAAGCCGGTCCCAAGGGTATGGCTGTTCGCCATTTAAAGTGGTACGCGAGCTGGGTTTAGAACGTCGTGAGACAGTTCGGTCCCTATCTGCCGTGGGCGTTGGAGAATTGAGGGAAGCTGCTCCTAGTACGAGAGGACCGGAGTGGACGAACCTCTGGTGTTCCGGTTGTGACGCCAGTCGCATTGCCGGGTAGCTACGTTCGGAAGGGATAACCGCTGAAAGCATCTAAGCGGGAAGCCCCTCCCAAGATTAGTTCTCCCTGACCTCTTGAAGGTCCTGAAGAGCCGTCCAAGACTAGGACGTTGATAGGCTGGGTGTGGAAGCGTTGTGAAGCGTTGAGCTAACCAGTACTAATTGCTCGTGCGGCTTG
This sequence comes from Luminiphilus syltensis NOR5-1B, assembly GCF_000158175.1. Lineage (GTDB taxonomy): Bacteria > Pseudomonadota > Gammaproteobacteria > Pseudomonadales > Halieaceae > Luminiphilus > Luminiphilus syltensis. Next base: position 251,494 of record NZ_DS999411.1, on the reverse strand, counting down.
ACCATATAATCCAAGTTATTTTGCGCGTAAGCGTGAAGAAGACAACGGATGTTGTGACCAAGTCATTGTGTGTCGCTAGTTTTATCGACTAGTGAAGATTCAGCTTGATTTACCACCCTATTTGATGGGTCTTGTATCGCTCTGCGGTACTCTGTCCGTCATACCAGTTTGCCTGGCGACATTAGAGCATTGGAACCACCTGATTCCATCCCGAACTCAGCAGTGAAACGATGCATCGCCGATGGTAGTGTGGGGTTTCCCCATGTGAGAGTAGGTCATCGCCAGGCTTCTAAACAAAAACACCCTCAGCCGCAAGGCTGAGGGTTTTTTGTTTAATACCTCGAATATCTCACACATGGGGTTCCTCATGAGAGAGTAGGGTGAGTTGGGGTTTCGAGCCGTATACGGCGAGCCAACGAACGACGCGAGCTCTGCGAGCGGCTGGCTCGAGGCCGTAGGCCGAGAGGCGCCAGGCTTCAAACAAAACAACCCGGTCCAAAGGACCGGGTTTTTTTTTGGATGCGATGATTCTCTGCTCGGTAAAGACTGGGCCTAGCCCAGTCATGTGAAACCCGATGCACCGAAGGTGCCAGGGTTAGGCGCCGAAGGCGTCCCGCAGGGAAAGCGAGCATTGCTCGCTTCCTACTGTAGGTCATACCCATAGACAGGGGCACGCTGTCGCCAGGCTTCTAAACAAAAACACCCTCAGCCGCAAGGTGGTGGCTTTTTATCGACTACCTTGCATGCTTCTCACAGGTGGTTGGGTCGTACACGGCAAGTCTGCGATCAACGTGGTGTTGGGTCTAAGGCCACTACCATGGAATCAGTCCCCCGATCCGCGTAGCATGGCCATTCCCATTCGACGAGCCAAAAGGTTTTGCATGCAAGTAGGATCCAACAAAGTAATCAGCCTCGACTACACACTACGAAACGATGCGGGCGACGTTATCGACCAATCGGCACCCGACGCACCTCTCAGTTACCTCCACGGCCACAACAATCTGATTCCCGGCCTGGAAGCCGCGCTCGAGGATAAGGCGCAAGGTGACCAGGTAGAGGCCATCATCCCACCCGAGGAGGCCTACGGCGCTTACAACGAGCAGCTCATCCAGGATGTGCCGCGAGAGATGTTCCAGGGTATTGAGCACATCGAACCCGGCATGCAGTTTCAAACGCAAACGGCGCAGGGACCACAGCTTGTCACCGTAAAAGAGGCGAACGATGACAGCGTGAAGATCGATGGCAACCACGTACTTGCCGGTGAAACGCTGCACTTCGACGTCACCATCAAGGACGTTCGCGAGGCCTCAGCCGAAGAGCTGGAGCACGGGCATGTACACGGTCCCGGAGGGCACGCACACTGATTATTCGGCGAGAATCTGCCCCACGCGTGTTGTGAGCATGCCGCCTCCCCCATTACCGCAGTTGTAATGAGCACATGGAAAACACCTTTGTTGGTCTTTTGTCGCGTTTTTTGAACTGGATTAAAAGGTTGGTTCCAATCCTATAATTGACGCGGTAGTATCCGCGAATCCACCATCGTGAGTGGCGGGGTGTTCCATTTCATGGGCGCCCACCCATAAAAAAAAATGAAATCTGGAGACGACACATGAGAAACAAAATCCTTAACGCCTCTTTGGCGTTCGCGACCTGTTCGCTGGCAGCTGCCGTTTCACAAGTGGCCATGGCGCAGGTCGACGAAGCGAGCAACGCGAGCGCCGGCCTTGAAGAAGTCGTGGTTACCGCGCGAAAGCGAACTGAGAACCTGCAGGATGTTGGCCTCTCGGTTAGTGCGATGACTGGATCAGAGATCGAAGCGACGTTTGCTCGCGATATCAAGGATCTAGCCTTTATCTCCCCCAACTTGATTATTGACGACACGTCCCAGGGGCCCGGCGGTAACGCCGCGATGTATATCCGCGGTATCGGGGTTGCTGATGTTGAGAAAAACTTCGAGCCGGCGGTGGGTGTTCAGATCGATGGCCTGTTTATCGGTGCCAACAGCGGGGCATTGCTGCGCAGCATTGACCTCGCGTCGGTGGAAGTACTCCGCGGCCCTCAGGGTACGCTCTTCGGTCGCAACACCATTGGCGGCACGATCAATATCGACCGCACTCGTCCAACGGGCGAGCTTGGCGGTAAGGTCCGCGCCGGTTACGGCAACTTTGGTCACTACTGGCTCGATGGCGTCGTAAATTTTGGTATTACGGATAATCTGGCGCTCAAGCTTAGTGGCGCCAAGAACGATCTTAGTGACGGCTACTTCGACAATGTCAGTACTGGCGAAGACGAGGGCATGATCGATTATGAGTCCTATGGCATCAATCTGCTGTGGAATGCCACCGAAAACCTCGAGATCGAATATACCTATACCGATGAGGAAACGGTGCAGGACACACCTCCCTTGGTGAATATGGCACAACCCGATACGTTGTTCTGTGGTGCTTTTGACCTCTGTGCTGAGTCGGTATCCGTGCCCAGTTCGGGCGACCGTTACAACACCAACCGCAAAATTTTCGAGCCGCTCGGTGTTGATCGCGACCCAGGTTCACTGGCGTTATATTCGACCGACACCCTGGAGGAAGTCGACCCGCCGGCTACATTTAATGCCGAGACCCACATCTTTGACGTCCGGTGGTCTATTACGGACGCACTGCAAATGGATTACATCTACGGCACATTCGAAACCGAAGAGACTATCGTTAGCAACTGGACCGCTGAGCCTGTAGTCTTGTTCGGCACCGATCGCCCCGCCGAGTACAAGCAGGAGAGCCACGAACTGCGGTTTACGTACGATGATGGTGGTCGCCTGAAATTGGTTGCCGGAGGCTACCACTGGGATTCTAGCTATGATATCCGCCTGCGCAGTTGGGTGACGTTTATCGTACCGGGCACGATTTTCTATACGCCACAAGACACGCGGCAAACCACCGACTCACAGGCATTGTTTTTCGAAGGCGATTACGCGCTTAGCGATCGCCTGACTTTGACGTTGGGTGGCCGCTATACCAAGGACGAGAAGGTATCGCGCCAGCGCGGTAACCTGTCTACCGGGCCCGACGACCCCAGCGCGGACTGGAGCGAATTCACGCCTAAAGTCGGCGCGCGTTATCAGATCGACGATGACAAGATGCTCTACGCCACCTGGGCACAGGGCTATCGAAGTGGAGGCTTCAACGGTCGCGTGGACTCGCAGGATTCTGCGAGAATTCCCTACGACCCAGAGTTCGTGGATAACTACGAGCTGGGTTTCAAAACCGAGTGGATGGACGGCACCCTTCGTTTGAACGGCGCACTGTTCTATATGGATTACGAGGACAAGCAGGAGGAAATTGGCCTGCCGTCCGAAGGTTCAACCGGACAGAGGATTTCCGTATTCAACGCAGCGACGGCGACCATGCAGGGTGTTGAGTTGGAGATGCAGGCGCTGATTAATGAAAACCTCACGCTGCGCGGTAATATTGGCTACCTCGATTCCGAGTACGACGATTTCACGTTCTTCAACGGTTTCGAGGAGGTCGACAACAGCGGCTTTGATTTCCGCCGCGCGCCCGATTTCACTGGCAGCATGAGCGCGACCTATGCTTGGGAAATTGGTGATGGTGAAGCGTCAATCCGTGGTTCATACCGTTACCTCGGTGAACACTTCATTGAGCAGAGTAACCGTCTCGAGCTGAAGAATGACGATCAGCATTTCGTCGATCTGTCGGCGAACTACTCAATTAATGGGCTGGTCTTGAGTGTCTTCGGCCGCAACTTGACCGAGGAAGACGGTTGGGCCCACGGTTTGAACGTATCGGGTCTGTGGGCCTACGCGTCAGCGCGCGCACCGCGAACCTATGGTGCGGAGGTGACCTACAACTTCGGCGCCAATTAATCGCCTAGCCGTTAGGCTTACGAGGTAAACGCTAAGCAGCGCGCGGCCACCCTTTAGGTGCCGCGCGCTTTTTGTTTCTGATTACCAATAACAGGAACGGCGAACATCAATGAGGGAACAAGCCCGATACTGTGGGTGCAAGGTTGTGGTCATTATCGGGGCCGCCACGGTGATTCGAGTGCAAGCCGCTAACGCCTCAATGCGATAAGTCGAGTCTGTAAGCTTTTTAGAGGACTGAGCAATGAATAAGGAAGAGACCGCAATACTCGCGCTGATGCGAGAATATTGTGACAGTATCGATCGAGGTGATCTGGCGGGTTGCGCGGCGCTATTCAGTGACGGTAGCTGGGGCATCGAAGGGTCGATGGCTCAAGGAGCCGATGAGGTAAAGGCGCAACTGGATAATGTCACGCTGTACGAGGGCAAGCCGCTAACCCGGCATCTGATGTCCAATGTGCAGATTTTTGCGGAGGAGGGGAGCACGACAGCCGAGGCCCGCAGTTGCATTACGGTGATGCAGTGCGTTCCCCCGGACTTTCCCATGCAGGCGATTTTTATCGGTACTTACTACGATACCTATGCCCTGAGGGAGAGCGAATGGTGCTTTGTAGAACGGCGTATTGTCCCAGACCTGGTTGGCAATATGGCCTTTCATCGCGCCGATATGGCGTGAAGATTACGGTCGAAACGTCATCGGTCGATATCGATTATTGTGCACGCCATTTCCTTCTAGGCTTACGGGGTTTCTTTGGCGAGTAGCGGCGACGTCACTTGGCACTGGAGTCCGGTTATCCACCGTAAGTTACCACTGGTTGTGGTAAACCTTGATCAGCGACGGGCAGTTAAGAATAGGTTGAGGCGCTAGAGTGACGACACAGGCAGTGACGACACAGGAACAGGAGCTTGAATTACCCCTCGCAGGCCTCCGCATACTGGAGATTGCCGATGGGCGCACGGATATGTGCGGTCGGTTTCTGGCCGACCTCGGGGCTACCGTCATTATGGCGGAGCCCGACGGCGGTAGCCCATCCCGACGTGTCGGCCCCATGGTTTGCGGGGAAAGCCTGTATTTTTTGACCCATGGCGCGAATAAAGAAAGCCGGGTTATCGACCCCGCCACCGACCATGGCCGTACGCAGTTACTCGATCTGCTTTCCGGGTTCGACCTGCTGATTAATGCCACCAACCCCGGATTCCTCGCTTCATGCGACCTGGATATCTCGCTACTGCGACAACGGTTTCCAGCGCTTGTCATTTTATCGATCTCGGACTTTGGCCACACGGGCCCTTACAGGGATTGGGTCGGCGACAATGCGGTACACCTTGCCCTGGCAGGGGTATTGGCCCGATCAGGGATCGGCGACAAGCCCCCCCTATTGCCGCCGGGCAAGCTGGCCTACGAAACAGCGGCCATTCAGGCGGCATGGGTGGCACTTCTGGCATTGCGGCAGCGTGCAGCGACCGGTCGTGGCCAGCACCTGGACTTCTCCATTCTTGAGGCGACAGCGCAGATTCTGGATCCGGCCCTGGGGGTTACCGGCAGCGCGTCCGGTGGCAGAAGTGCGGCCGAGATGGCACCGAGAGCGCGACCAGAAAAATTTCCCCTGTACCCCACCTTCCCCTGTCGAGACGGGATTGTCCGGGTCTGTGTGTTGAATCCTCGGCAATGGCAGGCGATGAGTCACTGGCTGGGGGACGATCATCCTTTCACCGATGAAAAATACGGCGGACTCAAGGCTCGCTATGGGGTGATTCATGAGGTCAATGCGCTTATTGCTGAACTACTAAAGCCGAAAACCAAAGCGGACATTATCCGCGAAGGTCTAGAGCGCGGTATTCCCATTGCGGTGGTGGCGTCGCCCTCGGACGTCTTGTCCGACGAGCACTTCATCGCCCGGGGTGTGTTCGCACCCGTCTGCAATACCGAGGGTGAGGCGTTTGCCGTCGGTCCCACCGGGTTTTTGGAGTTGAATGGCCGCCGCATGGGTATCCGGCGGAAAGCACCCGAGCTGGGTGAAGAGTTTCAATCGCAAAACCACAGTGCGCAGCATAAGCCTGCGCCTTCGGGTACCGAGGAGGCCATCAGACCGCTGGCGGGCATTCGGGTGCTTGATCTGGGTGTGATCGTCGCCGGCGCTGAACTGGGTCGGCTCTTTGCCGATCAGGGCGCTGACGTGGTGAAGGTGGAAAACAGCCAATATCCCGATGGCCTCAGGCAATCTCTGACCGGTGAAGTCATGTCGGTGTCGTTTGCCCAGGGGAGTCGTAACAAGCGTTCTCTCGGATTGAATCTGCGTTGCGAAAAGGGACGCGAGCTGTTTTTGGCACTGGTGGAGCAGTCTGATGTTGTACTCTCCAACTTTAAGCCCGGCACCATGGAATCGCTGGGTCTCGGCTATGACGTCCTGAAAGCAGCCAACCCGGGCGTTGTGGTTTTCGATAGCAGCGCATTGGGTAATACAGGACCCCAGGCCAAGGCGATGGGGTACGGGCCATTGGTGAGGTCCGCTACCGGCCTTACCGGTTTGTGGCGATATCCCGACGAAGAGCAAAGCTTCAGCGATGGTGTGACGATCTTCCCGGATCATTTTTCAGCACGGATCTCGGCGACGGCGATTCTTGCCCTGCTGTTGCGTCGCCAGGACACCGGTCTGGGCGGCGTCGTGAGTCAGTCCCAGGCCGAAGCGATCCTGACCGGGATGTCCGAGTATTTTCTGCACGAATCACTGGTTCCCGGTTCTGTGATCGCCGGAAACACGGTCTGCGAATACGCCGCGCCCGCCGGGGTGTTTCAGTGTGCAGGGGACGATGAGTGGTGCGCCCTGGGAGTTCACAGTGATGAGCAGTGGCAGCAGTTCTGTGGTCTTCTGGAGCATAATCATTCCTTGAGCCAGCGCACCGATCTTGAAGGCATTGAGGCCCGCTGGCGGTGTCGGGATGAACTCCATCAGCTGACAGCGGCGTGGACCCGGAATCAATCTCCGGAAGCGGTGATGCAGCGGTTACAGGCGATCGGGGTACCGGCGGCAAAAATGCTGCGCGTCGATGAGTTGCCCGCGGATCCTCATCTACAGGCGCGATCGTTTTTCCGCGAACTGCACCAACCCCAGATACCCGAACCTTTACTCACCGAAAACGGGCCGGTGGGTAATAGCGATCTACCGGAACCGGATATTCGACCTGCACCGGAGCCGTTTCAGCACACTCGTGAGATCGCTCGTGAATTGCTGGCCCTTTCGGATTCGGATATCGATCGCTTGGTGGAGTCGGGGACACTGGAAGTGCCGGCCTAGTCTTTAATTCGAGAGCCCCGTCAATACAGCACCGGTAATACCGGTCAAAGGAGAAAAAGGGTGTCTGAAGCGTCCCCAGAGGTAGTGTTTGCGATAAAGGATCACGGTATTGCACTGGTCACGATCAACCGAACCAAGGCGGGTAACAGCGTCAGTCCGGAAGTCACCGCAACGCTTTATGAGGCGGTACAGCGCGTCGATGAGGATGAATCACTTCGGGTTGCGATTCTCACGGGAGCGGGGGACACCGTTTTCTGTGCCGGGGCGGACCTACGCACGGTCTCCGAAGGTCGTGGACAAGAGTTGGTTCATCCCAGCGCGGGCTTTGCCGGCTTTGTTAATGCGAAGCCCCAAAAACCCTGGATTGTGGCGGTGAATGGCGCCGCCATGGGCGGGGGGCTGGAGCTTGCCTTGACTGCGGATATGGTGGTTGCTGCTGAGCACGCGACCTTTGGTCTGCCCGAGGTGAAAGTCGGAGTGGCGGCGCTGGCGGGAGGCATTTACCGGCTACCCCGTGCGATCCCCCGCGCGATCGCCATGGAAATGATTGCAACCGGAGCACCGATCAGCGCACGGCGCGGCTATGAGCTCGGCCTGATAAACCGCGTGGTGCCCGCCGATCAACTCATTGAGGAAGCCATGGGTCTGGCCAGGCAGATCGCGGCCAATGCACCGATTTCGGTGTTGGAGAGTTTGCAGCTGGCGCGGCAGACTTATGACAAGACCGAGGCGGAGCTTCTCGACATGAACGCCGCTGTCCAGCAGCGTGTCATGTCCACCGAAGACGCAAAAGAGGGTTCCACTGCGTTTGTGGAAAAGCGAAAACCGGTATGGAAAGGCCGATAAATGGAGCCCGATAACACCCCGGTTCTGGTGGGCGTGGGCCAGTTCACCGAGCATCAGTCCAATCCGGATCACTTGCTCTCTGCCCTGGATCTGGCCGAACGTGCGGCCACCCTCGCGGTAAGGGATACGCAATCGGGTGATGCCGTTATCAACGCCATTGATACGGTGGCCTGGGTGCGGACCTTCTCGGATTCGGCGCCGCAGTTTGCCAGCCAGTTCGGCTTTTCCAGCAACCCGCCCCGAAGTCTGGCGAAGCGGCTCGCCGCGAACCCGCGCACGGTGATTCATAGCACCGCGGGTGGGAATGTGCCCCAGGCGCTGGTGAACGAGATGGCCGGCAAAATACGCTCGGGTGAGACCGGCGTGGTGCTGCTTGCGGGCGCCGAGGCCATCGCCAATGAGGTGTTCGCCCTCAAAAATGGCCTGAGCCCCGACTGGTCGGAGGCGGTAGACGATGATGTCGAGGACCGTGGCCTGGGTATCGCGGAAATGGCCACGCCACATGAGATTAAACATGGTGTGCTGGATTTTGCGCCGCTGACCTACACCTTGTTTGAAAACGTCGCCCGGCAACAGCGTGGGCACACACTCCTCGAGCACCAGCAGGCCATGGCCCAGCTGATGGCGGATTTTGTTGAAACCGCCCGCGCCAACCCCTTCAGCATGTTTACCCATATCGCCGATCCGGAGGCTTTGGCCGGTGATGATAGCCCGGTCACCTCGCTGTACAGCAAGCAGTTCTGTGCAAGAGAGAAAGTTAATCAAAGTGCTGCCGCTATCATGACCTCGGTAGATAGGGCCAAGGCGCTGGGTATACCCGAGTCCCAGTGGGTCTATCTGCTGGGCGGGGCTGAGGCGACCGAAAAAACCCTGCTCCGCCGGCGCGATCTTGCCGCCTCCGAAGCGCTCAAGGCCATTTTTGATTGTTTGCTGCCGCTGCTCGAGGTGACCGCGAAAGACTTCAAGTACATCGATATCTACAGCTGTTTTCCCTCTGCCGTCGGGGCGGCGATGAAGGCACTGGACATGGAGGCGGGTGAACACCCGCGTCTCACCTTGACCGGGGGCCTGCCGTATTTTGGTGGCCCGGGTAATGACTACAGCTTGCACGCCATTGCCGAGGTGGTAGACAGGCTTCGCTCCGATCGCAAGGCGCTGGGTCTGATTACCGCTAACGGAGGCATCCTCAGTAAGCAGGCGGTAGGCGTTTACTCGGGACTGCCATCAACAGCCCCCTGTCAGCTGCCCGAAAAGGCGGTGATACAGGCGACAATCGACGGGATTCCCGACGAGCCCGTTGCCGAAAAGCCGAGGGGCCCTGCGACTATCGAGACCTATTCGGTCCGCTATTCTCGAGGCAAGGCAACGGGCGCGGTGGTCATCGCCAGGCTCAGGGACAGTGGCGAGCGGTGCATTGCGGTTGTGGAGGCGGGTGATGCTGCAACCCTTGAAAAACTCGAAGTCGAGGATGCAATGGGTCTGCTCGGCAGGGTTGCCGGCGATGAAAAGACCACCTTTACCTTTGGTTGATAGTGCCTCCGAGGGCCGATACGGCGTCGGAGAAGCCGTGACCGTGGAGCGATAAGCCTGCCGGACCAAGGGGCAGGGTCCAGACATTGATCAATGAATTAGGACGTAGCATGATGAAAGCGATAGGTGCAGTGATTGAAGAGCCGGGTGGTGTTTTTCAGTGCAGGGACTTTCAGCTCGCTGATCCCAGGGCTGACGAGGTACTGGTTGAAATAGCGGGTTGTGGTGTCTGTCACACGGACCTGGTGTGTCGTGACCAGGGCATACCGGTGCCGACGCCCTGCATATTGGGCCATGAGGGCTCCGGGGTGGTGAAGGCGGTTGGCTCGGCGGTGTCCAGGGTCAGTCCTGGCGATCATGTGGTACTGAGCTACCAGAACTGCGGCGAATGCCAGAATTGTTTGAAAGGGGCACCGGCCTATTGCCTCGACTTTTTTGCTCGCAATTTTTCAGGATGTCGCCCCGACGGTTCGATTGCGGTGTCGGCGTTGGACCCGCAAGCGCCGCTGTACGGCCACTTTTTCTGCCAAAGTAGTTTCGCCACCCACGCCATCGCCCACGAACGCAACACGGTCAAGGTGCCCTCCGATGCACCCCTGGAGCTGCTGGGTCCGCTAGGATGTGGCATTCAGACCGGAGCCGGCGCTGTGCTCAACAGTTTGAAGCCCCGAGCGGGCTCCAGCATCGTGATCTTTGGCGCGGGCTCCGTCGGTCTCAGTGCCGTTATGGCGGCGAATCTCGTCGGGTGCGGCACGATTATCGCGGTGGATCCGGTGGCGAGTCGGCGTTCTCTGGCACTAGAGCTGGGTGCAACCGCGGTTATCGATCCACAACCGGAAGACCCACTGGCCCGGGTCAGTCAGTTGACAACGACCGGCGCTGATTTCAGTCTCGAATGCACGGGCAAGCCCGATGTGTTGCGGGCCGCCGTTGAGTGTTTAATACCCTCCGGTGTGTGCGGCATTATCGGCGCCGCTCCCCTGGGCACCGAGGTGAGTTTGAACATGACCACCATGGCCACGCGCACCATAAAAGGGATTGTCGAGGGCGAGAGCGATCGCAACCTCTTTATACCGACATTGGTGGACCTGTATCAGCAGGGTCGTTTTCCCTTCGATCGGCTGATCACGTTTTACCCGCTGGCCGATATTCAGCGCGCGGTGGCAGACACCGAGTCCGGCAGGGTGCTCAAAGCGGTCTTGCGACCTGCTTGAGGTCACCTGCTTTGGACGCCATTCGCCGACGACCACACGAGGTCTTGAGATCGGTGAGACAGTGCCATATTAGGGATGGTTTCGACCGTACTTGCAGCGACCACTGAGGTGGCTAGTCAGCGGTTTGCCCGAGCGTCGGCGAGCGAGTTGTTTTATACGCTCTTGCCGATGGAGCTACGCGAGCAGCCCGAGTAATCCAGGGCTGAGCCGCCCGAGCCTGGTACGACGTCAGACGCGAAGCCTTCCCGGGAGAGTGACGATCCCTTTAATGCTCGATGAAACAAAAAAAGCCGCACCCCCAAGGAAGCGCAGCTCCGCCGATGGCTAACTGATTACTGCAGCATCAGTTGCCAGGATTGGTCTGGGCTACAGTTTCGTCGGCTCCTCGTAATTTGAAAGCCAGTAGCACGTTACCGGCCATATGTTGGTAGAGGCCATAGCCCGAGGTGATGTACATCATATCGTCCACGAACACGGGGCCGGAAGCGCCGCTGACCGAGCCGCCGTCACCGGTATGTCCGCCAAGCGCTTCGAAATCCCGGTCGGTATCGAAGCTCCAGATGACCTCGCCCGTTTCCGCATCGTATGCCCTGAGCAGGCCGTCCATGGCGCCCGCGACCACCGCGCCGGGAATCGCCGTAGCGGGTGCGGAGATTCCGGGCTCACAATACTTGCGGCCTTCACAGTTGTTTTCATGTTTGGTAAACCACTCGGTTTCACCAGTCAGTGTATTGACCCGGAACATGCCGGGTTGCGCCTCACCGGGCCAGCGCGGCCCACCGTAGAAGTCCGACATGGGTACGTATAAAGCGTCATTGTCGACGGCCATGCCAAAATGCACACCACCCTGAATGCCACCACGTCCGAGCTTATTCTCCCAGAGGATATCGCCACCGTTGTCGGGATCCAGCGCGTATACCTGTCCTGACTTCTGGCCCGCCAGCACCACGTCTTTTCCATCGGAGCGGGTGTGCACGATTGTGGCCGCGCCAAAATCATAATCGGGTCCGTCTTCTTCAGGGCAGTTAACGTCTATTTCCAGTTCGCAGGAGACGTTCCAGGCATCTTTTTCGGTCATTTGCTGTACCCAGGCGACCTCGCCTGTGGTCAGGTCCATGGCAATGATGGCATCGCTGTGACCTTCAGCAGGAGACGAGTAATTTTCTCCGGTACCGACATAGAGACGATTACGCTTGGCATCGATGCTGGGTGTGTTCCAAATCGGCGCACCGGATGGGGCGAGAATGCGCTTGCCCGCGATCACGTCGCCCACCGGCTGCGGTTCCTCCGGGATGGTATGGGTCTGCCAGAGTCGGGTTCCGGTGCTGGCTTCGTAGGCGGTTACGCCACCCCGGAAGTCACAGCACTCATAGCTCGGATCTGCTGCCGCGCCGACCTCAATTGATGATACCGATACGTACAGCTTGCCATCGTGTAATGCAGGTGCCGCCGTGACGAGGGTCAATGGGTGCGCGTTGGGCTGGTCTCTCCAGACCAGCTTACCGGACAGCGCATCGATCGCGTAAATGTTGCCACCGATATCACCGAAGTAAAGGTAGGGCGTTTCCGGATCGGGGTCCGCGACGATGGCGGTACGCACCTCGGCGACGGTATCGAACTCCCAGCGGACACAGCCTGTTTTTTCATCGACTGCCACAACACCATTGTTCTGCGTGCCAAAGAAAAGATTACCGTGGGCCACCGCCGGCTGCGATCGCGCGCGGAAGGCGTCGGGTACCCGAATCGCCCAGGCCAGCTCGAGCTGCGCTACATTGTCTGCGTTGATAGAGGTGGTGCTGGCGCTGAAAGCGCGCTCATTGCGGGCATTAATACCCCAGGCGGCAACAGCAATCGCTCCGACGCTGACGGTGGTGTCGGAACACGTGGGCGAGACTTCCGGGGGCGGTGTCGCTATCGAACCTCCCGAGAGGTATTCCGCTACTGTCTGGCGTTCGTCCGCCGTCATGGCATCACCCTGACGACGCATGGCACCTTCGGTTAATGTCGCATGAATAAAGTGCGCTGGCAGACCCTGAAGAAACTCCTTCGGATAAGCAAAGTCCGGCGTCCAGCCGCCGTGGCACTTGGCGCAGTGCATATCGAAAAGGAGTTTGCCATCCGCGGCGGGCGTCTCGTTATCCGCCCACGCGGCGGTACCGGTTATCGATACCGCTAGTGTCATCGTCAGGGTTTGCAATGAGCGACCAAGGCGGAAGCGCAATGGGACATGACCTGTTGTTTTAGAACCCTGTGTGAACCGACTCTTTGGCATGATCCCTCCGATATTGGATCTTTGGTTCGCGCGGCAGCGTTTTGCTGACGGCGGTTTTTATTATTTGACGGTCGCGGTATTACGCGCTGTCACCAGTGTACTCGATTACCCGATAACCAAACCGTGGGAAATGCACCACCACTTCATTGCCTGTCTCGAGGTGTCGGGTTACTGCGATTTCCTCGTCGTTGAGCACCCGAAGTGTACCAATACACGGGTCCATACCGTAGTCATCCGGCGCAACGCTGACGCGGGTACCCACATTCAGTTTTGGCCAGCGGGTATCTGAAACATTTGGCTCGGTCTCGCTAGTGCTGTTGTGGGCGATTTCGAGGGCTTGCTTGGCATCCAGGCCGGTTCGGGTACCGTGCCCGATTGTCCCGACCCGCGCTTCCCAATCCACGACCCGAGGCAGTGATGCCAGTATGTCTTCCCCACCCTTGATGTTGCCGCGACACATCCACACCGGGCTGAAGCAGGCGAAGTCGGCCCACCCCGGCTCATCCCCCAGTAGCCACTGCCTACCGTCGGCGAGCATATCTTCCAGTTGTCTCAGGCCGCTGCAGAACTGACTGTAAAAATGGTCGGGTGCCGCGTTTAAATCGCTCTCGGACATGAAGTCAAAAAACGCCAGGCGGTCCTTGAGTACCACCTCCGGGATTGCATCGTTGGTTCCCATCGACAGCGTCGCACCACTATGGAACAGCGCGGTGTCGGCCCAGAAGCCCAGCGCGAGTGCCGCACCTTTAGCACCGTGGGGGAAAAGACTGGGGTTTGGGAAACGTCGCTCCAGCTCCAATGCAATACGGCGTGTATCGCAGTAGATGTCGGCGCCGATCTGCATGACGGGCGCTTTTCGATAACCGCCTGTAAGTGCGGTGAGCTCTGGTTTGGGCATAACCATGGGCACTTCAACCGAGTACCAGCCGAGGGCCTTTAAGCCAAAGATTAACCGCGCCTTTTCGGCGAAGGGCGAAGGATCGTGGTGGTGAAGAATGGGTTGGGTCATGATCTATTCCACTGCTGCCTGCGGTCGTGTTGCGGCGACATCCCGGGGCAGGGTGGTCTGTCCCGCAAAAGCGATCATCGTTCTACTCGGCCAACCGCCGCTCGAGTTCGATGTGGAAGTGACGCAGTCGCTGTTCCTGCTCGCCCCAGAGTTGGCCGTCGAAACCGCGTGAGCGCATACCCTGCTGCACGACGGGCATGAGGGTCGCGTCCTGGCTGAGAACCAGGCCGAGGTTGGGGTCTTCATCCTTTGTGTAATGCTCGGTGTCAGGGCGCACTGCACCGGTGCAATCGGTTCCTTCGGGGAGCCCCATCCACCCGGGAGGGCAGTAGTCGGGGTCGTCTGCCGGGAACAGCAGTGTCATCGTGTCGTAGTAAAAACGTTCAGGGTCGGTTTCGTGGGGCAGGAAGCGCATCAGGAATGCGGCCTCGGGGTGACAGCCGATCTGTACATTGGGGAAAATTCCCGTGGCCCAGCTGTCAGAGAGTTGGCCGTCAACGAATCGGTCGTAGTCGAAACCAAGACGCTCGGCACGCTCGCGTTTGCCCATCTGGATTGCGCGGCGAACATCGGCCGCGTTGCCATCGAAATGTTCCGGGTCAACACCGGCATCCTTAAGCATGGCTTTCAGGCCTTCGTTGACGTTCTCCTGGTCCTGAAAGCGCGGGCTGGGTTGGCCGAGCGGCACAATCATGCGGCTCGCCCCATTCGGATAGAGGTCGTACTGGACATTGAGATCACCCATCACACCGCGGGTTTCGGGATGAACCGCGTGCAGGTGGTAACTCTCATAAAAGGCTTCAACACCCACCTTCCAGTTGGACTCCCATTCGCTGCGGACGTGGCGTACGACTTTCATGTCCTCGATTTTGTAGGCTTCCAGGTACCCTTCGGGCAGACCCAGGCTTTCGATCAGTGGTGGTGCTTCACCCTCGCACATATTGATGAAAATCAGCCCTGCGTGAATCTCACAATGGACCGATTTGAGGCCGGGTCGATGGGCAATGACCTCGGGCTTGAATGTCTTCTCATCGGTGATGGTGCGCAATGAGCCGTCGTTTTTAAAACTCCAGCTGTGGAAAGGGCAGACAAAGACGCGCTTGTTGCCGCGCTCTTCGCTGAGCAGCCGCGACCCGCGGTGGGTACACACATTGTAGAACGCGCGAACGCCGTCTTCGGTCAGGGTAACAATGATCGACTCACCACAAATTTCGAACAGGAAGTAGTCACCAATCTGCACGAGATCGCTGGTTACCCCGGCGATGAGCCAGCTTTGCGTCCATACGCGCTGCCATTCCCTGTTCATGTAGTCCCGACTGAAATAGCCCTCTTTGCCATAGCGCTCGACGCCATTGTCGATAGCGGGCTGCTTGGCTTCCAGTGACTCCGCCGGTGCGTCGGGGTTGATGATCGCAACGGGAATGGTATCTGCATTCATAGTGTGCCTCCTTCGGTGCTAAGCCGGAAAACGGGTAGCGTAATCGCTTCTGACCACGACGCAAAGGCCACCTCGACGGCAGCTCCCACCGTGATGTTTTCGGGATCACAGTCAATGATATTCGACATGAGTCGCGGCCCTTCGGCGAGATCGATAAGGGCCACCGCGTAGGGCGCTTCGTAGGCCTTGGTGAGTCCTCGCCGGACAATGGAAAAGCTGGCGACGGTTCCGCGCCCACGGGTTACTTCCCAGGCCGGATCGTCCGCGCCGCAGGCGGTGCAGAACGGCCTGGGGTAGAACTGCCAGTGCCCACAGTCGGCGCAGTGCTGTATTTTGAGTACTCCATCGCTGGCGCCCTCGAAAAAGGGAGCGGACACGCCATCGACTCGCTGGGGTAAAACCTTTTCCATTCAGCACTCCCTGCCCAGTACCAGGGTGGCATGGCTGGACATGATTCCACCCTGGGCATGAAACAATCCCAGATTCGCGTTTTCAACCTGGCGCTCGCCGCAATCACCGCGCAGTTGTCGTATGGCTTCGGTCAAACCAAACATGGCGCCCGGATTCCCCGGGTGACAATGGGACAGCATGCCGCCATGGGTATTCACCGGTAGTCGGGCGCCAGGGCCCATACCTTCGCTTTCCAGGTAGGCGCCACCCTCACCTTTGGCGCAGAAGCCAAGGTCCTCAAGCTCTACCAATACGGTGGGCGTGAAGCAATCATAAAGCTGTGCGAAGGCGAAATCCGAAGGCGAAACCCCTGCCATCGCATAGGCAGCCGCACCCGATACCGCGGCGGCCGATGTGGTGAGATCGCGCGCCTGACTGATGTGTTCATGGCTGTGGCCTTCACCGAAGCCCAGACAATAGACGGGAGCTTGTTTTAGATCTCGAGCGCGTTCGGCTGAAGTCAGAACCACCGCAGCGCCACCATCCGAGACCAGCGAGCATTCGAGAAGCCGCAGCGGGTCGGCGATAGGTCGCGAGTTGAGTACGTCATCGACGGTGATCAGATCGCGCATCTGGGCGGTCTCATTGCGCGCCGCATGTGCACGCGTGTCCACCGCCACCCTGGCCAGTTGTTCGGGGGTTGTGCCAAAGGTCGCCATATGGGCCTGGGCAATCAGTGCGTAATAAGCGGGTACGGTAGGTCCGTAGGGTTGCTCAAAATCAGGATGTCCGGTGGATGACTGCAGCCGCATGGCCTGATCGCGCGTTAATCCACTGCGGAGGCTGTCCGCCATTACCATGACCACGGTCCCAGCGGTGCCGGCCTGTATGGCAGCGGCGGCATGGGCCAGCGCGGACACTGTGGTTCCCCCACCGGTGGGCAGGGTCATACACAGGTGCGGGTACATCTGCAGGTATTCCGCCATGGCTTCAGCGTGGTAGAGAATCGGCTGAGCCATCGAATTACAGGTAATTAATCCATCGACATCCTCTAAGTCCAGCCCGGCATCGGCAACCGCGCCACGAATCGCCTCGGCGCACAGTTCGGTTGCCGTACGATCGGGAACTACACCGACCGCTGTGTCGTAAGCCCCTACCAGGGCCGTGGCACCGCGAAGGCTCATATCAGCGGCGCTCCCCGAGGACGATGTCTACTTCGGCGGGCACCAGCGTATCGCCGGCATCATTTTTTACCCATAAAGTCAGGGTGGCGGTGGCATGATCGGGGTCGACGGCGGTAACTTCTCCACCGACGTGCAGCTGATCACCGGTGTAGGCCGCACCCCGATTCGAGTACTGGATCCGCACCAGGCGACCCTCGTCTCCCAGCCACAGTTCGACGCACTGGTGAAGCCAGTCACCCAGCAAAGGGCCTGCGACCACGAGGCCAGGATAACCCTCGACTTCGGTGGCATACGGCGTATCGAAGTGAATCCGATGGGCGTTATACAGAACGGCGTTATAGAGAAATTGCTGGATGATATCGCTGGTGCGGGAAAACCCGGGGATTGCTGTACCAACAGTTAATGGATTGCCGGCTACCTGAAGATCGCTCATCGCAATATCCTCGTGGTTTTTTCAGTGACTACCAGCTCGCCGGCATCATCGCGCACTTCCATGACCACCTCATAGAAGATCAGCGGCCCTGAGCGCCCGCGCTTCTCGTAAATATCCGTTAAGGTCCGTGTCGCTGTCAGCCAATCTCCGGGCAGTATGGGTTTGTGATAGGTGATATCCAGACCACCCGCCATCGCTTTTTCGAGGGGGAATTTCGGCAGCAGTTTGTCGATCGATACACCATCGGCAGAAAGCTCATCCATACCTACCACGTCCCAGAACAGCGGTACGTGAAACATGGGCGGCGCCTCATCACCGGAGAGGTAACGCGGGATCGTGGTGCCGGTTGAGATGGCATACTTTTTAATGTCGCGCCGGGTGACCACCTCCCGTCGAGGTTGATCCTGCCTGCCAATATTGGCCAACAGTTCGGGCGTGACCAAGGGCGTATCAACCGCCGTATCTTCGCTCTCAGACATTTTTATCACTTTTCTGCCAGTAGGGTTCGCGCAAATCGCGCTTGAGTATCTTGCCGGTAGGCGCCTTGGGCAGACTGTCGACAAAATCTACCGAGCGCGGTTTCTGATAGGACGCGAGATGCTGACTGGCGGCCTGAATAATCTCCTGCTCGGTGGCCTGCATGCCGGGCTTGAGCACTACCACTGCTTTCACTGCTTCGCCCCACTGGTCGTCGGGCACGCCAAACACCGCCGATTCGAGGACCGCAGGGTGCTGGTGTATCGCGGCCTCAACCTGGGTGCTGAAGATGTTTTCGCCACCGGAGATAATCATGTCTTTGGCACGGTCGACGATGAAAATGTATCCCTCTTCGTCCCAGGTGGCGATGTCTCCCGTGTAAAGCCAGCCATCCTTGAGTGTCTCGGCGGTCTGATCCGGCTGCCGCCAATACTCGACCATGTTGCCTTCAGACTGGACAATGATTTCCCCGGGCGTGCTGTTGTCGCGGGGTACATCGTTGCCGTTGGCATCAATAACGCGAAGCGTGGTCATGAAGGACTCTCGGCCACAGGACGCCAGACGCTCGGGATGGGTGCCATTTACCGCCGCAAGATGATCCTCCTGGGCGAGGAAGCTCATGGTCATGCCCTCGGTCTGCCCATAGCCCTGGATTATGGTGCAGGGGAAGGCTTCCAGCGCGGCTTCGACCACCTTGCGCGGCATCGGGCCACCTCCGTACTGAATATTGCGCAGGCTCGAGAGATCGAAATCCGCAAAGTCATCCACTGCCATCATCCAGTTCAGCATGGTGGTTACACCCAGGAATGCGGATACCCGTTCACGCTCAATCACTTCAAGAGCAAGACGGGCTTCGAAGTTGATGAGGACCACCGGACAGCCGTGCGCCATGTAGTTCATTGCGAGGACCACGGGGATATGAAACATCTGTCCGGTCAGCATGTACACATCATCGCGTTGCACGCGTTCGGCCACCGTTTGATTGATCATGCCGGCAAATACTGAGCGGTGCGTGTGCAGGGCGCCTTTGGATCGCCCCGTGGTGCCGCCGGTATAGAGGATCATCATCGGGTCGTCATCACCCACCGGCTTATCGACCGCGGGCTCTTCATCGGATGCCGCCGCAATTAACGCTTCATAGCGCCCATCATCGCCGAGGGAGAGCCAGTGGGGCAGGTCGAGCTCATCCCGCAGCGTGTCAGCGACCTCCTTGAATTCCTGCGAGAACACCAGGGCACCGGGCTCCGCGTCTTCAACGATACGTGCCATCTCGCCGGCGCTGAGGCGCCAGTTCAGCGGTTGTACGATGAGTCCGACACGCGCTGCCGCGTAATAGAGCTCCATAAACTCGATGCAATTGCGCGACAGCATGGCCACGCGATCGCCGCGCTTGAGGCCCAATTCACGGGTCAGGCCATTGGCGAGTTTTCGAACACGGAAGTCGAGCTCCCCAAAACTCATTCGACGGTTGTTGGGGACGTCGATCAGTGCAGGACGATCCGGTGCGAAACGAGCCGCTTTTGCGGGTATGTGACCAATGTTCATGGCAAGCCTCAGTAGGGCAGATCCAAATCGAGGTGACGCTCGAGCAACTGCCAGCCGTCTTCGGTCTCGATAACACGATCGCGGTAAACGCCGGCTGAAATAACGTTGATAACACCATTTTCGGTGGTTATCAGGGTCAAATAGGAGATGACCACCGTCCCTTCCCCATCCTGCGCATCCTCCGGGAAGAAGATGTTGGATACCGCGTGTTTTCGGACGTCGGTTTGTTCGTCCCAGGCGCCGCGCATCAATCCCATGATGCCGTCTCGGGTTTTGAAGGGTCCGATGAGATCACCGCCGGCTATGCGAAGGGTGAACTTTGCGTTTTCAGCGAAACAGGACGCCAGCATCGCGTCCTCGCGCAAATCCAGCGCGTAGCCGGCCCTGGCCAGCAGCTCGTGAATGGCAAGTTTCGTGTCGGCATCGATAGCAGGGCGTGTCGTGGACATAATAAATCACACCAGTGTTATAGGTTATTGGACTGAGGATGCTAGGACGATTTTGAAAATCTTTCAAATCGTGTTTTTCTATCGTTTAATGCAGATTCAAAGAGCACGCATTCCAACCGCAAAGGATAGCCTTATCGATGGTGAGTCAAGCGAGCATCGCGCGAAGTAGCCGAAATGCCCAGCGTCGCAGACGGGTGTTTGAGGCACTCCACGATTGCGTGGTTGCCAAAGGTTACAACCGTACCACCCTGTCGGATATCGCGGCGAAAGCGGGCATGACGTCCAGCCACCTGCACTATTACTTCGACAACAAGGACGACATTCTCGAGCAGTATTTCGATAACGTTTCCAGACGACTTTTACGGGAGATCGAGCGTCTGCACGAGGCACCGGCCGCCTTGCAGATCGACCGCCTCGCGGACCTCTGGTTTTCAGCCGAAACCAGTGCCCCCAGCGAAATCGGGTTCATGCTCGAATGTTTTGGCGCCGCGGTTCACGATGAAAAGATGCGCACTGCGAAGGCGCACTTCGATCGAGAGGCCAAGCGCCATCTTGCCACGTTGATCGCGAGCTCTGCAGGCAGGGGGGCGGCGCTGGGTAAAGATGGTGCCGAGGCGGCCTATGCCATGATGATTGGCTTGCGCTCCAGCGTCTATTTCGATGAGTCGATGAGTCTTGCGCAGAGCCAGCAGATTTTTATCCAGTCTTTGCGTTTGATCGGAAGACTCGATAGCCGTCTGTCTGTGGACGCTTCCGAACCGCGCCAAGCCTAGGGCCCGATCCGGAAGTCGTGTCAGAGGCAGTAGGGGATGTTTTTGCGCATGATCGTACTCCCCCGGCCAGACTGATGATTACAGGCCGGCGAGGAACTGCTTTAGGGCATCCATGTAAGCCTCGGGCTCCTCGATAAAGGGCGCATGACCGCTGTCAGGCAATTCAACGCCCTCGGCCCGGGGGTGATTTTCCACAACCCAACGCGCGATTCCTGGCGCGACAAACCCGTCTTGACCGCACACATACGAGAGAATGGGTACATTGAGATCCAATAGGATTTCTCTTTGATCGATATCGGCCAATTCACCTAGGGTGCTCGATGAACGCGCCGAAGAGGCGATAAAGATGTCTGACATCCAGTCGGTCATCTCGGAGCTGACCGGTTTTGCACAGACCGCGTGGGATAACTGCGACAGGAAGTTCACGCGGTCGGCGTTCATCGCGGCAACAATGCCGCGTACATCATCGGCAGCGCCGCCGAGGTCGAGGTCGGGCTTCTGGGTATAAACCGGCGTTGCGCCTGCCGTCAGGACCATGCCGGCGCAGCGATCACCCAGCAGATGGGCGGCCTGCGTGGCGACCGCGCCACCGAGCGACCATCCGTTGAGTACCACCTTGTTTAGGCCCCGATCTTCCACAAGCTTGGCGACATCGCTGGCTATTGCACTAATGCTGAGATCCGCAAAATCGTGGTCCGAGCGTCCACAGCCGCGGTGGTCAATGGTGATTACGCGGTGACCGGCATCGAGCAGCGGCAGTAACACGCTATCCCAGGTTCGACTGCTCATGCCCCAGGCGTGAATCAGTACGATAGCGGTATCGCCGGAACCATAATCTTCAAAGTAGACCTGCTTGTTATCTTCTACGGTGAGGTAGGCCATTATTGTTGTCTCCCTTCGGTAAGGTTGAAAATGATCGCACGCTCAAAATCGTCGAGCAGTGAGGCGACATCGATTTGCTGGGGTGCAACCACCCACTGGTAAATGATGCCGAACATATGCGAGCAGTAACTGGCAGCAAACATTTCGGGATCAATCTCCTGCCGAATCTCATCGGCAGCCTGGGCTTCTTTGATCCAGTTGGCCACGTCGCGTCGGTAAATGCGATGGTGGCTCGCCAATTCGGCGCGGATATCCGACTCCCTGCCCAGCGACTCGTACCAGAGAATGTACATGGCGCGCAAATAGCTGGGCTCTTTGAGGAAGAAGTCCTTTTGGCAATGAATCGCAGCCCGGATCGCTGCAAGGCCGTTCTTGTCTTTCAAATAACCCCGAAGGTGATCTCGCCACAGGGCATCAAAGCGCGCAAACAGCTCGCTCCACAGTCCGTCCTTTGATCCAAAGCGATAGCTGGCAAGGCCGCGGCTGTAGCCGGCAGCTTCACCAATTTCCTTTAATGTGGTTTTTGCGGTGCCGCGCTCATTGACCAGCTCGACGGCGGCTTCGAGCATTTTTCGATCAGAAAGCGCACTGCGTTCCGCCTGTTTGTTTCTTTCCTGGCGCGGTAACTTGTCACCGGCCTTCACCTTCACTGCCGGCCTCCGGAGGTGGCCGCCGCGTCGAGGTCGTAGCAGGTTTCCACGTCGAAAGCGGCGCTCCCGCGCTGGTCTCGCAGTGTCTTTTTGTCGATCTTGCCAATGCTGGTTTTGGCGATTTCATCAACGAAGGCCCAGTACTCGGGTATCCAGAATTTGGCGACCTTCTCAAGCAGGAAACCGCGCAGCTCGCCGGCGGCCAATGGTTTGTCAGACTTTGGCACGACAACCGCCAACGGGCGCTCCTGCCAGCGTTCGTCGGGCGTTGCAATCACCGCGACCTCCAAAACGTCGGGATGCTTGAGCAGCGCATCTTCGAGATCCACGGAAGAGATCCATTCCCCCCCCGACTTAATCACGTCCTTGGTGCGGTCGGTGAGTTGCACATAGCCACGGGCGTCGATATGGCCGACATCCCCTGTTTTTAGCCAGCCGTCATCGGTGAAAGCATCGGTTTCGGTTTTCAGGTAGCTTCCGGTTACCCAGGTACCCCTGAGTTGTAACTCGCCCACTGACTGTCCGTCGTTGGGTAACTCGCGGTCGGCGGCATCCACCACGCGGACCTCGATGCCCGGCACAGGGCGACCGCTTTTCATGCGCCATCGGGTATCCGACGTGTCGCCAAGGTCTTTGGGCGGGTGTGACAGCACGCACATCGGGCTCGTCTCAGTCATGCCCCAGCCCTGCACGACGGGTACCTTCCAGCGCTCCCATGCCGCCTCAATCATCGAAGAGGGGACCGCTGAGCCACCGCAAATAATGGATCGGAAGCAACTGAGATCGAGGCCTTTATCCTCATCTGCGCGAATCAGGTCGCTGAGTACCGTCGGTACCATCGCGGTGAGCGTGGGGCGCGCCTGCTCAATCATCGCTTCGAGATGCCTGACCTGCATATGTGGCCCCGGCATGACCATATCGGCCCCGGAAAGCCATCCGCTATAGGGGAACCCCCAGGCATTGGCGTGGAACATCGACGGCAGCATCAAGATGGTATCCCGCTCATTCACGCCAAAGGTGTCGACCGCGCGAGAGGCCAGCGCATGCAAATAAGTAGTCTTCTGGCTGTAGACGACCCCTTTGGGGTTGCCCGTCGTACCGCTGGTGTAACAAATACCCGCGGCCCGGTTTTCATCGGGTTCCGGCCAGGAAAAGCTCGGTTCACAGGCGGCCGTTACGTCGGCAAAGTCGATGACGCGGGGATCGCCGGCCAACTCCCCGGTAGGGTTGACCACCAGAATTTTTTCCAAGGCTGGCGTGTCCGCCAGCGCCGGTGCGAGCACGGATTCAAGCCGGCCATCGACGATCAGAAATCGATCCTCGGCGTGATTGATGATGTAGGCAATGTGCTCCGGCGAGAGGCGACAATTGATGGTGTGCATGACGCCACCCATGCTGGGGATCGCCAGGTAGGCCTGCAAATGCTCGCTGCAATTCCACATAAAAGTGCCAACGCGGTCACTGTCGCGAAAGCCCAGATCGGTCAGGGCATTGGCGAGTCGAGCGGCGCTGTCGGCGATGTCGGTATAAGACTGCCAGTGAATAGAGCCATCTTCCTGATAGTCGCCGACCCGGCTGCTGGCAAAGTGCCTCGCCCCGAATTCGGTGAGAGTCCTGACGCCCAACGGCAGATGCATCATAGTGCTTAACATTGCGAAGTCCTACCAGTTGCCCTGGGCTGCCTGCTCGGCTTCTTTCAGCAATGCAGGTACGTTGTATTCGAGTTTTCGTGCGTATTCCGTGTCGACCTTGCCGTCCACATAAAGGCAGTAGGCGCCCTCGACAATGGCGGCCAGCCGCCAGAACGCGAAGGCCATGTAATAGTCGAGGTGATCAATGCTGCGCCCCGTCTTTGCCGACCACCGCTGCGCCAGGTCGCGCCGGGAAATGGTGCCCGGTACCCGCGAAATGGATTGCAAATGCTCAAATGCCGGCGGAGAGGCGGCGCGGGAATCACCCCAGAGCATCAGCGCGAGTCCCAGGTCGGTATAGGGGTCGCCGACAGTGGAAAGCTCCCAGTCAATCACCGCCAGAATTTCGGGCTTGTGCCGACTCGCAAGGGTGTTATCGAGGTGATAGTCCCCATGTATTAGGCTCGCGGGAGCTTCCGGTGGGATATTGCTGTGGAGCCAGTCGCCCAGTTCAAACAGGGCAGGCAGCTCTCGGACGCCGGTGTCTCTTCGCACCTTGAGCCAGCGGTCGAGCTGTCGCTGAAGAAAGTTTTCGGGTCGTCCGAGACCCTCAAGCGCGGGTTCTGTCGCCTCGATGCCGTGTATGGCAGCCAGCTGATCAACCATTTCCATACCGAGTTTGTCGGCGGCGCCGGGGAGATCTGCGTAGGCGTCAGGCAAGGTGTCAGTAATCGCGACGCCGTCGATGCATTCCAGGCAAAGAAAAGGTCGACCGAGCCCGCTTTCCGCGCCGCCCCAGCCGAGGACTCGGGGCGCCCGTACTCGCCCCTCGACCGCTTTGAGCACCTTGAATTCCCGTTCGATGCCGCGGTGTGCGGTCGGGGAAATGGTCTCGGCAGGGAAGGTTCTGACCACGCAGGCCTGATCGTCGGAGTCAAAGCGCCACGTAATATTTGAATTACCACCGGCGAGTGCTGCGGTGAATTGCGGCGCCTCCCAGCCCAGATTTTCCCTGAGCCAGGGGAGTATGTTTTCGGCGTCAGTATCCATGGTCGCAGATGTCATTGTCAGTGCACGCCAAAGGTGGACATCAGGCCGCCCTCGACCGGGATAATGGCGCCGGTCATGTAGCGGCTCTGCGCGACCCAGTGAACCACTTCGGCAACCTCTTCCGGCTGGGCAAATCGTCCCATGGGTATTTGCTGGCGCATATTTTCCAGCGCGCTCTCGCTGACGCCGGCAGTCATTTCGGTGAGCACCAGGCCGGGGATTACGAGATTGACAGTGATGCCCTTCGGCGCCAGCTCAATCGCCAGTGCCCGGGTCATGCCCGCGATACCGGCCTTTGACGACGCGTAGGCCATATCTCCAGGGAAGCCTCTAAAACCCACTACCGCGCCAATGTTGATCAGGCTGTCTCCTTCTTCGAGGTAGGGGGCGGCCGCCTGATTAACGTTAAAAGCTCCGGTCAGGTTGACATTGAGTACGGCCTGCCAGTCTTCCGGTTTCAGGCGCTTCAGTTTGCCTCCGCGGTGGAGACCGGCGTTATTGACAACCACATTAACCGTACCGAAGGCTTCTTCGACTTTTTGGAAGGCGGCAGCTACCGAAGAG
Organism: Luminiphilus syltensis NOR5-1B; assembly: GCF_000158175.1. Classification (GTDB taxonomy): domain Bacteria; phylum Pseudomonadota; class Gammaproteobacteria; order Pseudomonadales; family Halieaceae; genus Luminiphilus; species Luminiphilus syltensis. Next base: position 225,987 of record NZ_DS999411.1, on the reverse strand, counting down.
GCATCGGCAACGTCAGTGCGAATGCCCAGGGCGCCGTCGCCCAGCGAGTCGGCGACGGATTCGATCGCGTCGCCCCGCGCCAGCAAGGCCACTTTATTACCCGCTGCGTGCGCAATTCTGGCGATTGCTTCGCCAATTCCGCGCGAGGCCCCCGTGATAACCCAAACCCTTGACCCACTCATGTCCTACTCCACGCAGAAATGTTTTGAGTTTATGTTGCTTGTTTGTGTTCAGCAAGTCTAAACTGAAACAAATGTCAGGGCTATCGGTTGCCGGGCCCGGATGCGATTATTTTTTGTGTTTCGCGCTCGACGTCACGAGCAATAACGCCTATTGTTTGGGCCAATAAAAAACCCGCGGCGCGCAGGGTCGTTGAATTGGTCCCTGCGATACAAGCCTTTAAAAAGGAGTACTGAAGTGGCCTGGTCATTTGAATCCGATCCCGAATTTGAAAAAACACTCGAGTGGATCGACGAGTTTACCCGCGAGGAAATCGAACCCCTGGATCTGGTTTTTCGCGGCCCCGGCGATCCGTGGGACCCCAACTCACCGGCTTTCAAGGCCATGGCGCCGCTGAAGAAGATTGTAAAGGAGAAGGGGTTGTGGGCCTGTCACCTCGAGCACGAGCTCGGTGGTCAGGGTTACGGTCAGGTCAATCTGGGCCTTATGAACGAGATACTGGGTCGCAGTCGCTTTGGTCCGAGTGTTTTTGGCTGTCAGGCGCCGGATTCCGGCAACGCCGAGATCCTGGCCAAGTTTGGTACCGACGACCAGAAAGCTCGCTTTTTGCAGCCCTTGCTCGACGGTGAAATTGCGTCTTGCTATTCAATGACCGAGCCCCAGGCCGGATCGGATCCCGGAGAATTTACCTGCGTGGCCCATCGTGATGGTGACGAGTGGGTCATCAATGGTGAGAAATGGTTTGCCTCCCATGCCCGATTCTCGGAGTTTCTGCTGGTCATGGTAGTCACCGGCCCCGACAAGCCGATTCACGAAGGTGCGTCTATTATTCTGGTAGAAAAAGATACCCCCGGAATGGAGATTCTTCGAAACTCTGCAGTCGGCCCCTATGTCGAGCAGGGTGATGGTGTTCACGGTTACATTCGTTTCACCGACTGCCGTGTTCCGATCGACAACCTGCTTGGGGACGAAGGCCAGGGTTTCGTGGTCGCCCAGACTCGATTGGGTGGCGGTCGCGTCCACCACGCCATGCGCAGCGTCGGTAAGTTGAAAAAAGCCATGGATATGATGTGCGAACGCGCGCTGAGCCGCACCACCAAGGGCGAGTTGCTCTCTGCCAAGCAGTTTACTCAGGACAAGATTTCCGATTCCTACATTATGATTCAGCAGTATCGGCTGCATGTGTTGTACACGGCATGGCTGATCGACAAGCACAAGGAATACAACCGCGAAGTGCGCAAGGAAATAGCGGCCATCAAAGCGGCTACGCCGAAGGTGTTGCAGGAAGTGGTGTATCGCGCCATGCATCTTCACGGTAGTTGGGGCGTATCCGACGAGACGCCCCTCATGTATATGTGGGCTGACATTCCCGAGCTCGGCGTCGTCGATGGTCCCACCGAGGTGCACAAAGTGACAGTGGCTCGCTCGGTACTGCGGGACTACGAGCCTTCTCCAGACCTGTTTCCGACGTATCACACGCACACGCAGCGGGAAAAGGCGATGGCCAAGTACGGACACTTTCTTGAGTCCTGAGGGGCTCGGGGGAAGGTAAATCACCCAATAAGTTAAAAATAGATGGAGTTAAGTGATGACCTCAACTGAAAAACCTGACTTTGATGTTATCTCCGTGGGGGCGGGGTTCGCCGGACTGGCCTTGATTCACTACCTGCGTGAAGTGGGTATGTCGATCAAGGTCTTGGACCGCGCTTCGGACATTGGCGGAACGTGGACCTGGAACCGCTATCCGGGGGCCATGACCGACAGCGAAAGCTACTACTACTGCCTGATGTTCTCTAAAGAGTTACTTCAGGAGTGGTCCTGGTCGGCGCGTTACCCTACCTGGAAGGAAACCCAGGACTACATGAAATTTGTCGCCGACAAATGCGATATGTGGCCGCATATCCAGCTGGAAACCGAAGTGGTCGCTGCGGATTATCAAAAGGACTCTGGCCTCTGGAAGGTGACTACTGAGTCAGGCGAGACCTTAACCTGTAAGTACTTTATCAGTGGCATGGGCATGATTTCCCAGCAGATCATCCCCGACATCAAAGGTATGGATACGTTCAAGGGCCCGATTTTCCACTCGTCACGCTGGCCCGAGGATTTGGAGTGGGAGGGCAAGCGCATAGCGATGATCGGCGCCGGCGCAACCACCGTGCAGATGGTTCCCGCGATGTCAGAGAAGGCCAAAAGCATTCATGTATTCCAGCGCACCAATAATTTCATTCTCCCGGGCATGCAGCGTGAGATGACCCCCGAGTGGGAAAAGGAGATCAAAGAGAACTACGACGAGATCGTGGCCAAGTGTCGTAACCATGTCTTTGGTATGGCGTTTGACGACGCCGAAGGCCGTCTGGCGGTCGAGACACCGCCCGAAGAGGTGGAGCGCATTTTTGAGGAAAAATGGACCGGTAGTTTCCGTTGGGTATTCGAAACCTTCGACGATCTGTTGAGCGATCAGCGCGCAAACGATATGGCGTCCGAGTTTATTGCCCGCAAGATGCGCGAGCGCGTCGAAGATCCGGAGCTGGCCGATTTGCTGGTGCCCAAAGTCGGCGATTACCCCTTGTTTGCCAAGCGGCCGCCGATGGATCATCACTACCTGGAGCAGTTCAATCGTGACGATGTATTCCTGGTGGATATCAAGGATAAAGAGCCTATTGTCGAGATTACCGAGACCGGGATTCGCACCACCGAAAATCACTTTGAATTCGACATCATCATTTTGGCGACAGGGTTCCAGGCGTATACGGGCGCCCTTGAAGCGTTCCCGATCCGCGGTGAAAGTGGTCAGACACTTGCCGAGAAGTGGCAGGACAAATCGGCATCCATTATGGGTGTGTGCGTGGCTGACTTCCCCAATCTTTTCGTGATCACGGGCCCGCAGGCTCCATTTGCTAACCTGCCGACATCGATCGAGCAGAATGCCATCTGGATAGCCAAGTGTATCGACAAGATGGAGAAAGAAGGCTACGACGTTTGCAAGCCCCGCAAGGACGTAGAGGACGAGTGGACCGCGCACGTTGCCGATATCCACTCACAAACGTTGATGTCCACGGGCGACAAGGTGCACTCCTGGATGATGGGCGCGAATATTGAAAACAAGCAGCCGCGCGTGTTGATCTACTTCGGTGGCGCCAACAACTACTACGACTGCCTCGACAAGTCGGTCGAGGAGGGCTTCCCCGAGCTCGAGTTCGAAAAGCTCGCCAGCTAAGACGGTTCGTAGTGAAACCCGGTTTTGCGTTTGCCCTGTTGGGCGGTCGCGGGGCCGGGTTTTTTATTATGCCAGGGGCGAGGTTACGTCAACTGTTGGGCAATGACGCTTCCTTAGTAAAGGGTTAGGTCGTCCCCGATACTTTAGCTGCACGCTAAATTTCGACCCGGATCACGAAGTCGGGCTTTATCCATCTCGTACGGATCCATGGTGTTCCCCAAGAAAGCCTGCGGGCCTGTGTTCGAACAACCAAAGGAGTAGTGACTATGCGCTGCTATCCATTTGCCGCTGTGATCGCCGGGGCTACTGCCCTGGTCAGTGTTTCGAGTTTCGCTGCGGATATCGACGTCGAGTCCTTATACGGGGGGCAGTGCTCAGGGTGTCATAGCGTGACACTGCGGGGGTCGGCTCACGGAGCCCCGCTATCGGGCCTCGCGTTTGTGGAAAAGTGGGGTCCCCAATCCGCCCAGGCACTCTTTACTTACCTGAAACAGAACATGCCCCCGGGCCAGAGCGGTAAACTGAGCGATGACCAGCATCGGGCCCTCGCGCAATTCATCATTGCCGAAAATGGCGTCAAACTTGAGGGGTCGAACCTGGCCTCTTCGTCTATCGACATCAACACCGATTCCGCCGCTGAGCCATTGGAGACCGTGGAGTTTCGCAGCGCCGACGCGATTGATCAGATAGCGCGCTCAGCGGGTCGCTTCCAGAATCAGGTGTTGCCTGACTTTCGGCCGGTCAGCCAGGCCATGCTCAATAATCCGCCGCCTGGAGATTGGTTGACCTGGCGTCGTACGTCGGACGGACACGCGCACAGCCCGCTGGATGAAATCAACCGGGAGAATGTAGCCCAACTGCAGCTCGCGTGGTCACTAACCATGAGTGCGGGCAGTAATCAGGGTACCCCCTTGATTCACGACGGCGTGATGTTTCTGACACACCCCAACAATCGAATTCAGGCGGTTGAAGCCGCGACGGGGACCCTGCTCTGGGATTATCAGTATGATTTCCCTCCCGGCGCGCGGATGTTGGGTGGCCCGACCCGCAATATCGCCATCTACGGCGATAAGGTGTTTCTCGCCACCTATGACGCGGCGCTGGTAGCGATTGACGCCACTTCCGGAGAGGAAGTCTGGCGCACGGTAAAAGCGGACTACACCCAGGCGTACACTCACTCCGCGGGCCCCATTATTGCTGACGGCATTGTGATTAGTGGTATCAATGGCTGTGAGCTGTTTACTGAAGACGGCTGCTTTATCACAGGGCACGACCCGGACACGGGTGAAGAGCTGTGGCGCACCCAGACGCTGGCAGAACCTGGAACCGAAGCCTACGAAAGCTGGGGCGATATTGCTCCCGATCGGCGGGGCGGTGGTGATAGCTGGATTGCCGGCTCCTATGATCCCGACCTGAATCTGTTTTTTATCGGCGTATCCCAGGCGAAACCCTGGGTGGCGGTGAGCCGTGGCATGAGTGTCGATGACGCCGCGCTCTATACCAATTCAACGTTGGCGATTGACCCTAAAAGCGGAGAAATTGTCTGGTATTTCCAGCACATCCCGGGCGAAACCATTGATATGGAAGTGGGTTTCGAGCGAGTGTTGGTCGACATTGATGGGCAGAAAATGCTGCTCACGGTGGGTAAGGATGGCATCCTCTGGAAGCTCGACCGAAAAACCGGTGAGTTCAGGGCACTACTGGAGACCGCAGAGCAAACGATTTTCGAGTCTGTAAACCCCGAAACAGGGGCGCTGACCTATCGTGCCGATATTGCCAACGCCAAGATTGACGAGACCTTTTCGGCGTGTCCGGGCATCTACGGTGGCCAGAACTGGCAGGCCTCCGCTTTCGATCAGGGTAGTCATCTTTTATTTCTTCCCTCGCACCAGCTGTGTTCCGACATGACACCGAGGCGTGTGGATCTGGGTGCTGGCGGGGGTGGATACGGGGCCGACTCGGTGACCTACCCGATGCCCGGGAAAGAGGATGCGATGGGGGCCTTGATAGCGGTCGATGTCTCGACCATGGACATTAAATGGAAGGCTGAGCAGCCGGCGCTGTTTCTGACGGGCGCGCTCTCGACCGAGGGCGGCCTGGTGTTCGTTGGCGATCTTGATCGGGGCTTTAAAGCCTACGATGCGGCGAGTGGTGAGCCAATCTGGTCCACGCGACTCGGCGCGCCGGCACATGGATATCCGGTGTCATATGCAGTCGATGGCAAGCAATATATCGCGGTCTTGTCGGGTATTGGTGTGTTTCGTGCGATGACCGCACAGCTCTACCCCGAGATGTACCAGCCGTCAGGCGGTGAAGCGATTTATGTTTTTGAGCTACCTGGAAAGTGAAGCGGTCAGCGCACAGGCTAAATAACACGGCTTACGGTTGGGCTGCGGTGAACTCGATATAACCATCATTGACCGGGCCTTTTTTTTCTTCTAACGTCCCCGCTGCAGTGAAGAAACATACCGAAGACACCTCATTAATAAAATGAAAAAGAGGTTTGATTGATGCTTGATTCCGATGACGTTCTGCGCCGCCTTGATGCGGTCGAAAGCCGCGCCGCCATTGCTGAGCTGGCGTTCAATTATTGCCACGGGTTTGACAAGCGGGATTTTGATCGATTTCTCGGGATCTGGTGGGAGGATTGTATCTGGCATATCGGCCCGCGTTTCGGCAGCTTTTCCAACCATGAAGGCATTCGCGAAGCCGTGCTCGATGTACTTTGGCCTGCCTGGGACCAGTCCCAGCATCTGACTTCCAATCTGGTGATTGAGTTCGATGGTGCCGACCGTGCCAATGTACTCTGCGATGTGGATTGTATGGGGTTACTCGCGGGCAGTACCGAAGCCACTTTTGTCGGCGCTACTTATGCCGACAAGGTCGAGCGCCGCGAGGGAATCTGGAAGATCGCGGAACGTACGGTTTCAATGCATTTTTTCAACACGTTTCCGGGGACGGAGCTTTCCCGTCCGACCGCGTGAAGCTACCGCGGTGTATAAAAAAAGCGCCACTTATGGCACCACCCAAAACGTATCCGGAGTATGAAACCGATGGATAAAGTTCTGCAGGAATACATTGCCAAGCAACAAATTATCGAAGTAACCGCGTTGTACACGCGGGCTATCGATCGGATGGATGAAACGCTTTTGAGAAGTGTCTTTCATCCGGGTTCGCAACATAATCATTTTTACCAGGGGCCGTCATCCGAGCCTGATCGTCCGGCACAGGGTGATGATCCCGGCGATTTTGTGCGCTTTGCACAGGATGTGCTCTCTACCTACAGTCGCACCCACCATCAGCTGGGCAATCATCTGGTGGAATTTGAATCTGACACTCGGGCGCGCTGTGAATGCTACTTCACCGCTTTTCACCGCATGCGACCTATTGGCGATCCCCTGGCAGCGGATAATGCCTTTGAAACCGAGATGGATTTTTTCGTCGCCGGTCGTTATCTCGATCGGTTTGAACTCAGGGACGGTCAATGGAAGATTGTTGAGCGCTATGGCATGACCGATTGGATGCGCATTGAGCCTCCCGCCTCCCATGGCTTCGCAGGTATCGACCCGAAAACCCTCAGCAAGCAGATGCCGGACGATCTACTCTACACACTGGCATCGGTCTGATTCACGCCGGGTATGATTGATACCCGGCTTTTGTTACATCAACAGGAGAAAGTAGCATGGGACAACGACTGGCCAACAAGGTCGCTGTAATCACCGGAGGCGCCAGCGGGATTGGTGCGGAATCGGTAAGACTATTTGTGTCAGAGGGTGCGAAGGTCGTTATCGCCGACTTGCAGGACGAGGCGGGTGCCGAGCTTGCAGAGAGCCTGGGCGACGCGGCGTTTTATCAGCATTGCGATGTCACTAGTGAAGACCAGGTGGCAGCGATCATGGAGGCGGCGCAAAGCCGTTTTGGCCGCCTCGATGCGGTCTTCCACAGTGCGGGTATCGTCGGTGCTGTCGGGCCTATCGCCACGACACCCGCGAATGAGTGGCAGTTCAGTATTGACGTGCTTCTCACGGGAACGTTTTACGCTATGAAGCACGCTTCAAAAATTATGGCGGAGCAGGGCAGTGGCTCGATTATCTCCATGGCAAGTACCGCCGGGATTCTGGGCGGGCTTGGCCCCCATGCTTACACGGCCGCGAAACACGGTGTGGTGGGTTTGACCAAGAGTGTTGCGACGGAGGTTGCCGGTAAGGGGGTTCGTGTGAACTGTATTGCCGCTGCGGCCATGGCGACACCGATGGTGGCCAATGTGCTGACCGGTGATCCCAATGATATTGCCGGTGCTGAGCGTCTGCTGGCGGAAGGTTCGCCACTGCGCGGTCGACCGGGTCTGGCACGGGATGTCGCGAACGCGGCATTGTGGCTGGCCAGTGATGATTCCGGGTATACCACCGGCCATACGCTGACCACCGATGCGGGTATTACCGTTGGCGCTACCACCGATGGCCCCGAGTTTGCCGAGCGTCAGCCGATCATGCGTGAAGCGGGGAAGAGCGGCCTCGATTAAGTCGTATTGAGGGGACTCCCGCGGGCAGGGTTGCGGGGCAAAAAAAACCGGGGATATCCCCGGTTTTTTTGTCGTTGCGGTTACGCGTTTTCTTTGGTTTCGGCGGGTTGAGGGAGGTGAACCTCCATCTGTGGAAACGGTATGGTGATTCCCGCCTCGTCAAATCGAAGCTTGACGGTTTCCGTGGTATCCCACAGCACTCCCCAGTAGTCCGCTGCATTCGCCCACGGGCGCACCAGGAAGTTAACGCTGGAGTCGCCCAGTGAGCCCACCGTAATCACTGGCGCGGGCTCGCTGAGAACTCGCTCATCAGCGGCAATTATTTCTTCGAGGATCGTCTTCGCCTCGCGTAAATCATCACCGTAGGAAATACCGAATACCATATCGACACGGCGCGTAGGTCGTGCCGAGAAATTCGTGATGTTGCCACCGATGACGGCGCCGTTGGGAATAATGATTTCCTTGTTATCCGGGGTGGTCATGACCGTCGTGAAAATGCCAATGCTATCGACGGTTCCCATGGCACCACCCGCATCGATAAAGTTACCTTTGACAAACGGCTTGAAGATAATGAGCATCACCCCAGCTGCGAAGTTGCCCAGGGAATTCTGCAGCGAAAGACCGATAGCAAGACCGGCGGCACCTAACAGCGCTACCAGTGATGTGGTGTTTATCCCCACCTGGCTCAGGGCCGCTATGACTACAAACAGTAATCCGACCCAATTGAGAATCGAGCACAGGAACTTGACCAGCGTTTCGTCCATTTGGCGTGCCAGCATCACCCGCTGAACGACTGCGACCAGACGCGCCACCACAAATCGGCCGACGTAAAAGATGACAAGGGCGAGAAACAGCTTGGTGCCATAGTCAATAATCAGGGGTAAGTACTGCTCCAATGCGTTCAAATCCGGCATGCGACCCTCCAGTGGGTGAGCGTTGTTTGGCGTGTTGATGATGTTCGGTAGTGGAGCTAAGCCCACGTCGCTATTAAATGATGCCACGGTATTTATTTCCAGCCCTCAATCGCACGAAGCCCGACGCGGTGCTATTAAAATAATGGCGCTAATCGTGTTACAACAGGGAGGTTAAGCGCTGTCTTGATGCTGTCGGTAACGGCCTTCATGGCGAGTCGTAGCGCAGTAGCCGGCGTTGTTGGTTCGGGCATGCAGTTGTGGTGTGCACCGCCCGCGAGGGCTGCCTACTGTCCCGCCGGTAAGACTCTGGCGAACATGGGCATTGCCAGTCCACTACGTCCGGTTGGGCCCGATAGCCCCATTGCGGTAGTTAAGAGAGTTTTAATATGGGCGTATTAGCCCTGAACAGAATCGATTTCAACCATTTCTCAGGGGACTTACGCGGTGGCGTGGTGGCCGCCATCGTCGCGCTTCCCCTGGCACTTGCGTTTGGTGTGGCATCGGGAATGGGTCCTGAGGCGGGTCTGTACGGTGCGATCTGCGTCGGGCTGATGGCTTCTCTATTTGGTGGCACGCCCACCCAGATATCAGGTCCAACCGGACCGATGACGATTGTTGCGGCGGCATTGTTTACCCAGTTTGGTGATCAACCCGCGATTGCCTTCAGCGTCGTCATGATGGCCGGCCTGTTTCAAATGCTTTTTGGCGTGCTGCGTATGGGTCGGTATATCAACCTCATGCCCTACCCGGTGATCTCCGGGTTTTTGACGGGTATTGGGGTGGTGTTGATCTTCATGCAGCTTGATCCCCTGCTGGGGTTTCCCAGTGCCGGCACCGTGCAAAACGCAATGGGCCGTATTGGCGAACACCTCGAGTCGCCCAACTTTGCAACGCTGGGGATTGGAGCGCTTGCCGTTGCTATTTGTTTTTTTACGCCCGCTCGGATCAGTCGGCGACTTCCACCGTCATTGATTGCGCTGGTGGTGTGTTCACTGGTGGCGATGCGGGTCGCCGACATCCCCTCGCTGGGACCAATCAGCGTTACGTTGCCGGACCTGGTGCCACCCACCATCAAGATCGGCCTACTGGGGCAAATGTTGTCCACCGCGCTCGTGCTGGCGGCGCTGGGCGCCATTGATTCCTTACTGACAGCACAGGCGGCGGATAGCGCAACGGCAACGCTGCATGACCCTGACAAGGAACTGGTGGGCCAGGGGATTGGCAATTTATTCGCTGGCGTGATGGGTGGAATTCCCGGTGCGGGAGCGACTATCCGGACGCTGGCCAATATCGAAGCAGGCGGGCGGGGCGTATTGTCGGGCGTTGTTCATTCACTGGTGCTTATTGCGGCACTTTTAATGGCGGCACCCCTGATTGCGACGATACCGAATGCTGCTCTCGCGGGTATTTTGCTCCGCGTCGGCTTTAACGTCATTGACTGGCGCTCCCTAAAGCGTATCGCCAGACTGCCGCGCGCCGATCAGGTGCTGATGTCTACCAGCTTTTTGCTCACCATTACCGTCGACGTGGTGACGGCTGCGGGTATGGGCATCATCCTGGCGAGTCTGACCTTTGTGAAGCAGGCGGCGGATATTCAGGCAGAGTCCATTGAAGCCATCTCAGATCCGGAGCAGTTGGGAATCTTTGATACGGAAAGTCGCGAGCTATTCAGGGAGATTTCCCCCTGCACACGGTTTTTGTACCTCTCGGGATTGATGAGCTTCGGTGTTGCCAATGAGATGTCCAAGCGCTTCGCGCGCCTGGGGGACTACGATATTCTGATGATGGACCTCACTGACGTCCCGCATATTGATGGCAGTGCCGGCTTGGCGCTTGAGTCTGCTATTCAACGCGCACTGGACGCAAACCGGGAGGTTTTTCTGATTGGTATGCGCTATCGCGTAGCCCGTGTGCTGGGCCAGTTGGGTAGTCTCGATCGGGTAAAGGAAACACAGCGATTTCTTTCTCGCCGGGAGGCGCTGGAAGCCGCGGCAGTAATGATACGCGCGCGCGAAAAATCCTGATCCCACCACGCTTTCAAAGGTGGTGAGATCGTGGGATGCACTTAAACGATGGCGTTAATGGCGTCGGTATCGTAATAAAATGGCGTAATCTGTTTCACTTTGTCACCCTCGAAGCTGAACACTTCGATCATGGGTACATTGATGGTTTTGCCAGACTCACGTCCGGTGAGTTTCATATCGATCCACACCATCACTGTGTCGTCACCGGCTGCCATAGCCTTAACATTCGGTTCGAACTCGCTGAACATCTCGAATACCTTGGTGACCAATTGCGTGAAGCCTTCCATACCACTAAAGGTGCCTGCAAATGGCAAACTGTCCGCCTCGACAACGGCGAAGTCCGGATGGGTGTGTTTTGCGAAGGTTTCGAAATCCTGTTTCGGTAGCGCTACGTACATTGCATTGACGATATCGATGTGGTTGCTCACGGTGCCTCCAAAGTGGTCAAAGAAAAAGGCGCACAGGACGTGAGCCAGCCGGTCAATTATGCGCGCCCTGGTGGCATCGATACAGTCTGCGCCCAGAAATGCGGTAGCACTTATGTGAAACACGGCACCTCTGGTCTGACGGACTTTAGCCGGCGGCTTGCAGAGCTCATTTTCCAGATTTAGGTTCACCCAGAAGAGGATAGGTTCCATGCTCAATATCGGCATCATTGCAGGTAGTCATCGGCCCAAGTCGGAAAGCGGGAAGGTGGGCCGGTTTCTCGCCGGAAAGCTTGAACGGTCGGGCCAGGCCTCAACCTGGATTAAAGACCTGGGGCGCGAACCCTTACCGATATGGGATGAATCCGTGTTCAGTAAAAGTGGTCACTGGGCCGGTTTAAATGGTCTTTCCGATCAGCTCAGGGCGAGCGATGCGTTTATTATCGTTACTCCTGAGTGGCATGGCATGGTGCCCTCAGGACTGAAAAACTTTCTCTTGTTATGGGCCGCCGACGGCGAACTCGCGCATAAACCGGCTTTGCTGTGTTCGGTCTCAGCCTCGGGCGGTGGAGCGAATCCCATCGCCGAGCTTCGCATGAGCAGCTACAAGAACAACCGGCTCTGCTACCTGCCAGAGCACCTGATAGTGCGCAATGTGCAAAGCGTTTTCAACGAGGACGCCGCGGATAATGATGAGAAAGCACACCGGTATATCGAAGCACGATCAGACTACTGTATCGACTTGTTACTCGAATACGCGAATGCCTTTCGAGGTATCCGAAGCAGCGGTAAAACATCGCTTGAAGCCTATCCCCATGGCATGTGAGTGCCGTGGCTAGGATGTCGATTTACCAGATCTGGTAGAGCACGGTGCCAATAAACGTACCCAGGGCGTAGCCGAGTACGCCCACCAAGATTCCCGGAGTGACCTGGTCGCGCCAGCCTTTGGTCGCGGCCAGCGCCGGCGCCGTCGTCGCGCCCAATATGGCAGCGTTGGAAGCGGTAATCAGTTCGGGAAGCGTGAGATGAAAAACCCGGCCAAGGGCGAACAGTACGATCGCGTGCACAAGCAGAAGAATGCCGACGAGCAGTATCAGAAGCGGTGCCACCTCAATCATTGCGACGATATTGGCGCCGGCGGCGATCGCCGCAAAAAAAGCAAAAGAAAGCGCTACGCCCAATTCAAAGGCACCGGCAAACCATCGCCGTGATCCGGGTAGTGCCGTCGCCACAAACAGGGTGAATGCGCTCAGGATGACGTAGCGCCAGTTTTCAGCATTCAGGACGCCGACCAGGGTGTCGGTTATTGCGACGAGGACCGCTGCCGCGGCAATGGCCAGGCAGAGCGACATAGCGGTGATTGCGGGGGCTTCGGTCTCGGCTTCAGCGGCCTGGGCGGGGTGGGGAGAGTAGCGTCGACTCAGCCAGGTCCAGCCTGGAATTAATGCCAGCAGACTGAGGTATAGCGCGCTGAATAAATTATCGGCGGCGGTTGCCGCTGAAAAGAAAGAAGCATCCGCGCTCAGCCCGGTTATCTCACCCAGTGCGGCATAGTTGACCGACCCACCAATATACGTTGATGCGAACAAGCCAACGATGGCGGCCTCACGGTTGCCGGGGGGTAGTTCCGAGGCGCTGCCGAGTACCGACAAATCCAGTAGTGATGCGGCGACAACAACGCCGCAAACCGTCCCCGTTGCCGCGATGATAAAGGCCATGCTGGTGCGTGATGCTTCGCGTGCCAGCCGCTTCAGGTCCGCCTGAAACAGAAACAGCGGAATGAGCAAGGGCACCATGTTGTTGAAAATGAAATCGTAGGTCGGTGCGGCGTGGGGGATAATGCCGAGATTCGCAGCGGCGATAGCTAACAAGATAACAATGACCGCGCCAGTCAGGTGGCCGCCCAGGCGTGTTCGCTCCAGTAAAAAAGCAGCGCCAGCTATCGCCATGATCGCCGCAAAAACGGCCAAATGATTGTCTGTTGCAATCCAACTCATGGTTGTTTTCCGTTTACACTAATGTCGTAGCCATTCAGCAGTTGGGATGGGCCACTCTTAATCGCCGATATCTTTTGCGACGGCCATACCTTCAGAATTACTGCATCAAGAAGAGCGAGAGTATGAACGAAAATTTCTTCGCGATCATCGAGGCACGAGCACCGACTGACCGTGATCAAATATTACTGCGCACCGCCGAAGGCGTCACGCACAGCTATCAGGACATGCTGGATTCTACGGCACGGGTGGCCAACGCGCTTGCGGATCTCGGTCTGAATGTGGGTGATCGAGTGAGTGCGCAGCTGGAAAAATCTGTTGAGGGGCTTTGGCTTTATCTCGGAGTACTCCGGGCTGGCCTCGTGTTCCATCCGCTGAACCCCGCCTATGCACTCGATGAGATGCGCTACTTTCTGGAGAACGCAGCGCCGGCGCTGTTTGTCTGCGATCCGTCGCGGGCGGACGATTACGCGCCGCTCTGCCGGGAACTCGGCGTCGAGAAACTACTCACTCTCGACGCCAATGGCAGGGGTACCTGGTTTGACACTGCTGCGGCCGCGAGTAGCCAATGTGCGATCGCGCCCCGAGCGGCCGATGATCTCGCCGCGCTGTTGTATTCATCCGGTACCACGGGACGACCCAAGGGGATTATGCTTACCCACCGAAATCTTGCCTCAAATGCCGGGGTGCTGGTGGATACCTGGGGCTTTAAAACTGATGACGTACTGCTCCATGCGTTACCCATTTACCATGTTCATGGGCTTTTCGTAGCCATCCATTGTGTTCTGATGAGCGGCTCATCGATGTTGTGGCTCGACGGTCTGGATGTGGCATTGATTCGACGGTTGCTGCCCGAGGCATCAGTCATGATGGGCGTACCCACTTATTACACCCGGTTGTTGAGTGATCCTGATTTTGGTGCGAGCGACTGCCCTTCGATGCGCTTATTTATTTCGGGCAGTGCACCGCTACTTAAGGAAACCTTCATCGAGTTTCGTGATCGGGTCGGTCATGACATTCTCGAGCGCTATGGTATGAGTGAAACGGGCATGAATACCTCCAACCCGCTTGATGGAGAACGCAAGCCCGGCACCGTTGGCTTTCCCCTGCGCGGTACCGAGGTTCGTATAACGGATAGCCAGGGAGCAGCGCTGCCAGTGGGCGAGATCGGCGAGCTACAGGTGCGCGGTGACAATGTTTTCAAGGGCTATTGGGGCATGCCCGAAAAAACCGCGGCGGACTTTACTGACGATGGCTGGTTTATCACCGGTGATCAGGGAATGATCGATGGGGAGGGCTACGTCAGCATCGTCGGTCGCTCCAAGGACATGGTGATTACCGGTGGTCTCAACGTCTATCCGAAGGAAGTCGAGCTGCTGATCAACGACATACCGGGTGTGTTGGAGTCCGCAGTGTTTGGTGTGCCCCACCCGGATTTTGGTGAGGCCGTGGTGGCCGCGGTAGTGACGGAAGCCGGGGCTACAGTGTCGGTCTCCCAGATCAATGACACCTTGTACGACAAGCTCGCCCGCTTCAAACAGCCCAAGAAAATCGAGTTTCTCGATGCATTGCCGCGCAACGCGATGGGCAAGGTACAGAAGAAGCAGTTACGCGAGGAGTGGAATGAGCCCTTCGAGTGAGCCGGTCTACGATTGGCGGATCTGCCTAAAGTGTGCGATGGAGGCCAATCAGGGCGCCGATCATAACCGTTATTTTCCATTGGCAAGCAGCGGCGAGGATGGCACTCCGCGAGTTCGTTGGGTGGTGTTCCGCGGCTTCGTCGGGGATAGCGACGATGTGTGCATTGTGACCGATGCGCGCTCTGAAAAAGTTACCGAGTTTCAGCGGCAACCGAGATGTGAGTTCAGCTGGTACTTTACCGAGACCCGGGAGCAATTCCGGGTTCGTGCGCACGTCATAACGGTTGACTCGCGATGCCCCGATCAGACGCAGCGACTATCCGCCTGGCAGGCGTTGAGTCAGGCGGCGAGGGAGTCGTTTTATGGTCCCCATCCGGGCTTTCCTCTGGTTACAGGTACCGATGTGCCCCTGACAACAGAGCAGATTCCCGCCGCCTTTGTTGTCCTGATACTTCGTCCCGATCATGTCGATCATCTTCTCCTACCGCTGCCACAGCGGCGTTGGCTTTCGACACTCGAATCGGGGAACTGGTGCAGTACCCCGGTTAATCCATGATCCAAAGCGATAGGAAGCATCCAGAGGCGTCGAAGTGGCAAACGCTGGCGGATGAGGATCTGGAGGCGGCAGAGGCTCGTTATGCCGCATTGCTGGCGTCAGATCCACAATCGGCGGAGGCAAAACTGGGTCTGGGCCGGGTGTTACAGCAGCAGGGTTTTCAGCGGCCGGCGATGGGCCTGTTCCAATCGGTGCTCGATGACGATGCGAAACACGTGGGTGCCCTGGTTGGGCTCGGGCTGTCGCTCAAAGCCATGGGCTGGAATGATGCGGCAGCGGATACGCTTGTCGAGGCCGTTCGCGCGCAACCCGATGACGGTAAAGTTTGGGGGCATCTGGCCAGCGCTTACTCGGCTTCAGGCCGCGAGGATGAGGCCGTTGCTGCCTATCAGGAGGCGTTATTGCTGGCGCCAGACGACCTTGAATTACATGCCTGGTTCAATCGCTATCTCGGTGTGTTGGGCCATGACGATTTTTTGAAGTCCTACCGCGACCGACTCGTCATTCAGCCGGATGATCAGGCGTGCGCCTCCGAACTGGCGCGTCTACTGATTGCAGGCGGGTGCCCGGATGAAGCGCTCGCCGTACTTACGGAACACGTCGATGCGGAATCCGCCAGTCCTGCCACTGGGGTGTTACGGGTGGAGGCGCTTCGGGAACTGGGTCAATTCGACAGTAGTCTTGAGGCCGCTCGCACAGGGCTTCGACACTTCCCACAACACCGGGATGTGAAGCTGGCGTTCGCCATTGCACTGATGGCGTCGGGTGCCGATTACGGGGAAGCAGAGGCACTGCTGGGGTCAATGGCCAAAGCCGCACCCGACGATCAGGAAGTCATCGCCCATTACCTCACGGCGCTGCGCTATACCGGCAGCGACCGTTACCGCGGGTGGGTGGACTATGCACGGATTGTGCATCCGTCCACGCTAATCGCCAGTGAGGGGTGTGCCGATCTGGATACGCTGGTCACACGGCTGCGTGCTTTGCATACCACGACTCAGCATCCGGTTGAGCAATCTGTGGTCAACGGCACACAAACCCTCGACGCTTTGTTTCAACGCCAGGACGACGACATTATCGCGTTTGTTGAGGTCTTAGGGGCATCGATTGCGGAGCAACTCGGTCGATTAGCCGCGACTATTGCCAGTCGAAGGCTCAGCCACGAATCTTCGGCATTCCGCTTTACCGACAGTTGGTCGGTACGACTCGCTAACGGCGGATTTCACAAAAATCACTACCACCCCAGCGGCTGGGTCAGCGGGGTCTGTTACCTCACTGTCCCTGAAGAGGTCGTTCGGCAGGGGCGCGGATGGCTCAAGTTCGGCGAGCCCGGCTTTCGCGCCCGGGAGCCGCTAGAGGCCGATTTTTGGATCAAGCCGAAGCCGGGAATGATGGTGCTCTTTCCCTCCTATTTGTGGCACGGCACCGCGCCATTGTGCGAGCCATCGGAGCGAATTACGGTGGGGTTTGATCTGGTCCCTGCGACTCATTGACGGGCTGGGCACGCGAGACCGAGACCTGGCGTACCCTCGCGTTAACCCTTTGCCTAAAAACGACAAAAGAAGTTCGTCGCGGGTTTGAGGGATCGTTACTTTCCCCACAAAGGCTTCGCGCATGACCTTGTACCTGGGCCCGGGCGGCTCAACCCCGGATTACTCGAGCTGCTCGCGTAGCTCCATCGGCGAGGTCGTACTAGACGGCCCGCTCGTCGACGCTCGAGCAAACCGGCGCCGAGCCACCCTCAGTGGTCGCTGCAAGTACGGTTGAAACACTCTTGAACGCGGCGCTGGCGCGAGGTGAGGTGGGCG
>NZ_DS999411.1:189635-208635 GCF_000158175.1 Luminiphilus syltensis NOR5-1B | reverse complement strand
CAAAGGACTCCCGTCTGCCTCACCGACTTCAAGAACGGAGGGTGTGGTCGTCAGTGAATGTCCTCCAGGGCAATGATTGAGGTATTGCACTAGGCGTAATCACGCTAATCCGCGATCAACCAAAAAATAGGGGGCCGTAGCGAATCCAACGGCTTTTTTCTCGCGCCGGGCTGGTATGCTGCGCAGCCATGTCACCCGCGTCTTCAGCCTGTCAGTCGCCGCTCAGCGCCAGCATCGTGCTGTATCACAGCGATTGCGAGGTGCTCGAAAAAGCCCTTGTTGCACTGGATCTGGCGGTAGCGCAGCTCGCGCTCGATCGCGTGATCGAGGTGGCAGTGGTTGATCAGAGCATGGATTCTGACTACTTCCGACGCATAAGCGATGTACTCGGGGATGACGCGCGCTGGCCGCATCTGGCTGTGTTGCTGATTGAGACGACGCAGAACAAAGGCTACGGAGGAGGCCAAAATCTTGGCATCGCACGCACACATGGGGACGTCCACCTCATCCTCAATCCAGACGTTGAGCTTGCCACAAACGCGCTGACCGAGGGTTTGACGTGCCTTGCGAATGACGCGAAATGTGCGCTTGTGGCCCCTCGTTCGGTACTGCCCACGGGGCAGGAGGAGTATCTTGCCAAGTCCTACCCCTCGGTGCTGGTACTGGCGCTGCGCGCGTTTGCGCCCCGATGGCTGCGGCAGCGGTTTGCAGAGCGTCTCGCGCGCTACGAGTTACATCATCTGTCCACTCAGGGTGAGCCGCAGCCGGTTACGTTGGCGTCGGGCTGCTGCATGCTGGTTCGCCGCGAAGCCCTGACTGATGTGTCCGGCTTTGACGAACGCTATTTTCTCTATTTTGAGGACTATGATCTGTCGATGAGGTTGGCTGCAAGGGGTCGTTTATACCGCGTACCCGGCATGCTGATTGTTCATCACGGCGGCAATGCCGCCGCCAAGGGCTGGCGCCATATTCGCTGGTTTGTCGCTGGCGGGATTCGCTTTTTTAATCAGTACGGGTGGCGCTGGTTCTAGTTGGACATATTCCGTGGCACACTCCGTGCCATCGCCTTGGCAGGCTCGAGGAACACCCCATGACCGCATCTTATGACACTACACACCCTGCTGCGGCCGACGATCAATGGGCGAACGAGCAGCGGCGACGCTGGATGGTCAGCCAGTTGGGTATTGCCAATCTGGTGAGTCGTTACGATGCGCCGGGAGCCCGCCCAACGACACGATGGCGACCTCCGGAATCAGCGGCTAAGGCGACGTCAGTGTCTACCGAGGGCAGGGTGCGGCCGAGTACAGCCTTGCCGTATGGGCAAAAGGTGGTCGCTGGCGAGCCGGTCTCGGCGCTGAATGCCACGCCGGACGCTAAGCCCGGGTTGGCATCTGCGGCACAATCTCCGATGCAATCTCCGGTGCAGTCGGCGCCGGCTTTTAGCTTGCTATTGGCACGAGCGGGGAACTGGTTGTGGGTCGAGTATTTACCGGATCGACTGATTCGCAGTGAGCAATTGCATTTGCTGGCTGCTATGGCCCGCGCCCTTTCGGGAGCGCCGGCGACATTTGAGCATCGGCAATTCGACTGGCCAATCAATGATAATCCGAACCTCCCCCGGGATCACACGGCGGCCCGGCAAAGCATCGCGGGCTTGTTGGGACGCTGGCGTCAGGGTGCATCGATTGCGGGTACGGTGCTACTCGGCGAGAGCGCCGAGGGCTA
The DNA here is from genome assembly GCF_000158175.1 of Luminiphilus syltensis NOR5-1B. GTDB lineage: Bacteria > Pseudomonadota > Gammaproteobacteria > Pseudomonadales > Halieaceae > Luminiphilus > Luminiphilus syltensis. Next base: position 206,910 of record NZ_DS999411.1, on the reverse strand, counting down.
TGTAGAGATCACGGAGGAGTCCACGGTGCTCCGATTACCGTCGACATCGAAAATGCTCTCTGATACTCGCTTAAAGCGCGATGCGTGGGCGGTCATGCGACCCCATGCGGTAAAACCCTGACCGACGTGCCACAAGCCGCGATCCGCCGTTGTCGGCTCGATCAGGATTTTGCGGGGATTAACGTATTGTCGGCGGAGGGCGACGGCCCCTCCGCATCATTTCTTCAGCAGTTATACGACAGTGGCGCCTGCCACAGCTGGGTAGTCTGTGATGACGGTGACGATCTGGTGGCCATGATTTGGGTCACCCTGGTCCTGGAGGAGGCGGATGTTGTGGATTTGCGCGTCGCAGAACGTTTGCGGGGGCGCGGTATCGGCAAGCAACTGCTGGCGGCGTCCCTCCAGGCATTGCGCCGCCTGGGTATGGAACGCTGCCTGCTGGAAGTTCGCGAGTCCAATCGCGCGGCACGGCATCTATACGCCGGTCTCGGGTTCGTGGAGACGGGACGCAGACGCGACTATTACCCGCTTGCCGGAGGCCGGGAGGATGCCATACTGATGGCGTTTACCCTCGAGGCTACCGATTCTTCACCGGGATAATGCATTGAAAATTCTTGAAACAGATCATTGGTGCGTGCTCCTGCCTCCGGAGTGGCGCGCGGAGCACGATGATGACGTGGTGCGAATCGCTGACAGTGACGACATCGGCGAAATTGAATTAACAACGCTGTGTAAAGACGTAGGCGACGTTCAACCCGAGGAGCTTGAGGCGATGGCCAGGGGAGAGTCGCCGGAAATCACCGACTGGCAATCCGCCACGCTAGGTGCCTTTAGCGGATGGGTAGGCGACTTCCGCGACGACGGTGCTTACATCAGGGAGTGGTATCTGGCCGCCAGCAATGTATTGCTGTACGTCACCTATATCTGCGACGAAGAAGACGCTGCCATGGATGCCAGTGCGGTTGTTGAATTGCTGGACACCCTCGTACTGGGAGACTCTCTGCTCGTCACCGATTCTCAGGACACCTGACCGGTCACCCGGACCCGCTTGGATCCCGCTACGGGTGCCGCACTGCGCGCTGCTGCGCGTTTTTCCAGTGTGGTATCGATGATGTTCTTGATGGCGATGAGAAAGCCGGTGACGATAAACGCGCCTGGGGGCAGGATGGCGAGCAAAAATGACTGGTAGTCCTCGATCACAACCCACCTCCATTGCGCGGCACTGTCGCCGAACAATAGCTGCATGTTGGCAAAGAGGGCTCCGGTGCCCAGTAATTCCCTGATGGCGCCGAGTAAAACCAGCACGACGCCGAATCCGAGCCCCATAATGAAGCCGTCATAGGTGGCGGGAACCACGCTGTTTTTTGAGGCAAACGCATCGGCGCGACCCAGAATGACGCAATTCGTGGTGATCAGGGGCAAGAAAATGCCCAGTATCTGGTAGAGCTCGTAGGCGTAGGCCTGCATGAGCAATTCGGTCGCGGTGACCGCCGCTGCAATAATCATGACAAAGGCGGGCAGCCGCACGGTATCGGAGACCACGCCCCTGATCAGCGATACCGACAGGTTGGATACGACCAGAACCCCGAGCGTGGCGACAGCGAGCCCAAGCGCATTAACCACCGATGCGGTTACCGCGAGCAACGGACACAGGCCCAGCAGTTGGACGAGGGCGGGATTGTTCTTCCATAGCCCGTTGAGGCTCAGCGTGCGGTAGCTTGGCGTACTCATGTTGCCTCCCCAGGCGTAATGGCATCGTCGGCGGTAAACAGCCGCGCTCTGTTTTGCTCGGCATAGTCGAGTGCGCGTCGGGTGGCATTGACGACGGCTCTCGGGGTAACCGTAGCCCCGGTGAACTGATCAAACATACCGCCATCCTTTTTAACGCGCCATTGCTCCGCTGGTGGATCGCCCAGTGAGCGCCCACTGAAGTCGAGAATCCAGTCCGACTTCTTCAGGTCTATGGCATCTCCAAGTCCCGGGGTCTCCCGATGGGTGACCACCCTGACGCCGGCAACGGTACCATCTACATAAATGCCGACCAACAGGCGGATATCCCCGCTATAGCCGTCACGTGCGGTCGCCGGCAAGATAACCCCGATAATACGGTCGCCGTCGCGGGCGATGTATCCCCGGCGTGACTGACGCAGAGCCAGCAGTGGGGCCTCGCGATCTACGGTGAAGTGGTCATCCAGCATGCTGTTGTCGTGTTTTTCACTGGGAATGATTTCCAGGAGCTGTTTTTCTTCCGCGATTCGCTCTGCCAACGCGATATCGTCCTTGGTCGCGGAATAAATCGCACCAATGACCAGCGTCGTTGCCGCGGCAAAAATACCCAATAGCAGGCTGTTGCGGGATATGGCGGGTAGCAGGCGCATTTAGCGTTTATCCCCCTGTCCGTACACCCGTGGCTGGGTGTAATGATCGATGAAAGGCGCTGCGAAATTCATGATCAACACCGCAAACGCCAGTGCGTCGGGATAGTTGCCGAACGCCCTGATCAGGTACACCAGCACGCCAATGGCGGCACCGAAGATCAGCCGGCCGCGGTTGGACACGGCGGAGCTCACCGGGTCGGTAATAATGAAGAAGGCGCCAAAGATGGTGGCGCCACTGAGCAGGTGGACCATAACCGGCCCACCACTGGTCGAACTGCCGCCGTCGTAACCGAGCAGCGCGGAAAGGGTGAGGGCGGCGAGCATCGCTACCGGGGCGTGCCAGGTAAAAATGCGCTGGTAGAGCAGCCACAGTCCGCCGGCGAGGAACGCGATATTAATCCACTCCCAGCCAACGCCCGCCAGTGCCCCGAACTGGGCGCGGCTCGATGTCAATTCAGACATCAGCTCACCCTGATTCTGACGCAGCAGATCGAGAGGGGTCGCCATGGTAATGCCGTCGTATTGATTCGCCTGGAAAAACGCCACGAAGCTGTCGCCCAGTGAGGGTACTTCCGCCAGACCGCGTGGTGCTGGCCACGCACTCATCTGCACCGGGAATGAAATAAGTAACACGACATAACCGACCATCGCCGGATTGAATGGGTTGTAGCCGAGGCCTCCGAAGACGTGTTTACCCAGTAGGACTGAACTCGCCACTCCGACGGCAACAATCCACCACGGTGTGTAGGCGGGCAGGGCAATACACAGCAGGGTGGAGGTTACGAGCACGCTGTAGTCCCGGAGATACGGCCCTGCCTGACGCTGTCGCAGGCGCATAACCAGCCCTTCCAGCGCCAGCGCGACAAGCCCGCCGGCGATGATATTGAGCAGGGTGCCGGGACCAAAAAAATAGGTCATGACGGCAACGCCCGGGAGCGTGGCAAGCAGCACAGCGCGCATCACTCGAGTGACCGACTGCGGCCCGTGGGCATGGGGTGAGGTGACCGTGAGCAGTCCCATTATTCGGTGGACTCCTCGGCCTGCTTACGGGCTTTTGCCCGGGCTATAGCGGCCTTAACCGGATCTTCGCCATCACTACCTTCGGCTTTTCGCTGGGCCGCCGCTTTGCGTTGCGCGCGTTTGGCCTCGCGCTCGGCGGCTTCGCGTTCCACCCGTTCCTGGCGAGCCTCAAAACGCGCACGTGACCGGTCGGAACGCACTTTCTCCTGACGGGCTTCATTGATCGCCGCTTTGCCGGCCCGGTAGTACTGCACAAGCGGTATCTGGCTGGGGCAAACCCATGAGCAGGCGCCGCACTCGATGCAATCGAACAGGTTGTGCTGTTCAAGCGAGTCATTATCTTTGGCGCGCGCGAACCAATAAAGTTGTTGTGGCAGCAGTTCGGCGGGGCATGCTTCTGCGCACATGCCGCAGCGTATGCAGGGCTGGGCGGGTGCCGGTGTCGGCAACTCCTGCTCGGTGGGCGCCAGGATACAGTTGGTGGTTTTAATAATCGGGATATCGGCGCTGTGGAGTGCAAAGCCCATCATCGGGCCACCATGGATGAGTCGATTATTCTGCTCGGCGCGGTATCCCGCGGCATCGAGCAGGTGGCTGATGGGGGTGCCGAGCATTGCTTCAAAATTACCAGGATTTTGCAGCGCCTCGCCGGTAAGCGTGACGATACGACGGGTCAGCGGGCGGCCATTGGCGATGGCCTCATAGATGGCGACCGCGGTGCCCGGGTTGTTGCAGAGAATGCCGATATCCGACGGCAGCCCGCCGCTGGGGACCTGCTTGCCGGTCAGGATTTCTATCAGCTGCTTCTCACCACCCGAGGGATACTTGGTGGGGAAACTGACGACCTCAATACGGTTATCGATGCCGCTGGCCGCGTCTCGCATCGCGGCGAATGCAGTCGGCTTGTTGTCCTCTACGCCAATAACGATATGTTCTGCACCGACAATATAGGCCAGCATTTGCGCGCCGAGGACTATCTCCCGTGGCTGACATTGCATGATGGTGTCATCAGCCGTGATGTAGGGCTCGCACTCGGTACCGTTGATAATCACCGTGTCAATGGAACGACCCTCGCGAGCCATCAATTTCACGGCAGTCGGAAAACCGGCACCACCCATGCCCGCGATCCCTGCGTTACGCGCCAGGCTGACAAGCTCCGAGGGCTCGAATGCACGGTAATCGTCAATGCCGTTGAGCTCGACCCAGCGATCGGTACCGTCGGGTGCTATTTCAACACAGCAGTCTTCCAGTCCTGAGGCGTGAGGTATGGCAAAACGGTCGACCGCCGTAATCGTTCCCGAGGTTGGCGCGTGCACCGGGACGCTCACCGGTCCTTCGGCCTCGGCGATTAACTGTCCGCCCAGCACCTGATCGCCCACCGCCACAACGGGCTGTGCGGGCTTGCCAATATGCTGCGACAGGGGAAGAACCAGGCGTCCCGGCATCGGTGGCGTCTGCAATTCGCCGGGACGCGACAGCGCCTTGCGCTCGGGTGGATGAATACCGCCGTGAATGTCATGGATTTTTCTCACGCGGCAGCCCCGTCGGTGGCGATAATGCGTGTTCGCACCGGGTCTTCCTCGGGCAGTGACCAATGCCAGCTGGCAATGCCGGATTTCCGTGGGATCATATCAATACAGTCTACCGGACAGGGCTCAACGCAGAGGTCACACCCCGTGCACTCGTCAACGATGACGGTGTGCATCAGTTTGGCCGCACCGAGAATGGCATCGACCGGACAGGCCTGAATACACTTGGTACAGCCGATGCACTCGTCTTCACGGATGTAGGCAACCGCGGGCTCTTTCTCAACACCGTGTTCCGCGTCGAGGGGCTCGGGCTCTACGTCGAGAAGATGGGCCAGATCCTGAATGGTTTCCTCGCCACCGGGCGGACATTTATTGATCGCGTCCCCGTCGGCAATCGCCTCAGCGTAGGGTCGGCAGCCGGGGTAGCCGCATTGACCACACTGGGTCTGGGGCAGTATTTCGTTGATCTGATCGGCGAGCGGGTTGCCCTCGGTGCGAAAGCGCACCGAAGCAAAGCCCAGAATTGCCCCGAAAATAACCCCGAGGCCAAGCAACGCGGCCACGGCTGCAAGTACTGGAAACTGATCGATTAACGCCCCCATTGGCTTCAGACCAGCCCCTGAAAGCCCATGAAGGCGAGGGATGCCAGCCCGGCGGTAATCATGCCAATGGCGGCGCCCTGGAAAGGCTCGGGGACGTCAGCGACCGCGAGACGCTCGCGCATTGCGGCGAACAGGACGAGTACCAGCGAGAACCCGACGGCGGCACCAAAGCCGTAAAACAGCGACTGGGAAAAACTCAGGGACTTGGTGATGTTGAGCAACGCGACGCCGAGCACCGCGCAGTTAGTGGTAATCAGGGGTAGATAAACGCCCAGTACCCGATGCAGCAGAGGGCTTGATTTTCGCACGACCATTTCAGTGAACTGCACCACCACCGCGATGACCAGAATGAAACTGATGGTCCGCAAATAGCCGAGCCCGAGGGGTTCGAGCAGGTAGTTGTAGGTTAGATAACTGCATACAGAGGCGAGGGTGAGCACAAATGTGGTTGCCGCAGACATACCCATGGCGGTCTCCAGCTTGTTGGACACCCCCATAAAGGGGCACAAGCCCAGAAACTGTACGAGAACGAAGTTGTTCACCAGTACCGCCCCGATCAACAGCAGGGCGTAATCCGCCAGCATTGCTATGCTCCGTTATAAAAAACTGCCATTTCCATCATTTTAGATATAAAAGCCCCTGGCAACAATCAGATTGTGTCTTTTTTGACTTTAATCAACCTGATTTGCTGGCGTCGACCATTGCCGCAACCGCTTCCGGATCCACCCGTTGCAGCAGCGGCTTGAAATTATTGAGCCCGTGGTCCGTGAGTGGCCCGTCAAGTTGATGCCAGTCCAGCGATAATTGCATAAAGTCCTCGGCACGTTCCGCCATGCCGGGTAGCACGGGCTTGAGGTAGGTCATCAGTATGCGAAACAGGTTAATCCCCACGCTGCAGACCGCCTGGACCTCGCTCTCTCGGCCCTCTTCCTTGGCCATGACCCAGGGCTTCTTCTCGTCAATATATTGGTTGGCGCGGTCTGCCAGGGCAATGATATCGCGCATGGCGCGATTGAATTCGAGGTTCTCATAGTGCTCTGCAATGGACGAGCCCTGATTGATAAAGTCGGCGACGAGCTCCGGTTCGTCACAGGTGTCGGCCAGTTGATTGTCAAAACGCTTGCGCAGAAAACCCGCGCAACGGCTGGCGATATTGACGACCTTGCCGACCAGATCCGAGTTGACCCGCTGAACGAAGTCACTGAGGTTGAGATCTATGTCGTCAACCCCTGAAGACAACTTGGCGGCGAAGTAGTAGCGCAGGTACTCGGGATCGAGATGGTCGAGATACGTGCGCGCCATGATGAATGTTCCGCGGCTCTTCGACATCTTCGTGCCATCGACGGTAAGAAAGCCGTGCACAAAAATGGCGCTGGGCATACGCAATCCCGCACAATGCAGCATGGCGGGCCAGAAGAGTCCGTGGAAATTGATAATGTCTTTGCCGATAAAATGATAGAGCTCGGTATCAGTGGGTGATTTCCAGTAGCTGTCAAAATCCTCACCGGTTCGCTGACAGTGATTCTCCCAGGCGGCAATGTAGCCAATGGGTGCATCCAGCCAAACGTAGAAATACTTGCCCGGGTGCCCGGGGATTTCAAAACCGAAATAAGGTGAATCGCGACTGATATCCCAGTCCTGAAGCCCGGCATCGATCCATTCACGCAGTTTGTTGGCGATAGCGCTTTGCAAGGCATCAGTGGCCACCCAGCCTTCGAGGAGTTCCTGGAAGTGGCTGAGTTGGAAGAAAATATGATCGGACGCTTTCTCGATGGGCACAGAGCCTGAAAGTGCAGACACCGGATCAATCAGATCGGCGGGTGTGTAGGTGGCGCCACAGGCCTCGCAGTTATCGCCATATTGGCCCGCCGTCTTGCACGTCGGACAAGTACCCTTGATAAACCGGTCCGACAGAAAAAGGCCTTTCTCTTCATCAAAGGCCTGAATGACCTCGCGAACCGCAATATGTCCCCCCGATTCCAAATCGCGGAAGATGCGCTCAGACCACTGCTGATTTTCCGGGGAATGGGTCGAATAAAAATTATCGAACTCGACCAGAAAACCCTCGGATGACGCCATATGGTCGCTGCGAACACGATCAATCAGGACTTCGGGGGTGACTCCCTGGCGCTCGGCTGACAGCATGATGGCGGTACCGTGGGCATCATCGGCGCAGACATAATGGCACTGGTGTCCCCGAGAGCGCTGAAAGCGCACCCAGATGTCGGTTTGAATCTGCTCGAGCATATGGCCCAGGTGCAACGGGCCGTTGGCGTAGGGCAGAGCGGATGTAACCAGGATCTTCCGTTTGGCGGTTGGCATAAAAAGGTATCGTCGATGCCCGATAGGGCGTGGATTTGAGCCGACAGAGTTTAACCGAAGCGGCCGCGGCTTTCATGGTGAACCGCAGCAAACGCTATACTGGATGCCGATTTGGCTTCAGGGATATGGCATTGAGTAATCTTCCAAAGCGAATAGTGGCGGTCGCCTCCGGAAAAGGAGGCGTGGGTAAGTCCACCGTGACCGTGAATCTCGCAGTAGCGCTCGCCGAGCGGGGCTGGTCAGTGGGTCTGCTCGACGCCGATATTTACGGCCCGAGCATGCGTACCATGCTGGGCGTTGCCGATTCAGTGACACCGGATCAGCGCGATGGCAAGTACTTGCTGCCGATAACGGCACACGGCGTTCAGGCAATGTCCATGGGGTTTCTTACCAATGAGCGAACGCCCTCTGTATGGCGCGGGCCCATGGCCAGTGGAGCCCTGATGCAGATGCTCGAACAAACCTTGTGGGGTGACCTCGACATACTGCTGATCGACATGCCCCCCGGGACTGGTGACATCCAGCTGACGCTGTCGCAGAAAACCGCATTGACCGGCGCCGTCATCGTGACGACCCCGCAGGACATTGCGTTGTTGGATGCGCGTAAGGGTATCGAAATGTTTGCCAAGGTCGATGTGCCGGTACTGGGAATTATTGAAAATATGGCGGTTCACGTATGCGCCGCCTGCGGTCATAGCGAACACCTGTTCGGAGAGGCGGGGGGCCAGCGTCTGGCGGAGGAATACGGCGTTCCGGTGTTAGCAAGCCTTCCGCTATCGATAACAATGAGGGAGTATGCGGATGGTGGTAAGCCGCTCGCTACGTCACTGCCCGACTCGGACGAGGCGCGGCGGTTCTTTGAAGCGTCAGATCGTCTGGCCGCCACCATCACCGATGCCGATGCCGATGCCGATTCAGCATCGGCACCCACGATCACCATGAGTGACGATTAATCGAACACGGTTTTTTTAGGGAGAGCACGTTGAGTATCAAGTCAGATCGATGGATCCGCCGTATGGCCGAGAACGAGGGGATGATCGAGCCCTTTGCAGCGCAACAGGTGCGTGCTGACGGTGATCGGAAACTGATCTCCTATGGCACTTCGAGTTATGGCTACGATGTCCGGTGTAGCCGCGAGTTCAAGATTTTCACCAATATCAATTCGGCCACCGTCGATCCGAAAAACTTTGATGAGAACAGTTTTGTTCATGTTGAGGGCGATCAGTGTGTAATCCCCCCCAATTCCTTTGCCCTCGCGTCTACCGTTGAGTATTTTCGCATTCCGCGGAACGTGTTGACGATTTGTCTGGGTAAGTCGACCTATGCGCGATGCGGGATCATCGTCAATGTCACCCCACTGGAGCCCGAATGGGAGGGCCATGTGACGCTGGAGTTCTCAAACACCACCACATTGCCGGCAAAGATTTATGCCAATGAGGGCGTGGCGCAGATGTTGTTTTTTGAATCTGACGAAGTCTGTGAAACGAGCTATGCCGATCGCGGTGGAAAATACCAGGGTCAGCGCGGTGTCACATTGCCGAAAGCCTGACGGGCAATCAAGACCCCTCGAGGGGTCTACCGTCAATGGTTCCGTCTTTCAGGCTGATTTCGATATCGGTGCCGTCTTCATCATGCCGGGTGAGAACCATCACATAATCAAAATCCTTGGCCAGCCAGATATCCGAGGCCCGCTCCTCCGGATCATCAAACACCCTCCGATAACGCACGGTATCCAGCTGCCCAACGGCGGTATCGATGATTTCCTCTCCGACCAGGGCGAGTTGTCGGCTTTTGATTCGCTCGCCATCAACGACTTCGAAAGATAATGTTTCGGGCGGTGTTTCTGCGCTCAGCAGCGTGAGTCGGAGCTGTTCCTGTTGACTCAGGCGATCGAGGACGTTGTCCTGCCAGGGATGCTCTGACCACTCTCCCTTGCGCAGACTGCGAATAACCCCGGCTTCACGGTCAAAATGGACTTCTCGCTTGCGTCTGACCAGTCCCGTAAGGCGATAGAAGAAATCCTGGCCGATGATGTGATCGTCTTCCACCGAGAAAATCGCCTTTTCTTCGATGCTCGCCACGAATATTTCCCCGGCGTTACGCAGGGTATAGGTCTCGTGATCCTTGCTTAATGTGCGCGTCAGCGTGATGCCAAAGCCCATCGCTGTCGTCTCGTAGCGCACCTCGTACTCGGAAAGAACTGGGGAACCCGTGTCTTCCGCGAACGAAAGCATGGACAACCCCCAAAAGGTCAAGGCCGTTAGTGATATCAGGTACTTCATTGCGATTGCCATAAATAGCCGGTTTCGGGTAGAGGTTCGCCATCGAGCAGTGGTTCGCCACCGTTATAATCGAGCCGCCCCGTCACATGCCATTGCACGGCCAGCGGGTAAATACTGTGTTCGAGGCGCAGCACCCGCGCGGCCAGCGCGTCGGCGTTATCATCGGGCCCGATCGGCTCGCGCGCCTGAATGATGGGCGGTCCGCCATCGAGCTCCCCGGTGGTGTAGTGCACGGTGGCGCCACCGTGACGGTCGCCATTATCTATGGCCCGCTGATGGGTGTTAAGTCCCGGATATTTGGGGAGCAGGGAAGGGTGGATATTCATCAGCCGGCCGTCGAAATGGTCGAGGAATGAAACCCCCAGAATACGCATAAAGCCAGCGAGCACAACCAGTTCGGGATCAGACTGTAACACCCGTGCCGCCAAAGCCCGGTCGAAGTCGTCCCGTGTTGGGAATTCCGTGTGCGGCACAACCGCCGTCTCGATGTCGTGATCCCGGGCCGTTTTAAGCCCGCCGGCATCGGCTCGATTACTGATGACGCAGCCAATTTCAGCGCTCAGGGCGCCGCTGTTACAGGCGCTTAACAGCGCTTCCATATTCGATCCTCGACCCGAAATCAGGACGGTCAGGCGCGGTAACAGTGTGCGGCCTGATGCCATCAGTGGATAAAGCTCACTTCGTGATCACCGGTAACGACGTGTCCAATCTGCCAACTGGGCATTTCCAGCTCCGCGAGAATCTCGATGGTGACCTCGGCTTTTTCTTTCGCTACAACCAGCACCATGCCTACACCGCAGTTGAACGTCCTGTAGAGCTCATTGGCTTCGAGATTGCCCCCTTCGCGCAGCCATTCGAATACCGGCGGAAGTTGCCAGGTTGACAGGTCAATCTCTGCACCGCAGTCGTCAGGTAAGACTCGCGGAATGTTTTCGACCAGACCGCCCCCCGTAATATGGGCCATGGCATGCACGCGAACTTCATTTTGAAGCCTGAGAAGCTGTCGATTGTAGATTCTCGTCGGTTCGAGCAGGACCTCCCCAAGGGTACGACCATCAAAGCCTTCATCGAGGCTTGCTCCCGTAACCTCGATGATCTTTCGGATCAGCGAATAACCGTTGGAATGTGGCCCGCTGGAGGGCAATGCGATCAGCACATCACCGGCGCCGACCTTGCTGCCGTCGATGATTTTGTCGCGCTCGACGACGCCGACACAAAAGCCCGCCAGATCATAATCGCCGGGGGTGTACATGCCTGGCATCTCAGCAGTCTCGCCGCCCACCAGGGCCGCCCCGGCGCGGGCACAACCCTCGCCAATACCCGTGACAACGGCGGCGGCGACATCGATATCGAGCTGCCCCGTGGCGTAATAATCGAGGAAGAGTAGCGGTTCAGCGCCAACGACGGCGATGTCATTACTGCACATGGCAACCAGATCAATACCAATGGTGTCGTGGCGCCCCATATCGAGGGCAAGCTTTAACTTGGTCCCGACACCATCGGTACCGGACACCAATACCGGCTGTCGATAGTTTTCCGGTAGCGAACAGAGTGCTCCGAAGCCACCCAGGCCAGAGAGCACCTCCGGCCGACGGGTTTTCGCGCTAACAGACTTTATTCGCTCCACGAGCCTGTTGCCGGCATCAATATCAACGCCGGCGTCACGGTAGGTGAGTGACGGCTTGTTCGGGTCCAGGTCGTCCATTGGCGATCCTCTTGAAGGGTGCAACAGATTACTTGCTGTGGCTCGCTCAGGAAAGCGACCGGGGCCGTTTAGGCTGGTAAACTTTCACATTCCTGGCAATTCGGAGATCCCATGAAGTTATTTGCCGCCGTGGCGTTGCTGCTGACGCTCGTCGCGCTGCCAGCGCGTGCTGACGACCCATTTTATGCGGCCTCGGTGGACACGGCCGATCGCGGTGAGCAGGCTTTTCGGACGTCAGCCCGACAGGCACTGGCGCGGGTGCTTGTGCGTGTCTCAGGGAGTGAGGCGGTGCTCGAGATGCCCGAGGCGGCGGCCGCACTGGCCAAGGCGGCGGGCAATGTATCGCTCTACCGCTACACCACGGTGGGGGACCAGCGGGTATTATTCGTACAGTTTGATCCTGACCTGATAAAAGGTATTTTGCGGCGATCAGGCGCGATGTACTGGCCTGAACAGCGGCCGCCGGTATTGGCGTGGTTGGTGCTGGATGGTCCATCCGGCCGCCGTTTTGCCGATCCGGCCACCGATATCGAGCTGATCGAGGGGCTGCGTGAGGGGTTCTCAAATCGCGGCGTCGATCTGCGTTTGCCACTGCACGATCTCGAGGATCAGGCCACGATCACCACTGAGACGGTTTGGCAAAAGGCGCTGCCGCAACTGCAATTGGGTTCCAGACGCTACGGCACCGACCATGTGTTGGTGGGCCGCCTGGTCGAATTGTCGAGCGGCGCGATACTCTGTGATTGGCTCTACTTTGACTCCGAGTCCAGGATGACCCGGCAAAGCCGCAGCGAGGATTTGATGGCCGCCGTTGCGCCAGCGGTTGATCTCGCTGTCGATTCCATGGCGCAGCAATATGGCGTGGCATTGATTGACCTGGCGGGCACTTCTCACCTGATTGTCAGGGTTGAAGGTGTCGACAACTACGACCAATACCAGTCAGTGAGTGAGCTTCTATCAAGTATTGATGTGATTGAATTTTTACAGACGGTCGCCATAGAGGCGGATGCGGTAGTCTTTCGGCTGAGTGGCATTGATGACAACGAGACGCTGCTCCGGCTGCTTCCGCAGGGCAGCGCCGTGTCGGTTCTCGATTCATCGGCCGAGCAGCAGGTGTCGCTGCGCTGGATGGCGCCGTGAGCCCAACGCCTGAATTCACCCGAATGCCACTGGTTATCGGCGCGTTCGCGATCGCTGTGCTACTTTTTTATGTATTGCATCCGATACTGATGCCCTTCGTGGTCGGTGGGCTTCTGGGTTACCTTGGCGATCCCGTTGTCGACCGGCTGGAAGCACGCGGTTGGTCGAGGTCGGGCGGCGTTGCTGCCGTTTTCGTGATCTTCATTCTCGGATTGTCAGCGATTCTCGCGTTCCTGATCCCGATGTTGTTGAGCCAGCTCGATCAGTTGGTACGCCAGATTCCTGAGATCTATCAGTGGCTGGCCGGCGACGCCTTACCCTGGTTTCAGAGCAAAATGAGTCTGAGTCCGGTGAAGTTGCCCAATATTGACTGGGAGCAGGAGCTCGCGGCCAACTGGCAATCCCTCGGAAAATTGATCACCGATACCCTCCGCCGCTTGACGACGTCGGGGATCGATGTGGCAACTATTCTTTTCAATATCGCGCTCATCCCGGTAGTGGCGTTTTATTTGATGCGCGATTGGGATCGGTTGATGGAGGCCACCCTGGATCTTATACCCAGGCCCTGGCAGGAAAACCTCTCGCTGATGGTGGCGGAGGCCGATGATGTACTCGGGGCGTTTCTGCGCGGTCAGTTCCTGGTCATGCTGGCTCAGGCGCTGATGTACAGCGTTGGTTTGCTGATTGTGGGTCTCGATGTTGCAGTGGTTCTCGGTACGGCTGCCGGCCTCGCCAGTATCATTCCTTACGCGGGTGCTGTTGTCGGCGTGGGCAGTTCGCTGGCGGTGGCCTGGTTTCAGTTTGGGGGTGAGTGGCTACCCCTTATCTGGGTTGCTCTGGTCTTTGGGGTGGGCCAGACCATTGAAAGCTGGTTCCTCACGCCGCTATTGGTTGGCGATCGTATTGGTTTGCACCCGGTCGCTGTTATCTTCGCCTTGATGGCCGGTGGGCAGGTCGCGGGTTTCACCGGCGTGCTGGTCGCATTACCCGTTGCAGCGGTGCTCCTTGTTTTCACACGACATGCGATCACCCACTATCGAGCGAGTGACGCCTACCATCGTGACTGATCGTCCATTCTCAACCGCGGGTCAGCTTCCGCTGGCCATTGCCCTCGATGCGGAAGCAACCTTCGATAATTTTGCTGCCGATACCACTAGCGAGTTGGCGGTTGATTGGCTGAAGGACAATCACGAATCGGCGGGGGGCTATCTGTTTGGTGGCGCCGGCAGTGGCAAAAGCCACCTCCTGCAGGCCAGTTGTGCGGCGACCACAGCGCCTGCTCTGTATATTCCACTCGCCGAATTTGCTGACTACCCCGCCGCGCAGGTGCTCGATGGTATTGATGCGCTGTCACTGGTTGCATTGGATGATATTGATCGTATCGCTGGCGATTCATCCTGGGAGGAGGCGCTTTTCCACGCCTTCAATTTATGCGTCGGTAGTGGTACGCGATTGCTGGTCTCGGCGTCATCAACCGCCTCGCAAATCGATTTCACGCTGGCTGACCTGCAGTCCCGTCTGGGTAGCCTGGCGGCCTTTCGCCTGCCACGCCCGGATGATGATTCGCTGGAGCGTATGCTTGATCTGCGTGCCGGACACCGGGGCATCACCCTGAGTGCTGAAGTGAAACGCTACATCGTCACCCGGGCACCCCGTGACAGCCATGCGGTCATGGCATTACTGGAAAAGCTGGATACTGCCGCGCTGGCGCGTCATCGCCTGGTCACCATCCCGCTGATCAAGGAGCTTAAACTGCTGTCTCCGGATCGGTGACAACGACGGCATATTCGTGCTCGCCCAGTTGCAGGTATTTGCGAAGCCAGGCGACCAGTAGATAGAGCGGTATGGTGTCCAGCAGCGCGGCCAGGGCTTTAAATGCGTAGTTGCTGCCCACCAATACCAGCAGGGTATTGAACGCCATTTCACCGCGCAGAAAGACCGCGCCGAAGGTCACCGTGACCACCATCACTGAATCGACCATTTGGCTTAACAGGGTGCTGAAGTTGTTTCGCAGCCACAAATGCCTGCCGTTGGTCAGCCGACGCCAGAAGTGAAACAGCTGAACATCGCAATATTGGGCGGCTATGTAGGCCAGCATGGAGGCAAAAACGGCGCCGGAAGTGGTCGCGTAGATCAATTGGTACAGGCCAATTTCTCCATCGACCAGCTCGCCATTGGGCAGGGCGACGGGGGCGGACAATGACAATATCTGCCAGGGGGGCATGTTCTCAGCCGGTACCGAGGGCGCGAGATCACCCAGCGTGAGCACTGCGAGGATAAAGACGTTGAGGCCAAGCCCGAGGCTGACGAGAAAGTTGGCGCGGGCGCGCCCATACAGCTCACAAATCAGATCGGTGCAGAGGAAGGTGAGTGGGTAGGGCAGCACCCCCACCGCCAGCGCCAGGGGCCCCAGCTGGATAAATCGCGTAATGCCGACCACGTTGAGCAAGGTCATGGCGCACAGGAAAATTCCTGCCAGCACGAGGAAGACCCGCTCGCGGCGTTCCCTCAACATCAGCGCCATCGATCAGTGCTCCAGTTGACCGAGATTGCCGTGGATGACCGAGCCGTTGATGACCGGATTGTGATGGGCCCATATCAGCATTTCAGCGATCTCCGAAGGTAATACCAGGCGCTTGAAGCTATTCGTCTGGCTGATGGCCTCTAGGATCTCGGGGTCATTGCCCAAATGGGCACGCAACATCTCGGTATCGGTGAAACCCGGGCAAATCATCGAGGTGTGAATGCCCCGGCCCATCAGATCCTGACAGGTAGCGCGCATCATTCCCAGTTGGGCGTGCTTGGAGACGACGTAGCTAAACGTGCCGGCGACCGCCTTTTCCGCGAGTGTAGAGCCCACGTAAATCACGCTCGATCCCCTTGGAAGGTGCGGAATCAGCGCGCGATTGAGCGAGTTGACGGCGGCCACATTGATCCGCAGCACGCGGGCGAGATCGTCATCGGCACAGGACTCGCAGCTATCCTTGAGCATCAATGCCGCGTTGTGAACCAGGCAGACCGCGTCGGCCCGCCGTTCGTGGAGGACGGTGACCAGGTCTGAGGCGATGGTGCGAGTTCCCGCTTCGTTCGACAAATCGCCACAACAATCCTCAACGCCATCAATCGGGCAGGGACGCCGCGAGACATTAACGACGTGAAATCCCAGCTCGAGGAATTGCTCAGCAGCCGCTGTACCGATGCCGGCGCTGGCGCCAGAGATAATCGCGATTTTTGACATAGTTGGAAGGGTTCCTTGTTACTGGTGTCGAGGGTGCCCGGGCCAGATGGTGCCGGATGTCACTGCCATCAGGGAATGCTTACGTTGCCCGTATTGAAATGGTTTCAGTTGCTGTCATGACCCCACATCCGTCACCATGCGACTTCTTTTTCTGGCGGAGCGGGCTATGACGCGAACCACAACACTCTATATCGACAAGGAAGCGCACAAATTCTCTGCGGCGCATTACACCATTTTTACCGCCACCGAGCGCGAGCGCCTGCATGGTCACAACTACTCCGTGTCGGTGCGTCTGGAGGCGTTGATGGGGGACAATGGTTTCTCGGCCGATTACAACGTTTACAAGCGTCGAATTCAGGCGCTTTGCGATCGCCTTGATGAATACATGCTGCTCGCGGCGAATTCACCCCACCAAACCCTCGAGCTGGGTGAGACTGAAATCAAGGCCACCCACAATGGTAAGACCATTACGTTTCCCGCCGATGAGACCATTGTGCTGCCCATCGTCAATGTCACTGTTGAAGAGTTGGCGCACTATCTGCTTGGCGAATTGATCGCGACCTATGACGACCCATCGCTGACCGGGGTCGAGTTATGTGTGTCAACCGGGCCGGGCCAGACAGGTGCCGCGGTATGGGCGCCGGAACCCTGATTCTCGCCGACGAAAAAATAATTAAATAATTTTAGAAATTTGTGAACTTTTTACAATGGTCCGGGTCATACCCTACAGTTGCTACGGCGGCACTGATGCGGGGACAGTGCGTGGGAAACGTCGTGGCAGTCAGAATCTGCAGTTTCAGATTCTCCCCGTCATGAGTGGCTCCTTCTTTCGCCGGCCTTAGAGCCGGCGTTTTTTTGCCCTCATTTTGTGTGGGGCTTCCTCACCCATCCCGGCGCTTCAAATCGCCTTTCGGCGCGCCATAACCGTACTCCAGCAGTGTCGCCTTGAGCGATTCGGCAGTTTGGGGACCGATCAGGGTGGCTACCACGTGGCTTTCGGGACCGATGATCAGAGTGGTCGGCAGCACCTGGGGCCGCTCGACGCCCAGTGCCGTCGAC
>NZ_DS999411.1:93950-189615 GCF_000158175.1 Luminiphilus syltensis NOR5-1B | reverse complement strand
CCGATCGCGAGTTGTTCACGCTGTTCTGCCAGGGCGGCGCCGGTGACGCCATCGAAGTTAACGGCGAATACTGACACCCCCGGGAGGGTATCGAGTAGATTTAACTCGGGTATTTCCTCCCGACAGGGAGTGCACCAGATCGCCCAGTAGTTGACCAGACGCCATTCTCCCGGGTTGGGGATCGGGGAGACATCAGCACCGCACCCCATGAAAACCGTGAGCACCGCTGTCAGTACTGCCCATCTGTGGTGGGAGCGGCGGGCTTGGAAGCTCCCGGTCACGATTTGATTGAAAACAAATCATGCAGGCTGATGTTAAGCGTTTCCTGCTGGTCGTTTCGCTGCTCCCGAAGCAAATCATAGGCACGCTCCTGCCAGGGCGCGACAGGACTGTTTTCCGCGGCCACCAGGTCCAACTCGGTATCGATCATTTCCTTGAGTCGAAACAGGGGAACTTCATGAAGATCCCGCGCCAGCAAATACCGTCCCCGACTGTTTTGGGTGATAAGCTTGCGAGTCATCAGTCGGTCCCGGATGGTGCGCCAACTTTCACTGTCAAGGCCACCCACAACCACATCCCGATTTCGCATCAACTGGAGTTCGCTCATGGCCTGCCCCCTTCGCTGGGCGCGCCAGAGTAAAAACAGCACATCCAGGGACTTGAGCAATAAAGGTCGTCCCGCCTGTTCTTCGCTTTGGTAGGCGGACAGGCTGTGCACGACGATTCCCCCCATGAGCACAATATTCCAGGTGACATAAAGCCAAAGCAGGAAAAGCGGAACGGCGGCAAAGGCACCGTAGACCAGCGTGTAGCTCGAGTTGGCCATGACCGTCGTGAACAACACGCGGGCCACGGAAAACGCGCCGGCGGCGAATACCCCTCCCACGAGGGCGTGTTTAAAAGGAACCTGTGAATTGGGCACGGCAAGATAAAGCAAACTGAGCCCAAGGGTGCTGAGCGAAAACGGTACCAGTGGCAACAGCAGTCGTGAAACACCGAGCACATCGAAATCGGCGAGGGACTTGGCGGCGGCGAACAGGAACGCATGGACACCGAATACGAGCCCCATCATTACCGGGGCCATACTCAGCACGGCCCAGTAGAGCAGAAAGCTCGAAATGGCGCCGCGGTTTTCGCTGTTGCGCCAGATATTATTCAGCGCGCGCTCGATGTTACGCAGCATCAGTACGGCAGTGACGAACAGTATGCCAATGCCGACGCCTGTCAGGTTCTTCGCCTGGCTGGAAAAATCGGTGAGATAATCGGCGACTTCGGTAGAACTTTCGGGCACCAGTTTTTCGACCAGAAAATCCTGTATCTGGTTTTCCGCACCGCTGAAGGTCGGAATGGCGGAGGCGACTGAAAAAAGCACCGTCAACAGCGGCACCAGCGCGAACAAGCTCATGTAAACCAGCGCGGCGGCAATCTCTGAACAGCGATCGTCGCGATATCTTGCCGCCAGATACTGCGCGCCTCGCTGCGCTTTCTGTATCATCAGGTTGAATTGTGTCATCCGTTGGCCTTTGCTGTGGGGCAACCGGGGGTTGTCTTCCCGAGTTTAGTGCACAAGAGCGCCAATCACATCCCGGACTTTATCTGATGAGAGCCGTTTAAATGAACGACATGCCGTATGTACTCGTACTTTATTACAGCCGAACCGGTGCCACCGCGGCCATGGCGTCACAGATAGCGCGAGGAGTCCAGCTGGAGTCCGGTGTCGAGGCGCGAGTCCGTACGGTCCCCGCGGTAACCGCTGAAACTGTGACACCGGCTGAGGATATTCCGGCCGAAGGGCCGCTGTATTGCGACGAGGAAGACCTGCGCCGCTGCTCGGGACTGGTCCTGGGCAGCCCGACCCGTTTTGGCAATATGGCGGCGCCTATGAAGCATTTTATCGACCAGACTTCGGGCCTTTGGCTCTCCGGGGCACTGGTTGACAAGCCCGCCGCTGTTTTTACCTCGACCAGTTCGCTGCATGGCGGGCAGGAGTCGACCCTGCTGACCATGGCGTTGCCGCTACTGCACCACGGCATGATTCTGATGGGTTTGCCCTACAGCGAAAAAGGGCTAACCGCTACAACCAGTGGCGGTACGCCCTATGGTGCGAGCCATTGGGCTGGCGAAGGCGGTGACCGACCTGTTGACGCCACCGAGTCCGAATTGTGCCGGGCCCTCGGCAAGCGCGTTGCCCGTTGGGTGAAGCGCGATGTCTGAGTATCGTCGCGGCAAACTCACCGCCTCGCTATGGGCGCTGTTGTGGGTGCTCTGGTTATTGTTAGCACTCCAGCAGGTCTGGGATGTCGCCCGTTTTGACGCGCCCTGGCCCCTGTGGGTGTTGCGTCTACTACCCTTGGTGCTGTTTATGCCGGGGGTGGGGCGGGACAGCCTGAGATCCGTGGTCTGGTTGAGTTTCGTGCTGCTGTTCTACTTTGTCTCAGCGGTGGAGAGCATCTTTGCTCAACCCAAAGCGCCCACGGCGATCCTTGGTATCACCACGGTGGTACTGCTGTTCTGCGTGGCAACGCTATACATTCGCTTTCGCGGACGCGAAAAGCGAGCTTTGGATCAAGACAATGCCGAAGGGCAGGGGCACGATTAGATGGGACTATTTCGTAGCATCGGTAGGGGATTCGGTTGGCTCTGGCGCCTCATTTCAGGGTTTAGCCGCTTTATCGCCGTCATGGTGCCGCTGGTTACGCTGGGCGCGCTCATTTATATGCTCAGTATTGTCTTCGACCAGGCCAGGCCGATGCCGATTGAGGACAACAGTGTGCTTTTGCTGCAACCGGTGGGTGTTGTGGTGGAGGATCTGGATCCGCTCGAGCCCTTACAGGCCCTGCTTCAGCAGGATGTCGCCTCCGAGGTGTTGTTGTCCGACCTCGTGGACGCCATTGATGCGGCGAGCGAGGATCCGAGAATCAGCGCAATGGTGATAGACCTCGCCGATACCGTTGGCCCGGGACTCAGCCAGACCCTGGACCTGATCACTGCGATTGATCGCTTCAAGGCCCGGGGTAAGCCCGTGATCGCCGTCGGTGATTTTTACACCCAGGGCCATTACCTCGTAGCCTCTCAGGCAGACGAAGTCCTGCTGCACCCCAAGGGTTCCTTGTCCCTCACGGGTTTTGGTGCCTACAACTACTACCTGGTCCGATTGCTCGACAAGATCAAACTCACCGTGCATGTGTTTCGTGCCGGCGACAATAAGTCGGCGGTAGAGCCTTTTTTACGCGACGACA
Source organism: Luminiphilus syltensis NOR5-1B (assembly GCF_000158175.1). Taxonomy (GTDB): domain Bacteria; phylum Pseudomonadota; class Gammaproteobacteria; order Pseudomonadales; family Halieaceae; genus Luminiphilus; species Luminiphilus syltensis. The sequence goes on along the minus strand of NZ_DS999411.1, from coordinate 186,376 downwards.
TGTCGTCGACGGAACGCCGCGTAGTGGCCCGGTGGCTGGGCAGTCTCTGGCAGGATTATACGGCGGTGATCGAACGAGGCCGGGGACTGCCGTCCGGATCGATCGATCGTATGATTGCTGACTTTCCGGCGCTACTCGGGCAGTACGGGGGCGATGTTGCCCAGATGTCATTGGCCCTCGGTCTCATCGATGGTCTCGCCAATGATGCGGCGATGGAGGCGCGGATAGCCGAGGTGGCGGGTGCGGGACGCGATGAGGTCGCGGGCGTATTTTATGACGATTACCTCAATACGCTGGCCGTGGAGGCGATGGGTAAGCTACCCGTGGCTGGTGCGGATCAGCCAGCCCTTGTCGCGGTGGTCCCTATTGAGGGTGAGCTGGTGCCGGGCGAAAGTATTGACGGTTTTGCGGGTAGTGAGACCGTACTCGAGCGCTTGCGGCGCACGGCAGAGCTGCCCGGGCTCGAAGCGGTAGTGCTGAGAATTAATACACCCGGTGGCAGCGTTTTTGCGGCCGATGTCATTCGGGAAGGCGTTCAGGAATTGAGAGCACAGGGACTGACCGTGGTGGTATCGATGGCGGCCTTGGCGACCTCGGGAGGCTACTATATTGCAGCCGAAACAGACCATATTGTGGCGCAGCCGACAACACTGACCGGCAGTATCGGTGTATTTGCCGCGTTCCCTACGTTTGAGCGGCTGTTCGATTACGCGGGTGTCTCTGTCGACGGTGTCGGTACCACGGCCATGGCCGATGCATTTCGCGCTGATCGGCCCCTCAGTGAGGGAAGCGCTTCGGTGATCCGGCAGGTGATAGCGGGCACCTACGTGGATTTTCTGCATATCGTCGCCGAGGGCCGTGGCATGAACGTTGAGCAGGTAGCACCGATCGCCGAGGGCATAGTGTGGACCGGAAGCGATGCGCTGGAGATCGGTCTGGTCGACTCCATGGGCGGCCTCGAAGAGGCGATTAACATTGCTGCCGGTTTGGCTGGTCTTGATCGCTGGGAGGTGCAGCGCATGGGTACTGCAATGTCGCCAGAGCAGCGTCTGTTGCAGCATATTGGTCGAAGCATTGGTATGGCAGGGGTATTTAGCGCGGGCCCGATTGCCGATATGGTTGATGCTCTGCGACCACCGTTGCGCCTGGTGGAAAGTTTCAAGGATCCTCAGGGGGTGTATATGCGCTGTATCTCCTGTGCCAATGTACTGTAAGGACAAGCAATGCTCGAGTTTCAGGATAAGGTAGCGACGCCGCTCCCCGCTGCAACGGTGATTTTGTGTCGCGACACCAGTGCTGGCCTTGAAACCCTGCTCCTGCAGCGTAACCCCGAGATCAAAAATATGGGTGGTACCTGGGTTTTTCCCGGCGGAAAGGTCGAGGCGAGTGACCCGGGTGAAACAGAGGTCGCCCGTGCCCGATTAGCGGCTGTGCGCGAAACCGAGGAAGAGACGGGACTTTCCCTGACGCCCGAGGCTTTGCAGGAATTCTCCCACTGGCTGACACCCGAGGTCATCAAGCGTCGTTTCAGCACCTGGTTTTTTCTGGTGACCGACCCTGTTGATGAGCCGGTGCGGGTGGATGGTAGTGAGATTGTGGATCATCGTTGGGTGCGCCCCCACAAGGCGCTTGCGGAACAGGAGGCAGGGAGGCTCAAGCTGCCGCCACCGACACTGGTCAGCCTGCACGATTTGAATCGCTTCTCCGGGGGGGGCAGTCTGCGGGAAACTATCTCCCGGCGTACACCGCCCCGATTTTTCCCCCGCATCGTCCGGCGCACCGATGAAATGGTGATGTTATACCCCGATGATGTGGGCTACGACACGGCCGACCCGGACCGCCCGGGACCCATGCATCGAACCTACAATCGGAATAACCGTTTTTACTACGTGGACACCCGCGGCCAGTAAATGGGGCCCTAGCGCCAGCGCGCTCCGGGTAATAACGGCTTGGTTTTTGATACCGCCTCGGCATAAATCGACGCAATGGGGCGCTGGCTTCCTGCCTCCCAGCGTTTCGAGATCATGGTGACAGGGTAGAGAAAAATCTCCCGGTCACGATAGCGCAGGGCTCTCGACCGGCCCGCACGGTCCCGGTAAACCACCCAGTCCATGTCCAGGGTTGACCCGAGCAGGTCGCCCAGCACAATACCCATCGCTTGCAGCGTCAGGGTATCGTCCCTGGCGACGAGGCCACGGTCCAGGATGGCTTGCAGGGTATCGATATCCCGGTCAGGATCGCCGGTAAGTTGACGACCCTGTTGGTTCGCCAATGCTTCTATAGTCTGGCGCTGCCCTGCCATGAACTGTCGATCAATCGCCGAAAGGGGGTCGATTCGCCGCTCTATCTTGGAACCCTGAGCCGCTGTTGGCATAGAAACCATCATCAGCACACACATCAACGGCAGTGAAACTTTCGACCATAATGGAACTAGCGGTTGTTTCTGCGGGCGCGAAGTGGATAATTGCGCGATCATGACGACCTACCTCCCTAAACCTGTTTACCCTCTCGGAGAGCACTGATGATAACCGGAAGCATTGTCGCACTGGTGACGCCTATGCAGCCCGACGGTAGCATCGATTGGACGGCTCTCGAGCGACTGCTCGAGCACCATGTTGCCGCGGGGACCAAAGCGCTGGGCGTCACCGGGACCACCGGTGAGAGCGCCACGCTTACGGTGCCCGAACATTGCGATGTTATTCGCTTTTCTGTCGCGCAGGCGGCCGGTCGCATACCGGTAATCGCGGGAACCGGTTCGAATTCGACCCACGAGGCCATCGAGCTCACCGTTGCTGCTGCTGAGGCGGGGGCCGATGCCTCGCTGCTGGTCACCCCTTACTACAATCGACCAACGCAGGAAGGGCTCTACCAGCACTTCGTCACGGTTGCTGCGGCCGTCAACCTGCCCATTATCCTTTACAACGTACCCGGTCGGACCGCGGTGGATTTATCCAACGACACTGTGCTTCGTCTCACCGACGTCGACAATATTGTTGGCCTGAAAGATGCCACAGGCAATGTGGAGCGTGGCGCTGACCTGATCGCTCGTGCCCCGGACAGTTTCGCTGTCTATTCCGGCGATGACCCGACCGCGCTTGAGCTGATGAAGCGCGGAGGTAAAGGCAATGTGTCGGTAACCGCCAATGTGGCGGCTGAGGTGATGGCAAAAATGTGCGATCTTGCTCTGGCTGGCGATTTTGACGCCGCTACAGCGCTGGATGAGCGGATGAGGGCCTTGCATCAGGCTTTGTTTGTGGAAGCAAACCCTATCCCGGTGAAGTGGGCGCTGCTGGAACAGGGGCTGATCAGCAGTGGCATTCGCCTACCGTTGGTGCCATTGTCCGAGGAATACCATGACGCCGTCAGAGACGCGCTGGAGAAACTTAACGCGTGAAGCCATTATTCGTAGCCTCCTTACTCTGCCTATCACTGTCCGGCTGTAGCTGGTTGTTCGGCGAGGATGGGTTGTTTCCAGACAATTCAGGTCGCTATCAGTCAGCGAGTGAAATGGAAAACCTGACGCTGCCCGAAGGCCTCCAGTCCGAGTCCATTCAGCCCATGTATCCGATTCCCCCGATTGCCAATCGCGTGGCTCTCGAGACCGAATTTGAAGTACCCCGGCCAACGCCACTGACCGCGGGTTCGCAGATGGACCAGGTGCGTATCCAGCGCCTCGGTGATGCCAGTTGGGCACTCGTGGCAGTAGCGCCAGGCCAGCTCTGGCCTCAGGTCAGGGCGTTTTTGTCCCAGTCGGGAATGGGGCTGGCAGCGACCAATGCCGAAGCGGGGATGATTGACACGCAATGGCTTGAGTTATTGGATTCCCCGCTACCCTCGCGCTTTCGTTTCCGGGTAGACAGCGGCATTCAGCGCAACACGGCGGAGCTGCATGTATTGCAACAGACCAAGGGTGCCAAGCTTGAGCCCTGGCCCGCGCAATCCGACGATCTGGAGCTAGAGCGCGATATGTTACGAAACGTGGCGCAGTTCATTGCCAATAATGCGGACGCCGCACCGGTCTCCATGATCGCTGACCGTTCCATCGGTGATAGTGGTCGAATTGTCATCGAGGACGGCGACGTTGATACCCGCCTGCGGCTCAGTCTTCCTTTTGATCGATCCTGGGCTTCGACCGGAAAGGCGCTGGATGTTTCAGGATTCAAAATTGACGATCGAAACCGCAGTGAGGGTATTTACTACGTGACCTTTATCGGACCACAGTCCGAGGACGATTCGGGCTTTTTCGACTGGCTGTGGGGCGGTGAAGAGGAGCATCCACTCAAGGGTACCAAGCTTCGCGTTCTCGTCGAATCGATCGAGGAAGAGCTGGTCTATATCCGTGTGGTTTCCGAGGATGGCAGCGCGCTTGAGCGTCGCGATCAGCAGGGACTCCTGACCCTCCTCAAGGGCAATATCAGTTGATCAAAACGCGCCGGTGTTGCCGGTGCCGAGCCATCTATTGGGGAGGCGCATGCGCCTGAGTTCGCTGGGCAGTGGCAGTAAAGGCAATGGCACCCTGGTGGCCAGCGACTCCACGACTTTGCTCATCGACTGTGGCTTTCCCCGACGCGAGGCGGAACGGCGCATCGCGCGTCGAGGGATTGCTCCCTCGAATATCGACGCCATCCTGGTGACCCATGAGCACGCGGATCATGCGGCAGGTGTGGCCGCAATCTCGCGCGCTCACGGCATTCCCGTTTATTTAACCCATGGCACCGCTGCCACCGGTCGGATCACAGGCGCCCACCGGCTGCATCGGTTCAATTCGGATGACTCATTTGTCGTTGGCGATATCGCGGTCACTTCGGTAACCGTGCCCCACGATGCCAGGGAGCCGGTCCAGTATCGGTTGGCGTCGGGAGATTGTGGTGTCGGCGTTCTCACCGACCTGGGAAGCAGTACCAGCCACGTCGTTGACGCGTTTTCCGGCTGTTCAGCACTGCTGCTTGAATTCAATCACGAACTCGCTCTATTGCAGTCCGGCCCCTATCCAGCGAGCTTGAAGCGACGTGTCGCCGGTGACTTTGGTCACCTCAATAACCAGCAGGCACTGGATTTACTGGAAGCGCTGGATTCGCCTCGTCTGCAAGACGTTATCGTGGCGCACATCAGCGAACAAAATAATTCTATGGAGCGCGTCACCGCTGCCCTTTCCGCGTTTCGTGGGCACGCTGCGGTTCGGTTTGCGTGTCAGTCCGAGGGCTTTGACTGGATTTCAGTCGCTGCCAGTACCTCGCCGCCTGAATCGTTATCCGCCTCCGCCTGAGGCGGGTCTAGCTTCCAGCGGCGATTGCTCCACAGGTAGCTGGAGGGGTCAGCTTTGACGGCCAGCTCAGCAAGTCGGACGTATCGTTCTATGATGTCGTCTTCGGAGGCTTTTTTGGGCTCGGCGCTTACTTCGTGAAAGGTGAGGGTGTAGAAGCCGCGGCGCTGCCTTTCGCATTGGGCGAAGATCACAGGAAATCCCGTGAGTCGCGCAATAGCGGCCGCGCCGGTGAAAAACGCGGTGGGCTGGTTTAAAAAGTCGGTCCAATAAGCCCGCTCTCGCTGCCCCGGCGACTGGTCCGCGACCATGATGAAAACGCGCGGTGTGCGTCGATGTTTCAGTATATTTCTTGCAGCATCGGCCATTAACACAGGGGTTGCGCCAAACTGGCTTCGCGACTCGAGCGCAAAACGGTCTGCGCCAGGGCTGTGAAGCCTTTTGTAGACGGGCGCCATGTCATAGCCGAAGTGTGCAGTGGCGCTATGCAGCATCCACTCCCAGTTACCCTGGTGAATAGTCATGACGATCGCGGATTGAGAGCCACCGGCGGTTGCCCTCTCCATAACCTCGGGATTGGCTATAACCATCCGTTTCTCAAATTGCGCCAGCGACATGCGTCTGCTGTGGATGATCTCCATCGCCGTTTGCGCCAGCTGGTTGTAAAAGGCCTTGATAGTCTGTCGATGCCACCCTTCGGATTGATCGGGAAAGCTTGCCCGGATATTGCGTTCTACCGTGGCGCGTCGATACCGGAACAGATGGAATAGTAACCAGGCGCCAGCGCTCGCCAATGCGTATTTCACCCTGAGCGGCAGCGTAGCAACGAGGCAGTAGAGGCGATAAATCATGGTGTTGTGCAGTGCGCCGGCAGCGTGACTTCAACACCCGGCGGGAACAGCGATTGCTCCGGACATTGCAGCGAATCATTGCCCCGCAAATCAAGCGTTTGCAAACGCTTCAGTGCGCGCAGGGGTACCGGGTCAACCACTTGATTATTGTCCAGCCACAGGTGGGTCAGTAGGGTGAGTCGCTCGAGTTCGACCAGATTACGTAATGGGTTGTCGCTCAATTTGACCGCTTGCAGTCCCGAAAACAGGCGCAGCCCATCGAGCTTCATCACTCCGGCGTTACTGCAGTTCAATTGGGTCAGCTGCTCAATGCGAGTGACGTTTTGATCGCTGATGGCTTGGGCGACGCACTCGCTGAGTGCGATATCACTGATGTCATAGTCTGCAAACAGCTTGTCCGGTTCATAGACCATCGTGTCGTTAATACTGACGTCGTACTGGCTGCAACCTCCCAGGAACGAGAGTAACAGCAGGATACCAATGCGCCGAACCATACATCTCCCAGGGCTTAGCCGTAGTATACTGTGGCCCCAACGTGTCAGGGGGCTCGCATGCAGACAACCGATCAGGACCCCTTCTCCGGGGCGGTGACCGATACCCGACATGGAGCACTGTCGGGGGTCGCCGCGGCGCGTCTGCAAAATCTTGAAACGACACTGCGTAAGCAGTGGCGTCTGGGTCAGAATATCATTCTCTGTTGGGCGCCTGATCCGCGCGGGTTGTTGACCATCGCTGTGCCGCATTACTTCCTCGGCAACTTTACCGCAGAAGCCGGAGCGGAGGGAGACCGGGAGGAGTTCATCCGAACCATCATCAGCGCGCCCAGCTTATCTTCCAGTGCGGAGATATCCGAAGTTGCGGAGCAGCTTGGCGTTTCAACCAGCTTTATACGGCTTGATGAGTCAATTATTGGCGACAAGGCGCAACTTGATGCTGTTGGTGCCATTATTGCCCGATACGGAATCGGCTTCGTTAACCGACGTGCCGTACTGCTGTTTGATATTGCCAATTTTTCGCTATTCACGCCCTTTGAGCAGGCGAGCCAGCTCAACAGTCTCTCTTACTCCATGAATTCGGCGTACATCAAGCTACAAAGGCAGGGTGTCGACGTAAATTTCGCGCGCACCACGACCGGGGATGGTTACTACGTATGGAATCGGGATATCGGCGCGTATCCCGATCTCGATTTGTTGTCGTTTCTCCTGCTGGTGCTCATTGACAATGCGGTGGCGCAGGAGCAGGCCAGCGGCAATACGGTACCTGTCATTCGCTCCGCATTTCACGTGGGAAGCCATTACGAATTATTTCAGGCGGAGGGGGTCAACCCCACGGTGCTGTCCTATATCGTTGGCGATGTGACCATTAAGTTGGCGCGAATGTTGGCTTCTGCCGATGCCGGTCAGGTATTGATTGGTGATTTCGCAGCCCCTTTACCGAATTCTGAAGGCGTGGTCGACGGATCCGCCTATCTTCAGCGCGCTCTCGAGGAACTTCGGGATTTGACCGACTTGAAGGTCGCAGGCCAGACACTGGAAAGTATTGTCTGCAATCGGGGAAGCTGCGGTGGTCGGGATCCTGCTGTTCTTACGATTACGGATAAGCATGGTCTGACGCAGCGGGCAATGAATACACACTTGCAGGTCGTTTTGGGAGGCAAAACGCTGTCACTGGGTCTTCCGGTCGCGTGACCGCGGCCTGCGCTGTGCTCGCCGCCAGCCCGGAAAGCCAGGGCCGAGCAGCGATGGTGGCGGAGGCGCTGGGCTTACCGCAGGTCAATACGGCGGCGGACGGTGCTTATCCGGTCGCGCTGGTCGTTGACGCTGATGACCAGTGGCTTCAACTCATCGGTCGCGGCGTGCCGGGTCCGGTGCGGGTCGACTTCGGTGATCCAGCGATGCGTCATCGTCGCAAGGGTGGCCACAATGAGCTTCTGGGCCGGGCGGTGGGTATCAAGGGCGACAAGCGCCCCTCGGTTTTTGATGCCACAGCAGGTCTCGGTCGCGATGCGTTTGTGCTTGCCGATCTGGGCTGCAGGGTAACCTTGTGCGAGCGATCGCTGGTGTTGCACTGGCTGTTGCAGGCTGCCGTCAATGCTGCGAGTTACTGTCGCTTCGATGAGGTCAGGGCGGCGTCTTCAAAAATGAAGGTCATCGGTGGCGATTGCCTGGAACACGAGGTAACGGACTCACAAGTCATTTATCTGGATCCCATGTTTCCTGAGCGACGATCTCGCGCGGCGGTAAAAAAGGAACTCTCCCTGCTGCAGGTCTTACTGGCGCATGATCCCCCCGTGCCCGATGACGCACTCCTCGACTGGGCCATGACCCGGGGGGCGGATCGAGTAGTGGTCAAGCGACCACTCAAGGCGCGACAGCTGGCGCTTCGTACACCTTCGTACGCACTGAAAGGTAAAGCCGTGCGTTTTGATGTTTATATCTGCTGACGGGAGTTTTTATGATTACCGCATTGATCTCCGACGTCTCGGGTGATCAGGGGCTGAGTTGGTGCGAGGCGCTGGCTTCGGTATGCGATCGGATCATTGTCATTGTGCTGGGTCCGGAGGTCGGCACTCGACTACCTGAACTCAAGAAACTGGAAGCGCAGGCCGAGTTAATCAGCGTCGATGCAGATCTGGCAACCGTCGAGGGTCAGGCGCGAGTTGCGGACTGTATTCGGCAAATGGGCCCATTGACGTTTCTTGTCCACAACCCGTCACGTTCCTCCCTGTTCACCGATCAACCACCTGGTCTCGATAGTGAGCTCGGCTTTATCCGCTTTCAGATCGACGGCTTGCTTACCCTGGTAAGGGCGGCAACCGCAGGAATGCAGGAACGGGGTGTCGGTTATGTGGTGGTCGGGCCGCTACTCGACGGCGTCGATAGGGCGCCCCATGTGGCGGGCAGCCGCGCTTTTGTCGAAGCCTATCTGGATTCGCTGTCGACGATGGTAGCCGACTCCGGTATCGGGATCGTGTCGGCCGCGGCACCCATGCCCTCCGCCGAGCTGGCCCGCTGGGCGGATACCGCTAAGCGGCGAGCAAGCGCACCATAATACCGTGGTAGATCTTGGTCAGGCGCGCGATGTCGGCCACGTTGACATGCTCATTGACCTGGTGGATCGACCGGTTAACGGGCCCCAGTTCCACGATCTGGGTACCGAGGGCGGCGATGAAGCGGCCATCAGACGTCCCACCGGAGGTGGATAGCGTTGGCGTTTCTCCCGTGATCTCGGCCACGCTGGCGCTTGTGGCATCAACCAGAACCCCCGGTTCAGTAAGAAACGGTTGGCCGCTCAATGTCCACTCGATGTCAAATTTGAGATTGTGCCGGCCGAGTATTTCTTCGCATCGATGTCGCAGGTAGATATCGGTGACCTCGGTACTGAAGCGGATGTTGAACTGGGCGGTCAGGTCACCCGGTATGACATTGGTGGCACCGGTGCCTGATTGCAGATTGGAAAACTGAAGTGACGTTGGCATAAAAAACTCATTGCCGTCATCCCAGTGTTCTTTTGTGAGGGCGTCAAACGCCGCAAACGCTGCGTGCATCGGGTTGTCTGCCAGGTGGGGGTAGGCGATGTGTCCCTGAATACCGTGTACCGTGACCACCGCCCCCAGCGAACCTCGGCGACCATTTTTTATGGTATCTCCGAGTCGTTCACTGCTTGAGGGCTCGCCGACAATACACCAGTCGATGGTTTCATTGCGCGCCTGCAGCGCCTCAACCACCCTGACCGTGCCATCGGTCGCAGGGCCCTCTTCATCAGAGGTGATAAGAAAGGCCAAACGCCCTCGATGTTCGGGATGCTCGGCTATGAAAGCTTCGCCGGCAACCACCATCGCCGCGAGGCTGGCCTTCATATCCGCTGCACCTCGGCCGAATAGTTCACCGTCGATCTCGGTGGGCGCAAACGGCGGCGTATGCCAGTTATCCAGTTGCCCCACAGGGACCACATCCGTGTGGCCGGCGAAGGCCAGCGTCGGACCCTGGTCCCCGCGAGTGGCCCAGAAGTTGCTCACGCCGTTGGCATCGAATATCTCAAATGTGAACCCCAGGGCTTCCAGTCGGCTCATCATCAGCGCCTGGCAGCCGGCGTCCTCGGGAGTCACCGATTCCCGCTGGATGAGTTGCCGACACAGGTCGACAGCCGCTTTTCCGTACTTAGTTGTTGGCATGCAGGCTCTCGTTAAGCTCAATCGCCGAGCGATTGGTCAGGCATTCCACCGTACCCGAGGTCGAATTTCTTCGAAACAGCATGTCAGAGCGGTTGGCGAGGTCCTTAGCTGACACGGTTTCAACCGGCTTTCGGGCACCGTCGAGCATGGTTACCTTGGTTCCAGCGGTAATAAACAGCCCCGCTTCGATGGTGCAGCGATCGCCCAGTGGTATCCCCACTCCGGCGTTGGCGCCAATAAGACACTCTTTGCCCACTGAAATAATGATATTGCCACCGCCCGAAAGTGTGCCCATTGTTGAACAGCCGCCGCCGAGATCGGAGCCGGACCCGACCCACACTCCCGCGGAGATACGGCCTTCCACCATGCCGGGGCCTTCGGTACCCGCATTGAAGTTGATGAACCCCTCATGCATTACCGTAGTGCCTTCTCCGAGATAGGCGCCCAGGCGAACACGTGCGGTGTGCGCAATACGAACCCCCTGCGGGACCACGTAATTCGTCATCTTGGGGAACTTATCGACACTGGAAACCTCGAGCACGCGACCCTTTAGTCGCGCGTCGAGCTGACGCCCTGGAAGTTCATCCAGATCGACGGCACCCTCATCGGTCCAGGCCACATTGGGCAGCAGCGCGAACAGGCCTTCGAGATTGGTCGCATGGGGCTTGATCAGACGATGCGAGAGGAGATGCAGTTTCAGGTAGGCATCGGCGACACTTTCCGGTGCGCTGTCTGCCTCTTTACAGACGGCCACAACCGGCTTTTCGGCATCGGCCAATTGCAGTGCCACGGCAGCCTGTTTATTCGCGCCTACGCGCTCCAGATCCGCCGCGAGCGATTTCAATGTGGCGGCGTCCATTTCACCGCTAACGCCTTTGACAGCGGCGGCGAGGTCGCCGCTCAAGTTGGATAGTGGACGTGGAAAAAACGCGTCCAGCGCCTCGTTTTTTTGATTCGATGTGACAATGCCGAGACCAAAACTGTGGATTGCGCTCATTGTGTACTCTCCTTTTTTAGACGCCGAACTCGGCGGCATAGTCTGCGGTCTTGAATCCAACCAACAGGGTTGTGTTTGTTATTAGCACCGGTCGTTTTATCAGTGTGGGCTGTCGCTGTAGGACCGCTGCTGCATTGCCGCTTTCGATAAGCTCACGTTCACCGGCATCCAGCTGCTTCCAGGTGGTACTGCGCCGATTAATTACGCGGTCGGAACCCGCACGATCAAGCCACTCTTCAATCATCGCGGTATCGGGAGCGCTGCTCTTGAAGTCAATAAACTGATACGCAATGTCATGCTGTGACAGCCACTGACGTGCTTTACGCACCGTGTCGCAGTTGGGTATGCCATAGAGAACGGGGGTCATCGTACTTCACCTCGAATTGACAAGACATGCTAACAAAAACAGCGCGGAGATTACGCTTTGTGGAGCCGTTTTGGATGTTTCCGATTGGGGTAGCAGGTACGGCATATCTCGCAGACCCTGCCGTCGCACCCGCGGGCCGTGCAGAACTCCCTGCCATAATAAATTATTTGCAGGTGTAAATCGTTCCACCGGTGTATCGGGAATGCGCGCTTGAGATCCCGCTCGGTCTCGGTCACGTTTCGCCCCCGGGTCAAACCCCAGCGCTGGGCAAGGCGATGGATGTGTGTATCCACGGGAAATGTCGGGACACCAAACGCCTGCGCCATCACGACGCTGGCGGTCTTGTGCCCCACACCGGGCAGGGCCTCAAGGTGCTCAAAATCTCGCGGTACCGCGCCCTGATGCTGCTCCAGCAGGATTTCACTGAGTCGATGAATGGCCTTGGATTTTTGCGGTGACAGACCGCAGGGACGGATAATCTGGCGGATATCTTCAGGGCTGAGCGTCACCATGGCCGAGGGGGTGCTGGCCAGAGCGAATAGCTCGGGTGTTACCTGATTCACCCTTTCATCGGTGCATTGGGCGCTGAGCAGCACGGCGATCAGCAGCGTATAGGGATCGATGTGGTTGAGCGGAATGGGCGGAGTACCGTAGAGCGCCTCGAGTCGTTGGTCGATAAAAGCGATGCGCTCCGCTTTGCCAAGTGCGGTTGGAGCCACGGTCACCCCCGACACAGGCAGTCTGCGATGCGGTGGGCGGCTTCAACACACTGCTCGAGTTCGGCGACCAACGCCAGCCGCGCGCGACCGGCCCCTGGATTGACTCCATCGACGTCGCGACCCAGATAACGCCCCGGCAACACTGAAACATTGCACTGCTCGAGTAAATGAACCGCAAAGGCCTCGTCGTCACCCGCGGTTTCTGGCCACAGGTAAAATCCTGCCTCTGGCCGCGCTACCGCCAGCACCGGCTCGAGAATCGGTAGTACCCGATCAAATTTTTCTCGATACAGCGCACGATTTGCCACGACATGGGTCTCATCCGACCAGGCATGGATGCTGGCTACCTGATGATGCGGTGGCATGGCACAGCCATGGTAGGTGCGATAGCGAAGAAACTGTTTCAGTACATCGGCATCACCGGCGACAAAGCCCGAGCGCAGACCGGGCAAGCTGGATCGTTTCGACAGACTATGAAACGCGAGGCAGTGTTTGAAATCGGTGTTACCCATCGCGTGTGCGGCCTGAAGAATGCCCACCGGTGGTTGGGCCTCGTCGGGATAGATCTCGCTGTAACACTCGTCGCTGGCGATCATGAAATCGTACTCTTCCGCCAGTCGGATCAACGCTTGCAGTTGGGCCTCGGGTATTACGGCGCCCGCGGGGTTGCCGGGCGTACAGAGGTAGAGTAACTCGCATGCCTGCCAGTCGTCGGCGGTCAGTGCGGAGAAATCCGGTAGGAAACCGTTTTCAGCCGATACCCCGACGAACCGTGGTTTGGTGCCTGCAAGAAGCGCTGCACCTTCATAAATTTGATAAAACGGATTGGGCGCGATGACCTGCCCCGGCGACCCCGGGCTGACCAGTACCTGAGCAATGGCAAATAATGCTTCGCGAGTGCCATTCACCGGTAAAACCTGCGCGCTGGAGTCGACATGCTCCAGCCCGAAGCGCGCTTCCAGCCACCGGGCGATCGCGCCCCGTAACGCATCACTCGACGCGGTAAGGGGGTAACGACTCACGCCATCCAGCGCCCGCGATAGCGCTTCGATGACGTCAGGTGGTGGTGCGTGCTGCGGCTCGCCGATCGTCAGTGTTAACGGTGAGACGTCTGCGCGGCTGACGTTTGCAGTCAATGCGCGAAGGCGTTCAAACGGGTAGGGTTGTAATGCGGCGAGACCTGGATTCATTGTTGCTTCATCTCGCCATCGAGTGTCTCACGGATCGCTGTCTGCAAATGCTCGAGCGTCGTGTTGTTGGTCAGCGCCCGACCCTGCATGTCAGTCACAAAGAACACATCCTCGACGCGCTCGCCCAGGGTTTGGATTTTTGCACTCTGCAAGGCCACACCGTGGTCGATGAAAAGAGCGCCCAGCCGCGCGAGTAACCCGGGCCTGTCCGGTGTGGCCACTTCAAGTATGGTCCAGCCACGATCAAGATCCTGACGAATATGGGTCTCGGTGGGCATGACGAAGGACTTTAGTTGTCGCGGGGTACGCCGGGTGCTCGACCGGGATTTATTACTCGCGAGCCCCGTCTCGATTGAGCTGCGGATATAGTCAAGATTCGCCTCGTCGCTGGCGATCGGTGATCCGTCGGAATTCAGTACGTAAAACGTGTTGAGAGTTGCGCCGTCGGTGCCCGTGTAGATGCGTGCGTCATGGATGCTGAGATGCAGGAGCTCGAGCTCTATACAGATTCGAACCAATAACTCGGGCTTGTCCTGAGCATGGACGAAAATTTGCGTGGTGTTGGCAACGGGCGAATCAAGGGGGTGGCGCACCAGTACCAGGGGTGCCTCAATATTCTCATGATCGGCGATCGCCTCGGTATGCCAGGCGATATCCTCGGCACGCTCGCGAAGAAAATAGTCTTCGCCCCTAAGCTCCCAGATGGCCTCGAGATCGTCACCAAAAAAGCCGCGATATTCGAGTAGTTTGGCGGCTTCGCGCTTGGTTTGCTCGATCACCTGGTTGCGTCCGAGGGGATTGGAAAGCCCGCGGTCGAGTGCTCGTCGGGTTTCGGTGTAGAGCTGTCGCAGCAGTGAGCCCCGCCAGGCATTCCAAAGCTCGGGGTTGGTACCGTTAATGTCGGCCACGGTCAGAGTATATAAATAGTCCAGCCGTTCTTCACTGCCACAGAATTCAGCAAACCGCTGTATTTCCTCGGGATCCGAGATGTCTTTGCGCTGTGCCACACTGCTCATTAGCAGGTGGTTTTTAACCAGCCAGACGATGAGTTCAGTATCGTGCTCGTTAATGCTGTGGCGTTCACAAAAGTCCCGCGCATCCACTGCTCCCAGTTCGGAGTGATCGCCGCCTCGACCTTTGCCGATATCGTGGTAGAGCGCGGCAATATACAAAAGTGCGGGTCGTCGCAGTCGTTGGGCGATGCGGGTTGATACCGGGAATTTATCGGTAAAATCGGCGCGATAAAATCGGCGGGTGTAGGCGAGCACCTCCAGTGTGTGCGCATCGACGGTGTAGGTGTGGAAGAGGTCGAACTGCATCTGGCCGATAACCTTGCCGAATTCGGGAGATATCTTCCAAGGACGTCATTGCGCGCCATGGTTCTGAGATGGCGAGTCAGCCCGTAGGGAGACTCCAGCAGTTGCATGAAAGCGCTCTATTTCCGGGTCTTCGCGGAAGCGATCATCGATAAGATGGTCGAGTCCCGGAGCAGGCGCTGGGTCTCGGCGTCCAGTCGAATGATGTCCTCGTGCGTCGCGAGGAGGACAAAGGCGCGCAGTAAATTGCCGGGCGAGCGCTCAAAAACTTTGTCGTTAAGCGCTGTGAGGTGTCCGCCGCAGACCTCGAAATCGTCGTCCAGCGTTGTGCGTTGCGCGCTTTCTTCGGTGGCCAGGATGCTACGTTCAAAGATCTGCATCAGGTGATCATTGAGCTGGGACAGTGATTGTGCCCAGCGATAATAGACCTGCATAAATTGCTCTACGGCCAGTTTGTCACCGTCTTCGAAACCCCACTCTGCCGCTAGTTTGCGCTGGAAATCAAACAGCAAACGATTTTCATCCCGTCCGGATAGTACATGCAGAGCAAAACGGACCTGACCAATAAAGTTGCGCCCGTTGTCGAGCATCTCCTGCTCGGCGTCATTGAGAAACGCTTCATCGCGTAAATGCTCTATGGCACTTCCGTAGTGGCGGTGGGCCACCCAGCCGATGAGCTGGATATCACGCAGGCCACCGGGTGATGTTTTGACGTTGGGCTCGAGCCGATATTCTGAATTCGCGTATTTGGTATGGCGTGCCCGCTGTTCGTCTAGTTTGGCCGCAAAAAATTGATCGGAAGGCCACATATTTTCGGGCGCGATGAGTGCGGCGAGCTGAGGTGCAAGGTTCGCATTACCAGCGATGGTACGGGCCTCCATCATGGTGGTGATAATGGTCAGGTCGTCCCGGGCCAACGATTCACACTCTTTAAGAGTGCGCACACTGTGACCGACCTGCAACCCAATATCCCAGGCCAGGGTGATCAGTTCTGAGATGGCGCTGCAAAAGTCCTCTGACGGCTGAGCCTCCAGGAGAATGAGCAGATCGATATCGGAGGCTGGGTACAGCTCACCACGACCGTATCCACCCACGGCAAGCAGCGCAGCGCCCGGGGCATCGGGCATAAAGGCCTGCCACAGTTTCCCCATCACGGTATCGATTGCCTGGGAGCGACCGTGGAGCAGGGGGTTTATCTGGATTAATGGCGTGAACGCCGCTTTCAGCCCCGCATCCACCCGTTCAAGGTACTCGATAGCATCATTCTTAAGCGCCCCGGTATCGTTCCAGCTTTCGATGAGCGTGGTGAGATCGGAGTCAGCGGGGCCTTCAGACAGCATTGGTCAGATCACTCCGTCGGGGAAGATTTCGTTGGAGCGACGGGTGAACACCTCACAGCCATTGTCGGTGACGGCGAGCGTATGTTCCCATTGCGCGGAAAGTCGTCCGTCCCGCGTGGTGACCGTCCAGCCGTCTTTGGCATTGAGTTTGGTGTGCCGCCTGCCGGCGTTGATCATGGGTTCGATGGTAAATGTCATGCCGGGCTCGAGAACGAGTCCTGTTCCTGGTTTCCCGTAGTGCAGGACCTGCGGTTCTTCGTGAAATACTTTGCCGATGCCATGGCCACAATACTCGCGAACCACCGAGTAATAATTGCCCTCGGCGTGCTCCTGAATCACGTGCCCGATATCGCCGAGAGTGGCGCCGGGCTTTACCAGGGCAAGTGCCCGGTAGAGACACTCCTGGGTAATCTGCACCAGGCGTTCGGCGTGGGGGGCGATGTCGCCAACCCCGACCATGATGCTCGTATCGCCATGCCAGCCGTCTTTGATGACCGTGACGTCAATATTGATGATGTCACCGTTTTTCAGTCTTTTCCGCTCAGAGGGAATGCCATGGCAGATAACATCGTTGACTGACGTGCAGATCGATTTCGGGAATCCGTTGTAATTGAGGGGCGCTGGAATCGCGTTTTGGACGTTGACGATGTGGTCGTGGCAGATCGCGTCAAGGTCGGCTGTGGTCATTCCCGCCTCGACTTTGGGTTCGATCATCTCCAGAACCTCGGCTGCCAGCCGGCCTGCGATGCGCATCCCCTCCAGATCTTCCGGGGTTTTGGGTGTTACCGGCATGGGAAATATCCGTGTGTATTGAAATCAGGCGGCAGATTCTACAGGTTTTGGTGATCTTATGCGCCTTTGCTTCATATTTGGGTGTCGCTGTGGTATAACGCGCGCCTCGCGAGCTGAGAGCTCACGAGGCAGTTGCCGCCGGCAGCTCGCACTTAATGACACACGTGCATCGATAACCCTGAGCCGGGTGCTGGATTTTCCAGTTGGTCTCGCGGGATGTGCGGAGGAAAAACCCAAACAGGAAATGATTATGTCGCAAGTAAGCATGCGCGATCTGCTTCAGGCAGGCGCACACTTCGGTCACCAGACCCGCTTCTGGAATCCAAAGATGGATCAATACATCTTTGGAGCACGCAACAAGATCCACATTATCAACCTCGAGCACACGGTTCCCGCGTTTAACGATGCGCTTAACCACGTAAAAAAGCTCGCGGGTAACAAGAATCAGATTCTTTTTGTCGGCACCAAGCGCGCTGCCGGAAAGATTATCGAAGAGAACGCCACCCGTTGCGGTATGCCTTATGTCAGCCATCGTTGGTTGGGGGGAATGCTCACCAACTACAAGACCATCCGTTCCTCCATCAAGCGTTACCGCGATCTTGAAGAGCAGGAAAAGGATGGCACGCTTGAGAAGCTGACCAAGAAAGAAGCGCTGATGCGCACCCGGACCAAGGACAAGCTCGAGCGTTCTATTGGCGGTATCAAGGACATGGGCGGACTCCCGGATGCGCTGTTCGTGATTGACGTGGACCATGAGCGTATTGCCATTACCGAAGCCAACAAGCTCGGTATTCCCGTCATTGGCATCGTTGACACCAACAGCAACCCCGATGGCGTCGATTACGTCATCCCCGGTAACGATGACGCCATTCGCGCCATCAAGCTGTACGTCAAAGCGGTCGCCGATGCCGTGATTGAGGGTAAAGGCGAGTCTGGCGAAGCGGCTCCCGTGGTCGATGAGTTTGTCGAGGTATCCGAGGCCGAAGAGGCAGCGGTCGAAGCGCCCGCGGCGCCTGCGGCGGCCGATCCTGCCTGATCCTTGCGGCCCTGGGTTAGGGCCGTTCATTTTTCCCGGTTGTGCGCTGGATCCTGGCATCCGGCGAACGCCATTATTGATTACGACCTCGCAGGGCCGGGGTCAACAACGAGGTAGAGAATCATGTCTGCATCACAGGTAAAAGAACTGCGAGAGCGCACCGGACTGGGTCTGCTCGAGTGCAAAAAGGCACTCACTGCAGCCAATGGTGATATCGACGCGGCGATTGAAGAACTGCGCAAATCCAGTGGTATGAAAGCGGCCAAAAAGGCGGGCCGCACAGCTGCAGACGGTGTGGTTGCTACCCGCATTGCTGACGATGGCAGTTACGGCGTTATCGTTGAGGTCAACAGCGAAACCGATTTTGTTGCTCGCGATGACAGCTTTCTGGCGTTTGTAGGGCAAGTAGTCGAGAAGTCTTTTTCGCAGAAGCTCGACGACGTCGAGGCGCTTGCCGGCGGTGAGATCGAGGAGACGCGTCAGGCGCTGGTCCAGAAAATTGGCGAAAATATCAGTGTGCGACGGGCGGCGCTGGTGTCAGGCGACGCCGGGGTCATTGGCGGGTACGTGCACGGTAACAACCGAATCGCTGTTCTGGTCGAGCTCAAGGGCGGTGATCAGGATTTAGCTCGTGATGTAGCCATGCATGTGGCTGCGGTCAGCCCGCAGGTCGTTTCCCCGGAGCAGATGCCCGAGGACGTGGTTGCCAAAGAACGCGAAATCTTTGCCGCTCAAGCCGCGGAGTCGGGCAAGCCACCGGAGATCATCGAGAAGATGATCGATGGTCGTATTCGGAAGTTCCTGGCAGAAAACAGCCTGACCGAGCAGCCCTTCGTCAAGGATCCCGACACCACCGTTGGCAAGTTGGTCAAAGCGGCGGGCGCTGAAGTGGCGTCATTTACCCGTTTTGAGGTCGGCGAAGGGATTGAGGTTGAAAAGGTCGATTTTGCCGATGAGGTCGCGGCGCAGCTTAACGGTTAAATCGCCACCGAGCGGAGACAGTATGCAATAGCGGGGCTTTAGGCCCCGTTTTTGTTTCTGATGCCGCTATCGAGCCAATATTTACATCCCCGTGTCCTGCCTTCGGC
This sequence comes from Luminiphilus syltensis NOR5-1B, assembly GCF_000158175.1. Lineage (GTDB taxonomy): Bacteria > Pseudomonadota > Gammaproteobacteria > Pseudomonadales > Halieaceae > Luminiphilus > Luminiphilus syltensis. The sequence continues at coordinate 167,243 of NZ_DS999411.1, read as the reverse complement.
CGCGGATCTCCGGTAAGATACCGCGTCGGGCGATAAAGGGTGCAGTGGTGGCGAAGGAAAAAGTCTACAAGCGGATTTTGCTGAAGCTGTCCGGTGAGGCACTGACCGGGCAGGAAGCGTTTGGTATTGACCCCAGGGTGCTCGATCATTTGGCGTTGGAAATAGGCCAGTTGGTGGGTATCGGCGTGCAAATAGGCTTGGTCGTTGGCGGCGGTAACTTGTTCCGCGGTGCTGCCCTGCAAACCGCAGGCCTCGATAGGGTGACCGGCGACCACATGGGCATGTTGGCAACGGTTATGAACGCGCTTGCGTTGCGCGATGCGCTTGAGCGCTCCAATATTGCGACACAGGTGATGTCATCCATTCCAATGAGTGGTGTCGTCGACCACTATGACCGTCGCAAGGCGATTCGTGCTCTCAGTAATGGCGATGTCGTCATCTTTTCTGCGGGCACTGGGAATCCTTTTTTCACCACCGACTCCTCGGCATGCCTGCGCGGGATCGAAGTTGATGCCGACGTCGTACTCAAGGCAACCAAGGTTGATGGTGTCTACGATACCGACCCCATGAAAAACCCGGAGGCGATCAAGTTTGACCAGCTTACCTACGACGAAGTCCTCGACAAAAAGCTGGAAGTCATGGATCTGACCGCCATCTGTCTCTGCCGCGATCACGACATGCCGGTACGGGTGTTTGATATGGCAGAGCGGGGTGCGCTGTTGAGTATTGTCCGCGGTGGCACCGAGGGCACTCTGATTCAATGAGAACGATCGACGCCGTGACGCCCACCCCATTTAACGCATTTTTCGGAGATGATTCTCATGCTTGACGATATTCAAAGCGACGCCGAAGAGCGCATGGAAAAGTCGCTGGAGGCCCTCGACCATAATTTCAACAAGATCCGGACGGGCCGCGCGCATCCGAGTCTGCTCGACAGCATCCGGATTGAGTATTACGGCGCAGATACACCGTTGATTCAGTTGGCTAACATCAATGTTGAGGATGCACGAACGCTTACCGTTGTCGCCTTTGACAAGTCGACCACGCCAGATATTGAGAAAGCGATCATGCGCTCGGATCTTGGTCTCAATCCGTCGTCGGCGGGGGATGTGATTCGTATTCCCATGCCAATGCTGACCGAGGAGACCCGTAGGGGCTACATCAAACAGGCTCGCAGCGAGGCAGAGTCTGCCCGGGTTTCCGTGCGCAATGCCCGTCGCGACGCCATGGCAATGCTCAAGGAGCTCGAGAAGGAAAAGGAAATTTCTGAGGATGAGCAACGCCGCGGCGAAGAGCAGATCCAGAAGCTGACCGACGGTTTTGTCGCCAAAATTGAGAAAAAACTGTCCGAGAAAGAATCGGATCTCATGGAAATCTGAGGCGGCAGGCTGCCCAGAGACCTCTTTAGCGTGAATTCCCCCATACAGGCTCCCTCGATCCCCAGGCATATTGCCATCATTATGGATGGCAATAACCGTTGGGCGGTCCGTCAGGGAATTGCCGGTCATCTCGGCCATCGCGCTGGTGTCGAAGTCGTGCGCGCGGTAATGGAGGCCTGCGAGAAGAAAGGCGTGGAGGTGTTGACACTGTTCGCCTTCAGTAGCGAGAACTGGGGCCGGCCGGAGGCCGAGGTCAGGGCGCTAATGGCGCTGCTCTATCGTTACCTGCGCTCGGAGTTGGAGAAACTTCAGCGCGATGGTATCCGACTGCGTATTGTGGGTCGTCGAGACCGTTTTAGCCCGCGTTTGCGACGTCTTTTTGAGGTGACTGAGGCGGCGACCGCCGACAATACCAATGCGACGTTGGTGCTGGCACTGGATTATGGCGGCCGCTGGGATATTGCCAGTGCCGCCCGCCAGCTCGCTGAGAGTGTTCAGGCAGGGAGCCTGCAGCCCGACCAGATCAACGAGGAAACGCTGGAGTCCCAGTTGTCCCTGTCCGATCTGCCACCGCCGGATCTATGCATCAGAACCGCCGGTGAGCAGCGAATGTCGAACTTCCTGCTGTGGCATCTGGCCTATTCCGAATTCTTTTTCACCGATACGCTGTGGCCAGATTTTGATGAAACAACCCTCGACGCGGCGATCGCCGATTACCAGCGTCGCGAGCGTCGTTTTGGGGTGCGAAAGAACGCTGATGGTCACGATGGGCGTCGACTGGGAGATAGCCACCGTGCTTAGGAAACGCGTACTCACTGCGCTGGTGCTGGTAGCCCTTTTTCTCTCAGCCGTCATCTATTTGCCGCTGCCATTGCTGGCGCTCTTCTTCGCACTGGTCGCGGCAGCCGGCGCCTGGGAGTGGGCGGCCCTGGCCGGCTGGACCCGTCCGATGTTGCGCACGTTTTATAGTGTATTGCTGCTCATGCTGACCGTGAGCCTTTGGTTTTGGGTCGATCTCGGTGGGAAACCCACGGCCAGCGATGTGCAGCCCTTCCTCGGGAGCGCGGGGCTGATGTGGTGTGTTTATCTGCTGTTCGTCGAGAGTTTTCCTGGAACCGCACGCTTCTGGCGGCACCCGGCTGTTCGGACGTTGATGGGGTGGGCGGTACTGGGCTTCGCGTGGCTGGCCGTCGTCTATTTAATGACGCTTCAACACGGGGCGATTTTGCTCGTGCTAATGGTCATTGTCGTTGCCTCGGCGGATATAGGCGCCTTTTTTACAGGCCGATCATTTGGCAAGCACAAGCTGGCACCGTCGGTGAGTCCCGGCAAAACCTGGGAAGGCCTCTGGGGAGGGCTTGCCTGCGTGATTGTGGTGGCCGTCGTCGTCGCGCTGAACCTGCCCAAGGCGTATACCCATATCGGTATCGAATCGATCATTATTATTGGATTGGCCACCGCAGGAGCCTCAGTATTAGGTGATCTGACGGTCAGTATGGTGAAACGCGAATGCGCGGTGAAGGACTCCGGAACCCTGCTCCCCGGTCACGGTGGGCTGCTCGATCGCCTCGACAGCATTTGCGGGGCCGCCCCGATATTTGCGCTCTCGCTGGTTCTTGTGGGCTTTTAGATGGTGCAAAACGTCGTTCTTTTGGGAGCAACAGGCTCCATCGGTTCCAGCACCCTCGACGTTCTGGGCAGGCATCCTGACCGCTATCGTCTGTATGCAGTGACGGCCAATACCTCGGTCGAGGCCATGATCGGTATCTGTACGCAGTACGAGCCGCGCTTTGCGGTTATGGCCGACAGTGACTCCGCCTCAAGGCTGCAGACGGCCTTGCATGGCGTGAGTGATACCACGGTGTATGCCGGCATCGAGGCGATGGTAACGCTGTGCGCCGACCCCGAAGTGGACTCGGTCATGGCAGCGATTGTCGGCTTCTCGGGTCTCAGGCCTGCACTTGCCGCGGCGCGAGCGGGTAAACGTTTACTGCTGGCGAATAAAGAGGCGCTGGTTGCTGCCGGTGCCGTGTTCATGCGCGCCGTGCGGGATGGGGGCGCTGCGCTGCTGCCTATCGACAGTGAGCATAACGCCATGTTCCAGTGTTTGCCCGCGGATCCCCTGGCCCGGACCAATGTGCAATCGGTGGAAAAGATACTGCTGACCGCGTCGGGTGGTCCCTTCCGTGGTTGGTCTCGTGAGCAATTAACCAGCGTCACTCCCGATCAGGCCTGCGCCCATCCCAACTGGTCGATGGGTCGAAAGATTTCGGTGGATTCTGCAACGCTGATGAATAAGGGGCTGGAACTGGCGGAAGCCTGTTGGCTTTTTGATCGTTCGCCCGAGCAAATCGAGGTCGTGGTGCACCCCCAGAGCGTGATTCACTCGCTGATTCGCTATCGCGATGGATCAGTGCTGGCGCAATTGGGTAATCCTGACATGCGAACACCCATCGCCTACGGTTTGTCCTGGCCGGACCGGATCGACGCGGGGGTTCAGTCCCTGGATCTTGTGTCCGTAGGCCAGCTTGACTTTGAGGCGCCCGATACCTCTGCTTTCCCCTGCCTGCGCCTGGCTCAGGAGGCCATTAAGGTACCGGGGGGAATGTGCGTGCTCAACGCGGCCAACGAGGTGGCGGTAAGTTCGTTCCTGGAGGGAGGGATTCGTTTTACTGACATCGACCGGGTAATCGAGGTCTGTCTCGAGGCCATCACGGCGGACGAGCCCGATTCGCTTGATGCGGTCGAGGTCCTGAATGGACGTGCGAGAGACGCGGCTTCGGATGTAGTGGGTGAGATGCTCGCGAGAACCGATCGTCGAGCGGCGGGACGTTGATGGAACTGTTACAGACAATCGCCATTGCACTGGTGACCCTCGGCGTTCTGGTGTCTTTCCACGAGTTCGGCCACTTTTGGGTGGCTCGCCGCTGCGGTGTTCGTGTCCTTCGCTTCTCCGTGGGATTTGGTTTCCCGTTATTCAAAACCCGTGATGCCAGTGGTACCGAGTACACACTCAGCGTGATTCCACTCGGTGGCTATGTGCGCATGCTCGATGAACGGGAGGGTGACGTACCCGCTGATCAGTTGAGCGAAGCGTTCAACCGCCAGTCGGTCTGGGCGCGCATCGCTATTGTTGCCGCGGGCCCTATTGCCAATTTTTTACTCGCTATCGCGGTGTTCTGGTTTCTGTTTCTGCGCGGCGAAACTGGCCTGGTGCCGCTTATCGCCGACGTCGAGCCCGACTCGCCTGCGTTTTATGCGGGAGTCGAAGTGGGCCAGGAGATTGTTGCGATTGATGGGCGCGAAACCCCAACCGCCGCTGCGCTTACGATGCGGCTTCTCGATCGACTGGGGGATTCCGGAGATATACGGATTGCCGCGAAGTACCCCGATTCGGATGTGGTTTATGAATCCTCGGCTGAGCTGGACCGTTGGCTCGTCGGTAGCGAGGCGCCCGACCCGGTTGCCGGACTGGGCTTAACCCTGGCGCGGCCCACCGTGGTGCCATTGATCGATGAGGTGATTGTGGGGGGCGCTGCCGAGACCGCGGGATTCATCTCCGGCGATCTCGTGATTCGTGCCGACGGCACTCCCATGCCGACCTGGTCTGAATGGGTCGATTATGTTCGCAGCAGGCCCGGCGAACGAATAGCGGTTGATGTCATCCGCGAGGGTATTGAAGTTGCTGTGGTTGTGACGCCCGAAACCAAGCAGGTCGATGGGCAGACGATGGGCTCTGTAGGTATGTCGGTGGTGGTCCCGACGCTTCCGGAATCGATGGTGCGGGTCTTTGATCGCGGCCCGATAGAGGCCCTCTGGGCGGCACTGGGTCGGACTTCGGATCTGACCCTTTTTACCTTTGAGTCCATTGGAAAAATGCTTCAGGGTTTGATTTCACCCAAGAACCTGTCGGGGCCCATTACCATTGCCCAGGTCGCCGCAAGCACCGCCGAATCGGGCCTGGATTCCTGGCTGGGGTTTCTGGCGTTGTTGTCTATTTCCCTGGGAGCACTGAACTTGCTGCCGATCCCGGTGCTTGATGGCGGGCATTTGCTTTTTTATGGCATCGAGGCGTTACTGGGCCGACCGGTTCCCGAGCGTATTCAGGCGGCGGGCTATCAGGTGGGACTGGCAATGGTGCTGAGCCTGATGGTGTTTGCGTTGTATAATGACGTGGTGCGGTTATGAGGCACTCTGTGACCCGGGTCGAGGCCCTCCGCCCATTACTCTGGTGTCGGTGCGACTTGCCCTCAGCGCCGGTAAACCGAGACCACCCAATGACGGCTCGCTTGTCCTGCGGAGATTATTTCTGATCATGCGAATGGCACCTATAAAAGGCGTATCGGTTTGTTCAACGGTGTTTACGCTGCTGTTATTGGCACTACTGACCGTCCTGTCTCCCGGAGCGCGTGCCCAGGCTTCACCGTTTACGGTCGCGGATATTCGCGTTGAGGGTTTGCAGCGTATATCCCCGGGGAGTGTCTTCGCTGTGCTGCCGGTGGGCGTGGGGGATGTTGTTGATGGTCTGGCGGTCCGCGCAGCCGCCAAAAATCTGTTTGCTACCGGTAACTTCGATGACATCAGTATCGGACGTGATGGTGATGTTTTGGTGGTCTCCGTTGTGGAGCGGCCCAGCATCAGCGAAATCAATATCGATGGGAACAAGGCCATTGAGACCGAGGCGCTGCTCGATGGCCTCAAAGGCGCGGGCTTGGCCATTGGCCAGGTGTTCCAGCGCTCAACCCTTGAGGGTATGCAGTTAGAATTGCAGCGGCAGTACGTGCTGCAGGGGCGTTACGACGCCACCATCGACACCGAAGTGATTCCGGAGCCGAGGAACCGCGTTTCCATCGCTATCGATGTGAACGAGGGCACGGTGGCGTCAATCAGCCATATTAATGTGGTCGGTAATTCGATCTTCGATGATGAGGAACTCGCGGAGATTTTTGTTCTGAAGACGACCGGCTGGCTGTCGTTTTTCACCAGCGATGATAAATATTCCAAGGAAAAGTTGACCTCTGACCTGGAGGCACTCACTTCGTATTATCTCGACCGGGGCTATCTGGAGTTCAGCATCGATTCGACTCAGGTGGCCGTATCGCCCAATAAGGAAGAGGTCTTTATTACGGCCAACATCAGCGAAGGTGAGCAGTTTACGATTACGGATGTGGGCTTATCCGGCGATCTGGTGTTGCCAGAGGAGGATCTGCGTCGTTACCTGCTGATTCGTGAAGGCATGATTTATTCCCAGGCATTGGTAACCACCACAGAAGATTATTTGACCCGCAGGTTGGGTAATGAGGGCTATAACTTTGCCAAGGTGACCGGTATTCCCGAAATCGGCGAAGAAGGGTCCACAGTGGCTATTAAATTTTTCGTGGACCCCGGTAAGCGCACCTACGTTCGCCGTATTAATTTCACCGGAAATATGCGCACCGCCGACGATGTCCTGCGACGTGAAATGCGTCAGATGGAGGCGTCTCCCGCGTCAGCGGCTGACATAGAACAGTCGCGGATCCGACTCGAACGACTCGGCTTTTTCAAGACGGCTACGGTTGAAACCAAGGAAGTACCCGGTACCGATGACTTGATTGATGTCGATTTTACAGTGGAGGAACAGTCTTTCGGGAGCATTGGCGGTAGTGTTGGTTTCGCCCAGGACGCGGGTCTGATTCTTGGTTTGAACCTCACGCAGAATAATTTTTTGGGTTCCGGCCGGCGCGTGGGTGTGAATATCAACTCCTCTCGATTTCAGGACTCGGCCTCGTTTAATTACACCAATCCCTACTTTACCGAAGACGGGGTAAGCCGCGGTTTCAGTGTGTTCTTTCGCAAGACGGACCTGTCTGAAATCAATGTCGCGAGCTACACCACCGATACCTTCGGCGCGTCTCTGAACTTTGGTTATCCGATCAGCGAGACACAGCGTCTCGGCTTCTCCTTCGGCGCATCGGACACCAAGATCACGACCGGTGACTTCGCCGTACAGGAGATTCGAGCAAGCCCAAGGCTGCAGGACGGGGTGTTCGATTTCTACGAGTCACAGCGGCTTGCGGACGGTACCTATTCGGCAGCGGAGTTCCTGTTGCCACTGGAGGAACTCTCTCCGTCCGCGTTGTCGCCGCCCCCGGAGCCCGGCTTCCTCGATGAAAACGGAGACCAATTCCTCAACTGGACGGCGACAGGCTCCTGGCTGCAGTCAACACTGAACCGCGGTCAGCTTGCGACGCGAGGCGCCTCCCAGTCGTTGGCTCTGGAGGTTTCAGTGCCCGCGTTGTCAGATCTGGAGTTTTTCAAGCTGACTTACCGGGGGGAGGTTTATTTCCCGATCTACGGTCCCTTTACCCTTCATCTGAGAACGGAGTTGGGTTACGGCGATGGCTATGGCGACACCACGACACTGCCGTTCTTCCAGCACTTCTTCGCCGGTGGGTTTGGTTCGGTGAGGGGGTTTGAGGTCAATACGCTTGGTCCGAGGAGCACGCCGCCGATCAACTATATTGTTGATCGACCGATCACTGAAATTGATGAAAATGGAGTGCCCCTTGAGCAGGGAGGGCCCAACGGTGATCAGTTCGGTTACGTGGTTGATCCCGAAACCGGCAAGATCGTGGTGCAGGAAGTCAACCAGCGCAGACCGCAGCCCTTCGGCGGTAACGTGCTGATGGAGGGTAGTGCTGAGATTCTGTTCCCATTACCGTTTATCAAGGATCAGCGGTCGCTCCGCTCCGCCTTGTTCCTCGATGCCGGTAACGTGTTCAACACCAATTGCACTGTGAATCAAGTTAACTGTTTCGATGTAGATGTGGCTGAGCTGCGTTACTCTGTCGGTATTGGTGTGACCTGGCTATCAGGCTTTGGGCCCATGACATTTAGTCTGGCCAAGCCGCTCAATGCCAGTGAGATTGACCGGCGTGAGACATTTCAGTTTACGCTCGGACGTGGATTTTAAAATCATATAACTGGGAGGTTATTGTGAAGACGATGAACAAACTGGCGGCCGCCGCCTTACTGTGTTGCCTGCCCGTGATTGCTGTAGCGCAGGGAAAAGTGGCCGTGGTCAACCTCGAAGAGGCCATTTTGCAGACGGATTATGCGCAGCAGCGGCTAGCCGAGTTTGAAAGTAATGAGGACTTCATGTCGGACAAGCAGGAGTTTGATTCGCTGAAGAAGGAGCTCGATGAATTGGTCGCAAACTTCCAGCGCGATCAGGAGGCGATGAGTGAGGACCAGCGGGTGGCTGCACGGCAGAAACTGGCGAGCAAGCAATCGGACATCGAATATGTGGCCAAGAAGCTGCAGGCCATGCAGCAGCAAAATGCCCAGCGCGTGTTTCAGGAATTGGCGCCGAGTGCTCGCGAGGTACTGCGCACCATTATCGAGACCGAGCAGATCGGACTCCTGCTTCAGCAGCAGACGGTAATCCACGCTGACCTCAGTTACAGCATCACGGCCAAGGTAACCGATAAGCTCAACCAGTTACCGCCCCAGTAGGCGTGACAGCTCTGCGCGACATCGCGGCGCGGCTCGAGCTCGACTTCAGGGGAGACGCCGATCGAGAAATTGACGGATTGGCCCCTCTGGATCGTGCGGGACCCCGCCACATCAGTTTTGTTGCGCAAAAGAAGTTTCTGGACCAGCTGAATACCACCGAGGCCGGGGTTGTGATTATTCATCCGGACTGGCTCGATGCCTGGTCGGGCGATGCGGTGCTCAGCGATAATCCTTACCTGAGTTTTTCCCGCGCCAGCTGGCTCTTTGATAATCGTCCCGTACCGTCAGGCGATATTGATCCCGGTGCCACGGTCTCATCCTCGGCGACGCTGGGTCGCAATGTGACCATCGATGCCGGCAGCGTGATTGATGCCGATGTGCAATTGGGTGACGACGTATGGATAGGTGCCAATTGCGTGGTGGGTCCGGGGGTGACTCTGGGTGCGGGTACCCAGCTGCGTCCCGGTGTCGTGCTGCATCATCACGTCACCATTGGCGAATGTTGCCTTGTACAGTCCAACGCCGTTATCGGATCCGATGGATTCGGCTTTGCCCCCAGTCCGGATGGCTGGCAGAAGATTCTGCAGTTGGCCTCGGTTCGGATCGGCGATCGCGTTGAAATAGGTGCCTGTACCGCGATCGATCGCGGTGCCTTACACGACACGGAGATCGCCGATGGGGTCATTATTGACAACCAGGTACATATCGCCCACGGCGTGCGGATTGGCAGGAATACGGCGATTGCCGCCTGCGTGGGTATTGCCGGCAGTACGGTTATCGGCGAAAACTGCACCCTGGCGGGGCAGGTTGGGGTCGGAGATCACGTAGAGCTAGTCGACAATGTGCATATCGGGGGCCAGGGTCGGGTGACCCGATCGGTAACGGAGCCTGGGCATTACGGCTCCGGAACGAGTTTGCAGCCCCTGAAACAATGGTCGAGAAGTGCGCTTCGCCTTGAGCAGCTCGACGCACTCGCAAAGCGCGTGGCGGAGCTTGAAAAGTTGGTTCCGTTACAAGAGCCCCCGTGTAAAAAATCCAAGGAGTGAGATCGATGATCATGGACATAGGCGAAATTCGGGAGCATCTGCCGCATCGATACCCCTTCCTTTTGGTTGACAGAGTAGTCGCTCTGGAACCGGGAGTATCGATCGAAGCCTATAAGAATTTGTCGATCAATGAGCCCTTTTTCGACGGGCACTTCCCGGATGAGCCGGTCTTCCCGGGCGTTTTACTCGTCGAGGCGATGGCGCAGGCGGCGGGTATTCTGGGTTTCAAAACCATGGGTAAAACCCCTGCGGACGGCTCCATCTACTATTTTGTCGGCGCGGATAAACTTCGCTTCAAGCGCCCCTGTGTTCCCGGGGACAGGGTGCATCTGTTTGCCAAGGTTCTGGGTGAGCGCCGGGGGATTTGGAAGTTCGAAGTGGAATCGCGGGTCGACGGCGCGCTGTGCGCGTCGGCAACCATTTTATGCGCGGACCGCTGATCGGTGATTCACCCGACCGCCATTGTCGATCCTACCGCGGAGATCGCTGACTCGGTTGAGGTGGGCCCCTGGAGCTTTATCGGCCCCGGGGTGATCATCGACGAGGGCACGATTATAGAGCCCCATGTGGTGGTGCGCGGTCCCACGCGAATCGGCAAGCGCAACCATATTTACCAGTTCTCCACTGTGGGTGAGGCCACCCCTGATCTCAAGTATCGCAACGAGCCTACTGAACTGCATATTGGTGATGACAATGTCATCCGCGAGAACGTCACCATTCACCGCGGTACGGTGCAGGATAAATCGCTAACCCTGATCGGTAATAAAAACCTGATTATGGCCTACGTCCATATCGGCCATGACAGTGTGGTGGGCGACAATACCATTCTCGTCAACAACGCGGCGCTGGCCGGGCATGTCGTGGTCGGCGATTGGGCGATCCTGAGCGGCTACACCCTGGTGCACCAGTTCTGCAAGCTGGGAGCCCATAGTTTCAGTGGCATGGGTACCGCTATTGGTAAGGATGTTCCCGCTTACGTGACGGTTGCCGGTAGTCCTGCACAAGCCAAGACCATAAATCTGGAGGGTTTGCGCCGGCGCGGGTTTGGCAGTCATGCCATCAATGAAATTCGCCGCGCCTACAAGATTATCTATCGTCAGGGCCTCACACTGGACGTGGCTATTGAGCGGCTGGAAAACATGGTCTCCCAGACGCCCGAGATACAGTTGCTTATCGATTCTCTGCGCAACTCAGAGCGCGGCATCGTTCGCTAGTGCCGGAGGGGGCACTCAATATCGGCGTGCTGGCCGGTGAAGCCTCAGGCGACATTCTCGGTGCCGCCGTCTTGCAGGAACTGGCGCAGCGACATACTCAGATGGCAGTGAGCGGTATTGGCGGAGATTTAATGGCGGCCCAGGGGCTTCATTCGCTGGTGCCCATGGATCGTCTGTCGGTGATGGGTCTGATAGAGCCACTCAAACGTCTACCTGAACTGTTGCGCATCCGTCAGGCCGTCTACAACCAGCAAATTGCCCTCCGGCCCGATCTGTTTTTGGGTATCGATAGCCCGGATTTCAATCTAACTCTCGAGCGCAAATTGCGTCGATCCGGGATGACTACCGCCCATCTGGTCAGCCCGTCGGTGTGGGCGTGGCGCCCGGGGCGGATTCGGCGTATCGCGGAAGCCGTCGATCTGATGCTGTGCCTTCTCCCCTTTGAGGTCCCCATTTACGAGCAGGCCGGTATCCCTGCAGTCTGTGTGGGTCATCCACTGATTGAGGAACTCCCGCTATTACCCGATAAGGCGACCGCCCGAATTCGTCTCGGTTTTGCCGATAACGATACGGTAGTTGCGGTGATGCCCGGCAGCCGCGCCGCCGAGGTGCGAATGCTCATGCCCTTGTTTAAAGAGGCCATGCTGCGCCTGGTACAGGTCAATCCTGCGCTTCGCTTCGTCATTCCAGCGGCGAGCCCCCATCGGCGCGAGCAGATCATGGCGGTGCTGGAAGGTGTTGATCTTCCTGTAGAGGTCATTGAAGCCCAGGGTCGACTGGCGATGGTGGCTGCCGATTCGGTGCTGCTGGCGTCGGGGACGGCAACACTCGAGGCCATGCTGCTTCGACGACCCATGGTGATTGCCTATCGATTAGGTGCGGTGTCCTGGCAGGTCTTGTCCCGTATGGCGATTACTCGATTTGTTGGCTTGCCGAATATTCTTGCCGACCGGGAAATCGTCCCTGAGTTATTACAGGATGCGGCGACGCCGTCGGCGATAGCGGACGCCATCATGGGTATTCTGGCGGAGGGCGACCAAACCCAGGTGCCTGTTTTTGAGGAGCTGGCAGAGCGGATTGGCGCTGATTTTGCGCCTCGTGCCGCCGATGCTCTGGAGGGTTTGCTGAGTCGATGAAGGTTGCGAACCTGTTTGATGAGCGATCGGGGCAGAGGGTGGCCGGTGTTGATGAGGTGGGTCGAGGTCCACTGGCGGGCGATGTTGTCGCGGCAGCCGTGATTCTGGGTGATGTATCCCCGGCAGGCATTACCGATTCAAAAAAACTGTCCCCTAAACGTCGGGCACAACTGGCTGTACAGATCAAAGCTGAAGCCTGTTGCTGGAGTATCGGTCGTGCCTCTGTCGACGAAATTGACCGGCTGAATATTCTCGAGGCATCCCTGTTGGCGATGACTCGAGCCGTCGAGGGTTTGTCGCTGAGGCCTGATTTTATTCTGGTTGATGGTAACCGGCTTCCACGCTGGGACTATCGATCCGAACCCGTGGTGGGTGGCGATGGTATTGAGCCCGCCATCGGGGCTGCCTCGATTATTGCCAAAGTACAGCGGGATGAGGAGTTGATCGCGCTGGATGAGCAGTATCCGGGCTATGGTTTCGCGCAGCACAAGGGGTATCCCACTCGCGCCCACCTCGAGGCTCTGGCGAGCTTGGGGGTAACGCCCATCCATCGCCGTAGCTTTGCGCCGGTGCGGCGCTTGCTCGACCTGTCCGCAGACGCTAGCGTATAACCATGACGTCGTTTGTTCACCTCAGGTTGCACACCGAGTATTCGCTGGTCGATGGTCTTGTAAAAATCAAGCCATTAATGAGTGCGCTGGCCGCCGCTAAAATGCCTGCGGTCGCGATAACTGATCTCACTAATTTCTATGGGCTAATAAAAGCCTATAAGGCGGCGGCCAGCGCCGGTATAAAATTGATAGTCGGCGCGGATTTTTGGGTTGTTGATCCGGATGATCCCGATCGACACCACAGTCTCTGCTTACTCGCGCAGGATGAGACCGGCTATCAAAACCTGACGACCCTGATTACCCGGGCGTGGCGCGATGGGCAGCATCATGGTCGGGCTTCGGTACAGCGCGCCTGGTTGGGTGATCACGCCGAGGGCCTGATCGCGCTGTCAGGAGGGCGGCTGGGCCATGTCGGGCAGTTGCTACTGCTTCAGCATCCCGAAGAAGCCCGGCAGGCGCTGATCGATTATCAGCGCGACTTTCCTGATCGGTTCTATATCGAACTGCAGCGTACGGGAAGACCTGGAGAGGAGGATTATATCCATGCGGCGGTAGCGCTCGCCGCCGAGCTGGACTGCCCCGTGGTGGCAACCAACGACGTTCGCTTCCTGACGCCTTCTGAGTTCGAGGCCCATGAAGCGCGGGTGTGCATTGGCGAGGGGCGAACTCTCGACGATCCCCGGCGTCCTCGTGACTACTCCGAAAAGCAGTTTTTACGCAGCGCCGAGGAAATGGCGGCGCTGTTCTCTGATATTCCGGAAGCCATTGAGAATACGGTAGAGATTGCACGCCGTTGCTCGGTGAGTATCCGCCTGGGAGAGCCGTTTCTACCCAATTTCCCGGTTCCGGAAGAACACTCCACCGAGAGTTTTCTCGCCCACCTCGCTAACGAAGGTCTGGCGGTACGGCTTCGCGCCCTGGGCAACCCGGATCCGGCACCCTATCAGGAGCGGCTCGATTTTGAGCTCAAGATCATCAATGAGATGGGTTTCCCCGGTTATTTCCTGGTGGTGATGGATTTTATTCGTTGGGCCAAGCAGCAGGGGATTCCCGTGGGCCCGGGTCGAGGATCGGGCGCCGGGTCGCTGGTGGCCTATGCACTGGAGATTACCGATCTTGATCCACTGACCTATGATTTACTGTTTGAGCGCTTTCTGAACCCGCAGCGGGTATCCATGCCCGACTTCGATGTTGATTTCTGCATGGACCGCCGGGATGAGGTGATCGATTACGTCGCGGATATGTACGGTCGCGAAGCGGTTTCCCAGATCATCACATTTGGCACCATGGCCGCCAAGGCGGTCGTTCGAGACGTGGCTCGCGTGCAGGATAAGCCTTTTGGTCTCGCTGACAAGATGTCCAAGCTCATCCCCTTTGAGGTGGGCATGACGCTGGAAAAGGCGTTGCGGCAGGAAGATGCCATAAAGGATCTGCTTCGTGAGGATAGCGCCGCCCAGGAAATCTGGGACATGGCCGTGCAACTCGAGGGGGCGACCCGCAACGTCGGTAAGCACGCCGGTGGTGTAGTCATCGCCCCATCGCGGTTGACCGACTTCTCTCCGCTGTACTGCGATGAGGAGGGCGGCGGAGTCGTTACCCAATACGACAAGAATGACGTCGAAGAGGCGGGCCTGGTGAAGTTTGACTTCCTCGGCCTGCGGACGCTGACCATCATCGACTGGGCCGTCCGCATGATCGATGAGCGGCGGGCGCGCGAGGGTGAAGCCAAGCTTGATATTTCGACCCTGCCACTAGATGACCCCGCGGTTTTCAAGGTCCTGCAACAGGCTGAAACCACCGCGGTATTTCAATTGGAAAGTCGCGGTATGAAGGAGCTGATCAAGCGCCTGAAACCCGATTGTTTCGAAGACATCATTGCGCTGGTGGCGCTGTTTCGTCCGGGGCCCCTGCAATCGGGCATGGTCGATAATTTTATTGATCGCAAGCACGGGCGCGAACAGGTGTCTTACCCTGACGCGCAATACCAGCACCCGGTGTTGCAGCCGATACTGGAACCCACGTACGGCATTATTCTGTATCAGGAACAGGTCATGCAGATCGCCCAGGAGCTGGCCGGGTATACGCTGGGCGGCGCTGACCTGCTTCGACGCGCGATGGGTAAGAAAAAGCTCGAGGAGATGGCGAAGCAGCGATCGGTCTTCGCCGAGGGAGCCAGCCGAAAGGGTATTGACCCTGATCTGGCGACACGCATCTTTGATCTGGTAGAAAAGTTTGCGGGCTATGGATTCAACAAGTCCCACTCAGCGGCATATGCGTTGGTGTCCTATCAAACCGCCTGGCTCAAAGCCCATTATCCCGCGGAATTCATGGCAGCGGTTATGAGTTCCGAGCTTGATAATACAGACAAGCTGATTACGCTCCGGGACGAATGTAAGCAGTTGGGCATTACCGTTCGCCCCCCCGATGCGAATGAAGGTGAGTACGCTTTTTCCGTCAACGACCGCGGAGAAATCATTTACGGTCTCGGTGCCATCAAGGGGCTGGGCGAGGGCCCCGTAGAGAGCATTCTTGCGGCGCGTAACGCGGGCCCCTTTGTTGACCTGTTTGAATTTTGCGACCGCACTGACCCACGCAAAGTCAATCGACGCGCCATCGAAGCGCTGATTAACAGTGGCGCACTCGATGGGTTAGGGGTCGAGCGCTGGATAATGATGTCTGCGGTCGAGGACGCCCTGCGAGCGGCCGAGCAGGCGGCGAATAATACCGCGGCGGGTATGGGTGATTTGTTCGGCGATGTACTCGCTGCAGGCCATCGACACGATCCCTACGAGCACCATCGCAATGCCCGTCCGTGGTCATCCAAACGACTACTGAACGGTGAAAAAGAAAGTATTGGCAGCTTTCTAAGCGGGCACCCTATGGAGGAATACGAGGCCGAGGTGCGAAAATTTGCCAGTCGCCGTATTCGTGATTTACAGGCGGATAACAGCGCCACGGTGGCAGGGCTTATTGTTTCGGTGCGTACGATCCGCACCCAGCGGGGGGTTTTGGCTGTACTGGGGATCGACGATGGATCAGGGCAGATCGAAGCCACCGTTTTTGCCGATATTTACAGCGAAAATCGCGAATTGCTTGAGAAGGATCGAATTGTCCTGCTGGAGGGGCGCCTGCAGACCGATGAGTTCAGTGGTGGTCTCAATTTGCGCGTGAAATCGGTTCGATCGTTGGAGCAGGCCCGAGAGGGGCGTATCACTGCCATGCTGGTTCGAATGGATCGGGCGCAGCTCGACAGCGGTTTGCGTCAGTCGCTGAGAGAGCTACTGCTCAAATACAGAGGCGGTGAGTGTCCGATTTGCATCGACTATCAGCAACCCCTGGGGCAGGCCCGAATTCGACTCGGTTCTCAATGGCAGGTCACTCCCACCGATTCATTACTCGATGATTTGCGGGGAACGCTGGGTAACGACAATGTAGAATTACTCTATGAGAACTAGCCTTTTGGTGCTGCTGGCCCTGTTAATGGTGGGTTGTACATCAATGCCGCCCTGCCACTTTTCGGGAAAAGCCAACGCGGCGCCCAGTGCCGGATGCCTCGTGGTCGCCGAGCAGGGTGTGCTATTGATCTCAAGTAAGAATGTGGGTTTTGGTCCTCCGGGGGGGAGCGTCGATCCCGGTGAGTCGGCCCAGTGTGGTGCTGAGCGCGAAACCTGGGAGGAGGCCGGTATCGAGGTCGTCGCGGGCGAACTGAGCCAGCGCTTCGATAATGGCTTTCACCTGTACTGGTGCGATCCCATCGATGAGCAAAATGCAACACCGAAGGTGCTGCGTGCGCAGGAAATAGACAGTGCGGGCTGGTATTCGCCGCATCAATTCAGTGATCTGGCCTGGCGTTTTCCGGGGCAGGAGAAGATCATTGAACAATTGATAGCCGAGCGCTATCCAGACCGTACAGAGGAGATCGACAATGAGTGATCAACAGGCTATCGAAGCACAGGTTTTTCGGCGTTTGCTCGACCATTTGGACAGTCGAAAGGACGTACAGAATATCGACCTAATGAATCTGGCCGGATTCTGCCGCAACTGCCTGTCTAAATGGTATGTGGCCGCTGCCGAAGAGCACGGCCAGTCGGTGACTTACGACGACGCCCGAGAACGGGTTTATGGAATGCCTTACGAGGAATGGAAGGCCAAATACCAGACCGAGGCGACGCCGGAGCAACAAGCGGCTTTCGAGCAATCGAAGCACTGACTGTTCCGGCGCGGGAGCTCCAGCCCGGTCCACTGCGGGCAGTGGCTCAGGCGGCCGATTGCCGCAGCGCAGCCAGCGCTTCCAGCGTTTTTGACAGGGATAGCACGTCGGCGTATTTCGCATTCATGTCGTAGAGATTAGCCGCATGGGCGTCAGGATTCCGGTCGCCCACCGCCTCCTCGGGGACAACAACGCGATAATTGTTTTGCAGCCCGTCGACGACGGTGGCGCGAACACAGCCACTGGTCGTCAGTCCTGTGACCACCAGTGAGTCGACGCCCCGGGCGCGCAGCTGCTTATCCAGATCGGTGCCATGGAATCCGCTGGCGTGCACTTTTTCTATCGAGATGTCGGTTTCGGCAATCGGTAATCGAGGATCGTATTCAACCCAATGCGAGTCGGGAGTCAGGCACTCCAGAGCGGGTAGTCGCGCCCTGAAGACCTGTGCCTGGTCGGGACTTCGGTAAATAACGGTGGTGAGAAAGACCGGCAAGTTGGCATCGTGGAAGGCGTTCATCAATGCCACATTGGCGTCGACGACCGTATCCGCCTTCGCGCCCAGGGGGCATTGTTCATCGGTAAAGCCATTCACCACGTCGATCACCACCAGCGCCGGTTTGGCACCCAATCCCTGATCACTTCGCTCCAGCGTTCTCATAAAATGCGACCCCTCTTCGAATCCAAAGGTCGATAGTAGGCATATCAAGCGATGAATACTACGTAAGCGCGGTCGCCACGAATCGCTTTTCAAATGGAAAAACCGACGGTCTCCCATACGACTGTTGCCGGACTCAAGGCACTTCAATGATTAAGGGCATACACCACATTAACCTGCTGGTCCGCGACCTGGATGACGCGGTTGCGCGGTATCGGGCACAGCTTGGACTGCCAGAGCCCGAATACGAACGCCTTCCGGGAAGAGGCGTTGAAACGGCGCGTTTCCGAATCGGTGAATCCTATCTGGTGCTGGTAATGCCCACCGCCGAAGGCGAGCCTGCGCGGGTTTTGGCCGAGCAGGGCGAGGGGCTGTTCCTGTTATCGTTGACGACCGATGACATCGAGGAGTCCATGAAGCAGGTGGTCAGCGGTGGCGGCGCGCTGACCTCTGAGGCGCCACGCGCGGGCGTCTCCGATTGGCGAATTATCGATCTCGAGCCCGAAAAAATCGCCGGTGGACGCATTCAGCTGGCCAATTCCCGCGCTTAAACACGACTTCAATCATGAATTTTTCAATAGTTCATCGGGTACACTATGGCTCGTTTTTTGCCAAGCAATCCGGCGTAGTGTCCCTTTAGGGCCCCGGGAGGAATGTATGACTGAGCGGATTATTATCAAGGAAGTGTCGGCCAGAGACGGGCTTCAGGCGCAGCCCAAGCACCTGAGCGTTGAGCAGCGGCAGCGGCTGATTGCGTCGTTGGTCAAGACCGGTGTCCCCGAGATCGAAATCGGGAGCTTTGTTTCACCCAAGGCGGTGCCGCAGATGGCCGGGACCGATCAGATCGCTGCAGCGCTTCCAGAGACGGCCGCCGAGTACTCAGCGCTGGTGCCCAACATGAAGGGGTATGAGCTGGCCCTCAAGGCCGGTATACGAACCCATGCGATTGCTATTTCTGCTACCGAGCAGATGAACCAGAACAACATCCGCAAAAGTCTCGCCGAGACCTTCACCATGGCGGAGGATATTTTGGTTCGCGCCCGCGAGGATGGCGTTGCCATCCATGTCTATCTCGCGGTCGCTTTTGAATGCCCCTACGAGGGCAAGGTATCACCGGCAACGGTGCTGGAGCAGGCAGCCCAGTTGATGCGCAATGAACCGGCGCGGCTCGTGATCGCCGATACCATCGGTGCCGCGGATCCGGCGTCGGTACGCAGTCTGATGAATGAATGTGTGGCGCAGTTTGGCACGGATGTTCTGGGTTGCCATTTTCACGATACCCGCGCCATGGCGCTGGCAAATGTTTATGCGGGGATCGAGAGCGGTATCCGCCAGTTCGACAGCTCCGCCGGTGGACTCGGCGGCTGCCCCTTTGCCCCGGGAGCGAAGGGCAATGTGGCCACTGAAGACGTGGTTTCCATGTGCGAGCAAATGGGTCTCGATACCGGTGTGGATATCCCCGCCTTGCTGGAGTCGGTGAAGGTACTCAGTGAGCTGATGGAGTCGCCACAGGGTGGTCGATCTCATTATTGGCTCAACAACAATTGGCAGAAAATCAGTCGCGACCACGCGGCCTAGCAGGAGACAGGAAATGAGTTATCGATTGGGTGTGGACGTCGGCGGTACGTTTACCGACTTTTTGTTGTTGAACGAACAAAGCGGCGAGACGTTTACCGCCAAGGTGCCGTCAACACCCGAGGACCAGTCGATAGGTGTTCTCAACGGTGTGGCTCGTGTCTGCGAGCAGACGGGTATTACCCCCAGTGACATCAAGCTGGTCATGCACGGCACGACCGTTGCAACCAATGCGGTGTTGACGGGTCGCGGTGCGACGGTGGGTCTGATTACCACGGCGGGTTACGAGGATACGCTGCAGGTAGCGCGCTCGTTCTGCCCGGGTGGTTTGGGTGGCTGGGTGAGCTATGTCAAGAAGCCGCTGCTGGCGCCGCTGGAGCTGACCATTGGCGCAACCGAGCGCCTTGCGGCCGACGGCTCGGTGGTGACTCCGCTTGACGAAGATGCCCTGCGTCGTGATCTGAAGGAACTGCGCGCCAAGGGCGGCATCCAGGCGCTGACCATCTGCTTTATCAATGCGTACATGAACGGCGAGCACGAAGCCCGCGCCCGTGATATCGCCCTCGAGATTTTTGACGACGTACCGATTTCGATCTCCAGCGAAGTCGTCCCCGAGATGCAGGAATACGAGCGTACCGAGACCACGGTGGTGAACTCCTACGTGCGTCCGGAAGTGCAGATTTATGTGGATAACCTGCAGAACGCCCTGGAAGAGCGCCTGGGCAAGGACACGCATCTGTCGATTCTGCGTTCCGATGGCGGTCTGGCGTCCAGCCGTGCCGCAGCGGACTCACCGGTTAACCTGTTGATGTCAGGCCCCGCCGGTGGCGTGACTGGCGCGCTGTTCTTCTGCGAGCAGGCCGGGTTCAGAAATATTCTGACTTTTGATATGGGTGGCACTTCGACCGACGTGGCACTGATCCAGAACGCGCGGGCTCGAGTCCGGCGTGAGACCTTTGTCGGTGATGTGCGCGTGCGTGCGCCATCGGTAGACGTGCGCACCGTAGGTGCGGGCGGCGGCTCGATTGCCTTTGTTCCCGAACTGACCAAAGCGCTGCGCGTAGGTCCTGAATCCGCAGGCGCCGTCCCCGGTCCTGCCTGTTACATGAAGGGCGGTGAAGAGCCGACGGTGTGTGACGCTAACGTGGTACTGGGTTACCTGCCCTCCGACGTACAGCTCGGCGGCGCGATGGAGATCAACCGCGATGCCTCCGAGAAGGCCGTGCAGAAAGTGGCGGACGCCATGGGTATCTCAGTCATGGAGGCTGCTGAAGGTATTGTAAAGATCGCCAACGAGGCGATGTTCGGTGCGCTGCGCCTGGTGTCGGTGGAGCAGGGCTATGACCCTCGCGACTTCGCCCTGGTCGGATTCGGCGGAGCCGGTCCCCTGCACGCCAACGCCCTGGGCAGGCTCAGTGGCGCCTGGCCGGTGATTGTACCGCCGGGCCCCGGCGTACTGTGTGCCTACGGTGATGCCACGACCCGGGTACAGGATGAAGCGACCCGTACCTACATCACGATGGCCGAAGCCATCAGTACCGATCAGCTCGAAGCGGACCTCAAGGAACTCAAGGCACGCGCCAGCGAATCCTTGATGGCGGATGGCATTGATCCTGAGCGTCTGGAAACAACGTACCAGGCGGATCTGCGCTATCAGGGTCAGGCGTTCCAGATCACGGTGGAGTTCACCGCCGAAGAGCTGCACGAGAAAGGCCTGGCGTTGATTACCGACCAGTTCGATGACGAGCACGAGCAGCTGTTTACGTTCAAGCTCGGCGACGGTCACGAGATTCTGATGATCCGCGCGGTGGTCTCCGCCCGCAGCAGCCTCGAAGCCGATGTCACGATTGCCGAGGCGCAGGGTGACATCGCCGATGCCAAGATCCACGACACCCGATTTTACGCCGAGGGCGAGTGGTACGACGCGAAGATCTACGATCGCGGCCGACTCGGTGCGGGCCACGTCGTGCCCGGCCCATCGATTGTCAGTGAGATGGATTCAACCACCGTCATCCTGCCGGGCTACGCGGGCAGGGTCGATAAAGTGGGCAATCTGCTCATAGAACCGGTTTGAGGAGTTAATGATGAGCGCGCGAATTATTGAAACGAACCACGAGCCCCTCAACACGATTGATGTGGACGGTATTACCGTTGACCTCATTGAGAACGCGCTGCGCAACGCGCGTGAGGAAATGGATGCGGTACTGTTCCGCACAGCGATGTCACCGGGTATTCGGGAGCAGGGTGACTGCTTCCCGATGATTGCGAACAAGGACGGCAAGATGGTGGTGGGGCAGTTTGGCTCCTTCATCGGTCCGTTCCTGAGCGCCTATGACGCGGATATCGAAGAAGGCGACATTATTATCACCAACGATCCGTACATGTGTAACGGTGCGGTGTCGCACCTGCCCGATTGGGTCGTGCTGGTGCCCATCTTCCGCAACGGTCGGCACATCGCCTGGTCGGCGATGTTCGGTCACATGTCCGATAACGGCGGCATGGTGCCTGGCTCGATTCCGATTGAGGCGACCACGATCTACCAGGAAGGCATTCGCATCCCGCCGACCAAGCTGTACAAGAAGGGCGTGCTGCAGGAAGACTTGCTGGAGCTGATCCTGCACAACGTGCGCACCCCCCAGTGGAACCGCTTTGACCTCAATGCTCTGGTCGCCGCGTGCAACACCGCATCGCGCCGGGTAGTGGAGCTCGCCGAGCGCTTTGATGACGACACCCTGACCTCAACCATGGGCATCATGCTGGAGCGTAACCTCAGTGCCATGAAGCACGTCATTGAGATGATTATCCCGGAAGAGCCCCGGGTGTTCGAGGACTATCTGTGTGATGACGGCATGGGCATGGGTCCCTACAAGATGCGCTGCAAGATGTGGCGCGAGGGCTCCAAGGCGATCTTTGATTTTGACGGCACCGATCCGCAGGCCCAGAGCTCGGTGAATTTCTTCCTCAACGAGAACATGTTCAAGATGTTCTTCGGTTCCTTCACCATCAACGTGGTCGATCCGCAGATTGTGTTCAATGACGGATTCTACGACCTGGTCGATGTGCGTATCCCCGAGGGTACGCTGTTAAAGCCCAAGTTCCCGGCGGCGCTATCGGGTCGCACCCACGCCCTGGGCCGGCTGTTCGATATTCTCGGTGCGCTGATTGGTATGGGTGCACCGGAGCAGATGCTGAGTGCCGCCGGGTTCTCGGATTCACCGCACCTGTTCTACAGCGGCTATGACAAGAACAACGAATGGTTCCAGCTGTTCCAGATCGGCTTTGGCGGCATTCCCGGGCGTCCGGTCGGTGACGGCCCCGATGGCCACAGCCTGTGGCCGGGCTTTACCAATGTGCCCAACGAGTTTATCGAGTCCTACTTCCCGCTGCGCATTGAGCGCTACGAGACCATTCCGGATTCCGGCGGTGCCGGGCTGCACCGCGGGGGTAACGGCCTGAGTGTGGCGTATCGGTTCCTCGCCGACGGCGAGATCGGTATTCACGACGATCGCTGGCTGATTCACCCCTGGGGTGTCCTCGGCGGTGAAACCGGCACCCGTTCCACCAAGCGCATGGTGCGCACCGACGGTTCTGAGGAATGGTTGGGGTCCAAGGTGGAAGGGATCAAGGTCAAGGCCGGCGATGTGCTCTACTTCAACACCTGGGGTGGCGGTGGCTGGGGTGATCCCTACGACCGCGATCCGGAGCTGGTGCGTACCGATATCAACCGGCGCCTGGTCACGGTTGAGGGTGCGCGTCGCTACGGTGTGGTCATGGCCGACGACGGTACGGTCGACACTGCAGCCACCGAGGCGCTGCGCGCCGAGCTGCGTGCTACCCGGGGCGAGATCACGGAGGTGTTCAACCACGGTGGCAGCATTGACGAGCTCAAGGCCCGCTGTCTCGAAGATACCGGGCTCGAACCCCCCGTATCGCCGAGTTTCCAGAAATCGGCGTAGTTTTCTTGCGCACTAACAAAAGCCACCCATGGGGTGGCTTTTTTTTGGGTTCAACGCGGGTTAGCGGGATCAAGGCGTGCACTGCGCCGGCCAGGTACCACATCAGGCACGACGTTGTACGCAAAGTACATGCGGGGTCATAGGCGATCCCTAAATACGCAAGGAACCTCTTTTAGCGGGCCGCAAACCGGCTATTGGTCTCTCAGGCGGTGACACCCGAAGCCTTGAGTTCGGCGAGTTCGTCTGCCGATAAGTTCAACAGGTCGCCAAGCACTTCGTCGTTGTGACTGCCAATGCGTCCGCCAGGCCATTGGGTAGCCCCCGGTGTTTGCGATAGCTTCGGCATGATTGCCGGAATTTTCAGTGGCTTTCCGTCAATCTCGACGGACTCGAACATGCCCCTGGCCTGATAGTGCGGATCGTCCATCATGTCGGCGACGCTGTAGATGGGACCGACGGGCACCCGAACGTCTTCGAGGCGTTGGATAACCTCGGTCGAGTCGATACCGGCGCACCAGTCAGCCAAGGCCTGATCGAGACGGTCCTGGTGCACCACCCGACCGGCATTGTGTTCGAGCTCTGGGTCTTCGGCCATATCGGGCCTGCCCACTTCAATCATCAGTCGCTTGAAAATGGAGTCGCCATTGCCGCCAATGATCACATACTTGCCGTCTTTACACAGATAGGTGTTGGTGGGCACGATGCCGGTGATGGTTGTCCCTGAAGGCTCCCGCACCACGTTGGCACCGTCGTACTCAGGGACGATTCCCTCGAGCAGATTAAAGATCGATTCGTAAAGCGCCACGTCAACGACCTGTCCAGCGCCCGATTTGCTCCGCTCGATGACCGCGAGGGCGACACCGAGCGCGGCATGGATTGCTGACAGGGTGTCGCCGATGGATATGTTGGGTCTGACCGGTGTTTTACCGGGCTCACCATTGATGTAACGCAATCCACCATAGCCCTCGGTCACCGATGCGTAGCCCGGTTTCGCGGCAAAGGGTCCGTCCTGGCCGTAGCCCGATATGCGGGTATAAATGATACCCGGGTTTTCTGGCTTTATGTCGTCGGGACCGAGCCCCCAGCTCTCCATCGCGCCCGGCCGAAAGTTCTCGACCACGATATCGGCCATGAGCAGGAGTTGCTTGGCAAGTTCGCGCCCACGATCGGTCTTGAGATCCAGGGTGACGCTTTTTTTATTGCGACCCAACGAGTGATACCAGAGCGAGGTGCCGTTTCGCACTTCTCGCCAGCCGCGAATCGGATCGCCGGTTGGTGGCTCGACCTTGATCACCTCGGCACCGAAATAGCCGAGAATCGTACCGGTAAATGGTCCCGCCAGTAGTTGCCCCATCTCGATAACGCGGAGCCCTTCCAGTGGACGCGATTGACTCATGATAATGCCCTCACCCTGTGAGCCGTGAGTATACTTCAGAGATTCATATCCGAGTCTGTGTTGCTACGAATACGGTCACTGTCTGTGGGCGCACGATCAGGCTGTGGCGTGTTTCGTTATCACGGGCCGTTGTTTGCGTAGTGCATTGGCCAAGGTCCAGCGACCAGAATGTCTGGTGTGGGAGTTTTAGAAAAAGCGATGCGTTTGCCGCCGACGTTCAAGCCGTCTACCGACCTTGCACAGTACTGACCGAGGTACGTATAGAGCGCCCTTGGTAGCATAAGATCAGCTTGTGCTCGAGCCGTTCGTTCCGGAGGTCATATCGAAATCCCGATTTTACTCAGTAGCACTTT
The DNA here is from genome assembly GCF_000158175.1 of Luminiphilus syltensis NOR5-1B. Lineage (GTDB taxonomy): Bacteria > Pseudomonadota > Gammaproteobacteria > Pseudomonadales > Halieaceae > Luminiphilus > Luminiphilus syltensis. Next base: position 142,218 of record NZ_DS999411.1, on the reverse strand, counting down.
CTTCCTGCCAGACCTCCATGCCGGGGCAGGCACAGAACAGGTTGCGGTCGCCGTAGACGTTATCCACCCGGGAAACCGGTGCCCAGTATTTGTCCTGTCGTAACGACGCCACCGGATAGGCCGCCTGCTGACGGGTGTAGCTGTGGGGCCAGTTATCTGAAGTCACCAGTGAGAGGGTGTGTGGCGCATTCTTCAGTGGATTATCCTCCGCATCGAGGGCGCCACTTTCGACTCGTCGGATCTCTTCACGGATGGCAATCATGGCGTCGCAGAAGCGGTCGAGTTCGGCGAGTGATTCCGATTCGGTGGGCTCGATCATGAGCGTTCCTGCCACAGGGAAGGACATGGTGGGGGCGTGGAAGCCGAAGTCCACCAGGCGTTTGGCGACGTCCTCTTCGGAAATGCCGGTAGCGGCTTTAAGAGGGCGGATGTCGACGATGCATTCGTGTGCCACGGTGCCCGCACTGCCGGTGTAGAGAATATCGAAATGCCGCTGCAGGCGATGCGCCACATAGTTGGCATTCAATATCGCGACCTCGCTCGCCCGGGTAAGGCCCTCGGCCCCCATCAGGGCGATATACGTCCAGGAGATGGGCAGTATCGAGGCGCTTCCGTAGGGTGCCGAGGAGACCGTATCATTTTCCGCGGGCAGTCCCGGTATTGGCGCAACCGTTGAGTTGGGCAGGTAGTCGGCGAGATGCCCGCGAACACCGATGGGGCCCATGCCGGGACCACCACCCCCGTGAGGGATACAGAATGTTTTGTGCAGATTGAGGTGTGAAACATCGGCGCCAAAATGGCCCGGTGCCGCGAGTCCAATCAGCGCATTGAGGTTGGCACCGTCGACATACACCTGCCCGCCGTGGTCGTGAATCAAGGCGCAGAGATCGACAATGGATTCTTCGAACACGCCGTGGGTCGATGGGTAAGTCACCATAATCGCGGCGAGGCGTTCGCTGTGCTGGGTGACCTTGTCCCTTAAGTCGCTCATATCGACGTTGCCCTGGGTATCGCAGGCGACAATGACCACCTGCATCCCGGCCATGACCGCGCTGGCGGGATTGGTTCCGTGGGCCGATGAGGGAATCAGGCAGATATCCCGCTGGTGATCGCCCCGGGCCTGGTGATAACGACGAATCGCCAGCAGCCCGGCGTACTCACCCTGGGAGCCGGCATTGGGCTGCAGCGACATAGCGTCATAGCCGGTGCATTCGCACAGCCACGCCTCGAGTTCCTTGAACAGGGCCTGATAACCCCGACACTGGTCCATGGGTGCGAAGGGGTGAAGGCGTGCGAATTCAGGCCAGGTAACCGGTAGCATCTCGGTGGTGGCATTGAGCTTCATGGTGCAGCTGCCCAATGGAATCATTGCCCGGGTCAGCGAAATATCCTTGTTTTCCAGACGTTTGAGGTAGCGCAGCATCGCCGTCTCAGAATGAAAATCGTTGAATAGGGGATGCTGCAGGTAGTCGACCTCCCGCCGGAGGGCTTCGGGGATTCCTGATGGGGCCAGTTGTTCGTCTACCGCCGATGGCGGGATATCGGCACCCAGCAGCGTGGCTAACTGGGCGACTTCCGAAAACGTGGTCGTCTCATCGAGGGCGATACCGACGGCGTCGTGGCCGACCACCCGTAGATTGAAACCCGAATCGAGTGCTGCCTCGATCAATGTGGATTGCGCCTCACCGACCTCGACCGTCAGCGTGTCAAACCAGTGCTCGTTGCGCACCGTGATACCGGCATCAGCCAGTGCCTGTCGCAGTAGGGACGTCAGTCCATGAACACGCTCGCCGATTCGGCGCAGACCCCGGGGCCCGTGGTACATCGCGTAGAGCGCGGCCATAATGGCCAGTAGCGCCTGGGCAGTGCAAATATTACTCGTCGCTTTTTCACGTCGGATATGTTGCTCGCGGGTTTGCATGGCCATACGCAGAGCGCTGTTGCCGTGACGGTCCACCGATACGCCGATGATGCGTCCGGGGGTGGACCGTTTGTACGCCTCTCGGGTGGCGAAGAAGGCGGCGTGGGGCCCGCCAAAACCCATCGGCACGCCGAAGCGCTGGGTATTGCCGACAACGACATCCACACCCTGCGCGCCGGGGGATTCCAGTAGGGTGAGTGCCAGCAGGTCGCTGGCCGCGACCACCAGGGTATTGCGCGCATGGCCTGCTTCCGTGATGGCTTTGAGATCAACGACGTTGCCGTAGGTGCCCGGGTATTGAACCAGCAGGCCGAAGGCCTCCCCGGGATCCAGCAGTTCGTCGGGGTTTGCGACATCAACCATAAGACCCAGCGGCTCCGCCCGAGAGCGGAGCAGGGCAATGGTTTGGGGGTGGCAGTCACCGGCAACCACAAAACGCTTGCTCCGGTTCTTCTTGTTCACCCGCTGCACCAGCGTCATGGCTTCCGCCGCCGCCGTTCCCTCATCGAGTAGCGAGGCATTGGCGAGGTCCATGCCAGTGAGGTCCATGACCATCTGCTGAAAAGTGAGCAGGACTTCGAGTCGGCCCTGGGAAATTTCAGGTTGATAGGGCGTGTAAGCCGTGTACCAACCGGGGTTTTCCAATACGTTGCGTTGAATGACAGCGGGGGTGAAGGTGTCGTGGTAGCCCATGCCAATGACGCTGCGTTTCACGACATTTTGATCCGCGTAGTGTTGCAAATACTCCAGCACCTGTTGCTCGCTGCGGGGCCCCTCAAGGTTCATGGGCGCGGCGCGCCGAATCTGCTCGGGCAGTGTGGCGTCGATGAGGGCCTCGAGTGACGGATAGCCAATAGCCTGGGCCATCTCCGCTTGTTGGGTGGGTGTAGGACCAATGTGACGTGGCAGGAATGCCTTGTCGTCGGTCAGTTGCGCGAGGGAGGTGGCGCACTCGGGGTTTGTCATTGCGGTTCCGGCTGGGGCCCTGGCAGGCAGAGATGTGGTGACAGAAGGCATGCTAACAATCGCCGCTCCCGGCAACAATCCAGGAGGGTGTTGGAATCGGCAAATTCCCTTGCTTTGACGTGGTAATTGGCGATAAATTTTCACTCATATCACTTGCAAATGATAATGGTTCGCATTATTGTTTTCGCTGAAGTGTTTGAAGTTCGAAGATTGGAGCCGTTTGTTATGTCATCACTGTTTACTCCTGCGCCGCTTGCCGTTTCCCTGGCCGCTGTGCTGGCTGCGCCGGTTATTGCCGACGAAGCCTCGGTGGGTCTCCTTGAAGAAATGACCATTATTGGTTCTCGCGATAACGTCCGTGATCTTGCAGGAACCGGTGCGTTGATTGACTCGCAACAGTTGTCGATCGAGGTGGCTACCGATATCAACCAGCTGTTGCGCACGGTCCCGGGGCTGTATATCCGCGAGGAGGACGGCTTTGGTTTGCGGCCGAATATTGGAATCCGTGGTGCAACCTCCGAGCGTTCGGCCAAGGTGACGCTGATGGAGGATGGAATCCTGATGGCGCCCGCACCCTACGCCGCCCCCGCCGCCTATTATTTTCCGACGACCGCCAGAATGCACAGTATCGAAGTGCTCAAAGGCGCCTCCTTACTGCGGCATGGGCCGCAAACCACCGGTGGTGTGGTGAATATGGTATCCACCCCGATTCCCGAGCAGGCCGGCGGACGCCTCCGTTTGAGTTATGGCCAGGATAATCAGGGTGATTTGCTGGCCAACTATGGAATGCGCATGGGTAATTTTTCGGCGCTGGTGGAGACCACCCAGCGGCATTCGGATGGCTTCAAGTCTATCGACCGCTCGGGCAATGACACCGGGTACCGTATCGAAGATTATCTGGTGAAGCTTGGCTGGGAAGGCGAGCGACAGTCACTGCTGGTCAAGGCCCAGCATTCCATCGAGGAGTCGGATGAGACGTACCTGGGCCTCACCGATGTCGATTTTGCAGCCGATGAAGAGCGTCGCTACGGTCTGTCGATACTCGATGAAATGGATACCCGGCACACGGGCCTGAGTGTCAATTATCAGCTTGCCCTCAGTGAACAGGCCACACTGACCGCCTCTGTTTACCGCAATGAGTTCAGCCGTGACTGGTTCAAGCTCGATAATGGCGGCCAGTGGTTAGAGGCGGCCAACGCCGGCGATGCAACGGCGCAGGGAATTCTCGACGGTACGGTGGATGTGGCCGATGTCCGGGTGAAACACAACAACCGATCCTATGTCTCCGAGGGTGTCCAGGCTAATGTCGATTGGGTCCTCAACAATCACTCGCTGGCGCTGGGTGCGCGGGTGCACCGGGACGATGTAGATCGCTTTCAGCCGGTCGAGGTCTATGACCAGATCGATGGTGAGCTGGTTTACCGGGATGTGGTTGCCCCCACGGGTAGCAATAACCGGCTTGAAGGTGCGGATGCCGAAGCATTCTGGTTGACCGATCAGTGGCGGGTCACCGACGCACTCAGAGTCGATTTGGCGCTGCGCTACGAGACCATTGATTCCAGGCAGCGGCGTTTTGCCGATCCCGAGCGCTCCACCGTGTCGGCGCAACGCAGCAATAGCAACAGTGAATGGTTGCCCGGTATTTCCGCGCGCTATCAGTGGAATGACAACCTGCAGCTTATTGCCGGCGTTCATCGCGGCTTTTCACCGCTGGGTTCGGGTGCAACCGAATCGGAGGATCCCGAGACCAGTATCAACTGGGAGGCCGGTTTCCGATGGGACTCGGACGTGTTTGTCGAAGCGGTGGGCTTTTACAGTGACTTCTCCGACAAGGCCGAGAACTGCTCCAACGCCGATCCCTGCTCCAATGGCGCGACCTCGGGCAGTTTTACCACGGGGGAGGCCGTGATCTCTGGCCTTGAGGTTCAGGCGGGCACTATTTTTGACTGGGGTAGCACCACTATTCCACTGACCCTGATGTACACCCATACGATCGCCGAAGCCGATGGCGACAACCCGGTTTCCGGGGTGCGGGATGGCGATACTTTGGCGTCGATCCCGGAAAACACGCTGAGCCTGCGTACGGGCATTGAAACCACCATGGGCTGGGACAGCTACGCCGTGGTTAAATTCAGCGACAACATGTGCGTGGATATCGGCTGCAATCGTTCCGACTCGCGTTTTTCAGAGACCGACAGCTATCTCGTGGTTGACCTTGTCAGTCGCTACGCTATTCGCGATGGTCTGATTGGTTTTGCCAAGATTGAGAATGTCTTTGACGAGCGCGCCGTGGTGTCGCGCCAGCCCGACGGCCCCCGCCCCAATAAGCCGTTTACCGCCTCGGTAGGCGCCGAGTGGCAGTTCTGAGCGCTGCAAAAGACAGCTGACGCTATCGGCTATCAGCTATCGGCTCAGGCCGGTGGCTGGTAGCGTACATCCAAAAGATACCAGTACTGGTCCCCCGAAGGACTGTCGATAGTGATCTCGCTATCAATCGGTTTGCCGAGTAGCGCGCGTCCCAGTGGCGAATCGCAGCTGAGCTTTCCCGCCTGAAGGTCGAACTCGTCGGGCCCGACCACTCGCCAGGTCACCCGCTCCCCGTCGGGATTTTCCAGATCCACCCAGGCGCCAAAATAGGCTTTGCCGCGATCGCTGGGCGGGTCGCGTACGACGGTCAATTCCTCAAGTCGCTTGCGCAGAAAACGGACGCGGGAATCGATTTCCCGCAAACGCTTCTTGCCGTAGATATAATCCCCGTTTTCGGACCGATCGCCATTGCCAGCGGCGGCCTGAACCGCGGCGGTGACTACCGGGCGCTCCTCCTTCCAGAGTGCCTGTAACTCGGCTCGAAGTGCGGCCTCACCTTCGGGGGTGATATACGGCGAGCCCTTGGCTCTCGGTGGTCGATAACGTCCCATGGGAGCAGTGTAGGAAATCTTTGCGCGGCGTGTTAGTACAATAATTGCGGTCAGGGCATAGTAAGGATTGGTGGGGAAAGGATTTATGGTTTGTCGACAGGGACGGCTTTTCTGTTCGCTAATGGTGGTAACGCTACTGACCGCCAGTCTGGCTCGGGCGCAGGAGTGCGCCGACATCGGCTCCAGTACTCAACAGGGTGGATTGCTCTGGGGTCGTGTTCTGCCTGGCAGTGAGGTGCGTCTCGATGAAACGGTCGTACCGGTGCTGCCCGATGGTCTATTCCTGTTGGGTTTTGGTCGCGATGCGGCGCCCCACTACACGTTAAATGTCGTGAGCGCGAGCGGCGATTGCGCACAGTCAATTACGGTAAAGGCTCGTGAGTACAACATCCAGCGCGTGGAAGGGGTGCCCCAGCGCACCGTTGAGCCGCCCCAGGAGCAACTGGAACGGATTGCGCGGGAGCGCGCGATTGTCCGCGCCGCCAAGACCCGGCGGATAATCCGGCCGGATCTTCTCGATGCCGCCCGCGACGGGTTTTCATGGCCCGCGGTGGGTCCAATATCGGGGGTTTACGGCAGCCAGCGGTTTTACAATGGCAAGCCCGGCTCTCCCCATTACGGTGTGGATGTGGCCGTACCGACCGGCAGTCCGGTGGTCGCTCCGGCACCGGGCATCGTCACGCTGGCGGAACCCGACCTGTTTTATTCGGGCGGCACAGTGATTCTCGATCACGGTTATGGGCTGTCCTCTTCGTTTTTGCACATGAGCCGCGTCGATGTTGCAGTGGGCGATGAGCTTGCTGTGGGTGACCCCATTGGCGCTGTCGGTGCCACGGGGCGTGCGACCGGCGCCCATCTCGACTGGCGTATGAGCTGGATGAACGAGCGCATCGACCCGCAGCTGCTCGTCCCGGCGATGCCTGAATCGCAATAACGCCGTATACTGCCCCCCACAAAAAAGCAGGAGTTGCTTGTGCTTGATCGAAAATTACTGGAAATCCTCGTCTGTCCGGTGAGCAAGGCGCCGCTGGAATACGATGAAGAAAAGCAGGAGCTCATTTGTCGGGCCAGTGGGCTTGCGTATCCCATCCGTGATGATATTCCCGCCATGCTGGAAAGCGAGGCGCGACTGCTGACCGCCGACGAAAAGCTGCGTTAACGGGAGTCGGAGAATGTCGGACACCATTTTTGGCAAGATCACCCGTGGCGAAATTCCCTCGGACTTTCTCTACGAGGACGACCAGTGTGTGGTTATTCGCGATATCAGTCCGCAGGCGCCTACCCATGTATTGGTTATCCCCCGGACCCCGATTCCGCGATTGGTTGATGCCGATGTTGAGCATCAGGCGTTGCTGGGGCATCTGATGCTGGTGGTGGGCAGGGTGGCGCAGCAACTCGGTGTGGGCGATGGCTTTCGTCTGGTCGTTAACAACGGTGAAGACGGCGGGCAAACCGTGTTTCACCTTCATCTACATATCCTTGCCGGACAACCTATGGACGAGGCGGATACCGCCGGTGATCTTTAACGCCCCTTACTTTTTGAGAACTACTGCATGAAAACCGCTGAAATTCGCGAAGCGTTCCTGTCTTACTTCGAGTCGCAGCAGCATACCCGTGTTGCCTCCAGCTCACTGGTGCCCCACGACGATCCGACGCTGCTATTTACCAATGCGGGAATGAATCAATTCAAGGAAACCTTTTTAGGCCTTGAGGTGCGCGATTACACCCGCGCCACCAGTTCACAGCGCTGCGTTCGCGCCGGTGGCAAGCATAACGACCTGGAAAACGTGGGGTATACCGCTCGGCACCACACCTTTTTTGAAATGCTGGGTAACTTCAGTTTTGGTGATTATTTCAAGCGCGAGGCTATTCAGTTCGCCTGGACATTTTTGACGGAAGTATTGGGACTGCCCAAGGCTCGTCTGTGGATTACGGTACATATCAGTGACGATGAGGCGGCGGCGATCTGGATCGACGAGATCGGTATCGATCCCAATCGACTGTCCCGGCTCGATGAGGACAACTTCTGGCAAATGGGGGATACCGGTCCCTGCGGCCCGAGCTCGGAAATTTTTTACGACCACGGCGCCGACGTGCCCGGGGGGCCGCCGGGCTCCGAAGACGATGACCTCGATCGTTACATCGAGATCTGGAATCTGGTGTTCATGCAATTCAACCGTGATGCTGATGGCACGCTTCACCCGCTGCCCGCGCCTTCTGTAGACACGGGGATGGGTCTTGAGCGTATCGCCGCGGTCCTGCAGGGCGTTCACTCCAATTATGAAATCGATCTCTTCCAGGCGCTTATTGCGGCCACCGCGGCGCGCCTGGGTGTCACCGATCTCGAACACAAATCGCTGCGCGTGATCGCTGACCATTTACGCTCCTGTTGTTTTCTTGTGGCCGATGGCGTGCTGCCGGGTAACGAAGGGCGTGGCTATGTCCTGCGGCGAATTATTCGCCGCGCGATTCGACATGGCAGCAAGTTGGGCGCGGATGGCCCGTTCTTCAGCGCGCTGGTTCCCGAACTGGTGGCGCAAATGGGCGACGCCTACCCCGAACTCCGCGACAGTGAATCGCGGATAGCCTCGGCGCTGGCCAACGAAGAGGACCAGTTCGCGCGCACCCTCGATAACGGACTCTCGATACTCGATGGTGAGTTGGCCGCACTGTCGGGCACCGTGATTCCAGGCGAGCTGGTATTCCGCCTCTACGACACTTACGGCTTCCCGGTGGATCTGACCAACGATATTGCCCGGGAGCGCGGTTTCACCCTCGACCTCGACGGCTACGAAGCGGCCATGGATGAGCAGCGCAAACGTTCCCAGGAGGGCGGCAGTTTTAAAGTTGACTACAGCAACACGGTGGCGCTTGAGGGCGAAACCGAGTTTACCGGCTATGACAGCGGGGTCAGTGAGGCGACCGTGATGGCTTTGCTCAAGGATGGGGACGCGGTATCGACACTTGAAGAAGGCGATGACGGCATTGTGGTGCTTAATCGTACCCCGTTCTACGGTGAGAGCGGTGGCCAGGTCGGGGATACGGGTTTTCTCAGTGCCAATGACGTTAAGGCAGAGGTTCGCGATACCACCAAAGCTCAGGGTCACCACCTGCATCACGTCAAAATCCTGTCGGGTACGCTGGCCACAGATGCCTCTGTGCGTGCTGAAATCGACGTGTCGGTGCGCCAGCAGATTCGACTCAACCACTCGGCAACCCATCTGCTGCACGCCGCATTGCGGCAGGTACTTGGCGAGCACGTGACCCAGAAAGGCTCCTTGGTCGATTCTCAACGCCTGCGGTTTGATTTTTCGAATGAAAAGCCGGTGAGCAAGACAGAACTGTCAACGATTAGCGATATCGTCAACGAGCAGATCCGCGGAAATACCCCGGTTACCACCGAAAACATGTCGATGGACGCGGCGATGGACGCCGGCGCCATGGCTCTGTTCGGTGAAAAATACGGCGATTCGGTCCGGGTTCTGACAATGGGCAACGACCGTTTTTCAGTGGAGCTCTGTGGTGGCACTCACGTTGAAAGAACCGGCGACATCGGTGTGCTCAAGATCGTTGCCGAGTCGGGTGTAGCCGCAGGGGTGCGGCGCATTGAGGCTGTGACTGGTGCCCGGGCACTGGCGGCATTTGCTGCCGGCGAGTCCCAACTCGATGCGGTGTGCGAGGCGCTCAAGACGCGCGCCGATACTGTGGTCGATAAGGTAACCGCGCTGCGCAGCGAGGCCCGGGATCTTGAAAAGGAGGTCGCTCGTCTCAAGCAGAAGTTGGCCAGCGCTTCCGGCGGTGATCTCACCGCGGATGCGGTGGATGTCGGTGGTATCAAGGTGCTGGCGGCGACTATCGACGGCGCCGATGTCGCCACACTTCGAGAGACCCTCGATCAATGCAAAAACAAACTTGGCGATGCCGTGGTGTTACTCGCCGCTGTCGAGGGCGAAAAAATATCGCTGGTTGCCGGTGTGAGTAAGGCGTTGACGAAACAGGTCAAAGCCGGTGATTTGATGCGCGAATTCGCCGGTCGGCTGGGTGGGAAGGGCGGTGGACGCCCCGATATGGCCCAGGGTGGTGGCAGCGATGTCGCGGCTTTGCCCGCGGTGCTTGCAGATCTTCCCAATTGGGTGCAATCACAGCTGTGACGATTGACGCCGCTTTTCATTAAGGGGTAGCTGTAACACTGTAGGCTGTTCGCTGACTTTTTGTCCGCAGACGGTACGGACACGATGGTGACTGTATGAAAGGAGATCCAGCGCCACCAATGGCCGTGTGTAGGCCCACTGTTCAGACGCCTCCGAAACTCTCTATGGAGAATCCATGACGCGTACTTTATTGGTTATTTGCACTGTGTTGTCACTGCTCTCCGGTTGCGGCACGGATAGTTTCCCGCCGGCGTCGGTGATTCCTGAGCATCAGCAGAACAACCCCTGGTATCGGCAAGGCCGGGATGAGATCGGTACCCGCGGCGCGCCGACCGGCGTGGCAAAGAACGTGGTGCTGTTTGTTGGTGACGGCATGGGTATATCAACGGTGACCGCGGCGCGTATTCTTGCCGGCCAACGCGCGGGTATGAGCGGCGAGGAACACCAGCTGTCCTTTGAGCGTTTTCCGTTCACTGGATTGGCCAAGACGTATAATGTGGATGCGCAGACGCCGGACTCGGCAGGCACCATGAGCGCAATGATGACCGGTGTGAAAACCGACTTTGGTGTCTTTGGTATCGACGAGGATGTACGCCGCGGTGATTGCGGTAGTGCAGAGGGTAATGGCCTGGTGACGGCGCTTGAACTTGCCGAAATTGCCGGCAAGTCGACGGGTTTAGTCTCTACTGCCCGACTGACCCACGCCACGCCGGCGGCAACCTATGCCCACTCGGTAGAGCGGGATTGGGAGGATGACAGCACATTACCCGCCGAGGCGCTTGCGGCGGGTTGCAGCGACATCGCCCGACAGTTTGTGGATTTTCGGCAACGACTGGCGAGACGTTATCCGGAGGCGCGCATAGATGGCATTGACATCGCGCTCGGTGGGGGGCGCGCCAATTTCCTACCGGTTGAGGGCTCTGAGCGCGGCAGCGGTCGCCGTGGCGACGCGGATCTGGTTGGTCTCTGGCTGGAGGAAAACCCTGATGGGCACTATGTATCCGACCGGGAAACGCTGCTTGCGGCGCCACCGACCGGTCCGCTGTTTGGTCTCTTTAGTGATTCTCACATGAACTACGAAGGTGATCGGCCCGATGCGCAGCCTTCGCTGACGGACATGACGTTGGCTGCGCTGGAGCGTCTTGTGAAAAATACGAACGGCTTCTTTCTGATGGTGGAGGGGGGTCGAATTGATCATGCCCATCATGCGGGTAATGCCGCTGGTGCACTGGGTGAAACCATCGAGTTGGCTCGGGCGGTGAAAGCGGCTGTCGAGCGTTTGGACCCTGCCAATACTCTGATCATTGTTACCGCAGACCACAGCCATACGCTAACCATGGGCGGTTATCCCCGTCGCGGCAATCCTATTCTCGGGAAGGTGGTACTGCCCGGGGAGGAACAACCCGCGCTCGCGGAAGACGGCCTACCGTACACAACCCTCGGGTATCGCGACGGATTGGGCTTTCGTAATTTTGGTGGTGAAACCAATTCCGACGTTGCCTACGAGCAGCCGCCGTCTACCGGACGTGTGGATCTTACGGATGTGGATACCACCGCTCCCGGATTCCATCAGACTGCGCTGGTGCCCACGGAGGCTGAAACTCACGGGGGCGAAGATGTCGCCGTTTATGCCATTGGCCCCGGTGCGGCCGCGGTCTCGGGCGTGCAGGAACAGAGTAATATATTCCACGTCGTCAATGCGGCGGTGGGCCTCGACATTGCAGCCAGTGCGGCGCTCGCGGACCGTTGATTGATCAGGCGGGGTACAAACCGGAGCGGTGCTTTACGTTTCGAAATAAAGACCACGCCTGCGTTCGGATAAATTCGACCGCAGTGTTCTCATAGGTGGCTTTTGTCACCTTTTTTTATCGTCGGGTATCGTGTTAAATACGCCGCTTCTTAATTCCGAACCCCCTGTTCTTACATGGCTTTAATCGTACAGAAATTTGGCGGGACGTCGGTGGGCTCCACCGAACGTATCGACAATGTTGCCGAGAAAGTGGCGGGTTTCCGCCGCGACGGTCACGACGTGGTTGTTGTGGTCTCGGCGATGTCGGGGGAAACCAACCGGCTGATTGAGCTCGCCAACGCGATTCAGGAGCAGCCCACCCCCCGGGAAATGGATGTGCTGGTGTCCACCGGTGAGCAGGTGACGACAGCGCTGCTGTCGATGGCGCTGCACAAGCGTGGCATCGACGCCAAGTCCTACAACGGTAGTCAGGTGCGAATTCTTACCGACGACGCGCACACCAAGGCTCGCATTCGCAGTATCGATGACGCCCGTATTCACGCCGACCTCAACGCCGGGCGCGTGGTGGTGGTGGCGGGTTTCCAGGGCACCGATGAGCACGGCAATATCACAACCCTCGGTCGGGGTGGCTCGGACACCACCGCGGTGGCACTCGCCGCTGCGCTCAAGGCCGACGAATGCCAGATATACACCGATGTCGACGGCGTTTACACCACGGACCCCCGTATCGTCGACGGTGCGCGACGACTGGAAAAAATCACTTTTGAAGAAATGCTGGAAATGGCCAGTATGGGGTCCAAGGTCCTGCAGATTCGTGCGGTTGAATTCGCGGGGAAATATTCGGTGCCGCTGCGAGTACTGAGCAGTTTCGAAGCGGGTCCGGGCACCCTGATCACGATGGAGGATGAGTTAGACGTGGAAGCGCCAACAATTGCAGGTATTGCGTTTAATCGTGATGAAGCCAAGCTGACCGTATTGGGTGTACCCGATACGCCGGGTGTTGCCTATCAAATACTCGGTCCCATTGGCGAGGCCAACATCGAAGTGGATGTCATACTTCAGAACATCGGTGAAGAGGGTAAGACCGATTTTACCTTTACGGTAGGCCGCGGTGATCTGCCCAGGGCCAGTGCGATCCTGGAGCGAACCGTCGAAGAGCTCGGTGCCGCGGAGCTGCGGGTTGATCCCAAAATCGCGAAGGTTTCAGTGGTCGGCGTGGGCATGCGCTCTCATGCTGGAGTGGCCTCGATCATGTTCAAGGCGCTGGCTGAGGTCGGTGTTAACATACAGATGATCAGTACCTCGGAAATCAAAATCTCGGTTATTATCGAGGAGAAGTTTCTTGAGCTGGCGGTGCGCACCCTGCACTCGGCCTTTGAACTGGATGCCGACCCTGAATTGGCTGGATACGCCAACGCCTGACGGCAGAACGCATACCGACGGATTGGCAGTCTGACCGCAGCCAGTAGCGGATAGACAGCCCCGAACATCGACACCGAACATCGACACAAGGACGCGCGCGATGTTGATACTGACAAGAAAAGTGGGCGAGTCTCTGATGATCGGCGATGACGTCACGATTACCGTGTTGGGCGTCAAGGGAAACCAGGTGCGAATCGGCGTTAAGGCACCCCGAGACGTGGCGGTACACCGCGAGGAAATTCTTAACCGAATTCAGGACGCCGAAGCCGACACCGACCCCGAGCAAAATTCTTCTGACTGACTGCACAACGGCGGTTTTGCATCGCGTTTTGGTGTGGTAGCCTACGCGACCTCTGGAGAAGTGGCCGAGTGGCTGAAGGCGCGCCCCTGCTAAGGGCGTATACGTTAATAGCGTATCGAGGGTTCGAATCCCTCCTTCTCCGCCAGACACAAAAATGGCCCCAACGGGGCCTTTTTTGTGTCTGCTGATAAGGCGGTGTGGACGAAGCCTCCGGTTCGACAAAACGCGACCAAAGGAGCGTTTTGGACGGCGGAGCCTGCGACGCCGCCCCCAAGGCTGTTCGAATATATCCCTCGGCTCTCCGGCTCTCCCCACTTAAAGGGGGATGCACCGATATTCACTAAACCCTGTTGATGATGAAGAGTCCGGTTTGCTCAATGGGCGCCGTTGGCTATTGTGTTGACAACCCGGCCCGCGAAACCTTCTTTGGCGTGCTGAAACGGGAGCGCACTCACCACACAAAATATCGGACGTTGGATATCGTTAGAGCCGATATATTTGACTAGATCGAGCGGTTCGATAATCCTCGTATGCGAAGAAGAGTGGCTAGACAAGACCTGAAGTTTTCAGGCGTTTTAAACCCGCCATGGAAATGGGGTAGAACTAGGGCGTCACAATGAATGGTAGGAAGCGGGAGAGCCGATGATGAAGAGCCATAACATCTATTCAGTGGAGCTTGAGCAGAACAGAGCTAACTACGCACCGCTCTCTCCATTGAGCTTCCTCGCCCGCTCTGCTGAGGTCTATCCTGATAAAACGGCGATAGTCCACCAGAGTCTTCGCCGCACCTGGGCGGAAGTCTATCTTCGCTGTTGCCGGCTTGCGGGCGCGCTGAGCTCACGGGGTATTGGAGGAGGGGATACGGTAGCCCTCATGGCGCCAAATCTTCCTGAAACGTTTGAAGCGCACTTCGGGGTGCCCATGGCGGGCGCGGTGCTCAACGCAATCAACGTCCGCCTCGATGCCGAAACAGTGAGTTTCATTCTTAAACATGGCGAAGCCAAGGCGGTGCTGGTGGACCGCGAGTTCTCGGAAGTGGTTCAGCGTGCCCTGAGCGGCCTAGATCAAAAACCGCTCGTAATTGATATCGATGATCCCTTTTTCGAAGGTGGAGAACTCATCGGCGAGAAAGATTACGAAGCGCTGCTCAGTGAAGGCGACCCGAACTTTGCCTGGCAGATGCCAGAAGATGAATGGGAAGCGATTACGCTGAACTATACGTCCGGTACCACCGGCGATCCGAAAGGGGTGGTCTACCACCACCGGGGCGCTTACCTGAATGCTATCAGCAATCTGGTGTGCTGGGATATGGGTCATCACCCCGTATACCTTTGGACCCTTCCCATGTTCCACTGCAATGGCTGGTGTTTTCCCTGGACGCTGGCGGCATCGGCCGGTACTAGTGTCTGCCTGCGTCATGTGCGCTCGGACCATATCTTCGATGCAATACGCCGGGAAAGGGTGGATCATTTTTGCGCTGCTCCCATCGTGCTCAATTTGCTCAACAACGCTGTCAGCGACATGAAGTCGGGCATAGACCATGAGGTCAAGGTGATGACTGCCGGTGCCGCTCCGCCCGCCTCAGTGATAGCGGGCATGGAGCAGATGGGCTTTCAAGTGACGCACGTTTATGGGCTCACGGAGACCTATGGTCCAAGCGTTGTTTGCGCCTGGCAGGATAATTGGGATGAAAAAAGTGCGGCAGAAAAGGCTCGCCTTAAATCGCGGCAAGGGGTACGCGCGCCCATGCAGGAAGGGCTGATGGTGGTTGATCCTGAGACGCTCGAGCCTGTGCCCAGAGATGGCGAGACTTTGGGCGAAGTGGTGATGCGCGGCAACCTAGTCATGAAAGGTTATCTCAAAAATCCCGACACGACCGCAAAGTCCTTTTCCGGTGGTTGGTTTCACTCGGGGGACCTCGCTGTTTGGCACCCAGATGGCTACATCGAAATCAAGGACCGTTCCAAAGATATCATCATTTCCGGGGGTGAGAATATTTCTTCTATCGAGGTGGAGGACGTGCTCTTTCGTCATCCGTCTGTGCTGGAAGCTGCAGTCGTTGCGATGCAGGATGGGAAGTGGGGCGAGGTTCCCTGTGCTTTCATAACCTTAAAGTCTGACAAGGAAGAGGTTACTGAACAGAACATTATCGACTTCTGCCGAGACAAGCTTGCATCTTTCAAGATGCCGAAAAAGGTGATTTTCACAGACCTGCCGAAGACATCAACGGGCAAGATTCAAAAGTATGTCCTACGCCAGCTAGCGAATGGTAAATAATGCAGGCCATCAACTCGTTGGCAGGTTAGGGCGCCCCTTAAAGGGAGAGGGCACATCGAACGACAGGCACGCAACGTAAGGATCTCCCGTTTGGCATTTTTGAGCTCTGCATCCAATTCAGCGGATTTATCGGGTTTTGCCGCTTTGACCCACTTATGTGGCCGTGGGCAGATACACCGAGACGCTCGCTGACTTCAGCGACTGAATAGTCGCGCTCCAGGACCTGGTAAACGGCTTCGTCTTTGAATTCCGGTGTTTATCGCTGGTTGCTCATGGTGTTCCCATCTCTACTCATAGAATAGGCTAGAAATCTCCACAAACCAGGGGAGGTCCAAACAACCGACGTCGGCCCAGCTCCTCAACGAAAGTTAAGTTGGCAGTGCCCTCTTTACTCAAAAATGGAACTACTCTTCTGAACGTCGCCGGAGGCGATCCACTGCGCTCCTGGCGAGAAACAAGATCATCAGTGCCAGGTACACGAATGAAAAGGGGATCGACACGGAGATCGCGAGTTCCTGCATGGCAGTGATGCCGGATTGGGCTGACACCACGGTTACGGTCGTTCCCAGGGCAACGCCCCAAAGGAGTATCGTACCCCGGGAAGGCGTTGTGACCGATTCGTACATGAATTCTGCAAGCACGTAGATCATTGGCGCGCCTGTTGTGATTAAAAATAGTGCCGATAGCAGAAGTACAAACCCTGCAAATGCATCGCCTGCGGGCAGTTGATGCAAGAAGGTGTACACCGCCTGAGACGCGCTGAGATCCTCGAACAGCTGTGGCGCCTGCTCGAGGATTGCGGCTGCAGCATTACCCATGACCCCAAACCAAATGGTGATCAGCGCCGTGGGGACTACCGTGATGACCAGCAGAACCTCGCGGACAGTTCGTCCGTAGCTAATTTTGGCGAAGTAGGCGCTAATGATTACGCTCATGCCCAGCCACCAGAGCATGTAAGACGCGGGCCAGACCAGCCGGAACGCCCTCACTGCTTCATCTTGTGCGCCTGTCAGAATGAAAGGGAGCGTGAATAGGAGTTTGCCGTAGGCGACGACGGAAGAAACCAGGCCCCAAAGTAATTCAATGGGGTTACACAGCAGGAACACGGTTGCGAGGAACAGGTGCGCAAGTATGAAGTTGTAGCGGCTGAGTCGTCCGATGCCGGATTTCAGGCCGGTCAGCGCTACGGCGACAAAACAGGCCGCCATAACCACCGAGACGATGGGCGCAAACACTTTTGTGGTTGCACCGAGTTGAAAGCTATCAATCAGTCCACCGGCGACCTGTTGAGTTATCAGTGCCAGACCCACGGAACTGCTGAACCAGCATGACACGATGCCAGCGTAGTCGCTGATACCGGCGAGGAAAGTTCGGGACTTCGGATACGGGGCAGGTATCACCACATCGGCAATGCCCTTGAAGCCGAAGGCGTCGCTGCGGTTGTAACTGGCGTAGGCGAACGCGGCAGCAAGGAGACTCCAGGGCCCCCAGCCGTGAAAGCCCCACATATAGATGGCTAGCGCATTCGCGGTTGCCTGCTCGTTCGCGCCGCCCTCGAAGAGTAGCCGCACGTGTTGGAGATGCTCCAGGGGTTGGTACACACTGAAGCCGATCAGACTGCCGCCCATCGCGCCGCTGAAAATCATTCCAATCCACGTTGTTCGCGAGAACTCTGTGACGGCGTCTGCGCCACCGATTCTTATCCGGCCCAGAGGCGAAAATGCAATAGCAAATACGGCAACCACGAGAATGCTAAACGTGTTTACGTACACCACATCCCAGCGGGCCATGAAGCGCGTGCTGAAACTCCGCGCTGCAGCGGTCATCGTGTCGGGGGCAATGAGTGCCATCGCCGTAATCAGCACGGCAGTGACCGCGATCGGCACGAAGGCCGGGTTGAAAACTCTAGGTTGTACGTTTTTGATGTTCATCATGTGGCGCCCACAAGCAATGCCTTCCTCGATGATTCAAGCCTGAGATCCCTGCGCTTAACACGCCCGATCGTGGCGTTCTCCGTAAGGATATCCTCGACGGCGCCTCGAAGCTCTATCGGCGCTTGCGATGACATTTCCGGAGTGTGGATCAAAAAGGTGTGCTCATTTGCGTTATTAACGCCAGTACTTGCGTCGGTAAGCCCTGGCAGATCGATAATTTCGGCATGTGGAACGGCGCTGAAGGCGAGTTCACCTGAGGCGACGTGCCGTATCTGTTGGTCGTAATGTGTCATGCGCTCATTGCTCCCCATCCGAGTTTTCTTGCTTCGGCGCGTTCACAATCGAGGTGCGCTACGCCTGTGAGTACACATCCCTGATTCATGCACCCTATTACTAAAAAGTGAATAAATAAACAAAAAAACACACTAATATGATAATCAGCCTTGACTATTATTAAATGTGTGCCATACGATCATGCAAAGTATGGATTAAAGCAATTCGGTTGCGTGAATACGCGCTAATCCTGTAGGTACCAAAACACAAGACTCACAAGACTAAGCCCCAAAGGTAGTCGCTCAAGGAGACAACGGAATGATAATTGAGAAGAATCGTTTGAGCTCGCACGTCAGGCTTGCAATTAGCGCAACGTTAGCGGCGGGAGTAGCGGGTGGAGGTGCCAATGCGGTGCACGCCCAGAAACTCGAGGAAGTTGTGGTCACAGCCCAGAAGCGCGAATCTTCGCTGCAGGACACGCCGATCTCTCTTAACGTACTGACGGAATCGACACTTTCCGATCAAAATATTGCGAACTTCGACGATTACGTACAACTTCTCCCGAACGTTTCGTTTGCCTCCAAGGGGCCTGGTGCGTCCAATGTGTATATGCGCGGCGTGGCCGCAGCTAACCAGCGGGAGATTGCCAACCAGTCTGGCAGCGTCCCGACGGTAGCCATATATTTGGACGAACAGCCGGTGACCACAATCAACCGGAATCTCGATGTGCACATTTACGACGTTGCGCGTATCGAGGTGCTGAGTGGTCCTCAGGGCACGCTTTTCGGCTCCAGTTCCATGGCCGGCGCCTTGCGTATCATTACCAATAAGCCGGATCCCACCGGATTCGACGGCGGATTTGAGGGGCGGCTGTCCTCCACCAAGGACGGAGAGCTTAACAACCTGACGCAGGGTTTTATCAACGTGCCGATCTCTGATCGAGCGGCGATACGCGCCGTCGTCTACAACCTCCAGGACGGGGGTTATATCGATAACGAGTTCGGCACAAATGACCACCCGGTCACGATTGGACCTGGGTACACCCTGACTCAGGGGCCCAACACTGCGTATGCCGGGGATGACTTCAATGATGTCAGCAAGGTCGGATACAGGCTGTCTGGTCTTTACAATATCTCGGACGATTGGTCTGTTGAAGGCGCCGTAATTGGCCAAACCCTTGAGACAGACGGAGTATTTGATTATGAGGATCGCCTCGGTGAGCTGTCAGTTAGACGCTTTAACGACGACCGGTCCGAAGATGAATTCCAGCAGTATAGCCTGACTGTAGAAGGCCGCGTTGGATCGCTTGATGTGCTCTATGCGGGCTCGTTTCTCGACAGGGAGACCGACTTCGCCACTGACTACACCGGCTACGGGCAGGCGGGTCCGTTTATGGATTTCTACACGTGCAGCTATAACTCCAGTTATTCAGACTTGATTATACCTGGCGAGGTGATGGCTTCCTGCTCACAGCAGGACTACTACTCTCAAGGGTCTGTTCGTGAAGATCGTGTAACCCATGAATTGCGTGTGTCGACGTCTTCTGATCGTCGACTATCAGCGGTTGCCGGGGTCTTCTATCAGGATTCTGATGTGGAGAATAAAGCGAGCTGGCTGCTGAATGACGTCTTTGCCATTGCCGGGGACAATAACCCTGGGTTCAGCGATGTCGCGATCGCAGATGGCGGGGGCGGGGTGCTTGGGCAGCTTGGCAGTACATTCCTGATCAATACTGATCGCACCGAAGAACAGCTTGCGCTGTTCGGTGAAGTCACCTTCCAGGTGATAGAAGACCTGCTTGCAGTTACAGGCGGTGTGCGCTGGTTTGACATTGATTCCGGCCTGGGTGGGAATGTCGGTGGTCAGTTCGGCCCGAGCGGTCCGCCTCTGGATAAGTCTCGTACCGACAGGGATGAAATTTACAAACTTTCGGTCAGTTTCACGCCTACCGAGGATTCACTCTACTACGCGACGTTTTCACAGGGCTTCCGGCCCGGTTTCTTCAATCGTGTGTCAGGTCCTGCCGGGCAAGGCGTGGTTATCCCCGAAGGATTCGAGCCCGATATTCTCGACAACTATGAACTGGGATGGAAGCTTTCCTTTTTGGATCAGCGTTTTCAGTTCAACGGCGCGGCATATTTCATGGAATGGGGAGATTTGCAGCAAACCTTTAGCGACTCGCAGGTTTCAGCTTTTGCATTCATGACGAACACAGCCGATGCTGAGATCTATGGCATAGAAGGGGACTTCGCATTCGCCGTAAGCGAGGCATTGACCCTAACAGGTGCCTACTCTTGGCTGAATGCTGAACTCACAAGTGACTTCGAAGCCCCCGGCGTCAGCGACGTTTTCGTCGCGGAAAAGGGGACTCCGCTGCCGTTTGCGCCAGAGTTCTCTGGCAACTTGACGCTGCGCTATGAAGCGCCATTTACGGAATCGCTGACCGGGTATTTTCAGGGAACCGCAGCGTATACGGGCGAGCAGGAAAACGCACTGCTCGACACGGTAACGGGTCCAGTCCAGACGATGGATGCGTATACGCTGGTGAACGCAGCTGCCGGTGTGATTTCCGGTCAATGGCAAGTCGAACTGTTCGCGACCAACCTTACGGATGAGCGTGCCGAACTGTTTATCAACGACTTTGATTATAACCGGCGAATTACTACGAACCGTCCTCGAACTATCGGCGCGCGCATTATGTACGACTTTTGATTGATGAGGTCACCGTGTTTCGGGAGAGCGCTCATTACAAGCCGGGGGCTCGGGACTCGCGCAGAGCCGTCGGCGGAATAATCAACCGAGTGTGGAGATGCATTGCAGCACTTTCTCTGGCGCTGATTAGTCCGATAGGCGTTGCCGATGACCGGCCGAATATCATTCTCATCGTAACGGACAACCAGAGCGACAAGCTGTTAGGTGTCTATGGGAATGAGGATGTCAGGACACCAAATATTGACGCCCTTGCCTCACAGGGCACGCGCTTCACCCGAGCGTTCGCCGCAAGCGGCGTTTGCTCACCGACGCGCGCGTCCTTGTTGACCGGACTAATGCCGTCGCAGCATGGTGTCCATAACGGTTTGCCGAGTGTCTTCGATCTGGAAGACTACTCAGCCATCGAAGAGTTTCGCAGCATGCCCCAAACGCTGTCCGAAGCGGGTTACCGAACTGCGATGATTGGAAAATACCATCTTGGCGTTCCGGACTCGCCGCAAATCGGTTTCGACTACTGGGTCGTGCTGCCCTCGGGACACACGACCACGTTTTATGACCTTGAGGTAATCGACAACGGACAGCGATACCGTGTAAAAGATGAGCATTTGACAGATTTCTGGACACGGCGTGCGGTGGATTTCATTGAGGAGCAGGATTCCAATGCTCCTTTCTTCCTGTACCTTGCCTATAATGGCCCCTATGGCCTCGCGCCAGTAGTCACCCGCAAGCCGGATAATCGCCACGCGGACTATTATCGGAGGCACGTACCCAGCTTTCCACAGGAACCCGTGCACCCCTTTCTGCGCAATTACGCGATTGAGGCAAGCAGCGGGGATCACATCCTTGTTGAGCAGGCCGCAAATAGGGATTGGCTGATTGAGGACCCGATGGAACTCGGTGATCTGGGGGCGAAGATCGAATTTTCCTACGCGTGGCAGACTATCCACGCGCTTAATAACAACGAAGCAATGATCAACCTGGCGTCACAAGTGACCATGATTGATGACGGCGTCGCTGCCGTGGCGGAGGCTTTACAAAAGAAGGGCCTGAATGAGAACACCGTTATCGTTTTTACTGCAGACCAGGGTGCTGCATTCGGTCAGCATGGTTTGTGGGGCAACAGTTCAGCAGCGAGCCCTTTCACTGCTCAAAGAGAGCATTTGCAGGTGCCCCTCATTGTTAACGACCCGAGGGTCGCTGAAGGGCCTGAAACCTCAGCGAACATCATCAATCAGGTCGATATTTTCCCAACGGTGTTGGAGCTGGCTGGTCTTGGAGATATAGAAATCGCCAACAGTCCGGGGCGAAGTTTCGCACCACTGCTGCGCGGCGAGTCACCGGAGTGGGACGATGCTGCGTATTTCGAATACATTACCACCCGAGCCATCGTAACCTCCGAGTGGAAGTACGTTAAGCGGATCTTTGGCCAGCCATCAGAACTTTACCACCTTGCGTCTGACCCTGGAGAACGTCACAACATCATCAATGACCCCGATAAGGCGGCGACGCTGGTGTGGCTCGATGGTCGGCTTACCGATTTCTTTTCTGAGTTCAGTAACGAGAAGTACGACCCCTGGAGGGGCGGCACCGCCAAGGCTTTGATGATGTACTGGGATTACAATGAAGACTTTGAGAGTACTTTCACGGACTGGAGGCCGCCTTTTGTGGAGAGGCAAGAACGGTTTTCCGATTTACCCCGCTAGCACTTTATAGGGGACGCTACAAGCGAGTAGCCCAGTGGATACAGGCGCGCATTGCTACTTTTGCCGGCCAAAGCGAATCATAGGAGCGAAAGCGCCCGTCGCCGTTGCGGGCCGATTGATTTCCGATCCATGACGACCTGAGCGAGTCGCCATCCGCCTTTTTTGCAGGTCGGCAGAGCTTCTCCTTAACGAGTACCACTAACGAGTGTCACTACATTACGCATACCGCAAACGATCGCCCGGGAGCGACCAGTACGTAGAACGCTCATCTTTTTGACTGTCAGGGCAACCGCAAAGTTCTTAGTCTATGATCTTCGAAACCGTCGGCGGCGGGACGTTGTAGCTCTGCGTCGCCGGGCACGCGAGCATCAATTACTGCCCTTCGGGCAATGGAGCCGATAGCGATTTTACCGGAGCAAGTAAACCTATGAATCAAGTGAACTTATGAATAGTAAGCTGCTACAACAACTTCCGACCATCGACGACTGTCGTGCACGTGCACGTAGGCGCCTACCGCGATTCCTATTCGATTTTCTTGACGGCGGGACGGATGGTGAGCGTGCCCCCACAAGAAATACATCGGCTTTTTCAGACGTGCTTTTGCCGGCCCGGGTCGGCCGGTCGGTCGATCACCCGGACCTGAGTGTAGAACTGTTCGGTCGACAGTGGGCGCTACCTTTTGGCGTCTCCCCGTGTGGCTATGTCGATCTTGTGGATCCGGGCACGGAAGTAGAAACAGCCCGTGCGGCCGAAGCCCGTGGGGCGCCCTTTATACTGTCGATGTCATCCCTGGCGACGCTGGAGGAGTGCGCGGCAGTAGCGCCGAACAGCACCTGGATGCAGGTGGTCCAGTCTCGCAATCCCGACATTGTGCTGGACATTATCCGGCGAGCCGGCGAGAGCGGCATCAAGGTTCTCGTCGTGACGATGGATGTTCCCAAATCATCGAAACGTAACCGGGATTTGCGCAATGGATTCACGCTGCCGCTGAAACCCAGCCTGAGGCTGCTTTGGGACCTGATGCGGTCACCCTCCTGGGTGGCGTCGACGCTGAAGCGCCCACGTCCCCTGCCGGGGAACTTCATGCCCTATATTCCCAAGGGCGCATCCGTGGCCGGGGCCGCGGCCCGGCTTGAGCACGAGGCAGACTACATCACAACGTGGGAGGATTTCGCGAGTTTTCGCGCAGCCTGGTCTGGCCAAATTGTGGCCAAGGGAATCCAGACGCCTGACGATGCGGCGCGGGCTGTTGAACTCGGTGCAGACGGAATTATTGTTTCCAATCACGGTGGCCGGCAGTTTGATGCCGCGCGCCCGACGATTTCCTGTCTGCCGGCAATCGTCGACAGGGTCCAGGGTGCCGTACCAGTCATGCTGGATAGTGGTGTGCGTAGCGGGCTGGATGTGCTGCGAGCAATTACCCTGGGCGCGCCCATGGTGTTCTCAGGTCGAGCCTTTTACTATGCTGCGGGGGCAATTGGCCGGTATGGCAGTGCGCATGCGTTCGATATTCTGCAATTGGAATTGGAGATAGCCATGCGACAATACGGTACGGCAACGGTCAGTGAGGTATGCCAAAGCCAGCGACCGAACGTCGAGCCGGTAGCAACGTCGACATACACTTATCCTAGCGAGTAGTATCGCAGCGGAGTTTCCTGATGACGCAAACTGCATCCGAACAGCTCAGCAAAGCAAAGGAGCGTCTACGAGCCGGCGACTTTGCCGCTGCCTACGCTTCGGCTGAGGAAGTGCGGTTGGGCGATGAGGGGAATGCCGAGGGCTGGTATCTGTCAGCGGTAGCGTTGCGCCTACAGCGCTCCTATGAAGAGGCGCTTGTACGGCTTCATGAGTTGCAACACCGGTTTCCCAATTTTACGCTGGCACTACAGGAGCGGGGGCATTTGTCTCGTGATCGTGGAGAACAGCCCCATGCCGCGCTGGATTGCTACCTTGAGGCCGTCAGACGTAATCCGACGCTGCGCGCAGCCTGGCAGTCGGTGCTCCGCCTCGCCGTTCAGCTTGGTGATGATGTGCTCAGTGCGCGGGCAAGCGCTCAGCTAACGGAACTAGACGGTATGCCGGTGCCTCTACGGCGCGCAAGGCACGCACTTGCGGAGCGCGATATGGACCGCGCCGAAGTCATCTGCCGCGAGTACCTCCGAGCAAATCCCTTGGATGTCTCCGCAATGCGCCTGCTGGCAGCAATCGGGGTTGAGCGTCAGGTCTATGACGATGCCGAGTATCTACTCGAGAGTGCCCTTGAGGTCGAGCCGGATAATCTCGAAGCGCGCATGGAATACGCTGGGGTGCTGTTCAAGAGACATCGCTACCAGCGCGTGGCCAGTGAACTGAGTAGGCTTCTGACCCTGCAACCCGAACACCTCGCCGCGCTGCTGCTGCGCGGGCATCTGCGCACGGCGACGGGTCGCTATACGGAGGCGTTGCAGGACTATCGTCGTATTGAGCCACGCCTGCAGTCCGATGAGACTTTTCAAGTCGCTATCGGACATGCACTGAAAACCGTGGGTCAGAGCGATGATGCCATCGCCCGATATCGCCGCGCCTACGAACTGCGCCGCGACTTTGGCGACGCGTACTGGAGCCTCGCGAACCTCAAGACCTACCGTTTTACGCCGGACGAGGTAGCGGCAATGGAAGAAGCGCTAGCGAACCCGGGGCTGCGCGATACTGACAGGATCCATCTGAGTTTTTCCCTGGGCAAAGCCCACGAAGACGCGGAACGTTTCGAAAAGGCCTTTCAACACTACGACCGGGGAAATGCTCTGCGCCGCAGGCAAAGCCGCTTTTCAGCGGAGAAATTCGAGAATGGCATGCGCGCCTGCCGGGATGTCTACGCGCCTGGGCTTTTCGAGCGGCTCGCCGGCAGTGGTTCTGCTAACGATGCGCCGATCTTTATCGTCGGCTTACCGCGTTCCGGTTCCACACTCCTCGAACAGATCCTGTCGGCACATTCACAGGTTGAGGGAACCAAGGAATTGGCACACATACCCGGAATTGTACATGAGCTGTCGCGGGGCGTTGGTGATGTCGCCTATCCCGACAATGTTGTAAAGATGGCGGCCGATGAGTTTGCGAGACTCGGTGAGCATTATCTGGAGTCCGCCGCTCAGCAGCGACAGACTTCAGCACCTTACTTCATTGATAAAATGCCCAATAACTTTCGACACGTCGGGCTTATACACTTGATGCTGCCAAATTCCAAAATTATTGACATACGACGCCATCCTACAGCGTGTTGCTTCAGCAATTACAAGCAATTTTTTGCCGAGGGTCAGGAATTCAGTTATAGCTTCGAAGACATCGGGAACTACTATCTTAGTTACCTCGACATCATGGCGCACTGGGATGCAGTGCTTCCGGGCAGGGTCTTGCGCGTTAACTATGAAGCGTTGGTTGGGGACCTCGAGGGCGAACTGCGCCGTGTCCTTGAATATTGTGGTCTGCCCTTCGAAGAGTCCTGTCTCGAGTATCACGCGCAGCAGCGTGCCGTGCGCACCGCCAGTTCCGAACAGGTTCGCCAACCGATCTATCATTCCGGACTCAATGCCTGGCGTTCCTTCGAACCTTTCCTGGGTGACCTCATAAGGATCCTTCAGCCGGCGATAGAGGCTCATCATTCTGAGGTCGCGGAGAACTAGCGAAAAGCGGGGCCGCTGCTGCTTCCATAAGGACCAAGCCCCACCTTCGGTCTGATGCTAGCGTGTTCGTCGCGAGCAGAAATCGAAAAAGCCGGCAATATGCCTTTTTGGGGAGAAGGTCATAGCCTGGTCCGCTCGCTGCCGAGCAGTAGGCGTCCCGTACCGTTTTATCTTGGCGCACAGGCTGCGCGTCGTCATGCTCAGTCCACTGGACAGATACACCGCGCGGTAGCCGCAATCGGTGATCTGGCGAACCGTTGCTCTCTTGAATTTCCGGGGTGACGTTTGTGACTTACTAACACCTCTCTGATAGCCCTTCTGTATGGTCGAAGGATGTAAAGCCAACAGGGGGGTGATTCAATTCTCGAAACTGAGGAATTTGAGATTTACAACGTTGTTGTTTCAGGGGCGATCTTGCGAAGCCCCTATCAATAGTGAATAATAACAATAATAAATACACAGTCGTGAATAAATGTGTCGTTATGGTTGTTTGTAAATTTACTCCGTGAGCTCGTTTTTACCCGACGCCCTATCATTTTTCCGAGGGACTGCTATGACCACTAGTAATGAATTTGAAAGATTGAGCGGTAAGTTATTTATCGACGGACAGACGATAGACGGTGCCAGTCCCGATGAGATCGAAGTCGCTTCCCCCGTAACGGAGGAACGTTTGTGTGGACTTGCCGGTGCAACTGCCGACGAGGTTGAGCGGTGCATCAACATTGCCAACGAGCGCCAAAGAGTATGGGCGGCAGAGAGCTCTCTGGACAGGACTAAGGTACTTCACAAAATCGCGTCTGCGTTCGAAGAAAACGTACCCCATCTTGGGGAGATGATGACCCGTGAAATGGGCAAGCCGATCAAGGAGGCGTGCGACGAAGTCGGCTGGACGGTCACCGCGTTTCGTTATTTTGCCGAGATCGCGCGGCATGAGTACGGACGAGTTCACGGCCCGGTCGTGGCAAACCACTTAAACTACTCGTATCGGGAGCCGCTCGGCGTGGCCGTCATAATTTTACCCTATAACTATCCGGCTGTGCTGATGGCGTGGAGCATGGCCGCCGCCCTCGCCACAGGAAACACGGTGATCGTGAAGCCATCGGAATATGCATCGATTACGACATTGCGGATGGCTGAGGTAGTGGAAGCGGTCGCTCCGGGGCTGGTGCAAGTAGTAACTGGATCAGTTCCGACCGTGCAGGCCCTTGTGAAGAGCCCCAACACCCACATCGTATCCTTCACGGGCAGCGTAAACGGCGCCCGTGCCATCAACGAAATGTGTGCGAGCCAATTCAAGCGCTGTTTGTTAGAAGCCTCGGGCAGCGATCCATTTATTGTGATGCCCAGTTGCGACATGGAATTTGCTGTGCGCGCTGCGACTTTCGCGTCATTCATGAACTGCGGGCAAATCTGCACCTCTACAGAGCGAATGTATGTTCACGAGAGCATCTACACTGAATTCGTGGAGCGGCTCGCAGTGGGCGCGTCGGGACTCAGGATAGGAGACGGCATGGAGCAGACCACGGATGTCGGCCCCATGGCGAATCGTCGCGAGGTCGAAAGAGTAGCGGAGGTGGTAAAGACCGCAGTGAGCGAGGGGGCGGAACTGGTAGCCGGAGGGGCTCGCCCTGATGGTTTTGAGCGAGGCTGGTTTTATCGTCCAACAGTCCTCGCTAACGCTTCACACCAGATGTCAATAATGCGCAATGAAATATTCGGACCCGCGGTGGCGGTGACTAAAGTATCGAGCCTGGACGAGGCCATTCGCCTTGCCAACGATAGTCCTCTCGCGCTCGGTAGCAACGTTTACAGTCAGGACTTGGCTGAGGTCCATGAGTCGATCAGGCGCCTGGAGTCTGGGATGGTCTGGGTAAACGCGCCCCTATTCGACAACGATGCAGGTCCATTCGGTGGCAATAAATCCACGGGTGGCGGACGTGTACTGGGGATCGATGGCCTGCACAGCTTTACCAAGAACAAGTTGGCCTGGATCGACCCGGACCCGAAGTCCGGTCCAATACCAGATTGGTGGTTTCCCTACTGATTACCTTTTCTCGAGCTGGCCCCGGGCTCTCTTTTGTCGCTGTCCGGTCTAGCGAGCCCCATAGCTACGGTTGCCTAAACGGCGCTGTCGCGGGTCTTTACTGCAATGGGCGGTCGAGATTTTGTTGTTTTCCAGCCGCGGCGGTCAGGTAATGTGTTTTTTGGGAAAGAAGATAAACCAAGTGCGACATCGCTAAACCTTTACGTCGACTTAAACCAAGACTGGACTCAGAGGAGTCAATAATGGCCGAACTGTTGTTCGAAACTGGAGGGCGCGTGCGCCATGATACCCCCGCTAAAGGATAAATCGCTTCTTAGGGAGCGCATGCTTGTCAATGGCGCCTGGCGCTCGGCTCACGGCGGAGCCGCTACCGCTGTCTGTGATCCTGCAACCGGTAAAAAGGTGGCGCAGGTGCCCCAAGGAGACGACCGTGATGCACGCGATGCCGTTGATGCGGCCGCAGCAGCGCTGCGGTCCTGGCGCACGTGCTCCGCGAAGGACCGCGGGCAGATCTTGCGCCGTTGGTACGACTTGGTGATGGCTGCGCGCGAAGACCTCGCGCAAATTCTGACACTGGAGCAGGGCAAGCCAATCGCTGAGGCGCGTGCGGAGGTGGCCTCTGCCGCTTCGTTCATTGATTGGTTTGCCGAGGAGGGACGACGAGTTTATGGAGAAACCATTCCGGCGCCGTCGACAGATCAGCGCCTTGTTGTCTGTAAGCAGCCTGTGGGTGTTTGTGCGGCAATAACGCCATGGAATTTTCCTTCGGCTATGGTGACTCGCAAGGTTGCGCCCGCACTCGCCGCTGGCTGTACCATCGTCGTCAAGCCGGCAGAGCAGACGCCGCTCTCGGCGCTTGCCCTGGGGGCACTCGCGGAGCAGGCAGGTCTTCCTGCGGGTGTTTTGAACATTGTGACTGGTGATCCCGTCGCTATAGGAGGCGTTCTCACCGGGGACCCCAATGTCCGCAAGCTCTCTTTTACAGGCTCGACAAAGACAGGAAGGTTGCTGATGGAACAGTGTGCACCGACGCTGAAGCGACTGTCGATGGAGCTTGGTGGCAATGCCCCCTTTATCGTTTTTGAGGACGCCGATCTCGATGCCGCAGTGCAGGGTGCCCTGGCGGCCAAATATCGCAATTCGGGCCAGACCTGTATTTGTGTCAATCGATTTCTGGTTCACGAACAAGTGGCGCAGGCATTTGCGGCCCGAATGGCGAAAGCAGCGGAAGCCTTGCGAGTCGGGCACGGCTGCGAGGAGTCTGTCGAACAGGGCCCGCTCATCGACGCCCAGGCGCTAGCGAAAATGGAGTCAATGATCCTTGATGCTACGGACCGAGGGGCCCGTCTACTCTGCGGTGGAAAGCTCCATGCCATGGGAGGCACCTTCTTTCAGCCCACGGTGATAACAGATGTGACCCCGGATATGGCGCTGAGCCGAGAGGAAATCTTTGGGCCTATCGCTTCAATCGCCACTTTCCGTAATGAAGAAGAAGCCATTGCGATGGCAAATGCGACCGAATACGGGCTTGCCGCTTATTTTTATTCCCGTGATATGGCGCGTCTGTGGCGCGTGGGTAATGCACTCGAGTACGGTATGGTGGGTATTAATACAGGACTCATCGCGAACGAAACAGCGCCTTTTGGAGGTGTAAAGCAGTCTGGCTTCGGTCGCGAAGGATCACGTTACGGTATCGAGGAGTATCTGGATATTCAGTATCTCTGCGTTGGCGGTATAGATTCTTGAGTGCAAACGACTCTGGAGTGCGCCTAAGAGGAAGTAGCGCTGGTGCAGGCTAAATCCGGGAAAGCACGGGAATACGCAGCTTTATAGGTACCGTATGTGGGCGCTAGTAGGCATGGAGAATCCCGTCGAAAAACGTACTAGATATTTACACTGTGCGTGGGGGGTGGCGCCACGAGAAAACAAAGAGGCTGACCTGTCAGCGTGAGGTCACCGCAAGGAACGCAATGGACTCTTCTAGGAGGCAGCGCGGCTGTGACGCCTCTAGCGTAAATTCTCCGCCCGGAACGTCTAATAACTTGGAGGTGTGATCGTCCAGATCACCACGGTTTCGACATCCTCGAGATTGGCGTAGCGATGGGATTTGCTGCTGGCAAAAGCAAAGCTGTCCCCCTCTTCGAGCACGATGTGTGTGTCCTCGATCCACAGATTCAGCTTCCCGCTCAGGATGATACCCGCTTCTTCTCCCTGATGCGTGTAGGGGACATCGCCACTGGAAGTGCCGGGTGGAAAGGTACACTTGAGCATCTCGATTTGCCGGCTGAGATTCGGGGAGAGCAACTCGTCTACGATGCCAGTATTAAAGGTCAGTTTCCTGCGATTGCCACTACGGACGACCCAAGCTCGCATGGCCGGATCTTCCCCTGTTACCTGATTCTGAAAAAACCAGCTGATCGTAACGCCCAGTGCCCGACTGATTGAATGCAGCGCCTTAATGGAAGGCACAGAAATTCCCCGCTCGACCTGGCTCAGATAGCCCTGGGACAACTCGGAGATCTTGCTCAGTTCAGACAGTGTCATGCCGCGCGCCTTCCGCAGATCACGGATATCAAGGCCGAGCGAGCGGTCTGTTTTCGCTAGTTTGTTGGCATCCACCCAGTCGCCCGCATCCGCGATACCTTTGGAATTTGACGGGCGCAAGATGCGTGGAAGAGACTGCTTCTCGGACATGCTACTCAAAGCTCCTTCTG
Source organism: Luminiphilus syltensis NOR5-1B (assembly GCF_000158175.1). Taxonomy (GTDB): domain Bacteria; phylum Pseudomonadota; class Gammaproteobacteria; order Pseudomonadales; family Halieaceae; genus Luminiphilus; species Luminiphilus syltensis. The sequence continues at coordinate 111,473 of NZ_DS999411.1, read as the reverse complement.
TGATTCTGGCGTTATAGCTTTACTGTGAGTTCGACGCCGTGTTTGGCCCCTTTTCGAGCAGTCCTCGCTCCATTTAGCGCCAACGGTGACCCAATCCGTGAGGAAATTCAACTTAATTGCCCCGGCGCTTTAAAAAATTCACTGCTATCGGTCTTAGATTTGTTGTTCGGTAAAAACAAAAGTGAATATATGCATTTTTATATTCACTATGTTGGCGTCCTTTGCTACCATCAATTGCGTCAAGGGATTTAGGAGAAGAGCACATGACAGGCAAAGCTACTCGGGCGGAGGATTTGGGGATTGATGTGGCGGAGGTAGAGGACGCGCTGCAGCGCAACCGCGGTCTACCGCCGCACACCTATTATGACCCCAATGTGTATGAGTTCGAGGCGAAAGCGATTTTCTCCAATTCATGGCAATACTTTGCGCCGCTGGACCAGTTATCGACTGAGGGTGATGTTGTTGCAGGTTTAGTCGGGAATTCATCGGTCGTCGTGACCCGCGCTAAGGACGGCGAACTGCACGGTTTTCTAAATATTTGCCGTCACCGCGGTTATCCTGTGGTCGAGAAGGAGCAAAGCCGTTGTCGAGTGCTGCGTTGTGCCTATCATTCGTGGTCTTACGATCTTACGGGTAATCTGGTAGGGGCACCGGACACGGAGTCCGAGACGCATTTCGATAAGTCGGACTCTTCCCTTTTCCCCGTTGCCGTCGACACCTGGGGCTCCCTGGTTTTTGTCAATCCTGACCCGAATGCCGCGCCACTGCGTGTCACACACCCGCATATGACGCAGTGGGTTGCCGAGGAGGGGCTTGATGATAGTTCGGACCGGTACACGTATCGAGTAGGGTTGGAAGTAAATCAGGGCTCAAACTGGAAGCTCTGGCAGGATAATAATTACGAATGCTACCACTGCTTAACTTTACACAGCGAGTCCCTTTCTAAGGCATTCGCCACCAAAGACGGCGATTACAGTCTTCGCTATACGGACAGAATGACAATCTCGCACTACAAGGGTTTTGAGCCGGAGAATAGCGATGACCTAAGCGGTGGTGATCAGTTGGTTCTGCATTTTTTTCCCGGGTGTTCAATCGTTCAGCAGAACGATCTGATGTTGGTGCTTCAGGTTATTCCCACGGGCCCGGAGTCCTGCTGCGTGCGCCAGCACTATTTCATCGACAAAGGGGTTCCGGAAGATCGGTTCAATCGTTGGGTTGACCTTTACAAGCAAACCTTTAACGAAGACGGTGAAGCCGCAGAAAAGCAGCAGCGCAACTTGCGTACCAACGTCGGAGGTTTCCAGTTCGTATACAAGCGTGAAGAACACTCGGTACGCATGCTTGCCTACACATGGAATGCCTACAAGGCGGCGTTGGCCTAATTGTTTCGAACTTCATTGGCTGGTTGGCTTTTTCATCGTTGCGACGAAGGCAAGGTCGTATTGGTACAATTTTAGAGCTCCAACTAAAACAAGCAATACACACGCGGGAATGGTACTAGTATGACAGATGAGAGGAAGACACCCTTAGCGGGCGGAATGGAAGGTTGGACGAACGCCGAGACACCCGCTGCTGCTGACGCGTTGGATCGCCTCGGGAAAAGTGGTCAGGTGCTTGATCCAACTGTACGCGCTCTGGACGGGAGCGGTGTGCTTGTTGGGCGAGCCCGGACTATGCAATTCGCTCCGGGTGAGACGGCTCAGGATTACGATGAGCTAATGGAGCGCTTGATTGCATTTATTGAGTCCCTGCAGCCTGGTGATGTGCCGGTCGTGGCCTGTGGGTGGCCCAATCGGTACACGATTATCGGCGAGATTATTGCTACCGCCGCTCAGATGCGCGGTTCGCCAGGCTGGGTAACGGACGGCTGGATCAGAGATTCGCAGGGTATCCGAGGTATCGGCTATCAGGTGTTCTGCTCTGGATTTTCTCCTTTGAGTTTCATTAAAAGGGCGAGGATTGTCTCTGTAGATATGCCAGTTATTTGTGCCGGAACGTTGGTCGAGACCAATGACATTGTGCTGGGCGATGGCGATGGGTGTGTGGTAGTACCGAATTCATATAGCGCGGAGGTCCAGGAAATGCTTAACGCCGACGTTGAGTCTGACGTCGTCATGCGTCAAGCACTGCGCGATGGTAAATCATTTAGCCAAGTGCTTGCCGAGACCCATTGAAGAAGCGCTGCGCTTTAACTGAACGGCGTTGACGTTTCTGAATCGGTCGAAGATTGCGCGGCCGATAAAAGTAGCTGTTCAACCGAAAAACACAATGGAAAAAGGGATCGACACGGACATTCATGGTGCTCGGATGCCGTGTTACTGAGCTGGGCAAAGACCATCTTCACGGTCGCGCCTACCTCCAATAGCAGAGCAGCTGCATGGGGTTGCAAAGCACGAAGACGAACAGCACGAGAACGCTGGTTGTGTACCTGTATAGTGCTGCATACCAGCGCTCTATGAATTCGCGCTAAACCCGCTAGCTTCGGAGGTTGTTGCGCTCGGTACGATTACCGGAAGAGCTATAATCACGGCAACCATCATAGCGGTCGCCACGACGCCGTTAGTTATCAAGATGCGCTCGCCAGGAGCGCTTCCTTGCTTGATTCATCCATAATCCAATGTGTGAGGCTACCTCGCTTAACGCGCCCGGTAGTGGCAGTTGCGGTCAGAATTCCGTCCTTCGGATAGTGGAGCTCCAAGGGTGCCTGGGAGGGGATCTCAGGCGTATAGATGAGACCCGCGAGGTCGCCGGATCGGACGTTGTTTCCCGGTTCGTGCATGGCGAGCAGCACACCGTTGTTTGGCGCATAAATCATACCGCCCTGTGTTCCGGTGATCCAACGCGACTCCAGCGTGCCGGACCACTGCTCGTCCAGGGGTAGAACTTTAATGTGATCGAGCAAGCGGTAAATCGCCCGCTCGGAGTGCCACAGCATGTTTGACTGCAGATGGGAGCAGCCACCCATTTCGCTGCCGAAGTAGGTCACTCCATGTTCAACCGCCACCCATTCTGAGAATGGCCCGTCAAGGACTGGCTGACCCCAAGACAGCGGTGAATTGATGTATTCCAAGGTGTCCAGGGCTGCCATGTCTTTAGCTCGATCGCCGGTAAGAGACACATAGGCGGCGGGGTAGTGATTTGCGCAGCTGCCGGCTGTGTGGCTGTCAAAACAGTAGTCACACAGCGGGAATATCACGTCGCTCAGATATCGCGCGATTCGGACTGTCGGCGAATCGGTGGCCGTTGGACTAAAAGAACGATTGAGATTACCGCCATCGAGCGGTGATGAACGTGTCCCAGCCAGTACGGCTGGGAGGTTTACGGCCGGCATAACAATAAGTCTGCCGCTCAGCCGCTCGAGGTCGATCTCGGCCAGAAGTCTGGTCAAAGCCACTGGCCCTTCGTATTCATCACCATGGACACCGCCCAAGAGCAGCACCGTAGGACCGCTACCGTTGTTGAGGACGGAAATAGGAATCTGGATAATATCCAACCCAATATCTGCGTGTTCCATACACAGAAAGGAATCCTGCCTACCGCGGTGGTCCCAGTCGATGTCGGTCCAAATGGGAGAAAAGGTCATTTTGGCGTCTTCCTTTTTGTATTAGCAGCCGCGGCTAGTGTTCCGATGATTTCGGATCGATGGATTCGTGGGAACCCTCTTTCCTTGTCGTGTCCAGAAAAGAGGCTACGGCGTACAATGATCTTGCTCAATAGCGGCGGTTACCATTACCTCAACACGATACTGTGGGCCCGCTAGGCCTGCTTGGACGCACGCGCGTGCCGGCCTTGGGCTGTTCCCCAGCCATTCGACCCACGCGCGGTTCATGGTGTTGAAATCGCTCATATCGGCGAGCCAGATCTGCACCTGTAGCAGGCGGCGACGGTTTGAGCCATAGAGCTTCAGGTATCGGTCTACGTTGTCGAGAATGATACGAGTTTGTTCGTAGGCGTCGTGGTTGTGATTATCAGTACTCTCGTCGGTCAGCCCTGAAAAATACAGAACGCCATCATAGATTACTCCAGTAGAAACTAGATCTGCCGATTCGATATGCTGGATGTCCTCATCGGGCAACGCCATATGATGGCTCCATTAGCTGTTTGTCATTACCGCTTGAGGTCCGATAGTAGTGAAAAAAATGAATAAATGAAATAAAATATTCACAAAATAACAGTAAGCACGTGTGCATTTCCTCTGATCTGAGACGTCGTTAGTTGGGTGTTACACACCCATCTAAGGCATCAACTTACCGGGACAAATAGAAGCCTCGTCGCCCAAATCTTTACAGGCGTCACCCAAGGTAAGCTCGCCTGTTGACGATCATAGGAATCATGAAAGAGATACAGGCCACCAGAAAAATCAAACTTCCGGTTAAAAATATAGGATCTCCGCCTTTCCAACTCCCGTAGGTGTAGACAATGGAACACACCAGAAACAGCAGCCATCCTGCGAAATCAAAAAAATAAACCCAACGCTTTCCCATTGCTTCACTCCTTAAACAATCCGTGGAATATTAGCGAGGGATAAACAATCCCAAGCCTGAATGTGAAATCTACGTCTTTTTCGAGGCGGTTGTCTGTCAAAATGACTAACGAAGGCTCGCTCCAGACCAGCGGGGTGGACTTGCCCTAATTTGCGGGAAGTCCAGCGCTGTCAATGTGGTGGGGAGGCTTGCTAGCGTCTTTCTGGCTTTGCTTCCCTACCCATTCGAAGAAGCTATGGTTCACAATCGAGATGCGACGTCCCGCTACTCGAGCCAAGACCATATTGACGTCAATCCGCGGGACAATAGGGATCGCCCTTAAGTCCGTTTCTTCCTCGGCAACTAGTCCTACTCCGACCGTAGCCCCGACGCCTTTGCGTACCATGCTGAGAATCAACGGTAGAAAATTCGTGGTCACTCGGATATCGGGCGAAAATGTCTGTGCCGCGAACAGTTGATCAAGAACATCGCGAACAAAGTAGCCGGGTTCATATACAACGAGTGGTTGATCTCGGAGATCGGATAAACGGAGGTAGGCTCGCTTAGCGAACGGGTGCAATTCCGTCACGATAAGGCACAAACGTTCCTGCTTCAGCGGCAGGCTCTCAAGCAACCCCGGAGCGCAACGCTCAGCGACGATTACTCCCAGCTCAGTTTCGCCGTCGAGCAGTGCCTTCTGAGTGTCTTCTGTGCCCACTTGAGTTACCGAGGCTGTCACGCCGGGGTGGGCATCCAGGAACGTCGAGAGTAACTCGGGCAGGTAGTAGGTCGCCAACATCGAGGGGCTGGAAATACTGACGGTACCGCTCATTAGTTCCTTGCGAGCCGCAATCTGCTGTTCGACTGTAGCGGCGTGATTCATCAGCTCCCGTCCGCGAGCTTCTAGGAGTAGTCCTTCCTCGGTGAGTCTTGTCGCGCGTCGATCGCGGTTGACCAGCACTATGCCCAGCTCGTGTTCTAGTTTACGCACGGCAATGCTTACAGCGGACTGCGCAATGTTCAGGCGCTGGGCTGCACCGACAAAGCTGCCTTCATCGGCAAGGCACAGGAAAATTTGAAGTTTACGAAAATCCATAGAATATAATTATTATATCAATTTAATATTTTAAATATATTTTTAATATCATAAGCGCACTGCTAACCTAACTGCAACATCCTAAAAAATGAGGCTAACTCAGTGGCGGCATTTGGTAACTCATGGGCAAAATTAGACTGGACCGATCCTTTTCTTCTTGAGCAACAGCTCACCGATGAGCAGCGCATGGTCAGGGATTCGGCTCATCAATACGCTCAGGCAAAACTGTTGCCTCGGGTAAGAGATGCCTTCCAGAAGGAGCAGACCGACCCTGAGATCTTCCGGGAAATGGGCGAGCTGGGCCTGCTCGGCAGCACCATCGATGGCTACGGCTGCCCCGGCGTTGATTACGTTTCTTACGGGCTGGTCGCACGGGAGGTCGAGCGGGTCGATTCGGGCTATCGCTCCATGCTGAGCGTGCAGTCGTCGCTGGTGATGTACCCCATCCATGCCTTCGGCAGTGAAGCCCAGCGGGAAAAGTATCTGCCCAAGCTGGCCACTGGTGAGTGGATTGGCTGCTTTGGTCTCACCGAACCCGATTACGGCTCCGACCCCGGCGGAATGGTGACCCGCGCTCGTACCGTTGAGGGTGGCTACTCCCTGACCGGCGCCAAGATGTGGATCAGCAACAGCCCCATCGCCGATGTCTTTGTGGTCTGGGCCAAGACCGACGACGGCGTCATTCGCGGTTTTGTATTGGAAAAGGGTATGCCCGGATTGTCGGCACCCAAAATCGAGGGCAAATTATCGCTGCGCGCCTCGATCACCGGTGAAATTGTTATGGAAGACGTGGTGGTCGGTGAAGACGCGATGTTGCCGGGCGTCGAGGGTCTCAAGGGGCCGTTCAGCTGTCTCAATAATGCCCGCTACGGTATCGCCTGGGGTGCTCTCGGTGCGGCGGAGACCTGCTGGCACGCCGCGCGTGACTACACCATGGAGCGCAAACAGTTTAATCGTCCGCTGGCGGCCAACCAGTTGATCCAGCTCAAGCTCGCCGATATGCAGACCGAGATCTCCCTCGGGCTTCAGGGTTGTCATCGCGCCGGCGTACTGATGGATGCCGGCCAAATTGCCCCGGAGCTGATCTCGCTGATCAAGCGTAATTCCTGTGGCAAGTCGCTGGAGGTGGCGCGCAAAGCTCGGGACATGCTCGGTGGCAACGGTATCTCCGACGAATACCCGGTGATGCGCCATATGATGAACCTCGAGGTGGTGAACACCTATGAAGGCACCCATGACATCCATGCGCTGATATTGGGCCGTACGCAGACCGACATCCCCGCGTTTTGAGTATGGGAGTAATTATTGGAAGCCAACGTGCGGGGTCTCCTACAAGGTCTCGTCGGTCGAGTCGTCGTCCCGCCATTCCAGGAGCCGAGGCGGACGATGCCGCTGCAGCAGTCTACCCGAGTCCCGCAGAGAAAGAGCAGCGAACCTAAGCCATGAGTGACGCCAATCAACTGAACGACAAGCTGCGCCGGCGCATGCAGGCGGGAGACTATGCAGTCGGGGATGTGGGCCGCGCCGGTCTCACGAACGCTGCCGCCATCGGAATTTTTCGCGCGCAATGTATGTCGCGCCACCTGGATAGAATTGCCAGAAATTTGCAGAAAAATGGTAAGAGCTTCTATACCATCGGTTCTTCTGGGCACGAAAACATGGCCGCAGTCGCCGAGTCACTTCGTGATGACGACATGGCATTTTTGCATTATCGAGATGCAGCCTTTCAGATCCGCCGGGCGATGCGCGTTCCGGGAAGCACACCCCTCCAAGACATGTTATTGAGCTTCACGTGCTCTTCCGAAGACCCCATATCCGGCGGCAGGCACAAGGTCCTCGGCTCGCGATCGCTCGCGATTCCGCCGCAGACTTCAACCATCGCCAGTCACCTCCCGAAGGCGGTCGGCGCGGCGTATTCCATTGACATGCCTCGGGGGGTAAACCGAGGTCTCCACCCCCTCCGTCGCGACAGTATCGTCGCGTGCACGTTCGGTGATGCCTCCGCCAACCACTCGACCGCGCAGGGTGCAATCAACACGGCAGCCTGGATGGGCTACCGTGGCCTGCGGCTTCCAATCCTTTTCGTCTGCGAAGACAACGGTATTGGCATTTCGGTGCCGACACCGGAAGGCTGGATTGCCAGCAGCTTCCAGCATCGTCCGGGATTGCGCTATTTTTACGCTGATGGTTTGAATGCCTATGACGCGTACGCCGTAGCGCGGGAGGCCGTCGAGCACGTGCGCGAGCAGCGCCAACCCGCCTTCCTTCATTTGTCGATGGTGCGCTTACTTGGCCATGCCGGTTCCGACCCTGAAATTAGCTATCGCTCAAGCGAAGACATCGCGTCCGACGAACAGCAGGATCCAATTTTGCATACTGCGCGGCTTATTGCTGATCGAGGAATACTTGACGGGTCTGCACTGTTGGCTATTTACGATCAGGTTGGAGCTCAATGTGAAGCGATTGCCGCGCAGGCTGCCGTCAGGCCCCACTTGGCGAGCGCTACCGATGTGATGCGCAGTATTGTGCCACCGAGACGTGCCGTCGCTCCGGCGTCTATCGTAAGTCCTGACGAGCGCCGCAAAGCCTTTGGTCGAGAATGGAATAACATAGAACAGCCTCAGCCAATGGCGAAGCTTCTCAATTGGTGTCTGCTAGACCTTCTTTTAGAGCATCAGGAAATTTTTCTTGTCGGGCAAGATATTGGTAAGAAAGGCGGAGTATACGGTGTAACTCAGAAGCTACAGCAGCGGTTCAGAGCAGGTCGTGTCATGGACTCGTTGCTTGATGAACAGTCTATCCTTGGGCTTGCTATAGGCGCCGCTCACAATGGATTCCTGCCAATACCGGAAATTCAGTTTCTCGCCTATATACATAATGCGGAGGATCAGCTCCGAGGTGAGGCGGCAACGCTATCATTCTTTTCGAATGGCCAGTTTACAAATCCTATGGTTGTACGTGTCGCTGGGCTTGCTTACCAGCGAGGCTTTGGCGGCCATTTCCACAATGACAACTCCCTGGGCGTGCTTCGAGATATCCCAGGATTAATAGTCGCCTGTCCCTCCAGTGGACGCGATGCTGTCGCTATGTTGCGCGAGTCGGTACGGCTTGCGCGCGAGGAACAACGTATCGTGGTTTTTCTCGAGCCTATCGCTTTATACAATACCCGCGACCTTCATGAAGACGGCGATAACGCTTGGAGCAGCGCCTATCCGGAGGCGACTTACACGGCGCCTTTTGGGGAGGTCGCCCAGCGCGGTAACGGCCCTCTGGCCATTGTCAGTTACGGTAATGGCTACTACCTCGCCAACCAGGCTTCTCGCACGCTGGAGCGTGAGTATGGCATCGACACTTGTCTCATTGATCTCCGTTGGCTTGCACCGTTACCCGTGGATTCTCTCATCAAAGCCATAGGCAGTTCGGAGCATGTCTTGGTGGTTGACGAGTGCCGCCGGTCGGGCAATGTATCCGAGGCTATTATGGCTCACCTGCATGAGGCGGGGTTGCAGCGGATTGCGCGGCTTACGGCAGAGGACTGCTTCATTCCTACGGGCCCTGCCTATGCGGCAACGCTGCCATCTTGCGCCGCGATAGTCGAGACAGCGCTTGCTCTGTTGGGAAAAGAATCATGACTAGGAGAGCGGTCTTGGTCTGCCCGGGGCGGGGCACCTATAACCGGGATGAGCTTGGCAGTTTGAAACGAACCAGAGGTGTTTGTGAAGAGCTGGTCGAGCGTTTCGACGATATCCGACGGCGAGAGCAGCAACCAACAGTTAGCCAACTAGATGACTCGGAGCGGTTCTCTAGTCGTCTGCATATGCGTAGCGACAACGCTTCGGCACTGATCTACGCCTGTAGTTATACCGACTACCTCAATATAGATAATCAGGACTTAGACATCGTGGCAGTCACGGGCAACTCGATGGGGTGGTACACCGCGCTTGCCTGTGCCGGGGCGCTGAATCCCGAGGATGGATTTGAGCTGGTAAATACTATGGGCAGTCTTATGCAGGCGAGCGGAGTCGGCGGTCAGCTTATCTATCCGTGCACAGATATCGACTGGATTGCCAACCCGCAACGTGAAAGAGAGATTCTGGATCGAGTGACGGAGATAAATGGGTCCGAAGATCGGGTGCTCAAGGTGTCCATCAGGCTAGGCAGCATGATTGTGCTCGCCGGAAACGAGGCGGGGCTGCGTGCATTTGAGGAAGCAGTGCCGGTGATAGGCGACCGCTTTCCAATGCGCCTGCCGAATCATGCCGCTTTCCACACCTCTTTACTGTCGCCAGTAGCAGCCGAAGCCCGATTACAGCTTGCAAATTTACCGCTTCAGCCGGCCTCGTTACCTCTTGTCGATGGACATGGCTCGTTGTGGTACCCGCACTGCTATGAACGTGACCAGCTCTGGGACTACACGCTGGGTCGACAGGTCACAGAGACCTACGATTTCACCAAAGCGCTACGCATAGCAGCTTTCGAGTTCGAGCCCGACATGTTTGTGGTTCTCGGACCGGGTAGGACGCTACGCCAATCGGTGGCCCAATGCCTGGTTGCCGCAGGTTGGCGTGGCCTTGAAGACCGTACGGCATTCGAGAAACGGCAGGCGGAGGAGGCGATTGTTGTCGGTGCGGATTTGGTCAGCTGAAGTAAACCACGGTAGCGGATCAGAAATAAGGCCAAGGTGCCGCTGAAACAATGTGTGGGCATCTCCCTGTTTTATTACCCTGAGAGACTCAAACATTTTTCGAGGAGAAAGCGACGTTTTGTCGTCAACCATCAAGATGGGGTTCGATATCAGTCATGCACTTAATGCCAATGTGGCACGAATTCCAAGGAAATGAAAACAGTCCTGGTGATGGCCTGCTATGGCCCGATCCATGAATCTCCACGCCTATTTTTTGCCCGGAAGTCGAAGATTCTCTACTAATTACTCGGGCAATTAGTCGGTCAGGGATCCCTGGGCGTACTTTAGTGCGCAGCGCAGAATCCTCGGGTTCTGCTGCTCAAAGCCACGGTGCGCAGTTCGAAATTGAAATTGATTGTTTATGGAAAGCCGGCAGGCCGATGACAGCGTCAAGTGCCCGAGCACCCTTTAGCATAAGCCCCGTGATCCCGGCCCCGTCCCTGCAGTTGCTGTTTCGTGTGTAACCCTACCGCCTTACTGCCCAAGTGAGCAGCTTAGACCTCTGCTTCCTAAGCGAGTTGCAGAGCTCCGATTTACGTGGAAGGCGTCCTGGCCTGAATCGAGCACTAAGGCGTGTTGCGGCATCTAATATGCCCGAGCGGCATATATTTCCCAAAAACTGATCAACTTCCCCTTGTTTATAAGTGAAAATAATGAGATAAAATTTCACTTAAGAAGCACTTGGCGTCACGCCGCACTTATTACGCATCAGACTTTTAGGGGGCATTTCATGTCCAAGCCAATTCCCGGTAGCGCAAACGTGGTCATCATCGGCGGCGGTATCATTGGCTGCAGCGTCGCCTATCACCTTACGAAGTTAGGAGTGAAGGACGTTGTCTTGTTTGAACGCAGACAACTTACCTGTGGAACCACATGGCATGCCGCAGGGCTTATCACCACACTGCGCGCCACGGAGAACCAAACTTGGTTGGCTAAATATACACGCGATCTTTATGAGCGTCTGGAGGAGGAAACAGGGCAGGCCACTGGATTTTCGCCGATCGGGTCCATTCAAGTGGCCTCCACCGCTGAAAAGGTCGAGGAGATGCGACGCGGCTGTGATGTCGCGGCGTCGTTCGGCGTTGAATCTATGGAAATCTCACCCTCGGAGGTCAAGAACCTCTGGCCATTGGCCAATGTTGATGACGTACTTGCCGGTTTCCATTTCCCACACGATGGTCGCGCAAACCCTACCGATACGACACAAGCGCTGGCTCGGGGAGCCCGTCTGGGAGGCGCCAAAATTTTTGAAAACACCTGCGTCGGCGACGTCCTCCTTGAGAACGGGCGGGTAGTTGGCGTCAAGGTCGCAGGTAATAAGATTACAGCAGATGTGGTTGTCAACTGTACTGGCATGTGGGCGCGTGAAGTGGGTTTGCAAAGCGGTGTCGCCATCCCCCTTCAGGCGGCAGAACACTATTACCTGGTTACCGACTCGATTGAGGGTATTAGTACTGAGCTGCCCATTCTGAGAGATCCCGGAAAGCAATCCTATTATCGCGAGGAAACCGGAAAATTGATGATTGGCCTGTTTGAAGACAAGGCTGCGGCTTGGGATGTTCCAAAGATTCCTGAGGAATTTTGTTTCGACGACCTGCCGCCGGATTGGGAACGACTGATGCCTTATCTGGAAACGGCAATGGAGCGCGTGCCCATTTCCATGGATTCTGGAATCCAGTTATTTTTCTGTGGGCCTGAGAGCTTTACACCGGATCACAACTACATCATGGGGCAGGCCCCGAATGTTGATGGTTATTTTGTTGCCGCAGGTTTCAACTCTCTCGGGATCCTCTCTGCAGGTGGCGCCGGTAAAGCATTGGCAGACTGGATAGTGAGTGGTTATAGCCCGAGGGATTTTTTCGATAGCGATATTCGTCGTTTCCTGCCGCACCAGAATAATTCGAAATATTTGAAAGACCGGGTGGTGGAGTCGCTAGGTATCGGATATCAGTATCATTGGCCCTACCGCCAATGGGAGACAGCCAGAGGCGCAAAACGACTGTTGCTACACGACAAACTCATAGAAAAAAATGCCTGTATGGGAGAAGGGGCTGGCTGGGAGCGACCTAATTGGTACGCCCCCGACGGTGAGGAGCCAAAATATGAGTACAGTTACGGCCGTCAGAACTGGTTCGACTTTTCTGCAGAAGAGCATAGGGCCGTTCGTGAATCAGTAGGTGTCTTTGAGCTTTCATCGTTCAGTAAGTTTCTCGTTCAGGGGCGAGACGCTGCAAAATACCTCAACTGGATCTGCACCAATGAGGTCGACGTGCCGAATGGTCGCTCAGTTTATACCCAATGGCTGAACGAGCGAGGCACTATAGAGGCTGACCTAACCGTTACTCGGCTGGAAGAAGATAGCTTTTTAGTTGTAACGGCGGCTTTTACTTACACACATGTTTTCTACTGGCTTAAGCAGAATATACGTGACGGTGAGTTCGTAACGGTTACTGATGTCACTACGACGTACGGCGTGCTAAGTGTTCAGGGGCCTTCAAGTAGGGCTCTTCTGGAGAAGATGAGCGGGAGTCCGCTGAGCAATGAGATACACCCGTTCGGATGGATGCGCGATATCGATATTGGGTATGCGACAGTAAAAGCGCTCCGGATTTCCTACGTCGGAGAATTGGGCTGGGAGCTTTACATACCCTCCGAGTACCTCGCCTATATTTTTGATGAATTGATGGAGGCTGGCGACGAATTCGGTCTGCGGCTGTGCGGATATCATGCGCTTAACTCATTACGACTAGAGAAGGCATTTCGCGAATGGGGACACGATATTGGATCGGATGATGATCAGCGCGAATCCGGACTTATGTTTGCGGCGAAGCTTGAAAAGGCCGGAGGCTTTCTCGGCGCCGAAGCCCTTCAGCAGAGAAGAAATAATGACCAGAAACTGACCAAGCGATTGGTTCAGTTTTTAATGAAGTCCCCCGAACCGTTGCTCTATCACAACGAGCCGATTCTGTGTAACGGCGAGCGCGTGGGATATACGTCGTCTGCGGCTTACGGTCATACGCTTGGTGGTAGTGTAGCACTTGGCTATGTCCGCCATGACGCCGGTGTCGATGGAGATCTTATTAGTCAGAGTAAGTTCGAAATTGTTGTCGCGGGGGTAAGACATGAAGCTCATGCTTCACTGAAACCCATGTATGACCCTTCGTCCCTTAGAACAAAGGGTTAAAGGAAAATAAATAAAATTAGAAAAACATATAAACGGAGATCCTGGGCCCATGAGTGAGCCTCAAACATCGCACTACGTTTTACGAATTTCGTGTGAAGACCAAGTGGGTATCGTTTCGGCGGTGGCTAAATTTTTCGCAGACCGCGAGTTCTCAATAGTCGAGTCGTCGCAGCATACGGAGCCAAGCAGTCGGCAATTTTTCATGCGTACATTGTTGAGCGGCAAGCCGATGAATGCCGAAATGATGGATGAGATAACTACGGCTTTTGATGCGATCGCCCGATCTTTCGAGATGTCCTGGTCGTTCCGATCAACTGAAGACAAATTGAAAACTGTTATTGCGGTATCAAAATGGGATCATTGTTTGAAAGATCTTCTCCACGCATGGAAGACCGGAGATCTCCCGCTCGATATCGTTGCGGTGGTATCTAATCACGATGATCTTAATTCTATGGCGACATGGTATGGAGTCCCGTTCTACCATTTGCCAGTAACCCCCGATACCAAGCCTCAGCAAGAGGCCCAAATGTTGAAAGTGATGGAGGATACGGGCTCTGAACTGATGCTATTGGCACGCTATATGCAAATTCTCTCTGACGATCTCTGCAAAAAGTTGCAGGGGCGTGCAATTAATATTCATCACTCATTTCTTCCCGGGTTTAAAGGCGCGAAGCCTTACCACCAGGCGTATGAAAAGGGCGTAAAACTCGTTGGCGCAACCGCACATTACGTGACTGCTGATTTGGATGAAGGGCCCATTATTGAACAGGATGTTTTTCGGGTGGCGCATTCAGACGATGTCGATGTTCTCGTAACAGCGGGTCGTCAGGTCGAATCCCGTGTCTTGATGCGTGCCGCTAAATGGCATGCCGAAGGTCGCGTCATGATGACTAGTAGTCGCCGTACGGTTGTTTTCGACCGCTAGTCAGCAGCGAAACTGAAGTTTAGGGATATCACAATAAATGCAATTAATTGATGGAAAGCTCAAAGCCGCTGAGATACTGGAGCAGGTAAAAGCCGGAGTTGAAGGGCAGGTAAAAGCAGATGGTGCGCGGCCTGGCCTCACGGTGGTGCTTGTTGGCGAAGATCCAGCAAGTCAGGTTTATGTCCGGAATAAGGAAAAGCGAGCGGAAGAGGCCGGCTTTAACGGGCAGCTTATTCGCTTACCCAGTACAACGTCAGAATCAGACCTGCTAGCAGTGATCGATAAATTAAATACAGATAAATCTGTTCATGGAATCCTGGTCCAACTGCCTCTGCCTGAGCAGATAAACGAGCAGGCGGTAATCGGCGCTATCGCGCCGGAGAAGGATGTTGATGGCTTCCACGAGGTTAATGGTGGGCGGTTACTTAACGGTGATTCCAGAGCGATGGTTCCCTGCACTCCGCTCGGTTGTTTGCACCTTATTGAGACGGTGATTCCGGATTTGAAAGGCATGCACGCGGTAATAATCGGACGATCGAATATCGTCGGCAAGCCATTGAGCATGCTGCTGTTACAGAAAAGCTGCACGGTCACGATAACTCACTCCAAAACGAGGGACCTTCCGAATGTGTGCGCTGGCGCCGATATTTTAATCGCCGCTGTAGGCGTGCCCGAGCTTGTTAAGGCGGATTGGGTCAAACCGGGAGCGGTTGTAATCGATGTCGGAATTAATCGGGTTGCTCGCGATGGAAAGCAGGTTTTGGTGGGTGATGTCGATTTTGATGCTGTCAGGGATATTGCATCTGCCATCACTCCTGTACCAGGGGGGGTAGGCCCAATGACGATTGCCTGTCTTTTGAGCAATACTCTTGCCGCGTCCCGATAAATAACCAGTGTATTTACGGGACGTTCTGCACGTGCTGTCCACTTCCCTTAATCCGATACACCGTTAACTGGAGTTTTCTGTGACAATGAGCACAGGAAGCTGCAATGAAGCAGTCACGATTTACCCAAAGCTGGATCGTTGGTGTGTTGAAGCAGGTGTATGCGGGCACAGGGTCGGCCGCTGCGACCGTCAATTGATGGGCAGAGCAGTCTCAAGCTTCAGTTCGCGCAAAGCGATATGAGAGCGAACCTGGGCTATTTGCGGTAGCGCGAATAGGCACTCTTCCAGGAACCTATCGAGAGACTGAATACCTTCCGTAACCACGCGAAGGATAAAATCAGCATCTCCGGTCGTTGCGAAACACTCGAGTACTTCCGGTCGTTGCAAGATTGCTTCTTCAAACGAAGTGGTGCTCTCTTTGACGTGCCTTGCCAGTGAGATATGCACGAAGGCGCAGAGACTGAGATTAAGCTTTTCCCTGTTCAGGTGCGCCGAATAGCCAGTAATGAGGTTCTCATCTTCGAGCGCCCGAACTCGGCGCCAGCAGGCAGCCGGCGAAAGCCCCACCTGGTCAGCGAGGGCTTGGTTGCTAATTCGACCGTCCTGTTGCAGCGCCTTAAGTATCTTTTTATCCGTTTTGTCCACACCAACCTCCCTAGCCGCGAAAGAATGTTCGAGAAATGCATAAATAAACCCGACTTTTATCATTAATTGCCTTTATTGCCCATTATAAAGAAAGCACATTGTCTAAATATTGAAATAGGGTAAACATCCTTGTGGAAATAGGATGCTGGCAGTGGATGTATCAAGTCGTGACTTGCCTTTAGACGATTACGCTCTTCTTGACCGGTACACGCGCGAAACGGGGCGTGTATTTTTGACTGGCACCCAGGCGCTTGTGCGACTTCCAATGTTGCAGCGGGACATGGACAGACGCAGAGGGCTAAACACGGCCGGATTCGTTTCCGGTTATCGAGGATCTCCCCTTGGCGCCTATGATCAAGAGCTCTGGCGCGGGCGTAGTTTCTTGGAAAGCAAAGATATTCAGTTTTTGCCTGCTATCAATGAAGACCTTGCCGCGACCGCCGTCCTCGGTACCCAGCAGGTGGAGAGTGAGAAAGAACGTGAAGTGGATGGCGTGTTCTCTATCTGGTATGGAAAAGGCCCGGGTGTGGATCGGGCCGGAGATGCGCTGAAGCATGGCAACGCCTACGGTAGCTCGCCTCATGGCGGTGTGTTGGTTGTGGCTGGAGATGATCATGGTTGCGTATCTTCAAGTATGTCGCATCAGTCCGATGTGGCGTTCATGGCTTATTTCATGCCCACGCTGAACCCCGCCAGTGTTTCAGAATATATCGAATACGGTTTGTACGGTTTTGCTTTGTCCAGGTATTCAGGTACCTGGGTGGGATTTAAAGCGATTTCAGAAACGGTTGAGAGCGCAGCCTCGGTAGAACTTGGATCCCTTCGCGAATACACAGCACCGACCGATTACCAGGCGCCAAGCTATGGCTTGCACTACCGCTGGCCAGATTTGCCCGGTCCTCAGGTGGAGGCACGTATGGTGGCAAAGCTGGACGCGGTGCGGGCTTTCGCCAGGGCAAACCCGATTGATCGAGCTATTTACGGTATCCCGGATGCAAAACTCGGCATCATCACCACCGGTAAGGGGCACCTGGATCTGATGCAGGCCTTGCGCCTACTCGGCGTTGATGAAGCGCGCTGCAGGGAGTTGGGCATTGATATTTATAAAGTGGGTATGGTCTGGCCGCTGGAAACGGAAGGTGCTCGAGCATTCCTGCGCGGCAAAGATGAAGTACTGGTGGTGGAGGAGAAGCGCGGGATTATAGAAAGCGAGTTAAAGGAGGCCCTTTACGATTACCAGAGTGACAAGCCAAGCCGGATGGTAGGCAAGTACGATGAAGTTGGGTCACCTCTAATCCCCTGGACGGGCGAGTTGTCACCGGGGATTCTCGCGCCGATCGTTGCGGCACGTATAAAACACGTGTTTCCGTCCGTCAGTTTTGACCACGAGCTCGCCGAGCTTACCTCCACCCAAGTGCAAATTGATGTTCCCACTGACGTTAAGCGCACGCCTTACTTTTGCGCGGGTTGTCCTCACAACACGTCCACCAAAGTGCCGGAGGGAAGTAAAGCTCTGGCGGGAATTGGCTGCCATTTTATGGCCTCATGGATGGATCGTAATACTGAATCCCTGATCCAGATGGGTGGCGAGGGTGTTAACTGGGTTGGAAAATCGCCTTACATCGGCAACCAGCATATTT
>NZ_DS999411.1:2342-93648 GCF_000158175.1 Luminiphilus syltensis NOR5-1B | reverse complement strand
CAATCAAGTGCGTGCTGAGGGTGTACGTCGTATTGCCATACTCAGCGACGAGCCGGAAAAGTACCGCGATAAAAGTCAGTTCCCGAACGATGTTTCCTTTCACCACCGCGACGAACTCGATGCGGTGCAGCGCGAGTTGCGAGAGGTGGCAGGAGTATCCGTACTAATCTATGACCAAACATGTGCCGCGGAGAAACGGCGCATGCGAAAGCGCGGTGATTATCCGGATCCAGACAAGCGCATGTTCATTAACGAGGCTGTTTGCGAAGGTTGCGGAGATTGTTCAGCACAGTCGAACTGCCTTTCAATTTATCCGCTGGATACAGAGTTGGGGCGCAAGCGCAAGATTGACCAGTCATCCTGCAATAAGGATTTCTCTTGTGTGAAAGGCTTTTGCCCCAGTTTTGTCACTGTAGAAGGAGGGCGTTTGAAGAAGGCGCCGGCTCTCGGCCACAGTGACGATTTCACAATGCGGGTGGATGCTTTGCCCACTCCTGAACCGCAGTCGCTGGAGCACAACTTCGACCTGTTGGTAGCGGGCATTGGGGGCACAGGTGTGGTGACGGTGGGTCAGTTGATCACCATGGCGGCTCATCTGGAAGGCAAGGGAGCGAGCGTTTTGGACTTCACCGGATTTGCCCAGAAGGGTGGTGCGGTGATAAGCCATGTGCGAATTGGCTCCTCGCCGGAAACCCTGCATCAGGTGCGTATTGCAGATGGTCGTGCCGACGCAGTGGTGGCCTGTGACGTTGTGGTTGGTACCGATCCGCGTTGCATCAGGGTGCTGGCAAAAAATCGTACCCGGGTGCTGGTTAATCACACCGAGATACCCAGTGGTCAGTTTGTGCAGAATCGCAATGCCGATATTCACATCAATGAACGCATCGATTCCCTCCGCGGTGCGGTGGGTGGGGACAGAGTAGAGATCGTACAGGCGAATGTGCTGATGGAGCGGATAATGGGTAACACGGTCTACTCCAATGTGTTCCTGCTGGGCTATGCATGGCAGCGCGGTCTTATCCCTGTTTCACTCAAAGCGCTTTTGAAAGCGATTGAGCTGAACGGTGTAAACATAGAGGAAAACAAGCGGGCACTGTCCTGGGGTCGACTTTCAGCTGAAGAGTGTTCTTATGTCACCAGGGCTGCGGGTCTGATGGACGAGCCGAAACCGGCGAAATCCCTGGAAGAATTGATTGCGCACCGCGCGAATTTGTTGGTGGCTTACCAAAATGAAGACTACGCGCAAAAATACCGGGACTTTGTGGCCAAGGTACAAGATTGCGAACAATCAGTAAGCCCCGACGGTCAGGCTCTTACAGATTCGGTGGCAAAGTACCTCTACAAGTTAATGGCGTACAAAGATGAGTATGAAGTAGCCCGACTGTATACCGACGGTGATTTTCTGAGGAAATTGGGCGAAACCTTCGAGGGCGATTATCAGTTGACGTTCCATATGGCGCCGCCGATTTTTAATCGAGAGCTCGATGCGGACGGTCGCCCCAAGAAGCGTCAGTTTGGCTCCTGGATGATGGTTGCGCTGAAAGTGCTGGCAAGGTTCAAGTCAATTCGCGGCTCTGCAATAGATCCCTTTAACTATTTTGCTGAACGGCGCGAGGAGCGGGCTTTGATAGGTGATTATCGGTCACTCATTGAAGAGCTTATGAACGGCCTGAATCAAGATAACCTTGCCGTGGCCGTTGAATGCGCAACACTGCCGGATCAGGTACGCGGATATGGACCGGTCAAGGAAAAGTCCATTATTAAGTATCGGGAGTTGCGTGAAGCATACCTGCACCGCTTCCATAATCCATCCAGCGTGGTACAGATACAGGAGGTGGCCTGAATCGGCGAGGCGAATAACTATGTATGAAAAATTGGAGTCGCTGCCCGCCGATCCGATTTCGGGCCGCTCCTCTGCGTTCGCTGCCGTGAATAACCCAAACTGAAGTGGTTAACTGATTTTGGACACTTTCTTAGTTGGTGTTGGACTGATCTAGGTTTCCCGGACGCTTGTGGCCTATTTTCGGGTTTAGATAAGGCTGGCCGGAGTAACCTGTTCTGCTCATTAATGTGCCTGTTTTTTATCAGTATTCGTTTACCACATCGATTAGGATTTGCATTCTTCGATGCAGGGGCCGCTCTCACCGAAGCGGATAGCCGATTTCAGCGGCCGCTCGACCAAAAGCCTCAATGGCCATCTGCACGTCGTCGTCAGTCAGTGCAGCCGACATCTGGGTGCGGATGCGCGCCTTATCCCGGGGTACCACCGGGAAAGAGAATGCCACCACATAAACGCCTTGAGCGAGTATTGCCTCGGCTAATTGGGTCGCCATGGCCGCGTCGTGGAGCATTACCGGCACGATGGGGTGATTCCCGGGCAGCAGCTCAAAGCCGAGTTTTTCAAGGCCTTGTCGGAACGCCGCGGTGTTGGTTGTCAGACGCTGACGCAGCTCGGGTGACTCGGTTACCAGGTCGATGGCCTTGATTGCACCGGCCACCACCGGCGGCGCCACCGTATTGGAAAACAGGTAGGGTCGCGAGCGCTGCCGCAACAAGGCCACGACCTCCTTTTTAGCCGCAGTGTAGCCGCCACTGGCACCACCCAGGGCCTTACCGAGAGTACCGGTAATGATATCCACCCGATCCATGCACCCGCGGTGTTCATGGGTCCCGCGACCATTTGCACCGATGAAGCCGGTGGCATGGCAATCGTCAAAGTGCACCAGGGCGCCGTACTTTTCCGCGAGGTCACACACTTCGTCCAGGCGGGCGATGTAACCGTCCATGGAGAACACCCCATCGGTAGTAATCAGCTTGAAGCGGGCACCATCGGCATCCGCTGCCTTGAGCTGCGTCTCGAGGTCAGCCATGTCACTGTTCTTGTAGCGATAGCGCTGGGCCTTTGACAGGCGCACCCCGTCGATAATACTGGCGTGATTGAGCTCGTCGGAAATCACCGCATCCTCAGCGCCGAGCAGGGTCTCAAACAAGCCGCCATTGGCGTCGAAACAGGAGGGATACAGAATGGTGTCTTCGGTGCCCAGAAACGCACTTATCTTGTCTTCCAGTTGCTTGTGCAGGGTTTGGGTGCCGCAGATAAAACGTACCGACGCCATGCCGTAGCCCCATTCCTCCAGGCCTTTAGCAGCGGCAGCATTGACTTCCGGGTGCTGTGCCAAGCCTAGGTAATTGTTGGCGCACAGGTTGAGTACCTCGCCTCCCTTCACCCCCACGTGGGCGCCCTGAGGTGAGGTAATCAGCCGCTCTTGCTTATACAGACCGGCTGCCTCAATGCCCTCCAGTTCCTGAATCAGGTATTCGCCAAAACGATCGTACACGCGCTGCTCCTCATAAATCCCAGTTGAGTATAACTTTGCTGGCTTCCCCGCTGTTCATAACATCAAAGCCTTGCTGGAACGCGGTGTAAGGCAGGCGATGGGTGATCACCGGTGAGATGTCCAGGCCGGAGTCGATCATCACCGACATCTTGTACCAGGTCTCATACATTTCCCGACCGTAGATCCCCTTTAGGGTCAGCATGTTGAAAATGACCTTGTTCCAGTCGATGGCGGTATCCTCGGAGGGAATGCCCAGGATCGAAATCTTGCCGCCATGGCACATGTTGTCGATCAACTCGTTGAAAGCCTGGGGGTTGCCCGACATTTCCAGCCCCACATCAAAACCTTCTTCCATACCGAGGCTTTTTTGCACGTCGGCGATACGTTCACGGGTTACATTCACCGTCCGGGTAGCGCCCAGCGTTTTAGCCAGCGCCAGCCGTGAGTCGATGACATCGGTAATGACCACGTGGCGGGCGCCGGCGTGTTTGCAGACCGCCGCGGCCATGGCGCCAATGGGTCCGGCGCCGGTAATCAGCACGTCCTCGCCCAGCAAGTCGAACTGAAGGGCGGTATGGGTGGCATTGCCAAATGGGTCGAACAACGAGGCCACGTCGAGATCGATGCCTGGGTTGTGCTCCCAGACATTGGACATGGGGAGGGCCACATACTCGGCAAAGGAACCGGGGCGGTCCACACCGATACCCGAGGTCTGGTTGCACAGGTGGCGGCGACCCGCCATGCAGTTGCGGCAGCGGCCGCACACCACGTGTCCTTCACCGGAGACAATTTGTCCCGGGCGAAAGTCATTGACGTTGGAACCCACCTTGACAATTTCACCGACAAACTCGTGGCCAACTACCAACGGTACGGGAATGGTTTTCTGAGCCCACGCGTCCCAGTTGTAAATGTGCATGTCGGTGCCGCAGATGGCGGTGCGCTTGACCTTGATCAGGACGTCATTGATCTGGACCTCGGGCTCAGGAACATCCTCCAGCCATATTCCCTCGCGTGCTTCTTTCTTGATCAGTGCTTTCAACAGAATTCCACTAGGGCGGATAACTTTCCGCTATGCTAGACGGCAGGTTTTTTATATACAAGAAACATTTCCTTTATAGCGGATTTTTTATGTCCAACTCTGAACCAGCAATCGATCCCGCTGCTCTTCGGCTTGGGCAGCGAGTGGTTGAAATGCGCCAGAACAACGGTCAGACCCTGGACCAACTGGCGTCAGCATCCGGGGTGTCGCGCTCCATGTTAAGTCAGATCGAGCGGGGTAAGGCCAACCCCACCCTCGCGGTGACGTATCGTATTGCTCAGTCCTTTGGGCTGAGCATTGGAGAAATGGTCGATGACCCGAGCCTGGGTTCACCGATTGAGGTGGTGCATGGCAGCGATCCGGGCAACCTGTTTCGCGACGATGAGGAATGCCGGATTCGCACCCTTTCTCCATTGCATATGGAAAAAAATGTCGAATTCTATGAATTGGTGTTGGCGCCAGGTGCTGCCCTGAGCAGCGCACCGCATTTTGTTGGCACCCGGGAGTTGCTCACGGTAACCGCCGGCCGGGCCGCCGTTGTGACTGAGGCCAGCGAGTCGGCTCTGAATGTTGGCGATTCGGCTTACTACCGAGCCGATGTGGCACACAGTGTGAGCAATCCTGGCTGCGAACAACTTCGGGCCTTTCTCGTGGTCACTTACAGTTAGTGCCTGATATGGCAAACCAAACGCAGCCTGAGTGGATTCAGCCTACGCAGTACCGCGTCAAGGGCGTAATGCTCGAAACGAGCGTAAATAGCCATCACAATTGCAAAGAAACCGCCTTGGGTGGTCGGGCGATCGATGTATTCAATACGCCGGTCAATGCGGTCGAATGTTAATGGGTGGTGTAATCACAGGGGTCGATTTACTCGCTACTGCGGTGTTTGCGGTCAGTGGGGCTTTGGCCGCAGCTGAAGAGCGTAACGACATACTAGGCTTCATTCTGTTCGGAACGATCACTGGTATCGGTGGAGGGACGCTACGCGATCTGCTGCTTGGTGCTGACTCTGTTTTCTGGCTCTATCAGAACGAATATCTATGGGTGTGCTTGGGAGCTTCATTAGCAACCTGGTTTTTAGCCCCGCAGTTCAATTCTTTGCAAAAACTGTTGCTGTGGGCCGATGCGGTGGGAATGGCGCTATTCAGCGTGCTGGGCGCGGTAAAGGCGATCCAGTTGGGCGCGCCCGCTGTTGTGGCGATTGGCATGGGTGTGATGTCGGCAACTTTTGGTTCGCTGATTCGCGATACGTTTCTTAACCGCACGCCCGTGTTACTGGCGCCCGAGATCTATGTCACAGCGGCGATGGTAGGTGCGGTCAGTTACACCCTTTTGGCATTTTTCGAGGTGGTGGAAGCGATCGCCCTCCCACTGGCAATACTTTTCGGTTTTGGGTTGCGGGCCTGTGCGATTATTTTTGACCTGAGATTGCCTAAATATGGTGATGGACGGTGAGCTAAACGCCATGCGGCTTGTTTGCAAGGTAGCTCTGGGCCATGGCGATGCTCCGCGATAGCACAACGGCTGCAACGCCATTCTTGGCGCCGGAAGTTGATTGACGGGTGGTTGCTTTGCCGACCGCTCGGCGCATCAATGTTGCGTCGACAAGTATTAACCGATGACATTTCCAAAACGGTCGTCGAGACGCGGTTTTGAATCAGCTCCTCTAGCTAACAATTTCAACCAATAGCGATAGTCTGGATGCTGACGAGGTGCCTACGTGTCTCTATCCTGAAGCTTCGCAATTTTTCGGCGCAAGCCGGCAGGGAGAATCGTATGGAATGGCTGGATCGCCCGCTGGGGCCCATGCGCATCCGCGCTTGGGGACTGCTCGCAAATATGATGGCGAACGCGCTGGCACTGTATGGGTTGTCCCAAGTGCTGAGCAACCAAGGCGGCCACGTGTTGCTAGCGGTGGGCTTTACTCTATCAGTGCTATTTATCGCTCTGCTCGCGGTGCCATCAGAATGAGGGGTCAATCCATAAACGCATGTACTTTGAAACTTAAGGGCGTTTTTGCGGCGGCATTGCTGCTTGCGGGCAGCGCGCTTACAGCGGCCGCTGGAGCAGGGGTCACCGCAGTAACCGGTGTCACAGTCATCCCGATGGACTCCGAGCGCTCTATACCGAATCAGACGGTGGTTATCGCTGATGGACGCATTGTTGCGATAGCCGAGGCGGGCACTGTAACGCTGCCCGTCGGCGCTGACCGGATAGACGGCGCAGGCCGATACCTCATGCCCGGCCTTGCCGATATGCACGCGCACATTTACGGGTTCAACAATGAGGAAGAAGAGGTCGCGTATACGCCTGTGGCTGAGGCCCAGCTTCTAAATTACGCAGCCACCGGCGTAACGTTGGTGCGCGATGCTGGGGGTAGTCCCGGACATTTCTCCTATCGCTCCCGCGTGTCAGCAGGAGACTGGATTGGTCCGGACCTCTTCGTAGCCAGCCCGATTTTTGAGGGCGAGCGCAACGTCTGGGATTTTACGGTGAAAGTCACCGACCCCTCGGCGGTAGAGCCCCTAGTCGCGGATTACGCTGAGACTGGTTACTGGGGCCTGAAAATCTACCACACGACCTCTTCCGAAGTGTTTGACGCAATCATGGCCTCGGCCCAAGCGCACGAACTACCGGTTATGGGCCATGTGCCTTTTGATGTGGGTATTGATGCCACATTAGAGTCAGGGATCAGCTCCATCGAACACCTGCGCGGCTACGACTTCGATGGCGTGCCGGTGGCCAGCCTCTGGGCAGATGGCGGACGCTCGCGGGAAAGGTTCAGCTCCTGGAATCGAATGACACTTGAGCGTCGCGACGAGTTGGTGAGTAAAACCGTTGCCGCTGGCGTTTGGAACGTCCCGACCCTGGCGGTTAACCGAATGTTGTTCGACCCGGCGACCCGCACCAGGGTGATTGAGCATCCACGTTTTACGCGTTTGCTGCCGGCTATGCAGCAGGGTATGCAGGATCTGGCCGGGCTGGATGCAATCTTCTCTGCCGAATCACGGGATGCGCTGGGCGAGGCTTATCCGGTAATGCTGGAATTCATCAAAGCGCTGAGTGACGCCGGGGCCGGCCTCATGACCGGCACCGATTCAGCGGTGCCTGGCTATGTGCCGGGCTTTACGGTCATTGATGAGATCCAAAGCTTTGCCGAGGCCGGCTTGACGCCCTTCCAGGCGCTGCAGGCATCCACCATCGCGCCGGCGCGGTATCTGGGGATTGCGGATGACCGCGGGACTGTCGCCGTGGGCAAGCGTGCTGATCTGGTGGTGCTCAATAGTAATCCGCTGGAGGATCTCTCGGCGCTATGGGACTTGTCCGGGGTGTTTCTGAATGGCCGCTGGCACAGTCTCGCTGACCTCGAAGCAGCTATGGATGAACAAAGCGCGGTGGCAGCAGAGTGAGCGCTGCCGCGTCTCTGTTAGGGGTACACCGTATTGCCCGCGGCGGCGGGCGTACGCTGATGGTCGATGACCGAGCGTTCCTCAACTTTGCCGGCTGCAATTATCTCGCGCTGGGTGATCGCCCGGAAATGCGGGAGGTAGCGCGGAAGGCGATTGACGACGGCGTTCCGTTCTCGCGCTACCTGGTGCGCGATTACGGCGGCTATGACGAACCTTTCGAGCGGGTTGAGGCCGCGGCTGCCGCATTTTACGGCACTGAGGCTGCTGTATATCTGCCCTCGGGTTACCTGATTGGCGCTGCGGGTTTTGCCGGTCTGAGGCCTGAGTACGACGTGCTGGTGCTCGACGAAATGGCGCACTGGTGTCTCGCCGATGCCGCAACGCTCAGCGACGCAGCGGTTAAGACCTTTAGGCACGCCGATTGTGACGATCTTGAGCGCGTCCTGAATGAACTCGAGGGGCAGCGACCTCTGGTGGTCTCTGATGGTGTTTTTGCTACCACCGGCGAGCTACCGCCGCTGGATCGCTACTACGCCCTTGCAGAATCCCGGGATGGTCACCTGTTTGTCGACGAGTCCCACGCGGCCGGGGTCGTCGGTCCCAATGGTCGCGGGGCTATTGACCACTTTGGCCTGGGCGAACGGGCACATGTCGGCACGACCTTAAGTAAAGGTCTTTGCGGCCAGGGTTCGGTGTTTGTCGGCAGTGATAAGCAGGTGGCCCTGGCGCGTGCCAATCGGGCGCTGCGCGGGTCATCACCGGGCTCCCCCATCTCCGCACTCGTTTCAGCGACGGCGATGGATATGGTCCGTGAGACACCGGAGCTCTCAGCATTGTTGCGCGACAAGGCATCGTCACTGCGAAAGCAACTGCAGGCACTGGGGCTTGATATTGTGGATACACCCGCTTCGATCATAGCCTTTGCGGAAGGTGATTTTGAGCACATGCGCGGGCTGCAGAGTGCGCTTTTTGATGCAGGCATCTACGTGCTGCACAGTAACTACATCGCCGCCGGGCCCGGGGGCATGATTCGTCTGTCGGTGTTCGGAGATCATACCGATGAAGACTTCCAGCATGTTTGCGACGCGATCTATCGTTGGCGTAGCGCCAATCCAACATAAAAACTCAGCAACAGGGCGGTAACGTAATGAGTAATGCACCCGAGGGCACGCCGGCACACTACGGCAATCGTATTTACCCGCTGGCCGACGCTATCCCGGTGGAGCAGCTCGACGCAGAGGCAGATTTACTCGACGCTCTGGCCGAAAAACCGCTACCGATACGCTTGTTTGGTTACCTGAAACTTGGTGGGCCGGGATTTATGGCCGCCGCGGCTACGCTGGGTGCCGGCACGCTGACCTCGGCCATGCTTTCTGGCGCAGCGTTCGGCTACAAGCTGCTGTGGGTGACCTGGGTGGCTATGCTGTCGGGATTGTTCATGATGGCAGCGATGGCCCGCTTTACCACTCACGGCGGTTTTCGAGTGATGCAGAAGCAGCGCGAGCGCCACGGCTGGTTCATGGCGAAGGTCCTCACCGGAGCGATCGGGCTGCTCGCCGTTGCTATTGTTTTTAACTTCGGCCAGGTCGCTCTGGGTACCCATCTCATTGAGTCAGTCGGCGAGCGCGTGGGTTTGCATCTGCCCCAATCCTGGAATTGGCCACTTTACGTGGCGCTAACCGCCTGGATCTCGCTGCGCTACGGTCGCGGCAGCCGTGGCGTGGTGTTTGTCGAAAATTTCATGAAGGGTGCTTTGGTGCTCATGGTGCTTTGCTTTGGCGCATGCCTGGTGGTGGTCGGCGTGGACTGGCCGGCAGCCTTGCACGGCTTTTTTATTCCCTGGCTGCCCAGCGGACAACAAGGCATCGACATCTTTATTGCCTCATCCGCGGCTGCCATCGGTGTCGTCGACTGGGTGTTTTACCACTACGCGGGCCTTGCCAAAGGCTGGGGGCCGAAACACGAAAAACTGGCCCGCATGGATACGATCGTAGGCCTGGCTCTTCCGTTTGTCGTTGTTTCGTTCATCGTCGTGTCGGTGTTTGCGGCAACGCTCTATGGCAAAAGCGATCTTCCGGAAACCGCGGCCGCGCTCTCTGCCGCACTGGTGCCACTCCTTGGTGAGCAGTTTGCGGCGATCGCATTCATGATCGGGTTTCTGGCCGTTCCCGTGACCACCTCGGTGATCCTGGGCGTGGTCAGCGCCATTGGCATGCATGAGATTTTTGAGTGGGAGCCGGATGTCAGCAGCCTGCGCTGGAAGCTCTGCATTCTCCTGCCTCAGATTGGCCTTTTTGGTGCGTTTCTGCCGAGTCCGATTCTGTTGATCATCGTCATTGCTGCGCTGCTGTCCGTTACCAACAACGTGGTTGGCTGGTCGTTCTTCCTCCTCCTGAATGACCGCGAAGTTATGCACGAGAACCGTTCGAAGTCCTATATTTGGAACCTCGGCATTCTCGTTCAGGTCACGCTGCTGAACTGCGTGGCGATTATCTGGGTGTTCAACCGTATGGAGCTTTGGTAAAGCCGGGGCCCGCAGAGGTGTGTTTCCCGCTGTGATTCGCATGCGATCTTCTAAAGATGTGAGTGATTTATCGAACAAGGTATAGGTATGAGTCTTCGTTTCCCGGGCGCCCGCTATCTTTCGGTGGTACTGCTGTCCAGTCTTTTCTTGAGTCCATCCACCGTGTTTGCTTCAGCTGAAGGACTGGATGAACCCCAAACCGTGCCATTCGCAAAGGGGCCTTACGAAGTGCGGGTAGAACGCAGTCACTTCATTCCCATGCGCGATGGCGTACGCCTCTCTACAGACCTCTATTTTCCCGAGGGCCATGAGGGCAAGCTGCCGGTCATCATGGAGCGCACCCCCTACGACAAGGCAGCGCGTCGCAGCGCCAACCCCGACGATCCGATATCATCGGCCAACCAGGCCTATTATTTTGCCAGTCACGGCTATGCGGTCGCAGTGCAAGATCGGCGCGGCAAGTTCGAGTCAGAGGGTGACTATGTCGTTCTGAACAATGATGTTGAGGATGCGGCTGACACTCTGGACTGGTTTGAAGAGCAGGATTGGTTCAGCGGTTCGGCCTCAATGATTGGCTGCTCAATTCCGGGAGCAAACACGATCAAGGCAGCGCAGACCCTTCATCCCGCCCTCAAATCGATTGTCCCCCAATCGGCAGCCACAGGCCATGGCACGGCTGGCGGCACTATGGCCAAGTTCTGGATTCGGGGCGGGGTGCAGAATCTGACGATCCCCTTGTGGACCCATTACTTGGGTTCCAAGTTGTTTTTTCGGCCGCCTCATAAACTGAACCGAGACGACTATCTGGCGATCCGTGATTTTTTTGAGCCCGCACCAGACGTGGGGTCAATGGCCGAGCTGTTTGATGAGCAGGGCAATGTCTCCAAGCAGTGGAAGGATGCATTAATGCATTTGCCGGTTGTCGAGATCGACGATGTGCTGGACTCTCCGCCGACTGATTGGGACAATCTTGCGACCCGGGGACCCTTGGATCCCTGGTGGGATGGGGGCGATTACTTAGAGGACGACACCACAGTTGATGGTGCGGCGCTACACATCAACTCCTGGCATGACTATGGCGTTAACGAGACCTTCCTGCAGTACCAGCATTTTAAAAACCGGGCGGAGTCAACCTGGGCGCGAAACAACCAGTTTGTCATTGTCTCGCCACTGTCGCACTGCAACGCAGAGACCGTCACCTCGGCCGCAGTGTCCGGTGATCGCGAATTGGGTGACGCGCGCTTTGATTTTTGGGGGACGTATCTAAAGTGGTTTGACTACACGTTGAAAGGTCTCGATAACGGCTTCAGTGACATGCCAGCAATTCAGTACTATTTGCCTGGGGCGAATGAGTGGCGTGCCGCTAACGAGTGGCCACTTCCAGGCACCCAGCGAACTAAGGTGTATTTAAGCAGCGATGGCTCGGCAAACACTCGGCTGGGTGATGGTCGACTGGCATTCGAGCCCCCGAAAGCAGAGAGTAGGGATATCTACACTTATGATCCTGCAGACCCGGTCTACACAGGACTGAAAGCGGTTCAGCAAGGCGCGTACGAGGCATCGGCCCTTGAAACGCGCGAGGACGTGCTCGTATACACCTCCGAGCCCCTCGATGATGCACTCGAGATAACGGGGAGCCTGCGGGCGAAAATATGGTTGTCTACTGATGTTACTGATACCGATCTTGCCGTCAGGCTTTTGGATGTTTTCCCCAATGGCAAGGCCTATCCGATTCAGGAGGGCTATCTGCGTCTTCGCTATCGTGAAGGATTTGACCGAGAGGTGATGATGGAGCCCGGTGAGCTCTATCCGATTGACCTGGACATGCTGGTGGCGGCAAACCGTTTCAATGTCGGGCACAGAATTCGCATTGAAGTGACGAGTTCTAACTTCCCCAGCTATGGGCGCAACTTAAATACCGGCGGAGATAATGCGCGGGACTCAGAATATCGGCCGGCTAGGGTGACGATTTTTCATGGGCCTGAGGCAGCGTCCTACGTCGAGCTGCCTGTGATTCCGCAGCCGAGAACGACAGTGCAAACACACTGACACGTGGTTTCTTAGGAGTATCCAATGACTAAAGGTTGGAGAATAGCCAGCTTCGTAATGCTGACATTGACAGCGCGGCTGGGAATGGCTGATACATCTTACGCCGTAACCACAGTCGAAGATCTGCGTGAGCAGTTCCTGGCCAAGGTTACCGCACACCGTAAGCTGAATGTAGAGATGCGCGATGGTGTTCATCTTTCGACGGACGTCTACATACCAAAAAACACTACGGGCAAAATACCGGCCATTCTGAATCGGCTTCCTTATGACTACGACCCGCTCCCGGCATTCCGTCTTGCGTGGATGATGAAAGCGATTGATCGCGGGTACGCTGTGATTCTCCAGAACGAGCGTGGTTTATTTTTCTCTGAGGGTGACTACGAGATTCTCGGGCGACCGCAAAAGGACGGGTCCGACATGCTGGACTGGATCGCCGAACAGGAGTGGTCGAATGGAAAAGTGGGACTCTACGGCTGTTCCTCTTCAGCCGAATGGCAGCTGGCTTTATCCGCCACAGATCATCCGGCACTGGCTGCGATAGTGCCCGCCGGCGCAGGTGCGGGTATCGGTGCAGTCGGCCCCTACACCGAGCACGGTAATCTCTATCGCGGCGGCGCGGTGCAGTTATTATTTTCTGCCTGGATGTATGACTATATGCAGCCGGGCATGCGCCCGCTCTTCCCTGCGGCCACGACGCCAGAGCTGCGAGAGAAAATTTCAAAATGGTACGACCTGTCTCCGTCTGTGCCTCCGGCTGATTGGGGCGAGGTTTTTAAAACGCTGCCGATCAGCAAGATCAACGATGAGGCCGGTATGGCCAGCGCCACCTGGGAGGAACTGATCAATCGCGATCCTTCATCTGGCGAGTGGCGTCAAGGTGGTTTGTTTTACGCGGACACCATGCAGATCAACACGCCTGCGCTCTGGTTAAACTCCTGGTTCGACATTTCCGTCGGCCCGAATCTTGCCCTGTTTAATCATGCCCGGCAAAACTCCAAACGCGCTTCCTCAGAGGCTCAATACGCGGTAGTGGGACCCAACCTTCACTGCAACTTCTTTGATGATGACGTCGGCGAAGTCGGGGACCGAGAATTCGCGAATGCCGATATCGGCGCTTATGACCTGATTCTCGACTTCTTCGACCATTTTATGAAGGGCGAGAGCAATGGTTTCAACAGGAATGTGCCTCCTGTTCAGTACTACGACATGGGTAATGAAATATGGGTCGAATCGGAATCCTGGCCACCGACGGATGCTGAACCTCATGTCTTCTACCTCGAGTCCGGAGAGGGTGCCAACAGTTTGTTCGGTGACGGGGTTCTCCAGAGGAAAACGCCGGCTGATGGGTCTGATAGCTTCACCTTTGACCCAATGAACCCAGTGCCTTCAGTTGGCGGAGACGCGTGCTGTATGGGGCCCGACTACAAAGACGGTATGCGTGACCAGCGAGCCGTTGAAGCCCGGGCGGATGTTCTCGTTTACACTAGTGAGCCGCTGGAGCACGATTTGAAAGTAGCGGGCGAGGTCAACGTGACTTTGTATGTTTCTTCCGACGCAGCGGATACAGATTTCACGATAAAGCTCGTTGATGTGTTTCCCGATGGAGCGGCCTACAACATTGACGAGAACATACAGCGGGTCAGTTGGCGTGACGGATATGAGGCGCAGGCACCCGCAATGTCAGAGGGTGAGGTTTATCGTGTGACATTTGCCCCAATGAATACGGCCAATACTTTCAAGCAGGGTCACAGAATCAGAGTCGAAGTCTCGTCGTCAAATTTTCCCCGGTTTTCGCGAAACATGAATACTATGACGCCGCATTATGAGCAGGAGGATCCTTTTGTCGCGCGCAACAGCGTTTACTTTGGGGAAAAGTATCCTTCGCAGGTTTTATTCGACGTCCGAGGGGGCAGGACTACGGCACATGAGAGGGTCTACGGCTGGCAAGTCCTAGGTTTGAACTCGTCGCTGTAACTCGGTCGCCGAGATAAGCCCTTCTTTTAGCATGAACAGACTTCTTTGAATGGTCCGTTAGCTCAACGAGGGCAATAAGGCGTCCGCCCCCAGTACGGTGAACATTGTTTCTCTGAAGCGCAAGTCAAGGCGCTGCCGTGGCGTTTCACTGGCGAAGTAATCGATGGTGCCCGCTTTAAGTCCTACCGCTTTTAGTATTTCTTTCAGGCGCATTGCTTGCGGCCCGCAAAACGTCAACCGGTCGATGGATCCCGCAGACTGCTTGGCACCGGGATGCTGCGTCTCGTTTGCCCAACTGATAAAGAAGGGCAGATGGCAACCGAGGTCGTCATCTGCTGTCATCAGTAGTTTCCAGTTTACTGTCAACCCATCGGGTGTCTTGCGACTTCCGTGTAATATGTCGCTGCAGGTGACCCCGGAGCTAACCAGGATGTCTCGCGTTCCCGACAGATCATCGGTGCGCAATGCCCACCAGCAGAAAGCGGGAGCCGTTAACTTTTCACATTCGTTACGCGCCACCGAGCGTGCGCTCTGCGTTGCATCCGGTGCGATCAACTCAAGGTAGGTTTCACCGGTCAGTGAAACCAGCGCGTTGCAGGTCCCGCGACCCGGGTGTGAACCGCCAGGCTGTGGCTTGACGCCGGTGCAGTTTTCAAACCAGAGATTGGCGTCATCTAGAGATGGGCAGCCGATAAGCACGTGATCGATCTCGCAACTCAGTGTCATGGAATGAACAAATCCTTTTTTCAGGCAGTACCTTAGCTGGCGTCTTTCGCTAACAACGCATCTAGCTGCGCCGCCAGGGCTCTTCGATCGACCTTCCGTGTGCCTCCAAGCGGCATAGCATCGAGGATAATCACACGCCGGGGATGGGCAAAGGCCGGGCCATTCTCAAGACTGAAGTGCTTGATAGCCTCCTCGTTACTTACGGCGCCGGGTGTCAGAACTACAAAGGCCGCTGGGGCCTGGCCTTTTGTGGTGTGGGGCATAGGTATCACCGCTGCCTGAGAGACGGCGGGGTGCTTTTCCAGCAGCGCCTCTACCTGGCCCGGGTAAATATTCT
This sequence comes from Luminiphilus syltensis NOR5-1B, assembly GCF_000158175.1. Taxonomy (GTDB): domain Bacteria; phylum Pseudomonadota; class Gammaproteobacteria; order Pseudomonadales; family Halieaceae; genus Luminiphilus; species Luminiphilus syltensis. Next base: position 78,251 of record NZ_DS999411.1, on the reverse strand, counting down.
CGCCGCCACAAACGAACATGTCGTCCTCGCGACCGACGAAGTAAAAGAAGCCGTTTTCATCGCGCCGCATGATGTCGCCGGTTCGGTACCAGCCCGCCGCAAAGGCTTTGGCATTGGCATTCGGTCGGTTGAGATAACCCGGCGACACCGCAGGAGTACAGAGCTCCAGCGGACCCTCGACATCGGAGCCGTTGCTAAACCGCCAGTCGATATCGGCAACGGGATAGCCAACGCTGGTAGGCGGGCGCTGCAGCCCCCCCGGATGGTCGCGGAAAACAATCGGCCCGGCTTCGGTTGTACCGTAGCTGTTGCGGATTGTGGCCTCAGGAAAAAGCGTCAGCACCTGTGCTACCAATGAATCCGACACCGGGGACGACCCCAGAAACGCCTGCGTCACGTGCTTCAGCGCCTCCTTTGAGGGTCGATTGCTCAACTGCGCGGCAAGAGCAAACATAGTTGGCACGCCGGTAACATACCCGATACTGTTTTCGGCGATGACCTGCAGCCAGGTGGCCGCGTCGAAACGGGGCATCAGGTGTATGGCCATCCGATTGGAAAGGGCCATGGTGGTAAGGAAGAAGCCGTTCATGTGGTAAAGCGGTGTCGCCACGGCAATACGCTCAGGTGTTTCGCCCTCAAGGTTGTTGAAGTAGTGAGTCAGCGCCCAGCACTGGCCGTGGTGTGTCAGAGGAACTCCTTTAGGGGCGCCCGTCGAACCGGAGGTATAGAGCACTTCAGCAATGTCATCCGGCCCGGGGTCAAAGCAGCTGAAGTTGGCCAGATTTTCGTCTGCTGCAAAGACACTGTCGTCGTCAAATGAGATAAGCCTGATATTGGTGGGCAGGCCGGTTAAATCGGCGTCGTGGAAACACAGGCTACAGCCCGCATCCTGAATTACGTGCTCGCGGGTCGCTTCGGGAAGTACAGGGTTCAAGGGTACCGCGACCGCGCCAAGCCGCATGGTGGCCAGGTAAGCAAGCAGATAGGGCAGACTGTTGCCACCCAGGAGCAGCGCGCGTTCCCCCGGTTTGAGCCCCGCTTGCTGCAGACGGTTGGCCACCGTATTGATGCGCGCATCCACCTCGCTGGCAGTCAGGCGTTCCAGTACCGCACCGCACTCGTCGAGTGCAATCAGAGCTTCATTGCTTGCCCGGGCTGGGAGGCGCAGGCAGTCGCCGAGGTTGGTAAACGAAGCGACGGAGCTGTTCATCAGGCGCTCAGGGCTTGAGCAAAATTTTACCGAAGACCTCCCGATCTTCGATCATGCGCTCGGCCTCAGCTGCCTCGCTGATGGGCAGCTCCACGTCCACCACTGGATCGAGTCGGCCCTCGGCAATCAGCGCCACCAGTGCCTCGAGATCGCTGCGCTTCCAGCCGTCTGAACCCAACATCTTGTGCTCATAGCTCCACCAGTAGCGTGCGTCGACCTGTAGGTCGTAACCGGCCGTTGCACCGCAAGTGAGAATACGGCCGCCCAAAGAAACGCAGCGCTGTGTAGCAGGCATGGTGTCTCCACCAGTAAAGTTAACGGCTACCGTAACGCCGCCGCTACCATCTAAGCGTGGCTTGCCATAAACAGATTTCACGCCGTCGAGGAACGGTGTTTCTACATAGTTATGAACGTGATCAGCGCCAATATCGCGCAGGCGCTGCAGCTTCTGCTCACTGCTCGCACACGCCAGCACCTCGCAGCCGCGCAGCTTGGCTATCTGCACACAGGCCGCGCCGACGCCGCCGCTGGCACCCAGCACCAGGACCTTTTCGCCCTCGGTTACGTTGCCGATGGTGACCATCATTCGCCAGGCCGTGCCGTAGGCTAATGGCAGGCTGGCGGCAGCCTCGAAACTGACACTGTCGGGAAGTTCGATAAGGTTTTCCGCTGGCACGGCCACCTGTTCTGCACGGCCACCGTCGACGGTTTCCCCGATCATGTGCGGCTTGCCATCGTGGAAATAAACCGGGTCAACCAGTACACGCTTGCCCACCCAGCTTTGATCGACGTCACTGCCCACCGACGCTACGGTGCCGGCGATATCAGAGCCGACCACGACGGGTAGATCGAGGGTAATGCCTGGCATGCCCCGCCTGGTGAATACGTCGTGGAAATTGACGGCGCACGCTGCGACGTTCACCACCACCTGGCCAGTTCCAGCCGTCGGGGTGGGATGATCGTCGCGAAACTGCAGCATCGAGCGGTCGCCGTGGGCGACAGTGAGTGTGGCTTTCATGGGAGCTCCTGCGGGGCAACACGGATAATGGTGACCGTCATGCAGATTACCTCGACCATTGAGGGCTCGCTACGTACAACGGTTGAAAAACTATTGCCGAGGGCTTTCGCGCTTTCGAGGTAGCTTACTATCTGCAATTATGAACATAAGGAATTCAACCGTCAGGGCAATCTTTCCTAAGGTTACTGTTGATAGCCTTAAGATAGAGTAGGTGGTAGGAAGTTCAGACGCTGCTCGCGGGAGCGGCCGTCCGCAGCAGGCGTTTTCCAACGAAGCAATACATAAACAAGGTTATTAAGAATGACATTATCGTTTGGTCCTTACGAACTCCGACATTGGACAGCCGCACTGTCGCTTGCTCTATTTGCGACCGCCGGCGCCAGCGCCGATGCACTCTTGTTCCGTGATGTAAATGTCGTCGACGTACGCAACGGACGCGTGCTCGAGGGTCGTGCCGTTCGAATCGAGGGCGAGCGCATTGTTGACATTGTGGCCGATAGCGAGGTTGCGGTTGATTCGGAGGATGTCGTCATTGATGGCGGTGGCTCATACCTGGCACCGGGTCTGATGGACATGCACTATCACCTGATGGTGGAGGAGCATGCGACGCTCAATATGCTGAGAGGTGTGACTACGATTCGGAATATGTGGGGTAATCCCCAGACTCTGGCTTGGAAGGCCGCCGTCGAAGAGGGGACCTTAGCCGGTGCCCGAATCATCACCGCCGGAGCTGTTATCGACGGATCGCCGGCAATTCAGGCTGGTCCGGAACTGACGGACCCCGAGGGTGCAGAGCTGTTTGTACTCGGGCAGAAAAGAGCGGGTTATGACTTTGTTAAAACCTATTCCCGACTGACGCCGGATGTGTTTGCGGCCATCCTTGATGCGGGCCGCAGACACCACATGCAGGTAGCCGGCCATGTTCCCCAGGACGTACCTATGCTGGACGCCATCCGCGGCGGGATGCGTACGTCTGAGCATCTGGCGGGTGTACTTTGGGCTGTCGCCAGAGATCGCACACTTGCCAACCCGAGCCTTGCCGCCTTCGATGATAGGGCCAAAGCGCTGTTGACGAGGATCGCCGCCGGTGAAGTTTCCACGGACGATTACATTGACACCCAGCGTGTACAGGAACTCGCCCGAGTAGCCCGTAAGGAGGGGCACTGGTTTGTGCCGACGATCCGCGTTATGCGGAACTTCACCACCGACCCGGTGCCGTGGATGGAGGGTATCGAGGGGTTTTTTAAACCTTCCATGAGGCCGTTTATAGGGATAATGAAGCAGGGCAGTATAGCGGAGACGTATTTCGAGCTTTCCGAAGCCGAGCAACGCGCGGAAGATATTCACCTGAGACTTCAGCGAGAGGCACTGCTGGCGCTCCATGAAGCGGGAGCGCCCATTTTGGCAGGCACCGACAGTTACCCTGCGGGCGCTGGCTGGGTTCTGGTCGACGAAATGCTGTCAATGCATAAACTGGGGATTCCCGTGGCGGATGTGATCCGTTCCGCGACTCTGGAACCTGCTCGCTATCTGCAAATGGAGGGCGAACTGGGTGAAGTACGGCCGGGGGCGATTGCCGACCTTGTTTTATTGTCAGGCAATCCACTGCAGGATCTGACCGTACTAAAGGCGCCCCGGAGCGTCGTCAAGGCAGGTCAATTGTACTCCGAAACGCGCATAAATGAGATGCTCGAGGATATCGAGACGTCCCTTACCGCGAAGACTGACTGAGCGAATCAATCCGCTCATGATTCTCCTCGAAGCGCCTGGGGTGTTTTGCCGTAATGCTTACGTATAGCCTGAGTGAAGCTGGCCGGGTAGCTATAGCCGACACGATAACCAATCTCCGAAATGGACAGGTCTGTGTTCTCGATCAGTAGCAGGCCGTTCTCCATACGCTGCTGGATGATGAACCCCTGAACGGTAGTCCCAAAGATTTCGCGGAATCCTAGCTTAAGTTTGGTGGTATTGATGCCGACGAGCCTTGCCAGTTCCTGAATCGATGGCGGCGCTGCATAGCTCGCTCCAAGAATACGGTGGGCCTCGTGGATGCGCGAGACATCCCGCTGTGACACACGGTTGGCACCGGTATTGGGTATGGCCTTGCTACGATACTGCTCTATCACGGTGACGAGAATTTCCAGCGCTCTGGCGCCGAGGTAGAGCCGGCGCGTATTGGCAGAAAACCTGTCCCGCGATTCCACCATTTCCCGGGCCAGTCCGATCAGTGTATTTGGCGCAGTAAGCTTGTAATGGCTATCCGGCAATTCATCGCGCTCATAGAGCGAGAGGAAGGGGTCTTGCAGCACGCTGCTATCGAGATGAAGCAACTCCAGTACCGGCCGCGATAAATGGATGCACACGCTCTGGAATGGCTCGTCGACGGCGTCCAATTGATAGGGGATTTCGCGATGACCGCTGAACGAATTGATGGTGCAGTCCCCGGGACCACTGAGGATCTGTCCGCCGGTGTCAAGCATCCGACCTGATAAGGTCAGCCGCACTTTAAGCACTTTGTCGTCGGGCCAGTGGGTGTCAATTCGTTGTCGGTATTGGGCATCGGCGATGGAGACCAGCAGTCCATCCATAATATAGAGCATATCCCAGTAGCCGCTGCCCTCGTCACGGCTGAGGTAATGGCGCGCCCCGCAGGGGTTAAAGCCCGTATTTGTCCCCATACTCTGAGGTGAGCCGACGATCAGTTTCCGACCCGCGGCGATTCCTGCCTGTTCAATAGGGTTCTTCTCGAATACCGTCTTGCGAATCTGGTCAAGCCGGGCGCCGGTCACCACCAGTGGCGTCGATGGAAATTCTTTTTGCGATACGCCGCTCTTAGCAATGACTTTCTTCATGCGTTGCCTCGCCCCTCTCTGCTGTCTTTGCATCATGCCTTCTTATATAAGCATTTCAACCGTTAGCATAAAGGTTTTTTCACCGACCCTGCGATAGTTAGCCACGATGCCAAACAACCAGCGGAGGAGAGCGAGTCGATGCTTGCATCTCAACCAATATTAGCGACTGCAAAGTCCCTGGATCACTTCGTGCACCTGGTGCGGGACGCAGACGCGGCCGCTGCGGTCTACGAGCGCCTCGGGTTCCATGTGCGCCCCCTGGCTGAACACAAAGACATCGGTTCGCGTAACCGGGTGGTGCACTTCGGCCATACCTATCTGGAATTTGCCGACTTTGAGGGTGCTAGAGAGGATGTTGCCGGCCCCTACACGGATCGCTTTCAGCTCGGTGAAGGTCTTGCACATGTCAGCCTGACCAGTGATCGCCTCGAAGACGATCGCGCGCGTCTGGAAGCTGTCGGCATGCAGCCCTATCCAATCCTCAGCGCGCGTCGGCGCATTACGCTCCCCGACGGCAGTTTCGGGGAGACCGCCAGCCGCTGCTTTTATTTGTGGCGGGAGGACAACCGCTACCTCTCACTGTTCTTTTCTGACCACCCGAAGCCCGACATGATCTTTATTCCCGAGTTTGTGAGACACGACAACGGCGCATCAGAGGTTAGCCGCTGTGTGTATATGTCGACAACGCTGGCGGCAGACCGGGATTACTTCAGCCGGTGTTTTGGCTCCGAGCCTGTGGAGGAGGCCTCAGAGCGGATCGCTTGGCAGGGTCCGCGTGGCGATCTCACGGAGGTGCTTAGTCCCGCTGCCGCACAGGTGCGGTATGGCGATTTGCTTCATTTATCCACTCCGGAGCCTCTGCCGGGTATCGGCATCGCTCTGCATTATCGCGTCGCGGATATCGAGCGCTGCCGCGCCGTGCTGGAGGCAGGGGGCCTGGCTGTGCGGAAGCTTGACGAAGGGGCTATCGGGGTTGCCGCCGAGGATGCGGTCGGCTGTATTGCGGTATTTGAAAGCTTAGACAGCAAATGATTTCCAATATGCGTGGGACTTGGGCCCGCAACAAAACACAATTAGATAGTTATCAAGGAGCAAGTATCATGAAAAATCGTCAGGGAAACACTATGCACCGTCGCATTCTTGTGACGGCAGTGGGTTTGGCATCGACACTAGCTGGCTCTGCGGTGATGGCGCAGGAGAGCGAGAGTCTGCGCCTTGAGGAAGTGCTGGTGACCGCGACTAAGCGGAGTGCCTCTATTCAGGAAATTCCTATAGCGGTAAGCACTATAGGAGCCGACGCTATCCAGACTCGCGGTCTGGAGCGTTTTGAAGACTATCTGGCCACTGTGCCAGGTGTGCAGTACACACCCGGAGGCAGTGTGTACACCTCGCTTATTTCTATGCGTGGTGTGAACGATCCGGGTGCGGAGAACGGCCTGACACAGGCGCCCGTTGCTGTCTATCTGGACGAAACGCCGCTCACTGTTTCTCAGGGAGCACTGAACTTAGACTACTCTCTATTTGGTGTTGAGCAGATTACGGTCATCAAAGGACCGCACAGTACGCTCTATGGCGCGTCATCATTGGGGGGTACGCTCAAGGTCGAGACCCGTAGCCCGTCGGTAAGCGAGGGGCTCTTCGAGGCGCAGCTGGGATACAACAGTGTCGACAATGGCGATACGGGTCACACAGCGGCCTTCACTGCGTCGACGCCCCTGATTGATGGCGTCCTGGGAGCAGAAATCACCGCCTACAATATTGAACGCGGGGGCTATATTGATGACCCCAGTCGCGGCGAACAGGACATCAACGGTACGGAAACCACAGGCGGAAGGGTTGCAGTGACATGGTTGCCGACCGAAGATCTGTCCATCGACGCAAAAGTCTATTATCAGGATTTCGAGTCTGACGGCCTGCCGTTTTTCTCCCCGAGTGCCGGGGACCTGATCAGCCGTCCTCTGGACAAGCCACAGACGGACGGGGACGAAATGGTGCTCGGTTCTGTGGAGATTAATTGGGCACTCGGTTTTGCCGATCTGGTCAGCTCTACCAGTGCCTACACGCGAGATAACTTCCTTTATCGCAGCGGTTCTCTTTTTGGTCTGGATCTGAACTTCGATCTTGACTCTACCGCTGAGGCCTTCATTCAGGAAGTGCGCCTTGTTTCGAATACGGATGGCCCCCTACAGTGGTTGGCCGGTGTCTATTTCTCCAGCGAGGAATATGAAGAAATTGGTGGTTTGAGTACACCGTTTTTCACGTTCTTTGGTCAGGACCTTTTGACTGAAATCAACACCTATGCCGCTTTTGGTGAGGTTGGTTACGCACTGTCCGATCGTCTTGAGCTTACCGTCGGAGCGCGGTTTTCGCGCTATGAAGTCGATTCAGAAATCACTGTCGAAAATATTGATTTCGCGACGTTTCAGCCGATTTTCACGACCAGTAACATCGATTTTAACGAGACCGACATCAGTCCTCGAGTGGCCCTGAGCTACGAAATCGACAACGGGTCACTTTACGTGCAGGCCTCCCGCGGTTTTCGCATCGGCCAGCCGAATACTCCAATTCCCGTTGACGCGCCAAACTTCGTCGAAGCCTTTGATTCTGATTCCCTTTGGAACTATGAAGTTGGCGCGAAAACCGAATGGTGGGGAGGGCGGGCACGTCTGAATGGGGCGGTTTACTTCATCGACTGGACCGATATCCAGACCAGCGTATTTGATCCCACGGGCTCCTTCACCTTTGTCACTAACGTCGGCTCTGCCGAGATTATGGGCCTGGAGCTGGAGGGGTCCGTACTGCTCACGGAAGGGCTTACTTTTGAGGCGGGCTTCACTTACACCGACGCCGAGTTTACCAGCGGTATTCCCAGTCAGGGTATTCAGGACGGTGACACGCTGACCGGTGTACCCGACACGCAGTTCAGCGCCGCAGTCCAGTATGACTTTGATATCGGAGGCAGGGACAGCTTTGTCAGGGCAGATTACCTCTTCTATGACGAATTTCTCGCGTTTGACCCCTTCAGCCTTGACTCCAATTCGCGTCTCAAGAACGGTGATTATGAGCGCATCAATGCTCGATTTGGTGTGAGCATGGGCGACTTCCAGCTTGCGCTGTTTGGTAGCAATCTTACTGATGAGCGGCCGCGTATGTCCGTGCAAGCGGCCTTTGGCGAGGATGCAACGACGATCCAGCCACGCACCTATGGTGTGTCGATTAGTTATCGGCCCCAATAAGGAGAGGGTGCTATGCGCATAAACGCTAAATCTCTTGCGCCACTCATGCTCGTCGCACTCAGTGGCGTGCACCAGACCATCAGCGCAACAACGCTGCTTGAGAATGTACATATCATCCCCATGACCGGGGAAGGTGAGGTCCTCAAAGGCGCTGTGCTGGTGAATGATGGGCACGTCCTGGCTGTGGGGCCATCCGCATCAATCACCGTGCCTGCTGAGGCTAAGCGAATCGATGGTGCCGGGGGGTTTCTCATCCCCGGTCTCACGGATATGCATAATCATATTGATTCACCGGAGTCTCTCAAGCTACAGCTTGCCTACGGTGTCACAACAATCCGCAATATGTGGGGAACCGATGAGGTACTCGCACAGCGCGCCGCTGAGCAGGCGGGTGAGCTGCTGGCGCCGGATATCGAGACCGTGTCGCCGATTATTGATCATGATCCCCCGTATTTTCCGGGTTCGATTACGATCACTGATGCGGCCGCAGCTGACGACTTTGTGCGTGATCTAAAAGAGCAAGGATATACCGCCCTCAAGACCTACGAGTTGATTCAGAAGGAGGTTTACTTTGCCCTGACCAAGGCTGCGGATCGCTACGGAATGACGATTGAAGGGCACATTCCTCAGGCGGTAGACGCCTTTGATGCGGTCCTGCTCGGTCACGACACGGTTGAGCATTCGATGCGTGTCGACGCGGCTATTGTCGCCCCCGGTACGACTTATTCAAGCGCATTCCGCCCGCCGGAACTGGTGAGACTGGTAGAGCGAATTGATGCGGGAGAGATGACCTATGAAGAGGCTTTTCGGCGCGATATGTTAAGAGCCCTCGCAGGACTGATGGTCGAAAACGGCACGGCATTGGTGCCGACGATGGGTGTTTATGAGGTCTTGTCCTACTCCCAATCGAATCGAGAGGCAATGGCAAAACACCCGCTCATTGATTACGTGAACCCAGTCTACAAAGGCTTCTGGCTACAGGCTGACCCAGTCGAGGAACTCACCAACGAGGGCGTCAAGGCCGAGCCAAGCGATGCGGAAATTGCATCGCTCGAGTACTTTGCGAGCACGGAGCACGGCAAATGGGTGGCGATCATGCACGAAGAGGGTGTGCTGATTCTCGCCGGCGTTGACGCGCCCAACCCCGGGATGTTTCAGGGTTTTTCCCTCCACGATGAGCTCGGTCGTATGGTCTCGCGCGCCGGTATGAGCAATTACGAGGCCCTGAAAACCGCCACGGTTAATCCAACCATTTACTGGAAAATCGAAGGGCAGCGCGGCGTGATCGCTCCCGGCGCCGAAGCCGATTTTATCTTGCTGGCAAACAACCCCCTCGACGAGATCGCCAACACCAAGTCCATTCAGGGGGTCATGGCGGACGGCCAGTGGCTGGACCGTACGCGGCTGGACGCGGTGCTCAAAGAGGTGCATGAAGCCTACGCTGCTCAGGCAAAAGCGATGGAAGAGGGCGGTGAGCCGGCTGCCGGTTTCCCGGTGCATCTGCATGGCGCCCATGAATAGTCACTGCCAAATGAATGAATCGGTGTAAGTCACTTTTTTCGTAGTTTGGGCGAATAAACAGTCATTACCTATCAATGTTCAACGAGGACACACAGATGAAAATACACTGGCATCAACTGAACTTATCGCATGTTCTGATCCCTTTGCTTGCACTGGGTCCCGTTGGCTCGGCAGCTTTCGCTCAGGTTTCAGAAGAGCGCGCAAGTTCCCGGGCACTTGAGGAGATTGTTGTTACAGCGCAGAAACGTGAGCAGAGGCTCCAGGATGTGCCGCTGAGCTTATCTGCGATCACGTCTCAAACGTTGGAGGATTCAGGCCTTAGTGGGATTCAGGATCTTGCGCAGATGACTCCCGGGCTGATTTTTCAGGAAACGATAGGCCGTCAAACGACCGCGCCCTCAATCAGAGGCATTGCGCCCGGCGGCTTTTCAGACCCAACGGTCGCCGTCATGATTGATGGCTATACCAGTGGATTTCAGCGCTCTGGAAACAACGCATCGCTCGTTGAGCTGGAGCGTGTGGAAATTCTGCGTGGTCCCCAGGCAACCTTGTATGGGCGTAACGCGATAGGTGGCGTTATCAACTACATCACGAAAAAACCCGACGAGGAGTTTCGGGGTGATCTGCGAGCCGAGGCGGGTAGCTACGATACGTATCTCCTGCAAGGTTCCGTTAGTGGGCCGCTCATGGAAGACAAACTGTTTGGTGGGATTGCTTTGGGCTACCGCGAGTCCGGTGGCTTCCTCGACAACGAATTTACCGGTGAGAGCAACGTCAACGACGAGGAGGACGTGAACGCTCGTGTGTCTCTGCGATTTGTTCCAACCGATAGGCTCGAGGTCAACTTCACCGCCGATTATAACGAGGCGGACGACGCTTACGGTGATCCCTCCTATGTGTATCCGAACCAGTATCTGACAGGAAGTCCGCCTTCGCTCCTCGATGTGGGCGCAGGTCTAGTTGACTTTAACGATATCGACAGGCGAGTTGATCAGGTGCCCGCGGGTCAGGGCTTCGTCCGCGAGGAAGCCACCTTTGTCCTGAACGTGACTTACGATTTGGGATGGGCGACCCTCACCAGTATCACCGGTACATCTGATCAGGAGACCTCGATTATCAGTCCCTTTACCCGCGAGCCGTCATCCGCGTTCGATTTTGACGTGCAATGGGATATAGAAAGCTGGAGTGAGGAGCTGCGCCTTGCCTCTCAAGGTGATGGTCCCCTGCAGTGGATGGTCGGCGCCTACATCTTCGACAACCAGCGTGAACGATCACTCTTTCTCGATTTTGGTGATGCCAACTGGGCACTTTTCCAGCAGTCAATTGATGAGGTAGAGAACCTGGCGGTCTTCGGTAACGTCGACTATGCGATTAGCGAGAAGTGGTCGATAGCAGCAGGGCTGCGCTACGACCAAGAGGACAGGAAGCTCACAGATCTGCTCTTGAATAGAGAGGGAGAGTCGAGTATTGAGGAGTGGCTGCCAAGCCTGTCGCTGTCTTACCGGCCCAGTGATGACATACACGTTTACGGTACCGTGTCACGGGGGTACCACGCAGGTGGGCCGAACGAGTTGGGCTCTGTTGCTGCTGGCGCGCCTGAAAGCTATGACCCGGAGTATCTGACCAATTACGAGGTCGGGATCAAGGGCCAGTTGCCTGACGCGGCGTTCAGTTACGAGGTGGCACTCTTCTTCATGGATTGGGAAGAGCAACAGGTTTTCACGGCGTTTGACACGTTTAACCGTTTCATTATCAATGCCGGTCAATCTGAAGTGTACGGGATTGAATTATTCGGCCGCTGGAACCCGGTTGAAGGCCTAGAGCTTACGGGCGCATTATCCTGGCTTGATACAGAGTACACCGAGTTCTTTAACCCAATCGATACGGCGCCTTTTGGTATCGATCCTGACCTTGCAGGTAACAGGCTGCCCTATGCGGCAGATCTTTCTGCCAGTGCCTCTGCGCAGTATACGCGGCCGTTAAGCAATGGCTGGGACCTGCGGTTAAGAGCAGACATGAGCTATGTGGGCGATCGCGCATTCGATGCAACAAACCTGTTCGTCGCTGATGAATATTTCACCACGAATCTATACGCGGGTATTCAGAACGAGCGTTTTGAGCTGGGCGCCTATGCGAGGAATGTGACTGACGAAGAATTCTTAAATGGCGGGTTTGTGCCCAGTCCAGGCTTTCCGCCGCTCGCCACCTTGGGCGATCCTCGAATTGTTGGCCTGCGCCTTCGTGTTCGTTTGTGAATGTGGGTTGTAAGTCGATGCGGGCGCGATCAAAGACGTGGAGCAAAAAACTGATCACGAAAATCTATGTAATTCAGTTGCTTGCTTGCTGCATCTATCTCGGAACGTATAGCAATGCGAGTGCATCGGCATGCCCGGAAGAAAGCGAGGTTGATCTGCTGCTTCGTGCCACAACGATTGTTGATGTTCGAACGGGTCAGCTGCTGCCCGAAAGAGATGTAGTTATCGACGGTGGGCGGATCTGCGCCATATCGCAAAGCTCGGATGCAGCGGTATTCACCGCTGACCAAGAAATCGATGGTCGTGGCCGTTTTCTCATTCCCGGGTTGATGGAGATGCACGGACATGTCGATACGCCCGAGGCGATGACGCTATATCTGGCCAATGGTGTAACAACCGTGCGTAATCTCTGGGGTGAACCTTGGACACTGGCGCTGCGCGATGAGCTTGAAAAAAGCCAGGGCGACTACCCGCGTTTGCTGACGGCGGGTCCGATTGTCGATGGGTCGCCGCCTATCAATTACCCCTTCGTCGTCGTGACCGATGCACGGGAGGCCGACGCCGAGGTCGCGCGGCAGGCCGCTGCTGGTTACGATTTTGTGAAGATCTACTCCAATATGTCGCCGAACGTGTTTGACGCGATGATCGCGGCCGGTAAGAAGTACAACATGGAGATCTCCGGGCATTTACCCCACGACGTGGCGTTTCCTCACGCGCTCAACTCGGGGATGCGCACCATGGAGCATTTTTTGGAGGTGGCAGACGAGTTGCTGCGTTACCCCCCGTCCGTAGATCTCGATCTTTACGTGGTCTACCCGGAGACGCAGCGCCTGCTTGAGGCCGTCGGCCGGGGTGAGGTCAGTCTTGACAACATTGTTGATCGGGGAAGGATCGCTGAAGTGGCTGCACATGCCGCAACAAGTGATACTTGGTTCGACCCCACGCTGATGCCGATGCGTAACTTCACCAGCGACTGGAATCAAATGAATCCTGATTGGCAGCGTTACCTGCCACCCGCAATAAAAGCCTATTGGGAGGGTGCCTGGGCCGCGCGAGAGGGGTGGACGGCAGATGCGCGTCGCGGTGAAGACGCGCTCTATGCCTTGCGCCTCGAATTGTTGGGGGAGATGCACAAGGCTGGCGCACATGTACTCGCCGGCACGGATGCGCCGGTACCGGGCATGTACCACGGTTTTTCTCTGGTTGACGAAATACAGCAGCTAACGCGCGCCGGGCTCAGCAATGCCGCTGCTTTGCGTGCTGCCACCCTCGAGGGCGCGCTCTATCTGAAGCGTGAGGGAGAATTGGGCGAGGTGGTTACGGGCGCCGAGGCCGATCTGGTGCTGTTAGAGGCCAACCCGCTGGAGAATTTGCAGAACCTGCGCAGCGTTGTCGGGGTCGTCAGGGCGGGCTACTGGCAGGACGAGGCTGCACTCAGCGAGCGCCTTGAGACCATAGCGGCGCAATACGCTGCACAGGAAGCGCTGTTCGATGGCGCGCCACAGTTTGCCCCGTCGCGGGCAGATACAAACGAGGAGCTGGTTCGGACCACGGCGGTGAAGGTGGCTAATGAGCCGGTTGATTTCCTCGAGGGCGATGGAGAAACCGCCGCCCGTCTGATGGTCGAGGAAACAGACGCTGCGCTGGATATCAGCTTCGCCCGTCGCGACGAGGATGGCAGATGGGGCGTCACCCGGGTTTCCATGGCGCAGGAGTCCGTGGCTATAGTGCAGGCAGACGGAACGAAGCTGACCCTGGCTAAGGCAGATGGCGTGTGGGAACTGCGCGAGGGCAAGGCTGTTCGCTGGCGGCTGCCTTCCGATGGGTATGTACTGCCGCTTACGGGCACGCCTGTTGATATCGCCATGTTCGCGCAACTTGTCCGATGGTCTGCTATGGAGGCAACGCCGCTGCATGTCTGGCACTGCGACCTGGCAGCGAGCTGTGATGGATCGCCCGTGGCCGCTTATGCCGATGTTGCAGGCTTCGAGAAGATAAACGCGGTGTTTTCAGGCGCTGATCGTATTGATGTGTCGGCGCGCGGACTCGGTACAACACAGATATGGGTAGGAGCGGGCCCGTTTTACGGTGGTCAGCCTATTCGAATGCAGGCGGATACGAAAAGAGGCTGGGAGCGACTCCGATAACGCGGCGTCCGCAGTCGGTAAACAGGAAATCAATATATGTCAGGCACGGTAATTCAAATCATTCAAAGCGGAGCTCTTCGACGATCCGCTCGTCGTTTCGTGATTGCGGTAGTAAGCCTCACGGCGCTGCTGGCGCTACCGGCAAGTGCAGAGCCAGTGGCCATAGTCGGCGGCCTGCTGATCGACGGCAATGGCGGCAAGCCAGTGAAGGATGCCACCGTGCTGATGGAGGATGGCGTCGTGACTGCCGTTGGCAGACGCGCGGAGGTAGATGTACCCGATGGGGCGAAGGTTATCGACGCCGAGGGCAAGACCATCATGCCCGGTCTTGCTGACATGCATGTTCACCTCGTGGGCGGCTGGGACGGTGTGTCGGTGGATATGCTGGGTTACCAGCGTTATCTCAACTCACTGCTCTACGCCGGCGTCACAACCGTGTTTGATGTGGGCAATATCATGCCTTACATCATTCAGATGCGTAACGAGATTGCTGCCGGTCGGCTGACCGGGCCACGCATCTACAGTGTGGGCGCGCTGGTTGATGGGCCGGATCCGGTCTGGCCGCCGCTGGCCTTTGCTTTGAGTTCGGGGGCGCAGATTCCCGGTATTGTTGAGCAGCTGGCAGCGAACGGCGTCGACGCCATCAAGGCCTATACCGGGCTGTCGGTGCCACAATTGCGAGCGCTGGTCGCTGAGGGCAAAAAGCACGATTTGCCGGTGATCGTTGATTTCTGGAATAGGACCGCGTCCTACGATGCGGCCGCGACTGCCCCGCACGCTTTCGCGCACTTGCCGCCGCGCCCGCTCTCCGACGAGGCGCTGGATGTGATTGTAAACAACGACATCCATTTTCAGACCACACTGGCCGTCAAAGAGAGTTTTGCTTTCCGTCGACTGGATGATCTTTCCTTTACCAACTTTTCCCTGATACGGGACACCAGCCCGCCGGCCTTTCTTGAGCAACTGCGCGAGTACGCGCGGTCCCCGCGAGATGAGAATCGGGTGCAGCGAAGCACCGATCGGTTCGAGATCGGGATGGCTTCGGTACCACAGCTACACAAAGCGGGTGTGATGCTCGTTGCCGGCACCGATGCACCTTATCCCGGCGTAACACTGGGGGAAGGACTTCATCGCGAGCTTGAGTTGTTAGTTGAAGCAGGTTTGACGCCTCTCGAAGCGCTGCAAACTGCCACCCTCAACGCCGCCCGCCTGATGGGGGACGAGGAGGGCTGGGGCACGCTGGCACCGGGGCAGCGGGCTGACGTGTTGCTCATCAATGGACGGCCCGATCGCAATATTTCAGAGACACGCAATATTGACCTGGTGATTCAGCGCGGCGTGGTTCTTGATCGTAGTGCGCTTGTACTGGACCCCGCGACAGATCCGGGGTTTTTGCCGGGGGCAGCAGTAGATGACGGGCAGTTTTAGCTACCTGTCGGTGGGGTTTTCAGCAAATTCTGAGGTCGTATATGTTTCGTTATCTTAATTGCCTGGTCGTTTCACTAGTTCTTGCATCGGCCTTTGCCTTTGCAGAGGAGTACACCTCGGTCAGCGATCCCGGCCCCTACGAAGTGCGGCTGGAGCGCAGCTACTTCGTTCCCATGCGCGATGGCGCGCGGCTTTCCACAGATCTTTACATCCCTGAAGGACTGGATCGCCCCCTTGGTACCGTCCTTGAGCGTACCCCCTACAACAAGAACAGCGATAACACCGGAATTGTCTCCAGGGCGAGGTTCTTCGCCAGTCATGGGTTTGTGTACGCCGCCCAGGACAAACGCGGCAAGTATGAGTCCGAGGGTGAGTACCTCACCACGGCTAACGATATCGAAGACGGCGACGACACCATCGACTGGATAGCGAAGCAGCAATGGTCCAACGGTAAGGTAGGTCAGATGGGCTGCTCCTACCCGGGCTTTACCACGATGATGAGCGCGCAGACGTTAAATCCGCATCTTGCTGCGATCATCCCGCAGTCCGCGGCGATGGCGACGGGTTCGATGGCAGACCGTTATTCATTGCTGTGGCGCCGTGGCGGTACGGTGGCTCTGAGCATGGCGGCCTGGCACGCTACAGCCGGCTCGAAGGTGTATTTTCGCCCGCCACCGGGACTGACCAGAGGGGAGTTTCTCGAAATTATCGATGACTTTGACCCGATACCCAAGAACTACAATATGGATTCTTTTGCTCAGGATCCCACGCTGGTTAAAACATTTCAGGAAGCCTACCTGACGCTGCCGGTCCGCGACATACTCAAAGACTTCGACGCGCCACCGAACGATTTCGTACTGCTGAACGAAAAGCCGCATTACGACACGTTTTTTGATGAACTGGGCTACCTGAGCGACGACGCCCGCGTCGACGTGCCGGCTCTGCACATCAACTCCTGGCACGACTACGGTGTAGCTGAGACGTTCATTCATTTCAATTTTTTCCGCGAAAACGCGCTTTCGGAAGAGGCACGGGAGAATCAGTACGTCATCATCGGCCCTACGCAGCACTGTGCGACCGAGACAGTTTCTGAGCAGACTGTTGTTGGCGAACTGGACGTCGGTGATGCCCGTTTCGACTTCTACGGCACCTACCTGCGCTGGTATGACCGCTGGCTGAACGGCAACCAGGACGCCCTCGACGGCATGCCTCACGTTCAGTACTACAACATCGGCGCGAACGAATGGCGCAGCGCGGAGGAGTGGCCGCTGCCGGGTACCGAGTACACTGCCTTCTACCTCGACAGCGATGGGTCCGCGAACTCGCGCTGGGGCAACGGACGCCTGGAGCGCGATACGGATCACTCGGGGAGCGACAGCGACAGCTATGTGCACGACCCGGCAACGCCGTTCACGACCTATCGCGCCACGACGGGTCAGGACACGGACGTTTGGTTCGGCGGCTCCCGGGACCGTAGGGAGATCGAAACACGCAACGATGTGCTGATTTTTGATACCGAGCCGCTCGAAGAAGCGATGGACGTTACCGGCCCGGTGAAGGCGATCATCTACCTATCGTCGAGTGCTGTCGACACGGACCTGGACCTTACCCTCGTGGACGTGTTCCCCGATGGGCGCGCCATGGGCGTCTACCAGGGCACGCTGCGAGTGCGCTACCGCGAAGGGCTTGACCGCGAAGTGCTCATGGAACCCGGCAAGGTGTACCCGGTAGAGGTGGACATGAATGCGATCTCGAATACGTTCTTACCCGGCCACCGTATTCGCCTTGAGGTCGCGAGTGCGCGCTATCCGAATCATGACCGAAACCTGGGCACCGGCGGTGACAATTTCACAGAGAGCGAGGGAGTCGTTGCCAGGAACATCGTTTACCACAGCGAGCACTATCCATCCCAACTTATCCTGCCAATCGTTGCTCGGGAAGGTGATTAATCAGGACTTTTGTGGTGAGTCAGTATGCCATTAGCTTCCCACGCGTCCATTGGATCTGTTCCCTGGTATTCCCTCTGCTGCATGGCGCCTGCAGTCAGGACGCAAACGCTCAATCAGGTTGCGACGGCTGGTAAGCAGATAAGACAAGACGTGATCGCTGGCATTACCGGGCTGTTTAGATTGCTCTGCGCGGCACGCCTGCAATGAACGCTGTCTCGGCAAGAAGATTTTCGATGCAGTTTGAATCTCGTCAAAAGCCATCCCGCATCGTGCGGTTGACGCGTGATGCAGAAGTATCACGATTACGTCGCGTTATTCCGTGACTATGTATTGGGCCTGCGGCAAGTGCTGCGTCTTTACCACATTGCTGGTACGGGCGACTTTCTGCGTGATTCGGACGCGCTGCGAGACTTTGCTATGGATGCCCTGACCACGGGCAGCGAAGCGAACCACCTTGGGACGGGTCTGATTTTTTCATGCTGTGAACCCGGTGAAGCGTGAGCGTCCTGAAAAGTCTGACCTGTTGCCGGGGATCGCTTTTCAGTGGTCGCCCATCAGCCAGCGGCGGTGGCGTAGGTTCCACGCCCGATAGCAAGCAGCTTGCCTTCCTCTGAGAAAACGTCGATATCGCAGACCGACACCGTGCGACCGATTTTTCGCACCTGTGCATGGGCGATGAGGTCAGTGTTAATGCCGGGGCGAAGGTAGTCGGTGCGAAAGTTGATGGTCGGCACCCCGTGTCCGAGTTGCCAGATTAGCGCGAAGTCGCCGGCGATATCGATCAGGCTGGCAATCACACCGCCGTGATGCTGACCGGTGCCTTCAGCGCGGGATATCTTATCGTCATAGCGCAGGCGCATAACAAGCGTCTGCGTGGCGTCATCCAAGCTCTCGATCGATAGCCCCAAGAGTTGGTGAAAGGGACTGGAATCCAGCGCGGTAGCCAGCGCCTCAAGGTCTAGTGGCTTGTTTGGCATATTCTGTTTTCATCCTTTGTCTAATCGATTTTGGGTTAATTTCAGTTTTAGAGGGTATCGGTCGCGATGGCGAACCACCGATGCGACTCGAGTGCTGTCGGAAACCCATGCTCCGCCTTTGCGGCCGCTATGTGTTTCGCGGGCGCGCCGGCGCTGAGTACGTGCTCTGCCTCGGCGAGAATGTCGTGCAGAGGCAACGAACATGCCGTGTCACTGGATTCACAGCCGGGATTGAGCAGGTCACTCAGGGCGATCGGCAGAGCTGCGGCCCCGTCTCGATGAGTCCAGGAGCCCTTTTGTTGATCCAGTACATAGGAGGGCAGGAGGCGTGAACCGTACTCGGCAACCAGCTTGAGTGCTGCGAGCACGTAAGTGATTTCATCGCTATCAGCGGCGTAGTGGAAATTGACCCGCACCCATCCGGGCTTGAAACATTCGTAGCCGTCAGCCACGACCGCGTCGAGCGCTCTTGATCTGTCGCTGTCGATATTGAGCAGATCGTGTCCGTAGGGGCCGGCGCATGAGCAGCCACCGCGGGCCTGTATTCCGAACAAGTCGTTCAGCAGAGCGGCCACAAAACCGTGATGCAAGTCTTTGTCATTGTGTTTCATGCGCAGCGAGAAGATACCCAGACGGTCTTGCGTGGCGGGTCCCAGTACTTCGATCTCTGGAATCGCCGCAAAGTGCTCGAATGCCTGTGCGACCAGTGCGTGTTCCCGGGCTTCTATCAGATCGATACCGATCTGCTCTTTCAGTGCAAATACGAGACCTGCGCGAATCGACTCGACGATTGCCGGGGTGCCGCCTTCCTCGCGATGCTCCGGGTCTTCCAAATACCGGTGTTCCGTGGGCGATACATAGCTTACGGTGCCGCCACCGACCACGGCCGGTACGGCATTGGTCATCAGCTGTTCTTTGGCCACAAGGATTCCCGGCGTGCCGGGGCCGCCGACGAATTTGTGCGGGGATATAAACACCGCATCGATCGCGGCCTGAGGATGATTCATATCGATCGATACATAGGGTCCGGCCGCAGCGTAGTCCCAGAAGGCAAGGGCGCCCGCTTGCTTTAGCAGTGTGGTAATGCCGACAACATCACTGCGCAGTCCGGTGACATTGGACGCGGCAGAAAAACTGCCAATGCGCAGAGGCCGGTCGGAATAGGCATCGAGCGCTGCCGCGAGTTGCGTCTGGTCAATATGACCGTTGCTATCCAGACCAATGCGAACCACATCGGCGATCGCCTCTCGCCAGGGCAATTCGTTGGAGTGATGCTCGTACGGGCCCACAAAAATCACCGGACGCTGGTCTTCAGGAATCGACGCCGCCAATTGATAGCGCTTGTCCAGCTCGCGCGGTATGCGCAATCCCAGAATGTCGATGAGTTTATTGATCGCTGCGGTGGCACCCGAGCCGCAAAAAATGACTTTGTCTGCACTGCCGCCGTTCACAGACTGGCGAATCGCCGAGCGTGCAGCCTCGCGCAGCGCATTCGTCTGCGCGCCAGTAAAAGACGCTTCGGTGTGGGTGTTGGCGTAATACGGCAGTACCTTGTTGCGGATATTGTCTTCAATGAATCCGACCGCGCGCCCGGAGGCTGTGTAGTCCGCGTAGATCAGCGGACGCTCACCATAGGGGGTGTGCAGCGTTGCACGGTTGCCGACGATGTCGCGCTGCACCTCGTCGAGCACTCGTTTCGCGGCCGCATTGTTCGGGCCCGGTCGCCCTTCCGATTGTACTGATGTCGCAGCACGGCCCGAAAGCGCGCGCCATGCACGCTTGAGCGGTTGCGGTAGCTGGTCAAGGAATACGGTGGCGGTAGGCTGCATAGCGAAATACCCGATTGATCAAAGAGAGACTCAGTGTATTGCGGGCACCCTGCGACATTGTCGCTATTTAGGGCGTATAAGGCCATTTATTCGCGACAATAACTATAAAAATATTTATATTGTGCGACAATTGTCTCTGATCTAATCCCTGTCGGTGAGGAAAGTAGAATGCTTGAAAATGTTGACCGCCGTATTCTCGCAGCACTTCAAACCGATGCGTCTCTTTCGTTGGCTGATTTATCCGACCGGATTGCGCTCTCTCGCTCGGCGTGTGGTCGGCGGCTTCAGCGCCTGGAGAGCGAGGGTTATATCAAAGGAAGGGTGACACTGCTGAATGCAGAAAAGGTGGGCCTGCCACTCACGGTTTTTATCTCAATCAAGACCAATCAGCACACCTCGAAATGGGCGGAGCGGTTTCATAAGGTCGTTGAGAAGTTACCTGGAGTACTGGAGGTCTATCGCATGGCCGGCGAAACCGACTACCTGCTCAAGGCGGTGGTGCCGGATATGCCCGGCTACGACCAACTCTATCAACAGTTGATAAAAGCGGAACTGACCGATGTCAGCTCCGGGTTTGTAATGGAGGAGATCAAAAGTACGGTGGCGCTGCCGCTTTAAAAACCGGCAAGCAGAGCGGTGGTAGGCAAAAGCCCTCTGGGAGCGATATATGAGAACTGATTTTGGTATTGATAAGCCTGCCAACTCCAGCCGGTTGACTTGTCACCACCCTTGAGAGATTTATCTCCGCTAACAGGGAAGTCGATTACCCGAGGGGTAGCTCGGTTGAGTACTTCACTTCGCTCAATGCCACCGAAGAATTAATGTCCTGAACGCCGGGAAGCTGGGACAAATGGTTTCTGAAAAAGTCCTCATAGTGCTCAACATCTTTGGCGACGATTCTCAACAAGAAGTCACTGCGTCCCAGCATCACATAGCATTCGGTCACTTCCGGGAATGAGCGGATGGAGTCCTCGAAATCCCCTACGGCCTGACGCCCATTCGCTGAGAGCTTCACCTCGGTATAGATCACCAGGTTCAGTCCCAGCTTCCTGCGGTTCAGCAGGGTAACTCGCCGGTCGATGTATCCCTCCGACTCGAGCTTCTTGATCCTGCGCCAGCAGGGGGGTTGCGAAAGGTTCACCGCCTCCGCGAGTTGCGCCACTGACACGCTCGCGTCTTGCTGCAAGTGCTTGAGTATTGTCATATCGGTGGTATCGAGATCCATCATTATTCCAAAAAATATATAATTATTAGTCGGATATAGGTAATAAATATACCTTAAAGTGGAAAAATGGGGGAAAGAAAGCATAATTACTTTGTTCGCCTCTTGCTACGCTAGTGAGTAGGAGGTGGAGTCGCGGATGTGTGGAAACGGGCCCCCATTCTCCGGAAAGGGCGCCGTCCCCAGGAGAAAAAGAATGAAAACCTCTTCGCCATCTCGATTGTTTGTTCCCGTTGCTTCGTCTCGTCCCGGAGAAGTCCCGGATTTCTCCCAGCTTCATATTCCCGAAGCCAAGGCGTCACCGGCGAAGCCCGAAGGCGTGATTACCGCAGAGGAGACCTACGATCTTGCCCTTGGACTGGTGCGTGTTCTCGATGATGGCGGTTGCGCTGCTGGGGATTGGTTGCCGGATCTTTCTGTCGAGCGTCTTATTGAAGGTCTGCGTCACATGATGCACGTCCGCGCTTACGACGAGCGGATGTTCCGGATGCAACGCCAGGGGCAACTGTCTTTTTACGTGAAGTGTACCGGCGAAGAAGCGGTGGCCGTTGCCCAGGCAATGGCGCTGAATCCGGGTGACATGCTGTTTCCGTCCTACCGACAACAGGGCCTGTTATTTGTTCGCGGCAGATCCGTTGTCGACATGATGTGTCATTGCATATCGAATGCTCGCGACAACCTGAAGGGTCGCCAGATGCCTGTCTTCTACAGCTGGAAAGAGGGCAACTTCTTCAGTATCTCGGGCAACCTCGCGACGCAGTACAGTCAGGCTGCGGGCTGGGCGATGGCCTCGGCCTACAAGGGAGAGGAGCATATTGCGTCCGCCTGGGTCGGTGATGGCAGCACCGCCGAAGCCGATGTGCACTACGCCATGCTCTTCGCCGCGACCTACAAAGCCCCCGTGCTGCTCAACGTCGTTAACAATCAATGGGCCATCTCCACACCGCAGAGCTTTGCGTCCACCGGTACTACGTTTGCGGCGCGTGGGATTGGCTATCACATTCCCAGTGTTCGGGTAGATGGCAATGACTTTCTTGCCGTCTACGCTGTCACCGAGTGGGCTGCAGAGCGCGCTCGGCAGGGCCACGGTCCCACTTTTATCGAGCACTTCACCTATCGCGCGGAAGGTCATTCCACGAGTGACAATCCTGCCGGGTACCGAGCAGAGGATGAAGCGCGACTCTGGCCACTTGGCGACCCGATAGCGCGACTCAAACAACACCTGATTACCCTGGGTGCGTGGGATCTCGATCGGCACGCTGCGCTTGAGGCCGAGTTGGCAGATTCTGTGACGCGCGACTGGAAAGAGGCTATCGGTTACGGGAGTCTCGAGAGCGGGCCGCATTGGCCCGTCGAATCGATGTTTGAAGATGTGTTTAAAGAGATGCCCCCACACCTACTCAAACAGCGCAAGCAATTGGAGTCGGGGTCATGACTGCAATGAGTATGGTGCAGGCCATCCAGTCGGCTCTGGATTGCACGATGGAGGCTGATCCCAGCGTTTTGGTGATGGGCGAGGATGTGGGTTTTTTTGGTGGCGTCTTCCGCTGTACGGAAGGGTTGTACGAGAAATACGGTGCGCATCGCGCGCTGGATACGCCGATTGCCGAAGGCGGCATTGTCGCGGCGGCCGTGGGTATGGGGGTTAATGGTCTGCGGCCCGTGGTTGAAATGCAGTTTGCGGATTACATCTATCCGGCCATCGATCAGATCATTTCAGAGTTGGCGCGGCTGCGTCATCGTAGCGGTGGCGAATTCTGGGCACCTGTTGTTATTCGTGCGCCCTGTGACGGTGGTATACGCGGCGGACAAACCCATTCGCAGAGCCCGGAAGGAATTTTCACCCACGTTTGCGGCCTGAAAACGGTGATGCCGTCTAATCCCTACGATGCGAAAGGATTGCTGATCAGTGCAATAGAAGATGACGATCCGGTCGTTTTTTTCGAGCCCAAGCGTATTTACAACGGTCCGTTTTACGGCCATAACGAGCCCAGCTCCGGACCCAATAGCTGGACAAAGCACCCCATGGGTGAAGTGCCCAACGGGCATTACACGGTTCCACTGGGTAAGGCCAATGTGCTTCGCCGCGGCGGTGCAGTTACGGTGCTGGCTTATGGAACCATGGTCCACGTGGCCGATGCCGCGATCGAAAATAGTGGTATCGATGCCGAGCTTATTGATTTGCGAACGCTACTGCCCTTGGACACCGAGGCGATTGTCGAATCGGTGCGCAAGACCGGACGCTGCGTTGTGGTGCATGAGGCGACGCGGACCAGTGGTTTTGGAGCAGAGCTCGTGAGCGAGATCCAGGAAGAGTGTTTTTGGTATCTGCGTGCTCCGATCGAGCGAGTCACCGGCTGGGATACGCCTTACCCACACGCCTACGAATGGGAATACTTTCCTGGACAGGCTCGTATTTCGGCGGCCATGCAACGCGCTATTGAATGTGACTGAGGAGGCGGGTGTGAGCACGTATTCGTTTAAGCTCCCCGACCTGGGGGAGGGTATTGTCGAGTCTGAGGTTTCGGCGTGGTACGTCGAGGTGGGTGATCGTGTCGACGAGGATCAGCACATCGCCGATGTCCAAACCGAAAAGGCCGTTGTAGAGATCACGGCGCCGGTAGCCGGCACGATCCTTGCCTTGGGCTGCCCTGCGGGCGAGGTGCTCGCGGTGGGTGTCGAGCTGGTGTGCTTTGACACCGCGGGGTCTTCAAACGAGGAGCCTGAAGGGGCAAACGAGGAGCCTGAAGACGAGGTAGCGTCGAGCCCGGCGCAGCCCGCGCCTGAGAGTCAACAAGGGGGTTCCAAGGAGTCCAAACCGTCGGCGGTTGTACCGCGTTCCGATCCCGCTGGCTTTACCACGGAGACCCCTGAAGGAGACCCCGCGTTTCGTCAGGTACTGGCGTCGCCCTCGCTGCGGCATCGGGCGCGGGAAGCGGGAGTCAACCTCATCGATGTGCCCGGAACCGGGCCTGGCGGAAGAATCCAGCATAAGGACTTTGAGGCATTTCTGGCCGCCGGTGGAGAGCTTGTCACGGGTCAGGAATCCTCGAGGCGGGTCGCCGTGCACGAAAAAAGCATCAGTGGCATGCGCCGGGTTATCGCCCAAAAAATGTTGGATGCCAAGCGGAATATACCGCACTACTCGTATATTGAAGAGGTCGATGTCACTCAGATCGAGGCGTTGAGAGCGCATCTGAATGCCCATCGCACCGAGGATCAACCAAAGCTGACTCTGCTTCCGTTTCTGACCGCGGCACTGGTCAGAGTTCTGCCTCAGTTTCCGCACTGCAACGCTCGCTTCGACAGCGAAAAAGAGCTGCTTTCTGAGTATGACGCGGTGCACGTTGGTTTTGCGACGATGACTGACGCCGGGCTTATGGTGCCCGTTGTTCGGCATTGTGAGGAGCAGGACGTGTGGCAGATTGCAGCGGAGTTATCGAGAGTGTCGGGAGTGGCGAGAGCGGGTAAGGCAAAGCCCGCGGAACTGTCGGGCTCGACCATCACGATCACCAGCCTCGGTGCCATTGGCGGTATCGCAACCACCCCCATCATTAATGCCCCGGAGACCACCATCATTGGTGTGAACAAAATGCAGCGGCGTGCAGTGGTTATCGATGAGCAGGTGGTGATTCGAACTATGATGAATCTGTCCGGGTCTTTCGATCATCGAATTGTCGATGGTTATGACGGCGCACAGATGATTCAGTTGCTTAAGAGCTTTATCGAAAATCCTGGTGCGATTTTTGTCTGAGCACCAAATCTGGTGGCATTCGAATATTTTTTCAATTACATGCCAATGATCAACAAGAGCAGAAAGTTTAGGACATCAATGATGAGCATTATGAACTACACCTCCCTCCCGGACTTTGATCACCATGAAGAGGTCGTGCGCTGCGTCGATGAGGGCAGCGGTCTTAGAGGTTTTATCGCGGTACACAATACCAACCGTGGCCCCGCTCTCGGCGGATGTCGCATGTGGACTTATGGTGACGAGGCGGCGGCGTTAGCTGATGTCTTGCGTTTATCACGTGGGCAAACCTACAAGGCGGCGCTGGCCAATTTGGATATCGGTGGCGGGAAATCGGTGATTATTGGTGACCCCCGTAGCGACAAGTCACGAGACTTGCTACTTGCCATGGGTGATTACGTCAACAACCTCAACGTTTCTTATATCATCGCCGAGGACTCCGGGACCGGTGTGGCAGATATGCGTGTCATGAATGAACGAACCCAATGGGTTGCAGGTGTTGTAGAGGGCTCTGAGCATGGTGGTGACCCATCACCCTCCACGGCATACGGAATGTTTGTGGGCATCAAAGCAGCGGTGCGACATCGATTTGGTTCCGATAATCTGGCCGGCATGCGCATAGCGATACAGGGAGTCGGCAACGTAGGTTACCGTCTTGGCGCATTATTGTATGAGGCGGGCGCTTCGCTGTACGTGGCTGATGTGTTCGCGGACAACTGTGAATGCGCTGTCCGCGAATTCGATGCCCGCGTGGTGTCAGTAGAAGAAATACATCGGACTGAGGTTGATGTTTATTCGCCCTGTGCACTGGGCGGCGCGATTAACGACCGAACCGTAATGCAGATAAAAGCAGCCGTCGTCGCAGGCGCCGCGAATAACCAGCTGTCGAGCCCATTGCACGGTAACAGGCTTCAAAAGCGCGGTATTTTGTGTGTTCCGGACTATGCAATTAACGCCGGCGGCATTATCGATATTGCCTACGAGAGAGCAGGCGGGGATCAAGAGGGTAAACGTCGACATCTTGACTCCATCTCCGACACCCTGGCTGAGTTATTTCGACGAGCAGACGAAAGTGGTCGTTCTACTGCCCGGGTAGCCGATGAGTTGGCAGAGGAGCGTTTTCAGAAGCGATCAGAGGGCCGTCATCATCAAATCTGAAGAATCCAAGTCGTTGCCGGCAGAGGACAGCATTACCTATCAGAATGAGAGCACGGTCACTGGCGGCTCCTTGTCAGATCTTAAACCAGACCAGCGTCACGGTGCCTTGCGAGGTGCCCAGCTACTGGCCGTTGCGTTGCAGGCCGAGGGTGTGGATACGCTTTTTGGTTACCCTGGTGGCGCCAACCTTGAGATTTTCGATGCTCTACCGGAATTTGGAATTCGTTGCGTGCGGACCGAACACGAACAGGGTGCCGTTCATGCGGCACAGGGCTTTGCTCGAGCCACCGGCAAAGTAGGGGTTTGTCTTGCGACGTCGGGTCCTGGTGCCACGAATCTGGTTACGGGCATAGCCGATGCCAACAGTGATTCAACATCAATCGTCGCCATAACAGGAAACGTTCCGTCGTCTCTGCTAGGAAAGAATGCATTTCAGGAGGTCGATATTGTCAGCATCACCAAACCGATCACGAAACGGAACTATTTGGTTCGTCGGGTTTCTGAAATACCGGATATAGTTCGTTAAGCTTTTCTTTTGGCGGGTGGCAACCGGCCAGGTCCTGTTCTTATCGATATTCCGAAAGATATTCAGCAACAGTATCCGAAAGATGCCGACGGACAATATATCGCTCCCCAGATCCCAGCGAGGATTCAGCCGCCTGAAGAGGCAGCCAGCGGTATGACCGATTCCCAACTAGAACAGGTCTGTACACTTATTGCGGAAGCAAGTAGACCCGTGATCTATGCGGGAGGCGGTCTAGTCAGCGCTGACTGTGGCCGCCTACTACGGCAACTTGCGGATAAAATTGATTGTCCGGTGACGACCACTGTTATGGGTCATGGTCTTTTTCCCCCGACCCATCGGCTGGCATTGCATTGTCTTGGCATGCACGGATCAAAATACGCCAATATTGCGATTAATGAAGCTGATCTGGTACTCGCGTTGGGCGTTCGCTTTGATGACCGCGTGACGGGGAACGTTGACAAGTTCATACGCTCGGGCAAGATTATTCACATCGACATTGATCGCCACGAGCTCAATAAGAACAAAACAGTAACGATGCCTGTTTGTGCTGATCTCAAAATAGCGCTCGAGCAGGTTCTTGATGCGGTGCCCAAGTATCTTCACGATGATTGGGTTACTAAGCTGAATGCATTGCGCGAGGCGCACCCCTTCGATATTCCTGATTCGGAGGGTATCAGCCCGCAGTACGCGATTCGTTTGCTGAGTGACATGACTGATGGCGACGCAATAATTACTCTTGGTGTTGGCCAGCATCAGATGTGGGCGATGCAGCATTATCAGGCAGCGCGTCCCCGGTCTTTCTTGTCAAGTTCTGGTTTCGGAACCATGGGTTACGGCCTCCCTGCTGCTATCGGTGCGAAGGTGGGCATGTCGGACCGGCAGGTCATTGACATCGATGGAGATGGCTCACTGAATATGACTATTCAGGAGTTGGCGACCTGCCATCGCTATGGAATCGGCGTAAAAACCATGGTCATCAACAACCAGTGGTTGGGGATGGTCCGACAGTGGCAGGACATGATTTACGATGGCCACCGCGCTGAATCGGACATGTCCGACCCAATGAGGGTAAAAGCCGATGATGACCTGGATATCTATCCGAATTTTGTCACAATCGCAAAGGGCTACCGGGTCGCTGCGGAGCGAGTATCAAAACCTGGTGAACTACCTGATGCATTGGCGAGAATGCTCAGAGACCCCCAAGAGCCCTATTTATTGGACGTTATCGTAGAGGCGGAGTCTAACGTTTATCCGATGATTCCGGCCGGCGGCAGCTACGAGGACATTATAATGAGTGATGCGGATCTGAAGTCGGTATCGAAGGGCAGTCAGGGGTCGAATATTTGACTCGAAACCCAGATGCGTACTTTCATTCGCCGTATCCACTCGCTCCAGAACAACAATGATCTGGCTTTCGTAAATCGTAACTTCTTCATCGCAGCCGTCTGTGCTCATTGCCACAGAAAACTCCAATTAACGATGTCTTAGATTTGGGGAAGTGGACAATAGGAGTAAAACACGCATTCATACTTTTGTATGATTGTGGAGTATATCCGCTTGCCATAACTTGACCTCTCGAATAAAGAAGAAGTCGGAGGCTGAAGATGGCATTGGCACGGAGCGTAAGCGCGCCCACACACGGCGTTGATCTGGGGCGTATTGAAGCTCTTATGTCACGCGAGAAAGCGCGTTTTCTGAAAGAACACCCGATATCTGGCGAGCTTTATACGGAAACAAAAGAGCACTTCATTCATGGGGTTCCGCTTCATTGGATGAGTCAATGGCCGGGGCCCCATCCTATATTTGTTGAGCGTGCGAAAGGCACTTCGTTACTCGACGTGGATGATAATAAGTACGTCGACTTCTGCCTTGGTGATTCGGGTGCTTTCTTTGGACATGCCAATCCTGTTATAGCTAACGCGATTGCTGAGTATGTTCAAGGTCATGGGTCCACCATGATGTTGCCGTCGGAAGACGCTGTGTATCTGGGAAAAGAGCTTGCGGGTCGATTCGGATTGCCGACCTGGCAATTTGCTACTTCTGCTACGGATGCAAACCGGTTCGCTATCCGAATTGCGCGAATGGTCACAGGTCGTAACAAGATTTTGGTATTCAACGGTAAATACCATGGATCCGTTGATGAGACTCAGGTCGAGTTAGATAGCGGTAACATGGTGCCTCAGCATGGTATCCATCCGAATGCGACGAACTTCCCTGAAACGACCGTATGTATCGAATTCAATGACCTCGGTGCTTTGGAGTCCGCTCTTAAAGCCGGAGATGTCGCCTGCATACTTGCCGAACCTGTTATGACCAATATTGGTATGGTTCCTGTGGATGAGGGTTTCCACGATGAGATGCGCAAGCTGAGCAAGAAGTATGGAACACTTTTGGTCATCGATGAAACCCATACGATCTGCTTTGGGCCGAGTGGTTATACCGGTCTTCATGGGTTGGAGCCGGATTTTTTAGTAGTGGGCAAAGTACTTGCTGGTGGTATACCGAGCGCGGTGTATGGCATGACCAGCGAGATTGCTACCCAGCTCGAGGAAATGACCGCTGGTCCAGGGATAAACCATTATGGGTTTGGAGGCACACTCACGGGGAATGCGCTTACCGCTCGCGCCATTCGCGCAACTCTGGAAAATGTTGCGACCCAGGAAACATATGACCGGATATTCTTATTGGCAGAGCGCCTGCGATCTGAGATTAGCAAAGTAATTGAGCATAATAATCTCCCGTGGCACGTCCTGCGTTTTGGAGCCAGAGTCGAATATCTTTATCGTCCTGAGCCGCCAAAAAATGGTTCCGAGGCTGCTGCCGCACGCGATGACTTTATTGAGGAATTTATTCATCTCTACGCATTAAACAGAGGTGTTTTGTTGACACCATTTCATAATATGGCACTGGTCTCGCCCGCGACTTCTACGAAAGATATTGATTATTACCTCGAAGTGTTTAGTGAATGTATTGAGGAACTTACCGGCCAATAAGAATAAGTGGAGGTAAAAAATGTCGGAACAGAAAACAGGATTTGTTTGGCATGAGCTTTATATGTGGCACAACACTGACGGCCATACTTTATTTTTGCCATCTGGTATTGCTCTTGAGCCTTATCGACATGTAGAGAATCCCGACGCAAAAAGACGAGTTAAGAACTTACTGGATGCCTCTGGTTTAAGTGCGCAACTAAAGTCAATCGTCCCGCGTAAAGCATCCTTTGAAGATCTTACTCGGGCCCACACCTCTAAACACGTGACTGACGTGAAAGTGAAGAATGAGCAAGGGGCGCGGGATGCCGGCAATCTTGCGCCTCTTGGACAGGGCAGCTATGAGATTGCTTGTCTGAGCGCAGGAGGGTTACTTACGGCGCTTGACGCGATCAAGAGCGGTGATATCAAAAACGCATACGCGCTTGTTCGCCCTCCTGGACATCACGCTGAAGCTGATTTGTCGATGGGTTTCTGTATTTTTAATAACGGAGCCGTGGCAGCCAGATATGCGCAGTCTGTGCTCGGTTACAAGAAGATCGCCATAATCGATTGGGATGTGCACCATGGTAATGGGACACAAGCAATTTTTTGGGATGATCCGTCGGTTTTGACTGTCTCGCTGCACCAGGATCGATGTTTTCCGCCAGATTCAGGCTATATTCAAGATAATGGAGGTGGCGCCGGTGCCGGGTTTAACTTGAACGTACCCTTGCCCCCGGGCTCCGGTCGCGGCGCATACCTGTCGGCACTGGAGCGAGTCGCGCTTCCGGCGATCGAGCGGTTTAAAC
Source organism: Luminiphilus syltensis NOR5-1B (assembly GCF_000158175.1). Lineage (GTDB taxonomy): Bacteria > Pseudomonadota > Gammaproteobacteria > Pseudomonadales > Halieaceae > Luminiphilus > Luminiphilus syltensis. The sequence goes on along the minus strand of NZ_DS999411.1, from coordinate 47,391 downwards.
CGGATTTAATTTTCGTTGCCTGCGGATACGATGCCGGCGCTTTTGACCCCATGGCAAGGCAGATGCTGTCAAGTGACACCTTCGGAGAGATGACAGCTTTAGTTAAAGGTACCGCATCACGGCTTTGCGAGGGTCGGATGCTCTTGTATCACGAGGGTGGATACCACGCTGAAACCGTACCCTATTTTGCGCTTCGCGTTATTGAGGAGCTGGCGGATATTCGAACGAATATCGAAGATCCTTTCCTGATGGCAGCTGAGGCTCTGGGCGGGCAGGATCTACAACCACATCAAACAGCGATGATCGACCAGGCAACCATCAACATAGACGCCATCGGCACTTGAGGAGATATCTATGGAAGCGACGGGCAAAACGGTAATAAGTGGTGGCGACATTATCCTTCAGGATGGCTCCGAGGGTGCGGCTGAGGCGGTTGTCGTGGAGGATGGGCGTGTGCTCGCTTCGGGTTCCGCGCGAGATATGAATAGCCTCGCGGGTGGTGGTGCCCGCCGTTATGACCTGGAGGGCGCGACCCTCATGCCAGGTATTGTCGACAGTCACCCTCATTTTTTGCATTTCGCCGCTTTCGAGGTTGCATGTGTCAACATATTAGATGCCACGGATCACGATGACATTGTGGCGCGAATTGCAAAAAAAGCGCAAGAGACACCAGAAGGGCAGTGGATTATTACTACGCCCGTCGGAGAACCCCATTATTTTATCCGACGGTGGTACAAGGACCTAAAAGAGCGTCGAATGCCTGATCGGAAAGTACTGGACCGAGCAACTACCCGACACCCGGTTTTAATTCAGGCATGGGCGCCGAGAACTCCGAATATTGTATCTTTTAACTCGCTTGGCTTACGAGAAGCCGGGATATCTTCCATAACACCTGACCAGGTGTGCTCAGTGCGGATTGAAAAGGATGACAGCGGCGTACCAACTGGGGTTTTGCGAGGCCCGGTTGTCAATTACTACACAGAAGATCCTTTTTGGCTACAGATCTTGTCAAAACTTCCGCCACCGCCTAATCAGTTATGGGAACTTGGTGCGTTAGAAGGACAGAGACTGGCGGCGAAACTAGGTGTCACGTCTTGCTATGAGGCTCACGGTATGGACCCTGAGCACATACTCGCCTACAAGAAGGTAAGAGACAGCGGAAAATCCACAATGCGGGTGTTAACCGCGATGGAGATTGTAAATGGTCTCTTCGATCCGCACTGGCAGCCGACGAATGAAGAGGTCATTGAGCGATTGGCGACCGCCGCAGCGCTGCAGAGCACGGATGATGATTTCTTTCGTCATCGCGGTGCAACCCTAGCTCGGGGCGGACCATGCTGGCCGGGCTTCCTGCGAATCCATGATGAGATGAAAAATCCCGATGGACATCTCACTCGCGGTAAGACATTTGTGACCAAGGAGATTGAGGAGTTGGTCATTGACTATTGCCTGAAGAATGACTTACGGCTGAATATGGTGCAAGGAGGATATCGAGATCAGGATGACTTCTTTGATTCACTTTCATCGTTTGAAGGGGATTACGACATACCGTCACGCAATTGGATATCGCAACACAATATTCTGATAACAGAGTCCCATTGCGAGAAGCTCGCTCGCCTGAATATGGATATAACCACCAGCGTGAGCTTTGTTTGGGGAAAAGGGGACATGTACGGTGAACGCATTGGTGAAAGTTCATGGCGCGATTTGGTCCCATTAAAGAGAATGGTCGACTCCGGCGCGAACGTGGCGTGCGGTAGCGACTGGGGCCCCAAAAACATTTTCCATCATATCGCGCTAGCTGAAACGCATGAATTTGCTGCCAGCGGATACCGTAATGACACTGCCGATCACAAATTGAACAGACAGGAGTCATTGGCAACATGGACCACGGCTCCGGCAAAAATAATGCAATGGGAAGGCATTGGCTCTCTTGCGAACGGGTGTTTTGCAGATATGGTGGTGGTTGATCGTAATCCATTAACCACTTCCAATGAGGATCTTGAAGGCACCCAGGTTTTAAAAACGGTGGTCGGTGGTAAATCCGTTTACGAGACCTCGGCTTTGACGAAGTGGGGGCAGCTGTAGTCAATCAGGTTGGATTTTTCGTCGGGTAAGACACATGGCTATGTCTCGGATGAGCCCTATACCTATGGGTATTATCCCGAGATCATGCCGGAGGGAATCTTAAAGAACGTTTTTGGGCGCCCCATCAGGCCCCAAGAAAATTTCCGCTATCTCGATTTGGGCTGTGGTTTCGGAGTTACCAGCAGTCTGGTTGCCGCCCTTTACCCAATGGCTGAGATCGTGCAAGTGGATCTTAATCCTGCGCACACCGATTCCATTAGGCGCTTCAACACAATGGCGGGATTGGAGAACTCAGTTGTCTTGAATCGCGACCTACTGTCGCTTGAGCCAGGAGAACTGGGCGAGTTTGATTTCGTATCTGCACAAGGGTTGTTGAGTTGGATTTCCGATGACGTCAGAGCTGCCGCATTCTCTTTCGTTTGTGAATCGCTCAAGCCAGATGCGTTGGTGTATTTAAGCTACCTGACTCCTAAAATTGATCCCAGGTTAATCGCTTTTCGCGAAACGTTATACCAGGCATTTGATGCAGCCCCTGGTGGGTCATTACAGCGCCTTCGTACAGCACTTGACGATTGCTTGGAGCTCGCGGGCAAGGGGTCGTGGCCGAATCTGGATAAAGATGAAGCGCAGTCGCTCCTTTTTTATTTTATGCAGCGCTCCCCGAATTACCTTCTTCACGAATTTCTCAATGATGATTGGAGTCCCATCGTCTCACGGGAGTTGGGGGAGATCATGATGGCTAATAACCTCTTTTCTCGCATTCGACATGAGGACACTAATTTTCAGTCTGGCTACTGCCGTGAAATTTTCGGAAAAGGCAACATCAATAAGCTGTTAGAACTCGAAACCGCAACGTATTCCTATTATGCAGAGTGTTATCCGGGGAGCGAGCCGGTGTTTTTCAAAAATGAAAAACATTGGGGAAGCGCTGCAGTCAATAAAGATCCCGCGGCTGGTGTCTATATTTACGATGTCACCGTGCCAGTATCCCTCGTTAGTCGCCTTGCTCGTTACAACAAAGCCATTCTTGATTCGCCGCTTTCGGACGAGAAAAGCTCACGCCCGCTGGCAATATGTGGCGCAGGACAGGGGGTTCGGTTAACTCCCGTCCAACAGGAATTTATTCGCGTGTTTCTTTCCGGTCAAAGGCCAACAGCTGAAACTTGTCAGCCACACCAAAATAGGGGGATTAACAACGCTAAAGAGCTTTGGGCAATGACGAATGGGACACGGGAGTTAACGTCTTCAGAGAAATATTTTCTTGAATTTATGATCGATTACATCCCTTATGGTGCCTAGTAGCAAAGCGCTCATACTTTTGGACGATTGAAGGCTTCTCAAGGCTCTCTAAACTTGGACTTCACTTGATAAAAAAGGAGCGGGTCTCGTGAGTCCTACAAAAAATAGATTAAATCATTTTCACTTTCTCAGTCTAGCCGGTATCGGCTTCTCGCTTCAGGCTTTTCTTCTGGTTCCTCAAGCCTTGTCGCAGTCCGGCGATTCTGATGTTCGAGCATCGAGCGGATTCGCGCTGGAGGAGGTGACGGTTACCGCGCGACGACGTGAGGAGTCGATGCAGGACATCCCTATTGCTATGAGCGCATACGGTAGAGAAGATATCGATAATATGGTGGTTGGCGACATTAGGGATCTAGCCAAATTCTCTCCCAATGTGCAGCTTGATTCGGCATCCGCCATTGGAGGCAGTGGAAGTTCGTCGACGATATTTATAAGGGGCGTCGGACAAACTGATTTTCTAATTACGACCGATCCAGGCGTTGGTATGTATCTGGACGGTGTGTACATCGCAAGATCCGTCGGCGGTGTATTAGACCTTCTAGACGTAGAACGCGTAGAAGTCCTGAGGGGGCCGCAGGGTACGCTATTTGGAAGGAATACAATTGGCGGAGCCATAAACGTGACCTCTGGCAGGCCAACAGGTGAGCTTGGAGGCTCCGTGAGATTGCGCGGTGGAAACAGAAACCGCCGAGACATCCAAGGTTTTCTCGACATACCCATGATCGATGATGAACTGAATGGGCGAATATCGTTTTCTTCAAAAAATATTGATGGTTATGGAGAGCAAGCTCCAACAAATCGTGAACTCGGCAACGAGGACAAACTCATATTCCGCGGAGCCCTGGACTGGGCGCCATCAGAGGATTTTAATCTCTTTCTGTCTGCGGATTACACAGACGTGGATGAGAGCGGAGCGGCAATCTTTACACCTGAAATCAATGGACAGGCTGATCTCGCGTCTCTCTACAATGCTTTTGTCGCTGCTCCACAAGGGCTTTCTTACGACAGCTCCTGGGTCTCAGAAGATCGATACAGGTCTAATGGAACTGGGCCCGCGGTCAGCCAAGTTGAAGTGCTTGGCATTGCCGCTGTTGCCGAGTGGAATTTATCTGACACAATTTTGTTTAAATCAATAACAGGTTATCGTGAGCTTGACGCGCTTTTTGGAAGAGATGCCGATGGGTCACCCCTTCAGTATGTGGAGACCCTACAAACGCAAGAGCAGGATCAGGTGAGTCAAGAGTTTCAGCTGTCAGGTAGCTCCTTCAACAGTGCACTCGATTGGATGGTGGGGGCGTACTACTTTGATGAAAATGCAATTGACTTCAATGAAGTAAGAATTGCAGTGGGTCTATACGATGCTTTGGAGTCTTTACCGACCTCACTCGATAACTTGGCTGTGGGTAATTTCGGCGCTCCGCCGACGCCGGGAGTGCCAGGCGGCACTGGAAACCCTGTCAATGATGGCCTTGATATCGATATTGACGCTTACAACGAAGTAAATAATGAGAGTTATGCTGTTTTTGGGCAGGCCGATTATCACGTTAACGAAGATGTTTCACTTTCACTGGGGCTCAGATATACCAAGGATGAGAAGGAGTTTATCGTAGAGCACATTAGAAATAATGCAGGGAGTTTTGTCGCTGGTCCTGCTACGGTCGATGAGAGTTGGGATGATGTGAATTATCGCGTTGGCATGCAGTATCGCGTTTCAGATAACGCACTGCTGTACGCGTCAGTGGCAACGGGTTTTAAGAGTGGAGGTTTTAATGGTAGGCCTCTCGATGGGTTTGCAGTGCAGGCTTTTGATCCTGAGGAAGTGACTGCCTACGAATTGGGTTTCAAGAGCGAGCTGTTACAGAACACATTGCGTTTTAATGGAGCAATATATTTCAACGACTACGAAGATATCCAGCTAACTATTCTCACCGCGACACCACAGGGTAATTTTACCTTTATCACTGAGAATGCTGCCGAGGCGGAAATACAGGGGTTCGAACTAGAGGCGACATGGGTGCCAACGCCTTCGCTCCAAGTAAACCTTGCGACTGGTTACACGGATGCTGAGTACAAAGATCTCGATCCGGGCGCGACGATCACCACTGACACCAGCTTTCCCAAAACACCCGAGTGGACCACGGCGTTGGGTGCACAGTATGTGTTTAATCTTGGGGAGCTCGGTAATCTGCGTTTGAGGGTAGATGCGGCCTATCGCGACGACTACTTTAATGATGCCGAAAACGCTCCGGAAATTGCGCAGGAGGCCTTCACTATCTTTGATGCAGTTGCTGCTTTAGAAGACAAAGATGGCAATTGGGTCGTGGGTGTTTATGGGAAGAATCTCACTGATGAGTACTACATTCAGGCCGGTGATTCCGATCTGGGCGCCTTGGGTTACTCGGAGGGTTATCTCGGCCCTAGACGTGAGTATGGTGCCTACGTGGACTATAGCTTTTAGCACGGCCAGGGATGGAGTGATCAGAAATGGAGTTTTCAGGTAGAGTAGTACTAGTTACTGGTAGTGGGCAGGGAATCGGGCGAGCTATCGCGGAGGGATTCGCCCTTAAAGGTGCGCAGGTTTTTACTGTTAGCAGAACGGCTTCTACTGGTGAGGAAACGGTTAGTCTTATAAGGGCCGCTGGTGGAGAAGGTTGTTTCCATCAGGGCGACCTACAGACGCGTGAAGCGGCACAGAAGTGCGTTAAGGCAGCGGTTGATAAATACGGTGGGCTGGATGTGCTTGTTCACAACGCAGGGGTTTTTCCCTTCGTTGGTATTGAAGAGTTGGGAGACGCTGACTTGGAACTCACGCTTTCCGTGAATCTGAAAACGGCCTTTTGGCTTGCACAGGCGGCGATACCTTGGTTACGAAAGTCTGAACATGGCAGACTGTTGTTTACTTCATCTGTCACAGGGCCAAGGGTGGCGATGCCTGGGTTGACCCATTACGCGGCTTCAAAGGCTGGGTTAAACGGTTTTATTCGATCGGCCGCATTAGAATTCGCCAAATATGGCGTGACGGTAAACGGTGTTGAGCCTGGTCTGATACACACCCCCGCAATGGCGAATTTGGGGGATGAGGCGAACAGTGAACGAATGCGTGCCAATATACCTCTTAAACGCCTTGGAGAGCCTCGCGAAATTGCCGCTGCGATGATGTATTTGGCCAGTAGGGACGCTGGTTTCGTTACTGGTCAGACAATAGTGGTAGACGGTGGGGCATTGCTACCAGAAAACCCAGAGGCTTTGCTCTGGTAGGTTCGTTTGGATTCTAAAGCGTGATGTGCTCCAGGACTTCATGTTTACCCAAATACAACTTCGACAGTAAGTCTGTTCTGGATCTCACGCCGACTTTCTCAAAGATTTGCGAGATATGTGTTTTCACGGTGGGTAACGAAATGCCCAGGTGAGCGCTAAGTTTTTTGTTACTGGCACCCTCGCGCAATAGCCGAACGACCTCAATTTGTCGCGGTGAGAGGTTATATTGCCGGACGAGTAAATCGGTTTCACTATCTTTTTTCGGCAGAATATGGCTGTTGAGCGCGTACTGAATATAGTCGTGAACAGATTCGAGACGACAGCGGTCTTCGGAAGAAAAAGGACCGATGTCTTTAGATCTTAGCAACGAAATCCCGGCAACAATCTGGCTGCCGTCTCGCAGGAATACCTCCATCTCGTAGTGAACGCCCTGGGGGATCATGAACTCGCGGAAGTAGGAGTCATCGGATGGATCCCAGTGCCGATGAACATCCTCACCGGTGACGATTAGTTTATCTGTCTGCGCAAAGTTTTTGGGATGGAATGGGTCAATATGCTCGAATTCCTGAGTATATGCCGGGAGTGTTTCTTCCAACATATTGCGAAGCGAATGCCCAAAAGGACCACGTTCATTATTCACAAAATAAAAACAGCTGGCACTGGTGGCAACTAAACGTTCGCACAAACCCAACGTCTTCTGAGTGTATTGCGTCACATAATTGGGCTCGATCATAATTTGACCTATGTGGTTTTTGTGAACTCCTTGAAATGGTTGATAGCACACATCGGACCGATTGTCATTCGGGTTATGAGTAGAGGGACTCGATTGTTACGAAGGGTACGCAGTGTCAATAAAGCTTTTCATTAGCGAGTTGATTTTGGACCCGTTTTTGGGGATTGCAATCTGAATTCAAGATGCTTTGGGGGTTCCAATGGTTTTTGAATTTTTGCCACTTTTGACGCTCGATATCGTGTATATCGATTATAAGAATCACTCGACGTCTAGTCGCATAGGCAGCTAGCTTCCAGCGATACTGAAAGCTAATCAACAATATGGGCACTAAAAGTTGTTATTTGCTAAGGGATAAAATTCAACCTCTCCTATACGCATTCCCTGCAATTTCCCTGTTAAAAAACAGGACTTAAAGAGTACCGAGAAATTTACTTTTTAAAACAGTGGTGTGGGGCGCCGCAGCCAGAAGCGGATGACGTAATGACAACTATTTCCCTGTAGATTTTGCTGGAACAGGTAAAATGCGACCAGAGACCCGTTAGCTATGGACTGCCTGCACCGCCAGCATTAAAAAAGGGTCCCGTTGGGACCCTTTTTTAATGCTTTGCAGAAAGACGGATGAGAACCCTCGGGTTCGACAAAACGCGACTAAAGGAGCGTTTTGGACGGTGGAGCCTGCGACGCCGCCCCCAAGGCTGTTCGAATATATCCCTCGGCTCTCCGGCTCTCCCCACTTAAGGGGGGATGCACCGATATTCACTAAACCCTGTTGATGATGAAGAGCCCGGCTTGCTCAATGGGCGCCGTTGGCTATTGTGTTGACAACCCGGCCCGCGAAACCTTCTTTGGCGTGCTGAAACGGGAGCGCACTCACCACACAAAATATCGGACGTTGGATATCGGTAGAGCCGATATATTTGACTAGATCGAGCGGTTCGATAATCCTCGTATGCGAAGAAGAGTGGCTAGACAAGACCTGAAGTTTTCAGGCGTTTTAAACCCGCCATGGAAATGGGGTAGAACTAGGGCGTCACAATGAATGGTAGGAAGCGGGAGAGCCGATGATGAAGAGCCATAACATCTATTCAGTGCAGCTTGAGCAGAACAGAGCTAACTACGCACCGCTCTCTCCATTGAGCTTCCTCGCCCGCTCTGCTGAGGTCTATCCTGATAAAACGGCGATAGTCCACCAGTGTCCACTTCCCTTAATCCGAGACACCGTTAACTGGAGTTTTCCAGTTTCCTCCGATAAGTACTGGGTATTAACTAGGCGTGACAAGCCCAGTTCTTCACTATCACATCTAAGAAAATCTGGAGTAAATATGGAAGTTGGCCACTTGATCAACGGAGAACTCTGCCGGGAATCTGATCGCAGTGTGGTGGACTTTTTTGAAGTGTCCTTAAAATCGGGGTAGAACCCTCTAATTCTAAGACCGTTTACAGGACTACGTTTAAGCTCGGCAGTTACACAGAAATATTTACAAGGTCTAATGTTGTAGCGCTGCAGACGTGGCTTCGTGTCCGATTATTCGCCATCGGCGCGCGGATCATTGGTGCCAAAATGTCCCATCGCCGAGACCACCTTGCGACTCAGTAATTTGGGGTGGTCCTCAAGCAACCGGGCCCGCGTATTTGCCAACCGCGTCTGTAACGCGTTGTCGCCCATGCGCATTGCGAGATCCGCACCGGCACGCAACTGGTCGGCCTTCAGTTGTAATCCCGCCGTCTCCACATCGAGGTTGGCGAGTTGCAGCAACAGCTCGCGAGCTGTCTGGCGATCACCATCGTCCAGCCGGTAGCCGGCCAGAAGTCGCAGGTAACGGGCGTCTAGCGGATCCCGCTCGAGGGCGGCCTGCATGGCATCAATCGCCTTGGCAAGTCCGCCTCCGAGGATGTCGGGTAGGTCGTAGTAGGTCCTCGCCAACAGCGCGTGCGCCGCGCCGCGCAAGCGCTGTGGATCTTCGCTTACCACCGGTTTCAAAAGCGTGAGTGCGGGTGCCTGCGCGCCGATGAGGAGCGCATCGTAATAGTCGAGCTCGACCCGATTCGGATGGGTTGTTCGGGCTCTTTCTAGCAGCTGTCGCTGTTGAACGCGAGAGCGCTGCAGGGCCTGCATGGGCTCACTGACCAGCTGTTCCGAGGGTACGTCGTCGACGTACCAGACAATAAGGTGACCCAAGTCGTAGAGAATGATTCGATCCAGGTAATAGGCGTAATGTGCATTCGCATTGAGAGCGTTTAGCTGGGCGGCCGGGTCCTCAGCTCGTTCGTCGGCAACCCCGATCAATAGTTCGGCGCCACAGCGCAGGCGATCGATATCCCAGGTCTGTTGCAACAGCTGATTCGCCAGCTGTTCGGATGTATCCGGGTTTTCCTCGTTGACGGCGGCGCAGTCAAATGCACTGTCTGAACCCGCGTCGACAGCTTGGCTACTGACCGGAAACACGAAAAGCGATGCCATTGCTGCCAGCAGGAGCGCTGCGTGCCAGCGAGTGTGCCTGCGCGGTAGGCTCATGGCCAACTCCCGTTCCTGCGGTGGATTGGCGACTGGGCCGCAGAGCGTGCTCGGTTCAATTGCCGACTTCATTCAATATATAGCGGGCGAGATCCAGGCGCAGCTCTTCCGACAGGTAGTTTTGTGGCGGCATGGCGGGAAACCGGTCAGCCGGCCACTTTTTCTCGGGAGCCGCGATCCAGCTAGCCAGGGCCTCCGGTTTGCCCCTGTAAATGCCCTGAATCACCTGCATCGGTGGGCCGATCATAATGTGGCTGTAGGCGTGGCAACCGGAGCACACCGCATGGTAGGTGAGTTGCGCTTTCTGCTTCGGCGACAGGGGTTCGCTTGGGATGGGCTCATCCAGTTGGTAACTGCGCACCTTGGTACTGGTGGGTGTCCCTTCACAGTCCTGCCAATGGTTCACTCCCAGCAAGGTCGCGCCCTGGTCGCCGTCAAAACAATGGTCGTTGCCGCGGGCGAAATTCATGATGTCGGCACCCTCGGGGATCGGCGCTCCGAAAACCTGGAAATCACCGGTTTCGTAGCCGTTGTTGACAAACACATTACCGACGATGCGGGCCTGGTCGGGCTGCGGGTCAATGGCTGCATCCACCGGAAAGGCCGTTCCGGTACTGCCGACGCTGGCAACGCAGACGCCACAGACTCGATTGCCTTTGACAATGTTGCCCTCGATTATGACCCGGTCCGCACCGACGACGGTAATCCCGCGTCCGGATCGATCCCGGGCGCGCTCAAACTGTTGGGCATTATTATTGATGACAAAGTTGTTGCGGACGATGGTGTCAGCGCTGGTCTTTGTTTGCAGACCCGGAATGATTACCACCGGAATGCCGACAGCATTGTCGTGTACGTAGTTAGCCTCAATCAGTATGAAATGCGAGTTTTCGGCCTCGATACCGAGGGCGTTGTCGTACACTTCGTTGGCAATGACATCGACGTTTTCCGACATGCCCACATAAATGCCCGCATCGCTGGTCCGCGAAATGATATTGTTGGCCACGAGTCCGTTTTTGCCGAATTGCGGGAAGATTCCGTAAAGGTGAATGTTGTCGACAATATTGTTGCGGATGACGAAGTTATTTCCACCCTGGGTGGTAATCCCATTACTGCGGTAATTGCGTACGTGGAAGCCTTCGATCACCACGCCGTGGCCGGAGGCAATAATGCCGTCGTGTAATGCCTGTTGTTTTCCGTCGAGGATGGGCCGCTGGCCATTGACAATGATCCCGCGCAGGCGGATATCGTCCTTGTCTATATAGACGGTCTGCTCATAGATTCCCGGCATTACGTGAACGCTATCGCCGGCGACTGCGCGGTTGACAGCCTCCTGGATGCTTTCACCGGTTTGCACGGTGTGGACCGCCGCCTGAACTGTAGCAATCATCGCCAGCCAAAGTGCTGCGGCTGCAGCGGTGGCTCCTAGCGTCTCCCGGACATTCGACATGACTGCCCCCTGATCACAACAGATGAGTTACAACGATCAGCGTAGCACCTGCAGGCCAGATGGTAAAACGTCGGGTTTTTCCGGAAGTGCGGTTGCATCGGTGAGCGTCTTCATGAAGGCAACCAGATCCTCTATTTCATCGGTTCGCAGTCGCGCGTCGACCAGGTGCCAGTGCAGTGTCAGTCGCGGGCCTAGTTCCCCGACGGCATGGCCGGGCAGGGCGCTGTAGAAACCGACGCTCTCAGCCAGTGACTGAAACTGCCCTGCGTGCATATACGGCGCGGTAAGCGCGATATTGCGGAGGCTCGGTACCTTAAAAGCACCGTACAGGCTTGGCTCCTGAAATACCGGCCCGGCACCAGCGTCGAAGGATTGGCCGGGCGGTGGCGGTACTGCGGTCGTGGCGAGCTGGCCACTGGTAAACAATGGTGGAGTGTGACATTGGGAGCAACGGGTCGCGAAGGAGCGAAAAACGTTCAGGCCGTTGGTCTCCTGCGCTGTCAACGCATCCTGGGCACCATGAATATAGCGATCGTAGGCACTGTTGAGCGATACCAAGCTGGTTTCAAATGCAACCAGAGCATCCAGCACATCTCGATACAGCACGCTGTCGCGCGCGTATGCGGTGGCAAACATGTCGCGGTAGGCGGGCAGCGAATTCAGTCTCGCTACCAACGCTTCACTGTCGATTGCCATTTCTTTTGGGTGCGCGAACACCGCCTCGATCTGATCTTCGAGAGAAGTGGCGCGGCCGTCCCAGAAGAAAAGCTCCTGAAACGCCAGGTTCCAGAGTGGGGGGGCGCTGCGGGTAAGCGTGTGACCATCGCGTCGGTCCGGCCCGACGCCATGTCCACCGTTACCCATGCTTTGGGCCCGACCATCAGACATGCCGAATTCGGGGGCATGGCAATGAGCGCAGGACAAGTCCTGATGCTGTGACAACACCGGGTCAAAAAACAGGTAGCGGCCGAGATCAATCTGTTGCGGGGTAAATCCGTCGCGGCGCGGACCGAGAGCGACCCGATAGCCCCCCCACGCTTCTCCGGCCTGGGGATAGAGATCGTACAGCGTGCTCAGCCGGCAGCGTCGGTTGTGGTCGAGCGCGAAATACTTGGGGCAGTCACTGTTGAGGGTGAATTCGGCCGGCGGGATTTCTGACCGCGCCGCGATGGTTTGGAGGCTGCTTGCAAGCAGGCACAAGCACAGAAGCATTGTCCGATGTCGAGTCTGTGTTTTCATCACCCCCTATCCTACGGCAGGCGGGTCGTCGACATTAGAGACCTTGCAACCCTGATCCAATACTAGGCTCACCGCTTCGCGTTTGAATTCAGGGGTAAATGATCTTCTCGTTTTCATTTGATCACTCCTCAATCGGTGGCAGATTACTGGAATGAGCATCTTTTAGTCGATCCAATTTTCTATACGCAATCCTGGTACACGTTCAAACTCGCGCTCATTGTTGGTTACGACGGAATTCCGCCCGCGAGAGCTGAAAAACAACTTAACTTACTGTCCGACATCTGTTGACCACTACAGACAGTCTCAGCTGCCGGATCACCAGCCCACCGCCGAACCATCCTTGCGGTGGTCCGACCCGACCCGGTACACACCGTTTACCGGGGCATCCTGCTCAATGCTCTGCGCGCCGTAAACAGGGGCCTCAAGACCGGGTTCGGGGGTAAACAGAATCCCCTGGTAACCACCTACGGCGCCACCGTTAACTGCTTTGACATCATGCCCGCGAGCGCGCAGCGCTGTACCGACGAGGGCCTCAAGCTGTTGCTCCATGGCAAGCACGTTCGAGCGCTGATTGTGGGTAAAACGTGCGGCGTCCGTCGTCATCTGCACGTTCATACCGTGGTCGATCATATTGACCATGTGCTGCGCGTGGGTCTCCGGCTGCACGCGCCCACCCATGTTGCCAAAGGTCATCAGGGGCGCACCGCCCTGCATAACAAAGCCCGCGATAATTGAGTGGAACGGGCGCTTTCTTGGCTCTACTACATTGGGATGATCGGCATCGAGGCTGAAAGGATTGCCACGGTTATGCAGGATCATGCCATAGGGTGGGATCGTGACAGCCGAGCCGTAAACATCGTAAACACTGTGTACGAGGCTGACCATATTGCCCCAGCGATCGGCCGCAGTAAGGTAAACAGTCCCACCCTTGAGACCGCCTTCCACCGACGGTTCCGATGCGGCATTCATATCGATCCGATCACACAGGGACGCGGCGTAGGACTTTGACAGCAACTCTTCGATAGGTACATCTACAAACTTCGGATCGGCGTTGTAGGCATAGAGATCCGAGTAGGCGAGCTTTTTGGCTTCCACCATGAAATGCCAGTAATCCGGGTGCGCGGGACCCAACGCAGCCAAGTCGACCTTGTGCTGCGGCGCGCACACCTCAAGAATGTTGAGCATCTCCAGGGCCGCAAAACCCTGCCCCGGTGGCGGCAGCTGAAAAATATCGTAGCCGTGATAGGAACTGCTGACCGGCTCGATCCATTCGGACGTGTACTCGGCCAGATCGGCGTGTGTCATGACACCGCCACCCGCCTGCACTTTCGCCACAATGGCGTCGGCGATCGGACCCTTATAGAACGCATCGCGGCCATCGCGCTGAATCAGGCGCAGAGCGTCTGCAAGGTCCGGGTTGCGGATGATGCTGTACAGCGGTGGTACCGCCCCATCGACCAGAAAGGTCGCCGCGGAATCAGGGTCGTCGCGCAGCCTGTCCTGTACTCGTGACAAATCGGCGTGGCGACGCTCGGCCTGTCCCCAGCCCTCCTCGGCGAGGCGCGCCGCTCGCTCAAAGGTCTCCGCAAATCCCAGGGTTCCAAAGCGAGTCAGGAGTGCGTCGTAACCCGAGATAGCACCCGGAACGGTGGCCGCATTGACGCCGAAGTCCGGCATCTCCGTAACTCCCAGCTCCTCCGTAAAGAACTCTCTCGTCCAGGCCTCGGGTGCCCAGCCCGCGGAATTCAAAGCGTAGAGCTTTTGATCTGCAGCACTCCACACCAGGGCAAACAGGTCGCCTCCTATGCCCGTATCATTCTGCGATGTGACATCGAGGACTGCTGCGGCGGCCACGATGGCATCGATGGCGTTGCCGCCCTTGCGCAATATCTCGAGACCGGCCTCGGACGCCAGGGGGTCACTGGTCGCCACGACGCCGTGGCGTGCGAGCACCTCGGAGCGCCCCTGGGCCAGCCAGCCCTGCGCCCGGGAACCCGCAGCCGCGACGATGCGCGCGGAGGGTTGGGGATTGGTGGCGGTGGGCACGCCAAATGCGTTGTCGGATTGCGCGTGAACGATGGAGGCGAGGCTTGTTCCCAGTACGATAGCCGCGAGGACTCGTGTCATATCTCTATCCCTGAAAATGTGATCGACATTTCCTGCATCCTAACACCCGCCCAGCCACTACCGTATTGCCTGGGAGGGTATCGCCAAGTTAAGCGTGTCTAAGCAGAGCGACTGAACGTCTAAGCAGAGCGACTGAACTCAGTCGTAAACCACGGCCTCGATAATCGCGAGGTGATCATCGACCCCCCGACGAAAAGCAGTCTCGCTGATCCTTTCGTCGTTTCCGCGAATTCTTCCCATCTCTTCTTCGGGTATTACCGCGGGTGTAAAACCATAGCTGGCGATACCGGCATCGCGGGTGAAGTGACTATCGGTAAAACCTGCTGACACCGAGGGCATAACTCGCGATCTCGGATGGCGCTCCGCCGTGATATCGGTAATGGCAGAGTAAAGGCGCGAGTCTGTGTCGGTAATCGCCGGCGAAAACGCCATAAGCACTTCCACTTCGACCCCGCTGGGCGCCACCAGCTCACGCACTTCTTCTACAAAATCATCCACAGGTTCATCGGGCAGAATGCGGCAATCGAGCTCACCCCAGGACTCCGGGGGAACAACGTTGATCTTGTTCGACGCCGACATCCGCGTAATAGAGCAGGTATCCCGCGTAAGCGCATGCATGAGTGGCGAAAAGCCCTGCAGGCGACTGAGAAAATCCGGCGCCTCAATCGCCTCGGTCATATTTTCAAACGCGGGCACCCAATCGGGCTCTGCACTCTGAGCGATGCTGCGGAACATCGCATCCACGGGGGGAATGATCCGGGCGGGGAAGGGGTTGGTGCGCACCAGCTCCAGCGCCTGAACCACGCGGGTTACAGAGGAAGTGGGATAAGGCATGGAGCCGTGTCCCGGCTTGTCGATCGCCGTAAGCCTCAACCATACGGGCACTTTCTGAGTCAGCTCCACCGAGAATGTCGTTTCGCCCTTGGCGGTCAGGCGGCCGCTGCCACCCTCGTTGAGGAGCAGTCCTGCGCCGTCAAAAATTTCCGGATGATTTTTGAGGAGCCAGCCCGCGCCATAAAGCCCCCCACCGCCTCTTCATCAGCGGTCGCCACGAATACCACGTCTCGATTCAACGGCTTGCCCGCGCGATGGAGACTCAGAAAAGTGGCCAGCTGGGTGATGCCTGTTCCCTTCATATCGATAGCACCGCGACCCCAGATATAGCCGTCGCGAATTTCCCCCGACAGGGGATCGATAGTCCAGTATTTGGGATCTGCGGGGACCACATCCGTATGCTGCAAAAGAATCAACGCGGGCTCGTCGCCCCCCTCGATGCGCGCCCAGATGTTTCCTCGCCCGGGGGCACTCTCGGCGGAACTCCAGGCAATGCCTTCAGCGTCCAGAATCTCAGAATAAAAACCAACCGCGCGGGACTCGTTGCCTGGCGGGTTAACGGTATCGATTTTTAAAAAAGCCTGGAGCCAGTCCACCGCCTCATCATCCAGGGTTTGGGCCGACGTCGGCAAAACAAAGGCGCACAGTGCCGCCATCAGTCCGACCTTCAGCGGCCGCATCCACGCTGCCAAAGCAACCCCCGTCACCCTCGATTCGCACGCTTTACTCAACTGGATTTCTCCCTATTACGGATCCATTGCGCCGCCTGCTGTTGTCAGTGCGGCGAGGCTGGTTCCTTCGATTGCTTTTTGAATATGCCCGATATTTTTCAGACTCGAAAGTAGCCTATTGCCGGCGATTTGGCGAACGCTCATCGATAGCGCAGCTGCCAGTTTCCCCCGTGCTCCCGCTCGCAGGCCTCTTCGGTATCGCAGCGAATTTGCGACGAATTGGCATTGAGAGTTACACCGATAGTGCGCAGCTCCGCACTCACCAGCGCCGACAAATGTTTATCCACCTTTGAGGCGCGAGCCCTGTGCAGCTGCTCATCCTCTTTGAAAACACTGACGACCACCAGGGATTCAGGAAAATGCTCGTAATCAACGAAATGCGTTATCCAGGCGAAGTCCGGGATGGACTCCAGGGCTTCATTACAGACGCGGGTGAGGGCCGAGACAATATCTCTTTCCCGTTTCTTATCAGTTTTTCTCAAGCGGGCTACCTACGATAAAGCGGTGGAATCTACGGCAAGCCTACACCAGTGCCCCGAACACAATCTCAAAACCACCGTCGTGCATCGCCCCGGTTTTCCAGCAGGCCGTTTTGTCGTTGTTGTAGAGACATCCTCTTAAGATTAAGAAAAGAGGTCTCCTGAAAACCCGGGGCGATTCAGCGTCTCACTAATGGGGGAGTGGACCATTCATCCATTTCCATTTCGCCCAGTGTTCGATTATTCCCACGAAGGATAACCAGCAAAGTGCAGCCATCAGGTGATCTCGACGTGTGTTTTGATCCCTGCAGGAACCGCACGTAATCTCCGGCACGGTAGGTACTGTCGTCACAGTCGATCAGTTCTCCTTCCATCACCAAAAACTCTTCGAATCCAACGTGCTCATGCGGTTTCGACTCTGCCCCCGGATCCATGCGCAGTATGAAACACTCGAATTCACCGTTATGTAACTCTCCGCTCAGCGGCATCCATGACATGCCAGGAATAGGGTCGCCGTAGCGGTTGTAGGGTTCGAGTTTGTCTTTGCGGATGCTGACAACCTGGCGCAGTTTTGGATCTAGCATGGCTTGGCGTTGGCTCCAGTTGGACGTTTCAATTGATGACAGTAATGGAGATCTTGCAGTAATTCAGCATTGGCTTCACGCAGGTATCGTTTTCGTCATACATGGTCTGGTCGCCATATTAGGTAAATTGTATCGGCTCTTTGTCAGTAGCGAAAATCAGGCTGCTTTTACCTGCAAAGTCCAGGGCATTCGCCGCCACACCAGCCACGCGAGCAGGAAGTTTGATTGCAGCATCAGAGCGAGCACCCACTCGAACGCGTCCTCAACGGTGTCGTACCAAGCCTCATTCCACAGCTCGAGTACCACCGTCAGCAACCCGGTTGCCAGCAGGGCAATGCAAACAAGCCACATGCTGCGCAGCAATCCGGAAACTCGGGGTAGCGTCAACTGACGCAGCTGGGCCACCCAGAGCAGTTGTGCAAGGTAGGTCATCGAGAAAAAGAGCACCACACCGATACGGCGTTGGCGTCGCCATACATCACCCACTTCGCCGAGAACGGTAACGTAGAGAATAAGACCCATACATGCCAGCAGGCCCAGCACCAACATCCAGCGTTGGCGACCGGTCACGGGCAACCCTGCGGCGTCCTGAAGGTTTCGAATCCAGGTGGCACTGAGCCACCAAAATCCCATCATGATCACAGCAACCGGCAGCATCGTCGCTCGAAACACATAGCTGGCCGGCGGTTGTCGTCCGGTGGCACTTATCGAGGTGCAGCTGTCAACATAGGGGAAACACCAGTCAACGTGGCCATAGCTTGCAGACAGCAGGTAGGTCACCTGAATGGTAATGAACGGTACGACAGCGGAGAGTAGCGCCAAAATCCTCGGGTCCATCAGATCCTCCTGTTCAGTGAGTGAAGCCTGGGGCCGGTTTGGCAGATCGCTTTGCCCAGCCGTAACCCGCTATGTTGCCGGTGCATACACGTTAACCACCCATAATTGATAGCGTCGGTGGATGAACTTACATAGATGAACCTATAGTGATGAGGCCATATAAATGACTTTGATTTTCCCCAGAGACCATCTCCAATGCAGTACTCATAAAGCGGGGTAGGCTCTCTGTCTGTGCTGCCAATTCAATCGCAGTCGCCGTGATATCGAGGATCTACCCGCTGAACTCGATATTATTGTCACCCGGAAGTCGATCCGCCTGTATGGCCTCAAATTCGGCGCCAGATAGGTCTTGAGACCCAAGCGAACGCATCGTGACCATGGCGATACTTTCTACATTGATCACGTATTCGTGAAGATAAAAGTTAAACAACACTACCTTTGACGTGTATTAAACTAAGAGGGACTGCCCCGCGAAGCGCTCTGGGTACGGCGGGGTGATGGATGCGTTTCCTCGGGAAAAACGTGAGGGCATTGCCGCCAGGTGTGTCGTGAACCTCTTTGTTGCCGCCTACTACTTATTCAATCGTGTCCGAATTTCCTTCGCGGACAAACAGTATGACTTGCGAGGGATATTGCACGGAATGATGCACGGTATTGCGGGCAACGACGCTTTCCGTCTCATCGTAGTTGTTGCCGCCGGTGTTCAGATTACGCATGTACTGGGGGAATTTGCTGGACGACACCTCGACCCGAATCCGATGACCGGCCTTGAATTCGTAGCTGGTCGACATCGGCGTCGGATTGAGCTCATAGACCTGGCCGTCCTCCATGAATACTTCCTGCTCGTAACCGTCGCGATAACGTGCTCGCAGGATCGTGTCATCCACGTTCCAGGCAGTACCATCCGGATGAACGTCAACAAGCTTCACAGTAAAATCGGTGTCGCGGGCGTCAGACGATACAAAGAGCTTCGTGCGAACAGAGCCCGTGACCTCGAGGTCAGATTCGAGCGGTGGGGACGTATACACGAGCACGTCAGCGCGCGCCTCGATACCACGCTGGTCGAAGCTGCCCCCCAGGGCCGCTCCCCGGTTACAGCACACGCCACCACCCAGCGCGGGCACCGGATTCATCGGGTCATAGGTATACGTATCGGCACCGGCGTCCATCGGCGGCTCGGCAGACAGGATGCCATCACCGAACACGCTGTTCGCGCCGCCATCGCTCGTCAGGTACATCGTGACCGGTTCGGCGTCGGCCGGCGGCCAGGCATCAGCAGACTGCCACTCATTGCGGCCCATCGTGTAGAACTGCACGCGCGGCGTTTTTTCGTAGAAGCCATTGTCCTCGTCCTTCAGATAGTAGTCGAAGAAGGAGAAAATTGATTCCCAGTAGTCGTGGTAGGCATTGCCGACGTTCAGGTCGCCCGCGATGTAATCCTCATACTCTGGCGTGCGATAGAAACCGCAGTGCAGCGTCGGCGCGACCATCATGTACTGACCATCCCGGACGGCGGGTTCGGTAGCGTTCTCGCGAACATGCTGGTAGAGCGCAAGATTCGGCCCCTGGCTGACGTCGAACCAGCTGTTGAACCAGAAAGCCGGCACGCTGAAGTCCTCGTTGTCGTGATAAAGACCACCGCTATACCAGGCCGGATCGTTAGGCTTACGAACCATCAGCTCGGCGCCGGGCCCTTCGTTGGCGCCGGCCTCCTTCAGCCAGTCGATTGCGGGCAGCTTTTGCATGTGTTTCGCCCAGTCCATCTCCGGCATCTCAGCCGCCAGGTCATAGCTCTTTCTCAACCGCTGGCGCTGCGCCTGGGTCAGGTCTTTCGGAAACTGCGGACGCGTATTCTGCTGAACACCATAGAGCCATACCGTAAACAGCGTCTGGTGGACCCCGCCTTTGTACCAGTTGCCTTGCTCATAGAACTCGCCAACCCGGCCAATACCGGCACCCGACGCCATCGGTGCCATCGCCGCATGCGCCGGGTGATCCTGCGCCGCCAGCGCCAACTGCCATTCGGCCGTCGACGAGCAGCCCCAGGTGCCGACCTTGCCATTCGACCAGGGTTGCTCCGCGAGCCAGGTCAACGAGTCGTAGCCGTCGGTCTGTGGCCGGCCGAGAATCTCCCAGTCGCCTTCGGAGTAGTAACGGCCGCGTTCGTTCTGCACCACCAGCGCGTAGCCACGTTCGATCGCCTCGACACCGGCCATTAGCGAGGCGCCGGCGATCTTGTTGAAGTTGTACGGCGTCTTGACGAAGACGACCGGGAACGGTCCATCACCCTTGGGCAGATAGACGTCGGTGGCCAACCTGACGCCGTCGCGCATCGGCACCATGATCATCGTATCCGACTCGGCGAGGGCATTAAATTTGGCGCGGTTCGGGTCGCTTTTCTCCTGCGCCGCGAGGGGCGCGGCGAGCAGGGAAAACAGCAGAGCGGCGCAGGCAGTGGCACCCGGGGTGTGATTCATGGTGTCTCCTGAAACAATTCTTGTACTTTTATAACGATCGTAATTGTATCGTAGTAAGCAGCCAGGGCCAGCCCATGGCACTGTCGGTAATCTATTCAATCTTGGTCGCCCCACAGGGTAGGAGCTCGACACTTTTCGTGAATTCAGGATGAATGCGTTTGCAGAATGGAGTAGGGGCGGCTGCCTGAAACAGGTAGATCGACATTATCAAGATTCTGACTTTTAACTGGTCAGCACCAGCTTGAGTGTTTTCTTTACGGGAGGAAGCCTATGATCGAAGGCGACACACAGTGGCTACTCCTCTGCCTCGCCGGTTTTTGCGTGGGTTTGGCAAAATCCGGCTTCTCCGGGTTTGCCCTGATTTCTGTGTTTTTGATGGCGGAAATGTTCGGCAAGCAATCGGTGGGGATACTGCTGCCCATGCTGATTATCGCGGATTTCGTGGTTTATCCCCTGTACCGAAGACACGGCTCCTGGCGAGCGGTTTGGCATCTGTTACCCATTGCGGTGGTTGGGGTGGCGGTGGGGTTTGTCCTGCTGGAGGCGATGCCCGAGGCCTGGGCCAAGCCCGTGATCGGCAGCCTGATATTAATCATGGTGCTGCTGCAGCTTGTGCGCCAATTTGACCCGGACGTTGTTCACAGACTGGCGCACTCAAAGGGATTTGGGCTACTGGCCGGCGGCTTTGCCGGTGTTGCGACCACCATCGCTAACGCCGCGGGTCCGGTGTTTCAGTTGTACTTTTTGGCGCGACAGTTACCCAAAATGGAGCTCATTGGCGTGGGTGCGCGTTTTTTCCTGGTCATTAACCTGATTAAGCTGCCTTTTATGGGTGGCCTCGCCTACACCACTACCGAGACACTGTGGCTGAATGCCAAGCTGACACCGTTTATCTTGCTCGGCATTATCGTCGGTCGCTACGCGTTGCGCTGGGTTTCGCAACAGGTGTTTGAGTGGATGATTGTGCTGTTTGCGATCTTCTCGGCACTGAAACTATTGATGGCCTGAGTCACGCCTCGACGTTGCCTGGAGAAGACTACCAGGTCCGACTACCTATTTTCGCCGGGATCTTTATCCTGAGTACCTTATTGATCGAAACATTGCGCTGTGACGCCTGCTGCGGCTACATTTGTTCGGGTGTGAACATATTTAATAAGAGTCCGTGTCCATGAATGCCATTAACAAGCAATCCCCCGCCAACGGTCCCAGCTACCAGGAGTACCTCGATCGGGAGACGGTGCCGGTGCCCGAGCATCTGCGTGTCACCGACAGCCCCGATCTGGGGTCCATGCGGTTAGACCCGACCCGCTACACCTCCCGCGACATGCACGATTTGGAGGTGCAATACGTCTGGAGCAAAACCTGGCAGTTCGCCTGCCGCGAAGAAGACATTCCCGACGTCGGCGACTACACGCTGTACGAGGTGGCGGACCTGTCGCTGATCGTTGTGCGCACCAGCGATACTGGGATAAAGGCCTTTTTCAATTCATGCCTGCACCGGGGCCGCAAGCTGGTGACGGAAGATGGCTGTAGCAACAAATTCCGCTGCCCGTATCACGCCTGGACATGGAACACCGATGGCAGCATCGCCTTTGTGCCCTGTAAAAATGATTTCGAGTATGCCGGTGAAGACGCATTCCAGCTACCCGAGGCGCTGGTGGATACCTGGCAGGGCTTCGTCTTCGTCAATCCCGATGCGAAGGCCATGCCGCTGTTGGAGTACCTTGAAGTCCTGCCCGAGCATTTCAAGGACTACGAACTCGGTGACTGCTATAAGGTGTTGCACGTAGAAAAGGTGGTGGAGTGTAACTGGAAAGCCGCCCAGGAAGCCTTTATGGAGTCCTACCATGTGATCGCTACCCACCCCAATATTTTGAAGTTCATGGGCGACTGCAACGCGCAATACGACATTCTCGGTGACCACACCAGTCGCGCCATTACCGCCAACGCCGTACACAGTCCCCATATCAAGCCCCTGTCGGAACAGGAGGTCATGGAAGAGACGCTAAGGGGTAGTGGTCGCGTGTTGTTTGATGGCGAACTGAAAGTGCCCGAGGGCATGACGGCGCGGGCATTCCTGGCAGCGATGAATCGGGAGCAGTTCAGCAAGGACTACGACCGGGATTTTTCTGAAGTCACCGATGCGGAATTGCTCGACGCCATGCTGTATCTGGCATTTCCCAATACCCAAATCTGGGGCGGTTTCCTGGGTAATATCGTCTATCGCAGTCGCCCCCATGGGCATGACCCCGATAAATGTATCTTCGACATTATGGTTCTTCAGCGGTTACCCAAGGGGGCAGAAAAACCTCGGGGGGTGAAGCCTACGCGGCTGAATGTCGATCAGAGCTTCGCGGATGCCGAAGAGCTGGGTGTGCTCGCTGGCGTATTCGATGAAGACATGAACAACCTGCCCCATATGCAGCAGGGTATGAAGATCGCGGCGATGAATGGCCGCGACGGCCTAATCCTCGGTGATTATCAGGAGTCGCGGATCAAGCACCTGCACAACATGATCGACAAATACATTGATGCGGGCGGGCAAAGCTAGCCTGGCTGTCGGACTACCGTGTCCCTGCTATTTTACGAGAGTGATCCAGCCATAGGGATCATCGACCTCTCCATATTGGATATTGGTAATTTCGCGGTGTATTAAACGGGTTACGCGCCCTGGCATGTTGTTATTCACCGTGTGTGCCTCACCCTTGTAGGTCAGCGTTCCCACGGGGGATACCACCGCTGCGGTTCCACAGCCAAAGACCTCGGTAATGCGGCCACTATCGATATCGTCGAGCACCTCGGTAATCGCCAGGCGCGATTCTTCGATATACAAACCGAGGTGCGGGGCGAGCTTGAGAATAGAGTCTCTGGTGATGCCTTCCAGAATGCTGCCGCTAAGGGCGGGGGTTACGATTTTTTCATTGTCATAGACGAAGCAGATATTCATTGCGCCCACTTCTTCGATGTACTTGCCTTCAATGGCATCCAGCCACAACACCTGGTCAAAGCCGTTACGGGAAGCGGCCTCGCTAACCTGAAGGCTGGCCGCATAATTACCCCCCGTCTTTGCCTCGCCGACTCCACCTTTGACCGCCCTCCGGTGATGGTCTGAAACCAGAACGGACAGGGGCGAATGTCCGTCACCAAAGTAGGCGGCAACCGGGCTGCTGATTATAAAATGCTTGTACTGGGTGCTCGCGGCGAGGCCCAGTCGGGGGCTGGTGGCAATCATCGCCGGGCGCAGGTAAAGGGAACTACCGGGTTCGCTGGGAACCCAGTCTTTGTCGAGTGCGACAAGTTCACAGAGCGCCTGAAGGTGGAAGTTTTCATCGACTTCAGGCATCGCCATACGAGCGGCGGACCGGTTGAAGCGACGGCAGTTTTCGATGGCGCGGAAAAGACACACTTCGCCGTCGGCTCTTCGGTAGGCTTTCAGCCCCTCAAAAATTTCCTGCCCGTAATGCAGTACGGAGGCAGCAGGGTGCAGGCGAATCCCATTTAATGGATGGATGCCGGCCTCGGACCAGCCCTGGTCGCCGTCAAAGTCCTGGCTGAACATGTGGTCACCGAAGGTGGTGCCGAAAGCGCCGGCCTTGCCGCGGTGCCCAATGCTGTTGTCATTCGATCTGTGAATAGGAATTGATTGAGCTTGATTCATCTACTGGCGACTCCACTGAGAGTTGATAGCCGACCCCACTGCTGTGGTTGAGGTTCTGTCGAGTTACTTGGTACACGAGGGCTTGTTGATACGTTTTGTAGGCATTCGTCCATATTTAACGTCGGCACAAAGAATGCCAAGAGCTCAGGGAACACTCTTTTGACTTCGGTCAAAATAAGATTTCCCAGGTGCCTACGCCCAGCACTGAAAAAGCCACCTGAACGTAGAAAGTAAGGGAAGACGTCTCTGCCTTTGGTAAGTTTATCCCTTTAATAAAGATGTGAACACATTCGGCGACATACAAAGGCCGCTATTATCGTTCGGGTGGGCTTATCGCGGGGGGACTGCGCCGCTTGATTGACTTTTCAGACATCCCTGCGGCGTTAGGCGCGGACTAGGCCGCCCCCGTTACTGCGTCACCGAGCGTCGGGTGGGCATGAGCCGTTCCGGTAATGTCTTCGAGACACCTCACTATTTACAGCTCCAGTGCCAGTGCCAGTGCCCGCGAAAATCCACTGGCGAGATCAGCACAGTTTATCTGTTCCACGTCCATCTTTCGTTAGACTTCTTTGAAGTGTCCGTAACATCGGGGTTGAACCCTTCAAGACGGTCCTGCTGCTTGCACACCTCTACGGCCCAGGGACCTAGTGTGATTCAAGGGTGCAATGGGGGCGAATTCGTCTTCGAATAGCGCCCGCCACGTCTTCCACCGGGCAGTGTCTAAAGTTGACGTTAACGTAAACTTTAACTAGAGTTCCCAGTCTCTACTCTGGAGCGGGATCATGGGCGAGGGCAAGACGTTTACCATTTCGGAGCTGGCTCGGGAGTTCGACGTAACGACACGAACCATTCGGTTTTATGAAGAGAAGGGGCTGTTGCACCCCTCCCGACAGGGCCAGCACCGGATTTTTGGTAAGCAGGACCGCGCGACGCTGGAGCTCATTTTACGCGGCAAGCGCGCCGGGCTGTCCCTCGAGGAGAGCCGGGAAATCATCGACATGTACGACCCTGCTGGCGACAACTACGAGCAGTACCAGTTCCTGCTCAACAAGGTTAATCAGCGGCAGGCGCAGCTGGAAGCACAACTGGAAGACATCAAAGCACTTCTCAACGGTTTGGAGGAGGTGCGTAAGCGTTGCAATCGGGCCCTGAAAAAGATCGCTCGTCCGCGGGCAGCCGGGTAATCAATCGGAGAACACCATGTCTGTAAGTTATCCCACCTTGAATTTTGGTCTCGGCGAGGATCTCGACAGGTTGCGGGATTCGGTGCGTGCCTTCTGCGATGCTGAGCTTGCGCCGCGGGCTGCGGATATCGATCAGAGCAATGAGTTCCCCATGGACATGTGGCGGAAGTTCGGTGACATGGGCCTGTTGGGCATTACCGTAAAGGAAGAGTACGGCGGTTCTGATATCGGCTATCTCGGCCATGTGGTGGCGATGGAGGAGATCTCCCGCGCCTCAGCCTCGGTCGGGCTGTCCTACGGCGCCCACTCCAATCTCTGCGTTAACCAGATACACAAGAACGGCTCCGAAGCACAGAAGCAAAAATATCTGCCTAAGCTGTGCAGCGGTGAGCATATCGGCGCGTTGGCCATGTCTGAGCCCAACGCCGGCTCGGATGTGGTCAGTATGAAGCTCAAGGCCGAGAAGCGCGGCGGCAGGTACGTTTTAAACGGTAACAAGATGTGGATTACCAACGGCCCCGATGCCGACACCTATGTCATTTACGCCAAAACCGATCCCAACGCGGGCTCCCGCGGTATGACCGCGTTTATCGTCGAGCGTGATTCGCCCGGATTTTCTCGTCACCAGAAGCTGGACAAACTGGGTATGCGCGGCTCCAACACCTGCGAGCTGGTATTTGAAGACTGCGAGGTGCCGGCGGAAAACGTGCTCGGTGAAGAGGGCCGGGGTGTGGCTGTGCTGATGTCCGGGCTGGATTACGAACGGGCAGTGCTCTCGGGCGGACCCGTGGGCATCATGATGGCCTGTCTTGATCAGGTGATTCCCTATATCCACGATCGTAAGCAGTTTGGCCAGTCCATCGGTAAGTTTCAGTTGATCCAGGGCAAAGTGGCCGACATGTACACCCACCTCAGCGCAGCGCGCGCGCTGCTTTACGCCGTGGCGCGGGCCTGCGACCGCGGTGAGGAATGTCGCAAGGATGCCGCCGCGGTCATTCTGTTCGCCGCCGAGAAGGCAACCCAGATGGCGCTCGATGCTATCCAGCTGCTGGGTGGGAACGGTTATATCAACGAGTTTCCCACCGGTCGTTTGCTGCGCGACGCCAAACTTTACGAGATCGGTGCCGGCACGTCCGAAATCCGTCGTATGTTGATCGGCCGCGAGCTGTTTAACGACACTCAGTAGGGAGCGCGCCAACATGCCTGTCATCCAGTCAAAAGCGAATATACGCGCCCCCGAGTACGCCGAAAACGCTGAGCATATGCAAGCGCAGGTCGATGACCTGCGGGCGAAGTTTGAAGTGATAAAGCAGGGGGGCGGCGAGAAGTCCTGCGCCCGACATGTCAGCCGCGGCAAGTTATTGCCCCGGGACCGGGTAGCCGCTTTGATTGACCCGGGTTCACCCTTTCTGGAACTGTCGCAGCTGGCAGGCTATGGAATGTATGGCGAGGATAGGATCAATGCCGGCGGCGTCATTGCCGGTATCGGCCGAGTACAGGGTCAGGAGTGTGTCATTGTCGCCAACGATGCGACCATCAAGGGCGGTACCTACTACCCGATAACGGTAAAGAAGCATTTGCGCGCACAGACTATTGCCGAGGAAAACAACCTGCCGTGCATTTATCTCGTCGATTCAGGCGGTGCCTTTCTGCCGCTTCAGGACGATATCTTTCCTGACCGGGATCACTTTGGCCATATTTTTTATAACCAGGCGGTGATGTCTTCGAAGGGTATTCCGCAGATAGCGGTGGTGATGGGTTCATGCACCGCCGGCGGTGCTTATATTCCCGCCATGGCGGACGAGTCCATTATCGTCAAAGAGCAGGGAACGGTATTCCTCGGCGGGCCTCCGTTGGTAAAGGCCGCGACCGGTGAGGATGTGACTGCGGAAGAACTCGGCGGTGGTGACGTTCACACTCGGACTTCCGGGGTGGCGGACCATCTGGCCCAGAATGATCACCACGCCTTGCAGTTGGCGCGACAAGCGGTAGGCAGACTCAACCGGGTCAAACGCGTGTCATTGGATGTGACCGAATCGGTGCCGCCGCTGTATCCCGAGCGTGAAATATACGGCGTTATCCCGAAAGACACCCGCCAGCCCTACGATGTGCGCGAGGTGATTGCCCGTGTTGTCGACGGTTCTGAGCTCGATGAATTCAAGGCCCTCTACGGCACCACCCTGGTGTGTGGCTTCGCCCGTATTCATGGTTATCCGGTGGGCATTCTGGCCAATAACGGCATTTTGTTTGGTGAGTCAGCGGAGAAGGGGGCGCACTTCGTAGAGCTGTGTGCCCAACGTAAGATTCCGCTGGTATTCCTGCAAAACATTACCGGCTTCATGGTGGGCAAACAGTATGAGCACGGCGGTATTGCCAAGCATGGTGCCAAGATGGTGACCGCCGTCGCCACCGCGGCGGTACCCAAATTTACTGTCTTGATCGGCGGCTCTTTCGGTGCCGGCAACTATGGTATGTGTGGCCGGGGCTACGACCCACGTTTCCTGTTCATGTGGCCCAACGCACGAATTTCGGTGATGGGCGGGGAGCAGGCGGCGGGCGTTTTGTCGCAAATCAAACGCGAGCAGATCGAAGGCCAGGGCGGCAACTGGTCTGCCGAGCAAGAAGCCAGCTTCAAGCAGCCCATCATCGATAACTATGAACATCAGGGTCACCCCTACTACGCCTCGGCCCGATTGTGGGACGACGGCGTGATCGATCCGGCAGAAACCCGAATGGTGCTGGGCCTGGCGATTTCCGCCAGCCTTAACCGGGACATTGAAGAGACGAAGTTCGGCGTCTTTCGAATGTAATGGTCGGATGCAAAGACCGAATGTAACGGCCGGGTGTATTGGGCTGGGCAAAAGGATAAGTGCATGAGTGCAACATTTGTAAGTACGGTTGTCGATGATCGCGGTGTCGCGACCGTCACCCTGGACAACCCGAAAAAACATAATGCCTTTGACGACACTATTATTGGCGAGCTCACCGAGGCGTTTACCGCGGTAGATGACAATGCTGATGTCAGGGTCATGGTGTTGGCTTCAGCGGGTAACAGCTTCTCCGCTGGCGGCGACCTCGACTGGATGAAGCGGATGGCCGGTTATACCCGCGAGGAAAATCTGCAGGACGCCCGAGCGCTGGCCGAAATGCTACGGGTTCTCAGTACCATTTCCACGCCCACCATTGCCCGCGTTCAAGGCCCTGCATTCGGCGGAGGGGTGGGTCTTGTGAGCTGCTGCGATATGGCGGTAGCGAGTGCGCGCGCGACCTTTAGTCTCAGTGAAGTAAAGATTGGCATGATACCTGCGACGGTCAGCCCCTACGTCGTTGCCGCCATTGGTGCCAGGGCCGCACGGCGCTACTTCGTCACCGCCGAACGTTTCAGCGCCGAGCAGGCCCTGGCCCTTGGTCTCGTTTCCGAGGTGGTCACAACAGAAAGCGAGCTCGACGACGCGTTGAATATGCTGATTACCACGATATTGGCTAATGGCCCGGCAGCGGTGGCTGCCGCCAAGAACCTGGTGTCCGAGGTGGAGGGCAGCACCAATCAAACGGAACTCATTGAGTTGACCAGCCAGCGTATCGCCGACATTCGTGTGTCCAAAGAGGGGCAAGAAGGGCTTGGCGCCTTTCTTGAGAAACGTAAGCCATCATGGATTCCATAAACGGGTCAGCGAATGTCTGCTAAATGCTTTGACAAGATACTCATCGCCAACCGCGGTGAAATTGCCTGCCGGGTGATTCGTACTGCTCGAAAGATGGGCATTCGTACCGTGGCGGTTTACAGCGATGCTGACCAGGGCGCACTGCATGTCGAAATGGCCGACGAGGCGGTGCATATTGGTGGTGCACCGTCGAGAGATTCTTATCTCGTCTACCAGAAGGTGATTGATGCCGCGCTGAAAACCGGCGCTCAGGCGATCCACCCCGGCTACGGATTTCTATCGGAGAACCCTCGCTTCTGCGAGGCGTGTCGCGACAACAGCATTGTTTTTATCGGTCCACCGGTCGCCGCCATTGAAGCCATGGGTTCGAAATCTGCCGCCAAGCAGATCATGGAGGCGGCAGGTGTGCCTCTGGTGCCGGGCTATCACGGGAATGATCAGGACCGGGATGTGCTCAAGTCCGCCGCCGACGATATAGGCTATCCAGTACTGCTGAAGGCGGTTGCCGGTGGCGGTGGTAAGGGTATGCGCCAAGTGTGGTCTTCAGGTGAGTTTGATGAGGCCTTGGCTGCGGCTCGCCGCGAAGCAATGAATGGCTTTGGCAACGATGATATGCTGGTGGAAAAATATCTGACCCAGCCGCGCCATGTTGAAATACAAGTATTTTTTGATGGTCATGACAATGGCGTTTACCTGTTCGAACGGGATTGCTCGGTGCAACGCCGTCACCAAAAAGTCATAGAAGAAGCACCTGCACCCGGAATGACTGAAGCGTTACGGGCGGCGATGGGCGAGGCCGCGTTGCGGGCGGCTCGCGCCATCAATTACGAGGGAGCGGGCACGGTTGAATTTCTGCTCGACAATGACGGTTCTTTTTACTTCATGGAAATGAACACCCGCCTGCAGGTTGAGCACCCGGTTACTGAAATGATCACGGGCCGGGACCTGGTGGAGTGGCAGCTGCGGGTCGCCGCGGGGGAGATCCTACCCGCAACCCAAGATGAGCTGACCATCACCGGCCACGCCTTCGAGGCTCGTATTTATGCCGAGGATCCCGATAACGATTTCCTGCCAGTGACCGGTATTCTCTCTTTTCTAGAGCCTCCGGAGCCCTCTGCTCACGTGCGCGTGGATACTGGCGTATTACAGGGCGATGAAGTCAGCGTTTATTACGACCCGATGATTGCAAAACTTATTGTCTGGGACGAGAACCGGGACAAGGCGCTGCAGCGACTGACTCGCGCCCTGCGGGAGTATCGCATCAGCGGCATGACAACCAACCTTGATTTTCTCTACAACCTAGCCAACAGCGCCGCTTTCCGCGCGGCGGATCTGGATACCGGTTTGATAGAGAAGCATCACGGCCAGATCTTTCACAATACACAAGGAGAGTTGGAGCAGGAAGTTCCGCTGGCGGCGCTATACCTGATATTGGCGCAGGAACGAGTTGCCCAACGGGCCAGAGCGCCCTCCGGTGATGCCAACTCCCCCTGGTTTGATGCCAGTGCCTGGCGCCTTAACGAGACCAATGTGCAGCACTTCGAGCTGGCAATTCACGACCATCATTACCCGGTCAGTGTTGAGCACATCGACTCGGCGGATGATGCCCGCTATCGCATCGGTTTTTCCGACAAGACCCTACTGGCGCAAGGTAACCTGAAGGATGGCGAACTGAGAGCCAACCTTGATGGTTATCAGTTGCGCGCATCGGTTGCCGAGCACGAAGGTAGTTTCAGTCTCTATACTCAGGACAGTGCGGTCAGCTTCAGACTCGTCACGCCGGATAGGGGTAACGTCAACGACGGTGGACTCGGAGGCGGTCTGACCGCGCCAATGAACGGCACCCTCGTTACTCTGTTGGTTGAAGCCGGTAGCCCGGTGAAAGCGGGCGATGCGCTGCTGGTGATGGAGGCCATGAAAATGGAGCACACGATTCGGGCGCCCAGCGACGGTAGCGTGTTGGCGTTTTACTATCAGGCTGGAGACCTGGTTGACGGCGGTGCGGCTCTGTTGGATTTCGAGGTCAGTGAGCCCTGAAGAAGGTATGACTAGCTACCGTTTGCCGCATTGAAGCAATGCCTGCTTCCCATGACTGCATCCGAATAGCGGTCTTATGCTTTATTGCTGTTTAATTTTTAACTACGGCACTCTAAAAGGAACACACCGACCTCTGGGTATACGGAGCCGGCCTTATCAAATACCTGTGCCCTCGCGCCGCCGAGCACATGACTCGAGGCTGCACTTCCGATGATAGACTACGGCCATGTGATCGAAGGTAGATAACAGGTAAGCACTATGTCATCGACGTCCATTGATCTTTTTGATCCTGATATCCAGCGATGTCCGTGGGAGGCGTATCGCAGCCTGCGTAAGAACGCTCCGATCTATCGGATGGAGCCTTCGGGTATTTATCTGATCACCAGCTACGCCTTGTGCGAAGAGGTCATTCGCCAACCGGATCTGTTTATCAGCGGCGTGAGTCCCATGGCGCTGCGTCCTGGAGGAGTACCCGAGGAGGTGCTGCGTCAGTACACCGATCACGGCTGGCTGCCCCGGGCGTCCTGCTCAACGTCAGATCCGCCCGAGCACACCCGGGTTCGTGATTTTCTACAACCGCTATTCACCGCAAAGCGTATTCGTGCCTACGAGCCACGAATACGCGAGATAGCCGAGTCGCTGGCAGGTCAGCTCAAACCGGGTATGTCTGAGGATTTTGTGGCGCTATTTTCCCATCCGTTACCCATGCAGGTGATCGCCGATTTGCTGGGGGTTCCCGATGGGGATCTGGGGCAATTCAAGGTCTGGTCCGATGCCATCGTCGAGCCCTTCAGCATGATGATCAGCGAAGCACGGGAAGTTGAGTGCGCCGCTTTGGTGGTTGAGATGCAGCACTACTTCAAAAACCTATTGGAACAGCGCCTGGCGGAGCCCCAGGACGATATGCTCACCGAGGTTGCACAGGCGGGTGAAGGAAACGACGGCTTTAATCTTGAGGAGCAGTTGACGATTTTGACCATCGATCTTCTGGCCTCCGGTAATGAGACGACGACAGCAGCGATTTCTTCGGGGATGCATTTGCTCTGCCAGTCGCCTGATCTGGTGGGCGAACTTCAAGGCAGTCCCGATAAACTCCGTAACTTCTGTGAAGAAGCCATGCGCCTTGAATCCCCGGCGCAGGGCATGTTTCGGCAGGTAACCCGAAAAACGGAGTTGGGTGGCGTGACCCTGAACGAGGGCGATTTATTGAACCTTCGCTTCGGTGCCGCCAACCGGGACGAAAGCCGATACGATCGAAGCGAAGAGCTTGTTTTGGATCGGCCAAAACCCGGTCAGCATCTGGCGTTTGGCACGGGACGCCATGTCTGTGTTGGCGCCGCGCTCGCTCGCGCTGAGATGCAACTGGCGTTTCAGGCGCTACTGCAGCGTTTTAACCGATTCGAACTCGCGCCTGATCACGAGCCCCCCGCAATCACGCCGAGTTTCTTTGGAAGAAATATTGAGTGCCTGCACATTATCGCGACCTGACTGAATAGCCGTATCCCGCCATCGAAGCATTGAGGCGTCAAAGCCATTATTCAATGCAGAATGAGTATCGAAGGACAGTCGGGCTGGAGGGGTTGATACGACAGCAACAACAACTCACAGCGACTGTTGCGATGGCTATCGTGTCACGCGAATACTGCGCGATGTTGAACATCTCAAACGTAGCCTGGTGGTCCGGTTTGTATCTCGGTTTGGGACGCTATTTTGTATTGGCGATTTGACCGGCTTTATCAAGAACTTCTGACAACCCCGAAAGCAACCTTGGTTTAAAGGCATTAGGAGTGCGTGGCTAATCAACGCTTCTTAATCGCTCCCGATTTATCGAGCGCGCCAGTGCCTGCATATCCTCCACCGTATCGCTCTCGTCAAGAATCTCCCGGCCTAGCAGAGTCTCGATGGCGTCTTCCAAAGTGACGATACCCGCGGTTTGTCCGAACTGGTCTTCCACCAGGAACAGATGCATTTTATGCCGGATAAACAAATCCATGAGTTTGTGTACCGGGAGTTTTTCCGAGACGCGAACCACCTCGCGCTTAAACTGCGAAATCGGCTCTTCTCCTTTGCCGGCGCGCTCGGCGTCAAACAGGTCGGTACGGAGAATTTTTCCGGTAATGTTATCCGCGGAGTCGCTGTAGCTCAGCATGCGCGAGAACTGCCGCGTTCCCTCCATACTCAGTGCGTCCGAGACCGATGTGGATTCCTCCAGCATATGCACCACAGTGCGCGGTGTGAGTATGTCGCGGGTTTTTACTTCGCGTAGGCGCAGCAGGTTAACCAGGTATTCATTTTCCTGAGAAATCAACGCGCCGTCCTGATAGCCCAGCGAAGCAAGCGCCAGGATTTCTTCACGGGTAATATTGCGCTTCTCCTTGCTGCCCAGGAACTGGGTCAGTCGTGTGGAGATCCATACCAGCGGATAGACGATTCTGACCAGCCAGGAGATAACAAAAGCCGCGGGGACGGCGAGTCGATGCCAATAGGTGGCGCCGAGAGTTTTGGGAATGATCTCAGAGAAGTACAGGATAGCGAGGGTGAGCAGCACTGCGACCAGCGTCTCCGATTCGGCACCGAACACCTGGATCGCCTGCGCACCCACGCCAGCCGCGCCCATGGTATGGGCGAACGTGTTCAATATAAGAATGCTGGATAGCGATTCGTCCATATTGCGCTTGGCGCTATGCACGATCTTTCCCGATCGGGGGCGTTCCTGCTTGAGTTGCTCAAGATACGTCGGAGTAATGGAGAGCAGCACCGCTTCGAGAATAGAGCAGAGGAAGGACACGCCAATGGCAATCGCCAGATAGGTAAATAGCAGCGTCAACCGGTTTCAGCCCTCTCATGGGATTCGTTCTCTCGCTTATACGCATCAGCCCCGGTTTTTTCAAATCACTACGCTTACAACCACTGTCTCATTTCATCACGGTGTTTTGGCTTGCGACGTTGGCCGTCTTCGATCGCTTCTTTTAGCGATTTAGCGAGCGGGGACTTCTTCAGGACAGACCGGTGTCGGTTGGCGTGACGATTCCTCGCGAATCTGCCAAGCTCCCGGACCATGCATATCGATCCCTCATTACTACCCATAGGCCTGATCTTCGGTCTTGGGGTTGTTTTTCTCGCCGGTTTGGTGGTGGCTGTTTTTAATGCGCCGTGGCGGGCGCTTTGGCACACACCGGAGCGCCTGCACCTGTTGGCGGGCGGCACCCTTGGTTTGGTACTCCTGTGGCTCATGAATATTACGGTCGTGGAGGGGGTTGTGTTGCACCTGCTTGGCATGACGACCTTTACCCTTGTGGTCGGCTGGTGCTTCGCGGTGATTGGCGCGACGGTGGCGTTGGTGGTGGTGACCGTGCTGGTGGATTTGCCATTTGCTGGCGTCGGCGCTGCTGGCTGCTTAACGGTCCTGATTCCCGCAATCGTGAGCTGGTCTCTGGGGCGTTGGCTCTACAGACCCAGGCTGCGCAATCCGTTTTTCTATATTTTGGGTGCGGGATTTGCCGGTGGTGCGCTGGTTATCCTCATTGACGCACTTTGTGCGCTGGTGATTATCGCTATTGCCGGGTGGGACCCCTGGACGAGCGCTGTCGCAGATATTTTTCCGCTGCTATTACTGATTGCCTTCCCCGAAGCCTTTATCAACGGAATGTGCATCGCCGCATTGGTCATCTTTTATCCCGATGCGGTCAAGACCTTCGATGACCGATTTTATCTTGACGGGGATGCCTGATTCCTAGGCGGCCGGGGCCGGCTGGTTCACTGTGGGATTGCTTCGACATCTCCTCTATCTCGCCTGGTTCCCGCATGAAGCGTTGACTCCGCAGAGACCACTGGGCTCGCCGGGTTGTGGTACGGTCACCGCTTCACGGCCACCCCCGGCCATTTATCAAAGGAGCAACTTATCTTGAGCGACCAATCGATGAATCACGACGACGTCGATCTGAATGGCGGCCACGAGGTCAGTGCGTGCTACGAGTTGCGGATCGAGGGACCGCCGGAGTCCGGGCCCGCGCTGAGATCAGTGATTGCCGGCCTTGCCTTTGATCTGGGCAGTCTGGATGGATTGGTTTCCGCCGATGTGTATCGACCGGGTGAGGGGAGTGTCAATGACCCGTATTTTGATCACGCCGATGCGCCGCTTGCCATTCTCATGCTGGATTTTACCGATGATGAGGCGCGGGCGGAGGGGCTCCTGCAGTGCCAGGCGCTAAAGCGCTTTGGTGCGATTGAAGGCCTGTCTATAACCAGCGCCTTTTTGCGACGGATTGCCTATGCACTGGAGCCCGGTGCTGCACCGCCCCCGTTTACCGCGCCCATCAGCAACGTCGTGCGTTATCGGCGTCCCCATAGCGATGAACAGGCGTTTACGACCTTTTATCTGGAGACCCATCCGATTACCCAGCAGCGATTGCCCGGTATCGGCGCCATTCATTGCTATCTGCCACAGCAGGGTGTGGATCCCAATGGCTATGACGATGCGGACTATGTCATGGGCAATGAGGTGTCCTTCGATGACCTGGCCGGTTTCAATGGGGCGATGCGGTCGGAGGTGCGCGAGGAGATGCGCGCTCATTTTCGTCAGTTTCCGGCGTTTACCGGGTTGTTAACCCATGACTATATGCAGCGAGAACGACTGCTAGGAGATCCCTGAAATGGGCAAGATCTTTATGACCGGCGCGTCCGGTAATCTGGCGCGGGTGATTACGCCGGTATTGCATCAGGCGGGGCTGGAATTGACCCTGGGTTCTCGACAGCGTCCCGAGGTTGTGCCTGGCGGCGCTGAGTATACGCCCGTCGATCTCACCGAGCCTGCCCATCTGGAGGCTGCCTTTAGTGGGCATGAAACGCTTATTTTGATTTCACCCGTGGTAAAGCATGAAGTCGGCATGGTAGAAAATGCGCTGGCTGCCGCCCGCCAGGCAGGTGTCAAGAAGGTGGTCGCGATAGGTATCATGAACGAGGCCAAGCGTGTCCAGATCCCCCACTTTGAGAACAAGCGACGGATTGTGGAGTTGATCAAAGAAAGCGGCCTTGAGTACGTCATCCTCAAACCCAGCTTCTTTTTTCAGAACGACGGCATGGTATTGGCTCCGCTGCGCGAGCATGACGTGTATGCCTTGCCGATCGGTTCCGTCGGTCTCAATGCCGTGGACACCCGCGATATTGCCGACGCTACGCTGCGAGTCGTCACCTCCGAGACGTTCGACGGTCAGGAGATCCCGCTGTGCAGCCCCGATCGTTGCACGGGTGAGGGCAATGCCCAGGTGTGGTCGGAGGTCCTCGGTAAAGAGATTACCTATGCCGGCGACGATCTCGGTGCGTTCACCGCGGGTATTCGCAACGCCTTCGCAACCACCGTGGATGAGTGGCTGGTCGACGATTTGACCACCATGATGCGTATCAATCAGACCGTTGGTAATCACGCCACGGATCACGATCTCGCAGCCAGTGAAACGGTGCTCGGCCATGCTCCGCGCCGCTATAAGGATTTCGTAGCGGAGACCGCAGCCGCGTTCTGATCGTATTGGCCCTCGTACCGCCTGTTCACTAGCCGCTCTGTCGGAATAGGGTCCATCTTATCGACCGGATCGACATTCTCTTTGCCCGGGGAAGGAGTATGCTATTCATGGAGAGAAGTTCTAGGGTGCGCGCCATTACCAGAGGGGTGTATCCGGGTCTTGGCCGTAGGGGGGGCGAAATATCGAATGCGAGTAGTTTGGGTCATGATGATTGCCGCTGCCATTGTCGGTTGCAGCAGCAGTAACTCGCGCTGTATTCAACGGGAATGGCAGTGGATTGAGGAGACTCGCTACTTTACCGGCGGAGGTTCCGCCAAAACCAATGTCCGCAGGAGCGTTTGTACGGGTTGGGAAGACGTCCCCGACGACGAGGACAGCCTGATCACCGACTTAATGACTGAAGGTGATGTGAAGAGCGAAGGCCATTAATCGTCGCCCCCGGCGACACGGTTCCTATATCAAACCCCTGTAGCATTCCTGGATTATCGCTTTCGGACACCCACCAGAGCTGTCGGCAGCGCGCTGAGTATGGCCATCACCCCGATCGATTGGCTTATGCGATAAGATTCCTGTTTACTCATTACCGTTTACCAAGGACCTCCTATGCGTAATTGGCGGCTGGTACGCGCGTTGCTTGGTCTACTGCCGATCGTCGGTGGTTCATTAATCAGTCACGCCGAAGTCGTCGTGGGTGATGGCAGTGTTTCCTGTGCGGCGGATCCCGCGTGCATGAATCGACTGCATCCCGATATTCCGATGGTCGCTACTGCTCAGCCTGGAGAGCGCATCGTCTTTGCCGGCAGGGATGCCCTCGATCTGGCGTTGGATGCCGATGATGCGGACAGCGGCGATGTCACGCCAAACGCAGGTTCGGGTATTGTTCACCCGCTAACCGGTCCGGTTTATATCAAGGGTGCCAAAGCCGGTGATGTACTGGCGGTCACCATCGAATCCCTGGAGCCCGCGCAGGCTGGATGGACCGAGTCCGGTGCCTTTGGTTTTGCGGGGGATCAGTTCGGTATCGAGGAGCGCTTCATCGTCTGGCGAATCGATAGCGACTACGCCGTCAGCGATGCACTCCCCGGGGTTCGTATCCCGAATGCCAGTTTCCCCGGTGTGCTCACCACGTTGCCGGGCGAGGGTCTTCTTAAGCGTATTTTGCAGCGAGAGGCGCAGCTACTCGAGGCGGGTGGTGCGGTAGTGGGTATTGATCCGACCGAGGCGCAGCCCGCATCCATGTGTGGTGCTGAAGGCACCAAGGCGGCCGAGTGTTTGCGCACGATCCACCCCGTGAGCACGGCGGCAATATGGATATTCGCTATCTGACCATGGGCACCACGGTTTATCTGCCGTGTTTTATCGATGGCTGCGGGCTTGCCGTCGGTGACTTTCACTATGCCCAGGGCGATGGGGAAGTATCGGGAACCGCCATTGAAATGGGCGGCACCTTAACGGTGACCACGCGGGTCGTGGAGGATGCACCGGATCTCTCCCACGGTCCCCACTACGAAGGTCCGGCATCGGTATTGGGTATACCGTCGACGCGCTTTTACGCCGTAACGGGGTTTCCGTTGAAAGCGGAAGGCACGGTGCCAGCCAACCTCAGTTATCTGGGTTCCGATCGTCTGGCCGAGCTCGGCAATTTGTCGGCGGATATCCACCTCGCGGCCCGGAATGCGCTCGCTGCGATGATTGATTACATTGTTAACACCTACGGCTATGACGAGGCGCAGGCGTATATGATTGCCAGCGTGGCGGTGGATATGCGCATTGGGCAGCTGGTCGATATCCCCAACGTTGGCGTCACCGCGATCTTGCCGCTGGATATTTTCGTCGACGAGGCGAGCGAGTAGCGGCGCCGATCGCCGAGTAACCCTATTCGGGTGGCTCAACTACAGGGTGTCATTGGAAAGAGAAGCCGGCCATGAAAAACGCAGCATCCGCCTACGTCAACGAACGCACCGAAAATAACGTCCGCTGGATTACGCTCAATCGGCCCGATCAGCGCAATGCCCTGTCGTTGGCAATGATCGAGGCACTCACCGAAGCCCTGGAAGCAGCGGCAGAAGATTCCCAGGTTCGAGCGGTTGTGATTGCCGCCGAAGGCTCCGCGTTTTCTGCCGGGCACGACCTGCGCGAGATGAAACGCTTGTCGGATGAATCTGTGGACTCGCAACAAGAACGGGTCCGCGAGATTCTGGAGCGCTGTTCGTCGCTGATGCTCTCGATAGTTTATTCATCCAAGGCGATCATCGCCAGCGTGCAGGGCATCGCCACTGCTGCGGGGTGTCAGCTGGTATCGGCGTGTGATCTCGCCATTGCCGCAGATACCGCGCGCTTCGCCACCCCCGGCGTTCATATCGGTGCGTTTTGCACCACACCGCTGGTGGGTGTTGGACGAAATATTCATCGCAAACATGCCATGGCACTGGCGCTGACCGGCGATGCCATCTCGGCGGAAGACGCGGTGCGCTTTGGCCTCATCAATGAGGCGGTAGCCGCTGCCGATTTACATGGGCAGACCAGTGCGCTGGCCGAGCGCATCGCCAGTCGATCGGCGCAGGGCATTCGCCAGGGTAAAGCGGATTTTTACCGCCAGATCGACATGCCGATCGAACAGGCTTTCGCCTATGCCAACGAGGCCATGCTGCGGGCGATGACCTCGGACGAAGCCGAGGAGGGCAAAGCGGCGTTTTTTGAAAAACGGCCACCCCAGTGGGGAGAGGCCTGAGCAATGCCGGTGACTGATGATGCGGGGATCGCCGAGATACTCAAGTCGGTGCGGACCGTCGCGTTACTGGGCGCGAGCAGTAAGCCCGTCCGGCCCAGCTATCAGGTTTCCGAGTTCCTGCGGCGGCACGGTTATCGCGTGATACCGGTGAACCCGGGGCTGGCCGGCAGCGAACTGCACGGAGAGCGGGTCTACGGCACGCTGGCAGACATTCCCGAGCCAGTGGATATGGTCGATGTGTTTCGTAACGCCCGTTTTTTACCCGCCATCGTCGAGGAGACCATTCAGGTCGGTGTTCCTCTATTGTGGACGCAGCTGGGTGTCATCGATCCGGCGGCGACGATGTTGGCGGAGCAGCAGGGTATCCGCGTCGTTGTGGATCGCTGTCCGGCGATCGAATGGCCCAGGCTCCGGGCGGCAGGCCTGCTGGATAGCCCAAAGACTTGCCAACCGTAGACGAGGCAAGCGCATTGGGAATGACAGCGTAGAATCGCGCAAAGAGAGAGTCAGATTGTTTACCTGCTGAAGAGTCGCCGATGGTTTCCGTCGCCTGGGTTTGGTACTGACTACCGCCTTGGTACTATTGTCCCATCGGCCCCGAGACCACACGATAACAATAGGGATCCGGTCCACTGACACACTACCGAGTATCGAGGAACACGACGTCATGCAGTCAGCGCTCGCACCGATAATAGATCAGTACCGCGACTGTGAGGGGGCGCTACTGCCGCTTCTTCACGCCGTGCAAGCGCAGTGGGGTCATATTCCCGATGCGGCCATTGATCCGATCGCCAGGGAACTGAATCTTTCTGCCGCTGAGGTTCACGGTGTGATCTCCTTTTATCACGACTTCAAAACCAGCCCGCAGGGCGAGCATCTGGTTCAGGTGTGCTGCGCTGAGGCCTGTCAGGCCCGGGGATCGCGCTCGCTGGAGTCCTACGCTACCCAGCGGCTGGGTATCGATTACGGCGAAACCACGGTGTCCGGTCGGGTAACGCTCGAGCGCGTGTACTGCCTCGGTAATTGTGCCTGTGGCCCGTCGCTGCGCATTGACGATGATGTGTACGCGCGGGTCGATAACCCGACATTTGATGCTCTACTCGCAGAAAAAGCAGAGGAGCCCGGCCTATGACGCTCCGTATTTACCTGCCGCGAGATACCACCGCCAACGCGCTGGGTGCCGACCGACTGGCGCACTCGCTGGAGGCACTCGCCGGTCAGAAGGGCATGGACCTGACAGTGATTCGCAACGGCTCCCGCGGTGCGTTTTGGCTGGAGCCATTGGTGGAAATGGACCATAAAGGGCAGCGTCTCGGCTTTGGCAACGTCACCGCCGCCGATGCCGAGACGCTGCTGGCTGCGCTGGCCGACAACCCGACCGCGCACCCCAGCTACGTGGGCCCGGTGTCCGAGATTCCTTTTCTCAAAAATCAGCAGCGGCTAACCTTCGAGCGCGCGGGTGAGGGCGATCCCCTCTGTATCGAGACCTATCAGCAGTTGGGGGGCTTTGTCGGCCTGCGAAACGCACTGGCAATGACGGCCCAGCAGATCGTTGATGAGGTCAAGGAATCCGGCCTTCGGGGACGCGGCGGTGCCGCCTTTCCCGCGGGTATTAAATGGCAGACCGTGCTCGATGCGGTCGGCAACAGGAAGTACATCGTCTGCAATGCGGACGAAGGCGACTCGGGCACCTTCGCGGATCGCTTGCTTATGGAGGCCGATCCCTTCCAGTTGATTGAGGGCATGACGATTGCCGCTCTGGCAGTGGGTGCCACCCAGGGTTATATCTACCTGCGTTCCGAGTACCCGCTCGCGCACCAGATTTTGAACGAAGCCATTGAGCGGGCCGAACAGGCGGGCTATCTGGGTGATGATCTTCTCGGTAGCGGACAGGCCTTCCATCTTGAGGTTCGTCTCGGTGCCGGCGCCTATATCTGCGGTGAGGAAACCTCGCTACTGAACAGCCTTGAGGGTAAGCGCGGTATTGTGCGGGCGAAGCCGCCCCTGCCCGCCATTGAGGGGCTCTTCGGCAAGCCCACGGTGGTCAATAACGTACTGACGCTGGCGGCGGTGACCACCGTGCTGGCGAAGGGATCCGACTTTTACCAGGACTTTGGCGTGGGTCGTTCCCGCGGCACCCTGGCCTTCCAACTCGCGGGTAACATCGAGCGCGGCGGTCTCGTCGAACTGGCCTTTGGCACGACGCTCCGTGATCTCGTCAGCGAGTTCGGTGGCGACTCAGCCTCGGGAAGACCCTTGCGCGCGATACAGGTAGGCGGTCCCCTGGGGGCGTATTTACCCGAGTCGAGTTGGGATACACCTCTTGACTACGAGGCCTTCGCCGAGATCGGTGGAATGATTGGCCACGGCGGTGTGGTGGTGTTTGA
Source organism: Luminiphilus syltensis NOR5-1B (assembly GCF_000158175.1). Taxonomy (GTDB): domain Bacteria; phylum Pseudomonadota; class Gammaproteobacteria; order Pseudomonadales; family Halieaceae; genus Luminiphilus; species Luminiphilus syltensis. The sequence continues at coordinate 5,562 of NZ_DS999411.1, read as the reverse complement.
TGAGTCGATCAACATGAGTGATCAGGCACGTTTTGCCATGGATTTTTGTGCCGAAGAGTCCTGCGGCAAGTGCACGCCCTGCCGTGTGGGTGCGGTACGCGGGGTCGAGGTCATCGACAGAATTCGCGAGGGTAACGAGCCTGAGAAAAACCGCGAACTACTGCTCGATCTTTGCGACACCATGGAATCTGCATCGCTGTGCGCCATGGGTGGAATGACACCGTTTCCTGTGCGCAGTGCACTACACTATTTTCCAGAAGATTTTCAGTCGGAGGGCTCGCAATGATCGAGTTTTACGAACCGCAGCTCGATTTGGGAACGCCAAGGCAAACTGCAGCGGCAGAGGTGTCACTGCAGATCGATGGCGTTGACATCAGCGTCCCCGAGGGCACCTCGGTAATGCGGGCGGCGATGGAGGCGGGTATCAAGGTGCCCAAGCTCTGCGCGACCGATTCCCTTGAGCCCTTCGGTTCCTGCCGGGTCTGTCTGGTCGAGATCGAGGGGAGTCGTGGTTACCCCGCATCCTGCACCACACCGGTGGCGGACGGCATGGTCGTCCAGACCCAGACCGAGAAGCTCGCTGATCTGCGCCGCGGTGTGATGGAGCTGTACATTTCCGATCACCCCCTGGACTGCCTCACCTGTCCCACCAATGGCGATTGTGAACTGCAGGATACTGCCGGAGAAGTAGGCCTGCGCAATGTTCGCTACGGCTACGAGGGGGAGAACCATCTGGTCGCCGAGAAAGACACCTCGAATCCGTATTTCACGTTCGATCCCTCCAAATGCATTGTTTGCTCCCGCTGCGTGCGTGCCTGTGAGGAAACCCAGGGGACCTTTGCCCTGACGATCGATGGGCGTGGTTTTGATTCCAAGGTCAGTGTCGGTGGTGATAAGACCTTCATGGAATCGGATTGTGTGTCTTGTGGGGCCTGTGTCGCCGCGTGCCCCACAGCGACGCTTACCGAGAACAGTATATCGAGGCCGGTAAGCCCGAACACAGCGCGATTACCACCTGTGCGTATTGTGGCGTGGGCTGTGGATTCCGCGCTGAGATGCGGGGCAATACCGTGGTCCGTATGACCCCGTGGAAAGACGGCAAAGCCAATCAGGGGCATTCCTGCGTCAAGGGACGATTTGCGATTGGGTACGCCACCCACAAGGACCGCATTACCTCACCGATGATTCGCGACAGCATCGATCAGCCCTGGCGCAAGGTCTCCTGGGACGAGGCGACTGCATTTGCGGCGAAACGCCTGCGCGATATTCAGGCGAGTCATGGGGTAAAAAGTATCGGTGCGATTTCGTCCTCGCGCTGCACCAACGAAGAAGTCTGGCTGGTGCAAAAGCTTGTGCGCACCTCCTTCGGTAACAACAATATCGATACCTGCGCCCGGGTCTGTCATTCCCCGACCGGTTACGGTCTCAAGCAGACACTCGGTGAGTCTGCGGGGACGCAAACCTTTGATTCGGTACAGTCGGCGGATGTCATTGTTGTCATGGGCGCGAATCCGACCGAGGCACACCCGGTGTTTGGCTCGCAACTAAAACGCCGGCTCCGCGACGGTGCTCGACTGATCGTGATTGACCCACGTCAGATCGAGTTGGTCAGTGCGCCGCACATCAAGGCGGACTATCACCTGCCGGTTCGGCCGGGTACCAACGTGTCAGTGCTTAATGCCTTTGCGCACACGATTGTTGCGGAGGGTCTTCACGATCGGAAGTTCATTGAGCGTCGTTGTGAAGATGAAGCGTTTAACGAATGGCTGGCCTTTATCCGCCGCCCAGAGCATTCCGCAGAATCCAGTGAGGTGCATACCGGCATACCGGCGGAAGACCTCAAGGCGGCGGCGCGGCTGTACGCTACCGGCGGCGAGTCGGCCATTTATTATGGCCTCGGTGTTACCGAGCACAGCCAGGGTTCGACCACCGTTATGGCGATTGCCAACCTTGCGATGCTTACCGGTAATGTCGGCCGTTTGGGTGTGGGGGTGAATCCCCTGCGCGGGCAGAATAATGTGCAGGGTTCCTGCGACATGGGCTCGTTCCCCCATGAGTTACCCGGTTATCGTCCGATAGGCGATGACAGCGTGCGTGCAACCTTTGAGGCGGACTGGGGCGTGACCCTCGACGGCGAACCCGGTCACCGTATTCCCAATATGTTTGAGGCGGCGCTCGACGGCAGTTTCAAGGGCCTGTACTGCCAGGGGGAGGATATCGCCCAGTCCGATCCGAACACCCAGCACGTGGAGGCGGCGCTGCGTGAGCTGGAATGCCTGATTGTCCATGATATTTTCCTCAACGAAACGGCCAAGTTTGCCCACGTTTTCTTACCGGGTTCCTCGTTCCTGGAAAAAGACGGCACCTTCACCAACGCCGAGCGGCGAATTTCGCGGGTGCGTAAAGTGATGCCGCCGCTGGCGGGTAAGGCGGACTGGGAGGGCACGCTGGCGCTTGCGGAGGCGCTGGGTTGCAACTGGCAGTACAACCACCCTTCGGAAATTATGGAAGAGATTGCGCGGTTAACACCGACGTTCCACGGCGTCACCTACGACAAACTCGATCGTCTCGGTAGTATCCAGTGGCCGTGCAACGACGATGCACCGACGGGTACGCCGATCATGCATGTGGATGAGTTTGTTCGTGGTAAGGGGCGCTTTGTGGTTACCGACTACGTGCCGACCACTGAGCGCAGTAACCGCAAGTTTCCATTGCTACTCACCACGGGTCGAATTCTCAGCCAGTACAATGTTGGCGCGCAGACCCGGCGTACCCGAAATTCAGACTGGCATGAAGAAGATATCCTCGAACTGCATCCACAGGATGCGGAAGATCGAGGTATTCGCGACGGCGACTGGGTGGGTATTCAAAGTCGGATCGGCACCACGGTGCTGCACGCCCGCTTGTCGGAGCGCGTGCGCCCCGGCGTGGTTTACACCACGTTTCATCACCCTGTCTCCGGGGCCAATGTCATCACCACCGATAATGCCGATTGGGCAACCGACTGCCCGGAGTACAAGGTGACCGCGGTACAGGTCAGCAAAGTCAATGCGCCGTCCGCATGGCAGCGGCGGCAGCAGGAGTTCAACGAGCAGCAGCTGGAATTGCTTGAGCAGGCACGGCAGGCCTGATGTCCCAAAATCAGGGGGCCGATGTCACGGGTATACACACGGTTAGTCGTTATCGCCTGGAGGATGGTCCATCCGAGCGGTCAACCGAT
>NZ_DS999411.1:0-2322 GCF_000158175.1 Luminiphilus syltensis NOR5-1B | reverse complement strand
GGTATCTCACGGCGCGTCGCAGCTATTGGGGTTGAGGTCACGCCCGCAGATGCGGGTTACGAGATTCATCTGGAAATCCTCACCGAGCCCTTTGCGGCGCTTAAGCAGCGGCGCCGATACATGTCGGGGCGAAGCGGCTGTGGCCTATGCGGTAAGGAATCGCTGGAGCAGGCGCTAATGCCGCTACCGCGACTCGCGGACACCCCGAAGCCTTCGCTTGGCGCTATCCAGAAGGCGGTTAACAGCCTGCGTGGTCTTCAGCCGATCCAGCAGCAGACCTCCGCGAGCCACGCTGCCGTGTGGTGTGACGCCGAGGGCAATCTCGGGCTTCTCCGCGAGGATGTCGGCCGACACAACGCACTCGATAAGCTGATTGGTGCCCTCGCAGGGCAGCGCCGTAATAGCGCGCCCCCCAATGCCGCCAGCCAGTCCGGATTTGTGCTGATCACCAGTCGTGCGAGTTACGAAATTGTTGCTAAAACAGCCATCGCGGGAGTGGGTTCGCTGGTGGCGCTTTCCGCTCCGACGTCACTGGCGGTGGAGACCGCGTTGCGTTGCAATCTAAACCTAATTGCCTTCGCCGGCGCCGCGCCAATGGTGTACGCGGAAAGTACCGCCTGTTCGCCGTAACCGTCGTCTTGGGCGGGAACCGACGTCGCGCCGGTAGGTGATTGAACGATGATAGTGTCGTCTTGATCGATCAGATGTTTGCGCCAGTCTGTTATGGTGCGCCTTTCTCGCCGTAACGGTATGCCTGTTGTCATGAGTTCTACTGCCTTTTCCAGCCTGCCGCTGGCGCCCAATCAACTCGATGCCCTCGATGCGCTGGGTTACAAGGCGATGACGCCGGTACAGGCCCAGAGCCTGCCGCTGATTCTTTCTGGCCGGGATGTGATTGTTCGTGCGAAGACGGGTAGCGGCAAGACCGCCGCATTTGCATTGGGTTTGCTGGCCACTATCAACCCTCGATTTTTTGGCGTTCAGGCGTTTGTAATGTGTCCCACCCGTGAACTGGCAGATCAGGTGGGTAAGGAGATCCGCAGGCTCGCCAGCCGAATGCCCAATATCAAGCTGGTATTGCTGTGTGGTGGTGTTCCGTTGGGGCCACAGCGGGATTCCCTAAGCCACGGCGCGCATATTGTGGTGGGCACCCCGGGCCGGATTGAGGATCATCTGAAGCGGGGTAGCCTGAACATCGAGTCCGTAAAAACGCTGGTACTCGATGAGGCTGACCGTATGTTGGATATGGGGTTTGCCGATGCCATCAAGCAGATTATCAGCGGCATGCCCGGCGATCGGCAGACGCTTTTATTCTCGGCCACCTACCCGCAGGATATTCAGCGGATCAGTCGATCGATTCAGCGAAATCCCGCATCGGTCACGGTCGATGATGTCGCCCACAACGAGGCGGTCATCGAGCAACTTTTTTATGAAGTGAACAAGCATGAGCGACAGGCAACCCTCTGTGCGCTTTTTGAGCACTATCGGCCTGCTAACGCCGTGGTCTTTTGCAATACCAAAAAGCAGTGTGATGAGGTCGCCGTATTTTTGCGTGGGCAGGGTATCGAGGCCCGGGCCATTCATGGGGATCTTGAGCAGCGCGAGCGCGACCAGGTCTTACTGCAACTGACCAATGACAGTTGTCCCGTACTGGTGGCGACCGATGTTGCCGCGAGAGGGCTCGATATCAAAGATCTCGAGATGGTGGTGAATTATGAATTGCCCCGTGACCCCGAGGTGTATGTACACCGTATCGGCCGCACCGGTCGGGCGGGTGCCGTGGGCAAGGCGTGCAGTATTGTTGTTCCTGCCGAATCGCCGCGGATTCGCGCGATCGAAGACTATAAGCAGCAACCCTGCGCCTGCGATGTGCTCGCGTCACTGGACCGCGACCCCGACTATCAACTCACCGGCGCCATGGTCACGATCCAACTCGACGCCGGGCGCAAGCAAAAGGTACGCCCTGGTGACGTGCTGGGGGCGCTGACGGGCGATGCTGGATTAAGCGGTGATCAGATTGGAAAAATTTCGATCTTTGATACCAGTAGTTATGTTGCTGTCAGCCGGCAAGCCCTCCGGCAGGCGATGAACTACCTCACTCAGGGGAAGGTCAAGGGACGCAGCGTACGGGCGCGGAAGATTCGCTAGGTAAGGATTTCCAATCTAAGAATACGCCTCTTTTCTTCGCTGATTAATTCATAAAATCTGTTTGGTCATTCTGTTGGAGTGCCATGGTGCCTATCTTTTTGCGCGCCAAGAATTCCTTTGTACGATTTAGTTGCCGAATAAAGCCATTGACCTATTTACGGCGCTAGCACACTG